>CAVWDP010000008.1:0-69377 GCA_963753835.1 uncultured Bacteroidales bacterium | reverse complement strand
ATAAGGCCAAAGGCCTGGAATTTCCTGTTGTGATCTTTCCCTTTGCCAATGATATGGTCAAGATAAAGAATGAGCAGAAATGGGTAAAGCTCGATGATGAAAGAATACCGGCTCTGGAAACAGCTCTTCTACCGATAAATAAAAACCTTGAACAAACAGCTTTTGCAGATGTATATACGCATGAGTTGAATATGCAGCAGCTTGACCTCCTGAATATACTATATGTGGCAAGCACGAGGCCAACTGAACGATTGTTTATTGTTTGTGACCTGCCAAATGAATCCGCTGATGACATTAAAGATATCCCACGCTTGCTGAGGGCATATCTTGAACATAAGAATGTCTGGGAAGAAGAGAAATTACTGTATACGATTGGCAATCCGGGAATACTGGAGTCAGGTGAGAAACCAGCAGTTCGATCAGTTCATTCGAGCACATTCATCTCATCAAACTGGCGGAAGAATATTGTGTTAAGCGGTCATGCTGCTGAGTATTGGGACCTTGAAGATGAATCAAGGAATATTGACTGGGGAAATCTTGTCCACCAGGTGCTGTCGAAAATAAATACAATCGCTGATCTTGGCCCGGCAGTGCAAAATGAAATAAATAAAGGAAATATTTCTAAGGCAAAGGCAGATGAGCTGATAGAATTGCTTAATAGAATAATCGGCAGTGAAGAGATCCAGCCTTTTTTTGATGGTAAATATATATTGAAGAATGAGGCTGCCATACTGATGGCAGGTGGCGGGGAATATCGCCCCGATAGGCTGATGATAAAGGATGACCTGGTCATAGTATTGGATTATAAAACAGGCAAGGAAGACGAAAAGCATATTCGCCAGATCAATCGCTATGCCGACCTGCTGGCAGAAATGGGATTTAGAAATATAGAAAAATACCTTTTGTACCTGGGAGAAAAATATGTGCTGCTCCGGGTTTGAGTTGTTCGTAATTGAACGCTTCATGTTCGCCATTGGACAACAGTTAGGTTAGGCCGGACAATTTCCCGCTGTACTCAGCTGACATCAAGATGCTTAGGTTTTTTGGCATTAATTTGGAAGAAATGATCGCAAAATCTTATACAAAACATAAAAAACTATGAAGAAAATTACACTTTTGATGTTGCTCATGACCTTTGTCGTGGGTTTGATTGCCCAGGAAGAAGCCAGGCTTCTTCGATTTCCGGCCATACATGGCGACCAGGTCGTCTTTACTTATGCCGGTGACCTCTATACCGTACAGAAAGATGGTGGAGTAGCCAGGAAGCTGACCAATGATGCGGATGGATATGAAATGTTTGCACGTTTCTCTCCAGATGGCAACAATATCGCATTTACGGGACAGTACGATGGGAATACAGAAGTATATGTGATGCCTGCCAGCGGTGGGGTTCCCTTCAGGGCAACATATACTGCTACATTGGGTAGGGATGATATTTCCGACCGAATGGGGCCAAATAATATTGTGATGACCTGGAAGGATGATGATAATATCGTTTATCGTTCAAGGAAACAATCTTTTAATTCTTTCAAAGGACAACTATTTCTTGCTTCTAAAGAAGGTGGCTTATCAAATGAACTTCCACTGCCTGCCGGTGGATTCTGTTCTTATTCCCCTGATGGTTCCAAACTGGCCTATAACAGGGTGTTTCGCGAATTCCGTACCTGGAAATATTATAAAGGTGGAATGGCCGACGATGTTTGGATCTATGATTTTGATACCAAAGACATTGAGAATATTACGGATAATGAATTCCAGGATATTTTCCCGATGTGGCATGGCAACAAGATATATTTCCTGTCGGACCGCGACCGCACCATGAACCTTTTTGTGTATGATACTGAAAACGGAGCAAGAAAAGCTGACCAGCTATACAGAATTACGATATTAAATTTCCATCACTGGGTGATGAAGCCATTATTTATGAAAATGGCGGATTCCTTTATACCTATGACCTCAGCAGCGGATTGGTTGAAAAAATAAACGTTGTTATTGCTGAAGACTTCGCATCAGGAAGAAATGAACTGAAAGATGCAAGCAAAAGCATTTCATCCTTTGCCGTGGCTCCCGATGGGAAACGCGTAGTATTTGGTGCCAGGGGTGATGTATATACCGTTCCTGTTAAATCAGGGATTACAAGGAACCTCACAGCCTCATGTGGTGTGAATGACCGCAATGTAGAATGGTCACCTGATGGAAAATATATTTCCTATGTTTCTGATGTAACAGGTGAAGATGAGATATACATCATTAAGCAGGATGGTACCGGTGAACCCGATCAGATCACAGATAATGGAGATACCTATAAATATAACCCCATCTGGTCACCTGATGGAAAGAAACTCCTCTGGGGTGATAAGAAACTTCGACTTCAGTATGTTGATGTTGAATCCGGAAAGATCACACAGATAGAACAGGGCGGAGCCTGGGAGATCAGGGACTATAACTGGTCACCTGATAGCAGGTGGATCACTTATTCTCTGCCAGAAGTAAATAGTGTATCCAAAGTTTATGTTTATAGTCTGGAAACAGAAGAAAAACAGGCAGTTACTGATGAGTGGTATGATTGTGGAAACGGATCTTTCAGTGATGATGGTAAATACCTGTTTTTTACATCCAGCCGTGATTTTAACCCCATCTATAGCAATACAGAGTGGAACCATGCCTATCGTGATATGGGCAGCATTTACTTTGTAACCTTGCAGAAAGATACACCGAATCCTTTTGAGCCTGAGAACGATGAAGTGGAAATTAAATCCGAGGACGAAGGAGAAAAGAAAGAAGAAGAAAAGGCAGAAGATGATGGAAATGTGGAGATCGATTTCGACGGGATTGTTGACAGGATCATTGATTTGCCGATTGAAGCCGGAAATTACTGGAATATCTATCCAATTGGCGACAAAGTATATTATACATATTTCAGCTCAGAGGGTGATGGACCTGAAACCAAGTTATATGATCTGAAAAAGAAAAAGGAAACTTCTCTTGGTAATCTGGGTACCTTTGTTATTTCAGCTGATAAAAAGAAGGCCCTGGTGTCGCAAAGGGGCAAGTATGCTGTGATTGACCTTCCGACTCAAAGCCAAAGATTGATAAATTCATCGATGTGTCAGATGTGAAAGCATGGGTTGATCTGCGTGCTGAGTGGGACCAGATTTATAAAGAAGCCTGGCGACAGATGCGAGATTTCTTTTATGCCCCTAATATGCATGGGCTCGACTGGGATGCCATTTATGATAAATATGCAGTACTGCTTCCTTATGTAAATAACAGGAATGACTTGAATTATATAATAGGGGAGATGATAGGAGAGATCAATATTGGCCATTCTTATATCAGTGGTGGTGACAAACCAAATCCGGAAAGGATTCAAACAGGACTGCTGGGTGCTAAGCTCAGCCGTGATAAATCAGGTTATTACCGCATTGATGAGATCCTTGATGGTGAAAACTGGGTATCAAATACCCGCTCGCCACTCACCGAAGTTGGCGTCGACGTGAATGAAGGCGATTACATTATCGCAGTAAATGGTGCATCCACTTCAGATATGACCGACATTTATGCATCACTTATTGGTAAAGGTGGAAAACAGGTAGAACTTACAATCAATGGGGAAGCAAAAGAAAGCGGATCGCATAAAGTAATTGTGAAGCCCATCACCGATGAATCAGGATTATATTACTATACCTGGGTTCACGAGAATATCCGCAAAGTGAATGAAGCTACGAATGGTGAAGTTGGTTATATTCATATTCCTGACATGAGTGCAGCAGGGCTGAATGAGTTTGTGAAATATTTCTATCCTCAGCTCAATAAAAAAGCCCTCATCATCGATGATCGTGGTAATGGTGGAGGTAATGTATCACCAATGATTATTGAAAGACTGCAACGCGAATTAGTGCTGATGTCGATGTCGAGGAATACCAAGCCCGGTACCCGGCCTGCACAGGTATTTGTGGGACCTAAGGTGATGCTGATCGATAATTATTCAGCTTCCGATGGCGACCTCTTCCCATATCAATTTAAAGCCCTTGAGCTCGGAACCATCATCGGAGTCCGTAGCTGGGGTGGAGTAGTTGGTATTCGAGGCCCGATTCCATTTGTAGATGGAGGTACGCTGTACCGTCCGGAGTTTGCTCCTTATGGCATCAATGGCGAAGGCTGGGTAATTGAAGGTGTTGGTGTTGAACCACACATTTGGGTCGATAATGATCCTGCTAAAGAGTATGCAGGTGAAGATGAGCAGCTTAACAAAGCCATAGAGGTTGTACTTGAGCAAATGGAGACCTACGATTATAAGAATCAGCTTCCGATTCCTCCGTATCCGGATAAAACCAAATAAGTGTTGAGTGTTGAGTTTTGGGTGTTGAGTTCATTATAAATTAAAAGTTGAAACTTAATAATTAGAATGATCGAGCCCTGCCAATATTGGTGGGGCTTTTTTCATAGAAGATAAAAGAATGAAGAAGTGGGTTGAAGAAGGAGAATGAGATTTTAGAAGGATAAAAACTTCTTCTATCTTCTATCCTCTTCTACTATTTTCTTCACATATCTATTTCACCCGAAGAGGCAAAAAAAAACAGCTCCGCAAGGAGCTGTTTTTATATTCAGATCATTTTATTGAAGTTAAGCCTCTGTGGTTGGGCTTCCCAGGTTAAAAGGAGGCATCATATCGCCACCTTCAGGCACCTCGATCGTTCCAAACATCGATTCGTACTTAGATATGTTATCCTGGAGTGCCCGTAGCAACCTCTTCGCGTGATGAGGGGTCAATATGATCCTAGACTTAACCTTGGCTTTGGCCACGCCCGGCATCCATTTGATAAAATCGATAATGAATTCCGAGTTTGAGTGACCGATCATAAACATGTTGGCATAAGTCCCCTCTGCCATCTCATCGCTTAACTCAATATTTATCTGGTTCTTTTTTGCTTGTTCTGTCATAATACAAAAGATTAGACTTGTTTTACTTCACTGACAACTGCAACTTCTTCTTCTTCCTTTGATTCCATCAACGCTTCGTACTCCTCTTTTGATCCCACGATGATATCCTGGTATCTCCGGAGTCCTGTACCGGCAGGGATCAGGTGGCCGACGAGTACATTCTCTTTCAATCCGAGAAGATTATCTGACTTGGCCTGTGTAGCTGCCTGTGTAAGCACTTTAGTTGTTTCCTGGAAGGAGGCTGCTGAAAGGAAACTGTTGGTTTGCAGTGATGCCTTCGTAATTCCCTGTAGCACCTGGCGTGCAGTTGCTGGTTGGGCATCCCTTGAATCAACAAGTTGTTTATCCTTTCTTCTCAGAACTGAATTTTCGTCCCTGAGTTTCCTCGCTGACATGATCTGTCCGGCTTTCATGTTTTCAGATTCACCCGGATCAAGTACTACTTTCTTACCGAAGATCTCATCATTTTCATCCTGGAATGCAGTCTTGTTAACCAGCTCTCCCTCAAGGAATTTAGTATCACCCGGATCCGCAACTTCCACTTTACGCATCATCTGACGAACGATGGTTTCAAAGTGTTTGTCGTTGATCTTAACACCCTGCAAACGGTAAACCTCCTGGATCTCGTTCACGATATATTCCTGTACCTTCATCGGCCCTTTAATGGCGAGGATGTCGGCAGGTGTCATCGCTCCTTCTGACATAGGAGTTCCCGCTTTTACAAAGTCATTCTCCTGTGCAAGGATCTGCTTTGATGTTGGGATAAGGTAACTCTTTTCTTCACCTGTTTTTGAAGTGATGATGATCTCACGGTTGCCACGTTTCAGCTTTTTACCAAATGATACAACACCATCAATTTCAGATACCTTGGCAGGATCTGAGGGGTTCCTGGCTTCAAACAGCTCTGTAACCCGCGGCAAACCACCGGTGATATCACCTGATTTACCAACTGCACGAGGAATCTTAACCAATGGTTCACCGGCTTTGATCTTATGTCCTTCATCAACAATGATGTGGGCACCAACCGGGATATCGTAAGTTTTGATCACCTGTTTCTTTGAATCCAGTATCTGAATGGTCGGGTTATTTGTTTTTTGACTTGACTCAATGATCACCTTGTCAATATAACCGGTCTGCTCATCAGACTCGACACGGTAAGTCTTTCCTTCAAGAATGTTTTCGTAAGCAACTGTACCAGCAACTTCTGAGAGGATAACCGCATTATATGGATCCCATGATGTGATCAGGTCACCTTTCTTTATCTTCGTGTTAGGTTTACGGTGAAGGGTCGCTCCATAAGGAATATTGGCAGAAGCAAGCGTGATGCCGGTTGATTCGTCGATGATCCTCATCTCTGCCGAACGGCCGATCACAATCTGCTGTTTATCTCCTTCAGCATTGACATAGTCGACTGACCTGAGTTCGTCGATCTTCATCTTACCATCAAACTTAGCCTCAATCTTTGAAGAAATAGCAATATTCGAAGCAGTACCACCCACGTGGAAGGTACGCAATGTAAGCTGAGTACCAGGCTCACCAATCGATTGTGCAGCAATCACACCAACAGCTTCACCAGCCTGAACAAGCTGTCCGGAAGCCAGGTTACGTCCATAACATTTGGCGCAAACACCTTTTTTCGATTCACAGGTAAGTACTGACCTGATCTCAACATTTTCAATAGGCGATTCCTCGATCGATTTGGCAACCAATTCCGTAATCTCTTCACTTGCTCCAATGATCAGTTCATTATCGAGTGGATTGAAGATATCGTGAAGGGTTACACGGCCAAGGATACGGTCATACAGTGTTTCAACAACTTCTTCATTCTTTTTAAGGGCTGATGTTGTTAATCCCCTGAGTGTACCACAGTCAGTTTCAGAAATGATCACATCCTGTGCAACGTCAACGAGTCTACGTGTCAGGTAACCGGCATCAGCAGTTTTCAGCGCTGTATCGGCAAGACCTTTACGGGCACCGTGGGTAGAGATAAAGTACTCAAGTACCGACAGCCCTTCTTTAAAGTTTGAGAGAATTGGATTTTCGATGATCTCTCCACCGGTAGCACCGGATTTCTGCGGCTTGGCCATCAGTCCCCTCATACCAGAAAGCTGACGAATCTGTTCCTTTGAACCCCTCGCCCCTGAATCAAGCATCATATACACCGGGTTGAATCCCTGGTCATCCTTTGAGAGGATATCCATTAATATATGTGTGAGCTTGCTATTGGTATGTGTCCAGATGTCAATGATCTGGTTATAACGTTCATTGTTGGTGATGAATCCCATGTTATAGTTGTTCACCACTTCGTCAACTTCAGCATTTGCATCAGCAATGAGCTCTTTTTTGGCCTCAGGGATCAATACATCTCCCAGGTTAAAAGAAAGTCCACCTTTGAATGCCATACGGAATCCAGTATTCTTAATATCATCCAGGAATCTAGCTGTAGCAGCAGTTCCGGTATGGATCAGTACATCGCCGATAATATCTCTCAGAGCCTTTTTTGTGAGCAGCTGGTTGATATACTGATATCCTTCAGGTACAACCTGGTTGAAAAGTATACGGCCAACAGTGGTCTCAATCTTTTCAGGGACATATTCACCATCTTTAAAATTCTGTATTGTCACATTGATGATCGCATGCAGGTCGGCTTGTTTTTCATTGTAGGCAATGATGACTTCTTCCGGAGAATAGAAGTTCATCCCTTCGCCTTTAACAGGCTGTTCCTTAGTGCTTCTTCTGGCCTTGGTGAGATAATACAGCCCAAGTACCATATCCTGTGAAGGAACGGTGATCGGTGCTCCATTGGCCGGGTTCAGAATATTATGGGATGCCAGCATGAGGATCTGAGCCTCTAGAATAGCTGCATTACCCAGGGGTACGTGAACGGCCATCTGGTCACCATCAAAGTCAGCGTTAAAAGCAGTACAAACAAGTGGGTGAAGCTGAATTGCTTTTCCCTCAATCAGTTTTGGCTGAAATGCCTGAATACCCAAACGGTGAAGGGTAGGGGCACGGTTCAGCATGACCGGGTGTCCTTTAAGGATACTTTCGAGGATATCCCAAACAACCGGGTCTTTCCGATCAACAATCTTCTTCGCTGATTTAACAGTCTTTACAATACCTCTTTCAAGAAGCTTCCTGATTACAAAAGGCTTGAAGAGTTCCGCTGCCATTGCTTTTGGAATACCACATTCGTTCAGGTTCAATTCCGGACCTACTACGATTACCGAACGGCCTGAATAGTCGACACGTTTACCAAGCAGGTTTTGACGGAAACGCCCTTGTTTTCCTTTAAGGCTGTCAGACAAGGATTTAAGCGCCCTGTTAGAATCAGTCTTAACGGCATTGGCTTTTCTTGAATTATCAAAAAGTGAGTCAACAGCTTCCTGAAGCATACGCTTTTCATTACGCATGATCACGTCGGGAGCTTTGATCTCAATGAGTCTTTTCAGCCTGTTATTCCTGATAATAACCCTTCTGTACAGGTCGTTCAGGTCGGACGTTGCGAATCTGCCGCCATCCAGTGGCACCAGGGGACGCAACTCAGGTGGGATCACCGGAACTACTTTCACGATCATCCACTCAGGCCTGTTTTCAATCCTGTTTCGTGAATCCCTGAAAGCTTCAAACACCTGCAATCTCTTCAGTGCATCAGCTTTACGCTGTTGGGAAGTTTCGGTATTGGCCTTGTGCCTCAATTGGAATGACACCTCGTCAAGGTCGATCCTGGCGAGCAGGTCATGAATTGCTTCAGCACCCATCTTGGCAATGAACTTATTGGGATCACTGTCGTCGAGATACTGGTTTTCTGCTGGAAGGCTTTCAACAATGTCGAAATATTCTTCTTCCGTCAGGAAATCCATGAAATTAATCCCATCAACCTCTTTCAGACCCGGCTGAATGACCACATAACGCTCATAATAGATGATCGTATCGAGCTTTTTGGTTTGCAGGCCAAGCAAGGCGCCAATTTTGTTAGGTAGGGATTTGAAAAACCAGATATGGGCAACAGGCACAACAAGTTGGATGTGTCCGGTACGTTCCCTTCTGACTTTCTTCTCAGTTACTTCAACACCACAACGGTCACAAATGATCCCTTTATAACGGATACGTTTGTATTTCCCGCAGTGACATTCCCAGTCTTTTACTGGACCGAATATCCTCTCACAGAACAATCCGTCGCGTTCCGGCTTGTATGTTCTGTAATTGATCGTTTCCGGCTTAAGCACTTCGCCGTACGATCTTTCGAGGATGGACTCAGGTGAAGCAAGACTAACTAAAATCTTTGAAAAATCACTTGTAATTTTGCTGTCTTTTCTGAATGCCATATATATGAGATATTATTGAAAACAATTAAATTATTAACATTATCGTTCGAATATTACCTATTCAAAGGTTACATTCAGGCCAAGGCCCCTGAGCTCGTGAATAAGTACATTAAATGATTCAGGAATTCCAGGTACAGGCATATTCTCACCTTTAACAATGGCTTCATATGCTTTGGCCCTTCCCTGAACATCATCAGACTTAACAGTCAGGATCTCCTGAAGTACATTGGCAGCACCAAATGCTTCCACAGCCCATACTTCCATCTCACCAAATCGCTGGCCACCAAACTGGGCTTTACCGCCAAGAGGTTGCTGTGTGATTAATGAATATGGTCCTATCGACCTGGCATGCATCTTGTCATCTACCATATGGTGCAGTTTCAGCATGTAGATATAACCTACGGTTGTTGGCTGGTCAAATTTTTCACCTGTTTCACCATCATGCAACCAAACCTTCCCATTTTCAGGAAGCCCGGCTTTTTTCACCAGTTCTGTGATCTGTTCAATGCTGGCGCCGTCAAAAATCGGGGTCGCATAACGTTGTCCGAGCTTTGTTCCTGCCCATCCAAGTACAGTTTCATAGATCTGTCCGAGGTTCATACGTGAAGGCACACCCAATGGGTTGAGGACAATATCAACAGGCGTTCCATCTTCCAGGAACGGCATGTCTTCCTGCCTGACGATCTTGGCAACAATACCTTTGTTACCATGACGTCCCGACATTTTATCTCCAACCTTTAGTTTACGTTTCTTCACAACAAAAACCTTCGCCATCTGAACAATACCGTTAGGGAGTTCATCGCCAACAGTGGCAACGAATTTCTTACGGTTATATTCACCAAGGATTTCCTTGTATTTGATATTGAAGTTGTTGATCACTTGTTTGATCAACTCGTTTTTAGCCTTATCGGTCGTCCATTTGCTTGGATTGACCATGGTATAATCAACTGCTGTAAGCGCCTTCTGGGTGAACTTGGCCTTCTTGGGGATAAGTTCTTCCTTGAAGTTGTTGCTTACACCTTGAGAGGTCTTTCCGCTAACCAGTACGATCAGCTTATCAACAAGCTTTGATTTCAGCTCATTGGCTTCTTTGTTGAAGGCATCCTCTAGTGCATCAATGACGTCTTTTTCCTTTGCTTTGGACTTCCTGTCTTTGACGGACCTTGAGAACAGCTTGTTATCGATCACAACACCCTGCATTGCAGGAGGTGCCTTGAGGGATGCATTTTTAACATCACCGGCTTTGTCACCGAAAATAGCGCGAAGAAGTTTTTCTTCAGGAGTAGGATCACTTTCACCTTTCGGAGTGATCTTTCCAATAAGGATATCACCTTCATTAACCTCAGCACCTATCCGGATGAGTCCATTTTCATCAAGGTCTTTGGTGGCTTCAGCACTTACATTAGGGATATCATTGGTAAGTTCTTCAATACCTCTTTTAGTATCCCTTACCTCAAGCGTAAACTCTTCGATATGGATAGAGGTGAAGATATCTTCTCTTACAACACGTTCAGAGATCACGATAGCATCCTCAAAGTTGTAGCCTTTCCAGGGCATAAATGCCACCATCATGTTCCGGCCAAGAGCCAGTTCGCCATTCTGGGTAGCATAACCTTCACACAACACCTGTCCTTTCTTCACCTTATCGCCTTTCTTCACGATAGGGCTAAGGTTAACACAGGTATTTTGGTTGGTACGCATGAATTTGGTCAGCTTGTATTTCCTGATGTCATCATCGAAACTTACAAGTTTTTCCTCTTCCATCCGGGAGTAGCGGATCACGATCTCATCAGCATCAACATATTCGATGATGCCATCGCCTTCGGCATTGATCAAAACACGTGAATCTTTTGCTACATCAACTTCAATTCCTGTTCCTACCAGTGGAACTTCTGGTTTCATCAGTGGAACAGCCTGACGCATCATATTAGATCCCATCAGAGCCCTGTTCGCATCATCATGTTCCAGGAATGGGATGAGTGATGCTGCAATGGATGCAATCTGGTTTGGTGCGCTGTCGATAAGGTCAACCTCTGTCTTATCAATAATAGGATAGTCAGCCTGGTACCTTACCTTCACCTTATCTCTAACAAAAGAGCCATCTTCCTGAAGCAGTGTACTGGCCTGTGCAATGATCTTTTCCTCTTCTTCTTCAGCAGTGAGGTATATGGGAGGCTCATTCATATTAACCTTGCCATTCTCTACTTTACGATAAGGAGTTTCAATAAACCCGAGTTTATTGATCTTGGCATAGACACATAGTGATGAGATCAGCCCGATATTAGGACCCTCAGGTGTTTCAATTGTACATAAGCGTCCGTAGTGGGTATAATGTACGTCCCTGACTTCGAAGCCTGCTCTTTCCCTGGAAAGACCACCTGGTCCCAGTGCTGAAACCCTACGCTTATGCGTGATTTCAGATAGGGGGTTGGTCTGATCCATGAACTGGGAGAGCTGGTTAGTCCCAAAAAATGAATTAATAACTGAGGATAGCGTTTTAGCGTTGATCAGGTCGGTAGGAGTAAAGACCTCATTGTCTCTCACGTTCATCCTTTCCCTGATGGTACGAGCCATACGGGCAAGTCCAACACCAAACTGGGCATATAATTGCTCCCCAACTGTCCTGACCCTACGATTACTCAAATGGTCGATATCATCAACATCTGTTTTCGCATTGGCAAGCATGATCAGGTGCTTGATAATGGAAATGATATCTTCCTTGGTCAGCACTTTGATATCGTTTGCTGTTTCCAGGTTCAGTTTTTTGTTTATCCTGTAGCGGCCAACATCTCCGAGGTCGTATCGCTTATCCGAGAAGAAAAGCTTGTCGATAATACCCCTTGCTGTTTCTTCATCAGGAGGCTCAGCATTACGCAACTGCCTGTAAATGAATTCAACAGCCTCTTTTTCAGAGTTTGCTGTGTCTTTTTGCAGGGTGTTGAAAATGATACTGTAATCACCGGTTGAGATATCGTCCCTGTGCAGGAGGATAGTCTTGATGCCCGCATCGATAATCATGTCGATGTGTTCAGCTACAAGATCTGTTTCACGGTCGATGATCACCTCAGTCCTTTCAATGGATACTACTTCGCCTGTATCTTCATCCACAAAATCTTCTATCCATGAACGGAGTACCCTGGCAGCAAGCCTTCGGCCCAACACACGTTTGAGTCCGGTTTTGCTGACCTTTACTTCTTCTGCAAGGTCGAAGATCTCGAGGATCTCTTTATCACTTTCATAACCGATAGCTCGCAGGAGTGTTGTAACGGGCAATTTCTTTTTCCTGTCGATGTAGGCGTACATCACATTATTGATGTCGGTTGTGAATTCCATCCAGGATCCTTTAAAAGGAATGATCCTGGCTGAATACAACTGACTACCGTTTGCGTGAAGAGTAGTACCGAAAAATACGCCCGGCGAGCGGTGCAGCTGTGAAACCACCACGCGCTCTGCACCATTGATCACGAATGTACCTTTTGGGGTCAGATATGGTATCATCCCAAGGTATACATCCTGTACAATGGTTTCAAAGTCTTCATGTTCAGGATCTGTACAATAGAGTTTCAGTTTTGCCTTGAGGGGCACACTATATGTCAATCCTCGCGCAATGCATTCTTCGATGGAATATCTGGGTGGGTCAACGAAATAGTCGAGAAACTCTAGTACAAAATTATTCCTGGCATCGGATATAGGGAAGTTTTCGCTGAACACCTTGTACAGTCCTTCATTAACTCGGTTTTCAGGATTGGTGTCTAACTGGAAGAAATCCCGGAACGACTTGAGTTGTATCTCAAGCAGGTCAGGGTATTCAGTTCGTATCTGCGAACTACCAAAGTTGATTTTTTTGAAATTTTCTACAGCCAAGGTTTTAAGGTTTTAATCCCGATTGCTCGGGAGTGAAGTCAAGAAAATATTTTAAAGAACAAAGCACGAAATTGACCTGCTTCCTGGAAACATGTTCCGGAAGAGGTCAATTTCGCTTATAAGAAGACACTTATTTAACTTCAACCTCTGCTCCGGCTTCTTCTAACTGTTTTTGTAAAGCTTCTGCTTCATCTTTAGTAACGCCTTCTTTGATTGCTTTAGGAGCTGCATCAACAAGCTCTTTAGCTTCTTTCAGGCCAAGGCTGGTCAATTCTTTAACCAGTTTTACTACTGCCAGTTTTGATTGGCCAGCAGCTTTGATGATAACATTAAATGCGGTTTGCTCTTCGCCACCTGCGCCACCTTCGGCACCACCTGCACCAGGAGCAGCAACAACAGCTGCAGCAGCAGCTGGCTCAATACCATATTCTTCTTTTAGTATTTCTGCCAGCTCATTAACTTCTTTCACAGTTAAATTAACTAATTGTTCTGCAAATTTTTTCAGATCTGCCATTTTATTATTCTTTTTTAATGATTGATATTTATTATTATTTCTATACAGTTATACTATTCAGATTTCTCTGAAAGAGTTTTTACAACACCGGAGAGGATGTTTCCGCCAGACTGCAGTGCAGACATAACGTTGCTGACAGGTGATTGCAACAGTCCAATAATATCGCCAATAAGTTCATTTTTGGATTTGATAGCAACCAGGAAGTCGAGCTGATCATCACCTACATAGGTCATTTCCTCGATAAATGCGCCTTTCAGGATCGGTTTTTCAGCAGTTTTTCTGAATTCCTTGATCAACTTGGCAGGTGCATTTCCGGCTTCTGCAAACATAATCGATGTGGGCCCTTTAAGAATTTCATAAAGTGCTTCCAAGTCTTTATCGGTCTGTTCCATTGCCTTTCTAAGCAAAGTATTTTTAACGACCGTTAGGGTCACTTCACGCTTAAAGCATAATCTACGAAGCGCTGAAGTATCTTCGGCATTAAGGGCTGAAGTATCCGCTAAATAAAAGTTATTGTTGGTATTCAGCTTCTCTGCCAATGCTTCAACTACTAGGTTCTTTTCTTCTTTTTTCATAGCTCTAAGCTTCTCTGCTAAAAGAGATTAAGTGGTTATAGATTTTGGTTCAATCTGAATGCCTGGGCTCATGGTACTTGAAAGGAATACACTTCTCAAATATGTACCTTTTGAGGACGCAGGTTTCAGTTTAACGATGGTCTGAAGGATTTCCTTCGCATTATCAAGCAGCTTTCTTCATCAAATGAAATTTTTCCAACAGCTGCGTGGATAATACCGAATTTATCAACTTTAAAGTCGATCTTACCGGCTTTCACCTCCTTAACAGCTTTACCAATTTCCATTGTCACTGTTCCTGTTTTCGGATTTGGCATCAATCCTCTGGGGCCAAGAATTCTACCCAGGGGTCCGACCTTTCCCATTACGCTAGGCATGGTGACTACCACATCTATATCGGTCCAGCCTTTTTTGATCTTTTCGATATATTCATCAAGTCCAACATGATCGGCACCGGCTTCTTTTGCCTCTTCCTCCTTATCGGGAGTGCAAAGTACCAGTACTCGAACATTTTTTCCTGTTCCATGGGGCAAGGTAACTGTTCCCCTGACCATTTGATTGGCCTTTCTGGGGTCAACACCCAGTCTCACATCAGATCAACAGAAGCATCAAATTTTACATCGGAAATATCCTTAACCATCTAACTGCTTCGTCAACGTGATAAAGACTTTCTTTGTCAAATTTTCGTTTGCTTCTTTCTGTTTCTTTGTTAGTTTAGCCATTTTCGCTTAACTCGTTTAGATAGTTTTTACTAAGACCTGACTTAAACAAGCCAACTACTTTTGTTTTAAAAGGGGGCTTTACCTTTAACAGTAATACCCATACTTCTGGCAGTTCCTGCAACCATCCTCATCGCCGATTCAACGGTCAAAAGCATTCAGATCAACCATTTTATCTTCTGCAATCTCTCGAACCTGATCCCAGGTTACCGATGCCACCTTGGCACGGTTTGGTTCCGGGGAACCTTTTTTGATCTTTGCATGCTTCCAGTAATTGAACTGCAACCGGAGGGGTTTTAATTATAAAATCAAATGATTTATCCCTATAAACCGTTATGATCACAGGCAATACCTTCCCTGCCTGATCCTGGGTACGTGCATTAAACTGCTTGCAAAACTCCATAATATTCATGCCTTTTGCACCAAGCGCAGGACCAACGGGAGGAGATGGGTTTGCAGCACCTCCTTTGATTTGCAATTTGATCATTCCACTAACTTCTTTTGCCATTTTGAATGTACTCTTAATGTTGATTAATTAGAAACAGGTCTACTCTTTTTCAACCTGCATAAAACTCAGTTCCAGCGGGGTTTTCCGTCCGAAGATCTTGACCATCACTTTCAATTTCTTCTTCTCCTCGTTGATCTCTTCAATCACACCGGTAAAGCTGTTGAAAGGGCCGTCGATCACCTTCACGGTTTCACCCACGATGAAAGGACATTAACCTCTTCACCCTGTTCAGCCAGTTCGTCAACTTTTCCAAGTATCCTGTTTACTTCTGCCGGCCGCATTGCGTCCGGCTCTCCTTTAGTTCCCAGAAACCCCAAAACATTGGGAATATTCCTGATGATATGCGGAATTTCCCCCACCAAGTGCTGCTTCAATAAGCACATAACCCGGAAAATAATTTCTTTCCTTGCTGATCTTTTTCCCTTTCGGACCTGGTAGACTTTCTCGGTAGGGATCAGTACCTGCGAAATATAATCTTGCAGATTTAAGCGGTCAATTTCGCTTTCGAGATATTCTTTTACCTTTTTCTCTTTTCCGCTTATCGCCCTGACTACATACCACTTTTTTACTTGCTCACTCATTCTTATCAGTGGGATTGGTTATTATCAAACGACATTAATTACTTTATCAGCCCAGTTTACAACTATTTTAAAATAGTTTATAAAACTGTTCAGCAATGTCTGAAATGAGATATCCATCAAATAAACCACGAAGCGATTATTAGGGAAGCAATGGATACAACGATTGCACTATTCTGCAACTCACTCCATGTTGGCCAGGATACTTTATGTATCAATTCGTCGTAACTCTCTTTAATGTACGCTGTAATTTGAACTTAGCCATTTGTTTTTCGTGTTTAGCACGGGTGGTAGGACTCGAACCCACAACCAATGGTTTTGGAGACCACTACTCTACCAATTGAGCTACACCCGTATCTGAATGCAGATACAATCGTAGCACCCCTGAATCAAGGGTGCGTACGCTTATATCTCAAATGTATTATTACTCAATGATTTCAGTTACCTGTCCGGCACCAACTGTCCTGCCACCTTCACGGATAGCAAAACGCAGTCCTTTATCCATGGCGACCTCAGCAATCAGTTTTACTTCAATGGTGAGGTTATCACCAGGCATGACCATTTCAACACCTTCCGGAAGAATGATCTCACCAGTTACGTCAGTTGTTCTGAAATAGAACTGCGGACGGTATTTGTTATGGAATGGAGTATGACGTCCACCTTCTTCTTTTTTTAGGATATAAACCTCAGCTTTGAATTGGGTATGCGGGGTAATTGAACCAGGTTTGGCGATAACCATACCACGTGAAATTTCATTCTTGTCGATACCTCTAAGCAGCAGACCAGCGTTGTCGCCAGCTTCACCACGGTCGAGGATCTTACGGAACATTTCAACACCAGTACAACTGATTTCAGTTTTTCAGCACCCATACCAACGATATCAACAGGGTCACCTGCTTTGATAACACCAGTTTCAATTCTTCCTGTAGCAACAGTACCACGACCTGTAATTGAGAATACATCCTCAACCGGCATCAGGAATGGTTTGTCAACATCACGGGCTGGGAGTGGGATCCATGCATCACAAGCATCCATCAGTTCCATTATTTTTTCAACCCATTTTTCTTCTTTGTTCAATGCTCCAAGTGCTGATCCCTGGATAACAGGAGTGTTGTCACCATCAAATTCGTAGAATGCAAGCAGTTCCCTGATTTCCATTTCAACGAGTTCGAGAAGTTCTTCATCATCGACCATGTCAACTTTGTTCATGAAAACAACGATCTTAGGTACACCAACCTGACGAGCGAGCAGGATGTGCTCACGAGTCTGTGGCATAGGGCCGTCAGTTGCAGCAACAACAAGGATAGCTCCGTCCATCTGGGCAGCACCTGTAACCATGTTCTTAACATAGTCAGCGTGACCTGGACAGTCAACGTGTGCATAGTGCCGGTTTCTGTCTCGTACTCAACGTGAGCAGTATTAATAGTGATACCTCTTTCTTTTTCTTCAGGGGCATTATCAATCTCGTCGAATGATTTGAATGCCGCAGACCTTTATCCTGCAGGTTCAGGGTGATCGCCGCAGTAAAGGTGGTTTTACCATGGTCAACGTGACCAATAGTACCGATATTTACATGCGGTTTGGAACGTTCAAATTTTTCTTTAGCCATTTCAATTTAATATTTAAATAATTATGTACAATTTAATTACGTTTCAATAATATTGAGCCAATGATGAGAATTGAACTCATGACCCCTTCCTTACCAAGGAAGTGCTCTACCCCTGAGCTACATTGGCTTTGAGCGGAAGACGGGGCTCGAACCCGCCACCTACAGCTTGGAAGGCTGTCGCTCTACCAAATGAGCTACTTCCGCAATACAAGCTGTAAAGAACTCCCTTTTAAGGGTGTGGGGAGAGGAGGATTCGAACCTCCGAAGGCTTAGCCAACAGATTTACAGTCTGCCCCATTTGACCGCTCTGGAATCTCCCCGTACAATTTAATTGCAATGAACTGAGCCGATGGACGGATTCGAACCGCCGACCGGCTGATTACAAATCAGCTGCTCTGGCCAACTGAGCTACATCGGCATTTTATATACAATAAATAAAAAACAGACCCTCTGAAAAAGGTCTGCAAAAATATACATTATATATAATATAACAAAGTATTTTGTGAAAAAACATGTTAAAAATCTAATATTTTTTTCTTTCCTTCTCCTTATGCCTGGTTAATTGCTTTTTTAATGCATCTACAGCCTGGTCGGTTGACTCCTCAAAACTAGCACTTTGTTTCTTTGCAAATAGGTCATATCCCCTCACATTTAAACGGATTTCGGTGACCTTATTATCCTTGTCGGTCTGGTTAGAAAGTTTAAGGGAAACATCCCCTCCAATAATTCCGTCATAAAAGTTACTCAGCTTGTCAACTTTTTGCTCAATGAATGAAACGAGTTTTTTGTCTGCTTTGAAATGCACTGAATTGATAATAACCTTCATAATGTATCCTCCTTTTATTATATATTGTATATTAAATGTATCATATACAAACCATCATGCTCTTGGATGGGCTTGCCGATAGATTTTTTTAAGTTTTTCAACAGTGTTATGAGTGTATACCTGGGTGGCAGCCAAATTGGCATGCCCAAGGAATTCTTTGATGGCATTTAGATCTGCCCCGTTATTCAGCATGTGGGTTGCAAAGGTATGACGAAGTACATGTGGGCTCCTCTTATTCAAAGTAGTAACCATAGCAAGATATTTGTTTACAACCCTATACACAAGTCTAGGATATAACTTTTGCCCTCGCTCAGTTATAAAAAGGTCGCCATGGTCTCCAAATCCTTCTTTTTCCCGGATCTGGAGGTAGGCTGATAATGTCTGTCCCATCTTTTGTGTAAACGGGATGAGCCGATCTTTATTTCTCTTTCCGTGAACTTTAAAAGTGCTATTTGAAAAAGAGATATCTTGTATTTGTAAACTAATTAGTTCTGAAAGCCTCATACCGGTAACGTAAAACACTTCAATGATCAGTTTATCACGCTGACCAATGAAGTCATTATCGAAGGTGATGTCCTCAAAAAGGTTATGCATTTTTTCCTCATCTACAAAGGCCGGATTCCGTGTCGGCGTCTTGGGCGCTATAACAAGCAATGTGGGATTATGTTCGATGAGCTTGTTCCGGTAAAGGTACTTGTAAAAGGATTTCAATGTGCTCAGCTTTCTTAAAACTGATCGCTCAGCAAGCCCACTCTCCATGAGCGACACCATCCATGACCTGATCAGTTGATGACTGGCATCCGAAAGTTCGGTCATGCCATATTGTTCATTTAGAAATTCTGAAAACTGTGAGAGGTCTTTGGTATATGCCTGTATGGTGTGTTGAGAGTATCTTTTTTCAAACCTGATATATTCAATGAATTTTTCCTGCACCATCTAATACAATAAAAAAAGAAGAAATCCTGATTCAAATATACTCAAAATAAGTATTGAATCAAAATTTCTTCTTACTTAAATCTGCTATTTCCTGGATTATCCCTGGTCAGCGTCTCTAAGTTGCTGAATATAGATAGCTTTCAGCTTCATCTCCCTGTTCTTTATAGAAGGCTTGGTATACTTCTGACGTTCCCTTAATTCCTTGACTACACCAGTTTTTTCAAACTTACGTTTAAATTTCTTGAGTGCCTTGTCAATGTTTTCGCCTTCTTTAACCGGAATAATAATCATAAAAAATACCTCTTTCGTTAATTGATGTTGTGTAAACTTCGAATTTCGGGTGCAAAATTACTGCCTTTTACTTAAAAATCAAAACTTAGAAGAATTATTTAAGATTTTCGAGTAAAAAAGTTGTCATCCTTTTGTAAAGATGGAAACGTGTGTTGCCTCCATATATGCCATGGTTTTTATTGGGATAGAGTTGCATTTCAAACTGCTTGTCTGATTCCACCAGGGCTGTGATCAGGTCAATGGCATTTTGTACGTGTACATTGTCATCAGCTGTGCCATGCACCAACATATATTTTCCTTCCATCTGATCCGTAAAATTGATGGGTGAATTATCTTCATATCCTTCCGGGTTTTCTTGCGGTGTACGCATAAATCGCTCAGTATAAATATTATCATAATATTTCCAGTTGGTCACAGGCGCAACTGCTATGCCCACATCAAATATATCAGCACCTTTGGTCATGCAGAGGGTTGCCATGAACCCTCCATAACTCCATCCAAAGATTCCGATATGTTCATCATCAACCCAGGGCAGGCTTGCCAGGTACCTGGCTGAAGCTACCTGGTCAATTGTTTCGTACTTACCAAGTTGTAAATAGGTCATTTTCCTGAATTCTTCACCACGGGCACCAGTGCCCCTGTTATCAACTGAAATACAAACGATTCCATGTTGTGCCAGCATCTGATACCATAGCTCTCCACCACCAAAACTATTTCGAACTGTTTGAGAAGCAGGACCACCATATACATACATCAGTACAGGATATTTCTTGCCAGGATCGAAGTCTGCAGGAAGGATCCGCCAGGCATTCAACTCAATGCCATCTTCCAGGGGAATGCTAAAGAACTCCCGGTTCTGGTACCCATATTCCTGGAGTTTCTCAATTAGTTCAGTATTTTCTTCAAGAACGCGGACAAGTTTGCCACTATGAGTATTAACAGTAATATAGGGAGGTGTATTGGCATCAGAGAAAGAGTTTATGTAATAATCGAAGTTGCTGCTGAAACTAGCACTGTTTGTGCCCTGTTTCGACGAAAGTATACTCATTTTTCCATCCAGTGTAACACTCATCAGGTCCCGGTTCAATGGAGAAGATTTTGCAGCTTCAAAGATGACACGCTTCCTTTTTGCATCATATCCTTCAACTGCTGTAACATCCCATTCACCAGAGGTTAACTGTTTTATAAGGTTTCCATTAATATCATAGTAATAGAGGTGATAATAGCCATCCATCTCACTACTGAAAATGAAATGCTTTTCATCAATAAAGGTCAGGTGATCAGTGATATCGATATAATATTTGTTTTCTTCTGTATAAATTACCCTGCTTTGGCCGGTTTGGGCATTTGTAAGGAGAATTTCAAGCTTATTCTGAAGGCGATTCATGCGCAGCACGGACAGAGATGCAGGCCTGGCTGTCCACTTGATCCGCGGAATATATTGATCGGTTTCTGATCCAACATCTACCGGGGTGATTTCACCGCTTTCAAGGTCAAAAATATGTATACTTACCAGCGAATTATCCTCGCCTGCCTTGGGATACTTGTATTTATGCATACTTGGATAAAGCTCCCCCCAAAGCTGCATTTCATATTCCACAACCCCGCTTTCATCGAATCTGTAAAAGGCGATCATGTTTCCTTCGGGCGACCAGAAAAACCCTTTTGTAAAGCCAAATTCCTCTTCATATACCCAGTCTGTCGTTCCATTGATAATAAAACGATCTTTTCCATCAGTTGTAACCTGGGTTTCCATGCCGCTTGCCAGGGTTTTAATGAAGATGTTGTTTTCGCGGACAAAAGCTACCATTTTTCCGTCAGGCGAAAAATCGGCAAGCCTTTGTTTTCCATTATCAGAGAGCGCTGTTAATGTTTTTGTTTCCAGGTCCCAGATATAATAGTTTGATTTGCTTGACCACCTGTATATACTTTCTGTTTCAGTGGGAATCAATATTTTTTTCTCATCCTGGCTAAAGGTGTAACTTCTTATGCTAATGGGATCTTCAGCCCCCTCAGGGATCAATTCAGCCCCCTTTACAAGCGTATCTGCCAATTTGCCCGTTTTATAATCATACACCAGGATATTACCTTGTTTGCTAGTGCAATAATGACGTCCATCAGCCATTGATTTAAGTCCGTATACACCCTGTGCACGAAATGCATTCCGCTGGATAACGTTTTCAAGGGTAAAGGTTTTTTCAGTTTCCTGGGCAACTAATGAGAAAACAAAGAGTCCGATAAGTAGAGATAACAGTAAGTTCTTCATAAAGGTTGGTTTATTTCGATTCATGAGTGTGCAAAGATATGATATTCATAAATGTTAATAGGCATAATTTATTTTGATTATATGTAATGACATGGAGATTTTTATTATTTTCACAATCTCAAATAAACAAAACAATTTATTACTTCTCCCTTATTTATTGTAACCTAAGGGGGAAATTTTCGTATTAATAGAACCAAAAAACAATTTAAGGCAATACCCTTATTAATCTGAGAGCTGACATGAAGCGTAAATTCACTTTACTTATACTCATTAACTTTCTGCTGACGTGCGGAATAACCGCTCAGGACTTTGATTTTTCTCAGTGGTATAACAATCCAACTTATTACAACCCGGCTTACGTGGGTTTAACTAAAGGGTTAAAGGCAAGGTTTACTTACCGGAGGCAAATGGTCAAGGTTCCGGCAAGTTTCAAGACTTATGCCTTCTCAGCAGATATAGCCGAACGGAACCTGCCAGGAGCAGGGGGGATCGGGATCATTGTAGACAATCACAGTGCATCGCAGGGCCTGGTGAAACACCTGGTCGCCGGTATTATGCCATCTGTACGTGTTCCCATAGCTGATTATATGGTCATGCAATTGGGTATTCAGGCAGCATTTGTGCAGAAAACAATTAATTGGGATGGTCTGATCTTTCCCGATCAGCTGGACCCAAGATATGGAAATATCTACCCAACCTCTTTTATGGCTCCAAATGCCAATAAGATAACTTATCCTGACTTTACTGCAGGTTTACTCTTCCAGTTTAAAGGGAATAATGTTTCAGGGGTTATAGGAGCCTCTCTGGCCCACCTTACGCGGCCTAATGAGTCCTTTTATGAAGGCAGCTCACCGCTGCCACGTAAATGGGTTGCCCATATTGACCTGATCTGGGACTTTGAGCAGAACAGAGGTTTTTACAGACGTTCATCGAAGTTTAAGATCAATCCCGGATTTATTTATCAGAACCAGGCCAAGCTGAGTACATTCGCATTTGGTTCTAATTTTTACTTCACGAACGTTTATATAGGCTTATGGTATAGAAACGAGTCATTCGAATATGATACTTACAGTACACTGCAAATAATGGGTGGGATCAATATCCCATTCTCAGATGCAGCAAATATCAAACTGATGTATAGCTACGACTTCGTAATTTATCCTGAATTCTCATTTACAGGGCCTACTCACGAATTTACACTCATATTTGAATTTCAAGATATTTCATTGTTCCAGCCAAAGGTTGTTGGCTCTGCCAGGTACCGTCATGGAAATGCACCAATGGAATGTTCTCCATTCTAAACCGAAAATATTTCAACAAAATCAGGGCAGGATATTATTCCTGCCTTTTTTTTTGCATAACAGCAGGCTGCGGGCGTTAGGCATTAGGCATTGGGCATTGGGCATTGGCGGGCATTAGGCAATTTAAACTATACAATATACTGTCCTCAGCATCTGATCATCAAGTCACTAGTATCTGGGATCCAGTACCTAGAACCTAGTATCAAGTATCTAGTATCAAGTATCTAGTATCTAGTATCCAGTAGGCATTAGGCAATTTAAACTATACAATATACTGTCCTCAGCATCTGATCTCAATCACTAGTATCTGGGATCCAGTACCTAGAACCTAGTATCAAGTATCTAGTATCAAGTATCTAGTATCTAGTATCCAGTAGGCATTAGGCAATTTAAACTATACAATATACTGTCCTCAGCATCTGATCATCAAGTCACTAGTATCTGGGATCCAGTACCTAGAACCTAGTATCAAGTATCAAGTATCAAGTATCTAGTATCCAGTAGGCATTAGGCAATTTAAACTATACAATATACTGTCCTCAGCATCTGGTCTCAATCACTAGTATCAAGTCTCAAGTCTCAAGTATCAAGTCTCAAGTATCCAGTACACCTAGTACCTAGTACCCAGCACCTATAACCCAGAACCAATGGAAGCATATGTAAAGAAAAAGCCGGCAATTGTTACCAAGAGCCGGCTTTGTGTATGTTTAAGGAAAAATATCTAACGAATCAGGGTAATGGTACCTGTAGTTTTCAGGTTGCCGTCTTCATCTTCCATACCACGCCAGATACTACCGTCAATAAAGGTAGCTGACGCTTTCCAGATGTAGTTACCTGGACCCATAAGCTCTTCATTTTTATCATTTTGGATGAAGCCAGTCCAATATTCAGCCGGACGTCCATTAGAAGTCAGTTTATCGGATGACCAGATCAGGTTACCCCATAAATTGAACACCTGAACCTGATATTTCTTAATATTGATGCCAGTAGGCCTCCAATACCTGAGTTCATCAACTCCCTGGGGTACAAAAGCACTAGGAATATATAATCCTTTGAAAAGAAGCTCATATTCCATCAGAGTAGTATCAGGGCAGCCATATTCATTATAGGCTACAAGTTCAATGATGTAAGTACCATCTTTAGTATATGACACCACAGGGCTGACTTCAATGGATGTTTCACCATTGCCAAAGTCCCAGTCATAATATTCACCACCTTCAGTAATGTTATCAAGATAGATCTGGCCCTGGACACCCTGGTAGTTGTCATTGATCTCGAAACCGGAATTCGGAACATCATATACTTCTACCTCTTTTTCAATGGTATCACGGCATTGATTAAGATCTTCTATGATCATCGTGACCATATATGAGCCAGATTCTGAGTATGTATAGAGAGGATCTCTCACAACTGATGTATCTGCCATGGAAAGTGAGTCCCCAAACGACCATTCCCATTGATAGATTTCCGCACCTGAAATAACGGATTCATCAAAAAACTCAGTAGCTAAGTCCAGGCAAGCAACGTTGTTGCTGAAATCAGCCTCTGGTGGATCAAAAATTTCTATCTCCCTGTTCAGAGTATCATAACAACCATTATCGTTGCGCACAATGAGCTCAACATCAAAAGTACCGGCAAATGGGTAGCTATAAACAGGATCTTTAAGGCTTGAGGTATCATCAATGCTCGTAAGATCACCAAAATTCCATTCCCAACCGATCACATTGCCACCGTTGCCCTCTGCAAGGCTTTCAAACAGTGTTTCTTCGTTAGAACATGTCATGAAGCTTTCAAAGTCTGCAGTGGGGGATGGGCTGATCTCAATCTCCATGAATGCAGTGTCACTATAGCCGCTTCCATTGATATTTGCCTGTAAGATGAAAGAGACAAGGTAAGTGCCAGGATCATCATAAACATGACAGATAGTATCTGGATTAGATGTGAAGACATCGGCATTTCCGTCACCATAATCCATTGTCCACTGGCTGATGCCTCCGGAGGAGCCAAAGAATTCGCTGGTATTAACGAAACAAACCGGATAAGTGTGACAGAAAGGTGGATCGATCACTTCAAATTCTGCAGTGATACAAGGTCCTTTATACACCGGCAATATGATTGAATCGTAACAACCCAGGTAATTGGATACCCTCAGTGTTACATAATAAGTACTGTCATTTCCGGTATAGGAATGTGTTGGATATTGTTCTGTAGATGTGTTGGATCCACTTGTAACATCACCGAAATCCCAATACCATGACTGGATAAAGGTTCCGTTTCCGATAGACTGGTCGTAGAATTTTGTCGCGCTTTCGCAATAAGCTGTGTCAGCTGTAAAATTAGGTGTAGGCAAGGAGTCAATAATCACAGTATGAAAGACGGAGGCATTACAGCCATTTTCGTCAGTTGCGTTTAAGGTTACCAGGAATTCACCTGCATTCATATAAAGATGTGATACAGTATCGTTTGGGGTTGCAAATACTGGCGACCCATCACCGAAGTCCCAGTACCATGCAGCGATAGAGTCAGATGCCGGCATAAAGCTTCCCTGGAAGTTTGTGCGTTCCCTGAAACATACCTGGTCAGAAGTAAAATCTACACTTACTTCGCCAAAGAGACAAACTGTATCAACATAAGTATCAGTACATAGGTTTTCATCAGTAACTGTCAGGGTCACAATATAGCAGGTATCTACAATATCATAAATATATTCCGGATTGATCTCTGATGAGAAGTATCCATCATCAAGCTCCCATTCCCATGACTGGAGCGGACTACCGCTGGTTCCGATACCGGATTGGTCCTGATACTGAACTTGTCCTGGTGGGTCACAGAATTGCGTAAAGCTATAGGATGCCTGTGGGACATCAAAAACTTCCACCCATTGGCCCAGGGTTTCAGAACAACCATTATTGTCGGTTACCGTTAAGTTAACGAAGTAATTATCAATAGAAGAGAACAACCATCTTGTATTTTGCAGGTTCGATGTGTCTCCAGGTGCCTGGGCAGCATCATTGAATTTCCAGAACCACTGATCAATAACTGCGGCGCCAGGTAAAGATTGATCAATAAATAAGGTTGAATCGCCAAAACATCCAGCTGTAAAAATGAAATCTGGTGTTGGAATTTCAAATACCTGAATGGGCAATATAATTGTATTTGTACATCCGCCCGTATCTGTAACAGTTAAAGTAACATCATATACCCCAAAAGTTGTAAACATATGATATGGATTAATCAGTGATGAGGTATCATTTGTTCCTGAAGCCGGGTCACCAAAATCCCAGAAATAACTGATGATGGTGGCAATATTGGTTGTATCAGGATCGACAGAGAAATAAGCTGTATCATTCTGACATACACCCCCAGCTGGGCTTACATTGAAATAAACCGGTGGTGGTGGATATATCTCAATCTGACGGCTGATGGAGTCGAAACATCCATTTGAATTCATCACCTCAAGGAATACATTATATGTACCGGGTGCTGTGAATAAATGATATGGTTCCTGAAGATTAGAGGTATTATTAGCACCTGATGCAGGATCATCGAAATCCCAGCTCCATGCCTGTATGTCTGTCCCAAATCCAATTGATGCATCAAAGAACTGGATAAGGTTACCATCACAACGAGGGCCACCGGCGATAAAATCAGCCTGTGGTGAAACGCTTACCACTACCTCATGGGTGATAGAGTCAATACAGCCAGCGTTTGAAGTAATTACAAGAGAAGCAATATATGATCCGGCTCCGGTATAAGTATGTGTTACATTAGGAGGATCCGGAAACAATACAACAGTGTCTACTCCATCACCGAAGTACCAGTGCCATTCAGTAACCCACCCATTTGGAGCAGTTGAAAGATCGAAAAAGTCTACAGGTGAATTCGCACAAGAAGGTGCTGAAGTATTGAAATCAGCATATGGGAGTGGGTTTACAGTGATGGTATGGGTTGCAGTACTATCACAGCCACTATCATCCATGCCCGTAAGGGTAACGATGTATGTCCCTGGAGATGCATACACATGTTGAGGATCTTGCAGAACAGATACTCCACCGTCTCCAAAGGTCCATGACCAGGTTACAATATTGGCAGAACCTGATCCATAAAAGTTTGCAATTGCATTTACACAAACCGTATCAGCATCGGTAGCGATCTGAACATCGGGAAGCGCATTTACACTCACGGGATATGTAACAGAATCGGTACATCCATCAGTGTTTGTCACGATCATCAGTACATCGAAGGTACCACCGCTACTGAATATATGTGATGGATTTTGTAAAGTGGAAATATTATTTACCCCTGATGCAGGGTCGCCAAATTCCCAATACCAGCTGGTCAGGCTGTTTCCTCCATTTGTTGAAGAAAGATCATTAAAATTGACAGGTTGCTGGTTACAGGCGGGTGTAAATGTAAAATCTGCTATAGGATTAGCCACTACAATAACATCCCTGAAGGTCGTATTCGTACAACCATCAGAATCGGTAATGGTTAAGGTTACCTGGAAGGTGCCGGGATTGCCGAATAAATGGGCAACATTGGGATCATCAGGGAAGTTGACAATTTGTGAAGTTCCATCACCGAAATCCCATTCCCAGATATCAATGTAGCCATTCGGACTGGTTGAAATATTTGTGAACTGTACGGAATCATTCAAACAGGCAGGTCCGTTATGGAAAAAGTTTGCCGTAGGCAAAGGATTCACCGTTACAGGATAAGTAACTGAGTTAGAACATCCGTTTGTATCTACGATGGTGAGCGACGTAAAATATGTGCCGGGTGATAAATAGGTATGAATTGCATCCTGGGTAAAAGCTACGCCTCCATCACCAAAATCCCAGGTCCAGGAAGTAGCATATGGAGCTATCGAGCTGGTCCCATAAAAGTTTGTAATATCATTCAAACAGGTAGGATCGGGGTCAAAAGTAAAATCTACATCCGGGATGGAGCCAACGTTCACGATATTAGTATCAGCATTAATACACCCATTGTTATCAGTAACCCTTAAGATCACCTGGTATGTTCCTGCAGGTATGTAAGTATGGATAGGGTTTTGTATATTGGAAGTTGAAATCCATCATCAAAGTCCCATTCCCACAGTACTATAGGATTTCCTGATGTACCATAGAAAGAAGTGGATTACCCAGACAGGTTGGTTCCGGATCCCAGGTAAAATAAACAGTTGGTAGACCTGGTACGATAATAACCTGTGTGGTCACATCTGTGCAGGTTGGACTTCCTGTAAGTGAATCTGCTGTAATTGTCAGCGTAACGATATATGGCGCACCAGGAGCAAACGTATGAATTGGATTTTGCAATGTAGAAGTATTTCCATCACCAAAATCCCAGTCCCAGTTTACTATTGTGTAGCCTGGAGAGGGAAACGATACATCAGCGAACTGATAGGTGGAACAACCGGTAAACCCTCCATTAAAATTAGCAATACATTGGCCTTGGGTACTCGAATATCCTGTAAGAAAAAACGCCAGGATAAACAACAGCTTGAAATACTTAAACCTTCTGAGTTTGTGTTTAGCTTCCATCTTTATGCTTTGATTTTGGTTTATTTATGTTTTTAGACACTTTCAATCAGGATGTTATATAAGTGTCAATTGCCTTATTTTTATATTATTTCTAATACGTACAATTAATAAAAAGGTTCTGCAAAATGCAGTATTTTTTCATGCTTTATTATTGTATTTCTAATTAGTTATCATTTTTCTATGACGGTTGATCACTGCCGGTATCTTGTCAGCTGCAAGCCGTTTTGCAACAATGGCTTTCTGTTGATCCAGCAGATAGATCACCGGAGTGCTGTATATGTCATATAGTTCATGGTAATCTCCTGTGAGACTGATGTTTCCATTCACATGTATCCAGTCCAGCTCATTCTTTCTTATATAGTCCTTCCATTTACTGAATGTAGTGTCCGTATTTACGGCAAAGATCTTGAGATCGACGTCGTTTCTTTTATACAGTTTGTTGATCTCCTCAACCTCTTGCTGGCATTCTCCACAGGTGCTCGACCAGAATAGTACGATGATATACTCAGCCTCCACCTGGTGAAGTGCTATGAACTGCATGGCTGTATCAGCCATCACAAGGGCAGGAGCATAGGCACCAATCAACACCTTACGCATCTGGTTTACACGGTTCTGCATATTTTGCTGCACCGTTGGATGCAGCCAATCATAGCTTTGGTCAGTAAAATATGTGTCTACCATATGGACAAATATTTTGTCATAACTCATCACCTTCGACGTTTCATAGGTATTGGTAAAATACCATAGTAAATAATTGCGCATTTCAGATGCTGGCCCAGTTTCGGCGATAATAACATCTATTTCGCTAATGATGGTGTCGGGATGACCTGAGATCACATCATTCATATACCTTTCCAGCTTTCGGTGGAACACAGGTGTGCGTAAAAATCGGTCATCTCCGAAATCAACATATTCCCAGTAATGATTCCTGTAGTATAGATATGCAGAAATGGAGTCTTGGCGTCCATCTTCCAGAAAAAATTCCGGCACCTCAGGTTCCCGCATGATGTTAAACAAAAGAGCGATGACTGAATTGGGATGATTTTTAATTATATCTATCTTATAATCAATGCTTTCAGTATTAATTATCTCCATTTCATCCTTTAGTAAAGCAATAGAATCATGGCCCTCAGGTAATGACTGAAGTTTCTGACCGAAGCTCTTGTAATCGCAGATATGATTCCCTATTGTACTCCAGGTAACTGTAAAAGAGGATATTTTCATCAGATCCATTAAACTGTACATCCTGGGGAGGTCCCATAAATGCCTTTTCGATCTCAAAGAATTGATCATCACCAATCAGAAATTCGAAGAGTTTTTTCTTATCCTGGCTTACAAGAAAGTAAACACCTTGTTTTAGAGGGTCTGTACCCGTAAAAAGAATATTGCCTTTTTTTGTGAATGCCGTATCGGCAATCGCCAGTTTGTCACCGAAGTAGTTTCCGAGATAAGCAACACTATCCTGGTAACCGTCAAGATTGATACTTATTTTATACGCCGGATTCTGCGCTAAAAGTGGGAAATAGAATAATACAGTCAGTATTATTAAACAGACTTTTTTCATGTTGCCTTATAAGTTCAAACGATTTGGGATGTAAAAATATAAATAATTATTACTTTTGCAGCAAGAAAATGGGGTTTTAGCTCAGTTGGTTTAGAGCGCATGCTTGACAGGCATGAGGTCACTGGTTCGATTCCAGTAAATCCCACTACGTAAAAGCCCGCATCTGCGGGTTTTTTTTTTTGCCATCTTTATTAAAAAACTACCGGTCATCCTGACGACCCCTGGCAACGGGGGAGGAAGGATCTCCTGGCGTGTGGCTCTAGGCCTGCAAAATCATTCTGCCAGCGATCTGCAAACAGCTATCTGGTACATTCAGAGAATTAATCGTATTATAATGGGGTCCCTCGCCGCTCTCCCGAGTACCTGGAATCACTCAGCGAGATGTCCGGTAGAAATAATATTTTGCTGCTTTCTAATATGTTACTTGATTAGTAATTTCTGTCTTATCCTGGTATTCTCTACAGTTACCTCCACGATGTACATGCCTGGTTTTAGAGTAGAAATATCCATGGTTCCATCCACAGGCCCTTCTTGAAGTACCTGTTGGCCTGTGAGAGTGTATATGCTGACCTCATCTGCTTCTCTGCCATCATCCGTTGATATGTTTACCTCTTGGCTTGCAGGGTTGGGATATAAAATTAAGTTACTCTTGAAATAAATATCATCATATATTCCTTGAGCTGACAGGAATCTTGTACTTCATCTGGGCTGTTGCAGCCTGGGGCGTTATCCTGGATCTCAATTGTTGCAGTTAGTAGCAGCCAGACAATTGCAAATGCTTTGAACCTCACATTTACTTAAAACGTGGTTATGGCGTATGGTTAATATATTAATAGAACTAGCATCAATATTTTCCAGACCAGATAAACTTGTTAAAGCCTCATTCCAATAAATACCAAGTTTACCTCCAACGGAAGTTAAATTATTCAACCCAGAAAAGTCAGTAAGAGATACACTACTGATCCCAAAACCTCCTCCGATGGTTTCCAATATTTTCGAGTCCTGACAAATTAGCACTGCCTGCTCCAATCCAGAGGCTCCCCTTCAATAGAAGTCAAATTGTCCAATCCTGTAAAGTCGGGCAACGCATTATGCGTAATACTTACATCTCCATAGACAGATGTCAACCACTCCATACCTCAAAGCTAGTTAGGTGGTTGTTACTCTCCACTATTAGATTACCACCAAGGGTAGTCATATTACTCAATCCAGATAAATTCGTCAGGTGAGTGTTACCTTCTATTTCAAGATTTCCTGAAATAGTAGTTAGACTTTCCAAACCCGACAAGTCTGGGAGGGATGTATTAAAAATCAAAGCTAGATCCCCACCAATGGAAGACAGGTTGCTAAGGCCCGATAGACTGTTTAGTTTTGGGTTTGACATCCATGCAGTTAATTCAATCATTTTTCCTAATTCTAAGTTTCCACCAATTGAGACCAAATTTTCAAGTCCATCAAGGTTTAATAAGGAGTAATTACCATAAATTAGCAAATTGCCTTCGATGTGAATTACATTATTTAGTCCTTCCAAGTTGGAACCATCAAATCCTAACTGAGAAGGTACTTCCTTACCAATCATTAAATCACTCCCAAAAGTGGTTATAACATTCAGTCCATTCAGATTTGTAATATCAGTTCCGCATATTGTTACATTCCCCTCAATATCCGTACAATTCGGATGAAGTATCTGGAAACTGTCAATCTGAGATTGTGATGTGATATAAAGGCTGTCAGGGCGTTGTGCCGACACTGAAAGGAATCCCCAAATTAGGATGAAAGAAGTCGATAGCAATTTTTTCATAGCTCCACTATTTTAAGTTAGGCTTTTGATTAAGCAGAGCATAAGGAAGGTTCCCCGTTGGTGGTGTAAATATACTAAATCACAGGGGCAGAATCAAGGTGTTATGTGTTGAATGTTAGGTGTTAGGTGAAGGTGTACTGCATACTGCGTACTGTATACTATCTCTGGACCAGGAGTTTATGCCTGACCTTTGTATTTTCGATAGTAACCTCTACGATGTACATGCCGGGTTGCAGGTCTGAAATATCTACAGTGCCAGATACAGGTCTTTCTTGCATTACCTGTTGGCCTGTGAGGGTGTAGATTATCAATTCATCTATACTGTACTCCCCAGCCGATATGTTAAGTTCCTGATATGCGGGATTTGGGTAAATACTAATCCCAGATATTAAATCAATGTCAGTAACTCCGGCAGAACAAAAATCAACAATTTCTTCTTGGCTGTTGCATCCTGTAGCATTATCATGGATAGTAATTGTTCCACCAGGTGCTGAAAGGTAATCACAGATGCTCTGCACATCGCAATTAGTTAAAAGATCGTTTCCGATAATCATCAAGCTATCGATGGATGCAGGCCCCACGTTTTCCAATCCGGATAAACTGGTAAGGGAGGGATTACCATGGACCCCACCCTCTAAAGCAATAAATCCAATATTCATACTTCCACCTATTGCTGTCAGGTTTTTCAGCCCGGTTATGTTTGTCAGAGACTCATTTCCCCCTATCGAAATGCCTCCTCCGATGACAGTCAATCCTTCAAGGCCATTCAAACTGACCAGGGAACCATTCCAATGTATCCAAATGCATTCTCCTATTGTTGTCAGGCTCTGCAGTCCGGTTATGTTTGTCAGAGACTCATTATCCCCTATCCAAATGTCTCCACCGATGGAAGTCAATCCTTCAAGGCCATTTAAGCTTACCAGGGAATCATTATATAGTATATTTAAGCTTTCCCCTAAAGATGTCAGCCCTTCAGCCCAACCAGGTTTTTGAGACAATTCATATGATTACTAATTGTTAAAGTTCCTCCAATCAAAGCCAGATTATTCGGCCCGGTTAAGTTGGTTAAGCTATGATTGTTAGAAATCCATAGATCACCTTCAATGGAATCCAGCTCCTCCAATCCTGTCAGGTTCATCAACTCGACATTATGCGCCACCTCCAGGTTCCCACCTATGGAAGTTAGTCCCTCCAATCCAGATAAACTGGCCAATTGGTTATTAAATTGTATCTCCAGATTTGCCCCTATCGATATAAGGCTTTCCAGGCCGGATAAATTGATTAAATTATGACCATTGCCCCACAAGTTTCCAATTAAAAGATTTCCACCAATGAAAGCCAGGTTATTCAGCCCTTCCAGGGTTGTCAGCAAAGGATTTCCTCCTCCCGCCCAAGACGGATAGCCAATAATCAAGTCCCCCAAAATGGATGTCACAACCTTCAAACCATATAGGCTTGTAATATCATCCCCGTCTATGGTCACATCCCCTTCAATCTCTATACACCCCGGATAAGTGACCTGAAAGCTATCAATCTGTGCCTGTGTTGCAAAATAAATACCTTCAGGCAAACAAGATTGTGATGAAGCGGATATAAAACAGAATAACAGAATTACGCTAATAAGAGATACTTTTTTCATAGCTCCACTATTTTAAGTTAGGCTTTTGATTAAGCAGAGTATTGGCAGGAAAGGCTAAAGGTAATGATTTATTGAGGATCAGTCAAGGTGCTTGGTGTTGGATGAATTTTGAGTTTTAAGTTTTGAATTTTAAATTATTCTCGAATCAAATCTCTGCAATCTAAAATACCAATCGTCACTAATCACTAATCAATAGGATATCATCACTCATTAAGAATATGAATGACTTCGAAATCTGAAATCTGAACTACGAACTTTTTTCCACATTCTTATTCTTATCCCGATAAACGCAAATCTCTGATTTGCTTTTTTATCGAGGATCCACGAAAAACAATGAAATCATAGATTTCTGGTTTTTCGGGATTCCTTGTTCCTTGTTCCTCTGTCTTCCCCAGTAGCTAATCCAAGTTTATAATTACCTACCGGTCATCCTGACGACCCCGAGTACTCGGGGGAGGAAGGACCTCCTGGCTGTTAGCTCCTTGCCAGCAGAACTATCCTGCTACCATATTTACTACTTCTCCCAACCCTCGCATGCCTTCATAAGGTGTTATTTTACCAGATTTTCATCCTTTTTTGAAAAAAACTTACTTTTTTTAATTTTTTTTTATCTTTTATAAAGAATTGTAATTCAGATCATTGAGTTGTTTTATTGCTAAAATCTCAATTTATTTTCATTTTTTTTTTGATCCACAGGGTTACCTTTTGCCACATATTCGTATTAATAAGTGCTTGAGAGGGTAAAGGTTCTCAGGCTCACTTAAATCAAAAGTCTTAAATCAATAATTTAAAAAGCCTATCAAATGAAAACTTTAGCAGAAGACCTGAACAACATTGCAGTACTGAGCGAAGTAGAAATGAGCAAAATTCTTGGTGGTGACAACTATCCTTCTTCAACTACAACTGAAGACGAAGACGTTTGGATGTAATAGTTTTCCAATAATTTTTTCTTGACATACCGCTCTTCCGGACAGGAATTTACATTGTTCGGAAGAATAATTATATTAAAAGACGTTTTTTTATTACCTTTCGTTCCTATTTTAGCATCATGGAACGAAGGTTTTTTTTATTCCTCATATTTGCTGCATGCCTTATATTCTCCTGCCCTGACTACACTACGGCTCAGGATTCACTTGAAATTGAAAGAATTAAAAGAGAGGGAATCCAATATGCAAATGGAGGCAATTTTGATGCTGCGGAACAGGCCTTTACTTCTATCCTCTTATTAGATCCCAATTATATTCCTGCTATTAATAACCTTGGAGTGATTTACAAACTACTGGGCCGCTACGATGATGCTTTAAGGGTTTATACAGAGGCTGAAAGCATAGTTAAAAGAGAATCCGGGACTACCAGTTCAGAATTGGCCTATTTGTATATGAACATAGGAATTATCTATAATCAAAAGCAGGATTTTGAGCTGGCTCTTCAATACCTGAATTTTGCGGAAAACATATTTCATGATGCCAATATCGTTTCCAACCGCTCAACAAAGGTTTATAATAATCTGGGCAATTCGTATTTTGGAATGAATGAATGGCGCCTTGCACTACAATCCTATATGCAGGCGATTGAGCTTAAGAAAGAAATTAATGCTACAGGATTGCACATTGCCTACGCAAATTGTGCAAGCATTTATGAAAAACTTAGTATGCCGGATTCGGCGAGCATATACTACAACTACTCTATACAGGCAAAAATTGCAGAGTTCGGCGCTGATAACTTTCACCTGATCAATACCTACAATAATTACGGGGTACTGCTCAAGAATATTGGGGAGAATGAATTAGCATTTGATTATTATACAAAGGCCTTGGTTATCGCAAAGGATACTTTGCCGGAGAAACATCCTGATCTGGCTGAAACATATGCACGGCTTGGTTCATGGTACATGGCGGCAGGGGAACACGAAAAATCTCTTGATTGCTACCAGTTGGGTATCATCGCAGTAGTTTTTGATTTTAAGGATTCGAATGCCTATCACAATCCCGTCCTGGAGAACGATATCATATCAGAACCCATTCTTCTTGAGCTTTTATTGGGAAAGGCTGTTGTGCTGAATAACATTTACCTCGAAACTAATCAAGCTGAAGCGCTCACCTCTTCTCTCAAAACCCTTGAATTGGCAAATATGTTGACGGAGAAAATGCGTTCATCCTATCTTGGAGAAGGCAGTAAGCTTCTAATTACCAGCTATGCACGTACTGGATTTGACAGAGCGATCAATATGGCCTATGATCTCTACAAGCTCACAGGAGACATTGATTATGCCAATAAGGCATTTGTCTATACGGAGAAAAGTAAATCGTCGGTCTTGTTAGCCTCCCTGCAAGAAGTGGAACGCAAGAAGAACCTGGGGATTTCCTCAGATATCCAGGCCTTTGAGCAGGAGTTGAAGAGGGAAATGGATACCTACAAGAAGAAACTTTATGAAGAGCAACAAAGGATTACTCCCGACGCACGCAAATTGGAAAATTGGCAGGGGAAACTGTTTTTCTTAAGCCAACAGCTTGATAGCATCGATCAGCTAATCCGGGAAAAATTCCCCGAATATGCAGCGAAATATGACAATGAAGTGATTGATATTGCAACTGTGATGGAAACTCTTGATCATGACAGGGTCCTGATGGAGTATTCGATCAGCGATACCTGCCTTTTTACCTTCATTATCAGCAACGAGGACTATTTTATTACTCGTTTAAAGATCGATTCAATTTTTCACAAGAATATCGATGTGCTCAGCCAGTTTTTGAGGAACAATGATTTTGCCAACAATTCGATAACAGAATACAGGGAATATATTGATGCTGCCTATTCACTATACAGTACCCTCATTCTACCTGTTGAAGACCAGATAAAAGGGAAAAAACTACTGATCATCCCTGACGGAGAATTGGGATACATTCCGTTTGAGGCATTGTTAACGGAAATGCCATCATCTGAAATAATGGATTACAGGGATTTGCCTTATCTCATCTATAAATACAGAACTAACTATTCATATTCCGGGACATTGTTTTTTGGTGATGATGGTGAGCGGAAGGTGCCTGAAAGGAAATTGCTTGCATTTGCGCCAACCTACGAGAATATGGGGGAGATCAACAGTGAAAAATTCCCCTCAAATCGTGAATATTCTACTCAGCTGGTTCCCTTGCGCTTTATTTCCGATGAAATTCAGAATATCAGCGCTATTGTTGAATCCGACAGGTATGAAGGCTTTGCTGCCACTGAACAGGTTTTTAAGGAAGAAGCTCCTCATTATGATATTCTGCACCTGGCGATGCACACGCTGATCAATGATGAAAACCCGATGTACTCTCAGCTTGTATTTACGCTCAACAATGATACACTCGAGGAAAACGACGGTTTACTCAATGCTTACGAGATTTTCAATATGCAGCTATCTGCACGGATGACAGTTTTGAGTGCCTGTAATACGGGTTATGGTATGCTACAAAAAGGGGAAGGGATCATGAGCATGGCCAGGGGGTTCATTTTTGCAGGTGTACCCAGCATCATTATGACTCTGTGGGCTGTGGAAGACCAATCGGGGTCTATCTTGATGAGCAATTTCTACCAAAACCTTGTGGAAGGATTTGAAATAGATGAAGCCTTACAGGAAGCGAAACTACAATACCTTTCTGAAGCTGATCAGTTGAGTGCTCATCCATACCTGTGGTCGGGATATGTAAGCATCGGCAGTACAGATGCCATGATCGAGCCTGGTATAGCAAAGATCTACCAGTTGATAACTGCAATACTAGGGCTTGGGGTAGTTTTAGTGTTAATCTTTCGCTATCGGAGAAGAAAATCCAGGGCATAAAAAAACCCTCCCGATTTCTCAGGAGGGTCCTTTCAAAGGTCTGTCTTAAATCAATAAAATTAAAAAGTCTTGATCAGTTAGATTGAATGTTCTTCAGGATCTCGTGTGCTTTATCCTTATAAGAACTTTTACTGTGACTGATCTGTCGGAATAAGTCAACTGCTTCTTCATCTTCATTCAATATCAAATAACAGAGTGCGGCGAACCATTCAGCTCGCTCCACGTAAAGGTTTTGTCTGTGTTCCATAATGATATTGAATGGGAGCAGTGCATCCCTGTATTGTCCTAATTCAATGTTTGATATACCTGAATAAAATTGCACCGGTATATTATTTTCGTCGGTATTCAGTACCTTGGAGAATAGCTCAAGTGCAGAATTATATTCTTTATTTTCATATAGTTGGAATGCCTGAATCAGTGCGGCATTCTGGCTGTCAGTACCCCTGATGAGCAATGCTGCATCCGGCTGATAGTAGATTTTAAACAAACTATCGTTCGACATATTACCGTCTGGTCGCAGGAAGTACAAAGAGAGCGACGTAATGATCAGCAATACAACAAATGATGCTGCTGCGATCCTTGATAATTTGTGCCGTAAGATGGTACGTAACAGTCCGGGTTGTTTCTTGTTTTGGGTGAGGTCGTGAACGAGATCGAGTTTCTTTCGCAACTCGATCACCTCACTTTCCTGGATGGCTTCATCAATTTCCTTGTGAAGCTCGAACTCTGCCATGAGTTCCGGATCATCCTTGAGATCATTTTCGAAAGTCTCAAGTTCTTCTCCGCCTAACTCTCCATTGAGTTTCCCATCGATAAGTTCAAACAGATCTTTTTCTAGTGTTTTCATTGTCTAATTTTATTGAATTCAGGGTCGTTTTTTATCCTTTTCACCAGTATTTCTTTACATTGGAACTTCCTCTTCTTGGCGTATTTCTCGCTTCCGAAACCCATTATTTGTGAGATCTCTTGCAATGATTGTTTCGCGAAAAACAATCTTAGCACCTTCTGGCAATCCTCACTTAACGTAAGGAAATGCTTCTGATAGAGTTTGAACCTCTCACTCTTGGGATCAAAAAATGATCCATCCAGGGTGTTCTTCAGCGATTTCAAAATCGCCTTCTGCATTCAGCTTTACACCGGCAGTCTTGCGCTTTTCAAGCTCCTTTAACCATAAGTTCTTTACAATAGCGTAAACATATGTCTTAAAAGAACATGTGATCGCAAAGCTGTCATCGCTAACCTTCCTGTAAATAGCTACAATGGCTTCCTGGAAAACATCCCGGGCATCATCATCATTGCCACTGTTGCTATTTACGAAGGCCTTTACTGAGGGAAAAAACTTCTTGTAGATGTACTCCAATGTATCGGAGTCATGCAATCGAATACCCTCCAGTAACGATTCTTCGATGTAATGCATCACAGTTCCAACTATTAATACTGATTTTTGAAAAAGGTAACCCTGTTTCAATAAAAATTTTTCAACTTTTTTTTATTTAAACGGCTTAGTCAATGAAAATCAGTGTGATAGTATAATAAATTAATTTTTGTTCTATGACTAATATACGACAAAATTAAACTTTTGTTGCATTTTTATCAATTTGATGGATTAAATGCACACAAATATTGTGGATATTTATACTTGATATAAACAGAACTAATAAATGGTAGTGAAAATGCAGTTTTGCTTGATTATGGGGTGCCTGATTGGTGTAATGGCCAGCTTTTCAGTCCATGCTCAACAGGATACCACAGCCCGCTTTGTTTTTTACAATGTGGAAAATCTTATTCGATGTTTGTGGATGATTCGCTGACAGCTGATGAAGAATTTACCCCTGAAGGGGCCAAGGCATGGACCTTCAAGCGCTATTATGAGAAGATCGACCGTATTGCAAGGACACTCACTGCTGTTGGTGGATGGGATCTGCCTGCTTTGATTGGTCTGTGTGAAGTTGAAAATAAAGGGGTTTTATACGATCTCATCTGCACATAGGCTACTCCTGGACGCTGATCTAGAAGATTATTCATAAGGACTCTCCGGATGAGCGGGGAATAGATGTGGCCCTTCTTGTACCGGTCCAATATATTCTTAACCCCTTGCTTCTGAATGGATATCGATAGATTCTACAGAAGATCAGGAAATGCGTACACGGGATATATTATATGTAAAGGGAATACTCTTCGATGCTGATACCGTGACATTTGTTCATCAACCACTGGCCATCTCGCTGGGGAGGGGTTGAAATGACTATCTCTAAACGGGTCGCAGTTGCGGAAGCACTTCGTAAATATACTGATTCGTTATTTAGGCATTTCAGGCATGTCCGAACATTATTATTGCTGGTGACCTGAACGATAATCCCGTAGATTCATCTGTTCATCAGGTATTGGGTGCTGGGGAGGCTGTGACTCACACCGAAGGGCATTGATTAATCTAATGTTTCCTGTTTATGATAGTCAGCAGGAGGGAAGCCTGAAATATAAGGCTGATTGGGAAATATACGACCAGATCATTGTTTCTTCATGCTTGCTTGAAAAATCACGGACTCCGGGTTAAGGAGAGGCAAGCATACATATTTTCAGCACCATTTTTGCTGGAAGATGATACGCGTTACCTGGGGAAGAAGCCTTTCAGAACCTATGCAGGGCCATCCTACCTGGACGGATACAGTGATCATCTGCCGGTATATATTGATCTGGTAAAATAAAATTAGTTATCTTTTGTGCAGACCGCACTCTTTATTCTCAGGATGCTCCCACCACCATCGGCCGCTCCTGATATCTTCACCAGGATCACTGCCCTGGTGCAGGGCTGGCACCCTATGCTGGGAAATCCCTTATCGTGCATAGGATTATAAGGAATCTCATTTTCCATGATTATCTCCCATATCTCATTTTCTGCCCAGTTTAAAAGTGGATTGATCTTGATCAACCCGAAATTCTCATCCCATGACACCAGGAAAGCTCTCTGCCGGGTAACAGATTGCTCCGAGCGCAATCCGGTCACCCAGGCATCTATACCCTTGAGTGCCCGTTTCATCGGAACGATCTTGCGGATATTGCAGCATAATTTCCTGTTCTCAATACTTTCATAAAATAGATTGATCCCTTTGCTGTTGACCATCTCTTCAACCTGCTGGATTCGGGAAAGAAAACTTCGATATTAATATCATAACGTTTGTTCGTCTTATCGATCAGGTCAAGGGTTTCCGGAAATAAGCGGCCTGTATCCAGTGTGAATATCTTTAACTTCCTTACTGACCTGCGACAGGTAGTATGTAATCATCTGGTCTTCCGCACCAAGGCTGGTGGCAAAAGCAAGTTCGCTTACCGTACTGATCAACAAAAATGCTAAGGATCTCATCCGGTGTCGAATTATCGAACCGTTCATTTAATTCATTGATGTCTCTGCTTGATTTCCGGAGAAAGCATAAATAAACGTGCTTGAGCCTAACAAAGGTAATAATTTAAATTAACTTTGGATACGATATTTACAAAGCATTTTCAACACCTATGAAGCTTCATTTTATTGCGATTGGGGGAAGTGCGATGCATAACCTGGCGCTTGCCCTGCATGGAAAGGGATACCTGGTTACGGGTTCTGATGATGAGATCTTTGAGCCTTCGCGCAGCAGGCTGGAAAAACAGGGTTTGCTCCCTCAGAAGCATGGATGGTTCCCGATAAGATCACAAATGAACTAGATGCTGTAATCCTGGGTATGCATGCCAAGGCTGATAATCCAGAACTTCTCAAGGCCAGGGAAATTGGAGTAAAGATCTTTTCATACCCTGAATTTTTATACGAACAGTCTAAAAACAAGAAGAGGGTAGTCATTGCCGGTAGTCACGGCAAAACAAGCATCACGGCCATGGTGATGCATGTGTTACAACATGCAGGAATTGATTTTGATTTTATGGTAGGAGCCCAGCTGGATGGTTTTGATGTTATGGTCAGGATCATTGAAAATGCAGAGGTGATGATACTGGAGGGGGATGAGTACCTGACATCTCCCATTGACCTGCGTCCCAAATTTCATTTTACAAACCACATGTAGCCCTGATCACGGGAATTGCATGGGACCATATCAATGTATTTCCAAGCTTTGAAATATACACTGAACAGTTTCGAAAATTCATTCAGCTGGTAGAGCCTGGTGGATTTCTGACCTGGTATGAGAAAGATGATGTGCTGAGAAGTCTGGTAAGCATCAACCCTGATATAAAGGTCGTTCCGTATAATCTACCTTCATATCTGAAAAAGGGTCATCAGATCAATCAGTAGTAAACAATAAAGAATACCCCCTGCATATTTTTGGAAGCCACAATTTGCAAAATATTGCAGGTGCGATGGAAGTTTGTGTTGCCCTGGGTGTTTCGAGGGAAGACTTTGCACTGGCGATATCAGGTTTTAAAGGTGCTGCAAAGCGACTGCAACTAATCGATGAGAAAGAAGAAACTGCTGTTTATCTTGACTTCGCCCATGCACCATCCAAACTAAATGCCACTGTAAATGCAATGAAAGAGCATTTTACAGATCGCCGCCTGGTAGCGTGCATGGAATTGCATACTTACAGCAGCCTCAGTAAGGAGTTCCTGGATCACTATCGTGGTGGAATGGATTCGGCAGATGTAGCCATGGTATATTTCAATCCCCATACTATTGCCTTGAAAAGATTGCCGGAAATCAACATGGAAATGGTTAAAAAAGCATTTGGCCGGGATGATCTGATGGTATATAATGATTCGGAAAAAATGCTGGAAGATCTTTTAAACCTTGAATGGGAGCAAAGTAATCTGCTTCTGATGTCATCAGGGAATTTTGATGGCTGGGATATAGAGGCTATTGCTGCACGGATATGCTCATAAATTTTATGCATCTACTCATCACTCGGCACTCGGCACTAAAAAAGGCCTGCATGCAGGCCTTTTCTTTTATCCGTTCATGGAGATCAGGAATTCTTCGTTGGTTTGTGTAAATTTCATTTTGTCTTTTAGGAATTCCATGGCTTCAAGCGGGTTCATGTCGGCCAGGTGATTTCTGAGTATCCAGATTCGCTGCAGTGTTTCTTTGTCAAGCAACAGATCTTCCCGACGTGTGCTGGAAGCCACGATATCGATGGCAGGATAAATACGTTTATTCGAAAGTTTCCGGTCGAGCTGAAGTTCCATATTACCGGTGCCTTTAAATTCTTCAAAGATCACTTCGTCCATTTTAGAACCTGTATCAGTCAAGGCAGTGGCAATAATGGTAAATGATCCGCCATCTTCAATTTTCCTGGCTGCACCGAAAAAACGTTTTGGTTTTTGGAGTGCATTGGCTTCAACACCACCTGAAAGAACTTTTCCGGATGCCGGCGAAACAGTATTGTAAGCACGTGCAAGACGTGTGATAGAGTCAAGTAGAATCACTACATCATGGCCGCATTCCGTCATTCTTTTTGCTTTTTCCAGTACCATGTTGGCAATCTTCACATGCCTTTCGGCAGGTTCATCAAATGTTGAAGAAATCACTTCAGCATTTACACTTCTTGCCATATCTGTTACCTCTTCAGGGCGTTCATCGATGAGCAGCACAATCAGGTAAGCTTCAGGATGATTGTAGGCAATAGCATTGGCAACTTCCTTCAGCAGAACTGTTTTACCGGTTTTTGGCTGTGCAACGATCAGACCACGCTGTCCTTTTCCGATGGGAGTAAACATATCAATTACACGGGTTGAAATGGTCGTCCTCCGGATGGCCTGTTAAGATAAATTTTTCTTCCGGGAAAAGTGGTGTCAGATAATCAAATGGTATACGGTCGCGCACCTCTTCAGGTGATCCTGCCATTGATATGTTCAACCTTGATCAAGCGGGAAGTATTTTTCACCTTCTTTTGGAGGGCGGATGCTGCCCTTCACGGTATCACCTGTTTTCAGACCAAAAAGTTTGATTTGTGATTGTGATACATAAATATCATCGGGTGAATTCAGGTAATTATAATCGGATGAGCGAAGGAAACCATATCCGTCAGGCATGATCTCAAGAACACCTTCACTGGCTACTATGCCATCAAATTCGGCATAGGCTTCTTCATCTCTGCGTGTCCCTGTGATCTTTCTGGCGAAATTTGTCCTTATCAGTATGAGCGGGCTGAACAAGTGCTTTCTCCCTTGGAATGTTCTCTCTTACCTTCTCAGTCTTGGGATTTTCTTTCTTATCCCTTGGAAAATCAGTTTTTTCAGGTTTATCTGTTTTAGGTTTCCTGCCCCTGCGTCTGTCCTGGTCGTCTTGTTTCCTGGCATCAACAGGTTTTTCTTCCTTTTGAGGTGCTTTCTCCTCTTTAGTATTTTTGGGTTTTTCTTTTCTCTGGTGCTCGCGACGTTTTGGATGGGTCGCTGCTTTTTCTTTTTTCAGGACATCCTGGGAAGGATTCAGGGCCTGTTGATCGAGGATCTTGTAGATCAAGTCCTGCTTTAATAGTTTTTCGTATTTCGGAATCTTCAGTTCTTTTGCAATGTCTTTAAGCTCAGAAACGAGTTTTCCGCTTAGTTCAATAATATCGTACATATTTGTGATTTTTATTATCGTGGAAGTATATCCACGCAGTTTTGCCAAATGGCATTATGCGCAATTGAGATATAAGGTAAAAGATTTAATTAACTAATGGATATAAAGGAATAAATCTGGATATGATATCCAATTGACGATGCAAAGATAACAATATTTTACAAATGCAAGTTTTTAATCTTTCCTCATGAAATATATTTTTTTGCTAGTGGATTCCACTTCTGCAGATATTTACAAGCTTCTGCTTATATTTGCATCGAAAATTTTTATCGTTCTGACATAATATTTACAAAAATGATACAGCGTATACAGACATTATTCTTGTTTCTGGTCTTTTTGATCGTTCTTGCAAGCTTTTTCTTCCCTATAGCCAGCTTTTGGGGAGATCTCTATGTTGTGAAACTCGGAGTTTTGGGTGTAGAAGAGCAATTTCAATATGATGCAGTTTGGCCTGATACAATACTATTAGCTGTTGTCCTGGGTCTTATTGGATTTCTATCATTTGTAACAATATTCCTTTATAAGAGGCGGATGGTGCAGTTGCGCTTGATACGATTCGGCCTTTTAATGAATATCGTTTACCTGGCCCTTGTATTCTTTTATTATGTTCCAGAACTTGAGGATATTATACAAACAAATGCAGATTATATTTCAGAACCGGGGATTTATCTGGCACTAGTTTCTGTGATCTTTTTCATCCTGGCATTACGGTTTATCAGGAAAGATGAAAAGCTTATTCGCTCTGCTGATCGCTTGAGATAATCAAGCCGACAGTGATTTTCTGTCTTTTTCCAGTATTTCAACATTACTGATCTTATCACCATCGATCACAAACCTGATGCATGTAATGACTTTATGGAGCCCGGATCTTCCGGATGCGCCGGGATTCATATGCAGGAGTTCTCTTTTTTCATCATAGATGATCTTTAGGATATGGGAATGCCCAGCAATAAAAAGCCCAGGTTTTTCACTATCCAGAATCTGACGAACGCTTTTATCATATCGACCGGGATAGCCGCCAATGTGTTTTATCAGCACCTTAAGATTCTCACAATAAAATACTTGTACTTCGGGGCACCTGATGCGCAATTCACTTCCATCTATATTTCCGAAGACAGCCCTAAGGGGTTTGAAGTCCTCCAGAAACTCAAAAGCTTCAAGATTTCCTATATCACCTGCATGCCAGATCTCATCACATGATTCGAAAAATTTAGTGATGCCGGGATATATCCATCCGTGGGTGTCTGATAAAAGGCCTATGCGCTTCATTATTCCTATGATCCCTTTCCCTACATGGTGGTATTGTTATTATTGGGAAGATACTGGTGGTCTGAATCATTATTGAGGTTGAAGCTGATGTTGGCATTCATGGAGGTCCTGACGGCCATCCCTTTCAATATGCCGGGCTTCCAATGAATCTGTTTGAGTAAATGTATGGCTTCCTCTGTACAACCTCCGCCAAGGAGTTTCACAACTTCCAGGTTCGAGATATGCCCGCTGGTCTCAACAATAAAACTCAATTGAACAACCCCGGCAATATTCTGTGTGTAAGCCAGTTCAGGATATCTCAGGTTGTCGGTGATGAACTTGGAAAAATTCATTTCAGGATCTAGAAAAAGAGGGATGGGTGCATGATCGAGATCTTTAGACTTATAGATCATTAAACTGCTATCGATCGGGCCTGTATAACCTTCGTACTTGTCAAATTCCTTTTGCTTACAATTACGTTTATATTTTTTGATGTTGAATTTAACCGGGATTTGCACATCCTCAATGACGTAATGGCCGGATTCTGAGGCCGGATAAAACATGATCAGCTTGCTAATACGTAATGCCTCATTATCAAGTTCCGGGGATACTGATTCAAAAACGCGATAGTTAGAGGTCTTTCCATCCGGCATCACTGTTGTTAATATAGTGACCGTTCCTTCAATTTTATTTGATATGGCCTGATCAGGATAATTCATCTCATTACAAATAAACTCACGCATCCTCTGATTCCCTCCGTAGGGTTGGGGTGGTGTGTCCATTTGCGAGTAAAGCGTCAGACAAACAAAGAAACTCGCCAGGAATGAAATGATCAGGGATTTACATCTTGACATGTCAGTAGTTTTTATGGGGACGAGTGTATGTCAAAAATACGTTTTTTTTTCCGGAAAGTAAAGAAGACAAGCTCTTTTTACAAATCAAGGCATCATGATTTTTACTATTTTTACATCTTCATGGATAGTACAATTTATATTATTTCCGGATCTGCACTCCTGCTAGGGGCTGCCGTATCATGGTTATATGCCAGGAGCAGGGCAATTGCCGCAAGTCGCGATCTTGAAAAGACCCTGGAGGTTAATAAAGAGAAACTGAATATGGTTTCTTCCAGCCTCAGCGAAACAGAACAGATGCTTGAGACCGAGCGCAACAAAGTTTCAGACCTGAACCAGAAGCTTGCCATTGCCGGGGAGAGGGAAAAATCACTGCAGGAAAAACATGAAAGTTACCGGGAAGAACTGGAAAAGCTACAGGAGAAATTCAAACTTGAATTTCAGAATATTGCTACGAGTATCCTGAAACAGAATACCATAGACTTCTCTGAGAATAATCGTAAGAGCGTTAATGAGATCGTTAATCCCTTAAAGGAGAAGATCGAGACCTTTCAGAAAACGGTTAATGAAACATATGAAAAGGGACTCAAAGAACGCTCAGGCTTAAAGGTGGAAATTGAAAAACTGGTTGAATTAAATCAAAAGATCAGTGAAGAAGCCAATAACCTGACCCGTGCCCTTAAATCTGACAGCAAAAAGCAGGGGAATTGGGGAGAAATGGTGCTTGAGAGATTACTGGAACGTTCCGGCCTCACAAAAGGGGAGGAATACCTTGTTCAGGAATCGTACAGGAATGATAAAAACGAGCTGATCCGACCTGATGTGGTAATCAATCTTCCCGACGACAAACATATTATCATTGATTCAAAAGTATCACTAACTGCCTATGAATCCTTCGTGAATTCAGAAGATGAAGAGGACAAGGCCGGATTTATCAAAGCGCATGTGATTTCCGTCAGGGAACATGTTAAATCCCTGGCCGAGAAGAATTACCAATTGACTGAGAAACTAGATTCTCCCGATTTTGTATTGCTTTTCCTGCCGCTCGAATCTGCTTTTAGTCTGGCAGTACAGGAACAAAGCGATCTATTTTCTTTTGCATGGGAGCGAAAGATCGTGATTGTAAGTCCGACAACCCTGCTGGCAACCCTAATGACAGTTGGTTCTATTTGGAAGCATGAAAAGCAAACCCGTAATGCCATTGAAATTGCAAACGAAGGTGGGCGTTTATATGATAAATTTGTTGCTTTCCTCGATGATCTGGAGAACCTTGGAAAACAGATAAAAAGGGCGCAGAAGACTTATGATGAAGCCCATAATAAGCTAAGTTCTGGCCGGGGAAATATTATCGGGAAAGTTGAAAAATTGAAAAAATTGGGAGCTAAAACAGCCAAGGATATTCCACATGACCTCATACAGGGCAATAATGAGGATGATGAGGATGAATCATGAAAAGGCTTTACTATACCATCGCGCTTCTTCTGCTGCTCTCGGCTTGTTCAAGTCTGAACAAGCTTAGTCTTTATAACCTCTCAAAGCAGTACAGTAACACTGAATTTACTCCTCTACATGCTGTTGCATTCAATGATGGCAGAGAGTCAGCCAGGATATATGTCCCTGTTTTGATGGGCGATATGGTGACCGTAAATGATGAAGAGAATGGCAAGAACTATAGGAAGGCACAAATTCAGTACGAACTATTTGAAACTTATGAATCGAAGGTAATTCTCGACAGTACAACAATCATCCTGGTTGACAGTACATTGATTACTGATGATACCATTATTTCATTTGATATTCTATACCCTGAGCAAAAGAGATACATTCTTAAACTGGAACTGACCGATCTGAACAGGGTTGATGCCGTGAGAACTTTTCTTGATCTTGATAATTCCAGTCCGTATTCTGCCGAGAATTATCTTCTGAAAGATGATGAAAATGAAATAGTATTCAATCATGTACTATCGGAGGAGGATGACATTATGCTACAATTGTCAGATACTGTAGCCAGCAAAATGTTTGTACGCTATTATAATCGGAATTATCCGCTGGCACTACCACCATTCCTGGAAGAAACAGAGAGCAATTTCGACTACAATGCAGACAGTATACTTGTTGTAGAGACGCACAAAGGGTTTAGCTCGATATTTCAACTGTCTGATCAGGGCTTCTATCATTTCCAGACCGACAGCAACCATCGCGGATGGAATCACGCTGTTCAATTTTGCACGCTGGATTCCCACAGATCATTACTACGGAGCAAATGTTGCAGCCATTAAGGTATATTACCACCCTGGATGAATATGAAGAAATGAATTATGCAGATGATATCAAACTTGCAGTGGATAACTTCTGGCTTAAGAATGCCGGCAATCCTACAAGGGCAAGGGCCATGATACAGAAATTTTACGGCAGGGTAGTGGATGCCAATATTTTTTTTACATCGTATCATGAGGGCTGGAAGACTGACCGGGGCTTGATCTATATTGTATATGGCCCCCCTAAGATTGTTTACCGCGGAAAAGGCGTCGAAGAATGGTTATATGGAGAGAAAGGAAACAAAAATTCGATTCGATTTCAATTTGTTAAGGTTATCAATCCCTTCAGCGAAAATGATTATAGCCTGATCAAATCACCATCTTTTAAGGAGAAATGGTATAATATTGTAAATACCTGGAGAAGATAAACCCTTCTATCTCAGCAAGATCATTCTATTCGATGCTGCCTCCCCGTTCACAATCAGCTTATAGATATAAACACCATTTTCATAGCTTTCCGGCCTTCCAGTTGACCTGGTGGTCACCGGCCTGCTGGTAGCCTTCTGCAAGCTTCTCTACCAGCCGGCCACTCAAATCAAGAATGTAAAGTTGCACATTTGCATCCTGCTCTAATGTATACGCGATCCTGGTATTCGAACTGAAAGGATTTGGTGCATTTTGCCTGAGTTCGAAGCCCTGTTTGAATTTACTTCATCGATTCCGACCGGGTCGTAATTAGTTAATGCCTTGATGCAGAAATTCCCTGTATTCTGGATATCCTGATGGATCATCATAATAATAAAAATCTTCCCATCCTTTTGCCGTCATATAGATAGCTTTCATCTAGGCTTGGCCGATGATTCTACAATTGTTCGGGTATCCGCCTCCAAGTAATACAGGAACATCAGTGGTGCGATCGTATGGATGGCCTCCTTCTGATAAGCGATAGGTAAACATAGAAATCGTTACCGTCAGTTAGATGAACACCTGTCATTAAGATTCTATCGTATGGAAACCTATAGATTCGATATTATCAGTCTTAGAGATCAAGTTCATCACTCAGGACACCTCCGGATAAAGTGTCATAAATCTTAAGCAGTATATTCTACATTATCCGCAGCTGTATAAAAAGCTTACTGCATTGATCGGTCTCATTCTGTTCAGAGGTGAATGCATTGAATGCTTCTGTGGTACCTGTTTTGGTATCACGCCAGCCATGATAATCATGATAATAGGCCTAATCGTATTGAAGAGGGCTCAACATTCTGAAAGAAATAGCACCCATTTCAGGGTTCTGGCAGGCATGTTTGTCATAATAGGAGATCCAGAAATATCCATCATTTCCCCAATCCGTTCCCCAGGAGTTTTTTACCAGCCATGCACCCGGATCCGGAGCCTGGGTTACCAGGTTATCATCCCAGCCAATTATAGCAACGGCATGGTTTGGGTCATCAGTTGGTTGTGGGTGGCTGATAATGTTCAAATTCATCATTGATGAAAGAATCGCTATAGCACATGCAGGTGCCCAGTACGCCATAATCCATGATGATCTGTTTGATCAGGTCAATATTTTCGAGGTTTTCTCCGGCTACCATCCAGACGATTTCACGTGAATAATAGTAATGGTAGCTCGTCATCCTATCTGCCGGGAGGAGTGGCATATGATTGACCGTCGATTTCCCTGACCGCTCCTTCCAGCCTGGAAAGATATGCAGAAGTAACCAGGTAGTCACCACCTTGATGCACCACCAGACCTGCTCCTGAGGGAGGATCAATATCGTCGTTGTTGTGCTGGTTAAATCCATTCCACCAGTCCAGGTGATATTCTGCCAGGGCTGGCTCACCGGTTTCACCGGCAGCAGCCCAGGCTCCTGTCATCAGCATATTTCCTTCCATGGCTGCCATGGCACCGTGTGTCCAGCAGGTTCCGCCTTGCTGCGATTTAACACTGGTAACATAGTTCTGTCCCATTGATAATCGCGCAGGTCGAATGTTGCTGGAATTCTGCAAACAGGAATGATTAGGTATAGTCGCCAAAGAAGGAGTAGGTGCAATTTTTTCATGCTTGTGTTTATTTGTGAAGTTAGTGCATTGTAAAGGTATAGATATTCTAAATAGAAAAAAGCTTTGAAAAACGGTTTGAAAGCAGGTTGGATGTAAATTACAAGACTTATCAAGATGTTCGAACCGGGTTGTTTTCCAAAGCTTTTGTAACGATTGCTCATAATAATAGACATGGGACTCTATATAAAAGGTTGCACACATTAGTGGTATTTTTTATCTTTGGATATCATCGATGAAGAAAGATCAAATGATTTTTGGGATAAGACCTGTACTTGAAGCTCTTGAAGCCGGAAAGGAACTGGATAAGATCCTGTTGCAAAAGGGATTGAGGGGAGAACTTATTTCAGGAACTTTTCGGACTGGCAGGGAATATGATATTCCCCTGCAGATTGTACCTATCGACCGACTGAACAGGATCACAAGGAAAAACCACCAGGGTGTTGTTGCTTTTTTGTCACAGATCTCCTATCACCGGCTCGAACAGGTGATGCCAGGGATCTATGAGAGTGGGAAAATACCTTTGGTGCTTGATCCTGGATCATATCACGGATGTGAGAAATTTCGGTGCCATTGCCCGTACAGCTGAGTGTTTCAGGTGTCGACGCCATCGTGATTCCGTCAAAGGGTCGGCAGCCATAAATGAGGATGCCATGAAAACCTCTGCAGGCGCTCTGAATGTTATTCCTGTATGCAGGATAGAGAAGTCGTCGGATGCTGTGAAGTATCTGAAAGAAAGTGGGCTGAAGGTAGTAGCTGCTACAGAAAAGGAAGTTTGGATTATGATGAAGATGATCTAAATGTACCACTTGCCATTGTCATGGGTTCGGAAGATACCGGCGTATCACTGCCCTTATTAAAACTGAGTGATTCTTTATTAAGATTCCGCAGGAGGGAAAGATCGGTTCACTAAATGTAAGTGTGGCGGCAGGAGTGATGCTGTTTGAAGCCATACGTCAGCGGAAGGGATAAAAAAATCCCCCCAATTTCTTGGGAGGATCCGTGTTTTATCGTGTTTCTCTCTATACTCTCTTTTCTTTGATCCTTGCTTTCTTCCCTTTGAGTCCGCGGAGATAGAATATTCTCGCCCTACGAACAACACCTCTTTTATTTACCTTGATCTCTTCAATGAAGGGTGATGCAATCGGGAAGATCCTTTCTACACCAATCCCACTGGAGATCTTTCTTACGGTGAAGGTTTCGGTAGGTTTGGCCCCAACACGCTGCAGTACCACGCCCTGGAAATTCTGTAAACGTTCCTTTTCTCCTTCTTTGATTTTATAAGTCACTGTGACGGTATCACCTGCTTTAAAATCCGGAAAATCTTTAACCACTATCTGGTCTTCTACATACTGCAATAATTCTTTCTTGCTCATCTCGCGTATATTAAATATGTTCTTGAAAAACGGCTGCAAAAATACGTGTCTTTTGTTTAATATCAAAATGTTTTTTTCTTTTTGATGACGCGAAAATGATTTTGGATGTTGGGTGTTGAATGTTGGATGGGTTATTGGATCAGGATTTTTCGTACAATTTCATGATTTTCAATACTTATTCTACATACATATGTACCTGGAAGTAATTCGCTAACAAGTATTTCTGCATTTTTCGTCCCATCTGCAAAATGTACATCAATCAGTTTCCTTCCTTGCAGGTCAAAAACAGCAACTTTTTCAACTCCGAACTCCTCACTTCGAACTTCGAACTTATCCCTGGCAGGATTGGGGAAGATGCCGATCTGCTTTTCAATATCCGTGCCTTCATCAATATTAACTATATAGCATTCATTGGATTGGTTTAGACTAAATAGCAGTTCATTGTTTTTGTGAAAGCATAGTAATTCCCAGGATGGGCATACAATACACATATAATATTTTGATTGCAATATTCCCAGGTTACTACCAATCCCTTCTATCCAGTATTCAGTTAAGCCATAATCACCATCTAATAGCCATCTTTTACGTTGTATTCCAAAGTATTCAGCAGTGTCAATATCAATGATCACAACAGGGATCTCTTCATTCACACAAAACATATTAATTATATAGGTTGTGTCGCCAACATTGAGATTAAAATCGTACAAGACGCCTTCAGTTTCACCGGGAGGAACATAATATACAATATTTGAATCTTCCCTTAAAAGGCCTTGATACGTCCAGGATGCATCTATTGAATCAAATGTCATCCATATTATCTTATAATTATAATTTCCAACTATTGAGTCTCCATCAATGATGTAAGTTTCTGTTCCCATATATCCTGGCACACCCATCCCCAGCACATTCCACCTGTTTTCCTCTGTAACAATATTCTGTGCATTAACAGTATAAGGAAGTATTATCCCACAAATTGTAAGGACGATGAAAAGCAAGAATTCTGCCTTAATAAATTCTGTTCTGGGTAACAACATTGATATAATCATTTATTGGATAATTATTTTTTGAAGATGTTTTGAACCGTCTACTGAGATCATACATAAATAAATACCTGAGCTTAAATCAATATTAATTACTTCAACTTCCCTGTGACCAGGAGGAAATTGCTTCTCAATCCGTTTCCTGCCCTGCATATCATAAAGTTCAACTTTTTCAACTTCAAACTCCAAACTCCTCACTCCAAACTTATCTCTTGCAGGATTTGGATAAAGGATGATTTGCTCATCTAAAAAAGATTCGTCAATGCCCGTATGTGTATAAATGCAATCATCGTATCCTTCTAAAATGTACAGCAGTGTATCGTTTTTATGATAGCAGAGCAGGTCCCAGCTCAGGTAAGGAGGGTTACATTTGTGGTACATGCTATGTATTGGCCCGTAGGTACTACCAATTCCTTCGATCCAGTATGCCACCCACTTGGAATTGTCCGTAATGGTCATTCTTTTTCTTTTAATTCCGAAATATTCCACAGAATCCACTTCAGTAACATAAACCAGGACCTCAAACCCAGAGCAGAAATTAACGATGGTACAGCTATCTCCGATATCCAGGTTAAAATCATACAATAGCCCTTCATCTTCATCAGGGCGCATAAAATATACACGATTGGAATCTTCCCTCAACAATCCGGCCATATACCATCCTCCAATCGTATAGTAACTGAACCACATGATCTTATAATCATGGCCATTCACGGAGCTGTCACCATCAAAAATTAGTAATTCGGTGTTGGCATCATTGGAAATTATTTCCCAAACAAGGACATTCCAAGTGTTATCTTCGGAAACGATCCCCTGCGCAATGCTCGTTTCAGAGAATAATATTCCAAAAATTCCAGCTAATATTACCGATAAAATGAGGGATCTGGTCATCGCATTTCATTTATTTTCTTAATGATTTTGTTTTTCATCTATGGCCAATCGCACATCTGTATCTACTTTCTGGCGGCTATTAGAAGTTGAGCAAAATCGCGATCGCATCCACTGCGATGATGGTAAGAAAACCCAGTTCGTTTCTGAGTTTTGCCTTGGTGAGTATCCCGGCCACGCCCACCAGAAGGACAAATACAGGCATCAGGAGCGTATTTCCATGCCAGTGATTCATGGTCCATAGCCAGAACAGGAATATCCCTGCCGTCATAAGGCAGATGACCAGGCGGGCGATCAAAGCCCTGTTCCGATCTGCCAGGCCATAGAAAAAGGCCATAATGACAAAGGCCAGGTAGATATAGAGCCCTTCTGTAAAGAGCTTTAAAGCCGGAATCATCACGATGGTAATTCCCAGCACCATTCCGATATTGATTACCATAGGGATCACTTTTTTGATCTTGAAGGTCCAATAAACGGCAAATAATGCAGCCAGGATGATGAGAATAATTGATAGGATTTCCATGTCGATTGGTTTTGGAGTTTATGTAAATATACGAAAAGATGTCTGGTTTGGATGTTGGATGTTGGATTATTTCAGAATTCTGCACTCATCACTCCTCCAAGAGATCCGGTCTTCGGCTTCTTTGTCCTGTCAATGGCTTGATCGAGCTTCCATTGATCGATATTCGCCTGGTGGCCGGAGAGGAGGATGTCGGGCACTTTGAGGCCTCTGAATTCCCTTGGGCGTGTGTATACAGGAGGGGAGAGGAGGTGGTTTTGGAATGAGTCGGAAAGGGCTGATGTTTCATCACCCAGAACGCCCGGAATAAGGCGGACAAGGCTGTCGACCAGAACCGCGGCACCCAGCTCGCCACCACTCAGCACATAGTCTCCGATGGAGATTTCCCGGGTAATAAACAATTCACGAACCCTTTCATCTATTCCTTTATAATGACCGCAGAGCATCATGAGGTTCCCTTTCAACGACAATTCATTTGCAAGTCCCTGATCAAGCAGTTCTCCATCAGGAGTGAGGAAGATGATCTCCTCATATTCCCTTTCTTCTTTCAGCTTTTCAATGCATTTTGCAATCGGTTCAATGCTCATTACCATGCCTGCACCTCCGCCAAAGGCGTAATCATCAACACTTCTGTGTTTGTCGGAAGTGTATTCGCGGAGATCATGAAGGTGGATCTCTGTAAGCTTCTTATCAATAGCTCGCTTAACAATAGAATGATCAAACGGGCCGCTGAACATGTCCGGGAAAATGGTAATGATATCTATCCTCATATAAGTTTTGAGTTTTGAGGGTTGAGTTTTGAGTTAGTTTGGAGTTAAAAGTAACCAATTCAACCAACCTTGCCCGCCGAAGCATTGCGAAGGTGGGTTCAACCAATTCAACCGATTAACCGATTAACTGATTCAACCGATTCAACCGATTCAACTGATTCAACCAATTCAACCGATTTAACCGATTTAATTAATTCAACAAAACAAAGTGTAAATTTAGGAAATAAAAAAAGGACTGTGCAAAAAGCAGACGGGAAAAGCACAGTCCTTAACCAAATCTTATAACTTAATCAAAAAGCTGTGGTAAAAATACAATCATATGCCTTTATAAATCAAGAAAATCACCTCACAATTACTCTACAACTGCCGTTGAACAAAATGTATGCATCAAATGTTAATGTTATACATTTAATAATGAGTGCTTTATAAAGAGCCATTTTTCTGGCCTTATTTTAGTATTTTTGCAGAACTTCTTTTGTTTGACTAAAAAAAGCTTTCAAATTGACCAAATTACACATTAATGAAAAGAATTAGCATACTACTACTGACTTTTGTCGTTACAGGCATATTTGCCACAGCCCAGGTGGCTCCCAACAAATATTATGTACAGTTTACTGACAAGAACAACTCGCCATATAGTTTACAAAACCCTGAGGCCTTTCTTACGCAGCGTTCCATCGACCGGCGTGCTGCGCACGGCATTGCTATTGACATGAAAGACCTTCCTGTTAATCCGCAATATATGCAGGGAGTGAAGGATGCCGGTGCCACCATTATCAACCCAACGAAATGGCTGAACGGTGTTGTCGTTTTCACTGATGACCCTTTGGTTTTAACTGCAATTGAAGCCCTGCCTTATGTAGTAAGTATTAAAAAATCTAAGCTTAGGGAACCTCAGGCTGGTTCTGAAAAACCATTCTTTGCAAATGAAGCATATGGAGTAACGGCTGTTGCTAATTCCACATTGAAGGGTACATCATCCTACGACTATGGCAATGCATTTAGTCAGATCAACATGCTAAGAGGAGATGAGATGCACGACCTCGGATTTAGTGGAGAAGGTATCATCATTGGTGTGCTGGATTCAGGGTTTGAGAATGCTGATGAGTTGGCTGTATTTGATTCACTTTGGAGCAACGGACAGATTCTTGGAACGCATGATTTTGTTACCGGAGGGGAAATTCAATTCGATAAGCATTTTCACGGGACCATGGTACTTTCTACTATGGGTGGGAATATTCCCGGTGAGCTAGTTGGGACCGCGCCGAAAGCTTCATACTACCTGCTCAGAACCGAAGATGCTTCTTCAGAATTAATCATCGAAGAGTATAACTGGGTTACAGGTGCTGAGTATGCCGACAGCCTCGGGGCCGATGTGTTGAATACCTCGCTTGGATACACTACATTCCCAAATGATCCTTCACAAGACCATACTTACGAAGACATGGATGGCAAAACTACCCCAATTACCATTGGCGCAGACATTGCTGCCAGCAGGGGAATGATCGTTGTTAACAGTGCCGGGAATTCGGGTGGCTCTTCCTGGTATTATATCTCGGCACCTGCTGATGGCGATAGTGTATTTACAATTGGTGCAGTCAACTCGATGGGGGTTCCGGCTAATTTTAGCAGCAACGGACCTACCTACGATGGCAGGTTAAAACCAAATGTTTCTGCTCAGGGTGAAGGCGCATATGTTGCAAATACAAATGGTGAATTTTTATATGGAAATGGCACCTCTTTTTCATCTCCTATCATTGCAGGAATGATGGCATGCCTTAGGCAGGCCAACCCGTATATGAGCAATATGGATTTGATGAATGCTGTTCAGCAAAGCAGCTCATTTGCCAACGATCCCAACAACAAGATAGGTTGGGGTATCCCTGATTTCATGCTGGCACATAATATTCTCAAGGTTACTGAACAGGACGAAGCTGAACTTTTTTCTGAAATAAAACTATTTCCCAATCCATTCAACAGCTTTGTAGAGATGAGTTTCAGCTCAAAAGAGCAGGGAAATGCACGGCTAATGGTTGTCGATATGACCGGAAGGACAATACTGGAAAATGACTATACACTCGTATCTGGAATTAACAGGATCAGGATCAATGAAATGGATCAGGCCCCATCAGGGATATATTTCCTCAGGCTGGAAAGAGGGAATTCGGTAATTACGGCTAAGCTTGTGCGCCAGTAAGATCTTAAAGGCTCAGGTCTTCTACTATCTGTTCAATCTTATTTTCCAGTCCGGAACGAACATTCTCGTAATCAGCGATCTTATTCATCTCAGCTTTTACACCAAAGTAAAATTTGATCTTTGGCTCTGTGCCTGAAGGACGCATACTGATCTTACTGCCATCTTCCAGGAAAAATTGCAATACATTAGACTTCGGAAGATCAATTATTTCCTCCGTGCCTTCGATGATGTTTTTTGCCAGGGAAATATCATAATCTTTTATCATGACCACTTTGCTGTTGTTGATCTCAGCTGGTGGATCCTTCCTGAATCGTTCCATAATCATGGCTATTTCTTCTGCACCTGATATACCTTTCTTAACCACTGCGATCAGGCCTTCAAGATAAAAGCCGAATTCCTGGTAAATATCCAGTAAAACATCAAAGATGGTCTTTCCCTGCGAAGCTGCCCAGGCTGCCGTCTCTGCGATCATGGCACATGAGCTTACTGCATCCTTATCCCTCACAAAGTCTCCGATCATATATCCATAACTTTCCTCACCACCGGCAATAAAGGTCTTTTTGCCTTCATTTTTCCTGATAATATCGGCGATCCATTTGAAGCCTGTGAGTACATCATAGGTTTCTATATCATACCTTTCAGCAAGGTCGATAAGCAGTTCAGATGTTACGATGGTTTTGACCATGAATTCCTTTCCAGTAATCTTACCATTCTCCTTCCACTTACGAAAGATATAATATAGTAAGCACAGCTGCCGTCTGGTTGCCATTGAGAAGTACAAATTTGCCATGATTGTCTTTCACCGCAATGCCCACCCTGTCAGCATCTGGATCAGTGGCCATCACAAGCGAAGCACCTTCAGTTTCTGCCTTGGCAATAGCCATTTCAAGCGCAGATGATTCTTCAGGATTAGGTGATTTCACAGTTGGGAAGTTACCATCAGGAGTGGCTTGTTCTTCAACGAGGCTGATGTTAGTAAATCCAAAGTTTTTAAGGCAAAGCGGGACCATGGTAGCACCTGTTCCATGCAATGGCGTATATACGATAGGAATATCATGATATTGCTGAATAATTTCAGGGCTCAGGGAGAGCTTTTTCAACAAATCGAGATATAATTTGTCGGTTTCTTCCCCGATCACACGGATAAGGTCTTTTTCCCCCTTCGAACTTTACTTCATCAAATGAACTGATCTTTCTGACTTCGTCAATTACATTTTTATCGTGTGGAGCGATGAGTTGTGCACCATCATCCCAATATGCTTTATAGCCATTGTATTCTTTTGGATTATGGGAAGCGGTAATCACCACACCGCTCTGGCATCCATAGTGCCTGATGGCAAATGAAAGTTCAGGTGTTGGGCGTAAGACCTCGAAGAGATATACCTTGATGCCATTGGCAGAAAAAACTTCTGCCGTGATGAGGGCAAACAAAGGGCTGTTATTTCTTGAATCATGTGCAATGGCAACTTTTATTTGTTCTTCATCTCCATAAACCTTCTTCAGGTAATTGGCCAGTCCCTGGGTAGCCATACCAACCGTATATTTATTCATCCTGTTGGTGCCCACTCCCATGATGCCTCTCAGTCCGCCAGTCCCGAATTCCAGGTCACGATAAAAGGATTCGGTGAGTTCCTGTGGGTCTTTATCTATCATATACCTGATCGCATCCTTACTTTCTTTATCAATGTTTCCATTCAGCCAGGCATTGGCACGTGCCAATATATTTTCTTCGATATTACTCATGCTGTTTTTCCTTTTTCTAACGTATTAATGCATTTTTTTAACGAGACCTTCCAATCGGGAATGTTTAAATTAAAATCTTTCTTGATTTTGCTCTTATCAAGCAGGCTGAATGCAGGCCTTACAGCTTTTGAAAGACCGTATTCAATCGTGCTTACTGGCGTAACCCTGCAATCTAATTTTGAATATTCGATAATGGTAGAAGCAAATTCAGCCCAATTGGTGAGTCCTTCGTTTGAATAATTGTATGTGTTCACTCCTTCAAGCTCCTCCATGTATGGGAGCATGATAAGAATAGCATTTGCCAGGTCGCCGGCATAAGTAGGCGTTCCTTGCTGGTCGTTGATCACCTTGAGTTCATCTCTTTCAGCAGCAAGCTTTCGGATGGTTTTAACAAAGTTATGAGCATATTCAGAGTAAAGCCAGGAGGTACGGATAATGATCGCTCTGGGGTTTGCGGTGTGCACTGCTTGTTCACCAATAAATTTTGAATGGGCATACTTTGATTGAGGATGTGGCTCATCAAGCTCTGTATAGGCAGCGCCTTTCTTTCCGTCAAAAATGTAGTCGGTTGAGAGGTGGATCAGGCCAAAATCATGTTTTCTTGCCAGTCCGGCCAATCCCTGAACCGCTTTACCATTGATCCTGAGGGCGTCCATAGGTTCATCTTCAGCCTTATCGACGGCATTGTAGGAAGCACAATTGACCAATACATCTGCTTGAAAAGAGAGTGCAATCTTCTCCACTGCATCGAAGTTAGTGATATCCAGCTCTTCTATATCAGTAAAAAGGAATTCGTGATCAGGAAATGCGCTGCTTTCTGATCTCAGGGCCATGCCCAGTTGCCCGTTTGCTCCTGTTACAAGTACTTTCATTTAGGCTTTTGCTAAAATGCTTTATTTACCGATGGCGTAATATGAAAATCCGGCTGCGATCAATTCTTCTTTATCGTAGATATTTCTTCCATCGAAGATGACAGGCGATTTCATCAATTTCTTCATGCGTCCGAGGTCGGGTACCCTGAATTCTTTCCACTCAGTGACCAGCAAAACGCAATCTGCATCAGCCAGAATATCATACTGGCCTCCAGTAAGCTCAATAGAATCGCCCAGCAGGCGCTCAGCTTCCTTCATGGCTACGGGATCATAAGCGGATATTTTGCATCCGGCCTCCAGGAACATATCGATCAACACGCGTGAGGGGGCTTCGCGCATGTCATCGGTCTGCGGTTTGAAAGACAAACCCCATATGGCTATCTTTCTTCCCCTCAGGTCTCCTTTAAAATACTTGTTAACCTTTTTAAAGAGTATTGTTTTTTGATGGTTGTTTACCTCTTCAACTGCATTCAGCAGAGGCATTTTGTATTGATTCTCCTGACCTGTCCTGATCAGTGCTTTCACATCCTTCGGAAAACATGAACCACCATAGCCTGTACCCGGAAATATAAATTTGCTTCCAATGCGGTGATCGCTACCAATCCCTTTTCTCACCATATCCACATTTGCTCCAACAATCTCACAAAGATTGGCCACCTCGTTCATGAAACTAATTCGTGTGGCGAGCATGGCGTTGGCAGCATATTTGGTCATCTCTGCAGAGGGGATGTCCATAAAAAAGATAGGGTGCCCGTTGAGGGTGAAAGGCTTATACAGCTTTTGCATAAGTTTTACAGCTCGATCCGATTCCGCACCTATCACTATCCTATCAGGTTTCAGAAAATCCTGTATAGCTGCACCTTCCTTTAAAAATTCAGGATTGGAGGCAACATCAAAAGAAATATTACTTCCTCTTTTGTCTAACTCTTCCTGCACAGCATTTCTCACCTTCTCACCGGTACCAACCGGAACAGTGCTTTTAGTTACCACCAGTATATAATCATCGATATTTCTTCCCACCTCACGAGCCACATCCAATACATATTTAAGATCAGCGCTGCCGTCTTCATCAGGTGGTGTACCTACCGCGATAAAGATGACTTCACAATTTTTTAGTGTCGAGGGAAGCTGAGTGGTGAAGTGCAGCCGTTCCTTTTCAATGTTATGCTTGATCATGGCATCAAGGCCAGGTTCATATATAGGCACTACACCCTGCTTCAGATCTTCGATCTTCTGCTTATCCACATCAACACAGCTAACGTGTATGCCAACCTCGGCAAAACATGTTCCGGTGACAAGGCCTACATATCCCGAACCTACAATGGTTATTTTCATAAGAGTATAATGCTGTTTTGGTAGTTATCAAATAGTGGGGGTAAAGATAGTACTTTTTGGTGTTGGGTGTTGGGTGTTGGATGTTGAATTATTTTTAAATTATATTTCTTCTTTATCCACGAAGGATACACTAAGTACGGCACAAAGTATCACGAAGTAGAATCTTTGTGCGCCTTTGTGAAATCCTTTGAGGATCCTTTGTGGTAAAAACATCCCATCTCCATTTAGCATTCAACATTCTTCACTACCAATCTTTACTAATAATTTATCTTCAGCTCACTTTCATCCCATTCTTTGAATGCTTTCAGGGCCTCATCTCGCATTTTATTTGAAAATGGAATCTGACGCATGTCAGGGTCGAGTTTGATCTCTTCATAAATGAAATCATCGTCAAAGCCGGAGGATGCTGCATCTTTACGGGTGGCAGCAAAATAGACATGATCCGGTCGGGCCCAATACAGGGCTCCCAGGCACATGGGGCAGGGCTCACAACTTGTATATACATCACAACCATCGAGCTGATATGCTTCCAGGGCTTTGCAGGCTCTCCTGATGGCCACAATCTCTGCATGTGCAGTAGGATCATCAGTAGATGTAACTTCATTCATGGCTTTGGCTATGACTTTCCCATCTTTTACGATCAGGGCGCCAAAGGGGCCACCGTTTCCTTCCTGTACATTGGTGCGTGCAAGGCGGATAGCCATTTTCATATATTCCTCATGATATATTCCCATCGGATTATAAATATTTATTCCAGTTTCCTTTATACGTTGGATGAGCGATCGCCTGGCCCAACCTGTCCATAAACTCCTCTCGGGGGATGTTTATTGCCCCCAGACTTTTCAGATGCTGGGTGTCTTGCTGAGCATCGATCAACTCGAAGTTCCAGTGCTTTAACAGCTTGATCAATTGATAGAGTGCAAACTTTGAGGCGTCACGCATTTTGAAGAACATCGACTCCCCAAAGAATACTCTTCCGATAGATACCCCATATAATCCACCGATGAGCTCTCCTTCGAACCAGGTTTCAATGGAGTGTGCAAAGCCTTCACTGTGCAGTTTGATATATGCCTCCAGCATCGCATCCGTGATCCAGGTGTCGTCCTGCTCGCTCCTCGGGATGGAAGCACAATTTCGTATCACGGAGTCGAAATCTTTGTCGATTGTATAGGAATACCTGCCACTGCGGACCAGTTGCCTGAGGCTATGACTCACCTTGAAGTTCTCAGGGAATAACACCATTCTTGGATCAGGTGACCACCAGAGTAATGGTGCATCCCTGCGTGGCCATGGAAAAATTCCATTTGCATATGCGAGTATCAGTCGCTCCACCGAAAGATCACCACCAATGGCGAGTATGCCTTCCTTTTCTGCATAGGAGGGATCAGGAAAACTCAATTCTTTATTTAGCTTGAATATTGGCACGCTGTCTTATAGCTTATTGAGACAGGATATGATGCTTTCACTTGTTTCTGTTACTTGTTCAGGTGTAATGATCAGTGGAGGAGCAATGCGAAATGCTGAAGGCTTAAACAGGAATCGGTCGGTGATCAGCCCTGCATCAATAAAATGCTTAAGCAGCTTTTCTGCCACTCGCTCGTTTTCAAGCTCAACAGCCATCATCATCCCCAGGTATCTTATTTCTTTGATTTGAGGATGGTCCTTGAGTAGCTTAAAAAATTGTGCTCCTCTTTCAATTGCAGCAATAGTGAGCTTATCCTCCATGATCACCTCCAGGTTTGCCAGCGCAGCAGCACAGGATACCGGATGTCCGCCAAAAGTTGTGATATGACCCAGTTCAGGATTAAAAGTGAGTTCATCCATGATCTTCCTTGAACTGATAAATGCTCCTGCCGGCATTCCTCCACCCATGCCTTTAGCCAGGCAGAGGATATCGGGAACAATATCAAAATGCTCGAAGCTGAATAGTTTCCCTGTGCGGCCAAAGCCCATTTGTATGTCATCCACAATCAGCAGTGTAGCGGTTTCATTACATCTCTCTCTTACACTTTTAATAAAATTATCTTCAGGAAGGATGATGCCTGCCTCTGCCTGTATACATTCAAGGACTACGCAGGCAGTATTATTACTGATCTCCTCCAACATCTTTATATTGTTGAATTCCAGGAACCTGATATCCGGGATAAGTGGCCTGAAGGCTTGTTTAAGCTTCTCATTTCCTAAAATGCTGAGTGCCCCGGCTGTGCCACCATGGTAGGCATTGCGAAAAGCAACCACTTCAGGCCTTCCTGTATGCTTTTTCGCCAGTTTGAGAGCCCCTTCTATGGCCTCACTGCCTGAGTTAACAAAATAAACAGCATCCAGGTCTTTCGGCAGATTATCGGAGAGCCTCTGGGCCAGTTTCACCTGTGGTGATTGTATATATTCACCATATACCATCAGGTGCAGATATTTAGCGAGTCTGATCGTGTATAGCCTGGATTACCTCTGGGATGACGATGCCCGACATTACTGACTGCGACGCCTGATACCAGGTCGGTAAATCGTTTCCCATCTGTATCGTATAAATAAATGCCTTCGGCACGTTCAACTTCTATCGCCAGGTGGTTTCTGGAAGGTAATCCCATATGCCGGAAATATAATTCTCTCAGTGTTGGCATCTCATTGGCTTTTCTACTACAAATGTAATGAAAGATGTTAGTTATTTTGTTCATAAAATTATTGATTGCAATAATCAAAATTACATTATACTTGCATGCATGCATAAGACTTTCAAAGATAAGGTAGTGGTGATCACCGGCGCTTCCTCCGGTATTGGTTAGGCTCTGGCGATGGAATTTGCCGGTACGAGGAGCTAAAATGGTGATGGCAGCCCGAAATGGAGAACGATTGAATACAGGCCATGGAAGAAGTTGGTGCTCTGGGTGTTGAAGTCATTGGCGTCCGACTGATGTTTCAAAGGAAGAAGATTGCAAAAAGCTTATTGAAAAAGCATAGATGACTTTTGGCAGGATAGATATCCTTATCAATAATGCCGGGATTTCCATGCGTGCACTCTTTGAAGATACTGATCTGGAGGTGATGAAACAACTGATGGATATCAATTTCTGGGGAACTGTTTATTGCACCAAATATGCTCTCCCCATTTGTTGAAAAGTAAGGGCAGCCTGGTTGGAGTTTCTTCAATTGCAGGTTATAAAGGTTTGCCCGGCAGGACAGGATATTCCTCTTCCAAATTTGCCATGCATGGCTTTCTTGAAACCCTGCGTATAGAAAATATGAAGCATGGACTGCATGTGCTGATCGCATGCCCGGGTTTCACTGCATCCAATATCAGGAATACCGCTCTGAACGAAAAAGGGGAGATGCAGGGCGAATCACCAAGTGATGAAAGCAAGATGATGAGTGCAGAAGAAGTAGCAAAGCATATTGCCAATGCCATTAGAAAAGCGGAAAGACAGACTAACGCTGACCAGGCAGGGTAAACTCACGGTGCTGCTTAATAAGTTCTTTCCTAAATTTCTGGATAAACAAGTATATAATCATATGGCTAAAGAGCCTGATTCACCATTTAAATAACGATTGACATGAAAAAATTTACACCTGAGATCAAACCAAAGGAAGGCTTCGGGGAAATCAAATTCGGCGAAACTTCTGAACATGTGATTCAAATTCTCGGAGAAGCAGAGGAAATGGAAATCATTTGAAGATGACGATGAATTTAATACAACTATACTGAACTACTGGGATACTTGGTGTTTCAGTCTTTTTTGAGGGAGTTGAGAAATCAGTGCTTTCCTGCTTTGAAACCGATATTGAAGAGCTATACTTTATGGTGAAGAAAGTTTTTGAACTGAATGAAAAGCAGATCATTGCGCCTGATGGATGATAAAGGCTTTGAAGTTGCTGAGACTGAAGAAGATGAAGATGGTGAACGACGCATTTCTTATGATGATGCCCTTATCGATTTCTTCTTTCATGAAGGTGAATTGATCGCTGTGAACTGGGGTGTTCTGGTGAATGAACAGGGGGAAATTGAGGAATTCTAGATAAAATTCAAATCCCAATATCCAAATTCTAAACAATTTTAAATGTTTTCCAATTTCCCAAAATTCTGAATATTAGATTTTAGAGTATTTAGGATTTGGTAATTGTAGCAGACTAGTGCTTAGTTTCTAGATCTGGGATGATATAGCTGGATCGTACTCTTCAGATATTCCCGGTCCAGGTGCGTATATATTTCAGTGGTGATGATGGATTCATGGCCAAGCATTTCCTGCACGGCTCTCAGGTCGGCACCACCTTCCACAAGGTGAGTAGCAAATGAATGACGAAAGGTATGCGGGCTGATATTCTTCCGAATACCTGCTTTTTCACCCAAATCTTTTACAATAATGAAGATCATGGTGCGGCTGAGCCGGCCCCTCGCCTGTTCAGGAAAAGGATATCTTCATCATTCTTTTTTGGGCTGTATCGCTTTCTGGTATTTTCAAGGTAAAGAAGATATATGCCTGAATGGCATATTACCTATGGGTACAAAGCGCTCTTTATTTCCTTTGCCAATTACTTTCACAAATCGCTCCTTAAAAAATATATCGGTGATCTTCAGATTGATAAGCTCCGAAACCCGAAGTCCGCATCCATAAAGGGTTTCTATAATGGCTTTGTTCCGTTCTCCTTCAGGCTCTGCTCATGTCGATGGCATCAATGATGCTTTCGATCTCATCTGTGGAAAGTGTATCGGGTAGCTTTCTTCCAGGTCTGGGGCCTTCAAGCAGGCTTGCCGGGTCATCCTCAACAATATCCTTCCAACTAAGAGATATTTGAAAAAAGCCTTTATCCCGGAGATGATCCGGGCCTGGGTACGGGCACCAATCCAATCTCATTAATCTCTTTGATGAATGCCTGTAAGTCACGATTTTGATATCGGCAGGAGAGGCTTTGTTTAGATGTGCTTTCCTCAAATGCGGTGAACTTGCCAACATCTTTAAGATAGGCATTGATGGTATTGGCGAAAGGATTTTTCAAGCTTCAGGTATGCTTTGAAACCCTTAATATATGGATGCCCAGTTCACATGACAAATTTAGTCTTTTTCGAGCGAAAGCACGAAATGGAATAGAACCGAAAGCCAGCCAGCCACAGATCTGGTATGTAAGTGTGAGCCCGATCGCATCAGCAACAGCTCCAATCCCCAGGACCAGACTGCACTCACGAAAAAGCTGATAAGCATAAATATGCTATTGAAAAAGGCCGGACGGTCGTTTGCCCGGTTCTGAATCATGGCCAGCAATACAGGAGTGCTTCCGAAAAGTGAAATTCCCATAAGAATAGAATGGGGAAATGACCATGCGCTGCTTAAGTGGACAAAAAGCAACATTAGTATCGGAGAGGATATGGCGATAATCAGCAAGGTGTTCCTTTGCCCGATCCTGTCGGAGATGCTTCCCTGAGAGCAATGCCCCTGCAGCACCGGCCAGTTCAAGTACAGCCAGGGCGCCTCCTCCGATCCACAGGCTTGTTCCCAGGTCGATATTCATGTATGTGGGAAGAAAGGTTGTGAGGGCTGTTTTCGTGATGGCCCTGAAAAAAGGTAATGCCGGTGATGATCAGCAAGAAAGGCGTTAATGATCGCAGGCTCTTCCACACACCCTGAATCCTTTCTTTTGTTGAAATCGCATCTGAAACCTTCACATGCCTGAACTTGAGGTAAAGTATGAAAGTTGCCAGGAGGCCGAAAGGAATCAATTTCCATGTACCTTCCAAGTCCCCATACTGTTACTGCCCCTACGATGATAATGGTACCAAGCGTTCGTGCCATCTCCCCCAAAACATATAAAAACTCATTCCTTTCCCCACTTTATCACCCGAGAGCTTTTTGATCATTACAGGCGAAGGAACATGAAAAAGCATGGAGCTAAAGCCCATGACGAATAATAATATTCCAAGCACAACTGCATTGGGGCAAGCCCGAGCAAGCTCATGGACACCGCAGTGACAGCAGGTGTAATGATTACCAGGTAGCGGAGGGCAATGCGATCAGCCATCAATCCAACAAAAGGATTTAATAGTGATGGTAAGCGCTGAACCAACGACAACAAGCCAACTGTAGTATAGTTTAGACTGAGCTTTTCAATGAGTAAGGGCAGGATGGGGGCGAAGAAGGATGAATATATATCGTGAACCAGGTGAGCCAGAGATACCAGGACGACGTTTCCGCTTTGAAAGCGGGCCCCGGATCCTTGATCATCAGCTGATTTTTGCATTCGGCAAAATTATAAAATCTTGCGAACGCATATCAAATTACTTTATTGATAAGTTTTGTGCTTCAAATCATCACCTTTCTAAGTATTTTCCGCAGAATACATAGTGTTTTTTCCCAGATGAATTAGGTGAATATACTCATTGCTTACACCCTACTTCAATATTCTACATTTGTATTCAGCTGAATGATTTTTTTCAGGTTGAATGTAACTTTTAAATCTAAAGGCGGTATAAACAAGACAAATTCAAGGTGTTATGACTAAAATAGAACAACTTCAGTACATTGATAAGTATATTGGTGATGACCTGAGCAAGGATGAACTCAGGATGCTCGTTTTTGATCTCATCAATGATGAGAGCCTTAGGCGCAGCTTCAAAATGTTCAGCCAGGTTTAACCCCTTAATATTTTCTTACGTTGAAAAAGTCGGATCAATTAAGATACATCGACCAATTCCTCAATGGAAATATGGAGAAAGAGGAACTCAGGAAGCTTGTAGGTAGCCTCGTAGAGGATGAAATCTTGCTTCGGAACTTTCGTCTGTGCGTTTCCATGAAAGGGGCCTTCGTTTAAAATATCCATTTTCTTATTCATTCACTTTCTCATGGTATTGATATTATTTGCATCAATCCATGAACCTTCTTTCCATCATCTATATTTCATTTAGGTAATCGCACGGGGCTGCATATGCATTTTTCTCTCTTATATGTAATGCTTGTAAATTAGAGAATGGTCTAAAATCAAAGTCAAAAATTTTTATTTTTGGAAGAGGAATAGACAATTTAGCCTATGGCTAGATGATTTGATGCTGCCTGAACATCACTCTTACACAAAATCTTTGACTTCTCTATGAAAAAAGTTCTTCTTTCCCTGGCAATCATTTTTTTCATTTTCATCACTGTAAAAGCTCAGGAAATCACTGTGAAAGGTCGTGTGTCTTCATTGGAAGATGATTTGGGATTACCTGGAGTAGCTGTCATGGTGAAAGGGACCTTAACAGGTATATCTACGGATCTTGATGGTTTTTTTGTTCTTCCCGGTCTTCATGAGACTGACACTTTAATTTTTAGGTTCGTTGGATATGAAACTCAGGAGATTCTTATTGGAAATCAGCGTGATATCAATGTAGTGATGAAGGTTTCTGCTGAAATGCTCGACGAGGTTATCGTAACAGCATTGGGTGTTAAAAGGCAAAGGCGTGATATCGGATATTCTACTGAGAAAATAGAAACAGATCTTATTGTAAGGTCCAATGCCCCTAATGTGATCAGCGCCATTACCGGACGTGCAGCTGGTGTTCAGGTTTCACAGGGCGACGGTGTTGACGGGGGGACAACCCGGATAACCATACGAGGAAATAACAGGATGGACGGAAATAACCAACCCCTGATCGTTGTGGATAATGTTCCGATGGAAAACACACCTGGATTTGAAAATATAGGCAGGGGAGTGGACTGGGGAAACCCATTGTCCGATATCAACCCCTTGGACATTGAAGATTACACTATACTCAAAGGTGGAGCTGCTTCAGCCCTGTATGGTTCAAGAGGTGCCAATGGCGTGATACTGATTACTACCAAAAGAGGTAAAAAGAGAAAAGGGATTGGCGTTAATTATAGTTATACGTATAAATTTATTCAACCATACCGCTTCAGGGAGATGCAAAATAAATATGGAGCAGGAGGGCCTATTTCTTTCACCCCACCTACATTTCCTATGGATGGAGATACTTTATTGTACCCTGGGATCTATGGTAATGACCATCTGATCCTCAACGAGAACGGAGATGTATCCTCCACTACTGCTGAGTTTGGTTACTATGGCTC
>CAVWDP010000007.1:0-371051 GCA_963753835.1 uncultured Bacteroidales bacterium | reverse complement strand
TTATTTCTTTTAAGATAAGACGCTCTACCCAGGTATCATTACAACTTTTTGACTTAACAGGGCGATTGATCCATACGCCAATTTACAATCAGAAATATCAGCCCGGGAAATATGTGGAAAGAATAAATGTCATTGATTTAAATCTGCAAGCAGGTACTTATGTGATCAAATTGATCACTGAAAATGATTTTGTGACTACCAAAGTAATTTTTGTTGAATAAGTAATTGATGATCTTCCTATTCATGGCGCAAAGCCTCAATAGGATTCATTAGCGCCGATTTTGTCGCATGAAATATAATTGTGATAAGTGCAATAATAATGGCAGTTAAAATAGCGATCGCAAAATAATACCAGCTAAGGTCGATGCGGTAAGCGAAGCTTTTTAGTGACTCATTCATGATGTACCAGGCGATGGGTGAGGCGATGATCCCTGCCAATAGAACAAGCATTATATAATTTTTGATCAATAAACCAATGATCTTCCCAACGGAGCCTCCAAAAACTTTCCTGATTCCGATTTCCTTCTTACGCTGTTCCACAAGGAAGGTGGTAAGACCATATAAGCCAAGGCATGAGATAATGATGGATAAGAGGGTGAAGTAAGTAAACAGCATCAATGTATTTTCCTCATCCTGGTATTGTTCTTTCAGGACATCCTTTGCAAAGCTATATTCAAAGGGTACACCGGGATATAGTTCAGCCCAGGTTTCTTCCATGAACTGTAGTGTCTCATCCTGACCCTGCCCACCTATTTTGACGGCCATGGTATGGCACTGATCCGGATCAATAATATATGCTGCAGGTTCGATTCTGGAATGCAAAGAATAATAATGATAATCACTGATCACACCAATTACCCGCCTCTTATTTAGAGTGTCATTCCAAAAGGGCATAAAGCTCATTTCAAGTGGATTTTCCCAATTCAAAAATTCCAGTGCAGCTTCGTTTATGATAATTGATTTACTAGTATCACCTGGAATCTCTTTACTGAAATTACGGCCTAAAACAAATGGGATATCCATCATCTCAAAGTAGTTATGATCAACATAGCCTATGCGACAGGTGATACTTGTATTCGAAGTATCGTCGATGTTGAGAGTAGATTGATTTCCGCTCACCCCATTGACTTCTGCACAATGCGACATGTGGAGGATGTTGGGATGTTGTTTCAATACGTTCCTGATGCGATAAGCATCTTCGGCAGAATTGTTTGTATGAAGAGAAATTCCGATGACATTCTCGAAGTTGAACCCCATGTCTTTATTCAAAGCGTATTGAAACTGACTGTAAGTAACCATTACACTAAAAATTAGCCCAATAGAAATTATAAATTGAATCACAACCAGCACCTTGCTTAGGTTTCCTGAACCTCCTCCTTTTTTATTGCTGCCACCCCTTATTGATTGTAATGGTTTGAAGCGACTCAGATAGAAAGCCGGGTAGCTCCCTGAGCTTAGACTCACAACAACCAGAAGAAAAAGTAATCCGATATTGAAGAGTTTGTTGTGAAGAAAGCTTATTACCAGTTCGATTCCAAGGATGCCGTTAAATACAGGAAGCAGCAACATTACTATAAGCAGAGCCAATACTATAGATACTGATGTAATGATGATAGATTCGCCCAGAAATTGATACATGAGATTGATCTGGCTTGCTCCAAGAACCTTTCTCATCCCAACCTCTTTGGCCCTTTTAAAAGAGCGGGCAATCGCAATATTGATAAAATTGATGCATGCTATGATGATGATCAGAATGGCGATGATACTGAAGACATATACCATTTTAATGCTTCCCTGGTTGAAATTTCGCTGAAACTTGATATGGTTGGATTTGAGGTGGATCTCCTTTACAGGCTGAAGATATAATTGAAACATTGTTTCCGGGTTTTCCGGTGTATTGTAAGTAAGCAGCCATTCGGGAAATTTGCTTTGCAGCGACTGGATATCAGTTCCTTCCTGAAGTTTGATATAGGTTGCCATGGTATTGGTCCCCCAGCTTTTTAACCACTCATATCGGTTTTCCAAATAGGCATAGGGAATAACCATTTCCATCCTGTAATGACTGTTCAATGGCTGATCTTCCATAACAGCCGTTACCTTGAAAGTTGTGAAATGATTGAGTTCGATAACTTTACCCAGGGCCTCTTCTACCGATCCAAAATACTTCACGGCATTCTTTTCCGACATAATGATAGAGTTCGGTTCTTTAAGGGCCGATGCTGTATCGCCATCCAGAAGTCTGATATCAAAAAATTTAAATATTGAGGGCTCAGAGAATACGATATATTCCTGGGTATACTGCTGATCGTTATAGGTAAGTGGAAGACCCCCCCAGTACATGATCCTAACCGCAGTTTCAACCTCAGGAAAATCCTTCACCAGGTTTGGGGCAAGTGGTCCCATGGTAACAGCCACATGCTGATCCCCAACACCCTGTGCATGCTGCAATTCAACACATCGGTACCATTGGTCAGGATCCTGGATATGTGCATCAAAGCCCAGCTCGTGCTGGATATACATCATGATGAAAAGAAATGCTGCAATTCCTATAGTAAGTCCAATAATATTGATGGCAGCATAAGTCTTTTGTTTGAGAATATTCCTTAGTGCAATCTTAAAGTAGTTCCTGATCATTCGCTTTAAGTTTTATTCGATATTGACCCCGTGTTTAGGCAGACGCTAATTAATATTAAAGACGAGCAGGATCAAGGGATGTTACATGGTAATCCTCTGAAATTTAGACAACAGATTTAAAATTTAAAATTAACTTTGGAATAAGAAGTCACGTTTAAAAACTATTATTATGGATAAAAAATATAATTCGGGCAGAAGAAATTTCTTCAAACTTGCTGCTATTAGGAGGATTAGGCGCAAGTATCATGTCACCCATGTTACTGAAATCATCAATCACAGGTACCATTAGCGGGATGATGAAGTAACCAAAAACAAACATTGATGATGCTTTAAAATATCCACGCAACGAAAATTCCATTCCTGGGAAAATATCCGGGAACTGTTGTCCAGGTTAATGATCCGAAAAGTGTTGTAGATGACAAGCCTCAGGAAGAAGAAGCATATTTAATGCTGAAAGAAGGGATGCTTGCACTAACAGGAGAAGAAGACCTGAAAAAGGCGTGGCAGCAATTCGTCAAACCTGATGAAATAATAGGCTTAAAGGTAAATCCTGTTGCCGGAAAGCCATTGTCGACCAGTCATGCTGTCACAAAATCAATTGTAAAACAACTTCAGGAGGCTGGAGTTCCAAAAGAAAATATTGTTATTTGGGACAGGCGGCTTATGCAGCTTCATGAAACCGGTTATACTGAAGAAAACTATCCTGGAATTAAAATCAGAGGAACAGAACAGGAAGACGCTGAAGGAGGATTTTATGATAAGGACGGCGTGCTTTATGGCGAAAAAATGATAGATAAAGACTGGTATTATTGGGCCGATTGTGAAGAAGAATATGATGCCTACACCATACCTTATATGGTAAACAGCGGTAAATATTCTTATTTCACAAAAATATGCACACAGGAAATTGACAAGATCATCAATGTTCCCATATTGAAAAATGCCGGTCCGACAGTCACCTTATGTATGAAAAACCTGGCTTATGGTGCCATTACCAACACCGGCCGTTTGCATAAAACCCTGTGGTCGGAAACAAGCGCCGAGGTTTGTGCCTTTCCTCCCATCAGGGATAAACTCGTTCTAAATATTGTTGATGGTTTAAGAGGATGCTACGAAGGAGGACCCGGAGCTAATCCACAGTTTATTTATAACTATAATACCATGCTGATCGGTACTGATCCAGTAGCCGTCGATCGTATTGGATATGATATCGTTATTGCCAAAAGAATGGAAGAAGGAGTGCAGGAAGAAGAGAGCGCTGTTGGAGTAAAGTTTATGGAATTGGCTGAAAAACTGGAACTGGGTATTTCAGACCCGGAAAAAATCCAGCGGATCGAATTGAATGTCTGATTTGCAAAGACTTTTGCTAATGCTTGTTTAATATGAGATCATCATCAGGGCTATCAATATTTCTTTTTCTAAGCATCATATTATGCAGTCACTTTGCTATGGGCCAGGAAATCCCGGAGGTCACTGCTGATGAATTACCCGGGTTCATTTTAAACCGTAATGAATGTTTCGATGGTGAATCATTATGGGGATATATGAATGGAGGTGCAGATATTTATCTCGAATATGGCTTCGACATTCTGAGAGTTGAGGAGTTTTCCAATGAAGATGAAACCATTAAGCTGGAACTTTTTAAAATGCTTGATCCCATTTCTGCCTTTGGGATATTCAGTTTTAAGACTTTCAAATGCGAGCAAAGCGAAGTGGTCACGACCATCGATTGCCTGAACCGTTTTCAGTTTCAGCTTTTGTACGGGAATTATTACATACAGCTTATCAATGAAAGTGGCTCGGAAAAGGCCAAACAATCAATGGTCAGTATTGCTGAGATCCTACTAAAAAAAATGGAGCGAAGCACACTAATACTTCCGGCTAAATATCTTACTGATAGTTTGAACCTGTCACTGTTTGATATAAAAATGGTCAAAGGAGTTTTAGGGATTCAAAATAAGGCCATGGATCTTTCAGGATGTTTCGAGGGGATAGAAGATTATCAGATCTACTATGCAAAAACGGCAGTGGCTGGTGAAAAGGTAAAATATTATGAAATAGTTTTTGATAAACCGGATATGAAAGATCTGTTTTTGGGAAAGCAATAAAGATAAAGGCCTGCAAATTATCAAAGAGAATGATGTCAGCATCCTGATTCAACAATAACTATTGCTGGCTCTTCATCATTAAATTAGCTCATTTCTTTCAATTCCTCCTTGTAACCTTTGTTACAGTGAATACATGAAATAAAGGCAATAATTTTTAATGGATCATCCATTTACGTCAGGACCTTCGTGTCCGAATTCACTAAAAACTTACATTATACAATTACGGCATAAACCTTGATAATGAAAGAGAGAATGAATATCGATTTAATGGAACCTTATATGTTCTTAAAGTCCGCACCGCCGGCTATGATGACGGCCATGGTGTAACTCCGGATTTTAAAGTAGTCCCAACATACCGAGACCTGCTTAGCGGATATGACCGGGTTATGAATTATACATACTGGCTGATTGAAGAAAGAATAACTAACGAAATAACTCAATAATTATGAAGCATTTAATTCCAATTCTATTTGTGATCTTCCTATTTGGATGCAATACTAAACAAACTGAAAATAAAACAGATAGTTTCCCTGTATTGACCGGAAAGTATTTAGGGCAAGATGAACCGGGACTTATCCCGGAAATATTTGCCCCAAATATTGTGTCAACCGGAATGGATGAGATCAATGCTTGTTTTTCTCCCGACTATACAGAATTTTTATTTTCGGTAATCATGCCCGGCGGTAATTTTGTGATCATGTCCATGACATTCAATGGGCAGCAGTGGTCAGCACCGGAAGTAGTGAGTTTTTCAGGCCAATACTCCGAAGCAGATCCCTTTATTACTGCTGATGGAAAATATTTGTACTATGTATCAAAACAACCCATAGACAGCCTGCAAAAACCTAAAACAGATTGGGATATCTGGCGGGTGGAAAATATCGATGGAGAATGGGCTAACCCGGAACACCTTGACACAGACATAAATTCAGATGCGGATGATATTTATCCTAGCCTCACAATGGAAGGAACTTTATACTTTTCATCTGGAAGAGATGGAAGAAATAACCGGGATATCTATTGCGCCAAAACCAATGGAACTAGTTTTGAGCCTTGCATTAAACTAAGCGAAACGGTTAACAAACGCTGGGAGGGAGATATTTTTATTTCACCGGATGAAGATTATATGATCTTCAAATCCTATGGCAGGGATGCTGGTTATGGTTTATATATTACATTCAATGAGGACGGTGAATGGAGTGTTCCTCAAAATATGGGCAAAGAGATAAATAAAACAGGGCATGAAGGTTGTCCGATACTTGACCCCGATGGCAATTATTTTTTCTTTACATCAAGACATATTACAGCAAAAGAAACGTCAAGCGAAAAATTGACTTATCAAAAGGTTAAAGATGATTTTGTAAACTCACATAAACATCCGGGTAATGGTAAAACAGATATTTACTGGGTGGATAGTAAGATTATTGATAGTTATAAGGAAAACCAAAACCAATAACAGTATGAATATTTTTAATAAAATACTGGTTCTATTATTTGTCGTATCAATAAGTCTTACATCTTATGCCCAAACAAATGATAATGATCAGACAAGCAGGGATGAAGTTGTCAAGGTATTGCAACAATTTCAAGATGGATATACACAAAGAGACACTTTAGTAATTGACGAATTTCTTGAGATGTTTACGGATGATATTGTATATATGGGCGTTGCTTCACATGAATTCTTTAAGGGAAAAGAAAGTGTTCGAAAGCTGACTCTTTGGGACTGGATAAGATGGTTTGACCTTAAAATTCCAGTAGAAAAAGTGGATATTCGGATAGCTAATGAAGTAGCATGGTTTGAAGTTGTTGGAGAAAGTGGACCATGGAGAAATGGAAACACGTATGAGATAAGAATGGTTGGTTCATTATTGAAAAATAAAAATAAATGGATGTTTAAGCAGATATGTTTCTCATATCCTGCACCATTAAAAGAGGTAGAATGATATTAATCTGAATCGAATTAGTTAACACCATCTAAGCTGCAAGAATAGGCAGCATAGCCAAAACGTTATACAAATTAAAAACCTCATGAATCAAATTAAAACAATTTTGCTTTTTGCCATTATTGCTTTAAGCATCAAGGTATCCTATGGACAGGAAATTAGGGAATTAGACTTTAAGGCTTTAGATCCTGAATTTATTGAACTCAAGCAAACGTTAAAAGAAATTAATTCGACAGATGATAACACATCTATTGAATTAAGTCTGGAAGCGCTTGAAAAGTTTCAAGATAAGAACATCAGATTTGATTTAATAGTTTGGGAATTATCCATTCATTATGCAAACCTTAAACAATATGACAAGTGTTTCGATATCCTTAAACTGGGTCAGCAAGAGGGTTTGTTTTATTATATCAGAAGTGGCGATCGGGCCTTTCCATCATATATCACGGAATTGGAAAAACTGGATGGATATGAGGCCTTTTTGAAAAAAAATCAGGAATTAAAAGATGAAGCAAGCAAGACGTCAAAAACTGAGTTTATGGTTCAACTGCCTGACAATTATATCGAAACAAAAAAATATCCGCTCTTGATGATTATGCATGGTGGGATTGGGAGTATTCCAGGAATACAATACAACTACATTTCAAAAAAACTAAAAAGTGAATTTATTGTGGCGTATTTTCAAGGAAGTATAGTTAGAGCGAGTGGATTAAGAAGTTTTGTAATGCAAGAATGGCAGGGAAAAATCAAGCAAGGCTTTGAGGAAATAGTTTTAAAATATTCAGTAGATAGTACTCGGATAATTCTTGGTGGCCCTTCGGCCGGAGGATATCGTTCGTTGGTTCTAGGGCTTAACAATACCATTCCGGCCACAGGTTTACTCTTGTCGTTTGCAGTTTATCCCCGAGATACTGACAGCACCTTTTATATTAAATCTGCCGAACGCGGTTTAAAGGTTGCCTTACTCTGTGGTGAGAACGATTGGGCAATTCAGCAACAAAAAAAACTTGGATATAATCTTGATAAATTTGGCATCGCAAATCGTTTTGTTGTATTCCCCGAAACAGGGCACGGATTCCCCGAAAACTGGACCTACTATCTCGACACTTCACTTGAATTTTTAATGGAAGATAAGTAAGACTGTAGCAAGTCATCCTAATGTTCACCTCGGTTTTCCTAGTTGCTTATAGGCTGGAGTTCCGAGTTCAGTATAATGCTAAAGGAAGTTTGTTTTTCCTTTCCTGTGCTTAGAATGATATCGCCGCCCATTTGCAATACAATTTGTTTGCTTAGGCTTAATCCTATGCCTGAACCATTTTCTTTGGTGGTGAAAAATGGCACGAAAATCTGCTCTTTTATTTCCGGAGAAATTTGCGGCCCATTGTTAGAAATTTCAATTTTAACAGTACTGTCATTTTTGAGTAATTTAATGCCTATTTGTGGGTTTACTGTATTTTCTGTGATCAGTACTTCCAAAGCATTTTTTAAGAGGTTGAGTATAACCTGTGATAGTAGTTTTTCATCGGTAGAAAACAGCATGTCATTGGGTATATCCTTCTCTATTTTTATGGTATTAAATCCCGGATAAGCACTTGCTGCTATCAAGTTATTTTCGATCAATGTGGACAGGTTTACCTCTTTAAACTGAGGTTCCGGAAGCTTTGTGAATTTCCTGTAATTTTCAACAAAATTTATCAGTCCCAGGCCCCTTTCTTCAATTACTCCCAGGCCTTTTACCGTATTTTCTATAATTGTTGAATCAACATCCTGCGAATTAATTGTTTTGTTATTGCTTATAAAATAGCCCGAAATTACCTTCGACAATGTGGTGATGGGGGCTATATTATTCATAATTTCATGCGACAGGGTACGTGCCAGCTTAATCCAGGAATCTATCTCCCGGTTATCAAGCTCTTTTGTTATATCACTAACCGCAACCAGTTTAATAATCTCATCAAGGGTCTTTATCTCTGAAAGTTTAAACAAAAGCTTTTGCCCGGTTAGGTTTTCAAAAATAGATGATTGCCGGTTTATTTTTAGGGAAGGCTCCAGAAGAAAACCAGGCAATTTTTTATCAATTACACTTAGTGAATTAACGTGTTGATACTCATGTAAGCCGGTGAGTTTTATGGCAGCAGGGTTAATGTTTATGACTCTTCCCGTATTGTCAACAGAAAAAAGTCCTGTGGCTGATTGGTCAATTACCGAACGAAAATACTGTTCCTGTGTGCTAATATCTACTTTTATTTGCCTGAAGAGAATGTTTAGCCTTTCTATTCCTGAATATACTTCGTCGATGGATTTGTTATTTGTTTTCGACGGGATCCTCAAAGTGGTATCATCATTCTCGATTCCCAAGAGGAAGGAAGCGATCCAATGATTTAAACCGTTAAAATATCGGATAATATTAATCACAGCACCAATCAATAAAATCACCATTATTATGCTTAAGGTCAGGGCCTGCATTTTAAAAAATAAAAAAGTAGCAGCTGCCGAAAGCATGATGATTATTGCCAGTCGAAAAATTATAGCGCCATAAAAATGTTTGTATGACATCCTTGAAATTATTAACTAATTCTCCAATTTCTTCAGTTTCTTATAAAGTGTCGGACGCGTAATCCCTAGTTTTTTTGCCACTGCGCTCAGGTTGCCTTTTTCCTTGTCAATACTTGCCAGGATCATTTCATTTTCCATTTCTTCAATGGTCTTATCCTGAAAATCAATTTTATGATTTGGGTTTGTGCCACTTAAGCTAAAGCAATCTTCGTTTAGCACTTTCGTATCCGTTAAAATTACTGCCTTTTCGATGCAGTGTTGCAGCTCTCTTACATTTCCCGGCCAGCTATACTTCAGGAATTTCTGCATAGTCTTGTCATTGATTGTAAGTCCTGGTTTATTATATTTTATTCCATATTTAAGAAGGTAAAATTCGGCAATCAATACCATATCGTTTCCGCGTTCCCTCAGTGGAGGCACCTCGATGGTAATGGTATTTATGCGGTAAAGTAAATCTTCACGGAACAGGCCATCCTTTACCATTATATTTAAATCTTTATTGCTTGCTGAAATCAGCCTTATGTTGATGGGTACAGGGACATTACTTCCCACCTTAACAATGGTTCTGTTTTGTATTGAAGTGAGCAATTTTGCCTGGAGCGACAAGGGAAGGTTTCCGATTTCGTCGAGAAATAGCGTGCCTTTATCTGCCGTTTCAAATTTCCCTATGCGATCTTCCCTGGCATCGGTAAAAGAACCTTTTGTGTGGCCAAAAAGTTCGCTCTCAAACAGCGATTCACTGAGCGCACCCATGTCAACACTAATCATTACTTCATTTTTCCTTTTGGAAAATCTATGAATTTCACGTGCAATGAGCTCTTTCCCGGTCCCATTTTCACCTGTAACGAAAATATTGGCATCGGTTGCGGCAACTTTTCTAACCACCTCCATCACTTTTTTCATGGGGTCTGATTGCCCTATGATCGATTGTGATGTTGGCTTCAGTTCTTGCTTCAATGTGTTGGTCGTTTTAAGCAGTTTTGCATTCTCAATTTTGATTTTTCTTAACTTTAAAGAAGCATGTAGCGTGCTTAATAGTTTGTTGTTGTCCCAGGGTTTTAATATGAAATCGAAAGCCCCTTCTTTCACAGCCTTAACTGCCAGTTCAATATCCCCATAAGCCGTAATCATGACTACACTAATCGTGGGATCCAGTTTTTGTATTTCATGCAACCAATAAATCCCTTCGTTGCCTGTATTTATTCCGGCCTTAAAATTCATATCAAGCAATACCACATCAATTTGATGTTGTTGAATTAAAGCGAGCAAACTATTTGGATTTCGGAGGGTGAATACATCATCGAACTCGGTTTGGAGCAACATCTCCAGAGCGGTAAGAACACTTTTATTATCATCCAGAATAAGTATTTTCCCCTTCATCTGATATGAATATGATTAAGCAAGTTTCATATTTGAACATGAAACAAAAGATTGTATTCAACGAAAGTAAATATTTGTAAATGAATTAAACACCCACTGTAAGATAATTTTACACATTTTTTATAAATCAAATTTTGATCTTGTACTATACAACAGATAATCAGGACTATATAAATTGCGGCATTAGACTTGAATATAAGCTTATGGAGATGTAAGAAAACAGAAAATCACAGATATTCCAAAGAACAGAGACTTAAAATTAAATTATCGATCAACCTTGAAAGAAATTACAATGATAAAAACAGAAAACTTAACAAAAGTATTTAGAACGGAAGATGTCGAAACGCTTGCATTAAACAAGGTGGACGTTCATGTAAAAAAAGGTGAATTTGTGGCCATCATGGGGCCCTCCGGTTGTGGGAAATCAACCTTCCTCAATATTGTGGGCTTGCTTGATAATCTTACGGAAGGCACTTACAGTTTTGATGGAAATGATATCACCCATTTGAAAGAAAAAGATCGCACACAGTTTCGCAAAGGTAACATTGGGTTTATATTTCAAAGCTTCAACCTGATTGACGAGTTGAATGTTTTTGATAATATTGAACTTCCCTTGATATATCTAAAAATGAAAGCTTCCGAGCGCCGCAAAAAAGTTGATGATGTATTGAAGCGGATGAAGATAGGTCATAGAGCCAAACACTTTCCTCAACAGCTTTCTGGTGGGCAACAGCAAAGGGTAGCGATTGCGCGCGCAGTTGTGGCCAATCCGGGCCTTATCCTGGCGGATGAACCTACCGGTAACCTCGATTCAAAAAATGGCATTGAAGTGATGAACCTATTATCAGAGCTAAATAAGGAGGGTACCACCATTATAATGGTCACCCACAGCGTCCGGGATGCAGCTTATGCACACCGGGTAATTAATTTGTTCGATGGACAAATAATTATGGAGAAAGTGAATGGATCACAATAAGGCCGGATAAATTAGAAATTTAATACCCAGAAAATCATGTTCAAGAATTATATTAAAATCGCATATGCAAATCTTATTAAGAGTAGAGTATACTCCCTGATAAGTATTTCCAGCTTAACCGTTGGCATGGCTGTGTGTATTATGCTGTTGATTTATGTAACGCACGAATTAAGCTATGACCGATACCATGATAAGTCAGCTAATATTTATAGGTTATGCCAGGAGGAACATCCTTACCAGGCGCCTGGAGCTGGCCGATTATTGGCAGATAATCTGCCGGAAATAAAAAAGCATACACGAATTTTACCCAGGGATAATATAACTGTGCAATTTGACGACAAGCGATTTAAAGAAGATCTGGTTGCATGGGTGGATGCAGAACTCTTTGAAATATTTTCTTTTAAGTTCTTGAAAGGTTCATCTGATTATTCCCTGCAGCAACCGGGCACAATGGTAATCACGGAAAGTACTGCTTCCAAGTATTTTGGGGATGATGATCCCATCGGAAAAATGCTCAAAGTAGAAAATGAGTATAATTATATCATCACTGGAGTCATTGAAGATATCCCGCAAAATTCCCACTTCACATTCGATATTTTTATGACGCTCGAAGATGGAGACATGATGTTTGATGATGATTGGATGGATAGCTGGGGATGGTGCAATTTTCTGGTCTATTTCGAGATGCAAAGTGAGTTTTCAAAACCCGACCTGGAAGCAAAGGTTTGTCAATTAATGCAAACTCAGACCGATCCTGAAGGCCCACTGCCTGTATTTTCAGTTCAAAGCCTAAAAGACATTCATCTCTATTCCGCACACTTTCTGGGTGATATTCAACCTCAAAACAGCATCACCTATGTGTTGATCTTTTCAGCCATAGGTCTTCTTATTTTACTCATTGCCTGTTTCAATTATATTAACCTGCTTACTGCAAATGCCACAACCAGGGGAACAGAAATAGGCGTAAGAAAAGCTTTTGGGGCATCACGCAAACAACTGGCAATACAATACATTTCCGAATCTTTTATTGTGATTATTGTTTCCTTATTTCTGTCCTTACTTATCATACGACTGGGCTTGCCCATATTCAATGAGCTTTCGGGTAAAGAGCTGTCGTTTTCGATACTGTCCAATATAAATATTGTTTTGAGTATTCTGGGGATGGTATTGATCGTAGGCTTTGTGGCAGGATGGTACCCGGCCTTTATCCTTTCCTCCTATAGTCCAACCAAAGCACTCAGGTCTTCAAAAATCAGTATGGGTTCTAAATTTCAAATTAAGAAAATACTTATTGGCGCTCAATTTACGATTGTAATCGCGCTAATAGCATGTTCAATCATTATGTTTCGTCAAATCAACTTTATACAAAACAAAGAATTAGGCTTCGAAAAGGAGGCTGTCATTACAACAATTTTTGATTATGGCGAGGAAGAAGAGTATAATACACTAAAGCATACTCTCCTAAATGAAAGTTTTGTTACAAGCGTTTCGGTTGCCTCCCGTATTCCTTCGGGATCTCTCAGTACTGTAGGAGTTGTACAAGTTGAAAGAGAAACAGAATTCATAGAAATACCATATGTACATGTAAATTTCGATTATTTCACAACGCTAGGCATTGAAGCAATACAAGGTCGATTGTTTTCAGAGGAACTTAAAACGGATGCAACAGAATCTATTATTCTAAATGAAGAGGCAGTAAAACATTTGGGATTAGAGGGCAACCCCATAGGACAAACACTTCGATGTATTTGGCCAAAGTCTAACCGACACATCATAGGAGTTATTGGCGATGTTTACATTGAACCGCTTCATAATAAAGTTAAACCTGCAGTATTTTTGATTTATTATCCTTGGGTTTATCATCTGATCGTTAAGGTAAACCCATCTGATGCCATGGGTTCTATGGAGTCCGTTACTAAAATCTGTCAAAGTCTTTATCCCAATGAGGTAATTGAATTTAGTTTCCTCGACAACATTCTTCAGCAACGCTATGAAAAAGAACAAAATACCTTTCGGCTTATGGGATATTTTGCCTTGGTGGCAATCATACTCGCCTGTATGGGATTGTTGGGAATGGCTTCCTTTATTTTAACCAACCGAACCAAGGAAATTGGTATCCGAAAAGTGAATGGAGCAAGCATTAGCGAAATCATGCGAATGTTAAATATAAGTTTTGTGAAATGGATAGCCATTGCGTTCATCATTGCAACTCCAATAGCTTATTATGGCATGGAAAAATGGCTGGCAAATTTTGCCTATCAAACGCCACTCAGTTGGTGGATATTTGTGCTGGCTGGAGTGATTACCCTGGTCATTGTTTTACTTGCGGTGAGCTGGCTAACCTACAAAGCAGCGAGGAGAAACCCGGTGGAGGCCTTAAGATATGAGTAAAATGAAACTAAACGCTACCTGTATCTACCTTTATTAATAAAGCCGCCTTTGAGCGGCTTTTTTGTCACCCTTCCTAGATAAATGTTTAACAATACCGCAAGTTTTTGCCGTCGATTTTGTCTTATTGAAAACACATTGTTAAACTCAATCAAACTTATTATGAAAAAACTCACTTTAATCACAGGGATGATCATCATGATTGCTTTCCTGTCAGGCACAATTAATGCTCAATCAACAGAGGGTGCAGACAAATCGACCAAGGCCCAGACTACGCAGACTGATCAGAAAACACCGGGTAATTTTGTCGACAAAAATGGCGACGGCGTTTGCGATAATAAACCGAACTGCTGCAATAAGGAAAAATGCACCAAATTTGTGGATGAGAATGGTGATGGTATTTGCGATAACTGCAAAGAAAACTGCGGCCAGGGTAACTGTTGCGGAAAAGGAATGAAAAACGGCAAAGGTTCAGAAATGAACAAGGCCAATTGCTGCAGCAAGGGCAAGGGACAACAGAACCGTCATGGACAGAAAAGTTGCAAGAAAACTACACCCACAGAACCTGATAAAAAGTAATAAGCCTGAATAACCACCGGGCGCGAAAGAGAAGAATTTATTTCTCTATTTCGCAACTTTTATAATTCACTAAATGTACCTTCGTGGTTAACCCTCATTCAATGACTGACCGAGAACTTGTTCAGGGAATTATAAACAGTGATCAGGCTGCTTTCAAAGAGTTGGTGGAAACCCACCAGCTCTTTGTTATCCGCACCTGTTACGCCCTGGTACACGACAGGGAGGACGCTCAGGACCTGGCTCAGGAAGTGTTCATTGAGATATTGAGATCAGCGGCTGCGTTCCGCGGGACAGCAAAACTCTCTTCCTGGATTTATAGGATTGCGGTCAATAAATCCCTGAACCATTTGAAGAAACACAAGAGGAGAGATACATTGTCCCTATTCTCCTTTCAGGATTCGGGTGGAAAGAAACAGGAAGAACAGATTGCTGATCAAAACACATGCGGTGGAGGTGATGTGGTGATGGAAGAGGAAGAGTTGAAAGAGGCATTGTATATAGCCATTGATGGTTTGCCGGTGAAGCAGAAAATAGCTTTCACATTGCACAAGTATGAGGAATTGCCTTATAGCGAGATTGCCGAAGTGATGAATGTGTCTCTTTCGTCCGTTGAGTCACTGATTCACCGGGCCAGATTGAATTTGCAGAAAAGACTGACATACTATTATCATACAAACAGGAAATAGCATGGAACAAAATAAGCAGGAAAGGGTGCAAAAAACCCTTGACTTTATTCAGAAAGACCGAATCATTCCAGAAGATCCCTGGTTTTATTCCCGCCTGATGACGCGGATAGAAGGTGAAAAGGAGCAATCCTACAAAGCAGGATTATTGGGCGTCATAAAGCTTCGACTTAGACCCATTCTTGCAGTGATCGTTGTAATGGCAGGAATTGCCGGTGGAATTTCTTTGGGAAAAGTAATCAGTACTCCAGCAAACACAAATGAACGAGCCACTTCCGTTTTTCCGTTGGAGGAAGATGCAAATGCCGCATTTTTTAGCGAGATCAGTGGTTCCAGTTACGAGCAGATATTATTAATGAAATAACCCTCATCATGAACATTTTCAGCAGTCATAAAGTGATCATCTGGATCCTAACAGGATCACTAATCGTCACACTTTCAATCCTGGGCTCCCTGATCTATCATACCTGGGCGCAAACTGAAGAGCCTATTGCCCAAACAGGATGTTCTTCGTCTTGCATGATGCTGTTCGATGAACTTGAACTGGATGCAAGCCAGCAAAGGGAGATTGAAAATATTCTGGATCACTACAGGGACACTTCGGCCTTACTCGTTTCTGAACTTCGTCAGTGTCGCCTTACCCTGATGGAAGAGCTTCAGAACGATGATCCGGACAGCCTGGAGATCATTTTACTATCAGAAGATCTTGGCGCTTACCAGGCCCGGATGACCAGGCTGGCCGCTTCCCAATACTTACAGATTCGGACCATCTGCAAGCCTGATCAGCGGCAGAAGCTATCCAATGTTTATTGCGACCTGTTCGGTTGTCCGCGTTTGGAGATGGGACAGGGCCATGGTCAGCAGCGTCACCGTCGCGGGGGAGATTGATTCATCGTTTATAGCTTAAATCCTTGCGTTTATAGTATTTCTTACTTTCAGGAATTATAATGAAATTCTCTGCTGCCCCGATATCTTCAAACGCAAGTTTGTTTCCTTTACTTAAGTTTGGTGCGGTTGAATACATTACGTCCACCCAATTCTACTTTTCATCCATAAAATCACCCTGGTCGTAAATTAGATTTTTTATACCCTGCTGGATTTATTATCTTTAAGATCATTGCTACATTCTTGCACTATGACTTTCATCAATCACTTGAAAATAGTAATCTCATATATCATATTAATCGCTTTTTCATATTCATCAACTGTTGCTCAAGCGCCTGGCAGCTACTCGATCATGGCTTCTGTTGTTGTACAATCAGATCCCCCTGCAATCTTAATATCATGGCCTGAAAACATCAACGCAGATGAATATATCATCTATAGAAGAATTCTTGGTTCTGATTCCTGGAAACAACCCCTGGCACAACTCGAGGGAAACTCAACACAATACATTGATTACGAGGTCGAAAAAGGTATTAAATATGAGTATGGCATCTTTCGGGCTCCTCCCTGGATTTATGATACTTTGCTTTTGCCTGCAGGGGAAGAAATCACCTTTACAATATATGATTCATGGGGTGATGGGATTTGCTGCTGGCTTGGATGGGGATTCTATCAACTCAGTTATGAAAACACTATTCTGGCTGAAGGAGGAGAGTTTACAAGCTCCGAATCAACAAGTTTTACTGTTCCGGGGGATCCCGGTGAAGAAAGTGAGATTATATTACACATTTATTTCGATAATTACCCGGAAGAAACAACATGGGATATAAAACACTATAATTCCACTTTGTATTCAGGAGGGCCATACAGCCAGGTTGAATATACTTATATCGTAGCGGGCATTGAATGTCCGGCTCTGGAAAATCGGGGAACAATACTTCTTCTTGTTGATAGTTTGTACCAGGAACCACTTGAATATGAAATAAACCAGCTTATTTATGATTTAGTTTTTGAAGGATGGAAAGTTATTAAGAAAGGAGTGAACCGGGATCTTTCAGTGAATGAAACAAAAGAAATCATCATTGAATCCTGTGAGGCAGATTCTTCAATTAACACACTATTTCTTGTAGGTCAAATACCTGTGCCATATTCAGGAAACATTGCTATGGATGGCCATCAAGATCATAAAGGGGCATGGCCTGCCGACACCTATTACTCGGTATTAGATGGCGAATGGACTGACCAGTATGTTTACAACACCAGCGCATCTAGAATTGAAAACCACAATATCCCGGGTGATGGAAAATTTGATCAAAATTATATCCCTGCCGACATATATCTTCAGACTGGAAGGGTTGATCTTTCAGATTTGCCGGCTTTTCAGCATGATGAGATTGAGTTAACCAGGAATTATCTGAACAAAGATCATAACTGGCGATCCGGAGCTATTGATGCTGTTAGACGAGGTTTAATTGAACAAAACCTTTACGGCAATAAATACGACATGGCCTGGCGAAATTTTGCAGCATTGTTTACAGCGGACTACATTTTTGAATTGGATTATTCCTCTACACTCATGAACGAAAGTTATTTATGCTCATATGGTTCAGGAGGAAGCTCATACACCCATTGCGGAGGCATTGTTTCAACAAATGAATTTGCATCTAATAATTATCAAACAGTCTTTACAACACTCTTTGGAAGCTATTTTGGTGATTGGGACAACACCAATAATGTACTGAGATCCCCGCTTGCAAATGAAGGACCTATCCTGATCAATTTCTGGTCGTGTAATCCAACATGGCACTTACAATTTTTAGGGCTGGGACATACAATCGGCTATTGTGCACAGATATCCCAAAACAATGATATCCAGTATACAACCGGCTTTGGAAATCGCTATGTTCACACTGCTTTAATGGGCGATCCTACGCTTACTTTATTCGTTGTTAAACCCCCTGCTTCACTAAGCCTTGAAGATTTAACCCAAAACGGAATCAGGCTTACCTGGGATAACTCCCCGGATACTTCAACCACTTATAATATTTATCGTGCGTCAAGCATTGCGGGTCATTTCGAGAAAATTGCCGAAAATATTAATGTTGCGGCCTATACTGACGAATCCCCGCTTGGTGGCAATAATGTATACTTAGTCAGGGCAAAGAAACTGGAAACCACGGGATGCGGCAGTTATTATAATCTGAGTCCCGGGATTTGTGACTCCTTATGGAAAGCTGTTGGTATCTCCAATAATGTGAAAAAACAGTCTGATTTTAAGTTATATCCTAATCCAGGTACTGGAAAATATTTCATTGATTTTCATAATCAGAAAAGTCGATATTTAAAAATACAGATCTCAGATTTATCAGGCAGAGTCCTTATGACTGAAAATATAATATTGCATAAAGGTTCAAATTTAATCTCACTTGACATTTCAGATCTGTCAAACGGAATATATCTTATGTCTTGTTTTGATCAAATTGGAATGATGAATCATACAATAATAAAACAATAATTCAGGTGCATTGACATAAATAGGATACTGAATATTCTTTCAGATAGAATTCCTGCTGGCATTGATAATTCCATATAGTGAACGGGTGATTAGCTTTTCATAACTCGCTTTATGATCTGATTCCCGCTCCACCTGTTGCATGGCAAATTGCTGAATAAGCAAAAGTGGTAATACGATATGTTCCCTCATCTCTATTGAATTTCGTGTAACAGGCTCTTCCTGCATCAATTCTTTATAGCCGGAGATAGCTAACACCATTTCTTTTGATAAACAGTATTCCTTATAAATCAGATGCCAGAAGTCTCCATACAATTTGTCATCGCCAATATATCTGGTAAGGGCAAAATTGCATTTATACAGCGACATCATGCTGTTTAAGATCAATGCTTTAAAAAACAGAACCTCTTTGAATAATTGCTTTAATTCATTGAGTTTTCCTTGCTTTATGAGAAGCTCCAGGGCTGTCCCAAGACCAAAATAGCCAGGAATGTTTTGTTTCATCTGGCTCCAGGCTCCAACGAAAGAAATAGCGCGGAGATCCTTGAACTCTAATTCTTTTTTCCCACCCCGCTTTGCTGGCCTGCTGCCAATATTTGCCTCGCTGTAATACTTCAGTGGAGTTTTATGTTCAAGATAAGGAAGAAAGGAAGGATTATTTTTTAGCTCCAGGTATTTAGTGTAACTAATCTCCGACAGTTCTTCTATCAATTTACGTGATTTATCCGAAATGCATATCTTCTCATCCTTGAGATCTCGTGATAGTCCTGCTGTAAGCAAATGGTCACAGTTATTTATAAACTGCTCCTCAGTACCAAATCTGCTGGTTATGGTTTGCCCCTGAATGGTAAGCTGGATTTCATGGTTGACTATTTTTTCGCTTTGTGCTGCATAAAAGCGATGAGATTTTCCACCACCGCGCGCCGGAGGTCCACCTCGTCCATCGAAAAAGATGACATCAATACCATATTTTGTGCAAACTGAAGTCAGCTCCTCCTTGGTTTTAAAAATCGACCAGTTTGCTTTCAGGTAGCCACCATCTTTGGTGCCATCGGAAAAGCCCAGCATGATAGTTTGCTTTGTACCTCTTCGTCTGATGTGTTCAAAGTACTGCGAGATGTTGAACAGTTTATCCATGATGCCTGCCCCATCAGTCATTCCTTTCATGGTTTCAAAGAGGGGCACGATATCGAATCTTATCTTATTTTGATCGTAACCACACCATCTGAAAAGTGCATAAACAAATAATACGGAGTATATGTCTTCTGAATTACTGATGATATACCTGTTGCAGCCCAACTCACCATTCTTCTTTTGGATATCCTTAAGTTGAAAAATGTTGATGATCGTTTCTTTCACAACATCATCTTCAAACATTTCTGGCTTGATATCAAATTCAGCTGATAGCAGGATGCTTATTAGTTTTTTTTCCGGCAGTTCATCCAAGCTTGTTTTTATTAAACCTTCCTTCTTTAATATTCTTGTAACTGCCTTCTGATGTATGCTGTGGTCTTGCCTGATGTCGAGTGTGGCAAAATGTGTACGAAAGATCTTAAGTTTATCGATAAATTCATCCAGTTCTTTGAGATACAGTTTATTGTAACGATTCACGACCAGTTCCCGGATTTCTGACATGGATGAATTAATCTCATCATAGCTGAGAACATATGCGCTATCAAACATGCTTTTATATAGCTTGCCACGCAATGCAGCAATAATTTTATCGACCCCTCTGAATGTTAGTTTTTGATCCAGTTCTTTGATGTCCCCGTAATAACATTTCATCAGGCTCATGCGTAGGTCATCAGCGACGTCTTTTGTAGTCTTGGCTGTAACATATGGATTGCCATCACGGTCGCCTCCTGGCCAGAACCCAATACATATCAGCCGGGGGTTTTCAAATGATTGCTCCTGGAAGTTTTCCTTGATGCTTGAATATAATTTTCCTACGGCATCGTAATACACATGCCTTAAATAATAGATGATGTTTTGTGCCTCTTCAAATGGAGTTGGCTTCTTAGATTTACCCATGGGGGTCATTCCCAGCTGCTGTAGAGTGAGGTCCATGTTTTTCAAATCATGATTGTCGACCATGATCTTGAGCTTGGAAATAATATCCAGTATTGCAGGAGGATAAAACTGAGTGGGGTGTGCCGTAAATACAGGCCTGATGCTGAATGATGAAAGCTTTTTAATCATCTTTGCTTCAAGCGCTGATCGCATCCCCATATGGATGAGGTCGTGTATCGAAATATTATTTTCACTATCCTGTAAATGTGGAAATGCTGAATCTTCTATACTGTCGAACAGCACAATTTGCCTCTCGACATATTGAATAACACTGAACATGAATTCTATTTTTTCATGCTCCTCTGTAATATCTGTATTCGTCTTGAAATAACCATCGATGATTTGTTCAGGGTTCCTGCCCTTATCAAGCTGTGCATCTATATAAGTTGTCATCACCGGGATCATCATCCCAATATGCCCAACATTTTCAAATGGAAGATTAAGGAAAATGTTATTGTAAACGTTATACTTTTTTCTCACCCAACGGTCGAAAGCAAGGTCTAATTTTGAGGCTAGTTGCATCTTAATATTTAATTTTCTAAGGTAATATAAATTTCATCACAGAGTTTGCACTTGCCTATTGAATCTTCACATGGTCGGGAGGAGTACCTGTGCTTGATTCTTGAAGAAAAAATATTAATTTTGAACCCCCAGGTCAAGTTTTAAATGTTGAGTTTTGAGTTTTGAATTAATTTAAAATTCTTTGGATTTTGTTTTTTGGAATTTGGAATTTGAAATTTGGATTTTCCGCAGGCTCGGGATGTAGCCCCTCGACTCAGCTCGGGACAGGCTCCGACCCGATGTAATTTTACAACCCATTAAATTACACTCTCTTATAGCGGTTTCTTAAAACATTTTACTTTTTCTTAGAACTTTCTGAAAGTTTTGTGTAATTATTAGCTCAATTACATTTTTTCGGAGATAAATTATAAAAGAAATAACCCTATTCTGGATATTATTATCCTAATAGAAATAAAACAATCCCAAATTAAGCTCAATTTAGTTTAATTTGTAGCTCAAAATTCTTCCATTTTCACTCTCCCCCTTAAAATTTTGAACTCAAATGGAATAAAACCAAATTAAAGCTCAAAATATTGATAAATTAAGCTCAATATTAAAGATTTTGAGCTATATTTGGGATAAACAAGAGCTACAATTACATAATTTCCCTACTATGACAATTGCTAAAGAAGATCGGATATTGAATTATATAAGCGAAAATACTTTGCAATCCTCAAGGCAAATTCATGAAGAACTTTCTAAAGAAATAAGTTATGCGACGGTAAAAAGGATATTGACTAAACTCATAACTTCTAAGTTAATCATTACTGAAGGGACAGGCAAGGCAACCAGGTATTTAATAAGTCCTTCATATGAATTATTCAGGCCTATTGATACAGAGCATTATTTTTCAAAGGAGATTGATGAGCGAGTTATAAAAGAAGGATTCAATTTTCAATTATTAAAAGGTTTATTACCAGGAGCAGACTTATTCACTGACAATGAGCTTGAAAAACTAAATCTTCTTCAAAAACAATTTGAAGCCAATATTGCAGGTATAACTAAAATTGAATATGAAAAGGAAATTGAACGTCTGGCTATCGATCTGAGCTGGAAATCGTCTCAAATAGAGGGAAATACTTATTCCTTGCTTGAAACTGAGCGTTTGCTAAAAGAAAAGGAAACTGCAGCGGGAAAGAAAAAAGATGAAGCAATTATGCTTATTAATCATAAGGAAGCAATCGATTTTATAGTTCAAAATCCCGATTACATAGAACCTCTGACGATTGCTAAGATTGAAGAAGTTCATTCAATATTAATGAAAGATCTTGGAATTGATAAGAATATCAGGAACAGGAGGGTTGGTATTTCCGGCACCAATTATAAACCATTGGACAATGAGCTTCAAATTACAGAAAACCTAAAAGAAATGTGTTCCCTGGTAAATGGGGAAAATACTGTCTTTGAGAAAGCTTTGCTATTACTTATTCTCATTTCCTATATTCAACCATTTGTTGATGGAAATAAACGTACAGCCCGGATAATAAGCAATGCAATATTGATAAACAATAAGTACTGTCCAATCTCTTTCAGAACAGTAGATTCTGTTGAATATAAGAAAGCAATGCTGGTTTTTTATGAACAGAACAGCATTTCTGCTTTCAAAGAGATCTTTATTGATCAATTTGAGTTTGCCGTACTAACCTATTTTTAAGGAATAGAGCGAGATACAATCCTGTAAATATTCCATGAAAATATCAAGTTTGTATTGAAATATTCATGCAATTTCTGTTTTGGCAAACCATTACTTCATACAAATCACACAGCCATATGATTAACTTTTCCTAGTAACGTTTTCTTAAAACTTTCTGAAAGTTTTGTGAAATTACAGTTGAGAATTTATGATGATAAAATTTGAAGATAACTCCTATAATGTTTTTCGTTCATCAATGTCGGTTAACAATATGGCTGAGAGCTGACGGTATTCGGGCATTTTGCAACAAAATCTGTTTTATTCTGGCACCTTCTTTCTAACTTCCTGAAGGTGGAGGTATACATCATGATGATAGTGAGGTCGTTCTTTCCAGGCAGTTTCAAGGTATTCAGCAGCTTCAGAATAGCTTCCATGTTGATATAATCCCCATCCTTTTGCGTCAAGATATAAATAGTTGTCAGGCTCAATGAGCAACGCTTCATCGACTAGGCCAAGTCCTTCTTCCACATTAATATTATTTACTATTAAGTGCTTTCCGAGATTGTATAAGATTTCGGTATTGTTGGGTTCAAATTGATAAGCTAAGTTGAAGTATCTGAGTGCACTATCCGGCTGCTCTGCAGAAGAGAAAAGCTTTCCAATTGATAGGAGAATTCGGGGTACGTCCCATTGATAATCATTCTTTATAACTGTTTTATAAGCTTCGAGGTATTCCCCGGATTCCTTTGTATCTCCACGGGATATTGCACAAATAGCTTGATGAAAAATTATATCAGGATGATCAGGCAAAACAGCTAATCCTTTTTCATATATCTCATTTTCTTTCGAGTGTTCATTAAGATAATGGTAACATGCTCCAGTTATTGTGTATGTGTATACCCAATGGTCCTGGATATCGAGGTTTTCACATATTTCGAGTGTCTTGAGTAAGGGCTCCAGCGCTTTTGCATATTGATCAAGATCGGCATAGGCTAATCCTAAGACATACCAATACATAACAGACTGATCTTCAAGTTGAAGTATTTGATGAATATACTTTATTTGTTCATGAGGGGTCTCAAAATAGTATGCGTTAAACCACGCAAGTTCAAGTCTTTCGATTATTGGAAGACTCGCTTTTTTATTATAAGCGATATGAAACCATTCATGTGCTTTTTTATATAAGGCCATACTATTGGTAAACTGTCCCATATTGTGATAAGCCATTGAGATGTAAAAATATGCGGAAATGAAATTTGTATCTATTTCAATCGCTTTCATATACCATTCGATAGCCACAGGATATTCAAAATTGATAAATGATGCCATTCCCTCTAAATAATATTGTAAAGCTTCTGCAGAATGAACATCAGCCAATGTGTAATTTTCCAGGTACCCTATTTCATCAATCAGTACTTTTATATCGAAATACTCTTTAATATTATTGGATAGTGTGTCACTTAATGCAAATAAGTCATCTTCGTCATCTACCTCCATTTGAAAGGTTTTATATATCTCCTCGCTTTCAGCATTTATCAATTGGGCAGTGATCCGAATTTTATTTCCTGTTTTGAGGATATTACCCAATATGAAAGTCCTGGTATTCAAGCGTTGTGCAACATCGCCTGCAAAAGAGGGGGTCAGTGAGGCGTAGTTATTGTCATGGTCTTTTCCAATGACCGGATAGATAGTATTTAGTTGTCTTACGGATAGCTCTTTGGAATTAGTAAGTGTAGAGATCACAAGATTTTGCAAGCCTTCCTGCCAAATGTTATACAGTGTGTCCCCTGTCAGATTTTTAAATGGCATCACAGCAATGGATATCCGGCCATCTTCATTCCGGATGTTCTCAAATTTATCCTTGTGGAAGATTTTCGGATAAACCAGGAAGCCGATCACTATAATCAGCCCGGCTATGATGATATTACTGAGTTTAAACCACCTCTTATAGCCTGGGGAATCATCCTCTATCTTTACCTGACCTAATACTGTCCCTATCGGTTCGGTCTTTTTCAAACCATCTTCTGTCAAGTCATAGACCCATGTCAGGTAAATGGTTATTCCAAAGCCGAGGATCACCAGGATTGCCAGCAAGGTAATGGCCCAGATAGGGATTATGGCTCCCGGAAACAGGATGTCAAATGCTTCCAATACGGCAAAGGAAGCAGCTGCATACATGGATCCAACCTTAATGACCTTCCTTCTTTTCAGTTCCTGCCAGAAAAATAAACGGCTTATTGAAGCATCAGGAGAGGTAATTATGGAATCGATGAGATCATCAGGAAATTTTTCTGTGGATAAGGTATAGATTTTCACCGGAAGCTTGTACTCTCCAGTAAGATCTTGATCCAGGGGTTCAACTTCAATTCCAGGAATGTTACCGATATAGCTGAAAACATGCTCGGATATACAAATGCTGTTTGGCTGGGTGAGGGTTTCGATTTTTGAGGCGATGGTGACACAATCGCCGAAAATATCATCTCCACTAACTACAACATCACCTATATGTATTCCGATACGCAGGTTGAGGTGCTGGTTTTCTTTGAGTTGTTTCTGAATGGATACTGCACAGCAAACTGCCTTGATTGCGCTATGAAAGCTGGCCACGACCTGATCCCCGCTTTCTTTGATAAACTGCCCGCTGAATTTATTTATTGCATCTTTTTGGATTACCCTGCTTTGCTCCATGATATCAAGGGCATGCTTCTCATCCTTCGACATCAAAGCTGAATACCCGACGATGTCGGTGAACATAATGGCAGCAAGCTGACGATTCTCAGGCATTGGTTTTAAAAGGATAAATTATAAATATAGGGAATCTACATGTTAAACGCAAGTAGTCATCAAGTATGTCCTTTAGAAATATTGCTATTGAATCTTCTAGAATTCAACTTTCTCATTGCAAAAACAGGACTAAGTAAGGAACTTCTATTCTTGCTCCTTGAACAAAAAGTTTTAATTTTACATTCCCCATTCTAGCTTCTTCATTCTTTTGGATTTTGGAGTTTGAATTTTGAATTTTAAATGTGCGGAATGTAGCCCCTCGACTCAGCTCGGGACAGGCTGCAGCCAGCATAAATGCACTTAATGAACGGGATGTAGCGCAGCCAGGTTAGCGCGCCACGTTCGGGACGTGGAGGCCGGGAGTTCGAATCTCCCCATCCCGACAACCAAAAATCCCTCGCAACTTTTGCGAGGGATTTGTTTTTTGAAAGAAATGAAAACTTGTTTTCAGATTCTTAGAAAAACAAATCCGATAATGGCGAAGCCATGAGGGATTTTTGGTTATTCCCCCCCCAACGAGATCACCGCAGGTAATCTCTGATAATGTACAATTTACATTTTACAGGATACAATTTACAATATGCTGGGGCGTAGCCCTGGTCTTTTATGGGTCGTACACCTCCAATTGAGATCACCGCAGGTAATCTCTGATAATGTACAATTTACATTTTACAGGATACAATTTACAATATGCTGGGGCGTAGCCCTGGTCTTTTATGGGTCGTACACCTCCAATTGAGATCACCGAAGGTAATCCCATCAAAAGGATAGCTTGATATACGAAATAATGAGCCAAAACGGGCCCTGTCCCTTATACTGTATTCTAGAACTTAATGATCCTGTAATTTCCGAGTTTTCTGTCAGCAATTAAGCTTATGAAATACACTCCGTTCACGTAGTTTTCAATATTCAGGTCAATTTCCTCAATCCCTTCATATTCCTCTCGGTGCATCACCTTCCCACTCATGTCCTTTACAATCATTGAAATCCTGTCATATGAACTACCCAGGTCTATTTTAACAGCTGACTGGGTCGGGTTTGGATATATACGTACATATCTTAATAAATAGTCGTCGATATCAGTGAGCACACTAATGGTCACTTCAAAGCTGCACTCTCCCCAGTTACCACTCTGGTCCATCACACTCCAGGTAACTACTGTAGTCCCGACAAGAAATTCTTCTCCTGCGAGAGTTGTATCACTGTTTATATTATTTGCAACCGAGTCGATCTCACAATTATCTGCCATATATATTATGTCAAACTCATCTCCCTGAGCCGTGTAATGTGTTTGTCCTTCAGGGATCTCTATTGTAGTATCTGCGATGCAAACAACGACTGGTTCCAGATCATCGATAACTGTAACTGTTGCCCAGTCATGGTCTTCACCACCAATACCGTATAAATGGGCATAAACTACATTATCACCAATATGGGAGCAGTCAAAGTCGTGCTGATCAATGGTCAGGCTAATAATTCCACAGTTATCAAAACTGCTGGCAACGATATCTTCCACTTCTATAGAAGCAACTCCATTTTCATCCAGGTATATTTCTATATCCTGCATGACCAGCACAGGAGCAATCGAATCCCATACTGTAACATAGACTTCAGTCACTGTTATATTTCCATTCACATCAATCACGATAAGTTCTATAGTATTATACCCGAGCTCTTCGCATGTAAATTCTGTCATGCTCAGATAAATATCCTGGATGCCACAATTATCGGTAGCACTAAGCAGTACGTCAGGGACCGAGATAGATGCAAACCCATTTTCGTCAAGGAATATCACAATGTTTTGGGCTACAACGACTGGGGCAATAGTATCTTCTACTGTGACCACGGCAATGCAACTGGCTGCGTTGTTACAGGAGTCGGTAGCCGTTAAGGTGATCATGTTTTCGCCAACATCCGAACAATCGAAATTAAGCTGGCTTGCACTGAGGTTGAATCCGCAATTGTCAGTAGTTCCGCCATCAAGGTCTTCCGGAACGATAGAGGCAGCACCCGTCTCATCCAATTGCAGTATAGTATCGCGACAAAGTGGTAGCGGGGGGATATCATCATTCACGATGATGACCTGGCGTGCTAATGTGCTATTATCACAAGAGTCGTAATATTCCCAAACACGATCAATAGTCAAATGGTTAATGCATGTACTGTCGGAAACAATTCGGGTGAAAACAGTATCCTTTAAACCACAATTGTCGCTAGCAACTGGTTCGATAGGAGCTGGAATTGCAGATGCACATTCAATTCTAACTGTGTCCTCTGTCCAAAGAACTGTCACATCGGGCGGTATAGTATCATTCACGTAGATCATCTGTACTAAACGTCCTTCATTATCACATGAATCCCTGATTATCCAGGTACGCCTAATGGTCCTTTCGTTAATGCAAGCACCAAAAACTGTTTCAATGGATCGGGTAGTGTCTTTTATGCCACAATTATCAGTTGCTGTGGGCCACTGGATTGGCGGTACTTCTGAGAGGCATTCCAGGTAGCTTGTATCTTCGGCCCATGTACGGGTCACAATGGGTGGTATAGAATCCTTCACGTAGATCACCTGGTCAATTCGTCCCTCATTGTCGCATGAATCCCTGAATATCCAGGTACGCCTAATGGTCCTTTCGTTTATGCAAGCACCAAAAGTTGTTTGAATGGATCGGGTAGTGTCTTTTATACCGCAATTATCAGTAACTGTGGGCCACTGGATTGGCGGTACTTCTGAGAGGCAGTCAAGATAGCTTGTATCTTCAGCCCAGGTACGTGTCACAAGAGGTGGGATAGAATCTTTCACAATAATGACTTGTTCAGCCCGTCCTTCATTGTCGCATGAATCCCTGAAAATCCAGACACGTTTGATCGTACGCTCATTTATACAAGCACCAAACCATGTTTGAATAGAGCGTGTGGTGTCCTTTATGCCACAATTATCAGATACTGTGGGCCACTGTATCGGTGGTACATCGTAAAGACACTCGTAGTATGTTGTATCTTCCGCCCATGGTACTACCACAAGAGGTGGGATAGAATCTTTCACAATAATGACTTGTTCAGCCCGTCCTTCATTGTCGCATGAATCCCTGAAAATCCAGACACGTTTGATCGTACGCTCATTTATACAAGCACCAAACCATGTTTGAATAGAGCGTGTGGTGTCCTTTATGCCACAATTATCAGATACTGTAGGCCACTGTATCGGTGGTACATCGTAAAGACACTCGTAGTATGTTGTATCTTCCGCCCATGGTACTACCACAAGAGGTGGGATAGAATCTTTCACAATAATGACTTGTTCAGCCCGTCCTTCATTGTCGCATGAATCCCTGAAAATCCAGACACGTTTGATCGTTCGCTCATTTATACAAGCACCAAACCATGTTTGAATAGAGCGTGTGGTGTCCTTTATGCCACAATTATCAGATACCGTGGGCCACTGTATCGGTGGTACATCGTAAAGACACTCGTAGTATGTTGTATCTTCCGCCCATGGTACTACCACAAGAGGTGGGATAGAATCTTTCACAATAATGACTTGTTCAGCCCGTCCTTCATTGTCGCATGAATCCCTGAAAATCCAGACACGTTTGATCGTTCGCTCATTTATACAAGCACCAAACCATGTTTGAATAGAGCGTGTGGTGTCCTTTATGCCACAATTATCAGATACCGTGGGCCACTGTATCGGTGGTACATCGTAAAGACACTCGTAGTATGTTGTATCTTCTGCCCAGCTTGGAGTCACTACCGGTGGGATGGTATCCATTACGATAATTACCTGGCGGACTAAAGTATCATCTCCACATAAGTCAGTATAATACCACGTACGCACAATAGTTCTTTCATTGATACATGCACCAAAGGTTGTCGATATAGAGCGAGTGGTGTCATCCATCCCACAACTACTGCTTACTGTTGGCTCAATAATCGGAGGAATATCGGATGTACATTCTATCCTCAATGTATCTACGGACCATGGAACTACTACGATAACATGTGGGAGTGGCGGTTCTTTGGGTGCATTATCGGGGTGATTTCCTTCATTCAGAGCTGAAGAAGTTGTACCAAAACTCAATACTAAAGCAATCAGGAGGGAGAATAATTTTTTCATAGCTGTATTTTTAAAATTAAACAGCTATTTGATTACCCTATAAGATTTGTATTTATTTCTATTGCAACTAATAAAAATAAAAAGGAGTAATTCCCTTTAGCATGCAATGATGCTGTGCTTATTCTTCATTATAAATATACATAGAGAAGGAATAGGATGCAAATCAAGGCTTTATTTATATTCATTCTAAGGACGGACCAGCTTTTGTGGCTAATGCAGCACCCGGCACCCGGCACCCGGCACTCATCACTCGGCACTCATGATCCGGTTCATCAACTCAAGCGATTTTTTCCACAATTCCTTTCCATGAACCGGATCAGTTGCCTTTTCATCCATTTCTTTTCTGCTCATTAGAAACAGATAGTCGATAGGCTTGCCTTCAACATCTTTTGAAGTGGCAAGATAAATCACAGGCTCAGAGGCTCGTTCCGGCGAACGGAAGAAGATGCTGAAAGTGAGCTTTAGCAGTGGCTGGAATACCTTTGGCGCCTCACGGGCGATATTGCTGTTTACCGGTCCGGGACAAAGAGCGAAAACAGAATAATCTGTTGCATCACCGGGGTTTAAACGTCTCGATAATTCATTCGCAAAGGTGGTCATCAACAGCTTATAATGACCATACAACTCCATCACCTTGCCGATCTTGAAATCCTGATATTCTCCAAATCCTTTCAGGTCAAAAGTCTTGGGGTTGCGGTGGCTTTCAGATGAAACAAAGATAATTCGGGGAACCTGTCCTTTGCTGCGATTGAAGATGTTTAAATCGAGGAGCTTACTCACCAAAAGAAATTTGGCAAAATAGTTCACCATGAACATCTGCTCAAAACCCTGGGGCGTTTTCCGGCTCTTTTTGGGAACAACGGCGGCATTACAAACAAGTATATCGATCTTATTGAATTTCTTCTTGAGTTCTTCGGCAAACTTCAGGATGGAATCCACATCCGAGAGATCAACAAAGAGCATCGACACTTTATCAGACCCACTTAATTCTTTCACCCTTTCTCCCCTGGAGGGAATCCCACTGCGCACGGCCATGATCACTTCAGCACCACGTTTCGCCATCTCCACAGCCGTGGCAAATCCAAGCCCTGAGCTGGATCCTGTAATCACAACCCTCTTTCCGTCGAGTCGGTCATCATCTTTTAATTCCCCTGCCGGGATGTGCTTTTTGAACAGATCACGTATGCCGGTGATGGTGGCTGTTACGGGGGATTTATAGTGACTTTGTTTTGACTTCTAGTCATGGTGTTGAATGTTGGGTGTTGGATGTTGGATGAATTGTTGATATAAAGGTATTCGATTGTTGATGTCTTCTTTCGTTAACCCGAAGTCTTCAAGTGAATAACTATGTGTACCATATTTTTGTGGAGGGTTTGCCTGTTCCGCCGACCGAAACTCCTTCATCAGTTCCTCATCTATTCCTCCGTAGATATTCTCAAGGATCTTGCCCGAATCGCTCACCAGGTCTTCAAATTTAATATCCAGGAATTTCTCCTGTGGCTGTGTATTCCGGTATGATATCCCTTTTTCAAGGATGAAGGTGCTTTTCCTTACCCAGTGATCGGCCACCTGTTTGAGGGAAACATCATTGCTGAACATGGTCCTGCTGTGCGACATCATGCTGAGAAAGGAGGGAATGGAAATACAGGGATCACGGTGTGTCCAAAGGAAGCGTAACATCGCCAAAGGTCTTATCGGCCAGGTCGAGGAACTCAAGATGATGAGGCGACTTAAGGATCCATCGCCTGGCAGGCTGTTGCCACTGCAGCAACTTCATGATCTTTGCGGCATATTCATATGCTGATGATTGATCTGTTTTCTCCAGCCATGCAGCATAGGAAGGTACATGCATGGTTGCTTCCGGAGTGGTACTCAGAAAGGTAGATCGAGCAGTAAAATGTCTTCTTCGGGGGCCAGGTATTCGATAGGATGGATGGCGAAAAAGCCAGGAGCCATGATCTTTACGGCCTTTTCAGCTGTCCTGGCCTTATTGATACGTTTGTCGTTATCCATTATTCTCTTCAGGAATGGGTGCCGGATTGATGGCTTCCCAGCTGGCCATCACCCTGTTGTCAGGATCGGCATTCAGCAGGCGTTGGAGCTTAGTCGTACCTGTGCGCTGCAAGCCGGCGATCATCCAAACCGGGTACAACTCCTGCTCAAGGATCTCAGGATGCTTTTTGAAATAATATTCTGCCCTGAGCCTGTTCTTCAGCAAATTAATGATGCGTTCTTTTGAAATAAACATCCCCACCGGGTGGAGGTTTGCTTCCTCATTGATCGATCGTAGCATCCTATCGAGCGGCTCGTCCCAGAAATCCTTGCCCAGGTCATCAAGACCGGAAGATTTCTTCGCACTTCGGATCAGACTGTCTTTATCCAGTTTGCCTTCGGTCCCAAGAGGATATGTAGCTTTCCATGTGCTGTTCAGGGCCCTGAACCACCATGGCATTTTAATAAAATCCTGCGGGGATACTACCTTATGATCACTACCCATTCCTGATCTCCTCCAGCTTCATGATTTTACAATTTGGTTCTATGGCTTCGGCTCCCTCCTCCAGTCGGTACCAGCGCCAGCACATGGTTCCTTCCTTGTGCCCGCAGGTTTCGATCCAGTTTGGCAGGCCGGGATCTTCATGGGAAACAATAATCTTCACACTGCCATCATCATTAAATACAGCATTTCCCTTGCTGATACAGATGTTGAAATAGCGATAATCCAGCGATTCCATCCAGTAATTGTTCAATTGGAAATTCCATGAATCACAGGCTGGCGGCATGACTTCGATCACCAGGGCCTCATCATTATTCAGTTTCCAGTGGCTGTGATAATAGATGATGCTGGCATCCCCGCCGGCAGCATTTGATGTGGCAGGATCAAAGAGTGGAAGCTGGTTGGTATGTTTCTGAAATCCCTTGGCCCATTTTGCAAAAAGCATGGGAGCTCCCGCAACGAAGAGGGCAGCAGTTTTTAAACCTTCATCAACTCTTTCGGGTGTTAGTGGGTCCGGCTTATCACTTCCGCCGATGCGTGAAATATGTATTTCGGCAGGCACCTCTTCATCCCGTCTGAAAAAAGTTTGCCGCACCATGGCCAGGCCGGTTTCATCTTCAATCTTCAACCAGTTTTTTCCTTTCTTTTCCTTGCTCAGGATGATCTCAAAGCTGCCATCTTCTTCAAAGATCATATCCTTATGCTCCAGTACGCCGCATGGCGATAATCCGCCGGTAGTGCCATAATTTCCGTTCTGGGTGAAAAACCCCAGGTAATGGACTGTATTTCTTTTTCCGGTGATCAGATACTCATATTCTCCGCTGATCTGGGCATTGTAATAATGATTATCGGGATTATCGGCACCCATTTTAACAGTTTCATGCACCATCCTCCGAAAAACAGGAAACATTGGATCATTGTATTCAACAAAAGCCTCCAACCCGGCACGTGTGAGCCGGCTGAGGTATCGTACACCTTCGGCCTGCTGAAAAGGATCACGGGGGGCACCGGAATACATTAATGCCGATCCGGCTAATTTCAGCCTGTCACAAAATTCCTCCCATGCCTTTCCGTTCACGATGCGTTCATCATGGATATCCTGCTCCGTCTTCCCCCTGAGCTTTAAAGCCAGCTTACGGAAAGCTTTGTGGATTTTTATGAAGAAGAATATTATACCATTCATATTTTTGATACTAGATCCTGGATCCTGGGAAAGGGTCAAAGTTATAAATTATCCCAATTCAACTAATTCAACCAGTTCAACTGATTTAACCGATTCAACCGCTTGTCATCCCGAGCGGAGTCGAGGGGCAACTAACAATATGATATTCTGTTACCAGATAGGTCTCAATACTACCATAATCAATAAACGACTTCACATCAAAATATGTCTTGATCATGTTCACCGGGGCAAAGCCGCTTTTGGCAAAGAACTTGAAAGGGTTCATTAATTCTTTTCGGCTGCGGCAGTGTTCTTCCACGATGCCGTCATATAAAACCGGTGGGTCTCCTAAAGCTTCAGTGACCTCATTCCGGTTATAATGATAAATGGGATGTATCTTGAGGGTAAGCGGTGTATGTCCGTTATACCACCTTTCGATGAAAGTGTCATAATCAATGCCTTTCTTTTGCCGGAAGAGGGTGAGCAAGCAAACTCCAGGTGTGGCAACACCATCTTGCCAGTCTTTTGCATAAGCGATGGGAAGCGCCTCTGTCACATAAAAAGTGCCGGCATACCCACCTGCTTTCTGTACGGTATCCAGCAAACCTTTGCCACCTGAAGTAAACGAGATCATGGCGATCTTTTCTTTACTGAATGGGATTACTGAGATATTTGGCGGAACCTCAAGCGTGATGGTGTAATGGAGTTTGTGGGTGGGGAAGGATTTTATTTGATCGATGATCTTTTTGATTCTTGAATGAAAATCTGAATAAGATTCATCTTTAAATCCCCGGATGATGCTGATTGATTTATGCATGGTTATTTTTGGTTCTGGGTTCTAGGTTCTGGGTTCTGGGTTCTAGGTTCTGGGTTCTGGGTTCTGGGTTCTAGGTTTAGGGGGTTTGATATTTCCCCAGCACCCTGTCCCCAGCACCCTGTCCCCAATAAATATTTTACCTTTGCTACTTCGACAAAAATAAATCTTATAAGCACATGAACAAACCTAAAATTTTAGTTACCGGCGGCTCTGGTTTCCTTGGCAGTCATGTCGTAAAAGAATTATTCGCGGATGACTCACCGATCAGCCCCTCAGAGGTCAGGGTAATTGACACAAAGGAATACCCGGGAAATGAAGAAGTGAATTTTTTCAAAGTTGACACCCGTGACTATGAAGCAGTGAAAGATGCATGCGAAGGAGTAGATGCGGTGATCCATTGTGCTGCTGTCATCGATTGGGGCACACACCCGGCAAAATATGTGTATGACGTGAACGTAGGTGGCACTGAGAACATAATTCGTGCCTGCAAGGAACTTGGTGTCGGATATATGGTTTTTACCAGTTCCCTGGATGCAATATATACAGGTAAACCGCTCCGTAATGTTGATGACACACAACCCTATCCGGATAGATTTCATAATATGTATTGCCAGAGCAAGGTTTTTGGCGAGATCCGGGTAAAGGAAGCGAATGATGAAAAGCTAAAAACAGTTGCGCTCCGGCCATCTGATATCTACGGCCCTGCTGACCCTTATCATATGAATGCCCTGATAGGAATGGCCAAGACAGGCTTTTATGTCAGGCTTGGAAATGGCAAATCGAAAGCACAGCATGTATTTGTTGGCAACATGGCCAATGCTCATGTCAAGGTTTTATCAGAGATCATGGGGGGCAATACCAAACCACTCGGAAAGGCCTACCTGATGACTGATGCAGAGGGGCAAAACTTCTTTAAGTTTTTCGACCAGATCGTATTGAAAGCGGGATATAGGTTCCGACCCAAAAACCTGTGGATCCCATGGGGGATTGCATATGGTATGGGGGCAATATCTGAATTCATCGCCTTTGTTGCACGACCAGTGAAACGCTATAATCCTGGCTTAAGCCGCTTTGCAGTAAACTATACCTGTACCGACTTTACTTTCAACTCAAAGAGGGCAGAAGAGGATTTTGGCTTTAAACCGAAGTATACGGAAGAGGAGGCGATTGAGATTACGGCTGATTATTATAAGAAAAAGTAGGTAGGATACTGATTGCTGGAGGCTGTTGGCTGTTATCCCAATTCAACTAATTCAACCAGTTTAACCGATTCAACCGATTTAACCGATTTAACCGATTTAACTGATTCAACTAAAGTATTCCCGGAAAGATTGCTTTCCTGTCTTTCGGATAATCTTCAAAATGACTTTTGTACCATTTGTGGTGGTCCAGGGCCCTGGGGACAAGGTTGGCAAAGGTCCAAACTGCAAACGCAAGAGCCGGCATGTTCCAGACCATGATGGCATAGCCGGTCCATTCAATGATCTCAGAGAAATGATTCGGGCAGGAGATATACCTGAACAGTCCGCCGTAAGGGATCTTGTATCCGTTTCCGCTGGTCTTACGCAGCCAGATAAGCATATTGTCTGATCGGATGTTAAAACCAATACCGACACAGAAAATTATGAGGCCGGTGATAAACTGGGGCGTTGTAAGCCAGTCAACAGTATATCCTCCTGAAAGATATCCCCAGTAATATCCAAGGAAAAATCCGTTAATGGAATTAAATACAATGGCCATGAGCACGATCACCAATGGCATCTTCTTCCCCTTGGTACGCAACCTGAAAGGAAAGATCAACACCCTGTTGATATAGTGGATGAGGAAGGGCAGAAATAAAATCCAGATTACCCTTCGGTTGCTTCCTTCGCCAGTCAGGAATATGATAAATGGCAAAAGCAGTGCCGGCAATTCCATGATGAGCCATCCCATCCGGTTACTGATCATGGGTCCCCAGTTCGACTTACTGTGACGTCCGTAAGGAGCCGTGACAAATAAGAGAAGGATCATGGTGGCCAGGCCAATGATGATCCAGATCCAGATAAGCTGGTTAAATAAGCTTTGATCCATACAAATAATCTATTCCAGGTAAATGAGGCCGCAAAATAATAAAAATCCTACATTTGCCAACTAATATCACTTATCAATCCATTCAAATCGATGAAGCAGAAATTCGATCCTGAAGATAACTACCAGCAAAGCAGGGAACAAATCGGATATGTTACCCGAAAGCAAGCTACACAGGCTGATTACGACCGTATCGGGTTTATGTCCGGACTGGAAGTCCACCAGCAACTTAAAACAAAAGAAAAACTCTTTTGCCATTGCCCTGCTGGAATATATAACAAACACGAAGATTATAATGCCGAGCTCATCCGGCATATGCGTCCGACCCTTTCTGAACTGGGGGAATATGATGGTACCGCTTTGATGGAGTTCAAGACCAGGAAGGAGATCATTTACAGGATTAACAATGCCACGGCTTGTACTTATGATGTGGATGACACCCCTCCTTTCCCTATTGATCAGGAGGCACTCGACATCTCAATAGAAATTTCCTTGCTTTCGAAGCTAAGTATTGTTGGTGAAGTGCATGTTACACGGAAGCAATATCTCGATGGCAGCATCCCGACAGGTTTTCAGCGAACGGCCATTATCGGGGTGGAAGGAGAACTTCCTTTGAAGAACAAAAAGATCAGGCTGATCCAGTTAAGCCTTGAAGAAGATTCCTGTCGCGAAATATCAGATATAGGCCATGTGCGAACATACCAGACAGACCGGCTCGGGATGCCTCTTATCGAAACTGTAACCTATCCAGATTGCGATAACCCGGATGAAGTACAGGAAGCCTGCGATTATATCCGTTTCCTGAACAGGAGCACAGGCAAAGTAAGAACGGGTATTGGAGCTGGCCGACAGGATGTGAATGTGAGCTGTAAGGGAGGGACCAGGGTAGAGATCAAAGGCGTAGCCCACACGAAGTGGATTCCCGAACTCACACATGTTGAAGCCTTCCGCCAGTGGGCCCTGCTGCATGTAAGGGAGTTGCTCAATACAACCATAAAAGATGCTTCGAAGTGGAAAATGCAATCTAAAAAGTTGAATTTCCATACATACAAGTTCAGTTACAACCCGCTAAAAGAAGCCAAACAACAACATCATCATATTATAGCAGTGAATTTACCAGGCTTTAAAGGCATATTGTCACATTTCACTCAACCCGGGAAAATGTTTGCCGATGAGATCACCGACCGCTTAAAAGTGATCGCCTGCCTGGAGAAACCCAACATGACCCATTCAGAGGAGATTGATAAGGTGGTTACGAATACGGACTGGAATAAGATCAAAAAAGAATTTAAGGCAGGGGAGGATGATGCCCAACTGATCTTCTGGGGCCCGGAGGAGGATGTTAAAACTGCCCTTGAAACAGTAGACGAAAGATGCCGGATGGCATTCGTGGGCGTGCCAAATGAGACGAGGAAATCCTTTGAGGATGGCACCACCATTTTTGAAAGGGTGTTGCCTGGTGCCGACAGGATGTATCCTGATACCGACACTCCGCCGAAACCCCTGCAAGAAAAGCAAATAGAGGCTTTGAGTAAAAGCTTGCCTACAGATATCATTGATCGGTATCATCAGCTTAAGAAATGGAACATCCCTGAAGACTCCTATACCTATATCTTTAAGCGGAACCACTTTTTATTGATTGAAAGGATCATCAAAGACATGAAGCTTGATCCTGTTATGGTTGGGACCTTCTTCGGCCACAAGCTGAAGTTTGTGGAAGGTCATTACACTCCGGCAGAGGCTTTTAACTATGAGCTGATCTACGCCATGTTCAAATACCTGATCGACGAAGGTTTGGATACCGAGCTTGCCAGATATATGCTCCCTGTTATTTTTGAACATCCCAAAATGGACTTCGAATCGGTTCTTACGGTGATCAACTTTAAGCGTGTACCGGAAGAGGATATCGTAGCAAGGATCCCATTCCTGCGCGAAAAATTTGGTGAAACCCGACGTTCTGAAGAGAAAAAGGACGAAACCGACTGGATCATGGGTGAGTTACGCAAGATCGCCCGTGGAAACATGAGCATGAAGGCACTATATAAACAAGTGAACGGAAATAAATAGAAAACAGCATTATCATGAGCGACGACTTTTTTCAAGGTTATAAGGGGGGGGCATTGGAGGTTCTCAAAAATTACAATACGAGGGTCTGGGGTCAGGCAGTGGTTGATACTACCCGTGGAACCTTTACCGGTACCGTATTGCCGAGGGCTGAGAATGACGACGACCAGCATATTGTGCTGAAAATACCCACTGGATATAATGTTGGTATCGATATCAACACCATTACCGGGATGAAAGAAACGGGCTACAAAAAGGCCAATTACAAGATCCCTGAAAAGCAATTTCCGGTTACCGAAGGCTTACCATACGTGAAACTTTTTGGCACGGGTGGAACCATTGCTTCCCGGCTCGACTATCGTACAGGAGCTGTAATTCCGGCCTTTTCACCGGGTGAACTCTATGGAGCTGTGCCGGAACTGGCCGATATCTGTAACCTGGATACCGAGAAAGTATTTGCCGTTTTCAGCGAAAATATGGGCCCCATGCAGTATAAAAAACTGGCCATAGCCATTGGAAAAGAAATTGAAAATGGCATCGACGGCATTGTGATCGGCCATGGAACCGACACCTTGCATCATACAGGTGCTGCATTGACTTTTATGGTTCAGAATTCACCGGTACCTATTATTCTGGTTGGCTCACAGCGCTCTTCCGACAGGCCCTCTTCTGATGCTGCCCTAAACCTGATGCATGCCATGAAGGCAGCCGGGCATTCTGATATTGCGGAGGTGTTGGTATGTATGTTCGGTCCGACTTCCGACGAGTATGGACTGCTGCATAAAGGGACAAGGGTTAGGAAAATGCATTCCTCTTACCGCTCTACTTTCAGAACCATTGGCGACACGCCAGTTGCCCGGATTAGCCGCAAGGAGATCCTGCCGATACATAAAGAATATAATCACCGGCGAAAAGACCGCAACGTTACCATCAAGCCTTATTTTAGTGATGATGTAACGATGTTTTATTATTACCCGGGAATGAAACCAGATACTTTGGATGCATTGGTCGATGCAGGCTATAAAGGAGTGATCATCGTAGGTACAGGATTAGGGCATGTAAACAAAGAGCTTTATCCTGCCATAGAAAGAGCACATGCCAAAGGCGTACACATGTACATGACACTGCAGACGATTTGGGGATATGTACACATGTTTGTTTATGACACCGGCAGGGATATGATGGCTAAAGGCATTATCCCGGCAGGCAATATGCTACCTGAGGTTGCATGGGTCAAGCTGAGCTGGATCCTGGGCCAAACTGATGACCCGGAAGAGGTGAAGCGCATGATGCTGACCCCAATTAATGATGAGATCACCTTGCGGGAACCCTATAATGGATACCTGGTTTACCAGGGTGGCGTACCGGAAGTGGAAGAGTTTATTAAGAAAGTTCATAAATAAGTGACACCAATGTTTAATGAGCGAAGCGATATTAAATATTTTGGTGGAGCTTATCCCGAGCTTGGCGAGGGATCTCTTTAAGTGCATAGTGCCTAGTTCCTAGTGGCTAGTGCCTAATTGGAGTTGATAAATTTTTAATTATAAAATCCTGATTCAACTGATTTAACTGATTCAACCAATTTGATACCATGCGTATACTAACATTTTTCCTCCTATTTTTCAGCCTGACGATTCTGTCTGCCCAGGATACCATCCGGGTGATGCACTACAACCTTTTGTATTATGGCAATTCAGCTTTTTGCAGTGAAAACACCAACAACACTGATATGAAGGATGCATATCTGCGGACCATCCTGACATATAGCAGGCCCGATATCATCACTGTGAATGAAATGTCATACCTGAGTACCTATCAGGAACGCTTGCTGAGTGAGGTGATGAACCAGGCAGGTTATGCCTTGTTTGCCATGGCACAGGCTCCCAACATAGCCCAGGAGAGCATTGTGAACCAGCTTTATTATAATACTGAAAAGCTTGCTTTGCATTCCCAGGATGTGGCACAGAGCTTTATCCGTGATATTAATGCGTACCGGCTGTATTCCCTCAATGTTGGCTTGCAGGCGGGAGATACCGTTTTTCTAAGTTGTGTAGTAGGGCATCTAAAAGCTGGTGACGATCAACAGGACCGGAATGACCGGGCCGAAATGACCGAGAACACTTTAAACTATCTCGAAGATCAGGGGCCTTTTGGAAATTATTTATTTATGGGGGATTTTAATTTTCAGAAGTCTTCAGAGGAAGCCTATCAGATGATGATCAACAACAATCACCCGGAATTCCGCTTTTATGATCCCTCCAATGAAATCGGCAATTGGCATAACAATTCTGCTTTCAGGGATGTGCACACGCAGTCGACCAGGACAGCCCAGGCAGGTAACTGCGGTGCCTCTGGTGGCATGGATGACAGATTTGATTTTATCATGTTGAACAAGACCATCCATGATGAGACAAACAAAGTGGGATACATCGATGGAACCTATTGGGCCCTCGGCCAGGATGGACAGCGCTTTAACGGTTCCATATCCGATCCCCCGAATACCAGTCTTCCCGCCTATGTTATTGATGCATTACAAGGCATGAGTGATCACCTGCCGGTAGTAATGGATCTTATCATCGCCGAAGACCTTGGAATTATCGATACTCGATATTCGATATTCGATATTCGATATTCGAACCCGGTTCGAAATGAACTGAAGCTATACTTCTCCCAATCTCCAGGTAACAAAGTCACAATGTCACTTCATTCCGTTTCTGGTCATATTGTCCTCCGGGAACAGTTTTCCCTTGCAGGGGGCTCAGTAGGGTCTGTGGATGTATCGCACATCCCTTCGGGGTTTTACATTCTTCATGTCCAATCAGAATCTGGATACTTCTCTGGGAAATTAGTGATCAATAGGTAAAAAGAAGTCTTTTTTTATTGTTCTTTTTGCTTGACCAAAAAGAACCAAAAAGGTCAAGGGAACAGGAAACCGTAACTTCCCTATAACCCACGCACAATGCCTACCCTATGCAACGCCCTTTCACCGCCTGTTCCCATTGCAGCCACTCTAAACCTGATGGCGACATCGATAAGCTGAAAGTTTTCTTGTACTTTTTTCTTGATGGAAAAGTGCCAAAAGATCAAGGCTGCATAAAATTTTGTTGATTACTACGATTTCCCTCCCTAAATTACCCAAACTCCCCCGAGTCCTCGGGGTCAGACAAGGGTAATTTTTAACGTTCATGAAATCTTGAAATACTACCAAAACTTCATGAGGCCAGTCCATTAAATGCTCCGCATTTATTTGGATAAACTAAATAGGCACTAGGGACTAGGATATAGGCACTATTCACTCGAGATTTTTTGAAAAATTATTCTAATTTTGCAAAAAATCGAGTTTCTCTCCGTAGCTCAGTTGGCAGAGCAGCTGACTCTTAATCAGCGGGTCCTAGGTTCGAATCCTAGCGGGGAGACAGAAAGAAAAAGCCCTTGCCGTTAGGTACGGGTTTTTCTCGTTTAAGTATGTGAGCTTGCTTACTGATGCTTAAACGAGAAAAGGACGTTGGTGAGCGAAGCGAACTGGGGCTTTTTCTCTTGCACCGAGCCAATCAGGATCAACGAAGTTAATCCTGGCGGGGAGACAGAAAAATGGCTCCTTTTGGGGCCATTTTTGATTTGATATCTGAAATTCGATATTTGAAATCAGAATTATTCCTTGACTAATCTACACTCCATCCATAATCCAGCATCCATAATTCATAATCGATTTTCCCTATCTTTACAATCCAATGGCGTCATTACTTAAATACCTGTCAATATTCACCATCATTCTGCTGCTAGGTTTAGGGAAAATCATGGCCCAGAAAACTACTAAGGTTAAACTTATCCGTTCCGATGAGCTACTCATGGATGACCATTTCGACAAAGACATTCAACGACTGTTAGGAAACGTGGTAATGCTGCATGATAGCACCTATTTTTATTGCGATAGTGCCTGGCTGAACCGGAAAGAAAATAATTTTCAGGCGTTCAGCAAGGTGCATATTAATGTGAGCGATACCTTGAACATATATAGCGATTCCCTGAACTATGCCGGAAGCACCAGGATTGCAGATCTGTATGGGAATGTGAAGCTGGTTGATAACCGCGCAACACTCACTACTGATCATCTTACTTATGATAGAAATACGCGCATTGCGTATTATTATACGGGGGCTGTTATTGTAAGCGATACTAATGTGCTCACCAGCCGTGTCGGCTATTATTATACGAATTCAAAAGAGGCATACTTTCGGGAAAATGTAGTTTTGACCAACCCTGACTATGTGATGAACTCTGATACGCTTAAATATAATACTGCATCAAAAACAGCATGGTTTTTCGGGCCATCTACCATTGTGGGAGAGAAGGACAGCATTTATTGTGAAGATGGATGGTACAATACCGACCTTGATGTTTCCCGAATGAAGCTTAATGTATTTATACAGCATGATGAACAGATCCTCATGGGCGATACTGTATTTTATCGACGTAATCCGGGTTTTGGACAAGCAGAGAACAACGTAACATTGCATGACACCGTGCAGGATATATATGTTCACGGTCATTTTGCCGAATATGATGATGAACTGCATTATGCCTACGTGACCGACAGTGCCCTGGCAGTGATGCCTGATAAAAATGACTCCCTTTTCCTGCATGCTGATACCATGTGGATGTTGACCGACAGTGCAGGAAAGGCTGATCTGATGCTTGCATATTATAAAGTGAAATTTTATCGTAATACCTTCCAGGGGATGTGCGATAGCCTGGTATATCACTTTCTTGATTCCACCATCATTATGTATAACGAGCCGGTGATGTGGTCAGAAGAAAATCAGCTCACCTCCGATTCGGTGAAGATCGTCATTGCAGATAACCAGCTTGACACAATGGTGCTCTACAATTCCTGTTTTATCATCTCTAAGGATGACACAAATAGCTATAACCAGATCAAAGGACGCACGATGATTGGTTATTTTAAGGACAATGAAATTGTAAAGATTCGTGTAACTGGAAATGCAGAAACACTTTACTTCCTGAGGGAAGAGAACAAGGACCTGATCGGTATACAAAAAGCCATCTCTAATCGCATGATGATCTACCTCGACAGCAACCGTATCAGTGGTTTCACCTATATCGATAAACCCGATGGCGCCATACATACTGTTTTTGAGCTCTCCGGTGATGAGCTGCTCCTCCGTGACTTCAAATGGATCGAAGGCAGGCGACCACTGAAGAAAGAAGACATTTTTGTTTGGTAAACGTCTTGCAGTTTTGAGTGTTGAGGGCTGGGTGTTGAGTTAGTCATTAGTTCCCTGTGAGAATTATTCATTGTTTTTTTAGAGATTAATGCGACATTTTTAAAAAATGAGTATTAATAGATAAACAATCCTTGGAACTATGAATAACCCAAAAATCCTGGACAGGAGTTTCCAATTTTCATTAAAAACTATAGAATTGTATAGACATCTAATTTCAGAGAAGGAATTTATTATATCCAAGCAACTCTTGAGAAGTGCTACCGGTATTGGTGCAAATATTCATGAAGCATCCGCTGCATTCAGTAAAAAAGATTTTGCGTTTAAAATGGCAATAGCATCCAAAGAAGCACGGGAAACACAATATTGGCTGAAGTTATTAGATCAAAGTGATTTAGTTAAAAAGGACCTCACTTATTATATGGAAGAAATAGTTATTATTAACATTACCACAGCTATAGTCAAAACAACTCAAAAAAATTTAAGTTAAAAGTTAGTCTAACTAGTAGCTTAAAACTAACTCAACACTCAACCCTATTAATGGAATTATTTAGATTAATTCTCAATTAAGCGAAAAAAGTGTAATTTTGCACTACCAAAGATTAATGAAAAATGAAAAAGATTGGAATTTTCTACGGTTCATCAACCGGTAATACTGAAGTGGTGGCAGAAAAGATCAAGGCATTGCTTGGAAAAGATGCCGACACTCACAATATAGATTCAGCAAGTAAAGAGGATATTGAGAAATATGATTACATTATCCTGGGGACATCCACCTGGGGAATAGGTGATATGCAGGACGATTGGGAAGACTTTATAGATATTCTTGAAGAAGTTAATTTTAGTAAGAAAAAAGTAGCCTTCTTCGGACTGGGTGACCAGGTGAACTATGCCGATAGCTTTGTCGATGGCATGGGTACCATCCATGATGCGATATATGATCGAGTTGATATTATTGGAGCATGGCCCCTCGATGGCTATACCTTCAACGAATCTGCTGCCGTAAAGAATGGAAAGTTCATTGGCCTTGCTCTTGATAAAGAAAACCAGCAGAATCTCACCGATAAACGCCTTAAAAAGTGGGTTGCGATACTTAAAAAGGAATTTGTTTAAGCTTAAGGTCATTTCGACCGCAGGGAGAAATCTATTTCAAGAGTTGAAGCGAGACAGATTTCTCGCATTAGCTCGAAATGACTCAAGTAATGCAAAAATAAAAAAGCCCCCCGAGTTCTCGGGAGGCTTTTTACTGTTTATGAAAAATAGCCGTGGCTATGGGGCAAATTATGAGATCTTTATCTCTCTTCCACTAATCTTTGCTTCTTCACTTTTGGGAAGCATTACACTTAAAACTCCATTCTTATAATCTGCTTTGATCTTTTCCTGATCAACGATATCGGGCATGCTGAATGAACGACAAAAGCCATCATACCTGAACTCGCGCCTGGTGTAATTCTTTTCGTCTTTTTCTTCAACTTCTTCCCTTTCTACTGAGATAGAAAGAATATCGTTCTCAAGATTGATCTTAAAATCATCTTTACCCATTCCCGGAACAGCCAACTCAATAGTGAAGTCTTTTTCATTATCGATGATATTGGCCCCAGGCCTGTTATAATCACATGCATGCTGCATGGGCTTTCTTTGCATTCCGTTCATCATTTCATTTAATACCGGGTGATTTGTCCATTTCATTAAAGTCATTTTATAGTCCTCCTATTATTTATATTAATTCATTTGGGTTTATTTTCCCTTTCTTTGTCAACTTCCATACCATATCCGAATTTATGCTAAGGGGCTGACAATATGACGCTTACCGAAGACAATAAATGCCATTATGGCAGAAAAGAGACACTAGATAATGATTTTGGATGTTGAGTTTTGGGTTTTGGATTAGTTATAGATTATCCAGGGATTAGATACATAGATATAAAGAACCGGATTAGCGTATACTTATTAATTCATCCAACCTCCAACACCCAACATCCATAATCTTAAGATAAGTTTGCTCAAGAGAAAAATTTGTCGATTTTTGTATACTTATCGATAAGCATGGACACCGACCTAAACAAAGTATTACGCTTTTTCCAACTGAAACGCATCATCATTCCATTGGTGCTGGGTTTTGGCGTGGCTACAGTGCTGCTTATTAAAGATTTTAATAAGGATGCTTTCCTGGATATTCATTGGTCGGTATATACCTTTCTCTGGCTTTTCATTGCGATTTGTCTCCAGGCCATCAGGGATATCGCTTACATGTACCGCCTAAGGGTGCTCACCAATAAACAGATCAGTTGGCGCCATAGCTTCGATGTTGTAATGTTATGGGAGTTTGCTTCTTCTATCACTCCTTCAATTGTAGGTGGATCGGCCATAGCCCTATTTATCGTTAATCGTGAGGGAATAAGTATGGGGCGGACTACTGCCATTGTCATGATCACGGCCATGCTTGACGAACTTTTTTACATCTTCATGGTCCCGGTGGTGGTTTTAGTAATCGGTATTGACAACCTTTTTGTTTCGGATGCAGGATTCCTGATGAACCTTGGCGGAAAGCAAGCCTTCATATTCGGGTATGCATTTATTCTTTTACTTACCACCATCATCACTTCTGCAATATTCATAAGCCCAGGGGGATTTAAGAGGATCATCGTTGGACTGGCTTCCCTTCCTTTTTTGAAACGCTGGAAACATAAAGCAGTCAAAACAGGAGATGATATCATCACCACTTCAAAAGAAATGAGAGGAAAACCGCTGATTTTTTGGGTGAAAGCTTTTGGGGCCACTTTGTTTTCCTGGTCGGCCCGCTTCTGGGTGGTGAATGCCCTCATCATGGCCTTCCGTACCAGCAGTGACCAATTTACCCATATCGGGGATCAGTTCCTTATCTACGGGAGGCAGCTCGTTATGTGGGTCATATTGCTTGTCAGCCCGACGCCAGGTGGCAGTGGGATTGCCGAATATGCCTTTCCAATATTTCTGGGTGAGTTTATTCCTGTGGGACTCGAAACTGCTATTGGCCTTCTCTGGCGCCTCCTCAGCTACTATCCATACCTCTTCATTGGCTTCATCATACTACCATTCTGGATTCGCCGCGTCTATGTAAAGAAACAATCATGAAAAATTTAAAAATTTAAGGTTTAAATTTTAAATTAACTCAAAACTCAACACTCAAAATTTATAATTCTTTGAAGTGGATTTATCCACAGTGAAAGTACCTGTCCACCAGCTTCTGAACCTCTGAATCGTCATTGCCAATGTCTTTCATCAGGGTTTTATCGTCGAAGCTTTTAAGATATGAAGCGATCCATGTAAGCATGCCTTCTGAAAAAACACCATGCTTTGTATAAATATTCCTTTGTTTGAGCAGTGCATCAGCTGATTCCCAACATGAACCTGGAAGTACCGACAAGGAATCAAGTTTCGCTTTATTTTCATCCATGAAGATGTTCACATCAACATAAGTTTCCTTAGCATATTTGAGGGCGTCTTTCATCTCGAAACCATGTCTGGCTGCCACAGTCAGTCCTGCAAGCAGGAGATAAATATCAGCAGAACCGTCGGGGCAACGGAACTCAACGGTTTGTTTGTTGGTGTGATCATCATCAACCGGGCCCTCCTGTGGATTAGCCTGGTGGAGCATGTCCTTCTTTTGTGACCATCCCAGGGGTACCCTGACAAGCACTGAACGGTTTCGATCGCCCCAGCAAATGTTGGTTGGCGCTTCCTGGTGTGGCACAAGTCTGAAATATGAAGTTGGATTAATATTCCCAAAAGCTGTTAGCGAAGCTGCGCACGACAGGTACCCGGCGATGGCCTTCTTAGCAATATCGCTCAAGCCATCCTTGTCTACCATCATATTCTGCCCGTCTTTCATTAAACGTGTATGAACATGTAATCCACTGCCTGCCTTGCCAACGGTAATTTTAGGCGCAAAGGTGACAGTTACACCATATTTATGGGCCAGGGTGCGTAAGATCCACTTGGCAATCATCAACTGATCCGCAGCATCTTCCACATTAACCGGGAGAAATTCAATTTCATTTTGTTCGTATTCGATATCTCCTACACTGAAGTTACCTACTTCAGAATGGCCGTATTTGATCTTGCCACCCGACTGTGCAATGGCCATCATCGCTTCTGTGCGAAGCTCTTCCCATTTTGTGAAAGGTGTTGATTCGTGATATCCTTTCTGATCATCAGCTGTAAAAAGTGGTTCCCTCTCAAAAATGACATAATATTCAAGCTCACCCATGGCCTCGAATTCCATTCCGGTCACTTCCTTGAATGAGTCGTGAGCCTTTTTGAGGATGTATTCCGGAGCACTTTCAAGTGGGTTGCCATCTTTGTCGAAGTAGGAGCAAAGGATGTCCAGGGTAGGGATCTCAGTAAAGGGGTTCACAAAAGCGGTCTTATACCTTGGTACAACATAAAGGTCGCTCGAACCAGCCTCAATAAATGCGAACAGGCTGGAACCATCAACGCGCTCACCGCAGGTGAGGATATTATCCAGGTGTTCTCTGCTGTTTATGATAAAATTTAAGGTCTTGAGCCTTCCATCCCATCCGGTATACCTGAAATTGACCATGCCGATGTTGTAATCCTCACAATAACGGATCAGGTCTTCTTTGGTAAATTCTTCAGCGGGCTTATTGAGGTATTGTACTAGCGGGTTCGGATTCATGGTTTCGTGTTTTACTGTCGCGAAAAAGGATGTCAAACTTACTAAAAAACTTGTATCCTTCTACGTATAAATCCAACCTAAGGTTGTATTTATCAATTATGAATTATGGATTATGGATGTTGAATTATCGATGAATTCAATAATTGTTAACTTACAATTGGAACCAAACGTTGGGAACCAGGAACCAGGTATACTGATTGTCAATCGATTTTAAGCAATTCCGCAGCTGCTTGATAAGCACTAATATTACCAGACAGCACCTGTTTTTCAAGTTCCTTCATCCGCAGTTTAACTTTTTCGTTTCCAAAGAAATGGCTTTTCAACTGCCGGTTGATGCTGTCGTACATGGTCTGTACCATTTGTTCTTTCCTCTTGCGCTGGAAATACTTGCTTTCACCAGTCATCATCGATCGGTAACGCTCAATGATTTCCCAAACACCATCGATACCTTTGTTTTCTAAAGCTGAACAGGTTTTCACAGGCACTTCCCATCCAGATGCTGTTGCCGGGAAGAGGTGCAATGCATTTTTATATTCTCTCTGCGCCAGATCTGCCTTCTCTTTATTACCTCCATCAGCTTTGTTGATGACAATGGCATCAGCCATTTCCATTATTCCACGCTTAATACCCTGCAGTTCATCTCCTGCCCCAGCCAGCATGAGCAAAAGGAAAAAGTCGACCATAGAATGGACAGCTGTTTCAGATTGGCCAACACCTACAGTTTCTACAAAGATGCAGTCGAATCCTGCCGCCTCGCATAAGATGATCGCTTCACGGGTTTTTTGGGCAACCCCTCCGAGAGAGCCTGCTGATGCTGATGGGCGGATAAAAGCATTCGGGTCATTGGCAAGATCTTCCATACGTGTTTTATCGCCCAAAATACTTCCTTTGCTGCGACTACTACTGGGATCGATAGCCAGCACAGCCACTTTATGTCCTGTTGAAGTGAGGTATTTGCCGAGGGTCTCGATGAAAGTGCTTTTTCCAACCCCGGGTATTCCGGTAATGCCAACACGTATCGAATTTCCTGCTTCAGGAAGACATCCGCTAATAATTTCTTGGGCCAGCACCTGGTGTTTTGGGAGGGAGCTTTCAACCAGCGTAATGGCTTTGCTTAGCATGGTACGATTACCCTTCAGGATTTCCTGGATATAAATGGGGGCTTCCAGCTTATCAGCTTTGATATTGCTAAAACGCTCCGCTGCGTCAACATTAACCTGGGGAGGCTGCTCTATGCCTTTCTGAACATTTAAAGCCGATTTATCTTTCTTTTTAATCATTAAATACCAAAACTTTAGGCACTCTAGTCACTTTAGCTCACTTTAGGCACTTTATCTGGGAATTCTCCACGAAAACCCGAAACTCGCAAAGCCATCAGGTGAGTTTTTGCTGATTCCCATACCGCCCGAAATATCGAACTGAAGGTTGTGACGTACCGGAAATGTAAATCCCATGTCGAAGCGATGATCGGCGTACTCTCCGGCAGGGAGAAAACCATAGAGCTCAACAAAGGCACCCAGCCATTTTACAATACTGATGCCTAAAGAGGCTGTATAAAGGGTTGTGAAATTGCTTTCCTTCCAATCCATCCGGGAACCGAAATTAAAACCGAAGCTGAACACATTGCTGAGCTTCCATGAGCCTGCAAGAATAATATTCTGCAAGACATTACCGTCACTAAAATCTTTTGATGCTGCCTGGGGAATATCAATGTGCGATAATATAGCCAATGTCGGAATAGGTCCATCACCATAGAGGAAGTTCCACTTAAATCCAATAACCAGCGGAATAAATCCTCTCAGGCTGGTCTTTTCCTCTGTTGTTTCATCCGTTTTATCAAAACCAGCATAACCAACCCCAACCCTGGCTTCAAACCTGTTTAACAATCCATAACGGAAGAGAGTCCCGTTAAATCCAAGTTCCTTGGTCGAATAACCTTCATTCTTATCCCAGCCAAAGTTAAAGCCGCTCTCGATCTGAAAGGTCTTATGTGGAATTGTAATAGCTGACTCTGTCCGGTCAGGGCGGTCAGTAACAATCGGCGGATTTTCATCCTGTGTAAAGGCCGGCAGGGTAATAAGTATGCTAAATATGATCAGTAAAATGCGTTTCATAAATTTTCTTTTAAGTTATGCAAACATTAATAAACTCAGGGCCATCACGATCATGCCCGCAATGAGCCCATAGACAGATAAATGATGTTCTCCAAATTCCTGAGCTGCAGGCAGAAGCTCATCGATTGAAATGAAAACCATGATCCCGGCAACCCCGGCGAAAACCATACCAAAGAGCAGGGGGCTTAGAAATGGCATCAGGATCAGGAAACCAATCGTGGCTCCAACAGGCTCTGCAAGTCCTGAAGAGAAAGAATACCAGAAGGCTTTTTTCTTATTGCCGGTGGCGTAATAAATAGGAACGGATACAGCGATCCCTTCGGGGATGTTGTGGATGGCAATGGCTACAGCGATGGCAATACCCAATCCAGGATCCTCCAAAGCTGCGATAAAAGTAGCCAGGCCTTCAGGAAAGTTATGAATGGCAATGGCTAAAGCTGTAAAGAGTCCCATCCGCATCAGTTTTTGCTGACCGGCTTTCTCCTCACTAATGTCTTCCACCATTTTGATCTCATGCGGGTTCTCAATAGAGGGGATCAGTTTATCGATAATGGCAATCAGGAAAATTCCGGCAAAAAAGGCAGCTGTTGTGAGCCAGAAACCCCAGGTTTCACCATACGAAACTTCGAGCTCAGCACGGGCTTTAGGAAATATCTCGACAAATGAAACATAGATCATTACACCGGCTGAGAACCCGAGGGCCAGAGATAGGAAGCGTGTGTTGGTTCTTTTTGTAAAGAATGCAAGCAAACTGCCAATCCCTGTTGATAAACCGGCAAACAAGGTCAGCCCGAAAGCAAAAAGAATCTCATTCCAGCTAAATTCTCCCATTACTTCGCTAATATAATGCTAAAATAATCAGAATTTCCGATGCTTCTTATAGTAAAGGCGGGTTTTTACCTTCTGCATCTCGCGTTCAATGATCAGATCAGCAATTTGGGCCGCAGCCTCTTCCTTGCTGTTGCTTTGCATGGCCTCATGGAATTTGGCTTCGCTCACATCGAGCCTGTACATGGCATTTAGCAGGCGATGCATATCACGTTCTAACAAATAGGCAACAAGGAAGGAAAGTTTTTTTTGAAGAGTATTCAGGTCAATGGTATCATCCGCAGAAACCAGTGATTCTTCCTCATCCAATTGCAGATCCTTCTGGATAAGTTCATTTAGTATGATATATTTTTCTTCTTCTCCCATGCTTGCCTATATACAATTGTCATTTCGAGCATTAGCGAGAAATCTGTGGTAATTAATTCACTCGAAAACAGATTTCTCCCTTCGGTCGAAATGCCTAGATATTTCTACCTACTTTATCAACCCTATGCCCTCTACAGCCGACTCATTCCCCGGATCAATGAGAAGCACTTCATTGAATAATACTTCCGCCTCGCGGGTCTTGCCAAGCTGATAATTAGACCATGCATACATCAAAACGGATTCGCTATCGAAAGGGTAAAGGTTCGCGACTTTTTCGAAATACTTTGTTGCAAGAGCAAAGTCACCACTTTCATAGTGCATCAGCCCAAAGTAATAATTGGCCTTTGTATTCTGTGGATCAACCTCCAGGATCTTGATGTACTGCTTTTTTACCTGTGCCCAATTGCCCATGGAGGAAGCTGGGTAAGTAAGCCCAAACCTTGCTTCGATGGCATAAGGCTTTAATGAGATAGCCTTTTGGTAATAGGCAGATGATTCAGTGAATTGTCCCGACATATAATTCAACCAGCCCAATCGGAGGTTAAGATGGTAGGATTCTGCATCATATATATTCTTCAGTGATTTGATTGCATCTGCATAATTCCCCTCATTTTCATAAGTATAACTTGACTCAAAGGCTGCCTGTACCGTTTCGGTTTCCTGGGCATAAAGGCCGGTAAAAGCAATGATGATAGCTGCAGCTGTGATTAATCTTTTCATAATGTCCATTTTAATCCTCCTATAATACTTTGGTTCTTGTATTCAATTTCTTCAGTTCTTACCCCCCGGGATTATTCTGCCCTGAAACGCTTCTGTACCCTTGTTTTTGTAGATACTGGTACCTGAAGGAGAGCTGAATAGCAGGTGAAATTACAAAGGTAAGGTTTAGTCCTGTTTTTAAGCTAATCTCGTCACTAAGATTATAAACGACAAAGGCGTTGGATTCGTTCGTTCCACGAAGATTTCCGAATGTTCCAAAGCCTTCCATCCATAGAAACCGGGCAAGTTTAACTCCAAGCATTTGACTGAAAATAGGTTCGGTATTGTCTCCTTCGGTTAAGCCTTTGATCATAGTATTTCCATAAAAATTCAGATTCCCGAAGGGGAAATATGATATTGAGAGCCCATATTGATATTGATACAGGTCATTCAGGTTCGACCAGGAGCCGAAAACTCCCAGGTCGAAAACCGAAACCTGTTTATTGATGCCAAGTGATAGCACCACATTGTTTAAAATCAGCTGTGAAGGTTGTATCTCAAACTTAATCTGATCGTAATAGAAATAAGCCACCGAATCAATATCAGGGATATAGTAAGCAGTATCCTGAACAAACATGGACTCATTGGCAATGCCAATGCTCTCGGTCTTCACATTAATATAGTGAATGGCTGGCGTGATCGACCAGCCACCATCAGCCTGGATATTGGCCTTCAGGTATGCACTATTTTGTCGAAGTGTGTAGTCGTAGGTACTTGTTTCAATTTTTGATTGTAAAGGAAAATACTTGGCGAATCCCCATTCATGCTCCACAATTGAATCAGGGCTGTTCCATTCATATTGTAATTCAGCCTTTTTGGAGATTTGAAGATTTGAATAGCCAGCATAAATACTGATTCTTGGATGAAGCCGTAATTTTATACCCAGGTGGGTATAATAACTATTGCCGTAAAGATTTTGTACCCTTTGATTTTGCCCTTTTGGAAGCTGATTGAACCCGTTTTTGTCGAAATTGTCGCTAAATTCCGGACCGGTTTCAAGGTAAACTTCTGAAAAAACATTGGGCGGTTCTATACCAGAAACTTCATGCATCCTTTCATTCAGGTTTCCGGCAATTAATGCTACCTTGTCAAGCTGTCCAGAATATAGGTAGGCGTAGTATAAATATTCTTTGTTGAGGCCGTTCTCAGGATTGAAACCATCGGCCTTTTCCAGGTGTTTAATTGCTAAACGATAATTTTCTCTATTGAAATAAGCAATGCCCATCCTCAAACGCAAATAGAAATAATCAATGTCATTTTCCAGGGCCAGCTTGCCCACGCTGATCACTTCTTTCCAATCTTCTGTGAGCGTTTTTGCATATGTGATAGAATCAAGCTGTCTGAAATCATAACCGGCCTGGGCCCGGGCAGCTGAAATAGTGCAGCAGAGCAATATCAGGCTTAAAAATCTGCCTCTTCCCATCTTGCTTCTATATTTGAAGATACTGTGTTGATGGTCATCTTTTCTATCCGGCCCTTATCAATAGTAAAATTGAAGTCGATCGCCTTTCGGATTCGTTTTCCAGACCTCAGGGTGGCCAGTGATTTCAGTTCTATTTTGCTTGCTGATAATTCATCCTCGAACTCAAGGTATTCCAGTTCATATGAGGCATTCCGGAAAGTATAAAAAGGTGCGACGAAATCCTGTAAGATCATCCCTGTCTTTGCTTGACATCATACTGAGAGTAAATGCGTCTTGAACTTTCATGTCCTTATAGAAACCCGAAACAGTTCTGTAAAGCCCCAGGAACAGCATGTAAAGAAAAGACTTCTTATTTCCTTCGAAATGTGTAAAATATGTCATGCCAGCCTCTGTGCGGAACCATGCTTTTGCGTGCATACCTTCATCATGAATATAGGTGTTATTGTATGGATCGGCCTTTCACCAGCAACTTGACATGATCCGGGTATATTTTATCATCAGATTTGATGCTGAATTGCATTTTTTGTCCGGGAATAAAATGAAAAGCTCGTTGAAGGGTTTCGTTTGTTTCAATGTTTGAAATATATCATTTTCCACTGGGCCTGGAATAGGTTTCGAGTTTACAGGCAGGGATTGCTTGAAGGATATGAAAGGCAATAGGGTAATCGATTGTAGGTGATCCAATATATGGATCGGCCTGCACCTGGAAGTGCAGGTGGGGCCTGGTGACCTGCCTGAACTACCGCATTGGGCCAGCACGTCCCCACGCTTAACATAATCTCCCTTTTTTACCCTGAAAGATTCATTTTTTAGGTGGCTTAGCTTGGTGAAGAGCTTTGTCGTTATGACGGATCACGATAGTAGTTACCCCAGTTTTGTTCCAGGTTAACCTCTCCAGGGGCATTGTCTTCAACGCCGTCGAGGATCTCATCCACCCATCCGTCTGCAGGGGCAAGCAACAGGTTTGCCAAAACAATAAAAATTTTCTGCCTTAAGACCTGATCCCGGAATGGTAAATGCCTTCTTCATCAGTGATTTCAAAATCCCAGGCATGCTTATAGTCTTTCTTGTGGGTATGCTCCCCATCATGGGCCTGGGTAACGGTCCATTCGCCGAAAAAAGGCAGGGTGAGATTTATCCTGACATTTTCATCGAAACGCTTGCGAAAGTTGTCTTTAGTATAGAAATTCATTTCCGGGGAGAAGTGCTGTACCACCACAAGCTCGGGCTTCTGGTAATTTTTTTCCCTGAACTTCAGAATATACAGGAACATCAGCACTACCAGGTTGAATGGAAGGGAATATATGGACAGCTGTGATGGGGCAAACATCTCGCTGGTACTTGTGATCAGGAAAGAAGTAAGTGGTGTGAGCAGTATTACCCATAGATACGACCATTTGGAGGGGATGATGAAAAATCCTCCTATAGCGATGGCTGTCAAGATGAAGTTAAATCCAATATAGCTATAGCTCAGGGCATTGATGTCAGCACCAATAAAGAGATAAAACACCCAGGCGGAAACAAATCCAAGGACAGACAGCAGGAATGCCTGTCGTGAATAGATCATTACCCCAATGGCAATGAGATCCCTGGCACCAGGTGGTATTGGAAGAAAATGGCTCCGAGAGAACGGAAATACAGTACGACAATATCGGGCAATGGCAGGCTGTACAACCATTCGTGAAGGTCGACCAACCATTTCCCGCCCAGGGCATACATCTCATTGAGTTCGTAAACACCTCGCTGGCTGATCTCCAGTGAAGTATATTCCCGCGCTGCCAGGAACACCATCCAGATCCCGAAGAGAAATGGGATACTCAGATAGGGCAGGCCGTACTTGCCGATTACCCCTTCAAGCATTACACTCACCAATAGGGTGAAGAGGGAGGCAAACAACAATACCAGTACAAACTCGGCATTGAACTCATAGTACATTCCCAGGCCCAGTGCCACCAGCAGGCTGTTGAACCCATAAAATCCGTTACGGATATTTTCCCTGTTGAAACCTATGGCACAGGCTGCCAGATTGGAGGTGAGCACAGCGATCAGTCCTGAAGCCCGGCATAAAAATCGAAAAAAGTAACAAGGATGATCAGGAAAGCAAATAGCTTGCTCTTCGAAAAGAACACCTGCGAATAGCTGTTGGAAATGCTATCCATGAAACGAGAATTATATGGGTTTGTATATTGCTCCATTGTTCTCTTGCGACATAGTTCACTGTCACATATGCAGATTCACCTGCCTGCCTCGAGCCGGTCATTCACTGTTGCGGCAACTTTGTCCAGTTCTTCATTTCCCACTACCGACATCATCTTCTGCGCATCGATGGCCGAGATCTTGTACCCTGCCGTCTTCCATATCGATCACAACTACATTGCAGGGAAGCAAAACACCCAGTTCTTCTTCCATCTGCACAGCTTCATAGGCAAAGCCCGGGTTGCAAGCTCCCAGGATCACATAATTTTTGAAATCGACATCCAGTTTTTCCTTCAGTTTTTCTTTCATATCGATCTCGGTGATCACTCCAAAACCAACGTCTTTTAGGTTTTCGACGACCTTTTCGAGGGTTTCTTCAAATTCACCCTCCACTATTTTTGAAATATGATAACTCATGTTCTGCTGATTAAAGTTTGAATTTTTTTAAATGTTCCGGTACCTTTTCAAGGAAGTGATGTTTTCCATTGATTCGCTGTCGCGGATAAGATGGACTTTCCCATCCGTATCTATCATCACCACTTTAGGCCGCAAGGTAATAAATTGCATCCATTGGGTCATATTGTAAGCCCCCACGGAGTGGATCACCAACTGGTCGCCTTTATTCATCAGCGGGAGGCTCACATTTTCCCGGATCACATCAATGTTCATGCAAAGCGGGCCGTAGAGCACTGTATCTTCAGCATATTGGGTATATTCCTGGGCCGGTGTTACCTTATGTTCATACCAGAATGAAGTAAACAGTATGTTTACCCCGATGTCGATGATGGTATTTCTCCTGCCGTCTGAAAGCCTTTTATTTGCGACAACAGATCCCAGCAAGTGATCCGGCATCATCGATCAGTGCACGGCCTGTTTCAAGGATCAGCAGAGGCAGGTTGTCCGGTCCGAAATCAGCATTGATCAGTGCAGAAGTAATCGCTTCTGCATAATCATCGAATGTTGGGACTGGTGTCGGACCCGGGCAAATAGGCCCCTTTCAAGGTATTCTTTGAGGCAAAGCCTCCACCCATGTCAATATATTTGATTTTATGGTTATATTTTTTCTGAATCCCAATGGCCAGGTCGGCCAGTTTGTAGGCCGCTGTGCATAAGCCTGGGCAGTGAGCATGAATGTCCCGATGTGGGTATGCAGGCCAACAATTCAAGTTTTCTCGGAACGCATGATCTTGTTCAGCGCATCCCATGCCTGGCCGTTCTCATAATTGAATCCGAAGCGGTCCCACATCGGATATATGCCGGTATCCATATTCACCCTGATAGCTACTTTGGGCTTTGAGTTTCATTTCTTCTGCCAGTTCAATAATGGTATATAGCTCATCCAGGTGATCGATATGGATAAGTGAATCATTGCTGATGGCCTTTGCGGAGGTCATCTTTCGTCTTATCAGGCCCGTTGAAGATGATCTTCTTCCCGGGAACCCATTCTGATGGCCTTGTCGTATTCAAAGCCGGAAACTACCTCGGCCCAGGATCCTTCCTGGTGAAATACATTACATACAGCATCCAGGTAATTGGTTTTATACGACCAGGCAAACTGTACTTTTGGATAGCGGTGGTAAAAGCTTTTTTTGCTGTTTCAAAGGTTTCCCGGATGTTTTCTCAGAGAGCACAAAAAGTGGAGAGCCATATTCTTCGATCAGATCATTCACAGCCACGCCATCGATATGTGTTATCGGTGTAGATTCTGTTCGTGACCCAAACTTACTTGGCATAGCCGATTCCAGTTTCCTGATCACCGGCCGTTCATATCTTTATTTTTCCATTTTAATTTTTCATTTCTGTGATTTATATTCATACCCGAGCTTATAATTCTCCGAAGGTCGATATCTGCTGAAACTCCTCCAGGTCGACGATCATATCCCATGAGTAGCGAATGAACATCTTCCCCACTGCATAAGCCGTTGAATGCTTCGGTATCCATCCCCAGAGCAAGCTTGACCAATGCTTCAGGGATATTTTGCCCTACGCCCACCGCCAGGTATACCCATGCCGGGATGCGCGGATTGATCTCCATGATATAAAACTCCCCGTCTTTGTCTTTCATTAGCTCCAGCTCAAAGCCACCTTTCCACTTCGTGGAGGAAATGAATTTATCGGTGAGGTCCAGCATTTTTTTATCGGAAATACTAATCCCTCCCCAGGCTTTGCCTTTATCGGTGATGTATTGTTTTCGCATAGGCACTGCCGAAATGGTATTTCCCTTTCCGTCGCCCAGCCCGGTAACATTGAACTCTGTACCATTAATGAACTCCTGCACGATGATAGGCAGTCCCCACTTGGCACTGATCTTATGATAATAGCTGATGGCCTGCTCCATGTTGTGTGCAATGCCTGCATCATAGAATTTCCCTTTGATTACCACCGGGAAACCATATTCCGAAACCACCTTTTGCAATTTTGATAGCTCATGCACCGCTTCACTGTCAGGCACATTGAATCCATATGTTTCACCGAATTCAGGAAGGTTGAATTTCTCCCTTTCAATGTATTGTTTTTCTGTTGGGAGGAATGTCTTGATCCCGAGTGCATTCAACTCGGGAGTGAGCTTGCATGAAAGGGATCAGCTCTGCATCGAAGTTTGGGATGATCACATCCAGTTTTTCCTTGGAATGAATATATTTCAGGCGTTCCAGAAGTGTAGCTGTTCCTGCCTGAGGGATAGGGGATCTGATAGCTTTTGTCGATCAGGTCATGCATATAAATGCCCGGCTCAAGGTTTTCATAGGAAAGCCCGATGATGCGTACATCAAATGATTTTGCTTCACGAAGCCCCTGATCACAGGGATGCCCGGCCCCGGGCTGTCGATGGCATTCAGGCCGGTAACAGCAATATTAATTGTCCTTCTTTCCGTCATGCTCAATGAGATTAAATTGCCTCAGCATATTGATGAAGTCGTGATAATCCTTTCTCAACCGTATCCTTGTCGGATTTATATTTTTCCAGGAGTTGCTTCCTGATGTCATCAAATTCCTTTCCTTCTTTAAGCATGTCGAGGATCTCCAGCCCGATGGGATTGGCAGTGAATGATTCACCTGTATCAGGGTTAAAGATGAACCCCGAGTCGCTGATCGCGATATTCTTTTTGATCTTCATACGAACTTTGTTTTTTGGTGTCTGCTACATTAATACACTTGAAAACGGAAAAACCCTTAGTGTATTCTATATTATTATATTAATAATGCTCATATTATAAAACTCATACGTAATTTTCATTATTTTGTGTCATGTAAAATGCATGAAATGAACAGAAAACCATTGCCTGACTTTTAAAAGGCGTTGCTGTACTGCTGATGATACAGGTGCATATCATGGAGTTATTCATGCATCCTGATGTTTACGAAAGTCCTTTTGGGACGCATTTCCCTTTTTCTTGGGAGGAGTGCCTGCTGCCCCTATTTTTATGGCTGTGATGGGATATTTTGCGGCACTTTCGACGAAAAGCAATAAAGCAGCAATATATGCGCGGGTTCAGTTGATCATTTTTGGGCTTTCTGCTCAATATCGGACTGAATGCCCATCTTCTGATCCTGTATCATAGAGGGCAACATGAGATATTGATCCGCTGCCATATATTTTTGGGGCTGATATACTTTTTCTTGCCGGACTGAGCCTGATTTTTATAACCGTGATCAAGCTTTTCTCAGGCAAAAATTTATGGGTATTCATGGCATTGACGTTTATCATCCCTTTGATTCTGAATTTGCTCCTTTTCTTTATATCATGGCGACGGGCTGTGGAAATATCTAATGGCATTTTTTATCAGCCATGCCGGCTGGTCATATTTCCCGTTTTTCCCCTGGGCGGGATGGGTGCTTGGCCGGATTCAGCTTTGCCCTGCTTGAACAAGAAATTTTCAGACAATGTCGTTTACAGAAAATATGGCACCTACCTGGTTTATCTCTCAGGAATCCCGGTAATAGTCTTTTGCCATGGGCTATAGATATCAGTGCCAACCTTCCTGTTATACTATCATCATGGGATCTTTTTCTTTATCTGGGGACTGTTCTTCTGTTTGCTGTGGATTCTTGCATTCCAGTTTATTCATGGAAAAGCAGGAGATAGTAATGCTTTACAATACCTCAAATGGCTAGGTAAAAATGTCACATTGCCTATGTGGTTCAGTGGCTGATCATTGGCAATATTGCAACAGCTATCTACCGGACCCAGGACACATTGATGTTTTGGATATCCCTGGTGGTAGTTGTTCCTGATGGCCAGCAAGTGTGATCACTCTGCTTGCTTCGCCATTTCTGTCTTCAAGAAATACCCACCCTTAACCACGATCATGGCATCAGCAGGAATCTCATCCTGCTAGAAATACTTCTACAAAACCGTCCTCTTCGTTAATGCCTTTCTTTACCGCGACATATAAAAATGAAGTTCCATCCTCACGCTGCTCTGTCAGGCTGTAGTATAAAAAATCGCATATCTGTCATTGCCCATTCTGAGTACAGCCTCTTCCGGCAAGGCTTCTACCTCTTTTTCCCCGGTATGGATCTCCGATGCAACAAACATTCCCGGGAGCATACGGCCATGGTCATTTTTAAATTCCGCCAGCACCTTCACCACCCGGGTTTCTTCCCTTACAGTATTTCCAACAGCGATGATCTTTGCTTCATATACTTCCTGGCTCAGATTTGAAAGGGTGAAAGTAACCCTTTGCCCGGGTTGATCTTCATAATATCCTTCTCAAATACGTTAAGCTCAATGAGTAATTGGTCCCTGTTGATTACCTGCATCAGGCGCTCATCGATCATAATATATTTTCCGGGATTTGCTTCAATGAGCTCGAGGTAGCCCGATCAAGTGCGAAATAATGGGAAGTTCTGACATAATAGTTCCGGCATCCAGGGCATCCATATCGATCACCGGCCATTTTTAATTGAATCGCAAGTCCTTTAAATTCAGCATCAGCTACATTAAAATCTGAAAAGGCTTTCTGATAATTTTTATCTGAAGCGATCTTGTCTTTGTTCAACTCTTTTTGCCTTTCATATTCCTGCTGGAGCATTCCCAGCTGGTTTTTCACCATGAGATACCTTTGCTGTGCTTCAATGAATTCGGGTGAATTTAGGGTGACCAATACCTGACCCTTCATTACATGATCGCCTTCCCTGGCATTTACTTTCATGACCACGCCCGGATAAAGGCTGACCAGGTCAGCTTTTGCATTTACAGGTAAAACAAGCTCCCCACGGGCATTTACGTCGCTCGAAAGAAGTTGTTTGTCTACGCTACCATAGGCTATTCCGGCATATGCCAACTGGCTGCTGCTGAGAAATAATTCCCCATGATCTGAAATTGAGCTTTGAATTTCATTCTCTTCAGTTTGTTGGGCGTTATTGCAGCCCACCATGATCATGAGGATCAAAATGGTGATCAATTGTATTTTTTTTCTCATGGGATTCATATTAATTCTGATAATTTCCGATCAGGTAATTGATCCTGACCACTGTTAGATTGAAGTGATTTATCGCTTCCAGATATTGCATCTTTATATCAAAAGCATCTGATGCAGCATTGGCGTATTCTATATACCTGATATTCCCTGTAGCAAATGCTTTCAGTGAATGCTCCAGGATGAGATTAGCCTGCCGCAATGCTTTTTCCTCATAGTAATTCAGGATGTAAATATATTTCTCGAGCTGACGAAAATGATTTTCTATTTCCACGTGACTGCGCCGGATCTCTGCATCAAGCTGATTTTCTGCCTTGTCACGCTCGATTCGGGCAGCCCTTACCTTCCCTGACTGGCTCCAGGACCATAGTGGGATACTCAAACCCAGGTGTATCCCGTCAAAGCCATTTACCTTATCAATGGATTGGTTAAAATATCCTATACTAAAATCAGGCAGATGTTGGGCTCCCTGAGTCTTCACAACAGCATTCTGAAGTTCAGAATACTGCCTGATGTATGATACATATGGGTTGTTTTCCAGGCTTATAGAATCTTCAGCAACCAGGAGCTCATATAGTATCATTTCTTCTTCGGATGGTATCAGCATAGTGTTGACGTTCGTCAGCACCCTGAGATCATTTTCGGCTACCACGAGTTCCGTGTGTACACTTTGATAAGTGTTCATGATAGCGGCTGCCTTTGTTTCAGCCATGATCATCTCCAGTGCATTTATATCGCCTGAATTGAAACGCAACTCAGCTGCAGCCAAAAAATCCTGGTAAATGCTGTCGATAGTAATCACCAACTTCAATTGTTCATGATACAGAAGCCAGTTGCTGTATATTGACATGACACTGGCCACAACATCACTTCGGGTCATAGTGTATTTTTCCTTCTTCTAGATCAACCATGGCACTGTTAAGCTTACCACTGTGATGTATAAATTGTTGGAAAGCTGAATGACTGGCTAACAGACAGGAAGCGATCATTTAATGATGAATTGATTTGCCCCAGATCTAACGATAGCTCCGGAGGTGGGAGGTTAAAACTCGTATTCTTCATCTCCTCTGCCTTATCTATGTCGAGGCGGGCATTTTCGAGCTGATAATTATTCTCGAGGGCCAACCTGACTGCATCATCAATTTTGATTAATTGAGGTTGTCCGCTTCCTGTGCCCCGGCTACACCTGTGAAAAGAAATACAGGCAACAGTATAAGTACAGCCTTTTTTCGAAGGATGTTTCCCCATCTGAATCCTTCATCGAACATTACATAGATCAGGGGAAGGAACACCAGTGTCAGGAATGTGGAGGTGATGATACCCCCGATTACAACTGTTGCAAGTGGCTTTTGAACCTCAGCTCCTGCTGCCGTTGACAGGGCCATGGGAACAAATCCAAGGGCAGCAACCGAAGCTGTCATGAGGACAGGCCTGCAGCCTGGTCCTGGTCCCAACCAATACTCGTTCAAGGATATCTGTCATGCCTTCTTTTTTTAGCTGTTGATAATAGGATATAAGACAATACCATTCAGCACAGCCACCCCGAAAAGCGCAATAAACCCAACCCCGGCTGAAATACTGAATGGCATGCCCCTGAGCACCAGTGCCCAGATCCCACCAACGGCAGCCAGTGGGATGGCAGTGAAGATCATCAGTGCATGCTTGAGCGAATAGAAGGTAAAATATAGCAATATAAGGATGACAGCAAGGGCTATGGGAACTGCGATGGATGAGCTACGCCGGGCGGCCTGTAGGTTTTCAAATTGACCGCCGTAAGTGATGTAATATCCCGCAGGCAATTCGAATTGAGCGGTCAAGCTTATCGTTCACCTCGCTGATAAAGGATTCGACATCCCTGTTCCTTACATTGATCCCGACGGTTATCCTCCTGCTGGTATTGTCCCTGCTGATCTGCATCGGGCCTTCCAGAATATCAATATCGGCCACCTGGTTTAACAAAATAAGTTCCTCTGAAGGATTGCTCACCCTGAGATTCCGGAGACTCTGCATATTGCTGCGGCACTCTTCGCATAATCTTACAACAAGGTCAAAGCGTTTTTCCCCTTCAAATACTGTACCCGTAGATTCGCCAGCAAAGGCAGTACGGATGATCCTGTTTATGTCATTTATATTTAAGCCCGTATCTGGCGATATTCTCCCTCTTGTATTTTATAACAAGCTGAGGCAGGCCAACGATCTGTTCAACCCTGACATCGCCTGCCCCTCCATCTTTCTGTATGATAGCAGCAGCTTCATTGGCTTTCTTGTACAGCAGATCCAGGTCCTCCCCATAGATCTTTACCGCTACATCTGATTTAACTCCGGTCATTAGCTCGTTAAAGCGAAGCTGAATTGGCTGCGTGAATTCGAACGAAACACCCGGCAATACACTAAGGGCCTCCTTCATTTTTTCCGCCATCTCATCCCTGCTCTCGGCACTGACCCATTCAGACTTTAGGCTTCATTACGATCATGATGTCGGCATCCTCAACAGCCATGGGATCGGTTGGCACCTCTGCTGTTCCTATCTTGGAAACAACTTCGATTACTTCCGGGAAATTATCGAGGAGGATCTTTTCTGCCTGGGTACTGGAAGCAATCTCTGGCTCAGTGAGGATCCGGGCTGCAAGGTCATCTGTGCTGCCAGGTCGCCTTCTTCAAGTGTGGGGATGAACTCACCTCCCATGCGGGTAAACTTCCAGATGCTGAATACCAGTATCAGGATCACAATGATCATAAAGGCATATCGGCTGCGCAGTGCAAACATTAGTACCGGTCGATGTGATTTTTCAAGAAATCCAACTATCCTGTCGGCAAAATTTGTTTTCAATGAGCTGGCATTGCCCAGGGTGATTGATGCCATCACCGGAACATAAGTCAGGGAAAGAATCAGGGCACCCAAGCAGGGCAAAGCTGACCGTTTGTGCCATGGGTTTAAACATTTTACCCTCAATACCCGTAAAGGCCAGAATAGGCAGGTAAACGATCAGGATAATGATCACCCCAAAAACAGCTGATTTGCTGACTTTCTGTCCTGCCAGGCTGATATTCCGGTCAAGCTCATTTCGCGAAAGCCGGCCCTTAAGCCCGCTTTTATGGATCTGGTAGATGATCCCTTCCACCACGATCACGGAACCATCAACGATCAATCCGAAGTCGATTGCCCCCAGGCTCATAAGGTTTGCCGAAACCCCGAAAAGATTCATCAGCGAAAAAGCAAATAACATGGATAGCGGAATGACGGAGGCAACAATCAAGCCGGCCCTGTAATTTCCCAATAAAAGGATCAGGACAAAGATCACGATCAATCCACCCTCAATCAGGTTGTTCCTAACTGTTTTTATCGTCTTGGAAATAAGCTCGGAGCGATCGAGGTATGGATGTATCTTTAAGCCTTTGGGCAGGCTGTTCTGAACGATCTCAACCCTTTCCCTCACCTCTTTGATCACCTGTGACGAATTGGCCCCCTTCAGCATCAGGGTTATACCTCCAACAGCTTCACCCTTTCCATCTTTTGTCATGGCACCAAAGCGGGGCGGTGCCCCAATTTTAACTTCTGCAACGTCACCGATCAATATAGGGATTCCATGAATATTCTTTATGACGATGTTATTAATATCATCTATATTTTCAACCAGGCCTTCAGCGCGGATATAATATACATCGGGCCCTTTTTCGATATAACTGCCACCCGAATTCTGATTGTTTTTTTCAAGGGCATCAAAGATCTCGGTAATACTCAGATCCATGCCTACCAGTGTCCTTGGCTGGATAGATACCTCATACTGCTTCAGGTATCCACCAAAGCTGCTGATCTCAACGATCCCTGGAATCCCGGATAACTGTCGTTTCACAATCCAGTCCTGAATAGTGCGGATCTTCATGGGATCATATAAATGCTCAAAACCCGGTTCCGGCTCCAGCACGTACTGGTAAATCTCCCCGAGGCCGGTTGTAATGGGCATCATCTCCGGCTGTCCATAGCCTTCGGGAATATCGCCCTCTGCCATCTTGTATCTGCTCACTTACCAATTGCCTGGCCAGATAGGTATCCAGCCGGTCTTCGAAGACAATAGTAACCACCGATAATCCAAAGCGCGATATCGACCGAATCTCTTTAACATCCTGTATGTTGGCCATTGCAATCTCAACGGGGAAGGTGATAAATTGCTCTACTTCCTGGGGAGCCAGGGAAGGTGAAACAGTGATCACCTGCACCTGGTTGTCCGTAATATCGGGAACCGCGTCGAGGGGGAGGATGGTGAAATTATAAACACCCCAGGCAATCATGGCCAGGGTTAACAGACCAATGATAAGCCTGTTTCTGAGAGAAAATTCTATTATACGGTTGATCATATTCGCTATTGGCTTTTGACGGTATTAAAGATACAGATAAAATCCATGTTTAGTAAATGACCCTGAATTCCGCTTTATTTGACCGCTGATCAATGAATATCCGACAAACTTAATTGATTTTAATTTAAATCGCAATAGTATCACTATTCAAAAGTCTATAATGTCACTTTTTCTTTCATTTATTATTATTATTTTTTTTGGTACCCAATTGCTTTTTTACATTAATAAAATTATATTTGTTCTCAATCGTGTGATTAAGGATGAAATAATCAGCTATGAGAAGAAAACTGTTATTCATATCGATGATGTTCAGCCTGGCATTTATCCTGGTCTGGTCGTGTAAACATGAACCGGAGGAGCTGGCTGGTCCGGATCCGCCTGACCCAACACCCCAGCTATGTGATACTTTGGATGTAACTTATAATGCTGATGTATATCCGATTTTCAATCAGTATTGTGTTTTCTGCCATGGAGGGGAGATACCGGAAGGCGGGATTGACCTGACTAAATATGAAGATGTTGCGGCCATCGCACAAAGTGGTCAGCTGCTGGGATCAATTAATCATGATCCTGGGTATTCACCCATGCCTAAAGATGGGGATAAACTTAGTTTTTGCCAGATCAGAACAATTACGATCTGGGTAAGCGATACTGTGTTCCCGGTTCCCGGAGACCCTTGTGATCCTGATACTGTTTATTTTGAAAGGGATCTTCTGCCCTTATTGCAAAGCTCATGCGCACAGCCCGGATGTCATGATGCGATCACTATGGAAGACGGGGTGCGGCTAACTGATTATAACTCAGTGATGCAGACTGCCGACGTGGTTCCATTTGATCCGGGAGAAAGTAAAATATATAGGGTGGTCATTGATGATGATCCTGAGGACCGTATGCCTCCAGCACCTGCAAATCCTTGGCCACAGGAAAATGTCGACATATTATATTCATGGATTGCACAGGGTGCACAGAACTTGTTCTGTGATGAAGAAGAGTGTGATACAGCGGATGTCTCTTATACCATGCCGGTGAGTGGAATCATTCAAAAGCACTGCCTGGGATGCCATAGCGACAATAATCCATTAGGCGGACTTAGCCTACAGGGATATGACAAAGTAGTCAGTGTTGCTAATGACGGCAGGTTAATGGGCACGGTCAAACATGAAGCCGGTTATCCTGCCATGCCAAAAAATTCATCAAAGCTTTCGGATTGCAAGATCCTTCAATTAGAAATCTGGACTGAAAATGGAACACCTCAATAAAGTTCGAACGCTGCATAGCATGCTGATAATATTGTTTATGATGGCTTTAATTACAGGCTGTTATTACGATAATGAAGAGTATCTATACCCGGCAACAGCCGATTGTAATACAGACAATATGTCTTATGCAAATGATGTGTGGCCTGTTATCAGTTCTAGCTGCACAGGGTGTCATGGCGGTGCAAATCCCTCAGGGGGGATTAAGCTGGAAAATTATTCTGATGTTTCAGCTTCCGGTGCAATACAGGCAGGTAATTATGGGAGTTTGTATGGCACGATCAGCCATGCTTCCGGGAATTCCCCAATGCCCAAGAACAGCGATAAACTTTCCGATTGCACCATATCGAAGATCAAAGCATGGATCGATCAGGGAATGCTGGATAATTAATTTACAGATTACAATTTAGAATTTACAAAATTGGAATATGAAAAAATGGATGAAAATAATTGCTGCATTATTCCTGGTAGGAGTGCTTGCAGCTTTATACGTATGGTTTTTTGTTTACAATAAACCACACAGGGATTATGAAAAGGCCGATCCTGATCACGTAATTAGTGCAGAAGAGCTCTTTTATAAATACAGAAATGATAAGACCCTCGCCGACAGCTTATATACAGGTATGGTGGTGCAACTTAGCGGAGCACTGAGTAAGGTGGAATTTACTGATTCAATCCTGGTGGCCATTTTTGTTTTTGACCAGGGAATGTTTGGTGATGAAGGTATACGCTGCGTGGTGCTGCCCAATCATTTTGATGGAATCAGGGCTATTGGGCCAGGCGATATTGTCGAGCTTAAAGGCTATTGCACAGGGTATAATGATACAGATGTGATCATCGAAAAAACGTCGGTGGTTGAAGAAGAGTAAACCTTTTATGGGTGTCAGGTGTTAATTATGAACATTATTCATAATAAAACATAAAAAGCGATGAAGAAAACAATTAGTGTATTGATTATTGCCTTAATGGTGACTGCAACTGCCTTCGGACAGAACTATGTGACCAAGACAGGCCATATTAAATTTTATTCAGAAACTCCTATTGAGACGATTGAGGCTCATAATAATGCCGTAAATTCAGCCCTCAATCCTAAAACGGGAGACTTTGTATTCAAGGTACTCATCAAATCCTTTGAGTTTGAAAAGGCACTCATGCAGGAACATTTTAATGAGAACTATATGGAATCGGACAAGTTTCCGAATGCCGTGTTCAAAGGAAAAGTCGACAATCTCAGCAATATTGATTTTGGGAATGACGGAGTCTATGATGCTATTATAACGGGAGACCTGACTATACACGGGGAAACGAGAGCCGTGGAAGAAAAAGGGACCTTCAGCGTAAAGAATGGAAAGATCCAGGGTACGAGTGTTTTTAATGTGCTGCTGGAAGATTATAAGATCAAAGTGCCCGGAGCTGTGAAACAACAAATCTCCGAAAGCATTGAAGTAACTGTAGATGTGATGCTGGAGGAGGTTAAAAACCCATAACCTCACATGATCAAAAAATGCTTATTCCTTTGCCTGGCCGTTTTATTTGCGGCCACGGCAAGGGTTTATTCCCAGGACGACCTGATGGACTTATTCGGGGAAGAAGAACCCACTACAGAATATGCTTATGCAACATTTAAAACCACACGAATCAGTGTCGGGCAGTCCATCGAGAACCCACCCAACGGCAACCTGATCTTTGTTGTCTCTCATCACTTCGGAACTGTAAACCAGGGATGGTATGAATTTTACGGCCTCGATCAGGCAACCACCCGCATAGGCTTTGAATATGGGATCAACGACTGGCTTGGAATTGGGATTGGCAGAAGTACACTGAATAAAACCTTCGACGGCTTTGTCAAGGTGAAAATCTTGCGACAAAGCAGTGGTGCAAAAAGGATGCCTTTATCCGTTTCTTATTATGGCAATACGGCCATCAGCACCTTAAAGTGGCAGGATCCTGACCGAAAGAATTACTTCACTTCGAAGATGTCATATGCACATCAGATACTTATTGCGAGAAAATTCAGTAATGCAATTTCCTTTCAACTCATGCCTACCCTCATTCATCGCAACCTGGTAGAACGGGATATTGATGAAAATGATGTTTTTGCGATAGGGGCCGGCGGACGCGCTAAAATATCAAACAGGGTATCCATCAATGCAGAATACTATTACCTGTTGCCTGGCCAGACATCCAAAGATTTTCATGACACATTTACTATCGGGGTTGATCTGGAGACCGGTGGCCATGTATTTCAGCTTTTCGCTACCAATGGGAGGGGGGCCATCGAACAATATTATATTGCGCAATCAAGTGGTTCATGGCTTAATGGCGATATTCACATCGGATTTAATATTACCAGGGTATTTACAATTAAGAAACCCAAAAGTGGGCACTAGGCCATAGGCGATGGGCAGTGGGTGGATCAGCTTGAGTATACGTGTACGCTCGACTGTGCAGATGGCAGGTAATTGATACCGAACCAGCAAATCAGCAATACCACAAATGCGAGAGACACGATCCAGAGTGCTGTTTTGGGTGATTGCTTTTTCTTTAGGCGGAAATGAATATATAGCAGGTAGGCCAGCCAGGTAAGAAATGCCCATGTTTCCTTAGGATCCCATGTCCAGTAATGTCCCCATGCTTCCTTGGCCCATAAAGCTCCAAACAGCAAGCCGAAAGTTAGAAAGGCAAAGCCGATATAAACAATATTATCAGCCATGAGCATTACCCTTTCAATATCCTGTTTCTTGTAATAGAGATATAGCCCCCAAACACCGATAAGTGAAGAAAATCCTAAAAATGCATAACCGACAATATATACAACTACGTGAGGGATAAACCAGGGGCTCTGCAATGCCGGCATCAGGGTTTTATCAAAAGTATCCGGGTTGAGGTAGTTGAGAAAGAGGAACAACAGGGCCATCAGAAGTGTGTATGCAAGCATAAGCGGAAGGCGCCAGCGGTAATACAATACTATACCAATTGTTGCAATAAACACACCATACCATAATCTCGTTTCTGCAAGGGTACGGAAAGGAGGACGTTCAAGGCTGATCCAAAGACTGATGGTAAAAGTAATGATCGCAGCCCAACCAAGAAAAAGAAATACTGCCTTCAGCATATGAAATACAGATTTCTTGGGCGTTAGCAGTAACACCAGGGCGAGGAGCCAGAATACAGATGATAGTAACAAATATGTTGGATAATCTAACCAGGTCATGCTTTTTTAGTTTTAATTCTACCTTTTCCCATCCACAACAAGTACAAAGTACCGAACAGGATCATAAATATTCCTGTGTACACAGCAGGCAGCCAGGGGTCCCTGACCAATTCTATAATACTTCTTTCCGACCATCGGCCCATCAGTTCATCATAACCGATCTGATAAACTTTCCATCCCTCGATCGTTTTGGGTTGATTCACTTCTATATAGAAGTCCTCATACTTATCCATGCTTTGATAAACCCGGATGTTGGAACTGTACTTTTTCGGCTTGATTTGTAACATAGCAACCGACAACTCATCATTAATCCTCACGTAACTGGCAGGGACGGCATAGCTTCCATCAGCAACCCATCCTTCTGCTACAATTCCGTCATTTTCATCCATTACAGAGACATAGGTCGCCCGAGCACTGCCAACCGCGCTGGTTGTATCGTAATTATCATCGTATTTTGCTGCAAATGCAATATATTTTTCGAACCTTATCGTATAATTTTCAAGTTTCTCAGTTGTCCCTTCCTCGACGGTGGCAAGTTTACCGGCCTTCTCCATTTTTAGCGTACGATCTGCGTTTCTCATCAGGCCCACTTCAGCAGGGTACTCTTCGATATTGAAATCCTGAAGCATCATTCCAAAGCCCATATTATATGCATTTCCACGCGAATCATAGGCCGTTGTTACGGGATGATCTGCTTCCAGTTGCATGGTGAGTATCCACATGTCAGAGGAACCCAGTGAAGCAGCGACGATCACTAACCATAAACCAATATGGTTTAAGAGAAAAGCGATATTCTTTACCGAGAATTTTGTAAACCTTCGTACAATGGTAAACCCTAGCACGATCAATAAATAGATCGCGGCCATAAGATATGGCCAGCTGCTCGTTACATGGGTAAGCCCAAGACTGTCGACAAGGCCTTCTTCCTGCATGGGGGATGTTCCCTGCGGGATAAATCCAAGAAGAAGGACCATGAGCGTGAAAGTTGTCACAGAGGCTATGGCTGCCTGTGTACTGGATAACCACCTTACAATGGGGTGCTTCACCAGGTAATGGATAAGCACAAAGTAGATGATGAAAATAATGATGATTGCAATGTTTATCGGCCATGCAGGCATGCTAACACCACCCCCCAGGAGCAATTCGATCAAAAAACCTGTCAGCAACAGGAAGAAGGCGATCAGAAAGCTTTCACGGTATCCCCAGGGGAATTGCCAGAGTTTGGACTTTTGTTTCTTTACAGTTTTATCTTGGCTCATTCAATATCGTTAAGGTGTACAAATGTAAAGAATAAACTTTTATTTAAGTAATCCAATACTTAATTTATTATTTTTTGGATCGTTTGATCATGATAAGCTGGATAACAGCATATAAATAATGTGCCCAGACGCCAGTAAGCATGATGATCAGGGTAATGATCATCCAAAGCGGTGCAATGGGAGTCCATAGCTCACGTGTGGGTCTTTCGGCTGCTATAAGTTTTTTGGGTGTTGCCCAGTTGATTTCAGCACTCACTTCCACATTTCCGTAGTCGTAATGTTCTTCAAGACGTGCGATTACAAGGATATTCCCAATTGAATCTCCAATCACGGTTGTAGGAAAATCAATATATCCTGTTCCATCTTCCTCAAACCAGCCTTCGGCAATCTTCATATAGCTGAACATCCTGGGGATATAAAAATACAGGTCGTCATCTGCCAGTGGCCATTCTTCTTCAGCACCAAGAATGATTCCTTCGAAATATACAAGCTTATCTTCCCCCTCTTCTTCGAAGGTAATGTTAACAATCACATCCTTAACCATCAGCTCTTCTTCAGCTTCCCAATATGCATCACTGCCATCGAACCTGGCTGTGAAATAAATATAGCCTTCCTCATCTTTCGGATATTCGATTGCTCCATCTGGAAAATTTAATTCAGCGATGCCTTCTGAGTTACTTGTCGCTTCACCCAATACGAGTGTTTCTTCTCCGTTGATCAGCACGAATTGCACAGGCAATCCTTCAACAAAATATTCACCTTCATCATTGTCAGAAGTGATCTTTGCAACAAATGATCTGCTCATATCGGTATATTTCCAGGTGCTGAATTCCATATAAATATCAGCCGGTTCACTATCCTGAGCCCGTAAGCCAATAATCATGAAAGAGATGAGCAAAAAGACCAGTATTTTATTTGTGATTGATTGTTTCATGGCATTGAAGGTTTAATTTTATAATGATCCCTACAGGATCTCTTCTTTGCGTTTCTTCTCTTTTTCTTCGGATACCGGGATGATCGGTATAAACCTGGCCCCAATGGTAAAGAACAGGCAGAATGATGCCACCCCTCCAATTGTGAGGGCCCATTCCACCCAGGTTCCGGAATACGATATCCAGTCTAACCTGGCATCCTGGATTGGCAGATAAGGCGATTCCAGGGTAGGCACTACGATAAGGTAGCGGTTTAGCCACAAGGCAATGACAACGACAACGGCGGTAATTGTTATCATATTGATTGTTCTGAATTTAGGTATTCCCACCACAATAAGGGGCATGAGCACACCCAGGTAGTTTGAGAGGATGAACATCAGAAAATACTTATCCATTAGTAAACCGATCAGGTTCTCATCATCTTTTTGTGAACCATACCATTTGGTAAGGTATTCACTGAACGTGAAATAACCGAAAAAAGCAGCCAGGACCAGCATCAACACCCCTATGTTTACAAAGTGCTTTTTTGTAAGATACTTTTCAAGGTGATATATTTTTCTGAATATCCACATGGCAATGATCAACACACCTGTACCTGAATAAACTGCTGCGATCACAAAGTAAGGCCCGAAAATAGTACTGTGCCATCCGGGTTGCAGGGTAACACTGAAGATCCATGCCAGTACAGAATATACAATGATGGCGATGGCAATGACCATGGCAGCCATAATATCAGTTGCATTATTGAGCCTCTTTTGCTGCTCAGGAGTTCCAGTATATCCCAGTGCCAGGATTCGGTAAAGCTTCTTTCTCCATTTGGGGATCTTCAGTTCGCTGAAATCTCTAAGGGCAGCGATGTCTCTGAGCACAGAAAGATACAGGAAGATGATACACCCGAAAATATCAGTGGAGATAGCAATAACATCCCATGTGATTGGCGATTGGATCCTGCCGAACAATACCAGGAAAGGCAATCTGTCGAGTCGACCAATACATAATAAAATATACAGCGGCCCAATAAACAGGGCGATGATGGTAATTAACTCGGCCATGCGGATCACAGGCTTTCGCCAGGGGGTTCTGAAGAGATGCAGGGTCCCTGAGATGAGGGCTCCGGCATAACTGATCCCCATGAAGAAAATGAAATTCACGATAAAAATTCCCCAAACCACATTGTCGCGCATACCTGTTACAATGTGGCCCCCTGAAATTTGCACATACAGGGCCCAGATTCCCCATAGGATAAGTAATACGAGAAAAACGATCCAGACTATGGACTTCCCTGATGGTCTTTCAACTTGAGAACGAAATTCTCTTAACTTTTCGAAACTGGCAGTATTTGTTGTTTCCATATTTTACCCCTTGTCTTTAGCATATGGTGTTTCCTTATATCTTTCCTTGATATCTTCATCAAGGCTTTCATAACCGCGGTCGACAGGGAACTGCCTGTTCACCGGTGGGAGGTAATAAACACTTGGCCTGGTACCAAGACTTTCAAGATAGCGATATCCGCCCCTATCCTTGATCAGCTCACTAAAGGCCACGGTTTCAGAGCCATTGGTTACAGCATCTTCATCAATATCGCCGAAATAGATTACACCCATTGGGCAGGCCAGCAGGCAATAAGGAAGTTTGTTTTCCCGTAGACGGTCGGCACAGAAAACACATTTTGAAACAGTGCCTTCCTGACCGGGAACGCTACTTTCGGGATTGTAAACAATTGCTCCATCATATTCTTCGTGATGCTTCCATGAAAAATTCCTTGCTGAGTAAGGACATCCTGTCATGCAGAACTTACAACCTATGCAGCGGTCATTATCTACGAGTACTATGCCGTCGGTACGTTTATATGTTGCGCCAACCGGACAAACACTAACACAAAGTGGGTTGTCGCATTGGAAGCAAGGTTTTGGGAACCAGTACGGTGCTGATTTGTCGGAATCCTGCATCAGGTATATCTTCATATACTCATGATCTTTTGGCAGGTGATGTCCTTCCTGGCACGCCTCAACACATTTACGTGCATTATAGCATTTGGCCAGGTCGATCACCATCACAAATTTCCTGCCCGGGATACCTTCTCTGGCCTGGATCTTATACTCTTCCGATGGCTGGATATCAGAGGCATCTACTTCAACCAGTTTCCCGTCAGGAGTAAGCAATTTTACTTTTTCCCCTGATTTTGGATCACCACAGGAGGAGAGCATGCTGCTTGCTGCAAATGCACCTGCACCGGCCAGCAGTCCTCTCCGAATAAATTCCCGCCGGGGATTATCCTTATTATTATCTTTTTCCATAATTTTTGATTTATGGTTTGATATTAGTGCTTGTCATGGTATCCATTGAACATGCTTTTATAATTGCTCAGTGGATTGGCTCCGATAGTACAGAAATACATATGGACGACCATGAACAGGGAGATCACAAACCCGATGACGACATGCAACAGGTCTGTATAGTGAATGCTTCGGTTGCCTAAGACGTCGTGCAGAAAATATTCAGGATAGAGCAACATCAGTCCCGTAACAATGACAATCGGCATGGATATATACATGATCACTACATAGCTAAACCTTTGCAGTGGATTAAATTTATTTCTTTCAGTAATCTCAAAAGGAGGCTTTTCCCCTTTGAACATGCCGAACGAATAATACCTAAACTGCTTGCTCACATTCTTGAAATATCCCTTCAGCCTGAATAAATACTGATATCCATTCGAGGTGAATATATTGCCAAGGAGGAATATAATATAACTTAATGTCAGGATGATTCCGGAAATATCATGAATGGAAACCGCCCAATCAAAACGCATGATGGGATATTCCGGGTCGGAATATTGCATGCTCAGCCCGGTAACTATAAGCAGCAAACATAAAATGGCGTTCGTCCAATGCCATAACCTGACCCATACGGGATATAAATACAATTTCTTTTCCATCACTATGAGTGTTTGATAGTTAAACGTAGAACAGCATGAAAAGCAACAAACAGAACCACTAGCCCAAAAAGGACCATGCTGAGCCTGTTCAGGTAGTAATTTCTGTTGGCTCCAATGATATAGGCTTCTTCCAGGATGGCTGCATTTGAAAAACCTGTTATGGAGCGCTGGTCGGTAAATTGCATTTTATACAAAGAAGTGAGCAGCATGGAGTTTTGTGAGTGGCAATCAACACATCTTTTGACGGCCATTTCTTTCGGCTGCACATTATGGGCTACCATCAGATCACCGCTGATCTCTGTATGGCACTCAATACACCTGACGCTTTTAAAATGCAGGCTTTGATTTGGTAACCAGCCGTGCTTGTCGAGGATGTTGGGGTTATCGAGCGTAGTAAGCAACTGGTATCTGTTCACATCAGCATGGCAGCTCAGGCAAATCTCATTGTCATACAGGATGAATTCTTCGAGATTTTCATTCGTACGGGCATTGATCTTATAAGTGTGCGGATTATGACACATCCAGCAGGTGAATTCTTCTGAGTGTTTTGAGGAGTGTACACTTTTATGGAATTCCTCATCAATGCCTTCAAAATTATACTGGGCATAATGATCATCACCTCCGTGACAATCAATGCATTCATATATTGGTTCCATGCGGAGCTCACCAGCATGAGGAAATTCCTGATAATCTTCAGAATGACAATCTACACAACGGAAATTCCAGTGATTCGACACATAAAATTCAGCTGAGTCGACAATATAGTAAGGGTTCATCCGCTCCTTAATATCTCTTTCAACCCAATCGTTGTAATAATAGAAATAGGTGTGCCCATGACATTTGAGGCAGCCCTGGTTTTCTTCCACATATTCGTACTCCCGTTGGGATTCTTCTACGGGTGTTTGGGATGAAAGGGGTTGAATAAAAATGGAGAGAAAAGTAAGAACAAGGATTGGGGCAGTAAATATGAGTATTTTTCTCATGGTGATGTTAGATTAGAAAAAAAAGGTGCCATTTACGATAAATGACACCTTCACATTATTAACTAAACTATTTCAAAGTCCTAATATAGTTGATGATCGCCCAGCGATCTTCATCATCAACGATCTTCTTTTCATAGTTGGGCATTTCATCACGACCGACAAAAGACTTATAATAGAGCTCTCCATCGGTTCCACCCTGGAAGGCTTCAGATGAGAAATCACCGGGGAATGTTTCCAGCTGCTTGGCTTTAGGGCCATCGCCCAGGCCAGCATTACCATGGCATGACTTACAATGTTTGGCATAAAGCATTTTGCCTGTTTTTGTCAGACTTGCATCATCTGCATAAGGGTTTTCCATTTTTGCATATTTTGATGGAATTTCCCATGCTGCACCTTTTTTCTGTCCATCCTGCGGAGCTACAAAGGCCATAAATGCAAATGCAAGAACGGCAATGCTAAGCAGCCCGAATAGTTTGTTGATTGATTTAGTTTTCATATAGATTAATTTAAATAGTTATACAATATTATATTCTAAAATAATGCCAAACTTTTACTAAAAACTCCACAATCGTGTGATCGTAAAGCCGAAATACAAATCGCCGTTCAGCCAGTCGTTCTGGTTTTCCATCATGATATACTGTGGAGAAAGATCGGTAGCTGATGTAACAAAGATCTGGAAGACGTGTGTGCTTGTCGCCAGCTCGTATCCAATTCCAAAGTTTTGATATGGCTTATTGGTGAGCGTGGTGTGTTCTTGTATGGCTTTAATATTAAGTGGAATGCCATAGTTGAAGATAACGGAAGATTGCGGGCTAAACCTGGCCCGGCCGGCAAAAGAAATCCCGAACCTATCATGCTCCAGCAAAGAATCTACCCTATTGATGTGAGAAAAATTACCTGATACCTGGATCGAAAGCCAGTCGGTAAATTTACGTGCAACGATCAATTCAGTAAAATAAGATAAGCGGTTAGTAAACTTATAATTCTGGCCAAAATAACTGTTGGCCCTGCCATCAATGCCCATGTTCCCATAAACTGTTAGTGCTATGGGCATCTTATTATCTCGGGTTTGCTCCAGGATATTATACTTGATGCGGAAATCGGATAGCATCCGGTACTTGGTGATTCCGTATCCTACTGATAGATTTTTAATGATGGTATAATTTGCCCCAATTCTGACATTAGTTGAACCGTAGATCCCAAATAGGTTTGAGATGTTTTCAATCTTATCGAAACGGTGTTCCAGGACAAATTCCAGTGTTTTTGGTGTTGGAATATAGACTGTTTGATTATCGATTACAGTTGGACATGCAAAAGGAGCCCTCACAGGTTTGCTTTTCACCTTTTCCGGTTCCGCTTCTCCATCCTGTGCCATTACAAAAGCAGGAAGGAATAGGAAGATGATCAGTATTATATTTAGTTTTTTCATGCTCTGAAATTTTTATGAATGACAATTAATTGTTTTTAGCACCCTGTGTGATCCATGCCAGGACGATCTCTTCATCACCCGGGTCAGTATATACTTTCATGGAGCCACTTTTCATCGTAGTGTAAAGGATGCTGGCTTCTGGAGTTTCTGTGTCAACATAAGCCCCATTGATCAAAGCGTTGTAAGCATTCCCTTCAGAGAGGTCGGGTGGTGTCGATCCGGCGCCATGACATACATTGGTATTACATCCATTATTAAAAATGGGCATGATGTCATTAGAAAAGCTAAGCGTGTCGGGGATTGCTTGCTTTTCCGGCTGGATCCATTCATATTCGCACGAGCACATAATAAATCCGGCTATGGCGAAAAGTAAAAGTGTTTTAATGATTTTCATATCAGTAGTTTTTAGTAATATACGAAAAAAGGCCTCAATTCATAACTGAAGCCTTCTTTCATAATGTTTTGTTTATTTACTGAATGGCTGCAATTGAATTTTCAAGCAGCGTTTTTGAATACTTATAATTGTGCAATCCATGACTTCTGTCTTCCTCGAGGAACTTGTAGTTATAGAATGCACCTGTAAGTGCGTTAGAATATGTGCCAGGAACAACAAGATAACCTGGATGTGATGCGGTATCCATAATTCCATTTGTTTCCAGCAATACTTTGAGATTAGCCATCAAACCTTCAATTATTGTAGTTTTCTCTTCAATCGAGGCAAGGAGGTTGTCTTCATCACCATGGCAACCGGAAACAAGGCATCCCGCCAGGTTCAGCGTAGTAGAACCATGATACTCATAACCCATCGCAAATGTATGGCCACCTGCCTGTGCACCGTAAGCTTCTGCCATGTGGCATGTGTTACAGGCATCGGTAAAGTTATTGGTGTGAAATGAATTTTCATAACCTGTTCCAAGTTCATAAGCACCACTTTTACCAACTCCGGCAAAAACATTTGATTGTGGTCCGTGGTGAGGGCCCCAACGATAGCTGGTTCCTTCCGGGAACTCAGTATTTCCTTCACCCGCAGCAGGATATGGGCTTGCTTCTCTCGACTGGTGGCATTTAGCACAAAGGTTTGAAATACCGTAATCAAAAGTAGCTCCGCCCTGAAGATAAACTACAGGATCTGTGTACCTGAGGGTCCAATCCTCTGCTGTATAAGTTTCATGCACCTTATGGCATGTATAGCAGCTGATGGGTGTCGGATCATTGATGGTTGCTGCTGTAGTGGTAGCACCTGTTTCAATGATTTCCCTGAATCCCATGCTGGTGTGACAAGGTGCACAAGAAGTGCTGTTACGTTCAAAATTTCCGCCTGTGGCGTGTACTGAATTATCCCACTGTACAACCTTTGCCATAAAGTCTTCTCCTGAATCATGACACTGTCCACAAGTAGCTGTTCCATCAATTCCAGGTTCTCCGGCAGGTCCCGCAGGGCCTTCTTTTGTACAGCTTGCTACGAAAACCATAAGCGCAAGTGCAGGAACAAGGAGTAAAATAGTTACGAGTTTTTTCATATTTCTAGTTATTTGTTTGGTTTGCTAATCAAATTCACAACAATTTTACGAACACATCGCCTCATATTTTAAAAAAGCGATATGATGTTGGCGGGGAATTGGGCGGGGTGATCAGCATGCATTTGAGCATGCATGTCAATAAGGAATAAATATATATCAATAAAGAAGCTCTATATAACTTATAGTAAGATGATTATAATTCTAAAAAAAGCATGTAAAAAAGAACAAATTAATACTTAGACTGAATATAAATTGCAATTTTGGGGATTTATCCGGTGGCTCCAATCCTGATTAGTTCCTTTTTATTTAGGATTTCAACAACATTTCCGTCCACTTTCATCAAGCCCTGGTCCTTGAATACCTTCATCACCCTGATCACATTTTCTTTCGACATGGCAGTGAGGTCGGCCAGGTCCTGCCGACTGATGGTTAAAATGAAAGGATTGCCACCATAGATCTCGTCCATCAGGAAAATAAAGGCATCAGCAATACGTCCATGCATTTGTTTCTGGGTTAAGTTGATGAACTTCTTGAAATTTCCAATAGAGATTTGATTGGTTCGCTTCAGGAGGTCGCATGCGAACGCAGGGTTACGCTCAAGCAATTCTTCTACGATCTTTGTGTCGATAAGGCAGGCAGTAGTTTCTTCCACGGCGGCAACTGAAAAATGGTGGCGGTAATCAACAAACATACCCGGACCGCCGATCATCTGAACCGGTTTGGCAAAAGATAAAATGAGGTTTCTCTTATTCAGGCCTTCAATGTATAATTTTGCCAGGCCATCAGTTATGCAGGCAATGTGTGTGAGCGGGGATCCCTGTTTGAAAATGATCTCTCCTTTGTTAAAGGTGAGTTCATAGCGGTGCTTGTCGACGAGATCAAGTTCATCATCATTTAGCAGCGCAAAAATATTATTTCGTTTTTTGCAGTTTTTGCAGTCCCGGTAATGGTCTTTTGTCAACATATAACAGTATCCTTTTCAATGCAATATTGCAATCAGGACAAAGTTAAAATAAAAAACATGTTTTTGCTTAAATAATGAGCAGTTTTCTATTGCTGATCAGAATGATTTATTTCAAAAGCTGAATGTTCTCAATTGAACCCTTACTTTCTTTATTGTTTATACAACTCAGAAGCATCCACAAAGATCAGGTATTCGTGGATCAGGTTGCCCTTCATCTTCAGGATAACAGAAAAAGGAACAGCAAGTGCTGAATCATCATGGCGGGTATAGGTTACCCTGCCGATGGCAAAACGGGTGTCATCAACTTTCCAGTCTTCGAGCTGGTCATGGGCAATCCCTTTAATGCTCTTGAAAAAATTATCCAGGAATCCAATAATAGCTTCCCTGCCTTCCACTCCAGGAATATTGGCAAAACGAAAAATTCCGTTTTCAGTCATCATGGCAGCCAATGCTGCTCCATCTTTGGCATCTACAATGCCATACATGTCTTTAATGAAATTGTCTGTGCTCATTTGATTAAGATTAATTTGTTTGTTGATTAGTAAACGTTGCAGCTCAGAGAATGTTCAGTGGGAAAACCAAATAAAAAAAGCCCCGCGATACGGGGCTTTTCATTATCGATTGAACCCATCTAATCTTTAATGCATCTTATGGAATATCCTATGGTCTTAAAAAAATCACCCGTGAATGCATTGGGTATATCATGATATAAGGCCAGACGTGTAGCTTTATCTCCGTTTTCATCAGAGGTCCAAAAGGCTCCGAGGTTCTTCATGGCTTCATAGTTTCCGGTTTGGCCTTTATAACCTGCTCCCCGACCGGAAAACCCGGATTCGTTATTGGCATTCATATTTGGGTCATTCCAATAAGTAAAACCGGTCTCTTTCATTTTGCCACCTGCATCATATGCTCCACCAAGATAAGCAATAAGCACATCCACTTCGGCCTTTGATGGCAGGTGCCATCCATCCATGCAAGCCCCCTGTGCTTTTCCTATACCCATTGCCGCATTCCAGGTGTATAAACGACCATAGCTGGCAATATTGGATTCATTGTCATCATAGGCATATACTTCTTGAATTGGAGTGCCATCGCTATAATGCTGGACCTTCAGGTTAGATTTTAACCAGATTTGATCACCAATAGTTACAGTTTCGTATTCGTTTCCATCAATGTCGAATACCGTTCCAGATGTGCCGCCTCCACCGGTAATAATTACATACTGGTCACCAATGTAAAGAGTATCACCTGAGTAATGTACATAAATAGAAGAAGTATACATGGAGTAGGGTACCGACAATAGCTGGGAGGTCCCCATTTCCGTGTAATTGGTGCCGCCAGCGATATCGATGGCTACACTTAAAAAATACTCATCCGCTCCCCAGTCGATCCCGGGGAAATTGCCTGATAAAACACTTCCTGTGCCAATGTTGACATTAAAGATTCCCACAGTATTTGATTGTGGTGTAAAAGCTTCTGAATAAACAACCGGACCGCTAACATTATCGGCAATGATTGATATTTTAACACCAATGTTCGTGTTCGAAATGGCATTTCCTTCTGAATTTCTGGCCACAGCCTGGTATTTGAAACTCTGGGGAACTTGGGCAAATGCCGAACTCAATGATATCAGAAGGATCAGCGTAAACAAATAATAATTTTTCATGGTTTTTAGTTTTAATAATTGGTTTTAATAATTCTTTTACAAATTGGATTTTGATTTTCAAATACTATTCTCAGCATATAAATGCCGGCCGGTAAATGAGATAAGCTGATACTCATAGGCACTTCAATTTCGCTATTCATAAACAAGGTATTTCCCTGCATATCAATAACTTCAACCCGGCTTGCTTTGTGATCGCCATCTATACTAACATAGAGTATCTCATTGAGAGGATTAGGAAACACATTGACTTCATCTGTTGAGATTGGCATTTCGTTGACAGCAGTCAGATCTGGTTCGGGGTTCAGGAATCCCTGGCAGAGCATTGTACCCTCAACACTGTACGATTCTGAAACCAGCTCACCCAGTACAAAATCCAGGGAAATAGTGCCATCGGAAAAGCTTTCACCAGACGAGCATAGCACACTCTGGGAAAGGCTTTGAGTGAGTCCAATATGGCCGGTAATTAGAGCCATGAGCAATAAGATGCAGTATCGCCCTGTTCTTTTTTTGAATGTTTTCATGATGAATGTTTTTAGTATTTTAATTTGGTAGATTGATAGATTTTTTCAGATTGTCTCCGGCATGGGAAATATTTGAACTTTCCCTTATTGGGCAGGTGGAAAGAGCTGCCAGTCAGGTCCTCCAAACCCCATTCCCTTACCTTGAGCAGCAGAGAGCAATTTGTAGCTTCCACTGATCATAAATTGATCTGTTTCAGTAACAATGAAATCAATCACATACAGGTCGCCTCCTCCAGGCTGGTATTTGTTAAAGGCGATCTTGTTTTCATTGGGTGATGTCCAGAGGCTTTCCGGGTGCAAACCATCAACTTTAATGTGATTTGTAAAATCTACAATAACTTTTGTATTCACATTTAAAGCCTTGGCTTTTACCTCAGTTCCTTCAGTGACGAGGAAGATGAGAAACTTCCCATCCCTGGTCCAACAGATGTCTTTATAATGAGTTTCTTCCATGGGCACATCATATACTACTTGCTTATTGCCTCCATTGGCATCCATAATAATGATAACATTGTGGGGGTTCGTATTGTCCAGTTCTCTCAGGTGACCGTCGAAGGCAATACTGTTGCCAGCAGGCGACCATGCAGGATCGTATGCAGCCACCAGTTTCATGGCTATTTTACTCGGTGGACAATCAATACCTTCGTCCTTAAATGTCAATTGCTGGTAGCTGCTTCCGTCTTCGTTGATGCGGTGAATATTGTCGTCCGACAACATATTTACATCCTGTGCCGCAAAAGCAATATGGGGACCTGTTGGAGAACCATCCATGGCAAGGACATCCCAGTCTTGTTCACTGGTGACCTGAAAGATATTGCTGCCTGTTTCCCTGTCGCAGGTATATATTACTTTAACAAAACTACCTCCTGGCTCTTTGCTAAGTAGTATGGCTTTCTGACTCATGTAGCCCAATGCCCAGTCGGTTAATGATTTCACATTGGGTTGAACCTCAGCCTTTACAGCACCAGAAGTGGGAGATACGATCACGTATTTGCCTGTTCCTGAATTGGCAATGATCAGTGAATTATCGAGCTCAACGATAGGGAGATCAGGCTCTTCCACCTCATCTTTTTGACACCCGCTTACCACAACGAATGTGAGGAACAGGGCTAATAATTTAATGGTGATTTTTTTCATAATGAATTGTTTTGGTTAATGAATTAATCTTCATGCAGATTTTTAATTATTTTCAGCAATGCATCCCGTTGATGTTTAATTTGTTTTTTAATCTCCGAGATAGACTTTTTTTCCTTTTCCTTATCTTTTATTCGTTTGTTCATTGTTGGCTGCAATACATTTTGGAGCGAATGTATAATGCACCTGGCCGAAAACGAAATTTCTTGGGTCAGCGAAAAGTTTCAGTAAGGGTTTCAAAAAGTCACAAATTCTATAATACCATGATAATCAGTGACTAAAAATGCAGGTTTTAAATTTGCATGAGGTAGGGAATGAGCTTATCATCGGAAGATAAACCCAGTTTTTTACGCAACCTATAGCGTGTGGTTTTAATTCCGCCTTCTGATTTAAAGGTGATAGCAGCAATTTCTTTTGTGGTGAGATTTAGCTTTAGCAGGGCAGCAGTTTTTATTTCTGTTGGGCTAAGGCTCGGACCCAGTTCGAGTAGCCGGGAATAAAAGCCGGAATGTATGTTTTTGAAGATCTTATCGAATTCACTCCAAATATTTTGCTTCGTATGGTTTTCCAGATCATGGATAATGCTTTTAATATGGCGGGAAGCTTCCGGGTTTGCATCCATGCTATTATTTAAGCCATCCAATTTTTCAATAATACTTGAAATGGTATCATTAAAACGAATCATCTCCAGTGCCTTGGATGCCAGTTCCCTGTTTTTCGACTCTAGTTGATCCTGCAGGAGTTGGTTTTCATTTTCTTTGATCTGGCTGTCCTGCGCATGAATAATACTTTCCTGTTCCATCAACAAAGCGCTTTTCTTTAATGCCGAAGATTTATATCGGAATAAAATAAATAGCAGGATCAAAATGACGAGTAAAGTAAAACTGGAAATACTGAGCAACAGAATATTTTGCCGTTGTATCTTGCTTTCATTTTTCAGTAATGCAATTTTATTGTCTTTCTGTTCCAACTGGAATTTTTGCTCAAATTCTACAAGGAAGCGTTCTTTTTCTGCGCTGAAAAGGCTGTCTTCAATCCGCTTATGTTGGATAAGAGCTTCATGCGATTCTTTATATTGGGCATGAGCAAAATAGATATCAGAAAGTGTTTTATATCCATCACTTACAAGGGCAGGGTTCTGTAAATTCTTAGCAGCTGATAAAGCTTCAACTGCAAGTATAAGTCCCCTTCGATTGCCCTGAAGATCCATGGCAATGGCCAGTCGGTAATTGCATATGCAAACGCCAGCTTTTTCATCCAGTTCCTCAAATCGAGCTTTTGCGTCATCAAGCTTGCTTACGGCCTCATCATATCTCCCGAGCTGGATCAGCAAACCGGCAATGTTATATTCTGAACCAGCAATTACCCTGCTGACATCTAGCCTTTCCCTGATTGACAGGCTTTGATTAAAATAATGAAGTGCCGAATCATATTCTTCTAGCAACTCATATGCACTGCCCATATTACACATGACTGTTGCTATGCCATATTCATCTTTGATATCCTTCTTTTGACGAAGGGCTTCACGAAAATACTCCAGGGCTTTTTTGGGATCTTCTCTATTCATGAGCACAACTCCCAAAGCTGTGTATGCTGCCGATCCAATTATGATATAATATGACCCCTGTGTAATATCGATGACTTGTTCATAATTTTTGACAGCATTGATATAATCACCGTTTAGCCTGCTGATCTCCCCACGGAAGAAATATAGTAATACCTCAGACTGCCTGTCATCAAGCTTCTTGATCGTTGCTTCAGCCTTGTCGAAATACTTATTTGCCAGATCATAATCATCTTTATAGTAATACACACGTCCTTGCCAAAGTAAACTGCGCCCAATTCCGGATTCATATTTTTCAGTTGTTGAAATTGTAAAAGCTTCCTGTAGGTAGCCCAGAGACTTCTCGTTTTCAAAGCTGCAATAGAATTCTCCTAATTCTATAAGTTTGTTGACTTTTGCAGTATCATCGACCAAACCATGAATGTTTTCCTCAAACACCGGCTGAGAAATTAACATGAGCGGGAACAGGGACAAAATAAATATCATCCCTGCATTTTTAATTTTATTAAATGAGAGATCAGATAATAATTTCTGCCGGGATGATGATCTTTTCATCAGGCTTTCGGTGATCTTTGAATTGGGTTAAACAAATATAAAGAATCTTCCGATACTTCACCAACAAGTACTCAGAATAAAATGAAGGAAAAGTAAATATGGAATTAGTCACTAAGATCAGGACTGGACAGGATGTCATCAGGATCAATGGGCAGCTTACTGGCCAGCTTTGAGCGTTCATCCAGTAACTTGTTGATCTCTTCGTCGCTAAGGTTGCCATTCTTTAGCATTTCATCGATCTTGGCAATGTCGTCAGGAAGCTGGATCTCCTCTACTGCAGGAGTTTCTTCAAGGTCAAGATCACCTATGTCATCACCCAGTTCTGCCTTCAATTGTTCAACCAGGCTAGCGATCATCCCCTTGACAGGCTCACCGAATTTCTCGAGCAACTCCTCTGATAATTGCTCACGCATGTTCTCATAATTACCAAGCAGGTATTCAAAATTCTGGTAAAAAGTTTTGTCGATGCCCGGCATGTCATCAAAGGTCGACCTCTCTTTTAACTTCTTGAACAACTTGATCAGTAAGTCGAGGTTATCATTGAATGACTTGTCTTCACTTCCCATATTCCTTTTTTTTACAAAATTACAGTATATTCTTAAAACGAAACTGCTTTAAATTCATTGCCTATATTTGTGTGTTAAATCTTCTTAATATTATAACAATGAAAACACCATTTTGGTTTATGCTGCTGCTAATAATTTTCGGGTATTCGGTGCAAGCCCAGGAATTGAATAAAAGGATCATTGATGAGCGTCTCGACAGAGAAGTTTTAATTGGCTATTGTGATCGTAGCGGTCTTCTGTTTGGAGAATTTGGGGATAGCTATATCCATGAATACCAGGAATATGTACCTGTCAAAAAGCCAGTAAAAAAGATTAAGAAGCATAAAGCTGATTATAATATTATTCTGGTCCTGGCAACATGGTGCCACGACAGCAAGGAGCAGGTTCCAAGGTTTTACCGAATCCTTGATGATGCTAAGCTATCTGATGATATTTTGACCGTCATTTGTGTCGATGGGAATAAGACCGGGGGAGAACTTCCAATAGAGCATTTGGGTATAGAGCGTGTTCCAACCTTTATCTTTTACCGGGATGGTGAAGAGATTGGACGAATTATAGAAACACCTGAGATTTCACTGGAAGAGGATATGTGGAGCATTATTAAATAGGCCCCTCGACTACGCTCGGGACAGGCTTTAGGCTATGGGCTTTAGGCGTTGGGCATTAAAAAATCTAAGTTATGCATTCTAATTAGACACTAGACACAAAGCACTTGAAGATATTTAATACCATAGAAGGAATCCAATCGGAAGTTAGGAAGCTTAAAAATAAAGGGCTTTCAATTGGCTTCGTCCCTACCATGGGAGCGCTGCACAAGGGGCATCTTTCCCTACTGGAACAATCCTTGAAGGAAACAGACATCAGCATTTCCAGCATTTTTGTGAACCCTATACAATTTAATAATAAGAAGGATCTGCTAAAATATCCAAGAACACTCGAAGAAGATTGTGAAAAGCTTGAACAAGGCAGGTTGTCAAATTCTGTTTGCCCCTTCTGTAGAAGAAATGTATCCTGAAAGGGATGTAAAAGAACATCATGATTTTGGTTCATTGGAAGAAGTTATGGAAGGAGAACACCGCCCCGGTCATTTCAATGGTGTTGCCGTGGTGGTTAAAAGGTTGTTTGAGATCTGCCTTCCGGATAAAGCCTATTTTGGAGAGAAAGACTTTCAGCAACTGATGATCATCCGGGAGCTGGTTATAAAAGCAGGTCTTCTTGTTGAGGTCATTGGTTGTCCGATCATCAGGGAAGAGGATGGCCTGGCCATGAGCTCTCGCAATGTTCGACTGACAAAATCCCAACGCACTATTGCGCCTGAGATATTCAAAACACTGCATTTTGTTCGAAGGCAACAGCGAAAGGAATCAATTCAGGAGCTTGAGCAGCATGCGAAAGATAAACTGGAAGCACTGTCCGAAATAGATGTTGAATATTTGAGTATCGTAGACGAAAGCACCCTCTTGCCTGTTAGCAGCTGGGAAGAGGCCGGGAATCTGAGGGTATTTGTAGCAGCATTTTTAGGTGAGGTCAGATTAATTGACAACCTGAGGTTGACTGAAACATAGAGAGAATTGTTTTTCTGCGTTGAATTTTTGTAATTTTGCCCTGATATGCAAATAGAAGTACTCAAATCGAAGATCCACCGGTGTACAATCACCGAAGCCGACCTTCACTATGTTGGAAGCATAGCCATTGATGAAGACTTGATGGATGCTGCCAAATTAATTGAGAACGAAAGAGTCCATATCTACAATATCACTAACGGTGAACGATTGGAAACCTACGTGATAAAAGGCGAAAGAGGCTCAGGCATTATTTCCTTGAATGGCGCCGCTGCACGAAAAGCAGCAGTTGGCGACATGATTATTATTGTTTCTTACGCAAGCATGAATTTCGAAGAGGCGACTGCTTTCAAGCCTGCAATTATTTTCCCTGACGTAAATAATAAACTTTAAGGTTTTGGTAAAGAAGGTACTGTCTGTTTTTAACTATATGATATTCCTTCTGCTGGGAGTGTTGTTTCTCTGGCTGGTGTTCAGGAACCTGAATGGTAAAGAGATCATGGACCAGATCATGCACGCTGATTACTTTTGGATCATTCTCTGCATGGGTGCTGGTATATTGTCACATCTTGCCCGTGCAGCACGCTGGAATATCCTGATTGGATCGATGGGGTACCACACAAGATTATCAACCACTTTCTATGCCGTAATGACTGGCTACCTGGCAAATACGGCTGTGCCACGACTTGGTGAAGTAACACGCTGTGGAGTACTGAGTAAAAAACAAAACATTCCGTTTACCGAACTCCTTGGAACCGTGATCGCCGAGCGTATCTTTGATATGATCATTATGTTCCTGATCATTATTATGGTGATTGTCTTCCAGTTGGGCCTTGTTGGTGTTTTTGTCGACAAATATGTTTTTACCCCCTTATTTTCAAACTTTGAGAATAACCTTATACCGATGATCATCATCCTGGGAATTCTTGCCATCATTTTTATGGCCATGGTGATTGCCTGGAGAAAGCATCGTGAAAAACTGAGGAAATTTGCTTTTTACCGCAAACTGGCGCAATTTGGAAAAGGGATGGCTGAAGGCTTCAAGACCATTAAAAGAACAAGAAACAAGGGTGGCTTCCTGGTATATACCATTATAATCTGGGGCTTGTATACCATGATGATCTATCTGCCTTTTAATTCATTGGAGGCAACTTCCCATCTTGATTTTGGGGATGCACTAACGGTGATGAGTATTGGCAGCCTGGGTATAGTAGCACCTGTTCCCGGCGGAATCGGGACCTATCACTTTATCGTGAAAGCGATCCTGTTTGAACTCTATGGCGTTGACCAGGCTTCTGCAGCTTCATTTGCAACCATCACCCATGCTGCACAAACCATTATGATCATTGTGATTGGCGGATTGTCATTCCTGATGTTGTTTCTTCAAAAAAATAAAACAGAAAATGAACCATCTTGAATTTTTAGAATCTAAGATCTGGCACATGAATAAGGAGTTAGACAGGCAATTGGCTGTCTGGCGCTTCCATGGGAATAAAATTGTATTTACTAATGGATGCTTTGACATCCTGCACCTGGGCCATATCGATTACCTGGCCAAGGCAGCTGCAGAAGGAACATTGCTTATTATAGGGATGAACTCTGATGAATCAGTAAAACGCCTCAAAGGTGATTCCAGGCCGATCATGGATGAAAGATCAAGGGCAATGACCCTGGCAGCACTCGGGTTTGTGGGTGCAGTCGTGATCTTTGATCAGGATACACCGAAAGAACTCATTAAACAGATCAAACCCGATGTGCTTGTGAAAGGAAAGGATTATGCACCCAAAGATATTGTTGGAGCTGACATTGTAGAGAAAAAAGGTGGCACAGTAGTAACAATGGACCTGGTTGAAGGATATTCTTCTTCTACCATTATCGATAAGATCAAGAATTCTTAAGTTATTGCCAAATGGATCCCAAGATACCGGGATCACAGCTGATAATCCAAGATAATGATTTACCATGGCTAAAGCACAAACTGTATTTTTTTGCCAGAATTGCGGCGCTCAATCTCCAAAATGGATAGGCCGCTGTCCCGCCTGTGGCGAATGGAATACTTATGTGGAAGAGGTCATCAAAAAGGAAACTGCCAGGGAATCATCGATGGGGGAGATCAAATCAGGGAAGAAGAATGTCCCTACTTCCATCGATAAGATCAGCAAGGGAAAGGAAGAACGTTTAGATACGGGTACTGAAGAGCTTAACAGGGTTCTGGGTGGAGGACTAGTTCCGGGCTCGTTAGTGCTAATCGGCGGAGAACCCGGCATTGGAAAATCCACCTTGATGCTTCAGGTGGCCCTCAAATTTAAGAATCGGAAGATCCTTTATGTAACAGGGGAGGAGAGCGATCAACAAATTAAAATGCGTGCCGACAGGATTGGAGCCAACAACCCTGACTGCATGGTGTTGACAGAAACCAATACCCAAAACATTTTCAAATTCCTTGAGCAGCTAGATCCTGATGTGCTTGTAATAGACTCCATTCAAACTCTGTACACCGACAGGATTGATTCTTCACCCGGAAGCATTTCACAGATCCGCGAATCTGCCGCTGAACTACAGCGCTATGCAAAACTTACTGATACCCCTGTTATCCTGATCGGTCATATCACCAAGGACGGGATGCTGGCCGGACCAAAAGTACTGGAGCATATGGTTGATGCGGTATTGCAGTTTGAAGGCGACCGCCATTATGAATTTCGGATCCTTCGATCAGTAAAGAACCGTTATGGTTCCACTTCGGAACTTGGCATCTTTGAAATGACCGACAAGGGATTAAGGGAGATCAGCAATCCATCGGAGATCTTAATTTCCCAGCGTGATGAAGACATCAGTGGAGTGGCTGTTGCAGCTACTATTGAAGGGCAGCGCCCCATGCTGGTAGAAACCCAGGCCCTGGTAGGGTCTGCCGCTTATGGCACTCCCCAGCGCTCAGCTACAGGTTTTGATGCAAAAAGGTTAAATATGCTGCTGGCTGTGCTGGAGAAACGCGCAGGATTTAAGCTAGGCATCAAAGATGTCTTCCTGAATATTGCTGGCGGCATACGTGTTGACGATCCGGCCATTGATCTGGCCATTATCAGCGCGGTAATGTCATCCAATGCCGACCTGCCTGTTCCGCAGCAATATTGCTTTGCAGGAGAAGTTGGCCTCTCAGGGGAGATCAGGGCCGTAAACAGAATAGAGCAAAGGGTGGCAGAGGCCGATAAGCTGGGTTTCGAAAAAGTATTTGTCTCTTCTTATGCTAAAAAGAGCATCGACCAAAGAAAGTATAAAGCGGAGATCGTATTTGTCAAAAAGATTGAGGATCTAATTAAAGCCCTTTTTGGATAAATTATGAAAAAGATCATCTCCTATAATGTGAATGGCATCCGTGCTGCTATTAAAAAAGGATTGCTCGAATGGCTTACAGCAGTGGATGCAGATATCATCTGCCTGCAAGAAACCAAGGCTCAGCCTGATCAAATCCCTTTATTTGATATTGAAGCTCTGGGATACAGGTCTTACTGGTATTCCGCACAAAAAAAAGGTTATAGTGGCGTGGCAATCCTCACAAGAGAAACCCCCGATCACGTTGAGTATGGCATGGGTATTCAAAAGTATGATAATGAAGGTCGGTTTATCCGTGCCGATTTTGGAGATATTAGTGTAGTGAGCGCATATCATCCTTCGGGATCCAGTGGTGAAGTGCGACAAGCATTTAAGATGGAGTGGCTGGACGATTACCAGGAATATATTGACGAACTCAAAAAGGCCAGGCCGAATTTGATCCTTTCAGGAGATTACAATATTTGCCATAAACCAATTGACATTCACGATCCGGTCAGAAATGCAAAGAGTTCAGGTTTCCTGCCGGAAGAACGGGAATGGGTAAGTGGTTTTATTGAAAGTGGTTTTATTGACACATTCAGGTATTTCAACGATGAACCCCACAACTATACATGGTGGAGCTATCGTTCTAATGCCCGGGCAAAAAACCTTGGCTGGCGGATAGATTACCATATGGCCAGCAAATCACTGGAAGCTAAATTAAAGCGGGCATTGATCCTTCCGGATGCGCATCATTCTGACCATTGCCCCATCCTCCTGGAACTAGAAGCATAAGAATAAGTAGCCCCAGTGCCTAATGCCTAATGCCCAATGCCCAATGCCCAATGCCCAATGCCTAATGCCTAGTGCCCAATGCCCAATTTTGCAAAATTGGCTTATATTCGCAGCTTATAAACAAACTTAATGAAGAGTGTATCCGTCTGGCGGCGTTTTCTGATCTGGCGCATAAAAAATATGAGTCAGCGCAACCTCATCATGATCCTGAGTGTGATCATTGGGGTGCTTGCAGGCCTGGGTGCTGTGGTTATTAAAAACGGTGTACACCTGGTCAAGAATTTGCTTACCAGCAACATCGTTGTCGACTACCAGAATTATCTCTTTTTTGTTCTGCCTTCTATCGGTATTCTTATCGCGGTACTGTATATTCGATTTGTTGTGAGACAGCATGTAGGACATGGCATCCCGAGTGTATTATTTGCCATCTCCCGTACCCATGGGGTGATCAAACGGCATAATATCTTTTCATCAATCATTACCAGTGTTTTTACAGTCGGTTTTGGAGGCTCGGTAGGTTTGGAGGGCCCAACTGTAGCCACAGGGGCGGCCATTGGGTCAAACCTTGGGCAGATGTTCAGGTTAAATTACAAGCAGATCACCCTATTGCTTGGCCTGGCCAGTGCTGCTGCCATGTCCGCCATTTTTAAATCACCTATCGCAGCAGTTGTATTTGCCATTGAGGTGATCATGATCGATCTGACCATGGCATCGCTGATCCCCCTGCTGATCGCCTCAGTTACAGGCGTGCTGACATCCTATTTCTTTCTTGGACAGGCAGTAATGTACCCTTTCGATATTAAAGTAGGCTTTGAACTGAATGACATTCCTTATTTTATGCTGCTCGGTTTGCTGGCCGGATTGGTCTCGGTATACTTTACTAAAATGTACATCTTTATCGAATCTGGCTTCAAGAGAATAAAGACATGGTACGGCAAATGGATACTCGGTGGGGTAGTTCTTGGCATACTGATATTTTTCTTCCCTTCCCTATATGGTGAGGGTTATGAGGCAGTGAACGCTTGCCTGCAGGGTGATTACAGTCCATTATTCAACAATAGCCTCTTTTATGGCATGGAGGAGGAGATCATCATGGTGTTTGTCCTCTTCTTGCTTATCCTGTTCTTTAAAGCCATTGCCACTTCCGTCACTTTTGGTGCCGGTGGTATTGGAGGAATATTTGCACCTACCTTATTCATGGGTGCATTCACCGGCCTGTTCTTTACTACTTTTCTGAAATACCTGGGTGTGAATCACCTGAATCCCAGTAATTTTGCCCTTGTTGGGATGGGAGGGCTGATCGCCGGAGTGTTGCATGCCCCACTCACTGCAGTATTTCTTATTGCAGAGATCACTTCAGGATACCAGCTTTTCGTACCCCTGATGGTTACTGCCACGATTTCATATGCCACCATCCGCATATTTGTTAAAAATTCAGTTTATACACACCAGCTGGCTCGCCGTGGTGAATTGATCACACACCACAAGGATAAAGCCATCCTGAGCATGATGACCGTTGACAAGCTCATCGAAAAGGATTTTAAAACCATCGGTCCTGATGAAAAACTGGGTGACCTGGTTAAATTGGTTGCAAACTCAAAACGGAATATCTACCCGGTAATTGATGAAGATCAGATTTTCTGTGGGATCATTATCCTCGACGACATTCGCAATATAATGTTCAAGCCTGAACTCTACGATGAGACAACAGTGAGCAGCATGATGTTTATGCCGGGTACCTCTGTGAGCCCGGATGAGTCGATGGAGGAAGTGGCCAAAAAATTCCAGGAAACCCGCAATTATAACCTGCCTGTGATCAAAGACGGCAAGTATATTGGCTTCATCTCGAGAGCCAATGTATTTTCAGAATACCGGAAATTACTCAAGGATTTCAGTGATGAATAGATGATTATGGATTATGAATTATGGATTATGAATTATTGATTATAGAATATAGATTAGTTCTTCATTCCATCCATCATTCATCATCCAACATCCATAATTAGAATAGTGAGAACCTAACGTACCTCTTTGGATTTACCCTGATATCTTCCATGAGCAGGTGCAACTGGTTGGCTGATTCTTGCAGGTCTTTGTAGAGGTCTTCATCATTAATGAGCAAGCCAAGGGTTCCTTCGCCATTGTTTATCTTTTCAACGATCCCGGCAACATCCCCAACAACACGGTTGATATTGGCAAAAGTACGAGGGATCTCTGCCTGGGCGAGGGAATCAGAAAGAGTGGAAAAATTTGAAAGAATATTGTCGATATTCTCTTTATTCTCCGCAATGGTGGTCGTGATTGATTCAAGATTAGACATGATCTCCCCAAACCTGATCTTCTCTGCAGCGATCATCAAGTCAAGATTATAGGATGCATTTTCGAGGTTTTCAAAGGTTTTTTGCACACTGGCCAGGCTGTTGCTCAGGTTTTCCCTGGCTTTTTCATTGAATATCTGCTTGATCACGGTTACCACAGTGTCGATAGACATGATCAGTTCCTCTGCTTTGGCTTTCAGTGGTTGGATCTGCTGGTTGACGGCCTCTTTGAGGCTGGCCTCAACCCTGGTGTTCAGCGTGTCACCATTCATAATAAACAGGGAATCATTACCCAATCGCAGATCGATGGCTTTTGATCCCATCAGATCAGAGCTATATATCAGAGCAATGGAATTCTTTGGGATGGGAATTTGTGTTTCTATGGTGATCTCAACGATAATATTACCTGAAAAGCCCGGCTCGAAATAAATGTCAGATACCTGTCCGACTTTCAGGCCATTGATTGAAACCGGGTTGGCTCTAGAGAGGCCGCTCACCTTTTCGTATACTGCATAAACGACACGTTGCTCTTTAAACAGGTTAAACCCTTTTAAATAGCTGAAACCCCAGATGAATAAGGCCAGGGCTGCAATAAATACCAATCCGATAACTATTTCCCTTTTATACTTCAAAATGTAAGGGTTTATACAAAGTTAACATATTTTCTCTGAAATATTCTATAGGGTTTCACAAATTATGTGAAATCCATCTATTGCCCACTTAGCTTTCTGGCTTCATCCACATCGATACGCTCCTCATTCTTGAAGGCTACAATGAAAGCATCGCGGTATTTCTTTTGGGTTCTCAACTTATTTTGCAGCTGTATAGCTTCAGCGTAAGACGTGAGGTTGCCGGAAGTATATTTGAACATGCCATTATGCTTATACACACCAAAATCCTTAATATCTTTGAACTTTTCTTGCGATTTTTCTCGCGACGAAGAAGCAAACTGCACCCTGTAACGAATATCTGTATTGCTGGAAGGCATCCCCTGATCATCCGTAATGGCCATTTTTGCACGATTCTCAGGATCCTCGACCATTAATTTATATTCTTTAAATGCCCTGTAAATAGCAGAGGCAATATAAATTTGCCCATCATCAGAACGGAGGTATTTTTCATCGTTTGGATTTGACAAAAACCCGGTTTCAACCAGGATACCCGGCATGGCTGTTTTATAAAGCACCCAGAACCCGGCCTGCCAAACACCACGGTCTTTTAATTTGGCCCTTTCCCTGAACTGATCTTGCACCTTGGATGCCAGGATCAGGCTGCTTTCCTGATAAGCATTCTGAAAAAGCGTCAGGGTGATATAGTCTTCATCGCGGCTTGGATCAAATCCATCGTACATATCTGAATAATCTTCTTCCTTCAGTATGGCCGCATTCTCTAGTTTGGCCACTTCCAGGTTTGCCTGGCTTTTATGAAGCCCCATAACATAAGTCTCAGTACCATAGGGTTTTGATGAATTGTTGGCATTGCAATGGATAGAGATGAATAGGTCCGCTTCTTTGTCATTGGCGATCTGGGCCCGTTTATGTAATTCAATAAAGACATCCGTTTTTCTTGTGTAGATTATCTCAACATCCGGCAGGTTCTTTTTAATGTATTCACCTGTTTTCAAAGCTATAGCAAGAGCGATGTCTTTTTCTTTAGAATACTTACCAAGGGCACCGGGGTCTTTTCCTCCATGACCGGCATCAATTACGACCTTACGTACCTTTTGCTGCGACATCCCTTGCTGAGGCAGAAAGAGTGCTATGCAGATTATACCAAAAATAATTATGATACGTTTCACCTAAGGAATAATTTAGTTAGTTTTACACTATAAACCGTACAGTTAACAGGCTGTACGGCAAAAAACTGACATAGCTGTTATTACAAAAATAGTACTTAATTCATCGTCAACAAATTTGATTTGTTCACCAACTTATTAACAGTTTACCGGCTGATATATTGCTTCCTGACTTCAGGCCTGCTTCTGTATGCCTGTACTGTAACATCACAAGAGCTTGAACCGCTGCAAATGCAGATCCCTGACAGTTTGAAAAAAGAAGTAAGTACTATTCCCGATACATTGATCATGAAACCAAACACCATGGCTCTTGATACTGGTGAGATCAATAGTGACAGCATCCCCCAAGATGTTATTGACAAACCCACTGGCATTTCCCCCAATGCCTTAAAACACCGGGTTGATTTTTCCTCCCTGGATTCCCTGTACTTTGATATGAAAAACCAACAGGTATTTATGTACCAGGAGGCCAACATCAATTATGACGATATAAACCTGACTGCCAATTATGTGGTGATGGACTTCAATAAAACCGAGGTTTTTGCTTCCGGGCTTGCCGATTCGACAGGCCAGGAGCGCGGACAGCCAATTTTTATTCAGGGTGATTCGGAGTTCCGGTCTGAAACCATGCGCTATAATTATGATATCAAAGAAAGGATTGATCCGAAATGTAATGACACAGGATGGCGAAGGGACCATCAGGGGAGAGGTGATCAAGAAAATGCCGAATAATGAAGCCCACATTAAAGGCGGCTCCTATTCGACCTGCCCTACCTGCGAAAACAGGGATTTTGAATTCAGGTATTTTAAATCAAAAGTCATTCCTGATAAACGCATTGTTACGGGACCTGCTTACCTGGTCATTGAAGATGTTCCTACACCGCTCTTTCTTCCTTTTGGGTTCTTCCCGATCAGGAAAGGAAAGCATTCAGGGATATTGCTTCCTACGTGGGGAGAGTCGGCCAAAAGGGGTTTTTATTTCGAGAATGGGGGATATTATTGGGCCATTAATGATTATATCGACTTTAAAATTGTTGGGGACATATATACCGGGGGTAGCTGGGCCGTTAAGCCATCCACCAGGTATAAAAAACGCTATAAATATAATGGAGCCTTTTCGTTTCTTTATGCAATAAATGTAGAAGGAGATAAGGGGCAGCCGGACTATCAATACAACAGGGACTATCAAATCAGGTGGATGCACCAGCAAGACAAGAAAGCACGACCCAACAGCACCTTTACAGCGAATGTAAATATCAGGAGCCAAAAATCAAATTATTATAATCCAAGTACAGCCCAGGATTATCTTTCCAACACCTTTCAATCGAGCGTTGCCTATCAAACCAGCTTTGCTGGGAAGTACTTCCTGACACTCAATGGCAATCACAGCCAGAATACGCAAACCCAGCTGATGACCATCACCCTGCCGGAAATATCATTCAATGTGAACCGCTTTTATCCTTTCCGGAAAAAAACCCGCTCAGGGAAAATGAAATGGTGGGAAGATATCAGCATGAACTATACCGCCAATTTCAGGAATACAGTCACTATTGCTGATTCTTTATTCTTCCAGCCTGAGACCTGGGATAAGATGGAGAACGGGATCAAGCACAGCATACCCATCAGCAGTTCTGTGAAGCTATTGAAATACTTTACATGGACAAACTCCATTAATTTAACTGATAGGATGTATTTCAGGACTATCAGGAAAGGGTGGGTAGATGATACACTGTTTTCGGGAAACGACACCATTGTTGGATATGTACAGAAGGATACCATTGACGGCTTCAGCAACGCCATTGATGGAAACTTTTCATCCTCTATTTCTACAAAGATATATGGGATGTTTCAGTTCGGAAAGAAGTTTCCGGTACAGGCCATCAGGCATGTTGTGACACCCAAAGTGTCGTTTACATATACACCTGACTGGGGCGATCCTTCATTGGGGTACTATAAATCATATTATGATCCAAACCTGGAAGAGGATGTGAAGTATTCTATTTATGAAGATGGAATTTATGGTTCACCACCCGGGACAAATTCAGGGAGGATTAACCTGTCTCTGAGTAATAACCTGGAAATGAAAGTGCGATCCAGAAAAGATACAGTTACAGGGTTTAAAAAGATCAAACTCGTTGATGATTTTACCATATCAACCTCTTATGATATGGCAAAAGACTCCCTCAATTGGGCAAAGCTCAGGATGAGTGGAAGAACAACCCTCTTTAAGGGATTCGACATCAGGTACTCGAGCAGCTGGGATCCCTATATCCTTGATTCGGCAGGGAATCATAATCTGCACCAGACTGAATGGAGTGTTAACCGACGTTTATTGAGGCTCGACCAGACAACCTGGGAGTTCAGTGCCAACCTGAGGTTAAATCCTGAATTTTTCAAGAAAAAAGACGGCAGTACAAAAACAAGGAGGGAAGAAGTTGAAGATAGAGCAGAGGATTTTCAACTGTCGGAGGAGCTTGAAAGTATCGAAAATAATTATGATGATTATATCGACTGGGATATCAAGTGGAGCCTGAATATCACTTATAACTTCAGATATGCTACTACCCTGAAATACACTGATCAGGTGAATAAAGAAAAGCAGGAAAATCTTGTGCAGACCTTAGGGGTGAGTGGCGACTTTAACATTACACCCAAATGGAAGATCGGGTTCAGGACTGGCTGGGATTTCGAGGCAGCAGATCTTTCCTATACTTCCATCAATATTTACCGCGACCTTCATTGCTTCGAGATGCGTTTCAACTGGATACCCATTGGTGGCCGGCAGTCATGGAACTTTGCCCTCAATGTAAAAGCTGATATGCTGCAGGATCTTAAGCTTCAAAGAAAAAGAGATTTCAGAGACTTTTAGAAGTTTTGAGTGTTGAGTTTTGAGTGTTGAGTTAATCTTGGATTAGGTAATTCCGCTAACTGTCTATTGCGTACTAAATTTCAACCTCTGTCCCAATAAGCATTTCTTTCGCTTTATCGTAAACCAACTTTGCCGTTGCGGCATCCTGTACGGCAAGCCCATTGGATTTAAAAATGGTGATCTCATCGTCTGATTCGCGGCCCTTCATTTTTCCCGTAACCACCTCCCCGATCTCTGCATAAAAATGCGTTTCTTCAATCTCACCAGCTTCCAGGGGAATGATGATGTCACCGGCTTCGTTGAAGCATGCCTCCCTTGAATCACCGATAAACTTCGAACGCTTGATGATCTCTGTATCCAGTTCACGGGCATTTGGGGTGTGGCTGCCAATCCCATTGATATGTGTTCCTGCCCTTACCTTTGCTCCATCAAAAATTGGTGTTGGGGAAGAGGTTGCAGCACACAGAATGTCGGCTTGTAAAAGATCATCAGGGTTTTCAGCGATGACGATCTCAATGCCAAGCTTTTCATTCATCAGCTTGGCGAAATTTTGCGCAGCTTCCGGGTTTATGTCGTAAGCCCAGGCCTTCTTAATATCACGCACTTCACATACTGCCCAGAGCTGCATCTGTGCCTGAACACCGGTCCCAAAAATACTGACAGTCATCCCTTTTTCATCACGGGCAAGGAATTTTGTAGCCACCCCACTGGCGGCGCCGGTACGCATTGCAGTAAGATATCCACCGTCCATAATACATATAACATCACCGCTGCCCGGATCCTGCAGCAAGACCTTCCCAATAGTTGTTGGAAGATTATATTTGACAGGGTTGTCTTTGTAAACGGTGACCACCTTACATGCCAGTGCTTTCATTTCTTTGAGATAAGCAGGCATATACAGGGAAATCCCGCCAGGCGGTTTAATGTTTGATCGCATGGGCATATCGGCAGAGCCATTAGCCAGCTCTGCAAAAGCAGCTTCTACCATGGCTATGCTGTCTTTCATATTGAGGACCTCTGCTACTTCATTTCTATTCAGGATTAAAGTCATGATCTATTGGTTTTGATTTGACCAATAAATGTAATAAAAATCCTTAAATTTGCTTCTTTCCTATGATAACGAAGTTTTTACGATGAAGAAATCAGTCAATATTTCAGACGCACCCAAACCCATTGCACCATACAGTCAGGCCATCATGGCTGGGAATACGCTGTATGTATCAGGACAGATTGGCATTGATCCATACACAGGAAAAATTATAGAAGGAGGGGTAGCAGCGCAAACCAAAAGGGTAATGGAGAATATCCGCGCCATTCTGAAAGAAGAAAATATGGACTTCAGCCATATCGTCAAATGCTCAATATTCATGTCTGGTATGGACATCTACCAGGAGGTGAACAAAGTTTACGGGATGTATTTTGAGATCGATCCTCCAGCCAGGGAAGCCATGGCTGTTAAGGGCCTGCCGATGGGGGTTGATGTCGAGATTTCTTGTATTGCAGTGCAATGAAGATCGAAGAACGAAAATCGAAAATCGAAGAACGAAAATAATTCAACACCCAACACCCAACACCCAACATCCAAAACTATTTTAATATGAAACATCTTATCCTATCCCTAACACTCATTTTTAGCATCTTTCTTTCCCGGGCCGATGAGGGCATGTGGATCCCAATCTTGCTTGAGCAACTCAATGAAAAGGAAATGCAGGATATGGGCTTTAAGCTAACAGCCGATGACATTTATAGTATTAATCACAGTTCGATGAAGGATGGCATCGTAATATTCGGTGGAGGTTGTACAGCTGAGATCGTTTCTGATCAGGGCCTGTTGCTTACCAACCACCATTGCGGTTATGGTCGTATACAAAGACACAGCTCTCTTGAGAACGACTACCTCACCGATGGCTTTTGGGCTATGAGCAGGGAAGAGGAGTTGTCCAATCCAGGGCTTACCGTCACCTTCCTGGTACGCATGGAAGATGTGAGTGAAAAGATGCTTGAAGGGATTACTTCTGATATGAGTGAAGCTGCCAGAGGTGAAAAACTTAAGGAAAATGCCAAAGCCATCGAGGACGAGGCCATAAAAGATACCCATTACAAGGCAAGGATAAAACCCTTTTATCAAGGCAATGAGTTTTATCTGTTCATTACCGAAACTTACGAAGATGTGCGCCTGGTAGGAGCCCCTCCGTCTAACATCGGGAAATTTGGTGGAGATACTGACAACTGGATGTGGCCACGGCATACCGGCGACTTCTCTGTATTCAGGATCTATGCCGATTCCAATAATCAACCGGCAAAATATTCTGAAAATAATGTTCCGTATACACCAAAATTTCATTTCCCAATTAATATTCAGGGGGTTGAAGAAGATGATTTTACCTTCGTTTTCGGTTATCCGGGATCAACGCAACAATATATTCCTGCATGCAGGGTAGAACATATTTCAGAGGTAGTCAATCCTATTCGCATTGATTTGCGAGGTCAACGCCTCGATATTATCGACAACTATATCAATCAGGATGACCTGGTTAGGCTTCAATATTCAGCAAAAGCTGCAGGTATCGCCAATGGATGGAAAAAATGGATCGGTGAAAACAAAGGAATTGAGCGTACAGCTGTCATTGCTACAAAAGAAGCAAATGAAGAAACCTTTATTGAATGGGCCAATGCTGATCCAGAAAGGAAAGATCAATATGGAGGCATCATCGATGCTTTTGAGGAGATCTACAGTAAGCTGTCGACCATAGAAAGAGAGTTGGTGCTCTTGTCAGAATCTGCTTTTGGAATTGAGATCCTGCGCTTTGCCAGAAGCTATGCCGGATTGGTAAAAAAATGTGAGGATAAAGAAAGTACAGATGAGGAGATTGCTAAGATCGTTGAAAGCCTGAAGATTTCGGCAAGCCGAAATTTCAAGAATTACCATCAACCACTAGACAAGAAGACTTTCATTGCCATGATCACTGCATACCTTGATATGGGTAATCCCGATTTTATGCCGGAAGAACTAGACATTATCCAAAAGAAATTTAAGGGTGATATTGCTGCGTATGCCGACTATGTATACAACAATTCTTTTCTGGCTTCAGAAGCATCAGTGATTGCTTTTCTCGATAAATTCAAGAAGAAAAAGTACAAAGACATCATCAAAGATCCTGCCTATAGCCTTGCTACGGCCTTTTCAGAAAAGTATAATAAGGAGATCCGACCGCTTGTGATGAAATACTATGCTGAAGGAGATAGCCTGCAAAGGCTTTATATGAAAGGACAGATGGAGTTTCAGCCAGAAAAGCGATTTTATCCGGATGCCAATTTCACCCTACGGGTAACCTATGGCAAGGTCAAGGGCTTTCAGCCAAGGGATGCTGTCACATACAAGCACTTTACCACCCTTGAGGGGATCATGGAAAAGGAAGACCCCAATATCTACGACTATGTGGTTGAAGACCGTCTGAAAGAACTTTACAACAACAAAGACTATGGCCGTTATGCCGACAAAGACGGGAGCATGCATGTATGCTTTATAGCTACCAACCATACCTCCGGCGGAAATTCGGGCAGTCCGCTGCTCAATGATAATGGGGAGCTGCTGGGCATTAACTTTGATCGTTGCTGGGAAGGAACCATGAGCGATATAGTTTATGACCCGGAAATGTGCCGCAATATCTCCATCGATATCCGCTATTGCCTGTTTATCATAGATAAGTTTGCTGGTGCCGGCCATCTGGTTGAAGAAATGACCATTATTGAATAGCGAGCAGAAGATATCTGATATTTGATAGCTGATATCTGATAGTTGAAATACGAACCTATGCTAAGGTATATCCTTGTATTTATTTGTATTCTGGCATTTTGTGAAGGGATGAATTCACAGACTTCCATCCATATGGAAGAGGCGCAAAAATATGCTGAGCTTGGGTTAAAGTCTCAAAGTGAATACGATGAGATAAACGGTTTCATTTATTCAGACGGCGATATAAAAGCTGGTGATCTTGAAAAGATTGTTTTCGGTTATCACCCTTACTGGGGAGGCTCAAACTACCTGAACTATCAGTGGGAGCTGCTCAGCGACCTGAGCTATTTTTCCTATGAGGTGGACCCGGCAACAGGCGGGCCATCGACCATCCACGACTGGCTTACATCCCCTGCCATTGATTCGGCCTTTGTAAACGGCGCACGCGTTCACCTTTGTGTGACACTTTTTTCCGGACACAGTACTTTTTTCAATAATCCGGATTCACGGCAAAACCTGACGCACACCCTGATTCAATTAGTGAAAGAAAGAGGCGCACAAGGAGTGAGTTTCGATTTTGAGGCCGTGCCCTCATCACAGGGAGAGAATATGGTAAATTATGTTGGGGAGTTTGCAGCTGCCTTTAACGACAGCCTTCCGGAAGGAATGATCAGCATTGCCATGCCTGCCGTTGACTGGGGGGGGATCTTTGATGTTGGCTTGCTGAACGAGTATATCGACCTATACATGATCATGGGCTACGACTACTATTGGAATGGCAGTAGCACGGCAGGCCCGGTGGACCCTCACTACAGCATGACATCAGGATATGATCATAATGTGTCGCGAACAATTTCATATTATCAGTCGGAAGGGATGCCCCTCGACCGCATGCTCATCGGTGTTCCCTACTATGCCCGGGAATGGCCCACTGCATCTGGTACGGCCCCATCAGCTGTGACTGGATATGGTGATGCATATACCTGGGCCAAGATCAGGAACAATTCATCAGGGAACTACTCAACGGAAAACAAGCGTTGGGAACCCAATTCCTTTAGCCCATATTTTGCATATAATGATAATGGATGGTACCAGTGTTTTGTGAATAATACATATTCTCTTGGGCGTAGATATAAGATCGTAAACCAGCGGGGGTTAGCTGGTATCGGCATCTGGGCCCTGGGCTACGACAATGGTTATACTGATCTTTGGGAAACCATCAACCAAAACTTTGCCCAGGGTATACAAATTACCCTCTTCGACACCCTTTATGACAGTGGCGGACCTTCATGGAACTATTATAATGGAGAGGATTATACTATAACCATCCATGGAATGGCGAACGAGGCGGTACTAATTCAATTTACTGAGTTTAACCTGGAAACAGGCTACGACTCTTTATGGGTGTACCAGGGATATTTTCCCGGAGGTGAATTGTTGGGCGGGTATACCGGGAATGATCTTCCGCTAGATATATATTCGTTTTTAGATGTGATGAGCATCCGATTTCGATCTGATCATAATACAACTGCTGGAGGATGGACTGCCATGGTACAAAGCTTCCCAATCACTGTGAAAGAAGAAGAGGAGAAGCAGGCAAAATTGACTGCATATCCTAACCCGGCAACATCTGTAATTACAATTGAATCTGCCAGCAATGGAACTATTCAACTATATTCCATCGAAGGGAAAATAGTGTGGGATGAACAAAAAAACTCTCCTAAACACAAAATTGACGTTTCCGGTTTTCCCAAGGGAATTTATTTGATCGTGTTTTCAAATGAAGCCATGCGAATGCAGAGGAAAATTGTGAAATACTAAATTAGTTCCTAGTGCCAAAGTGTAGTTTACATTTTTTAAATTGAATAAATAATTCAATTTAGATAGGCACTAGGCACCAGGAACTATTCACTTTAAAACGGGTGTCCGACGAGTGTCGCACCTAAATACTGCACCTTGAGTTGTGTGTATTGGGAATATGGCATATAGCCATTAAAGTATTGTAGCATAACCTGGAAAGTACGTGAGGAGCGATAGGCGATTTCGATGCCGGCACCAAGTTGTGCATTCAGACCCCAGTCGGTTTCCTGCTGTACCTGGAGATCCAACCCTGCAATATAATTAAACTTAGATCCTGTTCTCACCGGATGGCGGAACAAAAGGCCACCCTGAAACTTCCACACCCCGCGGTCATAAGGAGAATTGAAGGCCATGCCTAGGCCACCGTAATAACGCATCATATCAAACTGCCAGGATGCATGGATATCTACCGCATCATAAGTGTTTTTGTTTTCCCCAAAGGAGGTGAGCCCATTACGGAAGATATACTCCTCCGAAAAGTGAGAAGACACATGGTAAAGAGCAGTACGTAACGAAAAACGTTTCTTCCAAAATATAAACGGGATCCCTACCTTGAAATCGGTGTTGATGAGGTTCACCATGAATAGAGTTGAGGGCTGTACAAATTCAAACTGAAAAAAAATGGTGGCCATAAAACCAAGCTCAAAACCATAATCCCCTTTGTCCCAGTTAACCACGGGCAATTGAAAGCCAAGGGCAAGAGGAGAATAAATAATATCCTGTAAGGTAGATTCTTCCCAATAGGCGTACAAAGATCCATACGACTGACATTCGACAGGATCAAGGATCAATGGGTCGAAGTAATGAACCAATGGCAACCAATCGGCAGATTTCTCTTTTTCCTGTGCAAATGCAGATGTTAGGATTGATACAATTAATAGTGCTGTGAGTAGAGCGGTCTTCATTGTATACAAATGTAAGGAATCATATGAGAAACGAAGAACGAGAATCGAAAATCGAAATTCAAATATCCCTCCAAAACTCAACACTCAACACTCAAAACTATTCTCCCGAATGGCAGAATTATCGTAATTTTGTAGTTCATCGAAGCTATTCGATTGAAACATAATGATTAAGCCAGGAAAATGAGTGAACAAAAGAAAAAGCTATTCAGCGAATTTCCCCCGGTAAGTACCGCCGATTGGGAGGCTATGATCGAAAAGGATTTGAAAGGTGCCGATTACGCCAAAAAGCTTATTTGGAAAACAGGGCAGGGATTTAATGCAAAGCCTTATTACCGTGAAGAAGACCTGGAGGGGATTGATGCCATCGCATGCCGTCCGGGAGACTTTCCCTTTGTCAGGGGAGGCAAGCTGAAAAACAATGACTGGTTCATCCGCCAGAATATCAGGGTGAACAAGATCGATGAAGCCAATAAAAAGGCTTTGGAGATCCTCATGAAGGGAATCAACTCATTGGGCTTTGTCCTCGATGATAACAAAAACTACAGCAAGGAGGATCTCGATGGCCTGTGCCGGAATATCTTTGCAGAGATCGTCGAACTGAACTTTGTATGCGGCAAACAGGCAGAAAATATTGCCGGTATTTTTCTTGAGCTGGTCCAGCAATATAACCGTGATTTCCAGAAGGTACATGGTTCTGTGAATTTTGATCCCCTGGGCCGGTTGGTGATAAAAGGCAACTATTATGATTCGTTCGATGAAGACTTTGAATGTTGCCGTAGGATGATCAACCTCACTGCCAACCTTCCTCATTTCAACGTGATCACAGTCAATGGCAGGAATTTTCACCATGCCGGATCATCAATTGTGCAGGAACTGGCTTTCAGCCTGGCTGCAGGAGCAGAGTACATCACACAACTCACCGATCGCGGATTGTCAGTAGATAAAGTTGCTCCGGGCATGCGCTTTAATTTCTCTATAGGTTCTGATTACTTCATGGAGATGGCCAAGATCAGGGCTGCCAGGCAACTCTGGGCAAATATTGTGAAAGCTTATGGCCCCAGCAGTGATGAGGTCACACGCATAAATATTCATACTGAAACAGCCAGCTGGAACATCACTGTTTATGATCCGTATGTAAATATGCTGCGAACCACCACCGAGTCGATGTCAGCTGCTATAGCAGGAGTTGATTCTCATTTGGTGAGGCCTTTCGATGCGGCCTATGCCAAACCGGACGAATTCAGCGAACGCATTGCACGCAACCAACAACTGTTGTTAAAAGAGGAGGTTTATCTTGACAGGGTGGCCGACCCGGCAGCAGGATCCTATTTTATCGAAAACCTGACAGCTTCACTGGTGGATGAAGCCTGGAAAATCTTCCTCGAGATTGAGGAGAAAGGTGGATATATCGAATCTGTAAAATCAGGTTTTATCCAGAATAGTATCAGGAATAATGCTGAAGCCATGAGCCAGGCTATCGCAACACGAAAAATAAGCCTGCTCGGCACTAACCAATATCCGAATTTCACTGAAAAGATCCAGACATATATTCCGGCAGAGGTATTTAAAGCCTCTGATTTCACAGAAAAAGATGCCTTTGTGGAGACACTGAAACCTTTCCGGGGATCACAGGAATTTGAGCTATTGCGCAAGAAAACAGATGATTACACACGTGAGCATCAGCGTCCGTCAGTATTCATGTTTACTTATGGTAAGCTCACCATGCGTCTTGCCAGGGCACAATTTGCCAGTAATTTCTTTGGTGTTGCCGGATTTGAACTTATCAATAACCTTGGCTTCAAAACCATCGAAGAAGGAGTTAAGGCTGCTATTGAAAGTAATGCCGGAGTCGTTGTGCTTTGCAGTTCTGATGATGAATATGCAAGCATGGCCCCTGAGATCATTAAACAATTAAAAGGTAAAGCCATTGTTGTGCTGGCAGGCTACCCGAAGGAAATCATTGAAGATCTCAAAAAGGCAGGAATGAAATACTTTATCCACATTCGATCTGATGTGCTTGAGATCTTGCAACAGATACAAAAAGAATTGGGTATATAATATCAACCATTGAAGAGAAGGACATGAAACCAAATTTCAGTCAAGTCAATATAAAAAAGACCATCAAGGAAAATACCGACATTCAATCGTGGGAACATAGAAACCACATTGAAAGGGATTGGGCAACACCGGAAAAGATCAATGTGAAGCCGGTATATACGGTTGCTGACCTGCAGGGGATGGAACATTTGCAATATGCTGCCGGTTTGCCACCATTCCTTCGAGGACCATATTCCACCATGTACGTGATGCGTCCATGGACCATCAGGCAATATGCAGGCTTCTCCACAGCAGAAGAATCCAATGCTTTTTACCGCCGCAACCTGGCTTCCGGACAAAAAGGCCTTTCGATTGCATTCGACCTTGCAACGCATCGTGGCTATGATTCCGATCATGAACGGGTTGAGGGTGATGTTGGTAAAGCAGGCGTAGCCGTCGATTCCATCCTCGATATGGAGATCCTCTTCGACCAGATCCCGCTCGATAAGATGTCGGTATCCATGACCATGAATGGAGCAGTATTGCCGGTCATGGCATTTTATATTGTTGCCGGCCTGGAGCAGGGGCGAAGCTTGAGCAGCTTACCGGGACCATACAGAATGATATCCTCAAGGAATTCATGGTGAGGAATACATACATTTATCCACCCCTGCCTTCCATGCGGATCATTGCCGATATTTTTGAGTATACTTCGAAGAATATGCCAAAGTTCAACTCTATCAGCATCAGCGGTTATCATATGCAGGAAGCAGGCGCCACGGCCGATATTGAACTGGCATATACCCTGGCCGACGGGCTGGAATATCTGCGTACGGGTATCAATGCGGGCATGGATATCGATACTTTTGCCCCGCGGATATCTTTTTTCTGGGGGATAGGCATGAATCATTTTATGGAGATCGCCAAGATGCGTGCGGCAAGGATGCTATGGGCGAAGATCGTGAAGCAGTTTAATCCCAAAATCCAAAGTCGATGGCCTTACGTACGCATTGCCAGACCTCCGGCTGGAGCCTTACAGAGCAGGATCCGTTCAATAATGTGGCCCGTACCTGTGTGGAGGCTATGGGTGCAGTTCTGGGACATACACAATCACTGCATACCAATGCCCTGGATGAAGCCATTGCCCTGCCAACTGATTTTTCTGCAAGGATTGCCCGCAACACACAGATCTATATTCAGGAAGAGACGAACATCACCAGGAGTGTTGATCCCTGGGCCGGGTCCTATTATGTGGAATACCTGACTCATGAGATCGCTGCCCGGGCCTGGGAGCAGATCGAGGAAATTGAAAAGCTAGGTGGCATGGCCAAGGCCATTGAGACCGGCATTCCTAAAATGCGAATTGAAGAAGCATCTGCACGTAAGCAGGCACGCATCGATTCGCATAAAGATACCATTGTAGGTGTTAACAAATACCGCCTGGAAAAGGAAGATCCGATAGAAACTCTGGAAGTGGACAATACCGCTGTGCGAGATTCACAGATCATCCGACTGAAAAACTTAAGGATAACAGAAATCAGGCAGAAGTCACAGGCTCCCTGGATGCCATCACGAAAGCCTGTGAAACAGGTGAAGGCAATCTGCTTGAGCTGGCTGTGGATGCCGCACAAAGCGAGCAAGCCTGGGAGAAATATCCTATGCATGCGAAAAGGTTTTTGGCAGATATAAAGCTGTGATCCGTTCTATTTCCGGAGTCTATTCTTCTGAATCGCAGTGGCGATGAAGCTTCCAGAAAGCCTGTGAACTGGCCGACAGTTTCGCAGAACTGGAAGGTCGCCGGCCCAGGATCATGATAGCCAAGATGGGCCAGGACGGCCACGACCGGGGCGAGAAAGTTGTTGCAACCGGATTTGCCGATATTGGCTTTGATGTGGATGTTGGCCCTTTGTTCCAGACCCCGGCAGAAACCGCCAGGCAAGCCGTAGAGAATGATGTCCATATCGTCGGGGTATCCAGCCTGGCTGCCGGACATAAAACACTGGTTCCTCAGCTTATCGAGGAACTGAAAGAACATGGCAGGGAAGATATCATGGTGATTGTTGGAGGCGTGATCCCTCCTCAGGATTATGATTTCCTTTACAAAGCAGGACAGTTGCCATCTTCGGACCTGGAACGGTGATTTCCGATGCCGGCATCAAATTACTTGAGATACTGATTGCAAGCCGTAGGCAATAGATAAATATATTATATTTTCCAAGGGTCATTTCGAGTGCAACGAGAAATCTGTGGTATAGAAAGGTCCTAACGGATTTCTCCCTTAGGTCGAAATGACCATCTGGCTTAATATCTTACGATTATATAATCATTATCTTAGCGATATGAAAGCTCAAGCATCATTTACCCGTTCGGGGCAAATTGTCGATATCATCAACAAACGTATCTTTCCGGGAACAGTTGTTGTAAAAGAAGGAAAGATCGAGAGTGTCACCGAAGGCGAAACCGATGAGAAGAACTATATACTTCCCGGATTCATTGATGCACACATCCATATCGAAAGCTCCATGCTCATTCCAAGCGAATTTGCAAGATTGGCAGTGACCCATGGTACGGTAGCCACAGTTTCTGACCCGCATGAGATTGCCAATGTGATGGGAATTGAAGGGGTGATGTATATGATCGCTAATGGCAAAAAGGTGCCTTTTAAATTTTATTTTGGTGCTTCCTCATGCGTTCCTGCCACTCATTTTGAGACTGCAGGAGCTGAGCTGGGACCGGATGAGTTAGATCAGCTCATGAGTATGGAAGAGGTGAAGTATATGTCGGAGATGATGAACTTCCCGGGTGTACTGAATGGTGATCCGGAAGTGAAAGCAAAACTGGCTGTGGCTGTTAAGCATAATAAACCAGTTGATGGTCATTCACCCGGCCTTAAAGGGGATGAGGCCGCCCGATATATTCATGCAGGCATCAGTACCGATCATGAATGTTTTACCCTCGAGGAAGCACTTGATAAAGCGGTGAATGGCATGTATGTCCAGATTAGGGAAGGCAGTGCTGCAAAAAATTTTGACGACCTTATCCTGATCATGGACAAATATCCTGAACGGGTGATGTTTTGCAGCGACGACCGACATCCCAACGACCTGGCCAAAACCCATATTAACGACCATGTGATACGTGCAGTTCAAACAGGATATGATCCCATGACGGTTTTGCGGGCCTGCACACTGCACCCTGTCCGGCATTACAAACTGGATGTAGGATTGCTTCAGGAGAATGACCCTGCTGATTTTATCGTGGTCGACAGCCTGAAGAAATTCAATGTGCTGGAAACATTTATTGACGGGATAAAAGTGGCTGAAAACGGTAAGACACTCATAAAATCTGTCAAAGAGAAAGTCATCAATAATTTTAATGCTGGAAGTATTACAACTGCCGATATTAAAGTCCCTGCAACAGGAAAGCATCTTTCTGTGATCCGTGCCCTTGATGGACAACTGGTGACAGAGGAGATCAATAAAAGAGTTTTGGATGAAGATGGAATGGTAGCCTGCGATACAGGAAGAGATATCCTGAAGCTGGTTGTTTGTAATCGCTATGAGAAAGTAAGGCCTGCAGTTGCATTTATCAACCATTTCGGATTTCAGCGTGGGGCTATTGCATCAACAGTGGCCCATGACAGTCATAACCTGATCGCTGTTGGAACCAATGATAAGGACATATGTCGGGCAATCAACCTGCTTGTGAAACAGAAAGGTGGAATTTCCCTCGTTGACGGTGATACCGAGGAGGTCCTTCCCCTTCCTGTTGCCGGACTCATGTCGAACAAGGATGGATTTGAAATTGCTGCAGCCTATGATAAGCTTGATAAAATGGCTAAAGCCCTGGGATCATCCCTCAGAGCACCCTATATGACCCTCTCATTTATGGCACTGCTTGTCATTCCTGATATTAAACTGAGCGATAAAGGTTTGTTTGACGGGAAGAAGTTTGAGTTTATTCCACTGGTAAAGTAGGCATTGGGCATTGGGTTATGGGCGTTAGGTAATGCGATTATATGCCTATCGCCCATTGCATAACTAAAAAAACCGGATCATTGTCGGCCCTTGGGCGCAATGATCCGGTTTTTAATTTTCGGTATTCGGAATTTGCTATCCGGTACCTGATGAAAGAGCTTATTCAGCGTTACATCTGTTGATGCAATCAACGATCTCTTTCAGGGATCTACTTTTCAGCGAATAAAAGATCTTTTTTCCGTCTCTTTTTGATACCAGAACGCCTTTATTCTTCAGGATATTTAGGTGATGCGAAGCAGAAGCTTGCTCAATGTTCAGCTTCCTGTAAATTTCGGTCACACTCATTTTTGGTTTGTCGTTCAGCAATTCAATGATCGCAATTCTCATGGGATGCGCAATAGCTCTCAGCTTACTTGCTGCCATCTCTAACTTGTTAACTTCCAGCACAACTTTTTCCATTTAAGATTAATTTGTGGCAAAACTAAAACAAATTAACATTGTAGGCAAATAAATATGTAAATTCTTTCAATTAAATCATTCGAATATTACGACCCAATCTTCTTCAAAACTCCATCCGGCCCTGACTTCAATAATAGCTGAAAAATATACCACGGGTTCGGGCTGTCGTTTTTCGAGAAAATCTCCAGTGTCCCACCTGCCATTATGGTTGATATCGGCGAAGGCTTTGATGATATATTTCCCGGGTTTAAGAAGATCCCATTTGATGGAGCCCTCATCAACAACAATTTCTTCCCTGACCAATTTCTCGGATTCACTCAAGAGTTGGATCACGAGCTGATCATATGCAGAAGCATTGACTGCATGCAGCTCATATAAGCCATAGTCTTCATAGCTGTTGGTTTTGAAGTTGAATTCGGTGCTGTCGTTACTCCTGCCCAGCAAGTCAGTCAGCACGGAATCGGGATAGAGCAGGGTATAAAATGTGCCTTCCTTCAAGGGATGGTCAAGCCGGATCATACGGCCAGCTACATCAAAAATTTCCATATTTGGAAGAAGGGTGTCTTCACCTTCAATTAGCAAGAAATTGCTGAAGTCAACCTCTGTGAAAGGGTACCCACTCTTAAGTTCCAACTGCTCATAATGAGGGAATGGGTTTTTAATGTTTGTGAAAATATTTAATATTTGCTCCTTTTCCCGATCCCTTCTCCGCTGAGGGATTTCCGCTTCGATAAGGGAATATGAAACCGTATCATATACAGTTGTATCTTCACTAATCTTCAGGCTGATGGTATCCATGTTCTCGCTCAGGATATAATATCGAAGCGTGTCGAGACCTTTGTTCCACTCTTTTACCATCCAATTGTCGGGGACAGGGGTAAGTGGAGTAATCTCCACATTTTCAGCAGGATAGCGAAAAACGAAACGTAAAATTCGCTCCTTGGGTTTGATGACTTCCAGGAGCCGTTGTATAGTATCCGGGATTTCATGAAACATAAACAGGGAATAAGATCCTTCTTCCACCTCTTCATCAGGCAGGGTATCTGCAATTATCAGCTCACTCACCATCAGCAAAGTGTCATCAGGCAGCTCCTCCACCAGCTCTTCACCGATCTCATACAACAGTTCCATCTGCTCCTGCATCTCAATGTCAACAAGGCTGTCTTCAGGCAGCATGGCCAGGGAATCCAGGTAGGATGAATCCAATTCCTCCCGGACCATATATATCGGCATGATCAGGCTGTCAAGAAATGCAATATCTTCATCTGCCTGGTCATAAGTGGCAGTGAGGTTTGCATCGGCGATCGAGAACATCATGTATTCCCCTCCACGAAGGTTATTGATCACAAAAAAACCTGCCGTATTGGTCCGCGTGAGATATGAGGGCTTCACCAGGAAAGGAAGGCTGTCGAAAGGGATGGTGTCGTTATCATCTTCGTATAACATGACCAGCACATCCTCACGAGGCGTGAGGTCGTAGGCATTGATCACTTCGCCGATGACGGACAGGGAATCTATCCTGTCGCCTGTCGAAAAGACATAGTTATAATTCTCCATAGAGTTTCCCTCCGTAAGGTCTTTTATCGACTTTCCGAAAAAGATGGAGTAGGTTGTACTGTCTTGCAATTCTTCTTCAAAAGTGATGATCACAGACTTTCCCCGGGTTTTCATTTCCGGGGTGTTTTGCAAGGGAGGAGAAATAAAGACTTCGGTTATTACATCCGACACGGTCACAAACTCGTTAAACTTCAAGGTGATTTTGGTTGCATTGAAATGGGTAGTATAATTCGGAGGATCCGATTCCAGCACCTGCGGGGGATAAATATCCTGTGGTCCGCCACCCGGAGCTCTCATGTTGGCACAGTCGGCCAGCAACAAAGCCAGCACGCCAAGAATAATCAGGTAGAAAGCTCGTCGGATCATATTACAAATATAATTATTAATTGTCCACTGCCTATAGCCCGTCGCCCATCGCCCGAAATGTATATCCTTCCTTAACGGCCCACTCTAAATACTTCGGTAAAACGTATTTTAGCTTCTCAATAGTCTTTTCATGGTCATGAAAAACGATGATCGCTCCCTGCCGGGTGAATTTCCGGGTTTTTTCAAGACAGGTTTCTTGATCTATAGAGGTGTCATAATCGCGGCTCAGCACAGTCCACATGATGATGTTATAATCTGTGCGTAAAGCTTTTTGTTGTGAACGCTTCATTTTGCCGTAAGGTGGGCGGAAGAGGGCACTATTTACCACCTCGCCACACTTTATTACGTTATTCACATATTTTTTAGTTTCTGTTTCCCACCCCTTGAGATGATTATATGCATGATTTCCCACCGCATGGCCTTCGTCGAGGATCTTTTGATAGCTATCTGGGTAGTTCACGACATTTTCCCCCACACAGAAGAAAGTGGCCTTCGCATCATACTGCTTCAGCATATCCAGGATAATCGCTGTTGTATCGGGCCTGGGCCCGTCATCGAAGGTAAGATAAAGACATTTATCCAAGGAGGGCATTTCCCATGTAAGCCCTTTACCGCCCAGCAGGCGGAGCCAGTATGGAGTATTAAATAGCACAGTCTGTTCTAGTATCCCAGCTGTCTGACGTAAATGTCGTAATAGTCGTTGAACAATTGTTCAGCTTTGCCCGACATCTCTGTTTGCATATTTCTTTTGCTTACTTCCTTGATCTCATGTGCCATGGAAAGGTAATGCTTCCGCATATCGTCTACCATCATTGCCTTCTTGCCTTCAAATCGGAAGAAATACTCCAGGTTTTGCTGTGTCACATCATACATCCCTTCCAGGATTGTCAGCCCTTTTTCAGTCTCACCTGCTTGTAGATAAGCGTCAGCAATATCGAGTACAAAGTAATTATATGGTATGCTTTCCGGTGGGATCAGCTCCATGGCCTTGTCGCAGACGATGACAGCCGAATCTTTCTTGCCTTCCCTGATGAGTTCAAGTGCCAGGCGTCCATAGATATTCCGCAGGCTCATTGACATTCGGAGGTTATCCTCACTCAGATATATATCAGGATCCTCCATGCCACTGCTGAATTTGTTTACAAGATTGTCATATAAGATGTCAGTATCTATCCTGCCCATGTCTTGTCCGCCACCAGGTGTTTTTATAGGAACCAGGCGGTATGCCATCCCTTCAATCTGGAAATAATCCTGCAATCCTATATAAGCATCATTGCCTGTGGTTGTGGCAAAATATACCGGTCGTTTCCATTCATTGTGGGCCAGGAAGTCCATCATGATCACATTGTTGCGTTGAATACCCCAACGGTTCATGGTCCAGGTGATGGGAACAATCTGCTCAGCCAATTCTGGCCGAACTGTACCACCTGCAACAACATCAGCAGAATCAGCGGTGAGCATAAACTTTTTGGTGGGGAAGTAATCGATGCTCACGCCTTCACGTGTAAATTGCAGTTTGCTTTCATCCTGCTGGATGATGTCAAACAGGGCTTTCACATCTACGAAATCTTTGATCTGGTCATTCTCGATAAGGTATATCACATCCCGTGTGCCTTGCCTGTACTGATCCTGGCTGAGGCTGATGTGCATGGGTTCTGAGTCGTAGGCTTTTCGCACCATCTGGTCAACGTACCAGTCGCCATTAAGCAGACTGAGGTTGCACACCCGTACATCAGTACGAATACCTTCAACCTCCTGGGCGTACCATAGGGGGAATGTATCATTATCCCCGTTGGTAAACAGCACTGCATTGGGTGCGCAGGAGTTGAGATAATTTTTCGCCATGATCAGGGCTGTATAACGTCCTGAACGGTCATGGTCATCCCATCCTTCGGCCGCCATGATAATGGGTACGATCATACACACTACCGTTGAGCCAATGGCAGCCGCTTTCAGGTCAACATATTTCTTGAGCAACTCGTATAGAGCAAGCACACCAAGTCCGATCCAGATAGCAAAAGCGTAAAAGGATGCAGCATACGCATAATCTCTTTCCCGGGGTTGGGGAGAATGCTGGTTAAGGTAAATGGTAATGGCCAGGCCGGTCATGAAGATTAGTAGGGTAACCACCCAGGCATCCCTTGAGCGGCGTCGGAAATGGAAAATAAGGCCTGCAACTCCTAATATGAATGGAAGGAAGTAAAACTTATTACGGCCATTATTGTTGAAATTGTCGGGCAGATCAGTTTGTGGACCCAGCCGTGCTTCATCAAGGAAAGTGATCCCACTGATCCAGTTTCCATTGATAAGGTCGCCATAGCCTCCTTGCAAGTCATTCTGTCGGCCGGCAAAGTTCCACATGAGATAGCGCCAGTACATATGTCCGAGCTGGTAACGGAAGAAATATCTCAGGTTTTGCCCGAAGGTTGGGATTTGTTTGTTATCAGGATCATTGGTGATACCGGCCCAATTCTTATAGTCGTTGATATATCGCTGCTCGGTATTGTTCCACATCCTTGGGAAGATCGTCATGTGCTTTGGATCATAGACCGGGATGGTGGATTTCTTTTCGTCGATGACCACATATTTACCGGCCTTGTTGTCGCGTCGATAAACGGGATTTCCGTCTTCACGGTCGATCACCTCAGCATTATAATATTGTCCGTAAACCTTGGGCCAGTCACCGTATTGCTCCCGGTTGAGGTATGAAAGCAGGCTAATGGCATCCTTCGGACTGTTCTCGTTGATGGGTGTTGCCGCATTGGATCGGATGATCAGCATCACGAAGGAGGAGTAACCGATCAGGATGAATATGATCGACAACAGTATAGTATTTTGCATGGCAGCCCGTGTGCGGGTAAACCAGAACATAGCCACTATGGCTGCGATAACGATCACACGAATGAAGAATGAGCCGGCAGAGGAAGATTCCAGCATGATGAGAAGGGCAACAATGCCACCCAGCACATATACCAGGATGAGCATGGAACGGATCTTTCGGCGGTTATATAAAATGCCTGTCACCAGCAACCCGATCAATACCAGGGCAAAGAATACCGTTCCGAGGTGGAAGGGCAGCCCGAAGTTATTTACGAACATAAGCTCGGTGGAGGCAAAGAGTTTGACAACCTCTGGGATGATACCGTACATCACAGCAGAGAGGATCACGATACTCATGCCGAAGGCAATGATGGCGCCTTTACGGGAAGGCTTGAACCGTTTGTAATAATACACCAGGGTGATGGCCGGGATGGCCAGCAGGTTTAGCAGATGCACTCCAATAGAAAGCCCCATGAGATAGGCGATGAGGATCAGCCATCGGTCTGAATGTGTTTGGTCGGAAACACGTTCCCACTTGAGGATGGCCCAAAATACGATGGCCGTAAAAAAGGACGACATGGCATATACTTCGCCTTCTACAGCTGAGAACCAGAAAGAATCAGAGAAAGTGAAAGCCAGCGAACCGATGATGCCTGCACCGAAAATGGCGTACATCTGACCGCGGTTCATCTCCTGAGTCTTTTCATAGAATTTCCTTGCCAGCATTACGATACTCCAATAAAGGAAGAGGATGGTGAATGAGGAGGAGAGGGCCGACATGGTATTCACCATGCGGGCTACCAGTGCAGTATCTCCAAATGCAAAGAGGGAGAAGAAGCGTCCCAGCATTTGAAACAAAGGTGCTCCCGGCGGGTGACCCACCTGCAGCTTATAAGCAGTGGCAATGTATTCCCCACAATCCCAAAAGCTGGCTGTGGGCTCCGAAGTAATAATATAAACCATCGATGCCAGAAGGAAAATGATCCAGCCGATGATGTTGTTTATTCGTGTGAAGTTATTCATGCGGAATCGGTGTTTAGATAAGGGGGTAAAGATAGTAAACTTTCATGCATACTGCGTATGCAATGCTGAGTGTTGAGGGTTGGGTGTTGAGTTATTAAAAAATTCCATTAATCACTAATCACCTAACACTAACCCAACACTCAAAACTCAACACTCAGAACTCAATCCTCAAAACTTACAGAATGTTGAAAGCAGAACTTTAGTAAATTTGCAGAAAATTTATAGAAACATGTATAAGCTGATTTTATTGCGCCACGGTCAAAGCGAATGGAACAAGGAAAACCGTTTCACCGGGTGGAAAGATGTGGGGCTCTCGGAGCAGGGTGTTGAAGAGGCTAAAAAAGCCGGACTGGTATTGAAAGAGAATGGCTTTGATCCCAAGGTAGCCTACACCTCTTACCTCAGCAGGGCGATCAAAACCCTCTGGCTGGCGCTTGAGCGCATGGACCTGATGTGGATTCCTGTTTACCGCAGCTGGCGGCTCAACGAGAAGCACTATGGTATGCTACAGGGGCTGAATAAAGCTGAAACTGCAGAAAAATATGGTCCCGAGCAAGTATTGCTCTGGCGACGGAGTTTCGATGTTACGCCCCCGCCCATAGAAGAAGATAATCCACTCAATGCGAAGTATGATCCGCGTTATGCAGAGCTGGACGATAAAGATATTCCACGTACAGAAAGCCTCAAAGAGGTGATCGAACGCATGGTACCATATTGGAATGAGGAAATCAAACCCACATTAAAAGAAAAGGGAGAGGTACTGGTAGCTGCTCACGGTAACAGCTTGCGTGCGGTGGTCAAATACCTCAAGAATATGAGCGAAGATGAAATTCTCAAGTTTAACATCCCCACCGGTATTCCTTATATATTTGAGTTTGACGACGACATGAACTACGTGAAAGACTATTTTATTGGCGACCCGGAGGAGATTAAGAAGTTGATGGACCAGGTAGCCAACCAGGCGAAGAAGTCATAATATGCATAAAACCTGGATAATCCCAGACATACATGGTTGCAGCAAAACACTGCGTGCCCTGTTCGAGTATTACATCAGTCCCTCAAAAGATGACGGTCTGTATTTCCTCGGCGACTACATTGATCGCGGTCCGGATTCAAAAGGTGTAATCGATTACATCATGGATTTGCAGCAGCAGGGATTTGATGTGCATGTGCTGAAGGGCAATCACGAAGAAAGTTGTGTGAATGCCTGTGCAGAGGAGAAAAATCTGAAAAGTTTTCTTGGCGTGCGTGGAAGAAACGCAAGCAAAGCTGCCTGGAAACAGTTTGGTGGAAAGGAGACCATGCATAGCTTTGGCATCACCGACCTGAACGATATGCCGCAAAAATATATTGACTGGATGGATAACCAGGCAGTGTATCTTGAACTTGAGAAGTTCCTCCTGGTACATGCCGGTCTCGACTACAGTCTCGACAAGCCCCTGGAAGATGAGAATTCCATGCTCTGGCTCCGCGACTTCGATGCACAACCAGAAAAAATAGGTGGAAAAGTGTTGATCCATGGCCATGTTTCTCTTCCTCTGGAAGACATCTTTTTGATGCGTGATAAACCTGCACAGTTTGGACATATAGATCTTGACAATGGCGTGTATATGGTTGGAAGGAAAGGATATGGGAATTTAGTAGCACTTGAATTGGAGTCGATGGAATTATATTCACAATACAATATTGATATGTAGTATTAGGCATTGGGCATTAGGCATTGGGCATTAGGCATTGGGCATTAGGCATTGGGCAATAGGCATTGTGTAATTGGCGTTAGGCAATGGGAATTCATTAGCGATTAACAATCTATAACAATGACAAAAGTAAATATCTTCAAGGGGCTTTTCCCACTACTCATAATAGTTATGCTAGCTTCCTGTGAGGGAAATACCGTCAGGGAATGGGGGGTGAATAACGGATCTTACTCAACAATCTATGTAAGGGCCGGGGTGTATTCTTCTCCGGATACAATTTATGAAACCATAGAGACTGGTGATACCAAGATCATCACCATCACTAGCGATGAAAAGGCAGATGCGGATCCCCAGGAAGCATATAATGTATTTTCACATTTCCTGATCACCAACACGCTTGGTGATACAATGCACATGGATTACGGCAACAACGACAATTGGGATATCTATATCGAACAAACCAAAAGACGTCCGGCTCACTTCTTGCACACCTATACCGTATTGGTTACTGATGTGAACTTTAAGAATTAGTTCCTGGTTTCTGCTTGCTGGTTCCCTTTCGCTTTAAAGAAACTTCAAATATCAGATATCATCTCTCTTTACCGCCGGTATTCTCTCCCATTCAAATCAATCCAGAATGATTGACCATCAACTTCTACATTTACAATCCCATCTTCAAAAATATGCCCTGCCTTTTCATACTTCGCGGGTATGACGATGTTGCCACTTTGGTCGATAAAGCCGCTGAGGCCATTTTCCTTGTACAGGGCCCGGCCTTCATGGAAGTGTGAAACGTAATCAAATGTGCATGGTATCATGATCTTTCCACGGTCATCGATAAAGCCGTATTTGCCATCGATCATCACCCTGGCCAGACCCTCCCAATACTGGGCCGCTTCTTCATATTCGACATGCGTAATATCATTGCCGTATTCATCAATATAGCCCCATTTACCATCCTTCTTCACCGGGCAGTAGTCGTTCATAAAGACATTCACATCTTCAAACTCTGTCGCGATCACCATTTCATTTTCACCATCCACATAACCCCACTTATCACCTACCTTCACAGGAGCGATGCCATGGCCAAAGGACCGTGCGTCATCATATTCTGCCGGGATCGCAATCTTGCCATCCTGGTTCAGAAACCCATATTTGTCACGCACCCTCACTACGGCAAAACCTTCTTTAAAAATGCCGGCATATTCATAAACAGGCCTTACCACCTCATCGCCCCAACGGTTTATAAAACCATAACGCTTCTTCTGCCCCACCTTGGCCATGCCATTGCTAAATACAAATGCCTCCATATACTTCATGGGAGCCACCGTTTGCCCATCTTTGTCAATATAGCCATACATACGGTTATGCCTCACATATGCAATGCCTTCATAAAATTGTGAGCTTCCGCTGTATTGTGCCGTGATCACTCGCGTGCCCCGGCTATCATAAAAGCCATCCTTACCTCCTTTGCTAAAACGGATCAAGCCCTCACGCCATTCTCCCATGCTCTCCAGGGAGACAGGCACCATCACGCTGCCATTTTCGTCAATCAGGCCATAAAAGCCGTTTTCTCCTACCTTGGCAGCCCCTTCATGAAAGGGATAAGCATGGTCATAAAGGGCTTCAATAACCACCTCTCCCATGTTGTTGGCATAACCGTACTTGTCGCCGTCGAGATAAGGAATTCTATCAGCAATTTCCTGAGCAATTGTGGCTAAACTTATGATTAGTAAGCATATTGTTGTGTATACTTTCATCCTTATACTATTTAGTTAGGCACTAGGAACTTTTCAGCATCCTTTGCATAAAATAATCCCTCACCCAATGGGGTAGCAGTTGAGCTACTTTTAACTTTGGATTATTATTCACATGGTAGTAGCGTTTGGGTTTGGGCTTTGATAGGGCTTTAATAACTACCGCTGCTACTTTATCAGGCTCTACGATATTATGGATTTCTTGCGGAGCCTTTGATGCAAAGTTTTGCAATGCTTCTTTGTATACGCTTTCACCAATGCGTTCCTCCATGGTGTTCAGGTCATTGAGAAAGGCTGTGTTGATGGCACCGGGTCGGATGATGACCAATTTTGCATCATACAATGCCAGCTCGTTGCGCATACTCACGCTAAGTGATTCCAGTGCAGATTTTGTGGCTGCATACGGATGGAATGCAGCTGGCAGACGTACACTCTCACTGCTGATGTTCACCACCCGTCCTTTGGTTTCTATCAGGTGGGGAAGAAATGTCCGTACCATATTCACGGCACCAAAGGTGTTGATGGCAAACATCTTTTCGAGTGATGATTTTTCTTTTTCACTTACAGGAAAGAAATCAGAAACGCCAGCATTGTTCACCATTCCCCAAACCTGAATTCCTTTTTCTTCCAATGACTTCCGCATCATGAGGATAGATTCTTCATCAGTGACATCCATGACCATGGAAATGACGGACTCATCAAACATAGATTCAACATCAGGAGAAATGTCGGTTGCGATGATAGTAAGTTTAGGAAATGTTCGTAAACAAGCTGCAACAATAGAATTGCCCAAACCACCCGCTGCACCTGTAATTAGTATAGATTTTTGCATAGCCACAGAGACATAGAAAACACAGAGTTACACAGAGAATTATAATTCAAAATTAATCCAACATTCAACATCCAACACCCAAAACCACAGCCTTAGCTGTTCTTATAAACGGCAATAACCTTCTGCCCCTGGCTTAGCAATGACTTCTGACTTGCCTCAAAATCTTTAGTAAACCCCAAAACAAAACCTCCTCCTCCGCTGCCACAAAGTTTCAGGGAATATATCTTTTTGTCGAGGCCTGATTTCCAGCTGCCAATTACCGAATCGGGGATCATTGGACGAAAATGCTTGTACTGGAATTCTGACAGTTCGCTTAATGCAGGAAAGAAAACCCCGGTCTTGCCTTCCAGCAAGGAGTGGATACACTTATCGTTGAGTGGGATCAGTGTTTCCTTTATCAGTTTGTCGTAGGCCGGATCCTGGCACTTTTCAAAGAAGAGATTCACCAGGGGTTGGGTGATGCCTGGCTTTCCAGTATCGATCAGGAAGATGGCTCCTTCCAGGGGAAACTTGTTGCGTGGGATCCCCACCACCCGTATACCACTTCCTCCATTGATGAGCAATGGATATTTTAAATAGCAGTTCAATGGATCGATGCCGCTGCTGATACCATGGAAATAGTCTTCCATCTGGGCAAAGATTGCCTTGAGTTTCACTACTTCCTCCTGCTTCAGATTCCTTTGTGAACGGATCTTATCTACCGCATAGCGTTGATAGATAGCGGCACAAAGTGCCCCAGAACTGCCAATACCAAAACCTTGTGGGATGGTGGATTCAAAAAAGAGGTTTTTGTCAATGTCTTTGCGGAAATGTTCCAGGTCGAGCTTACATTTCAGCTCTCCATTCTCCTGTAGGTTGGCAAGATGGGTATGATATTCGCGCAACAGAATATTGGAATCAATAGCAAAATCGTGGTCGGTGTAGCGGTATTTATTGAGAAACCCGAATTCGCCCTTGAAGTGGGCATAGGGGATGGTGAGCCCCATAGAATCACAAATCACGCTATATTCTCCAAAGAGCATGATTTTGGCATAAAATACTTCCTGCTTATTGGTCATTCCCCGATTCAGCGTTTTACCGGGCCTTCGCCGATATGGTCGTTGATCCGATATTTATCGCTGCAATATAGCAATAATTCCTCAGTGATAAACTCCTCCACCTCTGCAGAATCCTTGTCGTGATAGAGCAAATGAACGTTGGGACCAGCATCAAGGGTATAACAGATGGTGGTGCAGCTGAGTTCCCGGAAGGCCCTGATCCTGTGAATGATTTTCAGGGTATCGGCCTTGAGCAGGATATAGCCGGGGTTGGAGCTCATCATGAGGGCATGCAGCCCGAGGGCTTCAGCTTCCACAATGCGGATGAAGTTAGGGTCATCACCTTCTTCAACTGCCTTGATGAGCTCATTAAAATTCTTATTTGCCTGCATGAAACGTTGCTTGGCATAGGGATGCCTTGCCATGAGCTTATGTCCGGCCCTGCTGCTAACAGCCTTGATGCCCTGGTCGACGATCAGGATAGTGTCGCGCATGTCCTTAAAACTCTCATGAACTTCAAAAGGAAGGGGAGAAGCGTTTTCATCACTGCTGCCGGGGAGCTTTGCTGACTTCCCCCAACTAACAAAGCCGCCATATACTGATCGGGCTGCACTTCCGGAACCCAGGCGGGCAATGTCGGATGCCTTTTGATAGAATTCAGCTTCCGGTAGTTTCTTCCTTGTAATGATTTCTTCCATGCTGCAGAGACAAAGCGCCAGGCTGCTCATAGCAGAGGCAGAAGATGCAATGCCTGCCGAATGAGGAAAATTATTTATAGAGTCGATATGGAGGTCGAACTCCTTCAGATAAGGGAAACGGGGAATTAGTAAACTGATATATTCACGTGCCCGGGCAGTAAAACGCTCTTTACTTTCCCCGTTGAACAACAACTCTATCTTTCCATCACCTTCTTTCCAGTGCAGCTCTGTGGTTGTGTGGCATTCACTTAAAGTAAAGCTGAGGCTGGGGTTGCTTGGTAATTGTATGCCATGTTTGCCCCAGTATTTAACCAGGGCGATGTTGGATGGACTTTGCCAAATGACCCTATTCATGTGTATATACTTTTATAAAACTAATTCGTCGAAGCTTAAGATTACATGCAAACTCTTATGGCTAAAATAAGATTTTATTTTATTTAACCCAATTTCGCTTGAAGCAAGGAAGAAATCTCCGCCCCATGCACCAAGGGATTTGATGCTCCCAGGAAAGTCGGGAAAACGTTCTTCTTTAATTTTGGGTATACCCAGAATTCCTGCCATGATCTCTTCATGCTCATCGAGAAGGGCATTGAATTCGTTTAATTCCTGTGCACTGGAGATATCTCTGCCAATTTGGGAGATCCGGGTTTTTGCATTCTCAGCACGGGGATTGATTTTTAAATATTCATGCACACTTTCAGCGGAATTTTGCTTTCGGCCTGAGTACACAAATGCCAGTTTATCTTTAAAGGGCGGATTGAATATTACCTTTTCTATTACCGGGCTGCCAAGCATCAGGCGATAGCGGATTGGGCCATTCGCCTTTGCACATGCGATGTCATACCCGGAACCCTGCTGAGTATTTCGGAAGAGGGTAAATGGATCGATTCCGAACCAGTCGGCCACATTAGTGATGAGACTGGAACTGCTTCCCAGCCCCCATTCAGGACTGAACCCAAGCAATGTTTCTACACTTAGTGAATGATGTCCCTTTAATATGGCAGGATTCATCCTGTCAGCTTCTTGAAGCAGGGTTTGAAGGAAGGATGCAGTTTTATTTTCAGAAGTATCGATGATCTTTAGCCCTGGGATGGAAAACTCAGCCTCAAACCAGCAATCTTCTTTATAATTACTCCTCCAATTAATCTTTCTCCTGGTCACATGCTCTTCAGTGCTCATTGTCTCCACCTGCATCTCCTGCCCCAAAACGGAAGGCAACGCAAATGCAAGTGCACCCTGGAGTACGAGGTATTCACCAGTGATCAGCAGCTTTCCGTTTGCATAAAATGTCTTCGTCTTCAAATATTCTGGATTAGGAATTCCCTTTACGCAAGTTACTCACCAGGGCTTTAACATTGCTGAACGACACCTTTTTATCCTTAAAATACAGAACAATCTTCTCCTTCTCTTCGTGGGTCACGCCGATATGGTTGAGGATATTATAGAGGTGCATCTTCATGTGCCCCACCTGTATTCCTTTGGTGGTTAGTGATTTAATTGCGCTAAAGTTATTGGCCAGGCCAACGGCTGCTGAAATCATCATAAGCTGTTCAGCTTCAGGATTGTTCAGCAATTCCAGGGAGAACCTGGCTAATGGGTGCAGGGAGGTCAAACCGCCAACAGTCCCTAATGAAAGTGGCACCGTGAGTTCATACCTGAACGTACCATTTTCTATGGAAACCTCTGTGAGTGATGAATATTTCCCATTACGTGCAGCGTAAGTATGTGCACAGGCCTCAATGGCCCTGAAGTCATTTCCGGTGGCGAGCACTACGGCATCAATGCCATTCATTATTCCTTTGTTATGCGTGGTGGCTCTATAGGTGTCTGCCTGGGCAATACGTACGGCCCGTTCAAATTTTTCTGCAAACTGCTGGGCATTCATATTGCGGTCTATCTCCCTAAACTCTTCTATGTTGCATTCCACCCAAGTCCTAACCAGGCAGTCTGGTGTGTAATTGGAAAGGATGGCCATCACGATCTCACAGTCTTCTTCCTGGCCTTTGAAAGTTTTGTTTTCTTTCAGGTAACGTTTAAGCTGTACACCAAACTCTTCCAGGCAGGAGTTGATGAAGTTGGCTCCCATGCTGTCGACTGTTTCGAAGCTGGCTTTAAGCTGGTAGTAATTGTTTAGTTTATCGCTCATGTCGATGAGCTCGATATCAAGAATGCCACCGCCTCGTCCACGCATATTCTCAGTGATGTGATCGGTTTCCCGTATCAGCTTTTCTTTGATCTCAGGCATGGCTGCGTGCAACTTTTCCGCATCACCTTCCCAGACGAAATGTACCTGACCGATCTTGGTCATGGAGAGTACTTTGGCATGAAAGCCGCCCCTCTCTGACCAAAACTTGGCTGCGTTGGAAGCTGCTGCAATCACCGAACTTTCTTCAATCACCATGGGTACAAGATACATGTTGCCATTGATCACGAAGTTGGGTGCAATACCATAAGGGAAGAAGAAATTGGAAATGGTGTTTTCGGCAAACTCATCCAATTTTTTCTGTATGTCAGGCTCACTGTGCCAGTAAGACTTGAGCTGCCTTGCGGCTTCAGCCGGATTCTCAAAATAGCTTGCTGTAAGATCGATTTTCTGTTCCTTGTTCAGCTTCGAAAAACCTTTTCTGATCTGTTGCTTTTGCATGATGGGGGCAAAGATAGGGCTTTTACAGATTATGGATGATGGATGTTAGATGATTGGTGATGAAAAATAGGGAATGGTGGGGACGATGGTTGCCCATGACCTTGACTTATGTTGCTAATTTTTATATATTTAGAGACTAATAAAAGCCACACCAATTCTTATACCTCCTAATCGACAGCTTGCAGAGCACACGAAAATCTGCTGCTTTTTATTTATTATAATGAAACGGAGGTACATCATGAAACAATTATTTTCTTTGCTAATCTTTTCTTTATTTCTTATCTGCTTTCAGCTGAAGGCTCAGATTGTAGAGACACATGAATTTGGAGAAGAAAACGTCTATTTCTGGGTCTATTCTGATGGAAAAACATGGGTTTTCACTGCCGAGAATAATATGACCGTTGAGACCATCGATATTAAATCTGTTTTGGCTTCCGAAGGAGGCACTTTTCATATCGAAATACGCATTGAAGGCAACCTGGTTGCCAATTGGGACCAATATGTTAACAGTACAACATTTGCAGATTATTTTCACACCAAGCAGCTGTCACAGGCATTGCATGTTGGCGATGAGATCGAATACAAGATATGGGGTGGTTCAATTTCAACCCCCGTTGGTGGAATTCGTGGAATTAGCTATGTTAAATTGACCGGTGGAGGTGGAACAGCCTATGATGTGCAATTCTCCTCATTGGCAGATATGAATGATGCCAGGTATGCAATGGGGTACACATATGATGGGACAAATATATATGCAGTTTGCGGGGGGCTGGGTACACACCCTTTGAAATCTACTACTATCGAAAGATACAATAAATCCCAAAATTCATGGACTGAATTTGCTACAGGCCTGATACCCAAAAAATATTGCTCAGCTGAGTATGTTCCTGCATTTCAGAAAATCTATGTATTCAATGGAGAAACCTATTCAGGCACATCATATACCGACACTGTTGAAATAATTGATGGGTCAGGAAATATCTCCTATAGCATCACCAACCCTTACCCTGTTGAATATGGTGGGTCGGCTGTGTGGAATGATAGAATCTATGTATTTGGGGGAAGCAATACTGAAGGGTATTCCAATCGTTTGTATGAATTTGATCCCCAATCTAATATCTGGACCAGGTTGGAGGATATGCCGGAGTCAAAACAGACTAATGGAGAGATTGTTAATGGCGTTTTATATGTTTTTGGTGGCTATAACGGTAATACTTCAAACCGCATTGATGCTTTTGATATACAAAGCGCAACATGGTCATCTTTAGGAACCATGACAAATGGTATATCTGCACATGCTACAACCATAAAAGGCAAGAACATCTGGATTGTAGGATCATATGATAATATTACCTCCCTGGCAATGTATAATACAGAAACCAATGTGTTTACGCAATTAAGTTCAAATATGACCGGACGGAGACACTGTGGAGCTGTGGTAGATGGGAATGATCTGTATATTTTTGGAGGGAACCAGGCCTCAGTTGGCAATACTGTTTTAAGCAGCCTGGAAACTGCCGACATTTCGAATTACAATTTTGGGCTTGAGGAAATTCAGAATGGATATACCATCGTAAGTCACAACTATCCAAACCCTTTTAGCGAATCAACAACAATTGAATTCTATTTGAAGGAAAAAGAGCATACAACGATCATCGTGTATGATCAGTTTGGAAAGAAAGTTTCAACCTTGTTCGAAGGGTATTTGAGTATGGGTGATCAAAGGCTGCAATTCGATGGCTCAAATTTACCTGCCGGTTTGTATTTTTTCTATATCCGCTCTGGAAAATATACGGGGATGAACAAAATGGTAATAAAATAGGAATAAGCGATACTTCATCATTCTTATTCTTATTCCTTGTTCGTTATTCTTTATTCAGTAACTACCATTCCTCTTCCTCTACCTTCACTTTCGGCACCATGTATTCTTTAAGTGAGGCGGCAAAGTCGTCCATGGCATATGCTCGCAGTTGTTCAAGATAGGAAGGCCATTGATCGTTATAGTCGCGGTGGGCGGTATTGATCCAACGTTCGCAGGAGTATTGCGATTGCTGGGTTAACACGAAATTATCGAGGGTATATCTGTAACGGCCGTCTTTACATTCGATCTTGAAATAGTACTTGATCATCCCTGCGATCATCTTCACATCTTTATCGTAAAAGTATAGCTCAAACTGGTGTTTTCCCTTGATCAGGCCTGTGGCGGCATCCCTCACCTGGGTCACATAAACCGGTTGCTTAAAATAGTGGTGCAGCCATTCGCTGGCGCGATTAAAGAGTTCCTTCTGTGTGCCGGCCTCCTCAACAACTTCCTGGAATGTGATCAGTCCTGTATTTGGATCTATCGGAATAGTTCAGCCGTTCGTATCCACAACCGCTCTTCATCCTGGGTAAATACATGACAATACTGATGCTAATTATGATGATTAAAGTGAATAGTTTTTTCATGGCTTTGTACTTAATTTACGAATACTCACTTCAAATATTGTCCCGTAAATATAAAAAAAAAGTGCCTAGAGTGCCTGAAGTGTCTAAAGTACTTAGAGTGTTAGAATTTATATCTAAGGGTGAGATATTCGATACTCAATATTTCGATATTTGATATTTGATCATTCGATATTTGATATTCGAAGGGGATAGAAGATATGAAGAAGTTAAAAAAAAAGCCCCCCGAGAGTTCGGAGGGCTTTATTTTTACATCATGCCCGGCATACCGCCGCCCATACCTCCCGGCATCGGTGGCATGCTGGAGCCGCGTTTTCGTCTTTGTGTTCTGAGAGTACACACTCGGTAGTAAGCAGCATACCTGCAATAGAGGCTGCGTTTTCCAGTGCTACCCTGGCCACTTTGGTCGGATCAATAACACCTGATTTCAGGAGGTTTTCATAAACTTCTGTCCTGGCATTGAAGCCGAAGTCATCTTTACCTTCTCTTACTTTCTGTACAACAACAGATCCTTCCATTCCTGCGTTCTCAACAATCTGGCGAAGGGGTTCTTCCAGTGCACGCTTGATGATAGCGATACCTGTTTCTTCATCATCGTTGTCAGCCTTCAGTCCATTGATTGAATCCACTGCCCTGATGTAGGCTACACCACCTCCAGGAATAATGCCTTCTTCGATGGCAGCCCTGGTTGCGTTCAGTGCATCGTCAAAACGATCTTTCTTCTCCTTCATCTCCATCTCGCTGGCTGCACCAACATAGATCACGGCAACACCACCGGCCAGTTTGGCAATCTTTCCTGCAGTTTTTCTTTGTCGTATTCAGAGGTTGAGGTCTCGATCTGTGATTTGATCATCTTCACCCTGGCTTCGATAGCTTCTTTTTCACCTTTACCACTAACGATTGTTGTGTTTTCTTTATCGATGGAAACCTTTTCGGCTTCACCCAGGTAGCTGATATCAGCATCTTCGAGTTTATATCCTTTTTCTTCTGAGATCACTGTGCCGCCTGTAAGAACAGCGATATCTTCGAGCATCTCTTTTCTCCTGTCGCCAAATCCTGGGGCTTTTACTGCAACAACCTTGAGGGATCCCCTGATCTTATTTACAACGAGGGTAGCCAGTGCTTCGGCTTCCACATCTTCAGCAATGATGATCAGTGCCCTGCCGCTCTGTGCAGCTTTTTCAAGGATAGGAAGCAGGTCCTTCATCACAGAGATCTTCTTGTCGTGGATGAGGATGTAGGGGTTCTCATAAACCGCTTCCATCTTTTCAGTGTCAGTGACAAAATATGGAGAAATATAACCACGGTCGAACTGCATACCTTCAACAACATCAACATAAGTTTCGATGCTTTTTGCTTCTTCGATGGTGATCACACCTTCTTTTTTTACTCTTGCCCATAGCTTCTGCAATAAGCTTTCCAATGCTCATGTCGTTATTGGCAGAGATTGAAGCAACCTGCTCGATCATTTCACTGCTATCGCCAATCTTACTTGGTTTGCTTTTTCAGGCTTTCTATGACGGCTGCTACAGCTTTGTCAATGCCCCTTTTCAGGTCCATCGGGTTGGCACCAGCAGTTACGTTTTTGAGTCCGGTTGTAACGATTGCCTGTGCAAGCACAGTAGCAGTAGTTGTTCCGTCACCGGCGAGGTCGTTGGTTTTGGAAGCCACTTCCTTAACCATTTGTGCGCCCATGTTTTCAACACCGTCTTCCAGTTCAATCTCTTTGGCTACGGTCACACCATCTTTGGTGATGACCGGTGAACCAAATGATTTTTCTATGATGACATTACGTCCCTTGGGTCCGAGGGTTACTTTTACGGCATTCGACAATGCGTCGACACCCTTCTTCAGGCCGTCTCTTGCTTTAAGATCAAATATGATATCTTTAGCCATTGTTCTATATCTTTTATATTGTTAAATATTAATTTCTGCTTAGATGATGGCGACAATGTCGCTTTCACGCATGATCAGATAGTCATTGTCTTCGTAGCTGATCTCTGTTCCTGAATATTTACCATATAGGACATTGTCACCTGCTTTCACAGTGATCGGGTTGTCTTTGGTTCCAGGGCCAACGGCTACAACAGTGCCTTTCTGGGGTTTTTCCTTGGCGGTATCGGGGATGATGATGCCACCGGCAGTTTTTTCTTCAGCAGCAGCAGGTTCAATGATCACCCTATCTGCTAATGGTTTGATGTTCAACTTTGCCATTTCTTGCTATTTTATTTGTTTATACAATTAATTTCTGGTTCCCTTTTGCCCAGTCACATTTTGTGCCAAAGGCGTAAAACAAAAAAAATGTCAGAATAATATGACATTCTGACATTTTCATGTTGTTTTTTCAGTTTTGTATTTTATTCAGGCTGTTGACCAGGATTCGGTGTAGGTGCGGTAGGAACTGGCAATGGATCACCTGCCCTTTCTTCGATCTGGGTAACATTGTTCTGAGTTTCTCCGCCTTTTGGGATCACGAAGATAGAAGCAAGGCTGAGAATCAGCAGTGCGACAGCCAGTGTCCATGTTGCTTTCTCCAGGAAGTCAGCAGTTTTCCTGACACCCATGTATTGGTTAGAACCCGCAAAATTAGAAGCAAGACCGCCTCCTTTACTGTTTTGCACCAGTACTACCAGGATGATCAGTGCGCTAACCATGAGAATAAAAACAGATACGATAATATATAAGCCCATTATTTTAAAATTTTAATTTTCAGTACTGAGTTTTTTAATTTGGGCTGCAAAGTAACCACTTTTTTCCGGGAAATTCAAACTTAATTTACGATAAATTTCAATGGCCTTGTCGAGGTTACCCTGCTGGATGTGAATGCGTGCGAGTGTTTCTGTCACCAGGCCTGTTTGTTCTTCTCTGCTGCTTTTAGCCACTTTAACCGGATCGAAGAAATCAGTTTTTGGCCTGCTGATAGATGGCTCTTCGCGAATAAACTTCTCGATGAGTTCTTCTTTCGAAAGGATGGATTCTTCTTCTGTTGCTTCTCCCTTCTTATCGGCAATTTCCTTCAGTCTGTCCTCCAAAATTTGCTTCAATCTCAGCAGTCGTGCCTCCTCATCTTGTTCAATCACAGGAACAACAGGTTCGGGGTACTGGGTGCTGGGTGCTGATATTAGGGTTTCATCCACCTCGCTCGGCACTTCCTCGCTCGGTTGATCCTGGATCCTGGATGCTGTATCCAGGATAGTAGTAGATTGATCTTTCTCTTTCACTCTTCGCTCTTCGCTCTTCGCTCCTCGTTCTTCCCCTTCTTGCATCCCCCTGATCAACTCCCTGAGTCTTGTCCTGTCAGCAATATGTGCGGCAGTTGATTTCAGCTGTTCGCTGTACATCACATGATTGATCATCTTAAGGTTGAGCAGGTGAAGGATCTGCAGGCTCTGGCAATAAGGAAATTTCTCTGACAGCACCTCAATTGCATCCAATGAATCTTTACCCAGATTTTCCGGTTCTTTGATGTAGGATATGAATTGCTGTTTGTCCATTTGATTCTGGATTACCAGTTGACCACTGCTTTATCAAAAATATCCTGTATCAGCATTTGATTGATCTGATCGATGAGAGTTTCCTGTACCTCATTCAGGTTTTGGGTGCTGGGGTAATCTTCATAGCGCGAAAAATTACTTTTAAAATTCTGGCTCTCATCTTTGGTATTTACAAAAGTCACATTGACTATGATGGTAAGCCTGTTCAAGGCTGCTGTTTCATTGGCCTGGATAGCTACCGGGCTTGTACGGTACCCGGTGATGGCTCCTTCAATCTGAAGATCACCACCCTTGTTCAAGAGGGTGAGGTTGGTTTCGTTACTGAACTTATCGCGAAGGGCATCAGTAAACTTCTGGCTCAAGGTTGGCTCCACTGTCATAGCATTGTTCGGAAACCGTTGAATAGAGATGGTTTTGGTTTCCGGAGAGATTGAAGCACCGGTGAAAGAATATACCTTGCATCCGCCTAAAATGGCCAACATCAATGCCAGTGCCAGCAAGTATCCGCAACGCTCTGCAGCAGCGATATGTTTTTGTTTGATCATTGATCTATGTTAAACTCTTTTATCTTACGGTAGAGTGTCCTTTCTGAGATTCCCAGCTCCAGGGCTGCATTTTTGCGTTTCCCATTGTGTCTTTGCAGTGCCTTTTTGATCATGTCGATTTCTTTTTCCTGCAAGGAAAGGGGTTCTTCCACAACTTCTGAGGGATGGATAGGTTCTTCAAAATGGTCTACCTCTGACGGACGATGAATCTCAATATTATTGCGCATTTCTTCCAGATCCTCCATATCATCGCTGAGCGGGTCGATCAGCATAGAATCGCGCTTCTGTATTTCCGGCGATACTCCATCCGCATTAATATTGCTCACCACCTTTTTCAGTTCGTGGATATCTTTCTTCATGTCGAACAATACCTTGTAAAGCAAATCACGTTCCGAAAATTCTTTGTCTTCACCTTCCTTTTTATACAGGACCGGCAGTTCATTAAATTGCCCGCCGGGCAGATATCTTCTCAGCATGGCGGCATTCATTGTCCTGTCTTGCTCAATGATGGATATTTGCTCAGTAATATTTTTGAGTTGACGGATATTTCCAGGCCAGCGGTATTCTTCCAGTAATCGAACAGCATCAGGGTCCAGTTGTATAGCCGGCATGCGGTATTTTTCAGCAAAATCGGAGGCAAATTTCCTGAACAGCAGATGGATATCGTCCTTACGTTCTCTTAAGGGGGGGATATAGATGGGTACAGTATTTAATCTATAATATAGGTCCTGACGAAACTTTCCGCTATGAATGGCTTCGGGGATATTGATGTTGGTTGCGGCAACAACACGTACATCGGTTTTGATCATCTTGGAGGAACCAACCTTCATGAATTCCCCGCTTTCAAGCACCCGCAGCAGCCTCACCTGTGTAGAGAGTGGCAATTCAGCTACTTCATCCAGAAAGATTGTACCACCGTTCACCACTTCGAAATAGCCTTTTCGGGCTTCATGGGCACCGGTAAAAGAACCCTTTTCATGCCCGAATAGTTCTGAGTCGATCGTGCCTTCAGGAATCGCACCACAGTTAACAGCAATGTATGGCCCATGCTTACGGGAGCTTTGCTGGTGTATAATCTTTGGAAATACCTCTTTTCCCACTCCACTCTCACCGCTGATCAACACGGTTAGATCAGTAGGAGCCACCTGGCTGGCAACGTCGATCGCCCTGTTCAGCAGTGCTGAATTTCCAATGATCCCAAAACGTTGTTTAATGCTCTGAATATCCATCTCGAAAGTCTTTCTGCCTCTGTTTAACGTTTTAATAGAGTTTCAAAGTGTAAAGTTACGAAAAAGTGCCTAAAATGCCTAAAGTGCCTAGAGTACTTAAAGTTAGCCCTTCGATTTTGCAACTTCCTTCTTAATCCGCTGTATATGGCCCCTTCCAAGGGCCTTTACCTCACAACCAAGTTCAAAGTATCTCCTGATCTGCTCGTCGCTGAGGATGCCGAAGCAGTCAACTACAGCAATGGGGTTGCCGGCCCATTCTACGATCTGGTCAGGTTCGAGTTCAAGGTATTGCTCATGAGGCACAGCCAGGATCAGGGCATCAACACCTTTCAACGATGCCTTCAGGTCTTTTTCTATAGTGATCTCATTCAATCCATCCTGGTTCCGGAAAAAACGCTTCCATGAATATTCGGCACTTTCGCCGTCCTGCGTTTCAAATTCATGCCAGTGGTCAACGTAGGGATCGTGCACATGCATATCGGCGCCCATCTCGGTGAGCTTCCTCACCACCATCTCTGAGCCGCTATAACGTGTATCTCCCACATCTTCCCGGTAACTGGCACCGCAGATCAATACCCTGGAGCCGGCAATATAGCGCGACATATTGCGCAATGCATCTCGTGTTAGTGTGGCAACATGCAATGAACGGGTGTCGTTAATATCAATGGCAGTCGGGGTGATCTTGAAAATGCTGTCACCATCATCGAAACCAAGGATATGCTTATAGGCCCAGTATCCAAGTCCTCCATCTTTTGGAAGGCAGTATCCGCCAATTCCCGGACCGGGGAAAATCATGTTGCTATGTGTGGGGCGCACCTTGATAGCATTAATCACTTTGATCAGGTCAACCCCGTTGCGTTCGGCAAACAGGCTCCATTCATTGAGATATGCCAGGATTGTTGCACGGTATGAGTTCTCAACGATCTTCGTAGTCTCTGACTCAATCGGACGATCCATCACTGTAAGCGGGAAATCGGTGGTATTTAATATCTCATGCAAAAACTTCTCTACCCTTTCCCTGGCTTCCGGCGTACAGCCCGAACAAACCCTCCAAAAGTCTCTGATAGAACTTACGTATTCCTTACCCGGCATCACACGTTCGAAGCTGTGCGATAACAATGGGGTTTCTTTAAGACCTCGCTTGGCAAAGGCTTTCTTCAGAATAGGCCAGGCAACAAATTCAGTCGTGCCCGGTGCAACGGTGGTTTCAATCAGTGTGAGGGCAGTGGGAAGGACCTTGTCACCGATGGTTTTCATGGTAGCCTCCAGGGCAGCCATCTCAACATCACCGGTACGCATATTGCCAAGGTCGTTTTTGGAGTAGTCGCATTGTACATCAACAACCACACAATCTGCTAATTGCAAGCAGTCACTATTATATGTAGCGGTTAATGTTTCTGATTGTAAAACAGTCCTTTCTATCAGCTCCTCAACCTCGGGGTCTTCGGCTTTCACAGGAGAGATACCCCTGTTCAGGATAGGGATCTTCCAGAAGCTTCGCACGCTGGGGCGCTGGCAGCCGATCACATACTTTGTATTCTTGCCGGATTCATCTTTGGCATCGGCAACAATTGCAGCCATTACGGCCCCAACAAAACCGACCCCCATCACCACAACAATCTCTTGTCCATTTGCTCTGGCCTTTTTAACAAGCCCTTCGATTCTTTCAAGTTCCGGACCGTACTCTTCCGCTTTGGGAAGGGAAAATTTTTCACCCTGAGGGTTGATGGAATAAACTACCTCTTTATTGCTCATTTGATTAGTGTTAATAGTTAGGAATTTCCGGGAATTACCGGATGTTTGCATTAATTTGTTTTTCAAAAGCAGTGACCAGCTTATTCATCGTTTTGTCGATGATTTTATCGGTCAAAGTTTTTTCATCATCACGGAGGATAAAACTCACGGCATAAGACTTTTTATCCTTCCCGATCTTATCACCTTCGTAAACGTCGAAGAGCCCAACTGAACGTAGAAGCCTGCCTTCTGTTTTAAAGGCAATGTTCATGGATTTCGCTCAAAGCTTACCTCCTTATCGATGAGGAGAGCCAGGTCGCGTCTTACTTCAGGGTATTTGGGAACAGGCCTGGATACGATCCCTGCCTGCCTCGGCAATTTGCATGATCATCGACCAGGAAAAGTCTGCATAATACACATCCTGTTTGATGTCAAAAGCCTTCAGGAGATCCCTGGATACACTTCCGAAAGAAACCACAATTTTACCATCCTGGAGATAACTCATGCCTTCACTGAAGATTCTTGTTTCAGCAAGACCCCGATCCATTGTTCCCGGATCGCCACCAAGCCTAATAAGGAGGTTATTTACATAAGATTTCAGCAGGAAGAAGTCCACATTTGCATCACTGTATCCCAGCTTTCCTTCTGCTTTGACCCACAGATGAAGAGGGCCAGGCGTTTTTCTTCATGATAGCCTTCCAGTGGTGCTTGTCGGCCTTTTTTCTCTTCTCGCGAATAAATATTTCCGAATTCGAAGAAACGGATATCCGTCACTTTCCGGTTCTGGTTAAAAGCAATATTTTCCAGCCCGCCTAAGAGCAGGCTTTGTCGCATGGCATTCAGGTCCTGGCTGAGTGGGTTTTGCTAGCAGTACGGTATTGTCTCATCAAAAGCCAGTGAATTTCTCAGCATAAGATGCCTTAGTGAGCGAATTGTTCATGATCTCTGAGAATCCCAGCGATGCCAGGAAATCCGACAGGCTGTTCTGCAGTTTATCTGGATCAGGCTTCGGATGATGTGCCAGGGAGGAGCGTATTCCATCAGGAAAGGATACATTATTATATCCATAAATACGCAGGACCTCTTCAATTATATCTGCTTCGCGGCGAACTTCATAGCGATAGGTAGGTACTAATACTGTAAATGCATCTCCCTTTTGGGATGTGATCAAAATATCAAGGTCAAAGAGGATGCCGTCAACAACTTCTTTTTTGATATCCTGGCCGATCAACTTGTTTATATTGCTGTATTTGACATCAACCAGATAGCCTTTAACCGGGGCTGGATATACATCTACGACCTCGGAAGAAATCTTTCCGCCGGCCAACTCTTCTATCAGCAATGCAGCCCTTTTCAAAGCATATAGGGTCATGTTAATATCGGCTCCTCGCTCAAACCGGAATGAGGCATCGGTGTACAGTCCGTGATATTTTGCTGTTTTCCTGATGGTGGCCGGATCGAAATGCGCACTTTCGAGGAAAATGTTCCTGGTTTTTTCCGTGACCCCTGATTTGTCGCCGCCAAATACACCAGCCATACACATGCCGTTATTAGTATTACAGATCATCAGGTCATCGGGACTGAGTTCACGCTCGACTTCGTCCAGTGTAACAAATTTTTCTTTTGGATGGGCTTTTCTCACCACCACCTTTCCGCCCTCGATGGCTGCTGTATCATAAGCATGTAAGGGTTGGCCGGTTTCCATCAATACAAAGTTGGTGATATCCACAATGTTGTTGATAGGGCCGGATGCCAACGGCATTCAGTAGGTTCTGCATCCATCAGGCGACGCTTTCACTTCGACATCAGATATGGTCACATCCGCTAAAGCGCGGGCATGCATCAGTATCTTCAATGATAAGCGGGATTTCGGCTTTTTTGTTGGGAGCTTTAAAGGCATCCACTGATGGGATGTTCAACTGTACAGCTTTCCTTTCCTTTAATGCTATTTATAACAGCCATCACATCCCTGGCAGTGCCGATATGTGCAGTGGCATCGGTACGGTTCGGGGTCAGGTCGATTTCGAAAACATGATCTTCTGTGATCTCAAAATATTCTGCAGCCGCTGTGCCCGGGAACAGCATTTTCGTCCAGCACCATGATCCCATCATGGGAGGTGCCAATGCCAATCTCATCTTCGGCACAGATCATTCCTTCCGACAGTTCACCACGGATCTTGGCTTTCTTGATCTCAAAGGATTCTTCGCCTGAATATAACATGGTACCAACCGTGGCAACCACCACTTTTTGCCCTGCAGCCACATTAGGTGCTCCGCAAACGATGGGAACCAGCTCTTCTCCACCAATATTCACGGTGGTCAGACTAAGTTTATCGGCATTGGGGTGTTTTATCGCAGCTGACGACTTCCCCGATCACGATGCCTTCAGTCCGCCTTTTACCGACTGAAACTTTTCGATGCCATCTACCTCAAGGCCGCTGTTGGTAAGCATCTCGCCCAGTTCCTCCACTACCAAGGTCGATATCGATATATCGCTTTAAGCCAGTTGTAAGAAATTTTCATTCTGCAGGTATTTTTCCTTATTTATCCGCTTTCTTCATTCTGCTGACCATATGCATGGCAATGGCAGGAATTCCCCCTCAAAACAGAGGGTAAAGGTAATGATTTTCCGATTTCTAGCTGATCGAACCCCAATCAGGCTGGTATTTATTCAGGGCCTGCAGGGTTTGGTTAGGATCTTGTTTTCGGGCTTTTGAGAGCAGGGTCCTTTTCCAGGATCTCTTTTGCCAGGTTTCGTGGCATATTTCAGGATCTTTTCATCGCGTAGGAGGTTGGCTATCTTCAAGTCGATGATACCGCTCTGCTGCGTACCAGCCATGTCGCCAGGACCACGCAACTTCAGGTCGGTTTCTGCTATCAGGAATCCATCGGTTGTCTCTGTCATGGTTTTGAGCCGTACACGCGCTTCTTCAGAAAGCTTATTGCCCGACATCAGTATGCAATAGGACTGGTCGGCACCTCTTCCCACACGTCCGCGGAGCTGATGGAGCTGTGATAATCCGAAACGCTCAGCATTTTCAATCACCATTACTGAGGCATTGGGGATGTCGACCCCTACTTCAATGACAGTGGTAGCCACCATGATCTTTGTTTCTCCATTGATGAACCGCTGCATTTCGTAATCTTTGGCTTCCTGCTTGAGTTTGCCATGCAATATGCTGATGGGATATTCGGGGAGGGGGAAAGCCCTGCTGAGGCTTTCATAGCCATCCATCAGATCTTTCAGATCAAGCTTTTCCGACTCATGGATCAAAGGATAAACGACATAAACCTGCCTTCCAAGGGCAATCTGTTCTTTCATGAAACCAAAGAGCGCAATCGCTTTGAATCAAAGAAATGGTAGGTCTTCACCGGTTTCCTGCCAGGCGGCATTTCATCGATCACAGAAAAGTCGAGGTCACCATATAATGTCATGGCCAGGGTTCTGGGATGGGAGTGGCCGTCATGACCAGGATATGTGGCGGGATTATATTTTTATAGTACAGTCGGGCGCGCTGGGCAACACCGAAGCGATGTTGTTCATCGATCACCACCAGGCCAAGGTTCTTAAATTTTACCTGCTCCTCAAGAAGGGCATGGGTTCCGATTAGCAATTGCAGTTTCCACTTCTGAAGGTCTTCATGCAGTATTTTGCGCTTTGCAGCCCGGGTTGATCCTGTCAGCAGTTCAACATTGATGTTGAGTGGGGCAGTCATGGTGTTGATGGTTGCAAAATGCTGCTTGGCCAGGATCTCTGTGGGAGCCATCATACATGCCTGGAAATTATTATCGAGAGCGATAAGCATCGACATCAGGGCGACAAGCGTCTTTCCACTACCTACATCACCCTGTAAAAGCCGGTTCATCTGCTTTCCTGAGCCCAGGTCGGCACGAATCTCTCTGGTTACCCTCTTTTGCGCATTTGTAAACTCAAAGCTAAGGTGCTGTTTATAAAACTCATTGGTGAAGTCACCCACCTTCATGAAAGGAATGCCCTTCCACCTCCTCCTGTCGACCTACCTTTTGTTTGAGCAGGCCTAATTGGATAAAGAAGAGCTCTTCGAACTTAAGCCTTGCCTGTGCCTTACGCAATAGTTCCTGGTTTTTTGGGAAATGTATGTTTTGGAATGCATCTTCCCTTGACATCAATGCCAAGTTTTCCAAAATGGCAGGCGAAAGGGTTTCTGGAATATCCCTTCTACTTTCAACATCAGTGTACGCATGAGCTTGCTGATGTTACGGCTCGACAAATCCGCTGGTCCGTAGCTTCTCAGTGCAACTGTAATGGCCCTGTAATACCTTGACCAGGCTTATCTGTTCTCCTCGTCAGGGAGGTCAACCTCCGGATGGGCAATATTGTATTTATTGTTAAACAGCGTTGGTTTGCCAAAAACGATATATTCCACACCGGCTTGAATTTTCCTTCCAGCCACTTATCGCCTTTGAACCAAACCAGTTCTAGAGCTCCGCTTTCGTCGGTGAGGATGGCAGTAAGCCGTTGGGCACGTGGTTTGCCGATTCTTTAGATTACTGATGGTACCTTTTAGTTGTACATATGCGAGATCGGAATTGATCTCAGAGATTCTATGAATTTTCGATTTATCGATATAGCGGAAGGGATAATATTGCAGCAGGTCCCTGAAGGTATGTACCCCGATCTCGCTTTTCAGCAATGCAGCTCTCTTAGGTCCTACGCCTTTGAGGTATTCAATGGAGGTATCGAGGATATTATTCTGCATGCTGAGTTGGTTACGACAAATATAAATCTAATATTACATTAATTGAAGAGGATCCCTCGACTTCGCTCGGGATGACAACGTACTATTTCCTAAAAACTAAAGAGACTTGTCATCCTGAGCGTAGTCGAAGGGTATTAAATTGATGTTCGATGTTCGATGTTCGATGTTCGATGTTCGAAGGAGATAGAAGATAGAAGAAGTAAAAAAAAAGCCCTTCGTGTTGCGAAGGGCTTTTTTTTTAGAATTCCCACAAATCATGTTCAAACTCAAAGAGTTCATTCTTGATCCTCTCTGACTCATACAGCGCATCCAAACCGGTGGCATATTCAGAAATACGCCTGTCGTAGACATTGGACTCCTTATAAATATAGCTGTTGAACATCCTTTTCCAGAAGGCATCGTCATAGGTAGTCTCATGGCATCATTATGACGGTTATAGATAATGCCTTGGCAGGATCTGACGTGCTTCCGGGAAATAGATCCAGAACAATGGTTCAGTATACTTCTTCGCCATCACGTTCTTTGATCATCACAGGGCATATACCGATGATCCGCACCATAATCTGTGAGCGTTGTTTGTCGAAGTACCAATCTTCCTTGATCCTGATACGTTTTACCTTGGTAGGATCAAACTCGAGTAAGATAACGGTATCGTACTCCTCGTAAGGAGGATAGGGCCTTTGAAACACCCTATGAAATGTATCTACCTGGCGTGCGATCACCTCCTGGTATACCAGGGGCACCAGGAACTCATCCGTGGCAGAAATGTCGTAGGCAGTGATTGAACCTTCTTTCAGTCCATCCATGAGGATCTGCATAAAACTTCTCCAGTGGTTATGTGGCTCAATGGGATAGTAGAAATACTGGTTGATCTTTTCGCGAAAATCGATTTCACGCCAGAGTCTCTTTTGCCACATCACATCAGCTTTCCTGAGTGGAGGGTATGGAACAGGCTTCATGTTGATGAAACCGCTTCCATCCTCAAAAAGCCCGTCAACAGGTGGGCTGTCGAGGATCTGGGCATGTGCATTGCTTATACCGAAACCGGTCAGCAGTGCTACGACTCCAAGGATGATGAATAGCTTTTTCATTATAATTGTATTATGAGTTTTTAATCAATTGTTAAGTTGATGTTTCCTAAAGTACGTCTTGATCCGTCAGGGCCTTCGGCCTGAATATTTTCGAAGAAGAACTTCTGTCCTCTTCTCGAATTCCTGATGATTTCCTGCATCTCGGATGAAAACCGGTTTCCGCTACCCCTTTTTGGTACCCAGTCGCCATTGATGATTGTTCCCATCGCGAATCCTGTGACAATGAAGTTAAGGTCAAATTCGAAATCCTTCATTACCGGGATGATAGCACCGGCAGCCAATAATTCATTTTTACTGATATCACCCTGAGTCATACCTGCGATTAGAGCTACCGGGTCAGGAACCCTTTTTACCCTGAATTCGAAAGAACCCATATTCATCATCTGGCCTTCGTATTCAGCTGTGGCACTTACAACTGCAGAATTTACGCGTTCAGTGATTCGTACGAGCCAATCACCTGGAGCATCCGGATCCGGGACGATCTCACCTTCGGTAATTGACGGCCTGATCTTGTTCTTGGCAATACCAGGAACAGAAATCGATACAGGATTGTCAACACTACGGTAAAAAACATTCATTTTCTTTGCTGCAACCGTCAGTGATGGCGGGGCTACAATATATTCATGGACAAATGGATGACGTTCTTTTTCTCCTTCAGGATTGGTGATCTCAATGATCCCGGCAAAACGCTGTGGTCCTTCAGAATTGGCATTCCATTCAAGCTTGACGATCCCATCCTTGCCTTCCCATTTCTGGGCACGTGACATATTTGCTTCAGTAATCTCGTTGGCGCCCTGGAGAATATATACATCAGGGTTTGCTTTGTCGTCGTAGGCAGCAACAAGTACTTCTGCTTCGTATTTCTGTCCTTTAATAATGTAATTTGTCTTGGGAATAATCTTAGCAGTTACCGCATCAAATTTAAAATCGGCAAGTGTGATTTCATTGAATAGCTCTGAAACTACATCAAATTCTGTAGTTTGAACTTCCGCAATGAGCTTATTTAGAATTGTGACTTCAGCTGCAAGAATGGTATGATAAAAGTGGTGCATCTCCCAAGTTTGGCTCACACCGTCAGCATCGCTATACTCTTCATCAGTATTAAGTCCAATTTTTACTCGATCCCTGTATTCTTCAGGGATCAGCTCTTCCATTTTAAGACGATATACATCGAGCTTCTCTTTCAAATCACTGGCATGTCCCCGGTTGATAAAATAGTTCGTAGTTTGATCATATTTATCTTTTGTAGGGACTTCCTTCAGGTTGAGGATATATTTAGTCTTCGTTTTTTGTGGATTGAGCGGATCCGGAACCTGTTCTACTTTGTAGAATCTTTCAATGATTTCGAGAGAGTCTCTCCTCTCAGATACCTGAACAGCAGCAAAGATTACATTGTTCAGATAAGTAATCATTTCGTCACTATATTGCCTGGCGAGCTTGGCTTGCTCGAAATGTTCACCCACTTTAGTATGGTTGAGCATGTCTTGTTGAGCAAATTGTTGGTAAATGGTTCCAATCTTCTTGTTTACGATCTCATTGGTGGTTTCCATACTTTCGTTCACCACGAGAAAGGCATCAAGAATCTGTTTGGAAACATTCAGAGCCAGCAATGCAGTGAGTACAAGGTACATCATCGCAATCATTTTCTGCCGCGGGGTTTCCTTATATCCAGCCATAGTTATTCAAATTTTAAGTTTTGTTAGCGCATTAGTTTATTAATGTGGCACAAAATGATGCTATGCATTTGGATTGTTGCCCATGGCGTTCAGCATGTTGCCGTATACTTTGTTAAGCGCTGCGACCCTGTCGGTAAGGGTATCCAATTCTTGTTTGTATGCAAGTGTCTTTTCGCTGGAAGCGCCTATGTTTTCCATGAATGACTCAAATGTTTGCTGGACGTTGGCTGCAGACTCAACCTGTTGGTTGGTAGCCTGGAGCTGTAGTTCATAGGCAGCGTTAAGGGCTGACAGATTGTTTGAAATACGTTTCAGCTCCGTAGTATAAGCCTGGCTGTCGCTGGATGTAAAATCAAGTGCTTTGGCTGATTCAGCAAGTCCTTCAAGCGCACCTGCAGTTGTTTTGTAAGATATATTTAGTTCCGCTGCAGAAGATGCTGCAGATTTAATATTGCCAATGTATTCATTGGTAACAACACCTGCATCGGTCATGTCTGCGATCTTGGCTGCATTATCACTCATTTTTTTCAAACCGTTGCCAAGACTTTGGATCAGCTCAGGTCCTATCTTTGCATCAGCAAGCATATCGTCGAGCTCTTCTGTTGGTCTTTTGCGGGATCCATCGCCATGATACATTCCTGCGAGTTCAGGGTAAACCAGACTCCAATCCGGTTCAACGTGTGGTGGCTCAAATGCAGAAAAGAAAAATATGAGTGACTCGGTACCAAGTCCCACAATCAACATTATATCTGCATACGGATAGTGATTGATTTTGAACAGGGCACCCAAAATTACAACGGATGCACCTAACCCGTAAAGTTTTGCCATGAAGTTTCTAAAGCCTCTGGTCCGAACAATGTTACTTAAACCCATGATGATTTGATTTATTAGTTAATGAATGTTTTCTGATTAGTATTGAAGATCTGATTAGTTATAAACTCTTGATGCCTTGGCTGGATTGTCGTCTTTGCTCCTTCCAAGGAATGGCTGCATGGTACGGAAACCTATATAGGATTTTGAAGTATCCTGATATTCGTAGGCCCTTGTCTGCACCTGCAGGTAATAAGCAATATCTTTCCATGAACCGCCTTTTACCACTTTCCTTTTCATGGCAGGTGGATCATCTTCTTTTGCGTTATAGGTATAGTTGGGGTTCATATCCCAGGTAAAGTTATAGGATACGGGGTCGAAAGCACTGATAGTCCATTCGGCAACATTCCCCGACATATCATAAAGGCCCCATTCGTTTGGCGGGTAATGCCCAACGATCACGGTACGAAGTCCGCCATCATCGATATAATTACCGCGGATAGGTTTGAAGTTAGCGAGGAAACATCCTTTGTCATTCCTGGTGTATGGTCCGCCCCATGGAAACGGGCTGTTTTCATAACCGCCCCTGGCTGCCCATTCCCATTCAGTTTCTGTGGGAAGACGCCATTCAGCTACGCTGATCTCATCTTTGGCAGAACGTAAATACCCATTCCTGAGCTCAGTTCTCCAGGTACAAAAAGCCTTGGCTTGAAGCCAGTTAACACCAACTACCGGGTAATGGTCGAAGGCCGGATGCCAAAAATATTTTTCAGTCATCGGGTCATTGAATGAATAGGTGTAATCATGTATCCAACAAAGTGTATCAGGATACACATTGATAATTTCTTTGCGAACATAAACAGAGCGGTCTCTCATCCCCTGTGGGCGATTGGCAAAACCGGCATTTTCATAGTTACCGTCTTCCGACCAATCTTTTCTGGCAGCAGCATGCAGATCGACCCAGTAATATTCATAAAACAGTTTCCTGGTATCAACTTCTTTTCTCCTAAAATACCTTTCATGCTCAGGGAAGATACATATCTTCAAGGGCATCTCTTACAGCCTGGTCATCAGAATCCCAGGGTACATCTTCTCTCCAGTTCACAGCCGGTGGGTCGATGATCTCACCTCTTTTGGTTTCAGTTTTGATATATGGAGGATCAGTGATACCATTATCATAAAGCATCCAGCGAGCGATGGAATCCCTTACCCAAAAAACGAATTGTCTGTATTCATTATTGGTGATTTCGGTTTCATCCATGTATAGTGGAGCGACCGATACCGTTTTAGGTTGATGCAGTTGGCTGAAGTTAAAGTCCTCATCGCCGGTACCCATAGTAAAACTTCCTTGCGGAATGAATACCATGCCATAGGGATCCGGTTGGTAGAAATGCTTTGATCTACTATCTGACTCCTGTGAGTTCACCATTACCGGTGTTGCTGCAGCTGCCAAGGATCATCAGAGCAATCAGTAGAGCCATGTAGAATGGAAACTTTTTCATACTGTTTTAAATATTGATTAAGTAGCTAACGGTCTAGTCTTACAATTATTATTTAAGAACGCCCAAAATTAATTATTATAATCACACCACAATGAAATTTCAGAAATATTACAGGAAGCGTGTATTCCTGTAGCTTTTCCGTCCTCTGTCTGGCTCAATCTTGAAGCAATACTTCAACATGACTTCATGGCTGCCTGCCGTTCTGCCCAGGCCAAGCTTTGAAGTTGTAATGTCATACGAATATCCTAGTTTAAAGTTTTTATATTGTAGTCCGGCCAAGACCGATACCGCATCCTGTATGCGATAATTCAGTCCCCCCCAGAACATACCTTTGAATTCCAGCAATGTTGCTACATCAAGTTGTACTGAGGCTTGATCTAGCTTTACCATGGCATAGGGCAAGAGTACAAAATTGGGGTTCCTGAACGCAACTTCATACCCTCCCTGCAAATAGAAAGTTCGATCGAGTGTCATCCTGTAAAGAAAACTTCCTGATGTAACACTATCAACATTGGTGGTCCAGTTGGCCAACTCTTTACCCTTGGTTTCCAAAACCTGGTTTACAGAGATCCCAACGAAAAACTGATCCGGCACCTCATAAACAACACCAAGGGAGCCATCGATGAGGATTTCACTTTCTTCACCTGAGATTTGTTGTAAAAGCTGATCGTTGGGGTCAACAGCAATAAATTTTGAAAAATCAACAGAACGATTGTTAAAGCCTGCCTGAAAACCAATCCCAAGCTTGCCGTAACCAATTTCATGAATATAGGAATATCCAAGCCTCAGTGTAATGGTATTGGTAAAGCCTATCTTATCCTGCATAACCAGGGCAGAGAGCCCTCCTCTCAGGATCCTTACCGGCGATTCAATGCTGACCATATAGGTTTCAGGTGCAACCTTATTGCCTTCACTATCTTTAAACCCAGCCCATTGTTGCCTGACAAATCCGGTAACACAGATGCCCTCACCCATACCCGCAAACCCGGGATTAGTAAAGACTTTGTTGAACATATTTTGTGTGAACTGAGGCTCCTGCTGTGCATGCAGACCGGTCCCAATAATTGTTACAAGGAACAAAAATATTGTGAATCTTATTTGCCTCATTTTAGTGTTTTCGGTTTGCTTGTTTTGAGCGCAGCTAAAGTATAAAAAAAAGTGAATATGATTGCCACCTAAAATGACATATCAGCAATCAGGCAAATGCCTGCGGTAAATTTGCCAATTCAAAAGTACAAAATAACTGCAAAACAATACTACGTATTTATTCTCATAATTAGCGGTAAGCATTTAAGTATAAACACTTACTAAATCTATTTCCGGAAAGGATAACGTAAGCATTGCCTGAATATTTTTCAAAATTGCAATTGGTATCAAAAATTAGAAATATGCTCTCAACTGTACACTCCCTACATGCACCACCGGAATTTCAGGTGCTTTTCGACCGTCATAGATTAAACTAAGCTGAAGATATTCTGAGAGATTTTGCTGGTATGAAACGCTCCAGGTCCCGTTCTTGCCTGTTTTCAGTCCTTCAAGCATCTCAAACCCAAGGGGACTGTTTTCATCTCCATCATAACTGATATCAATATAATTAGCTTTGACTAAGAGGGTTCCTTTATTTACCATGCGGTAGTTGATTTCCGTACCAAGATCATGGATCTTGGATTCTTCGTCACCGGGCTTGTTTATGTTGTCGCGATAGCGAAAAAGAAGGCTAATCCTTAAGGCTGGGCTGGGTTGGTAAGAAAGCTCAGGAAGAAACTCTTTGTAATCGATATCGTAATCGCCGCTGGGAAAATAATCTGAAGCACTGGCTTTGCGTCCCTGTTCTCCGCTCAGTTGTAGCGTAAAGGAAGAAATAAAATTCCACCGCAGGTTCACGCCACTTTGGAAAAGTGTTCTCGTTTCAAAGCCATTGACTGTGTATGCCTTATTGCGATTACGCATGATGTTAAGGTCAATTCCATACTTCGGATTAGTTTTGTTAAAGTAGAGGGTGTTCCTGAATGAGGAATTCAGGGAGATCAGGGATGTGTCGAGGATTTTGCTTTCTCTGATAAAGGGATTGTAAGCAATGTTCAGATCATCTGTGGAGGTTTTATGCTCTATTCTGAACATGGTTTGGTTCTGCAGACGGGAAAGAAACTTCAAAAATCCATCCTTTCCGCTCCATACTGCAGCTGGCATAATATTTAAAGCTTCACGGAATTGATTTGTATAAGTCTTGATATACTCATTGCTGGGTGTGAATACCCTGATATAATTTGCCTGGTCTTTAAAGGATGCAATTTCGAATTCGTTCAGCTGTTCAACTCCGTCACCATTATAATCGATCCACATGTAAATCCCCTCACCATTAGGGACTTTAAGGTATGAGTAAGCTTGTTTTTGTTCTAAACCGGAACCTACCTCATAGTAGGTGTTGAAAGTAATGGCACCTCTAAAGAGTTTCAGGAAATACTCCAGCCTGCCCACAAGTACTTGCTCTGGTTGGGCATCAGAGAGTGTCGAGTCTCTGATCTCCAGTTTTCTATAGGTAATTGTTATACTCAGCCGGTTTGAAGGGTTCTTTTTAAGAATGGTGCTTGCACCCACTTCCCTGGCAAAAGTGGCAGAGGTGAGGTCGTTACCTATTGGTTTTTTATCCAGCCTCTGTTTATAAAAAAGGCCATATTTATTTACTGCAGTATCATTATTGCTGACATAGGCCTCCCAGGAATTGAAACTGTAACTTGCCATTGTTAGCGAATCAGAATAGGCATTATTGAAAGTATTATGCTCGGCTTCCTGTCGAAGACCCAGTGTAATCCATCTCAATTTTTTTGAAAGATCGGCTTTATCGCGGACGAAATATGTATTGTAAGTTTCCTGGGTCGTATTGAGAAGGCTTCCTGAAAATTTCAGAAAGAAACCTCTGGCATTCATCTCACTTTGCAGGGAATGCATGGTCCCTTTGTAAGCCTCACCATTGTTAAGGAGGCTGAAACGATAGGCCGTAACACCATATTTTTCATTCTCAAAACCAAGCTGGACTTCTCCCTGGTGCTGATCTTCATCCCTTTCCAGGTGATCGATATTCCAATCACGGTTGAATTCTACTTGCCGATAAGGCTCTATTGGTGTGAAGTTTTCCTTTACCCATTCGTAACGTACTCCGCTCAGCAGGTTCCAGGCATTGATCTCCCGTTTAGTGATCCGGCTTTTTTTATCGTATGCAAGCACCATGGCAAAGCTGGTGTTATCCTTACTATCCTTGGATGAAAAGGTGTTGATATCGTAGTTACTCACACTGAACTCTGATCTGAATTTGGATTTTTCGCTGAAGGTATAATCCAGTCCCATGGTGAGCATTTGTGATTTTTTTGGTGTAACGAGCAGCACAACAGGGGCATAGTTTCCCTGTAGTATCCCATTTTCAGGGGCCACCCAGGCAAACACCCTTCCATTGGCATCACTGCTTACAAGCATATAGCTTCCTGCATTGTCACCCACCAGGCTGAATCCTAGCTTATACACTGCGCTGTCGGGATTGGTAGAATAAACAAAGACGGAATCATACAGGATATTATTCACCAGGGTGTCGACCATTTTATAACGCACCTCTTCACCTGAAAAGCCAACACTGTCGATATTTGGCCAAAGGGCATTTTGAAGGCTGTCGCCAATATTGCTCATAAACTCCTCTTGCTCACTGCTAAGATCTTGCTGGAGGGGTTGATTTTTCAGGTCCTGTTCTGAAAATGCATTAATCCTGACATCAAGCTTTTGATTTGTGATCCCGGTCGAAACAAAGAACATAGAGCGGGCATAGTCCCTTTCTGCATATTCAAATTCCACCACGATCCTTTTTTCCTTAGTGATGAGCACTGCAGGAGTAAAGGTGATCTCCCCGGTATTGTAATTTATAATGTAGTCGTAATCCTGCCCCCGGATCATCATCACACCATCAATAAATACTTTTTCAGAAGCAGCCAGAACAACGATATATGTTTCTCCATCGTTGCCTGTCAGTTTGTAGGGGCCCTGGTTTCCTTCTTCCCCCTGGATACGGTTGCGGGCGAATTTCCCTTTGGCCACAGCTCCCGCCACATGTACGTCCATGGTCCACGGACGGATGTCATTATTTTTCTTGCCGACCCCGAAGCTGGTAAGGAAATCCCCACCCTGAGCTTTTTTATAGAAATTCATGAAATAGCTGGGTGGCCGGGTCAACTCAAAATCCCCTGCGATCAACCTTGAAGTTCTATACTTGAGCTGTATGAATACTTTATCGAATTCCTGTATCTGCTGGGTATTGCCTTCGGGCTGAATGGGAATATTATTGTCGGTAATTGCAGCCAGGATCTCTATTTCACTGCTGAGTTTGCCCGATAACTGGAGATTAAAACTCGAGTTTACTACAACATCCTGGCTGTTCCCAAAGGATACTCCCCGGGATATGCTTCCACTTTTATTCAATCCATCCGTCCGGAAAATGTCCGTTCCCGACCTGCTTTGCCTGTAAATGAAAGGGTTGACGATGCCCTGATCATCAGGTTCCAGGATTGAAAAGTCTTTATGATTGTATTCCCTGTTGAAACTGAATGGAAATACCCTGTACGAGATGTTGTATGCAGCACTGTCGTCTTTCAATGATTGGGAAGGGATCAGTATGGACCTTATAGGATCGATTATATAATCACTTGTATCGACGAACTGTCCGCTGGGATATTGCAGGCGAAATGATCCGGGTACCAGGCTCAGGCTGTCGAGCTTTACTGTATCATGATCGAGAATAAGCGGCTTCATACGCAGATTGCTCAAGTTTTGTGCTGGAGCTGAAAGGCCCAGCAGAAGACTGAGGATACCGATATATAATAAGATTCTGTTCAAGTTAGCTTACATCTGTGCTAAAGAATAAATGTAAAAAACCTCGGCCTATTGTGTGCCCAGTTTTTCAGATTTTAAATTAAGGCAATAAACAGCTGTAATTCAACTATTTAAATAATAAAGTAAATTTAATAATAATTAAGTATTGCCAATTGTTTAAAGATATTATCTTTGCCGGCCAAATTTCTGATTTTAAACAACATAAAAGTATATTGAAATGGCATTCTTATCAAAAGAAAAATTGTTTTCGGCAAAGTGGTTTAAGGCTTACATTCTGATCCTGATCGGGGCTTTTATTATGGCCAGCGGCTTTGTATTGTTTATCACTCCGCATAACATTGTTCCCGGAGGTGTGTATGGCATTTCTATTGTGATCCATCATTATACAGGACTCGCCCATTGGTATGATGGCATTGGCTTTTGATATTCCGTTAACCATTATCGGCATCCGGGTACTGGGCCCCCGCTTTGGTGTGAAAACGGTTGTGGGATTCGTACTAACAGCCGTTTTTGTTGATTCATTAACTTATTTCTGGGGTGTGAAAGCACTGGTGCCGGATGATATTTTGTTATCATCGATCTTTGGCGGTGTTTTTATTGGCCTTGGCCTTGGCCTGATATTCAAATCGAAAGCTACTTCGGGAGGATCTGATATTGTGGCGATGATCATTTCCAAATACACCCGTCTACCGCTCGGACAGCTCATGATCTATGTCGACTCTGTTATTGTGATTTTGGGATTATTTGCTTTCAACGACTGGACAATCCCATTGTATTCACTGATCGTAATCTATATTGCCGGAAGGGTTGTCGACCTCGTGTTACAGGGTGTTTCTTATGAAAAGACCCTGTTTATTATTTCTGAAAAACATGATGAGATTCGGGACAAGATCATCAATGACCTGAACAGGGGAGGTACTTTCCTGAAAGGTGAAGGGATGTATAATGGAGAGGAAAAGTCGATTATTTATACCGTGCTAACCCGTAGGGAACTGGCCATCTTGCAGGATTTTATTCATAAGACAGATCCCGAGGCATTCCTCACCGTGATCAATGCGAATGAGATTCTTGGAAAAGGATTTAAATCATTAAGGGATAAAGTGGCTGACTAAATCCTAGAATTCACCATTGATCCATTTGGCGATGTCGTTGCCATTGGCATAGATCAGCAGGGCAAAGATCAGGATCATTCCTGCGATCTGTGCATATTCCATGAATTTATCACTGGGTTTCCTGCGTGCGATCATTTCATAAAGCAGGAACATGACATGCCCACCGTCGAGGGCAGGAATGGGAAGCACATTCAAAATGGCCAGCATAATTGACAAAAATGCAGTCAGGCGCCAGAAGCGTTCCCAATCCCATTCTGCAGGGAAGATACTGGCAATCGTGCCAAACCCACCAACTGATTCATAGGCTTTCACCTCTGGTGAGAATAACAGACGCAGCTGTTTCAGGTAGTCGCCAATACCCTTATATCCTTTCACGATTCCGGCCGGAATGGCCTGAAAGAAATTGTAGCTGCGGGTGTTAAACTCAAAGTATTCGCCCGCAGGCACGCCCCACACTCCGATCAGGCCTTGCTCAGATACCTGGAAGGATATGTTGAGTGTATCTTCACCACGAAGTGCTGTTAAGGTGATATCTTCCCCTTTTAGTTTTGGGATCTCGCGAATATATTCGTGGCGATACATCAGAGGCTGCCCATTCAGTCCGATAAGTTGGTCGCCGGCAAGCAGTCCGGCTGCTTCTGCAGGTGAATTTTCTCCAAATCTTTCTATCACATATGGATACCTGATACTAATAAACTCAGGGTTTTTATGTTTAACCAGGTTGCCGATCGCACCTTTAGGAATAGGTACATTCATGATCATGCTGTCGCGCTGAACGAGTATATATTTTGCCTCGTCGAGAATAAGTGTTATTGGGATCTTGTGAAAATCTTCTACTACATTTCCATCGATCGAGATGATCTTGTCACCATCGCTTAATCCCATTTCCATTCCGAGAGAGTCAACAGTAATGCCGAATTTATTCGCCTCGGAAGTAGGCAAATAACTTTCACCCCATGTAAATAACAGAAATACATAGATTATCATGGCCAGGATCACATTTACGATCACACCACCAAGCATGATAATAAGCCTCTGCCAGGCCGGTTTCGAGCGGAATTCATATGGCTGGGGAGGCTTTTTCATCGCTTCCTTATCCATAGATTCATCGATCATACCGCTGATCTTTACATAGCCACCCAGTGGTAGCCAGCCAAGACCATATTCTGTTCCTTTGAAATTGAACTTGAAGACCGAGAACCAGGGATTGAAAAAGAGATAAAACTTTTCAACTCTGGTACGAAAGAGCTTTGCTGCAAGAAAGTGCCCCATCTCATGAAAGACCACGAGGATGGACAAACTGAGCAAAAGCTGAAATATCTTAATGAGTATTTCCATTGTTCTAATTGATATAATTTTGGGCCATTGCCCTCGCTTCCCTGTCAGTTTCTACATAATCATCAAATTCGGGTTGCGATATGCTAGAGATCTTATACATACATTTTTCAATGATGTTGGGCATTTGCAGAAAACTGATCTTTTTCTCAAGGAATGCCTGTACAGCGATCTCATTGGCCGCATTCATGGCACAAGGGATATTCCCTCCTGCTTTCATGGCTTCAAAAGCGAGTGCAAGGTTACGAAATTTTTTTAAATCCGGCGCTTCAAAACTTAGATTAGGGTAATCGGTGATACTGAATCGCTTATAAGTAGTTGGCAGTCGCTCAGGATAAGACAGTGCATAAAGGATGGGGAGCCTCATATCGGGGTGCCCCAGCTGGGCTTTCACTGATCCGTCGTGAAACTGTACCATGGAATGGATGACGGACTGTGGGTGTATGACTACCTCGATCTGCTCAGGTTTCAAGCCGAAAAGCCATTTGGCTTCGATCACCTCCAGGCCCTTATTCATCATGCTTGCTGAGTCGATGCTGATCTTATCGCCCATGTCCCAGTTAGGATGTTTCAAGGCTTCTTCCGGCTGAACATTTTCAAGTGAATGCAGTGCTGCATTTCTGAAAGGACCACCTGAGGCCGTCAGATATATTTTTTCCAGGGCATCTGCGGGTTCGCCAGCAAGGCATTGAAAAATGGCAGAATGTTCTGAATCAACAGGGATGATCGGACTACGATATTTCTTTGCGAGCCGGTTGATAAGCTCACCGCCCACAACGATCGATTCCTTATTAGCCAGGGCGATGGGTTTGCCACTTTTGAGCGCACTTATGGTTGGTTCAAATCCTGCAAAACCAACAATAGCATTCAGCACCATATCAATTTCACCGAAACTAACCACCTGGGCGACCGATTCACGGCCAGAAAACACTTTAATATCCAGATCGGAAAGGGCATCTGACACATCTTCAAAATGGTCCTCGTTTGCTATAACCACTACATTAGGTTAATACTCTCTTGCCTGCAGGATAAGTTGTTGTGTATTGTTTCCGGCAGTGAGTACTTCAACAGAAAACTGATCGGGATACAAGCGTATTATGTCGAGCGCCTGTAGGCCGATAGAACCGGTTGAACCAAGTATTGCAATCCGCTTTCTGTTCATCTTTTTTAGCTAGAAAGTCATGTATTCTTCTGGGTCGACGGGAGTACCATTATGCCACAGTTCGAAATGAAGATGTGGTCCGGAAGTTAGCTCACCGCTGTCACCACTGACAGCAATTGGTTCCCCGGCTTTAATATAGCTGCCTGTTTGTTGCAGGAGCATTGAATTGTGCTTGTATATCGAAATAAAATTCCCACTGTGTTGTATGGCAATAGTATGGCCAGTTTCAGATGTCCAGTCTGAAAAAATTACTGTGCCATCCATTACAGACTTGACGATGGCTTCATAGCTGGCAGCAATATCTACCCCGTAGTGTTTTTCGGCCAGGTTAAATTTATTGATAATAATCCCATCAATCGGCGTAAAAAATACAATCTCACTAATATTGAGCGCTCCGTCGTAGAGATCTTCTGATTCGAATAGAAATAGGTTAAACTTTGTTTGTGCATCATATTCAGCCCTTAGCAATGAGTCTTCGGGTGAAGATTCAATGGTGATGCTGTCGTAATTTATATTTGCATCCCGCTCCGGCCCGACCGTGTCAACAATTTCCCTGCCCTCGATAATATTCTTTATGTTTTGTAAATATATATCCTTGGAATGGAGTGCATCCTCCAGAGAGTCAGCGCGTTGTTCAAGTCTGTAAAGCTTTCCTGGAATATTTACATCCAGATAGCCCGGAATATATTCACGTATGGGAGTAAAGGCGATAATAAATATGGTAAGGGTGATAAGAATTATTGAAACGGTAACAACCAGTAAGAACACATTTAGCCTGGAGAGCCTGAACGACAGGCGTTCCTCATATGTTTCATTGTTCAATACCACCAGGCGATATTTATCACGCATCTTGGTGTACCACTTGCGGTCACTTTTCTTTTTCCTGGCCATCGCTGATGTTCATTGCTGTTTTGCAAATATCGTATATTTGCAGCTATCTAATAATAATTATCTAAAAAATCAGTTAATCAGTCATACCCAGAAATTTTGGATAGGAGTAAGGCATATCGTTTCTTGGGGCAGGCCCTGATTTGGGTTCTGCTGTTTATGATGGTATCCTGTTCTACAAAAAAGAACAGCTTTACCAGAAGAATGTACCATAATTTGACCTCACATTATAATGTATACTGGAATGGTAAAGAGGCAATGATCCAGGCCGAAAAGGAACTTCAGGACGGTATTCATGATAATTATAATATGATACTCCCGGTATTCAACTATGGGACCGAATCAGAAGCCAAAACAGTAACGCCCCTTCTCGACAGATCTATTGAAAAGGGTTCTAAAACCATCCTAAAACACTCGATGCGATTTAGCGGAAAAGAACATGTCCGCTGGATTGATGATGCCTATTTGCTTATCGGGAAATCGTATTTCTATAAGCATGATTATTACAGTGCTAGGCGTTCATTCAGTTTCATTATGCGTGAATATGAGGATAATGATATAAAGTATGATGCCATGCTCTGGCTAGCTCGTACTTACATTGAAATGGAACAGTTTGAAAAGTCTGCGCCTCTGCTGAACCTGATTGAAACGGATATGCAAGTTGATGCAGAAAAGATCTCATCTGCAGTTTATCGTGAGTTTGCACTGGTTTTTGCTGATCATTTCATCAAGCAGAAAAAGTATACCTATGCCATCGATTATCTTTATGATGGCATTTTGGTTGCCGGGAATAAGGATTTGAAAACAAGGGCAAAGTTTATCCTTGCTCAGATATATGAAATGGATGGTGCTCTTGATGAAGCTTCCCAGCTATATGCTGAGGTGATCAGGCGCAACCCCACCTATGATATGGCCTTTCAGGCAAAGATCAATATGGCCAAGTCCTATCAAGCTGATAATGGCGACAGCAAGACTATCATCAAGTATCTCACCAGGATGCTGCGCGATGACAAGAATAGGGAATATCTTGATCAGATCTATTATGCGCTTGCTGAAGTAGCCTTTAAAGATGAAGAGGACTCACTTGGAATCAATTACCTGGCCTTATCAGTTGCACGAAGTGTTAATAATAATTATCAGAAATCAACGTCTTCGCTGGAGTTGGCGGATATTTATTTTGAAATGCCTGACTATGAATTGTCTCAGGCCTATTATGATACAGCTGTTAGCTTCCTCCCGGAAGATTATCCCAATTATTTGGAGATTAGAAGTAAAGCTGAGGTTTTATCTGATCTGATAGCTAACCTTCGGGTGATTGCGAATGAAGATAGTTTACAGATGCTTTCCTTTATGTCGGATGAAGAAAGGATGGCTATTATTGATAAGATCATTACCGACCTTATTGCCGAGGAGCGAGCCAAGGCAGAAAATGAGCAATTGGCCCAGAGCCTGGCCTCCTTTGATCAGGGTAACACCGGCTTCACTGGCGGTCAACCGATTGGAGGTGCAAAATGGTATTTCTATAATACTAACACCTTAAGTAATGGTTATACGGAGTTTATCAGGAAATGGGGCAGCCGGAAACTGGAAGACCTTTGGCGCCTGAAGGATAAACAGGTAATTAATTTTGCACCTGATGAGGTGCTCGATGAAACTCTCGATAGCCTGGCCAGAGCTGGTGATACACTAGGAGTCCTGGCAATGGATCCGCATAACAGGGAATATTATCTTAAGGATATTCCATTTTCTGAAGAGGACCTGGCAATTTCAGACAGGGCTATTGCCGATGCTTTTTATAATCTTGGTCTGATCTATGCCGAGGGGCTCAACAACCCTTTGAAATCGATCGAGTCATATGAATCGCTACTGGAGCGCTACCCCAACGATACTAACAAGCTGAGGGCTTATTACCAATTATACAGGCTGAACCTTGATGTAAATAATCTTGAGCGATCGGAATATTATAAAAACATTATTATCAATGGTTATCCTGATAGTGAATATGCGATGTTCATTACAAACCCTGATTATTTTACTAATTTGGAAGCCCAGGAGTCAGCCCTGGCAGAGCTTTATTCCAAAACCTATAGTGCTTATGAAAGAGGGCAGTATTTCACGGTAATTGGAAATACTGATCTGGCTATGCGTCAGTACGGTGATACGGCCGGACTAATCCCGAAATTTTTGTATCTGAAAGCCCTGTCGATTGGCAGGATAGATGTGGTTGATTCACTTGCTGTGGTGTTAAAAACCATTATCAGCGATTATCCTGACAGCGAGGTAAGCCCCCTGGCCCAGGATCTGCTAAATTATATTGCTAAAGACCGGCCTGACCTGAGTACCGGGTCCAGTCCTGACTCTTTAGCGAAGCCCGCATTTGCATCTCCATATACATATGATCCTAATGGTACACATCTATATCTGCTTGTAATTAAACGGCAGGCGATAAAGCTAAGTGCTATGAAAGTGAGAATATCTGACCATAATAAAAAGTATTTCAGCCTGCGTGAACTCACTATTAACAGCGTTTTGCTGGATGATATAAGGTACATGATAACAGTAGGTAATTTTGAGAATGCTGAAGACGCACTTGATTATTACGATAACATTGTAGGCGATGATTATGTATTTGGAGAAATTGGCCTTGGAAATTATACGGAAACGGTTATTTCAATGAAAAACTACCCCATCTTTTATAGAGAAAAAGATGCTGACTTATATGAAAAGTTTTTTGAGATCAATTATCTCAAATAAGAACTTTTAAACTAACAGATTATAGAAAAATGGCGAAAACAACGAACGGCGAGACACAATCGGTGAACATGCTTGGTGCTGGAACAACCTTCAAAGGAGATATACAGTCGAATGGAGATTTCCGTATTGATGGTACATTGATCGGATCCATTCAGTCAAAAGGTAAGATCGTGATTGGACAGACGGGACATGTTGAAGGAGAGATGAACTGCAAAAATGCGGATATTTCCGGCCAGGTGAAGGCACAGGTAACTGTGGCTGAGTTATTAACCCTGAAGGCATCAGCCCGGCTTTCCGGTGAGATCACTACCAGCAAACTATCAATAGAACCTGGTGCCCGATTCTCAGGTACCTGTAACATGAGTGAATCAGGAACCAGGGTTGAAAAACCTGCCCTTGATGGAACAGCAACCCTCAAAGAAAGAGAAAAAAACGCTTAATGCATATGCCAGGTATTCCACCATTGCATTTCAGATGCTGGTGATCATGCTGGCTGGTGTATTTGGAGGCAGGGAACTTGACAAATGGGTTGAGTGGCAATTTCCGGTATTTACGCTGATACTTACCATCCTGGCAGTTATCCTGGCAATTTATACAGTGATCAAAGATTTTATCCGAAAATGAATAATAGAGAACTAATGCGCAGATTTATTAAGGCACTGATAGTTACTACAGTGCTGATCGTTATTGCCGGAGTAATTTTCTTTGCAAGCACTCCCGGATATTATTATACTCCTGCATTTCCTTATTTAATTGTCTTTTTCTTTATGGCATCCATGCTCGTATATCATTTTATATTGAAATCAGTTGAAAAACGGCCTGCAAAATTTGTGAACGTATTTATGCTCACAACTATGATAAAGCTGTTTGCTTATATGACTTTTATGATCACCTATGCTTTATTGAACAGAGAAGATGCCCGAGCGTTTATAATTACATTCTTTGTTCTATATGTGATATATACCATAGTGGAAGTAATTTCACTGCTACGTGTGAATAAAGATCATGCTTAATTGAATTATACTTCTAATCAAGTCAATCACAGAACTTAAGGACATATACTATGACGGACCATAAAGATAAATTGCTGGATTATAAAAGGATTGACAGTTTTGATCAGGATAAGATTCAAAAGCTGAGAGGGCATTATGCAGAAATATTGAAGCTGATAGGGGAGGATGTGAACAGGGAAGGTTTATTGGATACACCTGACCGTGTAGCCAAAGCCATTCAATATTTTACCCATGGGAATGATGTGGATCCAGTGGAGATCCTGAATTCGGCTAAATTTAAAGAGGATTACCGGGAGATGGTTATTGTGAAGGACATCGATGTGTTCTCTATGTGCGAGCATCATATGATCCCTTTCATAGGAAAAGCTCATGTGGCGTATATTCCTGATGGATATATTACCGGGCTTAGCAAGATAGCCAGGGTTGTTGAAGCATACAGTCGTCGCTTGCAGGTTCAGGAACGATTGACTACCCAGATCAAAAATGCTATCCAGGAAACACTTAATCCTCTTGGGGTTGCTGTTGTTATAGAAGCCAAACACCTTTGCATGGTTATGCGTGGGGTAGCAAAGCAAAACTCGGTAACTACCACCTCTGATTTTACGGGAGCATTTAAACGGCAGGAGACCAGGGCGGAGTTTATTCACTTGCTGGGGACGGATCTTCATTAAATTTTGGATGTTGAGTTTTGGATGTTGGATGAATTGATAAGCATTGGAATTGTTCCCTTCAAACATACGAGTATCCAGGATCTAGAATCTCTTTTGATTAACTGAAAGTTATATTACCATTAAGTTTATCCAAATAGAATTGCCAGTTTTAATAATATATCTATTTTTGCAGCTCATTTCGGGCTAAGCCCATTGAATAACGAGTATAAGAACAAAGTATGAAAGCATATGTTTTTCCGGGCCAGGGGGCCCAGTATCCAGGCATGGGGAAAGACCTTTACGAGGGTTCGGACCTTGCGAAGGATCTTTTTGAAAAAGCCAATACCATCCTGAAATTCAGAATTACTGACCTGATGTTTGAAGGTACCGATGAAGATCTCAGGCAGACGAAAGTGACCCAACCTGCTATTTTTCTCCATTCGGTTATTTTGTCGAGGGTACTTGGTGAAGATTTTCAGCCAGATATGGTTGCAGGACACTCACTTGGTGAGTTTTCAGCCCTGGTAGCCAACAAAACACTGTCATTTGAAGATGGTTTGAAACTGGTATTTGCAAGGGCCATGGCTATGCAAAAAGCTTGTGAAATAGCCCCTTCTACCATGGCTGCTGTACTGGGGATGGAAGATAAAGAAGTAGAGGAAATTCTAAAAAACATTGACGATATCGTTGTACCGGCTAACTACAATAGCCCGGGTCAACTGGTAATATCAGGCAGTGTGCCTGGAATTGAAAAAGCGTGTAAACTGCTGGAGGAAGCAGGAGCCAAGCGGGTGATCCCTCTGAAGGTTGGTGGTGCTTTTCATTCTCCTTTCATGGAACCGGCCGGACAGGAACTGGCGGAAGCGATCAATGCAACGAAATTCAATAAAGGGACCTGCCCAATCTATCAGAATGTTACCGGGCAATCAGTAACTGATGCCGAGATCATCAAGAAAAATCTGATTGCACAGTTGACCTCACCGGTCAGGTGGACGCAAATATCCAGGAATATGATTGCTGATGGTGCCACTGAAATTATCGAAGTAGGCCCTGGTACTGTTTTGCAAGGCTTGGTGAAGAAAGTGAAGCGCGATATGATTACTTCCAGCGCGGTGATGCCGGAGTAGTTATCTGCTACCGTACATTTTATCGTAATACTTTTGATAGTCACCTGAAGTGACATTGCTGAGCCATTCGGTATTGGCCAGGTACCAATCTACTGTTTTTTCAAGACCTTCATTGAATTGTAAAGAAGGTTCCCAACCCAGCTCATTTTGCAGTTTTGATGAGTCGATGGCATAGCGGAGGTCATGCCCGGCCCTGTCGGTCACATAGGTGATCAGTTTTTCGGAAGTACCATCCTCCCTGCCCAACTTTTGATCCATGATCTTGCAAAGCAATTTCACCAGGTCGATATTCTTCCATTCATTGTTCCCACCTATGTTATAGGTTTCTCCCATTGCTCCCTTATGAAATATGAGATCTATGGCAGAAGCATGGTCTTCTACATAAAGCCAATCCCTCACATTCAGCCCTTTCCCATATACGGGCAAAGGTTTGTTATTGCCAATATTGTGGATCATCAGGGGGATGAGTTTTTCAGGAAACTGATACCCACCGTAGTTATTAGAACAATTAGAGATCACTACCGGCAGTTTAAACGTATGATGGTATGCCCGCACCAGGTGATCGGAACTTGCTTTGGATGCTGAATAAGGGCTGCGCGGATCATATGCCGTTGTTTCAGTAAAGATGCCAGTGTCGCCAAGGGAACCGTAAACTTCATCGGTAGAAACATGATAGAACAAATGATCATCCAGGTTATTTTTCCATTGATGACGGGCGGCATTCAGGAGGTTCACCGTACCAACAATATTAGTATAAATGAACTCTGTAGGATTAGAAATTGACCTGTCGACATGGGATTCGGCCGCCAGATGAACCACGCTGTGGATATCATATTTATCAAAAACAGCCAGTACGGCATCTTCATCAACGATGTCGGCTTTTACAAAGACGTAGTTTTCCTTCTTCTCAATATCACGCAGGTTTTCCAGGTTTCCCGCATAGGTGAGCTTATCGAGGTTGATGATCCTGTAATCAGGGTATTTATTCACCATGAACCTCACAAGATGCGATCCAATAAATCCGGCACCTCCGGTAATAAGCAATGATTTCATATGATAGATATTAATTGTTTCTTTTCTTTAGAGCCAACTCCCAAATCCATGCTGAGCGCATCATCTCTTCAAGGTCTTCAACAGCTTTCCATCCCAGCTCTGTATTTGCATAGCTTGTATCGGCCCAGACTTTTTCTATGTCACCAGCACGCCTTCCAACGATCTCATAATTGAGTTTTTGTTCAGCAACCTTTTCAAACGACTGTATCACTTCCAATACAGTAAATCCATTTCCGGTTCCCAGGTTGAACACTTCCCAGTTTTCTTTTTGCTTCCTGCTCAGCATACGGTCAAAAGCCACAAGGTGGGCCCTGGCTAGATCAACCACATGAATATAATCCCTGATGGGTGTACCATCTTTGGTTTGATAATCATTTCCGAATACCATCAGCTTTTCACGCTTGCCAACGGCAGTTTGGGTAATGTATGGAACCAGGTTGTCGGGAATTCCGATTGGAAGTTCACCAATTTTTGCACTAGGATGAGCACCAATGGGATTGAAATATCGCAGGGCAATACAATGCAATCCTGAAGAGATAGTTTCACTTTCAAGAATATCCTCGGAGATCCTTTTGGTATTCCCGTAAGGAGATTCAGCATCTTTGCGGGGGGTGCTCTCTTTCACGGGTAAGATATCCGGCTGTCCGTATACAGTGCAGGATGAAGAAAACACGAAGTTTTTAATATCATGTTTCTTCATGGCAGCCAGGAGGTTCACCAGGCCGAAAATGTTATTCCTGTAATATTCCAGGGGGCGTTTTACCGAGTCACCGACAGCTTTTAATGCTGCAAAATGGATGACGGCCTCTATATCGGGGTGCTTCTCAAAAAGCGCTAAGGTTTGCTCTGCATCACTCAGGTCGGTTTTCGCAAAAGAGGGTATAGTTCCGGTGATCATTCCGATAGAATCAATCACACTTTTCTCAGAATTGATCAGGTTGTCTGCCACCACCACCTCATAGCCGGCTTGCTGTAGTTCCACAACCGTGTGTGAACCGATATAGCCTGTGCCGCCTGTTACTAAAATTTTCATCTTTAATTTCCAGCCCAAGATACGAAATATAGTGTTGAGTGTTGGGTGTTGAGTTAGTTTATTTTAACGGTCATTTCGACCATAGGGAGAAATCTGTTGTAATCAGTAATATATCTTTTAGATTTCTCGCATTCGCTCGAAATGACTATATATCATAAATAAATTTAGGATATTATTTTTCCAGAAATTCAATTACAGAAGAGGTAATATGAGCCAACTGCTCATCATCCATCTCCGTACTCATGGGTAAGGATATTACTTTTTCAGAGAGCATTTCAGTAACGGGGAAATCACCTTCTTTATACCTGGGGTCGAGGTAAGCTTTCTGCAGGTGCAATGGTACTGGATAATAGATCATGGCAGGCACATCTTTGCTCATCAGGTATTGCTGCAAGGCTTCTCTGTCGATGCCTTCGGTCACAAGTGTATACTGATGGAAAACATGGGTGGTTTTGTCCCATCTCACTGGAGTTTTGAGTTGTGGATAGTCTTTAAACGCATTATCGTAATGGTCAGCAGCTTTGTTTCTTGCTTCAGCGTAATCGTCAAGGTATTGCAGTTTTACTTTTAGCACGGCTGCCTGTATGCTGTCGAGCCTTGAATTCACGCCAATAATATCGTGATAGTAGCGCACTTTCATTCCGTGATTCACGATGGAGCGCATTTCATCAGCCAGCTTGTCGTCGTTGGTAAAAATAGCGCCACCGTCACCATAGCATCCCAGGTTTTTTGACGGGAAGAAAGAAGTACATCCGATTTCGCCGATGGATCCGGCTTTTTTCCTGCTTCCGTCATCAAAGATATAATCGGCACCAATGGCCTGGCAGGTATCTTCGATAATAAAAAGACCATGCTTGTCGGCAATATTCTGAAGTGCTTCCATATTGGCACACTGGCCGAACAGGTGAACAGGAACAATGGCTTTGGTGTTGGGGGTGATTGCTTTTTCCACCGCTACCGGGTCAATATTGAATGTATCGGGTTCCACATCAACAAGAACGGGTGTAAGGCCGAGGAGGGCGATCACTTCTGCCGTGGCGATAAAGGTAAAAGAGGTGGTGATGACCTCATCACCGGGTTTAAGGCCAAGAGCCATCATCGACACTTGCAGTGCATCGGTACCATTGGCGCAGGGGATCACGTGTTTCACTCCCAGATAGGCTTCCAGGTCGGCCTGGAAATTTTTAACTGCGGGGCCATTCACAAAGGCACAAGAATCAATCACTTCCTGAATGCCGGCATCAACCTCATCTTTAATTTTAAGATACTGGCTCCTTAAGTCGACCATTTGAATTTTTTTCATTCTAATTGATGTTATGAGTTATATATTTTAGTGAATTATGCGGCTGCAAATTTATACATATTCTAACGCAGGGGGAGGTATATTTATTCTAAATTAGGCATTAGGCGGTGGGCAGTAGGCGATAGGCAAAGCCCACAGCCTATCGCCTAAAGCCCAAAGCCTCAATTGCGTGGGATTTATTTGAATAATTAAGAAATAGAAGTATACGCAATTGATCTTTTTTTCGTTATTTTGTTGCACCATGAGAAAACTATTACACTCACTTCTGGTTTTTGCATTTGTGAATCTGTCATTCATAGCTACTGCCCAGGTGAATGTCAGGGATTCGGTCATTCACACTCCCATTGTTTATGCTGCCTATGGTTTTCACATGCTGGGTGGAGATATTGCCTTGCAATATGGCCCGTCGTCAACACTGGGTGCAGGTCTTGGGCTTAAAACCAATAAAAATATCTATTACGGAATTGAATATAATTATCTCTGGGGGGGAAAGGTGAAGAACGGGGATGAGATCATCAAGGAGATTCTTACCCACGATGGTCAGATCATAGGACAGGACGGACAAAATGCCATTTTCCAGTATATGTTACGCGGACACACGCTCTGGGGCCATGTTGGGAAACTTTTCCCGGTAGTCTCACCCAATCCGAATTCAGGGATCTTGCTCAGGCTGGGCATTGGATATATTCAGCACAGAATGTTTGTTAGTGTACAGGATAATACTGCCCTTCAACTCAAAGATGATTATAAGAAAGGTTATGACCGGCTTACCGATGGATTTGGCCTAACCCAATCTATAGGATATCTGTTCCTGGGTGATTCTCGCATGTGGAACTTTTATGGAGGCTTTGAGTTTTCCCAGGGATTTACAAAGAATCGCCGGGATATCAACTTCGATACCCGAGAGAAGGACAATTCTTCACATATTGATCTTTTTTACGGCTTTAAAATAGGCTGGGTCATCCCACTGTATCGACGTGCACCGACCGGTTATTACTATAACTAGCATCAGCAAAGATGTGTTTCCTATATAATTTTGGCATTGCCATTTATAGTCTTTTTATCCGTTTTGCCGCACTTTTCAACAGCAAGGCAAAAGAATGGGTTAGGGGACGTAAAGGATGGAAACATGTATTAAACGGGGCTTTTGATATTGATGATAAAGTAGCCTGGTTTCATGCCGCCTCACTTGGGGAATTTGAGCAGGGCAGGCCGATAATGGAAGCTTTCCGCCAACTACATCCTGAATTTAAGATATTACTCACATTTTTTCTCCCCTTCGGGCTATTTGCAGAAGAAAGATTATGAAGGTGCCGACATGGTCATGTACCTGCCGGCCGACTGTCACAGGAATGCAAAGTATTTTGTCAGCAAAGTGAAACCCACTGTTGCAATATTCATCAAATACGAGTTCTGGTATAATTACCTGACAGAATTGGAAAAGCATCAGGTGCCCACAATATTTATTTCTGTACTTATCAGGAAGCAACAACCCTTCTTTAAATGGTATGGCAGATGGTTCAGGAAGGTTTTACGCCAGGTAGATCACTTCTTTGTCCAGGATCAATCATCAGCCAACAATTTACAGCAATTAGGAATAGTCAATGTCACCGTTAGCGGCGACACCCGATTTGATCGCGTGGCGGATATCCTCGAAAATAAAACTGAAAATCCTGACATTGAAAAGTATTGTGAAGGGCATCAGGTGTTACTGGCCGGAAGTACCTGGCCACCAGATGAAGAAGTGCTTGCCGGCCTGACGAAGAAATTTCCTGAAATGAAGATCATCATCGCTCCTCATGAAGTAAAAGAAGAGCGGATCAATCAGCTTATCAATACCTTGAACGTGGAGGTAGCGCGTTATACCAAGGATGACCCTGCAACATGGCTTGATAAGCAGGTTCTGGTCATCGATACTATTGGAGTATTGTCGTCTGTTTACAGATATGCCGACCTGGCATATATCGGTGGTGGCTTTGGTAGTGGCTTGCACAACATACAGGAACCGGCTGTCAATGGCATCCCGGTGATCTTTGGTCCGCATTATAGCAAATTCCGTGAGGCGATCGACCTTGTTAAACTGGGAGGATCGTTTACAATTAACTCGAGAACAGACCTGCAAAGTGTTCTTGGTGAATTGCTAAAAGACAAGGCTAAATACGATTCGGCCTGCAAGATCAGCCAGCAATACATGATGGAAAACAGGGGGGCTACAGAAAAGATCCTGGAGGGACTGAGAGATTACATTTCTTAATTAATGTTTTATGTTATGGCTGGGAGGTCCCTCAGTCACTGCACTCTTTCGGGATGACCGGTAGGTTTCTAAAAGGATGTTTAGAATTTGGAGCTTAGAGTTTGGAATTTGTTTAGAATTTAGGTCATTAGGATTTAGAATTTTTAAAACTAGCATTTAGAGCTTCCATGTCTTATCTTTGATAGGATTAAATCAATACATTATGGACCTACAATTTTGGACAGAGTTTTTCATGTGGTGTACCATCATTAATGGTGGACTATTAGTTTTATGGGTATTGTGCCAGATGGCCATGCCGAACCTCTTGTATAAAACACAAGTGGTTTTTTCCCCATGCCAAAGGAGAAATTTAACCAGGTATTTTATCTCTTCCTGGGGATTTACAAAATCTTTTTTGTGATCTTTAACGCAGTGCCATTTATTGTGCTACTTGATCATGGGTTAGTTGCTAAAAGAATACGGTTTAGTCCTTGATGAACTTAGATACTAACGATTTCCCCTGCCGGGATATCCTTACGAAGTACACCCCTTTTTGGTAGGAAGAAATATCAAGGCTGATGTGGTTTCTGTATGAGCCCTCATATATCAGGCTACCAGTAACATTCGTGATGGCAATATGATGTGTTCCCGTTCCCGGAGAAACATTTTCTATGGTGACCTTATTATCAGCAGGATTTGGATAGATCTTATAATGTGAATCAAAACGCTCGTTTTTATTAAGCCCAACTGCTGAACAATCATGCACGAGATCGAAGAGAATCTGCAGGGTATCTATGGGCTCTATGTTTTGCCCGTTTTTTGTCCTGACAGAAACCACGAAAGATGGATTACCAAAAGTATCGGCCGGCTGTGACACTTTCACAAATGCAAAGAGTGAAGATGAGCTGTTTGATGCACACCTGGTATCTGCACCTACTACTTTGGCTCCCTGTAATGCAGCCATCAGCTTGCAAGCCAGATCTCCTTCAGCATCCAGGAAACGGGCCTCCATCGAATCCAAAATTTCCTGCCCGAGGAGGATATTTCCCTGGATGGAATAGTTTGGACCCAGCACATGATTTTTATAATCATCGGTTTGATTTCCTGTAAACCCGGCTGCTTCCGGGGATCCCTCAACAAAAGCAACAATCCCATATTGCCTTCTTTCGGGCTGGCTTTGGGCATCATTATCGTATAACCATTGTATGATCTCATCAGGAGTATCGCCTGCAAACATGCGATCCCTGGCATTTTCCTGGTTGGCTTCAAGATACCATGCCTGGGTATTGATGGCTCCCAAACCTGGGAAAAGTTCTCCCAGGAAATCATCGGTATAGCCGGGAAAGTTATCCATATCAACGCAGGAAGCGCCGGCACTACCCACTTCACCGGTGACAGTATCCATAGCTACTATGGAGAAAGTGTCCTGGGCTTGAATTGATACAATAGAGAATAAAAAGGAGATGAGTAATAAAGTGAATCTTTTCATAATAGAACAAAGATAAGGAATTCATAAGTGACTAGAGTGCACTAAAGTTTGGAGTGCCTAAAGTTGTTTTATATCTTAACTCTTGTCACTTTAGTTCACTTTAGCTCACTTTAGTCACTTTAGGCATTTTAGTCACTTATCTAGGAGAATAAAATATTTCCTACCTTTGCTTCCCTTACTCAAACTTAAAAATTACTGACCATGACACTCCACATTAAAAAGGTAAACCGCATTTCTGCGGGCGACAACATCATTTACCTTATAAACAGTCTGAAAGACCTGAATAAGAGCAAACTAAGCCAAGCCGAACAGGATTACATCCGAAAAAAAGTAAGCAAGGATAAGAAAGACCTGGTGTCTATCAACAGGTTGAAACAATGGATATTTGTGCATGTAGTGAATAAGAAACGTCCTGAGCAAAAACGTACCGAAGAATTGCGCAGAGCCGGAAGTAAATTACATGGGTGGCTGAATAATCATAAAGCCGAAAGTGCTACCCTGATTGACTTTAGTGGGAAAGGCATGCAGGTAATGGCTTTTGTCGAAGGCATGGGGCTTTCATCATACCAGTTCATCAAATATAAAAAGGAAAAGAAAGATGAAAAATTCACACTGAAGGAATTAAAGATTTCCGCCCATGCAGTCAAGAAGGAAGATGTAGAAAACCTGAATATCATCCTAGATGCCGTATTCAAGTGCCGCGACATGGTGAACGAACCACTCAATGCCCTTAACGCAGAAAAGCTCGCATCGACAGTTAAAGAAATGGGATCTGAAAGCGGTGCCAGGGTAGAGGTCATGGGAAAGAAAAAGATCGAATCACTGAAAATGGGAGGATTGCTGGCAGTGAACAAGGGCAGCATAGACCCACCCACCTTCACCATTATGGAATGGAAGCCCATCGAAGCTGTCAACGACAAGCCTTATGTTCTTGTTGGCAAAGGGTGTTGTTTATGATACCGGTGGACTGAACATCAAGACCGGCAATTATATGGAAGACATGAAGTGCGATATGGCTGGGGCAGCTACCATGGCATCGGCACTTTATGCCATTGCCCGACTCCGCTTAAATGTGCATGTGATCGCGCTGCTTCCGGCAACAGACAACCGCCCGGATGGGAATGCTTATGTGAGTGGTGATGTGATCACCATGCATAGCGGCACTACCGTGGAGGTGATCAATACCGATGCAGAAGGAAGGATGATCCTGGCTGATGCGCTGAGCTACGCCAAAAAGTATGATCCAGAGCTGGTGATAGATGCTGCAACCCTTACCGGGGCTGCCGCCCGGGCCATCGGTAAATATGGGATTGTTGCCATGGAGTCAGGTGCCGTCAAAGCAGATGAGCAAGCTGAAAGAAGCCGGTGAGAAAAGCTTATGAGCGCATTGCCGAGTTTCCGTTCTGGGAAGAATATGGAGAGCTGATCAAATCTAATGTTGCTGACATTAAAAACACAGGGGGCATGGAGGCCGGAATGATCACAGCGGGAAATTTCTCGAAAAATTCACTGACTATCCTTTTATTCATCTCGATATAGCAGGACCTGCATTCTTTGATAAAAAATTCAATTACCACCCCGCTGGAGGAACTGGCATTGGGGTAAGGATTGTTGGTGGAATATTTTAAAGGAATTAGCAAATTAATCAAGAACGAATAACAAATTTCGAATATCAAATGAACATTAATTCAAGATTAAAACTCAAGTCTGCCAGTCAGCAGTAGACTCAGTACTACCAGTTTCCAGTAACATTGTAATCTACTTTTATGTATTTTTGTCCATTAAATTTCACGCAATGAACAAGCCAGAGAAAATGGAAAGTAATTACGGGTCAAAGTGGGCATCACCCATGGCGATCTGAATGGGATCGGATACGAGATCATTATCAAGGCACTGCATGATCAACGGATGCTTGATTCGATCACTCCGGTGGTGTATGGGGTATCGAAGGTGGCTTCATATCACAGGAAGGTGCTGGATATGAATGATTTTAATTTCAACCTGGTGAAGAATGCAGAAGCTGCCAATCCCAAGCGTCCGAATATTGTCAATGTGATGAAGAAGAGGTGAAGATCGATATTGGGAAATCAACACAAATCGCTGGCGCAGCTGGCTTATCAAGCATTGGAAAAAGCCACTCTACGATCTAACAGGAAAAACATGTCGATGTTATTGTTACGGCCCCCATCAATAAAAAAAATATCCAATCGGAAGATTTTCATTTTCCGGGACATACCGAATACCTGGCTGAAAAATTCGACAGCAGAGGATTTCCTTGATGCTGATGGTCAGCAATAATATCAGGATAGGTGTAGTTACCACACATATTCCTTTAAAGGAAGTAAGCACTTCAGCTCAGTCGGGATCTTGATTCTGCAAAAACTCAGGATCATGGATCATTCCTTGAAGCAGGGACTTCAGTATTCCGAAACCCAAGATCGCATTGCTGGGCCTTAATCCGCATGCAGGCGATAACGGATTGCTTGGAAAGGAAGAGGAGGAGATCATCATCCCTGCTGTAAAGCAAGCTTTCAACGAAGGTATACATGCTTATGGACCATATGCTGCCGATGGATTTTTCGGTTCTTCAGCATTTACGCAAGTTTGACGGGATCCTGGCCATGTATCACGACCAGGGAATGATCCCTTTTAAAGCACTTTCCTTTGAGTCAGGAGTGAACTTCACTGCCGGCCTTCCGTATGTACGAACTTCTCCGGCCCATGGTACGGCTTATGAGATTGCAGGAAAGAATGAGGCATCCTCAGAATCAATGCGTGCAGCCATATTCCTGGCGGCTGATATCCACAGGAATCGGCTCTACTTCGATGAATTGAATAAAAATCCCTTGCCGGTAGAAGATAATTCAGGGCCTAATGGGGAGCAATAAGAAATACCAGGAAGGCAGAATTGCAGTTATTGTATTGAAGCTATGATGGAAAGCGGTAACCAATAGGGAAAATGTTCAAAATATCAGAAATAGCAGAGATCGTTGGCGGAGACCTGATCAGGAAGAGCAACAGCAATCCTGAAATTAAGGATATCCTGGTAGACAGCCGCCGCCTGATCTCACCAGAGCACTGCATTTTCTTTGCCCTCACCGGAAGGAATAAGAATGGCCATGACTATATCCCTGAACTCTATAACAAAGGCATCCGTTCATTTGTTGTTTCAACAAATAACTTAGATCTTGATGAGTATAACGGTGCGAATTTTATCAGGGTTAAAAACACATTACTCGCTCTGCAAGCCCTCAGCGCTGCCCACAGGCAAGAAATTCGACATCCCGGTGATCGGCATCACCGGCAGCAATGGCAAAACCATTATTAAGGAATGGCTGTATCAGCTCCTGAATAAGAAATACAAGATCGTTCAGAAGCCCGAAAAGTTATAACTCCCAGATTGGTGTTCCACTGTCGGTCTGGCAGATGGAAGCAGCCAACGAAATAGCCATCTTTGAAGCAGGCATTTCCTTGCCTGATGAGATGGATAAACTGCAAAGCATTATTACAGCCAACACATCGGGATCTTTACCAATATCGGCGAGGCACACATGAAAATTTCATCAGCCATCAACCAAAAGGTGGGCGAAAACTTAAGCTCTTCACCAAGGTTGATACCCTGATCTATTGCCCTGATCATGCTGCCATACAGGAGGTGCTGATCCGGTCACAGATCCTGGAAACAGTCAATGCATTTACCTGGAGCAGGAAACAGTCAGCCGACCTTCAAATCACTTCGTGGTAAAGAACAAGGCTTGAACAAACTGCGATCACAGGAATCTATCAGTGGTCATGAAGATGAGCATTGATATCCCATTTATTGACGAAGCCTCTATTGAAAATGCCATCCATTGCTGGGCCACCTTGCTGCTACCTGGGAGTGGATCCGGATATTATTGCTGAGGGGATGGAGTCCCTTCAGCCCATCGCCATGCGTCTGGAGATGAAAGCCGGAATCAATCATTGCACCATTATCAATGACAGTTATAATTCCGATATCAATTCGCTGAGTATTGCCATTGACTTTCTGGATCAGCAATCGCAGCATAAGAAAAGTACCATCATCCTGTCCGATATCCTTCAAAGCGGAAAGGATTCGGAAGAATTATATACCGATATTGCCGGTATCCTCAAACAGAAAAACATCGACCGGCTCATAGGTATCGGTCCGGCCATTTCACGGCAGTCAGAAATTTCGACCTGGATAAAGGCATTTTATCCTTCCACAGAGGATTTTATGCGGAAATTCTCTTTTACCTCTTTCAGCAATGAAACCATACTGCTTAAAGGAGCAAGGATATTTGAGTTCGAACAGATCAGCAAAGCCCTGCAACAAAAATCACATGAAACTGTGCTGGAGATCAATCTCAATGCCATGGTGCATAACCTGAACTATTTCAGGTCGAAGATCAATCCTGATAACCAAGATCATGGCCATGGTTAAGGCTTTTTCCTATGGGAGTGGCAGTTATGAGATTGCCAACCTGCTTGCAATTTCACCGGGTTGATTATCTTGCTGTGGCTTATGCCGATGAAGGGGTTGAATTGAGGAAGGCCGGGATCATCCTGCCCATCATGGTGATGAATCCCGAAGAGCACAGCTTTGATGCTATGATCCAGCATAATCTTGAGCCTGAAATTTACAACTTTCGAATCCTTGGTGTCCTGGAAAAAGCCATCAGGAAAAATATCCTTCCCAGCAATAAACCGGTTAAGATCCATGTCAAACTTGAAACAGGCATGCACCGGTTGGGTTTTGAAGAAGCTGAGCTGGAGAAACTTTCCGATCGTATCAAGAACAACAGCCGGCTCTATGTACAATCTGTTTTTTCTCACCTCTGCAGCCAGTGAAGATCCGGCACAGTGATGAATTCATACTCATAAGCAGATCGAAAAGTTCAGGGAAATGTGTGATCAATTTTGTGAACCCATAGGGCATCACGGTGCTGAGGCATATGCTGAATTCTGCCGGAATCACAAGGTTTCCGGAAGCGCATTTTGATATGGTCACGGCTAGGGATGGGTCTGTACGGGGTAGCAACCAACAATGAAGATGCCGATAAACTTGAAAATGTAAGCACCTTAAAATCAACCATCTCACAGATCAAAAAGGTGAAAGCTGGCGAAAGGGTAGGTTATGGTCCAGTTACAGTTGATCAGCGATATGGACATCGCTATAGTGCCGGTTGGCTATGCCGATGGCCTCGATCGTCGACTGGGTAATGGGGAGGCTTCCTTACTGGTGAATGGGCATGAGGCCCCGTACTGTGGGTAATATTTGCATGGACATGTGCATGATCGATATCACAGATCTTAAAGTGAGGGAAGGCGACCCGGTGATCATTTTCGGGAATGAAAGGCCCATCACAGAACTTGCCAAAATCCTCAATACCATTCCTTATGAATTAATGACATCGATTTCAGGCAGGGTGAAGAGGGTTTACTTTCAGGAATAAATTCCTATTTTTGAGCATTATTCAAGCCAATATGCGAGATTTTAAAAAGATCATCACCAATATTTTTAATGGTGTCATACTCAAATATGCCACCTTCCTCATTGCAGCCCTGGTGTTGTTTTATTCATGGCAGCATGGCAGGTATAACGGAAACTATATTAATAGCGATGGGAAGGGCTATTATGCTTATCTCACCGCCATTTTCATTTACCAGGATCTAGACTATAATTTTGTTGATGATTATGAGACGAAGTATTATGCCCCGGAAAGTTATTTCCACTTCAAGAGCGATATTGACGGGGAAATTGCGAACATCACCTTTGCCGGAATAGCAGTGTTGCTTTTGCCATTTTTCCTTGCAGCACATGTTGGCAGCATGGTGATGGGATATCCCACAGACGGCTATGCACCGCTCTACCAATATGCTGTCGGCTTTGCGGCAGTCTTTTACCTTTTCCTTGCCCTCTGGGGCCTCAAAAAATTGCTTGAGATCTATGGTGTTGGTAAGTACCACATTGTGCTTACCCAGATCCTGCTGGTTTTTGCCACACCCTTATATTATTATACCACTGTAGATGCCAGCTTTACACATGTGTATTCATTCGCCATGATCACCTTGTTCTTCTATTATGCGAAGCGATACTTCATTGATGGCCGGGCAAAGCATCTATACCTCGTATCTCTGCTGCTGGGCATGATAACACTTATTCGACCAACGAATATGATGGTGCTGGCAGCCCTACCATTTATTGCTGGCAGCTGGCCCACGCTTAAGGATAGTTTTATAGGACTCTTTAAGGCCTATAAACAATTGATTATTGGACTGATTATTTTCGGATTGGTGGTTTCAATTCAGCCACTATTATATTATGCCCAGGCCGGGCAGTTCTTCATCTGGACATATACCGGAGTAGGCTTTAATTTTACCGATCCACACATATTGGGTGTATTATTCAGCTATAAAAAAGGCCTTTTCATATATACACCGGTATTGGTCTTTTCCTTATTGGGTTTTATTCATCTGTTCAGGAAAAATGTTTTTGAGGCAGTTTCACTCTTATTTTATATGTTCCTGTTCACCTATATCATCTCATCCTGGTGGAGCTGGTGGTATGGAATGAGTTACGGACACCGTGCCTTCCTCGATCATTATGTTGTATTTGGCATACTGTTCGGGCTGGCACTCAGCGATGTGAAAATAAAAATAATCCGCTATGCCATTTACATCATTACACCTTTTGTGATCTGGTTAAACATGATCCAGGTGTATCAGTATAAGAACTTTATCCTCTATTGGGATATGGATGAGGAGATGTACTGGCGGGTATTCCTTAAAACAGATGAGTCATACAATGGTATTCTATGGCGTGAAGCGAAGCTGAAGGCGCAGGAGGAGCAACAACTTATCATGGAGAATAAGTTCAAAGACCTTGTGTCAAACAATGTTTTTGAGGATAATTTTGAAAGAGCCCTGCCAGATGTTAATGAGTACTACGTTGAACACAGCGTTTCCCGTTCCGAGAATACTTCCATCAGGCTAAGCAGCCGCAATCAGTATAGCCCAGGATTAAATAGCAAGATCAGCAATCTGGTTGATAGTACAAAGGTGCTGATCAGGGCAAGTGCATGGGTGTATGTGCCGGAAGTTCCCTCAATGAATACTTATCATTTCGTTACTTCCATTGAGAGTGAAGATGGGACTTATCATTATCATGCAGTAGATTCAGATACCGATAATATACAGATCGGTGCCTGGAACAAGATCGAGATGGCTTATGAAGCGGATAACATCCGATCACCAGATGACATTCTGAAAGTTTACATATGGTACACCGGAAAACGGGAGGTATTTGTGGATGACCTGAAAGTTGAATTTTATTAATTCACTCCCGGATGAAAGTATTCTTTAAAATACTGATGTACTTATCGCTGGGTTTCCTTGTGTACTACCTGTACCACTTTGACTATCTTGCTGTAGAGAACATCACTTTTAACTACAACTGGCTTGCATTGTCTACTTTGTTTCTCTGGGCTGGCTTTGTGATGAGCACAGTCAGCTGGTGGAAGGCACTTGACATTCATGGGATACACGTCACAAAGAAACTTTCACTGGTCTCACACGGGCTATCCATATTTGCCAAATACATCCCTGGCAAGGTATGGGTGATCCTCGGTCGTGCTTCTTTTGTTGCTCTTGACAAACACTCTGTTCGTGATGCCAGCTACATCTCCCTGAAGGAGCAGCTGATCTATGTCTGGCTTGGCCTGGTCATTGGCGTTGGTCCGATGCTTTATTACTATCCCCTGAACAGCTTTGTTATCCTGGTGCTCCTGCTGGCGGTTTTCTTTTCATTTTTTCTGTATTCGAAGGCCTTCCACCACTTTGTGATCAGGATCTTGTCGAAGATTATCAGGAAAGATCTTGATGTGCCCCTGGTGACTTTCAGGGATGTGGCTCCCCTCATCCTCTATGTCCTTTCATACTGGATCCTCTGGATGATCGCCTTTTACTTTTTTGTCAGCGCCTTTAATATTGATTTTTCCTTCAGCATCATATTTAGCTGGCCATTGAGCATTTCCTTGGGTGTGCTTGCCCTGATCACACCCGGGGGAATAGGCGTAAGGGAAGGGATCATGACAGGATTTATGGTTTTGACCGGTATGGAGCTCGAAACGGCAACAACCATAGCAATCTTATCCCGATTATGGTTTGTTTCAGGGGAGATATTTATATTTCTCTTATCCCTGGTGCTGAATAAGTTTCGCTTGCGTCCCTGATCTATTTATATAATCGCTCGTTGTCCTGGATATCCATCCACATGGCAAAAAACAAAGACTGTAGCCCTGAGATGACCAGGAAAATGAATATGATCATGGTTTGAAAGGGTGTGGCTTCACCAATCGTAAATGCATTGACCAGGATATCGATGAAAAAGGGGATGGCTGCCAGGAAGAGAAAGATCCCCAGGTGATAAAGTAAAAACAGCGGGTGAAAATCGCGGAAGAGGTATTTGATCCACATGCGCTTGAAGAAAGACTTAAACAGCAGCCACATGATGGGAAATACAACCTTGGTGACTTTCATTTTCGATTTCTCGCCAACATTATACACCGGTTTGATCTCCACCTCTTTCAGGGTACAAAAGGTAATATTTAGTTTCACGAGCATGTCATTGGGCATGCCGTACCTTTTATAAATATCATAGAGCTTGATTCCATTGATGGCATCTTTTGAGATGGCTGTATAGCCGGTCTGGGTATCCGAAACATGCCAGTACCCGGAAGCGATCTTGGTAAGTATCGACAGTATAGAATTGCCGAAATAACGGGTTTTCGGAATAACAAACCAGGAACTGCGGTGGATGAGCCGATTGCCTTTCACATAATCGATGCCATCTTCAATCACCGGTAAACAAATTGATTCAAGTTCATCAGGATCCATTTGCCCGTCGCCGGCCATTACTGCAGTACAATCAATATCATGGTCCTTGCACCATTTATAACCTGTGGCAATGGCTGCACCAACACCACCGTTTTCGAGGTGGTTGATCAGGATCACACGTTCATGTTCAGGTTTTTTATTGACCACCTCATGGGGTGTGAAATACTTGATCTCTTCTTTATTTTTTTGATCAACGACATGTTCCGCCCTAAGGTAGATGTTATTGATCTTGCCTTTGGTGTCATAGTTACGCGCAGGAATATGTACTTCCGGGAATTTCCCGAAATAGCTTTCAACGACCTCTGAGGTTTTATCTTTAGAGAGGTCATTCACCACAACAATTTTATCCACATATTCAGGCATGGTATCAATAACCATCCCAATCTGTGCTTCTTCATTATAGCAGGGAACCACTACAGCTATAGTCTTCTTCTGGATCATACTCCTCCTTGGTTAAAATTCAATGATATCAATGTCTTCCTCCGTTGTTTCTCCGGCACTATACTCATTACAATCTAATTCTACCGAAAGCTCTTTCAGGGGCTGTTCAAAATCTCCTTTCGTATAATTCAGGTTAGGGTCAGCATAAACCTTATCCATGTATTTAGCCCAGATAGGTAAGGCCATATTTGCTCCTTGACCCAGGGTGATGGTGCGGAAATGTGCACTCCTGTCTTCACAACCTACCCAAACCCCCGTACTGAGTTGCGGGACGATACCCATAAACCATCCGTCGGATTGATTTTGAGTGGTACCGGTTTTTCCGGCCACGGGATGATTATAGCCATAGGTTAGCCTGAGCCTTATTCCAGTTCCTGATTCCACTACACCTTTCATGAGCTCCAGCATCAGGTAGGCAGTTTCTTCACTCATGGCTTCATTTCTCTCAGGGATGAAAGATTCGATCACATTGCCATTTTTATCCTCCACCCGGGTAATGAACAGGGGCTTCACGTACATGCCTTTGCTTGCGAAAGAATTCATAGCGCCCACCATTTCATAAAGGCTGAGATCGCAGGAGCCAAGGGCGATAGAAGGCACCGGGTCGATGCTGCTCTTCACGCCCATTTTTCTTGCCATCCTGATCACCGAGAGGGGAGAATAGCGCCGCATCAGAAAGGCTGAAATCCAGTTGTTGGAGTTTGCCAGGGCCCATTTCAGGGTAACCATTTCCCCAACCCGATCTGAAGAGGAATTTCTTGGTGCCCATATGTCACCTGTAGCCAGGTCGACCGTATACTGTATGTTTGCCACTTCATAGCATGGAGAAAATTCACCTTCCTGCATCGCCAGGGAGTAAAGGAATGGCTTGAAAGTAGATCCTACCTGTCTTCTGCTTTGTGTGGCATGGTCATATTTGAAATACAGGTAATCGATGCCACCCACATAGGCTTTAACTTCACCAGTATGGGGTTCTACCGACAGCAGGCCTGCCTGCAATATCTCCTTATAATAGCGGATGGAGTCCATGGGGGTCATCACAGTATCAATAGCCCCATCCCAGGTAAATACTTCCATCTCAAACGGGGTGTTAAACACCATGTCAATGGAATCTGCATCAATGCCTGCAGCATTCATTTTGCGGTACCTTTCAGTGCGTCGCATGGCTTGTTGCATCAGCTTTTCCACTTCCTCTTCCACCACTTCTTTTCAAAAACAAATGGTGCCCAGGTATAACCTTCCCAATGCTTGTAGAAACTGGGTTGCAGGTCAGTGCCCAGGTGTTCGCTTACTGCTTCCTCAGCATATTTCTGCATGCGTGAATCAATGGTCGTGTATATGCGGAGGCCATCCCTGTACAGGTTGTACGGGCTGCCATCCGGACGATAATGATGCTCACACCAATCTTTCATCTCTGACCGTAAATATTCACGAAAATAGCGGGCCATGCCGGAGGTATGATCCTGTACATTGAAGTTCGACATGTCGATAGGTATTTCTCGACACGGTATCATAAATGGAATCATTGATAAAACCATATTTATACATTTGGCCAAGTACCAGGTTCCGACTGTCGAATGCCCTTTCGGGGTTACGTGATCGGACTGTACCAGTTGGAGCATTCACCACCCCAACAAGCAGGGCCGATTCCTGCAAGTTTAGCGAATCAACAGTTTTATTAAAGAAAGTACGGCTGCTGATTTAATACCAAATGCATGATGGCCATAGGATACTGTATTCAGGTACATGGCCATGATCTCTTCTTTACTATAGTTCTTTTCAAGCTTGATGGCAGTCACCCATTCCTTAAGCTTACGCATCACCAATTGCCATTTACTCAGTTCACCCCGGGGAAAAAGATTTTTTGCCAGCTGCTGGGTCAGGGTACTTCCCCCGCCCCGGTGGTTTCCACTTACCAAGCCATATGCCACCCGTCCAAGAGCTTTGATGTCAACACCGGCATGATTGAGGAAACGGATGTCTTCTGTGGCAAGCAATGCCTGTACCAGATAGGGTGGCAGGTCATTAAAATGAATATCCGAACGTTTTCAATATAGTAAGTACCAAGCATATAACCATCAGTAGAATATACCTCTGATGCGAGATTTCTTTCCGGATTTTCAAGTTCTTCGAAAGAAGGCATATGGCCGAACCAACCTTGGGATATGCCGAAGAAAATAACAAATGCAAGCACCAAGCTAGAAGATATAATAGCCAGAACCGAAGATATAACTGATCCTTATTCGTTTCTTTTTGCATTTTGAATTGTTTGCCCTATGTATTATTTTATTATTGCTTTAAGTTCTAATGCTAAATCCTATGTCTTCTATGCCCTTGATAGCTCACTTCTCTCATTGCCTGTTCCAGGTAAATGTTGTAGGTTCCGTTGAGTGGGAAACCGAAGTGCCTGCTGCAACATGATCCTGTTGTCTTTGATCCTGCCTGAGCCCGATCCCAACCATTTTCCATCCTTATCGGCCAGAATACACTCGATGGTGTCCCTGGCTGAGTGTCCATTTGGAAATTCGGTTGTTACAAAAAGGTATAGGTTGCTGTATGGGTAATCTGTATTGTTCCGGATGTTGATGAAGAAATCGTTGATGGCTGATGCTGTCTTCGATGAGCATCTCGTAATGAAATATAGTATCCCTGTGCCAGCTTGCTTCCCCGATGGTTCTGTATTCATGATACACACTTCGCGGACCGCATGAAGCCAGGCTTAATGTTAAGATGATGATTATTAGATAGATAAGCCTTAACTTTCTCATAGTGTTCAAAGCATACAAATAGATAAGGGAAAAATACATGAAATATTGTGTTTTTTTAGTCAAACCTGTCCAGGGCATCCTGATCAGCACCACTTTCAAATTCAACTTTTTTGTCTTTGACAAAGGAAAAGTCTTCTAAGGTTCTCAGGCAGGATGCCTTTTTCATTCTTCTGGATAATGCTCTTTACCTTCTCAACCGGAATAGCCATGATGTCTGACCTTTCTTCCGTGTAAGAGTACCACATCAGCTTCTTGAAAACATCATTTTTGTGATGTACGGCAGTTCCTTTTTTGGTTTTCAATACAATCTTGCTATCTGGAAAATCTTTCAGTGCATCCTCGTACATAGCATTTTCGAAGTTGAGGCAGCATTTGAGTTTCCCGCATTGTCCGGCAAGCTTCTGTGGATTCAATGACAGTTGCTGCAAGCGTGCTGAACTGGTACTTACCGATTTAAACCGTGACATCCATGTAGAACAGCAAAGTTCACGTCCGCATGAACCCATACCTCCCAGGCGGCTGGCCTCCTGCCTCACACCGATCTGGCGCATTTCAATCCTGACCTTGAATTCATCCGCAAGGAGTTTGATTAGTTCTCTGAAGTCAACACGTTCTTCGGCGGTGTAGTAAAAAGTTGCCTTGGTACTGTCGCCCTGATACTCAACATCGTTGATCTTCATGTTCAGCTTAAGGCTGTTTGCAATCTCCCTGGTTTTGAATTTGGCCTGCTTCTTCCTGATCTACTGCACCGATCCATTTTTCAATATCAGAAACCCTTGCCCGTCGATATACTTTCTTGATCTCTTCAGATTCAGGATCAGCCTTTTTCTTCTTCATCTGGAGTTTTGCAGCCTCACCAGTAAGTGATATAATACCGATATCGTGACCCGGAGATCCTTCAACGGCAACGATATCACCTATTTCAAGTTCGAGTTCGGCCGGAGCCTGGAAAAATTCAAGCCGGCTATTTTTGAACCTGATCTCCACATTTGAAAAGGCCGTACCTGCATCTGCAGCCGGAATATCTGACAACCAATCGTAACTATCTAATTTACAGCACCCATGCTTGTATAGCTTGTCATTTTTGTCGTATATACGTGGAGCAGCGGAACATCCTCTGCTCATGAAATTATTATTGACGATATTTTCGTTTTTCTCATCCATGCCTGTTCGTATGAAGCATACAAAAATAGGAAATTACTGCTTACGTTCCGAACCGACCGGATTCAGCAATTCTCCGGCTTTGAACGAAACGTCCATAAATACATGATGCTGCATTTGCATTCCTGTCGATATGCAATATAGCCTCATCAAAGAGGCTGGCATATGCCAATGCATTTTCTTCATTGATAAATTTGGAAAAGCTAAGTGTGAACTTTTCTTCCTCCTTATCTGCAATGGCAAGTTGCTCGTTTCTTCCGTACCGGATTAGCAGACAATTACGAGAAAGGCTAAGTCCATATGAAAGGAGCTGTTTTTGTTTTGCCCTTGAGTTGCGGGAAGTCTTGCTCACAAATTCAGAGAGTTCCTTATATTTTTTCTGGTAGCATAAGAGCATCCAATCCCTGAATTCACCGGAGGAGAAATCCCCGCTGATACTTTCTTCAAGTGTATTGATGGCCTTATTTACATTGCCTTTGGCAGAATTAATTATCGCAGCCATTTGATCCTGGGCATAGCCGAACTGTAACGACAAAATATTCGACAGGGAGGTTTCGTCTAGAGATGGGATTTTGACCATCTGGGTTCGGGAAAGGATGGTGCTGATCATTTGCTCCTGCTTTTCAGCGATCAATATAAAGAGCGTTTTATCTGGTGGCTCCTCGAGGATCTTCAGGATCTTGGGTGCCGCTGAATGGTAAAGCAATTCAGCCATCCAGATGATCATTACCTTGTATTTTCCTTCATAGCTCTTATAGCTGAGGGTTTTGATGATCTCATTGCATTCATCGGCACCGATCACCCCTTGTTTCTTTCTGTTTCCATCTTCCGTATACCACTCGATTAACTCGGGATAATAATGTTTTTCGAAAAGGTACTCCCTCCACTCAGCCAGGTAATCTTTGCTTACGACTCTCTTTTGTTTCCTGTTGATGATGATTGGATAGGAAAAATGCAGGTCGGGATGGGCCAGCTTTGCAATCTGCTGGCATGAGGGGCATACTCCGCATGAATCGGTTGCTGATCTATTGCTGCAGTTGATATACTGGGCATATGCAATGGCCAGGGCAAGTTTCCCACTACCGGCAGGACCAAGGAACAGCTGTGCATGGCTGACCCGGTTTTCCTGTACCGTGCGATGAGCTTTTGCTTGACTTCCTGTGCCCGATGATCTCTGCAAATTGCATAGCGTCGAAGATTGAAATAATTAGCCTAGCTACCTTACAATAAATTCATTTCGACAAGAGGGAAAAATCATCATAGTTTTGAGATTTCTCGTTTCATCTCGAAATGACGGGAAGTCTATTTTAAAACTACTTAAAATTTGGAGTTCAGGATTCGGAATTTATAGTTCGGAGTTATAGAAAATACTTTAAACTTCAGTTTTCAGATTTCAAATATCAGATATCTCTAGGTGCTACATCTTCTCCGCACCTAGCTTTGGCACCGATAAAATGCCTGTTCATCCTTGCAATATTGGTGACCTTGATCTCTTTCGGGCATTCCGCTTCGCAGGCATAAGTATTTGTACAGTTCCCAAAACCAAGTTCATCCATTTTTGCCACCATTTTCTGCACCCTCTGCTGGCTTCAACTTTTCCTTGGGGCAGAAGGGCCATCTGGGAAACCTTGGCAGAAACAAACAGCATAGCTGAAGCATTTTTACAGGCTGCAACGCAGGCTCCACATCCGATGCATGCAGCTGCATCCATGGCCAGGTCAGCATTTTCCTTTTTTATAGGTATGCTGTTGGCATCGGGTACACCACCTGTGCGAACGGAAACATAACCTCCGGCCTGGATGATCTTGTCAAAAGCCGTACGGTCGACCATCAGGTCTTTGATAACCGGAAAAGGCCTGGCACGCCATGGCTCAATCACGATGGTCCATCTTTAAATTACGCATGTGCATCTGGCATACAGTGATCCCCTCATCAGGACCATGTGGACGGCCATTGATATACAGGCTGCACATACCACAAATACCTTCACGACAATCGTGATCAAAAGCGATGGGCAGCTGCACCTTATCAACGATGCTTTCATTTAGGACATCGAGCATTTCAAGAAAGAAGAATCTGCTGAAACTCTCGTCACTTTAGGTTTCAAATTTCCCTTTGGCTTTTGCATTTTCCTGTCTCCAGATCTTTAATGTTAGGTCCATGGTGAATATTTTATAGCTATTATTTATTCAATTATTTATAGTTCCGCTGTTTTACTTCTATATTTTCATAGATCAGCGGTTCTTTGTGAAGGATGGGCTCTTATCATCTCCCTTGTATTCCCAGGCTGACACATAGGTGAACTTTTCATCGTCTCGCAAGTGCTTCACCTTCCGGAGTCTGGTATTCTTCCCTGAAATGGCCTCCGCAGGATTCTTTCCTGTTCAAGTGCATCCCTGGCCATCAGTTCACCCAGCTCAAGAAAATCGGCCACACGCATCGCTTTTTCAAGTTCAATATTCATCTCTTCAATTTTTCCGGGAATTCTTACATCCTTCCAGAATTCTTTACGCAGTTCTCTGATCTCGCTGATGGCTTTCTCAAGTCCTTCCTTCTTTCGGGCCATGCCAACATGATCCCACATGATCAGGCCAAGTTTTTTATGGAAAGATCAACAGTTTTGCTGCCTTTAATAGCCATCAGCTTTTCCTGACGCTCCCTAACTTCTTTTTCGGTTTTTTCAAATTCAGGATGGTCAGTTGGTATGCGGGCAACCTGGATCTGGTCGGCCAGATAATTTTGAATTGTATATGGAAGTACAAAGTATCCATCGCCAATCCCTGCATCAAGGCCGAAGCACCAAGCCTGTTGGCTCCATGATCGGAGAAGTTGGCTTCACCGGCAGCAAACAGACCGGGTATGGTTGTTTGCAATTCATAGTCGACCCATATACCACCCATAGTATAATGCATCGCCGGATAGATCATCATTGGTGTTTCGTATGGATTTTCATCAACAATCTTTTCATACATCTGGAAGAGGTTTCCGTATCGGCCTCGATCACATCTTTACCCAGTCTCTTGATAGCATCGGCAAATCGAGGTACACTGCCAGACCGGTATTACCAACACCAAAACCGGCATCACATCGTTCTTTGGCTGCCCTTGAAGCTACATCCCTGGGCACCAGGTTTCCAAAAGCCGGATATCTTCTTTCGAGATAATAATCCCGGTCTTCTTCCTTGATCTCAGTTGGCCTGAGTTCTCCTTTCTGATTTTCTCGGCATCCTCTTTGTTTTTCGGCACCCAGATACGGCCATCATTTCTGAGGCTTTCACTCATCAGTGTCAGCTTCGACTGGTAATCGCCGTGAACCGGGATACAGGTTGGATGAATCTGTGTAAAGTTAGGATTTGCAAATAAAGCACCTTTTTTATATACCTGCCAGGCGGCACTACCATTGGAAGTCATGGCATTGGTGGAAAGGAAGAATACATTCCCATATCCACCTGTGGCAATAACAACGGCATGTGCCGAAATGTTTTTCCAGTTCTCCGGTCAACAAGATTCCGTGTAATGATCCCTCGGGCTTTGCCATCGATAGTCACCAGATCCATCATTTCCCTTCGGGTACATGAGTTCGACAGAACCTTTGTGTGATCTCTTTGCTCAATGCCCCGTAGGCACCAAGAAGAAGCTGCTGGCCGGTTTGTCCGCGGGCATAAAATGTACGCGAAACCAGGGCTCCACCGAAAGAGCGGTTGTCGAGCAATCCACCGTACTCTCGGGCAAAAGGAACACCCTGTGCAACGCATTGGTCGATGATGGTGTTACTTACTTCTGCCAGGCGGTAAACATTGGCTTCGCGGGCACGGTAATCACCTCCTTTAACAGTATCATAAAACAGTCGATAAATGCTGTCGCCATCGTTAGGATAGTTTTTTGCCGCATTAATTCCTCCCTGTGCAGCAATGCTGTGTGCACGTCGCGGGCTGTCCTGGATACAGAATATCTTCACATTAAACCCAAGCTCTCCCAGGCTGGCGGCGGCAGATGCACCCGCGAGGCCTGTCCCAACGACAATAATGTCGATTTTGCGTTTATTGGCAGGATTTACAAGATCCTGCCCGGATTTATAATTAGTCCATTTTTCGGCTAAAGGCCCTTCAGGAATTTTGGAATCTAATTTCATATCTTAAAGTTTATTTTTTTCAAAACAATATTAGCTGACCAGAAAATACACAGGGATGATAATGAACCCAAGCGGTATAACAATAGAATAGATTGTGCCCACTGCCTTGATGAAAGGAGTGTATTTACTGTGGTTCAGCCCAAAGGATTGAAATGCTGATTGGAATGCATGGTTCAGATGGAACCCGAGAATAGTGATCAGGACGATATAGATGATGGCATACCAGGTGTTGCTGAACAGGTTGATCGTCATATGATAAAAATCATGGTTGTTGGCAACAGTCATCGGCCCTTCAGGAGCACTGGTGAATCCAAGCTTTACAAAATAGAAATTAATGAAATGAATGGCCAGGAAGATGAAAATAATGATCCCTGTGTGGATCATATATTTGCTAAAGAAAGAAGTGTGGGAATAACCTTCCTTCTTATACCTTACCGGACGAGCCATCCAATTCTGGATCTGCACTATTAATCCGTAAAGGATATGGATGATGAAACCACCGAACAGCACCACTTCAAATACCTTGACGATTGGGTTGCTGGTCATGAAATGGACAGCAGTCTCAAATATTTCAACATGATTCCCTGTCAAAGGCAAAATAAAGAGGTTGATACCCAGGTGCACGATGAGAAACACCGCCAGGAACAAGCCTGCTACCGCCATGATGAATTTCTTGGTGAGGGAGGAGTAATGAATTAACTTGGCCATAATGGTTGTTTTTACAAAAAGAACAGGTGATGATTAAGTTTTTTACAGCAAATAAGTGTAATTTTATTGGCTTACAAAATTAAGATATTAAAGTTTCCAAGTGTCCTGAAACCCTTGATACTTATTAATTTTTAATGGTTTTAAATAAGATAGTTTTATGAGATATGATCCCATAGACCCTGGTTTTTTTTCTGAGAACCGAAAACGCTTTACAGCCAGGATAGATAAAGGCAGCATTGCCATCTTTCATTCGAATGATGAATTCCCCCGCAATGGCGACCAGAACTTTCCTTTCCGCCAGCAGTCAGACATGTTTTACCTATGCGGGATCGACCAGGAAGAGACCATCCTGTTACTTGCTCCAGACCATCCTAAGACCGATTTCAGGGAGGTGCTTTTTGTAAAGGAAACCAGTGAACAGATCGCTATATGGGAAGGGCAAAAGCTTAGCAAGGAGATGGCGTCAAAAGCATCGGGGATCAAAGCTGTTTGCTGGACAAAGGATTTTGATGTATTACTGAAGGATTTGATGATGTGGGCCGCAAAAGTGTACTTGAATTCAAATGAATACCCTAAATATTTTAATCCGGTACCTTATAAAGACCTGCGTTTTGCCAGGGAGCTTTCAGAACGGTTTCCAACACATATATTTGATCGTTCAGCTCTGCTGATGATGGACTTAAGAAAGATCAAAAATGAGACTGAAATTGCATTGATCAAAAAGGCTGGAGAGATCACAGGGAAGGCATTTGAAAGGGTACTGAAGGTTTTGGGTCCAGGAGCTCGGGAATTCCAGGTTCAGGCAGAGATTGAATATGCATTTGCAATGCATGGTGCAACTGGAAATGCTTATAAGCCTATCATTGCTTCAGGTGCCAATGCCTGCGTATTGCATTATGTGGATAATGATAAGATTTGCCATGAAGGAGATCTTCTGCTGATGGATTTCGGTGCTGAATATGCCAACTATGCGGCTGATGTCACCCGTACAATCCCGGTAAATGGGAAATTTACTCCGCGACAACGCGAATGTTATGAAGCTGTACTACGGGTGCACGACAAAGCGATTCAATTACTGGTTCCTGGCACAAGTATCGATGCATTCAATAAAGAGGTGAATAGCTTGATGGAGGAGGAGATGATCGGACTTGGTTTGTTCAGCAAAAAAGATGTGGAAAAGCAGGACCCCAAGAAACCACTATATATGAAATATTTCATGCACGGCACTTCCCATCCCATCGGCCTTGATGTGCATGATGTCGGATCTAAGTATGATCCCCTGGAGCCCGGTATGGTGCTCACCTGCGAGCCCGGTCTGTATATCCGGGAAGAGAACATCGGCATCCGGATCGAGAACGATATCCTGGTAACAAAAGATGGACCGGTGAATCTGACGGAGCAGATTCCGGTGCTTGTTGATGAAATTGAAGCTCTTATGAAGAGATAGTAGCATAAGCAGTAGGCCGAAGAAAAACGAGGGACGAGCACCGAAGATCGAGCAATGAACATAGGTTCAAACATCAAATATCAGATATCAATAAGAGTCCTAATACTTAATACTTTGTACCTGATACTTTCCTTGCATTTGCATATATTTGGGTTTAATAAGCATGAATAAACGAGAAGAACCCGGTTTTTTGAAAAAATTCGCTGCTGATAACAGTCCGGAACTGTACTATCTGCCTTTATTGCTGATCCTCACTTTCTTTGTTTTCAAAGATCTCTTGTTTGCTGAATTCCTCGACTATGATGATCTCGGAAATGTGGTTCAGAATCTCAGCATCACCGACTTCTCGATGAAAGGCATAAGCACCATTTTTACTACGTCGGTTTATTATTCATACAATCCCATTACCTTTTTATCTTATGCACTGGAGTACCAGCTATTCGGAATGAACTCAAGCTGGTTTCATTTGACAAATATTTTGCTGCATCTGGTAAATATCTACCTGGTTTTTCGATTTGTTTCTTTGCTTCTGAATAACAGGAGTGTAGCCCTTATTGCTGCCAGCTTATTTGCTCTACATCCGATGCTGGCAGATACTGTTGGGTGGATTTCGGCTCGAAATTACCTTCTGTGCACACTCTTCTATTTATCCTCTTTGATTTTCTACATTCAATATCTTAACAGCTCTTCCCGAAAAAAATCAAAAGTAATCCTGTCCCTGCTGCTTTTTGTTTTAGCATGCCTGTCAAAGTCACAGGCCATTACCCTTGCACCGGTAATTTTACTGATCAATTGGATATATAAAACCAAGTACGATTTCAGGCAAATTGTGACTGTTTCGATATATTTCCTTATTTCGGTAGCCATAGGCTTACTCACCATTTATTTTCGATCAGATCTGGGCAATACTGAAATCATTCCCGACTATTCATTGATCGACAAAGCCTTTGTCATCAGCTTCTCAATTGTGAAATATATTTCCAAAGTATTTTATCCTGTCGGACTCACTGCCATTGATGCTTTTCCGGCCAAATCTGCTGGTGGAATGTTTCCGTTTATGGTTTATCTTTCGCCTGCCTTGATAGTTGTTGCCGGTATTTTCATGTTGAGGTATCTTAAAAAGGCGCCTATCATTGTTTTTGGTCTCATGTTTTTCTTCCTGAATATTATAGTTACCCAGATCTCTTTCCTGGAGGATGGATTTTGTGCCAACAGATATTTTTATTTATCATCTGTAGGCATATTTTTAGCTATTGGGGTGGCGACAACAACCCTTTACAAAATTGTGTCTTCACACAGGTACCTGATGATTTCCGGATGTTTCATTTTAATGTTTCTCCTGGCCGGTATTACACACTCCCGCTCGGAGAACTGGAAAAACACATGGTCGCTCAGCAGCAGTATCATAGAAAACTCTCCGGATGTTGCCATGGCATATAATATGCGGGGAGTCTGGTATTATGGACAACAAGAGTATGAGTCATCCGTAGAGGATTTTAATAAAGTGATCGATTTATTTCCAGGCTATTCAGCTGCATACTTCAACCGCGGACTTTCTTTGAAAGGAATGCAGAATTTCTCCTCCGCGATAGAAGATTATAACCGGGCTATAGAGCTCAATCCATACTTTGTGAGCGCTTTCATTGGAAGAGGAGTCTTATATCTTGATATCATCAAAGATTATCCCAGTGCTCTGGAAGATTTTAATCAAGTTATTTCGCTCGACCCTAAAAATGCAAGGGCATATTATAATCGGGGGCTGGTATATCTGAGAATGAGAAATCTTGATGAAGCATGTAAAAACTGGTTCAGGGTAAAAGAACTTGGTTATTCTCAGGCTGATGATATGATCAAGAGGTTTTGCAGGTAAATAGGTGCAGGGTTCAAGGATGTTAAGAATAACGAAGATTGAAAATCGAAAATCGAAGACCGAAAATCGAAAATCGAAAATCGAACAAAAGTTCAAAGTTCAGACTTCAGATTTCAAATTTCAGAGTTCAAATATTAAAAAGTTCCTGATACCTAATACTTTGTACCTAATACCAATTTCCCTACCTTTGTTAACCCTAAAATTTATAATCTAAAAAAGATATTATATGTTCAAAGCAGAAGTATACGCTGCACGCAGAAAGCGACTGAGAGAAATGCTTTCCGGTGGCCTGGTATTCTTGCCAGGTAATGGAGAAGCCTCTATGAATTATCCTGCAAACACATATCACTATCGTCAGGATAGTGATTTCCTCTACTATTTCGGACACGACCATGATGGCTTTTCCGGCCTGGTTGATGTTGATGAGGGAAAAGATATCCTGGTTGGAGATGATGTGACTATGGACGATATCATATGGATGGGCGAGCAGCCTTTAATGAAGAACCTGGCGATGAAATGCGGTACTGAGAACACGCTGTCGGCGAGCAAACTTGGTGCCTATATTCAAGATGCCATCAGCAAAGGACGCAAAGTACATATTCTTCCTCCATATCGCGGCGATCACTGGCTTTCACTGGAAGGCATTTTTGGGATGAACCATGGTGAAATCAAGAAATTCGTTTCAGAAGAACTTATTAAGGCTGTGGTGAAGATGCGTTCGGTGAAGGATGCTGATGAGATCATTGAGATCGAAAAGGCTGTCGACGTAGCTTATCTCATGCATACCACTTCCATGAAGATGGCCATGCCGGGAGTGAAGGAACAGGAAATTGCCGGTGCCGTTGAAGGTGTTTCTCTTTCTCATGGCGGACCGGTTTCTTTTCCGGTGATCCTCAGTGTTGACGGACAAACCCTGCACAACCACCACCACCACAATATCCTTGAGCAAGGACGCATGATGGTGACTGATGCCGGTTCCGAATCATCATTACATTATTCAAGCGACATCACGCGTACTGTTCCTGTTGGTGGTAAGTTCAATACCCGCCAGAAAGAGATTTACGAGATCGTGCTCAAAGCTAATATGCTAGCTACAGAAGCCATGAAACCGGGTGTGTTTTTTAGAGACATTCACCTCCTCGCTGCGCGCACAATCGCTGACGGTCTGAAAGAGCTTGGCATCATGAAAGGCGATACAGAGGAGATCGTAAAGGCAGGGGCGCATGCACTGTTCTTTCCACATGGGCTCGGACATATGATGGGACTGGATGTACATGACATGGAAGGCCTTGGTGAGAATTATGTCGGATATGATGATACTATTCAGAGAAGTGATCAGTTTGGGCTGGCATTTCTTCGCTTTGGAAGAAAACTTGAACCCGGATTTGTAATGACAATAGAACCGGGAATCTATTTCATACCTGCCCTGATCGACTTGTGGAGGAGTGAAGGTAAATTCACAGAGTTCATCAATTACGACAAGGCTGAAACCTATAAAGACTTCGGCGGCGTTAGGATAGAAGACGATATTCTCGTAACCGAAGATGGATACAGGGTTCTTGGGAAGCCCATTCCGAAAACGGTTGAAGAGATTGAAGACATTATGTCACAATAGTTTATGAACTCAGATACCAGAAGAGCAATACCAGAATTTAGAAATACTTCTGATTTCGCTTTTCTGATATCTGGTATCTGATTTCGAACGCAACTGTAAGGAGGTTCGTAATGAAAATTGAACAAGCAGTCCGAACAATGAATATCGTCCGCATCATCGCGGTGGTGATGATCATTGCTTCAGCAATATTGTATTTTTCAGCAAAAGAATATGCACTGTATCCGGCCATCGCCGGGTTTGCCATCATTGCCCTGATCAACCTGCCATTGAATATCTGGCTGGCTATCCAAAAGGAGAAGAACAAGAAGGCGCAAATGAATCATTATGAAGCTGAACGTAATGATAATGATCCGCCTAAATGACAGGCAATATTTTATATCAAGGAAAGAAGATCAAGTACCGCGATGCCGGTCAGGGACCGGCCATCGTATTGCTCCATGGTTTCCTGGAAAACATGGATATGTGGAGTTATTTCGCCAAAAAACTGTCGGCCGAATTCAGGGTGATCACCATCGACCTGCCGGGCTTTGGCGGAAGTGACTGCCTTGACCAGGTGCACCTCATGGAACAAATGGCTACGGTAGTAAACAAGGTGCTGCAGCACCTGGAGGTAAAATCCTGCCTGATGATCGGACATTCAATGGGTGGTTATGTGACACTGGCATTTGCGGAAAAATATCCGCGAAAACTCCATGGATTTGGTCTATTTCATTCACATGCCATGGCTGATACACCGGAAGCCAGGATAAACAGAAACAGGGCCATAAAAGTAGTACGCTCCGATCGGGGAGCTTTCATATTCAATTTCTTTTTCGAATTATTTGCTCCTGATAATGTGCCGAGATACGAAAATGAGATCAGCAAGCTGCATGCTGATGCCTTGAAAACCTCTCCCAAAGCGATCATTGCAGCCCTCGAAGGAATGAAATGCCGTACGGATAAACTAGAGGTCCTCATAAAATCTAAAATTCCTGTTCTGTTCATCCTGGGTAAACAAGATAGTCGGATCCCTTTTGAAAATACCATGAAGCAGGCTACGCTCCCAACAACTTGCCGAAATTCTCGTTCTCGATAATGTAGGCCATATGGGGCATATCGAAGCACGTGATAAAACACTGAGTGCCATAGAAGGATTTGCGAAGAAAGTCTTATGAGTATCGAAAATCGAAGACCGAAGATCGAACATAATCCAACACCCAACATCCAAAATCCAACATCCAGTGCTGAATGTTAAGCTTTGTTAATTGCCAACGGCATTCACGCGAAATATCTATTTTTGTTCACATTAAAGATCTATGAGCTTCATAACGAATTGATAAATATGGGGAATAAACTTAAAAACTCAGGAGCAGTTGCCAATGATAAAAGAACAAGGACTGCTTTTCTTGTAATCATCATCCTATTTTCACTATTGCTTTATGGGAATACATTAAGCAACAGGTATTCGGCTGACGATTATATCATTATTAAGCAAAGTGGACAAGTCTTAGAAAATGGGATCCAATCTGTCGGGGATTTCTTTTCAATGGCCTATTTTAGTGAAGGTTCTGCAGAAAGCTTGGAAAAGGAAGCTGGGTACCGCCCGCTTGTGCGGATATTTTATGCTCTTGAGTACTCGATCCTGAGCGTTTTTGGAACAGACCCACTGCAGGATCCGATAGCTGCAGCCAAAGCTGCTCATTTCATTAATATCTTGCTATTTCTGACGCTGGTACTCATATTATACCGTTTTCTCAGACGCATTTTTATAGATTATTCCCCCTGGTTTCCCTTTGTGATTATTCTATTGTTTATTGCCCACCCGGTACATACAGAAGTTGTTGCCAGTCTTAAATACCAGGATGAGTTGTTGAGTATGATTTTCTCCATACTTGCCTTGCAGACTTTACTAAAATATCACGACAAGAACAAAATAGTGTATCTGATCATGGGATTGCTCCTATATGTTCTTGCATTTCTTTCAAGCTCCACCGCACTGGCTTTTTGGCTGGTATTTCCACTCTGTTTCTACTTCTTTACTGATATGAAACAAAAGAAGATAGCCATCATTACAAGCCTGATTGCCCTTATAGGGATCATTGGTGGGATTATACCCTTTTGGCTTCTGGATAGGATTGGGGACTTTTCAATGATTGAAAACCCATTGTATTTTGAGAACAACATCTGGTATATTCTTGGGACAGGAATGTACAGCCTTGGATATTATTTAAAGATCCTGCTTATTCCTCACCCCCTCTTATTTTATTACGGGTATGATATGGTTCCCCTGGTTAAGCTGGGGAACATTTGGGTCATACTAAGTATTCTGGGTTATACCGGTATGCTGGCTATCGCTATCTGGAAATTCAGAGAAAAGCATGTGATCTCATTTGCCATTTTGTTTTATTTGGTAACAATTGCCATGTTCAGCAATATCCTTCGACCTGTGCCAGGTATTATCGCTGAAAATTATTTGCTGGCTCCTTCATTGGGGTTTGCGATCGCTCTGGCATGGCTGATCTTTAAACTTTTCAAGGCGCGGCCAGAATCAATAGAAAATAAGGGTAGCAGAATCTTTTTTACAGCCCTCTTGACACTCCTGATCCTTATTCCATATTCATACAAAACCTATAATAGAAATCAGAACTGGAACTCTGACAACTCTATCCACAGCACTGATATGAAATATCTCGATAATTCAGTAAAAGCCCATGAGATCATGGGTACGGCCATGAAGAAGAGAATAGAGATTGAATTATCGAAAAAAGTGAATGTGGCAAAATTCCTGATGCCTGATATAAATAGAGCCCTTGGACACTTTCAAAGAGCAGTTGAGATCTGGCCAGGCCATACTGCCTCCTGGATAAATATGGGATTGATCTATAGTAATCCAAGAATTAGTGAACATCTTGCTGCAAAAAAAGACACCGCTGAGTTCATGGCTTTCAAACAAAACGCATTTTTGAGTTTCAATAAGGCTTTGGAAATTGAACCTGACAATGGCGAGGCTTTATTCAATGTAGGGATGTTCTACGAAGGCATGGGAGTGGTTGATTCTGCAATTTTCTACTATGAAGAATGTATTCGATTTAATCCTGAGATCATTAATCCCAGGTCACGTTTAGCTAATATATTTTTCATGAATGGCAATATGAAAAGAGCGATAGAACTGCAAAACGAGATCATTCAGATCGACCCCATGGAAGCCCTTCCATATGTTAGTTTCGGGAATTATTTTATGATGAAAGGTGATACCCTCAAGGCAGTGGAAAACTATGAGGAGGCAGCCATAAGAAATGCCAGACCGGAAGTTTATGCATTTCTTTCTCAATACTATATGGATCAGGGAGACATGAGTAAAGCCGAGAAATATCGTGAGCAATACAATAAAGCCATTAGCCCCTAGGATATCATTTTAAAATGATTTGTTTTGGTTTCAGGCGATCACCAGGCTGTGATGCAAAATGTCACTTCTTTTCGTAAAAATGCATCTCCTTGATATACTCATAAACCTTGGGAGAGAGCATATACCGAATGTCTTTCCCTTTTTTAATAGAATCCCTGATAAAGCTAGCGGAGATCTCCATCAGAGGAGCATTGAAGAATTTAATGTTTGGATGACCCTTGTACTCCGCGGCCTCATAATAGGGCCTGTTGTAGATATATATGGAATAATGGTCGAGCAATACCTTGTAATTTTTCCATTTATGAAAGCTGGGAAGAATATCGGTTCCACCAATCAGGACAAAATGCCGCTCGGGATGTTTTTCACTCAGGTAAGTGAGGGTGTCAATAGTATAGGATGGTTGTGGCATTTTAAACTCGATATTGCTTGACCGGAATCTGGCATCATCTTCAACAGCAATATTTACCATGGCCAACCTGTGGTAATCGGCAAGCAGGCCTTTTTTCTCCTTCAAGGGGTTTTGAGGAGAAACTACAAACCAGATATCTTGCAGGTCGGTGTTTTCAACCATGTATTCTGCCAGGATCATGTGCCCGATATGGATGGGGTTGAAAGATCCGAAGAAAAGTCCGGTTTTTTGCTTGTTACCCATATTACTTAATAAATGCTATTACCGCTTCCAGTGCCTCTGCAATGGCAGCATCAAGGCCGTCGTTAATGATGATCTTATCAAATTCACCGGCTTTGCTGATCTCATGCCGGGCCTTCTCCATCCGTTTAAGGATGTTTTCCTCTGTATCGGTTGACCTGTTTCTCAATCGTTCTTCAAGAATCTCTAGTGTTGGGGGCATGATAAAAATGGCAAGGGCATTTGAAAGGAACTGACTTTTAATATTTAATCCACCGTACACGTCCACATCAAAAATTACCTGTTTCCCTTTTGCCCAGATCCGATCTATTTCAGAGCGTAATGTGCCGTAGTAGTGGTCTTTGTAGACCTCTTCCCACTCCAGGAAGGCATCTTCTTCTATTTTTTTTCTGAATCCTTCAACACCCAGAAAATAATAATCCTTGCCATCAACTTCGTTTATTCGAATGGGCCTACTGCATGCTGAAATGGAAAACTCTAATTCAGGGATCTGATCCAGCATGGCATGAACGATGGTTGTTTTGCCTGCCCCTGACGGAGCAGAGAATATGACAAGCTTTCCTTTCATCAGAGAATATTAAACAGTTGCTCCTTGATCTTTTCCAGTTCATCCTTCATCAGTACCACGATCTTCTGGATGTCGGCATCATTGGCTTTAGATCCCAGGGTGTTGATCTCTCTGCCCATTTCCTGGGAAATGAAGCCCAGTTTTTTCCCGTTTGCTCCCGGTTCTGATAGCGTTTCTGCGAAATAACGGCAATGCTTTTTCAATCTAACTTTCTCTTCAGTGATATCAAGCTTTTCCATGTAATAGACAACCTCCTGCTCAAAGCGGTTCATATCGACAGTTCCTTTGGCAAGGGTTTCATCAAGCTGTTTTTTAAGTCGTTCACGCATATGCTCTGTGCGTTTCTTTTCCAGGGGTGGAATATCTTTAAGCAGCTTTTCGATCAATGCTGCACGCTGCAGAAGGTCCTTTTCCAGTGCGCTCCCTTCTTTTTCCCTGAATTCATTCATATTTCGAATAGCAATTTCAACAGCCTGCCTTACCTTCAGCCATTCGTCCTCCGCAAGGGCAACTTGCTCGGCTTTAAGTACATCAGGCATCCTGGCCAGGGTGTTGACCACATCCTCATTCAACTCAAGTTGCAGGTCTTCTGCCAGTGCCTTTAGCTCTTCATAATATTGCTTGGCCAAAGGACGGTTAAACTGATAAGAGCCTGATTCACCATTCTTATCAATATTGATATTTAATTCTATTTTACCCCTTTCCAAAGATGAGTTAAGCAGCAGCCTCAGTTCTCCTTCTTTTTCACGATAAATCATAGGTAATCGCAGGTTTGCATCAAATTGCTTGCTGTTTAATGATTTAACTTCAATGGAAATACTTTTTTCCGGCAACTCGAGCGTGCTCCTGCCAAATCCGGTCATTGATTTTATCATAAGCCGATTATTTACAACAAAGATAATCAGGAAATTGCTATCTCCAAAAAGAGTGAACTGCAATGCAACAAGGAGGTTTTAAAAAAATGATTAAATTGCGATTGATACCCCTGAAAATGCTTGGTCAAAAAGAAATCATTTATGTATTTGTATGGGCATTGGGCATGAGTATGATGTTTCATCAAGCTACTCTTGCTCAGGATCCGGTATTTAATAAGTTTTCGGAAGAGGAAGGCTTGCCCAGTAATGATGTGTATGATGTACTGGTTGATGCGGATGGATTGATGTGGTTTGCTACTGATAATGGGGTTAGCAGGTATGATGGAAATAAATTTCTCAACTTCGATGTAGCAGATGGATTACCTGCCAATTCTGTTTTGAAATTGTATGAAGATTTGTATGGCCGCATCTGGTTCCTGGCATATAACGGAATGCTTAGTTATTATGATCAGGGGAAGCTAATTGCCTATCAATTCAATGACTCCATCGGCAAGTATATACATGATAATTATCTTAATAATATCCTTGTTGACTCTGGTGGAGGTGTGCGGATATCACCCCAGAAGGGAGGACAAATATATATTGATAAATATGGCAACTTCCAGACCCAGGACTACCTGGTTCGACACGGGCTTGATTCCTGTTTCCTCTCTTTTGAAGACCTGGGTGCCGATTATTTTTTAACTATTCTCAGTCAAGAACCTTCATCCTGCGAGAGAAATGGTATCTTGTTCTTCAAAGACAGCACATACTATCTTAAAGCCAGTTTTACCCCCAGAGAGTTTCAGCGTAATTACCTTGAATTGGGGCGGAATACCTACCTGGTCAGCTACAGAAATCGGGTTTACTATATAAAAGATCATAAACTTATTACTCATAAAGAATTTGATGAGGAAGTTCTTACCATTTTCCGGGATGATCAGGAAAGAATTTGGGTCAGCGTAAAATATGATAATGGCATTTATATGTATGAAAACGCCCTGTTTATGAACGGAATTCATTATCTGGAAGGATATACTATTACAAGTATTACACAAGATTATGAAGGTGATTATTGGCTCGGAACAGAAGGTCACGGTGTTTATTTTTCGCCCAGCTTTGATTTCAACCTGTATACGCTGCCCTGGGACGACCGATATTTAAATGTCATGGCCCTGGAAATTTCAGGGAACCGTATTTGGTTTACGAGCAGGGACAAACATTTATACTCAGGCTTTTTGTCAAAAGGGAAGATCAGCAAGATCCGACAGGTGGATATTGGAGAACCATTTGATTGGATCAAACATATTTGCATTGATTCTGAAGGATATTTGTGGCTGTCTTCTACCCGATATGTGCGTTATGATCCTGCAGGATTTCCCCGACCTGTTGATAGCGTTTTCAATTCAGCGTTCCTGGGTCAAGGAATTGGTGATACCATGATCGTTGCAAACAAAAAATTAGCAATTTATAAACATGATAAACTTCTTTCATTAGTAGAATCTGAATCAAGCAGACGGGTGTATTCAGCATTCCAGGATGAAGACCATACGATCTGGCTTGGAACACTATACGGGCTTTATATATATTCTGATGGCGAATGGTGTAATAAAGGCAACATATCGCCATTTCTGAAAGAGCGGATCAGCTGTATTGATAAATTGAAGGATATGTTAGTAGTTGGTACTGCAGCACATGGATTATTGTTCCTGAAAGGTGATAGCGTTGCATTTCACTTTACCGAAGAAAATGGATTGATAGGGAATAAGGTCAAATCGCTCTATATCCAAAATGATACCATCCTCTGGATTGGGACCAAAAGCGGACTGAACAGAATTGCCTTTAATTTCAATGATGAAACTTATGAGATTGAAAGTTACGGGCAAAGTGATGGCTTGCCTTCGAGCGAGATAAATAGCATCCTGATGCATGAGGGATATATCTGGCTGGCTACAGGAACCGGCTTGGTGTCCTTTGATCCAAGGAACCTTAAACCGCACATCACTCCCCCAATGATCCAGATTACAAGTGTTCAGATCAATGGCAGGGATACGGTATTGCTCGACTATTATTCGCTGGCCCATGATCAGAACGATATCAGGATCAGTTTCAACGGGATCAGTTACCGTGCAGATGAAGATCTCAGGTACAGGTATCGGTTGTCAAATTATAATAATGAGATCATTCAAACGAAGAACCAATGGGCTAACTTTCCTAACCTTCCTCCCGGGGAATATACTTTCTTTGTAAACGTTGGAAATATTCATGGTATTTGGAATGATCCCCCCAAAGTTTTCAGTTCCGGATCAATAAGCATTTCACAGATACCATCTGGTTTTTGCTTTTGCTCATCTTAATAACTTCCTTAACTGTTGTATTAATCACAGTATACTTCCAGCGGCAGAAAAAGATCAAAGAAAATGCGCGGACAGAATTGGCAAAGTTGGAGCAAAAACTTTTCCGGCTTCAGATGAACCCGCACTTTGTTTTTAACGCATTGCTGGCAATTCAGGGATTTGTGTACCTGAACAAACCCAACGAAGCAGGTCGCTACCTGACAAGTTTTGCCAAACTGATCAGGCATACACTTTATGGCTCCACAGAAGAATATATTTCGCTTGATAAAGAGATTGAAGCATTACAGTATTATCTCGATCTGCAACGATTACGGTTTAATGAAAGTTTCGACTACATCATCGATCTTGATCAGGAGGTGATACCGGAGTCGACCCTCATACCTCCCTTGCTTATACAGCCATTTCTTGAAAATGCCATCGAACATGGATTGCAGCACAAAAAGGAAGGAGGCAGGCTTAAATTTAGTATGAAAGTGCGAGAAGATTGCCTGCTGGTGGAGGTCGAAGATAATGGGATTGGAAGGGTGGAAGCACAAAAAATGCAAAATGCGAAAGGGAAACTGCACAAATCGATGGGACTCGAAATTATCAAGAAAAGATTAGAATCTTTGAATAAGGTCTTGCTTAATAAGATTCAGCTCGAGATCATCGACTTGCATGATGATGGAAAGCCCAGCGGAACACTGGTAAAGATATATATTCCATATAAAAGCATCTAGGCACCTGAGCAAATGGATACAGACATGAGCTGAAGATGATGGATATGATATGTAGTGAAGATTGTTTATATTTACTGCAAGGCCACTAATAAAACGATGACTTAGAGACGACAGAGATGATAAAGACGATTGTAATAGATGATGAAGTTAAAGCCAGGGAAACCATCCTGAGTATGCTTGAAGCTTATTGTCCTGATGTAGAAGTGATCGGTACAGCAGGCAGTGTAGAGGAAGGAGTGGAAGTATTGGGAAAGCATAAGCCTGACCTGATATTGTTAGATATTAAGATGGCTGACGGGACTGGTTTTGACCTCCTTCGCAAATTGGGAAAGATTGAATTCCTCGTCATTTTTATAACTGCTTTTGAGGAATTTGCAATCAGGGCAATCAAGTTCAGTGCTATTGATTATATTCTCAAACCTCTTGACCCGGATGAATTAACAAATGCTGTACAAAAAGCCCTGGAAGTGATTCACAAGGACAGCATGACTATAAAGCTTGAGGCTCTCTATGAGAATCTTGACTCGATTAATAGCAGTAGTAAGAAAATTGTACTAAAAACTACCAGCAGTGTGCATATTGTGAATCTCAAAGACATTATTCGTTGTGAGTCTGAGAAGAACTATACCCACTTTTTTATGGTTGATCATGATAAGATAACTGTTTCCAAGACTCTCAAGGAATTCAATGAGTTGCTTATCGACTATAAGTTTTTCAGGGTACATCAGTCACACCTGATCAACCTGGCCCATGTTAAGCGATATGAAAAGCAAAATGGGGGCTATTTGGTAATGGATGATAATTCTTCTGTTCCTGTTTCATTCAGGAAGAAGGAGGATTTGATGAAATTGTTTAAGAGTTTGTAAAATCAACCGCTCATGGCGGAAATAGATAACATACAAAAGGATCCTTCGCTTTTTTTTGATGATCCGTGGCAGTATTACAATGCCATGCTCGATGATATTGATGCTGCCACGGAAAAGCATATATATTGAAACCTATAAATTCGGAGGAGGTAATATTGGTGAGCGCTTTCGTGATGTTCTAACCCGGAAAGCAAAGGAAGGAATACAGGTCAAAATTCTGATCGATTCATGGGGAGGACAGGTTTCGCATTCTTTTTTCAAGGAGCTTGAGTCCTATGGAGGTGAGGTTCGATTCTTTATGAAGATCAAATTTTTCTGGGATTTTTTCACTAAAAACCATCGACGGAACCACCGTAAGCTCCTGTTGATTGATGATCATATCTCCTATATCGGATCAGCCAATATCACCGGCTATTCCCTCAACTGGTGCGAATCTGTTCTCAGACTTGAAGACCACGACCTCAATAAGCAATTTAAAAAAGTTTTTACCGGTGACTTTAATAACTACAACAGGTATTCATTTAAAAAACCTGGACTGACCCGACTGATCAGGAGTGGTGAATATGAGATTGTCAGGGATGTGCCTTCGATCACCCGGCAAAAGATCAAAAAGGAATATGAAAACCTGATCCGGGGAGCGAAACAGAGAATAGTGATTGAGACTCCCTATTTCCTGCCGGGATTTATATTGCGGAAGTTAATGTCGGATGCAGTGAAAAGAGGTGTTGATGTTACGGTAATCATTCCAAAAAACTCCGATGTGCATATGGCCGACCTGGTTCGGGGTCGCTATCTGGGAATGCTGCATAAAAATGGAGTGAACTTCAGGATGTTCCTTCCTCATAATCTGCATGCAAAGTTGATCCTGGTCGATGGAAAGACTTTTTCATTGGGCTCTCCAAATTTCGATTACAGAAGCTTCAGGTATCAGCATGAGATCACCCTGGTAGGGAGCAATGAAGAGATTGTTCGACAGATCAAAACCCATATTTCCAACTGCCTTTCCAACAGCTCCCCATTCGACTATGAAGAGTGGATGAGAAGACCTTTCATACAGCGCTTTTTCGAGTGGGTATACCTGCCATTTAGACACCTGATGTAATTTCCAGGATTTATACCCATTCTTCATTGTTCTTGCTATAAATATCTATACATTTGCAAAAGAATAATCCTAATATTTTATAAGATGAATCAGGTAGATACAGCAAAAATCAGTTCGGCAAGAGCCATTGAACTGGAAGACAAATATGGGGCACATAATTATCATCCCTTACCCGTGGTATTATCACGCGGAGAAGGCGTTTATGTCTGGGATGCTGAAGGGAAACAATATTTTGATTTTCTATCGGCATATTCGGCAGTAAACCAGGGCCACTGTCATCCTAAAATCGTGGATGCCCTTGCCGATCAGGCAAGGACATTGACATTGACGTCACGTGCATTTTATAATGATACCCTCGGACCATATGAGAAATATATTACCGAGTATTTCGGATACGATAAGGTCTTGCCGATGAATACCGGTGCCGAAGGTGATGAAACAGCTTTAAAGCTGGCCCGGAAATGGGGTTACGACAAGAAAGGCATCCCTGATAATGAAGCGAAGATCATCGTATGTGAAAATAACTTTCATGGCCGGACCATTACTGTGATCTCCATGTCGACCGATCCAGATGCCCGTGGTGGCTTCGGACCGTATACTCCCGGTTTTATTACCGTTCCCTATAATGACCTTGAGGCGCTGGAAAATGCGCTTCAGGATCCTAATGTGGCTGCCTTTCTGGTAGAACCCATTCAGGGCGAAGCTGGTGTTTATGTTCCTGATGATGGCTACCTGACACGCTCATTTGAACTGTGTAAAAAACACAATGTGCTGTTTATTGCTGATGAGGTGCAAACCGGGATCGCCCGTACGGGGAAACTACTTGCCTGTGATCATGAGAATGTCAGACCTGATATCCTGATCCTTGGAAAGGCTTTATCAGGAGGTGTTTATCCAGTATCTGCAGTTTTGGCTGATGACGACATCATGATGTGCATCAAACCCGGGCAGCATGGATCAACCTTCGGTGGAAACCCTGTTGCCGCGAAAGTGGCTGTCGCTGCCCTCGAAGTGGTTAAAGATGAGAAGCTGGCTGAAAACGCAACCTACCTGGGAGAAGTGTTCAGATCAGAAATGAGGAAGATCAAATCAGACATGATATCCCTGGTAAGGGGCAAGGGGCTGCTTAATGCCATCGTGATTGAACCCAAAGATGGTAAATCGGCATGGGATGTATGTGTAAAAATGAAGGATAATGGTGTGCTGGCAAAACCTACCCACGATCACATCATCCGTTTTGCTCCCCCGCTGGTGATCAACGAAACACAATTGCATGAAGCTATTGAGTTGATCAAAGAATCCATCGAGTCGTTCTGATGAAAAACTCGAATAACGAATAATGAACATGGAATAACGAATCTCCATGGAGATGGTTGAAAAAGGAAAGAGATAGAGGATTTAAGAAGTAGTTCCCGATCTACTCTCTCCTTCACCTTCTTCTATCCACTTCTTCAATCTTCTATCTTCTATAAAAAAGCCCCTACGTAGAACGAGGGGCTTTTTCGCAATTAACCCAAATCAAAATTTGTTATTGATAATAATAACAACGCCTATGAAAATAGAGACGATCTTATAATGCCTTTTCGAAATTCTTGTTAACCTGGTCCCAGTCAACAACATTCCAGAATGCATCAATGTATTCCGGTCTTCTGTTTTGGTATTTCAGGTAATATGCATGCTCCCAAACATCCAGTCCGAGGATGGGTGTATTTCCACAGCCAATGCCTGTCATGAGTGGATTATCCTGGTTAGCTGTTGAACAAACTTCCAGTTTCCCCGTGTTATCGGCACATAACCAGGCCCAGCCACTACCGAAGCGTGTTGCTGCTGCATTTCCGAATACTTCCTTGAAGTTTGCAAATGAATCAAAAGCATTGTTGATCTCTTCTGCGAGCTTTCCGCCCGGCTCACCACCACCTTTATTGCTCATCACGTTCCAGAACAAGTCGTGGTTGAAATATCCGCCACCATTGTTTCTGACAGCTGCAGATTGGTTCTGGATGTCATTGAATATTTCTTCCATGCTCATATTGGCCAGAGGTGTTCCGTCAACTGCGGCAATGAATTTGTCAAAGTATGCTCTATGGTGTTTTGTATAATGGATCTCCATCGTCCTGGCATCAATGTACGGCTCCAGGGCATTGAAATCATAAGGTAGGTCGTTAAATTTAAAATTGCTCATTTTCAGAAATTATTTGGTTATTATTTAGAACTATTAAAAATAACAAAATAAAATAGAAAAGGTTCAAAAAGGGTTCAAATATCAGATATCAGAAATCAAATATCAAATATCATAAGGGGGATTAAAAGTTCACCGCCAATCTTAGATTAAACAGCCTCGGTGTTAGATAATTTGGCACGGCGTACTCTCTCCCATCCTTGTCTTTTACCCAGATATAGGAAATGGTATTGGCGATCTGGAATAAATTGAACACTTCCAGGCTGATCCAGGCTGACTTGATATACTTGAGGGGATTTTTTGGGCCAAAGCTGCTGTATCCACCGATCAGTTGTTTTGAAAAACCGATATCAACCCTGCGGTAAGGTGGAGTGCGATAAACATGAGTGTATTTTGGTGAGTTGGGCGGGCCAATAGGCAAGCTACTGCCGAAAAGTAGTTTAATATGCATTTTCCATGTGGGGTTCCGCGGAATGTAATCCTGGAAGAAAAGGGCAAAATGTACTCGCTGGTCGGTTGGACGAGGGATATATCCGGGATAAACTATCACACTGTCAGTTGCATTCTGATCGAAAGTATACCCGGGTATGATCAGTTGTCCTTCCTCATTGTAATATTCATAGTAAAAATCATTTTCAATATCTTCCATGGTTTTCAAGAGGGAAAGACTGATCCAGGATTCAACGCCTTTGATGAATTCTCCATTGACTTTAAAATCAAGCCCGTAAGCATACCCTTTTGAAAGATTGTCGCCATAGTACCTGATCCTTACATTATCGACTGTATAAGGCACCAGGTCATCAAGGATCTTATAATATGCTTCTGTGATAAATTTGAACGGCCTGTTCCATGCCATGAAATCCCAGTCCATAGAGGCCACAAATTGTATCGACTTTTGTGCCCTTACATTCGGGTTGATCCTTCCTTGCAGGTCTCTGAGCTCGCGATAAAATGGTGGTTGCTGATAATATCCGGCAGAGAATCTGAAAAGGATATCCTGTTTCCAGACAGGCTTGATCGATAGTGTTGCTCTGGGGCTAAAGATTAATTGTTTATTCACATCCCAGTAGTTTGCCCTGATTCCGGCAATCAGATAGGCATTGGCTTTTCCGAGATGAAAATTCCAACTGTTCTGTACAAATGCTGAGTAGCGGTTTGATTGGAAAGATGTATCAGTATTGTAAGCAGAGAACATTTCCAGTTGAGGATTATAGATTGGTGCGGGGTCCCCAATTGTAAAAGGCGGTGCAGGTATGGTATACCCAGCTGAATCAATCAGCTCCCATTCGTTAAGCTTATCATTGATGATCTCATGTTGGTACCGTACCCCCCATTGGAGGTAATGTTTATTCAAATCGAGATATCCTTTATGCTCAACATTGAAAACACTGGCCAGCAGATAGTTTCTGGCATGGTCGAGGAAGGCACCTACACCCTGCGATTCGACTACTTCCCCGAATTGTTCCTCTCCAATCTGGTTTTCCAGCCTTCCTATATAATATTCCCCCAGGATATCGAAGGTTTCGCTTTCACGTGTTTGAAAAGCAGAAGTGATTAACTGAAGCCTTAGCTTATCCTCCGGAAAGTAATCCAGGCTAAGTGCTCCCATATAATTTTCGAAACGGTCGAGCTCTTGTCCGTCAAAATAGATGCTTAAGCGGTAAGCTTCCTGAATAGTACCAAATTCAGTTTGTCTGCTAGAGGGTTTTACATTATATGAGTTGCGGGCATAATTCCCTAGAAAAGTTAGTTCTACTTTTGGAGTAAACCTGTATACAAACTGCGCCTGAACATCTAAAAAATTGGGTTTATAATCCCCTTCAGTTTCAAGCCCTTTAAGTATGTATGAATTGCTCTTGTATCTCACACCTGTCAGGTAGGTAAATCGTTGATTTTTTGAGATTCCTTCCACATGGGCCTGAGCTCCCAGAAGGCTGGCCTGGAATGACCCCCCGAAAGTGGTAGGTTTCTTATATTTTATGTCTAATACGGATGACATCTTATCTCCATATTTCGATTCAAAACCACCGGCGGAAAACATAATGGATCCCACCAGTGCTGGGTTGATAAAGCTCAAGCCTTCTTGTTGTCCTGAGCGGATAAGGAATGGCCGGTAGATTTCAATCCCATTGACATACACCAGGTTTTCATCAAAATTTCCTCCCCGGACTGAATACTGGGAGCTAAGTTCATTATTTGAACTTACACCGGGCATGGTTTTGATGATGTCTTCCACCCCTCCACTGAGCGTTGGAATCTCGGTGGCGATCTTGGGGTCGAGCCGCTGGAGGTTGGTGTGCCTGATCTGTTTGTCAACGATCTCCACATCAGGGAGCTGTTCACTTGACATTTTCATCACCACCTTTAATTCTCTTCGTTGTCCAACCTGGAGATTGACACGGAACAATTGCTTTTCATATCCAATAAATGATACTGCCAGTGTGAGTTCTGTGGCTGCAGGAATGGACAATTCAAATTGGCCACTGCGATCTGTAGCCACTCCCCCGGAATACCCGATTACGGCAACGTTGGCATATTCAATCGCTGCTCCTTGCTCATTTGTAACTGTCCCAAAAACAATGGCCTTGTCCTGCGCAAAAGCAGAAACAGCCATCATCGGCAGCATGACCATGATCAGTATTTTCACTATGCCTTTCATTCGGGTTCAACTACATCTGGGTTGTAATCAAAAGGCTTTCTTTTAAAGTCCCCATTTTTCCACGATTTGAAAAACTTTGCCCAGGCAAATGGATTCAGGATGGTGATGGGTTGTGTTTGACCATTGTAATACAATTTGTCTACTTGTTGATGGACCATGTATTTAAAGTTAACACTTCCTTCAGCAGGAAGCTGCTGTGCTTTTGCCCATAGGTTATCCGGGTCAAGATTTTTCCGTGCAACTTCCAGGTCGTCGTCAGGAATTTCCAATGTCAGGAAAGCTTCTTTGAATTGCTCTTTTGTTGGCCATGGGTAGATCACTGTTTCCGTCAGGTAAATTGTGTCTGTCGCCATAACCTGGATCATGGAATACCTGTTGTTGTCAATGGAATCGGGGATAACGTAATATGCTTTTTTAAAACCAATGGCAGAAAATTGCACAGTGTCGTGTTTTTTGGCAACAAAAGAAAAGTAACCGCTGTAGTCGCTTACTGTTCCACGCATTGAGTTGAGTACAATGATGTGGGCCAGGGGTATGGCCTGAAGGCTGTCAGAAGTCAGGATCACACCAGAAAACTGAATGAGCTCATCCTGCTCATGCTCTTCCGATACCTGCGCATTTAGCAGGCAGGTAAAAGAGAGCAAAACCATTAAAATTGCCAGGATGGTGAGGTTCTTCATTTTTGCAAAAATAACCTAATTCAGCATCATTGAAAAAATTAACGCTGGCTGGCATTTAATATTTCATCCCAGATCAGCTACAATGGAGAAAAAAAAATGCTGCCATGTAAGCATGACAGCATTCAAATATTTTAGTTCAGGATTTATCCTGCGTAAAAGCCTTTTTCTTTTGCTTCCTTCAGGGCTTCGCTGATACCTTTTTTATTGATCGTGCGAATACCAGCTGCGGAAACTTTTAAGGTAACCCATCTGTCTTCATCCGGAATGTAAAATCGCTTGGTTTGGAGATTCGGATAGAATTTCCTTCTTGTCTTTATGTGTGAGTGGGAAACATTGTTCCCTGAGATCACTTTTTTTCCTGTTATTTCACAAATTCTTGACATCTTCTTAAGCTTTAGCGTCCAAAAAACGGAGTGCAAAGAACGGAATTATTTTTTAATTATTCAAATGAAAATAAAAAAAACTTGGACTGCCAACCCATCAGGGGTAAATATTGTCTATATTTATATATCAACCATTCCAGATCGATCATGAAACTCAAGTTTGACCTGAATAGAGAAAAAAAGTGGTTCGCAAAACAACGGCCTTCCAATAAGGTACTATTTTTCCTTCTTGGCCTTATATCAACCTTATGGTTTGTGATCAGGGTTGTTCCTAAACCCAGCCGAGCAACTTACCCATGTATGCAGGCAGCGGCTCCTTTTGCCGCAAGCTTTATCAGCTATATTGCTGGTATGGCACTTTCGGTTGCAGCGATCAGAAAAATGAGGGAATCTGGCACTGCAAGGAATCACATAGGTGCTGCTTTTGCAGTCCTGGGACTCTTCATCGGGATGTTTTTACTGGTCGGTGGCGATAATGCCGCTGGCAGAGCAGGAACAGCGAGCATCATGGCTGATGAGCCCCCAAACTCACCAATGGGCATTGCAAGGGGTATTCATGACGGAAGGGTAGTTTGGGTATGGGATGCCAATGCTACGGATGAAAGCTGTACTAACGAACCCGGTGATTATTGGTTCGAGGATGATAATGTTGATGCTGATGTAATTGAAAATATGTTGTCGGAGTCTTTGATGAAATTAACCAATGAAGTATCTGACAGCCTTGCCTGGGATGCATTGTTCAGGCATTTTAATGAATCCCATGGCAATGGAAATATCGCTTATCAGCCAGGACAAAAAATAGCCATTAAAGTAAACCTGACAACAGGAGGTTGGGGTAATATCGACATGGCAACATATGAAAAGATCCTAAACCTAGAAATGATGGATGGCACACCACAACTGATCGTGGCCATGCTGAAACAATTGATCGACATATTTGGGGTTGCAGAGGAAGATATCTCCATTGGAGATCCTATCCGGAATTTCTATAATCAATACTGGGACAGGTGTCATTCATTGTACCCCAATGTTAAGTACCTAGATAAGCATGGACTGCTTGGACGCACAAAAGTGGTCAATTCTGAAGAAGCCATTATTTACTATGGTGATGGGACAATTCTTGATTCTCTCCCAACAGCATACCAGGAGGCTGACTATATGATCAATATGGGCTGTCTGAAGCAACACGATCTGGCAGGAGGAACCTTTTGTGCTAAGAACCATTTTGGATCTATTGGCAGGGACTGGGCCCTTCATTTGCATTATTCTCTCCCAAGTCCAACTTCAAATGGCTTTGAAAACCTCGGCTACGGAAAGTTCAGGAACCTGGTTGACCTGATGGAACATAAAGACCTGGGTGAAAAAACGGTACTCTTTCTTGTCGACGGTATATGGGGAGGGGAGTTGCCTGTTTCTGAACCAGTGAAATGGCAGATCACGCCTTTTAACGATGACTGGCCCAACTCCATCTTTGTTTCCCAGGACCACCTGGCCATCGAATCAGTTGGATTGGACTTTGTCAGGGCGCAGTTCGATGATTATGCCGATATGCTAGGTGCAGATGACTACCTCCACCAGGCAGCAGATTCGGCAAACTGGGCTGATGGTATTGTTTACGACCCGGAAGGAGATGGAGAGCTGGTCCCGAGCATGGGTGTACATGAGCACTGGAACAATGATATTGACAAGCAGTACACAAGAGACCTGGGCACAGGTGACGGGATAGAATTGATCAAGTTTCTGATCACGGATATCAGGGAAGATCAACATTCTGAGGACCTGGCGCTTAGTACTTATCCAAACCCCTTCAGCGACCGCATAGTTTTTGAATATAGGCTTCAGGCCGGTGCAGAAATCCACCTGACTATTTATGGACCCGATGGAAGGCAGCTAGAATCCATCAGCCGGATCCATGGCCTTGAAGGAAATTATAGTATTCAATGGAGTGGGGCCGGCATGCCGGATGGTATATACTTTTATAATCTGAGCATTATGGATAAGATAAAGAATGAAAGGATCCGTGGGAAGATTATCAAGGCAGGAAATTGATCCCAAAACTAACTCTCCCGCTCTATCATCAGGCGTAATTTATTCAATGCTGTAACAGCGGATACACGAATATTTCGCTGCCTGCTATTTCCAAACCTGAATTTTTCTGCTATAAGTTTTTCCGGACCTGCAATGGCGATCCAGATTGTACCCACCGGTTTTTCTGCAGTTCCTCCATCAGGACCTGCAACACCTGAAACGGCAATGGCATAATCAGTGTTAAACTTTCTTTTTACTCCCAGTGCCATCTCAGTGACTGTTTGTTCGCTCACTGCGCCATGATCGAGCAATGTCTCTTCCTTTACATCGAGGATGCCTGTTTTGATCTCATTGGCATATGCGATCACGCTACCATTAAAGTATTTTGAACTACCCGCGATGCTGGTGATCAGGTGGGCAATGTACCCGCCTGTGCAACTTTCGGCTGTAGATAAATTTCTTCCTTTTTCCAGCAAGATCCTGCCTACGACCTCTTCGAGGCTTTCTTCCCCATAACCAAAGATCAGGTCAGGGATGATATTTTGCAGCTCCATGATCTGATGATCCAGGGCTGTATTCAGGTTTTCAGCATCTGGGCCTGAACCAGTGAGTCTGAGCCGCACAATACCGGGTTGGGGAAGGTAAGCAAGCTTCATATGTTCCGGGAGATTCTCCTCCCATTCACGGATCAGTTCCGAAAGAAATGATTCTCCTACTCCCTGGGTTAGCACTTTTTTATGAATAATATGCTTGCCGTTCAGGCGTTTGGCAAGCCTGGGTAATATATCATTAATGATCATAGCCCTCATTTCATAAGGTACTCCGGGCATTGAAACGTAAACCCTGCCTTCTTTCTCAAACCACATGCCGGGAGCAGTCCCGTACTCATTAATGATGGGAGTACAGTTATGAGGAACCTCAGCCTGTTTTCGGTTGGTGTCGCTGATTGGCAAGCCCCGGTGGCCGAATAATTTTTTGAAGTAGGCAAACGATGGTTCATGAAAAACTAGCGTGGAATCAAAATATTCGCAAAGGGTATTCTTTGTAATATCATCTCGGGTTGGCCCCAATCCACCGGTGAGCAGAATCACTTCAGCCCTGTCAGACGCTTCATCCAGCGCTGAGATAATATCTTCCCTGTGGTCAGCAATAGTGCTTATCCTCACAACTTCAATGCCGGCAAGGTTTAATTGTTCGGCGATCCAGGCAGCATTGGTGTTCACTACCTGCCCGATAAGTAATTCATCGCCTATGCTGATGATTTCGGTTTTCATATTCTAGTTGATCATGGAGGAAAACCCGAGTTGTTTGGGAATGATCGACATCACAGGGACATCAGAGTGGGTCAGAAAATACTGCGCAGATGAGCTCATAAAGAGATCGAACAAACCGGATTCATGTTGAGTCATGATCATGATCAGGTCAATATCCTTTTGGGTTTTAGCATAATCAAGAATAAGTGCTGCCATTTCCCTTGTACTGGCTTTTTGCTCAATGATCTCCGACGAACATTTGACCATAGCTTTTTCGATAAAGGCAGTAACCTGCTTGATCTGGTGCTGCAGCTTTTCAAGGCTATATTTGTTGCTGGATGAATGCACCGAAATAACTTTAATAGTTGAACCAAAAAGTTTGGCCATCTCAATGGCATGCCCAACTTTTTGCCGGGTTTCCTCGCTCAGATCCAGGGGTAAAAGGATACTGCGGCAACCCCCGATCTTGTGTGGGTTCTTTACTGTAATTACCGGGCATTCGGCCTTTTTGATCACCCTTAAGGCATGCGTGCCTATCTGATCTTTACCTGAGTCAATTCTTTCTCCGTTATATCCCTGAACGATGAACTTTGAGTGCAAGAGATGAGCACTTTTCAGGATCTTATCATGGGCTTTACCATGCGAGATAACCGGATTAACTGTGATGCCAGATCTCCTGGATGCTTCTGCGGCAATTTGCGTTAGCTGGTCACGGATCTGGTCTTCATATTCCTTTTTCATGGTCTTCGACCGCTCCCCACCAAAAGCGGAGAAAATATTCTGATTGTCCCTGATGGTATGCAGCAGCGTGATCTCAAGACCGGTCATTTTGGCCAGGTTAAATGATTCATCCAATGCAGCCATGGATCGTTCTCCAAAATCTGTAGGAACCAGGATAGTATTATAGATGTTTTTCATAAACCTTTCATTTAACAGTGCAAAGTTATTAAATTTGTGTGATGAAGAAATTGAAAGAATCAGAATTGATCATTAACCCTGATGGAAGCCTCTACCATATTCGTTTGCGTCCTGAACATCTTGCCAGGAAAATTATTTTAGTTGGCGACCCCCAGCGGGTCCCAATGGTTTCTTCTTTCTTCGACAAAGTAGATTACATTTTCGAAAACAGGGAGATCGTTACGCACACAGGCTATCTGAACAAAGTCAGGTTGACTGTCATGTCAACAGGCATGGGTCCTGATAATATTGATATTGTAATGAACGAATTGGATGCCCTTGTGAATGTCGATCTTATCACACGTACCATTAAGGAAAAACATACGACACTCGATATTGTTCGCCTGGGCACTTCCGGAGCAGTACAGCCTGATATTCCTATCGATGCATTTGCTATGGCAACACATGGTCTGGGGATTGATGGATTAATACATTTTTACAAGCACAGATATGCCTGTGATCGAAAAATGGCCAGAGCTTTTATCAGACAAACCCGATGGCCTAAGATACTTCCTGAACCATATGTTATTAAAGGATCAGCTTTGTTGGAGGCTCAATTGGGTGATGGATTTATTAAAGGGATTACCATTACAGCACCTGGGTTTTATGGTCCGCAGGGACGGGAGATCAGATTGAAAGTAGCTTACCCGGGCCTTAATGACCGCATTACTAAATTCAGGTATGGTGACCAGCGCATCATTAATTTTGAAATGGAAACCTCTGCCTTATATGCTTTTGGAAAGATGTTGGGACATAATACATTGACCATCTGCTCCATCCTGGCAAACAGGGTAAAAGAAACCTATTCGCGTGATCCCAAGGCGATCACCAGGAAGCTGACAAAGTTGCTCTTGAATCATGATTGACCGGAACTGAACTTTAGGGCTTATTCCCGGTCAACAACTCATCTGTATTTTCCGGAAAATAATTTTGAATAATATTACTGACCATCTTCACATATTCTTCTCCTTTTTCAGAGTATTGTGATAGTCCCTGGGCAAGAGCCACAGCATCGATTGGTTCGTGATCATTCCTCAGTTCGAGTCTTGTATTTCGTAAACCACTGATAAGCATGCCCTGTATTGAGTATCCAAAGGTAGTCCTCTAATCCTGCCATCTCAGATGGGTAGGTCTTGACATAAAAATTAGCGCTTTCATCTCCTGCAGGCTTTACCCCACATCCTTCGGTATAGCAATGAACACCAAAATAGTTGTTCCCTTCCCTGGCAAAGCCTGAACTCCCCCAGCCAGATTCAATAATAGCCTGTGCCATTACCAGCTGAACAGGAATGATGTCGAGCCTCTTCAGCAACTTACTGATTGTTCCTTCAATATCCTCTGATGATGGCATGGGGTTGACTGTTAAGAGATCAAGGCGATACTTCTTAAGAAAATTGTTGATCTCATGCAATTGAGATTCGGATAAGCCATCCCCATCTTTCAGTGTATCTTTCAGATCAAGGACCTTGTTTCGCAGGATCAGGATATTGTTATTTGCAGTATGGATTTCCGGCAGAAACCTTGCCAGGAAGGTTTTGTGCGATTGGGGTAAATTTTTTACAGTTCGAATATCTTCGGCTGTTACAGGAACAGGTTCTACGATCTCATGTCGCTTCGGTGGACTACTGCAGGCATGAAACATTATGATCAGAATGAACAATAGTGGCTGTTTAAATGTCCGTTGATAATGTATGTCGATTTTTTTCAAAATACTTAGATTTAGTATTAATTTTGAATACAATAATACTCAAAAATATCAATGCATGCCGGGAATCAGGCCGGGACTTATAAACCTGCATTAATGGGAGAAACTGAAAAACAAAGAGAGCTTAAAGCCTTGATCAGCTTGTTGGATGAGCCTGATGAAGAGGTATACGAACAGATCAGGGGCAAGATCCGTGTGTTTGGGATTGATGCTATTCCAGTACTTGAATCAGCGTGGGAAGACTCTTTCGACCCCATACTACAGGAACGCATTGAAGAAATTATCCATATGATCCAGCTTGATGATCTCTATGCCGAAGTAAACAGCTGGGCTCAACTTGGGAGCGATGATCTTTTGAAGGGGTTTATGCTGGCCGCACGCTCGCAATATCCCGATCTTGATTCGGAAAAAATCTTTAAACAAGTGGGGCAACTGGTGCAGGATGTGTGGCTTGAGCTCAATGATAATCTCACCGCTCTGGAAAAGATCAAAGTGGTAAACCACATCCTTTTCGATGTGCATAAGTTCAGGGGAAATAAGAGCAACATGAAAAGTCCCGACAACCTTTACCTGAATACATTGTTGGAGACCAAAAAGGGGAGCCCTCTATCCATTGGAATCCTGTATATCATCATCACACGCAGCTTGAAGCTGCCGGTCTACGGCGTTGACCTGCCAAACCACTTTGTGCTTGCATTTATGGACGATATAACAGGCGAAGATGAAGTCTTGCCAGATGGTAACCATGCCCTCTTTTACATCAATCCATTTAACAGGGGAACCCTGTTTACACATAATGAGATCGAAGCCTACATCAAGCAGATGAAACTGCCTCACAACGATAACTATTTTAGTCCCTGTAATAACCTTACGATCATGAAACGGGTTTTTGGTGAACTGATCAATTTGCATGAAGGACTTGGGAATACTACAAAAGCCGAGGAACTAAAGAAATTGGCTTCTGCCCTGTAACAATGCTTTTGTCATCCCGAACACAAATCCTCGTGGGAGGGACCGGCATCAGGGCATCAATAAACTTTGCTATTGAAATATTCTTACAATTGTCTTTAGTATAATCCGGATATCCTTTCCTAATGATCTTTCACGGATATATTTAAGATTCAATTCCAGCTTGGCGGGCATGATAGTGTGTAAATATAACTGCTCCGGATTTTCACTGGCCGCCAGAGTCTCATTTTCATTAATATATTCAAGGGATGCATAGTCAGTTAGCCCGGGCCTGACATCCAGTACCTTTAATTGTTCCTCTGTATAAAACTCAACATATTTTCTCACTTCCGGCCTTGGGCCCACAATGCTCATCTTCCCTGACAGGATATTGAATAATTGTGGGAGCTCATCGAGCTTAATTTTACGGAGATAATATCCTGCCGAAGTGATTCTTGGGTCACGCCCCCCAACAGTAAGCAGGCCTTTTGTATCTGATCCCGGTCGCATCGACCGGAATTTAAGTAATGAAAAGTCATGATTGTGCTTCCCAACGCGAACCTGCCTGTAAATGATTCCGCCCCTCGAATCAATGAGGATCCAGATGGAAATAAAAACAAAAACCGGTATTAAAAATACCAGGGCTATGAAAGAGATGATAATATCAAATAGACGCTTGATCATATCAGAACTTCCTCTACTGATGCTGTAACTGCACCGATAACTGTATCGACTTGTTCATTGCTCAGATCGTAATAAACTGGAAGAGAGATCACATGGCTGAAATTATCATAACTCACCGGGTAATCTGCAATGTCATAGCCTGCATTTTTATAAAAACTCAGCATCGGCAGCGGGATAAAATGCACATTAACAGATACTTGTTTTTCGAAAATCCTGCTTATAATATCATTCCTTTGGGCTTCCTCTATTTCCTTTATACGTAACAAATAAACATGATAGGAAGAGATTTTATCAGCTGTTTCATAAGGCGGGATGATGGCCCATTCATTTCGTGAAAATCCCTTGCTGTACAAGTCAAAGATCTCCTTTCGCCTGGCCAGCATATCATCATCGTAGCGTTGCAGCTCCACCAGGCCCATGGCCGCCTGGATGTCGGTCATATTATATTTATAGCCGGCTTCAATCACGTCATATTGCCAGTTGCCCGCTTTCGTCTTGGCAAGAGCATCCTTGGTTTGTCCATGGAGCGATTTAATGCAGAGGTATTTGTAAATTTCCTCATTGTCGAATGGGGCAGGAAGGTTCAGGCAAACAGCTCCACCTTCAGCCGTAGTCAGGTTTTTGACCGCATGGAATGAGAAAACACTAATATCAGTTAAAGACCCTGATTTTTTTCCTTTATAAATTGCACCTATCGAATGGGCGGCATCTGCCAGGACCAATATCCTGCCCAGCTTTTCTTGTTCAGGATTATTTGGAGAAAATTTACGGATGATGTTTTCATCCTTGACAAGTGCATTGATCTCATCATAACCACATGGAAACCCGGCCAGGTCGACAGGGATGATCACTTTAGTGGCAGGAGTAATGACCTCCTTAAGCTTATCCACATCCATATTGAAATCATCTCCGATATCAACAAAGACAGGCGTTGCCCCGCAGTGTACAACTACATTAGCTGTGGCCGTATAGGTATAAGCCGGTACAATGACTTCATCACCAAGGCCAACGCCATACCATTTCAACATCAGCTCCAGTCCTGAAGAACCGGAATTCACACACAGTGTTGCCTGATGTCCTCCATAGGCGGTGATCATCTTTTCGAACTTCTTGGTGCGCGGTCCGGTGGTAATCCAGCCTGACCGTAAAGCATCATTCACTTCATCAATGATCTTTTGGTCGATACGTGGTGGTGAAAATGGGATCAATTTATTTGGTATTAAGTATTAGGTACAAAGTACTAAGTACATTTTGTTATTTATAGTTTGTGAGGAAAGTGTTAATATTATCTTCCACACGCTGCAATACATTGGATACATCGGCTTTCACAAAAGCTTCTCCTGTAATATTTTCGTAGAGCTCAATATACCTTTCTGATACTGAGTTTACAAACTCATCAGACATGAACGGAACCTCCTGTCCTTCCTGTCCCATAAAGCCTTTCGACATCAGCCACTCCCTGACGAATTCCTTGCTAAGTTGTTTTTGCTGCTCTCCTTTATCCTGGCGTTCCTGGTAACCGTTGCGGTAAAAATAACGGGATGAGTCGGGTGTATGTATTTCGTCGATCAGGTAGATCTGGTCACCAAGCTTGCCAAATTCATATTTGGTGTCGACAAGGATCAGGCCCATTTCAGCGGCGATTTCTGATCCTCGTTGAAAGAGCTCCCGTGTGTATTTGTCAAGTAACACATAATCTTCTTCAGTTACTAATCCCTGCTTGAGGATCTCTGCTACTGAAATATCTTCATCATGCGCTCCTTCCTGTGCTTTTGTTGTCGGCGTAACGATGGGTTCTGGGAATGCCTGGTGTTCGATCATTCCATCAGGGACAGGGACACCGCAAATTTCGCGGGCACCACCCTTATAGGTACGCCATGAGCTTCCGGTAAGGTATCCCCTGATGATCATCTCGATGGGAAAGGGTTTGCAGAAACGGCCAACAGTAACCATAGGATCCGGGACTGCAATCTTCCAGTTGGGTACAATGTCGGCAGTAGCATCCAGGAATTTGGCTGCGATCTGGTTCAACACCTGTCCTTTGTAAGGGATCCCCTCGGGAAGAACAACATCAAAGGCTGAGATACGGTCGGAAACGACCATCACCATCAGTTCATCATTGATGTTATAAACATCACGGACCTTCCCTTTGTATAAACTCTTTTGTCCGGGGAAATTAAAATTTGTGGCGGTTATGGTATTCATGGTTTGCAGTTTTTATCAACCGCAAAAATAACCGAAATCTGTCAATCAACAATTTCTATTCAGAAAAGAACAAAATCTAGGATTCGGATCTAATCGTCCATTCCAAGTTCTTCCATTTTGTTGTCGACCTTATCTGATATGGCTTGCCAGCGTTTTTCGTACTTAGGGTTTGAAGCACATTGAATATAATCTGTCCATTGCAGATACCAGTTTTCCATCGACTGAGATAAGGCTACGAAGTCCTTACTAATCTCGATATTAGTGGGATCTTTAGTATAGGCTTCAAGCACCTCCAAATAGTCATCTGTCCACTGTTCGTATTGATCCAGAAAATCGTCGCAGTCTTTAATTGTCTGCTCATCACCCTGCTCAGTATTTACTGCTTCACCATTCTGCTCGGTGGCTTGATCTGAACTTCCTCCGCAGCTAAAGAGAAAGAAACTCAGCATAATTAATAAATAAAAAGTCTTTTTCATGGCAAAAATTGTTTGGGTTATTTTGAATTGAAAATGATTCTTGAGGTATAAAGATAAACAAAAATGAAGGGGATTACAAGTCTGAATCATCGAATTTCCATGTTCTTTATTCCATGTTCGTTATTCTTTTTTCTGCTTTCCATAAGCTGCAATGATCTTGCTTACGAGTTTATGGCGGATGATGTCGCTTTCGTCCAGGTAAATGAATTCAATGTCTTTGGTGTCTTTCAATATTTTGGCTGCATGGATTAGCCCGGATTCCTGCCTGGGTGGCAGGTCGATCTGTGTAATATCACCGGTAACGATGAATTTTGATGATTTTCCCATTCGGGTCAGGAACATCTTGAGCTGGTTTGGCGTTGTATTCTGTGCTTCATCAAGGATAGCAAATGCCTTGTCGAGTGTCCGGCCACGCATAAAAGCCAGGGGGGCAACCTCTATGGTGCCATCTTCGAGATAAGAAAGTAATTTTTGTGTTGGGAGCATGTCGCGGAGAGCATCATATAAAGGCTGAAGGTAAGGATCCAGTTTGTCCTTTAGGTCACCCGGCAGAAATCCAAGATTTTCTCCTGCCTCGACCGCAGGCCTGGTAAGGATAATCCTTTTAACTTCTTTGTTTTTGAGTGCTCTTACTGCAAGGGCGACTGCAGTATATGTTTTACCCGTTCCGGCGGGGCCGATGGCGAAGACAAGGTCATTCTTATCACTGCTTTTAACCATCTTGCGCTGGTTGAGCGTCCGTGCCTTAACCAGTAAGCCCTCACGGCCAAACACAAGCACGTCATCATTTTTATCGCTTTTTGATTGTTTGGCAATGGCTTCGTCTTCAGTACCCATGATCTGCATCACATCGTTTTCAGTAATCCTGCCAAATCGATCGAATGAGGCTAACAGCAAAGAAAAGCGTCTTTCAAACTCCTTGATCTCCTTATCTGTGCCTTCAACCTTGATCATATCTCCACGAGCCATGATCTTCAATTGTGGAAATAGTTTCTTGATGAGGTTAAAATTGCCGTCATTAACTCCATATATTTCTAATGGGCTGTAAGCTTCAATTGAGATGGTTTTTTCGTTCATAGGCTTGTTAGCTGATGTTGTATAATAATCAAAATTAATCAAAAAATGATATGTTGCACTAATACTGATGAGGCGATAGGCTTTGGGCTTTGGGCTTGTATTTCATTGTCCATTGTCAATTTCTCATTGTCCATTGCCCATAGCCTAAAGTCCAAAGCCGAATGCCTATCGCCCAAATTAAAAAATGCTTACTTTTGAACTCAGTAAAAAACCAGCTTTAACAGGAAAGAAATGCCAGTAATAACATTGACCAGCGATTGGGGAACAAAAGACTATTATCTTGCTTCAGTAAAAGGTGCAATTCTGCGACAAATACCAGAGGCCCGTATCATTGATATTTCTCATGAAATCGAACCCCATAATTTGACAGAGGCTGCATTCATTATCAGGAATTGTTATCGCGATTTTCCTCCAGGTACAATTCATATTGTTGGTGTGAGCACGGAAGAATCGGAAAAGACTCCTCATACCATCGTTCAGTCGGAAGGCCAGTATTTTATTGGCGCTGACAATGGCATATTTTCACTGATCTTTGATCATCCTCCTGAAAAGGTGGTGGAGATCAGCCTGATACAGGATTCTGAATTTTTTACATTCTCCTCGCGTGATCGTTTTGTTAAAACGGCCGCCGAGATTATTAAAGGGGAAGATATTTCGAAACTTGGCCACGAACGGGAGGAGCTCAACAAAAAGATACTGTTTGCCCCGGTGGTTGAACAAAACGTGATCAAAGGGATGGTGATTTATGTCGACAACTATCATAATGCAATCACCAACATCTCAAAGGATAAATTTAAAGAAATTGGCAAGAACAGAAAGTTCACTATCACTTTCAGGGGAGAGGAAATCAATAAAACCTGTGAATCGTATTCAGACGTTCCTGTGGGTGAACTTCTCGCCCTTTTTGGATGTAACGGCCACCTTCAGATTGCCATGAACAATGCCAAGGCCGGGAACCTTCTGGGCTTAAAACCGGATGACCCGGTACGCGTCGAATTTCATGATTAATCCCACAGAATCAAGGGCGCATGAATCTCTGAAACCATGAAACACTGGAGCCATGAAACACTGGTTTCAAGCATCATGAGAAGTTCCTAAATCCGTTTGCATAAAAATCATTAATTTAGCGCCTTGCTTCAGAAACCCTTTATAAAATAGAATGTTCGCACTGCTGCGTAAGGAAATCGAAAGTTTTTTAAGTTCACTCATCGCCTATATTGTGATCGTGGTATTTCTGCTTGTGGTGAGCTTTTTCCTTTGGGTTATCAGCTTTGGACATAACATTATAGCCAATGGTTATGCCAGTATCGATGGCTTGTTTGCCATTGCGCCTATGGTTTTCCTTTTTCTCATACCTGCTATCACTATGCGAATGTTTGCCGAAGAGAAAAAAGGAGGCACAATTGAAATGCTATTGACGCAACCCTTGACGGACTTGCAGATCATCCTGTCCAAGTTCTTTGCCGGGCTCATCCTTGTGATATTTTCCCTCTTGCCAACCCTGGTCTATTATTATTCTGTATACCAACTGGGATTGCCACCGGGCAATATTGATTCGGGAGCTATGTGGGGATCATACCTTGGCCTGCTGTTCCTGGGTGCCACTTTTGTAGCTATTGGATTGTTCGCATCTTCCATCACCGACAATCAGATCGTCTCCTTCATCCTGGCAGCTCTTATATCTGCATTCTTTTTCATTGGATTTGAATTTATATGGCCCCTCGACATTTTTAGTAATGTAGGTCTGCTTCTATCACAACTGGGAATATTAACGCATTATGAATCGATCAGTCGTGGGGTGATCGACAGCAGAGATTTGATATACTTTATTAGTGTGATCGCCTTTTTCCTGATGCTGACTAAATTTTCTCTCGCAAGCAGGAAATGGTAATAATTTGAAAGTAAAATTAAAATACAATGAGCAATAAAAAGATAAACCAGAAAAGAAGCGGCTGGATACGGCTTGCTCTGGGTATCGTGATCATTGTATTGGTCAATGTGATCAGCATGCAGCTTTTCACACGTATCGACCTGACTGCTGAAAAACGTTATACGGTAAGTGAAGACACCAGGGCATTACTCCGGAACCTGGATGATGTTGTCTATTTCCAGATTTACCTCGAAGGTGACCTGGCACCACGTTACAAAAGACTGCAGCGCGCAACCCGCGAAATGCTGGATGAGTTCAGGATTTATTCCGACAACATTCAATATGAGTTTATCAATCCTTCCTCAAGTGAAGATCCTAAGGAGAGATATAACACTCATGAAAATTTGAAAAACCGTGGCCTGATGGCTGCCGAAGTAAGAGAAGACGACACTGAAGGAGTAAAGTTTCAGATCATCTTTCCGGGAGCCATTGTTTCGTTTAAATCGATGGAGATGGCACTTCAGCTTTTACGGCCAGATAGAGGGGCCTCTGAGGACGAAATGGTGAATCGCGCCATCGAAGACATTGAGTTTAATCTGGCATATGCTATCAACCTTATCACCACTGAGGAAAAACCCATGATCGCTTTCATTGAGGGTCATAATGAGCTGGAGCTGAATAAAGTTGCTGATATTACCCGTGCGTTGCAGGAAAAATACCTGGTTGAAAGGGTTAACCTGAATGAGCGTGTAAATGCACTTACAGAGAGAGAAGAATCAGATTCTGGAGAGGTAATGATCAAGAATAAATACAAAGCCATTGTGATTGCCGACCCCGACTCTGCTTTCAGTGAAAAGGATAAATTCATCATTGACCAGTATATTATGCACGGAGGAAAAGTCCTCTGGTTGATCGATCCTGTATTTGCAAGTATGGACAGTCTTCAATACGGTGGAGCTACCATGGGGGTAACCAATAATATGAACCTGGATGATATGCTCTTCAATTATGGTGTAAGATTGAATACCAATCTCATCATGGACCTGATCGCCCTTCCAATACCAGTAACCTCCGGAGAAGTAGCAGGACAGCCGCAATTTGATTTTTTCCCCTGGTTTTTCTTTCCTCTTGTCACCCCCCAGATCAATCATCCGATAGTGAGCAACCTGAGTGCGGTAATGACAAACTTTGTAAGCAGTATCGATACCATCAGCATACCTGGGATCAAAAAAACATTTTTATTAAATTCCTCTCCCTATTCACGCCGAATGAATGCTCCGGTATATATCAATTTAAATATCCTGGGGTATGAGCCAGATGAGAGCATGTATAACGAAGAATTCCTGCCGGTTGCAGTACTGTTGGAAGGAAAGTTTTCTTCCCTGTATAAAAACCGCATGCCACCTGCCCTGCTAAACAGCAAAGAAATAGGATTCATTGAAAAAGGTGAACAAACCTCTATGATTGTTGTGGCCGATGGAGACGTGATCAGAAACCAGTTGCATTATTCACAGGGGTACCCGCTGCCACTGGGCTTTGATCAATATACTGACCAGACTTTCGGGAACAAGAAATTCATTTTAAATGCCATTGATTACCTCACAGAAGGTTCGGATCTCATCACAATCCGGTCACGCGAATTAAAACTCCGATTGCTGGATAATACCTACCTGAAAGGGAACCAGCTGAAGTGGAAGTTGATCAATGTGGGAATTCCCCCACTTCTGGTCATCATTTTCGGGATTATTTATATCTTCATCCGGAAGAAAAGATTTACAGCAAAATAAGTTCATAGCCAATGAAAAGGAACAGACCTCTGATTATCGTAACCCTGGTACTGTTGATCATCGCAGTGCTTTTTCTGATAAACAGAAAGTATACTACGCTTGATGATGCTGAAAGCGGATTTGCCATTGAAGATACTGCTAGTGTGACTAAGATTTTCATGGTTAATAAGAACAACAGGAGTGTCAAACTGGTAAAGGAAACTACCGGAAAATGGATACTCAACGATAAGTTTAAGGCACAAAATTATAATGTGAACATGCTCCTTCGAACCATGAAGGAATTGAAAGTACGCTATCCTGTACCCCGAGCAGCACGCGACAATGTGATCAGGAGGATGGCGACCATTGCCCGTAAAGTGGAGATCTATCAATCGGCATACAGGATTAACCTTTTTAATAAGATCAAGCTATTCCCATATGAAAAATTAGCGCGAACATATTATATTGGTGATGCTACACAGGACAATATGGGCACCTTTGCACAGATGGAAGGGGCAGAACAGCCCTATGTTATCTTCCTCCCCAGCCTGAGAGGTTTTGTCTACCCCCGATATTCTACTGATGAAGATGACTGGCGTGATCAAACAATTTTCAGGACACCGATACAGGATTTTGCTTCTGTAAAGATGGAATTCCTGGATGAACCCGGTGAATCATACATTGTTCAGGCAGATGAAGATGGAAATCTATCCCTGGAAATGCTCAGCGATGGTCGGCAGTATGCATATGATACCTTGCGTATGCTGCAGTTTGTGACGGCCTTTAAAGATATCCGATATGAAGCAGTGCTGAACAATAAGCTAGAGGCAAGTTATATCGACTCTATCGCTTCCGGCCCCCTGGCGCATATCATCACGCTCAGAGAAAGAGATGGAGATGAATTTGAAGTCAGAACCTACCGTAAAGGTGGGTTCAGCGAGATTTATGATGTTGAAGGTGCGGCACTTGAACCTTTTGATCTCGATCGTTTATATGCCTTCATTAATGATGAAAAAGACTTCGTGCTTATCCAGTATTTTGTATTTGATAAGGTACTGAGGAATGCATCATATTTGAGGAATTTGGAATAGTGATTAATCCCTTGCGGGTTGCATAATTATAGTTTTGAAACTCCTTATCCTTACACAGTATTACCCTCCTGAAACCGGTGCTGCACAGAACCGGCTGCATGAACTGGCGTTAAGTTTGCAGCGAATGGGCGTAGAGGTGAGCGTGCTTACTGCTATGCCTAATTACCCGCAAATGAAGAAATATGAAGGATACAGAAGAAAGTGCCGTGTAAAGGAGGTTATCGATGATATTACTGTTTACAGATCTTGGATCTATGTGAAGAACAGTAAATCCATATTTCAGCGCCTGCTCAACTATTTCTCTTTTGTATTTAGCTCCTTCTGGGCAGGATGGTTCCGGACATCTAAAAGTGATATGATCCTATGTGAATCACCGCCTTTATTTTTGGGTATGTCGGCTTACCTGCTATCAAGGATCAAAAGATCCGAGCTTATATTTAATGTTTCTGACCTATGGCCTGAAAGTGCAGAAAAACTTGGCCTGATCAAATCAAAAGCACTTCTCGGGATGAGTACCCGCCTGGAAGAGTTTATGTATAGAAAGTCAGTACTTATCACGGGACAAACGCAGGGGATAGTCAATAATATTTCAGCACGATTTCCAGGTAAAAATGTATACTGGTTACCCAATGGAGCCAACCTCTCATACTATGATCCGGATCATGATCAGCATAGCTGGCGCCAGAAAAATCATTATACCAGGAATGATTTCCTGGTCTTTTATGGGGGGATCATGGGACATGCCCAGGGTCTTGAAATTGTGCTGAAAGCAGCTAAGATCCTGGAAAGTCACCCAAGGATTAAGTTCATACTGATGGGAAGTGGTCCGCTGGAAGATTCGTTGAAGGATCTTCAACTAGAAATGGGATTGAATAAGCTGCATTTTTATGGAACGATGAGTAAGGCTGAAATGCCAGATGTATTGGCTGCAGTGGATGTTTCGGTCATTCCCCTCCGGAAACTGGATCTCTTCAAAGGTGCAATACCCTCCAAGATCTTCGAAAGCCTGGCAATGAAAAAACCCATTTTACTGGGTGTTGAAGGCGAAGCGAAAGATTTATTTATCACCGAAGGCAATTGTGGTCTTGCCTTTGAACCCGAAAATGAAGTTGAGCTGGCTGAAAAGATCGTACTTTTATCTGATGATCCAGTGCAGTGCAAGCTTTTAGGAGAAAATGCCCGACATTATGCTGAAATGAAATTCAATAGGGAAAAGATCGCAGAAGAATTCTATGAAACCCTGCTTGAGATAAAAAAATAGTCTTGCTGATAAACGATAAACATATCATACGCTTATACCAGGCAGAACTGATCCTTTTTGCATTCCTGCTGCCCATTTACCGAAAGGTTATTCCCTATGTTATCGCTCTTTTGGTAATCACCTGGCTGTTTGAAGGCGACTTTGCCGGGAAGGCGAAAAAGGTGGTTAATTCAAGGCATCGCTTCAATACATTACTTTTTGCAGGTATTTACTTCCTGTACGGTATTGGTCTGCTGTATAGCAAGAATTTCGAATACGGCGTCTTCGACATGGAGGTGAAGATGTCTTTGTTCATTTTTCCTGTAATTCTGGCAACAGTTCGTGATGAAGTACTTTCTGGAATAATGGCAAGGAAAGTTCTCTGGGCATTTGTGTTTGGTGTGCTTGCGTCAATGATATTATGTTACAGCCTTGCTTTTGCTGATTATCTGCAGACAAGGGATCTACAGGCATTTTATTATAGCAGTCTTTCGCGCCTGATCCATCCATCATACCTTGCCATGTACGTTTGTTTTTCACTGGCAATCCTTTTAATCTTCCTTTACAAAGGATTGATAGCAAAAAGGATTTATCAGGTCCTCGTGGTGTTTCTCATAATATTATTTGAATTTTTTGTAATAATGCTAAGTTCAAAAGCTGGAATTCTTGGGCTGGCCATGGTTCTTGCATTGTTCAGTGGCTATCTGTTCTTTCAACAAAAGCGTTATGTCAAAGGAGCAGTTACCGGGGCCCTGCTGGCAGCCTCATTCATATTCCTGTTTTTGTTGTTTCCGACTTCATCGGAACGATTTGAGCAAACCAGGGAGGCGCTTGAGCTAGCTGATGTCAACGCCGATGAAATAGCCAATAGCTCTGGAGAGCGTATCATGATATGGTGGTATTCTTTTGAGATCACCAATGATAATTTCATCTGGGGGGTCGGTTCTGGTGATGTGAAGGACTTCCTGCTGGCTAAATACCAGGAAAAGGAAATGCGCAACGCCCTCACCCTGGAATTAAATGCTCATAATCAGTACTTGCAAATGATGATCGCCATGGGCATTTTTGGATTGATCGTGCTGATGTTGAATTTAATACTGCCTGCAATATATAGTGTTGAACAAAAATATTACCTGTACCTGATATTTCTGATCCTGGTGGCATTCAATTTCCTGTTTGAGTCGATGCTGGAAACTCAGGCCGGCGTCGTCTTTTATGCCTTCTTCAATGCCTATCTTTTTGCCATAAAAAAAGATCCCGCCTCTGCTGAGGCGGGACCCATAATATGATTTCTGATATCTGATATGTGATATCTGAATTCAGATATCCTATACGTATCCTTGATCAATCATTGAATCGGCAACTTTTACAAATCCACCGATATTAGCACCCTGGACGTAGTCAACATAATCACCTTCTCTTGGACCATATTCCAGACATGTAGCATGGATGTCTTTCATGATCTGCTGCAGCTTGGCATCTACCTCTTCCCTGGTCCATGACAGACGCAGTGAATTCTGGCTCATTTCAAGGCCTGAAACAGCAACACCACCAGCATTAGCAGCTTTACCCGGGCCGTACATGATCTTGGCATTCTGGTAAACTTCGATAGCTTCAGGTGTAGAAGGCATATTGGCACCTTCTGAAAGGAGGAAACATCCATTGGCGATCAGTGCTTTTGCATCATCCTCATCAACCTCATTCTGGGTTGCGCTTGGAAGAGCGACATCACATTTAATACCCCATGGGCGTTTTCCTTCATAATATTCGCAGCCGTATTTTTCAGCATACTCAGAAATACGTCCTCTCTTAACATTCTTCAGCTCCATTACGAAAGCGAGTTTTTCTGCATCGATACCATCTGGATCATAAATGAAACCACCTGAATCGGACATGGTCACCACTTTGCCACCAAGCTCGGTAGCTTTTTCAGTTGCATACTGGGCAACATTACCTGAGCCAGATACAGTACAGATCTTTCCTTTCATACTGTCGCCACGGACTTTGAGCATTTCCTGAGCGAAATAAACCTGTCCGTAACCTGTAGCTTCCGGACGGATGCGGCTGCCACCCCAGTTTCTGCCTTTACCTGTGAGCACACCAACAAACTCGTTTCGGATTCTTTTATACTGACCGAAGAGGAAACCGATTTCCCTGCCACCAACACCGATATCACCAGCAGGAACATCAGTATTAGGTCCAATGTGACGAGATAATTCAGTCATAAAGCTCTGACAGAATGCCATTACTTCATTGTCTGATTTTCCTTTAGGATCGAAATCAGAACCACCTTTACCACCACCCATAGGCAGTGTGGTGAGGCTGTTTTTTAGTACCTGCTCGTAAGCAAGGAATTTCAATACACCAAGGTTAACGGTTGGATGGAAGCGAAGGCCACCTTTGTAAGGGCCAATGGCGCTATTCATCTCGATTCTGTATCCTTTGTTGATCTGGATCTCACCTTTGTCATCTTTCCATGGAACCCTGAATAAAATTACTCTTTCAGGCTCTGCCAATTGCTCAAGGATCTTAGCAGCCTTGTACTTGGGGTTCTCCTCTACAAAAGGAATAATGGAAGTGACAACTTCCTCCACTGCCTGGTGAAATTCTACTTCACCTGGATTCTTGGCGATTATCTTGGCCATGAAATCCTTAACTAACGCGTTGTGTGTCATAGCTTAATATGTGTTTTGGTTATGATAAATAGATTTTGTGAAAATGTTCACAATAATACTCAAAAATTTTCTAGAATTGCAATAATCTCATAGTATATTGATTCTAAATTGCATTGGCACATTTTTCAATGGCCTGAACTAAGATTTTGTACCTTTACTGATGTAAATAATTTTCCATATTCAGCAAGGATGACAGCCAAGAAAACAACTGGGAAAGACTTGACCAAGCTACAGGCGGAAGCCAGGGAAAGATTAAAGGAGCTGGCGGCCATTAATCAAACCACACAGGTGCTGAATGAGGGCAAAAGCATTGAAGAAACCCTCAGTCGGATCGTGGATGTACTTCCACCGGCATGGCAATACCCTGACTATGCTGCTTCCCGCATAACCTTCGGGGATATGGAGTTCACAAGCCGGAATTTTATGCCGACCAGCTGGGTACAGCGTCAGGCCTTCGAAACCATTGATGGCATCAGCGGTCGGGTTGAAGTATTTTATTTGCGCGAATTCCCTGAACTGGATGAAGGACCATTCATGAAAGAGGAAAGGCACCTGATCAATAACCTGACAGCCCAGATCACAGGATACCTCAACAGTGTTAAGGGGAAAACCTTGCTTAAAAAAGGGCGTTCCAGTTTTACAGATAAGTCTCTTGATAAATCGGGAAAAACACCTGCAGTGCGCAGTCGGCAGCTGTTGCAGAAGTTCCTCAATAAAAGCAATTACGATCGCGATCTATACCATGACCTGATGCCCTTCAAGGTTAGGGAGATCTTGCTCGTTGCTACATTGTATGATGCATACAGCATTGAGAAAGAAGGTCGCTTCTCTGAACATGTTCTGGGTGAATATCATCAGCTTAGCCTGACCTCAATTCCCAGGATTACCGGGGTGTCAAATGCACATGAGGCAATGGACCAACTCAGGTCAAAGCATTTCGACCTTGTGATCTTGATGATAGGAACAGATAAAAAGTCACCTATCGGACTGAGTTGTGAGATCAAAAATGAATACCCCTACATCCCGGTATTTATGTTACTGAATAACAATAGCGACATGGAATACCTGATGCAAAAAAAATCCGCCACAAGGCATATCGATAAAGTTTTTGTCTGGAATGGGGAATCACAGGTATTCTTTGCGATGATAAAGCATGTGGAAGATCAGATTAATACCGAGAACGATACAAATATTGGAATGGTTCGGGTGATCCTCCTGGTTGAGGATTCGCCCCAATACTATTCACGCTATCTTCCGATGCTCTACAATATCGTTTTGGAACAAACCAAGCGCATCATTGATGATGTAAGCACTGATGAGTTGTATAGGGTACTCAAACTAAGGGCCCGGCCAAAGATCTTGCTTGCATCTGATTATGAGGAGGCTAAAGAAATTATCGATAAGTATAAGGATTATATGCTTTGCCTGATCACCGATGTTACCTTCAGTAGAGATGGAAAGGATGACCCGGAAGCAGGATTTAGACTCGTTAAGTATGCCAGGGAAAACACCAAATACTTGCCTACGATCATTCAATCATCTGACGAATCCAACGCAAACAAGGCGTATGAACTCCAATCCACTTTTATCAATAAAAACTCGGAAAGCCTGTCGCAGGATTTCAAAAGCTTTATTACCCATTACCTTGGATTTGGGAATTTCATTTATAGGAATAATAAGGGTAAGATCATTGGGGTAGCCAGGTCGCTGAAGGAGTTTGAAAAACAACTCGAGAAGATCCCTGATGAATCCTTACTCCATCACGCCAGGAAGGATCATTTTTCACTATGGCTGATGGCCAGGGGGGAGATCCAGGCTGCCAAGATCCTCAGCCCGCACAAGGTGAGCGATTTCGATAGCCCGCAAAAGGTTAGGGAATACATGCTTGATATCATATCCAAGTTCAGGAATGAGCAGGATAAGGGCAAGATAATCCCTTTCGATAAATCAGCTATTTCGGACGAATCAAATATTGTCACCCTGTCAGAAGGCTCCCTTGGTGGAAAAGGTCGCGGGATCGCTTTTATTCATACGTTGATATATAATTATGATTTTAACCAGCATATCCCGCACATTCATATTAAAGCCCCCAAAACCCTGGTGATTGGTACTGAAGAATTTGAGTACTTCATGGAGAGGAATGGACTGAAAGACCTGGTCCTGACAGAGAAAAATTACACGAAGATCAAAAAGGCATTTCTGAAAGCTCCCCTTACAGATACCCTGGTCAAGAGATTGAAATTGGTTTTGGACGATATCCATAAACCCATTGCTGTGAGATCATCTGGCTTGTTTGAAGATTCATTGATCCAACCCTTTGCCGGTATTTTCGAAACCTATATCCTGCCCAATAGCCATGCTAATGCCAAAGTCCGCCTGCAACAACTCATGGATGCCGTGAAACTTGTATATGCGAGTGTCTACTCCGAAACCGCCCGTGGATATGTTGAAGCGATCAACTATAAGATTGAAGAGGAGAAGATGGCAGTGGTATTGCAGGAAGTGGTTGGAAAAGAGTATGACAATTACTTTTATCCTCACATCAGTGGTGTGGCCCAATCCTATAATTATTACCCGGTTTCACACATGAAACCGGAAGAAGGTTTTGTGGTAAGCGCTGTGGGATTAGGAAAATATGTTGTTGAAGGTGAAAAGGCATACCGCTTTTCTCCAAGGTATCCCGAAATAGAGATCAATAGTGCCAAGGATCAATATAAAAACTCCCAGGTGAAATTTTTTGCTGTTGATCTTAAAAAAACCGAACCAAACCTGCTAGAAGGAGATATGGCAGGACTGGCCAGGCTGGATATCGATGAATCTGAGAAGCACGGAACCCTCAAGCATTGTGCTTCGGTGTATAATTCGGACAATGATCAGATCATCCCCGGTTTGACTGGAAATGGTCCCAGGGTCATAAATTTCGCCAATATTCTCAAGTATGATTATATCCCGCTGGCAAAGACCATCGAGGTAGTTCTTGACGTGGTAAAGGAAGCATTAGGTTCGCCAGTAGAAATAGAATTTGCTGTAGACCTGAACAAGGATAAGAATGCTTTTGCCTCATTCTATCTCCTTCAAATTAAACCACTCCTGGGGAATGCATCTGATTATAACATCAGCATGGATAAGATCAAAAAGGACAGCATACTGATGTTTTCTGAAAAAGGAATGGGTAATGGGATCATCAAAGATATTACTGATGTGATCTATATAGATCCCGGTAAATTTAATAAGGCCGATACAGTTGAAATTGCAAAAGACGTAGACAGCTTCAATGCGCAGATGATTGCCGAGAAGAGGAGATATGTACTTATTGGACCTGGACGCTGGGGTACCCGCGATCACTGGATCGGCATCCCGGTAAGCTGGCCACAAATCTCCAATGCCGCTGCAATAATTGAAACCAGTCTTGAGGATTTTCCATTGGATGCTTCATCAGGATCGCACTTCTTCCATAATGTCACCTCCATGAATGTGGGCTATTTTACCGTTCAGCCGGAGATATCCAAAAGCTTTATCAAGTATGATATCCTGGAAGCCCAGGAAATGGTGAAAGAATCAAAATATATCAAACATGTGCGCTTTAAAAGCCCCTTGAAAATCAGTATGGATGGGAAAAAACGTATCTCTGTAATCACGCTGGATAAATAAGCGATCTTATTTATATTAACTATAAATTGAAAAGAACTGGAAGCGATAATTATTTGGATTTCAAAACCTAAGATACAGGTGCTTGAGTATTAGTAAGCTAAGGTACTGAGAACCCGATGAATTTAATAGGTAACTAAGTTTAATTTTTTTATAATTGTGCTGTATTTCAAGGCGAAGGAGAACAACACCGCCGGGAACGAAGCCGAATGAAGTATTAATCATTGAATAAAGGAGAAAAAAATGTACGAACTCATCTCGCTGAAACTTAAATGTCCTGTTTGCGGGAAATCCCTCATGGATAACGATTATCTTGTCGACAATGAACCCAGCATTTTGTTGCATGTTGAGATTGCAGGGAATAAGGGAAATATACACCTGAGCTCTATATACGGTAGTTACAATTACACTACCGAGATAGAAATGCCAAAAGGCGAGGTGGCTAAATTTTCATGTCCGCATTGCGAAGACCAAATCACATCTGATTCCGAATGCCTTTCATGTGGTGCCAACATGGTTCCCTTTTACCTCGATATGGGTGGAAAAGTAACAATTTGTTCGCGGAATGGCTGTAAAAACCACTTTGTAGAATTTGAGGACCTTGGAGTTGCGCTTAAAAAGATGTACCAGGAATATGGCCTGGCAGGAAAAGATGATTTCAAACCTGACCATGTCATTACTCAGGTGGAAAAGCCTGTAGATGAAAAACAAGAGATCATTGAGTCAGGGGCTTTTCTGAACTCATACTGCCCGCATTGCAGCAAAAGCCTTCTGGAGGACAATATGTTAAAACTAAAAATTCATAATGGAGAAGAAGGCTTTCTGATGCTAAGCCCTTACCTGAATGTTTTCACTTCAAAATCAACTATCCTTCTTGAAGAAGACAAGGCTGTGAAGGATGTCAGGTGCTGGCATTGCGATAAAAGCCTTATCCCGGAGGAGAAATCATGTAATAAATGTGGCTCTGATGTAGTTAATATAGAAGTTGGGGCACGCACAAAACTGATTAATTTTTATATCTGTACCAAAAAAGGATGCCGCTGGCATGGGCTAAGTGGAGATGATTATTTCGATATCAGGCTGCAAGACAGCCTGGAGTGGTAACCCAGCTAAAAACAAAATCTTATACTTATGTTTCAAATAGTAAGAAAACAAGAAATGGCCAAGGGGACGATCATTCGTTTTGACATCAGTGCCCCGAAAATTGCCAAGAAGATAAAAGCCGGCCAATTTGTGATCCTGCGTGTGAATGAAACAGGAGAACGTATCCCACTTAACAGTTGCCGATAAAGATGAATTCGCAGGCATCATCACTATCATTTTTCAGGTGGTGGGAAAAACTACTGCACTGATGCGTTCACTGAATGAAGGGGACCTGATCAAAGATGTTGTAGGGCCATTGGGAAAACCTGCACATATAGATAAAGTTGGAACCGTGGTCATGGTTGGTGGAGGTACCGGCGTTGCCATCCTGCACCATGTGGCCAAAGCCTTTAAAGAAGCCGGCAATTATGTGATCAGCATCATCGGTGCCCGCGATAAAGAAATGCTGATCCTGGAAAATGAAATGAAACAGATCAGCGATGAACTGGTGGTTACCACTGATGATGGAAGTTATGGACAGCGTGGCTTTGTGACCGATCCGCTGAAAAAATACCTGGATGAACGACAGGATATCAAACTGGTATATGCCATCGGCCCTATCGTTATGATGCAGAATATGGTGAAGCTGACCAAAAAGTATGATATGCCCACCATGGTGAGCCTGAATCCCATCATGATCGATGGTACAGGCATGTGTGGCGGATGCCGGGTCAAGGTTGATGATGAAACCGCAGTTTTGTTGTGTCGATGGTCCTGACTTCGATGGCTTCAAAGTAGACTTTGATGAACTTATCAACAGGAATTCATTGTACATGAAGGAAGAAAAAGATTCACTTCTGTTCTCAATTAAGTAAAACCAGAAATCACGAGCCATGTTAGACCAGGATGTTAAATATTTAAAGTTTAAAACCTATCTGAACTCGTACTGCCCTCACTGCCACGAAAGTTTCAATACTGATAAAAGGAGGTGAAACAGATTGAGTTTAAGGCAAAATATAAAGGCGAAGAGGTCGATCTGATCCTCAGCCCTTACCTTGATGTTTTTGAAGTTGAAGCTTCAGTTGCTATTAAAGAAGGTGATTTGGTGGACGACATCATGTGTCCTCAGTGTAATAAAAGCCTTATCCATAAGGAAATACCATGTGGTGAGTGTGGGTCACCGGTTGCAGAAGTGATTGTTTCTGCTGCATCGAAGTTGATTCCCTTCTTCCTTTGTTCAAAGCACGGATGTGAATGGCATGGGCTTACAAAAAGGGATGAGCGTCGCATCAAGCTGAAGATACCCCGGCAGGAAATGCCGGAACAGGATCAAACCCTGCGCGTCCACAACTGGCAGGAGGTCCCTTATGGATATACAACAGAGCTGGCATTGTTAGAAGCAGGGCGTTGCTTACAGTGTAAGAAGCCAATGTGTGTTGACGGCTGCCCGGTGAATGTAGATATCCCTGACTTTATAGCACTCGTGGCCGCTGAACAATTCGATGAGGCTGCAAAGAAAATCAAAGAGACAAATGTATTTCCGGCCATATGCGGAAGGGTTTGCCCACAGGAAAGCCAGTGCGAAGCCAAGTGTATTGTCGGGCATAAAGACCAGCCCGTAGCCATTGGCAGGCTGGAAAGGTTTGTGGCTGATTATGAGCGGAAAATGGACCTGGTTAAAATCCCCAATATTATTAATGACACAGGTCAGAAAGTTGCCGTTGTGGGCTCCGGTCCCGGTGGCCTCACAGTGGCTGCCGATATGCGCCAGCTGGGGTATAGTGTCACGGTATTTGAAGCCCTTCACGAAACCGGTGGTGTACTCACTTATGGTATCCCGGAATTCCGTTTGCCAAAATCCATTGTACAGTTTGAGATTGATTATCTCAAAGAGATGGGTGTGCGCTTTGAACTAAATCATGTGATCGGCAACATCCTTACTGTAGATGAGCTGCTGGAGCATTTCGATGCAGTTTATGTAGGGGTGGGGGCAGGACTCCCAATGTTTATGGGCCTTGAAGGTGAAAGCCTTGGAAATTTATTTTCTGCCAATGAATACCTTACCCGCATGAACCTGATGAAAGCCTATCGTTTCCCTGAATACGACACGCCAATGCCAAAAGGGCATAATGTGGTTGTTGTGGGTGGAGGAAATGTGGCCATGGACTGCGCCCGTACGGCAGCCCGTTCCGGTTGTGAAAATGTAACCATTGTATATCGCAGGTCAAGGCATGAATTGCCAGCCAGGGCTGAGGAGGTACACCATGCCGAAGAAGAGGGCATCAAGTTCAAGCTGCTGAACAACCCTGTCAGATACCTGGGTACTGATAATAACAAAGTTAAGGCTGTTGAATGCATACGGATGGAACTTGGAGAACCAGATGCTTCGGGCAGAAGGCGCCCGGTACCCATTGAGGGCTCTAACTTTACCATTGAATGTGATATGGCTATTGTAGCTATCGGAAACGGTCCAAACCCCATCATCTTTGATTCAACTCCCGACATGAAACTTAACAAATGGGGATATATTGAAGCCAATGAGGAAACCAATGAAACCACGAAGGCATTTGTTTATGCCGGTGGTGATATTGTAACCGGTGCCGCTACCGTGATCCAGGCCATGGGAGCAGGCAGGATCGCAGCCAGGGCAATGCATGATAAGCTTACAGCTAAAAGGGAAGCTTCACCAAAGAAGCCTGCTGCAAAAAAGAAAGCGACGAAATAAGCTAATCCTCGTCTTCTTCAACAAATTTTCTTCCACTGATCATCGAAGATGTGACACCTGTACGTTCAATATAATCGTGATAGATCACCAGGTATATGTGGATAATGCCGAAGATGATGAAAAACCACATGAGCATGTGATGGATCTGCCGTGTCATCAGATCCCCGCCAAGCAAAGGCACTATCCAGGAAAATAATTTTGGAAAGGCTGATTCGCTCATGGCTGCATAAAGGCCAAATCCAGTCAGACTCTGAAACAAAAAAGCAATGAATGTCAGGAAATAGGTGAAGCTGGCTAAGAAATTGTGCCCAACAGATTCAATTCGCTTACATTGAATTTGGAGGATGTCAACTTTCATGACATCAATGAATTCCTTCCATTGCGATTTCTTGTGAGGAATGAAATTATCCCAACGGGCATATTTATTCCCAACAAATCCCCAGTATATCCTGAATACAAAGTTGAAGAAGAAAATAAATGCTGCAACGAAGTGGACAAAGCGTACCGTTCCAAACCAATAGCTGAATGAAGCTTCTGTTCCACTGGTGACTGCTATGGGTTCACCGATCAGGTATCCTGTACTGGCCAATATTACAATGCACAGCGCATTGATCCAATGATATATCCTGACCGGTAATTGCCAGACATATACTTCCTTATAACGTCGTGCTGCCATGATTTAATAATTAAAATGTTTGAACCTGATGAACATACTTTCCATTCTCATCATACATGTGAACAGCACATGCGATACATGGATCAAAAGAATGGATTGTACGTATTATTTCGAGCGGTTGATCAGGGTTTTCAACGGGAGTGCCAATAAGCGAAGCTTCGTAAGCAGACATCTGTCCTTTTGGGTCTCTTGGTGAAGCATTCCAGGTGCTCGGAACTACCATCTGGTAATTATCTATTTTCTTATCGTCAATCACTATCCAGTGAGCCAGGGCTCCACGGGGTGCCTCCGTTGTGCCAACCCCTTTCGCCTTTTCTGGCCAGGTGTATGGTTCCCATTTTTCAATATTCGCTGTACGGGAATCACCATTCTTAATATTGCTAAGCAATTGATCCATAAATTCATTTGCCCATCCGGCAACAAGTTTGGATTCCAGTCCGCGTGCAGCTGTTCGGCCAAGAGTTGAGAAAAGGGCAGTGGCCGGAACTCCAAGGTGTCCAAGTGCTTCGTTTACGACATTTTGATATTCAGGTATTCCTGAAGCATAGCCAACCAGCATTCTCGAAAGTGGTCCTACCTCCATTGGATGTCCTTTCCAGCGAGGTGTTTTCAGCCAGCTGTATTTCCCGTCTACATTCAGTTGATCATAAGGTGGCTTTGGTCCTGTATAATTTAGTTTTGTTTCTCCTTTCCAGGGGTGCAGCCCTGCCTGATCACCAACAGAGTAATCATAGTAGGAGTTAGAAATAAATTCCTCAACCTGGCTCAGATCTTTTGGGTCAACTTCATGGATGGTCGAGAGATCGCGGCCAAGAATAATCCCCCTGGGGAATTTATAGGAGCTAACATCATCATAACCATTAACTGGCAGGTCACCATAAGCCATATAATTTTCCAGGCCACCACCGATGGCTCCCCAATCATCTTTGTAGAATGAGGCAATGGCGAGCAGGTCAGGAATATATACCTGTTCAATAAATTGCTGAGCTTCACTAAGCAATGAGGAAACATACGCCAGCCTTTCTGCATTGATGGCGTTGCTTTCGTCTAGATTTATTGAGCATGGAACGCCTCCAACCAGATAATTCGGATGCGGATTTTTGCCTCCGAAAATCGTATGGATCTTGACTATTTCTTTTTGCCATTCCAAAGCTTCCAGGTAGTGGGCAACGGCTATCAGATTCACTTCAGGGGGCAATTTGTAGGCTTTGTGACCCCAATAAGCGTTGGCAAAAATTCCCAGCTGGCCGCTATCAACATATCTTGTCAGCCTGGCTTGCAGATCTTTGAAATAACCCGGAGAGCTCTTTGGCCAATTAGAAATACTTTGAGCTATCCTCGATGCTTCATCAGGATTTGCCGATAAAGCAGATACTACATCTACCCAATCCAGGGCATGGAGATGATAGAAATGCACCACGTGATCCTGCATGTACTGTGCACAGAACATCAGGTTTCGTATCAGTTCGGCATTCGGTGGGATCTTTATCTGAAGTGCATCCTCCACCGATCTGACTGACGCAAGCGCATGCACAGTTGTGCATACTCCGCAAACCCTTTCAGTAAAGGCCCAGGCATCACGAGGATCGCGCCCTTTGAGGATTATTTCTATACCACGCACCATGGTGCCTGAACTGTAGGCATCTACGATGTGGCCATCTTTTATTTCCACTTCTAATCTTAAGTGACCCTCTATTCGGGTAACCGGATCAACAACGATTCTATTTGCCATAACTGCTTAGTGATTTACTTGTTAGATTCATTAGGTTCTGCCTTGTCGCATTCTCCATGTCGGATCATGCGCCTCTTTCGGATATTTGTAGTGATAGCATGTGCAACAATGCCGGTGGCTGTAACTGCCCCGGCAACGAGGCCAATCTTATCAGCTGTTGTTTCAATGCCGAAACCAGGAAACTTTGGCAAGTGCTGGTAGAATGGACCATTATCCCAGAAATTTGATTCGCTGCAACCAATACATGGATGTCCGGATTGAATGGGGAAACTTACCCCATTATTCCATCGCATCACCCCGCAGGAATTATAGGTTACCGGGCCACGGCAGCCCATCTTATAAAGACAATAGCCCTTCTTTGCATTTTCATCATCCCATGAATCTACAAACAGCCCTGCATCATAATTGGGACGTCGGTAACAGGTGTCGTGCACCCGTCGTGAATAAAACGCTTTTGGCCTGTTTAATCCATCGAGTTGTGGAATACGTCCGAATGTTAGGATGTGAACAATAGTCCCGGTCATCACTTCAGCAATCGGTGGGCATCCCTGTACATTGATTACCGTTTTTCCTTTTAATACTTTGCTTACCGCTTTTGCCCCTGTGGGATTTGGGTTTGCTGCCTGAACACATCCTGATGAAGCACAATTGCCCCAGGCAATAATCGCTTTGGCTCCCTCTGCAGCCTCCCTGACGATATCAAGGGCGCTACGGCCGCCAATGGTGCAATAACCTTCATTGCCTGTAGGAATAGATCCCTCAACAAGCATGATATATTCTCCATATTGCTCCTTCATCGTCTTATGCAATGCTTCCTCTGCCTGATGACCGGCTGCAGCCATCAAAGTTTCAGTATAATCCAGGGAAATCTTATCCAAAAGGATATCTGCTACTACTGGATGTGAAGAACGAATAAATGATTCGCTGCAGCAGGTACATTCCTGAAAGTGGAACCAGACAACGGCAGGCCTTGCATAAGTTTCCAGGGCTTTTGCTATCTGGCCAACAGCGGAGCTTTCTAAGCCTAGTGCAACGGCCATGGTTCCGCAGAACTTAATAAAATCCCTTCGGGAATGTCCCCTGGCGCGGAACTCTTCATATACGGTAGGACGCTTTTTTTCCATAGTTTAGATCTTATGTTTTTGAAATATATTTAGAACTAATCATTGCATATCTTCTTGAGCTGGGGCAATCTCACCTAATTCCCGTAGCGCATCCAGTGTCGCTATGGCATCTTCTTCACTGATCAATGTCAGGGCAGTCCCTACATGTACCAACACATAATCACCAACACTTGCTTCAGGTAAAAACTCCATGCAAACATCCATCATGGCACCACCAACATTCCCTTTTGCCATTCTCATTGGATGCTGTTCATCGATAGAAACCACTTTAACAGGTACTGCAAGGCACATCGTGTAAATAGTTAATTGTGTGGGACTTAATAATTACACATGTAAAAATGTAATTATATGCATAATTTCAAATATACTTTAAAACGAAAGTGATATCAAGTGGACGGTTCAATTTAGACAGATTATAAATAGTTATAAATCGATATTTTATTTATTCCAGTATAGCTATTTGATGTTCCCCGAATACTCTTAATTTTGTCCCATGCATGAACTATCCATAGCAATGAGTATTGTTGAAATTTGTATAACGGAGGCCCGGAATGCCAATGCTAAAAAGATCACTGGAGTTGAGGTTGAGATAGGTGATTTATCCGGTGTCCAGGCTGATGCCCTGGAATTTTCCTGGGATGTGGCCACCAAGAACAGCTTGCTGGAAGGTGCTCCCTTAATTATTCAACAAATTGAAGCGATTGCAAAATGTATTGAATGTGGAAATGAATTTGTTATGGAAGATGCTTTCAGCCCTTGCCCTTCCTGTGGCAATTATGGCAATGAGATTATAAAGGGAAAAGAGCTTAAGATCAAGGCGATCACTATTGAATAAGCTTATTCCTGACGGATAAGTGATAGTACTATTTCTGTAGCTTCATCTACTGATTCGCCTACTTCATCAGAAAGTTCCATAATCAACGATTGCTCAGGATTAACGGAAATCGTAATTAAGATTATTTCTGGAAGGTGGCCCAGCAGAGAGGCGGATTCAATCAGATCTTTCAAGCCTATATCATGCGAACTCAAAGTCCTGGGAAACTCGTTTGAGAACCTGGGACGTATGATGCTGACCGTTCCCGGTGCTTTTCCGTCGAGGGTTGCATCAACAAGAATAACTTTCGGATAATCCTGTAGGTATGAAAGAAGGTGAAAACCGCCGGTTCCACCATCAAGAAGTGTAACATAATCCGGCATCTTTGTTTGTTCCAGTCGCTGGATTACAGAAACGCCAACCCCCTCATCACCCAGCAGAATATTCCCAATACCAAGGATAAGTAACTTTTCTTTTGTGTTTTTCTGATTCTCGGATCCTGTTCTTGGCATGCTTGAAATATTGATATGTTATATTTATTGGAGGATTGTTACAAATGTAATATAGATAATTCATTGAACAATTTTCGAATTTAACTTGTTATGATAAAACTATTTATTCGTGCACCATATTGGAAAATTTCTTTCTATGTGCTACGGATTACATATATAATAATGAAGTATACTGCTGAAATATCAATATCACTCCCCCGAGAAAAAGTGATCGAGCTTTTCGATAATCCGGATAATTTGAAGCACTGGCAACCGGGCTTTATCAGCTTTGAACTTATCAGTGGCAATTTTGGCCAGTCGGGTTCAAAATACCGTTTGAAATATAAAATGGGGAAAAGGGAAATAGAGATGATAGAAACCATAACCAAAAGAGACCTTCCAGATGAATTTAGCGCAACCTATGAAGCTAAAGGTGTATGGAATAAGGTGAAAAACACATTCAGCGAACCTATCCCTGGAACAAGCCTGTGGCATTCCGAAAATGAATTTAAATTCAAGGGGTTTATGAAGGTGATGACTTTTCTGATGCCGGGCGCTTTTAAAAAGCAATCACTGAATTATATGAAGCTTTTCAAAGCGTTTGCCGAAGGAGCCTGATTCTGCAAATCAGAAAAGGAAGACACTATTTAGTGACTAATAATTTCCCCGTATATATTGCGCCTGATCCTTTTACCACCAGGTAATAAATGCCTTGCTTAAATGAGTCTTTACTCAGGCTGATGGCTTCTTGACCATTGATTTCTTGCTCCAGTATAATCCTGCCTGAAACATCGATTACTTTGATGTGCTGAATTGCTTCATTATTGGACAGCTTGATTGTTGTATTCGAGCTCATCGGATTGGGATAAATTTCAAGTTGCTGACTCGAAAAATGTTGAAACTCAGGAGTGTTTACCATTATCCCCCCACCAGAAAGCTTTATCTGCTGTGCAATACGGGATGTGTCTGTGCTATGAAACAGGGATAGAACGCTGATATAATTTTTTTCTTCAAGCGGCTTAAATTTTATATTGAACTTTTGCGTTCCTTCCGGCTCAATAATGACAGGTAATGTCGTTTGAAGTGAAAAAGCCATAGTGTCTTTAATGTTAAACCCGTTGATGGGAAGTGCTTCACTTTGGTTATTTTTCACACTTATTTCCAGAAACCCTGAGTCTCCTATGTGTACCTCTCCAAAATCAAGACTATCCTCAAGAAAATCGAATAAACTTGTCTTCCAGTCATATTTAAAGGCCCTGTAGGAAACCAAACTGGCATCAATACAATTCACTTTAAGAACCTCTTCCCCTGAATTATCATATTCAGTAAATACAAATCTGCCGGTATTTGAACCCCAACCAACAACAGTACCCCCTGCATCCAATCTTTGCATTCCACCCATTCTTCCACTAAAAATGGCAGGATCGTTTTCATAAATATTTGTGAGAGTGGCTATAAGATTTCCCTGGTCAAGATGATATTCAAGCCCCCTGGATCGTTCTGGGTCATGGTGATTACCATTATCAAACATAGTATAGGTATTATCCGACTCATTATATCGGATGGTATGCTGGCCAGAAAACGGTGTGCCGCCTTGAAAGGTAAATTGATTCATTATACCCCCCCATCGCCAAATAATGTCTCCTGTATGTATGTCGATTTTTGTGATTTCATTCAGATGCCTGCTCGACATAAGAATGTGGCCATCAAAATCAATTGTCAGGGCATTGGCATGAACATAGTCAATGGTTTCCTCCGTCAGATCAACAAAGTTGGTATCACAGTCAGTTATTTCCATATGATCAAAACTATTCCACTCAAAAAGCACTTCACCTGCTTCATCAATATGTTGGACAACCGCCCCAATGACGATCGCATTAGGATCTCCTCCGGGAACAATTTTACTCATATCAACTTCACGATGATCTTGTGCAAGGATCCAATAGCTATTATCTTCAAGTAAAAGAAATTCATGCAAATCATTAGTATATCCATTGGCTGTCCCTAATCGTGCGACAACATTGTAGTTGCTGTCTAAAACAGTAAATGGAAAATCGGACCCACCAAGTGTCTGATAACAATACGACAATAAGCCATTTTCCTGTAGGGTGAAATCCTCTGCCGAACTCAAATAATTTTGTCTTTGAAAAAATACGGTTGTGCATGAAGTGTCGAGAATAATTGCAAAGGTTGTGGGCGTTGCAGTCTGAAATCTTCCTGAAATAAAATAATATCCATGGCTTGGATGATTGCTAACTTCAATATTAAACGTGGGAAAAATTTCTGGTAACTCATTATAAACCTGAGCGTTGATTTTACCGGGGAATAATATTATGGAATTAAATAGGATAGCGGTACAAAGAATCAGCTTATAATAGATTTTGTGTTTTTTACTATGCATGTTAGATTTCCCAATATTATTTGATCACTACTAATTTAGCTTTATATAGTTTATTTCCGCTCTGTATCAGGATGTAATTGATGCCTGAATTAAATAAGGACCCACTCAACTTGATCGCCTTAAGGTTATTAACTTTTTGTTCGAGTACAATTCTACCTGAAGCATCCATTACGTTGATTTGCTGAATTGCTTCATAATTGTTCAGGCTGATTGTTGTACTCGAACTCATCGGATTAGGATAAATCTCCAGTTGTTGCCTCGAAAAATGTTGAAACTCAGGAGTATTTACCATTAGCCCTCCCCCAGAAAGTTTTATCTGCTGAGCTACCCGGGATGTGTCGGTGCTATGAAACAGGGATAGAACGCTGATATAATTTTTTTCTTCAAGCGGCTTAAATTTTATATTGAACTTTTGCGTTCCTTCCGGCTCAATAATGACAGGTAATGTCGTTTGAAGTGAAAAAGCCATAGTGTCTTTAATGTTAAACCCGTTGATGGGAAGTGCTTCACTTTGGTTATTTTTCACATTTATTTCCAGAAGGCTGGAGTCCCCAATATTTACCTCTCCAAAATCAAGGCTATCTTCATAAAAATCGAATAAACTTGTCCTCCAGTCATGTTTAGAAACCCTATAGGATATTATCCGTGGACCAATACAATTAACCTTAAGAACTTCCTCCCCAGAATCTCCATATTCCGTAAATATATATCCTTCTGTATTTGATGCCCAGCCGACAATTGTACCTCCATCATCCAATCGCTGTAGTCCTCCCATTGTTTGGCTGTAGAGGCCGGGATCATTTTCAAAGACATTGGTAAGCGTGGCGGTTAAGTTGACCTGGTCAAGATGATATTCTAGCCCCCTTGATCGTTTTGGTTCGTGATGATTCCCATTGTCAAACATTGTATAGGTATTATCCGATTCATTATATCGGATAGTATGCTGGCCCGAAAATGGAATGCCTCCTTGGAAAGTAAATTGATTCATTTTACCGCCCCAACGCCAAATAATCTCGCCAGTATTAATATCGATTTTTGTGATCTCATTCAAATGCCTGCTAGACAAAAGAATATGGCCATCAAAATCAACTGTCAGGGCATTGGCATGAACATAATCAATGGTTTCACGCGTCAAATCAACAAAGTTTGTATCACAGTCAGTTATTTCCATATGATCAAAACTATTCCATTCAAAGAGCACTTCACCTGATTCGTCAATATGCTGTACAACAGCCCCGATGACGGTTGCATTGGGATCTCCACCGGGAACAATTTTACTCATATCTACTTCACGAAAATCCTGGGCAAGAACCCAATAGCTATCGTCTTCAAGCAATAGAAATTCATGTCCATCAGTAATAAAACCATTGGCTGCTTCCAATTGTGATACGATCTTGTAATTGCTGTCTAATATGGTGTATAGGTTGTTTGAACCATCAAACAACCTAATATTGTTTAACGAAAGCAATCCATTTTCCTGAACGGTGAAAGCATCTGCCCCTTTCATAGAGCCTTGTTTTTGATAAAACACAGTTGTGCATGATGTGTCGAGAATAATTGCAAAGGTTGTGGGGGTTGCAGCTTGCAATCGGCCTGAAACAAAGTAAAACCCATATTTTGGATGCTCACTCACTATTATATTAAACTCCGGAAAAATCTCTGGTAAATCATTATAAACCTGAGCGTCGATTTTACCAGGAAATACTACAATGGAAATATATAGGATAGAGATATGAAGAATTTGTTTGAATAAAACTATGCATATTGACCTTTTCATTTTAAAAAATTCAATATTATTTGATCACCACTAATTTACCTGTATATTTTGCCTTTGCACTATGTATCAGGATGTAATAGATGCCTGTATTTAATATGCCAACACTTAAATTGACCACTTTTAAATCATTAACTTTTTGTTCGATCAAAATCCTTCCCGATAGGTCAACTACCATAATTTGCTGAATAGATTCCTTGTTGCTCAGGCTGATTGCTGTACTTGAACTCATCGGATTTGGATAAATATCCAGTTTTGGGCTTGCCCTAAATGGGTGTTCCGGAGTATCCACAATTAACCCACCTCCACATAGCTTTATTTGCTGTGCAACACGTGAAGTGTCGGTGCTGTGAAACATAGATAGCACGCTGATATAATTTTTTTCTTCCAGCGGCTTAAACTTTATACTAAAGTTTTGAGTTCCTTCCGGTTCAATAATGACAGGCAATGTTGTTTGCAGTGTAAAAGCCAGAGTGTCTCTAATATTAAATCCGTTGATGGCCAGGGGTTCACTTTGGTTATTCTTAATGCTCAATGTCAAAAAGGCCGAGTCACCAACATAAACTTCTTCAAAATCCAGACTGTCATCCATAATCTTGAATAAACTTGTGCTCCAATTTTGTTTTAAAACCCTGTAGCTAATCATCCTCTCCTCTCCTATAGTTCTTACTTCGAGGACTTCATCTCCGGCAGCATCAAATTCAGTGAACATATGATGATCGTTATTGGCTGTCCAGTTGGCGATTGTACCTCCATTCTCCAACCTTTGCGTACCTCCCATCACAGCTGTATATAACTCAGGATCATGCGAAAAGATATTGATAAGTGTTGCTGTTAAATTTGTTTGATCCAGCTCAAATTCAAGCACCCTGGAAATTTTTGAATCATGAAAGTTGCCATTGTCAAACAAGGAATAAGTATTTTCCGAAGCATTATATCGAATACAATGCTGACCGGAAAAAGGAATCGCTCCCTGGAAAGTGAATTGGTTCATTTTCCCGCCCCAGCGCCAAATGATATCGCCGGTATTGATATCAATCTTTGTGATTTCATTCAAATGCCTGTTCGACATCAGAATGTGACCATCATAATCAATGGCCAGTGCATTGGCGTGAACATAATCAACACTACTGTGTGTCAGATCAACAAAGTTGGTATCACATTCGGTAATTCCTATGTGGTCAAAACTATTCCATTCAAAAAGAACCTGGCCAGCTTCATCGATATGTTGTACTACAGCACCAATAACTGTTGCATTGGGATGTCCATCTGGAACAATTTTACTCATATCAATGGTGCGCCAGTCCTGCGCGAGAAGCCAATAACTGTTGTCATCCAATAGAATTAATTCATGTATATCTGTTATGAATCCGTTTGCAGCTTTGAGATTCATCACGGTCTTATAGGTGCTGTCTAATATCCTGTATTCATTTTCATGCGGATTAAAGTACGCATGACAATAGGATAGCAATCCATTTTCCTGAAGAGTAAAGCCATTCATTCCTGAGAGATATGGTTTTTCCTGATAAAAAACAGTAGTAGCTGCGGTGTCGAGAATAATCAGATATGATGCGCCCGTTGCCGTTTGATATCTGCCTGATAGGAAGTAATACCCATGATCCGGATTATTGCTGAGCTCTACACTAAAATTTGGGTAATGGTCAGGTAGTTCATTGTAAACCTGGGCGGATGTTTTGACAGGCGATAGCAGGATGCCAAAAAATAGTACAGAGAAACAAATGATCAGCTCAAGAAAATATTTACTTTTTGATCTACGCAAGCTAAATTTCAATTAAGTTATGTTAAATCAAATCAGTTTAGCAAAAGTAAATATAAATTGAAAGTATTCATCAGAAAAGGATTTCAGGCAGGAGGAATTTATACATTTTTAAATATCATAACCATCACCGACATTTGCGAATGATAAAGTAGATTTAACTAATTATTGAAAAGAAATTGCACATTACATCCCTGACACAATGTTTCAACTTATTAAACTTTTCACACTCAGGCATATATGTTGCTAAAGATTAGCAATTTAGACCACATATAAATTGTGTGTTTTAAGTAGCTGACATGAAACATTTTATAAATTTGTCAGCGCCTTAAAACCTTTATAAAATGCGGATCGAAAGAATAGAAGTTAAACAGGAAATTGACGAGCAGGGAGCGGTTGATGTTGAGCTGCTCACACCCCTGATAGAAAAGTACAAAAATAAGAGAGGAAATCTCATTCCCCTGCTGCAGGGAGCACAGGATATTTTTGGGTATATCCCCCGTATAGCGTTTGAAAAACTATCGGTTGAAACCAATATTCCGCTGAGTGAAATGTATGGTGTGGCCACTTTTTATGCCCAGTTCAGACTGAACCCGGTTGGGAAGCATATCATTAAGGTTTGCCATGGCACAGCCTGTCATGTGCAGAATGCAAAAGCCCTGACAACATCATTAAAAGAAGCCTTAAAGGTTGATGATGGCGGAACCACGGAAGATGGCTTGTTCACACTGGAGTCTGTCGCATGTCTGGGATGTTGCTCACTGGCTCCCGTAATGATGATCGGCGACGAAACCTATGGAAAACTCACAGGGGCGCAGGCAGTGAAGATCGTGAAGAACATCAGGATCAGTGAAAAGAATTGATTTGATTTAACTTTTGAAGATATAGTATGGAAACAAAAGTAATCGTCGGCCTTGGAAGTTGCGGGATCGCTGCTGGAGCAGGAAAGGTGTATGATAAGATCGAGGCTATAAAGAAAGCAGAAAATCTGAAGTTTGAACTCAAAAAGACATCCTGTGTAGGGATGTGCTACCGGGAACCTCTGGTGGAGATCATAGATGAATCGGGACGCTACCTCTATGGCGAGATTGACGAGGAGCGGGTGATTGAGGTGATCGACAAGCATGTGAATCAGCAAAATCCTGTGAAGGAATATGTTGTTCAATCAGACCTATTTGAAACCAAGGACAATGAATTTACCGGCGACCAGGTAAAAATCGCCCTTACGGAATTGTGGTTATATTGATCCTGAAAGTATTGAGGAATATGAAGCAAAGGACGGCTATCGCGCCATACGAAAGATTGCCGGACATGGGATGCCGAGGCTTGATGTGATCCAAACCATGATCGAGTCTGGTCTGCGAGGAAGAGGAGGCGGAGGTTTCCCTACGGGCTTGAAATGGAAATTTGCCAATAACAATAAAGCCGACGAGAAATATATCATTTGTAATGCTGATGAAGGTGACCCTGGTGCATTCATGGATCGCTCGGTACTGGAAGGTGATCCTCACTCCGTGCTTGAAGGAATGATCATCGGTGCCTATGCCATTGAAGCCACCGGAGGTGTGATCTATTGTCGTGCCGAATACCCGCTGGCAATCAAACGGCTGCAGATCGCCATCGATCAGGCGAGAGTAAAAGGATACCTGGGAAAAAATATCCTGGGCATCGAAGGTTTTGATTTCGATATCTACATCAAGGAAGGAGCAGGAGCATTTGTATGTGGGGAGGAAACTGCACTGATCGCTTCGGTGGAAGGACAACGTGGTATGCCCCGCAAACGTCCCCCATTCCCTGCTGCATCGGGACTTTGGAAGAAACCCACAAACATCAATAATGTTGAAACCTACGCCAATATACCCTGGATTATCCAGCATGGAGCAGCCGAATATGCCAAATACGGCACTGAAAAAAGCAAGGGAACAAAAGTGTTTGCCCTTGCAGGAAAGATCAAACGCTCCGGACTTGTGGAAGTCCCCATGGGCATGAGTATCAAGGATGTGATCTTCAAGCTGGGTGGTGGTATACAGGATGACAAGGAATTTAAAGCAGTGCAGATGGGAGGGCCATCGGGTGGATGTATTCCGAGCTCACCTTTCCGATACTATAGTCGATTATGATTCGGTGAATGCTACCGGTGCCATCATGGGATCCGGCGGGATGGTTGTCATGGATGAGACTACCTGCATGATCGATGTGGCCAAATTCTTCCTCGATTTTACCCAGAAAGAATCATGCGGAAAATGCACATTCTGCCGCATTGGAACAAAAAGGATGCTGGAGATCCTAACCCGCATCACCGAAGGTAAAGGTGAGGAGGGAGATATTGAAAGGCTGGAAGAACTTTCTTACCAGATCAAAGACAACTCACTTTGTGGACTCGGGCAAACAGCACCAAACCCGGTTTTGACAACCATCAAGTATTTCAGCGATGAATATGAAGCACATATCCGGGATAAGAAATGCACCGCACGCGTTTGTACTAACCTGCTGACTTATGAAGTAGATCGAAACCAATTGTACAGGATGTACGGTTTGTGCGAAGAATTGCCCTGTGGATGCCATCAGCGGTGAACGCAAACAACTCCACTTCATTCGATCAGGAAGCATGTATTAAATGTGGTGTGTGTTACACCAAATGTAAATTTGAGGCCATCAAATTATCTTAAAACGAAAAAAAAGACCCTGCATAATGAGTGAAACGGTAAATGTTATTCTGAACGGAAAAATAGTTCCCGGAATCAGAGGGGAAACTATTTTGCAACTTGCAGAAAGAAACGGAATTGACAATTCCTACCCTTTGTAATGACCCAGGCCTGGAGCCCTATACATCATGTTATGTATGTGTTGTGGAAGTTGAAGGATTGAGGGGCTTGCAACCTTCCTGCTCCACCAGGATCTCTGAAGGGATGCGGATCGAGACCAACAACGATAAGATTTCCGGGGCAAGGAAGACTGCCCTTGAGTTGATCCTCAGTAATCACTATGCTGATTGTATAGGCCCCTGTAAACAAACCTGTCCGGCCGGAGTTGATGTGCAGGGATATATTTCTCATATCGAAAAGGGACAATACCATGATGCTGTGGCTCTGATCAAGGAAACTAATCCTCTTGCCTGCCATTTGTGGCCGCGTTTGTGTGAGGCCCTGTGAAGTGGCTTGCCGAAGGAACCTTCTTGATGAAGGTGCACCAGTCGGCATCGATTATCTGAAACGTTTTGCTTCCGACATCGACCTGGAATCAGAAAATAAATTGATGCCGGAAATCAAAGCTGATACCGGCAAGAAAGTCGCCATCATCGGGGCTGGCCCGGGAGGGGTGTCTGCTGCATTTTTCCTTCGTAAAGAAGGACATGATATTGATATATTTGAAGCAAGCCCGAAAGCCGGGTGGATGGCTCAGGTATGGGATTCCCGAATACCGGCTCCCCAATGATATTCTTCAGAAAGAAGTAGATAATATTACCGAAATGGGTGTCACGTATCCACTATAATAAGTGCTTGGGAGATGATCTGAAATATGCTGATATCAAGAAAAATATGATGCCGTGGTCCTGGCCATTGGTTCGCAAAAAGGAACCATGATTGGTGTGGAAGGAGACGATGCAGAAAATGTATTTTCCGGGATTGATTTTCTGAAAGAAATGGAAATGACGGGGAAACGTTATGATTTCAAAGGGAAGAAAGTTGCTGTGGTCGGTGGTGGAAATACGGCCATGGATTGCTGCCGAACATCAATGCGCTGCGGGGCTGACAAGGTATATGTGATCTACCGCCGCACCGAAAATGAAATGCCTGCCAACCCCATCGAAATCCATGAATCGAAACTGGAAGGCGATCGAATATTTGTTGCTGACCAATCCGGTCAAGAGTGAATAAGGATAAATCAGGGAAAGTAAATCTGTGACCTGCCTGAAAATGGAATTGGGAGAACCGGATGCATCCGGCAGGAGAAGCCCTGTACCTGTGACGGGATCAGAATTTGATCTTGAAGTAGAATATGTTCTGGCGGCCATCGGGCAAAAAACCGATGTAAACTTTACTGACGACATCAACACTGCGGTGAAGAAAGGGGAACTGAAACTGAACCGCTGGGGAGATATCGATGCCAATCCGGATACCTTGCAAACAGGAATTGAAAGTGTTTTTGCCGCGGGTGATGGTGTTACAGGACCTGCAACACTTATCCAGGCTATTGCACAGGCAAGAGTTGCTCTAATAGCTGCAACCTCTTCCTTCAAGGCGAAGAAGTAAAACCCCTGGAAGGGGAATTCTTCAGCATGAGGGATAATTTTAAGGATGCAGGAAAACGAAGATTATCATGGAAAATATATTGAGCAGAAACGTGAGGAGATGCCAACGCTTGATCCAAAAAACAGGAAGAATTTTAAAGAGGTTGAACTTGGGTACGAAAGTGAAGAAGTAGCACAGCATGAATCATTGCGATGTATGGAATGTGGCTGCACGGAACTATATACCTGTGATTTGAAAAAATATGCCACCGAATACCATGCCAGTCAGGAAGGCCTAAGTGGTGATTTTAAGGAATATGATGTCGACTTCAGGCATCCTTTCATTGAGATCGATAACAATAAATGTGTGCTTTGTGCCAGGTGTGTCAGGATCTGCCGTGATGTGGTTGGTGCGGATGCCCTGGGACTTGTAAACCGCGGATTTGAAACTTATGTGGCTCCAAGCATGGGTGAATCACTTCAAGATACGAATTGTGAAAGCTGCGGCATGTGTATCAGCACTTGCCCGACGGGGGCGCTTACCGAAAACGTTCCCTTCAAACCGGGCCCTGTCAGAATGGAAAAGGTACAAAGCATCTGTAATTATTGTTCGATCGGATGCGATCTCGACCTTGAACATAAAAGTGGCTTTGTGATGCGTGCTGAAGGCCGGGATGGCCTGGTAAATCCAAATGGAAACCTCTGTAAATATGGCAAATTTGGATATAAATACCTGAACAACAAATCTCGTATTACCAAACCTCTGCTGAAAGTAAACGGAAGGTTTGAAGAAATTGAGTTTGATGAAGCATTTAGTATCATTGCGGAAAAGATCAAGTCTGTAACTCCCGATGATAATGCCTTTTTTGCAGGAGCCAGATTGAGCAATGAGGAGATGTATCTTATCCAGAAGTTTGCCAGGGCTGGGGCAGAAACAAACAATGTTACTTCTTTCCATTACCTGAATCGTGGTCATGGATATATATCAAATGCTACTGCCAATGTACCCTTTTCCCAGATTAGAGATGCAAGTAAGATATACCTGATCGGGGCGGAGGTGAACAGCGATAATGCTGTGCTTGGATATATGATCAACAATGCCAGGATAAAACATAAAGTGCCTGTTGAGCTGATCACTAAGCTTGATGTCAGCAGTATGGAACATAAGGTGGAGAAGTCATTGCAAGTGAAGTCTTACTATCATTTCATCAAGGCGGTGAACTACTACCTGGTAGCTAATAATTTCCATAACGGATTGTTTATCGGTGACCATTGTGAGGGCTTTGCAGCATACAAGGAGGACTTGCTGAAAGAAAACTTTGTCGATCTTGTTGAAAAGTCAGGCGTTGCCTTCATGGATAGTGTAATCGAATTTGCCAAGGCATATAATAATGAAATGAATGCGGTGATCATCTTTTCTGAGAAGGAGATCTGCTCTAATGCATGTAGCGAATTACTGAGCCTCGCTCTAATTACAGGTAAGCACGGAAAAACAGCCAATGGCCTGATGAGCATCAAGGAAAAGAACAATGCACAGGGGATCTTCGACATGGGTATATGCCCGACCCTGGGTGTTGGAGCAGTGGATATTAAGGATAAAGGATTGCAGGAAAAGATGAAAAAGGCCTGGAAAGTTAAGACCCTGCCAAAAGAGGTGAATGTTAGTCAGTTTGATCGACTTGAAAAAGGAAAAATGAAAAACCTATTCATCTTTGGAGAAGATCCATTGGGATGTACCGACGATAAGGTGAAGGTTGCCGGATGGTTGACTGTGGCTGAGTTTGTGGTGGTGATGGACTATTTCATGACTGATACAGCCAAACAGTCAGACCTGGTACTTCCTGCCAGCTTCCCTATTGAATCAGGTGGAACATTCACCAATACACAACAGGTGATCCAGCAATTTGAAGCCGGCTTTGATGTTGCCACCAATATGACTACGCTGGAGCAACTGGCTGCACTGATGAAACGCTTTGATATTAAGCAAAAGAGTGACCCGGAAACCGTGATGGCGGAGATCATAAAACTGTTGCCTTCGGGGAATGAAGATCATAAATATATATTCGCAACTACAAAGGAGAACAATCATTGCCGTATGTTCGACCATGGGTGTGATTATATCGTGAAGCAATTTGATGAAGAATTTAATAACGCATTCGATAAGTAACAAAAGATGAAAGAACTGACTACATTTGACGCTATCCTCGATTTTGCGATCGAGGAAGAGCAAAAAGCAGTAGAATTTTATTCTGAACTAGCCGGACAGGCATCTTCAGATGAAATGCGCGAGGTTTTTGAGGAATTCGCGCAGGAAGAGGTGATGCATAAGATGAAATTGATGGAAGTGAAAGAAACAGGTATTACCAATATGCCTCCGGAAGACGTGGCCGATCTAAAGATCGCCGACTATATTGTCAATGTGAAAGTTTCGCCGAATATGTCTTATCAGGATGCACTGGTAGTGGCTATGAACAAGGAAAAAGCTGCTTTCAGGTTATATACTTCACTGTCGGAAAGAGCCTCCGATACAGGATTAAAAACACTCTTTGCTGGCCTGGCACAGGAAGAATCAAAGCATAAGCTGAGGTTTGAGATTGAATATGATGATTTTGTCTTAAGGGAAAACTAACAAAATTGGGTTGCCAACCTTAATATGGTATGCAACCCCTGCCAAAAAAACAAAGCGCTCCTTTCTATTTTTAGGTATAGCTTTAACCTTACACTTCTTTAATTATCCCTCCCTGGGCAGGGGGAGAGGTCTATAATATTTCATACCTTTACAGAAGCAAATCACACACTGATGGCGACCAACAACCAACTGTCGAAGCACTTCCATCACGATACTTCTTTCGATACGCTCATGAAAAAGCGGATCTACCATGTGCTGCTTATTTCCAGTGCTTATGATGCTTTTATTCTGGAAGAAGATGGTCGTATTGATGAGCAGATCTTCAATGAATATGTTTCACTCAACCTTCGCTATCCACCTCAATTTATACAGGTAACCAATGAAGAAAAAGCTTTCGAGGAGCTGGCCGAAGGGGATATCGACCTGGTGGTAACCATGTTGAGCGCTGAGGATGACGACACCTTTGGCATAGCCAGGAAGATCAAAGAGAAATATGACAATATCCCGATCGTAGTTCTTACACCTTTTTCAAGAAAAGTTACCATCAAACTGGACGAACAAGACCTCAGCGCCATCGACTATGTGTTTAGCTGGCTGGGGAATGCAGATCTTTTGCTGGCGATCATCAAGCTGATCGAGGATAAAATGAATGCTGAGCATGATGTGCAGGAGGTTGGGGTGCAAACAATAATCCTTGTAGAAGACTCAGTCAGGTTCTATTCCAGCTACCTGCCACATATTTATAAGATTATCTTCAAACAATCGAAGCAGTTCATGATGGAAGGGCTGAATGAGCACCAGCAAATGATGCGTATGCGCGGTAGGCCCAAGATCCTCCTGGCGAGAAATTATGAAGAAGCCATTAGCCTTTTCGATAAGTATAAGAATAACCTCCTGGGTATCATTTCCGATATCTCATATGAAAGGGAAGGAAAGCTGGATAAGGAAGCCGGCCTGCGACTGGTAAAAATCGTAAAGGCAGAAGATCCCTTGATGCCTGTTCTGCTGCAATCGTCGGATGCCCATCAATCTGCCCTGGCAAAGAAATTAAAGGTTGGTTTCATTAATAAGCAATCTAAAACCATTTCCATTAAACTTAAGAATTTTATCACCGAATACTTTGCTTTTGGTGAATTTGTTTTTGTTGATCCTGATACCATGAAAGAGGTGGATAGGGCCCGAGACCTGAAAACTCTCCAGCGAAAGATCAACAAAGTCCCTGATAATTCACTGCACTACCACCTGGTCAGGAACCATATATCCAAATGGCTCAGGGCGAGGGCATTATTTCCGCTTGCTGAAAGATTCAGGGATGTAACACTGGATGATTTTGATACCCTCGACCAGGTTAAAAAGTATCTTTTAGATTCGATCGGGAATTACCGGATGACAAAAGCCCGTGGGGTGATTGCAGAGTTTCGTCGCGACAGCTTCGATGAATATCTCTCCTTATCACGTATCGGAGAAGGATCACTTGGCGGAAAAGCTCGCGGACTGGCATTCCTTGATTCAATGATCAAGAGGAATCAATTGTATGATAAATGGGATGGTGTCAGGATCACCATCCCCAAAACTGTAGTGCTTGGCACCGATATATTCGACCAGTTCATGGAGGAAAATGATCTGTATAAGATTGCCATAGCGGAGCTTCCAGACAAGGAGATCCTGACCAGGTTTCTTGATGCCCGCTTACCTTTTAGAATAAAGGAAGATCTATATACACTAATTACTTTTCTTAAAAATCCCACTGGCAGTACGCTCATCAAGCCTGCTTGAAGATTCCTATTATCAGCCTTTTGCAGGGATATATTCTACCTATATGATCCCTAACCTGGAATCAGACGAACGTCGGATGCTGGACATGCTCAGTGAAGCAATAAAAAGTGTTTATGCCTCTGCCTATTTCAAAGATAGCAAGGCATATATGACCGCTACCTCTAATGTAATTGATGAGGAAAAAATGGCCATCGTTCTACAACAGGTGGTAGGCCGTCGCTATGCAAACAGGTTTTATCCAACCTTTTCTGGTGTTGCCAGGTCAATAAACTTTTATCCCATCGAACCGGAGACCCTGGAAGATGGAATTGCTAACATTGCGTTGGGCCTGGGAAAATATATTGTGGATGGGGGGATGACATTACGGTTTAGCCCCAAATATCCTAAAAAGGTACTTCAAACAAGCACTCCCGAACTGGCTATGCGCGAAACCCAACGCCATTTCTATGCCCTCGACCTGATCGCCGATAGTTTCAAACCTTGTCTTGATGATGCGGTGAATTTGCTGAAACTGCGATTGACAGAGGCTGAGAAAGACAAATCGATGCGTTTTGTGGCATCCACCTATGATTACCAGAGTAAAATGCTTCGCGATGGAGTGCAACAGGAAGGTAAAAAGCTGGTCACATTCTCAGCCATCCTGAATCATAATGTATTCCCCCTGGCGGAAATCCTGCAGGAAGTATTGGAAACAGGGCAGCGTGAGATGGGGAAACCCATTGAGATCGAGTTTGCGGTGGATATGAGTCCTAATAAGGATGAACCCGATACATTCCACCTTTTGCAGATCCGGCCAATAGTTGATAATGATGAGACGGTTGACGTAGATATAGATGATGCCAGGATTAGTGAAACCATTATTAGTTGTGATTCAGCCCTGGGAAACGGCTTTGTAAAAGATATCCGTGACCTGGTTTATGTGAAGACTGAGAGTTTCGATTCCGCGCGTACACATGAAATTGCCGAACTCATTGGAAAGCTGAACGACCAATTCCTGGAATCTGGCAATAACTACATCCTGGTTGGACCTGGCAGATGGGGCTCAGCCGATCCTCACCTTGGCATACCGGTAAAATGGCCCCAGATATCAGCCGCCAGGCTTATCGTGGAATCAGGATTGGAAAATTACCGTATTGACCCCAGCCAGGGAACACACTTCTTTCAGAACCTGACCTCCTTCCGTGTTGGCTACTTCACTATCAACCCTTATATTAATGAAGGCACCTACGATTTGGATTTTTTATCAAAACAGAAAGCCGTTTATGAAGATGATTTCATCCGGCATATTCGTTTTGAGAATCCTGTATTGATCGCAATTGATGGGAAGAAGAATAAGGGGGTGGTGTTTAAACCGTAACTGGCTACTGGTCACTAGTAACTAGTAGCTAGTAACAAGGAACCAGCCATTGTGGCTAGTAAAATAAATATTTCACATTTTTTTACGTTATTACTTGAAACCAATAAACCCTGATATGAAAAAAGTATTCTTTGCCATCATGGCTCTCGGACTGATCATAGTATTTACCCAATGTGAAGAGGAAAAAACAGACAATAGAACCACCATCACCAAAAAGATACAGTATGATGTTCCTATAGTAAATACTGATGCCAGCCACGACTGGTGGATCAGGAACATTGAAGGTTCCGACAGGGAAGTATTACTTAACAACATTTTCGGACGTGTACTTTCCGGCGATGTTCAGGCTTATGATTATTTTAATGAACCACTTAGCGTAGAGCACGTTGAAAGTATTTTGACCGACACGCTCATCCAAACCCTCCAACGAACTACAGCTCCCTATGCCGAATACGACACCATGATCATCAACAGGATCGAGCCTTCGGATATTACATTGCTCAGGTTCCTCGAAGAGTGGAAGTATGATGCGAAAACACTTCAGATCGACAAAAAGGTATATGCCATCAGCCCGGTAATGCAGGTCACTGTCAATGGTCATGAGGTAACCAGGCCGCTTTTCTGGATATATACTGATGAGAGTATATTAAAGTAGGTGCAGGGTGCAAGGTGCAGGGTTCACTTTCAACTCTTTCTTTTATACTTTTTAATTAATCCAACACCCAACAACCTGTCCTGAGCGAAGCCGAAGGATCAAAAATCCTAAACTTTTATCGCTATTTTTGCCAACCAATGGCCATTCATCCTGAATATCATACGCTTGAAAACGGCATCCGCCTGGTGCATATCTCTACCCAGAGCCCGGTAGCTCACCTTGGTGTATTTATCAATGCCGGAACACGTGACGAACCGGAAGGCATGGCCGGCCTGGCCCACTTCATCGAACATATGATATTTAAGGGCACCAAAAAGCGAAAGGCCTATCATGTCCTGAACAGGCTGGAGAGTGTTGGCGGTGAACTGAATGCCTTTACAACCAAAGAATACACCTGTCTCTATACTTCTTTTCTAAATACCTGGTATTCGAGGGCTGCAGAACTGCTGGCTGATATAGTTTTCAACTCCACCTTTGCCGCGCGGGAGATGAAAAAGGAAAAGGATATCATCATCGAGGAGATCAACTCCTATAAAGACACACCTTCAGAGTTGATATACGATGATTTCGAAGCTGCACTGTTCAAAGATCATCCTATGGGCAGGTCCATCCTCGGCACTCCTGAAAATGTTATAGCCTTTAAAAGAAAGGACATCACTGATTTCTACGCCAGCCAGTATGGAACCGACAGGATGGTCATTTGTTCAGTAGGAGGGGTCAGCTTTCCACGCTTTGTGAAGTATATTGAGAAGTTCTTCAATAATGAAGAAAAAAGATCAGACTCGTTCCAAAGAAAAAGCCCGGAATCTTTTGAGGCATTTGATGTTAAAGTGGACAGAAAAACCTATCAGAGCCATACCATCATCGGGAACAGAGCCTATGCCCGTGATCATGAACAACGCTTCACTTTCGGCCTTGTAAATAATATTCTTGGAGGACCGGGATTGAATTCCAGGTTGAATATGATGGTGCGCGAAAAGCATGGGTATGCCTACAGTATTGATTCCTTTTATTTCCCCTTCTCTGATACAGGTGTGTGGGGCATTTATCTGGGCACACATAACGGAACCTATGAAAAGGCTATGAAGCTGGTTATGAGGGAACTGAAGAAACTGCGAGAAACAAGGCTGGGTAGTCTGCAGTTGTCCCAGGCAAAGAAACAATACCGCGGACAAATAGCTATTGCTTTCGATTCTAACATTAATATGATGCTCAGTGGTGGCAGAAGCTGTATGCACGATCATCAACTTTTAAGCGTTGATGACATTTACAGTAAAATTGAAAAGGTAACTACATCAGATCTGCTGGAAGTTGCCAATGAGATATTTGACCCTCAACATGTGAGCTCTTTAACCTATCTGGCATTATGACTTTCCTGAACGAAGATATCCTTTCTTACCTGGAACTACATACACCTGCTGAACCTGAATTGCTGAACCGGCTTGAAAGGGAAACGAACCTTACAGTACCTTACCCCAACATGCTCACAGGGTATGTGCAGGGAAGGTTCCTGGCTTTTATCAGTCAGTTGTTGCGCCCCCAAAGGATATTGGAGGTAGGTACATATACAGGCTATTCAGCCATCTGCTTCGCAGAAGGCCTTGCAGCGGGTGGAGAAATTCATACCATTGATAAAAATCCGGAAGTTGAAGATATTGCTGTTCGTTATTTTAAAGAAGCTAAGTTGGAAGATGTTATCATCCGCCACCAGGGTGATGCCCTGGAGATCATTCCGGAGCTTGTAGGAGCATTTGACCTGATCTTTCTCGACGCTGACAAAGAAAATTATCCCAACTATCTTGGCCTTCTAAAGAAAAGACTGAGTGCCAATGGTCTGATGATTGTTGATAATACCCTTTGGAGCGGAAAAGTGTTGAAAAAGGCACATTCAGGTGACCAGGAAACCCAGGGCATTCAGACATTCAATAAGATGGTGATTGAAGATCCGGAGTTGGATAGCTTTTTACTACCGCTGAGGGATGGGATCACAATGATTCGTATAAAATAATTCAGTGATCCAGTGATCCAGTGTTTTAATTTTAACCATGAAACACTGAAGCCATGTAACCATGAAACACTGAAGCCATGAAACCATGAAACACTGAAGCCATGAAACCATGAAACAATTTAATTTGTCTTAAACCTATACTTCACCTTGCTTCAGCTCCTCGTTCGCTTTCACGATTTTTTGCTTGAGGTTCTCCTTGTATGCAATAGTCTTTTTCATGAGTCCTTCATCACCACTGGCCAGGATCTGGGCAGCAAGGATGCCGGCATTTATGGCACCGTTGATGCCAACTGTAGCTACAGGGATGCCCGGGAGGCATCTGAACGATGGCCAGGAGTGAATCCATGCCATCGAGATGAAGCATTAATAGGAACGCCAATCACTGGAATAGGTGTCATAGCAGCGATAACACCGGGAAGATGAGCTGCCATTCCGGCACCGGCAATGATCACTTTGATGCCATCTGTTCGCATTTTTTGCAAATTTTTCCACTTCATCAGGTGTGCGATGTGCCGAAAGGGCATTCATTTCAAATGGGATTTCCATTTCTTCAGGATGGCAGCGGCTTTTTCCATAACCGTGAAGGTCGGATGTGCTGCCCATAATTATGCTAACAACGGCTTTCATTCAATTGGGCTATTAATTTATTTTGATTGCCCTAGCAAAAATAACCAAAATATTATTTTAAGATTCATCATTATAATTTGTAAACAACTCTCAGAGCTAATAAATGTATTATGGAAAAGTATAAGTTCGGGATAAATTATTCTCGCCCCTTCCTCACATCGGAAGATATCGACAAAGCTGTTTCCAGTAGCCGAGATCGGATCAACAATCGACATGCAGGGAAGAGACCCGCTTTTTATTTGCGTGCTGAACGGTGCCTTTATTTTTGCGTCAGATCTTTTAAAGAAGGTAGAGGTTCGATTGCGAAATTCATTTGTAAAACTTTCTTCATATGTGGGAACAAAGACCAACGAACACGGTTCGCGAGCTGATCGGCCTTGACCAAGGTGTTGCCGGAAGAACAGTTGTTAGTAATTGAGGATATCATCGATACGGGCATTACGATGGCCTACACATTAGAGAAGCTAAGGAAATTAGGTGCTTCCGATGTAAGGATTGCCACTTTACTCTTCAAGCCCGAAGCTTTTAAGAAGGATTATCCCATTGATTATGTCGGTATTGTGATCCCCAATGAGTTCATTGTAGGTTACGGACTCGACTATGACGGCCATGGCCGTAATCTTCCTGATATTTACAAGATCATTGAATAAAAATTTATGGGCAATTCCAACTTTGTGGATTATGTGAAGATCAATTGCCGTTCAGGCAAGGGTGGAGCCGGATCAAAACATCTCCGGAGGGAAAAATATATCCCGAAAGGTGGCCCTGATGGAGGGGATGGAGGACGCGGAGGCCATATCATTTTGCAGGGGAATGCCCAGATGTGGACATTGCTTCACCTGAAGTTTACTAAACATATCAGGGCTGAACATGGTGAATCAGGAGGAAGGCAAACCAGTACAGGAGCCAGTGGAAAAGATGAGATTATCGAGGTGCCCCTGGGTACAGTAGCTCGTTTCTCCGACACGGAGGAGTTTATTTGTGAAATTACAGAGGACGGTGAAGAACATGTGATGATCAAAGGTGGCCGTGGTGGACTGGGGAATGATCATTTTAAATCACCCACTAATCAGACTCCACGATATGCACAACCCGGCGAGCAGGGCGAGGAGCATTGGATCACTCTTGAGCTGAAGATCCTGGCCGACGTTGGCCTGGTAGGTTTCCCTAATGCCGGGAAATCCACATTATTATCAGTAGTCTCTGCAGCAAAACCCGAAATAGCTGACTACCCTTTTACAACTTTAAGACCAAACCTGGGCATCGTCTCTTATCGCGATCATCGTTCATTCGTTATGGCCGATATTCCGGGCATCATCGAAGGTGCCCACGAAGGCAAAGGACTGGGATTGCGCTTTCTTCGCCATATTGAAAGAAACTCTTTACTGCTTTTTATGGTTCCTTGCGACAGCAATGATATCGCAGATGAGTACAGGATACTTTTGAGGGAACTGCAGCAATATAATCCAGAGCTGCTGGACAAGAAACGGATCCTGGCGATAACAAAATCCGATATGATCGACGAAGAATTGAAAGTAGAGATAGAGAAGGAATTGCCGGATGTACCCTATGTGTTTATCAGCTCTGTAGCACAGAAGGGCCTGACCGAACTTAAGGATATGATCTGGGAAAGACTCAATGACTAGTTTGCTAAATACACTGAACACCTGGGATACAGAGCTGTTTCTGGCTTTGAACGGGACGAATAACAGCTTCTGGGATTTTATCATGTGGTGGTCCAGTGATAAATTTATCTGGATTCCTGTATACTTGCTTTTTCTGTTTCTCCTCTGGAAAAAATATAAAGTGAAGATATGGTTAATCCTGATTTTTGTTGCCTTGCTCATCTTCCTCAGCGACCAGATCTCGGTCCACCTGTTCAAGGACGTATTTCAACGCCTTCGCCCATGCCATGAGCCTTCCCTCGATGGCATGATACATTTGGTGAATGGCAAATGTGGTGGGCAGTTTGGATTCTATTCTTCGCATGCATCCAATATTTTTGCCCTTGCTGTATTTGTGATCTCTCTACTTGGCAAGAAAAACTTCTGGCTCGTCTGCCTAATTCTACTCTGGGCTACTTTGATCGGCTACAGCCGTATTTACCTTGGCGTGCATTATCCAATGGATGTGATCGCAGGAGCATTTGCTGGTTCCTTATTAGGTTGGATGGTTGCGAGGTTTCTTAAAAATCTTATCAGAAAACCTGCTATCCTGATATGATCATTGGTTTTGAAATATTCTGTTTCCAAACTCTAAGCCCTAAGCCCTAAATCCTAGAATAATATCTAATTCCTCAAACCCAAATTCAAACGCAAGCAATTTTGGCTGGTAAGGAACATTATTATGGATAGTTGGATTTAGCAAAAATATATTGCGACATTTCTGTCATTTCTGTATAAATAGATATAGGAAACTTGATTTATCCATTAAAACAAAAATTAAACTTGAGTAATGGTAGATGTCAATAAAAAACCACGTTATGACCTTGAGGACAGGACCCAGAATTTCGCAATAAGAGTTCGTGTATTTCTGAAAAAACTTCTGAAAACCAGATCAAACGAGGAAGATAGTAAACAACTTATAAGATCCTCAGCATCAGTGGCGGCAAACTATATTGAGGCAAGTGAGGCATTAAGTTCAAAAGACTTTATATACAGAGTAAAAGTTTGTAGAAAGGAAGCCAAAGAAAGCATATTGTTCCTGAGGTTGCTTGATACAAATGAAAATAAATTGCATAATAGCGAAAGGAATCATTTAATACAGGAAGCAACAGAACTAATGAGAATCTTTGGAGCAATTATAACTAAAACAAGATACAAAACATAGTTGTTTAGAAATTGAACCTTGTGGATTTTGAACTTAATTAGGATTTAGGGATTAGAGCTTAGGGTTTTAAGCTATTAATCTCCCCCCTCCAGCTTCTCAATCTTTTCCTTCATCTTGTCCATTTCCTTTTTGTTCTTTTCACCAAGTAACTTGAATTGTTTGATAGCTTCCTTGAAGTTTTCTTTTTCCTGGATAAGTTCCTTTTTCTCTGCTGTTAAAGCCTCCACTTCCTTCTTTGTATCGCTTGCAAGCTTTTTGGCCTGGGTTGTCTCTTTCTTCGCCTTGTCGATTTCAGACTCAAGTTGATGGATCCTGGTCATATATGAGCCAACCTTTTCTCTTACGGTTTCTATTTCTTTAATGATTGCCATTTCAGTAGGATTTCAAGATTATTTATTGATGATCAATGTTGTACCTGTGATAATGATATCAGGATTTTCAATTCCATTATCGGTGGCTATCCCGGGGTACAGATTGCCATTGCCAAGGTATTTTTTGGCGATGAAATACAAGGATTCACCATCCTTGATCACGTGCGTAAGTTGTTTTGGGCTTGCAGCTTCTTCTTTGACTTCCTTGAGTTTTGCATTTTCTGATTGCAATGCCTCATTGGCAGTTGATAGCTGCTCGTTTTTGTCTTGCATGGCCTTTAGCTGAGTTTCATATACAGCACTTTCAGCACTCTTGTCATCGGCGGGTGCTGTGGCAAAGATGAAGTATATGACAAAGCATGCCAAAAATGCCAGGAAAAACAAAATGATAAAAAGCAGCGTGCGTTTCTTTTGCTTCTGCATTGACAACTCTACAGCATCCAGTGCCAGGTAAACGGAAAGATCAGCATGGCATGATGGACAATTTATGGCATCATCAGCCAAGCCTTTGTATTCGCATAGCGGACAGTTCATGGTTCAGAATTTATTGGTTTATAGGCAGTAAACATATAAATATACAACATATCAAGCCAATATGCAAGTATAAAAACGTATACAATATTATTTTGGAAGTCCAGCATTGTTTTGAAATTCTAAATTCTAAGCTCCAAATTCTAAACAATTTTCAATGTTTCAAATTCAAAAACAAAGGGGACATTTTTATTTTTTTAGTATTAATAGATATGAGGAAATTGATTAAAGAGAATAATAATGAATAATTCAGAAAGAAAAAAGCAATATGATCTTATTGAGAGGACTCAGAAATTTGCTTTTGATACGAGATTCTTACTTAAGAAATTAAATAAAACAATTTCTAATATTGAAGATAGTAAACAACTCGCTCGATCTTCAGGATCAGTTGCTGCAAATTATATTGAGGCAAATGATTCTCTGAGTAAAAAAGACTTTTTCTATCGTATTAAATTGTGTAGGAAAGAGGCAAAAGAGAGTATTTTATTTTTAAGCCTGTTAGATGTAGATAATAGTGAATCTGCAGACCATGAAAGAATTAGACTAATTAGGGAAGGGACTGAACTTATGAAAATCTTCAGGTCGATAGTGACTAATTCTCACCCGTAAGTTTCGAATTTGGATATTTGATCTTAGAGTTTGTTTCGAATTTGGAGCTTAGAATTTAGAATTTTACCCGAGTAATTATAGTAACCATCAAACATATCATTTCCGTATATTTGTCTCATGGAACTCCGCCATAAACAAATTATCCGCGCCTCTTGGGTCAGCATTGCAGGCAATGCGATCTTATCGGTGATGAAAATTACCGTTGGGATGCTTGCAGGAAGTATGGCCGTAGTGGCTGACGGAGTCGATTCGGCAAGTGATATTCTCACCTCTGTGATAACACTGATCACAGCCCATATCATGAGCCGCCCGCCGGATATTCGATATCCATATGGATATGAACGCGCAGATACCATTGCCTCCAAGGCATTATCGTTTGTGATATTCTTTGCCGGAGCTCAACTGGCTATCTCTACGGTAACCAAGCTCATAGAAGGAGGCCTATCAGAAGTACCTTCCCTTTTTGCAGTATGGGTGATCATTGCTTCAATAGGAGGGAAACTGATGCTTGCCTTATACCAGTTCAAAGTCGGAAAGAAAACCGGATCTTCCATGCTGGTGGCTAATGCCCGAAATATGCAGAGCGACGTGCTGATCTCTCTGGCTGTACTCACCGGGCTGATCTTCACTTTTATCTTTGAGCTGCCTATCATCGATACCATCACCGCCCTGGCTGTTTCCTTCTGGATCATGGCAACAGCGATCAGGATATTTTTTCAATCTAATCGTGACCTGATGGATGGGATGGACAATCCAGAATTATATAAAAAGCTTTTCATGATCATTGCTGAAGTGAAAGGCGTTTACAATCCACACGGTGCCCGGATAAGAAAGTCTGGGAATAAATTCGTTATTGAGATCCATATTGAAGTGGATGGGTCAAAAACCGTTACCGAAGCACATGACATTTCCAACGAAGTGGAAAAAAGAATTACCATTGGCATTAAGGATGTCTATGATGTGATCGTCCACGTCGAACCATATGGAAATGTGGAACAGGACGAAAAGTTCGGTGTTTCAAATAAAGATATATAGTTGAATTAGTTAAATCGGTTAAATCGGTTGAATCAGTTGCCCCTCGACTCCGCTCGGGATGACAAGTGGTTGAATTGGGTTGCCCACCGCCCAGCGCCTAATGCCCACCGCCCTTGTTAATAATTCTATGAAAAACTAAAGAACCCCTGGTTTTTCGCCTTGTAATTATATATAATTTCGCATCGAAATTTCTATTGTGTAAAACATTTAAAAAAACCAGGTCTGTCATGATCCTTTTTTACCAGATTTCGCCCAAATCGTTTTACGCACTTCAGGTGAAGGAGTCCCTTTCACTCCAAGACAAAGAAAAACTATGCTGGCTTTTCGGACAGTGTGAACCGGTACCCGGAGGAAAGGTACCCGGCACATTTGTTGGCCCCCGTAAAGAGATGATCACACCATGGAGTACCAATGCCGTGGAGATCACAAGGAATATGGGTATTCCAGGCATAGAAAGAATAGAACAGTATGAGCAAATTGAGGATTCAGATCTGTCATATGACCCCATGCTGCAAACACGCTATAATGAGCTGGATCAGGAACTTTTTACCATCGAGCGGAAACCGGACCCGATTACTTACATCCATGACATCCAGGCGTATAATATTGGTGAAGGGCTGGCACTGAGTGATGATGAGGTTGAATACCTGGATGAAGTATGTGATAAGATCGGACGAAAGCTGACCGACAGTGAAGTTTATGGCTTTGCACAGGTAAACTCCGAACATTGCCGGCACAAGATCTTCAATGGCACCTTTATTATTGATGGCAAGGAAATGAAAGATTCACTTTTTGCACTCATTAAAAAAACTTCAAAAGTCAATCCAAATAAGCTGGTTCGGCATATAAAGATAATGTAGCATTTGTTTTGGGCCCCAGTGCTGAACAATTTGCTCCTGCAACCCAGGATAAAGCAGATTATTTTGAGATCAAGGATATTAATACCGTCTTTCACTAAAAGCGGAAACACATAATTTCCCGACAACTGTAGAGCCCTTTAATGGTGCCTCTACCGGTACCGGTGGTGAAATCCGTGACCGCATTGCCGGAGGGAAAGGCAGTCCATCCCACTCGCAGGAACAGCAGTTTATATGACTTCATATCCCCAGGCTTGAAAACAAACGAAAGTGGGAATCTGTAATAAGGCCCGGCAATGGTTGTATCAGACTCCGGCTGAGATTCTGATCAAAGCATCTAATGGCGCCAGCGACTTTGGGAATAAATTCGGACAACCTTTGATCTGTGGTAGCCTGCTCACATTCGAACATGATGAGGAAGATAAATCGTTTGGTTATGATAAAGTGATCATGCTTGCCGGCGGTGTTGGCTTTGGGAAAAAGGAAGACAGTGAAAAAGATATCCCGGAAGCAGGTGATATCATTGTGGTGCTGGGTGGCGACAATTACAGGATCGGTATGGGGGAGGAGCTGTATCATCAGTAGCTACAGGTGAATATGACAATGCCATAGAACTGAATGCTGTTCAGCGTGCCAATCCTGAAATGCAAAAAAGGGTTCCAACGCAATCAGGGCCATGTCGGAAAGCCAGATAAAATCCGATCGTCTCCATCCATGATCATGGGGCAGGAGGGCACCTGAACTGTCTTTCTGAACTGGTGGAAGACACCGGTGGAAAAATCGATATTGGAAAGCTCCCTGTCGGAGATCCGACCCTTTCGGCAAAAGAAATCATTGGGAATGAATCACAGGAACGAATGGGTCTTGATTATCAAAGAAGAAGATGTTGAATTGCTGGAAGATATTGCCGAACGTGAACGTGCACCTATGTATAAGGTCGGAGAAGTTACCGGTGATATGAATTTTGTTTTTGAGGATGAAGGAAAGAAACCCGATTGATCTGCAACTGGAATATCTCTTTGGGAATCCACCGAAAACAATTCTTGAATGATAAAACAATTAAAGCCATTATTTCCAGGAACCGAATATGATCCATCAGAAATTTGAAGATTATCTTGAAAATTTATTGCAAATTGAAGCTGTGCCTGCAAAGACTGGCTTACCAATAAAGTTGACCGATCAGTTACCGGCCGAGTGGCAAAGCAGCAATGTACCGGGCCGATACAACTACCGCTGAATAATGTTGCTGTAGCAGCCATTGGATTACAAGGGAAAGAAAGGCATCGCCACTGCAATCGGGCATGCTCCTGTAGCCGGACTCGTATCTGCTGAAAACGGCTCTGTCCTTGCTATCGCCGAATCGCTGACCAATATTGTCTGGGCACCTATCGAGGATGGCCTCAAGGGTATCTCGCTCAGTGCCAACTGGATGTGGCCGGCGAAAAATCCAGGAGAAGATGCACGACTGTATAATGCTGTAAAGGCGGTAAGTGATTTTGCCATAGCTCTGGGAATCAATATTCCAACCGGCAAGGACTCTCTGTCTATGACGCAAAAATATCCTGACGGAAAAAGTGTTTATGCTCCCGGAACGGTGATCATTTCAGCCATGGGCGAATGCAGCGATCTGAAAAAAACTGTAAGTCCATTCCTCGCCCTGCAGTATGATGCATCGATCATATATATCGATTTTTCAAAGGATAAACATTGCCTTGGAGGCAGCAGCTTTGCACAACTCATTAATAAGCTGGGTAGCAAAACACCAACAGTAAAAGATCCAGACTACTTTGCCAAAGCTTTTAATGCCTTGCAGGATTGTATCACCAATGACCTGATCCTTGCGGGTCATGATATTTCTGCCGGAGGCCTTATCACTGCACTGCTGGAAATGACATTTCCGGTGAACGATATGGGCATGGACCTTCAGCTGGATGACATTGGTGAAAAAGATGTTGTCAAACTTTTGTTCAGCGAAAATCCAGGTGTAGTCATGCAGGTGAAAGATGAAAAGGCTGTTGCATCAAAACTCGACAAACATGGCATTAACTATCATATCCTGGGCAAGACCACCAAGCAGCTAAAGCTAAACATCAAGCACGAAAGTGTTGATTACTCGCTTGGGATCAATGCATACCGTAAGGCCTGGTACAAGACTTCCTATCTTTTTGATCAGCTGCAAACAGCAGAAGGAATTGCAAAGCAGAGGTTCGATAATTATTTTAAACAGGATCTCCGTTTTAACTTTCCTAAAACCTTCGACGGCAGCTTTGCTCCCTTTGAAATAGATCCGGATCGTAAAACCAGGACTGGCATTAAAGCAGCCATAATACGTGAGAAGGGCGTGAATGGCGACAGGGAGATGGCATATTCCATGCACCTGGCAGGATTTGACGTGAAGGACGTACATATGACTGATCTGATCTCTGGGGAAGAAACACTGGAGGATGTGAATTTCATTGTTTTTGTAGGAGGGTTCTCAAACTCCGATGTGCTTGGTTCTGCCAAGGGTTGGGCCGGAGCATTTTTGTTTAATCCCAAAGCTAAAGAATCACTGGACATGTTTTATTCCAGGAACGATACACTTAGCCTGGGGATATGCAATGGCTGTCAGCTGATGGTAGAATTAGGATTGATTTATCCGGAACATCCCGAAAAACCATTGATGCGCCATAATAAATCAGAGAAGTTTGAATCAGCTTTCATCAATGTCAATATAGAAGACAATGATTCAGTGATGCTCGGCAATCTGTCTGGTTCCAGGCTTGGAATCTGGGTTGCTCATGGCGATGGCCGTTTTTGTTTCCCATATTATCGTGATAAATATTCCATACCAGTAAAGTATACTTATGATGGATATCCTGGTAATCCGAACGGCTCTGATTTTAATGCTGCTGCCATTTGTTCCAACGACGGACGTCACCTGGCCATGATGCCGCACCTCGAACGTGCCATCTTCCCCTGGCAGTGGGCATACTACCCGGAAGACCGCCCGTCAGATGAGGTTTCGCCCTGGATAGAAGCCTTTGTGAATGCCCGTAAATGGGTCGAAAAGAAAAACTAAAACCTTTATGTCAAAGATTGTATTTATTACAGGCGCAACAGCCGGCATAGGAGAGGCCTGTGCACACAAATTCGCAGAAAATAAGTTCAATGTGATCATCTCGGGCAGGAGAAATGAACGCCTGAAAAAACTGGCATCAACTTTAAAGGCATCTTATGATGTACAGGTGCATGAACTTGAAATGGATGTCAGGGATAAGGAGCAGGTGAGAACCGCTATATCGGGATTGCCTGATGAATGGAAAAAGATCGATGTGCTGGTAAATAATGCCGGGCTTGCTTTAGGACTGAATGCTTTTCAGCAAGGGGATGAAGAAGACTGGGACACCATGATCGATACGAACATTAAAGGACTGCTGTATGTAGGTAAAGCTGTGGCCAATCTGATGATAAGTAATGGGAAAGGCCATATCATCAACATCGGGTCCATCGCCGGAAAGGAAGTATACCCTAAAGGCAATGTTTATAGTGCCACAAAACATGCAGTGGATGCCATTACCAAAGGCATGCGCCAGGATCTACTTACAGAAGGTATCAAGGTAAGCCAGGTAGCCCCGGGTGCTGTAGAAACGGAATTCAGCAAAGTAAGGTTCAAGGGTGATGATGAAAGAGCAGCGACAGTATACCAGGGATATGATCCGCTCCTGCCGGAAGATGTAGCGGAGGTTGTATATTTTTCAACAACACTTCCGGGTCGTGCAAATATTAATGACGTGGTGATCATGCCCACCGACCAGGCCAACGCCATCACCTTCAACAAATCAAAATACTAGAATTTCTTTCCTAGAAGTAAAACTTCATGATCAGCAAGATTGTATTAATGCTTGGTTTTTGGTCAACACTTTCCAGGTTCATTTTGAAATAAGTATATTGAAGGCCTAATTCAAAATCATCAGAACCGGTATACGATACTTTTCCTGAAATTAAACTTGCATTCCCCTGATCTGCCATCAATACTTCAGGTGCAGATGTAAGTGTATAGCTAACAGCCAGGCCAACGGGAACATTATATTTTGGCATGAAATCAACATCCCCTGCGATACCGGCAGCAAGGTATCCTCCGGTTTCTTCGTGTTCGAAAGATTCTCCATAAGCATACTGGGCATGGAATTGAAGTCCAAAGGTGCTGTTAAATGCATAGGCACCCTGAACACCGAGGCCCATACTCATAGCAGGAATTTTTTTAGTAAGTGTGGGATTAGGGACGTCATTGATGACTTCTTCGAAATACTCGCCAACATTAATGAAACTACCAGTAAGGTTTTGAATAAATACTTTTGCGGAAAGGTTTAGTTTCTTGCTTTGCTTTATTCTCACCAACCACCCAATATTTCCTCCGTTAACTGTACTTATACCATTGGCAAGAATGGTCGACATGTCAGTGCCCAGACGACCTGCCATGCTTAATGTGAAGTATAATGAAAGCCATTGATTAAATCTCTGCCGGTATTCAACATTCATGCTGACAAATATTAACTGTCCTTCAAAAGCAAAGAGTTCATGTTCACCAATTTTTAATCCTGAAATTTGGAGTGGTGAAGTGATTCCAAAGCCTATATTAGCCTGTAAGCTTGTAGAAATAAATGAATTTTGGAAATAAGCCAATGATGGAAAAGCATGGCCATTCAAAGTCGGGAATTTCCTGTCTGCAGAGGTTGATTCCGATTGGGCATTTCCTGAATTTATAAATATGCAGGAAAGTATGATGAGGTAGATCAGCTTTTTCATATCAGCTTATTTATTTGTTTTTTTCAAAGGGATCTCTATACCAGCCAGAATTTTGAAGCCTGTTGTCTTAACACGCGGGATATAACCTTGATCCGTAGGTTCGTCGGTGAGATTGATCAATCCCTGGGTATATCTTAGCTCCACGAAAAGCCTGGGATAACCAATAGGAATTCGTATCCCGGCCCCAAAATGCATGGCTATATTCCATTCTGCAACCTTGGTCCCAATATCTTGCTTGACATCGTTGCTGGAGGCATGACTGTCGAGCAGGTACCCGGTTTCAAATCCACCCAGGGCATAAAAGCGCCCGTTTGTACTCGATACCTTCAAAAATAATGGCAAGGAAACATAGTTGAGCCTGATGTGAATGGAATCTACAGGTTTTTCCTGTCCTTTCACACTATAAGAGATCTTAGTGCCCTCTTGCGAATAGGATGGTTGTATGCTGAGCCAAATTATTTTACTGAGTTTTATATCAATATAGGCCCCAGTATTGACGCCAATAAGGCTTTTGTAATTTGCATTGATGGGGTTGTCGCCAGCCAGCTTGCTGCTGTTGATCCCACCAAATACGCCTACGTAAGATTGGCCTGACATCAGGAAAGGACTAAGCATAAAAAGCAGCAAAATATATAATCTAAAAGGTCTATTCATATCCTGAATATTTATGAGGATGATAAATGTTTGACAATGAAGATAAGTATTAATGCATGATTTTGAAAACCATCTCCTTAAGTAATTCACCGTGAGTGGTGCTGGAGTTATTTAATCCCTTTGACTTGAGATCATATTCACGCATAATGCTGATCGCTCTGATCGTTCTGGCAGCATTGAATTGTTTTGCTGCAGTTTTATAGTCCCTCACAAAATACGGGCTAACAGATAGCTCACTTGCTATGATGTTTTCTTTTGATTTATCTTTCAGTGAATGGAATATCAGAATTTTAGCGAAAAACTGGTATAAAAGGGCCAGGGTAACGACCATTGGATTTGTTTTTGGGTTGGCCGCGAAATGTCTGCATATCAGGTTTGCTTTATAGGTGTCGCCGGCACCCAGGGCATTTTGTAGTTCAAAAACATTGAACTCCTTGCTGATCCCAATATTTTCTTCAATATGGTCTTCATTAATGACAGCCCCTGCATCCAGGTTAAGCATAAGCTTGCCAAGTTCCATCCTGATCTTCGTCAGATCACTGCCCAGGCTACCAATAAGCAATCGAGCTGCCCCTGGCGTGATTGAGTAGCCTTCCAACTTTAGTTGTTGATTGATCCAGGCAGGGATCTTATTGTCATAGAGACGGTCAGATTTAAAAACAACCCCCGTTTTATTAATGCTCTTAACAAGTGCTTTCCTGGCGTCATATGCCTTGTGCTTATGACATATGACAAGGATGGTTGAGTCCACCGGATTATTTGTGTAGCCCACCAATTCATCAAGGTCGGTGAGCGCCTGGGCTTCTTTTACAATTACAACCTGGTAGTTCGACATCATCGGATATCGCCTGGCAGTATCTATAATGACGCCGGCATTGACATCTTTCCCGTAAAGTATAGTCTGATTGAATTCCTTATCTGCTTCATCAAGAACATTATCGGCAATATAATCAGTGATGATATCAATAAAGTATTCTTCTTCGCCATGAAGGAAATAAACTGGTTTGTAGATCTTATTTTTCAGATCTGTAAGGATCTCTTCGAATTTCATATATCGTCAAGATCTTTGTCATAATCGAAATAAAGGTGCTTAACGGTGAGCCCCTTGTTTTTAAGCATTTTCAGGGAGTTGATGCCAATGGTCAGGTGATCTTCAAGGAACTTCTCAGTAACCTCGTCATCACTTTTTCTGGTTTTTACTCCCGTTGAGATCATGGGCTGGTCAGATACCAGAAGCAGGGCCCCTGAGGGGATCTCATTCTGAAAACCAACAATAAAAATAGTGGCTGTTTCCATGTCGATAGCCATGCTCCTGGTCCGGCGGAGGTGCTCCTTGAAATCCTCATCGTATTCCCATACCCGGCGGTTTGTGGTATAGACTGTGCCTGTCCAGTAATCCCGGCCAAAGTCACGGATGGATGTCGAGACGGCCTTCTGCAGGTTAAAGGCCGGAAGAGCAGGCACTGATTTATGGATATAATCATCAGAGGTACCTTCTCCACGGATAGCAGCAATAGGCAGTATCAAGTCGCCAACTTCATTTTTCCTTTTCAAGCCGCCGCATTTGCCGAGAAAAAGAACTGCTTTTGGGTTTATTGCGCTGAGCAGATCCATGATGGTAGCCGCATTGGCACTTCCCATGGTAAAATTAATGATGGTGATATCATTTGCAGTTGCACATGGCATGGGCTTCTTCTTGCCTACAATATCAACCTTATTCCACTCAGCAAACAACTCAATATATTTCATGAAGTTGGTGAGCAGTATATAATTTCCAAAGTTTTCGAGCTTTTCACCGGTATAGCGCGGTAACCAGTTGGTAACGATCTCTTGTTTTGTTTTCATCGCTGGAGATTTCAAACAAAAATACAATAAAGTGTTGAGCCCCTCGACTTCGCTCGGGATAAATTACTGAGTTTGTTATAAGTTCCTTATTATAAAAAATTTAATTCATATAATCTCTCCCCCAGTCCCCTTCTCCTTTAGGAGAGGGGGAAAAGGGGGATGGGGGGGTAAGGGGGTGAGGTGCTTAATTTAAACCCCCTGTACCCAGTACCTTGTCCCCAGCACCTGAAATTTTTGAAAAAAATTTCATGAATAAGTGCGACATTTTCTTGTTTTGGGTATTAATAGATATGGGGTGGAAGGTTTTTCTTCCAGACAGGTACATTAAACCTGTAGAAAAGAAGATCCATGAAATAGCTGGATCAGTCAAAGACCTGGTTCCTGATGAAGGTGGCTTGATGGGTGGCAAAGCAGGATTGGCTTGTTTTTGTGCTTATTATGCTGACTGGAGCGGGGATAGTGTTTTCGACGGCCTGGTAGCAGATTTGATTGAGCAAGCGCTTAATCCTGCTGCCGGGAATTTACCAGACTATAGTTTCTCAAATGGCTTGAGCGGTATCGCCTGGCTCATCCACCACTTGTCATCCACAAAACTTGTCGAATGGGACCCCACAGGCATTTTTGATGAACTAGATCCTTACCTGTATCAGCACATGATAACGGAAATACGATCCGGGCATTATGATTATCTCCATGGAGCCCTGGGGGCAGCGCTATATTTTCTGAGGCAAGCAAAAAATGAAAAATACAGAGCACATCTGACAGATCTTGTAACTGAATTGGAAAGAGTAGCTGAGCATGATGCTGACGGTGGCTTAAAGTGGTTGTCGGTATTAGATGCTGAAACCCAAAAGACAGGATACAACCTCAGCCTGTCGCATGGCATATCTTCAATTGTACTGATCCTTTCCCATATCTATGCTGAAGGGATATCAACAGACTTAATTGAACAACAGATAAAAGGCGCGATCAGATACCTGGAAAAGCAAAAGCTGGACCGGTCAGAATATATTTCAATCTTTCCTTCCTGGGCAAAGGAAAGTATTGATAGCCAGGAATCCAGCCGACTGGCCTGGTGCTATGGTGACCTCGGAGTTGGGTTTGCTTACTATGAAGCAGGAATTATTTTTCCCGGGACTGCTTATAAGCTTGATGGTCTGAGCATACTCATAAACTCGACCCTCCGACGCGACCCTATGGAAAACAGTGTATATGATGCAGGAATCTGTCATGGGGCATCCGGGATCGCGCTTATTTATAACGTACTATATCAAAAGACCGGACTTAATACTTTCAAGGATGCAGCCATTTACTGGTTGGATGTTTGCCTGAACATGGCCTACCACAAAGATGGAATTGCCGGGTATAAGACCTGGTATAATCCCCAATATGGAGGATGGATAAATACTATTGGTTTGCTTGATGGGGTCTCCGGAATAGGACTTGTATTGCTATCATTTATCTCAGAAAGAGAGCCCAGCTGGTCACGATCAATATTACTTTAATAATGTTATGCCTGTACAAGAAAACGACATTGAAATAAACTATACTGTGGCACCAATATTTATGCTCAGGGCACCATTATTGTCTTTGGAAGTTCTTCAGCAAATCTCCATGGCCAATTCACTTGATGAGCTGCTTTTGAAGTTTTATTCTGATGGAGCGGTAAAAGAATCAATATTTCTTGCATCCCCCGAGCTGTCCCGAATAATTTCAAAGTGGGCAGAAAGAGGGAAGGGGAAAGAAGACAACGGCAGGCTAAAGCTAACGCTCTTGAAATATCTCATCCGAATGTCATCCCGCTGTACTCCTTTTGGCATGTTTGCCGGTGTTTGTGCAGGTACATTTGGTGAGCAGAGCAAAATTAGTCTTGCCCCAATTGAAAATCATCGGTTGTACTTGAGGCCAGATATGCAGTTTCTATGTAGTATGACAGAGCTGATCACAGCCGACAATACTGTCAGGGATAGTCTGAAGTTCAGTGTAAATTCCAGCCTGTCAAGAATAGGGAATGAATATCGGTACATAGAGTACCTGACAGATGATGAAGGAACACGTTCTTACCATCTTCAAAGTGTTCAGCATTCCGTGGAACTTGAAAAAGTTCTGGATAGTGCATCCAGCAATCAAAAGATCACAGAGCTGGCTTTGGTAATTGCCGACGATGAGACAAGCTTTAAGGAGGCATCTGAATATATTCATATGCTGATCGATAACCAGGTGCTTGTCTCTGAACTTGAGCCAGGTGTTAGCGGACAGGGATATTTTGAAGTGTTAAAACAATTTTTTTCTGCATCCGAAACAAAAAACAAGCATGTCCTGCTATGCAAGAAATTCAGCGATAAAATATTTGCGCTGGATTCTCTCCAGGGTAGGCCAAAGATCAGCGTGCTTGAATCAATAATTGAAGATGTTACAAAATCAGCAATTCCTTTCAAAGAGAACGCACTGATACAGGCTGACCTGAAGCTTACAACCCATGCTTGCAAACTTTCCAGACGCATTGGCCTGGAGGTGGAGAATATACTTCATGCCCTGAGTAAGTTGTCACGCCCGATGGATAATCCCTTGCTCGAAAAGTTTAAGGAGAATTTCCTTCGCAGGTATGAAATGCGCGAGATACCCCTGACACTGGCAATGGATGCAGAGGCCGGACCGGGTTACCTGCCCGAAGATCAAAATGCCTGTGATTCAGAATTGCTCGAAAATATTAGCCCTCCGGTCAAAGAACAAAAGGTCGGACAGTATAGCTGGACATCGGTTGACAGGATGTTCTATAGAAAATTGCAACATGCCTTATTTAACAGGCAAACTAAGATTGAGATTCAGGAGGAAGAGCTGGATTCTCTTCCGGATCCCGGTCAGCCTTTACCCATGAGTTTGTCAATGATGGTCAAAATACATGGAAAATGTGGAAAGGAAGAAGATAAATACCTCATGCAAATTGAAAGTGCTGGCGGCAGCAGTGCAATAAACCTGGCAGGCAGGTTTTGTTATATGGATGAGAACCTTGAACAAGCGATGCATGATCTTTCAAGCATTGAGCAATCCATTGCCGGCGAAACTATTCTTGCTGAGGTCGTTCACTTGCCACAGCAACGGACAGGAAACATACTGATGAGGCCTGTACTTCGATCTTATGAGATTCCATACCTGGCGAGCTCACAGGTAGAAAAGGCGTATCGTATGCCTATCTCGGACCTGATGGTCAGTGTTCGTGATGATAGGATTAAGCTACGGTCAATACGACTCAATAAATATGTTCTGCCAAGGCTGTCAAATGCACATAATTATGCCTTTGGGTCCTTGTCGATGTATCGTTTCTTATGTGATCTTCAAACACAGAATGTAAGATCAAATCTTAGCTTTTCATGGGGTCCCCTAGAACAGCAAACAATCTTTTTACCCCGGCTTTGCTATAAAAACTTTATCCTTCAAACGGCTACCTGGAATTTCACCAGGAAGGAACTTAATGAAATCAATATTGCCGATAGTACCAAGGATTTAGAAAAAACAGTTAAGGATCTCAGAGAAGATTATTTAATTCCGGCAGAGGTGGTCCTGGCTATGGCTGACAATGAACTCTGGCTGGATCTTGAGAGCCCGCACTGCAGGAAGTTATTTCAGAACGAAATTAGAAATATGCCTGTGGTCACCATGAAAGAGTTTGTATCAACATCAGATAAGAACTTGGTTCGGGGAGCTAGTGGGATACATGCCAATGAGTTTGTTTTCTTTATGCACCGGAATCAATGAGAGCAAAGAAAACATACCTGCCCGGAGTGGAATGGCTGTACATGCGCATCTATACAGGCCACAGGACAGCCGACCAATTATTGACCCGGACTTTATATCCTGCCTGGCAAAGGATCAATAAAATGAACTTCTCCGATACCTGGTTTTTTATACGTTATGCTGATCCCGATTTTCATCTTAGATTCAGGATAAAATTGAAAAATGATATTGGGGCGAAGGAATTGAAAAATATTATTGATCATGATTTGCAGGAAATGAATAAGCATGGCCTTGTATGGAAAGTGGAGTCAGGCACATATCTCCCAGAAATAGAAAGGTATGGGACAGGATCCATGGCAGATGCAGAACAATTGTTCTGTTTTGACAGTATTGCATTTATGAGGTTCTCGATGCAGGAAATAACCCATGAAGATTCAAATATGAGGTGGCAATATGCCCTGGCTTCCATTGATCATTTGCTGAATGATTTTCAGTTTGATCTTCAAGAGAGGAAAGATCTTCTGTTGCAGCTTAGTCGTAGCTTTGGAAAGGAGTTTGGAAAAGATAAGCAGCTTGCCAGGCAGTTGTCATCAAAGTACCGCACACATCGTACACGAATATCAGATCTCCTGTCGAAGAAAGCCGGTTTCACTGATAATCTGATATATGGACCATTGAATCTCCGATCAAATGATTCTAAGGAATCAATTGGCAGGATCTTTCAGCTTTATGAAGAAGGGAAAATGGAAGTAAGTAAAAATGACCTGATATCCAGCCTCATCCACATGTCGATGAACCGTATCTTCCGAAATAACAACCGCCTGCATGAAATGGTGATCTATGATCTGCTTTTCAGACATTATAAATCAGCACTGATCACCAGCGGGATACTGTCGGAAAGGAATTGATCACGCTTAAAGTTTCCGTAAAAACTCAGGTTCGAGAAGCCCGTTTCAAGCAGCATTTTTTCGAGCGAATCCTTTCGGACCGGGAATAAGGAAATGCAGTTCCGGATCACCTCTCCACTCGATTTTATACTTAGGATGGTCTCAAAATTCAGCAATTGTTCACTTGCCGGATAATGATAATTCCTGACAAATTTGATTTGGTCATTTTCGATGGTTGGCAAATCACTGATCTGCTGTTCAAAGATCCTTGTATAATTGATGATCTGAACGAGGAGCTTTCCGCCAGGTTTAAGTGACTTTTTTGCCTGTTTCAGAAAATCGAGGATTTGTTCTGCCGATCTCAGATGAACCAGGGTGTTCCCAAAGCAAAGAATGGCGTCAAACCTATGAGACCCAAATTGTTTTTCAAGATCCAGCATCCCATAGGGATGAAAAGAAAGATTGTCATGATCTTTGCCAGCTTTTTCGACCGCCAGTTTCAGCATCATTTCATCCGGATCAATGCCAACAATCTCATTAAAATGGGGGGCGAGGGTGATACTCAGACTCCCTGTACCACAGCCGATATCAAGCAGCTTGAAATCTTCAGCATTGCTAAAGTTGTTTAATACAAAATCAACTTGCGCTGGATTGAGCGGGAAGATATCATCGTAATGATCAGAAATACTCGTGTAAAAAGTCATATTGGCAAAGGTATTAATCTTTGGTGAGTTGCCCCTCGACTACCCTCAGGTTAGTAAGCTTAGCCCAAATGAATATTGTAGAAATCTGTTTGGATTTTGGTGCTTGGAATTTCGAATTTGTTTAGAATTTAGAGCTTTAGAGCTTTAAATTTCCCCATGGGGTGGTAACATTTTCCCGTAAATAATAGTATAAGACTTCTACTAGTAAACTGGTTTATGGCTAAGTTCCCTTTCTATAAACAGCTTGATGCAATGGATTGCGGTCCGAGTTGCCTGCGGATGGTGGCAAAATACTACGGCCGCAGTTATAGCGTACAAACCCTCCGGGAGAGAAGTCACATCACCCGCGAAGGCGTTTCCCTTTTGGGCACCAGCGATGCTGCCGAATCTATCGGCTTTCGTACCATGGGTGTACGCATTGGCCTCGACCAGTTAGCCAAAGAAACACCTTTACCCTGCATTGCACACTGGAAGCAAAACCACTTTGTGGTGGTCCATAAGATCACCAAGAAGCAAGTGCATGTGGCAGATCCTGCCCATGGCCTGATCAAGTATAGCAGGGATGAGTTTATGGCCCAATGGGCCAGCACGAAAACTGAGGGCGAACCTCAGGGGATTTGCCTCCTGCTTGAGCCAACACCGGATTTCTATAACCAGGAAGGGGAAACCAGGGATAAAAAAACATTCCGTTTCCTGTTTTCTTACCTCAAACCATATAAAAAATTTATTACCCAGCTTATACTTGGAATGGTGTTGGGTGCCCTTTTACAGCTAATTTTTCCATTCCTCACACAGGCCATTGTCGACATTGGTATCTCCAACCAGGATCTAAGCTTCATCTCGCTCATTCTGATTGCACAGCTGGTACTTTTCATCAGCCAGGCATCTGTAGAATTTATACGAAGCTGGATCTTGCTGCATATCAGTACGAGGGTAAACATTTCCCTAATCTCCGATTTCCTTATCAAGCTAATGAAATTGCCAATTGGCTTTTTCGACAGCAAGATGATTGGTGACCTGATGCAGCGAATCGGTGATCATACCAGGATAGAAAATTTCCTTACAGTCTCTTCCCTCAACATACTGTTCTCCGTGGTCACCCTGGCCATATTCAGTGTGGTACTGGCCATATATAGCATTAAGATCTTGCTCATCTTCCTGATAGGAAGTGCCCTGTACATTGCATGGGTATTGTTGTTCATGAAGAAACGCCGTGTGGTCGATTACAAGCGCTTCGCACAGATGGCCGATAACCAGAGTAACCTCATTCAGCTGATCACAGGGATGCAGGAGATAAAACTGAACAATTGTGAAAAACAAAAGCGTTGGGATTGGGAAAAAATTCAGGCCAGCTTGTTTAAGGTGAATATTAAAGGACTTGTTTTGAATCAATACCAGCAGGCGGGTGCTGTCTTTTTCAATCAAACAAAAAATATCCTCATCATATTTGTTGCAGCTGATTCGGTTGTCAGGGGAGATATGACCCTTGGTATGATGATGGCTGTGCAATACATTATCGGGCAGCTCAACAGCCCGATCGACCAGATGATCACCTTCTTCCGTTCGGCCCAGGACGCCAAGATCAGCCTGGAGCGTCTTGGCAGAGATCCATCAGAAAGAGGAAGAAGAAAATGCAGAAGAACCCAAAGTCTCTTCTTTACCGGCAAAAAAAGGAATTAGTGTCAGAAACCTCAGTTTCAGGTATTCCGGATCACATACAGACCCGGTACTTAAAAACCTGAATTTCGAGATACCTGAACAAAAATTAACTGCCATCGTAGGTCCCAGTGGCAGTGGCAAGACCACCCTCATCAAACTTCTTCTTGGCTTCTATCCTCCTGAGCATGGTGAAATCAAAGTAGGAGAACTCAATATCAAAAATATCAATGGCAAGTTCTGGCGCCAAAAATGTGGTGCTGTGATGCAGGATGGATTTATTTTCTCAGATACTATCGCCAAAAATATTGCAGTTAGCGATGAATATATCGATAAGGATAAACTCCTCCATGCTGTGAATGTTGCTAATATTCAGGATTTCATCGAATCTCTGCCGCTGGCATATAATACAAAGATCGGACAGGAGGGAACCGGACTGAGCCAGGGCCAGAAACAGCGTATTTTGATCGCCAGGGCAGTATATAAAAATCCTGAATTCCTCTTCTTCGATGAGGCCACCAATGCCCTCGATGCCAACAATGAAATGGTGATCATGCAAAAGCTAAATCAATTTGTGGAAGGGAAGACTGCAGTGGTGGTTGCACATCGATTAAGTACAGTAACCAATGCCGATCAGATCATCGTACTCGATAAAGGTGAGCTAATTGAGAAAGGAACTCATGAAGAGTTGACGAAACTAAAAGGAGCATATTATAAACTGGTAAAGAACCAGCTGGAATTAGGCAACTAGGATTATAAAGAAAAAATGGCCAAAGAAAGCCGACATAAGAGCATTGAATTTCGCAGCGAGCCTGTACAGGAGATCCTGGGCAGTGTCCCGTCATGGATCATCCGTTGGGGTACGACGCTATTTTTTACCATTATCATTTTGCTCCTGCTTGGAAGCTGGTTGTTCAGGTACCCGGAAGTTGTTCCGAATCTTGATATTGAAGTGATGACTGCGGAACCACCGGCATATGTTGTGGCCAGCTCAACAGGAAAGATCGAGGATTTCTTTATTAGCTGATAAACAACTTGTATCAGCTGGCGACAGTATTGCCGTAATTGAAAACCCGGCACTGTCTCCGGATATGTTCCTGCTCCGTGATGAATTGCGAAGATTCAGGCCTATCCTTGATGGAAATGAAATAAACACGATCACAGAGTTCAATTTCCGCAACAATATGCAACTTGGTGATGTACAGGATGAGTATGCTGAATTCCAGAAGGATTTCCGCAATATGAAAAATTTCGTTGAGCTGAAATATTTCAGCAAGAAGATAGAGACGCTCGAAAAGCAGATCAGCGATTATAGGATCAACTATGATTATATGTATACCCAGAAGCAGACCTTGGAGGAGGATTATGAGCTTGAGAACAGGAATTATGAAAGATACGTGTCCTTATTCGACAGTGCTGCCATCTCCCTGTCTGAACTGGACAATGCAAAGAGTGAATTATTGCAGAAGCAGCATGCTTATGAAAGTGCCCGCACTGATCTCAGTGAAACCAACATAAAGGTTGATGAGCTGCAAGGTGAGAAGCTCGATCTGCAATTGCAATATGAAAAGGAAAAGAACGACATACAATCGTCTATGCACAAATCCTTCAATAACCTCAACGGGGCCATCACTAAATGGGCACAGGATTACGTGATTGTTGCTCCCATCGATGGGAGCGCCACCTTCAATAAGTTCTGGACCAGCAACCAGAACATCACCGTTGGTGAAAAGATCGTCAGCATTGTTCCGGTCGATTCTTCCAATATTATCGGAAAGCTGACCATGCCTGTTTATCGCTCTGGGAAAGTCAAAGTTGGACAAAAGGTGAACATTCGTTTTGAGAATTATCCGTATATGGAATTTGGAATGGTGACAGGATATGTTGAAAAGATCTCTATTGTCCCTGCCGACAATACCTATGCTGTTGATGTTTCTTTCCCCGAAGGTTTGAAAACAAATTACAATGCTGAACTACCCTTTACTCAAAGGATGCGAGGAAAGGCCGAGATCATCACCCAGGATACCCGATTACTCACACGTATTATCCGTCCTTTGCGCTCACTGATCCAGAATCGCTCCATGCGTTCCATTGAGGAGCCAAATTAGCCATAAGATGCAGGAACTGAGTTTGCCTTCATATGAATTCCGCCTGAAAAAGGATGAAGGGCAGTTGCGCATTTTTGATGAGATCAGGAAAAAATATGTTGCCCTTACACCGGAAGAATGGGTGCGTCAGCATTTCATCATGTTCCTTGTAAATCAAAAAAGTGTACCTGCCGGTTTGATTATTCTCGAAAAACAGATCAAAATGAACAAGATGGCCCGGCGACCTGATATCCTGGTCCACGACAAGCAGGGGGTTCCCATTATGATCGTTGAATGCAAGGCCCCTGAAATAGAGATTTCTCAGGATACCTTTGATCAGATTGCGAGATATAATTCAGTATTAAAAGTGCCTTTCCTGGTGGTTACCAATGGCATGAGTCATTACTGCTGCGAAATGTATTATAATAAAAATACATATCGTTTCCTGCAGGATATTCCTGAATACCATGAAATGACGGGTTGATATCCGATATCTGATGTTTGATATCTGATATTTGAACTTAATGTCTTTTCGTTTTTCGTTTTTCGCTCTTCTAAATCTCTTTCACAAGGTCCAGAAACTTCTTGTACGGAATTGCAGACAGACTCTCAGCCTTCATAGCTCCGTTAGCCTGAGAGATCATGGCAACCTTGGCTGCACTTTCAACATCCGGAGCTTCGTAAATGTCCAGAAAATCATACTGACCAAGTAAGGCATAATGTGCTGTAAATTTCACTTCCGGGCACTTTTCCTTGACCTTTTCAAGCCAACTTCCGCCAATGGCTGAGCGATCTTTCATGCGTTGGGTTAATTCTGGCGTTAATTTTGTAAGTAAAATGAATGTTTGCATGGTGAGGAATTTTTTATTCAACTCCTTAAGATACTAAAAATAAGAGGAAAAGTCAATTCTACCCATGAAATTGTAAACTCAAATATTCATTAAATAATTAAATACGGAATCGCTTGGTTTAAAAAAAATTATAACTTTGCATGTATTCAAAAAACCTCTTGAAATGAAAAGAACCATCATCCAGATCGTCCTATTGCTCGTCATTATCGTACTTGCGTATCTCGTTTACCAGAGTGTTAACAAGCCCCTGAAATTCAATGCTGAAAAAGATAAAAGGGAAGTTGTTGTTATTCAGGACCTTAAAGATATCAGAAGTGGTCAGCTTATTTATAAGAAGATGAATGATAAATATGCCAGCGACTTTGATACCCTGCTCACATTCTTACGAGAGGGTGAGATCCCAATCGTAAAAAAAGTGCCTGATCCTGAAGATACTACATTTACATTGACCATTAATGACACCATCGGGTACATTGTAGTAGCGGATTCATTATATGGAAGAAGGGCGAACTTTAGCCTGGACTCACTGGCTTACATCCCCGGGTCTGGTGTGATGTATTCACTAGATGCCGGAGAGGTAGAAAAAGGTGGCATCAAAGTACACGTGTTTGAAGCAAGTGCCAATTATAAAGATATTCTGAATGGCATGGAAAATCAAGCGATCGTGAACCTGATCAAGGCTCGAAAAGACATTGACAAGTTTCCCGGCCTGAAGGTAGGCTCAATGCTGGAACCATCTACTGATGGTAACTGGGAGTAATTATCTAGCCGTGCTATATGGCTGAAAACGTCAAAGCAATACACACTTATTCTGATCCTGGATTAGACAAGCAGAAGACTTATGAATATGATTTGTCCATCCGTATATCTACGGATGGATTTTCCTATTGTATTCTTGACAGGAACACAAATAAATTCTTACATCTGCAATCATTCGATCTTGCTGATCCGGGAAAGAAGCCTTATATCCCGGGCGAGAAGGAAAGAACAGATGTAAGCAAGCTTAATCAGCTGCTCGATAATGAATTGAAATGGTTAAGCCAGCCCTTCAATAGTGTAAGGGTACTCCTGGAACAGGGGAAATCAACCCTGATACCAGAAGCCTTGTTTAATGAAGAAGAGAAATGCAGCATCTTTGACTTCAATGTTGCCGGTGGACCGTATGAAACTGCAGATATTCATCATGACTACCTGAAGAGCACCAATGCCTATGTCATTTATCATCTTCCATCGACCCTGGCTGAAGTGATAAAAAAATATTTTTCAACTGCGATGGTTTGTCATTTTTCAACAGCCATCATACAAAGCCTCTTTCTCAAATTCCGAAATACCGACAGCGCTAATCAATTGTTTGTAAATACGGGAGCCTCACATATTGATATTCTGCAGATCAAAAATAAAAAGCTCGATTACTATAATTCATTCCTTTACAATACTGCCGAAGATTTTATGTATTACCTGATCTTTGTTGTAGAACAACTCAACCTGAATCCCGAAAGTGTTGATCTGGTAATGATGGGAGAGATTGAGAAGCACTCTGCGCTGGCTGACCTGGTCAATAAGTACATCAGGAATGTGCGCTTTATCGAACGTAATTCAGATTTCAGGTACAGTTTTATTTTTGATCAGCTGCCCGGCCATTATTATTATAATCTATTCAGTTCATCCTTGTGCGAATAATTGGCGGATCACATAAAGGAAGAAGGGTGCAGGCACCTGGCAGTCTTCCGGTTCGCCCTACAACCGACCGTGCAAAAGAATCCTTATTCAATATCCTCCGCAATTATTATGATTTTGAAGGCCTAAAGGTGCTCGATCTCTTTGCGGGAATAGGGAGCATATCATATGAATTTGCATCAAGGGATGCAGCAGAAGTACATAGCGTGGAACTTAACCCGCGATGCGTGAATTTTATTAGCGAAACCACGCGCAAGCTGAATCTGAAGAACCTATTTGTGATCAGGGCCAATGTATTTACCTTTCTCAGCCGGGGAGGCGGAAAGAAGTTTGATATCATTTTTGCCGATCCTCCATATGATCTTGAGGGAATCGAAAAGATCCCTGAACTGGTATTTGAGAAAAACATGCTTGAAAATGACGGTTGGCTGATTGTTGAACACCCTGGCAGCATTGACTTTGCGGAGCATCCGAACTTCGACCAGAACCGGGTCTATGGCAAAGTGAATTTCAGTATGTTTTCGGTGAAATGAGGTCCCAGGCAAAAAAAAACCGCCTTGCTAATACAAGGCGGCTGGTTTATAATTTCTTTATTGTGAGGATCAATACTCGTCTTCGTGGAAGAAGAAATCTTCCTTCGTAGGATAATCTGGCCAGATATCCTCTATGCTTTCATAAACCTCACCTTCATCTTCAATCTCCCGAAGGTTTTCAATCACCTCTTGTGGTGCTCCCGATCTGATGCTGAAATCAATCAGCTCATCCTTGGTAGCCGGCCAGGGTGCATCCTCCAGTTTTGAAGCCAATTCAAGCGTCCAGTACATAATACTCTTGGGGTTTAATTTTCTGCAAAAATAAGCGAATTTTCAAAAAAGTCAAGCACTTTTTTACGAATAGCAAAAATCTCTTAAACCCTAGGTTTCCAGGGGGTTTCAGGAGTATTGAGGTCATGGCCTACTTTTCTGGCCAGGACAAAAAGGTAATCAGAAAGGCGATTCAGGTATTTGATATTCAACGGATTTACCGGATGCAACTCCGCCAGGCGGATGCTAATTCGTTCAGCCCTGCGGCATATACAACGCGCAACATGGCAGTGTGAAACGCTCACATGCCCTCCCGGAAGGATAAAAGAGGATAGTGGCTCCAGATCCTCATTCATCTGATCAATGGCCGATTCCAGCTTGAAAATATCACGCTCATCAATCTCAGGAAGGGGCCTGTTCAACTTGGTTTCCGGGTCATGAGCCAGTTGGGATTCAATAGTAAACAGCCTGTCCTGTATCTCCAGCAGGAGGATTTTTTTGTCATCAGAGATATCCTGGTCGCGGATCAGGCCTATGTAGGATTTCAACTCATCAATGGTCCCGTAGGCTTCAATACGCGGATGGTATTTGGGTACCCTTGTCCCACCGATAAGTGAAGTTTCTCCTTTATCGCCTGTTTTGGTGTATATCTTGAACTCTTGAGGCATGGTTCTATTCTGCGTGTACCACGTCTTTGTAAAAACTCATGGTGCGGATGTTCTTATTCTTCTCATCCGAGGCAACATTTCCATCGATCAGCCTGATGATGCGATGGGCATGCCGAGCAATATCCTCTTCATGGGTAACCACAATAATGGTGTTCCCTAACTTATGGATCTCTTCCAGCAATCCCATGATCTCGATGGAGGTTTTAGAGTCGAGGTTACCTGTAGGTTCATCAGCAAGAATAATGGAGGGCTCATTCACTAATGCCCTGGCTACAGCCACACGCTGTCTTTGTCCTCCCGATAATTCATTAGGCTTATGTGTTATCCGGTCGGAAAGCTGAACATCTGCCAAAACTTTCTTGGCCTGTTCAATCCTCTTGACCTTGCTCATGCCCGCATAGATGAGCGGAAGCGTGACATTTTCCAGGGCTGTTGATCTTGGCAGAAGGTTGAAGGTCTGAAAGATAAAGCCGATCTCCTTATTACGAATCTCAGCCAGCTGATTGTCGTTGAGCTTGCTAACATCATTTCCGTTTAGTAAATAGCTTCCACCGGTAGGCGTGTCCAGGCAACCAAGCAGGTTCATCAAAGTAGATTTCCCTGATCCTGAAGGCCCCATGAGAGCAACAAATTCATTCTGCTTGATAGTTAAAGATATTGAACGAAGCGCTTTAACCGTTTCAGTTCCTACGACAAAATGCCGTGCAATTTCATTTAATACAATTATATCCTTGCTCATGTATCTATGCTTTTATGCAAATTTAACAAATAAATCCCGGTTTCTGTTTTGATACTTAAAGTTTTATAAGGTTTAACCAGGTACAGGGTTCAAGGTTCAAGGTGCAAGGGGTGACAAATATGACAATAATTCAAAATTCAAAACTCAAAATTCAAAACTTCAGAATGAAGTTCTCCTTTGCAATATCTTCCCTGAATAACAGTATTCCGGCTTTGAAAAGGTCGATGGATACACTGACTGCTTCATTTGCCTTGATCTCATTCCAGGCCTGTTCCATTCCTTTCGACCAGTGAATATCATCAATCACTACTATGCTGCCGGCATGTAATTTAGGCAGGATCTGCTGGAAATAATCTATCGTGGGTTCCTTTCGATGGTTTCCATCGATCAGTACAAAATCCAGTTTCCCGAACCTGTTCAGCGTCTTGGAAAGCAAATGATTGAAGTTTCCCATTACCATTTCGATATTCATGATCCCAAACTTGTTAAAATTTTCCGTAGCCTTCTCAGCGATTACTGCACAACCTTCAATGGTAATGATTTTGCTGTTGGGGGCGGCTGTCGCAATGTACAGGCTGCTGATCCCCATGGCTGTGCCGATCTCCAGGATCTCGGAGGGAGAAGCATATCTTACAAGACGGTGAACCAGTTTCCCGAATTTTGGACTAATGGATGAATGACGGGTTATTTCTTTTACCTGTCTGAACCTTGTTTTATACTCATTATTATATGCTCCAGTGCCAAAATCTGTTGTTTCAAGCAGGCTTCTCTGCCTGAGCAAAGCAGTCCGCTGATTTTCTATTTCAACATATTCAGGTATTGGACTCCTGTCAAGAATAACATCCGTATAAAATTGATATACAAAAGGTGAGTGTACCTTGAACTTTGATCTTGCACAAAGCTTGTACTTAAGATACTGAATGGACATCCTTAATTTGCGCGCGATCACTTTATTTAAAAGCCAGTTTATTAAAATAAAATACGGTTCGTTTACCTCCCGACATCCTGTTATTGCGGATCTGCTGATAGCCATAGCAAATAAAGTAATTCTGATACCAATGGATCATCTTGCTGCCAAGGTCTTCCATTACCTTGTCGCCTTTAAATTTACTTTCAATGCTAATGTTCTGTAATGCATTACCGGATTCAGGACCGCCGGACATTTTATAGTATAATCGGTTTTCACTGCTATAGAAAATAGTCAGCTCTTCCTGGCTAACGTAACTTTCCAGGTATTTTGCGAGCTTGAAGGTCAGAATGTTACGGATTTCAACACCATCATCCCAGACCAATTCGCCCTCAGGCGAAAAGGCAGCTGCTATCCCCAAGATATAGCTATAGCCATCAAAAACAGTGTAAGTTTGTGGGATCGGCCTTCCATAGTAATCATAATACATGCTGGTCTCAGTGCGGTATTCCGGATAGTATGCTTCTGCCAGTAGAACGTAATTGCCCATAAATGGGATAACATCGTGAAGGAGCAGTGTATAATCAAGCGAATACTCTTCTCCCTTGCTTTTTTGTTTCTCTGCCTTTTTTCTTAAATCAGCAATGGTCTTGCTGCTGAGTGCACGGTACATTTCTTCAAATTCAAGGAAATTATAGTAGTTGATAAGCACCTCTTTTTCACCGATGAATTTGGTTACAAAATAGCCTGCTGTTTCAGGCCCGGTTTCATCTTTATTTTCTCCAACCTTCGAAGCATAATTGCTATAGGTACCCATAACCAACAAAGTGTCGCCCCCAGAGTAGGCAATCCTTGCTTCATTAATCACTTTATTCTCTAATGCGGTTTGAATACTAAGTGTTTGCGTAATATTACCCTGATTATCCAGCTGAAGGAGAAGTATGGCATTTTGTTTTTTTCCAATGTAGTTCTCAAGAACTGCATAATGGTGTTGGCCTTCCTGATCAAAATGCAATTCCTGGATGATGTTCAGTCCTTCAATTTCAGGTTTAACTTCTTTTGTAGAGCCATCATTTAAGTTAATCACCAATATACGGGGAGCGAAAATGGTATTATTGAATGCTGCAATGGCTTTGCCATCATATATACTGAAATGAACAGGTTCTGATTTTTCAGGGGAAAGACTATAGATGATTGTAAATGCATTTACGTCATAATCAACCTTCAGGATCTGAAGGCTATATTCAGAGCGATGTTTGTCGACATCAACAAAGAGGAGATAGGAATTATTCCCGGTACTTTCGTAGGCTTTAAATTTTGCCCCTTCAATAAGAGCAGTATCAGCTAACCATTTTTGCTGAAAGTTTTGATCATAAAACGCAAAGTGCCAGACACGTGTATCAGGACTGCTACCCTCCTCTTCGCCTTCATAAAATACCAGGATGCCATTTTCACCACAAGGAACAAGGTGATAGCTTTCCATATCGAGATTGGCATTCAACTCGATCCGAAGGGGATTTTCCGCTGTGCATCTGCCCGGAAAACGGAAAGCGTGCAGATAAAAATTATGAGGATGCCGTTGATAAGAAACTTCATTTATTTAAAGGCGAATTCGTATACACAATAATAACACTTTTTTCGATGAAATATTTGACTGCAGTATAAAAAAGGACCCTGTCAACAGCTGTAAACAGGGTCCTCTTGCTTAGCAAGTTATTAGGTATTATTTTTCAATAACCAGCTTTTCAATGCCGGTATTTCCATGTTGATCGGTAAAGTGGAGAAGATAAATACCATTTCCAATACCACTCAGGTCAATTTTTTGAGATCCTGTGAAGTTAAGATCTTCTACTACTTTCGTTCCAACCAAAGAATAGATCTGCATGGTCAATGGTTCGTAAGTGTCGGTCGAAACAGTTACTGTGTTCATTGCCGGGTTAGGAAACACACTGATATGCGCATTGAGTGCATTCTGCTCATTTACACTGGTACCTCCGGTACCTGTGATCAGGACGTTATCAATCTCCCATGTGGCAGATTCTGAGTTGGTTGATGTAAATTTAAAGGCCACATAAACAGCAGTGCCATTAATTTCTGAAATATCGATATCACCGCTGGAAACCCAATCAAAGAAACCAGTTGAGGATTCATATGTCATGGATTGCCATGTTGCCGTGTTAGGATCACTGCTGCCATCGTAATCGTTTGAGATCAGTGCCTCAAGAGCAGGACCATCGTAAAAATTTGCATTATAAAAGTTTATAACTTCATTAGAATAATTATCAAAATTCATTGGTGGCGAGATCAGCCAGTCTTCATTTTCAGAGGGCGAGCCATCAAAACCGGTGCATTTTGCGCAGGGAGTATCATCAACACCGTGGATTTCATCAATTTCCCATTCCTGTGAGCCGACAACACTTACCCTGGTCCAGTCGCCCCATCCATCATTGAAGTTTTCTGATAGAATGGTGGTTACATCTCCTGTGGTAGCTGTTGTACTTGGCGCTGTTCCATCATTTTTATAATCAATGTCAGCACCACCATTGGTATAAGGATAAATTTTAAAATAGTAAGGGGTATTGCTTTCCAGTTCGTAAAAGTTGCACTGTTCAATTCCATAGGCAATATTCAGGGCTCCGGAACCATCTGCCAGGTCAGGGTCATCCGCAACAGCTGTTCCATCTACAGGGGCTACTATATTATCTTCAGTGCTTCCCAGGATAAGGTATCCGCTTGGTAACTGATCACCAATTGCATCTTCCCATACTACATTGATAAAAATACCCACAGCGAGGGCATCAAAGCCTGTTGGAAAATTGGTTGGCTCCGGTGAGATCCCTGCTGCCATCATGCTGAAGTCATCGTAATATACTTTGCCTCCAGAGTTCCCGTCCTGCCTGTAAACGCGTACATCAAAACGGAAGCCATCTGCATTTGCCGGGGCAGGTAAGCTAACAGTAAAGAGTTGCCAATCCGGACTGTTGGTTGAATAAATGTTAGCACGAAGTTCGTCTTCATTATCATCAAGGTAATCGGTTCCGTTCAACCAATATGCATAAATTCGTGTCCTGGCTTCGTCATCATTGTCATAGTACCAGTAGCTGATGGTGTAGGTTGTACCACCCACCACGCCGGCAATGTCCTGTTGAAACTTATTTGTTCCTTCAATGGAAGTATGTCCTGCTGAGTAAGTCCCACCATGAACAGGATTTGTTTCCTGGCTGATATCTTCAGCAGTAAGCCAACTTGTTGGAGTGCTAGGATCAACCCATAATTCCAGGTCACCATTAATAACAAGTTCCTGTGCCTGGCTTTGGCTGAATGGAACAATGATGAAGGTGACAAGGACAAGTAAGGTGTAGAGTTTTTTCATAAGTGTATTGTTTTTTAAAGTTTGTTTATTAAGAAGCAAAAGCCATTTCTACCCGAAGGTAAAAATGACTTTCACTTAGGTTATTCTTGTTTTACTTGATAATCAGTTTTCCTGTTTTTAACAGATTGCTCTCAGTCAGGTATCTGACGAAATAGATCCCTGCATTAAGGTGATTCACGTTAAGGACTGTTTTTCCTTCCTGAACTTTGTTTTCGAGGATCTGTTGTCCTGTCAGCGTATAAATACTCAGCGTGATCTCTTCACCGCTGATATTTTCAACATTGAGGATACCATAGGCAGGGTTTGGATAGAACCTGATCAGATCATTATCATCAAGTTCACCAACACCAATGGGATGTACATCAATATAATCTTCTTTCAGCATGAGGTCTTCACCATAATCGTTTGACACCAGAAGACTTACATCGTAAATCCCTTCTACAGCATAAACAATTGGATCAGGATTCTGACCAACAAAAGTTGCAGGTGTTCCTTCTTCAAAAGTCCATTCCCATACAGTAATTGTTCCCGTTGAGAGATCTGTAAAATTAACTTCCTGCCCGACTGCCGGATTGGTAGCATCTGCTTCAAAATCTGCAACCGGAGCAAAATCAACTGAGATATAGTCCATGATGACCAGTGTTGAGAATTCTCCGAGATTATTTTCCACCTTCAGTGAAACATCATAGGTGCCCTGGGCATCATACATGATCCCCATCGGGTCTTGATCGTATGAGGTGTCTGGTGTAGCTCCTTCAAAGACCCAGAGCCATGAAACCATGGTTCCTCCGGTCGATAAATCTGTGAAGTCAGCTGTACCACCTACTTCAATGGTGGTATCTGCTGCCATGAAGTTTGCTGTGGGGAAGATGAATGCACATCCTGCCATGGGTGTTGCCCAGATGGTGTCTCCAGCTGTATTTACCGCGGCAAATTCAGTTGAAGCAATCCAGTTTCCGGGTACAGTGTTATCCAGGCCAGGATCGCAGAAGGTCAATGAAGGTCCGAAGCCATCGGCCAGGGTGTCCCATGGTAGATGGTCATCATACCTGACTGAGTCAACAAACAATCCAACAGGGTTGACCAGCTGGATCAATTCACCGTTGTTGCTTAATGCACCACTCCATTCGTAGGCATTAACACCGAAGGCATCCAGTATGGCCAGGGAGTCGATACCGACAACAACAAATTCGCCCGGGTTCAGTGTAAGCGCAGGGAAGGTGAAGGTAACTCCATCAGCAAATTCAAAGCCAGTCATGTCAACTGCAACCGCATCATTATTATACAACTCAATGAACTCCAGTGAATCGTTTCCGCTTTCAGGCGGGTTGTACATGATCTCTGTGATCACGATATCAGGGCCGATGTAAGGTTCTACGATTTCAAAAGTCTCGGGGCTTTCACCAACCGGGCCGCTTCCGAGGTCACTGATGCGTATGATATAATCGTCACCCAGGGCCTGGGTAGGGATAATGTTCCAGGTGAATGATAATTGCCCTGATGGGATATTGAGGGCCACCAGTTGGGGAACCCATGTATTGGTGTCGATCAGGTCGATCCTCACCTGTCCAATATAATTTACTGTATCCCAGGTAATCTGGTGGGTAGATCCCTGTTCCCATGATTCTCCGCCAATTGGAGAGGTTATAAATATAGTCGGATCGTCCGGAAAATTTTTCCATCCTGGTGTTCCCAATTCCGTTTGAAGGCTGGCAGCCCAGTTTTCTCCTAGTTCATTGTCCAGGTCAGGATCGATGAGGGAGAGTGATGGACCATTACCATCCGGTTCACTTGGCCATGCACCACCATCATCGTATGGTACGAAGTCCGCCTGTAACCTTCCCATGTTGTAAAGATTAACATCATCTCCGCCATTATTCAGGGCAAAGCCTCCTCCATCCTGGAGTGTGCCATCCAGGTCTGGAGTGAATGGGAAATTATCACTGGTAAATACTTTAATCGTGTAATACTGATCAGGGGCAAGGACTGTTCCAACGGGGATGAAAACAGGTGTATTATTTGTGTTGCCATCCAGCACTAGCCATGCTGAAACATCGATATCTTCTGCGGTATTATTATACAGCTCGATCCATTCTTCATCATCCCCCGCTGAGTTGTACATGATCTCATTGATCACAATGCCGCCTGGGTCCTCTCCGGATCCTGTTACCATCACATTGTCAACTGCCCAGGTTGCAGCAAAATAATCGTCAGATGTATAAAGGAAAGCCAGGTAAACTGCGTCTCCGCTAATGCCTGAAAGATCGATTTCTCCAGAATACGTCCATTCAAATGATCCCTGGTGATAAAGTAGCCGTCAGGTCTGTCCAGGTAGCTGCTCCCGGGTCACCACCACCATCATAGTCTGTTGAATATCTTACCATCAGAGGATTTCCTTTACCTGCCATGGCAGTATAGAAAGTCAGTGCCTCATCAGTGTATGCATCGAAATTCATTGGGGGTGAGATGAGCCAATCGTGATTAAATGCTTTAGTGGGTATTCCCTCAAAATATGCGCATTGTGAGGGTCCGATACCATAGGGTTCCAACGTCCATTCATCAGTTCCAGCGGCACTTATGGTTTGCCAGGCCAACCATCCCCAGTTAAAATCTTCATAAAGTGCGATAGAGGTTGTAGCAGCGGTTGCTTCAGGTGCTGTACCATCAGTCTTGAAATCAATGTTTGCACTACTATTGGTGTATGGATAGATGGCAAAATAATACATGGTATTGGTAGGCAGGTTCATGAAAGTGTATGCCTCATCACCAAAGGTCACATTCTTGGCACCGGCACCATCGCTCAGGTCCAGATCATCAGCAACAGCTGTACCATCAACGGGTGCAACAATATTATCAGTAGCACTGATAAAAACAATGTAGGCACCTGGAAGCTGAGCTCCGGTAGCATCTGTCCAGCTTGTTTCTATCATCGTACCATTGGCTGTTGCTGCAAAATCAGTTGGGTAATTGCTTGGTTCTGGATAGATTATGGCACTAAACGTTTGTCCGGTATTGACGGCACCGTGCGTTTCAGTCAAAGGACCTGTCCAGGAAAAGGAACCGTATGCACCACCAGTACCGGTAAGTTGAAGCGATTCAAAATCAGTTGTACCACTGCCCTCAGAAACGCCAACATCATCGGATGTCATCCCGTTGGCCACACCATTTGTTGCCGTAAATGATCCTTCATAACTCAGAAATTGCCCGGGGATCACGGTTCCATCATAACTAAGACAAAAGCCATCAGGGGAACCATTCTGAATGCCGGCAATATACTTGTAATAAGTTGTGAAACTTCCATATGAAATAGCTGTTGTAAACCCAACAAGATTATGGGTGCCATAGGTGGTCCCATTACTGCCATTATATAAGGTTAGATGCAATAAGTTTAAATCCCATGAGCCAGGATTTTCAATAACAATCTCAATAAACTCATTATCATCGGCTCCTTCATCATCATAATGAAACTCATTGATCCATGCATTCTGCCCCTGCAGGTTAAGGGCAAAGATGACCAGTAAAGCCACCAATAGGGTAGTAATTTTTCTCATAATTAAATATTTTTAGGTTAAGTAATTCTAAAGACTGCCAAATCTTATATATACAAATATGGTGAATTTTAAGGAAAATTAAAAGTAATGGGGCTTAAATATTTGTTAACAATGGTGGATAAACCAGATGGTGAATAGTGGCTAGTACCTAGTGGCTAGTGCCTAACTAAATTGTATAGTGTATAGTGTATACTGTATTTTGTATATAAAAAAAGCCCCACAATTTGCAGGGCTTGAGTATTTTAAGTATTTAAGTTACTTCTTATCGTCCGGTGGGACTTCTTCAAAGTCAACGTCGGTGACTTCATCTTCACCTGATCCGCCTTCTCCGGCATCTCCACCTGGAGCAGCACCTGGAGCTTGGTCAGCACCGGCTTGTTCGGTGTTTTGGTACATCTCTGAGCTGGCAGCCTGCCACATGGCATTCATTTTCTCCAGGGCAGCATCGATGGCATCGATGTCCTGGTTCTTATGTGCTTCCTTCAGCTCGCCAGGGCGTTCCTTCGATCTCGGCTTTCTTATCGGTCAGGAGCTTGTCACCATATTCTTTCAGCTGCTTTTCTGTCTGGAAGATCATGGCATCTGCGCTGTTCAGCTTATCAACCCTTTCTTTCGCTTTCTTATCGTCATCAGCATTGGCTTCTGCTTCCTGCTTCATCTTGTTGATCTCTTCATCAGTACAGCCCTGAAGATGCTTCGATACGGATCTGCTGTGATTTTCCGGTGCCTTTATCCTTGGCAGAAACATTCAGTATCCCATTGGCATCGATGTCGAAAGTCACTTCGACCTGGGGCACACCCCTTGGAGCAGGTGGAATCCCATCGAGATGGAACCTGCCGATGCTCTTGTTTCCTGCTGCCATGGGCCGTTCGCCCTGCAGCACATGGATCTCAACAGAAGGCTGGTTGTCAGCAGCGGTTGAAAAAGTTTCCGATTTCTTGGTCGGGATAGTTGTATTCGATTCGATCAGTTTGGTCATCACACCACCAAGGGTTTCAATACCCAGTGAAAGCGGGGTTACGTCGAGAAGAAGTACATCTTTTACTTCTCCGGTAAGCACACCACCCTGGATTGCTGCACCAACGGCAACAACTTCATCAGCATTTACACCTTTTGAAGGCTCTTTGCCGAAGAAATCTTTTACCACTTTCTGGATGGCAGGGATACGTGTTGATCCACCAACGAGGATAACCTCGTCAATCATCGGAAGCTTGTCAATGCCGGCATCTTTCAGTGCAAGTTTACAGGGCTCGATGGTCGCCTGGATATATTTATCGGTCAGCTGCTCAAATTTAGACCTGGTGAGTTTCCTTACAAGGTGCTTTGGAATACCATCAACAGGCATGATATATGGCAGGTTGATCTCAGTTTCGTTTGAACTTGACAGCTCGATCTTTGCTTTTTCAGCAGCTTCTTTCAGACGCTGCATTGCCATCGGGTCTTTGCGCAGGTCGATGCCTTCATCTTTCTTAAACTCTTCGGCAAGCCATTCGATAATGGCATCGTCGAAATCATCACCACCGAGGTGGGTATTTCCGTTAGTTGATTTTACTTCAAATACGCCATCACCCAGTTCGAGGATGGAGATATCGAATGTTCCTCCACCAAGGTCGAATACGGCTACTTTCACGTCCTTGTTTTTTTTGTCAAGGCCATATGCCAGTGCTGCTGCAGTAGGCTCATTGATGATCCTGCGCACGTTCAAGTCCTGCGATCTCTCCGGCTTCTTTGGTGGCCTGGCGCTGTGAATCGCTGAAATATGCCGGAACGGTGATCACCGCTTCGGTTACATCCTGTCCAAGATAATCCTCAGCAGTCTTCTTCATTTTCTGAAGCACCATGGCAGATATTTCCTGTGGTGTGTATTTCCTGTCGTCGATCTGTACACGGGGAGTGTTATTGTCGCCTTTGACCACTTTATAAGGTACACGCTTGATCTCGGTTGAAACCCTGTCATAGGTTTCTCCCATAAAGCGCTTGATCCTGTATACTGTTTTTTCAGGATTGGTGATAGCCTGCCTTTTGGCCGGGTCACCAACTTTTCGTTCACCATTCTCTGTAAATGCCACGATGGATGGTGTGGTTCTGCGTCCTTCACTGTTGGGGATAACAACTGGCTCATTGCCTTCCATCACAGCAACACATGAGTTGGTGGTTCCTAAGTCAATTCCAATTATTTTTCCCATTAATTTATATTTTTTTTGATTGTTTGTCATTTCGTTATCTGAAGCCCATATGTCAATGATTATGCCAATAGGGGAATTGGCAGAATTTCCCTGGATTTTCAAATAATATGTGACAAAAAGGCAGAATAGGAAAATATGGGCTGCTTACAATAAGGACTGAATAAGGAGCGGTATGGACTTCGAGCTCCGAATAATTGCTCCTTGATGTAAGCCTACAGTTACGTCATTAAGTTTTTTAGGCTTGATGGCTGTTGCACGGGTTGAAAAAAGCCCGATGCCGTTGGTCAGGTTGGTATATTCCGGCCTGTCCTGGATGATGCTGTTTGACGGCTCAGTTACCTCCATATAGGTATTCAGTTCTCGTGCCACCTGCTTCTACATAATACTCCAGATACCGGTATATCGGTCCGTAACCTTGTCTTCCTTGCCTGGTCTTCATACGGAACGTAAGTTTCCAGGGCAACATAAAAAGTATTGCCGGTATAATAATGACTCCACTTCAGTACCAACAAGTGATTTCTGTGTATCCCTGAACCAGTCGATGGAGTCGGTATACTGTATCTGTTGAATCCTTCATAAAGTTCTTTATAATGGAAACGTGATGAGTACATCGTATCGTGGAGCTCCATCTTTTCGGTTCCAGATTATCGCTTTGGATCGGTCATTGTTATCTATCCGGATCTTCAGGGCAAATCCCGGTTTTGTGATATCAGTTCTGTACGAAACTGAAGGTATTGGTTTCCGCAGTGATCTCAGTTTCCTTGTAAACCATGCGAAGCTTATATTTCTTGTTCTCTTCCGGTTGAAATGGACTGTAATATACAATCTGGTTAGGGTTATAAAAATGCCTTCTTCCTTATTGGTAATGGTAATTGTGTCGAAAGTTATTATATTTTCTGGGTTATCTTCCGCCCAGATCGTAACATCCAGTTTTCAACAAATTACTTGAATCCGGCACCTGGGCCATGATCAGCGCATTGCCCTGACCAAGAAAGCTTTGTTGATCTTCAGATAGGTCGTGTCATCATGAGGGTCCAGCAAACCATAAACAACGGTGATCTGTTTATATCAGCTTAATTTCAACATCATTGCTGCAGCCGGTATATAAAAAGAGCAGTTACGAGTACGAGAGAAGTAATGATAGTTTCTTCATTTAAGTCTATTAGGGAAGACAAAATTATATAAAATATGAATATGGTTTAATTATTAAGTGTTTTATTGTAGAGATATCGGATACTCGATACTGGATACTTGTTACTCGTTACTTGTTACACTAGCACCTAATATCTAATTTAGTATCTTTGCAAAATTTTTGTCAATCAAGCTATAAGATATGACTGGAAATAGAACCAAAGTTACCCAAGGTTACCACGCATGTGCTGCAGGAAATGAAGCTGAAACAGGAAAAGATCGCCATGCTCACTGCATATGATTTCAGTATGGCCCGTATCCTCGACCAGGCCGGGATTGATATCATCCTGGTTGGTGATTCTGCTTCCAATGTAATGTCGGGCCATAAAACCACGCTTCCCATCACCCTGAATGATATGATCTATCATGCTTCTTCGGTTATGAGGGCCGTGAAACGTGCCCTGGTAGTTGTCGACCTCCCTTTTGGTACCTACCAGGGCGACTCAAAGGTAGCACTGCAATCGGCCATCCGGATCATGAAAGAATCGCGGAGCCAATGCCGTTAAAATGGAAGGCGGGGAAGAGATCCTCGAATCTATTGAGCGTATCCTTTCTGCAGGCATCCCTGTCATGGGACACCTTGGGCTTACACCCAGTCTATCCATAAGTTTGGAACCTATGTAGTAAGGGCAACCGAAGAAGATGAGGCCAGGAAACTGGTACAGGATGCAGAGGTCTTGAAGATGCCGGATGCTTTGGCATTATTCTTGAAAAAATACCTGCCAAACTTGCAGCAGAGGTGGCACAAGAAGATTAGCATTCCCGTGATCGGCATCGGAGCAGGCCACGAAGTGGATGGACAGGTGCTCGTGCTTGCATGATATGCTTGGGCATCACACAGGAATTTTCTCCAGGTTCCTCAGAAGGTATCATAACCTTAGCGAAGAGATCAAAGGCTCAGTAAAGGCATATATCAGGGATGTGAAGAGCGTTGATTTTCCGAATGAGAGAGAACAATATTAGGTAATGTATATGCACCTCACCCCCTTAACCCCCTGACCCCCTTTCCCCCTCTCCTTGAGGAGAGGGGGCGAGAGGGGGTGAGGTGGATTTTGACAATTAGAATGACATAAACTATCAAACAAATCAGCAAAATATCCCCGTCAGAAGTCCTTTACGAGGACAATCACATTATCATTGTTAATAAGCGTTCGTCGGATATTGTGCAAGGCGATAAGACAGGAGATGTGCCTTTGAGTGAGATTGTCAAGCAATACATCAAGGAAAAATACAATAAACCAGGAGAGTTTTTCTGGGGGTGGTTCATCGCCTCGACCGTCCGGTTAGCGGAGCTGTGATCTTTGCCCGCACAAGCAAGGCACTTACCCGCCTCAATGAAATGATCCGCGATCGTAAGATCAAAAAAATATACTGGGCTGTCACTGCCGGGATCCCGCCCGAAAAGGATGGGCACCTGACCCACTACCTGAAGAAAAATCAGAAAAAAAATACTTCCTATGCCTATAAGGAGGAGGGAGAAGGAAAGCTGAAAGCTGAGCTTGATTATCATTTTCTGGCATCTTCCGACAACTATCAACTGCTGGAAATAGATCTGCTCACGGGCCGGCATCACCAGATCAGGGTGCAGCTTGCCGATATTGGCTGTGTGATCAAGGGTGATCTTAAGTACGGGGCACCCAGATCCAATAAGAATGCATCCATCCATCTGCATGCCAGAAAAATAAACCTGATCCACCCGGTTAAAAAAGAACCTATGGAAATTATTGCCCCTGTACCGGATGATCCTCTCTGGAAATACTTTGAACAGGAACATGCTTCCTGATTGCCAGCTTTTTTTAACTTTGAAACATGCACTTTAATGTTCGATCATTAATGATTGGCGTGAGGTTATTCATTGTCCTGGCTATCCTGGTCCAGGGAAAAATTGCCTTTTCCCAATATTACAGTACAGGGCAGGAAGCTGCATCAATCCGGTGGAAGCAGATAAAGACAGAACATGTAAAGCTGATATTTCCTGACTATTATGAAAGCCGTGCCAGACAACTGGTTTCTTACCTTGACACGGTTTATAAATATGCAAACAACTCACTGAATTATTACCCGAAACGTATCCCGGTAATCATGCATACGCAATCGGCCACATCCAATGCTGTTGTGGCCTGGGCACCCAAGCGCATGGAGTTTTACACCACACCTCCGCAGGATATGTATGCCCAACCCTGGCTGGAACAATTATCACTGCATGAATACCGGCATGTTGGACAGATAGAGAAGCTGAATCAGGGACCAACCAAAGTAATATCGTGCTTGTTTGGTCAGCAGGGAACAGCGGCCATTCTTGGACTCTATGTACCCATTTGGTTTATGGAGGGTGACGCTGTGGTTACAGAAACCGGGCTGAGCCATTCGGGCAGGGGCAGGGTACCACTCTTTGAGATGAATCTCAGGACACAGGTTCTTGAAAGAGGCCCATATAAATATGATAAAGCAATTTTGGGTTCGTACCGCGATTTCATCCCAAACCAGTATGAATTGGGATATTTCCTGGTGGCAGAGGGGAGACGAAATTATGGAACGCAGCTTTGGGAACACAGCTTAAACAGGGTAGCCAGGAGGCCTTATATGGTTACGCCATTTCAGAAGGGGATCAGGGATATAAGTGGTAAGCGTAAACTGCCGTTCTATGCAGAATGTATGAGTGGGCTGGAAGAAAGATGGAAAGTGCAGGACAGCCTTACAAATATTGATCAGGCAGTCAGGATCAGTCCTGCATCAAAGCATTATACGAACTATAATCACCCCCGATTTATTAGTGCTGATGAAATATTGGCATTAAAATCAAGCATCGACGATATTCCCAGGTTCGTAAAAATCGATTCAGCCGGAAATGAAGAAGTCATATTTACACCAGGGTTTTTAAAATCTGAAACTATATCCTATGCTGAAAGCAAGATCTGCTGGGTTGAAACCAGGCCTGACCTGAGGTGGTCGAACAGGAGTAATACGGTAATCAGGATCTATGATGTTAGCTCAAGTAAGGTTCAGACACTGAACAATGGTTTAAGGCTTTTTGCTCCTGCATTAAATCAGGATGGTACCAATATAATTGCTGTGCATGTCGACAGCCTTGACCATTATACCATGGTATTACTTGATGCCCTGAACGGGGAGATACAGCATAAGATTCCTATGCCTGCTGACGTGTTTCCATTGACCCCGGTTTGGGCCGGAGATGACCAGATCATTGCAGTTCTGGTGTCGGAAAATGGGAAGAGTCTCACCAAATTCGATCTTGGTTCCGGTCGGAGTACAATGTTGCTGGAATGGGATTTTACTGAATTTTCACAACCGTATTACCATGCCCCATACGTATACATTACAGCAGCATGGTCGGGTATATCCAACATCTATGCTTTTCATTTGGATGATGGCAGCATTCATAAAGTGAGTGCTGCGCGCTTTGGTGCTGTTGATGCCTGTATTTCGGATGACGGCTCTGCAATGGTTTATGCTGATTATGCTTCTGAAGGATCCAGGATTGTGAAACTAAAGTTGGACCCAAAAAACTGGATGCGCCTTGAGGAGGTTCAGGATCATTCAATCGGATTGTATAAAAGTATCGCAGCGCAGGAGATTGTAGTTCCACCATGGTCTGCAGTTGATACTTCAGCTGATCAGGGAAAAAAGTACTCGAAAATTGGGAACTTGTTTAATTTCCACAGCTGGGCCCCATTATCTATCAACGCATCCACATATTCCATTCATCCCGGTGTATCCATCATGTCTCAGAACCTGCTCAGCAGTAGTTTTTTGAGTGCAGGCTATAGCTATAATGTCAATGAGCAAGCAGGAAAGATTTATGGCACATACACTTATGCAGGATGGTTCCCGATCATCGACCTGGGTGTTGATTACGGACTCAGGAGGGACTATGCTTACCTTCCGGAAAAGACCGAAGTAAAATGGGATGAAACCAACCTGAGGGCGGGGGTCCGTTTGCCGCTCAATTTCAGAAGGGGGAAATACTATGCGGGCATGCAGCTGTCGGTTTATGGTAACCAGGGTTTCCGAAGAATGAAGAAAGGCATCCCTGTGGAATTTAGAAAACCTGACATTTTTTCTTCAGGGTACAGCTTCAGTATTTACAGGCAGATCAAGTCTAATTTCAGGGATATTTTTCCACGATGGGGGCAGAGTGTAGCTTTGTATTATCGGCACACTCCTTTCCTGGGTGACAACAACAGTTACATTGCAGCTGCTACACTGGGACTATATTTTCCAGGTTTGTTTAGGCACCAGGGCCTGAATGTCTACGCAGGATATCAACAGCGGGAGATCGGATATTATAAGTTTAGTGATATCGTGCCTTATCCACGGGGGGTAAGTGGCAAACAGGACCAGGAGTTGTTGTCGCTCAGGGGTACGTATGCTTTCCCAATAGCCTACCCCGACTGGAGCATTGGTCCTGTGATATATATGAAGAGGATCCGTGCCAATCTGTTTTATGATCATTCGTTCGGATGGATTGGGAATAATCTGCGCCAATATAGTTCAGTTGGGACCGACCTTCTTGCTGAAATTCATATTTTGCGTTTTGTTGCTCCCTTTGAACTGGGAGTTCGTGCAGCTTACCTGCCAGAAGATGAATCCATGTACTGGGGCTTTCTGATGTCGATCGGATTCAGCTCCTTTTATGTAAGTGGTTCAGGAGGTGAACCAAAATTGTATTAAATTGTCATCCCTAGTGAGCGAAGGATAAAAAATAAAACTTATATGAAAAAAAGAGATCTTACCTTCAAGCCAGAGCTTGAATCCATCATACAAAAATGTCAGTTTTGCAACCTTGCCATGGTTGATGAAAATGGGTCACCATATGTTATTCCCATGAATTTCGGATATAGGGATGATTATATCTATTTTCATTCTGCCCAAACAGGACTAAAGGTGGATATCCTGAAAAATAATCCAAATGTTTGTGTTTCTTTCAGTGCTGATGAACAGCTCAAATGGGTGAATGAAACGGTTGCCTGTAGCTGGGGGATGCGATACCGTTCCGTGTTGGCTTATGGAAAAATAGAGTTTATCGATGACTTTGATGCCAAGGAAGAGGCCTTGAAAGTCATCATGAAAAATTACTCAGACATTGACTTCAAATTTAATGCCCCTGCAGTGAAAGATGTGCTGGTTTTTCGCCTGAAGATTGAAAAATTGCACGGCCGCGCGCTGGGATATTAAATTATCTGATCCTGCATCCTAGTATCTTAGCATCCTGAACCCATGATCCTAATGATGACAGCCAGCGTTCTGCTTCAATGGCCGCCATGCATCCTGTTCCAGCTGCAGTAACCGCTTGCCTGTACACATGGTCCTGCACATCACCTGCAGCAAAAACACCCTCTACACTGGTTTTGGTTGAATCATGTTCGGTATGGATATATCCCTGATCATCGAGCTCTAGTTGGCCGGTGAAGATTTCAGTATTGGGTTTGTGCCCGATGGCCACAAAGAAGCCATCAACATTGAGTGTTTTCTTTTCCTGGCTCTTTACATCCTGTATGATGACACCGGTCACTTTTTTACCAAACCCTTCTGTCTCTCCAACAACTTCAAGAGGAACGCTATTCCAGACCATCTCAATATTAGGTGTGTTGAAGACTTTCTTTTGCATGGCCTTGGATGCCCTAAGTTCATCCCGCCGGTGGATCATATAAACTTTATTACAGAGCTTGGCCAGATAGGTAGCTTCTTCTGCGGCAGTATCTCCACCACCAACGATAGCCACGTCCTTGCCTTTATAGAAAAACCCGTCGCAGGTTGCACAGGCTGACACGCCATACCCATTATATTCTGATTCTGATTCAAGACCCAGCCATTTGGCTGTTGCCCCTGTGGCAATGATCACGCTTCAGCCTCGATGATTTTACCATCGTCAGCTTTCGCAATAAATGGTCTTTTCGACAGATCGATTTCAGTGATCATTCCCCAACGAACATCAGTTTCGAACCTTTCGGCCTGTTTTTTCAGGTCTTCCATCATGGCAGGCCCATCCGTTCCGTCCGGATACCCCGGAAAATTATCAACTTCAGTAGTTGTTGTCAACTGTCCACCAGGCTGCAAGCCCTGGTACATTAATGGTTTAAGGTCTGCACGTGCAGCATATATGGCAGCAGTATATCCTGCCGGCCCTGAGCCAATGATGAGGCATTTGGTTTTTTCAGTAGTATCGCTCATGTTCTAGGTTTTTATTTGCGTATTCCAATAAAGAGATCTTATATATGTTTGTTTGCCAGAGGCTATGAGATAGTATCCAGAATTCAGAATAATTTAAAACTCAAAACTTAATCCATAATCCATAATCTTTTTAGGATGACTGACAAAATTACATATTTTCTGTTCTCAGAGGATGTGATCTCCCTATGTCATAAATTATGCCAAAATATTATTTGCTTTTCATCTCCCTCTTTTCCTGTCGCTGTTCTTTCTTATTAATTCCCATGGAAGATAGAATACCACTAAGCAAGCTTTTCCATACATAATTTACGATGGCTTTTTCCTTGTCTCGCTCGAAATAAACCTGCCCAACTCTTGGATCGCCCTTACCTTTTGGGTTATTTGAATGGATGAAGATATCATTGATAAGGAACCTGGTGACCCCGGCAAACATCCCCTTGTTTTGTTGAGCTTTAGTCCTGTTATAAAGACCGAGCTTTAACTTCTTATATGTAAAGACAACTGTACCTTTCGTATTATCTTTATTACCTGTGATAAAGGATTTTTTGATGTGACCATGACCGCTTCTGATGGTGATCCCCAACAGGTTTTCAGTCAGTGGGTTCAGGCTGGCCATGTCCAATGGCTCAGAAGACACAGTGACTTGAAAATTATTATTGGTATCAAGATAAGGTGCCACCATTGAAAGATTGAAATTAGCCTGACCCATGATAAATGCACTCAGCTTAAGTTTCAGAGCACTTGCGGTATCTGATATAGGATGCAGGCTACTCAGATTATAAAGATTAAGGTTAAAACGGTCGAAGTATACCGTTCCGGGAAGTTCGGACTTATGATCATATTCGCCGTAGTTCACGAAAGAATTCACTACCCTGATCGAATCGATTAACAGGCCCTGCTTAAGATCACGCAGCGACTCTTGAGGCATCTTCTTAAAATCATTTGCTTTCCTAGCGTAACGCTTATCCCTTAGCATATTCAGGTAAATACTGTCGACATCGATCCTTCCAAAGTGAATAAGATTCTTACTGAATAGTTCCTCCAGGCGAAAGTCATGAAGTTCTATCCGCCGGCTAAATAAAGTCATCATGTCGGTCTGGTAAACAGCCCTTCTAAAAAATTCTTCTTCTTCAAACCTGGGCTGGATCTGTAAGGAATCGATAGAGATAATATCTTTCTGGAAATCATAACTGACCATACCTGATCGCATTTTATACAGGCTGTCGTCAGAGATGTGTGTCCTTCCTTTAAAATCTATCCGCATATTCTTAACTATGCCGGCATTGCTGTTATCCAGCACAGTAGTATCAATATTGATGTTATTGATCACCAAGCCGATACTATCAGCCAGGTAAACATGTGATGAGGTGTCGCTGTAGGTTTTATATTCTACCCTGACTTCCTGTATGACAGTAGTGTCAACACTCAACCTGCTCATGAGATCACCAAGTTGTTTAAAACTTTCGATATCGAATTTTAAGCCAGGATCTTTCCGAACCTTGTGTTTACTTGAAATAACAATGTTGGCATTCGATAGAGCCAGTTTCCCCAATTCAAGCCTGGTAGGAAATGTATTCCTTGCAAAAATATTACTGATATTCAATTCCGAAGATGAATAACTCCATCCGGCCTCATCTGATTCCGTAATATTATGGTGAGCTAAATTTCCACTTGAGATATTAGAGAGCCTTAAGGTATTCCCCTGGTTCGTATAAAAGCCGCTATCGATAGAAAAATAACTTTTTTTGAGTGTGTCGATCATGCTCAAGTGCCCGAAAGAAAAGGCAATGTCACTCATAAAATTATGTTCCGTGTAATCAGTTTGCCAGTGTTGGAAGTAGAAATCCTGCAAGGAAATCATTGGGCTGGATGAATCGCCATTAATCACCATATTCAGATGAATATTTTCCAGTCCGAACTCATCGAAGTCAATTTCCATGATCTGTTCCATACTAATGGCAGGTACTGAGTTATTACTTCCTTGCTTACTACCTGTGTTCAGGCTAATATCTGTAGCTAGATTGCTGATCTTCAGCTTTCCGAACTGGAATCGTTCTTCCGACATCAGTTTGTGGAAATTTATCCCATCCATTTCAAAAAGGTCAAGGCGGAAGTCATGAATGGCATGCAAAGCGCTGTCACCCATATCTGTGTTCTGGCTAATATTAAGTCCGCTTAAGACGAATTTTTGACCTGAAATATCCAGTTGTAATCCTTCCAGATCAAGTGAATGACCATATAGGCCAAGTTTTGTGCCCGAAATAGAAACGTTTCCTTTTATTTCAGAAAGGTCACTAATGAAAATATCTGGCCCAATTAGCTCAATATGTTCAAGTTCAATGTCCAGATTTGATTGGATCAGCATCTTGTCAGATGAATGAGTAAATGTATTATTTAACTGTATATCCTTCAAAGCGATACTTTTCAGTGATACTGACTGAAATGGCAATGTGAAAGAAGGGGGATTTTTTTGTTGTTGGGTTGAGGATTCCGGAAAGGCAATATTCCCTTTTAGCTTTATTCTCCCAAAATCAATATGATCTATGGCAAGGCGATTATCATTGATCAGTTCACTTAATAGGAAGTTGCGTAAGAAGAGCTTATCAAGAGTTATCTCCGCTTTATCGTTGGAGCTACTATATTGTACTGCGAGCTGGTTAAGCAGCAGATCATCCTTCTCAAAATTGATTGGTCCGGAACTTATATTTAAACCATCTTGTGTAATAAAGTCCAGACTATTAACGTTCAGTTGCAAGCTTTCTAAATTAGGGGATACATTTCCATTCAACAGTTGCAGGGGCTTTTTAATGCTGGCTTCGAGCTGCCTAAGCTGAATGTTGAATTCCGTTCCCTTATATACCTCAAGGTCGGCATTTTGCAGTTGTACCTGGCTCAGATCAAATAAGTTGAAAAATTGATTCGATCCCCCTTTGGATTTATTCCGAAACATTGGGTGGTCAAGGTTCAATAGTCCCTGAATATCATCAATATTAATTGTCAATTGAATTTTATTGGGAGCAGGAACAACTTCACTGGAAAGCCCACCAATAGAGATCATTCCGGCAGACAACTCAATATTCTTTTTGCCCTCCTCTCTTTGAATTTCAGATACATTCAAATTGAATAAGTCAGCTTTTTCAATTACTGAGGAATATTTGCTGCTGTCAATGCTCAGCATCAGTCCCTGAGATGCCAGTTTATACTTACTGATACCTGTATTAAAAACAAATTCTTCGAAAATAATTTCCCGGTAGAGATCATCCATCATTGATGAATCTACTTCAACACCATAGAGTTCTATATTGAAATCTTTTACCAGGGTTAGCGTATCACTGAGGAATTCCAGAAACTCAAGGTCGAAACCATTGATACTCAGGGTGTCCAGTTTAAACTGCGACAGGTCTTTCGCAAATTGGAGGAAAACTTCATTATGGACTTCCCGGCTGTTTTTATGCACCCTGTTGGTGTTGGTGATAAAGTATCCATCAGATACCCGGGCTGAACTTAGCCGTATTTGTTCTTTCCCCTTGATCTCATTCATGCTTAACCCCCTGAATTCAATTTGACCTGCAGAAAGCGCAATCTGATTGATGCTATCTGACAATATTTTAGGAAAAAGTTTTATATCGGAGATCTTTAACTCGTTTTTCTTGATGCTGAAAAAGAAAGATCCCAGGTCGAGATCGTATCCTGATACCAGCATTTTATTAATATTGCTTATCTCGAACTGGATATCATCTGAGAAAAAGATCCGGCCAGGTTTCTTTATATCCTCGGGCAATGTGCTGAAGTCCTTAATAATAATATCGAAGTCAACAACTTCCGCTGTCGCGCCCGATTCAGTAAAAGGGGCTATGCTTGCACTTCCAAAATCTATCCTGATTTCCCCAATTTTAATTTTTTGGTTTATATCTTCACCCGATTGTTCACCCAGGATAGCAAAGAGGTGGTCGGGATTAAAGGCTTGTTTTGTACTCCCTTTTTGTTCTCTCAAGTCGAGCTGGGGTTTATTCACTAATAAACTGTCTGCAACAATCCTCCGATTGAACAATAAACTTCTAAATGATACACCATACAGATGAACAGTATCAAATGCAAGTGCAGTCAGCTCCATCGATTTGGCCTGGTTAATATAGGTGTTATTGAAATAGAGGTGTGGGTGAAGGATGTACATATCACCATTTAAGCCAAGCGAGATTTTATCTATTTTGAGACTGGTTTGTCCACCTGAATTTTTTGAGATGATCGTAGGAAGCAGGGATTTAATGATCGGGTTGCGGAATATCATCAAAATAGCGAAGATCAGCAAAATCAATAAAGCTGAAAGAATGACTATTTTTCTCCAGAGCGCCTGCTTTTTCCACATGCCGGATTAATTCTTTAGGGACTTTAATTCATAGGGCAATGACGCTGCCCAGCTATATTCGCATTAAAAGTACTAATAATTGCTCATTCGTATGGTTTGCAAGTAGCATCTTGTCTAAATCATACTCACCTTTCGAATATCAATTATTAATCAGATATTTGCAAGAAGCTAGTTGTATAGCTTTTACACATCAATGAGGTAAAGCCAGAAGAATATGAAGGAAGGGACTTTTGTAAAATTCTTTAATAAGACAGATGCAAAGCTGAAATTTCCAAACCTAAGGCAAGGTGAAACGGGCATTCAGGTTGGCTTCGACCTGTCTTCCAAAAGCCTTACAACTGATGTGTTGAAAATGTTTTACCGGACGGCTAACGAGGGCCTTATCGTGGCTGTGGATCCGGATCCTTATAATCATGAAGTTTTAAAACCGGTAATAGAAGCCAGGGGATTGAATGTTGTGCTTGTCCAGAAGGGGACCTATTCTGAAAAGGCAATCGCCAATCTTGAATTGGGACATAATTCATCCCACAATAAGATCGAATCGCTCAAGATGGAAACGACCCACGTTCATTCTGGAAAAAAGATAGAAGTTGAACTTGATACACTTGACAATATCGTAAAGGGCCTGGGGCTGGATTATGCTAAGATCCGGCATATTAGTATTACAAATAATGGTGCAGAATATGATACACTTCTGGGGATGTCAGATATCCTTGACAAATGTGTGAACCTGAACCTGACCATTGCATCAGGCCGGCCGGGAATCAACGGGGAGATGAACGGTCAGAGAGACTTTGAGGTTATCATGAGATTCCTGAGGGAAAAGGGATTTAAATGCAAACTCAAAAGGATCAACAATTCCCTTTGGTGGGGTGGTGTTAATTTCCTTCTTATCAAAAGAAAATGGGTTTTCTCTAAAAAAAGGTTTGGCGTGGTGATGGCCTCAAGAGGCGACAGGCCAATCAGGTTTTACCAATCTTTTTCCTAGAGTTACAAAATGACAATCTTCTCAACATAAGATTTCCCTCTACTATTTATTCTGAGAAACCATATTCCGGCCGGAAGATCGATGTCGATATCAAGCATGCTTTCAAATATGGATTCATAAACTGCTTGCCCTTGCTTATTGTAGATCTTAATTTCGGATGGACCCCACAAAGCATTATCCATTTCAATTGTAAATTTTCCATTTGAAGGATTTGGGTATACTATGAACGGCTGCGATTCACGATTTTCCGAATAAATACCAACCCCACCTGGGATAAAAATGTCGGTTATAAATGCGCTGTTGGTTAAGGTGGACGCACAGAATTGCCAGACATCAACATTTAAAAATGGGTTTGAAAACCCGGAAATATTGGTCGCAGCTAAATTTTCATTACTCTTATTCCAGCTTGTTGCAGTATCCGAGCTCATATAAACCCCATCTGATGTAGTTGCAGCATAGATCACTACGCTATTTTCCGGTGAGACCATGATTTCGGTAATTTTAGAATAGTTAGAGGCCAGACTCAGGTTGGCGAATTCCCATGTATTTCCAGCGTTTTCGGATCGATATATGCTCCCTGCCATACCACCATAACCTCCCACTCCGCCATATAAAATATTTGAATTTCCCGGGTCGACAGTAATCGCACTACACCAGTGAGCAGATGCGGGAATACCATTTAAGATCGGTAGCCAATAAATTCCACCATCAAGGCTTTTTAAAAATCCACCCTGGCCATCTGATTTATATGCGGCATAGACAAACTGATCACTGCTGTTTTGATCAATAGAGAGAAATTTAAAGCTATCATTTGCCGGGCCTTGAAATGTATTGTCCCAGATGTCGCCACCATCGCTTGTCCTGTAGATCATCGACTCCCATCCGTTTGCACCGAAGTTATTGCCACCGATCAGCAAAAGGTCGGGATCGGAAGGGGATGCAATAAGCGTGAATATCTGTGTTTCGAATACTGATCCGATATTGGGGCCTGTATTATCCCAGTTTGCACCTTCATCGCTTGATTTATATAATCCTTCGGCAGCTACTGTTGTAGGACCGTTCGACCAGGCATACATGCTCCCATCAGCTCCATAAGCTACCTGAGAGAATCGTGTTGCTGGCAGAGATGTTACGAGTTCCCAGGTCAGGCCACCGTCGTTCGATAAATAGCAACCGCCTGAATTTTCACCTTCAAAGCCTACCAGCATCTTGTCAGGATCATTTGTGTTAACCTCAATATCATTGAGCTGCAAAGTGGCAATACCCTTGTTGGCATATTCCCAGTTAAGGGCGACGTCTGTGCTTTTAATTACAGCAAGGCTGAGCAATCCGGCATAAATAGTCTGGGAGTTGCCAGGCTCAAAGGCAAGGATTCTGACAGAGCCACTTTCACCTGCGCCTGTACCATCAAAATTCCAGTTTGCACCCCCATCAGTGGTGTAATACACACCATCCCCCTCTGTTGCAGCATAAAGAATATCTTCATAAGTTGGATCTATAAGGATATCATTTGCTACATTGACAGGAAATGAGGACGAGATGTTAACCCAACTGCCTCCATTGTCTTCAGTTTTATATATACCTAATGATTGTCCGCCGAAAAGCTGTCCTCCGGCCATATATACTACTCCATCAGCAACAGCCAGTCTGTTGTATGGCCTGCCAGTTGGCAGGTTTCCACTAATGTTTTCCCAGCTTGTTCCGCCGTCGAAGCTGGCAATCACCATGGCATTGCTAAAGCTTTCATTTCCAATTGCATATAAACTTTGATTATTCGCTGGGTCAACAACAATATTGACCAGTGACCAGCCGGTGGGCATCACGCTGATCAGATCGATAACCGACCAGCTGGCACCTGCATCAGTTGATTTCAACAAGACATTGCTGGAGGTGCCGTTTGCAGAGAGAGCGACATAAACATTGTCGAGGTTTGAAGGATCGAAGGTGATATCCAATGCATAAGCGGTGCTTAATGGGAAACTTTTCGTTGACCAGGTCAAGCCCTCATCGGCTGATCGGTATAGCTTGCCGTAGTTATACAATCCTCCGGCAATTGCAACCCCATCGCCATTGATGTCAATACTCGTAATAATGCCACTTGCCAATGATGAAAGAGCGTCCAACACAGCCCAATTATCACCCCCATTCTCGCTGATATAGGGAATGCCTGCAGCAGCAAAAACCCGATTTATATTGAGTGGGTCAACACAAAGATCCAGCACATCACCTCCGTCAGGTCCCAGGGATATCCAGTCGGAATTTAGCTTTTGGTTTGGGGTTAAGGTTTGCTGAATTGCACTCGTGAATTGTTCAGTCTGAACATGTCCGTACTGATCCATTGATTGCGCCTGGATAAGTTGTATTGGGAGGAAAGTTGCCAAACACAGGATGATAAGAATAGGAGAAAATTTCTTCATGGCTTTTGATTAAGGAAATATTTAATTTGTGTGTGTAATATAGGAATTATTTAGATATGCCGGTCTGTAATATCAATCATCACAGCCAAATTGCCTTACCAGTTTTTATAGGGGTTTTTTACCAACATGGAGTTATAATATCGGTCAACACCGGTTACTTCTTCCCCTAACCACTCAGGTTTATCAAAAGGATGATCTTCAGAAGGTAATTCAATCTCAGCCACTACCAGGCCTTCATTGTCGCCACAGAATTCATCTACCTCAAATTTTAATCCGGACTTTTCAGGTACAATAAACCTCTTTTTGTCTATGATAACCTTTTCGCAAATATCAAGTAAGGCATTTGCATCTTCCAGCGTAATTTCTCTTTCCCACTCAAACCGGCTAGTACCAGAGGCATTGCCAATCCCTTTGATCGTTAAAAAGCCTGTATTGCCAATAATTCGGACCCGAACTGTGCGTTCCGGAACTGATGAAAGGAAACCTTGAATAATCCTATTTTCCTCAATTACCCTTGACCTGAAATCGCCTTTTACCAGAAATTTTCTTTCTATTTCTTGTGCCATATTTTCTTAATTATCCAATTTTATATTTGTCATACCAATAAGCTTCCTGGCAGCCTGCATGTGGGTCTTCATCCTAACTCAGACACTAAGGTACAATTATGTATTCATCTCCCCGAAAGAAAAACCTTTTCAATTCTATGGAGAAGCAATATCCTTTTAGTCCCCTCTTAAGATTTTGGGTGTTGGATGTTGAGTGTTGCCCTTCGGCTTTGCTCAGGATGACAAATTGATATAATTCTTTTTGTATTTGGAGCTTGGAATTTGAGATTTGTTTGGAATTTGTTTTTTGAAGTTTGGAATTTATAATATTCGGAGTGTGGCCAGGTGACCTCTATTAGTGCTCCGGCACAAATTTTTTATATATATGACATCCTCCTAAATTTAGATTCGCAACCAGTTCTTCTATTGGAGCAGACAGCACATTTCCTGATTTTTTTCTACAGAAGGGACAAGCATGTATATCCCCTACAGTGTCTATATATAAATATCGGTCTCCCGCTCCGGCGCAACCTGAACGATGCTGATGGTAACCAAGATATGTAACGATAGGCATATCCATATTTTTCCGGCTGAAATTCATATTGATATAGAAATCTTTAAGCATTCCTTTTTGTTCTGGAGATAATTCAAATTCCAGATTACCCATATGAGACATTTTTCTTGGTTCCAGGATATGAACAAACGCAACACCTTTACTTTTTGCAAGCTCCATATATTTTATAAGGTTGTCATCTTTTAAAAAATCCCTGGTGCAACAAAGGGAAAGGCTCACCAGGAGTTTTGCATGATGGGCATTCTCGATGGCCTTCATTGCCCAGTCGAATGCTTCGGGATGCTTCTTGATGAGGTTGTTTTGGTGTGGATCAAAATGATCAAGGGTAATGATCACACCCGTTAAACCTGAAGCTTTCAGCCTTCTGGCATTTTCATTTGTCAGATTATAACCTGACGTAAGAAGTAAAAAGTCAGTTCCGGCCTGGGAAGATTTTAAAAGTTCAAGAACCTCGTCCAGGCGTGCCATGGGTTCTCCTCCACTTAATTGAATCTGAGGAATGTCTTTGTCCTGAAATATTTTAATAATATTCTTTAACTCGTCCAGTGACAATACGTCCTTCCCGTCCAGGGCTTCCTTTTCAAAACAGTGGTTGCATTGAAAAGGGCAACTTCTTGTTATGGCAACAATGATCGTATTTAAATCAAGCCTTTCGGGATCATCATGTAATATTCTATTGAGTAATCCTTTCCGGTAATTAACCAGTGCTACGGAAGGAAATCCAGGAGCATGCTGATCAGAATAATACTTGCCATCAACTTTCACATATTTCGTAATTTTCCTGTTACCGATAAACTGTTGTTGCATTTTCTTTAATGCCTTCAGTACTTTGATTACTTTAATTGGATTGTGTAAAGTCTTTAACAGGTAGAATATAAGCTCCAGATTGAAGTAATATCTGATGAATAGTCCATGGGTACCGCCGATAATCCCGGGATAGTGATTATTCAGCAATTTAGTTTCAGACTTCTTTGATAATGTAGTTTCCGGAAACATATTTTGCGTTCTCAGGTATTCAATATATATGTCTCCCTGAAACTACTGATGTGTGGATTCTCCAGTATACTCCTGATATATTTCCTCATAATGTTCTTTTGAGAAAGTAGAAAACCTCCCCGGTTTTTTAAATTTTATCAAAGCAAATAACTTTCTTTTTTCATTATAATTACGAATTTTCGTATAATATCCTTTGGTATGGAGAATAACTGTTTGCTTCATTTTTTCAGGTACGCTTATTGCATCGTATGTCAGGGATGCTTCCTCGCCAATATTCAATTGGCAGAGATAGATCTCATCATCCTTGCTGATCTGGTCTGAAATATCATTACCCTTTTCGTCAATTGCTTCAGCGCTTTGAATGTAATTTACCTCAAATTGAATATCATCGGAAAAGTCAATTGCAGCATAGTCGAGTTCCCAGAAATTAAATCCACACTCCAGTTTGATTTTAATCTTTTCCTTTTCACCTTGACTGATTTCAATTGGTAACAACATATCACGTTGTCCAGCGGTTATATTATAATAATCAATAAATTCCCATCCATCCTCTGTTTGATGATAAACCGACAAAGGAAGTCCCTGTTCTAAGATCCATTTATTTGTCTTGTCGTGAGGAGCCCTGTTTTGTTTTTCAATAAAATCATCATAATGTCTGCCGAATAGTGAAGAATATTGTTCATAGATATAATCCATCCACATGGTAGTGCTTGCATTAATAATCAATTTTGCATCCTTTTCTGTTTGCCAGGTATCTGGTTTTTTGAAAGTCAGGATGAGGCTGCTTAGATCGTTACTTTCATTATCTCCGTTGAATATATAAAAACAATTGTCTTTCTCCTTTATCTGCTCTAAGTAATCAATATTACCTGAGTATGCAGACAAAGGCACCTGCAAGTTCTTTACTGAGTGAATTTTACCTGATTTATCAGGAAGAACCTGGACGTTTTCCGGGTGATTCACGACCATTAATTCGGCAAGATTTATATATTGCTTTTCCATAAGCTCATTGGCCATTATTATCCTATACTGGCCATTTTCTGATTTGATACCTGGAAGTGGCATATAATCATTCCTTTCAAGTGACGGTAAAGTTGCACCTGCATAAACTTCGCCTATAAAGTTGTATTCTTTACCATCAAATACATAAACATATGGGCATGATCCCGGGTCGTTTCGGGGGTATCTCTTTTCATGGACAGTCATTCCTTTCCTCATAGTACTTATAATAACGGCAGCGATCATGGCTGCACCTTCTGTTAATTGTGATCCACGAATCCAGGAACGAGTAGTTGTTTTTTTGTTTGTATTGTATAGTTCAATTTTTTCTATTGAAGTTATTGGAATTGATGCTGATGTTGAGTTAACAGGGATGGCATCCTCGGTATAGATGTGAACTTCATTGATTATATCAGGATGGTTTTGTTTCTCAATTTGCTTGGTCCCCTCAGGTTGCTCAGGAGATGAATACTTCAAATGGTCATCCAAATTGTCATTCAGGGTACCGGTTAAAATATCACCGTCCAATTGCAAATTGTCAAAATACCATGTTTGATCTCCACTTTGAAGAATAATGAATTTTTCAGAATTATTAATCTCAGAATCCTTTTGATTCTTTTCAAGTTTTTCTGCAGATTTTTGTGCATATCCCCCAAAGATAAAGCATGCTGCTACCAGTAATATAAATAGTTTTTTCATGGCGTATGTATTATACAATTAGCTTAAACAATAACTATGAATTATAAGATCGAGATAAAGTAAATAATCCCAATCTTAAATTACATGTTTAAGCCCGTTAAGCACCAGGAAGTAAGTATAGCTTAATGAATCGGGGCGTAAAGCAAGTAACGCATTCATTTTCAGCCACTAATATAGTATATTTATAGGCAATTTCCAAATTTTATTGCATCTTTTTTTTGTCGGTGATATCGCTGCGGTCGTTAACATAAGTTAAATAAGATCTAAACTCTTTCCGGCTCCGGAAATTACTTCGATGCAATAGTTGATATCTTTTTGGGTATGTGCAGCTGTGACAATCGCTCGCAATCTGGCAGTTCCCTTTGGAACAATAGGGGAAGGTATCCCCTGGATAAAAATCCCCTTGTCGTGACAATGTTTGGCCATTTTATAAGCTACTATATCCTCTCCGCAATGTATTGGCATAATTGCACATTCGGTATTCAATAGGTTAAATCCCTTCTTCCTCAAACTTGTTCTAAAATATTCCATGTTTTTGTGCAAGCGAGAAATATGTTGTTGTTCCGTTAGAAGGATATCCAGAGATTCTATGGCAACAGCAGCTAAAGGCGGTGACAGAGCGGCAGAGAAAATGAATCCGGGTGCATTATGCTTAAGAAAACTAATGAGTTTATTGCTTGAAGCTATAAATCCTCCCATACCTGGAATAGCTTTGCTGAACGTTCCCATCTTTACATCTATGGTATCATGACTTAATCCAAAATGTTCTTCAATTCCCGTCCCCGTTTTACCAAGCACACCAAGAGAGTGTGCTTCATCAACCATAAGTAATGCTCCATATGCTTTACATAGTTTACTAACAACAGGTAAATTGATAATGTCACCATCCATACTGAATGCTGCATCTACAACAACAAGCTTGTTTTTCTTTGGATCCGTATTTTTCAAATAGCTTTCCAGATGATCCATGTCATTATGCCTGAATCGATAACATTTGGCTCCGGAAAGATTACACCCTTCAACTATACTGGCATGATTCAATTTATCGCACAAAACTATATCATCACGTTTTAAAAGTGCTGATATAGCCGCAAGGTTGGCAATATATCCACTTGAAAAAACTATAGCAGAATCTGTGTGCTTGAATTTAGCTATCCTGGATTCCAGTTCGTCATGCAATGAGATTGTGCCTGCAAGTAATCTAACTCCATGAGTTCCGGTTCCGAAAGAATTAATTGCCTTGATAGCTGCCTCATTTATTCTCGGATTATCCAATAAACCAAGGTAGGAGTAAGAGCTCAGCATGATCATTTCGCCTCGGTCTTTCACCAACACCCTGCCATTTCTGAGCTCTTCGATTGCTTCAAGATAACAATACAAACCCTGCTTTTTACCCCATTCAATCGGCCAACTTTCTTCCGGAAGTATAAAATTATTCATACTGTTTGCTATATCGGCAGGTAGTAGATTCTCAACTTTCCAAACAACTTAATCACTCCTAATATAATATATTTCTTTCTTTTTGGCCAATTTATTACTATATTTATAGTACTAAATATCAGTTATATCAATGATATCTTAGCAGGATATTGAGTCATCTTTTCAGTTCAAGAACCTGGCGATCAGGAGGAGCATTTATACATAAGCTTTGTTTTGTGATGCTATAATGAATAAATCCCCCGTTCTGAAATTCAATATTTGCAACAATTACTATGCTTCATAATAAGAATATCGATAAAAATGATTTATATCGATTTCCATGGTCAAAAACCGACAACCCGGGGGGATGGATCGAAGTCACAGATAAATGTGATTTGGAGTGTATTGGATGTTACAGACATCAGATCGAAGGGCATAGAAAACTGGAGGAGATAAAACAAGAAATAGCTTTATGTAAAGATCTTATCAATTGTGATTGTATCACCATTGCTGGCGGAGAACCATTGATTTATCCTTATTTGAAAGAAGTTGTTGAGTTTATTTACAAAGCAGGACTTAAATCAATAATATTCACAAATGGAGAAAAACTGGATTTTAAACTTGCGCTTGAACTTAAAAAAGCCGGATTAACAAAATTCCATTTTCATATAGATAGCGGGCAGAGCAGACCCGGGTGGGAAGGCAAAACAGAAGTGGAATTAAATGCACTGAGAATGAGGCTTGCAGATATCATTCACAGGGTAAAGGGTATCCAGTGTGGTTTTAATGTTACGGTATACAGGAAGAACCTGAACAGTATTCCTGAGATTGTTGAATGGGCTCTTTCGAACATATCCAAAGTTCAACATATTTCCTTTATAGCATACCGGGCAATACCACTTAATAATAACCTTAAATTCTATGTTAATAATAAGGTCATTGAACCGCAATCTTTTCAAAACAGCACTGCAGATATTGATGAGATAAACATTACAACTGAAGAGATGTATGGTATATTATCAACCAAACACAAGGGATTAAAACCCTGTGCATATTTAAATGGAACCACGAGCTATGATACATTCAAGTTTTTGATTATAAATAACATTGGTTCTAAAGCGAAACATTATGGCATTTTAGGTGCAAGGAGTGTTGAAATAGCACAGGTGTTCTATCATCTATTAAATGGAAGATATTTTGCCTTTTTAAGAAATCCCGTAATCGGTAAAAGGATATTTATCCTGTCATTTTTTGATAGCAACATAAGGAGAGCACACCGGAAGTTCTTATTTGCATGCTTAAAAAATCCTTTACGTTTGTTTGATAAGATTTATTCTCAAAGCATACATTTTCAGCAACCAAACGAAATCATTGATGGAAAGATAAACCTGTGTGATGATTGTGTCAATATGATGGTTTATAAAGGAAGGCTGATAAATTCATGCAGATTGGATGAATACAGGATTTACAACGAAGCGATTGTACCTATGAAAACTTGATTGAATTCCTGATTAAAATGAATCCTGATAGAAAAAAAATGTATAAGGTTCCATGGTCTGTAACTGACAACCAGGGTGGTTGGGTTGAGGTAACAGACAAATGCAATTTAAATTGTCAGGGATGTTACAGGTCTAATAAGGATGGAGATAAAGCACTGGATGAAGTAAAACGAGAAATTGTTGAATGTAAGAAAGTTACAAATTGTGATGTTATGGTCATTGCAGGAGGTGAGCCTTTATTGTATCCCGATATCACCGAGGTTGTGAGCTTTATTTCCAGCCTGAATCTTAAACCATTGATCCTTTCTAATGGCGTATTATTTTCGGAAAAATTAGCAATCGAATTGAAAAAAGCAGGGCTGGCAAGAATACATTTCCATATCGATTCTTTGCAGGAGAGAGACGGATGGGAGGGTAAATCTGAAGCGGAGCTGAACGAATTACGACAGTATTATGCAGATATGCTATGGAAGATTAAAAATATTCAATGTGGATATCATATTACAGTAACACCTGAAACCCTGCACTCAATTCCGTCGATATTAAGCTGGCAAAAGAAGAACATGAATAAAGTACAGCACATATCATTCATAGCTTTAAGAGGTATGCCAATAGTAAAGGGTATAGAATATCGTGTAAATAACCATAAAATCCCACAGGATGAATTACTTAATTCATTCGATAATCCTGGAGAGATAAGTCTTACTACTGAAGAAATGTTTGAGGTCGTTAAGGAACATTTTCCGGAATATTTTCCCTGTGCTTATATTAATGGCAGCATGGTACAAGAATCAAACAAATATTTAATATACACCAATATAGGATCCGTAAAAAAGTACTATGGATCAATGGGTGCCTCTTCTTTTGAACTATCACAAGCTTTCCATCATTTTTTCAAAGGAAGATACCTGTCATTTTTATCTAATCCAAATATTGGGAAGCGTGTATTTCTTCTATCCTTAGTGGATAAACAAATGAGAAAAGCCTTATCTGGTTTCATGACCGCTTTTTTCAGAAATCCGTTCATGCTCTTTGAAAAGATATACCTTCAATCAATCATTTTGCAACAACCTATTGAATTTATTGGAAGTGATAAAAATATCTGTGACAGTTGTATCAATCCAATGATTTATAAGGAGAAAGTCATAAATCCATGTCAGTTGGATGAGTACCGGAAATATAACACTACTGTACATGCTGTTAAAGAATGAATATCAAATCAAACTTTAAACTCATGAGTTTAGATAAGTCTCAGATATTTAAATTACCATGGTCAAAATCTGATAATCCAGGTGCCTGGGTTGAAGTCACAGATATTTGTAATCTTGATTGCCCCGGTTGTTTCAGGCATAAGCTTGAAGGTCATCGTCCTCTGGAAATAGTTAAGCAGGAAATTTTAGAATGTAAAAACCTTACCAATTGCAGTCGGATTGCAATATCGGGAGGAGAACCATTGCTCTACCCTGAAATAATTGAGGTTGTGCGCTTCATTAAAGAGCAAGGGCTTTCACCATGTATGCTTACAAATGGTACAGAGCTTACACCCGATCTTGTCAGGGAACTTAGAGATGCTGGTTTATTTCAATTCTATTTCCACGTTGATGCAGGACAGAACAGGCCTGGCTGGGAAGGTAAGACTGAACTTGAAATGAATGAATTAAGGCAATTCTATATCGATATGGTGGCCAAGGTGGGTAAAATCCAGAGTGGATTTAACATTACGATTCGTAGATCAAACTTGAGCAGTATCGGAGACATAGTAAAGTGGTATCGCGCAAATATATCAAAGGCTAACCATCTTTCACTAATCGCTTGCCGTGGAATTCCCAAAATCAGCAACTATAAGTATACCATAAATGGGAAGAATATTGATCCGGAAAGCCTGCCACATTATTATTCGGATCAGGATGAGATAGACATTGCAACAGAAGAGATGTATGATCTGCTGAAAAGGGAATTTGAAAATCTTATCCCCTCTGCATATTTAAATGGAACAAGCAATGTTGATACATTTAAATTTTTAATAATCCTAAACATAGGTACAGATAAAAAGATATATGGACAGATGGGACCCAAATCGATGGAATTGTTTCAATACTTGCATCATTACTTCAAAAAGACTTATTGTGCCATTGTCCCAAAAACAGGAAAGAAAATATTGGTGCTATCATTATTTGACAAGGTTATCAGGCAGGCATTATATAACTTTTTAAGGTCTTTCCTTGCAAATCCAACGATACTATTCAAAAAATTTTATATCCAGGAATTATTACTTCAACAACCTTACGAAATACTTGATGGAGAAAACAATATGTGTGATGGATGTATTAATATGATGCTATATAAAGGAAAATTGATTAATTCCTGCAGACTTGACGAATACCGGATGTTTGGTGGACCTGTGGTTATTGAAACTGATTCAGAATCTGTTTGATCAATCCATATTAATTTGATCGATTAATGAAAGCTCAAAAAAGCATAGAAATTCTTCCTGTAAAAACAAGATCCCAACTTAAAAAATTTATTCATCTGCCAGCGAAATTGCATAAGGATCATTCCAGATGGGTGCCCCCAATATATAAACATGAATGGAAGTATTTTAATCGCAAAACTAATATAGCCTATTCCTATTGTGATGTTGAACTGGCTCTGGCTTACCGTAATAAAAAGCCGGTTGGAAGAATAATGGGGATTGTCAATCACAGGTATAATCAATTGAAAAATGAAAGTTCAGCCAGGTTTTCTTGTTTTGAGTGTATTAATGACCCTGATATTGCGATCTCTTTATTCGATCATATTGAGCAATGGGCAAGGAGTAAAGGTGCAAAAACAATTTTTGGCCCATTTGGAATGTATTACCATGACCCCATAGGCTTTATCATTAATGGATTTGAGAACGAAGTTTCTGTCTCTCAAAACTATAATTTCAAATACATTCCTGAGTTAATAGTTAAGCATGGATATGAAAAAAAATATGACCTGGTTGCATACAAAATAGACATTGAACTTGGATTACCCGGGGTTTATGAAAGAATCTATGATAGATTGGTATCCAGAAGTAACATTACTAAATCTAACTTTCAGACTAAAAAAGACTTAAAATCAATTATTCAACCACTTTTTCAGCTGCTAAATGAATGTTTTAGCGAAATTGATGGTTTCACTCCTCTGGATGAGCGTGAAATACATATGCTTGCGAAACAGTATTTGCCAGTACTCGATCCTGAATTAATAAAGATTGCAACACTTGATAAGGAGATGATAGGCTTTATAATTGCAATGCCAAACATTAGTGAGGGCATCAGGAGATCAAGAGGATATCTCTTTCCTTTCGGTATATTTAAGATCCTCAAATCGGCAAAAAATACAAATCAGATCGATTTTCTATTTGGGGGAGTAAAGAAGAAATATCAGGGCATCGGTATAGATGTAATGGGGATTAGCGAGATGTACAAAACCGCCTTAGAAAAGAAGATCAAAATTTTTGATACTCACCTCGAGATGGAATCAAATTATAAAGTGCGGCGTGAAATGGAAAAGATCGGGGGCGTAATTCATAAGAAATACAGGGTATTTCAAAAATCCTTATTTACCGGGGATATCCCTTCTTAGTTTTTTTGGAAAAAGGATTATATTTGCAGTCCCCTTTTAAGATTTTGGGTGTGGCCCCTCGGCTTCGCTCAGGATGACAAATTGATATAATTCTTTTTGTATTTGGAGCTTGGAATTTGAGATTTGTTTGGAATTTGTTTTTTGAAGTTTGGAATTTATAATATCCGGGGTGTGGCCCCTCGACAGGGCTCGGGACAGGCTTCGTCAATCAATGCTTTTGTATAAGATTGATATACAGTAATAAGAGCTTCTATTCTTAAAACATTTATCGCTTTCTTAGAACTATTTCTGATTTTTTCTTGACCTATTCTGTCAGCATTGGCGGTGTGGGTCAATTTATTTTTATATTCCAATTTAAATGACCAAGGTTTGTGGGCGCTTACATTTCGGAACATATTAGTAACATCTCAATCGTATTTAAAGGCTTTGTAGCCAATTACCTAATCGTTCAATGGCTTGAACAATTTTCGGACAATTATTCAGAACGAATTCTTCGTTAATGTCTTTATATCTTTCGATAAGAATGCCGGAATTACGCATCGTTGCTGCACCGTCGAAGTCAACATATGCAATTCTTGCCGAGTATTCTTTCTCCGGGCGGCCAAAATCCTCTCCTGGCAGCATGGCTACCCCAGTATCTTTTAGTAAATTTTCACATAGGGCACGCCCTGTATAGATTTCCTTTTTGTGAAGTTGGTCTTTATAGTATTCGAAATTGGGAAAAATATAAAAACCCCCCTGAGGATTTGGGTAACTGACATGTAGCTGGTCAAATCGAAGCATTATATATCTAAGAATTGCCTTTAAAATAATGCGCGCCCTCATTAGATAATTATCAAGAAAAGCACCTCCGTCAAAAGCTGTGATTGCAGCATATTGTATTGGTGCAGATGTGGCAGTAAAGGTTTCACTTGCCACAACTGCCATTGCATCACGTAACCATTTCAGGCCGGAAGGGAAAGAGAAAAATCCTAATCGCCAACCACCGGCACCACACCACTTACTTAATCCATTACTAATAATTGTTCCTTCAGGATAATATCTCGCCACTGATACATGTTGGTTCTTATGGTTTAAAAGTCCATATATCTCATCTGAAACCAGAATAACTTTATATTTCCTTGCAACCTCTGCCAGCTTTTTAAGACGCTCTATTGGATATGTAACGCCTGTTGGATTTGAAGGATAATTTAAAATTGCTATCCTGGGTTTATCAGGATCCTTTTTACAAATCTCCTCTAACATATCAGGGCTTAACCTGAGGTCATTATCTTTGGAAGTTGGCACCCAATAAACATTTCTGCCAATTATTTTTGCCTGGGGAGCATAGGATACCCAACTGGGTGTTGGAATAATCAGATCTCCATAATATACAAGTTGAAGAATAAAAATTAGTTCCTTGGATCCCGGGCCTATAATGATATCTTCTGACCTGTCATCAACCTTATGTGTTTTCAGGTTGAATCTCGCAATAGATTCCCTTAGATCCATCAAGCCTGAAACAGGAAGGTAGTCCTTCTGATGCGCGTTCCTGCGAAGAGCTTCGGTCACTTCATCGGGTACCGGAAATGGTGACTGTCCAAGACCTAGTCTGAACACCTCCTTATCTTCCATGAGAAGTTGTCGGCATTTTTCATTGATTGCAAGAGTTGCAGAGGGCTCCAGACCTCTGATATTCAGGTTCAGGTTGATGGGAAATTTATTCTTTTTATAATTCGACATATTGAGTGTATTGATCTGACAAAAATTATGCGATAATCTATCTTGTGTTAAATACAAGAAGGTGCTATAATGTTTAATTCATTTTTTTTAATTCAAACAAGTCTTTTCGCCTGTCTCTCATATTTCTGACACTTCCAAATTGGTGTAACTCCCGTAACAGACCGATATCCACATCAGCAATAAGTATCATTTCAGTATTTGGTGTTGCTTCCGCTTTAATACCATTTGCCGGGAAAGCAAAATCGCAAGGAGTAAATACCATTGATTGTGCATATTGAATATCCATATTATGCACTTTGGGGAGATTACCGACACAGCCTGCAATAGCAACATAGCATTCATTCTCAATTGCCCTGGCCTGAGAACAGTTGCGCACCCTGGAATATCCATTCTGTGTATCTGTTAAGAATGGGACAAACAATATATCCATTCCTTCATCGGCAAGTAATCTGCTCAATTCGGGAAACTCGGAATCATAGCATATTAAAATGCCGATCTTCCCGCAGTCCGTTTCAAAGGCTTTGAGTTGATTTCCCCCTTGCATACCCCAAACTTTAGCTTCATCAGGTGTTATATGAAGCTTTTCATACCTTTCACTTGTCCCATCCCGTCTACATAAAAACCCAGCATTAAACAAGCGATTGTTATCTACTTCCGGCATGCTTCCGGTGATGATATTAATGTTGTATGAAATAGCCAGTTCCGAAAATTGGGATACGATCTTTTTCGTATGATTAGCCAATTCCCTGATTGCCTCAGGTTCTGAAAGATGATTATTTTCTGCCATCAAGGGAGCATTGAAGAATTCAGGGAAAAGCGCAAAGTCACACCTATAACCTGAAACGGCATCAATAAAGAATTCAGCCTGCTGCATCAATTCATCAAGATTTTTGTATGGCCTCATCTGCCACTGGATCAGTCCAATTCTAACTACTTTCTTAAATACTACGGGTTTCTTGCTGGGCTTTTCGTAGTAAATATTATTCCATTCAAGCAATACAGCATATTCATTTGAAGCCTTATCTCCGTCAAGATATCCTTTCAATATCTTAACCGGGTGAAAATCATTTGATATCTGGAAGTTCAGGACCGGATCATTAATTTCTTTTGTTCTTACTTTGTTTATGTACTCTTTTGGGCTTAAAGAATCTGAATAGCTGTGATAGTTTGGAATCCGGCCACCAAATGCAATACCTTTTAAATTCAATCGTTCGCAAAGTTCTTTCCTATAATCGTAGAGCCTTCGTCCCAGTCTCAAACCCCGGTATTCTGGCTTTATGAAGACATCGATACCGTATAAGTACATCACCATCTGCTGTATGTGTGCTAAAAGTATAATTTCCTGTTATTTCCTTGTATGTGGAAGAGATTCAAAATCATCCTCACTGACGATTATTGATAAAGCACATCCAGCAATTTCTTCATTTACAATGATAACAACCTGGCCATCAGGGAACATATCAATCAAAGTGCTTATATGGTCTTCTTTCCAGTATGACCCAGGCATATTTGTATATGATTCGATCATCATTTCTTTAAGCTCTTGATAATCTCTAAGCTTAAATATTTAAGTTCTATGTTTTCTATATTTTTCATCTTAGTTTATTCACCTTGTTACCTAAGCTGGAATTGTATATAATAAATTGCCCAGGATTGCAGGATTGTATTTTCCTGAGCCAAAAACCTTCTGTTTCTTCTAAATATTCACTTCTTAATAAGTACTCGTGTCAATATCATCCTCTTCGTTTGCCAATGCGACACCGCATTCATAGACATAGTCAGTATTTTCAAGGTCATTTTCCATCAGCCCCCTAGCCATTTCATCGGTCATTCGTAGTAGATAGATTTTATCATCTGTTTCGAATCTCAGGGCAATAACTTTTTGTCCTTTATTGTTTTTGAAACTGACCATTGAGGCCCCAAATCCTGTGGAGTAGGCTATTTGTATTTTTTCTTTCAGATCACGGCTTAATTTCTTATAATCCATGATGACTCTTAATTTATCGTTTTCCATTGTTTTAGATTTTAAACTAGCGATTAAGTATATAGGCAAATATTAATGGAACCACTATTGTTGCATCTGATTCAATGATAAATTTTGGAGTATTTATTCCGAGTTTCCCCCAGGTGATCTTTTCATTTGGTACTGCTCCGGAATATGATCCATAGCTTGTAGTAGAATCTGAAATCTGGCAAAAGTAATTCCAGAAAGGTGTATTTGTCCTGTTAAGATCCTGGTATAACATAGGAACAACACATATGGGGAAATCTCCTGCAATTCCACCACCTATCTGGAAGAAACCAATCATATTCGTCTTGGTATTTTCTGTATACCATTCTGCTAGGTATGTCATATACTCAATTCCTGATTTAACAGTGGAGGTTTGCAGATCCCCTTTAATGCAATACGAAGCAAAAATATTTCCCATGGTAGAATCTTCCCATCCAGGAACAACAATTGGCAAGTCTTTCTCAGCTGCAGCTAATACCCAGCTATCTTGCGGATCTATCTCATAATACCTTCCAGTGCGCCGGAAAGAAGAGCTTATACATATATTCATGTGGGAAATACCTGCTTCCTTATCCATCAGCTTCTTTCCATAACTTGATAGATTGCTTTTGAAGTCTTCGGAATGCTTCTTCTTCGGGGATGCAGGTATCGGTTACCCTGTTCAGACCCTTTTCAAGTAATTCCCATTCCTCTTGAGGAGTAAGATCCCGATATCGCAGGAATTCGTTTATAATGGGAGTGTGCCACAAGATTCATCAGATCTTCTTCAAGATTTGCTCCTGTACATGAAATAATATGAACTTTATCCTGCCGGATCATTTCTGCAAGCGATTTTCCTAATTCAGCAGTACTCATTGCACCAGCAAGGGTAATCATCATTTTGTTGCCTTGATTTAATTCTTCTTCATATGCTTTTGCCGCATCGATCAAGGCTGCTGCATTAAAATGCTTGAAATGTTCAAGCATAAAGCTTTTGACATATCCTTTATTGTTCATTTTCAAATTTATATGAAAGTAATTTGTAATATAGTTTTGCCGCCAGAAAATTGGGAGCCTTCAATTGATCAATTGGGGATAATTCGACTATATCAAAACCAACAACGTTCTTTGTCTTAAAAACCTCTCGTAAATAATTGATTACAGTATACCAATCCAAGTCCTCCTGGTTCAGGAGTGCCTGTTGATGGCATGATTGAAGGGTCGAATACATCCAGATCGATAGTGATATATACATTGTCAGTCATTAAATCAATCGACTGATCTATCCAATGTCTCTCATCTGCAATATCATGAGCAAAGAAACATTTTTCTTCTTTCAAATATTGTAATTCCCATTCATCCATGCTTCGTATCCCAACCTGGATCAGGTTTGTGTTCAGAGATGCATCATGCATATGCACAAGCATGATTGTAAGGTGAGCCCAGATATGACTTCCTCAGGTCTGCATGTGCATCAAGCTGTAATACAGTGAGATCAGGGTATTTTTCATAAAATGCTTTAATAATTCCGATGCTTATTGAATGTTCTCCTCCGAAAAATGTTAGAAATTTATTACTATTCAATAATTCCTTCGTTTTAAGGTATACAGTTCTGAAAACAGATTCGGGACTATGCATCTTCCAATATCTTCAGGTAAGATATGAATCCCTTTTAAATACACTTCAGAGTCAGTATCAATATCGTATAGCTCCATATTTTCAGATAGCTTCAATAAAAGCATCAAATCCTTTATCAGCTCCCTTTACCCCAGGTAGCTTGTTCCATCATATGGAATGGATTGCAGTAATATTGAGGCATTTTCGATACCTTGCAGAATTGCTCACTTATTCCTGCAAATGTTTTCATGTCTCTATTATATCCTAAAATGTTAAACATTTCATTCACAGATTGTTCTTCGCGATAAACATAGTCAATAATATTTCCTCTTTCATCTCTGTCGATGATTACATGCTTTGGAGAAGGGATCAGGCAATGCTTAATCCCTCCATAACCACTGATTGAATCCTGGTAAGCTCCGGTATGAAAGAAACCTATATAAAGGGGCTCTTTGTCATTATCGAGTAATCTTGGGCAGAAGACTTCCTGGTTTAAGTCTTCAGAATTATAATAATCCGAATGGTCACAACTGATACCACCAATATTTACTCTTCCATATTCATTGTTCCATTTATTGACTGGTAGCAAAATAAATTTCTCATGAATCGACCATGCATCAGGAATCGTATTCATCAGGCTATTATTAATAATATACCAGGTTTCAGTATCATTTTGTTGTTTCTGTTCTAAGACTTCAAATATTATTGCTCCTGATTCACCTACGGTATACCTACCAAATTCTGTATAAATATCAGGATCAGGTATATTCTCATTTCTGCATGCATCTTTAATATTTTTGATAATCTCATTTATCATATACTCATAATTATACTCAAATCCCAGATGATTGCGAATTGGAAACCCACCGCCAAGATTAAATGAGTCCAGTTTATCGCTTTCCTTTTTTAGTTCAATGTATAGTTTAAGGGCTTTATGGAATTCTCCCCAGAAATATAGTGTGTCTTTAATCCCTGAATCAACAAAAAAGTGCAGCATTTTCAATTCAACATTATCATTGTCCCGGATGTTCTTTTTAAAGAACTGAATAATCTCATCAGGAGCAATGCCAAGGCGGGAAGTATAATAGGCAGATTGAGCTTCCTCATTTATTGCCATTCGCAGACCAATCTTTAACTTTCGTGTTGGGATTATAGCATTAGTCTATCAAATTCACTTATGCTATCCAGGATAATTATCGAATTTTTAAATCCGGCATTCCTGAAGCTCAATTATCTTCTGTAGATATTCATCTGTCTTGTACCCATTATGAACAATAATTCTTTTTTTATCTATTTTCTTGTTTTCAAACAGTTTAAATATCAGATCTATATCAAATGCTGATGATGTTTCAAGATTTACATTATGTTTTAATGCTTCCTGGATAACATGATAAAAATGGTTACATTTTGTACAATAGCAAAAAAATATTTCCCTTGTAGTCATTACTTTTTATTGCACGGTTGAAAAGATTGCGGGTTTTCTTTATCTGGGATCCAATCTTGGGTAAATAAATGAATCTAAAGGGAGTACCGTGTTTTTCAATCAGGTATTTTAATGAAATACCATGAAAAGATAAGATTGCCATTCTGCAAATCAAATCCTTCCTGAGGGAAGTAAAAACTTTGTTCAATTAAGTCAAAATAGGTATTTTTCATTAATATTTCTTTTAATCTGTAATTATATTATCTGCATATGGATGTTGCATATAGAAAGTCTTTCATACAACACGAGTTACAGGTATTCGCTAACAGATGAAACCTTCACACTAGCATAAGACATCCAACTAATATCCTGAGATATGGAATCGTAAAAATGAAATTAAAGGGAACATTATAAATCAACAATATTAGGATTGTCGGGAACAATCCTTCTGTGCCTCTACCATTTTCCAAAAATGACAGTGGCTCTCCGAGGTATTTTTTAATCTACCATAGGCAATTAGAGTTGATGCGGCAAATATATAATAAATTTAATACGAAAGTCAAGAATAAAACTGCAATCATCCATTGTACTCCCAATGGGGCAATTAAAAAATAATATGCATGTTTCATCGATCCAGAATAGCTATTTTTTTATATTGACTATATACTTGATTAATAGGATTATACGAAGAGTAGATGGAAGTGGGATTTTAGGGTTTTTAAAAATTGTATTCCTTTTTTATTTATCTGCAAATTTTCCTACCTTTGCGATCCAAAAATCAGTTTTAAGTTTTATTGTAACCCTGCGACGAAGCCTGAGCTGAGCGCAGCACCGTCGGCAAGCCTTTGTCAGCCGATGGAAGTCGAGATGCTCAGGGTGACAATCGGAAATCGTTCTTTTGGAGTATGGAATTTACAATATCCGGGGTGTGGCGCAGTTGGTTAGCGTGCTAGTCTGGGGGACTAGAGGTCGTGAGTTCGAGTCTCACCACTCCGACAAAGTAGCCTGATTATCTTGTAATATGATAGTCAGGCTTTATTTTTTTGGCGAATATTTCATTTCTGTACACCAAAGTGTACACCATGGTTTGGGTAACTCGATTTACTAACCTAAAAACGAGTTGCCATGACACGAACAAGATTCCAGGTAAGTTTCTACCTGAGGAGAGACAGGCTGAAAGAGGGTAAAGCCCCGGTCTACATGAAGATCTCCTCCAAAAAGCTCTCTACACGGATGTCGATCAATCACTATGTAAGCCCGGAGGACTGGGATGTGAAAAGAGGTTATGTCAAGCGTGGGAGATCCATGCATGATATTATCAACGACCACATCGATGAACTCAGGATACGCACTATAGAAGCCCATAAACGGCTTATAAGCGAAAAGGAGGATGCAAGCCCCAGGAACATAATAAGGTTGCTCCAGGGCGATTATGATAAGGAATATATGTTGCTCGAGGTCTTCCAGGATCACAATGATGAAATGCGTTCACGTATTGGGATTGATTTCAGCGAGGGATCACATAAAAATTACAGGTTGACATACCGGCATCTGGAAAGCTTCCTCAAAAGCGAATATCATTTGCAAGACATTCCGATACAGAGAGTAGATCACAAGTTTCTTTCTGATTTTGATCGTTACATGAGGATCAAAATTGGTAATGCACCGAACGGATCAATGAAGAATCTGGTGCGGCTTAAGAAAATTATTAAGCTGGCATTGGACAACGATTGGATATTAAAAGATCCATTCCGAAACTTCAAGATCACGATCATAAATCCGGAGAGGGTTTATCTAAAGCAGGAGGAACTTGCCATAATTGAAGACAAGATGCTTATAAACCAAAAACTTGACCGGGTCCGTGATATGTTCCTTTTCATGTGCTATACCGGGCTGGCATATGTTGATATGAATAATCTGACCAGCGACAAGATATCCAGGGGGATAGATGGGAATTTATGGATACTTGGTTACAGGATTAAATCAAAAGTGAGGTTTGCCGTTCCCTTGCTGCCAAAAGCTGCCAAACTGGTTGAAAAATATTTTGATGAGGATAGGGAGAAGGTGTTCCCGGTTCTGAGCAACCAGAAGATGAATGATTATATCAAGGACATTATGAAGCTATGCAAGATTCCAAAGCAAGTGTCCTGTCATACTGCCAGACACACCTTTGCAACAACGGTGACCTTATTGAATGGTGTCCCAATTGAAACGGTTAGCCGGATGCTGGGGCATACTGATCTCAAAACCACACAGATTTATGCCAAGGTGCTGGATTCGAAGATCAGTAAAGACATGGAGCAGATTATGAATAAGTTTGGGACCTGATAGTCAAATCGCTTTAATGGCATATATCAAAGCTGGAAAGGAAAAATGCTGTCAACCTGGCGAAGCATGAGTTTTCCAATAATAATGAAGCAGGGTTTATACCCTGCTTTCTATTTTAATTTGGAATTCTTAGTACCGTATGTTGTAGAATTAGATATATAACCATGATATTCGGAATAAGTAAGTTTTATATGATCATATGCAAGTGCGCTAGAGGATACCTGTTATCGTAAGAATTAACTATACAATAAAGGCTAAAGAGATATCTACCTATTATTATATAAACTTTTTATTCGATAACTGCATTAAATCTATATACAAAATATAGGAATTAAATATCACCGAAATGACAAAACTAACAGGTTGAACACCAATATTTACAAATTTCAAAGTATTATTAGGAGATTCTAGACAAAATATTCATAATGGACTATACTAATTCGTATATTGAGAACGGCATTTCCAATACTTAGTGTATTATTTCCCTTATATAAAGTTGCACTAAGTGATGGTTGCCTCTATACCCCATGTACATCCGGATCAATACTATAATGGTTAGTATTGTCGTCTTTATCTTGTTTACTCTTTTTCTCCAGCTTAAAGGGATTATGGTTTACTATTCTAAAAAGCCTTACTCCATCCCTTTTTTTATAGGTTTTTTTCGTTTCTAAGAATTGGTTTATGTATTTGATTACTGATTTTTCTGTTAAATTATATTGTAATTCAAACTGACCTGCAAAAGGACTGTTATTAAGCTTTGAAGCACCATCAAAAATTTCTTTACGGGTAAGTTCTGAACCTATACCAAATAAAGACTTTAATTGTTTAAAATACCCCTTAGCCTTGGGATCGAAAAGAACATATGCTGAAAGTTTTATACTTTTTAGCTTGCGGTCATCACGGGTGTCTTGTAGATTATTCTTTAGCACATTTATTACATCGTCAAATGAAAGGTATTTTCGTAGTATTATATAGTTTTCATAAATTTTTCGCTCATACCCTACCGCAGCCTTAACTAAACCATCAATATCTGACTTGTTTAGTTTAATATTCTTAATAGCTTTCTGTAGTATAGTATTTCGGTTATTTACTCTTTCCTGGTCATTTGTGAAACTCTGTTCACCATATAATTTTGTATCAATTTTTTTTACAATAAAATCCTTTTCTAATGTGTCTTTCAGCTTCTCTGCATCAGTATACAAATCATTCCAATTACTTGCTCTGTGAGACGCTATATCAATATTAAATGTTGCAAGTACTAGCATACCATCTTTATTATTTCTTACGAGTATAGTATATTCTGTATTACTATTTTTGGCTACTTGCTCTCTTAATTGATTCCTCTCGAATTTTATGATATCATTATCAATATCTAGGATGTTTTCTATGCATTTATCAGCTTCTATAATTCTATTTCCGGTATCTTGAAGTTCTTTCTTTAATTTGTCTACGTCGATTTCCTCCTGAGTCTCATTTGGCATAACCAGGGTTTCAGAAATTAAATTTCTTCTGCACCTACCATGAATTTGTAATATTTGAGTAGCTGTCAGAAGAGCATGCATCGGAAAATATTCTGACCAAATTATACTGTGAAACTTTTCATCAATGTCTATTCCTGAAAAATAAGCTGATGTAATAAAATTTATTTGTTTTGGGAGCATGTTCTGGTCATTTAAAGTGCCAAAATAATCACTCACTTCATCCTTTGAACCTTCTCCACATAAAATGGATACTTTCCTTTTATATTCTGTTGGAAGCCGCTCAATTAGACTTATAATATTAGTGATAGAAGCATGAGCGATTAATATCTTACCGTCATGCTCCTCAATGATAGTTACTATTTCTTCTAATATATATTTGTGAGCATTATTCGTCTGGACAACCCATAGTTCAGTTCTTACATCTTCATCTATCTCAACTGTATTAACAGTCTCAGCAGCAAACTCCTTATTTGAAAATGGGATTACTGTTGCTGAAACAACACATCTGTTTTTGAAATTGAAATAATAATCAATACATAACTCCATTGAAGATCTGAAAGTAGAATCAGATTGGAATGTGTCAATTTCATCAACCATCAGAAAATAATTCTTGTAAACCGAATCTCCAATTGCCTGGATTACCTTTGGAAAACTATCTGCCACAACAATTATTTTCTTAAATTCTACATCACTGTCATTATGATAATTTTGAATATCTAAAGCTGAAGGAGAAACCTTTTCTTTGAAGTTGCTACCTACATATAAGGCATTTTCGGGTACTGAAGATTTGCCATACGCCAATGCTTTCGTTGGTACAACTAAAATCGAATTCCGTTTGGATTTAAGTTCAACTGTTGTAGCTCCAATACCTGGATACTTCTTGTCAAATATACCGTTCGGCAAAAAGTCAATTATTTCTGAAAGTTTCTGATCTGGCTTAAGTTTATTTCCCATTTATCTAATCTGTTTTCTGTTTATAGTTTTTAGCTTATATGCCACACTTAGTCATACATATCTTTAAGAAAAACTCACTACTAAGTGTGGGAAGAAAGGTAATCTATTTGCCCACAAATCTAAATAATTACCCTGAAAGATCCCCTCTCGCTTCCGGTCCAGGCAGAAGATTCCCCATATACCTCTTGACCAGGGGATGAGGAGGGTGATTATTCGCTATACACTCGGGAAGTGCGACAACGGTGCCGCAAACATGAATATAGACTCCTCTACTGCACTATCAACTTCTCCCTGACCCGATGTCCGTTCAATACAACTTCAACGATATACAAGCCATGGGGAAGCCCAGAAATATTAATGGTATTGTGAGGCTTCATTTCATGAATGACCCTTTGACCAAGTTTGTTGTAGATGCTGACTTCATCAATGATTCCCTGCTCCGCCGAGATAGTGATTGCTGAGGAAGTAGGGTTGGGGTAGATTGATAGCTGAGTGGCTGAGAGCTGTTCAGTAATACCTACTGTACATGCCTCTTCCACCTCCTCCTGGCTGTTGCATCCAGGTTTATTGTCAGCGATTTCAACTGTTCCATTTGGCGATACCAGATAATCACAAATGCTGTGAACATTACATTTGGTTAAAAACCAATTATCTACAATGGTAAGGTTTTCAATAGTTCCAGGTTCAATATTATCAATTCCATCCAAAGTAGACAGATAATGATTCTCTTCAATTTCCAGATTACCACCAATCGTATGCAATGAGTCAAGACCGATAAGACTTGTTATAGCGTCATTATTAGCTATTTTAACTCCTCCATTAACGGAATTCAATCCATTTAATCCATTCAAATCCAAGATATATTCATTATCAAATATCAGTAGGCTATCCTCAATATGTTCAAGATTTTCTAATCCTTGTAAACCAGGAAGTATGTGACAATATCGTATTTGCAAACCTCCGTTGATTGATTGGATATTCGATAATCCGCTCAGGTCAGAAACCCATTGTCCAATTTCTACTACTCCGTTCAAATCATTACATTCGGGGTAATCTGTTGCAAAGCTATCTACTTGGTGCTGCCAATATAACCTATATTCCCCATAAGGCAAACACGGGAGAATAATGCCGCAACTGTCTGCCATTTCAGGGGCGTCAAAACATCCCGAGCCATTTGATAAAATACGAACAAACCCATTAGGATTTGACAAGTAATCACATAGGTTAACTGCTTGACAGTTGGATAGGGAGTAATTAAAATAAATTATTAGATTGTTAATTGATTCGCTATTAATGTTTTCAAGCCCAGATAAAGTGGTTAAAGCAGAATTATATTCAACTATGAGGTCTCCCCCAATGGACACAAGGTTCTGTAATGCCGATAAGCTGGTCAGATATTCATTATCACTAATATTTAGACTCCCACCTATAATTGTAATATTATCTAATCCAGAAAGGTCAGTAAGGTCTTCGTTCCACGTAATTTCAAGACTCCCTCCAATTGAAACAACTGAACTTAAACTATCAAGGCTTACTATATCACTCCAATTGCCCTTGACAATGAGAGAACCCTCTATTTCTGTACAATTCGGATAATTGTTAGGGAAGCTGTCTATCTGTGATTGTGTAGTAAAGGTGATGCCATCGGGGAGGCAAGGTTGAGATACAACTGTAGTAAAGCCTAACAAAAACAGAATAAGCACTATAGTATAACGAAGTCGCATAGGTCAACAAATTCTCTATTACAGTAAAGGTACGACAAAAATTTACCACAAAAAAATTTCTCACCCAATGTGCTTACACGACAACCATATCTTGAATTCACCCTACCCCGGACTTGCGAATCGGGAACCCCCGGTACGCATAACACATCAATAACCAAAGGGACAGCTCTCGTTTGAGGGCTGTTTCCTTATTTAATCCCCAAGTGATATGGAAAAAACTAAAGAAAAAAAGTTAACTGACTCAAGAATGTCGGAGATTAAAATCAGGTATTCAAACAGGAAAAAGTACAGCGAGATGCCCACGGTATCCTGTTCTAAAGACGCTGCTGCCATCCTTCGTTCCGAGTGGAGCGACCGTATAGAACATATCGAGGAGTTTGTTTTACTATGCCTCAACAGAGCTAATAAGGTCCTGGGGTATTCGCATATCTGTACCGGAGGAATCTCAGGATGCCTGGTAGACCCCAAGGTCATTTTTCAGGTAGCGCTCAAGGCAAATGCGGTCAATATCATTTTGTCGCATAGCCACCCTTCAGGGAACAAGCACCCAAGTGAGTCTGACAGAAGATTGACGAAGAAGGTAAAGTCAGCTGCAAAGTTGCTTGATGTTGCGGTACTCGATCACATTATCCTCACAACTGAAGATTATTTTTCATTTGCTGATGAGGGGATCCTCTAAAATGAAATAAATAGAAATTATATCTTTAATATTTAATAATTGTTACCCAAACTGTACACCAGGAAAATCAGGGTGCTCGGAAACCCGCTAGTCTGGGGGACTAGAGGTCGTGAGTTCGAGTCTCACCACTCCGACCCTTATACATCGAAAACCCTTGTTTAACAAGGGTTTTCGATTTTCATGAACACCATACGAACACCTTACCCCATTCCTTTACATTTTTCTTACCTTTACTTTACAAATTGATGTAAAGTGATAGCGTTATGGCAGATAAAAAGTATAAAGACCCATTTGATGAAGAAGATTGGGAAGAAGATCCATCTTCTATTTTTTCATTAGGAATAATTTTGGATGAATTACAGAGTGGTAAGATTTCGGATCAAGAGATTAAAAAATATGTGGAGGTAAAGTCCGAAGTATCATCAAAGAATGACCCCGTAAAGGAATTATTATTCCTGAGGGACTATATTTCTTTATTATCATCAAAAGTAAATTCATTTGTATATAAGAGATTGATAGAATTAAAGAAAGAAAATATATCACCTGAGGAAAAAGACAAGATTATTAAGATTGATAAGGATTTATTGAGTGTTATTGAAGTTTCTAAAATCATCCGTGTGTCCAGACAACAAGTATATAACCTTATAGATGAGGGGAAATTACAAGCATATCAATTAGGAAAAAAGGGACGCAGGGTGTCTAAAAAAGAATTGGAAGAGTTTATTTCATCAAGGAAAAAATCGTAAAATCGAGAGATACTTTGGTCTGGTCCCACCAGGACTTGAACCCATTTGTGATATAATAGAAAATCAGCTAATTAAGAAATCACATTGTAAAAATGACTATGATTTTCACTGTTTTTTGTTTTTCACTAAAATTTTATGATTTCTTCGTGTAGTTTTTGTGAAAGTAAATTGATTCCCTGTTATAAATGTAATGTGATCGTAAACACAATTCTTTCATTCAATCTTCTCTCAACGGATATATGCCCGTTGTGAAGTTCTACAATTCATTCCAAAGAAAAAATCCGTATAGTTTTGGAGGGCCATGATCAGGCATTTTAATGTTATAAGTTAATAAATCCCACTTTAACTTTTTAAGTTAGTGTCCGAGTTAGGTTGAAGACCAAAAAAACATTCACAAGAGCGAATAATACGTCAACATACAAGTTATTATTCTCCAAACTGATTTTTACTTTTTTACAATTTTTTAATGTTGGTTATAGCTTATTTTGTTGAGTTTGCTACTGCACTTATTTTGACTACCAAGAATATTTTTGTGGAGATGATTGTGAGTGGCGGGGCGAAGCTGTAGAGATCCATAATATGAATAAGAATTATAAGTGGTACACATTATATGTTAGAAGCCGTCATGAGAAAAGTGTATGTCAGGAGTTGTCAGGGCAAGGAATCCAAACATTCTTACCTCTGAAACATACAAGGAAAAGATGGTCCGATAGATTGAAAGACATAGAGGAACCAATGTTCCCTAACTATTTATTTGTTAAAATAAATTGCAGAGAATATTTCCAGGTATTAAACCTTAGATCTGTATTCTCTTTTATCTCTTTTGATCAAGAACCTTATGTTATGAACGAGAATGTAATTCAAGCGATAAATGATATTATTACTCGGAATATTTCCTTCGAGATTGTTTCACAAAGAAGGTGATGTTATCGAGTTTTTTGAAGGGCCCCTTACACTGGGCTGGAATTTGAGGCAAGGATAATATCAGCTTGTTTCTGATTGACTTTGGAGCAGATGTAAATATGAAAGAAAAACACGGAGGTACTGCTTTACATTGGGCAGCTCATTGTGATCATCCTATTATAGTTAATGCACTGGTCGGTAGCGGGGCATAAGTGAATGTACAGAATATGATGGGGGGTTACTGCTCTGCAAGTAGCAGCAAAAAGAGGTTGCTTGAATGTCGTGAAGATTTTAATTGAACTTAATGTAGATATTGAAGTAAAAACTTTGCAAGGTCAAACTGCGTTGCATATTGCGGCGCAATATGGCCGTAAAAAAGTATTTGATTTATTGCTTTCAGAGGGTGCGTTAAAATGAATCAAAGACAATGGGAAAGTCCCCATCAGAGTTAATTTATATTAGGCCAGATCTCTTATCGCAACTAAACTTAGAAGAAGAAGTGATAATCATCTTACTAAAAAAAACATCCTAAAAATTGAGTATGACTTAGCTGAGAGAGGTGATATGAAATGCTAAAATAGGGATAAAGTTTTCTACTAACGAATCTATAAAAGGTCATGATAAATCACATGAAAATAGGAAAAAGAATGAAAAAAATCAAAAAATCAAAATTAATAGCCATATCAATATTAAAACTTAATATGTCTATCATCATTAAAGAATTATTTGTCTTATTATTTCTATTCTCATTTCTTACTTGTAGAAGTCAGGATAAGGTTTTAGGCAAAGGTGAAATGGAATGTATAATCGAAACATGTATAACGGCGTTCAGAACTCACTATGTATATCCTGATCAAGTTCTTGAAATGGAGAAAAAGGTTAATATCAAATTTAAGTCAGGTGAGTATGACAGCTTTACTAACCTATATGAATTTGTAAAACAGATCAAGATAGATTTTCGTTCAGTCTCAAATGACAGGCACATATGGATAGACATTATGGAAAACCTTCCTGTTAAAAATAGTAATGTATCGGATCAGGAAAAGATTAATGAGTTGCATAAAAGTAATTTTGGGTTTACAAAGTATGAATTGCTAGAAGGGAATGTAGCTTACTTAAAATTAGATGGTTTTGTTGATGTAAAATATGGTAGAGATACAGCTGCTGCATATATGAATAAATTATCGAATAGTGATGCAATTATTTTAGATCTCCGGCAGAATCATGGAGGAAATGGGAATATGGTTCGATTCATATCAAGTCATTTCTTTGAGAATAAAGTACAAATGAACTCTCTGTATTTTAGAGAAGCAGATTCATTAGCGACTGATTGGACCGACCCAAGTATTCCTGGAAAACTTCTTGTAAATCAGAAACTGTATATTTTAACAAGTACCAACACAGCATCTGCCGCAGAATCTTTTACCAATCTTATGAAGAATTACAATAGAGCAACAATTGTTGGTGAGCACACAAGGGGAGCTGGGCATTGGGTAGAAACCTATAAATTCTCCGAGCTCGGTATTTTTCTGGAGATTCCAGTTGCTCGACCAATAAATCCAATAACAAAAAAGGGATGGGAAGGTACAGGCATAATTCCAGATATTAAAATATCCGAAGACAAAGCATTGGATAAAGCTGTTGCCTTGGCTTTAAAAGAGTTGTAGTAAAAAAAATGGTGTTAATGTAGATTGATTACTTGGTTACAAATCAAAGGTCCTAATTAAGATATTAACCTTAGGGAAGTGTTTAACTATTTCATCTAAAATCATACAAATAAAATACTAAAAAATCTAATCATGAAAATACTATTTCTTACTATTACTTTGATCTATAGTATCAGTTTTTCTGCACAATCAATTGATGACCATCAACTGGTACCTGAAATTATATATACTATTGATGTTAATCAGAAAGATGATCTATTTTATGTTACTGTGTTAACAAAAAATATTTTGCCAGAAAATAATATCTATAATTTCTCGGCCACAGCTCCTGGTACATATGAAATCCTTGACTTCGGCAGATTTGTAAAATCATTTATGGCATTTGACAAGAATAGTAATGTTTTAGAAACCAAACAAATATCCATTAATCAATGGAAAATTGATAATACAGAGAAATTAGCTAAAGTTGTATATACAATTGAAGATTCTTATGATTCTAAAATAAAAGATCACTTAATAACACCAATGAGTGGAACTGGAATTCAGAAAGACTTTATTGTATTAAATACTTTCGGAGTATTGGGATATTTTGAGAAACTTCAATCAAATCCTGTTTCTGTTAAGTTTAATTATCCGACCGATTGGATTCTCGGAACAGCAATGGATATTGATAAAAATGGTTTTTATCATGCTGAAACCTATGATAGACTTGCTGATTCACCAGTACTTCTTGGTAAATTAACAAAAGCCAGGACAAAAATCAATAATATTGACGTTGAAGTTTTTCTATATACCCCGGATATTTCATTACTAACAGCTGATACAATATTAAAATACGCAGAAGAAGTATTACTGGCTGCAGGCAAATTTATTAATTATTCTCCGGTTGAGTATTATAAATTTCTTATGGTGTTATTAGATTACAAGACATTTGATAAACTAACAAAACAACCATATTATGGAGCTCTTGAACATTCCTATAGTTCGTTATACATTCTTGTTGGAACTATCGAAAATATCTCTGGAATAAAAAGTACAATGGCACATGAATTTATGCATATACTAACACCACTAAATCTGCATAGCGAGGTTATTCATAGGTATAATTTTGCAATTCCAAAAGCTTCAGAACATATATGGCTGTATGAAGGGTTCACAGAATGGGTTTCAGATAAAATGCAGTTAACTTCGGGTTTAATAACTATCGAGGATTACTTGTCAATAATATCACAAAAACTAAGAAATAATGATGAATATAGTCAGAAAATAAGTTTAAGCCAGATGAGTTTGGACGTTTATGAAAAGGAAGTCAGAGATCAATTTGGTAATTTTTACCAACGGGGAGCAGTAGTCGCATCACTCCTAGACATAAGGTTATTGGAATTATCAAATGGAACCAGAGGCCTAAGAGAGGTTTTTCTTGATTTAAGTGAAACTTATGGAAAAAACAATCCTTTTCCTGAAAATGAATTCTTCGATATTATTGTCAAAATGACATATCCGGAAATTGAACAGTTTATTAATGATTATATAAGAGGCACAGAAGCTCTCCCCTGTAAAGAGTATTATGCAAAATTAGGCATTGATTATTTTCCGAAAAAGATATTTGAGGATAATAGAACAAGTTTTGGTTTTAGTATTGCCACGATGAATAATAAGCAATTTTTTGTTTCAAAAGTAGAAAAAGAAGCCTTAACAATTGGAATACAAAATAGGGATAAAGTCATTGAATTATTAGACATTAAGGTAAAATCAAAAACCATTGATGAGATTATTGATAAAAAGAATTCGATGGAGGTTGGCGAACCATTTGATATAATTGTAAAACGTAATGGTGAACAAATTAAGATGTCAAGTATTTTAAGGCCAAGAAAGGAATACCACGTTTTTGAGATAAATAAAGAACCGTCACAAGAGCAAAAATTTCTTAGGGAAATGTGGGCTAGGAATCTGTAATTATAATATGATTGAAGAGAGGGTCATAATATAAAAATAAGGAGATTATTATTTATTATCTACAATATATATTGGTTCTATCGCATCTGATTATAAATTGGATTCACTCAAATCTATAAAAATCTCAGATTGTTGATGTAAGTCCCCCTAAAAACCCGACAGTTTTAGGAAGATCTGATATACTATAATCCAGAGAACAAGGCATATAAATTATCTTTAATGTGACTGAAATAATGGGCGTAAACTTTTAATAAATAGTTAATCATCTATATGATGATAGTTTTGGGTTCTGTAGAAACTGATCAAAAAATGGATTATTTCACTCAAACCTAAAAATTTCCTGAAATAGGTATTTTCTTGAGATTCCAGTTGCTCGACCAATAAACCCAATAACAAAAAAAGGATGCGAAGGAACAGGCAAAATTCCAGATATTAAAATATTAGAAGACAAAGCATTGAATAAAGCTGTTGCCTTAGCTCTAAAGGAAATGAAGTAATAAAATTAGATAATCTTATGAAAAAAGCAAATATTCCAACTCTAATAGCCATATCAATTATATCATGGATAATGGTCAATATGTTCCATGAGATTGCTGGTCATGCAGGATTTGGCCTTTTAGCAGGTTTAGACCTGAAAGCCGTTAATACGACAACTTCATACTTTGATGTGAACTGGAATATTGAAATTGACCAAAACGGCTTTTTTGGATATAGGATTACTCTTTGCGGAGGAGTATTATTGAATTTTATTACTGGATTAATCGCTTGGTTTATTTTAAAATATGCTAAAGGGATAAATTCTCAAATGCGCTTATTTCTATGGCTATTTGCATCTTTTAGCTATATTATTATTGTAATGAACCTTGTAACTGCACCGTTTACTGGAGGTGGGGATTTCGCCGGAATTATTAAGACTTACGATGCTCAAGGAACTATCGGAATTGTTATACTAATAATAGGAATAATTATAATGGTTCTGGGATACATTTTTTTGCAAAAAAGCTTTATGCCAAAACTAAAAAAACATCGATCAATACTTCTTTCTATAACTGTAATTCCGGTGGCAACATTAATGATTATACAAACTCTTTCGCTAATATGGAGCCCCTTTGCATATTTACCTCCAGCTCAGAATCATCTACTTGCATCAGTATTTGCATATTTTCATTTTTTTATATGGGCATTTATTGTTAATATTATTCCTACCTCATCTAATTCAAATTTGATAGAAAGTGTATTACCGAACAAATCAATAATGTGGATAATAATAAGTGCAATTTTATTAATCTTTTATATCTTTTCTCTTGGACCTGGATTAGGTTCTTTTAATGGACATCCGAGTTTGTTAAATTAGAAACTAACACTCAACAAAACTCAAATTCTATTGATTAAGCAAGAGTTCGATCAATCAACATAATAGATTTATTTGCCTTTCATTTACCAGTTCAAGAACTTATTTCCCAAAAAACTGATACATCCGGCATAAATTCAAATTTATTACCAAAGATGATATTCTTGATTTCGAGAAACAAATAGAGAATATAATTATCTAAATAATTTATTATGAATACAATTAAAACAGATGAAAATCAAAAACTCCAATTGATCAGAAACTTATTGTGGGGAAAGGGATCCCTTTATTTTTTTCTGGGGCTATTAGCAATAAGTGTGTTTTCTTATTTTCTAGTTCAGAATCACTGGTCATTAATTATAACAAATCATCTCGGTGGTTTGGGTATAATAGGCCTTTTAGCAATTTTAACTAAATATTTAGCAAAACGTAAAGGTTATAACTATAGAAAAGCATTTGCGATAAGTTTCTTCCTACCGATAATAGTTGGCCTAATAGCTGTTATCATCATTTCTTTAGTGGTGAACTATTTGTATTGTGGTGGTGGATTTAGTCTATTGATCTCTTTGCTGATAACTTTAGGATATTTGATAATTAAAAGGAGAAATATTCATATTAATTCAGGAGAAAATGAATGAGTAAATCTTGTTGGACATTATGTTAGCAACATGCATCTTAGGCTCAAGTGAAATCAATTTAAAAAAATCAAATTGAAAAAGGTCTTTTATGAAGAATACTGGAAGTCAAATTGAGATGAAGACCTACACTAGAGTATAATTTGGGATAGTTGCTAATAAAGACTTGGATGAAATAAGAAATCTACAACCTGATATTTGTCAAGATATCTTTTGACAACTCACTAATAGAATTGAAGTAAATTATAACCACTTATTATGTTTGCAAATTATATAAAAACTACCCTCAGGTTCATCATCCGCCACCAAACATTTTCCATAATTAACATTACAGGCCTATCCATTGGGCTGTCAGCTTCTATTATCATTGCAATGTGGGTTTTCGATGAATTAAGTTATGACAAGTTCCATGACAAGGCCGCAGAAATATACCGGATAGAAAGATACATTCAAGAGCAGGGGTCATTTATACCGGTTACTGGCGCTGTTTATGGTAAAACTTTATTATATGATTATCCTGAAATTATTGATATGGTAAGGGTTGATTTTAGTCGATCTGCTGTTACAGTGAATAAAAAAAGGTTTAATGAGATTGTGCATTATGTTGATGCAAGTTTTTTTAATATATTTAGTTTTCCATTAACCAAAGGAGACCCTCACACAGCTCTCATTGAACCCGGATCATTGATACTGTCGCAAAAGGCTGCTAAAAAATTCTTTGGTGATGAAGATCCCATGAATAAAATATTGCCGATTGAGTCGAATGGGGTAATAACAAAATACAAAATAACAGGTGTTCTAAAAGATCTTCCATTTAATAAACATTTTCAGTTTGAAATGCTTGCCTCCTTTTCAACTTTAATGAACTTCTATAGAGAAGAAAAACTAAACTCTTGGGTAAGTAATTATTTATATACTTACGTTTTGCTACATAAAGGAAGTGACAAAGAACTACTGGAAGAAAAACTCGGCCAACTGGTAGTTGATAAAATTCAACCTGCTTATATATCGAGTTACAATGATAAAGAAAAAGGAAATATCAAACTGTTTTTAAGACCGCTTACCGAAATTCATCTGGCGTCAGGTTTGAAGTGGGATATTGAGGTACAGGGAGATATTATATTGGTTTACATTTTTTCTGTCATTTCATTTATGATTCTGCTTATAGCCAGCTTCAATTTTATGAGTTTATCCACTGCCCTTGCAAATTCCCGTGCAAAGGAAGTCGGTATCCGAAAAACGTTAGGTTCAACCAAAGGACAGCTAGTTAAGCAATTCATCTTTGAATCCATCCTAATTTCACTGATCTCTTTTTTTATTGCAGTGGGGATAATCCAACCTATCCTTCCCTATTTTAATAATCTGGCTGATAAATCACTTTCACTGGGAGTATTTGTGAAACCATCGAACTTGATAGTTTTGATTGTTATAGTATTGGGGACAGGATTCTTTTCAGGAATCTACCCTGCTTTTTATCTTTCAGCTATGAAACCCATTATGATTTTAAAGGGAAAGTCTCAGAAAATCAGGAGGAAAGTATCTTTTTGGCAGGTCTTAGTGGTATTACAATTTACTATCTCAATTGTTATGATTATAGGTACAATAATCGTTCTAAAACAAATAAATTATTTTCATAATAAACCCCTGGGATATGATAAAGAAAATATAATGGTTGTACCGGTAGAAAGTCAATATGTTCAAACTCATTATATGGCTTTTAAAACGGACTTGCTAAAAAATCCCATTATTATTTCTGTGGCTTCATCTTCCAGTGTTCCTGCTGAGAGGGATTATTCCGACACGGGTTGGGAAACCGATATTCAGGATGAAATGTTCATATCCCGTTTTTTTGCTGTGAACTGGGACTTTTTCAAAACCTATAAATTAAAAATATTAGCTGGACGGGCTTTTAGTGAAAAACAATCAACGGATAGAAACTTTAAGGTAATTATTAACGAAACAGCAGCCAAAATGATTGGATATCTGAATCCGGAAGATGCAATTGGGAAAAAGTGGCATTCGGATTTATTTACCCAACAATCAGATACATTGTTGGAAGGACAGATCATTGGAGTGGTTAAAGATTTCTATTTCCAATCTTTAAAAACAAACTCGAACCTTTAACCCTTATCCTTGTTGAAGGATGGATGAACAAAATATCTGTAAAGTTTGAAGATAGTAAAGAAAAGGAAGCTTTAACTTATATTGAAAAAGTTTGGAATGAGCATTTCCCTAATGTTCAATACAGCTATTCCTTCATTAATGATTACCTGGTCAAATATTACAAAGCCGATCACAAATTACAAGTCATCCTACTGATCTTTACCATCCTGACCATCATCATTGCCTGTTTTGGGCTTTTCGGGCTGGCACTATTGAATACACGTCAAAGAGTTAAAGAAATAGGCATCAGAAAAGCATTTGGTGCCGGCACTGCTAACATAATTATATTACTATGTAAATCATTTTCTAAATATATATTATTGGCCAGTATTATTGCCTGGCCTATTGCCTGGTATTTTATAAACGAATGGTTGAGTACTTTCCATTACACCACAAGATTAAATCTCTGGATATTCTTTATTTCAAGTGTTCTTGCTCTAATCGTTGCATTGATGACAATCATCTACCAGTCATATCGCGCTGCAATCAGTAATCCGGCGGATATATTGCGAAGCGAATAAGGAGTGAAACAATAAAACCAGAATGAATATCGGTGCCAGCGATATAAAATTTTAGCAAAAAGGGGAATATGAAATTATTTGGAATGGAACAAATAATTCTGGGCAAGTTGTGTAATTGATATTAGGCTATTTTATTAAGCACAGGTTTAAACCAGTATTAAATATTCTTTCAAATAAGAAAATAATAACTAAAATAAATTTAGGGTCATGAATACATTTCATAAGTTGTTGTCGGCATGCACAATAGTGCTTTTTGGAGTTTCACCTACTTATAGCCAATTAGACGAAATAAACCAACTTACCGGTCCATATCTTGGTCAGGACCCACCTGGGAATATTCCTCAATTATTTGCTCCTCCCGAGATTCAATCCAATCAGGAATGGTTCTGGCATGGCCCGCTGGCATTCTCTCCGGATAGTACTGAGTTTTACTTGGATTTATATTATCCAGATGCCAATCCTTCAGGAATGAGAGTAAGGCAAATGACGATGAACAAAAATCAATGGACTGATATTGAAATTGCTCCTTTTGCCGGAGAATATGTTGCAGCCGGCATGAGCTTTTTGGATAATGGAGATAAAGTGTATTTTGTTTCTGTTCGTCCAGGTGGCATAAATGGTGGGTTTTGGGTATCAGAAAGGCTTGGTGATGTTTGGATGGATCCTACACCCGTTGAAGTCCCATTTTCTTCTGGATTAGGAAGTGGATGGAGAGTATCTATAGCAAATGACCTTACTATGTATGCACATTTTTTTACCGGTGGTGGGCAGTATTGTAATATTTATGCTGTTGAATACATTGACGGACAATACCAGGAACCACAAATACTAGGAGATCATGTTAATTCATCTTATATGGATATTAATGCTTTTATAGATCCTGATGAGGAATATCTTATTTTTAGCTCAGCGCGACCTGAAGGATATGGAATCAGTGATTTATATATAAGTTTTTGGTTAGAAAATGATACCTGGTCTGAAGCAATAAATTTTGGAAGTCCTATCAACACTTTATTTGAAGAAGGAAGTGCATATGTTTCTCCTGACAAACAATTTTTGTTTTTTAATTCAACAAGGAATGGAGACAGAAATCCTTACTGGGTTAGTACATCGGTTATTGATAGCCTCAGACAAGTCGTTGTATCAATAAAAGAAACAGGACATCTGGATTACCCTGATATTTTTATTGAGAACCACCCTAATCCATTTCACGACATGACAAAGTTTATCTATACTTTGATGGACCCGGATCATGTAACACTAATTATATATGATAATTATGGTCGGATAATAAAAACATTAATTAATGAATATCAACTTTCTGGTATACACTCAGTAAATTTTTACAGGAGGAACCTTAATGAGGGTTTATATTTTTATACTATCCAGATTGGAAACACTTTATCTGAATCCAATAAAATGATAATCCTTCGTAATCCGTGAGTGTAGACCTTCAAATTAAACTGAAATAATTTAATATTAAGTTTAATCCTTTGAAGACATTGATGCTATTTGAAATATCAGAGCTTTTGGCTACCTTCGGTTGGATGGACAGATTTTTCAATGAAAAATCGCTTGGGGTCGATTATACCATCATCGATCTGACACGACTATTTAGCCAAGATTGTTGTGGGTAATTGTATTTATATGATACGCACATTATTGATAAATGAATTTAATTTTTTTATATAAAGGATTAATACTTGGTTTTTCGGTTGCAGCACCAGTTGGACCAATTGGAATTTTATGTATTAATAGGACTATAAATAAAAGTTATATTTCTGGATTAATCACTGGTTTAGGAGCAGCAACAGCAGACTTAATCTATGGATTAATTGTTGGATTGGGATTGACTAGAATATCTGGTTTTTTGATTAGTCAAACAGTATGGATACAAATTATTGGATTGTTTTTTTTATTTTATTTAGGTGTTAAAACACTTATTAAAAAGAAAAGAGAAATTGAGTTTGATAAATCGTTTCAAAAAGGATTATTCAAAGATTATTTATCAACCTTCATTTTAACTATTACAAATCCAATGACAATTTTATTCTTTATTGCTGTTTTTGCGGGGCTAGGGCTAGCAAATACAAGTCATGATAAAAATAATGCAATATTATTAGTACTTGGAGTATTCATTGGTTCAGCGATATGGTGGTTAATATTAAGTGGATTATCATACAATGTAAAGAAACTCATAAGTAATAAGATACTTTTAAGAATAGACTTATTATCAGGGATTATCATAGTTATTTTTGGAATTTACATATTGATAGAATTGATAAATAATTTAATATAAATACAACAACCCACAACATCGTGTAAAAACAAGGCGGGGCGCAGTATCTGTATGATAAGTAAACCAAAAAATATAAATCAACTACGATCTGACAAGTTTGGGAAGATGACACCCGCCCAATTTTTATACGTGTATTAGCTAATGGGTGAAAGTCCCAAACAGACCTGACAACAAGGAACTGTAAGCAAGAGGCAAGGGCGATTAGGGTGACCGTTTGTCTGAAGGAAGCCACACTGCAAAATCCTGTACAAGTTTTCATACCCTCCCGGAAGTGTTTCATTATGAATAAAAAATTGTAAAACAAAAATATATATGTTTACACCAAATGTTTAATCACAAAAAGCTAAACCTAATGAAACAAATAATTACAATTTTATTAATGAGTTTTATTCTGTATTCCTGTCAGCATGTACACAATATGAACTCAGACGATATTGAATTGGAAAAAGCAATTATTGAGGAAACAATAAAAAATACTATAGCGTGGGCAAAAGAAAAAGATACAAGTCTACTTTACAGTATTATAGCCAATGATGAAAACTATTTAGAAGTACATCCTGAAAACACAATTGTAATTGGTATTACTCAATTCAAACAAGCAGAGCAATTTTGGCTTGATCCCCGTTTTAAGCACGTAAAATTCAAAGTTTGGGATATGCATATTAATTTGTCAACAGATGGTACAGTTGCATGGTATTATTGCATGCTAAATGATATTAATGATTGGGAAAAACAGTCGGTTAACTGGGAAAATACACGCTGGACGGGAGTTCTTGAAAAAAGAGAAGAAAAATGGAGAATGGTACAAATGCATTTTTCTTATTCAATCTCAAATATTCAAGAATAGTTGATTCTTAAAGTAAATTTTCAAGGTAAGTTCGACAAAATAAATGCATGAACTAAGTTATAATTTGATCATTCTGATCAGGATAGGTGTCCAGCTATTCAACAATATACAGTCATGACCAATCTGAAGTTAACGTGAGGGTTAGATTACTTAAAGATTTCCCTAATATGTTTCATTTTGCATAAAACATTCAATTCCGAGTATTCGTAGAAAGTCAGTCAGATTTGAATGTAAAAGAAAATATGGATAAAATGCTCTGGTTCAAAGATCAACCACATATGTTAGCGACTCCATGGATTATATAATTATTAAGCTTTAGCAGTATAATAATCCCCAAAACCTCAAGGATAGGATAGCTGAGTTTGTTGAATATCATTACAATCGTCACTATCACGAAACTTTGAATAACGTGAACTTGACTGACGTATATTTTGGGATGGAAAAGTAAATCCTTTCCCGAAGACAAAACACTAAGCAGTGAACTTTACAGGAAAGCCCTAATTCCCAACGATTTCTTGCCGCCAACCGTTGTGCATATTAAAAAATATAGAAAAGTTAATCTCGTTTAATAAAATAAATTAAAATAAAATGAATACTTCAAAAAGATTAGTAAGATTGTTATTAACACTTGGTCTTATTACTTTATTTGGATTATTATTTTCAGCATAAGCCTTAACAGATATTTATAATAATGAGCCAAACCTAATTATGGAGTGGAACGTTGTTAGAGCAAGTTTTCTATTCACTCTTATGTTTGTAGCTATGTCTTTAATAACTATTTGTAGAGCAAAAATGAATATCGATATTCAAAGTCAACCCAAGTACGAAGTATAACATCCAAATAAATTTAAAAATCATGAAATATTCAATATTAAATTTAGGTAATAGAGATATTATCATTAAAGCATCAATTTTATTATTATTTTCATATGCTTTTGGGATTGTTTTACACTGTATGATTCATGAACTTGGACATGCCTTCGCAGTTTTGATACAAGGAGGAACAGTAACAGGTTTCTATTTTCATCCTTTTAACGGTGGTTTAAATTCTAGTACATATGTGCCAAATCATATACTACTGTTTTCAGGAGGTGCATTTTTAGGATTACCTGTAACAATTATTTTTATGTTTTTGGCCTATAAATATAAATCACCAATAATGTTTCCTTTAATAATGGTAGGATCTTTTGGGTTTTATAGTACAGGAATATGGATGATTAAATCATTATTTTATCCTGAAATATTTACTGACTATTCATATTTGATATATGAATTGGGAGTACCTGCATTTTATATGTTAATTGGAGGGATAATCTATATCTTTTTTGGGTTTTTATCAGGAATTTTCTTCTTACCCTTAATAGGAATTGATTACAAAATGAAATATTTATCAAGATTCACAGTTTTTATATTAGCGATTATTCCCTGGGAAATTCTACATCAAGTATATAGTATTATATATAATAATTCATCTTTAACTTCATTTGCTAGATTGTTTCCTGTGTTTTTTTATGCAATTGTTTTTGCATTTATTTCGTTGCATTTACAAAGAAAAATCAGATTTTTCAGATTAATACCTGTTAAAATAGTAAAAAACAAGCATTTTATAATTGTTTTAATAGCCATTATTGTTCTATATACTATTATGTTTACCATAAACCATTTATTCCCAATACAATATCAAAATTAAATTATATACAATGTTAATTTTTAATTGAAAGGTTAATATCTCGCTTCTCGATTACTTTCATAATAACACTTTTTACAGCTAATTTACTACCTACACAATTTCCTCCTTTGCAGTGACTTTCATCCCGGGAAACTTAATTCACATCAAACTTGCATGCAACTTGCCACAATATGTTGCTATTCACTACATAAAATTGATCAACATTTCTTATTCAGTTATATTGTTCAATTAATATTAATTAAAAATAATAACAATGAAACCTACACTTATTTTATTGCTTCTCAGCACCTTATTTTATACTGGTCAAAGCCAGACTGACACATTACCGAAACCAACAGGGACATATTTTGTTGGAGTAAGCTACCTTAGTTTTATTGACCATAACCGAAAAGAGCTATTTGATAATAATCATGAAAAGGACAGGGAAATTACGGTAAAAGCATGGTATCCTTCAGATGTCAAATCTGAATTCGAGCCTTACTTACTAATTTCCGAATCAGATTTTGCAATTGAGCATTTTCAATTTCCTGAAATGTATCAAATACTTGAAAACAAACTCAGGTCGTGATATACCTTTATCATTAAAACAGAACAAATATCCAGTATTAATATTTTCTCACGGCTGGGGGGAGCATTATTCCCAGAATTCAATACTGATGGAGGAACTAGCAAGTTATGGTTATATCGTTTTTAGTATTTCTCATCATTATGAATGCAAATTTTCATCATATCCCGACGGAGGATTAATCTATATTGACATGAATAGTCAACGGTTTCAGAAAATAATGGGTGAAATGACAAGCCCAGAAGCTATTGGAACTAATGCCCATGGTGTTTAGCGCAATCAATGACGAACAGCGAATTAAGGTTTTTGAGGAAACAACCAAAGCATTACCTACCGCTCTTACAGAAAGTCCAAAGTACTGGGCAGAAGACATTTCTTTCTTCATTGATCAGCTAAATCGCATAAATAGTGAAGATGAAATTTTCAAACAAAAATTAGACCTTGATAGAATTGGAGTATTTGGAATGTCACTGGGTGGTATTGCATCATGCGAAGTCTCTCTGTCGGATGAAAGAATCAAGGCATGCATAAATATTGATGGTGGATTATATGGTTCAATCCTAAAAAGTGAGTTCAATGTACCCATTATGTTTTTGAATAGTAAAAGATATTTAGGGTATGGTAACCTTTTTACTAGTAAATCTAATATGGACAGTTACTCATTAAGTGTAGTAAATTCAGACCACTATAATTTTTCTGATTATACCATCTATCCTACTCCAACTGTTAAGCCTCTTTTAGGATCTATTGATGGGAAAAAAGTAGCAACGATTATGAATGTAATGGTTTTGAGCTTTTTTGATAAATATCTGAAAGAGAAACAAAACATTGACTTAATTCAACAAGCAAAAATATTTTCTGAAATCGAAATAATATCAAGCTTGGAATAACAATATGCCCTTCCACCTCCAGGGGAATCTTCCTGTGACATTTCCTTTCGCAACAAGTATTCAATTCAAATTATTCATTGTAGGACGTCAGCATAATGTTCACCAGTAAATTTATAACTTTAATGTGTGGTTTACAAATAAAGGTACCATCTAAAAACTACACATCATGGCACCAGGAAGAAAGAAAAAACCCACAGCCACAGAGGTGGTAAAGGAGATTAAACGTCGAACCCGACGTGTCTTTTCATCAGAAGAAAAAATCAAGATCGTATTAGAAGGATTGCGTGGTGAAGACAGCATCGCAGCCATTTGTCGCAAGCATGACATTCATCAGAACTCCTATTTCAAATGGAGTAAAGACTTCATGGAAGCAGGAAAGCGGAGGTTAAGCGGTGATGTTATCAGGGAAGCCAACCGGGATGAAGTGACCGAGCTCAAAAGAGAAAATGATGAGATAAAAAAGGTAACAGCTGTAGAATGTTGATTTTCAACAAAATAAAATTTGCTTGTTTATCCTTCTTTGAAATTGTTTAGGGTTTAGGGTTTAAGAATAATGAGTTAGCATGAAGAACTTTAACTGGGATAGAGATAGTCTATATGATCAAGAAGAATCAGTTAGATACTCAAGAGCATAGTATGTTCAAATCATTCTATTCCTTAGCTTCATAAAATCGGATTTAAATCAGTATTCTAGTAAATAATTGAACAGATGCGACAGAACCATATTGTGACACGGTTAGCGCCAATTAATATAAGACGAAAATAAAAAACCCAAAAATGAAAACACTGACAACCATCCTATTCTTTGTATTATCGACCTCTTTAACTTTCGGACAACTAGAAACCAAAATTGATAGTCTCTTTACCGACTATAACAATTCCCCGGGATGCGCAATAGGCATTTATAGCAATGGGAGAGTACTTTTAAAAAAAGGATATGGTATCGCAAATCTTGATTACGATATTAATATTACCCCTGAGACCGTTTTTGATATAGGATCAGTCTCCAAACAATTTACTGCAGCTTGTATTGTCCTCTTGGAAAATGAAGGAAAACTATCTCTTGATGATGATATTCGTAAATTCATTCCTGAAATTCCAGAATTTGAACAAGGAAAGATTACCATCCGTAATTTGCTGCATCATACAAGTGGGCTAAGAGATTACCTTACTCTTATGTATTTGTCCGATATCTCCTTTGATGATTATTTCACAGAACAAATGGGACTTGATATATTAGTAAGACAAAAAGCGTTGAATTTCGTCCCAGGTAGTGAATTTTCATACAGTAATTCAGGATACCTGGCTTTGGCAATTATTATAAGGCGAGTAAGTGGCGAGTCAATAGGAACCTTTGCTAAAAAGAATATTTTTAATTCTTTGGATATGGAAAATACTTTCATTTATGAGGACGGGGCTAAAGTTGTAAAAAACAGAGCGATTGGTTATTCAAAAGAAGAAAATGAATACAAAAGAGAACATCATTTTGATTTCGTAGTTGGTGGTGACGGTCAGGTCTATTCAACAGTAGAAGATTTTTTAAAATGGAGTGAAAACTTCAAGTCTAATAAATTGGGAAATGACACCTTCTTAAAGCAAATGCTAACAAAGGGAGTATTGTCAAATGGAGATACTATAGACTATGCGCTTGGTTTGTCTCATGGCGTATATAAAAACCTTAAAACAGTTAGTCATGGAGGTGCATGGGGAGCGTTTCGAGCTCATTACCTTCAGTTTCCTGAATGTGATTTGGCAATTGTCATAATGAGTAATTTTGGAAATTTAAATGCAGGAAGCAAAGCAAAGCAAATAGCTGATTTAGTTCTTAAAGAAAATTTCACGAATGATGAAGTTGAAAACCAGGACAAAAAACACAACAAGAAGCAAAAGTTTGTTCATTTAAAAACTAAGGAGCTTGAATATTTCACAGGATATTATTGGAGTGATGCTCGTTCATATACTAGAAAGATTTATGTAAAAAATGACACCTTAAGATATTCTCGACCTGAAACCTATGATAGTGACTTAGTTCCTATCAGCAAGAATGAGTTCAAAATGATCAATGTTGGAGGTGATATACTAGTAAAATTTGACACAAATGAACAAGGAAATCACACTATGTCTTTTATTGCAAACGGAGAAAAGCCAATAATTTCCAAAGAGTACGAGCCAATAACTTATACAAATGAGAAATTAACTAATTTTGCAGGAGTCTATAACAGCAAAGAATTAGATGTTAATTATACATTAAAAATGGAAAAAAGCTTGTTAGTACTTTATATAAATGAAACCAAAATATCACCTCTTAATTCAATTATGGAGAACTTATTCTCGAATGAAGAATATGGGGTTTTTAATTTTAACACTGACAATTATGGCAAAGTTTCAGGTTTCAGTTTGTACGCTGGAAGAGTAACTAATTTGAAATTCGAAAAGAAATAAAGGTGCTAACGATGAACCGATCGAATTTTAAGTAGCAAGTGCGCAGGGATCATCATTGTTGACGAGTTACTGGCTCAATGTATAAATAGATCTTATTCTGCGTACTTGTCCTTCAGTGTATAGCAAAGTAAACTAATGAAGAACAAACTTAGGATGTATATAGCGCATTAAAACGTTAGAAAACAGCTCATACAAACTTGAAAAAACTACCACAAGCAAAAAAAATGACTTTATAATAGAATGAAATCAAGATTATTGAAAAAAGAATGAAATTAGGGTTCTGTAGCATTATTTAATCAAGAAATTTATAATTATTAAATTTACCTCTCAACTAATATTTTGATTAGATATTTTAGCACCACCACTATCCCAAAGCCATAATTATAGAGGCCGTTTATTTCAAGTTGAGATTCACTATAAGCTATAGAGATGTGGAAGTACTGCTTTCAATAAGAGGAGTAAATAGAGGGAAAAAGGTAGAATTTATAATTAATTTGTAGAAATATTATGAAATTTATATACACATTCAATTAAGCTATTGTATTGGTTAGACTGATTTCACAATTTCGCTTGGATGAATATGGAAGTTACAAATAATATTAAGAATGAAAACCGATAGTATTAAAGAATATAGTCTGGAGGACAGGATTAATAATTATGATGCTGACATGGATAAAATGCATCCTAATCGAAGCAAAATGATCAGCATAGCTTTAGACTTTCTACCTTACAAATCAAAATCAACATTAAAGGCAATTGATTTAGGAACAGGAACTGGAATTTTTTCAGAGAGTTTCATAAAAAAATTTTACAATTCAAAAATACTGGCTATTGATGGGTCAGTAAAAATGATTGATCTGGCAAGGGCAAGATTAGGAAATTTATTAAAAAGTGTTGATTTCGAAATAATAGATTTTAAAAAATTTAAATTGGAAAAATCTTGCCTAAATTATTTTGATGTAGCCATTTCTTCATACGCACTTCATCATTTAACAAAAAAAGAGAAAAGTGTATTGTTAAGGAAGATATGGAAAGTATTAAAACCAGGAGGTTGGTTTATTAATGCCGACTTAATAATTGCACAATCAGATGTAATAGAAAATAGAATCCAAGACATACGCACCTATGGAATTGTTAAAAGAAGTAATGGAACAGACTATAGGTTTAAAAGTATTGAATCAACTCGTAATTTCCTTAATGAACTTGAACTAAATGAAGGAGATAATCCTCTTACAATTTCAGAGGATTTAAAGATAATTGAGGAGGTTGGATTTAATGAGATTGGTACTTTATGGCAAGAATATAGAGAAGTAGTCTATTGTGGCAAGAAATAGGTCTGATTATTAGCACTTCTATAACAGATCTTGGATTGAAAATTCTTGAGTCAGCAAAGCGCACTCTGGCAGGAATGTAGCCTTCCCTAAAAACCGGACAGTTTAGAATTAGACAATATGTTGAAAAAATTGTTTTTCAGGGTTCAAATTGAATATAGGGATGTATATTTCTGTGGAATTTTAAAGGGGGGAATAATAACTCGATAATCTTCTTTGAATTCTCTCTTGAGTAATTTTAAAATTCTCTTCTATTTGATTGAAAAACTTATAGGGAGACTGACATATAAATGATTGAAAATCTTTAATAAAATGAGCTTGGTCAAAATATCCTGCATCAATACTTAAGGCAGTCAAATTTTCACTTGGATTTTCTAACTTTAGTCTCAGAAAATTATTGAATCGCCAAATTTTTGAAACATCTTTGGGTCCCAATCCCACTCTTGCAACAAAATGATTCCTAAGTGTTGCTTTACTAATGCAAAAAACTGAATGAACTTCGCTAATTTCAAGGTTTCCAAATGAATCCATCATATAGTTCATCTCGTCTCGCAAGGTATTATTAATCACACTTTGTTCATTCAGCAATCTGTCAATTATTCTCTCTGCGAATTCAAGCATACTGACATTAGAGCTCTTGTTTTCTATAGATATATCTCGCAAACAATTAAATATTTTATTGATCTCAACTATTTTATTGTTTAGCTTACTTAGGTTTTCATGGCTAATTTTGGCCAAGCTAAATGGCTTTAATCTCACACCAAACAAAGTAGTATTTGGTGGTAAATAGAGAATAATAGATTTAGTTAAAAGCCCAGCCAAATATATCCCTGGCATATACCTAAAATACTTTTGTTGTGTTAGATTGAATACATATATCGGTTCTGTAAAGATCAACAATTCATACACCACTTCTGGGACAAATGTTACTTTTGAGAATTCTTCTGAACTACAATTTTGCATTTCCCATATTGATTCAACATGGCTTACAAAATCATCCCTAAGTTTATGTTCCCAATATTTCAAATTCAAATAGTTTTACCGTCATTTAAAACAAAAACTATTCCAAAAGTATAAAGGGCAGTCTTGTAGATCATTAGGGTCTAATGAAATTATTATAAAGATATGAGTGTCCATTTTTGAACAACTTTTGTATTGATTTCGAACGATACCATATTTTCAATAAATCCTTATTTAGATAATGGATCAGTGATTAACCCTTCTTCTTTTGAGTTTACTAGAGATCATCTGTTTGCGATAAGGATTCTCATATGAAAAACAACCGTGATCAATATCGGATGTGATATGTGGAATAAGAGTCCTAAATAATTAAAAATTGAAATTCTTGATATCAATACAAAATGAGTGTATTGTATTCAAATGTCCTACAAGGGCAAATAAGACCACTTAAATGGAATATTACAACAAATAAATGCCGTAATATTACAAGTTTCACATATTCTATAGTGAAACCCTAAGATGAAGTATAGCGGAATTTAGCATCTATAGAGCTTACAATAACAACTTATTTGTCATAAAGCTCAAACACTGAATCACCAATCCCAATATTATTTTGAAAGTCACAGTTATTATTACATTTTATATCATTATTTCTGCTCAGCACACCATGTTTAAAACGAAATCTTTGCTCGCAAAAACATTCAGGTTCCACTAGTCTTGTCGTTAAAGCCATGAAATGGAGAATCTCAAAAGATGCGAGATTCATGCTGAAAGGTGATATATTTTCAGAATTTTTGAGGTGGTGATTCTCTGGCAATCCTTGAATGTAGTTCATGTCTTCAAGCATACCTCCTCTTTCAAGTTCAACATCAGAGGTATTATATGCCCCCAGACAGCTTAAACAGGGTTTCCCAGGTGAAATAGTATGAACAGTCCAATCAGCAAAAGAAAGGTCTCCGTCTTCATTAAATTCCACCAGAATACCACCATCAATTACTGGAATAAGATGTGCGTAAGCAATGTGATTTAAAATATATCTTGGCCTTGGTTTATCAACACAACAGAATAAAATGTCACAATCCAATGCTGATTTGTAATCAGCCTCCTTAGTTAAACTTTTATTTTGAATTATAACTATTTCGGACATCTTAAAAAGAACACTATTATTGTTGAACAACAGAAAATCCAGGTGGCAATTACATAATTATCGATATCGGAAATGATAAATATGTCTATTTCGGACATCTTAAAAAGAACACTATTATTGTTGAACAAGGACAGATTGTATATACTGGTGATCTGCTGGGATACATAGGTAATTCAGGAAATAGCACAATCCCACATTTGCATATGCATGTTCAAAATAAACCAACTTCAGTACAAGATGGAAGAGTAACATATCCTTTCCGATTCAAGAAAATGAAAAGAAAAAGGCTGGTGTTTTGGCAAAATATTAAGTGTGGTGCATTAATAAGGGGTGATATCTTATGTGAGTAAGAGATTTTAAATTGGATATAAAATAAATTTATGAGTGAATCATCAGTTTTTAAATAAAATTAATCGCGTTAAAAAATATTACTATTCTTCAAGAATGTGAATTGACTGTGCTACTGTAAAACAAAAGATTTGCTGCTCAGTAAATAATTCTAAAAAATACATACTATGAAAAGAAAATCAATGGCTTTCCTATTAGGTATAATCCTCATTATGGCAAGCCTGCAAGCACAAAACATTAAAACACTATTTATCCTGCCAAACCAGTATGGTGCAAATAATTTCCTGATGTTGGAAAAATTCGAAGAATTTGGCTGGGATGTTACTATTTCTGGAGTAACCCAACTTGTTTATCCATGTTATTGGGGGAATACGGTATCTGTAGATACAATTATATCTGAAATAAATAATGTTGGGCATTACGATTGTTTAATAATAGGTACATCACGCTGGTGGGAAGATCCTCCTAATGCGTATGGTGATCTCCTTAATAGTCAGGAAACCATAGATATGCTTGTTTCAGCGAATGATGCAGGACTGATTATCAATGCTTCATGCGGAGGTGTACGGGTCATGGCCGCTGCAGATATTATCAACGGTGTGAATGTTACCGGTACACCATATTACCAGACTGAATACACAAATGCCGGGGCCAATTACCTCGGGTCAAACATTCCTCCTGTCATTGATGGGAATATAGTTACGACTATGCGTGGGCAATACTATTTCAATCAAAATATGGAAGCCATAAAAACGGCCCTGGAAAATAAAATAAACTAATAGACAGAAATCATGAAAACTCAACTTCTTAATATAGTCATTGCTTTTTTAGCAATCTGTTCATTACAAGCACAACCCGATACTATATGGTCTAGATCATATGGAGGACAATACGCTGATGGTGGTAGGGCAGTAATTGAAGCCATTGATGACGGATACATTATTACCGGGTACACGTATTCCTATGGTTACGGGTATGCAGACATATACCTTCTAAAGACCGATTATGACGGAAATGTAATATGGACAAATGATTTCGGAGGAGCAAACATGGAATATGCCTATGATCTGTGTCATTCCGTTGAAGGAGACGGATATATTATCGTAGGTTATACAGCCACTTTCGGTCCTGGTTCAAAAGATTTTTACATGATAAGAACCGATCTTTCAGGAGACGGAATGTGGGCAAAGATGTTCGGAGGCGAAGGCGTTGAAATAGCAAAAAGTATTGTATCTACAAGTGATGGAAACTACCTTATTTGTGGTTCCAGGCAGGATTCCATATCGGTTGAAGATGACATTTATGTAGTTAAAGTGGAACCGAACGGGAATCTGATATGGGAAAAGACATTTGGTAGTGAGCATTCAGAGATGGGCGAGGATATTATAGAAACATCAGATGGAAATATACTGATCGCAGGCTCAACGGGATTGTATGACATCCCGGGAAACAACTCAGGCAGGAACAGGGATATGTACCTACTTAAAATAGACCAAGAAGGGAATTTTCTGCATGATGGGATATACTGGGTAATGGAAGGCAACCAGGGTGCTTATGATGATGGATACGCTGTTTGTGAAAACGAATATGGGGAGTATTATATAGTAGGTGGGTGCTCACGTGAATCCGTTGAAGTAATGGATATTGCCGTTGTGAAAACCGATAGTGACCTTAATGTTATCTGGAAGAATAACTTCGAGATAAATGAAAGCCAATTTTATGACTTTGCCAAAGTCGCCGTTATCCAGGTTTCAGGCGGAGGGATTTTAGTCTGTGGTTCATTCAAGTATGCCGCAACATTGGATAACGACCTCTTTCTTATGAAGATAGATTCAGCCGGAAATGAAGAATGGTCAGGCTATTATGGTGGAGATGGTTCAGATGCCGCTTATGCGATCGAACAAACTCAGGATGGAAATTTTGTGATGGCAGGACACACTTCATCATACGGTGCAGGGAGCTTTGATGTATGGTTGCTTAAATTTGATCTGGAAACTGGAGTTCAAAATAATTTCAATATTGACAAGTCAGATTTCAAAGTGTATCCAAATCCTGGAGATTCCCAAATTACAATAAAATACAAGATAGAATCAAAAATAGATGTTCATATTTCAGTAATGGACTCATCTGGAAAAATTATCAGGATACTGAAAGATAATATCCAGAATGAAGGTGAATATAGAGTTAAGTGGGATGGAAAAGACAATAACGGCAATGATGCTCCAAGTGGTATTTATTTTTGTAAATTAAAATTAGGAGCAGAAAACATGTCAAAAAGGATTGTTAAATTATAATAATACAATCCAGCTTACTGGAATTCAAATTATATTGAAAATAGCCTAATGAATATTAACATTGCAAAATCCAGAAATATAGCCTGGTATTACTGTGTCCTCGACGATATGAATACTTGGAAAGATCAGCCTGCCAATTGGGAAAATGCCAGATGGACAGTTGTACTGGAGAAAAGAGATAGAAAATAGGTCATAAATCAGAAGCATTTATCCTTTTCAAAAGATTGAAATTCTCGAATTAGGTCAGATTTTAATGAATTGTCGCAAAATATTCAAAAACTCAGCCGGTCATTATCGTGCAGGATGGAGAATATTTTTTTGGCTCCTTATAACAGCTATATCATTTGTTCCAATTGCTGCATTATTAAAAATGGTTGATATACTTTTTCCCAATGTCAGCAGTACTACGGACGTTGATAATATGAATTCAGTACCAATTATTATTTTTTATTTAGGATTGTTTATTGCTGTTATAACTGGCTCCTGGATTACTTTAAAATGGGTTGACAAACGGCCTATGAGTATACTGGGGCTCAATTTTAATAGTAAAGCCATTGTATACTTTGCAATAGGTTTTTCAATCGGGTTCACGAAAATACTGATCTCTTTTATTGCACTATGGGTATTTGGATTTATTGATGTTATGTGCAAGTGTCTTTTATGCTTCTCCTTTTGAACAAAGTGCAATACTTACAATAGATGGTGTTGGCGAATGGAGTTCTAGCTGTATATATTACGGAAAAGGATCTCGAATCAAACTCCTCAGAGAAATGAGATATCCAGATTCTATAGGTTTTTTATACTCATCATTCACTTATTTCTTAGGTTTTAAAGTGAATTCTGGTGAATATAAGTTAATGGGCCGGTCCTGATCGTGGAAATTCTAATACCTAAATTCGAAACAAATTTTGAAATGAGAACCCTCAAACCTACTTCAAATATCAAATATCAGCTATCAAATATCAGCTATCATCAAAGATCATTCCACCTCACCACTTCCACCTCAATCTGCTCAATGTCCCCCCAGCGATATGTACGGTTTTCAATATCCTCGCCATCCTTATCAACTTCCACGGAATTCCAGGTTCCACGCGTGATCTTGAATTCAAGCACATTAGCCTGACGGGGAATGGCGATAAAATAATAACCTTCTGTAACACGATTGAATTTCCAATCCTCAAGGTCTGGTTGCCAGTTGTTGAAATTTCCGGCTATATAAAGTTCGGCATCATCCGGTGTATTCTCCGGGAAATCTACCACCCAAATAGTGAGTTCCCCACCCAGGGGTATCGAAAGATCAGCCCAGTTCCATATTGATACAACTACAGTATCGGACGACTTTTCCCTGCTTAGAAGGCGGTTATTGATCTCATAACCATAATCGTCTTTTTCAACTGTATTCCAGTTACCGCGCGTGAACTTATATTCAGTGTTGTATGCACGCATGGGCAGGTTTATGTAATATTGGCCCTGGCTGTTTTTTTCCAGTCTAAGGTTCATGTCATGTGGAAACCAGTCATTGATCTCCCCAACAAAAAAGATCGGATCATTTTCGGGAGTGTTTTCAGGGATCCTGTCTACGATCAGGGTGATCATATCACCTTTTGCCTGCTCCAGGTCTTGCCATGAGCTCACTTCCACGAACAGGGTGTCAACTTCACCGAACTGTACGCTCCGCGGGTTTATATCCCTCCCAAGACCATCGCCTTCGCTCCTGCTGAGGCTGCCCCTGGTAATTTTGAATTCAAGCGCATCATATAATTCGGGACGAAAGATTGTAAGCACCGGAAGTCCCAGCTTTTCATCCACTTTAAATGTATAATCTTCATCGCTAACGTCCCAGTTCGTAATATTACCTGACAGCTGCAATAATGCATCGCGAGGGGTGTTATCAGGAAGGCTGTTAATGACGATTGTTATATGGTCGCAATCAACCGGGGTGAGATCAGCCCAACTGCGGATACTATTGATCACAACATTCTCACCGCCATATTCAAATACACGATTCTCAAACTCATTGCCACAATTGTCCTTCTCAACCGAGGTCCAGTCGCCTCGTGTGAACTTATACTCCAGTTCTCCCAAACCCATGGGAAGATCAATATAATATGTTGAATCATCAGACCTTTCCATGATATAAGCTGCATCACCCGGATCCCAGTTATTAAAATCACCTGTGATGTAGATGTCCGCATCTTCAGGTGTATTTGACGGAACCTGATGAACCTCCACCCGCATTTGATAGCAGGATGACAGCAATATCATGATGCCGAATAAATAAAAAAGATATTTTAGTCTGAATATTTTCATTTCAAATCCCCATTAAACTATTTACTGATCCAACCAATCTAAAAACTTCTTTGCCCTTGCCCTGCTGACCAATACTTTTTCCTCCTCCCGGGGCTCAAGCTCTACTAGTAAGCGGCTGTTAAAGTACTTGCTTACCTTTTTTATTGAAGAAAATGCAACAATAAATGATCTATTAAGGCGAAAAAACCTGCCCGGATCAAGCATTCCTTCCACCTGCTCAAGTGTATGCTCAATGATATACTTATGGCCATTATTCCCCACTAAAAAGACAATATTATCTTCTGCCTTGAAGTATGCGACTTCTTCAATGGAGATACTTTTGATCTGATCCCCTATCTTGATAAGGAAACGGTTTTTGTAATTTTTTGCCGACATGAGTTGAATGACCTTCTGCAAGTGCTCTTCATTTATGCCAGACTGTCCAGAAGACATATCCATTTTCATTTTCTCAAACTTATTCAGGGCTGCTTCCAGTGCTTCAGCTTTGACAGGTTTTAACAGGTAGTCGATACTGTTCAGCTCGAAGGCTTTGATAGCATATTCATCATATGCAGTTGTAAAGATCACGGCAGATCTCAGATCAATCTCATGGAAAATATCAAAGCTCAATCCATCTGCCAGCTGGATATCAAGGAATACCAGGTCAGGATGTTCGTTATTGCTGAACCACTGAATGCTATCCTCAACCGAATCGATCAAAGCCAGGCATTCAAACTCCCTTCCTGATTTATTGATCAGCCGGAGGAGCTCCTGCTGTGCATAAGGTTCGTCTTCAATAATTGCGATTTTCATATGATCGGAACTTTAACCACGAATTTATTGTCTTTATCGCTGATAATGATCTCATCCCCACATAAAGCCTTGTACCGGCTCGAAATATTGCGCAGTCCCATCTGGCTTCCTTTTTCCTTACTTGCTTTTATTTGCAAAGGGTTCTCTATAATGATATACTTTTCATCATTGTAAATCTTAATATCAAGTGGTCGTTTATCAGAAATGATGTTATGCTTCACAGCATTCTCAATCAGCAATTGTAAGGTGAGTGGCGCAATTTTTCTATCCATCAAGATTTCATTTATTTGAACTTCAAAATTCAGTTTCTTAGCAAACCTGAGTTGAAGAAGAAAGATATATGAATCAATGAACGACAACTCCTCACTTACGTTGATCAGCTCCTTTTGCCTGGTGTCGAGAACGTGCCGGTAAACGTCAGATAATTTGCGTATGAATTCCGCTGATCTGTCTGCATCTTCATAAACAAGTGAGGAGAGCGTGTTCAGGCTATTAAACAGAAAATGCGGATTGATCTGTGCCTGCAGCATCTCAAATTCGAACTCCGCACTCTCTTTTTTGTACTTTTCAGCCTGTGCGAGTGAATTCCTCCATTGACTCAGTAGAATAATCCCAAAATCGGCAATATTCATGATAATGATCAAGCAAAGGATAAACAGGGCAATTGTCACTTCATCCGATAATAAAAGGAATTGCTTACCTGAGACCAGGTAATCATACAGTAAGCGAAGCCCGGTAAAAACGAACAACCCAATGATCCAGTAGAAGATGATTTGAATATTCAAGCGGTATACAGGCCTTTTATTCCAGGCAACGCTTCTGTCAAGCCATTGGTTTAAATGATATACAAATTCTGTAAACAATATGACCAGGATAATTGCCCCCAGATACCATTCAATGGATTGTGCTATTTTAAAATTCCGGTACTGAAGTTTAAATACAACTTCAAGAAGGATGGCCCCCGTCAAAGCAAGTATAATTGAAAACAGCAGTCTTTTAGTAAACTTATTTAATACAGTATTAAACATACTTTTCATTTAATCCGTGGAAGGGCATTTTCAAAATTAACCAATCCGGGCATGAAATCAAAGAACGTTACCCCAGGGGGGCTTTCTAAATGTTTTTATCTTCTTTTGTGATCGTCTTTCTGAGGACTTCTTTCTTGTTCCTTTTAATGACGCAATGGTATTTCCCGGGTTCGAGTGAGTTGATGTCGAATCCTATCCTTGCAGCATTGTGTTTCTTCATCACGTATGCATATAATAAGGTATTGTCTTCACCATAAATTAGCAGTTTTACTTTGTCCTGCTCCGGCTTTACTACCTGGAATTTGACGATGTTGTCAGCATACAGATTAATGCAAGCCTGGAAGTCTGTTTGTAAGCCTGGCTCTGTTCTATTGTTGGTGTCAGCATTTTCTGCATTGCTGTTAATTACCATGCCCATGATGAGGGCGATCATTGTGATTGCTAAGATTTTTGTTTTCATGACGCTAGTTTTTAAAGTTGATGCTGTAAAATTAGTTCGCAACTAAGCGCCTGAAAAGTGATTTCGGGTGAGCTGTCGTTTTAGGTAGGTGAATTGCAGGATTGGATAAGTGAAGTATAGCGGGAAACTCTTAAATAATTGCGTGATTGAGTTGATGGCACGACGTATAAGATGTAGCGAAGTATTACTATCCTTCGAATAACTTGTCCTGAGCGGAGTCGAAGGATCGCTCAATCGCTCAATCGCCTAAATCGTTTAATCTATTTTACGCTCGAATCCTGCTTATCAGTTTCTGCAGCAGCCTGTGCTGCTGCCACAGCTTCGGCCTGCTGCATCTCTTCAACAGAGAGCCAACCGCCACCAAGTGCTTTATAAAGATCAATGTATGAAATCAGCAGCTCGCTTCTCACTGTAGAATAGCTTAACTGGGCATCGAACGACTGCCTTTGAGATTCAAGCACTTCAAGATAGCTGGTAACACCTTTATCATATCTTTCATTGGAGAGCATTTCTGCATTTTTGGCAGCGTCCATTCGTGATTTCTGGGCAATGAGTTCTTCTTTCAGCGTTTCGATACTGATAAGGGCGTCTTCCACATCTTTGAAGGCCTGTAATACCGTGTATTCGTAATTCAATCGGGCAGCCTCAGCCAGGTAGGTTGCTTGTTCAACCCGCCTTTTGTTCTTTCCCCACTGAAACAATGGACCCAGCAGTGTTCCGCCTACCGACCAGGCCATGCCTCCGGTTGTAAAGGTTGATAGATCATTGCTGGCTCCTCCCAATAAACCTGTTAGGCTTATCGAAGGGAAGCGCATGGCAACGGCCACTCCGATCAGAGCATTCTGTTGCATATAATCAGCTTCAGCCTGGAGGATGTCAGGCCTTCTTTCCAGCAATTGAGAAGGCAATCCATTTGGTATTTCCAGTGGATAATCCTGATCATACAGGCGGGTTCCGACGATGATGGAATCAGGAATCCTCCCAAGCAAGATGCTGAGTGTACTCTGGTCATAAGCAATATACCTCTTATATATAGGTATGGATGCCGCAGCTATTGCCTGTTGTATCTGGGCCTGGTTCAGGTCGATCTCAGGAACAGTGCCATAGTCAAAGCGGGCCTGGATAATACGCGTGCCACTGTCACGTGATGCAAATGTACGTTTTGAGATTTCCAGCTTCGACATATCATCCAGCAACTGAAAATAGGTGCTTACCACTGATGTGATCAGGCTCAGCTGTGTTGTACGCATGGCATATTCCGAAGACAGCAGTTCTGCTTTTGCAGCCTCTGTCGACCTCCGGTATTTCCCCCAGAAATCGATCTCCCAAACCAATTCAGGAAATGCGTAGAAATTACTGCTTGCATTGTCCGCTTTCACCCCGTTAATAATTGCCTCTCGATGCGCCGACTACTGCATTGACGGTTGGCAAAGCATCAGCTCTTGTATATCCGACATTGGCCCTGGCAGCTTCAACCCTCGCTGCAGCCATAAGTACATCCTTATTTTCTTCAAGAGCGATGGCGATGAGGGTGTCAAGTACAGGATCATCAAACATGTCCCACCATTTCAGGTTCACGATGGTGTCGGTAATGTCCTCATCAAAGCGAAATACTTCCGGATTTTCCAGAACGGGTTGCTCATAGTCAGGCCCTACCTTACATCCTGCCAGGTAAATGATCAGGGAAATTACAGATATTATTATGAGTGCTCTTTTCATAGTATATATCATTTACTCACTTTCAACTTTTTCTTCAATAAGCTTTCTTTTCTTTTCATATCCTGCGATCTTTCCAATAAATACAAATAGCATTGGGTAGAAGAATACACCGAGTAAGGTTGCAATGGTCATACCGCCCAGCAAAGCCATACCCATTACCTTTCTGGCTTCTGCACCGGATCCTGTGGCGATAACAAGAGGAAATACCCCCAGGATAAATGAGAATGCTGTCATGAGGATTGGCCTGAATCTTGATCTAGCTGCTTTGATTGCTGCATCAAATAGGGAAATCCCTTTCTTAAATTCTTCATTTGCAAATTCCACGATAAGAATGGCATTCTTTGCCGCCATCCCGATCAGCATGATAAAGGAAACCTGGGCAAAAATGTTATTCTCAAATGTGGGACTGAACAAACGCGCAGTCCATAAGAAAATCAGGGCCCCAAAGATTGCAAATGGTGTACCCATCAAAATGCTGAAAGGTAGTGACCAGCTTTCGTATTGGGCTGCCAGGATTAAAAACACAAATACCAGCGAGAATGTGAGAATTATCCCTAGTGAGCCAGATGCTTTCTTTCCTGGAACGACATGGCATTCCATGCATAGGCCATGTCTCCTGGAAGGACTTCCCCGGCTACTTCTTCCAGGGCTTTCATGGTTTGTGCCGAGGTATAACCGGGTGCCGGGCCACCAGTAACTTCCACGGATCGAACAGATTAAACCTGGTAGTATAATCAGGGCCAGCGATCCTTTCTATTTTTGTCAAAGTGGATAAGGGAACCATATTCCCGTCTTTGTTTTTAATAAAAAAGTTGCTGATCTGTTTTTCATCAACACGGTATTGTGGCTCAGCCTGGATATATGTTTTGTACAGTCGACCGAAACGAGTAAAGTCATTGACATAGGTACCACCCATAAATGCACCTACGGTTGTATAAAGATCACCAAGTGACACCCCGAGTTTAAGGGCCTTCTCACGATCAATATCCATAAAACGTTGTGGTACATTTGCCTGGAAAGTTGTGAAGGCACTTCCTATCTCATCACGGGCATTGGCTGCCTGTATAAATTTCATGGTATTCTCCGCCAGGTAAGAAGGGTCATTACCGCCTTTATCCTGGATCATAATACTGAAACCAGATCCATTCCCAAGTCCGGGGATGGCAGGTGGCCCGAAAGCAAATACCTGGGCGCCTTTCACTTTCATTGCTAATTCTATGTTGAAACGTTGAACAATTTCCGCGGCAGTGGCACTTCTTTCCCCCCAGGGAACCAACGAGATAAACTGGAAAGCGCTGCTGGGTGAGTAGGATCCGGACAAGAGGCTGAATCCAGTCGCATTGGTGATAAATTCAACCTCTGGGTATGACATTAATATTTCCTCAACTTGCTTTGCAATTTCATCTGAACGCTGTAATGAGGAAGCATTGGGTAATTGCATGTTTACATAAAAATATCCCATGTCTTCCTCCGGAATAAATCCTCCGGGAACCAGCTTCATAAATATTCCGGCACCTACGGTCATGATCAGGATGAAGACCACCCCGCGTTTGAGCTTTCTGGCTGCCACATTGGTAAAACTCATATATGATGCTGTGGTTCTATCCATTCCTTTGTTGAATTTACCAAAGAACCAGCCCAGAGGACCTTTGTATGGTTTAGGTTCTTTAAGAAGGATTGAACACAAAGCGGGACTCAGTGTAAGCGCGTTGATTGATGAAACAATCACCGATACAAGAATGGTGATGGCAAACTGCTGATAGAAGCAGGCCGGTTATACCAACCATACCGGCAACAGGAATAAAAACAGCGATTAATACTAGTGTTGTAGCAATAACCGGTGCCGTAACCTTTCTCATGGCATCCAGGGTGGCTTCTTTGGCCTTCATGCCTGATGCAATATTCACCTGGACGGCTTCAACAACCACAATGGCATCATCCACCACAATTCCGATGGCGAGCACAAGTCCCAAGCAGCGAGAGCACATTGATGGTAAACCCAAGTAAGGGGAAGAATATGAATGCGCCAATCAATGATACGGGGATGGCTAGCGTTGGAATAAGTGTAGCCCGCCAGTCCTGGATGAAGATAAATACAACCAGAATAACAAGAGCCAATGCAATGAATAATGTAACAACGATATCTCTAATCCCAGCTGTAATAGGTAATGTTGAGTCAAGGGATACCTCGTATTTTATGCTCTCAGGAAAATTTTTAGATAAATCATCAATTTCTACCTGAACTTGCGCAGCTAAATCAACTGCATTGGATCCTGGTGCCTGATACAAGGCAATGATAGCACATGTTTCCTTGTTCAAGCGGGTGAAAGCATTGTAAGTTTCAACCCCCAGGTTGATGGTTGCTATGTCTTTAAGTTTAACCTGCGATCCATCCGACTGGGTTCGAATAACGATCTCACCAAAGGCTTCAGGTGAACTGAAACGGTCGGGGAGCCGCACTGTGTAAGTAAATTCAGTACCGGGAGGGGCAGGTTCAGCTCCAAACTTACCACCAGGTACAATGACGTTTTGTTCATTGATGGCATTCACAATTTCCGGCACTGTGATGCCCATATGCGCAAGGCGGTCTGGCTTAATCCATATTCTCATTGAATAGTCAGAGGCACCCAATACATCCACACGTGCGACACCTTTAATACGGGCAAGCTGATCTTTAATATTAATTAATGCATAGTTGCCCAGGAAGTCCTGATCGTATCGTCCATCAGAAGTGAGCGTAAGGATCATCAGAAAATTAGGCATTGACTTTTCAGTAGTAACACCAAATTTGGTAACTTCCGGAGGAAGTTTTGCTGATGCCGCTGACACCCTGTTCTGCGTGAGTACGGTATTCATATCAGGATCGGTACCTACATCAAAAGTCACGTCAATGGTCATTGTCCCATCATTGGAGTTGGTTGACTTCAGGTAAATCATGTTATCTACACCATTGATCTGCTGCTCCAGGGGAGTTGCCACAGATTCTTCAACACTGATGGCATTTGCCCCGGTGTATGTTCCCCTCACCTGGATAATGGGGGGTGTCAGGTTGGGATATTGCTCAATGGGCAAGCCGATCATTGAAACGGCTCCTACGATCACGATCACGATCGCAATAACCATGGCAACAATGGGCCTGTGGACGAAAAAATTCCCTTTACTTTCTGCCATAGCTAGTTAGATTGCTGGTTGAATTTACTATCGAATATCAATAATTTCCGGTTGGATGATCATCCCCTCTCTCACCTTTTGCAGTGCATCAATGACAACCTTTTCACCTACTTCAAGCCCTTCATCGATCAAGCGGTAATCACCAATTGTAGGCCCGGTTGTAATCTGGCGGGTACGAACCACATTACTGTCATTTACCACATATACAGAGTTTAAACCCTGCAATTCCATAATACATCGTTGCGGAACGAGAATGGCATCAGCTACAATTCGCATGGCGATTTTAACTTTTGCAAAAAGTCCCGGCCTGAGGATAAGGTCCGGATTCGGAAAATCGGCCTGTACGAGAATAGAACCTGTTGAAGCATCGATCCCCCTGTCAATGAAGTCGATAATACCTTTATGCTCGTAAACATTACCACTGGAAAGGATGATCTCCACACTGGGTTTTATTTTTTTTGACTCCTCTGGATTTTTTATCATTTCTTCCATCCGAGCTAAATATTCCCTGGTCAAGTTGAGGTAATCTGACTCAGTAAGGTAGAACCTCACTTTCATATGATTGGTTTCAGAAACAGTATTGAGGATCACAGGGTTCGGGTCTTTTCCAACAAAATCACCCACCCTGGCTTCGGTCATACCTATGATACCATTGATAGGTGAGTAAATCTTGCAATACCCTAACTCTATCTGTGCTGACCTTAAGTTTGCTTTTGCTGCATTAACTTGTGAGACAGAAGCATCATACTGGGCCTGGGCTGCATCCAGGTCGCTCTTACTCACTGCGTTTAGCTTAGCCAGTGGTATATAGCGGTCCAGGTCGCTTTTGGCCTTGACAAGCATGGTCTCTGATGCTGCAACTTCGCTTTGTTGTGCATTAACTTTGGCTTCGAAAGGAAGCGGGTCTATTGAATAGAGTAATTGACCTTTCTTTACTTCAGACCCCTCGTCAAAATGGATCCCTTCGAGGTAACCCTCCACCCTGGCACGAATGGGGATATCTTTTTCACCGTACACCTCACCAACGAATTCCCTGTATATGGGTACGCTATCGGTTATTACTTCAACCACAGTGATCTTTTGGGGAGGGGAAACGGCTTGCTCCTCGCTGCCACAGGAGACCCATAAAAATGAGCCAAATAATAAGAATATGAAAATTCCGGAATAAGTTAAACGCATAGCTTAGGCGATTTTGTAATTATTAGAATTGCTAAAATACTAAAGATATATGATAAGTAATATATAAATAATCGAACAACACAATCTAAGAACGGAAGCTAATTGTGCTATAATCCAGATAGGATATTGCAATATGCATTAATGGATTCTGGGAATAGGGCACTTTCCCTAACTAATTCCCTGTTAGTTTCAAAAATGACTTTTGACTTATTTTGGATATCAGTGATAACATCCTGCCGGGTAGCTGTTTTTAATATGATCCCGTTTTCTCCATCTTTCACCCATTCACGATT
>CAVWDP010000006.1:0-598292 GCA_963753835.1 uncultured Bacteroidales bacterium | reverse complement strand
ATATATTTTGATTTCTTTTGTATATCAGTGATAACATCCTGCCGGGTAGCTGTTTTTAATATGATTCCGTTTTCTCCATCTTTGACCCATTCACGGTTATCTGGAAGATCGGATACAATCGGAATACATCCTGGGCCATGGCTTCAAGCAAGGATACTGAGAGGGCATCAGAGCTAAGCACGGAAAAATAAAACCGTGCCTTTTATAAAGTTCATTTTGCTCATCAGCGGATTAAGAACCCAACAAATTTAACCGCATCCCCAATCCCAAGTTGCTCGCTAAGCCTATCAGGCTGTTTTTTATTGGCCCTTCATTGGCAATGATCAGCCTTGCATTTTATTGACTGTCATGGATCTTTGAAAAGAAATGCAGTACCTTGTCGATATTTGAGTTTGCATTCAAGGTCCTGTTGGAAAAGAACAGATTCGGATCCTTTTCATTCGACCGTACATCTCCGGCAGCTGCATCGCAATCCGAAGGGAAAAGTCATGGTTTCTGTTCCGGAATAGTCATGAATGATCTCAGCAACATTTGAGAATCCGCTAGTGGCCAGTGCTGCCTGTTTTAAGGCAAAACGGGTGATGTTTTTATAAAATACTGTTTCTGAAAGGAGTGACCAGGATATCCGTTCCCCATGCCGATTGTATCAGGTGAAACTTTTGCGATGAGAACTTCCTGGCCAGGGCAGCAACAAACCCATGACTGGTGATATAATGAGCATTTACATAATCCGGTTTTATCTGTCTTGATTATCCTTTTCAAGCGGCAGGATCATTCGGTATAAATTGAGGTTTCCGCCCGATTCGGAAATCTTAAGATTGAAAGCATTGATCCTCTTCTCCAGGAATGAATGCTCTGATCTCAGGACTTACATCCCTGGAGGAAACACAGATACAGCTCATAATGCTTGATTCAGTTCCCTGGCCCACTTCAAAATGTGGGGGCTTTCACCATCTCCTATGATCAGGTATTTCTTCATTGATTATTTCAAATGCTTCTTCGAATATGTTTCTTGATTCCGTCTGAAGATCTTTGTCGTTTAGTTGCCTGTGCACTGTTACCGGAAAGTTGATCATCCGCTCTGATACCGATTCTCCAACCGGGCAACTGCCATCAATATAACAATATCGCAAACTCCCTTTCGGATGGACCACATCATTGAACCATTCACCTGCCACTATGCCTGCCTTCTTTAATTCTTGCTTGATGGTATCAATTTTTTCGGATGGAACATCTTTGTCAAATAAAACCGGATATCTCACATAATTATAATCTGCTGAATAATACTGCCTGATGCCCGGAATCTCTTTAAAAGTTTCAACGTATTTCTGGCCTAGCATATCTTTTTTATGATTGATCATCTCGATCTCCCTTATCTGCAGATACAGCAGATGTAGCCAGGTAGGGGTTTAGCTTTACCGGATAATGAGCAGGCATTTCTCCCTGAGTTCTCCGGGTGGCGATTTGTACAGCAAGCCCGTAATGTAAAGGAACCCACTCATCCATCTTTTCAGAAATGCGGTATAACGGGAAGAAGAAAACAGGTGGATCTTCAATGATGCAATATCCGCAGATTGGTGAAGCAGGGATAATATGGGGAGGTTTCGTAAAATGCTCGTTAGCCTTTTATCTTACAGTTCAGGATCATTCACTAAAACAATTCCTCCCATGCCATTGGTAAGGGGTTTGGAGTACTCAAGACTGAAAAAAGATGCATCACCCAATGTCCCGGCCTTTCGCCCATCTTGGTGACGGATCCAAAAGTATGCGCTGCATCCTCGATGATCATGATGTCGGGAAATTCCTGTTTGAATTCCTCGATGTATTCGCAGGTGATGCCATAATTATGGGTGAAGATGATGGCTTTTGTCCTGCTGTTGATGGATTTCTGAGCAGTTCAGGATCGATATTCAGGTTTTCTTCTTCAACATCAATGTATACTGCTTTCAATCCTGCATATTTGATGGCATTGGTCACCACCACACAGGTATATCCTGCAACGATCACTTCATCTTTTCTCTCTTTGCCTGCCATTAGCAGGGAATATAAGCCCATCCTGGCGAGCCAAAAAAAATACTGATTCAGGTCTGATCTCAAAATAGCGGAGCAATTTCAGCCTTGCATTTAGCTGCTGAAGTTTTGCTGGGTTATGAGAACTGACCCATATCGAGGAAAACGAAAAAAATGCCTTATCCTGAGTGCATTGCAGGTGAAAGCAGTTTTAATCATCCTCATCCAGTTTTTTAATGGGTTTACATGGAGAACCACCATAAAGCCATACCGCCTTCAAGTCTGCCTTTTACCACTGAATTGGCGGCAATGATCACATCATCTCCGATGATTGTGCCCGGGAGGATTACACTTCTGTGCACCGATGAACACATTGTTCCCGATCTGAATATCACCCTTTTCATAGTTTTCCCTGAATAGCGGCTTTTCCGGGAATAGGTAGTTGGAGGAACAGAAAAAAGAGCAAAAAGGCCCGATGGCCACATCATCACCAATGCTAATGCTTTGTTCTTCGATAAGCAAGTAACCATAAGGTGCAATATGAGAATCGTTTCCAATACTGAGAACCTGCCTGTTTTCCCAACATAAATGCTTTGTTTCTTGTACAGGATGGATCCTTTCCCAATGGAATTTTTCTTCTGTTCCTGATCTCGGAATAACAATGGACCATACTTCCTTTTGCTAGTCTTCATCCCTCTGATGGCGTTGCAAATGGTATATGATTTTATTGATGCGAACGACAGGCCCTTGTCATAGGCTGGGTTTTAATATGCCGATTTTACTTTGCTGCCGGCAAATTTGTAAAACAAAAATAAGCTAAAGATCAATAAGGCTGCCACAGAGGATGCTCATGAGGGTAAAGGTAAGGTATACATCATCCCTGATCCCTCCGATAACTATGGCTGTGACTTTCAAGCTCATGTCGGCGATGGAAAGCATCATGCCCTGCCATTGCTTGTTCATGATCACGGTGATGCAGGATACCGGGCTTGCAATGAAATTCAGGAAAAGCCAGGGAGAGATGATGCTGGCAATCTCACCGGCCATGATCCATTCTTCCCCGAATACAAATGCAAATATCGGAGGCCCGAAGAAAAAGAGAATGGCAAAAATGGGCAAGCCCGATCACAAAGAGATTCCGGTAGATCCTCAGCACCATGGTCTGTATATCCTGTCCTTCCTGAAGAGCTTTAGTTGCCTTCTGATAAAATACCTGGTAAATGGAAGACCCGATCAGTGAAGCCGGCGCTGTGACCAGCCTGAAGGCAAATGAATATGAACCCAAGTATCGCCTTATTGAAAAATGCCATGATCACATAAACAATCCCATGGTCCTGCAATGAACCTATAAAGGCATGTGGCGTATTTATACGTGGGAAATTGCGGTATTTTTTAGCATTTTCCATGATGAGATGTCTGGAAATTCTTTCACAGCTCCGAAAATTTTGCCAGCGTTTTCCATGCCAGAACAGTGGTGGCAACCATCTGCCCAATGATATACCCGGCATCAATCCGACGGCCCCGGCTCTTGCAAAGCCCATGCCCAGGTTCGTGCCCACCATGACTGTTGATTGGGAGATCCGGCTGGCAGCATTGCGTTTGAAAGTTTTGTGCCGGGTCGACCAATAATTGAAATGCATTATATGATCCGGTAAATAATACCACCATGGGAATGAAGTACAACCAGCCTTCAATGCCCGGTTCCTTAAAAAATCGGCGATAAAGCCTTTTAATATCAGCACAAGGATCAGGGTTACAACAGATGTGAAGATTGTAAGGATCACTGCAGGTGCCAGGATATTGGTAGCATCCCGTTTTTCTTCCGGCAGCATAATGGCCAGCTCGTACCTCCCGCTGGAATGACAGAAATCACAATGCTGATGGCCATGAACAGTGCCAGAACCCCAAAATCATCCGGAGAATAAATCCGGCTGAGGATAGGGGAGACCAGGATGGGAATGGCTTGAGCAATAGCGGTACCGGTCATAAGGGTCCCTACATTTCTTACAAATTCTGATTGGTGGAGTTTCTTGAAAAACGGGTTCGTGTTCAACATCATTCCAAATGTACAAAACTTATGCTTAAGCCGTGTCTAGCTGGAACAAGCTTTCCAGCTTTTCCGCTACATCGTTCAGATTCAGGGTCGATATCAAAGACCAATGATGGCTTCAGATAATGCAAGTTCATGCTCTTTCTTGAAATCTTTCTTCCCCGCCGCCGGTAATGTTTAGCATGATCATCGCATCTTTTTCGACACTTCCATCTAGAACTGAATTGATCAAAGTTGCAGTGGCAATGGCTGCTGCCGGGTGGATATCGATGCCTTCGGTTTCTTCAAACAGCTGTGCAGCCTTAATGGCTTCTTCATTAGAGGCCAGCAACACATCGCCCCCGGCATCTTTCATGGCGTCATACAGTCCGCCAATAAGGGAATAGGGTGGTTTGCGGTTGGAAAGCACTTTGGCCAGAATTTCCTGAACCTGTTCGCGGGCCAGATCATCAGCTGAGCGGGCAGTATGTCTCTTGAGTCGGCCTTCCAGGCATCATGGATGGGGGTGAATGGCTTATTTTGGGAAACCATCAGCTTCATCTTACTGTTTCCAAACCTGCCATCTTCGATCAGGCGGAGGTTGGCTTCCCAGGCAGCAATGGCACCTGTACCACTTCCAACAGCCTGGAAATAATATTCCGGGATCTCTCCGATAGTGGTTACTGCCGACAGGACAGTGGTTCCCATGCCATCACGACGGGCTACATTTTTTGCCCCGCCTTCAGGAATGAATTGATCCAGCTTGACATGCCAGGTTCGACAGGTGGATGGCATCGAAATAGTCACTGCCACTTCGTGAAACGATCAGCTTCACATGGTCTTTAATAGGCCTGTCAAACCAAAGGGCACTGATATTATCTTCAGGTACACACAAAAGCAAGGGTATATTGTTATCGGAACACACCCGGGCAAAGGAACGTGCAGTATTGCCTGCTGAAGCCACAACCAGGATCTTTTTTTGATCAGGATCCAGGCGTCCACCTACCGAATAAGCTTCTGTTTCCTTGAATGAACAGGTGGTCATATTAGCCTCTTTTTCCGGCCAGTAGCCACTGAAGGTGATATACAGGTTTTTCAGCCCCAGGGCTGCAGCCAGGCCTTCGCTCTTGTATGTTACAGGAGCAGATGAACCTTCAAGCTCCCGGCTTACCGGCAACCAGTTCGCGAATGTATATAAACCATGTTCCTTTCCACGTAGCTGCAATTGTTTCTGCTCGTAGATGGCCCTAACAAATGCCGGACCTCCCTTTTCCGGTGGATCAAGGATCCAGCCGCTATCTTCAAAAATATCTTCGGAGATGAGGGATTGAAGCTTGTAATTTGTTTTCTCAGCACTATTCATGACCACATGATTGATAAGCATGGCAAAAATAAGAAAAGATTGTTGTTTTATATATTTTAGCTTTAAATATCCAAAGTTTATGAGTTTTATCAAAACAGAAGTAAAGGACTTTATTGGAACAATTTGTTTCAACAATGATGAAAAACGCAATTCGCTCAGCACTGCCTTGATGGAAGAATTTTATCGATGCACTCGACATGATGGCAATGAAGAAGGTGAGGGTGATCATCCTTCGTGCTAGCAATGGAGCCAAAGTTTGGAGTGCAGGCCTGGATATTTCTGAATTGCCAAAGCCCGGTAACGATCCGATCTTCTACCATCACCCCCTGGAAAAGATCATGCGGCGCATTCAAAAATTTCCTGCACCAGTGATCGCCATGATCGATGGCAGTGTGTGGGGTGGAGGATGCGATCTTTCATTTGTTTGCGATATACTCATCGGAACAAAGAATGCAAGTTTCGCCATTACTCCAGCCAGGATTGGTGTACCTTATAATACTACAGGCATTGTACATTTTCTGAATATGGTTGAACTGAATATTGCAAAAGAAATGTTTTTTACGGCCAAACCCATCGGTGCTGAAAAGGCAGAAAACCTTGGAATCCTGAATCACGTTGTTGAAGTTGATAAACTTGAGGATTTTACTTTTGAAATGGCAGAAGGTATTGCATCCAATTCTCCGCTCAGCATTGCAGTGATCAAGGAACAGCTCAACATCATGGGTGCTGCCCGACCGATCAATTCCGAATTCTACGAAATGATAGATGAACTCAGGCAGAAAGCATTATAACAGTAAGGATTACAAGGAAGGCATTCAAGCCTTTTTTGAAAAAGAAAGCCAAAATTTACCGGCGAATGATCAATAAAAATCAGGGACCCGCTATTCCGGATCCCTGATGAATACCATATTAACTTCCAACCTTAGGCTGCCGGAAACATTGCAGCTGTTGAAACACCAAAGATCAGGGTCATGATGAATCCTGCCACAATACTTAGCACCCAGGCAAGCAATAGGGCAATGAATGCTTTACCAGTGGTTGTTTTAAACATTGATTTAACGATCAACACTGATAGAATAATTCCAACAATAAAGCCCAGGATCGTACCAATCACAGGTACAAATGAGAATATCGCTGTGATGATGACAACTATGATCCATGAAAGAACGAAAGCACCTATGGCTTTTCCAAAGGTTTTTCCTTCGATATTGGCAATTGCTGCTCCAAGATAGAGAAACAATGAACCAATAAGAATTGAGATCACAATCATCAAGATGATGAGGCCAATACCCATACCTGCATATTCCATAGTAATTTGTTTTGGTTAATAATTGGGTTAAAATTTGTTCCAATATAGCGCAAAAATAAAGCTGACGCAAGGATTTGGGATAAGATGTTAATAAATCTCCCCAGCCAGGCTTCTTTAGCTACTCCTACTCAACTTTTTCATATACATATAGTGCAACAACCTGGTCTGTTACACTTCCATCCGAAATATGAATGGCAACAGTAAACATATTATCCGGTATTCCCGGACGTACATTAACCTGGAAGATCTCTGTTGCCTTTGGCGGGGAAAAACCGCCGGGATCCGGATCGGCAACGCCTGATTTTACCCGAACTACGTGCCCGGATCTGTCACGAAGAGGTTCTGCACGGCTTCCATATGTCACCCCGATGCTTCCCATACCACAACCCTCGCCTTCGTGGCGATCAAACCTGGCCTCCACGTCTATCCTGTATTCCGTCCCGGAATTGATCACCTCAGGCATATTGTCATCCCAGATAAAACCACTGATCCATAGGCATTCGGTATTCCCATGTGCAACGGACTTCCTGCTATAAACAACTTCGTTGTCCATCTGTGTACGCCTGATCTTGACGAATGAACCTGCATTCCGCCCTTCCGTAACCTCCATTATGACAGCGGGCAGAACTGGATATTCTTTTTTAACCAGCTTCCAGGTCTCTACTTCCTGAGCAATAGCTGTTGATCCTATCAGAATAGAAAACAACAAAAGCGAGACAGCATATATCCCAAACTGAGTATACCTGCCAGTTTTAATCGAATAACTTTTGTTAAAGTGAGTCATCTTACCTCCATTTTTTTAATCGTAAATAGTTCACATTGCTATCCAAATATAGTAAATAATTTGTAAAGCGTTATGAGTAAGGCAAATAAGAGTCCCCTCCAAACCTCCCCCAGCCGGTGGAGGCTGGGAGGGGTTACTTCCCCCAATTCTCCCTATCCAGACTCCTGTAATTGATCGCCTCAGCCAGGTGCTCGGTTTGAATACTTTCCTTACCATCAAGATCCGCAATGGTGCGGGCTACTTTGAGAATACGGTCGTATGCCCTCGCCGAAAGGCTTAGCTTTTCCATGGCAGCCTTGAGCAGTAGCATGCCTTGCTTTCCCGGATCAGCATGGGTTCGGAGCAAACGGCTTGGCATTTGGGCATTGCAATGAATAGACTCCTCTTCCTTGTAACGCTCTTCCTGCCGTTTTCGGGCATCCATGACCCTTTCCCTGACCGCCTCACTTTTCTCACCGGATTCCATTTCCGACAATTCGCCGAAAGGGACAGGCACCACCTCAATATGGATGTCGATGCGGTCCATCAATGGGCCTGATACCCTGTTCAGATATTTAGGTACATGTCCGGGCTGGCATGTGCATTCCTGGGTAGGATGATTATAGTAGCCGCATGGGCATGGATTCATGGCTGCTACGAGCATAAAACCTGCAGGATAATCAACTGTTTGCTTGGCACGTGAAATGGTAACCATACGCTCCTCCATGGGCTGTCGCATGACCTCCAGTACGGTTCTTTTAAATTCGGGCAACTCGTCGAGGAATAAAACGCCATTGTGGGCCAGGGAAATTTCTCCCGGCTGGGGATAGGTTCCTCCACCAACAAGCCCCGCATCACTGATGGTATGATGCGGCGAGCGGAAGGGGCGTACGGAGATCAATGAAGTGCTTGCTTTCATCCTTCCTGCTACTGAATGAATTTTTGTTGTCTCCAAAGCTTCATGTAAATTCAGTGGGGGTAGTATGGAAGGGAGCCGCTTGGCGAGCATGGTTTTTCCCGATCCTGGCGGGCCGATCAGGATCACATTATGCCCCCCGGCAGCAGCGATCTCAAGGGCACGTTTTATATTCTGCTGTCCTTTGACCTCAGAAAAATCAAATTCATAGGCATTCAGGCTGGAGAAAAATTCTTCCCTGGTATTGATCACCGTGGCTTTCAGTTCATTCTTTCCTTTGAAATAGCCGATCACCTCCATGATATTTTCGATACCATATACATCAATGCCACTTACAATAGCTGCTTCGGGTGCGTTTTGCTTTGGAAGGATGATCCCCTTAAAACCTTTCTTTTTGGCTTCAATGGCAATGGGCAGGGCACCCCTGATCGGCTGCAAGCCACCATCCAGCGATAGCTCCCCCATGATCACATAGTCTCCAACATCTTCTGCATTGATCTGCTCTGAGGCTGCCAGGATGCCGATGGCCAGGGTAAGGTCATAGCTGGAACCTTCCTTCCGTATATCGGCAGGTGCCATATTGATCACGATCTTTTTTCCAGGGATTTTCAGCCCAATGTATTTCAGGGCTGCTTCGATTCGCTGGTGGCTTTCCTTTACAGCACTGTCGGGCAAGCCGACCAGGAAGAAGTTAACACCCTGGTCAACGATCACCTCTACGGTGATGGTCAGGGCATTGATGCCCAGGAGGGTGCTTCCATATGTTTTAACTAGCATAACATGTATAAGGTATCGTATACTTATTAATACCTTTTATCGGAAAATGTCACACCAAACGCCTGAATTTTTATAAAAATTCAGGCGTGGGCATCGGGCATCGGGCATTGGACACTGGGTGATGGGTCGATTATGGATGATGGATTATTTGAGAATGAAGAATTTATGGTTTTGAAACTCTGAATACCTTATGTGAAATTAATTTTAAATAAAAAGATTGCTAAATATAAATTCTTCCGTACATTTAATGAGCGAAAAGCCAAGAGGGACATATAATTACGTCCCGACCATCTTATAACAATTAATAATAATCAGATAATCAGCGCATTATCAATTAATATTAAATACTATGACAAAAGCAGTTTTCCTTTTCTCCGCCATTTTATTGTTAGCAACTCAAATCTTAAGCGCCCAGGTAGCGATCAGTACTGATGGCTCCGATCCCGACCCATCTGCCATGTTGGATGTAATATCTGCCAATAAGGGGTTTTTGCCTCCCCGCATGACTGATGAAGAGCGCGATGCAATTCCAAATCCGGCTTCAGGCCTGATCATATTTAATACATCGGTACTTACCTGGCAGGGCTGGAATTCAGTTTCATGGATAAATTTCGACGGTTCTTCTTGCATACCAGCCGCCCCGGGGGCTATTAGCGGAAGTACGGTTTTATTACCAAACGCTGCTGGTGAAGTATATAGCATAAGTGCTGTGCCAAATGCAACATCATATGACTGGACGGTACCATCAGATGCCGTTATTACAGCAGGCCAGGGAACCACAAGTATCACTGTTACTTTTGGAATTGAAGTCGGAAATGTTAGCGTCAGATCCTCAAGCGGATGCGGAAACAGTATTTATACAGATCTTTCTGTTTCATGTATTCCAGTTCCTCCTGTGTTTTTAAGTGGAAACACAGTTGTAGGCTCATATGCAAGCGGTGAAGTATACAGCATAACAGCTGTGCCAAATGCCAGCTCATATGAGTGGACTGTCCCCTCCGACGCAACTATAGTTTCCGGCCAGGGAACCGCGAGTATTACTGTTGATTTCGGGTGCCTTGATGATATTAGTGTTCGGGCTTCAAGTGCATGCGGGTATAGTGATTATACAAACATTGATGTAAAGGTGGGGCCGGATCTATATGATTATTATGAAGGAGGGATTGTTTTTTATTTAGAACCTGACGAATGTCATGGATTAGTATGTGCCCTAAATGATCAAGGTGAAGCGGAGTGGGGATGTGAGGGCTCCTTAATCGCCGGGGCTAATGGTTTAGAAATTGGTGATGGAGCCCAAAATACTGCAGATATAGTAGCTGGTTGCACAACGGCCGACATTGCTGCCCGATTGTGTGACGAGCTGACACTAAATGGATACACAGATTGGTTTTTACCATCGCTAGGCTCGCTAAATGAAATAGCCAGTAAAAGATATCCTATTAATGCTGCTCTCATAGCAAATGGCGGTACAGAACTTGAGGATTACTACGAAAGATATTGGACTTCAACTCAGTGTGATGACATATGGGCTCAGCATCGTCAAATTTACCCATATTCTTCGCAGTGTTTATCAAAGTCGGCAGTATATTATGTCCGGGCTGTAAGGGCTTTTTAGCAAGCAAAGAAAATCCTGTTGGCGCGCGTCTCTGACGCGTGCAACTATTTCCTCGTCTCCTGACGAGATATATGAGTCCTGCTGGCGCGCGTCTCTGACGCGTGTAACTATTTCCTCGTCTCCTGACGAGATATATGAGTCCTGCTGGCGCGCGTCTCTGACGTGTGTAACTATTTCCTCGTCTCCTGACGAGATATATGAGTCCTGCTGGCGCGCGTCTCTGACGCGTGCAACTATTTCCTCGTCTCCTGACGAGATATATGAGTCCTGTTGGCGCGCGTCTCTGACGCGTGCAACTATTTCCTCGTCTCCTGACGAGATATATGAGTCTATCATATAATAATAATCAAACTTTTACAGGTGACAAAACCACATAAATGGTATTAATAGGTAGACACCTATTCCTATAATATGTCGGACAAATATAAAATGCATGAGAGCGAAAAGCCATATTTCGTAACACTAACTGTCGTAGGATGGATTGATGTCTTTTCCAGAAAAAACCACAAGTTTGCAATTATAAATTCTTTAAAATTCTGCCAGAAAAACAAAGGGCTGGAAGTTTTTGCCTGGTGTTTGATGCCCAGTCATTTGCATATGATCGTACGATCGAGTGGAGAAGCTGAACTATGGGAAATTCTCAGGGACTTTAAAAAATTCACAGCCAGAAAAATATTGAACCAAATAATCGAAGAACCTGAAAGCAGAAGGGGGTGGATGCTGCGCTATTTCGAATATTCAGGAAAACATTTAAAAAGAGTAAGCAAATATAAATTCTGGCAGGATGGGAATCATGCGGAAATTATTTACAGCCCAGGATTCTTCTACAATAAGCTCAATTATATTCACAAAAATCCTGTTAACGAAATGATTGTTGAAAGGGAAGAAGACTATTTGTTCAGCTCAGCCAGAAACTATGCTGATCTTGATTCCTTGATTTATGTTATCAAAGAAAGTTCACAATTGATTACATACTGAATCCTAGCGCGTTTGGAAACGCGCTGACAGTTGCACGCGTCAGAGACGCGCGCTAGCGGGGCGAAGTTTGGAAACGCGCTGACAATTGCACGCGTCAGAGACGCGCGCTAGCGGGGCGAAGTTTGGAAACGCGCTGACAGTTGCACGCGTCAGAGACGCGCGCTAGCGGGGCGAAAATCTGACATCTAGCATTGAGCATTTAACATTTAACATGTGAAATCAGAGACGCGTGCTAGCGGGGTTTGGAAATGCGCTGACAGTTGCACACGTCAGAGACGCGCGCTAGCGGGGCGAAGTTTGGAAACGCGCTGACAATTGCACGCGTCAGAGACGCGCGCTAGCAGGGTTTGGAAACGCGCTGACAGTTGCACGCGTCAGAGACGCGCGCTAGCGGGGCGAAGTTTGGAAACGCGCTGACAGTTGCACGCGTCAGAGACGCGCGCTAGCGGGGCGAAAATCTGACATCTAGCATTGAGCATTTAACATTTAACATGTGAAATCAGAGACGCGTGCTAGCGGGGTTTGGAAATGCGCTGACAGTTGCACACGTCAGAGACGCGCGCTAGCGGGGCGAAGTTTGGAAACGCGCTGACAATTGCACGCGTCAGAGACGCGCGCTAGCAGGGCGAAGTTTGGAAACGCGCTGACAATTGCACGCGTCAGAGACGCGCGCTAGCGGGGCGCGCTAGCAGGTCAAGTCTCAAGTTTCAAGTCTCAAGTCTCAAGTTTCAAGTCTCAAGTCTCAAGTTTCAAGTCTCATCCTTATCAGGGATTGTAGGAGGAATTATCAAGAATTTGCCTGGCAGTAAGTTCTCCCATTAACCGGGGAAGGCTCACATCAGGATTGTTTTCCATGAAGCTGCGAACCACCTGCCAGCCTACCCACCAGCCAGTTCTGCCGGGAGAGCCGTCGGGAAAATAGGAAGTGAAAGGCCCGTCGATGATGAGCTTATGGGTTTTTTCATAATCAGAGGAGAAAAGTAATTCATTTTCTATCAAGAAGGCCCAGAGATTTTCTTCGTTCTCTTCACACCATCCAAGCTGTTTCTCGTTGTAGGCGATCTTAATGGTATCATGCAGTTCGGGCAAAGTAGCATCCAGAAAATACAGCAGCTTGCCTTTTTCGATCATCTGATCGAGGAGAATATTTTCTTCTTTATAGTGCTTTGGCGTATTGTTGCCTGCTTCTATCATCACATCCCTGATCAGGTGTTCCGGGCTAGCTCGCCGGGTTCTGTATTGTGGGATCCTGACCCTGGCATATGGCTCATAATTTTTACCCAGGTACATATCCAGCGCGATCAGCAATATGCCCTGGTGCAATTGAATAGGGTACTCAAAATCAAGTCCGGAAATATAGCTGTAAGTCATGGGTACTGCTACATCAGGGTAATAGTACTGGTAATACCTCCATGCCTTATTCAGCTCTTCTTCGAAGGCTTTGAGATCGGGGAAGATAGTATCGCAGGCAATCGCAACTTCTCGCAAGAACGGATCAGTTACAAACTGATGGATCCTGATATAACTGAGGGTGTCGAGGGGAGGTTCGCCCAGGAAAAAGGGATATTTGAGGGCCAGCACCGGGAGCTCCTCACCAATATTGGACGGATCCATACTGAACAGGTCCCTGCCATAGCGTTCAACTTCCATCCCCGGATCAGGGATGCCCGAAATATCAACATTCAGGCGACCAGAACCGGTATTACAAGCAGCTAAAAACAAGAAAATGACCGCATAAAGAAAATTAATTTTCATTCTGCTTAAACGGTTTATAGATAGAAATCGTATTAAGAGTATCGAATATCGAGTATCGAGTTTCAAGTATCGAGTTTCAAGTTTCAAAAATTAACTCAACACCCAACCCTGCCTGCCGGCAGGCAGGACTCAAAACTCAAAACTTTTTAAAGGATCTTCCACCCCAGGCTGATATTCCACAGGTTGTTCTTCATGTCATGTGAATCTCCTCCCTGTGGATCCCAGATATTGTTGAGTCCCCATTCATAGCGCACATCAAGTGTAAACATCAGTACATCTACACCAAGGCCGAGTTGAAAATTCCAGATGGCATCTTTAATATGTGCCCCATCAAATGCTTCCTCACCACTTTCAGCGGAAACGGTAATTTCCTTATTCGTTACAAAGGAGATTGCCGGGCCTCCATGGAGTCTAAGGTTGACTACATTGAGGTTAAGTACCCGATAACCGACAATCAACGGGATCTGAATGGTGCTCAGCTTCACCGTAAAATCAGTGTTAATGCCTGGTTCTTTTATGATGCCCCCTTTGGTTGCAAACATTATTTCTGGTTGCACATAGATTTTTTTCCCAAAACGGACAAAGGCCCCAAACTGAAAGCCGGTTTTCATTTCTTCTGTAACATCTTCAAAATTTGTACTCAGTTTGCTCATGGTAATGCCAATTTTAGGGCCAACCGTGAATTGAGCAAAAGTGAAGGTGGTGAGAAGCAGAAATGCAGATAGCAGAATGACTCTTTTCATAAGTCTATATTGTTAGTTAATACTTATTATTTGACGACAATGACAGCAAATATAGACAGTTCAATTCAACCCATAATTATCATACACAATAATTATTAACATATTGGCTTTAAAAACTTGTGCTTTCACTAAAACTTTGGGAGCTTGATTGGTTATATCTTTAGTGACATATTCACATACAGTTAAGCTTTTTGATTTATGAAAAAGATAATACTGATTTTTGTATTTGTATCATTTCTTGGCGCATCTTATGCTTACAGTCAGCATAAACCTTTTGTATTTGGTTTTAAAGCTGGTCCAACCATGGGCTGGATGAAACCTGATGCTGAAGGATACGAATCTGATGGTGTGAAAGCAGGCTTTACATGGGGTTTCATTGCAGATTTCTTCCTCATGGAAAATCATGGAATTACCACAGGTTTCGATGTTGTTTTTTTTAACGGCGGGATAAAAATACCGTACCAGCTCGTAGATGGGGATGAAACAACCAACGGAATCCTGAGCAGGAAATACAAACTTAAATATATCCAGATCCCGATATCATTTAAAATGCGTACAAAAGAACTTGGGAAATTCAGGATCTTCGGGCAGATCGGATTGGGCTCCAGCTTCCTGATCGGGGCAAAGGCCGAAGATACATTCACTCCGGATCAGGGAGAGTCCACTTCAGAATCGAAGGATATCTACGATGATATTACCTTCATGAAAGAATCGCTTATTGTTGGGGCAGGTGTTGAGTATTCGCTAGGTGGAAGTACCATGCTAACGGCAGGAATTGTATTTAACAATTGCTTCATGAACATCCTGAAAGGGAAGAATAAAATTGATCCGGATGTGTATAATGATGGAAAAGCAAATTATCTTGCACTGGAAATTGGGATCGTTTTTTAACTTTACAGTGTGAAAATAGCGCTTGCACAGATCAATTATCACATCGGGAACTTTGAAAGTAACACTTCAAAGATCATCGAAGCCCTTGAAAAAGCGCGTACTGCAGGAGCTGAGCTTGTCGTTTTTGCCGAGCTGGCTGTGAGTGGTTACCCACCCCGTGATTTTCTTGAATTCGACGATTTTATCGAAAGATGCCTGCATTCGGTTGATACAATTGCCAAACATTGCCAGGGAATTGCCGCCATTGTCGGTTCACCGACCCGGAGGGCAGATATCAAAGGCAAAGACCTGCATAATTCGGCATTGTTCCTGGCGGATGGCAAAGTGCAGGCAATGGCACATAAGTCCTTGCTGCCCAATTATGATGTTTTTGATGAGTACCGTTATTTCGAACCTTACCGGGAGTTCGAAGTGCTAGCGTTTCAGGGAAAACGTATCGCATTGACGATTTGTGAAGATATATGGGACATAGGTGAGGATCCCCTATACACAATCAACCCTATGGATGAGCTGATCAAACAGGCACCCGACCTCATGATCAATATTGCTGCATCACCATTTCATTATGAGCAGGCGCGCACGCGTAAAGAAGTGATGCTGACAAATGTCAGGAAATATAAACTGCCGCTGTTCTATGTCAATCATGTCGGGGCCCAGACCGAATTGCTGTTCGATGGGGGCTCACTGGCTGCATCACCCGAGGGTTTTATTTTCGATGAACTTGAATATTTTGAGGAAGACCTGAAGATTTTTGAGCTGGATGATGTTAAAAATGCCAAATTATTTCCGGAGCAGAATCCACTGGGAGTTATCAGTGAAAAAACAATACTCATACATGACGCCCTGGTGATGGGCGTCCGGAATTATTTTGGAAAGCTAGGATTCAAACAGGCGATTCTCGGCTTATCCGGAGGGATCGATTCAGCTGTTACCATGGTACTGGCAGCACGTGCATTAGGCCCGGAAAATGTAAGGGCCGTATTGCTGCCATCGGCTTTTTCATCCGAGCATTCAGTGAATGATGCCCTTGCCCTTGCCAACAATCTTGGATCACCATACGACCTGATCAGCATTGAAGATGCTTTCAATACCCTTGATCATACCCTTGAACCAATCTTTGGGGATCTTCCTTTTGATCTTACGGAGGAGAATATACAAGCCCGCATACGGGGGCTCATCCTGATGGCCATGTCGAACAAATTTGGCCATATCCTATTAAATACCTCAAATAAAAGCGAAGCGGCTGTTGGCTACAGTACACTGTATGGAGATATGAATGGTGGGATCTCGGTTTTAGGAGATGTATATAAAACCGAAGTTTTTAATCTGGCCCGATATATCAACAAGGATGAGGAGGTAATTCCTGAAAATACAATTAATAAACCGCCTTCGGCAGAGTTGCGGCCTGATCAGAAAGACACTGATTCACTACCTGAATATGATATCCTGGATGAAATACTCTTCCAGTATATTGAAAAGCGCAAAGGACCAAAGAAACTGGTTCAGATGGGTTTTGAAAAAGCGATGGTCGACCGCATCCTGAAGCTGGTCAACACCAGCGAATATAAGCGGTACCAAACACCACCCATGCTCAGGGTTTCTTCCAAAGCTTTTGGCATGGGCCGAAGAATGCCGATCGTTGCAAAATACCTTTCGTGATAGGTGCTTGGAACCAGGGGCTAGGTGCTGGGATCCAGTATCCAGTATCCAGTATCAAGTATCAAGTCTCAAGTATCAAGTATCTCTATACTGACTCAACTGACTTAATTTCCGGGATGGCCTTGATCACAGCGCTTTCAACGCCATTTTTAAGCGTCATGGTGCTGTAGGGGCATGAACCACAGGCCCCGGTCAGCCTGACATTCACGATCATATCGTCAGTCAGTTCGACGAATTCTATATCTCCGCCATCATTTTGCAAATATGGACGGATCTGTTCAAGTACATTGAGTACTTTCTGCTTCGTTGTTTCTTTGTTTATATCAGTCATGGTAATATTATATTGCTTCTTAATTCTTTATCTTTTTGATCACTTCATCAGTATTTTTTGCCAGCTGCATGAAGGCTTCGCTTACGGGAGATGATTCATCAAGTGTGATGGGTGTTCCCCTATCACCGGACTCACAAATGCTTTGCACCAGTGGAATTGCGCCTAAAAATGGGACGCCTGTTGTTTCGGCCAGTTGTTTGCCTCCTTCACGACCGAATATATAGTATTTATTATCGGGAAGTTCAGCAGGTGTGAAATATGACATATTTTCTACGAGTCCCAGTATCGGGATCCTGATCTTATCGGTATTGAACATACTGAGTGCCTTCCTGGCATCGGCCAGAGCAACTTCCTGGGGTGTTGTAACCACAGCAATGCCGCTGATATTGAAATCCTGTGCCAGAGTGAGTTGAATATCGCCGGTCCCGGGAGGAAGATCGATCACGAGGTAATCAAGTTCTCCCCAGTCAGTTTCGTTCAATAGCTGTTTAAGCGCATTTGAAGCCATTGGTCCTCGCCAGATCAGGGCCTGTGAAGAGTCAACAAAAAAACCTATCGATAACACCTTTACACCATACTTTTCAACCGGAATGATCCATTGCTGTCCGTTTTCATCCTTCACTTTTGGTTTCGCATCTACTACATCAAACATCATCGGGATTGATGGCCCGTAAATGTCGGCATCTACGATGCCTGTGCGATAACCCTGTTTGGAAAGAGCAATAGCAAGGTTGGCGGAAACAGTGGATTTACCGACACCGCCTTTTCCTGAGGCCACAGCCACAATGTTTTTGACACGTGAAAGGGGATCGGCCGGGTAACGGATCTCAGCATCAACTTCAGCATCTAGATCAACATTATTGACGATGGCACTGATCGCTGCCTGCCTGACAATATTTTCATTTTGCTCATCCCTTTCAGGAAAAAAGATGGCAAAGCTTACCTTTTTACCATCTACCTTAATATCGCGTACCATATCAAGGTTTACGATACTGTCGTGTTTTGGGAAATATAGGACACCCGTAAGGGCGTTGAGGATATCTTCTTTTTTAAATGACATTTTCGTTTGTTATTTGGGCTGCAAAGATAAATAACTTAGTTGAACCAGTTGAACTGGTTGAATTAGTTAAATCGGTTAATTCGGTTAAATCGGTTAAATCAGTTGAATCAGTTAAATCGGTTGAATCGGTTGAATCAGTTGGATTGGTTAAACTGGTTGAATTAGTTGAACTGGAATAACATCAATTTTCCTACTGCTTACTGCCTACTGCCTACTGCCCACTGTCTACTGTCAACTCCAAAGCGGGGTCCCAAAAATATTTTTCAAAATCAACGATCTGATCATCTACTACCTCAATTCCTTCACTCTCGAGAAGTTGCTGCATAAGATTAGGTGCGCCGAAATGATGTTTGCCAGTGAGGAGTCCTTTGCGGTTGACCACCCGATGGGCGGGGATATTTTCTTTTGCAGAGTGGGATGCGTTCATGGCCCAGCCTACCATCCTGGCAGAACCCCGGCTTCCAAGGTACCCGGCAATCGCACCATAGGAAGTTACGCGTCCATGCGGGATCAGGCAGACCAGCTCGTATACTCTTTCAAAAAATGAAGGATCTTTCATTTCTTTATCATCCTGAAATTTAGGTAATGGATAGTACGGCCTTCTTCTCGCCACATTTGCTCATAGAAAGTCTGAATTCCGATCACCTCCGGTGGAGCCCCCATGGAATATACATCCTCAGAGACAAAGCCCAGCTCATGTCCCCCTTCCTTCACTACATCAAGTGTGAACTCAAATAGCATTGGGTTATCGGTCTTCAGGTGGATCAGGTTGTCATCCTTCATAAATTTACTATATCGTGCCAGAAACTGTGGAGAACTCAGGCGCTTCCTGGCGTGAGCTTTTCTTAAGTGTGGATCGGAGAATGTGAGCCAGATCTCATCAACTTCATCTTCTGCGAAGAAATATTCGATCAGCGCTATGCGGGTCCTGATGAAAGCCACATTCTTTAAGCCCAGCTCAGCAACTTTCTTACATCCTACCCACATGCGTGATCCCTTAACGTCTACTCCGATAAAGTTTTTATCGGGATAAAGTTGCGCCAGGCCAACGGTATATTCTCCCTTCCCGCAGCCCAACTCAAGGATGATAGGATTGTTGTTTTTGAAGTATTCTTTATGCCACTTTCCTTTCAGATGAAACCCATTTTCAAGCTGTTCAAAGCTACGTTGGAAGAGGTGGCTGAAAGTTTTATTTTCCTCAAAGCGACTGATCTTATTCTTACCCACGAGAGTTTTGTATTGAGATAAAAAGAGGGAACAAAGAAAAGAAATTATCTGATAACCAGCAGCCAGGCTGATGGGTTTTCAGCAGCTCTAACTTTCTTGAGCATGCTCAGGGCATCTCCTTTTGCGTCAAAACCGCTGATACTGACCCTGATCAAACCACTGTCACTCTTACCAATGATTGAAGCATTGTATTCCTTGCCCTGAAGCTCTTGCACATAATTCTCTGCATTTGATTCTTTTGAAAATGCTCCCACTACGATCTGGTATTTTTTTACAACTGCAGTTGTGGCAGGCTCCGGGTTTGCTTCAGCCGGGCTTTCAGATTCTGCGATCACAGGTGTTTCAGCAACTACTTCCGGGATGACTTTGAAATTTTCGAATTCAGCATTTTTGCTGGGCTCACCCGGCTTAAATGCAGGGTCGGAAGACTTGAACTTTATGGTAGGTACGAAGCTGGCATAACTATTTCCAAACCCATCGATAATCTGAGGGGTGTACATAAAAAGCAATAATGCCACGGCAATTGGGATGGTAATCCCGGCTGCCCAGCCCAGGACAGGCCTGAGGTTTACTTTCTTTTCTTCCTTAGGAGCTGAAGGCTTTGGTGTTAGCTGCTTTTCGAGCCGCTGCCTGACAGTTTCACGTTTGATGGCTGGTGAAACGAAGGAAGGAAGACCAAAAGCATCAGCAAGGAAATTACCGCTCTCATCAGGATCAAAGATGATATTGTTTTCCTTACCCATCCTGCATTGGCCGATATTATTGAAAGTTACCGTATTACCGGCTTCAAGGTGCCGCATACATCGGGCAGCATACTCACTAACAAGTAAGGAAGCTTGCTGGTAGGAAATGGATTCATTCCTTGATACATAATCAATCAGCAGGCCATCGTTGGTTCGTAAGTTTGCATTAAATACGAGGGTACGTGAAGCTGGCTGGAAACTGTGCCTGATAGGATGTATTCTGGCTCCTGAATAATTAGTAAGGAAACCTCCAACACCCGGAAGGATCACACAATCATGATCGAATAATAATTCACTTATATATCTGTCAATGCCCGTCATTCCTAACTTTCTGGATGCTAAATTACTATATGGTTCTTAAATTTTCAAACTTTGTTAGTAAAATTTAATAAATCTGCCTCCGTGTCGACCGAAAAGCTTTCATAATCAGTTTCTTCTGCATGGATGCCATAAGCATTCTCCAGCCAGCGCAATTGCTCAAGCCCTTCTGCCAGTTCCAGCGGGGATGGTTTCAGCGCTGTTATCTCTTTCAGTATATCAGCCCGGTAAGCATAGATTCCGATATGCTTGAAAAAGGAATATGCTGAGAGCCAGCCTGATGAATCCGTACCCCTGATAAATGGTAATGCAGATCGGCTGAAATACAGGGCCTGTCCGCTTTTGCCGGGAATTACTTTAACGATATTCTCATTAAATAGTTCCTTTTGGGAACTTATTCTTTTCATGAGTGTGGCGATGCCAATCCCCGGTGATTTAAAACAGGCTGCTAGACTTTCAATGGCTGCGGGATCGATAAATGGTTCATCTCCCTGAATATTTATCACCACAACATCGGCAAGCACATCACTTTCAGGGATAAGAGACCGGGCAGCTTCATAAACACGATCTGTTCCACTTGGGTGATCTTTAGAAGTCATCAGGACCTTTCCGCCAAACTCAACAACATGATCGAAGATCCTCTGATCATCAGTGGCAACCACGACATCGGCGAAGCAGGATGCTTTAATTGCTTGCTCATAAACCCGCATGATCATCGACTTGCCGTTAATCATGGCCAGGGGCTTTCCCGGAAAACGGGAAGAAGCATAACGCGCTGGTATGATCCCAATAATTTTCAAAAATGTTGAATTTTAAATTTTAAGTTTTGAATTAAACTCCAAACTCCAAACTAGAACAAACCATGCACCTCTGCCGTGATCTTCTCAATGATCACTCCGAGGTCTTTTGGATTCTCTGCAAAATCGATATCATCAACATTGATGATCAGTAGTTTGCCTAGCTTGTATTTCGTGATCCATGCTTCGTAGCGTTCGTTCAGGCTTTTGAGGTAGTCAATGCGGATAGACTCTTCATATTCACGGCCACGTTTCTGGATCTGGTTTACCAGGTTGGGGACGGATGATTTCAGATATATCAGCAGGTCGGGAGCCTGTATAAAGGAGCTCATTAATTCGAAGAGAGCACTGTAGTTTTCAAAATCACGGGTCGACATCAGGTTCATGTGATGCAGGTTCGGAGCAAAGATATAAGCGTCTTCGTAGATAGTGCGGTCCTGGATAACGGTCTTGCCGCTTTTGCGAATCTCCACGATTTGCCTGAAACGGCTGTTCAGAAAGTAGATCTGAAGATTAAATGACCATCGCTGCATATCCTCGTAAAAACTATGCAGGTAAGGGTTGGTCTCTACATCTTCGTAATGAGCTTCCCATCCAAAATGTTTTGCCAGTAAACCTGTCAGGGTTGTTTTTCCGGAACCGATATTCCCTGCGATAGCGATGTGCATAATTGTTAAATTTTTGACTAAAATAAGAAAAAATCTTACCAGTAGTGACTAAAGTGAGCTAAAGTTTGAAGTGAACTAAAGTTAACTTTAGGCACTCTAGTCACTTTAGGCACTCCACACTAATCGATATTATAAAAGATCAATTTGTCTTCCGTAAGTATGTAGAGCCTTTGCGGGTCTGTACTCTGGCAAACAGAAACAGAAGTGGCTTCTTTTAGGGGAAGACTGGTACTACTCACCTCATCCAGGCGGGTATCATAAATATTGATGTCATCTCCGGTTATGTATATGAGCTTTCGGTTAAAGACCTGAAATGATTTTAATCCCTTTACCGGGATCGTCTTGTAATAACTGCCATACTTATCGAAGATCAGGATGCCGGTGGCAGGGTCATTCAGATATAAATAGTTGTCGCGTTCGAGCATATAATTAGGTTCAGGTGTATAACCGATCACCTGCTGCAGATTACCTGAACGTTCGTTGATCTCCAAACCCTGGGTCACTCTGACAAGCTCAAAATTGCTGGGATCATAAACCCAGAAAGCTCCCTGGTATGAGGAACACACCATGGTTGCGAGACTGAGATCCAGCATATTGAGGTTGATGGTACTTGAAGCCAGGCTTAGGCTGTGATCAAGAAATTCAATCTGCCCAAAGGCTTCATAAAAAACAAGGATCTTAAAAGGATCTTGCGTATCAATAAAGCTAATATTGCCAGAATAAAGGTTGCTGTAAGTGCGTAAAACCTTGCCAGAGGGATCGAATTTGATCAATTGATTGTCCTGTACAAGGAATACATTTCCAAGTTCATCACTTCGTATGAAATCTCCCTGAACATCCAGTTGTTTTGTTTCCTCATACCCATCTCCTGCGGCGATCAACACGATTGCCAGCAAGAAAATGATAACTATGATATTTTGATGCAGTATGCGCATTAAAGCATTTTAAGGATCTCATCTACATATTGCCTGTCGTTGGCCAGTCGTGGCACCTTGTTTTGCCCGCCAAGCTTACCTCTTTTTTTCATCCAATTATAAAACGTTTTTGGTGGCAGCTTTCGTACAATAGGCTTCCGAAGCATCATGTCATGATACCGCTTGGCTTCGTAATCCGAGTTCAGCGACTTCAGGGCATTGTCGAGTGTTTCTGTAAAAAATTCAAGATTATCAGGCTCTTTTGAGAACTCTATCAGCCACTCATGGGCTGCATTTTCTTTGCCGTCGAGATAAACCGGGGCAGCGGTATAATCATTGATTACTGCATTGCATTTTGTAGTGGCAACTTCAAGTGCTTTTTCTGCATTATCAACGATCAGTTCTTCACCAAAGGCGTTGATAAAGCTTTTTGTGCGTCCTATGATAAGGATACGGTAAGGATCGGTGGAGGTGAACTTAATCGTATCACCGATCATGTATCGCCACAAGCCGGCGTTGGTCGTGATTACTATGGCGTAACTAACGCCTGTAACTACTTCGCTTAGCGGAATGGCTTTTGGTTGTTCTTTATCCAGTTCAGACATCGGGATAAACTCATAAAAGATCCCATAATCCAGCATCAGAAGCATCTCATCCACCTCATTATATTCCTGCAATCCAAAAAAGCCTTCAGATGCATTATAGGTATTCCTGTATTGCATGTTCCTGGTTGGAATCAGGGTTTCGAACTGTTTGCGGTAAGGCCCGAAGTTCACACCACCATGGAAGAAGACTTCCAGGTTTGGCCAAACCTCAACGATATTGTCTTTTTGGGTGATCTCAAGGATGCGGTTGAGCAAAAGCAAGGTCCAGGATGGTACACCGGAGATGCTGGTTACATTGTGAGGGATAGTGGTCTGGGCCATCTTCTCGATCTTTTCTTCCCACTCATCCATGAGCGCCACTGAGCGTTTAGGAACCCGGATGAACTCTGCCCAATGTGGCAGGTTCTTGATGATCAGTGCTGAAAGGTCGCCAACATAAAACTCCTCATTGTTTACTTCTTTGATGGTGTGACTGCCGCCCATGGCAAGTCCACGCCCGTCGAACATTAATGCATCCGGCCTGCTTTGAAAATATACCGACAGCATATCCTTGCCTCCCTTATAATGGCATTCCTCAATGGATTCCTGGCTGACAGGAATATATTTGCTTTTGTCGCTTGTAGTACCTGAAGACTTTGCAAATAAACGGATGTCGGTTGGCCATAGCACATTTTGCTTGCCCTTCATCAGTGCCTCAATGTCCTTCCTCATGGAGTCGTAGTCATTAATAGGCACCCGGTTCCTGAAATCCTCGTAAGTATTGATGGATTTAAAATCGTACCGAATACCCCATTCCGTATCCTTAGCTGTGCTAAGAAGTTTCTTAAACCACTCTCCCTGCACCTCATGCGGGTACTTCATGAAAAGCTCGATCTGGTGAAAGCGCTTTTTCATCAACCATGATATGACGGAGTTGATCAGGGCCATGTTACTGAATTAAGGAAACCAAAAGTACAAAAAAAAGTGTTGGGTGTTGAGTGTTGGATTTTGAATAGGTTGAATTAGTTAAACTGGTTGAATTGGTTGAACTGGTTGAACTGGTTAAACTGGTTAAATCAGTTGAATCGGCTTGGCAGGTATAGAAGAAAGCTTATATTTGAAATTGAATTAACGCTTTATTTGCTACTTTTATTCGGTAGTAATGGTTCAAAGAAAATGAAAATTATTCATACATTTTCACTACTGATATTCAGTTTCATTTTTTATGGGCAATCCGCTCAGAATGAGATAAGAATCGATTCTGATATTATTTTCATTCAGGGACAAGAAACGCTGATTGAACAGCTAAATCAATTCAAAGGAAAAGTCATATATGTTGATTTCTGGGCAACATTTTGTTCGCCTTGCATTAAGCAGTTTAAGTTTAAAAATGAACTGGATGATTTCTTCGCTGAAAATGATATTATTAGCCTGTGTATTTGCATTGATCAGGAAAAGAACAAGAAGAGATGGAAAGAACTTATTGATAAGAATACAGCTCATGGATACCATGTTTTTATTAACACAGCACTAATAAAAGAATATAAATCAGGGGTTGAAATGTCAGCTAAATTTTTCAATTTGTTAGGGAGGGGATTTCCCCAATTCTTAATTGTTGATAAATCTGGAAATATAGTTGAAGAATATGCAATTCTCCCGGAAAATAAAGCTGAATTGATGGATCAACTATTAAAGTATGTTGATTAATATGATCTCCTTTCCCAACGCAAAAATTAATCTCGGCCTGCATGTGACAAAGAAGCGGGAGGATGGTTTCCATGATATCGAAACCGTCTTTTACCCGATTGCCATGCATGACAGCCTGGAGGTTTTGGTTTCTGATACTAAAACTTCGCTAAGTCAATATGGTCTTGAATTGACCGGAGGAGAAAATCTAGTTTTGAAGGCATATAAGTTGATGAAAAAGGAATATGGCATTTCGGAAGTTGATTTTCATTTGCTCAAGCAAATCCCTGCTGGAGCCGGATTAGGAGGTGGATCATCAGATGCTGCCCAGACTTTACTGATGCTGAATGATTTGTTTGAGCTGAATATCAGCTCCGCTGAACTGGAACAACGGGCTGCAGAACTTGGCAGTGATTGTGCTTTTTTTATCCGCAATAAGCCTGTATACGCATCGGGAAGGGGAGAGGTCTTTGAAGATATAAACCTTGACCTATCAGTATATCATATTAAGGTGGTCAAGCCTGACATTCATATCAGCACAGCGGAAGCCTATGCGATGGTCAAACCTGAATCTGGCCGCCCTTCCCCCCTGGAGATAATTCAAAAACCAATTCAGGATTGGAAAAACAATCTCATCAATGATTTTGAAGCGCCCATCTTTGAAAAATACCCTGAAATAGGTTTGATAAAAGATTCACTTTACGATCAAGGAGCCATCTATGCATCCATGAGTGGAAGTGGATCTGCGGTGTACGGAATATTTGAATAGTTTTTTCCTGAACCACAAAGGATACACTAAGGATTTCACAAAGTCACACGAAGTAATCATCAAGGCTGTCTGCCTAATGCCCACAGCCTAAGGCCTGACGCCTATTTTTGCGCTGTCCATAGCAACACCAGCCCAATAACGGCAAACACCATATTCGGAATCCATGCCGCAAGGATGGGAGAAAGATTACCGAAGGTGGCAAAGACCATGGTCACCTGCATGAACAGGATGTATGTAAATGTTAAGCCTATCCCAAGGCCAAGGTGCATGCCGATGCCTCCGCGTATTTTTCTGCTGGAGAGTGTGACCCCAATAAGTGTCAGGATGATGGTAGCAAAGGGTGCAGCAAAACGTTTTTGTTTCTCAACCTCATATTCCTTGGCTTTTACTGATCCTCTCAGTTTTTCTTCTTTGATCCGATCATTGAGCTCCCAAAAGTTCATCTCCTCAAAATCTTCTTTCTTCACATAGAGGTCGGATGGCTTCAGACTGAACAGGGTGTCGAGCCTGTTCCCACGACGCATAGTTTCCTTCAGCTCGCCGATCTCTCTGATCACATAATTATCGACGGTCCACATGCTGATGGTACTATCCCAACGTATCCTGTCGCCAAGCATCTTGTAAACCAGTTTGTTACCCTCAAACTTCTCCAGGCTGAATTTTACTCCCGTATTGGTCGTACTGTTGAAATTCTCAAGATAAATATAGGTCTGAGGACCTACCTTCATATGAATATTCCGGTCTTTGTCCTGATCCAGGTTTTCCATATACCGGTCCTTGAATTCCCTTCTCTTAATGTTAGTCTTGGGGATCAGAAAATTTCCGAGGTAAAAAGACATGAGTGCCAGGAAAATGGCAGATATGAAGTATGGACGAAGGAATCTGTAATAGCTTACACCCCCACTTAAAATGGCTACGATCTCTGTGTTGGATGCCAGTTTTGAGGTAAAGAAGATGACCGAAATGAAGGTAAAAAGGTATACAAAGAGGTTGATGAAATACGGGACAAAGTTGAGGTAATAACTGAAGATGATTTCATTTAACGGAGCGTCTTTTTCCAGAAATTCATCAATGTTTTCAGAGATGTCGAAGATGATCACAATAATGATCAGCAATGAGATGGCATAGAAAAATGTCCCGAGGAATTTTTTGATGATGTATATATCGAGAAGCTTCATCTTTGCTTATAGCCTAGTTGTAACCTTTTTTACCATATTGTCTTTCCAGCTGCTGAAGGTGCCGGCATCGATCTGATCCCTTGCCTCTCCTACCAGCCACATATAGAAAGCAAGATTGTGCAGGCTGGCGATCATGCCACCGAGCAATTCCCCTGCTTTAAAAAGATGCCTGACATATGCCCTTGTATATTGGTGGTCGACGAATGAAGTGCCTTCCTCATCAAGCAGACTGTAGTCATCCTTCCATTTGTTGTTCAGCATATTCATAAACCCGTTCCTGGTGAAGATCATTCCATTCCTTGCATTCCTTGTTGGCATCACGCAGTCGAACATATCCACACCCAGGGCAATACTTTCAAGAATGTTGGCCGGGGTGCCAACACCCATAAGATAACGTGGCTTGTCTTTGGGTAGTATATCGCAAACAAGGCCTGTCATTTCATACATCATCTCATGCGGTTCTCCTACCGAAAGTCCTCCGATGGCATTGCCTTCCGCTCCGAAGCTGCTGATCATTTCGGCCGATTCCTTCCTGAGTTCAGGATAAACGCTACCCTGGACGATTGGGAATAATGCCTGGTCATGGCAATACAAAGGTTCCGTGGCATTGAATTGATCGAAGCAGCGTTTCAGCCAGCGATGGGTGATGTGCATGGAGTTTTTGGCATATTCATGATCGCAGGGATAGGGCGTGCACTCATCAAAGGCCATGATGATATCGGCACCGATCAGGCGCTGGATGTCCATCACATTCTCGGGAGTGAAGGTGTGCTTTGATCCATCGATATGTGATTGAAAAGTCACCCCTTCCTCCTTGAGTTTACGAATTTCTGTCAACGAGTATACCTGGTAGCCCCCACTGTCGGTGAGCATAGGCCTGTCCCATCCGATAAACTTGTGCAAGCCCCCGGCTTTATGAATGATCTCTGTGCCTGGCCTGAGGTATAGATGATAGGTATTCCCGAGGATGATCTGAGCATTCACATCTTCCTTGAGGTCACGGATATGGACTGCCTTTACATTGGCAGAAGTACCCACCGGCATGAAAATGGGGGTCTTTATCAAGCCATGAGCCGTTTCCAGGGTTCCTGCCCTGGCACTTGAAGCCTTGTCTGTACTTTGAATTATAAACTTCATGATGTTTATAAAAAAACATTCAAAGATAAATTTAATTCATGAAGATTGGATACTTTCGTCCAAACACCAATGAGATGCAACTTCCCTATTTTCCTCAGGATATCATTGAGCAGGCACTGCTGTTGGTGTATTTTGCTGTTTTTATCATACAGATGTTCTATATCTGGATTGTTTTCAGCAGGCTGGCTTTTTTTCGTAAAAAGGAGATTCAAGTTTCTGATGAAGCAGTCTCTGTGGTCATCTGTGCCAGGAATGAGTATGGTAACCTGAAAAAGAACCTGCCCCAGATACTTGCTCAGGATCATCCCGATTTTGAAGTGGTGGTTGTCAACGACAATTCACAGGATGATTCACTGGAGTTACTGGAAGAGATGGCCAGGGAAAATAGTAAGTTGAAAATTGTAAACCTCAGCCAGGAACTGAACTTTTTTACCGGTAAGAAGTTTCCCCTTTCTTTGGGTATTAAGTCAGCTAAGCATGACCTGCTCCTGCTAACAGATGCTGATTGTCATCCTTCGTCGGATCAATGGATCCGGAATATGGCATCGAAATTCCGGGAGGAAAAGGAGATTGTACTGGGATATGGTGGGTATGAAAGGAGGAACAGCCTGATCAACCTGATCATCAGGTATGAGACTTTATGGGTAGCGATCCAATACCTTTCGTTCTCTCTGAGCAGGCGAACCTATATGGGCGTCGGCCGAAACATGGCATATCGTAAATCATTATTTTACAAAAACAAAGGTTTTTCATCCCATTTGACCGTAGCTTCCGGCGATGATGATTTATTTATCAACAGTGTAGCCACGAAGAAAAATGTTGCCATAGAGATCGGTCATGGCAGCCATACCATCTCTGTGCCAGGCAAATCTGTTTCGTCATGGATAAAACAAAAGCGACGACACCTGACTACCTGGAAGTACTATCGTGGGCGCTTTAAGCGTTTACTGGGAACATGGTCGATAAGCCAGAGCTTGTTTTTTATCCTTTTTGCATTGCTTTTGGTTCTTGGATATAACATGATTGTTGTTGGATCGGTCTTTTTTCTGCGTTTTGTTAGTTACTTGTTAATTACTAAATTGTGCATGAACCGATTGAATGAAAGAAAATTATTATTATTTTCGCCTATAGCAGAATTATTTCTGATTGTTTTTTATCCCATGCTCAGCCTGGTGAATATGCTCAGTAAACCTGATAAATGGAAGTAAATCCCAATCTTACCGATAAGGCCATGCGCGATTTTCAGCTGGTACAGGCTGCCATTAAAGATGGCGACCAGCGTGCGTATGCAGCCCTGATGAACAATTATCGGGATTCGCTTTACTTTATGCTTCTTAAGATGACCAACAATGCCAGTGATGCCGATGATCTGACTATCGAAGCATTTGGCAAGGCATTTAAAAAGCTGGAACAGTATACGCCTGATTATGCATTCAGCACGTGGCTGTTCAAGATTGCGTCTAATAACTGTATTGATTTCATGCGTAAAAAGAAAAAGCGAACTTTTTCCATGAATAACAGTCCTGATGGGGAAGAAGGCAATGAGCTGGCAAACTATTTACCCTCCGACACGCCTGATCCTGAAGAGAAGGTGATGAAGAAAGAGAAGATGATCCTGATGCGTGAAGTGGTTGAAAAACTGAAACCGCATTACCGGCAGCTGATTGAGCTCCGGTACTTCAAGGAGTACTCCTATGAAGAGATCGCTACAGAGCTGGACCTCCCACTTGGAACTGTCAAGGCTCAATTATTCCGTGCCAGGGAATTTATTTCCAACATCATGAGAAATATTCCGGAGAACTATTAAGGGTGACATCCTTATGAATTCGGATCACACTTCCTGACGTAATTCGCTAATTGCTTTCCGAAATCAGAATCGAAGTCCATCAAGTTATAATCCACATGCTGGTTGTTCAGGTATTGCAATACGAGGAAGCTGACACTTCCGTCTCCCGGATGAATCCCAGCAAAAAAGAACCCCAACTTTTCAAATTCCGGGCAAAGAATGGCTGAAAAAGGATCATTCAGGTTCAGTCTCAGGTAGATGGTCTCAAAGCGTTCCACACAAAACTGCTTGAGGTCTTCTGCAACCTTCTTTACAGTATGTTTGCCACAATGATCGACCTGAATGGTAGCTGTGATAAATTTTGCATCAGTTTTAACTTCTAGTAATGACCGGCGATCTGTGAGGTCTTTGATTGAATATTCTGGGCCTCTAATTTCCGCATTAAGTTTTATATTCCTGAAAATCTTTTCAATCATTGTCTTATGCCTTTTTGGGGGATAAACGACAACAGATGAAGGTGGATTCAGGAAACGAAAGGCAATCATAATGCTCTCCCGGGGATGGTCGCTTTCCTCGATGTTCTTGAACTTTAAGACCGGCACTTTTGAAACCAGCAGGGTACAATCATTCATGCCAAAATGATGCGCTGCTTTTTGGGAATAGATATGTGTGGTTACTGTCATGCCGTAAATAGCCTGGATTTTTTCTTCTTTGGCTTTTTCGATTAGTGCATTCAGCAAGCTGTTCAAGATTCCGAGACCACGGTATGCCGGATGGGTGAAGCCCAGGCCGAGTTCAGCATTTTTTTTATCGTAGGTTTCCCTGGCAAGGGCTGCGTGACCGATGATCCTGCCATCCTCCAACCTGGCCACCATGGAAACAAGCTTTCCACTTTGATTCAATCTGGCTACTTTGTCGGGAAAGTATAGATTTTCATAAGGATAAGTATACCCATAGGAATAATATGCCAGGCGGGAAACCTCAACAGCCTCATCGGCTTTCATCAGTCCAATTGAGAATGAAGGTTTCTTTTCTTCCCTTGTTTTCTGCTCATTAAAACCTTCATCGCTTCCACCAATCATCTCCTCTATTGATTTACTTGGAAGGTTCTTTATCAGGATAACTTCGATGCCTTCGTGCCCATGATTAATATAGGAGTATTCATCCATCACCTGCCTGATAAGGTAAGTTCCAAGTCCACGGTCGATATAGTTTTCCTCCAGATCTTTTCTTTTGTAGATAGGGAATAGGGCCGGATCAAAGGGGATACCTCTTACCCAGATGCTTATCTTTAATCCAAGAGGCACCTGGGTGAACTCAATATCGATATCTTCCAGCTGGCCCGGGGCAAAAGAATGCTTGATGATATTGGTCAGGGCTTCTTCAAGGGCAAGCTGTATCTGTTTATTATCGTGCTCACTGAACCCTATCAGCTCTGCCACCGAATGCACACAGGCTTCTGCTTCCGGCAGGTTGTCGATATCATTCTCTATGCGGAGCTTTGAATGATGAAAATGCTTCATGATGTAAGTTTTCTGTTATCAATGATCTTATGCAGCTTGCCACTGCTTTCTATCATTGTGAAATCTTTGCCATCCAATGTTTCGGCGATCAGCTCAATCAGATTGTCATCCACCACCATTTCCTTGAGCATAGCATAATTTTCCAGGATTGCCGTTACTACCTGATCTTCCGCAAGGCCTGCATTCTTGTTGATCCTGACGGTGATCTTTTGCTTATTTGCCTTTGCCGTATCCAGTATTAGTTGCAGCTCATCGCCGTATCCGAATTGGTCTTCAATGATCTTCTTAAACTCATTGTAATTAAACAATGGCCCCATCTTAAAGATATCACCAAAGCGGCCGAGCAGTTCAAACCTGGGTGATGTCCTGCCACATTTGCAGGGTTCTTCAACCCAACGGCCAAGGTCACCGATCTCATAACGGAACAGATCCTGTCCTTTCCTGTGAAGAGATGTAAAGATCAGCCGTCCGGTTTCTCCCGTATCAACGGGCTTGTCTTCATCCATTTTAAAGATCTCGAGGTATTGGGTTCTGCTCATTACGTGATGAACACTTCCTTCGCAGTGAGTGCAGCTATACCCGAGGGGTCCTGCATCATTACTTCCATAAATGGCTGATTTAACAAGCTCTACACCAAATTCATCCTTGTAATAATCTTCCATGGCTTTGCTCATATGTTCGCCTCCATAGAAAATCTTTTTCACTCCTTTGTATTTTTTTAATTCTTCAGCACAAGTTTCAAATAGCTGAGAAAAATAAAAAGGCATTCCCAGGAGTGTATCCACCTTATTTTCGATGATGGTTTTTGCTACATGATGATGTTCAGCAATGGCTGTCATTGGGAATTGAGTTGCATTCAGCAATTCCAGGGTGCTGAAAAAACTGATGAATCCCCCATACAGCTCTCCACTGAAAAATAAGTTCATGCAGCGGTCTGTGGCAGGATCCAGTCCGGCGGCAAAAAGAGCCTCTGAAGCCGCTAGCATTTGCTTGTGGTAGTCATCATAAGTATAAACAGCCATTTTCGGCTTTCCGCTTGTTCCTCCGCTTTTAAAGAAGAGTTCAGAATATTTATCGGCTACTTTTTTATTAATAAAGTCTTCTTTATGGATCACCGGTGCATCCTCCGGCATAAATGGGATTTGTTGATCTTCCAGGTCAGAAAAGTTTGTCAGGCCATCGGTAAGATCTCCAAGCTGCAGACATATTCGACGGCAATATCTTTGAAGGGCATAAACACCGTCATGGGGTTCCCCGGGGTATCCATCAAGCATGTGCCCAGGCCGCTTAATCCGGGTGACTCCGGCTTGTATCAGCTCCTTGCTAATCTCTCCTAATTCATCGAGTTTGCAGGCAAGTCCGGCTGTTTGCAGGTAAGTGCGCAAGGGGCGAAGCGTTTTAACGATCTTTGTCTTTGACAGGGGCTTAATCCATATCGTCCGGTATAAAGGAGAAGGCCTTAGGGCAGACTTATAATCAACCAGAATGCGCCAGGTTTTTTCATCCGACTCAATAACATCCGATTCCCCCATACTGGCCCCCAGCTTGGTTACCTGTGTAATATTTGTGATCTCAGCCATTTCCGCAATGCTCAAAGCTGGCTGCGGGAAGGTTCGTGAGACCTGATCGAGCACACGGGAAAATAATTTGGCAAATTCAAACAGCTCATCATTATCATCAGTTTCCAGGTACAGGCATTGGGGGCTTGAGCAAGCCTGTTGTTCAATGACGCATATGTCGAAAGCAATATTTTCAAGGCTGGGAATATCTGCCTTTAAGTGTGCACTGACATATGAAAAGCTGATTCGGTGCCCCCAGTCAATGATACGGACCCCATCAGGAGTCATTTTCCGTACCGAAGCAACAGATTCTTCACCACCCCAGGCAGCAATACCATGTGCTGCATTGAAAAGGGCTGCCAGGATATCTTTTCGTGAAGAAGAAAGTTGAAAAGCATACACAAAGGGTTTCAGTGATCCCGAAGGATCGGCATCTATAATACCTTTCAGGATCAGTTGTGGAAAGTTTCCGTTCCTGCTACTGTTTTTAAGGATATTGATATTGCCCGACATCAAACCCTCAAGGATACTCAAAGGGGCAACAGTAGGGGCATTTCCCGGAACGATATGGACAAGCATTCCCAGGGGTGCCCATGCTTCAAAGGCATCGCTTTTAAAATCATTGCGGTGAAGAATAAAGGGATTGTCGGTTCCCAGTTCCCGTTTTATCTTTTGTGTCAGAAATTCAGGATCAAGGAAACCAATGATCACTTGAATTGTTTCTTCAGCAAATTCGATCGTATTGCCGGCTTTTGTAAGGGAGGAGATCAGTTCTTTATGATCGCTATCCAGCAATTGCTGCCTGTAGGTGGCACAGGCATTGATGAGCGTAGCCGAATCCATCCGCAGCCTGAGATCATTGGCAGTTTCCTGTCCGATGCCAGCGACTTTTTTTTCAAATTCAGCTTCGCTGATCCATTCACCTCGCCAGATATATTCTTTTGTGTTCATAAAAGTCAGATTATACCGATTCTTTTTTGAGTAATTCCGATGCTGATACAGCACAACTCTTATTTTTTGAGATCCCTGCCCTTCCCACGATCTCAAACCATGGGGTTTCGATGCCACAACCGCAATCCTGGGGGCTGTGCATGGTGGCCAGATCTCCCATCATCACCCCGATGGCAGGAACAGATGTAATATATGGCGTTATAAAACTGAGATAGCCCGATTTGCCATAGTCCAGAACCTCAAGAGTTCTTACATCCCTGATAAATGCTCTCGACCAGATCGGGATATGCATATGATGATTGTCGCATTCAAAATAAGGTACCGAGTGCTCTACCGAACCAAATCCATCGCGGCAGCGGATATCAGGAATACCAAGCTGCTCTCCCAGTTTACTATATAGTTCCGGTTTGGAAATCTGGCGGTCAGCATGTCCCTTCCATCCCCCTGCGAAAATGACCAGTGATTCGTCAGACAGCTTTAAATCCTTTACCCCTAGCTTTTTCATTCGTTCGAGGATGAAGAACACAAATGATGGAAACCCTATCAGGCGAACCGGTATCTTTTCGGCCTCATATTTTTTTAGCACTTCAATGCAACCAAAGAGATCAAATTCATGCGTGCCCTCACCGGTGAGCCGCAGGGTATAATAGATATTTCTGGCAGGAGCGTATTTAGTTAAAAACCTGCATGTATTCGTCGTCCCCCTGGTTGTACCCTCTTCAGGCTCATAATTGCTTATCAGGTAGTTGGTTTCTGTGTCGGGATTGTTCCATCCGAAATAATCATATACATAATCAACCATTCTCTTACCGGATGTGATGGTCCATTCATCAAAAAACATCTGGCTCTTTTGACCCATTGTACCTGAAGAAGTCATGGTTGATATAATTTCCTTGTCAGGAATGGATTGTATACTATGAGTCTTGAAGAAATTTGCATGGATTGTGGGGATGGACTTCAGGTCATCAACGGACCGCAGGCTGTCAGGATCGAATTTTTCCCTGTCGAGCAGATTTTTATAGAATTCGCAACGGTCATAGTGCCATTTTATAATTTGACGCATGGCTTGCAGAAAAAGATCGTCCATCTGCTCACCTGTCCGGTATGGATCATTCAGGTCGCAAATTTCCTGCACAGCAGACAAAGCTGTTTGGTCAGGGACCAGGGGTTTTTCATATTTTGACATATGCGGTCTTAATTAAATCTGTTATCAATGATTCGTCGGATCTTGCCTGTTCGGGGATTGATTTTCAGTTCATCCGGTCCGATCCATTCGATGGCGATCGGATGTATTCCCTTGACAGAGATCTCATCCAGAACTGCAGGCCGTTCTGCAAAAATGGTTTCCATAAGTTTGGCTTCCCATTCCTGTTTAACAGCATGGGGATCGTCGACCACTATACGTAATGTGAGCTTGTCAAGCTTTCCGATATGATCAATTATCATCTGAAAATTTGAAGCATGGAAAACTGGTTTCATGAGATGAAGAATATGCATAAAATTGTCTACATACATAGTGACAACACCAATACGGGCGCCTTCCTCCGACCGTCCGAGGATCTTGAATTTACGGTTTTTGGCCCCTTTTTCCTCTATCCAAATACCGCGGTCACCAACAGGATATCGTATGATGGGCATCAATAAACGCGAAAGGTTGGTGGTTAAAATCTTTCCTTCCTTATTGCATGCTTCAATCACTTCTCCGCTTTCCTCATCTACGATCTCTATGATATTGTAATCATCAAATACCCGATGCTCGTTAAAGCCGCAATTCTCATCGATGAATCCGAGCAAACCGGCATCAACGCTGGCATATCCAACCGAAAAGATCCTGATTCCCGGGAAGACTTCCTTCATTAACTTCCGCTGGTCTTCGTACATGGTTTCACCACCGAAGTAAGCTTTATTAATTTTCAGGCCTTTAACACATTCATTCTTTATGTGTTCGGTCAGGTTGATTAGCTGAGTGGGAACACCACAGATGGTATTGATCTGGAAATCATGAAGCTCTTTAGCAATAAATTCCAGTGGAGCTGCCCCTGAGATTGGAAAGATCATTACCTCTATGGGACATCGCTGCAGGCTGTCATGCAGAAAGATAAAACTGCTGTATAATTCACCAGCATAAAAAAGATTGGCAACCCGATCGCCTTTTTCGAGTCCGCTATCCGCCAGATGAAAACCAAAGGTAGTCGTCAGGCTTTCCCATTCCTCCCTGGAATAAACTGAAAATTTGGGTTTTCCTGTAGTACCCCCGCTCTTGAAAATAATGCCATCGTCCATCCGGCCTGTTAATAAACGATTGTTCTCCACAGAGTTATGCTCCCAGAAGGCTTGTTGCTCTACCGGGGGCAGGTCAGCGATCTTCCAACCGCTTTCCTTTGTTCCTTTATACAATTCTTTATAATATGAGGAGAGGGATCGGGCTACTGAAATGATGGTCTCTAGCGGGTAGGTTTTCATGCTTTCAAATACGTCGGTTCAGAATCAAAGATAAAGAATTAGTTGTAATTTTGCCTAGTCGCAAACCCTGAATTTACAGAAACCAGAGTAAGAATGAAACTTGCTGATTTTCAAAAAAGCATTCTGCAGGGTATTCCCTGATGAACTTCCCGCAAGTACGTGATTATGATCATGGTGATCAGTCATGCGCCCTTGCGTAAAGAAATCCTGAGCAATGAGGAGAAAAAATTAGCCGTAAAAAATGCCTTGCGCTACTTCGATCCCAGGCATCATGCTGTGCTTGCTCCTGAGTTTGCTGAGGAACTGACAATTATGGCCGCATATATATGTACCGTTTCAGGCCGACATATCGAGATGTTTGCCAGGTCGATCGATGAATATCCGGCAAAGTCGAATCAGGCTGCAGCCATCATGCTGATGATCCAGAATAACCTCGATCCTGCAGTAGCACAGCATCCACATGAGTTGATCACCTATGGAGGAAATGGAGCTGTATTTCAGAACTGGGCTCAATATCTGCTAAGCATGAAATACCTGGCGGAGATGACTGAAGAGCAAACCCTGGTCATGTATTCAGGCCATCCCATGGGTCTGTTCCCTTCGCATAAGGATGCACCAAGGGTAGTGGTTACCAATGGTATGGTGATCCCTAACTATTCCAGCCCTGATCATTGGGAGAAATTCAATGCTTTAGGAGTTTCTCAGTATGGACAGATGACAGCCGGTTCATATATGTACATTGGCCCGCAGGGCATCGTTCATGGGACCACCATCACGGTCCTGAATGCAGGCAGGAAATTAGCGGATGGGGACTCAGGCCTGGGAGGTAAAATATTTGTGTCGTCCGGATTGGGCGGAATGTCTGGTGCCCAGGCAAAGGCTGCGGTCATCGCCGGAGCCATTGGCGTTATTGCTGAAGTAAATCCGGCTGCAGCAGTGAAAAGGCATGAACAGGGCTGGGTAGATGAATTATATGAAGACCTGGATTTACTTATTGAAAGAATCAAACAGGCTAGAGATCGGAAAGAAGCAGTATCACTGGCCTACCAGGGCAATATTGTCGATCTCTGGGAAGCCTTTGCTGAGAAAGATCTCCATATCGAACTGGGTTCTGACCAAACTTCCCTGCATAATCCATGGGCAGGAGGTTATTATCCGGCCGGACTCAGCTTTGATGAGTCAAACAAATTGATGGTGAAAGATCCGGAACAGTTCAAGAAAAAAGTACAGGAATCGCTTTGCCGGCAGGTAGCAGCGATCAACATTATGACAGGGAGAGGCATGTACTTCTTTGACTATGGAAATGCTTTCCTGCTGGAATCCTCACGTGCAGGAGCTGATATTTTAAAGGCTGATGGCACATTCAGGTATCCTTCCTATGTGCAGGATATTATGGGCCCAATGTGTTTCGATTTTGGCTTTGGTCCTTTCCGCTGGGTGTGTACTTCAGGAGATCCAAAAGATTTACAAACTACCGATCGTATAGCTGGTGATATCCTCGAGCAAATGGCATCAGTTTCACCTCCTGAAATCAGTCAGCAAATGATGGATAACCTGCGCTGGATTCGTCAGGCAGAAGAAAATAAAATGGTGGTGGGTTCACAGGCCCGTATTCTCTATGCTGATTGTGAAGGCCGTACAAAGATCGCAGAAGCATTTAATGAGGCCATCAAGAATGGTGAAGTGTCGGCCCCTGTGGTCCTTGGCCGTGATCACCATGATGTATCAGGTACAGATTCACCATTTCGTGAGACCTCAAATATTTATGATGGTTCACAATTTACCGCCGACATGGCCATACAGAATGTGATAGGAGACAGCTTTCGCGGAGCGACCTGGGTATCTATCCATAATGGAGGTGGCGTTGGCTGGGGAGAAGTGATCAACGGTGGTTTTGGCATGTTGCTGGATGGCAGCAAAGATGCCGACCGCAGGTTAAAGAGTATGCTGCACTGGGATGTGAACAACGGAATAGCACGCCGTAGCTGGGCCAGGAATGATGAAGCCATCTTTGCAATTAAAAGAGCAATGGAAAGCGAGCCCCTGTTAAAAGTTACGCTACCCAATTTGGTTGATGAGAGGCTGTTGAATAAAGAATAAGGAACAAGGAACAAGGAACAAGGAACAAGGAACATGGAATAAGAATAAGAATTATTTTCGATGTTCGATGTTCGATGTTCGATCCTCGATTTTCGTTTTTCAACGGATATGTTTCTTGCTCATGCGTATTATGTTTTAATGTTTTGTGAAAATGCCAGATCCAACAAAAGAATTATCAGGCAAGATTTTAAACGATCTTCCCAATATTGGCAAAACATTGTCAGAAAAGCTGGTAAATGTAGGGATAGCTTCACCTAAAGAATTATTGGATACAGGAAGTGAACAGGCCATTGTGAGAATAAGCACGCTGGAAAATAGTGGGGCATGCATCAACATGCTGTATGCATTGGAAGGGGCGATTCAAGGGATAAGGTGGCACGGACTAGCAGAGGAAAGGAAAGCAGAGCTTAGAGAGTTTTATAGACTATTGAATAAAGAATAAAGAACAAAGAACAAGGAACAAGGAACAAGGAACAAGGAATAAGAATAAGAATAAGAATAAGAATAAGAATTGAGAATTATTTTCGATGTTCGATTTTCGATGTTCGATCCTCGATTTTCGTTTTTCAACGGATATGTTTCTTGCTCACGCGTATTATGTTTTAATGTTTTGTGAAAATGCCAGATCCAACAAAAGAATTATCAGGCAAGATTTTAAACGATCTTCCCAATATTGGCAAAACATTGTCAGAAAAGCTGGTAAATGTAGGGATAGCTTCACCTAAAGAATTATTGGATACAGGAAGTGAACAGGCCATTGTGAGAATAAGCACGCTGGAAAATAGTGGGGCATGCATCAACATGCTGTATGCATTGGAAGGGGCGATTCAAGGGATAAGGTGGCACGGACTAGCAGAGGAAAGGAAAGCAGAGCTTAGAGAGTTTTATAGACTATTGAATAAAGAATAAAGAACAAGGAACAAGGAACAAGAATAAGAATAAGAATAAGAATTGAGAATTATTTTCGATGTTCGATTTTCGATGTTCGATCCTCGATTTTCGTTTTTCAAAGGATAGATTTCTCGCTTACACTCGAAATGACTTTTAAAGCTAAAGATTATGAAAAAATACATCCTCCTATTGCTCATCATCGGAATGACTGCATGTAATTGCGTTCAGGAAGAAGCAAAAGAAACAAAGAATATCTCCGAACATTCACAGACCATGGCCAGCTTGTACACCTATTATGCGGATGAGTACAGGGCCCTGGCGTACCAGGCATTTAATATAGCACAGGATCGTATAGATCAGATCCGCCAGGATAATCCGTATAATGAAAATCTGGCAATAGTTGTAGACATTGACGAAACCCTGCTCGACAACAGCCCTCACCAGGCTTTGATGATCGCTACTGACAGCACTTATCCGTATATGTGGAATGAATGGTGTGACCTGGCAAAGGCCAAAGCTGTACCCGGGGCAATTGCATTTTTACAATATGCCGATAAAAATGGATTCAATGTGTTTTATGTCTCTAACCGCAAAAAGAAATATGTGCAGGAGGGCACCATGAAAAACCTGATGTCACTTGGCTTTCCGCAGGTTACAGCAGATCATTTCCTGCTCCGACTGGAAAGAACAGAGCTTAATCCAAATCCTTCCGACAAGCAAGGCCGGCGTGATGAGATCATGGCCCAGGGGTATAAGATCGTGCTTTTGATCGGGGATAACCTGGGAGACTTTTATACCGACGAACATGAGCACATGGCCCGCACTGAACAATTGGATTCATTCAAGGCCGCTTTCGGTCATCAATTTATTATCCTCCCTAATGCCATGTACGGAAACTGGACAGGAAGCATTGGTATTAAAGGTGCTGAGTCAATGGATTCTCTTATAAATACCATGACTCTCCATATCGATGAATAAGCTTATTTCGTTCTAAATTTTCTTTTTCATTTGGAATGAACATTTTCTCTATTTTTGGCCGATGGAAATAACTAAAATCAAAAGCGACCTTGCCGAAAAAGTGAATACCATCCCTCCACTCGGTAAGAAATTGAAATTCAAGCTAGATGAGCACATCATCCTAATAGATGGCAGTAGCGATTTAAATGAGTTGCGCGATACTGATGAGGATGCAAATTGCACCATCTCTATGAGTATAGATACTTACTTAAAGATTCAGCGGGGAGAAATGAATCCCATGATGGCCACCCTTACCGGGAAAATTAAGGTAAAGGGAGATATTGGCCTGGCCCAGAAACTGAAAAAATTAATGTAAGCCAATGACGAAACAACCATCTCTGCGTGTGCAGCGCACTTCACTTCTCAACATAATAAATGGAACCGGGAACGCCTTAAGAAAAGTCAAGCTGGACCCATTTAAAATTGATGCTGACAATATTATCGGCAGGGCTAAAAAGAAAGCTGGATTTTCAGGGAGCATCCCAAAAGCTGAAGAAGGATTACAAATTCTGGTGAATTCGATCAACAATGAAGGCCGTCCGAATCCCTTTGGTGCCCTGGCTGTTAGAGGACTGCTTGAACGTATCCTATATGGTCGCTATAAAATTGAGCACGAAATAGCGAAGAATCCCTGGATAGAGGGCCAGAAAATAGAACAGCCTGTTTTTATCATTGGGATGCCAAGAACCGGCACCACCATTTTGCATGCCATCTTACATGAAGACCCTGCCCACCGTTCACCCCTGGCATGGGAATGCCTTCTGCCTTATCCTGCAGCCTCCCCAGATACGTTCAGGAATAACGAACAGTTGAGGACAATAGAAAAGGAATTTGGGCAGCTGTTTAAGCTGGTTCCTGATTTCAGGCGTAAACACTATATGGAGGCTGATGCTCCACAAGAATGTCTCGGAATCACTGCATTTGATTTCAATAGCTTTCAGTTTTCCGCTCAGCTATACTTGCCCAGCTATATGGATTGGTTCTCCGATGAATCAGATATGCTGGGAACGATGCGTTTTCACAAAAGGTTTCTGCAATACCTGCAGTCGGGAGGAGTTAAAGGCAAAAGGTGGCTGCTAAAATCACCAGTGCATTTGCGCAGGCTACCCGAAATATTTGAAATATACCCTGACGCCCGGATCATCATGACCCATCGTGGGCCAGCTGATATTGTAAGCTCTACGGCCAGCCTTATATCCTCGGTAAGGACTTTGTACAGTGACAAAGAAGATCAGAATGTTACAGGCAGGGAGCAGGCGATATTATGGAGTAAGTATTTCGACCGCTTTATTGAGAGTCGAAAGAGTCTTGGAAAAGAGGACCAGATTATTGATCTGAAATTTGAAGACTTTGTAAAGGATCAGGTAGGTACAATCGAAAAGATATATACTCGCTTTGGATGGAAATTAAGCGATGAGGCTAGAAGTAATTTTAAGACTTTCCTCCATAAAAATCCTAAAGATAAACACGGAAAACATGTCTACTCGCTTGATGCCTTTGGATTGAAAGAGGATGAGGTGAACCAGCAGTTCAGCAAGTATCTCGAGTTTTACGAACAACTTTAATCAACAATTATGGAATACAAAAGTAAAGCAGCCCTGGGGCATTTTCTGGAAGTGATCAGGAATGCCGAGAATACCTTTCTTAATCCCGAAAAGGTTATTGATGAACAGGGAAGGGTTGATGGTTATCATCATATCTTCCATCTACTCCGTACAAGCATCGATTTTTACCTATTTAATGATCCCTTAAGACCGGATTTTATGTTGCTTGCAGATACGCACCATAAAGGAATTGGTGATAATGTTGATTCAGTATATTATTTTACACAGGTGAGGGGTGACCAGGAATACGTCATCAGGGGAAAGAGGTTTGACAGCTGCTATCTTTCTTTTTGTCTTTATGGCGGGTCACCGGATGGTGAACTCAGTGAGCGGGTAACACAAAATGTGAATCATACGGATATTGAATTTGAAGCAGATGGCAGTTTTGAAATCAAATTCACCCCTGATCCAAAAGGAAAGAATGAATTTATGCTTGATGGAGATGCGGTTACTTTGTTTACCCGCGAATATTTCTTCGACAGGCCAGGCAGCACCGAAAGTGAGCTTTCAATTGAGAATACAAAGAAATATAATCCACCGAAGCCTTTAGATGATGATGAGCTGGCTCGACGCATCAGGGTGATGGCCACCTTTTTTGAACAGACCACCTGGATTGCACCCCTGCCAGTTGATTTTCCCCTCAATGATTTCCTCCCACCATTTGCCTTCGAGGCCGACCAGGGAGGCTGGGGTACGGTCGACAATACTTATTGTTTCGGGCGCTTTCGCCTGGAAGAAAACCAATACCTGAAAATAAGATTCACTTCACCTGAATGTTGTTATTGGGGAATACAAACATGGAACTTTTTAATGCAATCAACGGATTATAAGAATTATAAGGTGTGCATTAATAAAGGTACTGCCAAAGCCAATGACGATGGCAGCTATACGGTTTATCTATCACATCAGCCCATGGAGGTGGATAACTGGATCAGCACCGCTGCATACAATGAAGCAATTATCTTTTGTCGCTGGCTTCTGGCTGAGGAAATGCCGGAGCAACCCACGGTTGAGCTTGGTGAGCTGTAACAAAAAAGATGGCATCCCTGCCAGGAGATGCCATCATAAAAGCTTTTTTTTCTCAGTAAATTATCGTGCTAAAGTAATTCTCTCAGTAATCACCTGATCATTCACCATCAGCTGTACGAAGTAAATACCGTTTTCAAGGTTTTCTCCGCTAATCCTGATCCTGTTTTCTCCTGCAGGATGCATGCCTTCATCTGATTGGAAAACAAGTTCGCCAAGGATGTTGTACATGTTAACCTTGATATGGCTGATCTGATTTGAGTTCACAACAAGATTGGTATAATTGCTGAATGGGTTAGGATAAACCTTCACCTCAGTTTCCGCTACAATATCTTCAATACCAGTATCATCGTCGGTCTGGAAGTCGGTTCCAATCATGGAGCCAAAATCGCCGATCCCCTGGAGGATATAGGTGCTGGTTCCATGGTAAAGTGCAAAGAAACCAGGTGCGTTCAGTCCGTCGCCACCTGCATCATAAAACAAAAATTGGTAGCATGTGTTGCCATCTAAAACAAATTCCTCCTGGATGGTTTGGCTTGCCTCAGTATAAGGTCCGCCAGAATAAAGGACAGCACCCTGGGCATCCTTTAACTCCCAGGTGATCTCAGTTGGATTATCATCGGTGCGAAGGAAAAGGCCAGCTGTTGTAGGTACTATATCAGCTTCATTGACTATGACTTTCAGGGTATCGCTCCATGGACACTGATCAGGGCTACCGTTTGGATTCGTTGCATAAATGAGGATCTCATTTTCAGCTTCAACATCAAAACTGATTTCCGGGAGAGTAATGTCAGTTTTGCTAAGGAAAGCCAGGTCACCTGTCCAGTCATATGAATCCACTTCCACACCATTTACCATGCTCTTCAGGGTAAGGGTTGAAAGGTTTTCGTTTCCGAAATTGTAGAATTCAACTTTGGGTTCCAGTTTGCCGGTACATGATTTTTCAAGTATGTTTGACATAGTTTTCATGGAGGCATCCAAATCAGTCATATTGGTCATATCCAGCAGGGAAAGTTTTGTGGCTTGCAGAACTTCTTTGGTGCTATGTTCCTGTAAGAAAATAACTATCTCGCAGTGCTCGGCCTTCCAATCCGGATCTATTGAAAACTGATAGTTTTGATTAATGGTATTTCCACCTGAAAAATCAACCGGTGTTCCATTATGTGAAGGTAACATCAGCCTTTGAACAAAGCTCAGATGATCCTGCCCTTGCCAGAATTCTTCTATTTCAGATTCTGTTACTGCACAGTGCAGGCGGATATCCGAACCCACATATGGGTCTACCATTTCAACAGTAACATCTACATCAAAGTCAGTCAAACAGTAGAACTCACCTTCTATGTCGATTGAAAATGAAGATGGAATTACAATTCTTTGATTGTATCTTGATAGGAATTGGTTATATTGACTTTGTGTATTACTTCCTCCAACAATAGTCAAACCACCATCAAAGTGACTATTCGGGAACCCGAGATTTCCTAGATATGATATTCGCCCGGCAGATGCTGTGGTTTGATAGCTGTCTCCACCATGGTATTCAATGATGGCAACATCATGGCCGTTGGCAATCATGTCATCTGCTCCCATGGCAGCACCCGGACAAAACTGACACCAGGTACCGGTACATATTTCAATAAGCACCTTATCACGTGCAATTTGTTGTGCGGATGCAAAGCTTATGATGAATAGCATTGCAAATAGCGTAGTAAAAACAGTTTTCATAGTATTTGGTTTTTTTTAAGTTGCTGGTTAATAAAATTTTCAAGATGCAAAGTTATACAAATTTAATATAATGATATTCGCATTTATGAATATTTACGGTTCGTTAAATATTTTTAAGAATAGGGTAATTGAATATTTACTAATTTTGCAGTCGGAAATATAATAAACAATAAAAATCTGATTTTATGAAAAAAACTTTACTCTTATTTGCAGTGTTACTGACTTCAGCTACACTGTTCTCCCAATCAACAATTTTGACTACCTGGGAATTTGGCCCCACAGCCTATTCGCCGGTGATCACTTTTAATGGTGCTCCAAGCGAATCTGTGATTGTAAGTCATATCAGGGCTACTAATGCCGGTGCAAGCACCGTCAATATTAAAGTGATCCGTGAAGTGATGTTCCAGGTGGAAACTACTACTCATACTTTTTGCTGGGGTGAGGTATGCTTTGGACCTACAACAGATACTTCTGCTACCACGGTAACTCTTGAACCAGGTGAGTTCAATGACAGCTTCACCGGCGATCTTGTACCTAATGGAACCATGGGTATCTCCACTGTGAAGTATACCTTTTATGATGAAGACAATCCTACCAATCGTTCAGAGGTCCTGGTGAATTATAACACTATTTTTTCACTGACCAGTGTTGCCGGTGATTCAGTGTCGATGCATACAAGGATGCTCAATGGAAATGTAGATGACCCCATTCATGGTGTTATCAAAGTGCATAACTATGCTGGCGCACCTTTAAACCTGATCACCTTTAAACAACCGGTTAACCTGATAGAAAATTCAACCAACTGGTTCTTTTTTGGTGGCAATGAATATGCTTATGGAACTGATACTTCGGGGCTGGTTACAATTTTACCGACTACCACAGATGAGTCATTTGAGGCATTTTACGATGCTGATGGCAATGTGGGATTATCACAGATCGTCTATGCATTTCTGGATCCTACAAATGCAGCTAACTTTGCCATTTACATGTTCCAGTATAATGCTGAAGCTACAGGCATCAGCAATGAGATCCTGGCTAATACAACTTTCTCACCGGCATATCCAAACCCGGCAGAAAGCTTTGTATCCTTCAATTATGAGATCCCTGCCGAAGTAAACAGGGCTGAGATCCTGATCACCAATCTGCTTGGAGGTGTTGTGTATGAAAATACAATCCAGGGACTGAGCGGCACACAAAGGATTGATGTTTCCAACCTGACCGGAGGCATTTACTTTGCTACCCTCAAACTCGACAATCAGGTGGCAACTTCGCAAAAGATTCTTGTTCAGTAATGAATATCGAGTATCGAATATCGAATACCGAGAATAAAAAAGGGGCTGTCTCAAAAGGTATTTTAGCAGTCATTTCGAACGAATGTGAGAAATCTATTCCTCAGAATAACAAGTATTTAGATTTCTCCTTTCAGTCGAAATGACCCATCTGAAGGACTTTTGAGACAGCCTCTTTTTTTGATATCTGATATCTGATATTTGAAATCTGAAGTTATTTTCCTTGTTCGATTTTCGATCCTCGCTGTTCGATCTTCTAAATTCCAAAGGCCTCCTTGATTTTATCAACATAATCAAGCTTCTCCCAGGCAAAGAAAGTTACTTTCTTCTTGTAGGTTTTCTGCTTACAATTATGATCACCTGGATTTTGTGGGTCATAATATACCTTCACCTCTTCATCAAAATAATCTCTTCCAAAGTGGCCGTAAGAGGCAGTCTTTTTGAAGATGGGGTTTTTAAGCCCGAAACGCTTGATGATGCCATGCGGTGTGAGGTCAAAGATCTGGTCAAGAATTTTGGCGATATCGCCGTCCGACATGATATTTCCATCTGCATCTTTCACTTTTGCAGTTCCAAATGTATTCACGAACAGCCCAACATGTTCTTTTCTGCCTATGGCATAGGCAACCTGGATGAGCGCTTCTTCTGCGACGCCAGCTGCCACAAGGTTCTTGGCAATGTGACGGGTAGCATAAGCAGCAGAGCGATCCACTTTTGATGCATCTTTCCCTGAAAAGGCACCACCACCATGGGCACCCCTGCCGCCATAAGTGTCGACGATTATCTTACGGCCGGTGAGACCTGTGTCGCCATGGGGGCCACCAATGACAAACTTGCCGGTGGGATTGACAAATAATTTAAAATCTCCCTTGAAAAGGCCCCTGACCTTTTCCGGCACATCGGGGCTTCGCTTTACGCGTGGGATGAGAATATTCCGTACATCATCTTCTATCTTCTTTATCATGCGTGCATCATCCGTATCGAAATCATCATGCTGGGTCGAAATCACGATAGTATCAATGCGCTTTGCCTGAAGGTCGTCATCATATTCAACGGTCACCTGCGACTTTGAATCGGGTCGAAGATAGGTCATCTCTTTCCCTTCTTTCCGGATGGCAGCAAGTTCCTGTAGAAAGATATGTGCCAGCTCAATCGGCATAGGCATATAGTTCTTCATTTCAGTACAGGCATATCCGAACATCATCCCCTGGTCGCCAGCTCCCTGGTCTTCTTCTTTTTCCCGTTCAACACCCATATTGATATCACCCGATTGCTCGTGAATGGTGCTGATCACTCCACAGGAGTCAGCATCAAACTTATATTCCGACTTGGTATATCCAATCTCGCGTATTGTCTTTCGTGCAACATCATCAATGTTTACCCAGCCCTGGGTCCTGACTTCTCCGGCACAAACAGCCAGCCCGGTGGTGACCATCGTTTCACACGCAACTTTAGAATCAGGGTCATGGCGGAGGAATTCATCCAGCAATGCATCTGATATCTGATCAGCGACCTTATCAGGATGTCCTTCCGATACTGATTCCGATGTAAATAAAAATCCCATATGTTCTTAAATATTTCGTTTTATATGTATACTGTTGAATAAGCCTGCAAATGTACAAATACTTATTTATTCAGCAGACTTGTTTGATTTTGTCAGGGCCTGGAAAACTTCTTCAAGGCTCTGCACTTCCCTGTTAAGGGAGAGTACGGAGATCTTTTGCCCTACGGCGAAGTTGAAAATGTCTTCCCTGATGTCCTTCTCCCCTGAGGCTTCAACCTCCCATTTGTTATTCCCCAGGCTACGGACATTTAACACCCCTTTTATCTGTTCAATATGGTTTGCCTCAATAGGGCCGCTGAATTCTATTTTAAGTAAATCCTTACCCGCGGTTTGCCTGGATAGATTCTCTGTTGAATCATCGGCTACAATTTTACCGAGATGGATGATTACCGCCCGATCACAAATGGCTTCAACCTCTTGCATAATATGGGTAGAGAGCAATACGGTTTTCTCTTTACCGATCTCCTGGATGAGGGTCCTGATCTCCATCAGCTGATTGGGATCCAGGCCGGAGGTGGGTTCATCAAGGATCAATACAGAGGGGTCGTGAAGTAATGCCTGTGCAAGTCCAACACGTTGACGGTAACCTTTTGACAGTGCACCGATTTTTTTATTTTGTTCAAGTTCCAGGCCAGTAGTACCAATGATGTCATTCACCCTCGACTTTTTATGCTTACCAAGCTTATGGACCCCTGCGAGAAATAACAAGTATTCCCTCACGTACATATCAAGGTATAGCGGATTGTTTTCAGGAAGGTAGCCTACGCGTTTCTTGACTTCTATAGCCTGTTCAAAAATGTCATAACCATCAACACTTGCTTCTCCTGAGGTAGGAGGAAGGAAACAACTGATAATTTTCATCATGGTGGATTTCCCGGCCCCGTTCGGACCGAGCAACCCAACAACTTCTCCTGCATTGATCTCAAGGGAAACAGCGTCAAGCGCCTTTTGCTTACCGTAGATCTTCGTTATTTCACTGGCTATTATAGACATCTTAAAAGCTTAATTTGAATCGCGAAATTACTAAAATTCCGCATTTGGATTGATGGAGACGTGCATTGCTAATTGATCCTATCACCTGAAATTTCTATCTTTGTATTTATCAATCTAATAAACGCGTTAGTTTTTCTATTATTCTGCAATATGTAAGTTATCATGCAGCGATTAGTTGTATACCTGGTTTTTTTCATGTCACTTGGAACGCTTCAATCACTCTATTCCCAGAGTTTTACCAGGATAGAAGCGGGTTTTCCTGTATGCCAGGATCCTGCTGCAGCATGGGTCGATGTTGATAATGACGGCGACCTCGATGTATTTCTCAGTGGACTAAATGAAATCCCAAGTCCGGAAGCCAGCCTATTCCTGAATAATGGGGGTACTTTTACCTATAAATCAACATCGATTAACGGGGTATATTCAGCTGCTTGTGCTTTTGGTGATTTCAATAATGATGGCCTTGCCGACCTGGCATTATCCGGAACAAATGGATCAACCGCAAGCACAACGATCTACAGAAATGATGGCAACGGAACATTTACCAATATCAATGCAGGGATAACAGGATTATACGGAGGCGGTGTGGCCTGGGGTGATTATAATAATGACGGATGGAACGATTTGCTCGTTTGCGGGAAGAATAATTCGCAAGATCCAATCACCTTATTATATGAAAACAATACCGGGGGATCATTTGCTGAATCAGGATTGTCCTTTACAGGCTTGTCGCAAAGCAGCCTGGCCTGGTGTGACCTAGACCTTGATCTTGATCTCGATTTTGTTATCGCCGGTATGGATGATGTTCAAAATCCAAGATCGATCATTTACATAAATGAAAATGCAACTTTTAGTGAGATGGGTGCCGGACTGACAGATTTGAAAGCAGCTACTGTTGCCTGGGGAGATTATAATAATGATACTTATCCTGACCTGCTCATGACCGGTTCAGGATCTGACGATTCGCCGAAGACACTGGTTTATAAAAACATTAATGGTAATTCTTTTACAGCCCTTCCGGCTTCCTTTTTTGGTATTCTGAATGGTTCCGCCATCTGGGGAGATTTCAATAATGATGGGAGCCTTGACTTCCTAATTGGTGGGGAACAGATCATAGGCGGAGGTGTTGGACCTCCAATGCCTGATAAGCCGGCAAAGATTGAGCTTTTTATTAACAGTGGAAACGATCAATTCTCGAAGTTGAATATTCAGCTCAATGGGGTTGAAAATAATGCCATTGTATGCGGTGATTATGATGGTGACTCTGATCTTGATCTGCTCATAAGCGGGGAGATTCTGGCACCGATCAGTGTGGTTGATGAAAATGCCGCCATATACAGGAATGAGACCCCGGTAGTAAACACTCCACCCAATGCTCCGGATGGCCTGACCTATGAGTTTGATGCTGGTGAAATCCTTTTTCAATGGAATGCCTCTACCGACGACAAGACACCCTCCGAAGGCTTGAATTATAACCTGCGTGTCGGTACGATGGAGGGGAACATGGATATCATGTCCGGATTGGCCGACCTGGATGATGGCTACAGGCATATTGTTAGCAGAGGTAACACAGGAGGAAGCACCTCATGTTTAGTGACAGACCTTGAATTTGGTGAATACTATGTATCCGTTCAGGCCATTGATCCCAATTATGCCGGCTCCGAATTTTCAATATCCTTAAGTGTAGAGATAACTCCTACGGCTACTTTTTCCATGCAGGATTCCCTCTGTGTCTTCGAAGAGGATACTATAAATTATACAGGCAATGCTTCTTCGGCAGCAACATACAATTGGAATTTCAATGAGGCTACTGTAGTCTCAGGGTCCGGGCAGGGACCTTATGTTGTATACTGGAGTGTGCCTGGATTAAAAACTGTTAGCCTGACTGTCACAGAAAATGCTGTCTCATCAGAGCCTTATTCGCATGAGGTGCTGGTTGAGGCTGAGCCCGAAGCCCCAGGAACTCCCACCGGGCCAGATGAATTCTGCCAGGGAATGTTGAGCTCCAATTTTGTTATTCTTCCTGTTGCAGGAGCTGAAACCTATGAATGGGATCTGCAACCTCCGGAGGCCGGGGTGATCTCAGGGAATGATATCCTTGCAGAAGTAGTATGGAACCTGGATTTTTCGGGTCCTGCCTATGTGCGTGTTCGTGCCATAAATTTTTGTGGAATCGGTCCTTATTCTGATAGCCTGAGCGTTATTATCAGCCCCCTACCCGGACAACCCGGGCAAGCGGTAGGCCCCACGGCCTTATGCCTGAACAACCCGAATACAAATTATACTGCTTTGGCAGCTCCCTATGGACAGGGTTATCAATGGCAGCTACTGCCTGAGGCGGCAGGGGTATTGTTCAGCAATGGCCTTCAGGCTGAGGTGGACTGGGATAACAGCTTTACTGGTCAGGCCAGGATATGCTTAACATCATTTAATGATTGTGGCGTCGGACCTTCATCCGACACCCTGTATATTTCGGTAAGTTATCCTCCTACAGCAAATGCCGGAGAAGATCAGATCATTTCCTTTGGTAATAGCACCCAATTATTTGGATCAGCAAGTGGTGGTTCCGGCTCATATGCTTACGGATGGACCCCTGATTCCCTGCTGATCAATGCCCATATCCCTGAGCCCACAACACTGCCACTTGAGCTAAGCGTTCAATTTGACCTGAGGGTTACTGATGAGCAAAGCGGATGCCCGGCCTCCGACCAGGTGATTGTTACGGTTATCGGAGGCCCTTTATATGTAGATGTGTCAGCTGATCCGGATTCGATTTGTTTGGGAGAAGAAACACAATTGCTCGCACTGGCGGGAGGAGGTTCAGGTGCTTATATATTTTCATGGAGCTCAAGCCCTGCCGGATTCTCTTCCGACATTGCGGATCCGATTGCTGTGCCGGATGAAACGACCATGTATTATTGCGAGCTTTCGGATGGATCAGAAATAGTAATCGACAGCACACTGGTGGAAGTGTTCCCTCAACCCGCTGCGGCAGGAGAGATTGAAGGACCGGAAAATGTATGCTATGGCAGCGTTCAGGTATTATATGAAATAGAGGCTGTTGCTGACGCAACACATTATCTGTGGACCTTGTCAGATGGTATTTATGGAAGTAGTGACAGCACGGCCATACTTGTTGGCTTTTCATTATTTGCTCAAGAAGAAAGCATCAGTGTAGCACCGGCAAACGGCTGCGGTTTAGGACCCGCTTCCACTATTAATATCACCATTATTGATAAGCCTGACATTCCGTTTACACCTGTAGGCCCTGATTCACTTTGTACCACAACAGATACCATAGGTACATATATAATCAGCGAACCTGTACCAGATGCAACAGCATATGAATGGGCCATCTTGCCGGAAGAAGCCGGCACCATTCAGGGTGATGGACTGACCGCACAGGTGAACTGGGTAACAAACTGGGTAGGGGAGGCCTACATCAGCGCGCGGGCCATGAACGAATGTGGATATTCAGAATGGACCGAACCCATTACTGTTCATACTTTTAATTGCCTGGGCATTGAGGATCCATTCGGCAGCAATGTGAACATAAAAATCTATCCTAACCCGACAAAAGGTGCCTTGAAGATCGAGTATTCTGGATTTGAGGATCAGCATGACATAAAACTGCAGCTGTGGGACATCTACGGCAGGATGGTGATGCACAGAGAATTAGTAGCGGATCAGGCCACTTCAACAATAGACCTATCTTACCTGCCTGACGGAATGTATATCATTGTCATTGAAGGAAAAAATGGATTACGATTGAGCCATAAAATAATTCTTTCAAAGTAGCATTTTATCTCCGTCCCTCTCCCCCCGTTCCCCGCACCTTTAACAAATAAATTATTGTTTATAAAGTTTGTAAATCCAAAAACTTAATTCTATCTTTGCACCCCCTTTTTGAGGGTTGGTAGAATCAGAAGTAGAAAATTACGAAGTATAATGGATACATTAAGTTACAAAACAAAGAGCGCAAACAGTCAAACAGTCAATAAAGAATGGCTTTTGATTGATGCTGAGGGGATGATTCTCGGACGTTTGGCATCAGAAGTGGCCAAATTATTGCGCGGAAAACATAAGCCTGAATTTACACCTCACGTTGATTGTGGCGACAATGTTGTTATTATCAATGCTGAGAAAGTAAAGCTGACAGGTAAGAAGCTCGAAGATAAGATTTACATCAGGCATTCAGGATATCCTGGTGGCCAGCGTAGCAGGACAGCCCAGGAAGTACTTGACAGGTTTCCTGAAAGACTTGTTGAGCACGCAGTGAAAGGGATGCTTCCCAAAAACAGGCTGGGCGCTGATCTGTTCAGGAACCTTTATGTTTATATAGGGCCTGAGCACAAGCAGGAAGCACAGTCACCCAAAGAATTTATAATCAACACAAAATAATAGGCATGGATATTATTAATGCTTTAGGCAGAAGGAAAAAAGCAATAGCAAGGATATACATCCAGGATGGTAAGGGAGAGATCACCATTAACAACAGGGATTGGAAAGAATATTTCCCAACCTCTATCCTGCAATATGTAGTGCAGCAGCCATTCATACTGACCAACACTGAGTCCAAATACGATCTTAAAGTTAACCTCGATGGCGGTGGAATCTCCGGTCAGGCAGAAGCTTTACGATTGGCCATTGCCAGGGCACTGCTCAAGATTGACCCTGAATATCGCCCTATATTGAAAACTAACGGCATGCTGAAAAGGGATCCAAGAATGGTTGAGCGTAAGAAGCCCGGCCAGAAAAAAGCACGTAAGAAATTCCAGTTTAGTAAACGCTAATATTTTACCAGATTCCGGATCGTGTTTAGTATCTAAATTGTCAAGACCGTTGAACACAATGCTACTTGACAATTGCTTTTAAAGAACGTAAACAAATAATTAGAAAAATGGCTAGAACAACTTTTGAAGAATTGTTAGATGCAGGTGTACACTTTGGTCACCTGAAAAGAAAATGGAATCCTAACATGGCACCATATATATTTATGGAACGCAACGGGATCCACATCCTCGACCTTTACAAAACCATGGCGAAACTTGAAGAAGCAGCTTCTGCAATTAAGCAGGTTTCGAAATCAGGTAAAAAGATCCTTTTTGTTGCCACCAAGAAACAGGCAAAAGAGATCGTTGCTGAGCAGGTAAAAAGGGTGAATATGCCTTATGTTACTGAGCGTTGGCCAGGCGGGATGTTAACCAACTTTGCTACTATCCGTAAGGCGGTTAGGAAAATGTCATCCATCGATAAGATGGTGACACAGGAATTGTACAAGAATCTTTCCAAGAGGGAAAAACTACAGATCAGCCGTGAGCGTGCCAAACTTGAAAAACAGCTTGGCAGTATTTCTGATCTGAACCGTTTACCTTCAGCCATTTTTGTGGTTGATATCCTGAAAGAGAAGATCGCTATTGCAGAAGCAAGGAAACTCAACATTCCTACTTTTGCCATAGTTGATACTAACTCCGATCCAACCCTCATCGACTTCCCTATTCCGGCAAATGATGATGCATCAAAATCAATCCAACTCATCACCAAGCTGATGGTGGATGCTATCGAAGAAGGACTTGCTGAAAGGAAAGTAGAAAAAGATCGTAAAGACGAAGAAGCTGAAGAAGCTGCTGCTGCCGAAGTAAAAGCGGAAGCCCTTGCTGCTGAAGAATATGCCGACCTTGAAGATGAAGAAGCTGAAAAGCTTGTGAAAGAGGGAGAAACCAAAATCCCGGCAAAACCAACAGAAGCAAAAGCAGGTGAAGCTAAGAAAAAGGAAGGTGGCAAACGCCCCAGGAAAACGGTTATCAAACCAAAGAAATAAATAAGTTCGTTAAACATTATAATTAAATTGAAAAATGGCAAATATTACAGCTGCTGAAGTAAACAACTTGCGCAAAATGACCGGGGCAGGCATGATGGATTGCAAAAAGGCCCTCATTGAAAGCGATGGAGATGTTGAAAAGGCAATCGATATACTGAGAAAAAAAGGACAGAAGATTGCTACTAAGCGTGCAGACAAATCAGCCAGCGAAGGTGTTGTGCTTGCTGCAACTAACGATGCAGGAACTTTTGCTGCAGTCGTGATGGTAAACTGTGAAACCGATTTTGTAGCCAAGAACCAGGATTTTGTTGATTTTACAAAATCAATTCTCGACCTGGCCATTGCTAATACTCCTAAGAGTGCTGAGGAACTTTTGGCACTTGACCTGAATGGTCGTACCGTTGAAGAAAATCTCAGCGATCAGATGGGAAAGATTGGGGAAAGCATCAAACTGGGTGGCTATGAGTGTATTGAAGCTCCATTAGCTGCTGCATACAATCACCAGGGAAACAGGCTCTCAACACTGCTTGGATTGAATATCGCCGGAGAGAAAATTGCTCAGGTAGGGCATGAACTGGCCATGCAGGTGGCTGCCATGAACCCTGTGGCTGTTGACAAAGAAGATGTTGACCAAAAAGTGATTGACAAAGAGATCGAGATCGGAAAAGACCAGGCACGCCAGGAAGGCAAACCTGAGGAGATGCTCGAAAAGATCGCCATGGGTAAACTCAACAAATTTTTGAAAGACAACACTTTGCTCAACCAGGTTTTTGTTCGCGACGGAAAGAAAACAGTTCGTGAATATCTGAAAGAAACCAATAGCGAGCTTACCGTAACAGGATTCAAAAGGCTTATGCTTGGTGCGTAATTCTTAATTCATATAAAAAAAAGAGCGAATCAACGATTCGCTCTTTTTTTTTGGCTGTATTTTTTATGTACTTTTTTGCTTGTCCAAAAAAGTACCAAAAAAGGACACCCCCGGTCAAGGTCTTCGATTCGGTTACAAAGTTTCAATCAACCATTATCACTCAGACTGCGCCCGGGGATTTTACTTCCATTTTGTTGCAATGAATATTGTAGAACAAACGACCCCGGAGGGATCGGATATTGTTAGCCCCGGGTGCAGCCCGGGGCGGAAGATGATAAGCAAAATATTACCCTCCCCCCGATAATGTTTGATAGAATAATGAAGATTTATAAGGGGAGGGTTGGGAGGGGAGAAGGGTTGCCTGATATTCGATACTCGATATTCGATACTCGATATTCGATACTCATTATCCCAAAAGTTCCTTTACAATCATCGAGATTTCCTTATTATCGGCTTTTCCGGCCAATTGCTTTGAGGCCATGCCCATAACACGGCCAATGTCTTTCATGCTTTCAGCACCGCTTTCAGCAATTATACCCTTTACGATTTCACGAAGTTCATCGCCGCTGATTTGTTCGGGGAGATACTTTTCAATGATGCCGGCCTGGAACTCTTCCTCTTCGGCAAGCTCCGGCCTTCCTTTTTCACGGTATATGGCCGCTGATTCTTTACGTTGCTTGACCAGTTTTTTCAACAGACCCATTTCCAACTCCTGCGGAATCTCACCGGCAGCGCCTTTACCGGTTTTTAAAATGAGCAAACCTGATTTAATGGCCCTCAGGGCTTCCAGCTTTTTGGCATCTTTCGCCAACATAGCGGCCTTGATATCTTCGTTGATCTGTATTGCTAATGTCATAATTCGTCGATTTTTCACAAACTTAATAAATTATGGATTATGATTTAGGTTCAGGGTTCAGGGTTCAGGGTACAGGGGAATTGTAAATGATTTAACACTGGAACCATGCCCTCCTGCGCCAGGGCTCTGGCGGGTGAAAAAACACTGAAACACTTAAACCATAAAAAAAACCTCACGCAAACGAGAGGCTTTTTCTGTTCAAAATAAAATCAAAAAATAGAAAGAAAAATTTCAAATATTACCTGACATCCTTCACCTTGTACCTCACCCAGTCCCTCGTCCCCTTAATCTACATTATCATGCAAAAATGAATTATCCGATTTCAAAGTGGTGTTCTCATCATCATCTTCAGAAAGCGTATATTTTGATATTTCTGAATCTTCTGATGGTTTCTCTTCAGACAATTCTATATTTTTTCTCTTGAAAGCGGGTTCATCCTCAAGTTCTGATAAGCCACCGGGTGATTTCAGTTTTAAACTCATCTGCCGCAGGCGCTCAACCCTTTCCTTGGCTTTCTTTTCCATGGTTTGCTTTTCCTCAAGCGTCTGTGGATCCGTTTCCTCCTTTTCCACAGTTTTGAACATGGGTTGCTTCTCTTCGAAGGTGATGCCTTCTGTTTCAGGCAGCTCTATCTCATCAATTGGGGCACTTATTTCCGTAGTGGTTTCTTTCTCTACCGGATTAGGAGATGGGTCATCGAGCGTGAATCGAATGATATTTGGTTTTTCTTCTGAAGTATTGCTAACAACAGGAGGATTGGATACTTCTTCAGAATCATCCGTTTTATTAACAAGTTTAATCTCCTCTTCGGGCAGATTATCTTCTTCTTCCTCGAGACGAGGTTCGATGGCAGGGCGGGTAGGCCTTGGTGGTGAAACTTCTCCCACTTCCTCTTTAGCTTTCAGCTTATTAGTGGTGTAGAGGTCAGTAACCTTTTTCTCTTCCGGCTCAGGGTCTTTATCGAAACCAGTAGCGACCACGGTAACGCTGATCTGGTCTCCTAACGAATCATCCCTGCCTGCACCCCAGATCACTTCGACCTGCGGACCAGCTACGTCAAGAATAAATTCTGTAATCTCAGTGATCTCATCCATCGAGATCTCCAGATTGCCTGATGAAAGGTAAAGAAGGATGTTATGCGTGCCTTTAATATCATTGTCATTCAGCAGGGGAGAGATGAGGGCGGTCTCAATGGCCTGGCGTGCGCGATTCTCACCTTCTGCAATACCGGTTCCCATAATGGCCACACCACTATCTTTCATTACCGTATTCACATCTTTAAAGTCAATGTTCACGTATGCTTTAACGGTGATCAGCTCAGCAATTCCCTTCGCTGCTGTCAGCAAAACATTGTCGGCGATCTTAAATGCTTCCGACAAGCCCAGGTTACCATACAGTTCACGCAGCTTATCGTTGCTGATGATGAGGACGGCATCGGCATATTTTCTGAGCTCTTCAATTCCTTTTTCTGCCTGCAGCCTTCTTTTCCTTCCTTCAAAACTGAAGGGCAGGGTGACGATAGCCACAACCAGGATCTTGTTTACTTCTTCATCTTCCAGGTCGATCTCTTTCGCCAGCCTGGCGATCACCGGGGCTGCGCCGGTGCCTGTACCACCACCCATTCCGGCTGTGATGAAAAGCATTTCTGTGTTGGTACTTAGAAGATTTTTTATCTCCTCCGACTTTTCGATGGCTGCTTTCTCGGCAACCAGTGGAACTGATCCGGCGCCAAGTCCTTTCTTTCCAAGACTGATCTTATTCGGAACAGGGCTGATGTCGAGAACCTGGGCATCGGTGTTGCAAACAATGAAGTCAACACCGGTGATCCCCTGATGATGCATATGGTTAACTGCGTTGTTGCCTCCACCGCCAACACCAAGTACTTTGATGATAGATGACTGGTTTTTAGGCATTTCGAATTTAAGCATATCCTCCATTTTAATCAATTAAATTTAGATTAATAAATTGCTTCTGTTTTGGGTTCGTTTAATTTTTATTAACAAAGTTGTTGTTGATTATTCATCCATCTGATCTTTCTCAAACCAATCCTGGATGGTGCTCAGGAAACTCTTTGTTTTCGGGGTCTTTGAAGGTTTTTGTTTTCCTTTCTTTTTTTCCCCTTGCAGCTGTACTTTTACTTTTTCCTTGTCGAGACGCTTGAAACCTTCTATGACAAGACCGGTACCTGTGGAGTACATAGGGCTGGCCATCTCATCCGGAACATCCTGTGCCAGGTGCTCGTTTGGATAACCAACACGGGTATCCATGCCGGTGATGAATTCGGTGAGCTGAACAAGGTGTTTGAGCAGTGCACCTCCTCCTGTCAGGACGATGCCACCGATAAGCTTTTTCTCGTATCCTGAGTTCTTGATTTCATAGTGGATGTGGTCGATGATCTCCTCCATCCTGGCCTGGATAATACTGGCCAGGTTTTTTAAAGTGATCTCTTTTGGAGGCCTGCCACGCAAACCGGGAATGGCCACCACCTCTTCATCCCTGTTTTCACTTGCCAGGGCAGAACCGAATTTTACTTTCAGTTCTTCTGCATGTTTCTTGATGATCGTACAGCCTTCTTTCACATCCTCTGTGATGATGTCACCACCGAAAGGAATGACGGCCGTATGCCTGATGATCCCGTCCTGGAAAATGGCGATGTCGGTTGTACCGCCACCGATATCCACCAGGGCAACGCCAGCTTCTTTCTCATCTTCGGCCAGTACTGCTTCTGCAGAAGCAATAGGCTCCAATACCAGGTCCACAACCTCCAGGCCAGCCTTGCGGACGCATTTGTAAATATTTTTAGCGGCAGCGGTTTGTCCGATGATAATATGGAAATTTGCTTCGAGGGAATTTCCCAGCATACCTACCGGCTGTTTGATGCCTTGCTCTGCATCGATGATATATTCCTGCGGAATAACATCAATGATCTCCTCCCCGGGAGCCATATTCAGGTTGTACATATTTGCATTCAGGTTGTCGATATCTTCCTGGCTGATCTCCTCATCAACATTTTTGCGAATGATGCTTCCATGATGCTGGAGACTTTTTATATGCTGGCCTGCAATGCCAACATTTACAAAGCGTATATCAACTCCTGACTTTTGTTCAGCCTGTTCCACCGCGATCTTGATTGAATTCACGGTGTTTTCGATATTGGAAACCACTCCACGCTTTACGCCAATCGATTCGGTGCGCCCATGACCGAGCACCTCGATCTTTCCATGCTCATTTTTTCGTCCCACAATGGTGGCGATCTTGGTTGTCCCAATATCAAGTCCTACAATAATTTCTGAATTTTCCATGGTCTAATTATTTTGAACAGATTACTTGATTTTTATACCTGAGGTCGATAGAACTGTAATTTATCCAACCTGCTTTACAGGCCCCTTCCCTAAAATAGGCCGTTAGTTTTTCAAATTTGTCTTCCATATCTTCAAAATCTCCAAACATGATGGTGTACTCACCGATTATTGGAATGAGTTCCAGTTCTCCGGAATTGTTGATCCACACCTGTGCGATCAACTTGTTGAGGAATGGAGAATTATTGATATAGCTTGCAAGCTCATACAGCTTCTTGACAATTGAGCTTGCGGGTAAGGAATCTACATGCAGTTTCTGGTTTTTTAAGCCGGAGATCCTGTCGTTTATCGAGCCGTTTACAATGAGGACCCTCGAAGGGAAACCCTGGTTGATAGGCATCAGCCAGCCTTCCCGGTCAATATAATAACTGAGGTTATCCTTGTTTATTATCCTGACAATAGCCTGCCTCAGCAATATATCTATTTTAAGCCTTCCATCGATATTTGTCTGTATGTCGGCATATTTTATGTACGGGTTCTTGTCGAGGATAAGATGGATATCGTAGGGGTCGATCTCCCCAAGGGTTTTTCCTGAAAGTGTGTCGGTTCCTGCAATGATCATTGAGCGGAGCTCTGCTGCACTGGTGAGCGCATCATATTCCTGGTTTTCTACAACAAGCTCAAAATGCTCACAAATGGTTTCATCATGCTTTTGCTCAATAAAAGCAAGGGCGAAAACCACTCCCGCAAGAAGTGCTCCCCAGATGACCATATGTAAGATCTTTTTTATCATTTCTATGTTAAATTATTTTTGATGAGTTCTACCAGCTGGTCGATGTCGCCGGCGCCCATCGTGAGCAAGACTTCGGGTTTCTTTGTCCCTATAATATCAAGGATCTCCTCCTTGCTGCAAATGCTTTTATTCTCATTAACAATCTTTTCAAGCAACATCTTTGAGTCTACTCCAGCGATAGGTTCCTCCCTGGCGGGATAAATCTCCAACAGGATTACCTCATCAAGCTTTTCAAGAGCCGCAGCGAAGTCATCTGCAAAATCCCGTGTACGACTGTATAGGTGCGGCTGAAAAATTCCGGTGATCTTTCGGTCTGGGTATAAGTTCCTGGCTGTTTCAATACAGGCATTGATCTCATCAGGATGATGGGCATAGTCATCGATAAATACGCTACCACCCGATGCTGACTGAATATATTCAAATCGTCGTTTAACCCCTTGATAGCTTTCTAATCCTACTTTTATCTTTTCCAGGCTCATGCCGGCCTGAATGCACACAGCTGCAGCAGCTGTGGCGTTTTCTATATTATGTATGCCCGGCACAAGCATGCGGATGTTGATATTTCCTGACGGACAGGAGAGCTCAAAATGGAAATGATAATCAATGATCGTTATATTTTTTATGCGAAAAGATGCATCCTCGCCTTCACCATAAATTATGGCATTTGAAGGGGTGTCAATCTGCCCTGCCACACTTTCATGGATAATTACCTTGCCATCGGCATCAGTTTGATGTACAAAAGTGGCAAAAGACTCCTTCATCTTCTCGAGTGAACCATAGATGTCGAGATGATCAGCTGCAAGCGTTGAAATAACTGCAATCTTAGGGTGGAGGTTCAAAAAGGAACGGTCATACTCATCAGCCTCCGCAATCATATATTTACTTTTATATGTGCGAAGCATATTTGTATCATAGTTGTTCATGATACCACCAATGAAAGCTGTGATGGCATGCCCGCTGTGATGCATGATATGGGCTGCCATGGAGGAGATGCTGGTTTTACCATGGGTTCCGGCAATGGCAATGGTATCATATCCTTTTGCGATCATACCAAGCACTTCAGCCCGTTTTTTAATGTTGAAATTCGTTTCACGGCAATAGCTCAGCTCCCTGTTTGATTCTGGGATGGCGGGCGTGTAGATCACCAATCCGGCATCACAAGGAATATAGGCCGGGTCGTCTGTGTAATGGATATTCATGCCTTCAGACTCAAGCTTCATACTAAGTGGTGTAGACGTACGATCATATCCCGACACTTCCTTCTCCTGCTGCCTGAAATACCTGGCCAGGGCGCTCATTCCAATGCCGCCTATGCCGATCATATATATGGTATTTGTCTGGAGGTCTTTCATTTTTTATTTAAAAGTTTGATCACTTCATCTGCAATTTTTTCAGTGGCATCCGGCCGGGCAAGTCGAAGAATATTTTCCTTCATGGCCGATTGCTTCCCTTCATCTTCAGCGAGCTTGTGGAGTGTAGACGTAAGCTTGGAATCCAGATCCCCGTCGGCCAGCAATATGGCTGCATCCTTTTCTTTCAGAGCAAGCGCATTTTTTGTCTGATGATCTTCTGCCGCACCCGGGAGTGGAACCAGGATTATAGGTTTCCCGACAATACAAAGCTCTGATATGGCAATAGCTCCTGCACGGGAAATGACAATATCCGCGGCTGCGTAGGCAAGATCCATGCGTGAGATGAAGTCATGCACCTTCACCTTTTGTTTTTCTCCAGCACTCAGGGAATTAACAATGTCATTGGCAAGAGGCTGATATGCCGGGCCACATTGCCATATTAGCTGCACCTCCTTGTTCAGGATATCCTTCAGCTGCTGGCTCAGGGCATGGTTCACCGACCTGGCACCCTGGCTTCCACCGATGATGAGAATAGTTTTGATTGCATCTTTCAATCCGAAAAACCTGATGGCCTCTTCCCTTTTCCCTTCCTTTTCAATGATGTCCTTCCTGACCGGATTACCAGTGATGGTTATTTTGGATGGAGGAAAATATTTATCCATACCATCAAAGGCAACACAAATGCTGTCGACAGTTTTACTCAATAACCTGTTAGTAATGCCTGGATAGGAGTTTTGCTCCTGGATGAGGGAGGGGATACCTTTTTTAGATGCCACCCTGAGCATGGGTCCGCTGGCATAACCGCCAGTGCCTATGGCAACATCAGGCTTGAATCTCCTGATGATGCTCCGAGCTTTGAGCAGACTGGAGATCAGTTTAAATGGAAAAGAAAGGTTCTTAAGAGTCAGCTTACGCTGGATGCCACTGATCCACAATCCCTTTATCGGGTATCCCGCCGCAGGCACTTTCTCCATCTCCATACGCCCTTTAGCACCGATAAAAAGGATATCGGGGTCACCTCAGCTCTCCTTCAGCGCATCGGCAATCGCAACGGCAGGGAAAATATGCCCGCCGGTGCCTCCACCGCTGATGATGATTTTCTTCTTAGGCTGCGACATATTCATTTATATTTTCAGGTGATGTATCAATTTCTTTACTTACACTCAAAATAATTCCGAGCGCTATACTTGTAAACCATATCGAGGTTCCACCCATACTGACCAGGGGAAGGGGCTGGCCCGTAACCGGAATAAGATTCACGGCCACCGCCATATTGATCATGGCCTGGAAAACCAGGCTGAAACCGACTCCAGCAGCCATAAAGGCACCAAAATTTCGAGGAATCCTCGTCACGATCCTTACGACCCTGAAAAATAGGATCAGGTATAAGCAATACCAGGAAGGCTCCCCCAAGTCAGCCCATACTCTTCAATGAAAATGGCAAAGATGAAATCGGAATAAGGATGGGGCAGGAAGTTACGCTGTGTGCTGTTTCCGGGAAACTTCCCGATCAGACCGCCCTCGGCAATGGCGATCTTGGCCTGGTCAACCTGGTAGGTCTTGTCAGCATCGATGGTTTCCTTATCGGTAAAGGTGACGATCCTGGTTTTCCAGGTGTTGGCCCTTGGCAGAAGTTCAGGATATGCATTTGCGATCACCAGAAGCAAGACAAAGAATACAATGCCTATTCCGATGAGTGAAAGAATATATTTCAGGTTTACCCTTCCAATGAACATCAGCACCAGGCTGGTAACAAACAGCATGGCGGCCGTAGAAAAGTTGGCAGGAAGGATAAGTCCGCAAACGATCAACACAGGTATCATCAGGGGAACAAATGCTGACTTAAATCCTTGATGCGTTCCTGTTTCTTACTCAGCAAACGGGCCAGGTACATGATCAGGGTAAGCTTGGCCAGGTCGGAGGTCTGAAAGGTAAGGTTAAAAGGAAGCGGCAACACACGCTTGGCTTCGTTCAGGTCGAGCCCGACAAATAAGGTGAGGATCAGCAGTGGAACTGCAATATACAAGGCAATCTGGAATATCCTGCTGAAATAAGTGAATTTGATCAGGTGGGTAAGGTACATGATCAGGAAGCCAAACAGCAAGATGATAAAGTGCTTGACCATATAGTACTCGGTATTCCCGGCCTGGTTTTTATAGGCCAGGGTGCCGGTAGAGCTGTATACCGTAAGCAGGGAAAAGACCGAAAGCAGGATGACCACTGCCCAGATCACCTTATCTCCCCTGATATTTCCGAGTACTCTTGACATTATTATAATCTGTTTACTGATTCTTTAAATTGATTTCCACGATCTTCAAAATTTTCAAAGAGGTCGAAGCTGGCACAGGCCGGCGATAGCAGTACGGTATCTCCTTTTTCCCCAGGTATAAGGCTGTTTGCACGGCTACATCCATTGAACGTGTTTCAATGATGGTGTCGACCACATCTGAAAATGCTTCCATGAGGTGCTCATTATCCTTGCCCAGGCAAACGATGGCTTTTACTTTCTTTTCACAAGGTCTCTCAGCATCCCCGAATAGTCATTTCCCTTGTCAATGCCACCGGCGATCCAAATCACCTTGATCCTGCATGTTTTCCAGGGCATACCATACTGAATTGACATTGGTTGCCTTTGAATCATTGATGAATTCAATTCCCTGTATTTCTGCAACATGTTCCAGCCGATGCTCAATATTCTGAAAGTCTGAGAGGCTTTCCTGGATATGTTGCTTTCCGAATATCCAGTAACCTGCCGCAAACTGCAGCGGCCATCGAATTATAAATATTGTGCTTTCCTTGTAATGCTAAGCTTTCTAATGTCATTTCCGTGTGTATTTGATTGAATATTTATAATGATGTTATTATCTTTTATAATATGCTCCGTCACCGATCTGCATTTGAACTTAAAGTGAAGGGGTATGTTTGCGGGGAGCAATGCTGCGCATTTCTGATCATTTTCCATGATCACCGGGTCATCCTGGCAATAGATGAAAGCATCCTTCTTTGCCCATGTTCCTGTATGATCCTGAATTTCGATTCCGGCATATTCCTCGAAAGAGTTGCCGTAGCGGTCGAGGTGATCAGGGGTGATGTTCAGCAGTATGGCGATATCAGCCTTGAAATCAAACATGCCATCCAGCTGGAAGCTGCTGATCTCAAGTACGAAGTAATCGTGATCCTGCCTGGCAAGTTCCATGGCAAAACTGTTTCCCATATTTCCTGCCACTGCGACATCCAGTCCTGCCTGTTTCAGGATGTGATGGGTAAGCAGGGTGGTGGTGGTTTTGCCATTTGATCCGGTGATACAAATGAGTTTTGCCGTGGTATAGCGGGCAGCAAACTCAATCTCCGAGATCACCGGGATCCCTTTCTCCTTGAGCTCCCTGATCAGGTGATATCGATCCGGGATACCCGGGCTTTTTATCACCTCATCAGCCTTCAGGATCCTGCTTTTCGTATGTTTCCCTTCTTCAAATTCAATGTCAAACTGTGAAAGAACGTTCTCTGTAATTTTCGTTTATCTTATTGTTGTCGGAAACCAGTACATCAAAACCCTGCTTTCGGGCAAGCACAGCTGCTCCAACCCCGCTTTCGCCGGCCCCAGGACGATTATGTTTCCTGTTTTCATTCAATTTATCTCAGTTTAAGTGTGATGATGGTTAATATGGCCAGCATGATCCCTACGATCATAAAGCGCTGAACGATCTTCGGCTCGGCATAGCCAAGCATTGGTAATGATGGTGCAGGGGCGACATCTTGAAGATGCGCTTGCCCGCACCGTATTTCTTTTTGGTATACTTGAAATAGCTTACCTGCATGATCACGGAAAGGCTTTCCACCAGGAAGATCCCGCAAAGAATGGGGATGAGCAGTTCCTTACGGATGAGGATGGCAAATACCGCAATGATCCCGCCTATGGCAAGGCTGCCGGTATCGCCCATGAATATCTGGGCAGGGTAGGAGTTATACCAGAGGAATCCGATACATGCCCCAACAAAGGCACTGATGAAGATGGTGAACTCACCGGTATTGGGGATGTACATGATATTGAGGTAGTTGGCAAATACGATATTACCCGAAACCCAGGCAAGCACTGCCAGGGTTGCTCCGATGATGGCTGAAGTGCCGGTGGCCAGCCCATCCATGCCATCGGTAAGGTTGGCCCCGTTCGATACTGCCGTGATGATCAGTATCACGATGGGAATGAAAATGAGCCAGGCCCAGCTGGCTGCCCCTTCGCCGATCCATGAAATAAATACTTTGTAATCCAGCTCATTGTTCTTGAAGAAAGGAATGGTGGTTTTCTGTGATTTTACCGGTTCTTCGGAAAACAACACGGACAGATTCTCCATTGGCCTGCATCTCTTCGATGACCACCGGGTCGGTGATCTTTTCCCTGATCACGATCTCATCGTTGAAATACATGGTGAGCCCGACTACCAGACCAAGGATCACCTGGCCGAGCACCTTGAATTTGCCCGGCAATCCCTGTCTTATTCTTCTTAAATACCTTGATATAGTCATCGGCAAAGCCGATCATGCCCAGCCAAACGGTTGTAAACAGCATCAGGATGATATAGATGTTGTCCAGCTTGGCAAAAAGCAGGGTAGGGATGATCACTGCATTCAGAATGATGAGCCCACCCATGGTTGGAGTGCCTTCTTTCTCCATCTGCCCTTCAAGGCCCAGGTTGCGAATGGTTTCACCAACCTGTTTGCGGTTCAGGATATCTGATCCAGCGTTTTCCGAATAGCAGTGTGATGATCAGGGAAGTGATCACGGCCATGGCTGCCCGGAAGGAGATGTACTCGAACAGCCCCGCTCCGGGGAAGTCACAACATTGCTGCAAGATATTCAAATAAATAATAAAACATGGCCGTTTATGCTGTTTATGTCAGTAGTTCTTTTAATATTTCCTTATCATCGAAGGGGTGCTTCACCCCTTTGATCTCCTGGTACTTTTCATGGCCCTTTCCGGCCACAAGGATGATGTCGCCCGCCTGCGCCAGAGCACATGCTGCACTAATGGCCTCTTTCTGTTGGTGATCACCAGTAGTTTCTTAAAATCAACTGCCTCAACTCCCGGCCTTCATCTGGCTGATGATCTCTTCCGGATCTTCCGTCCTGGGATTGTCTGAGGTCAGGATCAGCCTGTTGCTCAATTCGCCGGCAATCCTTGCCATGAGCGGGCGCTTTTGGCTTTATCACGGTCGCCCCCTGCACCCACCACCGTGATGAGTTGCTCATTTCCTGTTCGGATGGCGTTGATGGTTCGCAGTACATTCTGAAGTGCATCCGGCGTATGGGCATAATCAACAATGGCCGTGATCCCTCCATCGGAACGGATATGCTCAAATCGGCCTTCAGCAGTATCAAGCTGGCTGAGCAGGGTAAGGACCTTTTCTTTTTCCTGTTTCAGCAAGTATGGCAGTGGCATATACCGCCAGAAGGTTATAGGCATTGAAATCCCCGATCAGCCTGCACCATGTTTCACTGCCGTCGATGCTCAGCATCAGGCCATCGAGCAGGTTCTCAATCACCCTGGCCCTGAAATCGCATGCCGACTTCAAGCCCATATGTCTTTTTCAGGGCAAGGGTGTTTTGCAGCATCATCTTGCTGTTCTTGTCATCGGCATTGACCAGGGCAAAAGCATTGTCAGGAAGCATATCGAAAAATGCCTTCTTGGCATTCAGGTATTCCTTGAAATCACCGTGATAGTCGAGGTGGTCATGGGTGATATTGGTAAAAATGCCACCGGCTGAAATTCAATCCTGATATACGCTTCTGATGGATGGCATGGGAGCTCACCTCCATGAAGCAATAGGTGCATCCTGCATCTACCATTTCTTTCAGCAACGCATTGAGCCTGATCGCATCGGGAGTAGTATGCGTGGCATCGGTCTTCCTGCTTGCTAACCATGTTCTTAACCGTAGAGATCAGGCCAGCTTGCATAACCCAGTTCAGTAAAGAGTTGATACAAGTAAAGTGGCTATGGTTGTTTTGCCATTGGTGCCCGTTACACCGCAAAGGATCAGGTTTTCTGAGGGATTGTCATAAAATGCAGAAGCCATGATGCCCAGGGCACGCTCATCTGTCATCCGTTGCTGATGTAACATACATCATCTCTTAAATCTTCAGGGAGGTCCTCGCAAACGACAGCACAACCCCCTTTTCGATTACTTCAGGAATGAAGCTGTGTGAGTCGACTGCAGTTCCCTTGTCGGGCAATGAATAATGATCCGGTTCCAGCTTCACGTGAATCGATACATAGCGCCTTCACCTCAACATCGGCTGAGCCGTGTACTGCCTGTACAGCAACTTTGTGTAATATGTCTTTCAGTTTCTTCCCCATTTCTTATCCTTTTTCTGAAAGCTTGAATGTTATTTCCTGGCCTGGCTCACCCTGCTTCCCGGCTCCACCGACTGGCTGCGTACTTTTCCATGACCGCTGATGTTTGTCTTCATGCCAAGCTGTTCAAGTATGAAAATGGCATCACGGGCACTCATACCTTTAACATTGGGTACCATGTTCTCACGGATCCGTCGTGGAGCGAAGCGGATGCCGTTATCTTCCCTGAAGCTGACTACCCATTCTGCGATATCGCTTTCTGCTGCCAGCGGGATATGCAGGTCATTGCACAGCCAGCTGAGGTCTTCATGGTATCCATACATTACCGGTGGAAGCCTGGTTTCATCTATCTCCTCCTCTGTTTCCTGGTAAATATCGAGATGTGTGGCGTAAACCTTATCGGCTATCTCCCTGAATACAGGAGCAGCCACAGATCCACCATAGTATTTTCCCTGTGCCGGGTCATTCACCACGACAATGCATGAATATTTCGGATTGTCGGCCGGGAAATATCCTACAAAGGAGGCATTGTAGATCTTCTTTTCATAGCCCCTGTTGTCGTCGGCGATCTGGGCAGTACCGGTTTTGCCTGCAACTTTATAATGTTTGTTCTTCAGGTTTGTTGCCGTCCCACTCTCCACAACACCTTCCAGCAACGATCTTGGCTGAGTCGATGGTTGCCTGTGAACAAATGCGGCTGTTGATCACCTGGGTTTCAAAAGTTTCTATGATCCTGCCGGCTTGCCTGATCTCTTTCACGAACATGGGTTTTACCATCACCCCATTATTGGCAATGGCATTGTAGAAAGCCAGGGTCTGCATGGGGGTAATATGCAACTCATATCCTATCGATATCCATGGCAGGCTGATGCCTGACCAGTAATGCCCAGTGCTGTCGGGGTGCTTGATCCAGGGCTTGTCCTTCACCTGGATCTCAAGCCCGAGCGGCCTGTTCAGCGACATGCTGTAGAGCCTGTTGATATATTCCGCCGGATCATCCTTGTAGGCTTCAAGGCGATCCGGGATATACCTACATTCGAGGATTTCTCGAAAGCTTCACGGATGGTGATCCTCCCATCGCGGATCTTTTTCACATCACGCATAGTATGGGCATGATAGGTGGTCCAGCCATCACCGATGTCGATGGTGTCGGATAAGATTGACTTTCTCATCTTCCAGCAAGGCAATGATGGTTGGGAGCTTAAAGGTTGATCCGGGCTCAATGCCCTCACGCAATGGCATAGTTGAATGATTCTTCATATTCACCACTCTTTTCATTCAGTCGAAGGTTGGCAATGGCTTTGATATGGCCGGTGCTGACTTCCATCAGAATAGCACAGCCCTGGTAGGCCTGGTGTTGGATCAGGTGCTGGTGCAAGGCATTTTCAGCCACATCCTGGATATTGATCTCGATGGTGGTGATGATATCCAGCCCATCGGAAGGCTCCAGCTTTTCCATACTGTAATCAGGGATCCACTCATTGTTGCTGACCCGGCGCATGATCTGCTTACCATTTGTACCTTCCAGCACATCATTATATGCTCCTTCAAGACCAACAAAAAGATTCTCTTCTTTATTTTCATACCCAATGGTACGCCTGGCGAGTTCATCAAAAGGCATCTCCCGCCTGGTATGCTGCTTCTCGATCAGTCCACCTTTGAATTTGCCCCGTTCAAAAATGGGAAATGTCCTCAACTTTTTTAGGTCCTCATAGCTAACTTTGCGTTTGATCAGGTAATACCGGTTTCCTTTCTTGCGTGCATCAATCAGCCCTTGTTTATATTGATATTTTGTACGGTTGCCGAACAATTTGCTCAGTTGCTCAGCAAGGGCATCAACATTTTCGTTGAAGTATTGGTCTGAGATATTCGGATTTGCCACATCCATCCTGATCTCAAAAATGGGAACTGATGTTGCCAGGAGGTTTTCCCCTGCATCATAGATATTGCCTCGGTTGGCTTCAAGGTTGAAGAACTTGATCTCCTGCTTTTCTGACTTCTGCGATCAACTCCTGGCCTTCGGCAAACTGTATATGCAGCAGCTTTCCCGATGATGGCAAGACCCAATAGGAAGATGCCCAGGTAAACCAGGTACACGCGCCACAATATGTCTTTTTTAATATCTTCAGTCATGGTTGGTGCTTTCTTCCTTTGTGATCACTTTCACAGGGGGTACCCTGGATTCTTTTATTCTGTGTATTGGTTAGCTTCGCTGCCACTTCTGATTGCTGGCTTTGCTTCATGAGCTCCGACCGGGTGGTGATATATTCATATCGCAGCTCTTTCAGTGATTTTCTCAATGCCTGTATCTCCCGCTCTTTCTTTTCTGCGTAATAGGTGTTGGCGATGTAGAACATGAGGAGTATGGTGAGGAACAGGAAATAGGGCAATAACCTGACTGAGCCTTCCCTTCTGAGGAAATTGCCGCCAAGCACATTCTGAAAGGCACCGCCAACACCCTTGATCCGGGTGCCGGACGGCGCTTTTTCAGTTGCCTCATTTTTGATCTTATTGACAGGTTTTGTCATGATTACCTTTTTTCTCCTATTCTTAGTTTTGCACTTCTTGCCCTTGGGTTTGCGTTCAATCTTCTTCCTGCCCGGGAATGATTGGCTTCTTGTGATCGCCTGTATACCTGATTGAATATTACCATAGAAATCCTGCTCTGTTTTGCCTTCGATATTCCCGCTCCGGAAGAAATTCTTTACCAGCCTGTCTTCCAGTGAATGGTAGGAGATCACCACCATTCGTCCTCCTGGTTTCAATACCTCCATTCCTTTTTCGCAGGAAAATTTCCAGTGACTCCAGCTCCTTGTTCACTTCTATCCTGATGGCCTGGAAAACCTGGGCCAGGTATTTATTTTCCTGGTTTCGGGGAGCGCATTTTATCAGCAATCTTTTTAGTTCCGCCGTAGTTTTGATCTCTTTACTGCTGCGCTCCATCGATAATGGCTTCGGCCAGCTTGCAGCTATTCTTGATCTCACCGTAGTTGCGGAAAAATGCCTGTTAGCTCCTCACTGAATAATTGTTGACCACATCCGCGGCAGCTCTAATCCGGTGCGTCCATCCATGCGCATATCCAACTCTCCGTCGAACCTGGTGGAAAAACCGCGATCAGGATCATCGATCTGATGGGAGGAGATCCCCAGGTCGGCCAGGATACCATCACATGGGATGGCATCTTGCAACTTCAGATAATTCTTGATGTAGCGGTAATCTGCATTGACCAGCATAAATCGCTTATCATTGATCTGGTTCTCCACAGCATCCGGATCCCGGTCGAAGGCAATCAGCTTTCCGCCTTTCAAGGCTTCAAGATCTTCATAGAATGACCTCCTCCTCCGAATGTGGCATCTACATAGGTGCCTCCGGGGGTGATCATTAGTCCTTGTATGCTTTCTTCCAGTAGGACAGGTGTATGGTACATCAGTTTATCGGTTCGGTTTCTTTATCTCCCATGACTTCTTCAGCCAGGTCGGCGAATTCGTCAGGATCATAGTCAACCGCTTTTTCATATTCCGATTTGTCCCAGATTTCAATCTTGTTCACAACTGATGCGAGTACGATCTCCTTTTTAATGGCATGCGTAGTTGATTAGGTCCTTTGGGATAAGTAACCTCCCGGTAGAATCAAGTTCAACAGTTTTTACACCAGCCATGAATTTCCGAATGAAGTCGACATTCTTCTTTACGAAGCGGTTGAGGCTGTTGATGCGTTTGCTTTCAAGGTCCCATTCTTCCATTGGATACAAGCTCCAAGACATTTACGGAAGATGCTACGCTTGATCACAAAGCCTTTCGACAGGTTTTCTTCAAGCTGGCCCTTGAACGCAACAGGAAACATAAGCCTCCCTTTTACATCAACTTTACACTCGTATGTCCCGATTATATTCGACACGCAAATTCAATTTTGTGTAAAAATATGAAATGATTTACCACATTTTACCACTTTTTACCACTTTTTATCAAAACTTGTTACGATTTTTATCAACAAAATGTTAATATGTTGAAATCATTGCCCCGCAAGGCTTACAGCGGATCAGGATATAAATTTCAAATTGTCAGATGGTTGCAGGCAATTTTCAGGGGAGATTTCCGGGCATGTTGAAAACACGGAAATAGTCGTATTTTTGTAATAGATAGGCTTGTTTTGATTCCCATTGAACATCTGTAAATCAATCTAACATTGGAGCAAGAAAGAAAAATTTATCGACCTGAAGGAGGTCATCAGAAAGAAGAGCCCTAGCTATGGCCAGGCTGATGCCCTGGTTTATGTTGAACTACCTGAGGCGGATCGTGCATGAAGATGACGTTAACGATTTTATCGACAGGCACGGCCATAAGATGGGATTGGATTTTGTATATGCCATCATGGACGAATTCGGGGTGAACCTGAAAGTGATCGGGGAGGAGAAGATCCCTGAAACAGGGAGGTATATCATGGCGTCCAACCATCCACTTGGAGGCCTGGATGGCATTGCCTTTATGACGGCTGTTTCCAAGGTGAGGAAAGATTTTATATTTCCTGTAAACGATATCTTACTCAGCATAGATAATATGGCGATGTTTTTTATTCCTATAAATAAGCATGGGAGTAATTCAGAGAATATCAGGATGTTCAACGATACTTTCGCTTCTGATAAGATGTTGTTGTATTTTCCTGCAGGGTTGGTATCGAGGAAAAAGAAAGGGGAGATAAAGGACCTGGAATGGAAAAAGACCATCGTCACCAAAGCAAGGCAACACAAACGGGATATCATCCCCGTCTATATGGACGGAAAAAACTCAAACTTCTTTTACAATCTGTCTAATTACAGGAATAAACTGGGGATCAAAGCCAACCTGGAAATGCTATACCTGGTGAATGAAACCTATAAGCAGTATAACAAAACCATTCACTTTGTGATTGGTGATCCCATTTCATGGGAAACTTTCGACCGCAGCAAGAGTGATCTGGAATGGGCTGACATGGTAAGGGAGAGGGTATACGAATTAAAAGCGCAAAATAATCTTTAAGATATGGAAACCATCATCTCCCCGGTTGACCGGGCATTGATCGAAAAGGAATTGAATGATGACAGGTTCATCAGGGATACCAACAATGCCAACAATAAGATTTTTGTAATCACCCATCATGACTCTCCGAATACGATGAAGGAGATCGGACGCTTACGTGAAATGACCTTCAGGGATGCAGGTGGCGGAACGGGTAAATCTATCGATATTGATCAATATGATATGGATGATGTACCTTTCAAGCAATTGATTGTTTGGGACCCGGATGAAAGTGAGATCATTGGCGGTTATCGCTTTATCCATGGGAAGGATATCAAGGTGAATGATGACGGAAGTCTGCATACACCAACAGGGAAGCTTTTTAATATTTCCGAAAAATTCATCAAAGAATATTTACCGGTAACTGTTGAGCTGGGGCGCAGCTTTGTGCAGACTTTCTACCAACCCACTGTTGATCTTCGCAGGGGCATGTATTCTCTCGACAATATTTGGGATGGCCTGGGCAGTATAGTAATCGACAATCCTGACATTAAATACCTTTTTGGCAAGGTAACCCTGTATCCGCATTATGATGCATTGGCCAAGGACCTGCTGTATTACTTCATTGGAAGGTATTTTCCCGACAAGGATAAACTTATGACCCCTATCACCCCGGTGGTGAGCAATACACCTGAAAAGGTATTGAAAAGTATTTTCAACGGTTGTAATTATGATGAGGATTATAAGATCCTGATCCACAAGATCCGCTCACTTAAGGAAGGCGTGCCTCCCTTGTTTAATGCTTATATGAACCTTTCATCTACCATGCGCTCATTTGGAGCAGCTGTTAACGACCACTTCGGAGGAGTTGAAGAAACAGGCATTAATGTTACCATTGCGGATATATATGATTACAAGAAGGACCGGCATATATCAACTTATATAAAAGATGATGCAGGGTAAGAAGACTCCTGATATCCTTAAAGCTGAATTCCTGCTTAGCAGTCCTGATTTGGCATCATGCCCAAAAGGAGAACTGCCCGAATATGCTTTCATCGGCAGATCGAATGTTGGAAAGTCATCTCTGATCAATATGCTTACCAACAAAAAGGGGCTGGCTAAGATCAGTGGTACACCAGGGAAAACCCGTTTGATCAATCATTTTATTGTAAATGATGATTGGTACCTTGTCGACCTGCCCGGCTATGGATATGCAAAGATTTCACAGAGTGAACGGGCCAAATGGAAAAAGATGATCCATGCCTACCTTCGCAAGAGGGAAAACCTGGTATGCACTTTCATCCTCATTGATTCCAGGCATGAACCACAAAAGATCGACCTGGAATTCATGGCATGGATGGGTGAAAATCAAATTCCTTTTGTGATTGCCTTTACTAAAACCGACAAGTTATCTAAAAGAAAGCTTGAGGATTCTCTTAATGCTTATGAAGAGCAGCTAAGCTTAAGCTGGGAGGATATACCAATAAGATTTGTTACCTCAGCAAATACAGCCCTGGGCAAGAATGATATATTGAAATTCATCAATAAGAATAATAAACTATACTTGAACTATCGGAAGTCGCTCGGAGGATGATGATTATTCGAGCTCGATCAGCACTTCATTTTTTGGGACGATCACACCAGTTTTCACATTAACCAGTTTTACTACACCATCCATTGGGCTCAAGAGCCTGTTCTTCATCTTCATGGCTTCGAGTATGAGCAGAAGGTCTCCCTTCCGCACAGTATCACCAGCTTTCACATTTATTTTGCGTATGGTTCCTGGAATGAAAGCTGTGATGAGTTTTGGATCCTTCTCGACATAAGACTTCCTATTCTCGAACTTTTTTGTATGAAGTGTCCGGTACTTGAAGTGCTCGATGTTAAGGCTCTTCATCTTGCCTGGGTGTTTTTCGTCTTTCTTCATGGTCCAAAGGGTTAAAATGGTGGTATACCATGTTTTTTCTTTGGTGGATTTTCCTGCTTATTGGCTGAGATCTCGAGGGCATGGATCAGCATGCGTCGAGTATCGTTTGGTTCAATCACTGCATCAATGTAGCCATATGCTGCAGCTACATATGGATTGGCAAATTTTTCTTTATACTCTTTGATCTTTTGCTTTCTGACTTCCTCCGGGTTCTCCGCATTTTTGATCTCATTCCGGAAGATGATATTGGCTGCACCTTCAGGGCCCATCACGGCAATTTCGGCCGTTGGCCAGGCAAATACAAAATCGGCACGCAGGTGATGCGAACACATGGCAATATATCCACCGCCATAAGCTTTGCGAAGGACAACGGTTATTTTGGGCACAGTAGCTTCTGAGTATGCATACAGGATCTTGGCACCATGCCTGATCACACCGGCATGCTCCTGATCTACTCCGGGAAGGTATCCCGGCAGGTCAACGAGGGTAACCAGAGGAATGTTGAATGCATCACAATAGCGGATAAAACGGGCAGCTTTATCGGAGGAGTCAACATCGAGCACGCCTGCAAGTACAAGAGGCTGGTTCGCAACAAATCCAATTGTTTCGCCATTCAGTCTTCCAAATCCGATCACAATATTAGCGGCAAACATTTCCTGTATCTCAAAGAATTCCGAATCATCGCTGATTGATTTGATCACATCCCTCACGTCGTAGGGTTGTTTGGCGTCGGTGGGGATAACGGTATCTATATTATAAGTACGCGTGCGCGGGGCTTTTTTCGGAAAAGCATCAGCCTTTTTTTGATTATTCCATGGGATAAAAGTGATAAGCTTCTTGATCTGGTCAAAGCATTCCTGCTCGCTTTCAGCGAAGAAATGTGCGTTACCTGTAATTTCAGAATGAACACGCGCTCCCCCAAGGTCTTCCATGGAAATCTCTTCCCCGATAGTGGTCTTGATCACTTCGGGACCTGTAATGAACATCTTTGAGATTTGATCAACCACAAATACAAAGTCGGTTAGGGCCGGAGAGTAAACAGCTCCACCTGCACAGGGACCCAGGATCACTGATATCTGGGGGATTACCCCTGATGCCTGGGTGTTGCGATAAAAAATTTCCCCATAACCGGCAAGGGAATTTACCCCTTCCTGTATCCTTGCACCACCTGAGTCATTGATGCCAATGATAGGTACCCCGAGCTTCATGGCATGGTCCATGATTTTGGTGATTTTCTTGGCATGCAGCAAGTCCAAGCGAACCACCTGCGACAGTGAAATCCTGTGCATAAATACAGACAGGGTGACCGCTGATAGTACCTGTACCGGTGACTACACCGTCACCCGGCAAATGCTTCTTGTGCATGTCGAAATCTTTGGCAGCATGTTCGACGAAAATATCATATTCATGAAATGATCTGGGGTCAAGCAGATGGATGATTCTCTCCCTGGCAGTGAGCTTGCCAATGGACTTCTGCTTTTCTATTGCTTTGGATCCACCTCCCTGGAGAGCATTGCGCATTCTCTTTTTCAGGTCGGAGGTTTTTCTCTTTAAAGCCATATATGCATATATTTGTTTCTACAAAGATAAGGTCAGGGCTTATCAAAAATCAAGGCAATCGATCAATATCAATTGCCGTGAGTTGGATTCCCCGCCCATATCCGGTGCAAAATTAGTGCATTTTTTACTTAGGGATTAGAATAATTTATTAACTAAAATGGATATAGAGCACTTCTCCCCCTGGCCCCCTCTCCTCAAGGAGAGGGGGAAAGGGGGTCCGGGGGTTAAGGGGGTGAGGTGCATATTGATAATTAATTGAGTAAATGTGTTTATGAACATTGAAGACCTACGTGAATACTGTTTGTCCAAGAAAGGGGTTACAGAAAGCTTTCCATTTGATGAAACGACAATGGTTTTTAAGGTGATGAATAAAATGTTTGCCATTACCGACCTGGAAGATGAGTTTGCTGTCGTACTAAAGTGTGATCCCGAGGAGTTTTTCAATATGCGTGAGCAATACCCTGCAGTTACCCAACCACGATACTTCAGGGGAAACTGGAATCATATATTGATCGATGGCAGCATCGATGTCAGACTGATAAAGGAATGGATAGATAAATCTTATGAGCTGATTGTAAGTGGGTTGCCGAAGAAAGACCAGAAAAAGCTGGAAGAACTTTGAACTCTTAACTCTGAAATAAGTTCAAAGTTCAAATATCAATGTTCAGATTTCATCCGAGGCTTCCTTCTTTTAAATAAATCAAATACCAAATACCCTATCGCGGCTCCCCAGAGCATGCTCATATAAGGATTGGAAGTGATGGCGCAGCTTCCCGAATTGCATCCTACCTGTATATAATATATGTATCCGCCTATGGCACCAACCACGGCACCTATTACCGGCAGGAAATTAAACTTTGCTTTTTTCTTTTCAGGACTAGCCTGTTTTTCGTTGTTGTTTTCTTCAGTCATGGCTTGTTACTGGTTACTGGTTGCTGGTTGCTGGTTGCTGGATTCTAGATCCTAGATACTGGATCTTGGGGTTTTTAAGTTCAGATTTCAAAGTTCAAAGTTCAGATTTCAGATTTCAGATTTCTGCTATCGCAGTTTCACAATCGTAATCCCCTGTCCACCTCTCTCAACATGTGCGTCGCTAAATTGTTCAACATCATCCACAGTTTGCAGGTATTCTTGTATGATGGGACGAAGAATACCATCACCTTTACCATGTAATATACTCACCTCTTTTACACTGAGGAGAATGGCATCATCGAGATATGACTTTAATTCATCGAGGGCTTCAATAGCCCGTTTTCCTCTGAGATCGATCGTTGGTTTGAATTTCGCTGCCCTACTGTTAATGTCGGTCATGATATTCCCATAAGCCTTGCTCTTCCTAAAGCCATCTTCCTTTTTCTTAACCTTTTTGATCTTCCGGAGATCTTTAATAGGAACTTTAATATTTATAGAGCCGCTTGATATAGTAGCATTCTTTCCTTTAATCTCAACTATTTCACCGACAGTCCCGTATTGAATGATTTCCACCCAGTCGCCCTTTCCGGGAATACCCGGTAAATATTTTTGTTCCTGGCTACTGGCTACTGGTTTCTGGTTTCTGGTATCTGACTTCTTATTCTTTATTCCTTCTTCCTTGTTCCTTGTTCTTTGTTCTTTATTCTCCACAATCTTCTCCGCTTCCTCCTTCATAGAACTTCTCAAAGCCTTTGTCTTTTCTTTCTCTGCTTCTGCCTCCCTGATCCCTTTGATGGTTTGTTCGATCAAACGGTTGGCACCCGAAAGGATGCTGCCTGCTTCGTTACGGGCTTCTTCCATGATCTCAGATTTTCTTTCGTTGAGATCTGTGATCAGTTTTTCATATTTGTCGATCATTTCCGCCAGGAAATCATCTGCAACGCCGAACTTTTCTTTTTCTTTTTCCAGCTCCATCTTTTCGGTTTCCAGTTCCTGAAGTTGCTTTTCAAAGTCAACCTGTGAATATCCCGTGATGGCAGCTGCATGGGCCAGTACATTTTCCTGAAAGCCAATCTTACGCGCAATCTCGAAGGCAAATGAGCTTCCTGGCTTTCCGGTACGCAACATGTATAGTGGGCGCATCTCTTTTGTGTCGAATAGCATCGCACCATTGATGATCCCTGCCTCATTGTCTGCCATCAGCTTGATATTGGCATAATGAGTGGTTACCACACCAAAAGCATTGCTGTCATTTAAGGTATGCAGGGCGGCCTCAGCTATTGCACCTCCTAAATGTGGTTCTGTTCCTGTGCCAAACTCATCGATCAAAAACAATGAATTCCGGTTGCCATGTTTAATGAATTCCCTGATATTTAAAAGATGTGAGCTATAAGTGCTGAGGTCATTCTCTAAACTTTGTTCATCCCCTATATCCAGGAAGATATCCTTGAATATTCCGGCTTCTGAATTTTCTTCCATGGGCACCAGCAAGCCGCATTGTATCATATATTGCAGCAAACCGGTCGTTTTCAGGCAAACAGATTTCCCACCTGCATTGGGTCCTGAGATCACCAGGATGCGGTTCTTTTTATTCAGCTCCAGGTCCATGGGCACCACCGGCCTGTTTTGTTCCTTATGGGAAAGATACAGCAGTGGGTGTCTGGCATTGTGCCAGTTAAACAGTGGGCTGGGTTTAAGCAATGGTTTTATTCCACCAATCATCAGGGCAAGCTTTGCTTTGGCCCTGATAAAATCGATCATACCAAGAAAGTCGTATGCCAGGAACAATGATTCAGTCTGAGGTCGCAACTTGTCTGTGAATCCGATGAGGATATTGATGATCTCCCTGCGTTCGGCATTTTCCATCTCCCGTATCTCGTTGTTCAGGTCAAAAACCTCCGTAGGCTCAATAAAAACAGTTTGTCCTGTTGCAGATTCATCGTGAATAAAACCTTTGAGCTGTCTTTTGCCGGATGCGATCACAGGGATGACCATTCGGCCGTTCCTGATGGTTACCTCGGCATCATCCGGTACAAGCCCTGCCTTTCGCGCTTCATTCATACTCTTCCTGATCCTGCCATCGATCGACAATTGCTTCCGGTGAAGCTTTTCCCTGATGTCCTTCAGTGCTGGCGAAGCCGAATCGCGTATGATCCCTTTGTCATCGATGATCCTTTCTATCTCTTTCAATAGTTCATCCTGAGGCTCAAGCCCTTCAGTGAGTGCAGTGAGATGTGGATAAAGCCCATCTTCTGCCTGATTCATAAAATCAAGGCAAGAGTTGATGGTTTTTAACGAAGACTTCAGGTCGAATAAAATTTCAGGATCAAGGTAACTGCCCTTTACGTGTATGCGTTTCAGCTCCGTTGTAAGGTCAAAATACCCGGAATTCGGAAATGGCTTCCCCTCCAAAAGGATCTGCCTGAACTCCTCAGTCTGGTTGAGCAACTCCTGAACTTTCCCATGGCCTGATTCGAAGCCCAGCTGAGCTACGTGCTTGATCCCGAGCGGACTGATACACTGCGTCTCCAACAGCTCCCTGACCTTCTCGAATCCTATCTTTTGCTCAAAATTTTGAGGATAAATCATTGCTCAAAGATAAATCTTTTCGAGTTCCGAGTACCTAGCTCAAAGTGCCAAGTGATGAATTGTGCATAAGATTGATTATTTTCGTTCTTCAAAACCATCTATATGTCAAATACCCTCATCGAAGTCTGCGTCACCTCTGTCCAATCTGCCATCAATGCCGAAAAAGGAGGGGCGCTCCGGGTGGAGCTGGTCGATAACCTCATTGAGGGAGGAACCACACCAAGCCCTGGAACAATTGCCCTGGCTCGTAAACGAATCTCCATTGGCCTTTTTGTGATGATCCGTCCTCGTGGAGGGGATTTTTGCTATACTGATCTTGAATTCGAGATCATGAAAGAAGATGTGAAAGCAGCCCGTACACTTGGAGCTGATGGGGTGGTTGCAGGTATCCTGCTGACGGATGGAAATATAGATGTGGAGCGTATGGGCATACTGAAAGAACTGGCCGGGGAGATTGGATTTACCTGTCATCGGGCATTCGATATGACAGTAAATAAATATAAAGCCCTTGAAGATCTGATCGGCATAGGTGTTGATCGTATACTGACCAGCGGTGGAAAGAATAAAGCACCTGATGGTAAGCACCTGATCAGGGAGATCATTGGAATAGCTGACGGGCGCATCAAGATTATGCCAGGCAGTGGTGTGAATGAGAAAAGTATAGCTGATCTCAAGAAATATACCGGGGCAAAGGAATTCCATGTGACGGGGCGAAGTCTTTACCCGGGGATCATGGAATACAGGAATCCGGAGGTGTCTATGGGCGATAACGTCACCGTTCCTGAATACGACCTATGGATCACGGATCCGGAAAAAATAAAGAAGATCGTTGAACTGGCCAACAGCTAAAGCATGAAATACTTTTTGCCTGTAATACTAATTGTACTTGTTCTTGCCTCATGTATCCCGAAGCAATCTGTGGAGAAAAAAGGATGGGGAGAATGGGAAGTAAGGAGATTTGGTGAGGTGGAGACTTGGAGAAATGGGGATGGTGATTTTTTTACTGCTTCAGTGCCGGGTTGTATCCATACTGACTTGCTGGCCAATGGGCTGATTGAAGATCCTTATTACGGTGAAAATGAAAAAGACCTGCAATGGGTTGGTGAGGCTGAATGGGAATATTCTAGCTTCATCCGGGCAGAAGATATCCCTGATAAAGACCATGTGGTTCTTGTATTTGAGGGACTCGATACTTATGCCAATGTTTATCTGAACGATTCACTTATACTTCGAGCTGATAATATGTTTCGCAAATGGGAAGTTGATGTGAAGGATATCCTGATCGATGGCGATAATCGATTATCCATCGTTTTTTTGCCTCCGGGAGAGATCAATGAAGAAAAAGCGGCCGAACTGTCATATAAATTACCTGATAATAGAGCATTTACCAGAAAGTCTCCTTACCACTTTGGTTGGGACTGGGGCCCTGAATTTGTGACCTGTGGCATATGGAAACCGGTATATTTCAGGGCCTGGAATGATTTCAGGATTGACAGGGTGCATGTAACCTATGGTTCCATTCAACAAGATCCAATTCCTGTAAAGCTTCACTTTGATATTGAGTCGGATGGGGATTGTGAAGTAGCCTTGAACTTGTTTAATGAGGAAAATGGAGAGCAGTTGGCTTTGGAAAAGATCAATCTTCAAGAAGGGATCAATCATTTCGAGATCGATGTGGAGATCAAGGACCCGAAACTTTGGTGGCCGGTAGGAATGGGAGATCAGAAAATGTATAGATTCCGGGCTGAAGTGGCAGGAAATGGCCACATGGATGAGGCATATGCAAGCATTGGCCTCCGGGAAATTGAACTGATCCGGGAACCGGACGAATATGGTGAGTCATTTTACTTTAAGGTTAACGGCTATCCGGTTTTCATGAAAGGGGCCAATTATATACCACAAGATAATTTCCTCACCAGGGTAGCTACAGCAAGATATGAGCAACTGATTGAATCCGTGGTCCATGCCAACATGAACATGCTGCGTGTGTGGGGAGGTGGTTTTTATGAAAATGACATTTTCTATGATCTGTGTGATCAAAATGGCATCCTGGTATGGCAGGATTTCATGTTTGCCTGTAATATGTACCCGGGCGATGAAGCTTTCCTTGCAAGTGTTAAAGCAGAAGCAATCGAGAATGTTATCCGTCTTTCAAACCATCCATGCATCGCACTCTGGTGCGGCAACAACGAAATTGATGAAGGATGGCATAACTGGGGCTGGCAGCAAGCGCTGGCATACTCTAAAGAAGATTCGGCAAAGGTCTGGAATGATTATCTGAAAGTATTTCACAACATCCTTCCCGAAGCAGTTGAAATATATGATCCGGGAACGATATACTGGCCTTCCTCACCCATGACAGGCTGGGGCCGCGATAAAGCTTATACTCAGGGCGACGTTCACTACTGGGGGGTCTGGTGGGGAGAAGAACCCTTCGAGACGTATCGATTCAAGATTGCACGATTTATGAGTGAGTATGGTTTCCAGGGCATGCCACCAATTGAAACTATAGAATCCTTTGGCGGCATTTCCAGTACCCAGCCCCCAGCCCCCAGCCCCCAGATTTTGGAAGCACATCAGAAGCATCCCCGTGGGACAGAACTTATTCGGAAATATATGGAACATGAGTTCATCGTGCCAGAAAGATTCGAAGACTATGTTTATGTGAGCCAGGTGCTGCAGGCAGAAGGCATGGGAGAGGCATTTTTTACCCACCGTATTTCACAACCCTATTGCATGGGTACCCTTTACTGGCAACTGAACGACTGCTGGCCTGTCACTTCATGGGCGGGACTTGATTATTATGGAAATTGGAAAGCTTTGCATTATCATGTGAAGCGGGCATATGAGCCTGTCATGGTCCGGGCAATTGTTAAGGATGGAGATATCCTGGTGTATTCAGTGAATGACCATTCCTCTGTAGAGGAAGTTGAAATGTTGATCGAGCTGATGGATTTTGATGGAAAAGCTATCATAAAAACAGAAGAGGAAATAGAATTAGCCCCACAGAGCAATCAAGTGATATACACAATCCCGTCGCATGGGAAAAATTCAAACAATGTTGTATTTGTCGCGAGGCTATTTCAGGATGGGAAAGAAATTTCAAATACCTACCTGTACTTTGTCCCGACTAAAGAGCTAGATCTTCAGAATCCGAACTTGAGTTTTGAAGTTCTTCCATCTGAATCCGGTTTGATAGTAAATATCAGCGTTGAAAAACTTGCCAGGCAGGTCTTCCTTGAAGCGCCTGGTATTACAGGTCGATTCGAAGATAATTTCTTTGATATGGCCGCCGGTGAGAAAAGGAGGATTAAATTTATTGGCGATGCAGACACATCTCAGCTTTCTGAAAAATTGAAAATTAAAAGCATCTATGATACATATAATTAAATGCAGGAGATTTCTTCTGTTACCACTGCTGTTCATTCTTTCATGTTCAAGCCCGGAGCGGGAGAATATCGAGGTGATGACCTTCAACATCCGTTATGAAAATCCCGGCGACGGAATGTTTTCCTGGGACAGCCGCAAGGAAATGGTATTCTGGATGATCGAAAAGTATGATCCTGACATACTTGGGATACAGGAAGCTTTGCAGGGGCAAATGGAAGAACTTGACCAGGCACTCACTGATTACCGTTGGTCAGGAGCAGGCAGGGACGATGGGGAATGCAAGGGGGAATATGTACCTGTATTTTACAGGAAAGACAGGTTTATACTGGCTGATGAAGGCCAGTTCTGGCTGTCCGACAAGCCGGGTCAGCCAGGAAGCAAGGGCTGGGATGCTGCATGTACACGTATGGTGAGCTGGATCAAGCTTCAAGAGATAGCTTCAGGCTATGAGTACTTCGTGTTCAACACACATTTCGATCATGTAGGGGAGGAAGCACGCTTGAACAGTGCCCGCTTACTTTCGGATAGCATCCGCCTTATTGCCAGCCTGAAACCAGTCATCATCACAGGCGATTTCAACTGCAGACCGGAATCAGATCCATTGAATGTTTTATCAGAGCTATTTTCCGATTCCAGGCTATTGGCGGTTCAGAAAGATTCGCTTTCAGGGACAACTTTTGTCGGCTTTCCGCCAGACCTCACAAGGAATGATATCATCGACCATATTTTTATCAGTCCGCACTTTGGTGTGGCAGAGTATGAGATCATTTCGGACAATGCTGGAGGTTTTTTTCCTTCCGACCATTTGCCGGTACGGGTGAGCCTCTCGCTCAGGATGCCATAAAACCTAAAAAAGAATTATTTTCGCTAATAAACCAATTCAACCAATTCAACAGATTTAACCGATTCAACAGAGTTAACCGATATAACTGATTTTATGACAGCTAATACACCAAAAAGCACCAGCTATACCGTAGCATTTGTTGTGGTAACCGGACTCTTCTTTATGTGGGGCTTCATGACGGTCCTCAATGATATACTCATCCCTTACCTGAAAGGGGTTTTTGATCTTAACCATACGCAGGCAATGTTTGTCCAGTTTGCCTTTTTTATGGCTTATTTCGTTGGCTCGGTCATCTACTTTTTTATCTCCATCACAGGAGGAGATCCCATCAGTCGAATTGGATATAAAAATGGTATCCTGGCGGGATTGCTGATCTCTGCCACCGGCAGTGCACTGTTTTATCCGGCGGCAGAATTCAAGATGTATGGCTTTTTCCTGGCTGCCCTATTTATAATGGGCCTTGGATTTACATTGCTCCAGATAGCTGCCAATCCTTACGTAGCCATATTGGGTCCTGAAAAATCGGCATCCAGCCGGCTCAACCTCTCACAAGGCTTTAACTCCCTGGGGACCACTATTGGCCCACTGATAGGGGGATTCCTGATATTTAAATATTTTGCAGTAAATGTCAGCGGGGCCGATGCTGTGAAGATCCCTTATCTGATCTTTACAGGCTTGTTCATCCTGCTGGCAATATTGATCAAGATCTCTCATCTGCCGAGAGTCACAGGCGGTGATGCCATCGAAAGGACTGCTGGTGCACTGCGTCATCCCAATCTTGTATTTGGAGCACTGGCTATATTCTTTTATGTAGGTGGGGAAGTCAGCATTGGAAGCATCATGATCAGTTATCTCGGATTGGAAAACATTGCCGGACTGGGAGAAGCGGATGCCAGCAAATACGTGGCCTTTTACTGGGGAGGTTTGATGATAGGAAGGTTCCTGGGAGCCATCTCCTTAAGCCAGATGAAGGATGTGATGCTCAAATACCTACTGATGGTGGCAGTTCCAACAGCTGCTTTCCTGGTGATCTGGTATTTTAATGGTATAGATCAAGCCCTGATCTATGGTGTTTTTCTTGTCGCCAACCTGCTGGCTTTTATCGCCGGAAGGTCACTGGCTCACCGGACCTTATTTATATTTGCACTTATTGCTATTGTCCTGCTGATCATAGGATTGACCAACCAGGGTGTGGTGGCTATGTGGTCCATCATTGGCATTGGATTGTTTAACTCCATCATGTGGTCGAACATATTTACACTGTCAATTGAAGGTTTGGGCAAATTCAAAAGCCAGGGCTCTTCCCTCCTGGTTATGATGATCCTCGGAGGTGCCATCGTGCCGGTCTTCCAGGGCATGGCAGCCGATGCCTATGGGGTGCATGCTTCTTTCTTTGTGCCTGTAATATGTTATGCATACATCGCGTTTTATGGATGGAGGGGATATAAACGTAAACAAGCAAAGCTTGTTTGATGATGGATTTTAAATGTTGGATTATGGATTAATTCAGTTACAACCAAGAAGCAACCAGCAACCAGTAACCAGTAACCAGTAACCAGTAACTAGTTATGAAAACAAACAGACGACAATTCATTTCAAGATCAGCCTTGGTGGCTGCCGGAGCCATTGCTATTCCAAGCTGGCTGGAAAAAGTGAAGGCCGGGGGGGCAATACTCCCTGTAAAAGGCAATATTCCTATGGTGATTTCAACCTGGAATCATGGCATGGAGGCAAACGAAGCTGCATGGAAGATACTTGAGGAAGGCGGTTCAGCCATTGATGCAGTGGAACAGGGTGTTCGCATTCCGGAGGCAGACCCTGATAACATGAGTGTAGGTTATGGCGGGATTCCTGACCGCGACGGGCATGTCACACTTGATGCATCTATCATGAAAGGAAACGGGGAGTGTGGATCGGTCACCTTTCTTGAACATATCAAACATCCCATTTCTGTAGCACGTCTGGTCATGGAAAAAACACCGCATGTGATGCTCTCAGGTGAAGGTGCATTGCAATTTGCCCTGGATAACGGTTTTATGAAAGAAAACCTGCTGACCGATAAGGCAAAAAAGGCCTGGGAGGGCTGGCTGGTTAAATCGGAATATGAACCGGTGATCAATATCGAAAACCACGATACCATTGGCATGCTTGCCATTGATAAATCAAATCATATTGCAGGCGCATGTACAACCTCCGGCCTGGGCTACAAAATGCATGGTAGGGTAGGAGATTCGCCGGTGATAGGAGCCGGACTATATGCCGACAATGAGATCGGAGCAGCCACAGCAACAGGCATGGGTGAACTGGTTTTGAAAACCCTGGGTTCTTTCCTTTTGGTAGAACTCATGCGAAATGGTTTATCACCGCAGGAGGCCTGTGAAGAGGGCATCAAACGTATCGTTAAAAAAATACCCAATTATAAAGATTTCCAGATCGGGTACCTTGCCGTAAATAAAGCCGGGGAAACCGGGGCATACGCCATCCATAAAGGCTTTAACTATGCCTTGTTCCGTGAAGGGAAATTTGATTTGATCGACAGTGACTATTTTAGCAAATAAAAACATCTATCATTATGAAATCCAGGATCATAGTATTGTTAATTGCAGGCATGATGGCTTTGACCACCTGCAACCCACCTTCGCAAAATGATATCAATATCATCCCCCAGCCCTCAACAGCATATGTACAACCCGGATCATTTGATCTGGGACCGGATGCCCGGATCATCACCCAGATGGAAAGACCGGATCTGGTGGCCGTTTGTGAATATTTCAATGATATTTTGGAGCGTTCTGCTGGCTTCAGACTTGAAATTGTAGATGATGAGCATGTCACCAGTTTTTCCGGCGATCTGGTGTTCACAACCTTTAATGCCGATACATCCTGGGATGTTGGAGCATATAGGCTTGAAGTTGGTAATAGGTCGGTGGTTTTACAGGCAAATGATCCTCCTGGGCTTTTTAATGGAGTACAAACCTTGTTACAACTCTTTCCTCCGGAAATCATGAGCAACAATGTCGTAGAAGGGATTGACCTTGAATGCCAGGCTGTTTATATTTACGACCACCCTCGCTTTGAATGGAGAGGCATGCACCTGGATGTGTGCAGGCATTTCTTCCCGAAAGAGTTCATTAAAAAATACCTTGACCTGATGGCCATGTATAAGATGAATGTCTTTCACTGGCACCTTACCGAAGACCAGGGGTGGCGAATAGAAATAGATAAGTATCCTGAGCTGACAGAGGTGTCTGCCTGGAGAACCGAACCCGATGGTAGCGTTTATGGTGGATACTATACCAAGGATGATATTCGTGAGATTGTTGCATACGCCTCAGAAAGGCAGATCACCATAGTGCCTGAGATTGAAATGCCCGGACATTGTGTTGCAACGCTTGCTGCATACCCGGAACTGAGTTGTACGGGAGGGCCATTTGATGTGGCCACGATCTGGGGTGTGAAGGAGGATGTGTATTGCGCAGGCAATGAACAGACCTTTGAATTCCTGGAAAATGTATTGCTCGAAGTCATGGAACTATTTCCCGGTGAATATATTCATATCGGGGGGGATGAAGTGCCGAAAACACGCTGGGAGAAATGCAGAAAATGCCAGGCCAGGATAAGAAATGAAGGCCTTGCCAATGAAGATGAACTGCAAAGTTATTTTATCAAGCGGATGGAGAAATTTCTCAATGAACATGACCGTAAATTAATTGGTTGGGATGAGATCCTGGAAGGAGGGCTTGCACCTGAGGCAACGGTGATGTCGTGGAGAGGCGAAGAAGGAGGGATTGCCGCTGCCCAGATGGGACATGATGTGGTGATGTCACCCAATTCAAATTGCTATTTCGACCACTACCAGGCCGATCCGGCCACACAACCAAAAGCAATTGGCGGTTTAACAACACTGAAAGATGTTTATCATTATAGTCCTGTTCCTGCCGAATTGAATGAAGCTGAACAGGAACATATTCTGGGTGCCCAGGGAAATGTGTGGACAGAATATATAGCCACACCGGAATATGCCGAATATATGGCTGTTCCGAGGATGCTTGCCCTGGCTGAAGTAGACTGGAGCCTTGAAAGCAAGATCAACTGGGAGAGATTCCTGCGGAAACTGGAACCTCATTTTGTCAGATTGGCGATCATGGATGTTAATTACTGCGATGCCATTTTTGCCGTTGAGATCACACCAGAATTTGACCAGGATTCGAAGGTTCTCCTGATCAAGATGGAAACTGAAATTCCCAATGCAGAAATAAGGTATACACTAGATGGAAGCGAGCCTGAGTTAACTTCCCTGCTGTATGATACACTTTATAAACTTAAGGAGTCAGCTACAATAAAAGCCCGAACCTTTGTTGATGGTATAAAAAAGGGCCATGTTGCTACGAGGGATGTCAAACTGCACAAGGGTGTGGGTAAACCAATTTCCTATAAATACAAATACAGCGACCGCTATACTGCCGGGGGTGAGTCAGGACTTGTAAATGGCATCAGCGGATCTGTACATTATGGGGATGGCAACTGGCAGGGATTTAGCGGTGATGATATTGAAATTGTGATCGACCTGGGCAAGATAAGCCAGATCAAAGACATCAGTGTTGGCTTTCTCCAGAACATAACTACATGGATCTTTCTTCCATCAAAGATCAGTTATCTTGTGTCGGATACCGAAGATGGCAAATACGAAAGTGTTGGAGAATTCCTTAATGCTGTTCCGCAGGAAAGCAAGAAAGCCATGATCAAGAATTTCCACAAGACATTCTCAGATCTCAGGGCCCGGTATGTGAAGATCATCGCACAAAACCCCGGGCAGTGCCCCGATTGGCATCCAGGTGCCGGAAGCCCCAGCTGGGTGTTTATCGATGAGGTGGTGATCGAATAGGTAGATAATTAGGATGATAACTCCTTCTTTTGTAGCAGGCGTTTAATGTTCGAGCGGTGAGTGAAGATAATGAGGGCCATACAAATCAATAAATAGTAGAAAGTAATGTTCGGTCCATGAAGAATCAGCTCGATCAGGGGTAAAGATATACCAAGCATAATGGAACCGACTGAAACGTATTTGAATCGCCATCTGACAAGATAATGTATCGCCACAGAAATGAAAACAGAATATGGTGCAATTAATACCGATGCACCAAGCGTGGTATTGACTCCTTTCCCTCCTTTTAATCTCAGAAAGATACTGAAGTCGTGGCCTATAATACTGGCCAATGCAACCAAATAAATGTAAAAATCAGGATTAATCTGGCTGCAATTTGTAATATACAGATAGGTGGCAACTGGAATAAGTCCTTTGGCCATATCCAGGAGCTGGGTAATGAGGGCGAGTTTTTTACCAACAACCCGTGCAACATTGGTAGAACCCATATTACCACTTCCATGGTCCATGATATTTTTACCGCTAAAATGTTTACTTAGAAGGTATCCAACCGGGATAGACCCTAATAAGTAAGATAAAAAAATAAAAACGATGGCTAAGAAGAGATCCATTGTTGATTATTTTTTAGGAAACCATGGGAAAAAGGAACTGGTTTTTTGAATATATTCCTGGTATTGCGGTTTTGAATTGTTTAAGGTTTTTTCAAGCAAGGCCACTCCTGAGACTTTAATAATTAGCAAAGTCATTATAATGGAGCCAATAATTTGCCAGTAACTTCCGGCAGCAATACTTAACAAAGCCATAAGCCCACCATACAGCTGAATCGCCAAAATAATTGGGATGACGGGTATATTTCCAAAAGCCTGTATTCAATACCTTTCCTTTGTTTTTAGGGTCTTGTTTAAAACGTGACAACTGATAAATCCCCACCTGCTTCAAATATAAAACCAATCAGCCATACTAATAATCCCAAGGTAATCCAGTAGCATTCAGGTTTCATGAGTCGGGTCCCATGTTAACACCCAGTAATGGCAATGAAACAATCATCATTAAAACTACCCTGTAATAAAAATGTTTGAAAAAAACTAAACCACCAATAACGTTCCGGCCCATATTTCCGTCTGAATTCCTGGTATCTGAAATCCTCCCCTTTACCAATGTTTCTCCATGGAAAGATAAATTGTAAGTCTGATCCCCAAATTGTAACCAATACCAACAAGAGTATTTTTCGGGTATTTAAATCGCCTGAAATAAAAAAATAAAATGTATTTACGACAACAAAGCCAAATCCCCAGAAAAGATCAACAATACTTACATTTTTTATAATGACGCTCCATAACCATAAAATGGTTACCAGTACCAAAATGAGCAGAGAGGCTTGTAAAAATAGAGTCATCATTTATTCAGTATTAATTATTAAACAATAATGAAATTGCAATGGCACCATTTCCTGCATGCATACCAATTACCGGAGAAATATCGACTACTGAAACCGGTTTTTTTCCGGTAATTTCCACCATTTTCTCTCCTGCTTTTTGTGCACCTTCAGGATTGTGGGCATGTAGTATAATATAGTTCCAAATAGTTTTTCCCTCGACTTATCTTTTTGTATATGCTTATATATCTTTTTTAAACTGGCTTGCTGGCTGAAGGTTTTCCCAAATAAGAGTGATTTTCCATTTTCATCCATTGAAATAACAGGATTTAAACCAAGAACACTGGCTATCAATCCTTTGGGTTTTGAAACCCGTCCTCCTTTTATCATGTATTTTAAATCTCTGACACTAACAAATATTTTTGCATTGCTGCACATCATTTTCAATTGATTTAACAATGGACTTCAACAGACTCACCTGCTTCAATATTTTGTGCTGCTTTTAACACGAGTAAACCCAGAGCTCCCGATAAATTTTTTGAATCAATTACATGAACAGGTTTGTTAAACTCTTTTTTAATTCGCTCACCTGCTTTTACGCTATTGGCATATGTTCCGCTAAATTGACCGGTAAGATGGATGGCAATAATGGCATCATAATGAGAGGCCAAATGTGAATACAAGTTGGTAAAAGCCTGTTCGTTTATTTGAGATGTTTTTGGGAATTCGGCATGTGTTTCAAGTAAATCGTAAAACTGATCGGGCTGAATGGTTACTTTATCCAAATAATGATTATCACCAAAATTTAAATTAATAGGAACAACATTAATTTGATAAAAATCGATCAATTCCTGGGATAAATCACAGGTTGAATCAGTAACAAGTGCAATATTCCATTTTCTGTTTGGTAACCGCTTCCTGTTGACGAACCATATCATCCACTTTCTGATAAGTGATGGTTCCAATATCTTTTAACTCATGAAAAAGCTCTGCCGGATGATTGGTATGCACATGAATGCGGCAAATGCTTTCCGATCCTGCAACAACAACCGAATCACCACTTTTACTTAAGATTTTTTGCAGTTCTGATTTATTTATTTTAACATTCTTTATAATCGCTTCAGTACAATAGCGATGAGTAATTTCCTCATCTGTAATTTCCTCTGAATGAATGAGCGAAATATTTTCATGCGATTCAACTACCAGATTACGGATATTTCTGTTTTTTATAAAATCAATAATTCCTTTAATAAACAGAACAAAACCTTTTGCTCCGGCATCAACAAAACCTGATTTGTTTAATGCTTTTAATTTTGAGGTGTTTCTGCCAATGATTTTTCCAGCACATCAATAGAATCAATCATCACCTTCTTAAAATCGTGAATGGCCTCTTTTTTACTGTTTAGAAAATCTGACCATTCTTTTATAACGGTTAACATTGTTCCTTCAACAGGATTGGCAATAGCTTCGTAAATATATGGAATTGATTTTTTTACACTTTCAGCAAATTCGGTCAAGGTAATGATTGGTTTGTTTTGTGTTTCACGGCTCAAACCATGTAAAAACTGAGCAAAAATAACTCCCGAATTTCCTCTTGCTCCAATTAATGCTGCATCTGCAATATTATTTACAGTTGTTTTATATGATTTATGGGGTTTGATATTGTCGATTACCGAACGGATTGTGGAAGCAAGGTTGGTACCTGTATCTTTATCATTTACCGGGAAAATATTTATTCTGTTTATTTCTACCTGATTTTGCAGTATTTGATTTCCTCCAGCAATAAATGCATAGTAAAGAAATTTTCCATTAATTACACGGTGCTTCATATTATACCATATTCTTTCATATTAATTAATCCATTTGACAATGTGAAAACCCGCAAAACTAACTATTGCAGATAAAACTAGCGCCCCAAAGTAATATCAATAATAACGATAGGCAATGGCCAGCCTTTGAGTGTGGCTAAATTGGTTAAATCATAAGTAGCATATGTAAAAATACCAAATAATGCACCCATCAAAATTGCATTAATAGCAGATCCTTTGTTCACTGCCGGATATATGGCAAAAATTGAAATCCCGACAACGTAAATAATATAGAAAATGAAAGCTGCAGTCCAATTAACCCTGTCAGTTAAAAAACCACCCAGGTATTTTTGATAAAGGTTTTTGCAATAATCCCCAGCCACAGCATATCAATCATCAAAAAAACAATGAAAGTAAACAGATAACTTATGATTATGCTTTTTATGTTCATAATGTATTATGTCTTGATAAATTTAATTATTCTATTTCTATGAATTTCATCCTATCCCTCTTGGTAATTGTCTCCACTATACTATCATTCCTATATATTATTATCCTATTAGAATAACCCGTAGAATTAAAATAAGTTCAATTTATATCGTTTTATTAATGGCTTAAGCAATTGTGCTAATATTCTTTATCTTCATTATATAACATGAAGTTTTAAATTGAGAAATGCCATCATTCTTCCATTAGCTTTAGAGTTACAAGATAGGCACAGTGATCTGATGCGATGCTATCCTGGATCACTAATGTTTCAAGAACCTGCCAGCTTTTTATTGGAAAAAACATCACGTAATCGATTTTTTTTGTTGGATTATTTGACGGAAATGTAGGTTCAGGGCCCTGTACATCATAGGAGGCAGCCCACATTTTCTCAAGGATATTTATGGGAGCGCTTCCGGGCAGAGCATTTAAATCTCCGGCCAAAATGGTCGGGTATTTATTTGAGGAAAATACTTCATTGATTCTGTTCGCCTGAGCCACCCGGTCTTTTTCGTCTTTCAAATGATCAAGATGGGTGCCAATAAATGCAATGGTGTCGCCTGAGGGTAACACAATTGTTACTTCTAATGCAGCCCGGGGTTCATTCCCCGAAGTGTAAGGCAGCGCAACATTCCTGCTTGACAGAAAAGTATATTTGGACAATATCCCCTCTCCATATTCCCCACCATCATATTCCATCGCTCTGGCAAAGAGGGGAATCATTTTTGTTCTCCATCCCAGCTCTGTTACCAGGTCATATTTCTTTGCCCTGTTCGTCTTATAGTCTACCTCCTGCATAGCTACAAGATCAGGATTGGAATCCATGATTACTTTCGCAATTACGTCTAGATCAAAATCACCTTTTGTCGTTGCTCCATGGAGAATATTGAATGAGAGCACCCTGACAATTATACTGCTATCAACTGTAGTTTGAGACCAAACTATTTGATTGAAGAAAATCAGGAACAGAATAATTGAAGATATTAACTTCATTCTTTTCAAATAATGATGGCAAAGACTTCGCGACAATGCTGCGTGCTTCACTCCTTATTTCGTTAAGAATATTAAGGAAAAAATTTATTCATCAATATATAATCAATACTGCCCTCCTGTGAATGGCAGCCTATGCATTGGCTTCCTTTTTTCAGAAGCTGACACGGCTACAGTTCCATCTGCATTGATATATCCCCATACCCAGCCATTGGCATCTGCGTCGGCATGTCCTGTACTTTTATAAAGAACAGCATATCGACTAAGCGTACTTGCCAGCTTCATACAGTTCTTTAACAATTAATGATCCATCAGCAAAAGCTGCACCGGTCATTACTTTTCCAATCGAATCTAATTGAGCGGCTGCGATGGTGTTAAAACGTGTCCTTAAAAAGGGGAAAGAGTGTCCGCTTCCTGAACTTTTGTCCAATAAAGCGCTTGAATTCTTGTACCAGGTAAACCCGCTTGTTTCCTTAGCCATATCATATAGCTGCTTGTCGGTACCCTCAGCTTCCTTATCTTTTTTTACAGGAAGCCACAATCAATATACTCATGAAGAGTATGGGTAGTAAAAGCACTGTTGTTTGTTTGTAATTCATGGCGTGTATTTTTATTTGTTAATAATTCTGTTCTCTGTTAGGTGCGATGCTGAGTTTCCATATCATAGTGAGAATCTTTATCATTATATTTTACTCTTCATCTTCTGCAAATGTAAGCACATAACCGTTAATGTCCTGGATAGAAAATTCTGTGGCGCCATAAAAAGTCTTTTCAAGACCTTTGATAACATTCACCTTGTCCTTGATTTTGTCGTGAAATTTCCTGATCTCTTTTATTCGGATATATAATAAAAGAGAACCGCCATCCTGTCGGCTGATTTCAGGAATTTCGTTTCCCAGGCTCTCAAAGGTCTGGAACATAAAAGTTACATCGCCACAAGTCATCATGGCCCAAACCAGGTCACCCTCCTCAGGAACCCTCATTACCAGGGCAAATCCTAATTGCTTGTAATAGTCTAATGTCTTTTCTATGTCTTTTACGAAAATGTTTGGTGCGATTGATTCCATATTTTTATTTTTAGCTTGTTTTTTTGCGTGGATTTAGATTGACTGCCATATAAGCACTAATATCTTTTCCATACCACCCGAAGAGGTGAATTGCCATTCTCAACAGTTGTGAGAATTAAGGTGTCTCCTTTAAACTCGAACCAGCGTTTCACTACGATATTCCACAGGTTAGGGTTGGAGTGTGAAATCCGGGCATGCTCAATTGTTTTTTCATCTTCAAAGATGGTATATTTTGCAAAGTACACATAAGATTGTGTTCTGTGTTTAAGCTCCTCAATCGATACAGTATCTATAAAATCATGAAAGATAATATCGGTATTTTGATATCCTTTTGAAGTGAGATGGACGGCCATGTTGTCCTTATCATCATACAAAATGTATCCCTGCATTCCGTTTCTGTATTCATTCCATTCTTTTGAAATTGAATCTTGCTGTTCAATGACTAGTAATTTCCAGAGGCCACTGAATTTATTTACCTGGGGCTCTTTAGCTCGCTGATTGCAGCTGATCAATATGACCGAAGCAAAAAGAATGGTAGTGATTTTATTGAGTTTCATAATTATAAGTTTGCATCGGTGGCCTGTCAGAATAACTATATTGGTTTCTTTTCAATTACTTCGTATCTGGAGATAGTTTCAGATGAAGTATTAAATTGAATATTTTCGTCTATTTCAGTATTGAATTTTATATCATAATAAACCTGTTCGATAAAGAACCTTTGTTCAGGACTCTCAATGGAATATTGCTCTTCTTTCATTCTAAGCGGATAATAAGTTTGGCTATCGATAAAGAATAATGTTTTTGAAATACTCCCTTCGCTATTCTCAAGTTTGCTGGCAAATCCTGGCATCGTCATTTTATCGTCCAATTGAATAGTTATTTGAAAGCAATTCTTATTCATAAAAATCGTGTCGTTTAATCTTTCAATCTTGTAGAAATCGATATTGTTCAGCATGAACTTAAATAAATATTGCATGCCGTAAAGTGTATTATGGCTCCAAAAATGCTCTTGCGTAAATTCCGGGAACTTTATTAAATCATATAACAATGCAGTGCTATCTAGATTGTTTTTTCGTATGAGCCTGTCCCCATCATATATATCCTCATAGTTTACTTTACTTCTGTCTTCGCTATAAAAATACCAATGCCCTTGTACACCAACAATTGAATCCTGAATCAACCTTTTGAAGTACATTTCCCTGAATCGATAAATTGTATCATCCGTTTGCCTCGGATTTGTCCTTGCCATATCCTGCTTATAATAGATAGTCTCTATTGTGTCAATAGATTTGATGGTCTTTTTTAATATATCGACAGCGCTCTCAGCTTTTTTCCAGCCTTGATTCTTCAAATGAAGTTGGGAACCTTCCAAATCCTTGTATTGATTTCTTAAAGGCTCGTATTCGGGATTGATGGCACGCTTTCCCCATATCCCGAGCATAAGTTTTAATCCTTCTTCACTTTCGGGATATTGTCCCTGGTCATCAGTTTTCGCGATCCAATCGTCTAAAATAGCAGCATACCTACTGAGCATTTCGGAATATTCAGGGTTTCCTGCCAGATTATTCAGTTCAAAAGGATCCTCAATAAGATTATACAGTTCCTCGTATGGTCGCTCATCAGATAAAAATCGAGATTGGGTTGAATCAAGTTTATTTTCAGCATATAATTGCTTCATCACAATTACAAATTCGACACTATCTGCATCCATATAAGTCGGTTGCATATAAGGTCGGTCGGTCATGAAGTTGCGGATATATTTATATTCCTTGGTTCTTACAGAACGAATCCGGTCAATGGTGAAATCACAGCGATCTCTGCTTGAAATAATATACTCCCTGGAATTCGAGTCATTAAAGATATTTATGCCTTCCATATAATCCGGAATAGGAATGTTTGCCAGGGCCAGTGAACTTGTTCCAAGGTCAATGCCGCTAATAAGCTCATCATTTGTAATTCCTGATCCTATTTGAGCAGTATTACTGAAGTCGGCTATAATTAAGGGCACATGAATACCTCCATCATAAAGAAATTGTTTATGCCTGGTTAAACGCATGCCATGATCAGAAAAGAAGAAAACAATGGTATTGTTGAGTATTCCTTTTTTAGATAATATTTCTATAATTTCCCCCACCTTTCTATCCGTTATCTGAATTGCATCCAGATGATCAGCGTACTCTTCGATAATAGCCGGATGATGTGGCAAATAGGGAGGTAATTCTATATTGTTCCTGTCGACCGGGAAATTTACTTTCTCCTCAAAACTGGAAGAAAATATTTCTTTTCCTCCGTATAGCTGGATCTGCCCAAAGAAGGGCTGATGATCTTTAAGCTCAGCAATATCCAGTCTCTCACCACTTTTACCATATAATGGATGAACAAAATAATCCTGCTCATAAAGATCTCTTCGATCATAGGTGAAGTTGTAGTCATCTTTACCATTGTTGAACGTAAAGTACCCAGCCTCCTTAAATAGTTCTGGGATCGTTCTTAGGTGATCCGGGAGAAAAATGGCAGATTCTTCAGTTCGGGAGCTGTGATGATTATGTAATCCTAATGTTGTTGACATGCAGCCGGTGATGATACTTGAACGACATGGCGAACAAACCGGAGCTGGCATAAAGGCATTGTTAAACAGAATGCCATTTTCAGCAAGATTATCAATGTTTGGTGTAGAAATCAATGTTTCACCGTAACAACTTAGAAGGGGGGAAGTGTCTTCTAAATATATCCAGAGGATGTTCGGCTTTTCTTTTTTTACCGGTGCCTGATGACAGGCTGACAGTGACAATGCACAAATGATTGCCAACAGCTTGAATATTTTTTTAGAATGATTCATTATCCGATAAGGCAATATTCAATTCTTTTCTTTCTCCAAAGATACTCCATCCTATTTTTGATCATCAAAATAAAATGTCGGAGGTTGCCAGGTAATTGTATCGCCAATGATTCCGCGAGGTGCACTGCTAACTTCTATCCAAATTGGAGTGACTTTTATTAAAAGATAATCTTCTTTTTTATTTGGGTAAAATGCCTCCCATTCATCCTTCCATCGCCTTTCTTTTTCAGTCGGATCATCTACCAATTGAGCAAGGCCATGAATCATAACATATCCTGATGCATCACTATCCAAATAGTAAATAGTTGCCCTCGGATCCTTCTTAATTTGATTAACCTTTCTGCTTTTTGAGTTGGTTCCAAACCAGACGGTAAAGTCACTTTCCGGCATAAACGGATCCATTGCCCTTACTCTCGGACGACCTTTTTCATCTAAAGTGATCAGGGCACAGGTTCCTGCTGCGGTCATTATCTCTCTTGCAGCAATAATTAATTTAAAATCTGAAGTGTCTGCAGCTTCTATATTTTGACTGAAACTCCTAAATGGGATTAGCAGAACGATAAGGAAGATAAAGCAGGTGGTTTTTCTAAGTTGATTCATTTTTTCAATTTTGTTGTTCAGAAATGTTCATCAAGGTCCGAAAATAAAATTACTCATTATTCCAATTAGACCTGCCAACAAGTTTATTTGTTTGGAATTTGGTGCCTGAATCTTGATATTTGTTTGGAATTTTGAATTTCCTACATTTGAATTTGTTTAGGATTTCGGATTTAGAGCTTAGAATTTAATCATGAGGTCATCTACAACACTTAAATCAGACAGTCTACTACTGCTAACCTCATTGATCTGGGGTTTCGCCTTCGTTGCCCAACGCATGGGCATGGATTATGTCGGGCCTTTCATCTTCAACGGCATTCGCTTCGCCCTTGGCGCCATGGTAATTCTTCCATTCATATTCTTTCAAAACAGGAAGTCGCCTATCGCCCACCGCCCATCGCCCACTGCCTCTAACACATATCTTCTCTTAGGCGGTATCATCCTCGGCCTCTCCGTCTTCGGTGGTGCTACACTCCAACAATACGGTCTCGTATATACCACCGCCGGCAATGCCGGATTTATTACCGGTTTATATGTAGTATTTGTTCCGGTCCTGGGATTATTACGGAAACAATACCCGCACTTTACTATATGGATAGCTGCCTTGCTGGCCGCTTTGGGCTTATATTTCCTCAGCGTAACGGAAAGTTTTACCATGCAATTTGGTGACTTCCTGGTCCTTATTGGGGCTGTTTTTTGGGCAGCACATGTGGTCATCATCGGCATCATGTCGCCCAGAGTAAATGCCCTTAAGCTGGCCCTGATACAGTACCTGGTATGTTCAGTACTCAGCCTGATCGTTGCCCTGGCTGTAGAAACCAACACCATTGATGGGATCATACAGGCAACAATTCCAATCCTCTATGGTGGTATTCTATCTGTCGGCATCGCGTACACACTGCAGGTGATTGCACAGAAAAAGGCTCCACCGGCACATGCGGCCATTATCCTCAGCCTGGAAGCTGTTTTTGCTGCCATTGGTGGTTGGCTGGTCCTCGGCGAACAGCTAGGAAACAAGGAGATTTTAGGTTGTGGGCTAATGCTTTTAGGAATGCTTGTTGCGCAGTACTCATCATTGAGAAGAAACTCTAATGGTTAATCTTTTGTTGGGGATCCCTCGACTACGCTCGGGATGACAAAACTTAAATCAAGTAAAATTAAAAAATCTGTCATTCCGAGCGTAGTCGAGGAACCCCTGGCTTAATAGTTTTCTTCTATTTCTGATATGGAAATCATCATTTCCTTTTATCCACTAAAAACAGTAATTTTATAGCGGGAAGTGCGTTCTAATAATGTCCGGATCCCCAAATGAGATATGATGAAAAGAATTGCTTTTTGCATCCCTGTATTTTTCCTCCTGCTTTCTGGCCTGTCATATGCTCAGGATGATTACAATCCTGGATCAGATTTCAGGTTTGCTACAAAGGGCGTTGTGCTGCTAAAAAACCATGGTAGACTGCTTCCATTAAATGTGAATGAAGTTGGTTCTATTGCGCTGATAGGGGAAAATTCCGGAGAGATCCCAAACCTATTTGGTGATAGTATTACTTTCTATAAAGCAAAGGGAGTTAACATGATCAACGATGTAAAACCGCTCGATTCATCGATGGTTTATATCGGACAGGGCGTAAATGGATTCTCAGCCAAGTACTATAATAATCTGAAAGCAAGCGGAAGCCCGGCGAAGTTTGTAACAGAGAAGTACATCGATTATAATTGGGGGAATAATATTCCTTTTGATGAATTGGATTCAATAGCATTTTCTGTTCAGTGGGATGCGACACTCATACCCCCTCACGGGCCGGTAGAGGTAAAGCTGATCCACAATGATGGATGCAGGCTGTATCTGGATGGGCAACTCATTATCGACGCCTGGGAATCGGGGCCGGTAAGGATGGATTCGGCCTGGCTGAATATTGAAAAGGGAAAGTCATATAACCTGCAGATAGACTATTATTCAAACGGCGGGCCAGCCATGATAAAATTCGGATTCGACTATTTGAAAACGTTTTTAATCCGGGATGCTGTGGAAAAAGCTACCAGAGCCGATGTTGCCATCCTCTTTGTTAATCAACCTCTTATTTACAGGAATGATGAACGAATAGAGCCCAGCTATATCATTCCTAATCAATCAAAATTAATAAGGAAGGTGTATGAAGCCAATCCAAATACCATTGTCGTTTTGCAAACTGATTCAGCAGTGGACATTGAAGATTGGGTCTTTGATATCCCTTCCATTATACAGGCCTGGAGCCCTGCAGAGGAGAATGGGACAGCCATCGCTGAAGTGCTTTTTGGATATGAAAATCCCAGCAGCAAGTTGCCGTTCAGATGGACCATGAATGAGAATCAGAACTTTGATACCCGTTTCCCCTCTGGATACGGTATGACATATACCACTTTTGGTATTGGCAAGCTGCTGATGAAAAGGAAAAATGACGGAAGTGGATGGTTAGCCACTGTGGAGATCAGCAATGTAGGCGGCAGGGCCGGTACAGAGTGTCTGCAGCTTTTTGTGCGAAATAAGGAGAGTGATATTAAGAATGAAAAGAGAGAACTGAGAGCAATTAAACTTGTCACTCTTCTTCCCGGCCAGAAGAAAACAGTATCCATTGATGTGCCTTACAAGGCATTTGAGTATCATGATTCTGAAGCAGGACAACAGACCATAGATCCGGGTAAATATGAGATCATGGTCGGGACCTCTGCCGAAGATATAAAGCTTATACGAACCATTGAACTCAATGAAGAACACATTAACCAATATTTAAAGCATGATTAAGAATATTATCCTCTTTCTGTCATTTATTTTGATCCTCCTCCTGCCTGCTTCTGCCTGTACCGACATCATCGTTGGTAAAAAGGCCTCCGTCGATGGTTCAGTGATCACTTCCCATACAGGTGCTGCTCCTGAATGCCGGGTGCATGTGGTTCCGGCCATGGATTTTCCAATTGGGGCAAGGGCATACGTGTATTATGGATTGCAGGATGTGACAAAACCCTTCGGTACCTATGGGGAAGTTCTCGGCAATATCCCGCAGGTGAAACATACCTATAAGTACTTTCATTCGGGATATTCCCACATGAACGAGCATCAACTGGCAATTGGTGAAAGTACCATGAGCCAGCGTCAGGAATTGCAGGTAGACCGGGAAAGCGGGAAACAGATCATGACCATTGAGCAGGCCATGGTATTTGCCTTGCAAAGATGCAAAACAGCGCGTGAGGCAGTCATACTCATTGGTTCCCTGGTGGATGAGTATGGATTTTTACCTTCCTGCGGCCCGGAATCGGAAGCCTTATGTATTGCCGACCCCCATGAAGCATGGGTGTTTGAGGTTTTTAGCGTCGGACCGGACTGGGAACCCGGACAAGCAGGAGCCATATGGGCTGCACAGCGCGTTCCGGATGAACATATTGCCATCGTGCCGAACTGGAGCATCATCAAGGAGATCAAAATTAAAGACAAGGAAAACTTTCTGGCTTCAAAGAATTATAAACAGTTTGCGATCGATAAAGGATGGTATGATCCTAAATCAGGCAATCCTTTTATCTGGCAGGAAATATATTCCCCCGTTCCCAGGGAATGGGCCGTAAGCAGATTCTGGTTGTTTTTTAGCACATTTGCGCCAAACTATAAAGACTGGCCGGATAAAACAGCCCACACACCTTTTCACAATAATAGGCCATATACGCAGTATATAGAACCCCTCTCATATTACCCTTTTTCGGTGAAACCGGAGAAAAAAGTCTCGGTGCAGGATGTAATCGCATTTCAACGCGCACTCTTTGAAGGCAGCATCTATGACATGACCAACGACAAAGCCTGGCTGGTACCAGATGAAAAGGGGCAGATGGTCAAAAGCCCGCTCACCACACCATTCCCAACCAGTGCTATGCGGGAACTGTTGAATGTCACCTACCGCAGGATGGTAGCACGTGGTGGATACGGCATGGTGGCACAGCTGAGGAGCTGGCTTCCCGATCCCATTGGCGGTGTGTACTGGTACTATGTCGATAACCAGGTTGTGAGCACATATGTGCCGATCTATACGGGGGCGCTGGAGATATCAGCACCATTGAAAGAGTATGATCCGGACGAATATTCCGAAACCTCTTACCGCTGGGCCATCGATATGGTCGACAATATGTTGTACCTTAAATGGCAGGAAGCGATCAAAGACCTGAAGGCGGTCAGAGATCCATTGGAAGCAAGATTTTTTGAGGAACAGGCAGAGATCGACAAAGAAGCATTGTTCATGTATGAAAAAATACCGGAAATGGCATTGAAATTCCTGACTGAATATTCACTGAAATGCCAGGCGGAATCCATGAAAATGTATAAGGAGCTTCAAAAGACATTGATCACCAAGTATACGAATAACAAACAGGGATTGTGATGGAGCCTGCTAAGAATTTCTTGAAGATCTCGACCATTGATATGCACACCGGTGGAGAACCGTTGCGAATATTTACAGGGGGACTGCCGGAGATACCTGGTGAGACCATCCTGGAGAAACGCAGGTACTTCCGTGATCACCTCGACCATATCCGGACAAGTACCATGTGGGAACCACGGGGCCATGCCGATATGTATGGAGCTGTGCTCACTGAAGCATTGAATGAAGGAAGCTGATTTCGGTACATTTTTTCTCCATAATGAAGGCTATTCCACCATGTGCGGGCATGCCATTATTGCCCTGACCAAATATGTGCTCGATATCGGCCTGATCCAAAAGGAAGGGAATACCCCCGTTTTGAAGATCGATGCTCCACCGGGTCTGATTACAGCAAAAGCCTTTCGCCAGGGTGGGAAAGTAGAAAAGGTATCCTTTCTTAATGTTCCATCATTTCTTTTAATGAGTGATAAAAATGTAGATGTAGCAGGTTTAGGGAAAGTGAGATTTGATATCGCTTATGGAGGCGCCTTTTATGCATTTTGCGAAGCAGAGCAGCTGGGATTAAAACTTGAGGAGTCACATTATGATCGACTTATCGATGCTGGCAGTAAGATCAAACATGCTGTGATGAAAAAGTTTGAAATTGAGCATCCATTCGAAGAGGACCTGGGCTTTCTGTATGGGACGATATTCACCGGCAAAGCCCTGAACCCGGCACATCACAGTAGAAATGTATGCATTTTTGCCAATGGGGAGCTAGATCGTTCTGCCGACCGGTTCGGGCGTAAGTGCCAGGGCAGCCCTTCATCATGCAAAAGGAGCGTTAGCCATGGGTGAAAAGATCACCATCGAAAGCATCCTTGGAAGCACCATGGACGTGGAGGTGAAGGAAACACTCAACTACGGTCCTCACAATGCAGTGATCCCGGAGGTGACAGGAAAAGCATTCTTTACAGGGGAAAATGAATTCTGGTTCGATCCGGAAGATCCTTTGAAGGATGGATTTATATTCAGGTAAAAAAATTGTTATCATTGTAGACCCTCAATATCAGCATCAAAATATATCAATATGAAATTGTTTAAAAGCCTTGTCATTACCATTGCACTACTTTTATTCATTCCTTCTATTTTAGTCTCTCAAGACACTATCCCACCTCTCAAGGAATACCTCTCAGGCATTCCCGACCTTGTCATCGAGGAACTCGTATGCCAGGAACCTTTTACGGAGAAATATTTATTGTATGTTAAGCAGCCCATCGATCATCATGACCCATCCAGGGGAACATTTACGCAGCGGGTGTATGTGATGCACCGAAATAAAGATGCCCCGGTGGTCTTTACTACTGAAGGATATTACGCAGGCTATGGGGCTTATCCACAATATATCAATGAGCTGGACAGATATCTTGGTTCTAATGATATCGTGGTTGAACACCGTTTCTTCTACCCCTCGGCACCAGACTCCATTGAATGGCAATATTTAACGGTGGAACAAGCAGCTACTGATCACCACAGGGTGGTTGAAATGATGAAACCCTTTTACACTGGGAAATGGGTCAGCACAGGCATCAGTAAGGGGGGCCAGACAGCCATGTACCACCGGGCTTATTTCCCAGATGATGTTGATGCCACAGTAGGATATGTGTGTCCGCTGAATTTCTCCATCGAAGAAAGGCGTTGTTATGAGTTCCTGGATGAGGTAGGCAGCGAAGAATGCCGCCAGAGGATCCATGATTTTCAGGAAATGCTCCTATGTAACAGGGACAAATATCTTCCGGTTTTCAAACAGATGGCAGAGGCAGGAAACCTGCATTATGAAATGGGAGATACCGCCGCATTTGAACTCACAGTACTGGAATATTCTTTTGCATTCTGGCAATGGGGCAATACATCGTGTGAATCTATACCAAATGATACGGTCAGCCCTGAGCAGGTGGTCATCCACCTTAACCAGGTAGCTGGAATAAACTGGGTGTCGGTTGAAGGAATTTCCGGTCTGCAAGCTTTCTTCTACCAGGCTTTAACAGAGATTGGATTCTATGGCTACGATCATAGTGAGTTTGAAGGCTGTATCGAAGCCCTCGATAAGCAGACTTTCGATTTTACCTGCCCTGAAGGCGTAGATTGTGTGTATGATCCAAAACCAATGGAGAAAGTTGATAATTTTGTCAGGCATCATGGCGAGAACATGATCTTCATCTACGGTGAGTGGGACCCGTGGTCAGCTCCGGCTGTTCAGATTACAGGAAAGACCAATTCTTTTAAAGTGGTCAAACCGCAGGGCAGTCATGGAACACGAATACGAAACCTGCCAGAAGACCAGCGGCAACAAGTGCTGAATGCCCTGGGTGAATGGCTTGATTGTGAAATTAATTGGTAATTACGATGATAATGAAACGCTTATTTACATGTTTTATTCCTGCTGGTCTTACTCAGCACCCTGACTTTTTCCCAGGGATGCATATAAATCAGTAAGCCGATATGATTACTACACTAAAGAGGAATCTGTGGAAATAGCCGTGTGGACCCCGGCTTCACAAAACTGAAATGTCCATTACGATCGATATTGTATACGAGTATCAACATATGCTAAGGGCTGCCGGGGTCATGCCAGGCCAACTCAGTATTTATGAATTTCCCATTGATGGTTTTCATGAAGGGAGCAATGAACTGACGGTTTCATACAATGAAAATGGTAAGTGGGTTGGATCTGATAAGGTCATCGTTGAGATCCTGGCGGCTCAATATAATGCTGTGAAAATCGACCGCATCAGTGGTGGGCTTATCGTTGAGGGTATGCCATTCATTCCTTTTGGTTTTTATAACTATTCACCTGTGCAGCCCACCCTGGCTGAAGAAGAAGTGGTGAAAGGCTTTAACATGATGTCGCCTTATCAAAAGATCGAAGGTAAAACTCTAAAAGAGCGCAAAGCATACATGGACCGCTGTGCTGCTTTGGGCATGAAAGTTAATTATAATCTTCTGAGCCTTGCAGGAGGAGGGGGCGTTGGCCATAAGGATAATGATAAGCTTACACACAGGCAGAGGGATAAAAATGCTTACAAAAGAAGTAGAACGTTTTAAAGATCACCCAGCCCTTTTATCATGGTATATTAGTGATGAGCCTGTTGGACAGGGCGTGCCTGCAGATTCATTATTGGAAGCCTATACAGCTGATAAAGGAATTGGACCCATATCACCCGGTATCGGTAGTTTTTATGAGCCCGGGACTGGCAAAGGATTACAGACATGTAATGGATATTGTGATGGCAGACCCTTATCCTATTCCTCATGGAAAAGTTGATGAGGTTGGCTCGACGGCAGCCCTGTTGAATGAAGAATTTTTTCTGGAAAAGCCGGTTTGGATCGTTCCGCAGGCATTTGGAGGGAACGAATGGTGGGAGCGTGAGCCCACGGCACAAGAACTTCGGGTGATGACCTACCTGGGTTTTGTAAACCATGCCATGGGGATACAGTATTTTATCCGTCATGGAATGAATTCCTTTCCGAAATCTACCATCGCATGGAACGAATGCGGTGCCATAGCACTTGAGATCGCCGAGCTGACCCCATATATGTTCTCCACAGAACCGGTACCAGAGATCATCTGCACTGAAGCTGATATTCATCTCAAAGCTTTTTATAAAGAGGGGAGATATATTGTGATCGTTGTAAATACGGCAAAGAGACCGATGAACTATAGCTTTACAATTGATGGTTTTGGATATTCCGGCAGTGCTTATCTGCTTTTTGAGGATAGAAGGGTAGATGTAAATAGAGGTAAGGTGGAGGACATGATCGATGCATACGGAACCAGGGTTTACCTGATCAAGCATAAGATGACCAAAAGTAATGGACCGAAAGTTAATCCTAAGAATCTGGTTACCGATCCGAGCTTTGAAAATATTACCGGGACAGGAGTTCCTGCATCTTGCTATGCGCGTGAGCAGGGCGACAAAGGAGCAACTTATCTCATCGATTCAAGAACTGCATTGCTAGGGTCCCATTCATTGAGAATGACCACTCCAACAGAAGATGAGGGCATGTCGCTTTCATTTTTTAGATTGAGGATAGAACCCGGGCAAAGCTACACCATGAGCATACATGCAAAGGCCCTGCCCCTAAAGTACCGGGAAGCAATGAAAAAGCGATTTCTAAAAGGCGGGACAATGGAAAATTTTCCGGAATTTACACTCTCTTTTTGTACAGGCTTCGAGCACACTTTCATCCCAGATAAGGAATGGAAAGAATATTCGTTTTCATGTGTTCCAGAATTGGAATTCGGTGAAACTACAATTGTCGCCGGTCTTGAAGCTGGAAGGTAAGGGAACTGCCTGGTTCGACCTGCTGCAATTTTTTCCTGATATGGAGATGAAGTCTTTTGTAAGCAGGAACAGCACGGATGTCTCTGTCAGCATCAGCACAATTCATCAAGGGGCTGAGATCTTCTATACCATAGATGGGTCAGAACCTACGAAAGAATCCAAGCTGTTTACGGGCATCTTCAAAATCTCTGAAACATCCTTAGTGAAGGCCATCGCATTTATAGATTATGCTCGTGTGGGATATATTTCGAGGAATTTTGTGGTGAGCCATGCCACAGGTCGTTATGTTGAATACAGGTATAAGTATTCTCCAAAATATAAAGCCGGATATGATGATGGCCTGGTAGATGGCAATTTGGCTTCACCGGATTTTAAGGATGGTAAATGGCAGGGATTTGAAGGAGATGATTTTGATGTTATTGTCAACCTGAAAGAAGTAAAAAATATCAGTTCAATATCGTTTCGATTTCTTAGTAATAGGCTGTCCTGGATCTTCCTTCCGCAAGAAGTAAAGGTCTTGTGGTCAGAAAATGGTGTTGATTATACGCCATTGAAATATAAGGGGACATCGGAAGAGAATATGGATGCCGAACCATATATTAAGAAATTTGTCTACGATGATGTTGGCGTGAAGGCACGTTATGTCCGGATTGTTGCTAAAAACATAGGAACATGCCCGCCAGGCCATATGGGCGAAGGGGGGAAAGCATGGTTGTTTATAGATGAAATCATAATCGAATAATGAAGTATATTTTCTGTTTCACTCGTTTTAGCCCTGACTTTTGGGGCATGCTCATCTCCACAGGAGAAAGATAAAACCTGCCCATCCAAACATCATTTTTATCCTGGCCGATGACCTGGGATATAATGAACTGGGCTGTTACGGCCAAGAGATTATCCGCACACCAAATATCGACCAGCTGGCCGCCGAGGGCATGAAGTTTACCCAGCACTACTCAGGTTCGCCGGTATGTGCTCCTTCCCGCTCAGTATTGATGACCGGCCTTCACACCGGCCATACCTACACACGCGATAACAGGGAGATCAAACCCGAAGGACAGGCACCCATCCCTGATTCAGCACTGACCATCGCCGAGGTGCTGAAAGGCACAGGGATATGTGACTGCTGCCATGGGCAAATGGGGGCTGGGCTTCCCGGGTTCGGAAGGGGATCCAAACAATCAGGGTTTCGACCTGTTCTTTGGCTATAACTGCCAGCGGCATGCGCATAACCACTACCCGCAGATACCTGTGGAAGAACGATGAAAAGATCATGCTGGAAGGCAATGACCGGACACTTGTATGGAGAACAGTATTCGCAGGATCTGTTTACCCGGGAAGCCCTGAACTTTATCACCGAAAACAAGGATACCAGTTTTTTCCTTTTCCTACCATTTGATCATTCCCGCATGTATCAATTCAGGTGCCTGACGAAAGCCTGCTCGAGTACAAGGACAGCATTGCGGAAACACCATACGATCACCATCCGTATTACCTTGAGCATCCATACCCACATGCAGGATATGCCGCCATGGTCACCCATATGGACAAAGCAGTTGGCTGGATCATGTATCGCTTGAAAGAACTGGGAATGGATGAAAATACCATTGTGATCTTTGCCAGCGACAATGGCCCGACATACGGCAGGGTAGGAGGTGCCGATTCGGAGTTTTTCAAGAGCGCAGGCACCTTTCCGCGGCTTGAAGGGAAGTGTATACGAAGGAGGCATCAGGGTGCCCTTTATTGCCCGATGGCCCGGGAAGATCGACACCAATACCACATCCGATCATCTTTCATATTTTCCTGATCTTTTTGCCACATTTGTGAGGTTGCAGGAGTTGAAGATGACTATAATATCGACGGGATCAGCATGGTCCCGGTACTTTACGGGGAGGATGGACAGGACGTGAACATGAATTCCTCTACTGGGAATTCCCAGCCTATGGCGGGCAGCAGGCTATACGATATGGGAATTGGAAAGGGGTACGCAAAGGACTATTTAAAAACCTGTCAGCTCCGCTGGAATTATATGATCTTGCACGGATATTGCCGAAGAAAATAACCTGGCAGAAAACATCCTGATATTGTACAAATGCTTGATTCACTGATGAAAGCATCACACATACCCCCTCGAATCTTCCCTTTGATGCACTGGATAACAACTAATGACCTTATGAAAAAAATATTTTATTTTCTTGCCCTGCTTTTCCTGTTCTCACATACACGCTAATGGCAAATAATTATGAATTGCTTTCCCCCGACGGGAAGATAAAAGTTGAGGTAAATACAGACAAAAATGACATATGCTGTCTATTACGAGGATATGAATTGATCATAGCTCCCTCTGATATCTCCATGCATACAGAGAAAAATGGCGTGTTTGGCTTGAACCCTAAAGTGAAATCAGTGAAGAAAAGATCAGTTGATCAAGATGTTGACACCGGTCGTAAAGCAAAAATCAGCTGAGATACAGGAGAGATTACAATGAAATGAAGCTGCTTTTTAAAGGAAACTATCACGCTTTGCTTCAGGGCTTTTAACGAGGGCGTCGCTTATCGTTGGGAAAGCACCATCAGAGAGGAATTGATCATCGTTTCTGAAGAGGCAAATTTCAGCTTCGCTGATAATTATACATCCTGGTTCCCTGAGGAAGTGAGCATGTTCACCCACCAGGAAAGGGCATACCTGCAGCTTCCACTGGACTCGATCACATTTGATCGCTTTTGTTCAACACCGGCATTGGTGGATGCAAACGGCATTAAAGTCGTTATCAGCGAATCAAACCTCTTTAATTATCCCGGAATGTTCCTTAAGGGGGACCCGAAGCAATGGACACTTAAAGGGAAATTTCCAAGGGTAGTTAAAAGTGAGGAGCAAACGAGCGACAGGGATGTCAGGCCTGTTGAAAGGTACTGATTATATTGCCAAAACAAGTGGTGATCGTACCTTCCCCTGGCGCGTGATCGCTATCGCTCCCAAAGATGGAGACCTGATCACTAACCAGATGATTTTCCTCCTTTCTGAGCCTTGCAAGATTGAAGATCCTTCATGGATAAGGCCCGGCAAGGTGGCCTGGGACTGGTGGAATTTTAACAACATCTATGGCGTCGATTTTGAAGCCGGGGTCAATACCAAAACATACAAATATTATATAGATTTCGCTTCTGCCCATGGCATCGAATATATCATCCTGGATGAAGGGTGGTATGAACTCGGCGACCTCACAGCCATCAGTCCCGATATCGATATGCAGGAGATACTGGCATATGGCAAGGAGAAGGGAGTCGGTATCATTCTCTGGGTTGTCTGGAAAACACTCGACGATCAGCTTAATGAGGTGATGCCCCTGTTCGAAGAATGGGGCGTTGCCGGATTAAAGGTCGACTTCATGCAGCGCGACGACCAGTGGATGGTTGACTATTATTGGAGAATTGCAGAAGAAGCAGCCAAAAGAAAATTCCTGGTCGACTTTCATGGCAGCTACAAGCCTGCTGGATTACACCGCACTTACCCCAATGTAATTACGCGGGAGGGTGTTCGCGGACTGGAATGGGGCAAATGGAGTGATGCGGCCACACCCGGATTGGCAGTCACCCTGCCATTTATCAGGATGTTTGCTGGCCCGATGGATTATACACCCGGAGCCATGCTCAATGCTACCGAAAAAAGTTTTGAAGCCGTTTTCGCCACTCCAATGAGCCAGGGCACAAGATCTCATCAGCTAGCCATGTATATGGTGTTCGAAAGCCCCTTGCAAATGCTGGCAGATAATCCCACGCACTATTGGAAAGAACCTGAATGTATGAAATTCCTGTCGCAGGTGCCTACAGAATGGGATGAAACCATCGTTTTGGATGCTAAGCTGGGAGAATACATCATCATTGCCAGGCGCAACGGCCAGCAATGGTACCTTGGGGCCATGACAAACTGGGAATCCAGGGAGTTTGAGATCGATCTTTCTTTTATCGGTGATCAGAAGTATGAGGCCACCGTATGGAAAGATGGGCCAAACGCACACAGAAATGCACAGGATTTTGTTAAGGAAAACTTTGTTTTAGATAAAAATAAGCAGCTAAAGATCAAGCTTGCCCCGGGAGGAGGATGGGCTTGCATATTATCTATTGTTGGTAATTAGAACTAATCCTTTCTACAGCAATTATCCCTTGGCTTCTAAATATTTCTGCTGAAGCCCCTGCACACCTTTATGAAAATCGGGAAAGAGAGTCCATAAATCTTTATCACAAGTAGAAAGCTCATTGCACTCTATGCAACAATCGAGGCCTTTTTCAATGACACATGACCTTACCGTGCATTCGGTAACAACAACACCCTCAGGTTTTCCTTCGGCTTTACATCCATAACAGAAGGCAGTCTTAGGATCAAAGTCCTTACCATATCTTTCCTTGATTGCCCATGCTTCATGACATTCCCTCTTCAATGCTTCATCATCTTTGAGGGTTGCTACCAGAAACTCGCATTGTTCAGGACATGTGTATCCGCAGTAATTCAGCTTTTTTGGATCTGGGATCTTTTCATCCTGCATGAGGAAGTGACTCATGCTAAAAGCATTTCCACACATGAGTACAGCACAACCTGCCAGTCCGACCCGGCAAGTTTTGCTAAGAAAGTCACGGCGTTTTAGTTTTGAATCCATAATAGTCGATTGTGAGTTAAGTATGTATAAAAATAGTTAAATGCATTTATTTAATCATGCAAAACCAATAATTCCAATGATCTGATAAACCAATGGTATTTTATATAATACCAATGGTAGACAGGATTTGAGAAATATAGTTTTGCCAATCAAAGATTCTGCTTAAATTTGTAAACATCCCTTAATCAAAAAACTAAATATCTCCATGGAAGACAGAAAGAATAATTACACCATTCCTATTATCATTATAGGTTTCCTTTTCTTTATTTTCGGTTTTGTTACCTGGCTGAACGCTACACTGATCCCTTACCTCAAGATCGCATGTGAATTAACTACTTTTCAGTCGTTTTGGGTAACCTTCGCCTTCTATATCTCCTACTTCGTAATGGCATTGCCATCATCATGGGTGCTCAAAAAAACAGGCTTCAAAAACGGAATGTCAGTGGGTTTGGTAACTATGGCATTGGGGGCGCTGGTTTTTATCCCTGCGGCCCTTACACGTACGTATGGCCTTTTCCTTACGGGTTTATTTATCCAGGGAACCGGTCTGGCAATACTGCAGACGGCTTCTAATCCCTATGTCACCATCCTGGGCCCTATCGAAAGTGCTGCCAAACGCATCAGCATCATGGGCGTAGCCAATAAATTTGCAGGAATATTAAGCCCGATCATCCTGGCTGCCATTCTCCTTGAAGGAGCGGATGAACTTCAGGAGCAACTTCTGGGGATGGATGCTGTGACCAAGGCAGGCATGCTCAACGAGCTGGCTGCAAAGGTGATCAACCCATACATCGTCATGGCCATCGTCCTGGTATTACTAGCCGGGCTTGTCCGATTTTCATCTCTGCCGGATATTGAGGGTGAGGAAGAAGAAAACGATGGAACCCAAACTGCACGGACAAGCATCTGGCAGTTTCCATACCTCTTGCTGGGTGTAGTTTCTATATTTGTTTATGTGGGTGTGGAGGTCATTGCAGTAGATACACTCATCGGCTACGGCAATGTGCTGGGATTTGAATTTTCGGAAGCTAAATTTTTTGCATCCTTTACGCTTTTTGCCATGATCGTTGGATATTTTATAGGGATCTTCTTTATTCCTAAATATCTCTCCCAGGCAAATGCCTTAAAAATATTTTCTATCCTTGGTGTGATATTCACGATTTTAGCCACGCTAACCAATGGATATACTTCCATCCTGATGATCGCTGCCCTGGGCTTTGCTAACTCCATCATGTGGCCGGCCATCTGGCCATTGGCTATTGACGGGCTTGGTAAATTCATTAAAACAGGTTCGGCCATGCTTATCATGGGGATAGCCGGTGGGGCAATCCTGCCCTTGCTGTACGGGTATCTTGCCGGACTGCAAGGTGTTGGCCCGACTCAGGCATACTGGATCATGGTGCCATGCTATCTTTTCATCCTTTTCTTTGCAGCACGTGGAAATAAGATAGGAAAACGCGTTAAAACAACATAAACATGAAAACATCTCTCGTTATTTTAGCCGCAGGCATCGGTAGCCGCTATGGTGGTGTAAAACAAATGGATGGCATTGGTCCTGCGGGCGAAAGCATTATCGACTATTCTGTCTTCGATGCCATCAGGGCCGGTTTTACCCAGATCGTTTTTGTGGTCAATAAGAAGATCGAAAAAGACTTTCGTGAAGTATGGGAACCCAAGCTTGCCGGCAAAGTTGACTTTGAATTTGTGATCCAGGATATTGAGGACCTTCCTGAGGGTTATAGCGTACCGGATGGAAGAACAAAACCCTGGGGAACAGGGCAGGCGGTACTTGCTGCACGCCATGTGATCGATTGTCCCTTCGCGGTGATCAATGCCGATGATTTTTATGGCCGTGAAGCCTATGAGCTCATCTGGAACTTCCTCGAAGACAGAGAATGTGAAGGTGCAAACTGCATGGTGGGCTATCACCTGGTAAATACACTGTCAGAGCATGGTACTGTGTCGCGCGGTATTAGCCAGTTCGATGAGGATCACATGCTGGAAAAGATCTCTGAAATTACCAATATTGAGAAAAGGGGAGAAACGATTGGCTACGAAACTGCATCTGGCGACTTTACTGAACTCGACGGACATGCCCTTATATCCATGAACATTTGGGGTTTTAGGCCCAGAGTTATGGGATTCCTTAAGAAGGGTTTTGAAATTTTCCTCAACACCAATGCGGATGACATGAAGGCAGAGTATTACCTGCCCGGAAGAATAGATGAGATCGTTAGACGTGGCTTCATGAGTGTGAAGCTTCTTGAGACCAGCTTCAAGTGGTTTGGGGTAACATATCAGGAAGACAAACCGAAAACGATAGAGAAGATTACACGATTGATTGATGCCGGCGAATATCCAACCGACTTATGGAACAGCTAATGAACGACTTTAACTTTACTCATATCCTTCAATCCTATAATTTCGACCCTGACTCCTGTAAGGTTATCGAATTTCACCGGGGGCACATCAACGACTCATTTATCATTGATGTAGGAAACAACACTTTCTTTTTCCTCCAACGGATCAACCACCACGTTTTCAAAGATCCGGAAGGGCTGATCGATAACCTGATCCGCGTGAATTCGGCCATGAAAATCCATTTTGGCCTTGATGCTAATCCCTATCCTGAGATCAGGCAAACGCTGGATAGAAAAGCTTTTTACAAAGATGCAGAAGGAAATTTCTGGCGGATGATGGATTTTGTGCCTGATAGCCGGTCTTTCAACATTGCAGAAACTGCGGAGGTGGCCATGGAAGGAGCAGCTGCCTTTGGACTTTTCCAGTCGATCATGAATAATGAAACCCCATCCGAATATATACCTACAATTCCAAGCTTCCATCACCTGGGCAATCGGCTTGCCCAACTACAGGACGCCCTTGCAAAAGATGGTTTTTCACGGACCAAATCAGCAGAAAAGGAAGTTGCATTTGCCCTCGACCGATTGCATTTTGGAGATAAACTGGATGAACTTCTGCAAAGCAATACCATCCCCATCAGGGTGACCCACAACGATACCAAGTTGAACAATGTATTGTTTCATAACAGCGATGAGAAGCATATATGTGTCGTCGACCTGGATACAGTGATGCCTGGCACCTTACTCTTCGATTATGGAGATATGGTGCGTACCTTTACAAGCCCGGTAGAGGAGGATGAGCCGGATCCTTCGAAAGTGGTCTTCAGGACAGAGATCTTTGAAGCCCTCACCAGGGGTTATCTTGGCGAACTGAAAGATAGTCTCAGTGAAAATGAGAAAAAACACCTACTGTTTGGAGCCAAGGTTATGCTCCTGATGATCGGGGTTCGCTTTCTGACCGATTTCCTCGAAGGTGATCATTATTTCAAAACTGCCAGGGAAAACCACAACCTCGAAAGATGCAGAAACCAGTTTGTCCTCCTGAAGCAATTGGAGGAAAAAGAAAATGAGCTCCAGGAGATCATTAAGAAATATGCTTGATCAATAAAAAAACGATTCAATGAAAAATGTTTTAGTGTCCTTTAGCCTGATCCTTCTAGGTGCTCTGTGCCTGAATGCACAGCAAACGCAACTGCAGGACTGGGAAAACCCGGCTGTAATCTCAATCAACAAAGAAGCGCCGCATGTTTCCATGATCCCTTATAATGACATTGACAATGCTTTGCTTGGTGATCCGACAGAAAGCCCTTTCTATAAATTGCTTAACGGCGATTGGAAATTCAATTGGGTAATTAAACCAGCTGATAAACCGGCAGGTTTTTTTATGCCGGAATTTATTGATGAGAATTGGGAAACAATACCTGTGCCCTCAAACTGGGAATTGCAGGGATATGGTATTCCCATTTATGTTAACCAACCCTATGAGTTCACCTATGAACCACAGCCTCCACAGATTCCTCATGACTACAACCCTGTGGGATCATATCGGACCTGGTTCACGATTCCGGAAGACTGGGATGGCCGTGAGGTATTTATCCACTTTGGAGCAGTAAAATCAGCCATGTATTTATGGATCAATGGAGCAAAGGTGGGGTATAGCCAGGGCAGCAAACTGCCTGCCGAATTCAATATCACTCCTTATTTGAAAGAGGGCGAAAACCTGCTGGCAATGGAAGTTTACCGTTGGTCGGATGGCACTTATCTCGAATGCCAGGATTTCTGGAGGATCAGCGGGATAGAAAGGGATGTTTACCTGTGGTCAGCACCCATGGTCCATATACGGGATTTCTGGGCCCATGCCTCACTGGATGAAAGCTACCAGAACGGTATATTGAAGGTTGAGATAGATATTAAGAAATATAATGAAAAGAAAAAGGCAAAAAATTACACTGCTGCCTATGCACTTTATGATTCAGAAGGGAAAAACATTTTAACAGGCGAACAGCAGTTTTCATTGGATAAAGAGCATTATAACACTTCTATCATTTTCGATAAGGAGATCATTCCTGAAGTTAAGCAATGGTCGGCCGAAAAACCAAACTTATATACGCTTGTATTAACGCTTAGCGATAAAAAAGGAAATGTGATCGAGACACTAAGCTGCAAAACCGGCTTCCGTAAGGTAGAGATGAAGAATGGGCTGCTGTATGTAAACGGGGAATATGTACTTATCAAAGGTGTCGACCGTCATGAACATGATGACATTACCGGACATGTGGTGGATGAAAAATCGATGCGAAAAGACATTGAGTTATTGAAAACGAACAACCTCAATACCGTGCGTACAAGCCACTATCCCAATGACCCCCTATGGTATGAGTTGTGTGATGAGTATGGGATTTATGTGATCGATGAAGCCAACATCGAGTCTCACGGGATCGGCTATCATCCTGACCGTACACTGGGTAACAAACCGGAATGGGAAGAAGCACATATCGACCGCATAAGACGCATGGTGGAAAGGGATAAAAACCACCCATCTGTGATCATCTGGTCGATGGGGAATGAAGCCGGTGACGGTGTAAACTTCGTAGCAGGCACGCAATGGATCCACCACAGGGACCCATCACGCCCGGTACATTACGAACGTGCCCTAACCCGACCCCATACAGATATATATTGCCCAATGTACCCGGGCTTGGAATATCTCGAGAAATGGGCCAAGGGAGAGGATCCGCGTACACTCATCATGTGCGAATATGCCCACTCCATGGGGAACAGCACAGGGAACCTGAAAGAGTACTGGGACCTGATAAGAAAATATGATAAGCTGCAAGGCGGATCTATCTGGGACTGGGTGGACCAGGGACTGCTAAAAACAGATGAAAATGGAAATGAATACTGGGCTTATGGTGGTGATTATGGCCCGGAAGATATTCCTTCCGACCATAATTTCTGTGCGAACGGACTCATCAATGCAGACAGAAGTATACATCCTGCACTGAATGAGGTGAAGAAGGTGTACCAGTCTGTGCATTTTACCCAGGATTCTGCATTGTACAGCAAATTGAAAATATACAATGAATATAATTTTACCAACCTGGATGAGTTCAATTTTTATTATAATATCGTGGCAGACGGGCGCACGGTATCAAAAGGTCTCCTGCCAGGCATCGAATGTGCACCAGGGAAGACCATTACCATTGACATACCACAAAATGAGTTTTTTACCGAGCCGGGAATTGAATTTTTCTTCAACATCTATATGGCAACACGCGAGGGGAATGATATGATCCCAGCGGGACATATTCTTGCTTCTGAACAGATCAGGCTTCCCTTTAGGCCGGCAAGGATCATGCCCTGGCCAGGGAATGCATTTGGACTGGAAACAAATGATGCTGAAGAAAAACTTGTGGTGAAAGGAGGTAAGTTCAGTCTTACATTCGATAAAGGAACAGGAGCCCTGGAAAATTATTTGTTTAATGATCATGAATTGATCTTAGCTGCTCCGATCCCTTATTTCTGGCGTGAACCGACCGACAACGATCATGGTTTCAGGATGACGAAAAGGATGGGTGTATGGAACAAAGCGTCAAACAACAGGGTGCTGAACGATTTTACCATCGTGAAGGCTGATTCGAGGGAAGTTCAACTGAAAGTAACTTACCAGCTGTCCGACATCTATTCCGACTATGAGATACTATATACTATTGAACTGGGTGGGGAAGTGAGCATGCTGGCCACACTTTATCCCGGCGACAGCATTTTGCCCGACATGCCACGTTTTGGCTTCTATATGGAAATGCCAGGCGATTACGATGAAATTGAATGGTATGGCAGGGGGCCTTTTGAAAACTATATCGACAGGAAAACCGCTGCTTTTGTTGGCTTATATGCCGGCAGTGTCGCTGATCAGCATGTATCCTATATCCGTCCGCAGGAGAACGGGAACAAATGTGATGTGCGATGGATGAGCATATTTGATCAGGAAGGTTATGGATTGAAATTCTCTGCTGACTCGCTTTTCGAATTTACCGTTCAGAATTATCGTCCGGAGGATATAGCCCAGGAAACACGGGGAAGCAATCTGCATAGCGTGGATGTGCCCCAACGGGATATGGTAGGACTCAATCTTGACCTCTTCCAAATGGGTGTCGGCGGGAACAACAGCTGGGGCGCACGCCCGATCGAAAAATATCGTTACCCAGCCAAAGAGTATACTTTTGAGTTGAAGTTTAAGCCGATTGTTAGATAATGTTCAAACCCTTTGAGTCATTTCGACCAAAGGGAGAAATCTGTCGTGCTAATTTAGGACAGATTTCTCGCATGTGCTCGAAATGACTTAAGAAGGAGACATGTTTTTCATAAAATTCAAAAATTCAAACTCCAAATACCATATGAAACTCCAAACTAATCCAACATCCAACACCTGTCCTGAGCGAAGCCGAAGGGCCCAACATCCAAAACTCGGCTGGAATCTTAGCATTTGTATAGTGGTTGGGCTTATGTTTTTGATGCTTTCTTGTGATAGGGAAAGAAGTCGATTTTCTCCAGCTGATTTTGTTGATCCCTTCATCGGTACCTCCGGACACGGCCACACCTACCCTGGTGCCATGGTGCCCTTTGGCATGGTGCAGCTGAGCCCTGATACACGCAAGGACAGCTGGGACGGATGCTCCGGCTATCACTATAGCGATAACAGGATTTTTGGGTTCAGCCATACACACCTCAGCGGGACAGGCGTAGGAGATTATGGTGATATCAGATTTCTGCCCTGGTCGGGCAGCCTGGATCCGGTGATGGAAAAATATGATAACTCTGAGATCCCTTTTGCCGAATTCTCTCATGACAATGAAGAAGCAAAAGCTGGCTATTATACCGTATTCCTTGATGGCATCGATGTAGAAGCAGAACTGACGGTCGGCAGAAGGAGCGGCCTTCACAAATACACTTTTGAGAACAAAAAAGATAAATCCATCATCCTCGACCTTTATGAGGGAGCTACATCGGATCGCGTGCTGGACCTGCAACTGAATATTATCAACGAAACTACTATTTCGGGACTAAAAAGGACAGATGGCTGGTCGAATGATCAATATGTGTATTTCTATGCCGTATTTTCTTCTTCATTTAAAGAGTTTAACGCCATCGAGAATGCAAAATTCCTTGAAGGAAAGAATTTCAAATCAATCGACGACCTTAAATGCATATTCCTCTTCGATGATGAAGCAGGAGAGGAGATCATGCTTAAAGTGGGTATCTCTGCAGTTGATACTGAAGGGGCAAAGAAGAACCTGGAATCTGAGATCCCTGCCTGGGATTTCGACGACCTCAGAACTAAGGCATTTGATTCATGGAATGAAGAACTGGGCAGGATAGAAGTTGAAGGCGGGACGGAGGAACAGAAAATAACTTTTTATACTGCCATGTACCATTCATTCCTTGCACCCTATTTATATTCAGATGTGGACGGCCGTTATCGCGGACATGACCTGGAAGTGCATCAGGCAAAAGGACATGAAATGTACACCGTATTTTCTCTATGGGATACCTTTCGGGCCCTGCATCCACTGTTTACAATTACCCAACAGCAACGGACCAATGACCTGATCAGATCCATGCTCGATATGTATGATAAAGGAGGATTGCTGCCGGTTTGGGAACTTGCTGCCAATGAAACCTGGTGTATGATCGGCTATCATTCCATTCCAGTGATAGCGGATGCATATGCAAAAGGGATCCGTGGTTTTGATGTAGAGCAGGCATATGAAGCCATGAAAAAGAGTAGTATGCAGGATAGGGAAGGACTGAAATATTTTCGTCAATATGCTTATATCCCTGCCGGGATGGATGGATCCTCAGTTTCTAAAACCCTGGAATATGCCTACGACGACTGGTGCATAGCCATGATGGGCAAGGCACTTGGTTTTGAAGATGATTACAATAATTATATCCAGCGTGCACAGTACTATAAGAACATATTTGATCCCGAAACCGGGTTCATGAGGGGAAGGATGAATGGGATGTGGGTGACTCCCTTCGATCCGACTGAGGTGAACTTCATGCTGACAGAGGCCAATACCTGGCAATATACTTTCTTCGCTCCCCAGGATGTGTCGGGGATGATGAAGCTGTTGGGAGGTCCGACAAAATTTATTGCAAAACTCGATGAAATGTTCAATGCCACCATGGAGATGAGCGGACGTCATCAAAGTGACATCACAGGTCTTATCGGGCAATATGCACATGGCAATGAACCCAGCCATCACATGGCCTATCTCTTTAACTTTGCCGGTGAGGCCTGGAAAACGCAGGCCCTGGTTCGTAAGATCATGGCTGAGCAGTATTCCGAAAAGCCTGATGGCCTTTGTGGCAATGAGGATTGTGGACAAATGTCGGCCTGGTATGTGCTGAGTGCCATGGGATTTTATCCGGTTACCCCGGGGACTGATTATTACGTTACCGGGAGCCCGATCTTCGACAAGGTCACTATCCATCTTGAAAATGGAAAGAAATGTGTGATTGAAGCCCTAAAAAACTCTGAGGAGAATGTATATATCCAGTCTGCTACCCTGAATGGCGAGCCACTTACGAAATCTTATATACTACATGATGACATGATGAAGGGTGGACATTTTATTTTTGAAATGGGGCCTGAGCCCAATAAAGACTGGGGCACAGGAGATGGGGAAATGCCGTTTACAGCGATCAATGATCATTTGATCACTCCTGCACCTTTTCTCATAGCTGATTCGAGGACCTTTGCCGATGACCTGGAAATTGCAATGGCTTGCCTTAACCCAAAGGCAGAGATCCGATATACTTTGGATGGGAGCGAACCCACCGACAGGTCTTTTAAATATAATGGGCCTTTCACGATTGATGAAAATACCACTGTAAAGCTATTTGCACGTGCCCCGGAAAAAACGCCGAGTAAGGTGATCGAAGGCTTTTTCAACCTGATGCCGGAAGGAAGAATGGTGACCTACAAAACTTCCTATAACCCACAGTATTCTGCCGGTGACAGTATTGCTCTGATCGACCTTATCCGTGGAACGGATAATTTTCAAACTGGCTCATGGCAAGGTTTTCACGGGGTAGATGTAGATGTTGTTGTTGACCTGGGCCAAACACAGAGGGTGAATATGATCAAAGCTGGCTTTTTGCAGGATCAGGGCAGCTGGATCTTCATGCCCGAATGGGTCGAATTCAGTATTTCAAAAGATGGAATTTCCTTTGAAAAAGTTGGCAGGGAAAACAATCTCACCGATGAGCATCAGGGTGGAGGTATTACCCACGATTTTTCCATCATGATGAATAATAAAGATATACGCTTTATTAAAGTTGTTGGGAAGAACCGTGGTATTTGCCCCGAATGGCATCCTGGTGCCGGGAACCCGGCATGGCTCTTCATAGATGAAATTGTTGTTGAATAAAATAAAAAAGCCGGACTCATTTGAGCCGGCTTTTTATTTTCGTAGTACCTAGTACCTGATACGTAGTACAAGTAAAATCTCTGATTTTACTTAAATTTCTTCCCAAGATAATCAGCAACACCATCGGCTGTAGCTGACATGGCGGCATCACCCGGGTGCCAGTCGGCAGGACAAACCTCACCGTTCTCTTCGAAGAACTGCAAGGCATCAACCATGCGAAGGGCTTCCTCAACGCTACGACCAAGTGGAAGGTCGTTCACCACCTGGTGGCGTACAACACCTTGCTTGTCGATCAGGAAAAGGCCACGGTATGCAACCGGTTCGCCTTCAAATTCCATCTCACCGTCTTCGTTGTAATCATATTCGCCTGCAAGCACGTCGAAATTCTCTGAAATGGTCTTCGAGAGATCGGCAACCAATGGGAATTTCACACCTTTGATACCACCATCTTTCACTTCGGTATTGAGCCATGCCCAGTGTGAAAAATGTGAATCGATAGAACAACCAACAACGGCTACGTTCCTTTTATCGAACTCATCCAGCTTTTTCTGGAAAGCAAGGATCTCAGTTGGGCAAACAAATGTGAAATCCAATGGATAAAAGAAGAATACTACATGTTTTTTCCCAATGTATTGCGCGAGGGAGAATTTTTCTGCAAATTCACCTCCGTCAACAACTGCAGTTGCTTCAAACAAAGGGGCTTTTTTTCCAACTAATACTGACATAATTTGATTTTTTTATTGTGTTTTTTTTAATTTTCTGAGGTGCAAAGATACGAAATTTTTCTTATTTAGAAAGAATTCATTTAAGATCATAAGTAGTTGAATTAGTTGAATTGGTTGAATCAGTTGAACTGGTTGAATTGGTTAGTTCTGTCTTGTCAGATTATTTCATTGAAAATCTACATTGCCTATTTCCATCCAAAATCAACGTAGCCACAAAGACACAAAGTCACCAAGATTCACAAAGGGTAAAATTATCCAACATCCAACACCCAACATCCAACACCCAACATCTTCCAGCCTACATAATTTGATTAATGTCAAACAAAATCGGCATGTCCCGCTCAAAATCATAGAGTGTTGCCTTGCGGATAGAATAGTAGTTGCGCCAGTAGGAACGGAGAGCCTGGTAGTATCCTTTGAGCGCATTGTCGTTGTCGATCTGGGCATTGTTCAGTTCCAGCACATCGTTCACCTGCCCGATCATATAACGTTTCTGTGTGACTTCAAACCTTTTCTGGGCCACGGTATCGGCCTTTGCTGCGATCCGAAGCTGGTTTTCCTGCATATTGAACTGCATGATCTCCAGAAAGATGTTCTGCTCAAAGTCGATCTGTTCCTGCTCTACTGAAGTAAACACCAGCTCTTCATTTGATTCAGCCATCTTGATCCTGCCTCTTGCTGAGCCCCAGTCCAGAATAGGTAAAGTAAAATCAAGCCTGACCTGTTGCTCATCTCCAGGCTGGGTATATGCACCCTGCACTGTTGCACCTTGCTGGGTCAATCCAAAAACGGCACTCAGGTTGGCATCGAATCGTCCGCTCATCTTGGCCATGTTTACCTGGCTCTGTGCTTCTAACCTCCTTTTTTCGAATTCCATGGCGGTGGAGGTGTTATATTTGGCTTCATCCAATGCTTTGTCGGCCTGAATAGTGAAGTAATAATCAACAGATGGTGGAATAAGCTCGATGGGTACATCCTCTTTGATCCTGAGGTAAGATTTAAGCTTAAAAAGGTTGTTTTCAAACTCCAGCTCTGCCTGCTGAACAGCAGCTTCAGCCTTCAGAAAGTTTAACTCCAGCTGGAGAAGGTCATTTTCAGCAATCTTCCCCAATTGATACCTTCCCTTTGCAATCCGGTATAAGGTGTCATAGTTGAACATATTCTTCTCCGCGATCTGCATGTCGATTTGGGCCTGGAGGAGATTGAAGAAGTATTGTGTGGCCACAATGGCGATCTGTTCAACATCCTCGAGGTATTTCCGCTTGGCCATCTCATACTTCATGGGCTCAATATGGCGGTCGTATTTGTAAGGATTAAACTTAAACAATGGTTGATCGTACCTGAGGTTGACAATATTAGCCTGGTAGGATGGCTTGCCATCATCAGTTGTAAAATCGTCCTGTCTGCTGAGTCCCGTATTCAGTGATATCTGTCCTCCTGTTGCACCAATCCTTTGGGAGAGCGATAATCCCAGTGTAGTATTTTGTTGGTTTATCTCCCTGAACTCAATGGTTCCATCTGGCTGGGTAATCGGGGAGATGGAACGGTTATAAAATGGCGTAACCCCATCAAGTATCAGACCAGGAAGGTAGTCGGCCTTGAATGAGCGGAATTCCCAGTAGCTCGACCTGAAACGGTGTTTGGCAATCAGCGCATCAGGCGATTGCTGATGGGCAACATAGATGACATCGTCGAGTGAGAGGTAGTTGGTATTGTCTTCCTGTGCGCTCGCGACAGATGTCAGCAATAATAAAGCAAGAAGAAAGAAAGTGGGGATAATTTTTACGGTCTTTATCATTTTCATCTCGGATGTTATTCTATTCATGACGCAGTGATTCAACAGGGTTCTGATTGGCTGCCTTTCTTGCCGGCATATATCCAAATAAAATTCCTATGGCGGCAGAAACCCCAAAGGAAACTACGATCGACAACATAGAGATAATGGTCAGGATTCCGGCAAATTCCATGATTATTTTGGCAAAGGCCACGCCAAGGATGATCCCTATAAAACCTCCTGTAACACTGATGAGGGTTGCTTCGGTCAGGAACTGGGATATAATATCACGTTTTGTTGCACCGGTTGCCCTCCGCACACCGATTTCCCTGATACGTTCCATTACAGAAGCGAGCATAATATTCATAATCCCAATCCCACCTACAATGAGAGAGATGCTGGCAATCACACCCAGAACGATATTAAAAATGTCTTTTGTCCTTTGCTCCTGCTTCAATAAGAGTTCAGGAACAGTGATTTCAAAGTCGACGATTTCCGAATGTCTCCTCAATATCATTTTATTAAGCAGCGTTGTAGTTACGTTCAGGTTATCACTGTTATCCACCTGGACTACTATCTTGTCAAGCTGGTTCTTGTTCGTTTCGTCACTGCCTGAGCTGCTGCTGAAAGTGGAGGAGATCACAGCACCGTGTGATATAATGATCTCACCACCACCACCACCACCGATGTCTCCCCTATTAATCACGGAACGGTCCTTATAGCGTAGCAGAACGGTTTGCAATGGTGCGTAAATGTTGTTGTTATAGTCGCTGATCCCAAGGTCTTCTGAAGTGCCGGAGGCCATCTTCATACTTTCGAGGATCCCAACCACCTTGAGCCAGATGTTACCGCACTTGATGTATTTGCCGAGGGGATTTTCAGCAGGGAAAAACCTGGACTTAATGGTAGGTCCTATAATACAAACCGGGCTCCCGTTCTCCAGCTGCATGTTGTTGAACATCTCCCCTTCCTGCAATGGGAGATTGTAAACCTTGAAGAAATCGGGCGTAACACCTTTCAAAGTGGCTTTTTTACGGGTGTTGCCTTTAATTATATAGGTTTCGTAGGTCACTTCCGGGCTCACACATACCACAGTGGGGATGATTTCCATGATACTTCTGGCATCTTTCAACGTTAAACCAGGTGAGTACTTCCCTTGCATGGTTTTACTGTCATCTCCTTCTTCGCCTTCAGCTGCGGAATTATCGAGTATCGGGGTGATCATGATGTTGTTTACCCCAACCATTTTAATCTGTTCAAGGATCTCCTGCCGGGCTCCATTACCAATGGCCATCATGGCGATTACCGCAGCAACGCCAAAGATGATCCCCAGGGCTGTGAGGATTGATCTGAACTTATTGGCCAGAACAGCATCTATAGCTATATTCAGGGTGTGATAGAATCTTTCCAATGTATGTAGTTTAGTTAACAGCTTAACGACATCATAAGCCGGAAATTTTTGAGTCCTGCAAATTTAATCATTTAATTCATACATTTTACTCTACTTGATATGATGTACGTCAGTTGGATGTTAGTAACCATAAATGGTTTAAATCCTAAATCCTAAAATCTAAATTCGAAACAATATTTAATTCTCCAAATTCAAAGTTCCAAACTTGCAAGTACACTTTGCTTTTAGTGCCTGTCCCGATCCCGAGCATTCGGGAGAGGGAAGAGGGGGATTTTGGGGGTGACGTAAGTTGGAATTTGAAGCATTTGAATTTCTAGCTTGTTTAGAATTTAGAGCTTAGAATTTAGGGTTTTAATGGATAGTGCTCCTTAAGCAGAAAATAATATGCTCTTGCTACATGGTGCTTGAAAACATCCTGCCTCGCATGAGGGACATATTGCTGATAGTAGCGTTCAGTTGCCGGCAGGATAATGGCTGTTCCAGCAGGCATATAGTTCATTGACGGCGCATATGCAGGTTCTACCATGCCATCCATATAATCCTCTACAAAGCCAAACACCTTAAATCCCAGGTATTTTAAGAGACGGTTGCGGGCTTTTCGCAAGGAACGATCCGTTTTCCTGAATACAGCTTTCATCACCACTTTCTCAAGCCAGCCCATCGAGGCAGTAAAGGTTTCCATGTCGGTAAATGGATTTACTTCGTTGAAATCTTCCAGGGTTTGGACAGAAATGGGTGTTTCCGGCACCCAGTCTATATTATTCACGACGCGAAAAGCCCATCCGCCTCGGTTAATAAAGTCATAGTCGTAAGCATAATAGAGGTTTCCTGGCTTTGGTGCAGCGCTGTTATAGGTTTTGAAGATAATATCATCGGGGATCAGGTCGTACAAATCGTAGTGCAAGTAAGAATCAAGCAGGAAAACGATGGCGCCACCCTGGCTGTGACCCATCAGGAGGAATTCCTTCACCCCTTTTGCATAATATTCGTTGATATTATCAATGATAGAAGGTATCATACTGGCAAGGCCAGTGAGCCATCCTGCATGCACTGACGCTTGAGGATCTTCCGCCAGCTTATAATTAAACTTTTCATTTTCCCCTATCTGCAAACTACCTGTAGCCGGAACCTGAGCAGCGTAAAAGTTTTCCAGCCATGATCTTGTTTTTGACGTAGTCCCACGGACCTCGATTATCCCAATATTATCTTCGCTGATAAAAAGATCCCAGCGATTATCGAGCCCGCTTGCATGTGAGCGATAAACATGCTTATATCCTGAGGGTACAGGAACTCGCAAGGAATTTACATCAACTGGCTCCGGAATTTTGTCGGTCATTCCCAGCAGTTTTGCATATTCATTGGCGTCGAAGCCTGCTTTCAATATTTTCTGAGCATTGGTGCCTACACACAGCATCAGCAGGATCAACACAAGAATTCCCGGTTTTCTAAAAGTAAGATTCATATAGGACTCAGGTTTCACTTATCCAGTGGTGATATCTTTGAAAAAGCTTCCATAACAGTTTGTACATATGTTTTGGATACGAGCAATGATACCAATGGATCTGTATCAAGCTCAAGGTGCAGCCCATCTTTTTCTTTCCGGATGATATCCACCTTATCCAGGTTCACCATGAATGAGCGGTGACAACGAACGATGTTGCTGTCTTTGAACTGCTCTTCATAATTCTTTATTGAATTTCTGACCATGAAGCGTTGCAGTTTATCGCGATGCAGATAATGAACCGAAACATAATTGTCTGCTGCTTCCAGGTACAGGAGATCTTCCTGCTGCACAGATAAACGCAGGGTGCCTTTCTCATCCCTGAAAGGGATCATACCACCGGATGGCCTTGCATGTGAATGATCTTTTCCCTCCAACTCCTGCAGACGTTTTGCATTATCCTGCCATGAAAAGAAAAGCCACAAAATGATATAGGGGAGTAGGATGATCAGGGAAGTATTTTTGATGCTGGCATTGAATATCTCCATAAAATCCCTTTCATCCGCCAGTATGAATTTCACGTAGATGCAGTAAACGAAGGCCATAACCAGGATCTCGGCTATTACCCACACAATATAGCGCCAGTAATTCAGGGGCTTCCACTTGTTAAAGTGATACATGATCACCCGGCTGACCACCACCACCAGCATACCGGTGAGAATGACGAAACTGGAATAGAGAAATAGGCGGATCCCACCTAGGTTTAGGTAGGAATCAGCCCCAAAGGGCGCATAGATATTGATAAAGGCAAGTGCAAAAGCCGCTGTGAACAGTATAAGCCTTACAATGTTTCCTTTGCGATTAAGGTAATCAGGAATAGGTTTCTCGAAGAATTGCATGCATGCCTTATTTCTGCAAATATAGGCAAAACTTCCATGTGATTCCTGTTTTCTGCTGCATAAAGTCATTTAAAATTCACCCCTCAGGACGGGATTTCACCCCTCTATTCTGCATTTCGTCACCTGACAGATGCCCAGATACCTATTTTTTGCTTTAGGCCGTGTTAATCCTGAATTTTGTAATAGCAAATGAATATACAATTATGGGATACACCAATAATTACGACATCTTAGGGAAGGCATTTTCGCTCGACAAAGATGATGCAATGATGAAAGGCACTGGGATCAACTACCGTACTTTTAATTTCAGTTCCGATTGTACAAAACACCTTCCGGGATTGTCGAAAATTCCAAACATTGAAAAGGATTTTCTCAGTGGGCTTGCTGATTGTGAGATCAGTGAAAACAAGGATTTTCGTTACCCTGTATTTCTCCCGGAGGGATACAAGCAGACCAACAGGGCCATTATTCTCTTGCACGGGCTAAATGAGAAGAGCTGGGATAAGTACCTGACCTGGGCACGAGAACTGGTTTTGCGGACCGGGCATGCAGTGGTTCTTTTCCCTATTAGCTTTCATATGAACCGTACTCCTTCCGCCTGGATCAATCCAAGGACAATGACAGGTCTCAGTCACCTCAGGGAAGAAAAATATAGTGATCAGCGATGTTCATCTTTTGCCAATGCAGCAATCAGTGAGCGGCTCGACAATATGCCGGAACGCTTTGCATTGTCGGGTTATCAAAGTATTATGGATCTCCTCAATTTGGTAAATCATATCAGCTCCGGTAAACACCCGGTATTCAAAGAAGAAACTGAGATCCACTTCTTTGGGTATTCTATCGGAGCTTTTTTATCACAGGTGCTGATGATCGCCAACCCCAATGGCATATTCGATAAATCACGATTTGTGCTGTTTGCCGGCGGATCAGTATTCAGTCACATAAATGGTATTTCCCGTTTTATTTTAGATCAGCAGGCATTTGAGCAATTGCGAACTTACTACCTGAACCAGGACACCTGGAGAAGAAAAACCTTGAAATCCTATGTGAAGGTGATGGAAGTGAAAAATGTTGCCAGGGCATTCATGGCCATGCTTTCGCCAGAATACTTCAAGAACCTCAGAGAATCGGTATTTTCAGATTTCAATGACCGCCTTCTGGTGTATGCCCTGAAAGATGATGAGGTATTTCCTGACGAACACATCATGGATAATTTTCATGACTCAGGGGTATGGGTTAACCGACTCGACTTTCCATTCCAATATTCACATGAAAATCCGTTTCCTTTAAGCAAGGACCCTGAAGTATCAGAAAAAGTAGATAAATCTTTCGATAGTATCTTCAAGGAAATAGGACATTTCCTCCGTGATGAGACCAATTACGGTTTTTAAAATATTCAGATTGTTTTTTATTGCGCAGCTTCAGTTCTCTTTGCTGCCCATATTCTGAATCCGATAAATACGAACATGAATCCAGTCATGGCTAAGGGTGTAATGATCATCAGTCCTTCCGTGGAGCTCCCCTCAAAAACATTGAGATAGAATGCCATATAAACGCTAAAGGCAATGATCAGTAGGCCTCCGATGATCTCCCATCTCCAGGCTACAAACCACAGAACAATGATCGCCACCCATGGAAGGATGTTCATATAGTTGTCAAAAATAGAGCTAATTCCGCCCTCATTCTGAAATCCGGTGGCAATGCCGAAGATGATCCAGAACAGGGTCACCACTACCAGAGCAGTACGTGCAACACGCCTGCATCGTTTAACACAATTTTGAACAGATTCAGGGTATGTTCTTTGAGTCATAGATAATTTGGTTTAGGCTTCCGGATGCTGGATGCCGGGTAACTTCAAGTACTCCAAGTACTTTAGGCACTTCAGTTTGTAAATATACAAAACACTAGATATCTGTCAAGAAAATCCCTTATTCGCTTTCATCTACGATCAGGTAAATGTCCTCATTATCACGTTTCATAAGGTATTGCTCTCTTCCGAATTTTTCCAGTGTAATGGTATCGGTCATCAGCTCATAGGTGGCCCGCTGGTCTTTATCAATTTCCGTCAGGTAATATTCTTTTTCCATTTCCAGCTCATGAAGCGTTTGGTTCAGCCTGAACTGTGCAATAAAATTGTTATTATCCAGAAATAGCATCCAGATACCAAAAACGAGGATGGTGATGAAGTACTTATTGTTGAGCCGGTGGAGGATTTGGTTGATCATTGTTACAAAAATAGCTTGAATGTTTCTGATTTTAGGCATGCTGACCGAATTTTTTCATCAAGTGCATGTTAATAACGTCTGTTACACTTCAAACCGGTCCCTCGTTGCTCACTCCGTTCGCTTTTCGGGATGACAATTTCCTTGATCAAGTTTGTAGATAAAAATTGTCATCCTGAGGAAATGAGTGTAACGAATGACGAAGGACCGGTTTGAGGACCTACCTGGCTGATGCAAAATAATACTCCTCACTAGGGAAAAATCCGCGCTCAACATCTTCAAAACCTGCTTCCAGCAGGGCTTCATATATCTGGTAATAACCAAATGGAAAGAAGTCGAAAGCGTATTGGGTATATTCCTTTTCTTCTGCTGTACGGATATCGACAAACATTTCGCATCTTGTATTCCATCCGTTGATTTTATAGCTGTATTTTACATCGTAAACGCAGTTTTTGCTTTTTACCTGGAATTCCTGCTCAGGCAAGTTATTTTCTTCAAAGGTCCTTTCCCAGTTCCTGAGATCGAAGAAAAAGCTTCCACCGGGCTTCACTATTTTCCTTATTGCAAGAAGTGATTGTTGCATCATTTCCATGCTATGCAGGTGGGAAAGAGAATTTCCCGGGCATACCACCAGGTCGAAGAGCTCAGTAGTTTTTACAGGGAGTTCCTCCCAACTGCTTCTGAAGAAATTGACTTTGACACCCTCTTTCTCAGCCTTGTCTTTTGAACAGGCAATCATCCCTTCACTAATATCTGAAGCAGAAACCTTAAATCCCTGACGGGCAAACCAGATGGCATGGTTCCCTGTGCCACAGGAGCAATCAAGAATCGAGGATCCTTTGGGAAGACCTTCCAGTTCCTTTTCCACATAAAGTCGGAAGTAAAGCATCCCATCATCTCCCTCCGACAATAAATCGTAAAGAACAGAGATGTCGTTATATTGCTGCTGGATTCTGGTCACTGGTTACTGGTTACTGGTTGCTGGTTGCTGGTCACTGGTTGCTGGTCACTGGTTACTGGTTGCTGGTCGCTGGTTACTGGTTGCTGGTCGCTGGTTACTGGTTGCTGGTTGCTGGTTACTGGTTGCTGGTCGCTGGTCGCTGGTTACTGGTTGTTGGTTACTGGTCGTTGGTCGCTGGTCGCTGGTTACTGGTTGCTGGTCGCTGGTTACTGGTTGCTGGTCGATGGTTACTGGTTACTCGTCACTGGTTACTAGTTCAAAGTTCAGATATCAGATTTCAGATATCAGATTTCAGAGTTCCTTCTATAACCCAATCTCATCACTAATCCCCCTCATCGCAATAATAGCTATTTCGGCGAATTCAGGCAAGGGGATACCTATCTTTTCACATTCACGGATCGTATCTCGATTTACTGAAGCTGCAAAAGCTTTTGCTTTCATGCGTTTCACAACTGATTTTGGCTTAACACTGGCCAGCTTTTTATCAGGATAGACGAGTGTGGTAGCCACGATCAGGCCGGTGATCGTTTCTCCGGCAGCCAGGGCATGGTGATACTCCTTGTTTCTGGGAATCCCCGTGGCTTCCTCATTATGCATTTTGATGGCTTCAATGCTTTCAGCGTCCATGCCTGCTGCTTCCAGGATAGGAAGTCCTTCGAGTCCATGCCGCCTGGGGTCTGCATCAGTGATCTCCACATCGATATCGTGCAAAAGCCCTGCGATCCCCCATTGATCGGGATCACGACCCAGTTTTTCTGCCAAGGCCCTCAAAACCGCTTCCGAAGCATAGCAGTGGTTCTTCATCCTATCATTCTGAATGTACTGATTAAGTAACTCTATTGCTTTGTCTCGTGTCATATTACTGGTTACTGGTAACTGGTTACTGGTTACTGGTTACTGGTTTCTGGTTACTGCCTATTGCCTAATGCCCAAAGCCCAACGCCTAATGCGCATCAAGTCCATGCAACATATACACCATATGTTTCATAGATTTGCTTATCTCTTCCATATATTCATTCACTGCCTTTACGCTTCCGGGAAGTGCGAATATCAGGGTCTTTTCTGCTGCCCCTGCCACAGCGCGACTGAGCAGGGCATTGGGTTTTTCCATCCCGTATTTCATCCTGATCATTTCCATGATGCCCGGAATTTCTTTTTGGATAACGCTGCTGACAACTTCAGGGCTGATATCCCTGGGGCCTATGCCGGTTCCCCCTGTAGTGAAAATAAAATCAACCCCTTGCTCCACTGCATCCAGGAGCAAGGCACTCAGAGCCTGCTCATCATCAGGGATCAGGATATTTTCAATATCAAACAGCCATTTTTGGCCATCGAAGAACTCAACCAGGAGTTCAGACAGCCTGGGTCCGCTGCGGTCTTCATATTCACCCGCATAGGCACGGTCGCTAAGTGTGATTACAATAGCACTGTAAACTTTTGGAATGTACTCAAGCTGGTCGCCGGCTTTCAGGTCACCCGTTCCAAGTACGCGACAAAATATCCCTTCTTTTGGCATAACACAATTTCCAACTTCACGAAAGATGGCGCAGTTATCCCCATGGCACTTTTTGCCGATCTGGGTTACTTCCAACACCACATTATCACAGAAAAATCTGTCGAGGGGAGAAGCTTTGTACAGCAGCATCCCCTCTGTTGTAATGTTCTCTGCAAATTCACCATATAATATCTCTCTACCTGCTTGCTTGGAAAACTCTTTAAAACTCTCCTTGCCGAGCAAACTTACCTGTCTGTGCCATTTGCCGGAATGGGCATCGCCGTCAACACCAAATTCGTTCACATGGATCTCACTCACGGCTTTCTTCACAGTACCCTTTGCTTCAGAGATGTTTACAGAGATAATGTTGATGTTTTTTGCTTCAATACTCATTGTTTTATTTTGAATATCTTGTTCAGATTCATATATTTGTTCTACAGCCAGTATGCTGCGTTTAACCCACTTACAAATTTAATTAAATCTCTTTACCATGGAACAATCGAACAATGATCAGGCTAATTTGATCAAAGAAGTCAGTATTCCTATTTATCAGGCCCGTGGCTGGTTAAAACTACTTGGTGTTTTAAATATCATTAATGGAGTCTTTCTGGTATTATCACTTTTCGGTATTATTATAGCCTGGCTTCCTATTTGGATGGGAGTTGTGCTATATCAGGCTGGCTCCTCCTCCGAGCAAGCCTATTTCAATGGAGATAAATATAGTTTTATTAAATCATTGAATCAGCTGAAGCTCTATTTTACTATCACCGGGATCATGACCCTAATAGGTATCATATTTTTTGTGATAATGCTGGTCGTGATTTTTGCCTTCGGACTAATTGCAACAGAGCATTTTAATCCTGAGTATTATTATTAGAAAGTAGGGAGTACTTATTTATAGCAGAAGCGTTTGATCACTCCATAAGCACTTTTGATGCCCAGCTCACCGGCTTTGCTGAGGTCACCGCAGCCATTGTCAAGCTGATCGAGATAAATAAAGGTCAGCCCCCTGTTGAACCATGCTTCCGCGAGTTCGGGGTCCAGGTGAATGGCCTGCGAATAATCAAGGATAGCACTGTTATAATCTTTCATCCGGTTACGGATATTGCCCCTGTTAAACCATGCAAATGACAATCCGGGCCTCAGTTCAATAACCCGGTCATAGTCCATCATTACAGCTCTGAAGTCTGGCTCTTTTATCACATCTTCTTCAGCAGGGGCAGGCATCTTGTCCCAGGTGATGGTCACATTATCTGTATATACACTTTCATTGTATAAGTATTCCTCCAGTTCATAACGGGTATTGGCCCGGTTGAAATAGGCAAAAACAAACTTTGGGAAAAGCGTGATCGCATTGTCATAGGCTTCCAGAGAATTGGTGTAATTATGAGCCATGCCGTTCACCACACCTTTCAGAAAATGACCTATGTAATCAGAAGAGTTATTGCTTAGCAAACTGTCTGCAATGCTGAGGTGATGGCGTAATTGATCAGCATTTTCTGTAATGTCAACATTCATAATGGCGAAGGTCAGGTCTTCATCATTGGATATGGTGTATTCAGTAATTTCCGTAACAGTATACCCTTCTCGTTTTTTTTGCACAAAATCTTTGTCTTTGGTGACAAATTGAACAATCAAGTTGGGCTGGAGTTCAATTCCTTCAAAAGCCCTGTTCAGCTCGCCGGTCTTGTTACCCGAGTTGAAATCCGACTCAAAAGCGATCAGCTTCTGGAAATAGTTTGAATCGGCATAAGTCCGCATCAGCGATTCTGTTGATCCTTCTCCATCGTTCAGCATGTTAATGATCTCGAATGCCTTGTCGCTATCCTGCTGGGCACCCAGGGGATCATTCAGGCGCTGCCTGGATTGTGATCGTTGAAGGTAGGCTCCAGCAAAATCAGGGAACAGCTCAATGCATTTTGTATAATCGGCGATGGCTTCTTCATCTTGCTCCGTGATCTGGTATATGTATGCCCTTCCATAATAGGCATAAACATTATTGGGATTAATCCCGATTACCATATTATAATCGCGCAGCGACCCTTCATAATCTTCGATGCTGGCCTTGAGCCAGGCCCGGTTGTAATAGGTGAGGGCATTATATGGATTATCCCGGATCACCTTGTCAAAATCGCGCAAGGCACCAATGGTATCACCCATGCTGATTCGGGTAAGGCCACGATGAAAAATGGCAATGGAATTTCCTGCATCAAGGTCCAGGATTTGCTCAAAATCTTCTATGGCCTTTTCATATTCTTTGGTTTCATAATAGATCTGGCCCCGCTTGAGATATGCTTCGGTGTTGAAATAATCAAGCATCAGGGTCTTGTTACAGTCTTCAATTGCACTCTCATTCTCCTCCAGGTAACTCTTGGCAACAGCCCGGTATAGATATGCATTGGGGATGGTTTTATCATATTTCATTGCCTCGTCAAGGTCTTCGATGGCAGCCCTGTAAGCACGCATATTGATCCTGGTAAGCCCCCGGTCGATATATATTTCGGGATTGAAGGGGTCAATCTCCAGCGCTTTATGAAAATCATGCAGGGCATTGGTGTAATTATACATTTGTGCCCGGGCAATGGCCCTGTAATGATAAGCATGAGAATACAGGGGGTGGATGGTCACCGCCATGCTCAGATCATACTCAGCTCCTTTGTAATCACCCAGGTAGAGCTTGGCAATGCCACGTAAGAAGTATGGTTCGAAAAGGTCAGGTTTATAGGTGATAACTATGTTGAACTTCTTGATAGATTCTGCATAATTGGCCTGGCTGAGCTCATAGCGGCCTGAATGCATAAAATGGGAAATGTTTACCTGTGCAGTAAGCACTGCAGGAAACAAGAGGCAAAATAAGATCAGTGTCCAACGTAATTTCATTCGCATACAAAAACGTTAAAGATCGGTTTTTGTTTTCTCAACGAGCCTGATATTTCCAATCAGCATCTCCTTGTCAACGGCCTTGCACATGTCATAAATGGTCAAGAGGGCAATATGGACGGCAGTCAGGGCTTCCATTTCAACACCAGTCTGGCCAATGCACCTGGCTTCTCCTCTTACCAGAACCCCATCAGCAACGATCTCTGCATCCACCTTCACTTTTGTGAGTGCTAAGGGATGGCAAAGCGGGATAAGTTCACTGGTTTTCTTGGCTGCCTGAATGCCCGCAATCTCAGCTACCGTCAGCACATCACCTTTTTTGATCTCATTATCTCGGATGAGCTTGATTGTTTCAATTGATAATCGGATATGGCCTTCGGCAACAGCTGTACGCTGCTGATCAGGCTTAGCACCCACATCTACCATCCTGGCTTTTCCTTTGTCGTCGGTATGTGAAAGTTTGCTCATAGTTGCTGGTTGCTGGTTACTGGTTACTGGTTATTGGTCACTGGTCACTGGTTACTGGTTCAAAGTTCAGATTTCAAAGTTCAAATATCAGATTTCCCCCTATCCTCCTATATTATAGAAACTGCTCTTCTGACTACTGGAGCCACACTTTGGTTTATTATTTACTGCCTGGAGCAGTGCTTGTTTTGCTCCAAGTTCTCTTACACTATAGGACTGGTCGCTGAACAGACAGGGTTTTATCATTCCATTGGGCGTAAGGCGCAAGCGGTTGCAGCTGGCACAATGTCCGCCGGAGCCGCCGATCACCTCACCAAAAGTGCCTTCCTGCAAGTTCATCATGGGGATAAACCTGACTTCAAGTCCCTTATTATCTGCAAATGCTTTCACACGCTGTGCTTCCGGTTCAAAGCCATTCTCCTTCACCACACAATTGAGTTTGATGGGCATAAGCCCGGCTTCAATGGCGGCATCAATGCCCTTCAGCGCATCATGCAAACTTCCTACACGTGTTACAGCTTTATATTTTTCTGGATCTATGGTGTCCAGGCTGATGTTCACCCGCTGAAGGCCTGAAGCTTTCAGCTCAGCGGCAAATTTGGGAAGCATGATGCCGTTGGTGGTCATGCCCAGGTCGAGAATTCCGGGGATAGCTGCAATCATTTTCACCAGTTCTGTGATTCCTTTCCTGACAAGGGGTTCCCCACCTGTGATCCTGACTTTGTCAACACCCAGATTAACGGCAGCCTTAACCACTTCAGTGATCTCATCATAGCTCAGGATATCCTGGTGGGTCAGCAATCTGATGCCGTCCTCCGGCATGCAATACCCACATCGCAGGTTACAGCGATCGGTGACCGATACCCTGAGGTAATTGATCTTTCTGTTATATCTGTCTAACATCTACTGATGTCCCTTCTTCAAGTTTAGTTGTACCGTATGGAACCATGATAAATCCATCGGCTGTGGTTAGTGCCTGGATATGCGCAGAACCATGATAATCCTTCGGGAAAATCCTTCCATCTTTTATCGTTACCGGAATGAAGGAATCCCTGTCGGATTTTTTTCTTGTATAGCTGGCCCCCAATGGGAGTTTTATTATGCTCCAACCTGTTTCTGCGCCCATGCTTAAGCGAAGGTATGGCCTGACAAGCAGTTCGAATGTATTAAATGCCGATACCGGGTTTCCGGGAAGGCCGAAGATCCTTTTGTTCCCGAGCTTTCCAAATAGTGTAGGTTTTCCGGGTTGTACCGCCAGTGTTTTGAAGAGTACCTCAACCCCCAGCCTTTCAAATACCTTTGGAATAAAATCAAATTGCCCCATGGAAATGCCACCAGTAAGGATGACCACATCATGATTCTTCAAAGCCATGTGGATCATATCATAAGTTGCCTGCTCAATGTCTCGGGCAATGCCCATATAATCTGCTGTGGCACCGCACTTCTGTACCTGCCCGATCAGCTGATAGGAGTTGCTGTTCCGGATCTTGGAGATGCCCGGGTCTTGATCCGGTTCCACGATCTCATCCCCTGTTGATATAATGGCAACCTCCGGTCTTATGGCTACCAAAGGCCTGGCATAACCGGTAGCTGCAAGTATGGCAATATGCTGGGGCTCAATAAATGTTCCTTTTGCGATGAGCACATCTCCTTTTGTAACATCTTCTGCCTGGTATGCAATGTTTGATTTGCCTGCTTTTCCCTTGAAGATTACTTTCCCATCCTTATCCAGCTCAGTATCCTCTACTTTGATCACACAATCAGCACCTTCTGGCAAGGGTGCTCCTGTCATGATCTCGGAGCATTGGCCTTTTTCAACTTTCTTTTCGGGAGCTTTCCCGGCGGGGATGGTTTCAATGACCACCAATGGTTTTTCAAGATCTTCCGCTTTACAGGCGTATCCATCCATGGCCGACTTATCGAAGGGAGGCATATCTACATCAGAAACAATGTCTTCTGCCAATACACGATAAAGGGATGCTGTGATATCAACCCTTTCGGTACCCATTGGTTCCACAGCTCCTGTAACCAGTTTATATGCTTCTTCGATGCGGATCATGATGCTTGAAGTTGGGGTGCAAAAATAGGGAATTTATTATTAGGTGCAGGGTGCTGGGTACAGGGTGCAAGAAGATGGTTTGGGTGTGAGCCTTATGGCGCTGTGGTTATTCCCTGTTCTTTACGTACTTTTCCAACCACTCATCCTGTTCCCACAGGAGGTGCAGTACGCTTTCTTTTGCACTATAGCCATGACTTTCCTTTGGCAGGATAACGAGCCTGACCGTAGCACCCAGCCCTTTCAATGCATTAAAATAACGTTCACTCTGCATGGGATAGGTGCCGGAGTTGTTGTCGGCCTCTCCATGTATAAGCAAGAGGGGGTACTTCATTTCATCGGCATGCATGAAGGGCGACATATTATAATATATCTCTGGAGCATCCCAGTAATAGCGTTCTTCGCTTTGAAATCCGAAGGGTGTAAGCGTACGATTGTAGGCACCACTACGGGCTATCCCGGCAGCGAAGAGGTCGGAATGCGACAGAAGGTTGGCTACCATAAAGGCACCATAGCTGTGTCCGCCAACGGCAATCCTGTTAGGGTCGATATAGCCCAGTTTATCAACAGCATCGATCGCTGCTTTGGCATTAGCCACGAGTTGGGGTATGAAGGAATCATTTGGTTCTTCATCACCTTCACCAATTATTGGAAAAGAAGCATTGTCGAGGACTACATATCCCCTGGTGACCCAATATACCGGTGATCCATAGTAGGGATAGGTAAAGGCATTTGGATTCTTGGTGTTCTGTCCGGCTGTTGACTTATCCTTGTATTCAGTGGGATATGCCCACAAGATCATAGGCATCTTTTCACTTTTCTCCTTATCGTAGCCTACAGGCAGGTACAGGGTGCCTGAGAGCTCCACACCATCTTCCCGTTCATATTTTATCACTTCTTTCTCGACACTTTCAAGGGCTTTGAAGGGGTTCTCAAAAAATGTGATCTGCTGAATTTTTTTGTTTTTCAGACTTTTTAAATAATAGTTCGGATATTCCGTTGGAGCTTCTATCCGCACAAGCAATTCTGATGCTTTCACATCAAAATCGGAGATCGACTCTCTTTTATCTGTATAGGGTGAGGTATATAAGCGCTGCTTTTCTCCATCTTCGAGCCTGATCTTGTCAACAAAAGGGAATTGCCCCTCTTTTGTATATCCGGGACCGGTGAGATAAGCATAGCCTTTGTGGAGGTCAAGAACATATGACCCGTATTCGTTCCGTTTGTTCACGAAACTTCCCGGATTGCTATATACGTCCTGGTAATTCCGATCGAAAAGGATCTTCGGTTCTTTTCCTGGATCTGAAGGGTCAAAAACATAGGTCTTTGTATTGCGGGTATTCCACCAGTAGTCATATGCGATCGCAGTATTATCATCACCCCAGCTAATGCCACTATAGCGGTTAATTGTTTTCATTATGCTGCGTGGTGTACCGTTGAATGGCTCATTGAGTTCAAAAACCTCATCACGATATTCAACCTCATTCTCAGGATCTCCTTCATCAAGAACCTCTGCATATACAAGTGTTGCAGGTTTGTCGCTACGCCAGCTGAAATCGCGTTTTCCTTTCCTTTCTGCCATAAATCCCTTCGGGAGGTCTTCGATCAGCGGAACTTCCAATACGGTCTCAATAAATTCCGCATTACTAGTAAAAATGGTGGTTTTTGATGGGAACCGATAATAAGGGACGAGATATGAAAATGGCCTGGATATGGTGTTAACCATCACGTACATGCCATCAGGCGAGAAGCTGATACCGGCGTACATATCGCTTTCGAGCCATAGTTCCTTTTCCCCATCGATAAAAACCCTGTATAGTTCGGAGAGGGCGAGCTGTTCAAAGTTAAACTCATCATTCTTATTTTTCAGGAGGTCCTGGTAAGTTCTGTTTTGAGCTTTTTTACCATCATTCACAGAAACAGTTGGGCCTGTGGGTATGGCATTACTAGTATTTATCAACTCCTTACGCCTGGCAGGTACGAATTTCACCAGCAAGTATTTGCTATCCTCAAACCAGTTGATCACACTGCGCATATTTGCATTGATATTTGGCCCGCTAAGCTTCTTCATGGATGCGTCCACTATATCGAGTAGCCATAGTTCAACACCATCCACGGTTGTATTGGTCATTGCCATGAGCTTTTGGTCGGGGGAATAAGAAAGATTGGCTAACCTTGGGTTCGGTGGCATGCCAACAACATCCTTAATGACAAACTCCTTATCCTGGAGATGTTTTATCCTGATGTTATTGTAATAGGTAGTCCTGCTTCCGATATTGGTCTTTGGATCAATTCGCAGGCCCGCCAGACGCATTTCCTGTTGCGACAATTCTTCAATCGACTTGTAAGCGTCACGGTACACGAGCAACATGTATTCCTTATTATCATCTATATATACTCCTGGAGCTCGCTCAACATCTACTAGTTCAAGTATTTCTGCAGGTGGTTGCTTGTAAGTAAGGTTTTCCTGGGCAAGAATATTTACGACTAGCAAAAAAAACGGAAGAAAGATCAACTTTTTCATAATTAATATATCAATTGTTTAATTGTACCTCGGTTTGAGACAGGAAATCAAAGGTAATAAAATTGTGGGTCAGAATGTGTATGCTCATTGTATGGCATATGTTTACTTCACCATATAATAGTAGGTACCCTTCTAAGAGAACTTTTAGGTATTCCTCATCTTCATTATTTATTACTGTGATTTATAATTGGTTCATTGGAACGCGGCAAGGGTGTGTGCCTTATTATCGCTAATCGATTCTCGCCAATCCATTATATCCTTGTAGACATCATCTTTGGTCACGCTATCAGCCATGACTTGCTCAAAGCTCATCCCCCTGACGTTAATTAGATATTCCATCATCAGCCCCCATATATAGTGAGGCCGGTGTACCTCTGCGGTAGAGTTCCACCTGGAGTCGTCAAGGTATATGTCGATCCGCTCAGGAATTGTGTAACCGCTGTCGCGGGGTGCAACGAATTGGTTGACCCCATATTCACAGTATCCCTCGACCTTCCATACAGGGAGGGATCTGGCGGCAATACTTCCGTAAGCATCGGTTATATACCCATGCATGAGTTCGTGGACAGCTACATGGACAATACTTCCTTCACGGGTCAGATATTTGGGTTGCCCACCCGTTCTCACGGCTAGTTCCTTAATGAAATCGCCATTTACATAAGCGCTTCCAAGAAGACTGAATCCCATAATACGGTTGGCCCGAACGGTCAGCCGGGCGAAGAATGTGAACTTATCCTGGGTGGAACACAGACAGAGATTATACTTCTTTTCAGGATCATAGATCGGAACTGCATCAAGCCGCTCAAACACCTCATCCATGATGGAATCGATCTCAGGTCCCATTGGCGTTTCAGTGTAAACGGTGATGGATCTGTATTGCTTCTCCTCCGGGAAAAACAGTCCTGGCGTCGCCAGTACAACAACATCAAGCAGGATCATCACGATAATCAGCCCGATTATTGCCCCGAGCCACATGAACAGTTTCTGGGATCTCTTAGTCACTTAGTATTCGTTAGTTTATGTCTGTATCTAATTAGGATATAGGTTCTTTTATTAATTCGTCATGATCTTACTCTCAGGATTAGCAGCAATTGACACGCCGCATGTTAGTTATTGATTTTCAAGTCTATCAGTATCTTAATGTTTTCAAAATCTTTCGAGTCCTGTACGTCAATAAATATACTCCGTGACTTGTTAAATCTCTTTGCATTTCGATATTCTTCTTTAATACTATCTGGCAAATCACTTTGAAGGATAATTGGTTCTAGTCTATCAGCAAACCAGAAGGCAATTCTAAATGTATCATCCAGGATCCTGATCCAGAATATCGTCTTTTTCTTTTTTATGGTCCTGAATAACCAGCTTTTTCCATCATTATAATACCTCCATACTTCCGATATTTCATTATTATTATCGTATATATAGGACATTGTTTGTTGCCAAATTAAGTCCTTATCTCCAATAATTGAAAATATCAAGTCTTCATTTGGTATTACAGATTCGTCTGATAGTACTTTAGATTCCATTTTTTTCTGCTTGTTATTTAATCGTTGGTCTTTTCCCTTGCCTCATAACGGCCGCTGCAATGACACCTTAGCTTCTGGGTTTGTATAAAAATACGAAAATATCTCATGATGTATAGCTAGTGTTACGGAAGTGTAGACCAACTTTCCTTAAAAGGTTATAAAAGTTATTGACCCCGGAGGGGTCGAATAATTGTAGCCCCGGGTGAAACCCGGGGTGGGAAGGTTAAGCAAAAATATTGCCCTCCCCTCGAATTCGTTGGTTCGAAGAAATTTGGCTTACATGGGGAGGGTTTCGGAGGGGGAGGAATTTACCTTTTGTTAGCACCTGTTATTTTATTATTCTTAATCTCTCAATATTGTCTATTAACTGTTTAAACATTTCAATCAATTCAACATTCATGCCTTTCTCGCCAGCTTGCCTTTGAATCACACCTATCAGTTCTGCTTTATTTGTTTTCTTTTTTGTCTGATAGGAAACAGAATAAACATTGTGTTTGAGCATTATTCTTTGAATCTCTTTAGTGAACATCTTTTTTACGAAGTCCGACCGATTACTTTTAATCACGTAATGCTTATCAAACTCTTTCCAACCTAATTCAATCTCAGCTTTGCTAAATCTTTTAATTATTCTTTCAATAAAATCATCCCAGGAGATAGATAATTTGAAATCCTGAAGCGAAGAAAAAGAAACATGGAATTTTAATGGACGAGTGTCTGAAACCGAAATCTCAATAGTCCACTTTTTGTAAGGAATAGAAATGTTGTGAATCTCAAGTTCATGACCAGCACTAGATTTTATTTTAAAATCACCATTTTGTTCTTTGGCTATTTCCTTCCACATTTCTCTTTTCGGAAGATTGTCAGTATAACCTAAAGAGGGTCCTTTTTTGATTGCTTGAAATTTATTTTCATCTTTTTTTTATTCATATGCCTTTCATTATAAATGGCACTAACCTTCACTGCTATGCCGCTGGATAAACATGGTTTTCATAAAGGTATAAAATATTCCGGTGAGGTATAGCTGGTGTTATGGAAGGAGGGCTGGCTATGTGCTATACTTGATACTATTTATATATTGTTGGCAAACGTTTATTTTAATCCACTTAAGATATAATCAAATAGGACATTGTTTTCTTCGGTTTTGGGATTCTCGAAACTCTTTGTAACGAACTTAGGTTTCTCAACAATATTTCTATCGATCATTTCTACAATAGTATTGTAAAAACTCATTGAAGTTTTACCTACTAAAAGTGGTGTGATGTCATTTCCATTTTGCCAGAATTTAAATAGCCTGGAAAATCCATTTAAGTATAGATAATCTTTAGTAAAACCACCACCTCTATAAACTCTTGTTACTATATTATATGCAGTGTTTTTATCAACTTTATATTGATTTACAATAGTTGCAAAGCAGGTTTTAAAATCGGCACCATTACACATGATATCTACCGCAATAACCCTTAGAGCCAATTTACGTAATCTTTTCATGCTAAAGTTGCCGGATAAATATTCAGATAAAACAGCCATTCCTTCCCCGGTTCTGGTGTTAACAGGAAGGCCAACACTGAAAATTTTCAGCTTATTATGGAGCGCATTCATGGTAGTTAGCATATGCACACCAATCTCATGTTCAGCTAAATATTGTAATTCGATTTTTGAAAATTTTGAACCTTCTTTAAGTACCACAGTCTTTGTTGAATTTAAAACCAATACAGAAGACACCCCACTTTTATCAATCTTTATTTTTCCCTTAAAGCCATACTTCTTAAATGTTTCCTCAAAAAGGATTTTTAGCTTCATCAATTCCAAATTGTTGTGTTTTTTTTGCTTCTCCTTTTATATCGGGCAGTAAAAGTATGTATTCAGCATTCCTGATATCGTTGCTATCGGGTCTTCCGAAATAGCGTAATGAGTTGTAGAAAAATTTTTCGTTCCTAATGAAGCCAATAAGTTAATTTTATCAATACAAGCTGTAATTACCGATTCATAAAGATGGCGAATTGTTATATCCTCAATCTTGGCTGGTATCAATTAAATGCAATTGCTTTTTAAGTTCGTAAGGATTGATTTTAATAGGCCTGTACTTAAAATTGGGATTTATGGTAAACTTACTTTTGAAAAACCGCTCCTTTTCCGATTCTACATTTATTGGGTTTACATAAGTAAGCAGTTCGAAGTTTTTTAGAAGTTTAAAAAGTTGGTTATCTATTTTCTGAACATTCTTTGTAATGGAATTATCAAGGAGCATATTTTTATCCTTGTACTTCCAGTTTGTTAACTCATTTGCAAATAAATTGGCATTGTTTAAGATTGCCTTTTTAAACTTTGCGTTGTATACTTTTTATTGGTCTGAGGGTATATTTCCCCTGTTTCCTCATCACAATATATTTTGCTGATTTCTGTGGCTAAAACCAAGGTGTTTTTGAAATTTGTAGTGATGTATTCAAGATTGTAACCCCTGCCATAAAACACATCATTAAATTTTGATTCAACTTGAATTCCTTCCAGTTGAATGACCTCCAGTTCCTGTCTCCAATTTTCGATAAAGGAAGCATACTTCTTATTATCGATACATTCAATACCAATATTGAAATAGAGGAACAGCTCTTCCCCATCTTTTGTGGTTATATGAATGTACATCATACACCAAAGATGCACCAAACATGCTTTCCAGTTTTTCGATAAGGGCATGGGTTACCCTGTAATAATTGGCATGTTTTTGAGTACTTGTATTTTTATCTTTTTTGGAGAGTGGTTTTTTCCATATTTTTTTCCCCCATGCTTCTTCATAAATGGGATCTTCTCTGTTCAATTCATATTCAAAACGGGAGTCGTTTCCAACCAAGGTAATGGGCATGGAGGCAATAAAATCGGCTGTATGAGGATCTTCTTCATACCATCTCTCGTATTCATCAAGCGCAATTTTATTTACTAATTCATATCTGATATTACTCCCATTATGTATGGCCGTACATACATAAGGCACATATCGTCTATTTTAATGGTAAACGAACCATCCTCCGCTACTGCATGGAAGGTTTTTCCACTTTTTATGGAATTGATAATTTCTTTTATTGTCATAAATACCTTAATCGATAATCATTGAATCCAGCTTATTTTTTCTTTCATACGCCTGGTTTCTTTCGTCACAATCTTTTCAAGAAAATCAATTATTTTAACTTGTAGTTTGGTTTTGTTTAGTCTGTTGTACTCAGTAATAGCTCCCGGGCTCATTACATTTACTTCAATTAATTTACCTCCAATTAAGTCAAGACCGGCAAAAAATAAACCGTCACGAACTAATTTCTCACCAATTATTCTACACATTCGAATCTCTTCTTTAGTAAGCCTGTGTTTCGCAATACTGCCTCCTGCAGTTATGTTTGATCGGATATCTCCGCTTGAAGGGATTCTTCTTAAAGCACCAATCGGTTCTACCATTTAACATAAAAACCCGCACATCGCCTTTTTCGGCATCCGGGTATGTATTCCTGTAAAATAACATATTGTGATTTACCATCACGACTACTTTGATTAACATAAAAATCCAAAATGATTTTATGTTTTTTGAGGCCGATTTTTCAATGATTATGACGCCTCTGCCACCATATCCATCCAGGGGTTTCATGATCATTTGTTCCTGATCAGATTCTTCAATTATTTGTTTTAAATAATTCACATCTTTTGATACATGCGTAATCGGTATAAAATCATGATCAGGATCATAATAAGCAGCGGTATAAATTTTATTATTTGCTTCTCTTAAACCTCTTACTGCGTTCATTACAAATACATCGTCTTTAATTGAATCAAGAAAGTTTAACACGAGTGGATCTAATGGAGGATTGGCTCTCATAAAAACAACATCGAAACCCGCCAGAGGAAGATTATTCCAATATTTTTCTACCTTATTTCTGAAATGAATTAATGCTAGAAGAAACTTTTTGATCTTTTTTAAATACCTCACAATTAGCCATTGTAACACTTTCACGAATTCCTAATCTTTCCGGAGTTGTCATCGCTACAGAATGACCTCTTTTAACACATTCGTGTATCATTCTAAGCGTAGAATCGCCCTTGGTCATATTTTCCCATGGGTACATTAAGAAACAAATTCTCATTTTCTTGATTTTACTATTATCCTTACCCTTTAGAATTTTGTCATATGAGTAAGCTAACTAAAGTTGAAAAACGAAAGTACTTTATTTTTTAATCAAGAAATAAAAATGAGAATTATAATATAACTGGGATTACTTTGAAGTCATTGTGAAGATCACATTGTCTCCATTCCATTTATCTCCTTTGGGTAAAATATCTTCCCTAAATTGTACATCAATAAAACTATGGGGTTCGAGCATATTATGCACATCGTTTTGAGAAAAGAAATGTGTCCAAAATCGATAGGTTTCAATATTTCCTGCTGTGCCAATAATGTTATGTTGAAAAAGGATAACTTTTTCTTCCTCATATAAAAAGGATTCCGAAAGCGCTAAATATGGAGATTCTTTCCAGAAACCGCTATTGTTTGCTTCCCAGGTTTTAGGTGATGTTTTGTTTTCAATATCCTTGTCTTTCAGAACATCAAAGATAAATGTTCCTCCTCTTTTCAATACCCGGTAAATCATTTTCAAAAGCTTTCCCCTTTCATCCGGTATCAATACGCCCAGGTCGGTGTATATCAATACAACCAGATCATACTTATCAGGATCCAGGTCAATCTCCAGATAACTTGCATTTATGTAGGTTATATCTAAGTTTTTTTCTTCCGCTGACTTTTTAGCATAGTCAATGGAGTTTTTTGAAATGTCTATCCCTGTTACCTGATGCCCTTTCCCTGCGAATATTTCAGTGTAGAGTCCCGGGCCGCAACCTAAGTCAAGAATGTTTAGTCTTTGCTTGTCTTTGTGTGTTTCTAATATCCAATCAGCTGTTTTTTCAATACTTGACTTAATTCTACTTCCAAGGTCAATATCAGGATTCAAGTGAATATTTAAAAGTTGCTTTGAAATATATTCGTCTGTCCACATAAAGGATGTAGCCTTTTCATAAAGCTTGGGCTTCTCGGTTTGTGAAATTATTTCAGTTATTTTCATTTTGCACACTGCCTTTAAATAGTTCAAAAAAGTCATGATTGTTCTTACGCATCTCTTTCTTTTAAATGTCCTGTAAGGGACCTTGAGTATGGAGCTGTACGGGAATGCCACCGTGTTTCATTGACACCCATTGATGCTGAAACAAATATATTAATTACTTGTCAAAACCTTACTAAAATTCGCATGCTTTATGACCCAATGTTATAGGCTGATTTTTTATTAACTATTTTATTATCAATTTTTTAATTCAAGCATCTCTTAGAAAAATAGAGTATCTTTACAGCAGGTTTATACCATTTTTGATTTCAATCAGTCATTACTCCATTTTGCTGCTTTAATAATATAATCTTTCACTCCAGCAAATGATTTCTCATTGAATTACGGATAGTCGGGCCGACATTAATTTGTTTTATAACAAAATTAACAAAGGAGAACTCATGAAAAAACTAACCTTAGGAGTTATTGGAACTTCAAGAAAAGAAGATGAAAAACGTGTACCAATTCATCCAGATCATCTATCACGTCTCCCGGAAGATATTCAGGAAACAATTAATTTTTGAAAAGGGATATGGTGCACCTTTTGGTTTAGATGATGATTTTTTTATTTCTCAAACCGGAGGGGTTGCTTCTCGTCATGAATTATTAGCTGAAATGGGCTCAGTTATTATTGCGAAACCAGTATTAGCAGATTTACAAGAAATACGTGAAGGAGGATTTATTTGGGGTTATCCGCATTGCGCACAGCAAAGTGACATTACACAAACTGCAATAGACCGAAAATTAACACTCATTGCCTTTGAAGATATGTTTGTTTGGTCTCCGGATGGTCAAATGGGCAGACATACATTTTATAAGAATAATGAAATGGCAGGTTATTGCGCAGTTATTCATGCATTACAATTAAGGGGTATTGATGGTCATTATGGTAACCAGCGGAAAGTAATTATTTTTAGTTTTGGAGCAGTTAGCCGGGGAGCTATTTATGCTCTTAAAGCTCATGGTTTCAGAGATATTACAATTTGTATTCAAAGGCCTGATCATGAAGTACGTGAAGAAATTTTAGATGTTCATTATGTTCGTATTCGTGAAGGTAATAAATGGGGAGGCCAGAATGGTAACTGTAGAACATGATGGTACAGTTCAACCTTTATCCAATTTAATTAGTGAATCTGAAATCATTATTAATGGTATCTATCAGGATACAGACAATCCTATCAATTTTGTAACAGAAGATGAAAAAGATATTTTAAAACCAGGAAGTTTAATTATTGATGTTAGTTGCGACGAAGGTATGGGATTCTATTTTGCAAAGCCTACAACTTTTAAAAACCCAATTCTGAATATCGATAACATCGACTATTATGCAGTTGATCATACACCAAGTTATCTATGGGAAAGTGCTTCAAGGTCAATATCTGCAGCACTAATTGTTTATTTATCCAACAATTTTAGAAGGTCGTAAAAGTTGGATGAAAAATCCTACCATTCAAAAGGCTATTAATATCGATGATGGTGTGATTGTAAAAGAGTCTGTTTTAACTTTTCAGAATCGTATGCCAGATTATCCGCATGATTTTATAAAGGAAAAGATTTAAGAAATTCTCATGCTAAGTGGGCTAGCTATTTCATGTTCAACCATTAGCGTACCTTCACCTACCACATTACCGCTGACACTGGTATCAGCAGGAAGTAATGTCCGTTTAAATCAATCGAAAGAACAACTTAACGAAAATTTAACTTTGGATTTAGATTGCATTAATAGTGGTGAGATATTTTTGTATCGTACAAATACAGAAAAAAATGAAAAGAGCAATCCAAACCTTAATTTTAGCAGTTATTATCACCTTTGTTTATGCTGATAACGAAAGTGTAAAGTCATCTGATTCTTCTGAAGCACCGGTTAAAACAGTAACACTCACCGGTTGTGTAATTGATTTTGATTCAGGTGAAGCTTTAGCAGGAGTTGAAATTAAAATTGACGATACGAATATTAGAACATATACTGATTTTGACGGGAATTTTGAGTTCACGGGTGTAAAACCTGGGAAACATAACCTTGTTGCCTCCTATATCTCATACAACAATAGCCTTGTAGAAAATTTTGAGGCCGGTGAGAAATCTGAACAGGTCAATATCAGAATGCAGCCATCCAATTATTTAAAAACATCTCTATCTGAATAGGAAGTTTAATGCTGGGAGTATTTCACAATCCAGTTAGCTGTATCTATAAAAAAGTTTTCAGGAATTCAAAACCCGGAACAAATAAGGGAGTCAGAAAAGTCTGGCTCCCTAATATTTTCGCTCATTGATCAGTTCACCCTTATCATTGTACATTTTCCAGGTGCCTGTCTTTTCACCATTCTTGTAAAACATTTCATAGAGCAGCACACCCTGATCGTTCCAGATGAACCATGCTCCGTTTTTTATGTCATTTAGATAGTTTGCTTCCGCAACTTTTCCCCCTTCCAGGTTCCAGTTGATCCACAGACCATCTTTCTTACCCTCAGTAAATGATCTTTGCTCCTGTTTGTTTCCATTTTCGTAGTAGGTAGTGACGATCCCATCTTCCAGCCCATTTTTAATATTCAGGTCTATCTTAGGATTACCGTTCTCATAGTATTCTGTATAGGAACCGGAATAGAGCATACCTTTTTTATAAAATTGGCCATCTTTTAATACTACTTCCTGGGCTGTAATATTCCCAATAAAAATTATGGACAGGGAAACAAGTATTATGATCTTTTTCATCTTATCTGCCAGCATTGAATTCATACAAATTTATAATTTAATTGCTAATTCTTTATTCATACTCAGTTCTTTGATAAACTTGCGGCTAGTTAAATTGAATTATCAAGTTAGAGCATGATTCAAATTAGAAGATGGAATAGCTGAACCTGATCTTAAAGGTAATTCCGGGATCTAGCCTTTCAAAGTACTGGTCACTTGCATTATAGGATTTAAAAACGGACTCCTTATTGTCTATTATCATATTCTCTATCATTAACCCAAGCTGCATACGGTCATCCCTACCAAACTTCTTGTTGGTATTTAAGTTTAGGCTGTTAAATGGGACGGAATAGATATCTGGCCTGTCGGCGATGCCAACAAATAGCAAGGTCTGTCCCTGCACGTTGTAAAACAAACCGGCATCAAAGCCATTCCAGAATCCTTTTTCTCCCCCGCCATAAGAAAGACCTATGTTAATCATGAAAGGGGCCTGCCCGGCCATATCACGGTATTCATCTACCGATTCTCCTGTCCTGGCATTTTCAACCCGGGATTCGTATTCTGTTTTGCTCAGTTTCACTTGTGATTTGGCGAGTGTGAAATTAGCGAGAATCCTGAGGTTTCTTAATGCATTGCTGATGTGTTTAAGGCCGTATCGGGCTTCTGCCTCGAAGCCAAAAACTTTTCCATCGCCAACATTTCTTGGTTGAAACGACCCGGTTTGGGTAGCATATTGAACAATCTCAATAGGATTGATGAAAGACTTATAAAATCCACTTAGCGAAACCATTTCACCAGTGGACCCGAAATATTCCCAGCGCAGGTCAAAATTGTGGATGTCGGTACTTGTGAGATTTCCGTCCCAGTAAACAATACCAGCGCCATCATCGGCATCACGAAATAAGCCACCAATAAAGGTCCTGCCTGTGATTGGATCATATATTTCAGCATACGAGAGTTCCTTAAATGAAGGACGGGCGATTGTCTTGGAATATGATATGCGGATATTCTGTTTTTCAGTCAAGCTGTAAATAAAATTGATAGAAGGGAAGAAGTTGGTTTCATCCAGAACGATATCATTGTTAAGAACATTCGTGAGTAACTGATCTGTACCAGTATATCGTTGGGTATAATTTTCAACACGTACTCCGAGTATTGCCTTAAGCCTGTTCATGAGCATCAACTCAGCAGATATATATCCTGCTAAATTGTTGGATGTTGAGTTGAACTGATTCGGATTGTTAGGAATGAAACGCGCTTCATAAGTGGTTCCACGGCTTGCATCACCTTCGTAAGGCCATAAGTTTTCAGGATAGAATAATTCATCTGGGTTTCCCGTCAAGGGAATATTCCTGATGTTGAGTGCAAAACTCCGAATGACATAATCACGTTCACGGAAGGTATAAGCACCGCCAAAATTTAATTTGGATTTTCTCCCCTTTATGTCAAAATCTTTTGTTACATGAAGAACCCCTGCCAGATCTGTCTCATCCAGCTCCCTCCAGATGCGTTCAGGAAATCCCACTTCTGTACCGATCGACCACTTGCCATCCCGATTCTCATAACGGGTGAACCTTACATCGGGATCATCTATTTTGGCAAGTGTTGGTGAAAGTTTCCATATCAGGTTCCAACTGTCAGACTTCAGATTATGTTCCCCGGAAAGCATAAGGTTAACGAGTGATCGCTGACTGTAATCCAGGTTGTGCTGCAGGGCATCGAAGTTTGAGCCCTGATCAGAGCCTGTATAATCGAAAATACCTGCTCTTGACTCACCGTTCTGAAGGTACATCAGCTTGAGACTGTATTTGGAGTTCATGGTTTTCAGTGCAATGCCTGCCAGTCCACTCAGCAACACTTCATTCATCCCCAGATCACCAATTTGATATTCGCGAACATCAAGTTCGTAAATATCAGGATCTGCATCCAGGCCGTAGCGTCCAAATTCTGCATTTTCATAAAACGATGTTTCATTTTTATAGGACAGGGAAAAGTTGTAGCCCAGAGTCATGTTCTTTAATTTTACCTGGTTACCCATTGAAGCACCAATGCTGAAATCCATAAAACTGTTCTGCTGGTAGGCAGCCATAGTCGGATTAAAGCTTTCGAGGATTTGCCTGTATCTCTGACCCTCTTCGCTTCCGGGATTGCCAACTACATCTGAGAAGAAAGGTATGTTGGTTGTAGCAGGGATATCCCTGCTGCCGTCATCAAAACCGAGAAAATCAGTACTGCCACCTTTATAGGTCAGGTAATTGGAGTTAAAATGCATTCCCGGATTATAGCTCATTGAAAGAGATAAAGAAGCCGATTTGTCCTCCGGAAACTCCTTTGTGGCAATATCTATAACACCGCCCGTAAAATCAGCCGGAAGGTCAGCAGTGAATGATTTGTACACGATGATGTTATCAATCACATTACTCGGGAAAATATCCATCTGGATCGAGTTCCGGTCAGGATCAAGTCCCGGAATATCTATGCCGTTCAATATGGTCCTGGTGTATCGATCGCCAAGGCCACGCACAAAAACATATTTGCCTCCTTCCACTGATATGCCAGGGATCCGTTGCATTGATGCGGCTGCGTCGGTATCACCTGTTTTTCTTAAACCCGAAGCTGAGATCCCGTCCACTACGTTGGCTGATTTTCTTTTAATGGTAAGCAGGGCATTTTCTGTATTACGTACCGCTTTTGCTGTGATCGTTACCTCTGAAAGCTCGATAGTCGCTTCCTCCAGGCCAAGATCCCCCAACAGTTTGGCTTCACCGGGTTTAACCATTACATCATTTATGATCAACGTTTTATAGGAGATAAATGAAATGCTCAACTGATATGTACCCGCTGCTACAGGTAGGTTGAATTTTCCATCCAGATCGGTAGTGGTCCCGTTTGTTGTTCCAACGATGAGGATCGTAACACCCGGTAAATATTCTCCGATCGCTGCATCGAAAACAGTTCCCCTGATATACCCATCCTGGGCTATGGCACGGGATAAGGTTAAGAGGAAGATCAAGCCAATGAATAACTTTGAGCGCATAGTAGTATATCTAGTTCTTATATACAACTTAAACCTGCAGCCCATCACACTGCATGGTTAAGCCGTTCTTATACGGGCAAAATATTTTAATTCAAAACCCCTGAAATGAAAGCCCATGACCAGTTCTGGAATTTTGATGCATCGGCACCAACAGTATTTGCACCTGCAGCAACTGATGTAACATAGGCATCAGACCCATCTTTGAAAAAGTCGCTTACATTGAATCCATCCGGAATAGTGGCTTGTAAGTCAGTGGCGGTCAGTCCGGCAGGAACAAGGTCAAAATCCTGCCCTTCCTTAATTTCTGTAAAATATACAGCCATCATGGTCACAATGGAATTATCATCGAGGTCGACAAGTCCTTCGGCATCTTTGGCCACTACAGTACCATTTTTGATGGTATGTCCGGCTTCCATACTGCCCTCAGGTCCGTCGAGTTCAAAACATTCATCACCGGGATTGATAACAAAAAAGTTATCGAGTGTTCCTGCCCATGACTGGTCAGTGTCGACGGCATCATCACCGGCATTCCAGATAACGACATTTTTAACATTTACCGTACCCCCAAACCATTCGATTCCATCATCCTGGTTCCCAACGATCTCAATATTTTCAATGATGGTGCCATTACCCACACCACCGAGGGTTAAGCCATTAATCTCATTTCCTTCACCAATATTGGCTCCACCATGGCGTATAGAAACATATTTGATCATACCTGAATTGTCGGAGCCGTCACTACCTCCGTAAAGCCCGTTTGGATCAGAAGGAGGGATACCTTCTATCTGGGAAGGTGACGCATCAGCTGATATGGGTGCATAACCAAGTATGATCAATCCACCCCACAGACCATTCAGGTCGGAATCGAGGTTTGGACTGGCTATCTGGCCTGGACTGATCTCATCAGCAACAGATGTAAAGATAATTGGTTGGGCTGCTGTTCCAACAGCCATAAGTTTTCCTCCTCGGGCAATAATCAGGGCAGTAGCATTGGCACCTGTGCCCGCTTCACCTTTGATGATAACGCCCGGTTCAATCGTAAGTGTGGCACCGGATACGACCGCAATTCTGCTTGCCAGTATATATACATTTCCTGTGGTCCAGGTAATGTCAGAGGTAATGTTCTCGGTGATCTTATTTTCTGCAGGTATGTTCACAGGGATTATATCATCAGAGGTATCTTTTTTGCATGATGAAAGGAGTATCCCAAGCCCAAATATCAAAGCAATAAATAGTGGGTTGTTGAATTTTTTCATTTTAACTTGTTTTTGATGTTTTAATGAACAAAATGATTTTGCTGCAAAGAAAGCACGTGAATGAAAAGTAAAATTTAAGTACATCTTAACATTTCGTTAAATGTCGATGAGCATATTTAACAATAAATTAATATTATGTTTATTTTTATCTTGCTAATACTCATAATTTTGCTTCCATATGGATGCCAACCAAAATAAGATCCTTATCGTTGATGACGAACAGGATATTATCGAATTCCTGAAGTACAACTTTGAAAAAGAAGGGTTTAAAGTTTACACTGCTTCAAATGGCAACGAGGGAAAAAAAGTTGCTAAAAAAACCAAACCTGACCTGATCATCCTCGACATCATGATGCCGGGCATGGATGGTGTTGAGCTTTGCCAGGAATTGAGGGATATTCCTGAATTCGAAAATACGCTGATCATTTTTCTGACTGCCCGGGAAGAAGATTATTCCCAGATCGCCGGTTTTGAAGTTGGAGCAGATGATTATATTACAAAACCGATCAGGCCCCGGGTGCTGATTGCCCGCGTGAAAGCTTTGCTAAAGAGGAAAGCAAGGGGTAATGTTAAATATAACCGGATTGAAATTGATGACCTGATTATCGACATTGATAAGCATGAGGTGACCGTCAGCGGTGAGTCTGTACACATACCAAAGATAGATTTTGAACTGTTGGTGCTGCTGGTGTCATACCCTGGTAAAATATTCGCACGTGAGGAAATATATGCTAAAGTTTGGGGAAGTGAATTATATGTCGGCGACAGGACACTGGATGTTCATATCCGTAAACTCCGTGAAAAGATAGGGGATAAGTACATTAAAACGATTAAAGGCGTGGGTTACGGTTTTAATCCGTAACAACAAAATGAAAGACTGGTTTTATGAAAAATGCAACCCCATTGTTTATTACCAGGATTGTTTCTATACTGGTTTCTTTACTTATCCTCATCATTCTCTTGATAATTAAACTGGTATCAACCACCTTGGTAAGCTGGATGGTTGTTGTTCTTATCCCAGTTCTTATTCTGGTTTTTTCCTATCTATTGATATACTATTTCCTGGAAAGATTCCTTTATCGTAAGATCAAGCTCATTTATAAAACCATCTACGACGTAAAGCTTCCTGAAAAGGATAAAAGCAAATCGGTCGATATGCTAAAAGATATCATCGGTGATACCGAGAATATTGTGATGGAATGGAAAAAGAAAAGAACAAGTGAAGACCTTAAACAAAAAAAACTTGATAAGTACAGAAGAGAGTTTTTAGGTAATGTATTTCACGAGTTAAAGACTCCCATTTTCAATATTCAGGGTTACCTCGAGACACTTTCTGAAGGGGGTATTAATGATCCTGATGTTAACCATAAGTTTTTGAACAGGGCTCAAAAGAATGTTATAAGGATGACCAAGATCGTAAACGATCTTCAGATGATAGCTAATCTTGAGGACGGTAGTTTTTCGCTCATGGAAGATGCGTTTGATATCTCAATCCTGGCCTCCGAAGTTTTGGAATCCCTGAGACATCGGGCCAGCAAAAAAAATATAATTCTGGAGTTCAAGGAGGATTGCAAGCGGCCATTTATGGTTGTTGGTGACAGGGAACTTGTCCAGCAGGTATTGAATAACCTTATCACAAATTCCATAAAATATGGAAACGATGGGGGCAGGGCGCAGGTCGGTTTGTACGATATGAATGAGAATATTTTAGTGGAAGTATCAGATAATGGGATTGGTATTAAGAGTAAACATCTGTCAAGGGTATTTGAGCGATTTTACCGCGTTGACAAGGACCGTTCAAGGAAATTGGGCGGATCTGGCATCGGGCTAGCCATTGTAAAACATATCATTGAAGCGCACAATCAAACAATGAATATCCGTAGCACGCTTGGCATCGGCACAACCATCGGTTTCACTCTGAAAAAAGCATAGATTTCTTTAGCGATTAGGATTTAGAATTTCTTAAAGTTTCGCTTTAAAATAATCATAAATCTCAAACTGCGCCCTGTGTCGTGTGCTGTCGTCGGTTTTACGGTAGCGGTTCATATCACTGCGGCGGAGGTATCGTGCCTGGGTGTTGTCCTTGAGTTGTATCTGCATCATGTCCATGAGCTCCTGCTGTATGCCTTTATCGAGGATAGGACAGGCTACTTCCACTCGGTGATCGAAATTGCGGGGCATCCAGTCGGCAGAAGCAATGAAGTATTTAGGGTCCCCGCCATTGCAGAATATAAATACCCTTGAGTGTTCAAGGTATTTGTCTACGATGCTGAATGCTTCCACTTCATTGTAGATATCGGGATCACCGGGATCAATAATGCAAATACCCCTGACGATCATCTTCAGGTCTACACCTGCTCCAGCCACTTCATAGAGTTTGCGGGCAATCTTTTTGTCAGAAATACTGTTCATCTTCAATATGGCCCATGCTTCCTTTCCTTCCGATGCATTCTTTATTTCATTGTCGAGCATCTGCATAAAGAAATCACGGATATTGAAAGGGGCCACAATGAGATTATCGAAGGTCGGCATGATAAACTTCGACTCGAAGAGATGGAATACCTTATTCACCTCTGTGGTGATGGCCTGGTTGCCGGTCAGGAGGCTATCATCAGCATAAACCTTAGCAGTGGATTCATTAAAATTTCCCGTGCTGATGTTGGCATAATATACATTCTCGCCATTTTCTTTTCTCCTGATCTGCAGCAGCTTACTATGCACTTTGAAACCCGGAATGGTCTGGATGATCTTCACACCCTCTTCCTGCAGGCGGTTGGTCCAGTAGATATTGGCTTCCTCATCAAACCGGGCCTGCAATTCCATAAATACTGTGACCTGCTTACCATTACGGGCAGCATTGATCAGGGCATTCATTACGCTCGATCCTTCTGCAGCACGATAAAAGGTCATCTTGATCGCCAGCACCAGCGGGTCGATGGAGGCTTCTCGCAGCAGGTCGATAATGTACTGGAAGGATTGATAAGGATAATGTAGCATGATGTCCTTTTCCCTGATCACATCAATGATACTAGTATTGGGAGGCAGTTCCGGGTGTGGGAGTGGAGGAAATGGGGGATAGCGGAGGTCAGCCCGGCCCATGTCGGGAAAGCCCATGAAGTCTTTGAAATTATGATACCTGCCCCCGGCACGTACATTGTCGCGTTTGCTGATGTTGAACTTTTTCATTATGAGCTTCAGCAAGAGCTCAGGGATCTTTTCATCATATACAAACCGGACCGGTGCACCCTTCTTCCGTTGCTTTACGCTTTCGCTCATCAGCTCAAGGAAGCTCTTGGATACATCATTATCAATATCCATTTCTGCATCCCTCGTGAATTTGATGGTGTAGGCCTGGTATGAATCAAACCCAAAAACGGAGAAAATATCTTGCAGGCAATGGCGAATCACATCATCCAGCAGGATGAAATATTTTTTGTTGCCATCCTCAGGCAGGATGATGAATCTAGAGATCTTATCAGTGGGTACTGCTATCAATGCAAATTGCCGCTTGATCTTGTCCTTTTTACTTTTCAGGTCGATGGCCAGGTGGATTGTCGCATCCTTAAGTGTGTTCAGGTCGGTATAATTGTCGAGCATCAGCGGGAACAATATCGGCCTCACCTTCTCTGAAAAGAATCGGTGCACAAAATCACCCTGTTCTGCACTCAGTTTCTTTTCGTCAAGCAGATATATATTTTCTTCCTTGAGCTTCAGCTTGATCTCCTCCCAGGTACTGTTGAATTTGATCTCCTGCTTTTCAACGATCTTTGCGATCTCTTCCAACACATCTGCAGTTTCATTTCCGCGGATATCATTCTTGAGCTCATAATTCAGCAACCTCCGCTGTGTAGCTACCCTCACCCTGAAAAATTCATCACGGTTATTCGAATAAATACCCAGGAACTTGATGCGATCTATGAGCGGTGTTGTTTCATCCATCGCTTCCTGCAGCACCCGTTCGTTAAAGTCGAGCCAGCTGATCTCCCGGTTGATGAATTTTGAGTTTTTTAGTGCCATATACTTAATTGGATACGGTAAAATGGGGAGTAAAGATAAGAAATTAAGGCTTAACCCTGTTTAGGACAATGGTTAGTACGTTACAGGTCCTTTGGTACCACGACAAAATTGGTTTTGTGCCCTGCCATCGGAATTTCTGACCATCGATCTGTGTTGAAGCTGATAGATACTACTCCTGATGTTGGGAGCCAATCAAGTTTATTTTCCAGGAAATAGTTGGCCAATGAGGTAAAGGTCGGGTTATGTCCAAATATCATCACACTATCAATGTCGTTGCTGAGGGCAAAAAGCTCATCATAAATACGATCTGCACTCCCGTGATATAAGTTGGATGATACTTTGATCTGATCTTCTGGATATCCGATGCCATGCGCAATGATCCTGGCAGTTTCATGTGCCCTTACGGCATGACTTGTCATCAATTGGTCAACATGGATATCATTTTCCTGAAAGTAAGTGGCAATTTTAAGGGTTCTTTTGACCCCTTTTTGCAAAAGTGGCCGCTCATCATCCGCCAAACCCGGATGATCCCATGATGATTTAGCATGCCTTACAATGTATAGCGTCTTCACTTAATTTGTATTTTTTGCCTACTGCCTACCGCCCAAAGCCCATAACCTGAAATTTACCAATCGAAGATTGGAAAGTCACCCATCATCTTGATCACTTTTTCGCGGGTGGCGTTGATCACAGTCTCGTTCTCGAACTTATTGATCACCTCGTCGATCATCTCAACGATAGGTTCCATATGTTCTTCTTTCAGTCCCCTGGTAGTGATGGCTGGTGTACCCACACGCAAGCCGGAAGTCTGGAAAGGTGAACGGCTGTCGAAAGGCACCATGTTTTTGTTAACGGTAATGTCGGCCCGAACCAGTGTATCTTCTACGATCCGTCCTGTGAGATCAGGAAATTTGGTGCGGAGGTCTATGAGCAGGAGGTGGTTGTCGGTTCCTCCGGAGATAACATGATATCCCCTGTCGACGAACGCCTTGCCCATGACATCGGCATTTTTCTTTACCTGCAGGATATACTCAAAATAGCCATCGGTAAGAGCTTCACCATAAGCAACAGCCTTTGAGGCAATAACATGCTCGAGTGGCCCACCCTGTATGCCTGGGAATACGGCTGAGTTAAGCACAGTCGACATGGGTTTGATCACCCCTTTTGGGGTAGTGAGGCCCCATGGGTTCTCAAAATCTTCTCCCATCAGGATCATCCCACCACGTGGACCGCGAAGGGTTTTATGTGTAGTGGTGGTTACCACATGGCAATGAGGGATTGGGTCGTTCAGTACGCCTTTGGCGATGAGTCCGGCAGGGTGTGCAATGTCGGCCATCAGGATGGCACCCACCTGGTCGGCGATATCACGCATACGTTCAAAGTCCCAGTCGCGTGAATATGCAGATGCCCCTGCCAGGATAAGCTTTGGCTTTTCCTTCAGCGCAATCTCTTCCATTTTGTCGTAATTGATAGTGCCGGTTTCCTCATCCACGCCATAAGCTATAGGATTGTAAAGGATACCTGAGCTATTTACAGCGGAGCCATGAGAGAGATGTCCTCCGTGTGACAGGTCAAGCCCAAGGAATTTATCGCCGGGTTTGAGACAGGCCAGGAACACGGCCATGTTGGCCTGGGCACCTGAATGAGGTTGCACGTTGGCGTATTCAGCACCAAAAAGTTCTTTCGCACGATCGATGGCCAACTGCTCGGTCTCATCTACAAACTGGCAGCCACCATAATATCTTTTCCCGGGATAACCTTCTGCATATTTGTTGGTCATGCATGATCCCATGGCCTCAAGTACCTGGTCGCTCACAAAGTTTTCAGAGGCGATCAGCTCAATGCCAAAACGCTGCCTGTCCTGTTCTTTCTTGATAATGTCGAATACTGCCTTGTCTCTTTCCATGATAGGGTGAATTTAGTTTGAATGAGCAAAATTAATAGAAATATGGTATATGGCAATAGGAAAATGGAAAATGGCAAATGGTAAATGGTAAATGGTAAATGATAAACCCAGCCCCCAGCACCCTGTCTTGATACTTAATACCTAATACCTGGTACTAAGAGAATACTTTACCTTTGCATCATACGTTACATATCTAATGAGAAAGCATCTACTCATCATAGCAGGATTATTATTTGTTGTTTTCATGGCTAGGGGCCAGGAGGTTCATTATTTTCATTGCCTGGAAATATTGGAAGGTGATTCGGTCTTGCTTACATGGGAACCTCCGGTTGATGAAGCTGATTTTATTGAATATAAAATCTACTACAGGGTGCCACCGGCAAGTTTTTCACTTCTTGAGACCATCACAGATTACAATACTAATTTTTATGTCCATAACTCATTAGTGGCAAGCCAGCAGTCCGTAAGGTACTTCATTGCCACTGAACAGCTTGTCACCACTGAACCGGTGGTTTCAGATATTTTAAGCACAATTCATCTGACGATCAGTCTAAATGGCACAGACCCTATCATTGTACAGCTCAATTGGAATACCATTCATGATCCCTTGCTGCCAGGGTCTGATAGCTTATACAAAATAATGCTGCATAATACCACCAGCCCCATCTTCAGCATATTGGATTCTACTGAGGAAACGCAATATTTTATGCCGGTTAATATCTGTAGTGATTCATTGTTTTTTCAGATTCAGATCGATCATGATTCTGGCTGCACTTCTATCTCTAATATTGCTTCCATGTGGTTTGAAGATATCACGCCTCCTCCAATGCCGAACTTCGACTCGGTGAGTGTAAACCCATATACGGGTGAAGCACTCCTGGGATGGAAGCCCAGTACCGCTGGAGATGCCGCAGGTTATGTTATTTATCATGTAAAATCAAATATCAACGATACGCTTTATTGGGTACCGGGAATTGACAGCAATTTTTTGATTGATCCGTCATTTGATCCTTGTTTCGAAAATCGTGCTTATGCCATTTCAGCATATGATAGTTGTGGTAATATCAGCCCTGGAAGTTACGATATCCCCCAGCGCACCATACTGCTGAATGAAGTTGATTTCAACCCATGTACAATGGTGAATGCGCTCAGTTGGACAGCGTATATCAATATGAACCCGGACCTGGAGGGATACCGGGTTTACCTGAGTGTAGATAGTGCCGGGTTTGAGCTTTTGGCCACATTGCCTGATAGCATTACTACTTTTGATCATGAAGGACTTGAGCCGATGCATACATATCAATACTTTGTTCGTGCTTTCAGTGTCGGGAATACGGTCACTTCCTCCTCTTGTATTAAGGGATTCAGTACATGGCAATACAAACAGCCCCAGGATAACCGCATGGACAATGCTTCTGTGATAGGCAGTGAAAGCAATTTTCTCACGCTTCTCCCTGACACATTCGCAACGGTGCCCATGCTAAAGATTTACCGGGCAGGTATTGAATCGGGCCCTTATGAGCTGCTTGATTCACTTGTTCTTTCAGGGCAGGACACCATCTATTACGATGACCAGACTGCCGAAGTGAACAGCCAGAGCTACTACTACTATACTTCCCTTATTGACAGCTGTGGAAATGAAGTGCTGCAAACCGATCACATGAGAACGATCTTCCTGCAGGGGGAAAAGAATGGACAGAAGAACCAGCTCGAATGGAACGCCTTCGAGGGCTGGCCTGCAGGGATCGAAATTTATGAAATTTTGCGGGCAGAAAATGAAGACGGCAATTTTATGAAGGTTGGATTCACCTTGCCTGGCAAATTGGATTTTGAAGATGATATCTCGGGAGTCCAGGGCAATTTCAGTATGTTGCGCTACATGGTCAGGGCCGTGAGGGAAAACGACACCCTGCTCAGCTATTCAAACGAGATATTTTTCGAATATGCGCCCAACATTTACCTTCCGAATGCCTTTCACCCCGGCGGGAATAATCCTGTTTTCAAACCTGTCGGCAATTTTACCGATTTTAGCGAATACCGCCTCGAGGTTTATAACCGGTGGGGAGAATTGATCTTCACCAGCTATGATTTCGGACTGGGCTGGGACGGAACATACAAGGGAGGTGATGCACCGGCCGGAGTTTATGTTTGCACCCTCTATTACCGCTCAAACAGTGAGGATTCAGGGACCCTGAAAACTACTTTTGTATTGATTCGATGAGAAATATATGTATCTGAACTCCACACTTCGCACTCCGCACTTTCCTATTATAACATTAACATTTATTAATATTGAGTAAGGCATTTTTTAATACCTTTGCAGGTCAAAAACTTCTCGCAATGGATCAAGATTTTGAAAAGTTCACCGGTGAAGGCCTGACATACGATGATGTACTGGTTCTTCCTGCATTCTCAGCAGTACTTCCGAGGGATGTGGATGTTTCTACATATTTTTCCAGGAATATACAGTTAAACATACCCATTGTTTCCGCTGCCATGGATACCGTAACAGAAGCCAAGATGGCCATTGCCATCGCCCAGGAAGGTGGAATCGGCGTTCTTCATAAGAATATGAGCATAGAAGATCAGGCCAATGAGGTAAGGAAGGTTAAACGTGCAGAGAATGGGATGATCCTCGATCCGATCACCCTCAGTGAAGATGGCCTGGTAAAAGATGCCCTCAGTATCATGCAGGAATATGGCATTGGAGGGATCCCGGTGATCAATAAAAATAAAGAGCTTGTAGGTATAGTTACCAACCGCGACCTGCGTTTTGAGAATAATGCTGAACGCCCTGTCGTTGAGGTAATGACCAGCGAAAACCTGATCACAGTAACAGAATTTATCGATTTTGAGAAGGCTGCTGATATCCTGCAAAAGCACAGGATTGAAAAGCTGCCTGTTGTGGATAAGAATAATCGACTCGTAGGTTTGATCACCTATAAAGATATTATCAAGATCAAGTCGAGACCATTTGCATTTAAAGATGACAGGGGCAGGTTACGTGCCGCTGCAGCGGTGGGTATCACCTCTGATACACCTGAGAGGGTGGCAGCCCTTGTTGAAGCCGGTGTCGATGCCATTGTGATCGATACTGCCCATGGTCATACTGAAGGGGTTATCGAAAATGGTAAAGCTGATAAGAATCGAAATTTAATACGATCGATCTTGTTGTAGGGAACATTGGCCACCGCCGAGGCTGCCCGCGACCTGAAAGATGCTGGCGTTGATGCAATCAAAGTAGGGATCGGCCCGGGATCAATTTGTACTACCCGTATTATTGCCGGAGTAGGGGTGCCCCAACTAAGTGCCATGTACAATGTTGCCAAAGCACTGAAAGGTAGCGGGATTCCTGTGATTGCTGATGGTGGGATCCGGTACACCGGCGATATTGTAAAAGCACTGGTAGCAGGTGCCAGCACTCATCATGGCAGGTTCACTCTTTGCCGGTGTTGATGAATCACCAGGTGAAACCATCATCTTTGAAAGCCGCAAATTTAAAACCTACAGAGGCATGGGCTCAATCGAGGCCATGGAAAAGGGTTCCAAAGACCGTTATTTTCAGGATGTTGAAGATGATATTAAAAAACTTGTTCCTGAAGGCATCGTAGGACGTGTACCATATAAAGGCATGCTGTCAGAAGTGATTCATCAAATGGTTGGTGGCCTTAGGGCTGGAATGGGATATGCAGGTGCTAAAAATATAGCAGCACTTTCAAATGCCAGCTTTATCAGGATCACCGCTGCAGGTGCCATTGAAAGCCACCCTCACGATATCACCATTACAAAAGAAGCCCCTAATTATAGCAGATAATTTAAACCTTAAACTATTCAAAGTATCAAATAATGAAAAGAGTTTCAGTGAAGATTTGGGTATTTAGCATTGTGTTGTTTACAACAGTATCAATTTTTGCGCAAAAAGAAGATAAGCGCGTACTCATAGCCATAGATGATGAAGAGGTTACTGTTTCAGAGTTCCTGAATGTATATCGCAAGAATAATGTAAATACTGACCTGTCCGATAAAAAGTCGATGCAAGACTACCTCGTCCTGTATACTAATTTCAGGCTAAAAGTTAAAGAAGCCCGCGACCTTGGCATGGACACAGCCCGGGCATTTGTCGAAGAGCTTGCAGGATACCGCAAACAATTGGCAGAACCATATTTTAACGACCAGGAAGTGACGGATGAACTATTAAAGGAAGCCTATGACCGACTGATGTATGATGTCAGAGCCAGCCATATCCTGATAAAAGTAGATGAAAATGCTTTGCCGGCAGATACAGCTCTGGCATATGAAAACATTCTGGCTGTAAGGGAGAGGATCATAGCAGGAGAAGACTTTTCAACAGTGGCTGCTGAGGTTTCTAATGACCCATCTGCCCGCGACCGTGAAGCACAAGGACAAATGAGGAAAGGAAATGGTGGCGATCTTGGATATTTTACTGTTTTCGACATGGTTTATCCGTTTGAAACCGGTGCATACACAACTCCTGTGGGGGAAATATCCATGCCAATCAGAACCTCGTTTGGTTATCATATCATCAAGGTGTCAGACAAACAAGATGCTCTTGGGCAAGCTACAGTAGCCCATCTGTATATGGCAATGCCTAAAAATGCTACCACCCAGGATTCTTTGAGGAAGGAAGAGGACATTAACATAGTATATAATCGTATACTGGATGGTGAGAAGTTTGAATCAATGGTGATCATGTTTTCTGAGGATCGCGGATCGAAAGAAAAAGGCGGTGTACTGCCCAGGTTTGGCTCCAACCGCATGGTTCCTGAATTTATTCTTGCTGTATCAGAAATGCAGGAAGTTGGAGATATTTCCAAACCTGTTCTAACTTCATATGGATGGCATATTCTGAAACTGATCGAAAGGAAACGCCCTGGAGACTATGAAGTAGAAGTGTTGGAGTTGAAAAGAAAAATGACCAAGATACCCGTGCGCAAAAAAGCAGGGAATCAGTGATCAAAAGGATCAAGGCTGAAAACGGATTTAAAGAATATCCGGAAAACCTTAAAGAACTGCTGACAGCGATCGACTCATCTTATTATGCCCGGGAATGGAGTGCAGAAAAAGTGGCTGACATGAATAAAAAGGTATTTCAACTTAGGGACAAAAATTTACGCAATATGATTTTGCACAATTTCTCGAGCAGAGACAAACGAGGCGAGGAACCGCCAACCTGGATTTATTCTTTTATGATCAGTATCGTGATTATATGAATGGCATGTGCATCGCTCTGGAAGATAGTCATCTCGAAGAAAAATATCCTGAATTCAGGTTGCTTATGCAGGAATACCGTGACGGTATATTGCTCTTTAACCTGACCGATGAAAGTGTGTGGAGCATGGCTGTAAAAGATACCAGCGGACTGGAGACTTTTTATGAGGAAAATAATGATAAATATATGTGGGGCGAAAGGCTTGAAGCTGACCTGATTATCCTGAATGATCCGGCATCTGAAGGAAAAATCAAGGAGATGGTGAACGCAGCAGTTGCCGAAGGATTAAGCTTGCAGGAAGCAGGTTTGGATACTTTGGAAGGTGTTTTCATCGAAAGCGGAATATATGCTATGAATGATAATACCTACATTGATCAGATCGAATGGGTGACAGGCCAATCCGAAACAAAGTTGCTTACTGAATTTAATGACCTCTATGATGGCCGCCTTCATAATGAGAATTCAGTTGTTTTTGCCCTGATCAAAGAAATAAGGAAACCGGAACCCAAAACACTTGATGAGGCCAGAGGTTTGGTTACTTCTGACTACCAAAACTATTTGGAGGAGGAATGGATCCGCTCACTGAAGGAAAAATATACGTTAAAGGTGAATGAAGAGGTGCTCGAAGATATCCAATAATAAATGGTTTGCCGCATTGTGTCCTGGCACTGACAGTATGGATGATGGCTTGCCAACCCACCGGAAATTCCGGCTCAGGGGATGTCCTCGTACGCGTTTATGATAAATACCTGTATGCCTCTGATCTTGAGGGGGTGATCCCGCCAGGAACTTCAGCTCGTGATAGCCTCACAGTGGTCAGGAATTTTATTCAGAACTGGGTTGATAAGGAATTAATCGTGAAGAAGGCTGAGGAAAACCTTCCTGATGAACAGCAGGATTTTTCTGATAGGATAGACGATTACAGGAACAGCCTCATCATCTTTGAGTATGAAAAAATGCTGGTAAAACAAGAGCTCGACACAAATGTTTCTACAGAGGCTATCCTTGAATATTATGATCGGCAGAAGCGCAATTTTGTGCTGAAGGAAGATATCATGAACATGCAATACCTTGTTTTGCATACCGACTCACCTGCCATCAGAAAGTTCAGGCAATATATCAGGTCTGATGCCCAGGAAGATCAGGATTCACTTGCTCTTTACAGCAGTAAATATGCAGAATCCTTTAACCTGGTTGAAGATTTGTGGCTGGGTCTTGATGAAGTGTATGGAACTGTTGCCGCTCGAATCATATTCCTATGAGGATTTCAGAGCCAATCGACGTTACCTGGAAGTGCAGGACTCTGTTTTTATATATATGATTTTTGTGAGGGATTATAAGCCGGCCGACAGCGTCCCACCGGTTCAGTTTGTGGAAGAAAATATCAAGAAGATCATCCTGAATAAGAGAAAAAATGATCTGATAAAGAACATGCGACAAACGGTCCTTCAGGATGCCATTGAGCATAATCAGGTCGAGATTTATTAAACCAACAATAATCACATTCTATATTTGTTATTAGAATACAACAATAGTCAAACAATATGAAAATCCGGACCTTGCTTTTTGCCCTGACCATTCTGTCTTTACCTGTTCTGACAACAGCCCAGGAGGAGGTAGTCGTTGACCAGGTCGTAGCTATTGTCGGTAAAAACATTATCCTCGAATCAGATATAGAAAATCAATACTATCAATACCGAATGCAAAGCGGAATCATCGGTGGAGGTACCTCGGTGAGATGCCAGATGCTCGAAAGCCTTTTATTCCAGAAACTGCTGCTCAACCAGGCCGAAGTAGATTCAATTGTTGTTACCGACATGGAGATAGAGCAAATCATGGATCAGCGATTACGATTTTTTATCGCTCAGCTTGGCTCACGCGAACGTTTTGAGGAGTATTACGGAAAATCTATTGAGGAGTTTAAGGAAGAATTTAAAACTGATATTGAAGACCAGATCAAGGTTGAAAGGGCTCAGGATGCCGTTGTGGTGAATGTTTCGGTAACTCCTGCAGAGGTTAAGGCATTTTATAAAGATTATCCCAGGGACAGTATCCCGCTGGTGAATTCAACAGTTGAGATCGGTGAGATCGTCAGGACACCCCCGGTAAGCCTGGAGCAGAAGCTGGCGATCAAAGACCGTTTACGTGGGCTACGTGAAAGAGTAATTGCAGGTGAAAGCTTTGCAACCCTGGCCATCTTGTATTCCGAAGATCCCGGCTCAGCCAAAAAAGGCGGTGAACTGGGCTTCTATGGCAGAGGTGAACTGTATAAAGAATTTGAAGCGGTTGCATTTAAACTAGAGGAAGGAGAGGTATCGGAGATAGTTGAAACAAAAGCCGGATTCCATATCATCCAGCTGATCGAACGAAAGGGGAATATGTAAATGTCAGGCATATACTATCTGAAAGCAAAAGTATCGCCGATCGACCTTGCTATGGCGAAAGCATACCTCGATACAGTGGCGGACCTGATCAGAATCTGATTCCTTGAGCTTTGATGAAGCAGTGCAGAAGTATTCCGATGCTGAAAATAAGAACAGCGGTGGGATGCTGATCAATCCTATGACAGGAACAACTGGTTTTGAGGTTTCGCACCTTGATCCCCAGGTTTCATTTGTGATCGACAAGCTAAAGGTTGGTGAGATATCAATACCCGTGATCATGGAACTGGAGGACGGAAAACAGGCTTATCGATTGCTATATCTAAAAAAAAGGACCTACCGCACAGGGCCAATTGCAGGAGGATTATGATCAGGTACAGGAATGGGCCCTTGAAGCATAAAAAAGCCAAGACTTTCCAGGAGTGGATCGGCAAAAAAGCAGAAAGAACCTATATCAAGATCAATGAGAAGTTCAGGGAATGCGAATTTGAGTTTGATTGGTTTGGACGTAGATGAGTAGTTGACTTAAGAATAAATAAGACAATATGAAAGACCTATATAAATCAGATGTTGAAGCCGTTGATGCCCTTGTTAAAAAGTACGGAGACCTGAAAGCTGAGATTGGCAAAGTGATCGTTGGGCAGGATGAGGTCATCGAGAAAGTGATCATCTCCATCTTCAGCCGTGGGCATGCACTGCTGGTGGGTGTGCCGGGTCTGGCCAAAACATTACTGGTGAATACCATTTCACAGGCACTGGGATTGAGCTATAACCGCATACAGTTTACCCCCGACCTCATGCCATCTGATATCATCGGAACAGAGATCCTGGATGAGAACAGGACCTTCAGGTTTGTGCAGGGCCCCGTGTTTGCCAACATCATCCTGGCGGATGAGATCAACCGTACCCCACCAAAAACCCAGGCTGCTCTGCTGGAGGCCATGCAGGAGAAAGCGATCACTGTTGCCGGGAAGAATTATAAGCTGGGCGAACCTTTCTTTGTGCTGGCTACACAGAACCCTATCGAACAGGAAGGAACCTATCCGCTGCCCGAAGCGCAACTCGACAGGTTCATGTTCAATATCTGGCTTGATTATCCTTCTTTCGAGGAAGAGGTAATGGTGGTGAAGAATACCACATTTAAGGAAATGCCGAAGCCCCGAAATGGTACTGAATGCCGAAGAGATTATATATTTCCAGGACCTGGTCAGAAAGATTCCGCTTGCCGACAATGTATATGAATACGCCGTTAAACTGGCTTCCATGACCAGGCCGGGAACAAAGCATGGCACATAGCCTGGCGAATGAATACCTGAACTGGGGTGCAGGCCCAAGGGCATCACAATATATGATACTGGGCGCAAAATGCCACGCTGCGATGCATGGGAAATATTCTCCTGACATTGAAGATGTGAATGCTGTGGCTGTTTCTGTATTGAGGCACAGGATCGTAAGAAACTACAAGGCTGAAGCAGAAGGGATAACTGTAGAAAAAATTATAGAGGAACTGACGAATAAATAAACTAATAAAAATGAAAAAATACAGAATTTATATTGCATTGGCGATCATCCGTGGTGGTGATCATTCTTTATGTCTTTTTTCGGCTCACCGGATACAACCGTTGAAACAATTGAAGTTGAGGTTAAATACGGAACGTTTGAAATACAGGTATCTACCTCCGGTGAACTGGAAGCCAAGAACTCGGAGAAGATCATGGGACCTATGGGTGTCAGGAACTACAGGATCTGGAACATGAAGATCGAAGATATCATCCCTGATGGTACAGTTGTGGACTCCGGCGATTATGTAGCAACCCTCGACCGGTCTGAGATCACCAACAAGCTTAAAGACAGGGAACTTGGACCTGGAGACATTGCAAACACAGTTTACCCAAACCAACTCGATACCACCATGGACCTGCGAGCCGCCAGGGATGAGCTGGTGAACCTGGAATATAACCTCGAGGAACGTCAGATCGACAGTTGACCAATCGGTATATGAGCCCCCTGCCACGCAGCGACAGGCCAAGATCGACCTCGACAAAGCGCAGCGTGCCTATGAACAGGCAGTAGAAAACTATAGCTTGAAATTGGAGAAAGCCAGGGCCAATATGGCAGAGGTGAACACAAAGCTGCAGCAAGGCACAGAATGAATACCAGGAAATGATCGACCTGCTCGACCAGTTTACCATTTTTGCCCCCAAAGGCAGGTATGGTGATCTATCGCCGCGACTGGAATGGACAAAAAATGGGCATTGGTGCCAATGTTGGTGCATGGGACCCGATCGTTGCTGAATTGCCTGACCTCACCGAGATGAAGTCACGCACTTACGTCAATGAGATCGACATCAGCAAAGTGAAAGTAGGTCAGACACGTAAATATTGGCGTGGATGCCTTCCCGGATAACGAGTATACCGGAACTGTTACCGAAGTGGCCAATATAGGGGAGCAGATGCGTAATTCAAATGCCAAGGTATTTGAGGTGATCATCGACGTAAATGAATCTGACTCTATCCTTCGTCCTGCCATGACCACCAAGAACATGATCATCACTGATGTGATCGACAGTGTAGTCTATATTCCTATTGAGTGCGTTCACAGTAACGATAGCTTGTCATACGTGTATAAAGGCAGTCGCCGCCATCAGGTCATCCTTGGCAAGCCCAACGAGAATGAGATCATCATCCGGGCTGGTCTTGAACAAGGGGATGATATTTACCTCGTACCCCCTGATGGTGCTGAAGGACTATAGTATCACACCTCTCGATACTGCCATCGTCAATCATTTTGAGGCTCGATGCCGCCCAGAAGGGCAACACGCAGGAAGAAAAAGAGATGACCCTGAGGAACTTCGTGAAATGCTGATGAACATGACGCCAGGAAGAACGCATGAAATACATCAAGGAAACCCTGATGTAATGCAGAAAATGGGATCCCCTCAAGGCGGACGCAAAGGTGGTGGCAGGCCAGGGGGAAGGAAATAGAATTCTATTGCGGATCCACATCGATCCTTATCCGAACTTTTTAAATTCTTTTAATGATGCGAAATCATCCAGTTGACGCTGCAGCTCCTGCTTTATGGCGTGGACAGAATCCTTGCGGCTTGTCTTTATCATGAATCTGCTTGATATACTGGTTCTTGACACGTGAGACAACGGGTATTCAGGTCCTAAAACCTTGCCTTTGAAGATGATATGAAGTTGAGTGGCCAGTACATTGGCTGCTTCATTCAGTACTCGGTAATCCTTATGCAATAATCGCACCTGGATCAGCGTCTGAAGGGTGGATAATTGAAGCACTTGCGTTCACGCATTTGCCTTTCGAATAGAGATGCTTGAAATCATTCTCCACCACATCAGCTGATCACTTCGTGCTTCGGGTTTCTAGGTCTGTATGATCACTTTCCCCTGCTTATTTTTTCTCCCTGACGCCCTGCTACCTGCGACATCAGCTGAAAGCTTCTCTCAAATGAGCGGAAATCCGGGAAATTGATCATATTGTCGGCATTCATGATGCCCACAATACTCACATGATCGAAATCAAGTCCCTTGGTTACCATCTGGGTCCCAACCAAGAACATCGATCTCTCGCTTTTCAAAGGCATTGATTATCTTCTGGTGCCCATGTTTGCTCCTGGTAGTATCCAGGTCCATACGACGGATGTTGGCATCGGGAAATATAAGCGAAAGTTCTTCTTCGATCTTTTCGGTTCCAAAGCCACGCATCAGGACCCTGCTGCTGCCACAATGACCACATTCGGCAGGAACTTTGGTATAATATCCACAATAATGGCAACGCAGATGATCGGCCTTTTATGGTAGGTGAGCGAGATATCGCAGTTCGTGTGCACATAGGCACCCAGCCACAGACCTCACACTCCAGCCTGGGCGAAAAGCCCCTGCGGTTCTGAAAAAGGATCACCTGTTCCTTATTTTTGAGGGCTCCTCAATGTGGTCAAGGAGCAATCCGGAAAAATGGGAATCAGTTCCTTTCTTCCTGGGTTCCTTTCTGCAAGTCGGCGATGAGGATCTCAGGCATATGCAGGTCGCGGTAGCGATGGTATAAGCTCAACCAGGCCGTACTTGTCCTCCCTTGGCATTGTAATAGCTTTCGAATGAGGGTGTGGCTGTCCCGAGTAGTGTTTTGGCTCCATGCAATCCGGCAAGGTATATGGCTGAATCGCGGGCCTGATAACGGGGGGCAGGATCATATTGCTTATAACTCTGGTCGTGTTCTTCGTCAACGATCACCAGTCCCAGTCGACTGAAAGGCAGGAACATAGATGAGCGGGCACCCAGAATGATGTTATACTGATCTTCAGGTTTATCGGACAGTACCTTGTTCCATATCTCCACACGCTCCCTTTCATTATAACGCGAATGATATACCCCTAACCGTGCTTTCCAAAATACTCTGAAGGCGGTGAATGATCTGGGTAGTGAGGGCAATCTCCGGCAGGAGATACAACACCTGTTTGCCCATGCTTGAGCTCTCTTCGATCAGGTGGATGTAGATCTCTGTTTTCCCGCTGGAAGTAACGCCATGCAGCAGGCAAACCTCTTTGCCCTTGAAATGCTTTACTGATCTCCTGCATGGCCTTGTTGCTGGTGTACGTTGAACTCTATTGCTGCTGGCATCTCTCGTTGCGCTTTTCGATTCCAGGCGGCTGACCATCTTTTCCCTGATCTCAAAAATGCCTTTTTTCACCAGCTCTTTCAACTGGGTATGGATGCATCTGCCGCTTTAAGCAGCTGCCCCTTAGCATTTCAACATAGTCTCCTTCTTCCTTGCGATGCCTGTATGTATGCAAGGAGGATCTGCAATTGCTTAAATGCCCGTTTCTCGAGTTTCTCAAATAGCTCGCTGCATGGCATCCTCATCATGAAAAGCTTCCGCGAGTATGACATAGTCTTCCTTCCTGGGCTTATAATGATCTTTAAGCTCCTCTTCCAGAATGATCACCTGCTTGTCGATCAGGGTATTGATCAAGGGAAGTATCTTCAACTGGTCGGTTAAATCAGCGGCCTCCCTTACTGTGATATGCTGTGATGAATCAGTGCTTCTGCCAGTAGGGCCTCCTTTTCTGTGAGTTTGCGGCATCTCCGGCTTTAAATGTCGGGATGAAGGCGTCAACTTTGACTCGCTGGCAAGCTTAAAAGCCGATGGTAAGTGCAGCATGCATCACTTCACCCGGGTAGCACATATAATAATCCGACATCCAGTCCCAGAATTTGTACTGCAGATCATTAACGATCGGCATACTGGTCGAGGATGGATAAGATATATTTGGGAACATAGCCGTCGGGACCTTTTCATGCACCGTTTTTACCAGGGCACTGTAGATCTTTTTACGCCCGAACTGTACGGCTAACTCGTTGCCCGGGTCTGATGTGTTCATTCAGTTCAAAGGAACCCTATACGTGAACAGTCCCTTGACGGGCAGGGGCACCATTACATCCACGAAAAGGGTTTTTCTTTCCATGGCATTAATGTTACGAGAATTATCCGTATCAGATGGCCAGAATACGGGCAATGTCGAGCAGTTCAAGGTCCATCGACTGATGGCTTTTTATCGATTTTCAAAGGATGTGAGCTCTATCTTCATTATCTACTATTCCAAGCATAACCCCGCTTACACCATCTTTGAGCGTCATGATGGCAGCATGTCCGAGCCTGCTGGCCAACATGCGGTCCTGGCGGTTGGTGAGCCGCCCCTTTGTATGTGGCCTAAGAATGGACACCCTGGTTTCAAACTCAGGAAATCGGCCGTTGATCTCCTTCTGCACTTCCAGGGCCCCACCTGAATCATCTCCTTCAGCCACGATGATAATGCCTGAAGTCTTATTCTTTTTCCAGTCTTTTTCGAGCATGTACATCATCTCATCGATGTAGGTCGGGCTTTCGGGAACAAGGATCATCTCTGCTCCTGTGGCCATGCCGCTGGTCAGGGCAATAAAACCGGCATCGCGGCCCATCACCTCAATAATGAACAGCCTGTCGTGCGAATATGCAGTATCACGTAGTTTATCAACAGCTTCCATCACTGTATTGATGGCGGTATCATAGCCAATGGTGTAATCTGTCCCGATAAAGGTCGTTGTCGATGGTGCCGGGCAGTCCCACTATTGGAACTCCATGTTCCTTTGCAAAGGTCTTCGCCCCGGTAAAGGTACCGTCACCCCCAATCACTACCAGTGCATCAATTCCCATGGCCTTCATCTTGTGATGAGCTTTTTCCCTCCCTTCCTTTTCATAGAAAGCCTTACAGCGGGCCGATTTGAGAATAGTTCCGCCACGCTGTATGATATTTGATACCGAACGGCTGTGAAGGGTACGATGTCCCCGTCTGATCAGTCCCTGGTAACCACGCAGGAGCCTACCATTTCATATCCTTCATTAATACCGGTACGCACCACCGCTCGTATCGCTGCATTCATCCCGGGTGAATCTCCACCGGAGGTAATACAGCTATTTTTTTGATTTTTTTCATTCTTCTCTTAAATATATGGATGCAAATTTATATTAAATGTATTAAGTACCAGGTATTACGTATTACGAGATTAACTGATTTTCGTAATACTTAATTCGTAATACATAGTACCTAATTCGCTATTCACGATTTTCCGATTTTCGTTTCCTACTACCTCATACAACTCATATTTCATAAACCTGCATTCGAGTGGGCCATTGAAGATCCTGATTTTCTTTGGATGGTCGCAGGCCAACGAATTTCATGGCTTGCAGGTCACCGCTGATGATCCAGGCTTCTGCATCCTGGATAGTTTTGTTTCAGTGTGTCGCCAATCATTTGGTACAGGCCGATGATGTCGTCAGACTTAATCCTTTCACCATAGGGAGGGTTCATGAGCAGATGCACATGCCCCGGGAGGGCGTCTGAGTTTTTCAAAGGAGGTAGGATGCAGACTGATAAATTTTTCAAGGCCGGAGCTGCTGATATTCTTTCTTGTCGTCCGCATGGCCAGGGACGACATGTCGCCACCTATGATCTTTGGTGGTGACGGACTCTTCTACATTTCGATTCTTCTTTTACTGTCTCCCATAATGCCGGATCAAAATCCTTCCATTTCTCAAAACCAAAATATTGGCGGTAATATCCTGACGGAACATTATTGGCAATCATGGCAGCTTCAATCAGGATTGTGCCTGATCCGCACATGGGATCCATGAAAGTCTTCTTTTTGTCCCAGCCACTGAGCAGAATGAGGCCTGATGCCAGCACTTCACTCAGCGGGTGCTGGCCCTGGTGCGATCTTATAACCCCTCAGGTGAAGTGAGGATCCAGAGCTGTCGAGGGAAATAGTGCAATGGTCGCGATTGATATGTACATTGAGCCGGATGTCGAGGTTTGTCGGTATCTACCGAAGGACGTTTTCCATATTTATTCCTGAATTAGTCGGCAATGGCATCCTTGGTTTTTAAGGCTGCATACATGGAATGTGTGATGCCTGAATTGAACACAGCTCCGTCGATGGCAAAAGTATTGTCGAGATCCATCATGGTATCCCAGGGTAACTTCAAACACTTGTTGTAAAGTTCTTTGTCATCAGTAGCGGTAAATTCCCATAGGGGCTTGAGGAAGCGAAGTGCGGTACGGCAATTGTAATTGCAAGCGTATAGCACTTCCTGGGTGCCGGAGAATTTAACACCCCTCGGTGTATGATCTCTATATCGGTACCTCCTTGCTAGCCTGATTTCTTCAGCGAGGATCTCCTCCAGGCCAAGGATGGTTTTGGCTGTGATTGGAATGATTTGCGGTTGAAGTTCGCGGATGGTTTTGCATGCCTCAAAGATAGTCTATTCGTGCAGCCCTCAGATTCTCCTGATGGTTCTTTTGCTTTTAATGATCAGTTTTTGCCGCCAGATAGCCTTTTTACGATTCTCGTATCGGCACCGATCAGGAATGCATACAGGCTTCATGATTTTCGAATGATCGAAAATAATCTTAAACATGGCAGCAACAGGGATAACAACGAACATGCCGATGATACCCCAAACCGTTCCACCGATAATGATCAGCAATATGGTAATTAACGGATTCAGGTTTACATAGCTGCCTGTAATGTTCGGAGTCAGGATATTGTTCTCAGTGAACTGTATAATGATGAACAGCAAAATAACACTCAACGCAAGATGCGGAGAATCGCCTGTGAGTAAGGCAAATGTAAAAGGAACGCTGGCCCCTATCCAGGTACCGAAATAGGGGATGAGGTTGAAAAAGGCCGAGATGATCCCAAACAGGATGGCATATTTAACACCTACGATCCATAAGCCAAATGAATTCAATACACTAAGGATGAGCACCACGGTGAAAACACCGCCTACATACCTTGGCGTGACGTGAGCGATTCTACGAATAACTTCCTTAGTATCTTCCTCTCTTTCTGCCGGAACAGCCATGAGGATGAATTTGCGGAACTTCTCCCGGTAGTAGAGCATATAAAACATAAATACAGGCATCAACCCGAGCGTAAAGGCGGTGTTAGTTGTCCCTTTAAAAAGCGACTTCGAAAAGTTGCTTGAAACATTAAACAAATTGTTTATCGAATCATGGATCATGAGGTTTTGTGATTCAACCGTATATCCGAAATTGCTTTCGATAAATGCACCCAGTTGGTCAATATTATGGTGGGCTTTTTCAACCAGTGAAGGCATATCTTGCATGATCCTCCCAACATTCTTATACATGACAAAAATTACCAATGTCATTACCCCCAAAAGTAAGATGATACTCACTATATTGGCGGCGATACGAGGAAACTGAGCCTTTGTCTCCAGAAATTTTACCAGTGGAAAGACCAGGTAACTGAAGACCACTCCAAGAATAAGGGTGCTGAGGAAGCCCTTAGCGACTATAATCGCGTAAAAGAAAAGGATAATGAACAGTAAAACGAAAGTAAGTGTTATTATTCTGGGAGGTTTGTTCAGCATGATACCGGAATTAGGAATTATTCGGATATTTGATGGAGTTAAAGATAAGAAAAAAAATACGAAAGAAAACAGCATTTATATGACTATTAAGGAAGCACAGGAAACTGTAGATCTCTGGATCAACACCACCGGAGTGAGATATTTTAATGAACTCACCAATATGGCCATTTTGATGGAAGAAGTAGGAGAACTAGCCAGGATCATGGCAAGAAAATATGGAGAACAGTCCTATAAAACCGGGGAGGATAGTGAGAACCTGGCTGATGAATTTGCCGATGTACTGTTTGTGCTGATTTGCCTGGCCAATCAAACCGGTGTAGACTTAACGATGCCTTTGAAAATAATATTGAAAAGAAGACGAAGAGACGGAGAGAGACATGCAGATAATCAAAAACTCCTATAAGTCATTTCGACCAAAGCGAAGCGAAGGGAGAAATCTATACAGAGTTCTCGCATGAGCTCGAAATGACAAGCGCATAATTCATGCCCATTGCCTAATGCCCACAGCCTTCGCCTATATTTTCATTTCGTTTATCAGAATACAGGAATACTCCTGATAAAGTCCTTCTTTCTTTATTTTTAACTCAATGATGATACCCGGAGTGAACCAGTTTTCTCAGGATTCTTGCTGATATATTTGCCCAGCTTACCTTCAAGGTTGAGGCAATCATGCCACACACCGGCAATCTCTCCAACTTCCCGCAGTCGTTCAATGCTGATATTTAGCTGATCCTGTACCGGGAGCTGCTCATCAAAGATATTGTTCAGGTAGTTGATGCTCTTTCAGGCTTTGTGCGGATATCGTGAAGCTCTTTTCTAATTGCTGCCATGGTATAGCTCATGCACTTCAATTTCCAGCTCCGACAGTATCTTAATCCGGCATGCATCACTTGCTGGCCGGAAACCCCTGCCAGACAGTTCATAAGGGCAATTTCGAAATTATCCAGACTTCTATATTGAATGATTCCAGTACCTTGCTCGAATTTTCAACTCTGTCTCAGTTCCCGCTGAACGAACTTTTCGATGACGGGCTGAAGTTCAGGACGAGCAAATTCGGTCAATAATTCCGGGTCACCTGTATATCCCTGAGCCTTCCCGAGCGTTTAAAAGTTTATTGAGCTCCCTGAGCTTGTCTTTACCCTCAAAAGTTCATCGCTTAGCAGTGCTGATAGCCTGGTTAAAACCCTCATCCTTTTAATGCTTAACCGCAGGTTATGAATCGCCTCAATATCCTCCGGATCAAACAAAGTGAAAGATTTTCTTTAATTAGTAGTTTGTGCTTCCGGAAGTAATCGAGAATCTTGCTGTGATATTGCAAACTTAAGGAAAATATTCCGGCGATTAACGATGATTTATTAGTATTCTGGAACTTTAGTTCACTCCAAACTTTAAGTAAATTAGGCACTGAAATTATGTCCATTACCCAACAACTTTATTCCTTATCATACGATAATAAATCGGATGGGAAATAGCCCATAGAGATAACATTATGCTTGTCAGTTGGTTATAAAAATACATAATTATTGTATCTTCGGGATGCAAAATTCGGTATATGGTAATTAAATGGTTTATCAGTCACCAGTGGAAGCAAGCCAGGCGATCGCCTTTCTGGCAGAAAAGCTTGCCATCAATATTCTCCTGGTTTTTTCATTTTTCTGATCCTGCTTGAATTGCTTGGGCTGGGACTTTTGCTCCCAACAATTCTCTCCAGAAACATTTCCGGGACAGGATCTGATCGTGATCTTTAATGGCGTAATCCTCTATTACCTGGCAGTCGACCTGATCCTGCGATACCTGATGCAATCCCTTCCGGTGATGGCCGCGGCAGCCTTATTTTCATCTGCCGGTGAGAAAGTCGGTGATCGTAAATTATATGCTGGCAAAATCAACGCTGTTCCTCCTGAACTATCTGCCATTGCTGATCTTGATTCCCTGGGCAATGTGAGATCAGTGGCAGTGGAATACTCTCTGCCCAGGCACTGCAATGGCTTTTCGGGATCATCTTTCTGATCTTTACCAATAACTTTATCATCGTTTATGTAAAGCGCCAGATTTTCTCACGCCCATGGATAGTGGCTATATTTGGCTTTATCGTTATTGGCTTTATATTGCTCGATTCAATAGGTGTATATGCCATCTCCGCTATTTCCGCCCGTTTGTTCCAGTACCTGATCACTGTACCCTGGGCATTTATGGTGCCTTTTGTTATCCTGCTACTGGTTTACATCCTGAATTTTACATACCTCAGGTCGCGAATGTACATCGAAGAGATCAGTGTGAAGAAACACCGCAGGGTGGATTCCATGGCCGGGATCAGCCTATCTGAAAAGCCTGGGAAGGGTTGGAGAACTTGTGGCATTTGAACTCAAACTATACTGGAGAAACAAACGTTCGAAATCCTTGCTTTACCTGATGCCCATATTTCTCCTGTATGGTTTTTTCTTTTACCCGCAGGATATATACCGTGATATGGGCGGAATGATGATTTTCGTAGGGATATTCATTACAGGCGGTGTAGGTATGAGTGTGGGGAACTATTTCCTGGGATGGGAAAGCAGTTTTTTTGATGCCATCCTGGCCAACAATATTGATTTTGATAAATACTTCAGGGCAAAATATATGATCCTGCTTGGGAACCGCAGTCTTCTCTTATGTGGTTACTATCCCGTATGCCTTTTTTGGATGGGAGATCCTGTACATTAATACCATGTGCTTCCTGATGAATATTGGGGTCAGTGCCCATGTGATCATGATCTTCTGCAGCAATAACAAAAAGCGTATGGACCTGAGCAGAGGGGCTGCATTTCAATTACCAGGGCGTAGGGGCTTCACAGTTTATCATTATGCTGCCCTTGTTACTGTTGCCGGTAGTCATATATGCACTCTTTGCTCTCTTCCTCGACAGGATCCCTGCCGCAACCATTCTTGGTTTGCTGGGTATTGCAGGCCTGTTGTTCCATAAGCCCATCATGCATTATGCTGTTGATCGGTTCAGGAGGAGAAAATATATTATAGCAGAAGGCTTTAGAGAGAAATAGAAAATCGCCAATCAGCCCCTCTCCTGAAGCGAGAGGGGGAACGGGGGTGAGGTGAATAAAAGATTGAATAATACTAATCAATATGATAGATGTAAAAGACCTTAGTAAAGCCTATCAGTGGAAATGTGGTGTTGAATATTCCCAAGTCTTAAGTATCCCCAAAGGTGAAAGTTTTGGTCTGGTGGGGAACAATGGTGCCGGGAAAACAACCTTTTTCAGGCTGATCCTCGACCTGATCAGGGCCACAAGCGGGAAAGTATCGATCCATTCAGAAAATGTTATGGGATCGATTGAATGGAAACGCTTTACCGGCTCTTATCTTGATGAAGGTTTTCTGATCGATTTTCTCAGTCCGGAGGAGTATTTTGAGTTTCTTGGCGATATCAATGGCCTGTCGAAAGGCGATGTAAAGGAATTCTATGACACATTCGAAGAATTCTTTAATAATGAAGTGCTCGGAAAGAAGAAATATATCCGTGAACTGTCATCCGGCAATCAGAAAAAAGTGGGCATCGCAGCAGCACTGATGACCAAACCTGAACTGTTGATCCTGGATGAACCCTTTAACAGCCTTGATCCCACCACGCAGATCAGACTGAAAAATATCCTTAAAAAGATTCAGGAAGACCCCAATGTAACAGCCCTTATTTCCAGCCATGACCTTCAGCATGTCACTGAAGTTTGTGGACGAATTGTTGTGCTGGAGAATGGAGATGTTGTGCATGATATCAAGACAACCTCATCTACTTTGAAAGATCTGGAGAAGTATTTCTCTGTTTAGTCCTGATTACTGTTAGCTGATTGTAGATTGCTGTTTGGTTCTAACAGCCTCAAGTCCACAGTTCCTAATTCTCAATAGTAAGTATTCATGAATAATTGCTGTCTCTGCAGGCTTTTTCCATAAATTTACAGACTGATCTGTATTTATGCGGGAAAAGGCTCTTTCAATATCATTTTTGATCATTCTTGCTATCCTAAGCTGGATGCCTTTGCATGCCCAGGAAGGTCAAGTTGTTTCTGGTCGTATATTTGATCAGGAAACAGGTGAGCCTCTGGCATTTGTAAACATTGTAATCAACGACAGCCATGAAGGTAGTGCCACGGATATAGATGGTAAGTTCAGGATCCGAGCGAATAATTCAGTTGATTTTATCAAGCTTACTTACATTGGATATGAGCCCCAGATCGTTCACTTATATGGCAAGTATAGCGGACATAAGATCTTCATGAAGAAGATTCCCTACGAACTCAGGGAAGTGGTGATCCTGCCCGGAATTAATCCTGCCCACCGCATCATCGAAAATGTGGTGGCAAACCGGAATATCAATAACCCGGAGAAGATGAGGTCCTTTTCATATACTTCCTACGAGAAGGTGATCTTTACCCTCGATCTCGATTCCCTGCGCATGATCGATACCATGATGCTCGATACCAATGCACTGGAAATTCGCAGGTTTTTCGATCGACAGGATATCTTCATTGCCGAGTCAGTTACCGAGCGAAAATTTCTCTTTCCTGAAAGAAACCGTGAGAACGTGATCGCCACCAGGGTATCCGGGATGAAGGATCCCATGTTTGTTTTCCTGGTGTCGCAAATCCAATCAACATCCTTCTATAAAGAACTGATCAATATTGGCAGGAGCGAATATATCAATCCAATCAGTCGTGGGAGTACATCAAAATACACCTTCATCCTTGAAGATACAGCCTACTCGGAAAGTATGGATACGATCTTCATCATTTCCTTTCAACCCAAACCTAAATCTAATTTCGACGGACTGAAAGGTATGTTGTCGATCAATACGCATAACTGGGCTATACAAAATGTGATTGCCGAGCCTGAAAGGGAAGAAGGTCCTTTTAGCATCAGGATACAGCAGCTGTACGAACTGATCGATGGAGAACAATGGTTTCCGGTACAGTTGAATACCGACATGAAGATCAAAGCTCTTGGTGCAGCAGTGAACGATCAGAAATACTCCTTCGTTGGGATTGGCAAAAGTTATATCCGCAAGATTGAACTTAACCCTGAGCTCGTGAAGAGGGATTTCAATAATATCGCAGTAGATGTAGATCCGAATGCCCACGATAGAAGTGAGAAATACTGGGCCCAATACAGGTCTGATAGCCTGAGCGAAAGGGACTTAAAAACCTATGCCTTTATGGATAGCATTGGTAGGGAGGCTGATTTCGATCGCCTGGCCAAGACCTTTGAAACCATTATGACAGGGAAGATCCCTTTCAAATTCATTGATTTTGATATGGATAAATTTATCCGGTATAATGGGTATGAAGGCCTGTACCTTGGGCTGGGTATACATACCAACGACAGGCTCTCGAAGGACCTTTAAGATCGGTGGTTTCTGGGGTTATGGATTTAAAGATAAGACTGCCAAGTATGGGGGAGATGTAAGTGCCATCCTGAACAGGAACAGCGAGACAGAGATCAAGGCAGGTTATTTCTTCGATGTAACAGAAAGCGGAGGGGTTACCTACTTCGGAGAACAAAAATCTTTCTTGCGGGGTGAAGGATTCAGGAACTTCCTCATCCGTAGGATGAACCTGACCGAACGTGCTTTCGTATCATTGCAATTCAGGGCACTACGGCATTTTAAATGGAATGTAACTGCAAGGAGTGATTATAAAAAATCTGTTCCGGACTATTATTATGGTCAGGTTTCTGAGGGCGTTTCAATGCTAAAAAATGAATTCAGGTTCACTGAATTGTCGATTGGGTTTCGCTTTGCCTTCAGGGAAAAATTCCTCCGTACAAAGCGGATCAAACTCTCGCTGGGAACGAAATACCCTGTAGTGCGTTTTCAGTATACCCATGGTTTTGATAATATCCTCAATGGTGAATTTGTTTATAACCGATACGATCTTAAGATTACTGAATCCTTTTATATCAAATACCTTGGCTTAACCAGCATTGAACTGAGGGCCGGGTATATTGATGGTGACCTGCCTTACTGCAACCTGTTTAACGGAAATGGGAGTTACCGTGTATTCACCATATTTGCTGCGAACAGTTTTGCTACCATGCGCATGAACGAATTCTTGAGCAATCGGTATATAGCCCTTTATTTTAGCCACAATTTCGGATCATTGCTCGTGCGTACACGCTTTTTCTCTCCTGAGATCGTTCTGGCCACCAATATCGCCTTCGGCGATCTGAACAACCCCGATCAACATCATAATGTTGATTTCAATACCATGGAAAAGGGATATTATGAATCAGGTCTGATGCTTCATGGTTTGCTCGACCTGCGGTTTTATAAGGTCGGTGCAGGTGTGTTTTATCGTTATGGTCCCTATGGCTTTGACGTGCCGGGCAATAATTTCGCCTATAAGATAAGTGTGGTATTTCCAATGGAAAGTGTGAAAAGACAATAAAGAGACCTCACAGGTCCCAGGACCTGTGAGGTCAGCTGTTTTATATGATCAGCTTTTCTTCTCAATTTTCTTTATGAGTATTTTAAAGATGTAGTAGTGAAAAGGCAGGAAGAAATACCAGTAGATCGCCCCAAATATTCCTTTCGGTTGGAAATAGGCAGTGATTGTCAATTTATTCAGGCCTTCGTAGGAGTCTATAACAAATTCAAGCCATGCTTTTCCCGGCAATATCATTTCAGCCCTGAGTAAAAGGAGCTTATCCTCTTTAATGTTTTCAACCCTGAAAAAGTCAATTACATCATCAACCCTGAGCTCCGAATAACTCCTTCTTCCCCGTGAACTTCCAACACCAAGAAGCAGGCGGTCAACCATTCCTCTCAGGCGCCACATCCAGTTATTCCTGAACCATCCCACCTTCCCACCCACGTGGCAAAATGACTTGAATAAGCTGTCGGGAGATTTATAGGTTAAAAGACAGTAAGTAGAATTATATTTTGGAGTTGGCTTAAGCTGGTGAAGCTTAATAGCAAGTTCGTGTGTGTAAGGGTAAGAATCTGACCAGCGGGTCTGCATGTGGTCTTCCTTCTCCTTTTCATAGGCCGCTGTCAAGGCTTCCCGATATGTTCTGGGTTCAAAAACAACAATGTCCCGTATATTATGGTCACGACAGAGGACTTCATTTTTGCATCCAGTTACAAGCGCTTTGGTTATCGGGTCAGGTACTGGTGTAAGCAAGCTGGCGATGTAACTGTAGATTGCCGTGTTGGTGATCAATCCGTAAAAGAAGAACCTGCGCTTGTTTTGCACATCAGCCAGGATTTTCAGCATTTCATCGTAGGTCATGATCTCATTCCCGCCAATGTCATATTCAATACTTTTTACATCATCTACTTCGATGATGCCAACGAGATACCTGATGACATCCCTTACAGCTATTGGCTGACTTCTGGTCTTTGCCCAATATGGAATAAAAAATATTGGCGTATTCTTGACAAGGTTGGCGAGGATTTCATAAGGAGCACTGCCCGATCCAATGATCAAACCAGCCCTGAGTACTGTAACAGGTATCGTTCCGCTACTGAGAATGGCCGCCACCTTGTTGCGGTTCTCCAGGTGTGGGGAAAGCTTTTTACTCCTGTCTCCCAGGGCCCCAAGGTAGATCATATGCTTTATTCCTTCTTCTTCAGCAACTGCCATGAAATTTTTAGCTGCTTCAATATCTGTCGTTTCGAATTTTCTTGTACCAAGAAGCAATGAATGTATTAAGTAGTAAGCTGTATTTACACCTTTTAAAGCTTTATGGAGGCTTTCCCTATTCAGGGCATCGGCCTGAATAATTTCCGCTCCAGGCCAGCGCAATTCATAGTCTTTAGAGTAAGACCTGACCATTACCCTGACTTTATATTTTCTCCTCAATAATTCGGGCACCAGTCTTCCTCCTACGTAGCCAGTAGCTCCGGTTACCAGGATAATCCCTTTCTCTGGTTTGGGCGAGCTTTTCAGTTCATCGCAATACCACATATTCGCATAAACAGGCTGCAAATTACACCTCCAGTTTTAGTGAAATTTAAACTTATATACAGATAAAGATATATTAATATTTGTAAATTCAATTTTTTAGTTTGTATATTTAGTGATTGAGAATGTGTGTTTTATAATTCTTATACCTAAATATTGCTTAATATGAAGCTTCCAAAATCCTTTTATAACTGGACCTCTCTCAGTGGTGCTATTATAGCATTGATAACGATGTTTATGATTGTTTTTCTGATCGTTATTTCCTCATATGGAGAGGGTAGTTCTTACCTGGGCCTTGTGATCTATCTCGTTTTGCCCCTAATTATGATCATCGGCCTGATAATGATTCCAATAGGAGTCATGTTTTACATGCGCAGGCTTAAAAGGACCGGTAAAGTGAGTGAGAAGAAATGGCCTTATATAGACCTGAACTATTATCGGCATAGAAATGCATTCTTGATTTTTACTTTTGGAACTGTGCTCTTTCTGCTACTGTCTTCTGTGGGGAGTTATGAAGCATTTCATTATACCGAATCAGTTGAATTCTGCGGAACTCTTTGCCATGATGTGATGGAACCTGAATACGTTGCCTATCAAAATTCTCCACATGCCAGGGTAGCCTGTGTGGAATGCCATGTTGGCTCGGGAGCCAACTGGTATATGAGATCTAAACTTTCAGGATTGTACCAGGTATATGCAGTGCTGGCCGACATATTATCCCAAGCCAATACCTACGCCAATTACCGAGCCTTCGTCCGGCAAGGGAAACTTGTGAAGAATGTCACTGGCCTGAAAAATTTTATGCACGGACCTTACGCATCGAAAAGCATTACCTGGCTGATGAAGCGAATACAGAATGGGATATCGCACTGCAGATGAAGATCAGGCTCATCATATAGCGCACTTGGTTTGAAGGAAGGAATTCACTGGCACATCAACCCTGATGTGAAGATAGAATATATGACTGCACCTCTGTCACACAGAGATACCATTCCCTGGGTCAGGATGACCAACATGAAAACTGGTGAAGAAACGATATACAAAGATCCAGCCTATTATGCAGAGGGCCATTCTGTTGCGGATATGGAAACCAGGGTGATGGATTGCATGGATTGTCATAATCGCCCCTCACATGATTATAAGACACCGATCAGGTTCATCAATGATGCCATCACCGCAGGTGAGATCCCACACGCCCTGCCTGATGTGAAGATCGTGGCCATGGAGGTGATCAATAACGATTTCCCGACACTGGACAGCGCCATGAATTTTATTGAGTCTGAAGCTTTGATGTATTATGAATTCATGTATGAGGATATATACGCAAACCAGATGGAATTAATAGAAAAAGCCATCGATGGGATTCAGAAAGCCTACAGTGAAAATATCTTTCCATACATGAAGGTGAACTGGACTTCATACCCAAACCATATTGGCCATCTTGAATTTAACGGATGTTTCAGGTGCCATAACGACCGGCATATTTCAGATGGTGGAGAAGTGATCTCTATGGATTGCAACCTCTGCCATACGATCATTGCTCAGGGTGCCGTCGATACTTTACAGCTCACGAATATCAATGTTCCATTGGAATTTGTTCATCCTAATGACCCAAATGAGGCATGGAAGAGGGAATTATGCTCTGAATGCCATAAAGAACTGTATTAAGACAGAGCCCTTGATAAGACTCGAGACTTGAAACTCGAAACTCGAGACTCGAAACTCGAGACTCGAAACTCGAAGTGTTTAGGTTTTATTTATTGGGCAAAATAGATGATCAGTGGGATCACCACCATTCCTGCCATAATCCCGAACGAAACCATTGAGGCGGCATATTCCTTGTCGAGCTTTTCCATGGATGCAAAGATGATGGAGTTGAATCCTACTGGTGCAGATGCTCCTATCAGCACAATGGTCTTGATCAGTCCTTCAAATCCCAGGATATAACAAAATAACCAGCCAATCAGAAATCCCACTCCCATACGGATGAATATGCCAATAAAAACAGGTCCTGGTTTGATGAGCTTGAGGTTAAAGAAGATTCCCAGCGCAATCATGATCAGGGGAATGGTAAGGTCGCCGAGAATCTGGAACAGATGTGCAGGGACGGGTGGAATCTCAGTATTGGTCAGGTTAAGTATAATACCGGCTGTCAGGGCCCAGAGGGGTGGGTTGTACAAGAATTTTTTGATCATTACTCTTGATGAATCTCCATGTTCACCATACCTGGCAGCGAGATAATAAACAAGGGTAAATGCCAGGATGGCGTTGCTCACATCAAACATCGAAAGCAGTGCAAGACCTTCATCTCCGTATGCAGCAATAATGAAAGGGAGGGCGAATCCAATGTTCATGATCATGGTGCCGGCAAGTAGCACACCATGCGTCCTCCGGTCAAGTTTCATGAACTTGCCTGTAAAAAAAGAGATCCCAAACTGTATCATGATCACAGAAAAAGAGATCACGGGCAACCAGGCAAACTCCCCGATAAGCTCAACCCTGGTTAATGATAGAACAACCAGTGCTGGCAGTGACAAATAAAATACGACCTTCATGAAAACATCACCATGATCCTGCTTCAGTATCCCAAACTTCTTAAGGATGTACCCAAGCACGAAAATGAGAATGACAGGTAATATTTTATATGCTAAACTTTCCATTTATCAAATAACAAATTACAAGTTCCGGATTTCGAGATAATCCAACATCCAACACCCAAAATCCAAAACTATTTAAAACCCCCTCAACTCCACCTCTTTCTGTTTATAAAACTCCACTTGTTCATCAAGCCCGAGCGACCCTGATAACTGAATCAGGGCACGAATAGTTTCCAGGGAGTTAGGATTCAGCCGATAGGCTTCTTCCATATATGTATAGGCACTCCTGAAGCTATGATTTGCTTCATCGTAAAGGCTGTCGGCAACAGCGTCATCGTCATGGTTAAGTCCTTGCAAATAGTACTCAGACCCCAGGTTGTTGTAAACAGCTCCCAGATTAAAAAATGCCAGTTCTCTTGATTCATCTATGCTGATGGCTGTTTCATAGGCATCTATGGCGAGCAATAAGTCAATATCCTCAAGCAAATTGGCATAAGCAATATGCATGTTATAATCTTCGGGGTATAATACAAGAACTTCCTGGAAACGGACTACAGCATCATCTTGTAAAGCGGGGTCATTAAGGTAAATGTCGAGTTCGAACCCAATAAGGTCGATCATTCCATTGTTATATTCCTGTTGCTGATCTTTGGTCAGGGTGCCAAGGGGACTGTACCTGTTTAATTCACTGTTGAGAAGGTTTTCTCCATCCATGAGCGTAGCCAACGCAAGCCTATTATCATTTTTACCATATCGTTCAATAATAGCTTTACGGAAAAATACATAAGCCATCAGAAAATCAGGTGGTACCGGCAGGTTATTCTTGTAAGCTGTGATGCTCTCCTCAAAATAGCTATGGGCTGAAAGTGAATCACCCAATGCAAAATGTGCCTGACCCAAAAGATCATTGGCGAGATAGGTAGAGGAGATGTCTTTTGCTGCTCCAAGATAGCCAATTGAAGCTTTATATGCTGCCTCCCTGACATTATATGGCTGGGCCGGATCATTTCCTGTGTTTAATGCTGAAAGGCCGGTTTGAAGGATCGGATTGTAAAGTCCCGTCAGTTCATGATGAATATCGGATTGCAGTTTGTAATCGGCCGTTTTCAGGGCCTCCATATAATCGAAATAACTTTCGATCAGGGCATTTTGCATGCCTACGAGTTTTTCCGTATTGCCGCTTTCCATGGCTAAACGCAATACCTGGATCCGTGATTTTGCCAGGTAGTAATAAGCTGCCGGGATGTAATCACCTGTCAGCAAGTCTATATTTGCCAGGGCATCACCCGAGAGATCATATGTTTTTTGATAATCTCCTTCTGAGAAGGCCTGAATGGCCTTTGAAACCGTACTGTTCTGCGCTACCAGGGCTGGGAGCATGAACAAGCCAGACAGCATACAGGAGAAAATGAGTTTCTTTATGTTCATCTATTATTTGTTTGCAACAACAGGTCGCTGTAGGATATTGAAATCAGCTGATTATCAGTAATATCAAGTATGGCCATATAATGATTGCATTGCTGATCCAGTGTATCTTCCTCTCCTTGTTCCCCAATCGCTTCAATTTCGATAAAACTACCCAGCCCCTGAACCTCGTCGATATGGAATTTCACATTGTCTATGAAATAAATATCCCTTTGCTTATCAACTATCACCATGATACCCAATACTTGCTGAAGTATGTTTTTCAGGTTTGGATCATTGCTTCCGGGATACAGCACCACATCAGACCTTTTTGGGCCTGACTTATCAGAACGCTTGTAGTAGATCAGGTTGTTCTCGATATTGCCTTCCCTCAATTTAAGTCGACCTTCCTTCACTTGAAAATAAGTGTCGACCTGGTGGTCTTTCCCTTTATATTCCGCATTCAGACCAGCGAGGATCGAGGCGGCTTTCTCAGGGTTCGGACAATGTGCTTTTATCTCTATATTAACCGGCATAGTTGATTTTTGAGGGAACAAAGCTACGCAATTTTAAGGAGGACATTCTATCGGGAGCCATCAAACCTCAAGGTATTCATGAGGAAATTCACCCATCCCCTTTATGTCTTGCAGTGCTCCATCGATGAGTTCAATTGCCATGAAAGCTTCGTCAGGAGCAGGGAAAGGGCATTGAATGCCAGGTCGTTTACCAGCCTGATGCCATCCTCGTCGCCGGATTGTTCACTTCTGATTTTTATATCCATGATAAATATGTTTGAAGTGCCTAAATTGCCTATAGTTATTTCAACTTTAGCTCACTCCAAACTTTAGTTCACTCTAGTCACTTTTTTTTCCTATAAACCTGATGATCTCTGCCTGTCCGCGGTGGGCAAAACTTTCGTCATGATAAATACTCACATCCTCTGCATGAATGATCTCCAGAGACCGGAAATCCTCTTTGAGGTCCTCCACATCGTATAAAAGTGCTAATTCTTTTGGCCCTCCTGAATTATTACCAATCTGTTTTTTACTAAAAACCTCAATGACCAGTTTCCCTCCTGGTTTCAGAGCAGAAATAAATCTTTTATGGTTGAATATGCGTTCCTCAGGATACAGATGGATGTAGACCAGGGCGATCATATCGAAGAAATTGTCTTCCAGCGGATAGTCAGAGATGTCAGTGATCTTGTAATTGATACTCACACCATTTTCTTCTGCGAGCATTAAAGCCTTTTTCTGCCCCATTTTGCTCAGGTCAAAAGCAAAAACTTCCCATCCTTTTGTAGCTGCATATACGGCATTTCGACCTTCACCATCACCGGGCAGTAATAACTTCCCAGCAACATTGTCGTCGATACATGTCTTAAAAAAACCATTCGGTTCCTTGCCATAGTAATAATATTCCTTATCAGCATATCGCTGATCCCAAAAATCGCTCATTTGATTAGGTATTAGTTTGCGAAGCTAAATATTAAACCTGAATTCTTTATGACATCAGCATGACGAATTTCTTAAATTTGCTTAAAATCGATTGAATGCAGGGATTACTTTATTCCACCAGGGATGCTTATAACTTCGTCCGGACATTGTCACTTTGGAAACTGATAAATTATATCAAGATCCAGGCCAGTTATTGCATTAGTTTATTAGCACATAAGCCGGTTCATGCCGGCATGCCTGTAAGCTTATCGATTGAACCAACAACATCCTGTAATCTGCGTTGCACTGAATGTCCCAGTGGGCTGAAAGAATTTACGCGTCCGCAGGGGAAGATGACAGATATAGATTTTCAGAATATTATTGACCAGCTTAAAGAACAGCTGTTGGTTGTGATGCTATATTTCCAGGGAGAGCCCTTGCTAAATCCTGACCTGTTTCAAATGCTGGCATATGCACGCAAAAAAAAGGTATATACAGCTACATCTACCAACGGACATTTTTTAAATGACGAAAATGCACGCAGCTTGGTCGAGTCAGGCCTCAGCCGCCTGATCATCTCTGTGGATGGTACAAACCAGGAGACCTATGAGAAATATCGCAAAGGTGGCGAGCTGGATGAGGTGTTAGCGGGCATCCGTAATCTGAAAAAATGGAAAACTGAGTTGAAATCCTTCCAACCCTTCCTTATAATACAATTCCTGGTATTCAAACATAATGAGCACCAGATTCCAGAAATTAAAAAGCTTGCAAAGGAATTAGGGATCAGGCTTGAACTAAAGTCTGCCCAGGTATATAATTACCGGGAGGATATTGATCTGATTCCCGACAATCCGAAATATGCCAGGTATACCCGGGGACGGGATGGCAAGTGGGAATTAAAAAAGGCCATCAGGAACCGTTGCTTCAGGATGTGGAGCGGGGCAGTGATCACCTGGGATGGGCGGGTAGTGCCTTGCTGCTTTGATAAGGATGCAAAACATCAGTTAGGCAAGCTGGATAATCATTTCTTTAAAGAGATATGGACAGGCAAGGCTTACAAGGATTTTCGCAAGCAGGTATTTACCAGCCGTAATAAGATTGATATTTGCGGGAATTGTAGTGAATAGGGGTCAAACAGTCATCACATCTTTCTCCTTCGCGTCCACCATCTCATCCACCTTTTTTATGAATTCATCAGTGAGTTCCTGGATCTTATCCTGAGTCCTTTTGGATTCGTCTTCCGGGAGGCCATCTTTTTCAAGGCTTTTGGCAAGGTCATTGGCTGATCTCCTGGTATTCCGTGATGCTGATGCGTGTATTTTCAGCTTGCCCTTTGGCTTTCTTGACCAGCTCCAGTCGTCTTTCTTCCGTGAAGGGCGGAACCGAGATCCTAAGCACTTCACCCTCATTTTTAGGATTGAACCCTAAGATTGGCATTGCAGGATGGCTTTTTCAAGTTCACCAAGAATGCTTTTATCCCAGGGTTGAACGATGATCTGCCTGGGATCCGGAGTATTGATATTGGCAGTTTGTTCGATAGGTGTCATGGCACCATAATAATCGATCATGATCCCTTCGAGCATTTGCGGACTAGCTTTTCCTGCCCGGATCTTTTGAAATTCCCTGTCCAGATGCGAAAGTGCACTTTCCATGCCTTCTTTGGCTTCATCCAAGGCACATTTGGGCTTCTTCGTTCATGCTATTAGGATTTTGTGTTAACAAACAAATATAATATTTTATTAGCTAACCAGGGTTCCGATATTATTTCCTTCAAGCACCTTTTTCAGGTTTCCTTTTTCATTCATATTGAAAACGTATATGGGCATGTTGTTTTCACGGCATAGTGTGAAAGCAGTCTGGTCCATGATACGGAGGTTTTTTTCAAGAGCCTCATCAAAGCTGAGCTTATCATATCTTGTAGCTGCAGGATCTTTCTCCGGATCGGCAGAATAAACGCCATCGACACGTGTTCCTTTGAGGATAACATTGGCTTTGATCTCAAGTGCTCTGAGCGCCGAAGCTGAGTCAGTGGTAAAATAAGGATTTCCTGTACCCCCACTGATCAGGATGATCTTGCCGCTTTTGAGTTCCTTTATGGCCGATCTGGCACTCATCGGACGGGCAACAGGCCTGATCAGCATGCCTGAGAACAGGGCTGTTTGTGCCCCTTGCTTTTCCAAGCTCTGCCTGCAGGGCGAGGCTGTTGATCACTGTGGCCATCATGCCCATATAATCACCCTGTACCCTGTCCATGCCTTCAGCTGCACCGCTGAGGCCACGGAAAATATTTCCACCACCTATCACGATGGCAATCTGTGTACCTGCCTTTGAAGCCTCAACGATTTCCTGTGCATATTGTGATAAGTCTTTCAGGGTCAATGCCATGTTCCTTGATTGCCCATCAGTGCCTCACCACTGAGTTTCAAAAGAATCCTATTGAGTTGCATAAGCAATTATTTTACGATCATCATGGATTTTACATCTACATATTGATCGGTTTGAATTCTGTAAAAATATTGTCCCTGTGGAAGATCACCTGCATTCCATCGAATGCTGTGTGAACCCTGGCTGATAATGCTGATCAGTTACAGTGCCAACTACTCTTCCCATCATATCAACAATCTGATCTTGACCTTACCTGGCCTCATACAAGGTCGAAGGCAAATGTTGTTTCCTCACTGAAAGGGTTAGGATAATTCTGGTGCAGAATTGTTGAGGCTTCTTCAACAGTGCTTATGCCCACAGGGTCGCCCGAATAGAACATGTTGATACACCAATTGTGTAAAGTGCCCTGATCATTCAATGCATTGTCGTAAATATGGAGTACCCAATTGCCCATAATGGATTCGCCATCAAAAATAGCAAGTTGCTCATCAGGTCTGAAACTGCCGGTAAATGGGGCAGAACCTTCGGCGATAGATACGGTAGCCTCATCATCGAAAATGGTGCCGACGAAATTGTTGCCTGAGCCTCCATGGCCAACACAAAGTTCTATCTCGGTGCCATCCGGGGCAATCAGATATATTTCAACATCTCCATCGTAGCTGTGTGTAATGTCCAGATCAACATTGAGGTCAATAAGGGTGCCCTCATGTGAAATTACGATGGTATCATATAAGTGCTGTAGGTCTTCAATATCTTTTGGGGTAGTATTGCTGCAAGCAATCATGTTGTTGATATCGGCAATGATATAAGTAAAGAAGTTTCAGGCATCTCTGTTCCGGGAGGATTGATGCCTTTACCACCGGCAGGCAATGTAGCCACGAGGCTGGCATCTTCATTCTGAGCTGCAAAGTAATAATCAACCTGTGTTCCCATCGCCTGGCCCGGGATCATGAAGAAGAAAGTATCCAGGTTGGAACTGTATGGTTGCAGTCAACAAATGCTCCTTCATCAACACTGTAATAGAGGCGGGGCTGATTTTCACCAGTGGCAACATCATGATTTGAATTGATCACCAGTACCGCTTCACGGTCATTGATAATTTCCAGATACGAGTGGGATCATGAATAAGTTCCATTTTCATGTCCATACTGAGTGATGCCATCGTGGCCACAGCTGACTGTACCATCAGGTTGAAATATGGGATGTTGCAATTCGCGATAACATCGCCAGTTGTATGATATGCATCATTAAAATCATTCCAGTCTTCAATGGCAAGGATGGCCTGGTAACCTTCATTCCAGAACGGTGAATGGTCGCTGGCTGTGTGGAGATATAGTTATAGGTCAGATCAAAATCATAAGTGGCCAGCACGCTGGTGTATTCAGCTGTAAAGCCTGCTGATTGCGAGTTGGTAGAGATAGACATTTCATTATCATTGTTTGAATCGTATGCGATCATATCCAGGTTCAGCACACCCAGGATGTCGTCACCGGCTGCTGCTGCTTCATCGGCATATGCATAAGCTCCGATCAATCCTTGCTCTTCCTCATCAAAAGCAATGAACTTCACGGTGTATTTCAGGTCAAAATCTTTCAATAGGCGTGCTGTTTCCAATACCCCAACAACGCCCGATGCATTATCATCTGCTCCGGGGGCCAGGCTGCCGGATGGCATATCGTCGTAATGAGCACAAACGATGTATTGCTGATCAGGGATACTCTGTTCCTGTGATGGTAGCCACCACATTTTCTCCATTGGTATTGAAATAATGATATTCGACAGGGATGCCCATTGCATCAAATTGTTCATAGAGCCATTCTGCGGCTTTTGCATTGGAGGGTTGTTGGAATGCCGCGAAACAATGGTATATGGCTGTCCGCCGATCGAAACTTCAACTTCACCACTCAATTGTTCGAGGATGGTTGTGATTCCGGCTTCAGTGACCTCATTTTTTAAAGAGTCCACCAGGGGGCTGTATGCGATCTGGGCAGTAGAAATAGACTGAAAGAACAGACTGAGAAGGAGAGTAAATAGTTTTTTCATTATTAAGTTTTATTAGTTTGAAAGCAAAGATAGGATTTATAGTATTAGGTACAAAGTATTAGGTATTACGAAATACTAATAAATTCAATTAGCAAATTGTTTATGGAAAAAGGTATGAGGAAAATGGAACACATAAATCATCCCAGATCATAGTACTTAATACCTGATACTTAGTACTAAATTATCCGGCATTCACCGCGACTAATATCATTCTCAATCATTTTGTATTTCTTTTCCATGATCCTGCCGTCATTGTACTGAACCTTCACCTTGTCGTTGCGACCGTATTTCTTTTCAGTACGGGTAACTGGGGCCGATTTCCTGGATCCCTGTGTATCGGAATGGGCCTGTGAGAGAAGGTCGGTGCGTTCCTCTTTAAGTCTGCTATTGTCAAGTCCCCTGGGTGCCTGCGCCTCCTTAACAGCATTCGGATCCTGCATGGGCAGATTTCCTTTGGCCAGAAATGAGACCACCTCGCTATTGATCTTCTGGATCATTTCTTTGAAGAGGTTGAAGGACTCAAACTTATAAATAAGCAATGGGTCTTTCTGTTCATATGTGGCCGACTGTACCGATTGCTTCAGGTCATCAAGCTCTCGCAGGTGTTCTTTCCATGAGTCATCAATCATTCCCAGGGTAATCCCTTTCTCGATAGATAGGACTACATCTTTTCCTTCACTCTCATATGATTTTTTGAGGTTGGCGATGATCTGCATGGTCTTCATGCCATCTGTAACAGGTACCAGGATGTTTTCATATTGGGTTTGCGTTTCATAAACATTTTTAATAACAGGAAAAGCGTTTTTGGCAATCATTTCCGATTTCTCCTTGTAGCTCTTGATAACCTTCTCAAAAATCTTATCGGCGATTACAGTGGAATTCTCGTTCAGAAATTCCTTTTCGCTGATCGGTGTTTCGATGCCCAGTGTAGTGATCAGGTTCATCTTGAATCCTTCAAAATCTCCCTGGTCCTGTGCGTCGATGGTGATCTGCTCACCTACGTCATACATCATATTCATGATATCAACGGCCAGGCGTTCTCCATGCAGCGCATGACGGCGTTTTTTGTAGATCACCTCACGCTGGGAGTTCATCACGTCATCATATTCAAGCAAACGCTTTCCTGATACCGAAGTTGTTCTCCTCCACTTTCTTCTGTGCCCTTTCGATCGATTTGGTGATCATGGAATGCTGGATCACCTCACCCTCTTTCAGGCCAAGCCGGTCCATGATCTTGGCAATCCGTTCCGAACCAAACATCCGCATCAGGTCATCTTCCAGAGCAACGAAGAACTGTGAGCTGCCCGGGTCTCCCTGACGTCCGGCACGCCCCCGCAGCTGCCTGTCAACACGTCGTGAATCATGTCGTTCGGTACCAATAATGGCCAAACCACCGGCTTCCTTTACGCCTTCACCAAGCTTGATATCGGTACCACGGCCCGCCATGTTGGTGGCAATGGTAACCGCACCTGCCTTACCGGCTTCAGCAACGACATCGGCTTCTTTCTGGTGCAGTTTAGCATTCAGTACGTTGTGATTGATATTTTTCCTGCTCAGCATCCTGCGAAGCAATTCTGAGGTTTCAACAGAGGTGGTACCAACCAGTACCGGGCGTCCTTCTTTCACCAGAGTTCTCTATCTCATCGATCACAGCATTGTATTTCTCCCGTTTGGTCTTGAATACCAGATCCTGCCTGTCATCCCTGACGATAGGCCGGTTGGTGGGGATCACCACCACAGTCCAGCTTATAGATATCCCAGAACTCACCGGCCTCTGTTTCAGCAGTACCTGTCATACCGGCCAGCTTCTTATACATCCGGAAATAATTCTGCAGGGTGATGGTGGCATAGGTCTGTGTGGCTGCCTCCACCTTTACATTTTCCTTGGCTTCGATCGCCTGGTGCAAGCCATCGGAATATCGCCGGCCTTCCATGATACGGCCGGTCTGCTCATCCACGATCTTGATCTTGTTTTCCATGATCACATATTCCACATCCTTTTCGAACATGGCATATGCCTTCAGTAACTGGTTGACCGAATGTACCCTTTCTGATTTCATGGAATATTCGCTGGATCATTTCACTTTTCTTCTCCAGCATTTCCTTTTCAGCCAAGATCTGGATTTTTCCATTTCAGCAATCTCGCCGCCGATATCGGGCAGAATGATAGAAATTCGGATCGCCGTTTCCTGTGTGAACAGGTCAATCCCTTTTTCGGTAAGGTCGATGGAATTATGTTTTCTCATCGATCACGAAAAACAGCTCATCATCGATGATATGCATTTTCTTGCCTTGTTCCTGCAGATAGAAGTTCTCCGTTTTCTGCATCAGCGCTCTTATGCCCGGCTTCGACTGAGGAATTTGATCAATGCCTTGTTCTTTGGCAAGCCCCGATGGGCCCTGAACAGGAGTTTGGCACCTTCCTTCTGGATTCTCATCATTGTTCTCGTCTGAAGCAATTTCTTTGCTTCTGCCAGTATTTTGGTCACATAGTTTCGTTGGGCACTATAGAGCTTCTGAACCATGCGGTTTCAGTTCATGGTATTCCTGTTTTTCACCCTGTGGCGTTGGACCGGAAATGATAAGTGGTGTACGGGCATCATCGATCAGCACCGAGTCGACCTCATCCACAATGGTATAATTGTGTGGCACGTTGCACCAGCTCGTCCGGGTTTCCGGTCATGTTGTCCCGCAGGTAGTCGAAGCCAAATTCATTGTTGGTTCCGAAAGTGATGTCGGCCAGGTAGGCTTTTCGTCGTGGCTCTGAGTTGGGCTCATGCTTGTCGATACAATCCACCTTCAATCCATGGAATTCATATAATACACCCATCCATTCCGAGTCACGTTTGGCCAGGTAATCGTTTACAGTGACAATATGCACCCCTTTCCGGAAGGGCATTCAGGTATACCGGCAACGTGGCAACAAGTGTTTTTCCTTCCCCGGTAGCCATCTCAGCGATCTTTCCCTGGTGGAGTACGATGCCACCGATCAGCTGCACATCATAATGGACCATATCCCATTTGATCAGGGTGCCGCCGGCTGTCCATTCGTTCTTATAAATGGCTTTCTCGCCTACGATCTCCATGCCATCGCGTGTGGGGTTCCAGCTTTTTATCAAGCTTCAGTAGCAGTAACTTCAATTGTCTCATTTTCCTTAAATCGCCTGGCGGTTTCCTTCATCACTGCAAAAGCTTCAGGAAGGATCTCATTCAGGATGTTTTGCGTTTTTTCATAAATCTCTTTTCGAGCTTATCGACCTGTTCCCACATCTTCTCACGTTCCATGATGTCATCTTCTGCTCGATCTTCTCTTTCACTTGGCTACATCTTTTTCTTCTTCATGGCATATGTGCTCAGCGATCCTTTGCTTGAACTCGAGGAGTTTTGCCCCTCAGTTCATCATTGCTCAGACCAGTTATATTAGCTTCAGCGGCTTTGATCTTGTCTACGATCGGATCGATGGCTTTGATGTCGCGGTTTGATTTGCTGCCCAACATTGCGCCTAAAACTCCCATTGAAAATATTTTATTCTCCCGGTTGGCAAGATTGAGTTATCAATTATTTTGTGAATCAATATCAATTATCATACCCTGTAGGATTAAATTGACTTCTTCTGCCATTTCGGCAGGTTCAGGGCAAAATTAAGGAAATTTATGGTACGGAATGAGGTACGTAAGAGGTGCGGGGGCCGAGGCACGAGATTCAGGGAAACGAGGTACGGGGTTCGGTACGGGGTTCGGGGGACGGGGGTGCAGTAGAAGCTTATAAGATTCAAATCTCGAATCTCGAATCTCGGATATCGAATGTTAGGCCACTTTATCCTCATAGTTCGGGATGGAATCAAGTTCTTCCTTAATTGATATATACTCTTCCTCCAGATCATAGTCATCCTGAAGCCCGAGCCAGAATTTGGCAGTATTACCAAAATAATTACTTAATCTTAGGGCAGTATCAGCTGTGATCCTTCTTTTCCCCTTTAAGTATTTGACTGGTTCGTGTTTGGGGAATCTTCAGATCTTTTGATAGCTTGTATGCGGAAATTTTCAGTGGAATCAGGAATTCTTCCAATAATATTTCTCCTGGATGTATGTTTGCAAGTGTTTTCATCTCTTTTAGTGATAGTCGGCGATATTTACTTCAAAAGCATGCCCGTTTTTAAATTTGAATACAATTCTCCATTGATTATTTATCCGTATACTATGGTATCCCTCTTTATCCCCTGTTAGTTTTTCTAAGCGGTTTGACGGAGGAATCCTCAGATCATTCATATTAATTGAATTATTGATCATTCTTAGCTTCCTCCTTGCAATATGCTGTATATTATCCGGCAGTTTTGAGGATCGATGGCCATTCCACACTTTTTCAGTTTCTTTCGAGTTAAAAGATTTAATCATAGTAATGCGAAGCGTTACTAACGCCAAAGATAAGTATTTTATTTTGAAAAATCAAATATTGAGACCTTCTATTCATTAATACGTAAAAAATGAAAATGTCACACTTGGTAGGTGGTAGGCGGTACGAGGTACGAGTTGCGTGGTATGCGTAAATAAGGATGTTTCGATTATCAGACATCATATCAAACATCAAATATCAAATATCATAATGTTTCTTATTTCCAAATCCTCTTCTTATTGATCTCCTCCTTCTCCCGAAAGGCATCTTCCATGTCAATGCCGCTACGGTTGGCAATGGCGCAGATGTAAATCAGGATGTCAACCAATTCTTCTCCAATCTGAAAGGTCTCTGAATTTTGGTCGGTACTGATCTTTTCATTCTTGCGAATGGCTTTGAACAGCTCACCCATCTCTTCTCCCATGAGGAGACATTTTTCTATTATGGTCTGGTCTATGAAACCTCGTTCGATTTCGAGTTCATAAACATATGTCTGAAGATTTTTTAATGTGGCGGAGGATAGTTCTGGCATATAGCAAAAGATTGATGAAATAGAAACGCCGATCCCATCTGGTTCAGAAAAGACCGGCGTATGAATGTTGGCTGTGTATGATTATTTTTTCAGAAGATCACGAATTTCGGTCAATAATTCTTCTTCTTTGGTAGGGGCAGGAGGAGCAGCAGGAGCTTCTTCTTCCTTCTTTTCCATCTTGTCCTTCATTTTATTATAGCCCTTAACGATCAGGAAAACAGCAAAAGCCACGATAAGGAAAGTGATGATCGCATTAATAAAGATGCCATATCCAATGGCAACTTCAGCAACGGCATCACCAGCACCAGCTGTTGATTCAGCAACGGCCGGTTGAATAACATACTTTAATTCTGCAAAGTCTATTCCGCCCAGTAGCCAGCCAATAGGTGGCATAATAATCTGATCTACCAGGGATTTGATAATAGCGCCAAAGTAGAGAGCCATGATAAGACCTACAGCCATCTCCATCACATTCCCTTTGGCGATAAATTTCTTGAATTCTTTCATTTTTTTAATTTTTAGTTAATACTATTAGGCGATGATCTCAACTTAAAATATTTTATGTCATTCAAATATAGTATTTTTTTATTTTTCTCAAAATGAAATATCTATTTAGGTACCTAATTAAATTTATTATTTTAGCCAAAAATTTAATAGTAAACTTCATGAAAACAATATCCATATCTATTTTCAGTGTCATTGCCATTAGTCTGTCATTATTACTGACAAGCTTTTCCGATCCTGATAATTCTTCCGCCAGCATGGCCACTTCGGGTGGGGAGCTGTCGTTTACTGTGAGGACGGTTACTGCAAACGGAAATTTTGCACCAAGACACGTTTTGGCTATCTGGGTAGAAAGCAATAGCACTTTTGTTAAAACCAGGAAGGCTATGGCCATTGCACGGAAACAATATCTTTATACATGGAAAGTAGCTTCAGATTATAATGTAGTGGATGCCATCACCGGTGCTACCCTCTCAAGTCATCAAACCCATACTGTGACCTGGGATTGTACCGACCTGGATGGACATATTGTTCCTGATGGTGAATACATCGTGTATGTAGAATTCACTGAACAGCATGCCCAGGGACCTTTATATTCCATTGAATTCACAAAGGGCCCCGATGCCGTAGTTTTAAATCCTCCCGACAAAACCAACTTTAAGGATATAGCGCTTTCATTTACTCCTCTGGTCAGCGATTTCACTGCAAATCAAAACGAAATTTGCCAGGGGGAGGATGTTATTTTCACCGACGAATCACTAAATGCCACTTCCTGGGAATGGAATTTTGGAGATGGAGCTGTGCCTGCAACAGCTGCCACACAAGGACCACATACTGTTGAGTATTCCACTGCGGGTGCAAAAACAGTTTCACTTACCATCAACGGTAGCCTCATGGAGACCAAGGAAGCTTATGTAGATGTTTTAGCTGAACCAATGGCAGATTTTATATTTAGCGGGACTGATCTGACAGTCGATTTTCTGAATAATTCGACAGGTGCCACTTCATATACCTGGGATTTTGGAGATGCCAATTCCAGTACAGAAGCCAATCCTGTTCACACTTATTCCACTGCTGGTGCATACCTTGTCAGTTTGATTGCCAACAATACAAACTGTGACGATACGATAGTTAAAGAAGTTATGGTTCCACTGGTGGGGCTGGAAGAAAATAATCTTGATGAATTTGTACGGGTCTATCCTAATCCAAATGATGGCAGCTTCTCTCTTGAGATAAAAAACTACAAGGAAGTAAACAGGATCAGACTGCTGGATGCGACAGGACAACTAGTGAAGAATGTATTGTCAGCAAGCCCTCAGCAAGCCAGGCTCAGCATCGACCTGGGTGATATAAAAAGTGGCATTTATTTCCTGGAGATCCTTTCAGATACAGATGTGATTGTAAAGAGGGTTTTGATCAGGTAGTAAATGTATGTTGATTTTCTGAAGGCAATTTATCTTGATATATAGCTCTATTCGCACTCTTCTCTGAGTTGATTCATTTCATCTTCACTGTTGATCGCAAACACCGAGCCACCCTCCAGCAATACATTTATGGGATATTTCATTCCGGGGCGTTCTTTTGAATTCGGATGCTTTTCATACCATTCCCTGATCGCTGTTTTGCTTTCAAGATCATCTATCCCTTCTACAGTTATAATTGTATTGTCGGGCATGATGTAGCTTACTGGGTATATCAAGGCAAAACAGGGTATCTCTGGCTCCTCGCATGCCTTTCGGTAACGCATCATCTCACTGTCAGTATTAATTGTGATTGTCTGACCTTTAAAAACCGCAATCACAGGGAATTGCATTGCAGCATGCTCTTTAACATCAGGGTGAGCATTATGCCAGCTTCTGAGTCCGGTGCTTACTTCTTCCCGATTCTCCCCTGTGATCTTTGAGCCGTCCGGCATGATATAGGTGATGGGATAATTTAACTTAAGACAAACTGGCTCAACCCTGGGTGGCAGCTTCTCAAATTCAGCCGGATCATTTTTTTTATCCTGGCCCTCACTACATGAAAATAGAACTGCAGTCAATACAAAACCAAGGATGAATATTCTTTTCATAATAATGTGATTTTTAATGATAAAAATGACTGCCAAAGATACTTCATGTTGGATTAACAGCAAAAAATCCCCGATTCAAATGTAAACTATCGAATATCGTATATTGACAATGCAACTTTAAGTACTCTAAATACTCTAAGTACTCTAGGCACTTCTAATGTATTACTCTCATCACTGCCCTTTCCAACTCATCACCGGGAGCAGGTGCAGGGTAAGCAGCGATATTCCCTTCCACATCAATTAAAACGTAAAGGGGAAGGTTCTTGATGTTGTATAGATCATAAACCAGTGGATCATTTCCGTAATGGGCAAAAGTCCAATGGTAACCACCCGAATTTGCCAGCGGAAGATATGCATTCGGTTCATTATCCATAGAGATACTGATGATCTCCAGACCGGATTTGTAATAATTGTACAATTCGGCAATCCTTTCGAAGTCGTTCTCTGTTCCCTTACGGCCGCTCAGGAAAAAAGTAAGGAGAATGGGCTTGCCGGTGATGCTTTTGAGCTGAAATTCATGCCCACCAATACTGCTCAGCTTCAGGTTGGGTGCAGGACTTCCTACTGACAACCGAGTCAATGTTTCCAGCAGGTTAGACGTAATTTGTTTGTGGATCGGATCAAGGGTTGAAGTATTGATGTCTTTGATCATGGTCAGCACCTGGGACTTTTTATATGTCCCATTATAGTACAGGCTTTTTAAACTATAAATCAATACGAGTTCCCTGAAATTTTCATTCTGCAGATAGGGTTCCCCAGCCATGGCATCAATGATCATTTGGTTGTTGCTGCTGTCGTTTACAGCGATGATCAGGTCGGAAATTGTGATCACATTCGGGGAGGTGGTAAGGAATTTTTCAAAGAACTCTTCAAAAAAGTAGGTGTATTCTACATTATTATATAGTACCGGTTTATCAGTAAAATACTCCTCTGCCAGCAACTTTTGTCCTTTTAATTTGGCGAATTGCTCAACATCTGCCATTTTGTATTGGATGAATTCTCTGAAATAAGTGTTGTCAATTCCATCAAAGGCTTCCTCAACCTCAGCCCGGAAATCTGCAACCAGTGATTTATCATGCAGGCGATAAATCAATTCAAAATCTTCCATCACAAACTTGTTGTACATGGCATTGAATTGCCAGATCAGTCGGTTAAGCTCGTACTCATCCTTGTCGTTAAATCCATAAATAAGACCCTGGCGATCGAAATAGGACTCGAGCTGGTTAGCAGGGTTGTAGGTGATATTTACAGCATATGAATTTCCCGGTTCCAGGAAGATCTCCGCGCGCTGATAGTTGATGTCCAGAAAAGCACAAATGGTTTTATTAAGTTCAAAATCGATAAGATAGTGGCCATCCTCTGCGATTTCATCCTTCCCTAGTGTGATGATCTTCTTTGATATGAAATCATCAAATGCCAATAAACGCACCACCTGGCCTTCTCCTCCGATAACTGTGCCAGATACTGAGGTCTTTTGTGCGAATATTAAAGCAGGAAAAATAACTAATAACAGAAATAGCGTAAAACTTCTCATGGGGCTAGTCTTTGGAAACCAAAGAATAAACGAATCGAGATGTTCTTTATTATTATTTTGGCGTATTTGAGGAAGTTACTAGCCACCAAGGCACGAAGACACTAAGATTCACCCAAGAATGCATATTGGCCTCTAAGTGTAGCTTTGAGTCTTAGAGTCTTTGTGGCTATTATTCTTCAATCTTTTACAGCTTCACCTCTTTAGGTACAAACTGACTGGCGTCCCCACCATTCCGGAGAATGTCACGTACGATGGAAGAGTTGATGGAGGTATGTTCAGGGGCAGTCAGGAGAAATACAGTTTCTATATCAGGATACAGCTTCTTATTGACCTGCCCGATGCTGCGTTCGAACTCAAAATCGGCTGATGTCCGCAATCCGCGAAGAATAAAAGTGGCATTCACTTCCTTGCAAAAGTCAACCGTGAGTCCTGAGTACGTGGTTACGCTCACCTTCGGCTCATCTGCAAAAACCTTTTCGATCCAATCCAGCCGCTGATCGATTTCAAAATAGCTTTTCTTTTCGGCATTCTCGCCAATGGCAACAATGATCTTATCGAATACTTTGCAGGCCCGTTTTATGATCGATTCGTGGCCAATAGTAATCGGGTCAAATGAACCCGGGAAAACCGCTATCTTACTCATGGTTATTCTTTTTACTTAGTCATTTGTACCTTGATCAGTCTTCTGAAATCCGATACCTGATATCCTAACCTTCCCAGCACCCAGTCCCTTGCACCCTGCACCTTCCAAACCGAAATGCAGATCAAATATAACATAATTATTCTGCATCAATGTTTATAAGTGCGTAGTAATGGCTCTTTCCAGCACTTCCGTGATAGAACGGAAGGTTTTATTGCTTTTCTTTTTGGCTTTTTCGAAGGGCACCCATTTCACCTTTTCGATGCCCTCTTTGATTGCCGGAACCATGTCCTGGTTTCGCTTGCCTTTCATCAGAAACCAGTGGGTTTTTTTGATGATCAGTCGCTTATTTCTGCGGTAAAAATGGAAAGTGACTGATAGTTTTTTGGTGATCTCGAGCTTTTTAAGCCCGGTTTCTTCCATCACCTCCCTGAGGGCTGTTTCTTTGTTCTTCTCTCCACTGTTTTTCTTACCCTTGGGCAGGTCCCACCTGCCATGACGGAAGATCATCAATACTTCATCTTTTTTACTGATCACCGCCCCACCGGCAGCTTTTGTAAGTTTAAACCTGAGTATGAATAACTTAAACAGCTTATTAACATTTCGTTTCCGGTATACTACAAGGGTTTTGAGTTTTTTAGCTTTAATAAAGTGTTCAAATTCAGCGAGTAGGTAGTTCATCCCCTGATACTTGTAAAAATGGGCATTTTTCTCCCCACCAGGCATATTCATATTCTCAGTGAATATGATGAGCTTGTCTTTGATGAAAACTTTATAATTTTGATGCATAAAGCCGGCTTTACCGGGCCTCCGGCCGATATAGCCGGAAATCCTAAATTCTAAGCTCTAAATCCGAAACAATATTAAAACTCAAAATTCAAATATCAAAATTATTTATGATTTGATTCTTTGTTAGTTCCTTCCACCGGTCATCCTGACGACCCCGAGTATTCGGGGGAGGAAGGACCTCCATCAAGTATATTCCCATACCGGCAGGTCACTTCCTAAATTGTTTGCATCAAGATTCTCATTTCCTAATCTTTATCACCAACCAATCCTTAAATAATGCTTCTGAGTTTAAGAACATATTCTACATTTTTAGGGAGGGTTACATTTTTAGGGAAGGCTACAAGACTACGTGAATTTACTATTCAGTTGCATCTTTTACTTAGTAAGAATAATGTTTTTCACCATAGAAACGTAACTGGAATTATATATTTTCGTATACCAAGCAAATAATGAGTTTTTAAATATAAAACCGAATAATTATGAAGGCACTAATTTTAATCGTGGTAATGGCATTTGGTTTTCAATCATTCGCCCAGAATGAAATTGAAGAGAAATCAATCCAGAACGTTTACACATCATGTAAATCAGACAATTTTATAGCCCAGAGCCATATGAATGCGGGGATTCATCACATTCAACTTGGACAGCATAAGCGAGCTATTAATAAGTTCAATCTAGCCTTAGAAAAGGACGCAACTCTTTGCGATGCATATTATCTGCTGGGGTATGCTTATCAGCAAATGGGCGATTTCGATAAATCAATCGAATATTGTAGCAAATCGATAGAAAACCTATCCAATAACCCTTCCGCCTATACTGTTATGGCATATTCACATCTTTACTTGAATAATAAGGAAGAAGCGGTCAAAAATTTTCAAATCGCCAAAGAGATTGGCCCACAGAAGATCGATCCCTATTACGGACTGGCATTAACTAAATATCACAAAGGTGACTATGCCGATGCGATGAGCGAATTAAATCAGTACGACAAGAATAAAAAGGATAAGCTCAAGAAAAGGGATTTTAAAGCCTTGGCCTACTTAGAGGAAAAACTGATGACAGCAGAATTATATTCTGATCTTAAGTAAAAATAAGGATGCTTGTTATTGTCACTCACGACAATAACCGATAAAATCAATTTATACAGAAAAGTTCCTCATTCGCACGTGTCTCTGGATGCGTGCGAATTTGCTTATTGTCCCCGACAAACATTTTGAATATTCAAATTTCCAACGGACCAAAACGGCTAATTCAATGCCTTCAATTATTCTACTTATTTTAGTACTTTTGAGAAAAATTTAATTGACCCTGGTTACATGTTTTTGAAGAATAAAGTCAGGGTTTTTTGAGTACGTTTTTCAAAACCCTTGCCGATTAAGGGCTGGGGAGAGACTAAAATTTTGATGCATGATCTATAATGAAGAAACAGCAATCACAGTATCTGATTTCCTGTTACAAATTAAAGCTGTAAAGCTGGATAATACCAATCCCTTTACATGGGCTTCCGGATTACGTTCACCAATTTATTGCGATAACCGCATTACGCTTTCCTTTCCAAAGGTCAGGACTTACATGCGGCAACAGTTTGTAAAAATGATACAGGAAGAATTTGGTGATGTTGACCTGATTGTTGGTGTTGCCACCGGAGGAATCGCACAGGGGGCCCTGATAGCACAGGAATTAGGATTGCCATTTGCCTATGTCCGATCTGCCAGCAAAGGACACGGACTCGAAAACCTGATAGAAGGCGTGGTAGAAGCCGGACAGTCGGCTGTGGTTGTCGAAGACCTTATTTCAACAGGCGGAAGCAGCCTCAAAGCTGTGAAAGCACTCAGGGAGGCTGATATCATTGTGAAAGGTATGGTGGCGATCTTTACATACAAGCTGAAGGCAGCCCTCGACAATTTCGAGAAGGAAAGCTGTAAACTGATCACCCTGGCCGATTATGATACGCTCGTAAATCGTGCTGTTGAAAGCAACTATATAAAAGATTCCGATCTGCAATCCTTGTTGGAATGGCGTGAGCATCCCAAAAAATGGGCCGAGAAGTTTAATTAACCCCATCATGAACATTAAAAGCGAGCTCGTAATCGTCAGTAAACCTCTTGGACAGGTTTTTGACTTCCTGACCAACTTCAACAACTTTGAAAAACTCATGCCTGAACAGGTAATCAAATGGGAGTCGAACGAAACATCATGCCGCTTCACCATCAAGGATATGGCTGAGATTGGCATGAAAATCGACAAAATTGATCACAATAAGTCTATCCTGGTGGTCTCCGACGGGAAAGTCCCATTTGAATTCACTTTACGGGTTGATCTGGAAGAAAAAGATGCAGACAAAACGGCTGTCCAGATAGAATTTGATGGTAAAATGGGTGCCATGATCGCCATGATGGCCAAACGGCCACTAACTAACCTGGTGAATCATATGGTGGAGAAGATTAAAGAACATGCATAAGAAGATCGTTACTTGTCTCTGTATACTTGCTCCTGGCACCAAGCAACCAGTAACCAGTAACCAGTAACCAGTAACCAGTAACTAGTAACTAGTAACTAGTAACACATTATTATAATATGTAAACTATCTCCCTAATGTCACATTCTATCATGCCCTCTTTTGTTTCAAGGAGCAGTTTGCCAAACTCATTTACCCCGATAATCTTTGCAGTGATTTTCTTTTCCTGATAGATATATTGCTTCCAATCGTTCATTCCGAGAAGGTTTTCATGATATTCGACCCTTAGTTTATCGAATGAAGTTTGTTTTAATTCTTCATATCTTTTTCTCACACAGTCACACAGTCTCCAGGTCTCTTCTGGTAAGTCATAATTTCTAGTTGTGAGCATAGAAATAGATACAGGATTTGGGATATCCTTGCTGAAACTTTTCTGATTGACATTGATTCCAATCCCGGCGATCACATGCTCAAAACGATCGCCCATGATCTCGTTGTTGATCAATATTCCACCAATCTTCTTCTGCCCCACATAAATATCATTTGGCCATTTAATGCTCAATTCCTCCAGAGGAAGCATTTCGCTCAGGAAATCAATGATTCCAAGTGCTACTGAAATACTAATATTGAATTGCTTAGAAACATCAAGGAAGTCCGGATAAAAGATCATGGTCATGAGAATATTTTTCTCAGCCTCACTTTCCCAGGCATTCTTGTCCTGGCCCTTACCTGCAGTTTGAAAATCTGTTGTGATCAGCGTCCCCTCAGGGGGCCTTTCCTCCCCGAGCAGCTCCTTTGCATAGTCGTTGGTAGAAGAAACTTCAGAGAGGTGAATAAGGTTGAAATCTTTTGTACTCATATACAATACAAATGTAAGATAATAGTTTTGGTGTCTGAAGTTGGATTGGTGCTAAGTGTTAGATGCTAGGTGTTAGGTGTTTCCCAATTTAACTTATTCAACTAGTTTAACCAGTTTAACTGATTCAACCAATTTAACCGCTTGTCATCCCGAGCGAACCGACCCCGAGTACTCGGGGGAGCTCATGACCGAAGGGAATAACATTGCCGAGGGACAACCGATTCAACTGATTCAACTAATTCAACTGATTCAACCAATTCAACCAATTCAACCAATTCAACCAATTCAACGAGTTTAACTGATTCAACTGATTTAACCAATTCAACTGATTCAACTATAATAACTAACTCAACACCCAACACTTTTTCGTAACTTTGCAACAAAATGGCTTAAATGGCAAATAACTTGGAAACAGATACTAAACAACTGGTCGACGCCGTAGTAGTTGCAATGGAAGAAAAAAAGGGCTTTGATATCACAGTGATTGATTTCAGCAAGACTCCCAATACGGTGGCCGCGAGTTTCGTTATTTGTCATGGTAGCAGTAACACACATGTTGATACGCTTGCTGATGGTGTGATTGAAGGAGTAAGGGTTCAAACCGGAACAAAACCATGGAATAAAGAGGGCTATGAAAATGCGGAATGGATTTTGCTGGATTATGCTGACGTGGTAGTACACATATTCCAGGAAAACTCCCGTCATTTCTACAATCTGGAGGATCTGTGGGCTGATATGGAAATTACCCGAGTGGCAAGCAAGCAATAATTTTTACTTTTTTACGACAGAATGGCAGATACAGAAAATAAAGAAAAGGGGAAGAATCAACCAAGCCTTCCCAAGCTGAAGAAGAAGGGGAAATTCAATTTTTATTGGATCTATGCCATCATGTTCTTCATCATATTTATCATATACTTTACCAATACAGGTGATAGTTCATCTAAGACTGATTGGCCCCAGATAAAAGAGATGATTGTTAGCGGAGACGTTGAGAAGATCATCGTGGTGAATAAAGACAAAGCCGAAATTTACATCAAGGAAGATGTCCTGAAGAATGACCCAAAGTATGAAGACGTACGTCCGTCGGGTTTTAGTTCAGGAGGTGCGCAGTACTATATGCACATCAGTGATGCCAAGGGCTTTGAAGATAAACTGGCAGCTGAGCAGGAGGGCGTAGCCGATCCTATATATCCTGAATTCGAAAACCGTACAAGCTGGACAGATAGCCTGAGCTGGTTGCTGCCGATCCTCATTCTCGTAGTGGTATGGATAGTGATCATGCGCATGATGGGACGTGGTGCTGGTGGTGGCGGAGGACAGATCTTTAACATTGGTAAATCCAAGGCACAGCTTTTTGATAAAAGTACGAGCGTATCCATCAACTTCCAGGATGTGGCAGGCCTTGAAGAGGCCAAGGTGGAGATCAAAGAGATTGTCGACTTCCTGAAGAGCCCGGAAAAATATACAAAACTTGGTGGAAAGATTCCGAAAGGAGCCCTCCTTGTAGGCCCTCCCGGAACCGGGAAAACCTTATTGGCAAAGGCAGTGGCCGGAGAAGCTAAAGTCCCGTTTTTTAGTATTTCGGGATCCGATTTTGTAGAAATGTTTGTTGGAGTAGGTGCCTCCAGGGTGCGCGATCTCTTCAAACAAGCCAAGGAAAAAGCGCCCTGCATCATTTTTATTGATGAGATCGATGCCATCGGCCGTGCAAGGGGAAAGAACCCCATGACAGGTGCCAATGATGAAAGGGAAAATACACTGAACCAGCTGCTTACTGAAATGGATGGCTTTTCAAGCAATACCGGGGTAATTATCCTGGCTGCCACTAATAGAGCAGACATTCTGGACCGTGCCCTGATGCGTGCAGGCCGTTTCGACAGGCAGATCCATGTAGAACTCCCTGACCTGGAAGAAAGAAAAGCAATTTTCAAAGTACACATGCGGCCATTGAAGATGGATAAAAATCTGAAGATCGAATTTCTGTCAAAACAAACCCCGGGATTCTCCGGTGCCGATATCGCCAATGTGTGTAATGAAGCTGCCCTGATTGCAGCCCGTAATGGTCACGAAAGCGTTGAAAAACAGGATTTCATGGATGCCATCGACAGGATTATCGGAGGGCTGGAGAAACGCAATAAGATCATCACTGCCAAGGAGAAAAAAGTCATTGCATTCCATGAGGCCGGGCATGCAAGTATCAGCTGGCTGCTCGAACATGCTCATCCACTGGTAAAGGTTACCATCGTACCACGTGGAAAAGCACTGGGTGCTGCCTGGTACCTGCCCGAAGAAAGGCAGATCACAACCTGGGAGCAGATGTTTGATGAAATGACTGCTACCCTTGGTGGAAGGGCATCTGAGAAAGTAATTTTCGGAAAAGTGTCTACAGGTGCCCTGAATGACCTTGAACGGGTGACCAAGCAGGCATTTAACATGGTGGTTTATTTTGGCCTGAATGACAAGATTGGCAATATCAGCTACTATGATTCGACAGGCCAGCAGGAATATTCCTTCCAGAAGCCATATAGCGAGAAAACAGCCGAAACGATCGATAAAGAGATAAAACTACTGGTTGAAAAAGCCTATGAACGGGCATTGAGATTGCTGGAGGAAAACAGGGAGAAGCTCGAACAGCTTGCAGCAACCTTACTTGATAAGGAAGTGATCTTCAGCGAGGACCTGGAGGAAGTCTTTGGAAAACGCCCCTGGGATGAGGAGAAACGGATTGGTGAAAATGGAGAGGAGAAGAACGAAGATCGAGGAACGAAGAACGAAGAACGAACAGAGAAGAAGGAAACCGACGACAAGAAACCAGTTGCCAGTAACAAGAAGCCGAAAGATGAATCTGACGATTCGGATTCGGGTAAGCCAAAAGATAAAGAGAAGTAACATTTCATCATGGACGATACCACTTCACGAGAAAAAGTCCTTAAGAGTGTCAGGAATGCGCTGATGTCGAAACTCGACAATCCATACCAGGATGTTGATTTTGATTCACCAATATTTGCACAGGTCAGTGATTCTCCTGAAATCGTCTTTGCACAGGAACTCATTAAGGTAGCAGGGAAGTTTGTTTATTGCAGCGACGATGCTGAGTTTGCCGAAACCCTGCAATCGGTGATGAATGAGAATAAATGGGAAAGCATCCATTGCATCGATCCGGCCCTAAGTGAGATACTTTCACCAAAAGGAATAAGGGTCACCAGCGATGAAGAGAATTTCATGAAAATGAAGGCAGGCCTGACGCGTTGTGAGTACCTGATTGCCAGGCTGGGTAGCATTATGGTATCTTCAGCACATACTTCGGGAAGAAGGATGAATGTTTTTCCGGAAATACACCTGGTATATGCTCGGGTGTCACAATTGGTTCCTGACCTGAAGGATGCACTCAAAGCCATGAAGGAAAAGTATGGAGCTGATCTTCCATCCATGATCAGCCTGATAACCGGCCCCAGCAGGACAGCCGATATTGAGAAAACCCTGGTCATGGGAGCGCATGGCCCTAAGGAATTATATGTATTCCTGGTTGATGACCAGGTATAAATAAAATTCAAAAGTTTGAAAAACCTTATCATCAGAACGATCACGGGCGGATTTTTTGTAGCAGCCATCATGGCAAGCGCCATCCTCTCACCACAGGTATTTGCACTAATCTTTCTTTTGGTGACCCTGGCCGGACTGTGGGAATTTCAGCAACTTTGCCGGGAAAACATATCTTTCATTCAGGCAATACCCATATTGGTCCATGCTGCGATCATCTATACCATAATAAGCCTCTATTCACTCACCTATCTTGAAGTAAAGTATTTGTGGTTGATCCTTCCTGTGATTATCATCCAGTCATCAATTCAGGTCTTATCAGGAAAAGATGAAGCCCTGAAACGCATTGCTGCAGATATCAGTGGGATTGCCCTGGTCGTGATTCCACTGGCATTGCTGAACATCTTCCTGAACCCCATGGCCATCCCCGAATATCATACCCCATGGTTCCTGCTGGGGATGTTTGTGATCCTCTGGACCCATGATACATTTGCTTACCTGAGTGGTAGCCTTTTCGGGAAGCACCCCCTGAATAAAGCTATTTCGCCCAAGAAAACCTGGGAAGGTAGTATCGGTGGTTTTGGATTTGCCCTTATCGCAGCCTATATCATTTCAGTGTTTTCACCAGAACTGGAAACATGGCATTGGTTCTGCATCGCTGCGGTCATCACTGTATTCGGAACCATTGGCGACCTGGCAGAATCCCTGATGAAGCGACAGGCTGGAGTGAAAGATTCTGGAAAGCTATTGCCGGGGCATGGTGGTATCCTTGATCGTTTCGACAGTGTACTTTTCGTATCACCTATTGTATTAACCATCATACTTCTATGCAGCTCATGAAAATCCATACTGCAGGCATAATTCCTATTCTGGTCTTGCTTACAGGAGTATTGATCATCCTGTTTCTGCTGAATTGGCTGTTCCCTCAACAGACTTTCATCCATTATATAATGTATGTGGCTGCTTTGATCTTCATGCTCATGGTGGTGCGTTTCTTCCGATTTCCTGATCGAACTTCTGTTCCTGATGCTGATGCAGTTTATAGCGGAGCTGATGGGAAGGTCGTTGCCATTGAAAAAGTCCACGTTGATGAGTACTTCAATGAGGAGCGTATCCAGATCTCTGTATTCATGTCGATATTTAATGCGCATATCAACTGGAGTCCTTTTGGCGGGAAACTCATTTATCATAAACATCATCATGGAAAGCATCTGGTTGCTTTCAGTCCGAAGTCCTCACTCGTCAATGAGCATACAACTTGTGTTGTGCAGGACGAAAAGGGGAGAGAAGTCATGATGCGACAGATAGCAGGTGCCGTGGCTCGACGGATTATTTGTAAACCGCATGAAGGGGAGGATGTTGGCCAGGGGGAGATGATAGGAATGATCAAGTTTGGCAGCAGGATCGACCTTTTACTCCCGCTTGATGCTGATATATTGGTAAACATTGGGGATAAAACCAGGGGCACCCAGACCCTGATGGCAAAATTGAAATAATATCCCTGATCCGATCAGAATATTTCTATCAGCTCCTTCAGACATTTAATCTCAAAAGTCACCTCTTCATTATGTGCAATGCCTTCAGGATTAAAGTACACCTGATCCATTCCAACATTGCGTGCTCCAAAGACATCAACCTCCATATCGTCGCCGATATATATGCTTTCATCTGGAGAACAAGCAGCTTTTTTAAATGCGTAATGAAAAATTCCGGGCTCAGGCTTTTTAATGCCCGCTTCTTCTGAAGTGGTGACTGATTTAAAGAATCTGTCGAGCCTGGCAATATTGAACTTTTGTTCCTGCACCTCCTGGAAGCCATTGGTGACCAGGTGCATAGGGTATTTGGATGCCAGGTATTCAAGGCTTTCTATGGCAGATGGAAAGAGAAAGGATTTTTCAGTGTTCACCAGCACATAATCTTCTGACATACCGATAGTGATCGCCTGATCATGAATACCAAAATCGGCGAGAGTCATCTCGAAACGCCTGATGTTGAGCACCTCCTTCAGGATCTCCCCCTTGCGGTACCAGCTCCAGAGGAGGTCATTGTGTTTCTCATAATGCTCCCTGAGTATTTTCAAGGAAGGAACCCCCAGCTTCCCCAATCCATATTTATTATACATCCTGTTGAAGGAGTCATCTGCACTGGCATCAAAATCCCAGATTGTACGGTCGAGGTCGAAGAAGATGTGATTATACTTACGCATGGGGGCAAAGATAAGTAATCATGCAATTCATATTTCAGTAATTGGTACAAGGTGCAGGGTGCAAGGTGCAGGGGATTTATAATTGCTTGTACCTGAATTGGATAAGTTTATTGATCCTTCTTGATAAGCTAATCATAGATGTGGATAAGTAGTTATAATCTTGATCATCTAGGTATCCTATTTCTTTTGCTATTTCAATTTGTGTTCTGAGTTCAGCTAGGGAAGCACTTGCTATGCCGAAGAATTTTATACTGATTTTTGCAAAGATAGATTCTTCTCCCTCAGCTAGATTTGATGGAACACTAATAGCAGCTCTTCTTATTTGGTCTCTTAACGAATAGTCTTTTGCAAGTTGACCCTGACTTGAAATTTGATAAATCTTTACCGCAAGATCCTTTGATTCTTTCCAGACCTCCATCTTATTAAAATTTCCCATAATGATAAGTCTTTACTATTAATACCAAATAATTGAAATTGTCACACCCTTTCTATCCTTAGATATTAATTTCCCTGCACCCTGTACCTTGCACCCTGCACCCATTATTTCTTCATCAAATGCAAAAAAAGTAGGAAATTTCTTGACAAACCCTCATTTATCACTTATATTTGTGATATCAAAACGATATCAAAAAACTATTAATTTAAATCTAACAAAAAATGAAAGAAAAGAATTATTCACCGATGAACGGTTATATTGCCATCATCGTTATCCTTGGCCTGATAGGGTTTCCTGTATACATGATGATTGCTTTTGAACAGTTCTGGTGGGCCATCATGGGAGGATTTGGTTTGTTTTGCCTGGGCGGATTAATGGTCGTGAATCCTAACGAATCCATGGTTATGGTACTCTTTGGTGCCTACAAGGGAACCGCTAAGAAAAATGGATTTTTCTGGGTAAACCCTTTCTTCACCCGTAAAAAGATATCACTGCGTGCAAGGAACCTCGACAGTACACCAATTAAGGTGAACGACAAGGTAGGTAACCCGATCATGATCGGTATTGTGCTTGTCTGGCGTGTCGAAAATACTTTTAATGCAGCCTTTGAGGTTGATGACTATGTACATTTTGTTGATATTCAAACCGAAGCGGCTATTCGTAAGCTGGCCGGGCATTATCCTTATGATAATTTTGACGATGAGATGGCAGAGATCACACTTCGCTCTGGTGGGGAAGAGGTCAACCATGTACTGGAAGATGAGATTCGTGAACGCCTAGGAATTGCTGGGATTCATGTAATCGAAGCCCGGATCGCTTACCTGGCTTATGCTTCAGAGATCGCCAGTGCTATGCTCCGCAGACAGCAGGCAACCGCCATCGTCGCAGCCCGTATCAAGATCGTTGAGGGTGCAGTGAGTATGGTCGAGATGGCCCTTGAGCAATTGAATGAGAAAAAAGTGATTGAAATGGATGACGATAAAAAGGCCACGATGATCAGCAATCTCATGGTAGTGCTCTGCTCAGATAAAGATGCCACTCCTGTTGTAAACACAGGGACACTTCACCAATAACCACACTCATTGATGTACTTAAAAAGAGTCAATAGTCATTTCGACTGAAGGGAGAAATCTGTAGCAAATAATTTATTGAGAATAGATTTCTCGCATACGCTCGAAATGACTTGATTTTAAAGTACCATTCTACAGAAACATACAATCATAGTATGGCGAAAAAGAAACCATTTGTATTAAGGCTAAACCCCGAAACCCTCGAGAAGGTTGAAAAATGGGCTGCAGATGAATTCCGCAGCGTCAATGGTCAGATGGAGTGGATTATTGATAGTGCTCTAAAGAAGACTGGAAGGAAGAAGTAGGAATTATGAGTTTTTTTATCTATGTACTTTTTTGCTTGTCCAAAAAAGTACCAAAAAAAGACATCCCCGGTCAAGGTCTTCAATCGTTTTAAGGCGTTTCAAATTGACATCATTATTCAGACTGCGCCCGGGAATGTAAATGCTTCGCATTTACTTGGATTAATAATAAATGTGCTACTCGTTCCCATTTTATTTAGCTATGTCTGCTGAGGGCTTTCTTATCTTCATGAATAATTAGAAGGTTTTAAGGACCGGCCTCATATAGTTTTGGGTAGTATTTCAAGATTTCATGAACGTGAAATTACCCATGTCTGACCCCAGTAGTCGGGGGAGTTTGGGTAATTTAGTAAGGGAAATCGTAGAAATCAAGAAAACTTTATGCAGCCTTGATCTTTGCGCCTACGCTGAAGCTTCAGCGCAAGCGTTTGGTTCTTTTTGGTCAAGCAAAAAGAACATGAAAAGAAAAGAGTGAACATCAAAGATCGACAATCGTTCAATCGCTCAACCGAGGCGAAGCCGAGTTCGGCGAATCCAATCTGAAGTTCTTTCCCTGGAAAGAACCTCGCCTTTCCAGCTCCGCTTCAACCATCTGAACGATCTGTTCATTCCTCACCAATCCCCAACCCGGACCGGCCTGGAAACGAGGAGGTACCTCTCCGGCAAAGCGCTCAATGATGAACTCAGGATTCAAGCGCTCTATAAAGTCAACAATAAAGGAAATATATTCATCCAGTTCGAATAAACTGTATTGCCCAGGATTTTTCTCGTAATCCTTTTCCATATGCGTTCCCTTGATGATCTGTAACTGGTGAAACTTGATATTGGTCAGCGGAAGAGCAGACAGTATGGCGGCTTCTGCCATCATCTCCTCACGGCTTTCTCCCGGGAGCCCAAAGATCAGATGTGCTCCAGTTTTTAATCCAGCAGCAGCAGTTTTGATAATGGCCTCTTTGCTTTCTTCAAATGTATGTCCCCTGTTAATCCGCTCAAGGGTTCTGTCATAGCAGGACTCGATACCATATTCAATGATCACATAATGGCTTTTAGCCAGTGAGCTGAAATATTCCAGCTTCTCGTCATCAATACAATCAGGGCGGGTACCGATCACAAGCCCGGCGATCTCAGGAAACATCAGGGCCTGGTCGTAAATACGTTTCAATTCCTCTAAGGGAGCATAGGTATTTGAATAGGGCTGGAAATATGCCAGAAATTTTGAGGGTTTCTTATACCGCCAGGCATGAAACTCCATGCCCTCACGGATCTGCTGCTCCACCGATTTGGAAGGATTGCAATAAGAAGGGTTAAATGCATCATTGTTGCAATAAGTACATCCGCCCCGCGCCTTGCTGCCATCCCTGTTTGGACAGGTAAAACCTGCATCAATGCTCAGCTTCTGCACACGCTCTCCGAAGATGCTTTTAAAGTAATTCGAATAAGCATTAAACCTCCTGCTATGTCCCCAGTTATACATTAAAGTGTTAAGTGTTGAGTGTTGAGTTTTGAGTTTTGAGTTAGTTTCAAGTTTCAAGTTTCAAGTCTCAAGTCTCGAGTCTCAAAGTTAAGATAAAAAAAAGCCCCACTAATTAGCAGGGCTTTAAAGGCGTTCTACATTTATCTTATTCCGAGCTTCCCGTTACCCTTTCGAGACGCTTCATAATGGAGAATATGAATACAACGGAAAGGATACAACATACCACGAAGATCAGCCAGACCTGCCAGAGTTCGATACGTACCCACATCATACTACCGACAAACAACAGTTTGTTACCGATAGCAGTGGCAAACAGCCATCCACCCTGCATGAGTCCCTGGAACCTTGGAGGAGAAACCTTCGATACGAAGGAGATTCCTATCGGGCTGAGGAACAGCTCTGCAATGGTTAGGATAAGATAGGTATTGATCAGCCAGTACGGCGATACCCTGTATGGTGATGGATCTCCCTGCAGGTCTGCGGGTGAGTATCCAATCAGAGAGATGGAGGCAAAGATCATGACCACAAATCCAATTGTGGCGATGATCATACCAATACCAATCTTCCTTGGTGTGGAAGGCTCTTTCCCGCGCTTCTGCAACCAGGCAAAGAATGCGATAATAAGCGGAGTAAGGAACACGATGAATACTGGATTGAAATGCTGGAAGATCTCAGGCTCAATACGGTTCAGTGGTTCAAATGAGTTATAGAAATAGTAGGAGAGATAACCGCCTGCTATGACCAAGCCGGCACCCACAAGCGGTAAAGTGATTGAATCTTCTTTCTTAACAGGAGGATCAGTCCGATGATCACTCCAATTACCGAGAGGAATGACCTCAGGTCGAAGAAAATATTAGTAAACTGGTTGACCTCATTAGCCGTATAGTCCCTGGCAAAGAATGAAAGCGTAAGTCCATTCTGGTGGAACGACATCCAGAAGAAGATGACCACGATAAATACAAGCCCGAGGGAGATAAGTCTTGGTTTTTCTTCCGACCATGGCATCTTAATTGCTTGGTTTTGTTGTCTTTTGCAGCCTGCGCGATCTTCCGCATATCGGGAAGCATTTTCTGGAAGAGGCTGTATACAAGTAAACTGATCAGCATGGCAAATGCAGCAACACCAAAGGCATAGTTGTAACCTGTTGAAAAGACATCCATATAAGTGGATGAGAATGACTCCAATACCGTTGGAGAACAATTCGGTGGTATTGTATCCACTACACAACCGAACCATCTGCCAGGCTCTGGAACTTTGCTCATGTCAGCATCGGAGAGTGCGACGTCATTGTTGAATTTAGTGGCATACTTGGCAACATCAGCATCATACATGAGACCTTTGGCCTCTCATATACCAGTTACGGATCCCATTTGCGGCACTTGGTGCGAAGAAGGCACCAACATTGATCCCCATATAGAAGATCATAAAGGCCGAATCACTGAATTTCTGATACTTCGGATCATCATACATCTGACCGACTACTGCCTGCAGGTTTCCTTTGAAGAGACCGTTACCAAAAGCAATGATCATCAGTGCTGATAAGTGTGATAGGCAGGCTGAGGCCCGGTGTTGCCATCAGGATGTATCCTGCAAACATGGTTACGATCCCTGCAAAAATGGTTGTTTTGTATTTCTGGGTACGGTCAGCGATGAATCCACCAAGAACGGCAAGGGCATAAATGAAGAAATAGAACCAGCTGTAGAATTCACCGGCTACATCTTCAGCAAGACCATATCGGGCCTGGAGGAAAAATACCAGGCAAGCCATCATCGTGTAAAAACCGAAACGCTCTCCCATGTTGGCAAAGAATGCCACATACAGCGCTCTGGGATGTCCTTTTAACATAATATTAGGTTTTGGTTAATAATTGATTTATATGTAATTTTTTGCATTTATTTTCAGCGATAAGCATACAAAAATAATTAAAATTATGAGTTGTGCAAGGATATTAGCGGTACGGGGTTCGGGGGGCATGGTGTGCGGTTTTATTTTGCCATTCCCCGTCCCGCGTACCTCGCCCCGCGCTACCGTTTCATACTGGGTTTCACAGAAAAATTCAATAATTTCGATACAGCTGTAATATTTTAATCCATCCATCGTCTTAACATCGAAATGACCAGCGAAGAATTCAAATCTGAAGTGCTGCCGATAAAGAACAAACTTTATCGTTTTTCCCTCCGCTTGCTGGGGGATACTGAAGATGCGCAGGATATAGTGCAGGAGATATTCCTTCGCCTATGGTCGAAACGCGACAAACTGGGTGAATACAGGAATATAGAGGCATTTGCCATGACCATGACACGCAACCTTTGCCTGGACAAGCTAAAATCACCTGCCGCAAAAAGAGATTCATTGGATGAAACAAATGAAATGACTGATAACAGGACACCATACACAAAGACTGAAACTTCGGACACTATCCGCCTGGTGAAAATGGCCATGGATACACTGCCGGAACAACAGCGTATGGTTATCCACCTGCGTGATGTGGAAGAATGTGATTTTGACGAGATCGCCGAAGTCACGGGGATGAGCCTGAACAACGTGCGGGTAAGCCTTTCGAGGGCAAGAAAAAAAATAAGGGACACCCTGATCAAAATAAACAATTATGAATTCTCAAAGAATTGAAAAACTACTGGTAAAGTACTTCGAGGGTGAAAGCTCCCTTGCTGAAGAACGGATACTGAGGGAGTATTTCCGCCAGGAGGAGATCCCTGCCCACCTTGTTGAACTCAGGGAGCAGTTTGAGCTTTACAATAGCGAAAGCCAGGCTTCACTGCCCGATGATTTCGATGAAGTACTCTTCGAAAAGATCGACAGCCAGGAGCGCTCTCATCGTGCCTCCAGGCGTACAACAATATATTATATCAGCGGAGTAGCTGCTACTATTCTCATTCTTGTAACCCTGTTTGTTCGTTTCGATCCGTTCACAGGCAACACAACTTATAACGAGCAGGAAGTGGAGATCGCTTTCAATGAAGCCAGCCGCATACTCTATTTTGTATCGGATAAATTCAATAAGGGAGCCAATCCGCTCGGGAAAGTGGCCCGCTTCGATGAAGAACTGAATAACCTTAAAAATGTGAAAAAATTTGATGAGGGAATGAGCAAAGCCTCACCCGTATCAAGATTCAACCAGATAACTAAATTATTTACAAACCCTGCACCTTAAAGGTGCTTAATAGCTCTAAACAATGAAAAAAATAATTATTGCACTATTAGCAGTTGTGTTCATGGGCCCTTTTACACAGGCCCAGGAAAGTGTTACCCAGAAACTGTATGAGAAATACAGTGGCACGGATGGCATCACAACTGTCCATATTACGAAAGAACTCTTCGGAATGATCGCCCAGATGAACTTTGAAGGCGAAGAAGGCGAAGAGATGAACGAGATGAAAGACGCCATGGCAGGCCTTGAGTTCATCAAGATCGTGATGTTCGAAAATGGTACTCCGGATAACAAGGATTTCAATGCCTTCAAAAAAGATCTGAACGCCTTCGACCTTGCCGGATATTCAGAACTGATGGTAGTTGACGACAAAGATGAGAAAGTTCGTTTCGTGGCCCGTAAGGATGGGGAAATGATCAAGGAATTCCTGATACTGATCTCCTCACCAACCGAAGTGGGCTTCATCAGCATCTTTGGCGACATGGACATGGAAACCATCTCCAAAGTATCCCAGGGAATGGGCATAGAGCAGATGGGGAAATTTGGTGCAAAAGAGACAAAAAGGTAGTAAGTAATCCGTAAACCTTTACACCATGAGAACACTCATATTCATACTGCTCACGGCCGCTGTCCATAACAGCTTTTGCCCAGAAATCCACGGTGGAGAAGTTCATCAAGAAACAGGCAAAGACCGAAGGCATCAGCTTACAGGAGATCGATATCAAGTCAGAGGATTTCGCATCGCAGTTTCATCTTGAAGGAGAGGACTTCAAAGAAACCCTTGAACAAATGGACGTGATCAAGATCCTGGCAAGTGATTCAACTTCCACCGCACAAACGCGTAAGGATTTCGTAGCAAAGGCACAAACTGCCTTGCAGGATGAAGCCTATATTGAAATGGCCAGGATAAAGTCAGATGATGGGGAGGATGTTAGCCTGTATGCCAACCAGATGGACAATGGGATGATCCGGGAAATGATCGTGCTGGTGGGAGAAAGTGAAAGCGCACTGATGATATATGTCAAAGGGGAGATGGACCTCGACCAGCCTCTTTTCAGGTGATTTGTTTGCATCCATGATGGGTGGCAAAAAAGGCAAGGACTGCGACTAAGCCTATCCCGGCGGACTGGATCCGCTTCCTTATATATTGCTTCTAGAAGGCTCCGGATGACTACAAATCCGGGGCTTTTCTTTTTGTATCTTCCGCAATGGAGGCCTGAAGTTTATTTTTACTAATTTTGCCACCTCATAAAATGGAAAAATAATGACGGAAATTCCCAGTAAATATGATCCTGCAAAGGTAGAGGAGAAGTGGTATTCATGCTGGATGGAAAAAGGATATTTCAAGTCGGAACCCGACGAAAGAGAGCCTTATACCATTGTGATCCCTCCTCCAAATGTGACGGGTGTCCTGCATATGGGACATATGTTGAACAATACATTGCAGGATGTACTGGTTCGCCGTGCCCGTATGCAGGGCTACAATGCCGAGTGGCTCCCGGGAACCGATCATGCATCTATTGCCACCGAAGCCAGGGTGGTTGCTCAGCTGAAGGAACAGGGGATCGATAAATCAACGCTCAGCCGGGAGGAATTCCTGGAACATGCCTGGGAATGGCGTGAAAAACATGGCGGCATCATCCTTGAACAACTCAAAAGGCTCGGTGCCTCCTGCGATTGGGACAGCACACGTTTACCATGGATGAGGCCCTGTACGAATCTGTGATCAAGGTTTTTGTCGACATGTATAATAAAGGCCTGATATATCGTGGAGTTCGCATGGTGAACTGGGATCCAAAGCCCTGACAGCACTTTCCGATGAAGAAGTGATCCATAAGGAACTGCAGTCAAAACTTTATTACCTGCGCTATAAGATCGAAGGCAGCGAAGATGAATGGGTGACCATAGCCACCACCCGCCCTGAAACCATCCTTGGCGATACCGCTGTTTGTGTGAATCCGGACGATGAACGCTATAAGCACCTCAAAGGGAAAAATGTGATCATTCCACTGGTGAACCGGATAGTACCTATGATATTCGACGATTATGTAGATATGGAATTTGGTACCGGATGCCTGAAGATCACTCCTGCACACGATATTAACGACTATGAGATCGGCATTCGCCATAAGCTCAAGGACCATCGATATTTTCAATGATGATGGCACCATGAGTGAAGCTGCTGAACTGTATATTGGCAAAGACCGGTTTGAGGTCAGGAAAGAGATCATGAAAGACCTTGAAGCTAACGGCCACATGGTGAAAATAGAGGATTATATGAATAAGGTGGGTATTCTGAAAGGACAGATGAGGTGATCGAACCCAAGCTTTCACTGCAATGGTTCCTGAAGATGGAAGAAATGGCCAAACCTGCCCTTGATGTGGTGATGAATGATACCGTTCAATTCCATCCGAAGAAATTTAAGAATACCTACCGCCACTGGATGGAGAATGTCAGGGACTGGTGCATCTCCCGTCAGCTCTGGTGGGGACAACGCATACCGGCATATTATTACGATGGGGATGTATTTGTGGCAGAATCGGCAGAAGAAGCCCTGGCACAGGCGAAAGCGGCAACGAGGAATGAAAAGCTTAACATTGAATGATCTCAAGCAGGATGAAGATGTGCTGGATACCTGGTTCTCTTCATGGCTCTGGCCTATCTCTGTTTTTGATGGGATCCGTTATCCTGATAATGAGGATATCAAATATTATTATCCGACCAATGACCTGGTTACTGCACCGGAGATCCTCTTTTTCTGGGTTGCCAGGATGATCATGGCAGGACTGGAATACAGAAATGAGATTCCATTTAAGAATGTTTACCTGACCGGAATTGTAAGGGATAAGCTTGGCGGAAAATGTCGAAATCGCTGGGTAATTCACCTGATCCAATCGAACTGATTGAAAAATATGGCGCTGATGGCGTCAGGGTTGGGATGTTGCTGACTTCTCCTGCAGGGAATGACCTTCCTTTTGATGAAGTATCTTTGCGAACAGGGAAGGAATTTCAGCAATAAGATATGGAATGCCCTCAGGCTGGTAAAAGGCTGGGAAGTGGATGAGAGGCTCGGAGCAGCCGGAGGCCTCCAAAGTATCGGTTGAATGGTTTGGCAACAAGTTTAACGAGACCCTGAGCGTGATCGATGATCATTTTACAAAATACCGTATATCAGATGCACTGATGTCGGTTTATAAACTGATCTGGGACGATTTCTGTTCCTGGTACCTGGAGATGATCAAACCCGCATATCAGCAGGCTATCGATCTGCAACACTGAAAGCTACCTTGATGTTTTTTGAAGACCTGATGAAGGTGCTGCATCCTTTTATGCCGTTTATCTCCGAAGAGATCTGGCATCATCCTGGCCGAACGGGATGAGCAGGATTGCCTGATGGTGGCTGAAATGCCTGTAGCAAAGAAAGTGGATGAAGGCATCCTCGAGGAGTTTGATTATGTGCGGGAAGTGATCATCGGCATCAGGAATGTGAGAAAGGACAAGAACATCCCTAATCGCGATGAGATTCGCTTACTGATAAAAAAGAATGAAGGGGAGGAAGCCAAAAACTACTTTTGATCCTGTAGTGAGTAAACTTTGCAAGATGTCAGATTTGGCCTATACCGATGATAAAAGAAGAAGGGGCAGTTTCATTTATCATCCGCTCCACAGAGTTTTATATTCCCGCTGAAGGCAGCAGTCGATGTTGATGCTGAAATCGAGAAAGCTTGAAACGGAGTTGAAATATGCAAAAGGTTTCCTGACAAGCGTTGATAAGAAACTCAGCAATGAACGTTTCGTGAACAATGCCCCTGAGGATGTGGTTGAAAAGGAAAAGCAGAAAAGGGCTGATGCCGAAGCCAAGATCAGGGTGATTGAGGAGCAGATCAATTGCTTCTTCAAAAATAATCTTACTGAATATTATAGAGAGGCTCCTTCGTCATCACTCATACCTGGGACTTTTCAGAATTTTACATAGTATTTCGATTTAATGAATACTTCTTCGAATATTCCAAAAAAACTTACGAATATCTCATAAAAAACTTGCGGATAAACAAAAATTGTATTATATTTGTTTTACACTAATTAGCCCGGATACTGAAAGTATTGCCAATCTTATACTCAGAAGCTGCCAGCAACTAACAAATCCGGGCTTTTTTTATTGCCTTAATCAAATCTTATAATCGTGGATCAAAAAGGCTGTCCTTTCTGGGCAGCTTTTATATACGCTTACTGCAGTGAAAACATATTGAATGATATTCGCCCCCATCTTTCAAGGCTTTTTGCTCTTGTTTCTTCTGAATCCTTATGTACGGCCGGATCTTCCCAGCCATCGCCCAGGTCACATTCAAAAGTATAGAAGCATACCAGCCGGCCTTCATAAATGATGCCGAAATCCCTGTGGGGCTTTGTCGTCATGTTCATGAACCTTCGGAAGACCATTAGGGAAGTGAATATTTCTGATGATAGATTGGATGGTCGAAGGGCAGCTCAACGAAATCAAGCTCCGGGAACACCTTTTTCATTTGTGGCCGAATAAACTTATCCAGGCCGTAATTATCGTCGATATGAAGAAATCCTCCTGATATCAGATATTCCCGTAGGTTTTTACTTCCTGGGCTGAGAATACTACATTCCCGTGACCGGTCATGTGCACAAAAGGATAGTTGAAAATATCTGGGCTGCCAACCTCAACAGTGGCATAATCATGATTGAGCCCCGTACCAAGATTGTTATTGCAGAAACTGATCAGGTTTGGCAAAGAAGTAGGATTGGCATACCAGTCGCCACCCCCATTGTATTTCAATAAGGCTATCTGCACCTGGGCCTGCAAGGTGCTTAAGGAAACAAACGACATAGATAAACAAAAACTTTTTATTATATGCCTACTTGTTACTGGTTTCTGGCGACTGGTCGCTGGATCCTGGATCCTGGATCCTGGTTTCTCCTTCTTCATATCTTATTCTTATTCTTATTCTTATTCCTTGTTCTTTATTCACTATTCATAAGTGCCAGCGAATGCACCGCCACCACCCCTGCCGTTTCAGTCCGCAACCTGCTTTCCCCCAGGCTGACAGTTTGGAATCCGTGCTCCACGGCAAGCTTCACTTCTTCCGGACTGAAATCCCCTTCGGGACCGATGAGGATCATGGCATCTTTATCTGCAGTATATAAGGATTTTAATGAAGGATGTTCTCCTTCTTCAACATAAGCAATGAATTTCTGCCCTTTAAATTCTTTTTGTATGAAATCTTTAAATTTTCTGCTTCATGCAGGACAGGATGATATGCCTTTAAGGATTGTTTCATGGCAGCAGTGATCACCTTGTTCAGTCGGTCTGTTTTTACAACTTTCCGTTCAGATCGCTGACAGATCAGAGGCGTGATCTCATCAATGCCTATCTCAGTTGCCTTTTCAAGGAACCATTCAAAACGGTTAATATTTTTTGTAGGTGCAATGGCCAGGTGTATATGAAAGCTTCGCTGCTCATACGCTTTTTGCACTTCAACAATCCTGACCTCACAGCGTCGGGGATCCTCATTGCAAAGCTCTCCGGTATATAAATTCCCGGCACCATCAGTGAGCTTGATGGTGTCGCCTGCCTTCATCCTCAAAACCCGGATAATATGTTTTGATTCCTGTTCTTCGAGGGTGTGAAAATCTCCCTGCAGTGTAGGTGCATAAAATAACTGCATAATAAGCGTTTTGGAACCGTAAAGATAAAGCATTAAAAAAGATATCCGATATCTGATATTTGATATCTGATATTTGAAGTTTGTCCCTTGCTCAGGGCATGTGCTACTTTATAGAGGTGTGGGGAAAAGAAAAGTCATTTCGACCAAAGAGAAAAATCTGTAGTTGATGAGGATCGAAAATCGAAGACCGAAAATCAAATGTTTTAGATTTCTCGCTAATGCTCGAAATGACTTTATTAAATAGCTATAGGCTATATTTGAATCTATTCCGCTTTCGCGGTTTTTTTCTCAAACTTCCTGAGGGCTACAAGCACAAGCCGGTAACTGACAAAGATCAGCACGGGCCATATGATGAGCCATATAATTTCCATTGTATACATAGTATTGTTTTTTTCAGTTTAGTAAATGTGTTGGTCCTCTTCTTCCATTTCCTCTGCTGTGATCTTCTTATTACTGATCGCTTTCCAGGCGTACCAGATATAGGCCAGCACAAAAGGAACCATGAGTGAAACATAACTCATGGCAGTGAGTGTATAATGACTTGAAGAAGCATTTTCGATGGTCAGGGAGCTTTGCAGATCTGTGTATGAAGGATAAAAGGCAGTATTGTTGAAGCCTGCTACCAGGAACAAGGCAAATACGGTAAAGAAGGTTCCAAAACCTCCTATCCAGATTGCTTTACCACTGCACTTTTTATAATCCATAAGTGGCCTGAGAATACTCAATAATACAAAAACAACACCGATAAGGAAGATCACCAACACCACCCACATATCGAGCAGGTTGTGCAGGTACTTATAGGGTTCCATGGTCACCATTCCACTTTCCGGATTCACTGCATAACCGCTCATAAGCAGTATGTTAGCGACAAAGAAAAGGAAAAATACCAGGAAAGGAACTGCATTTTGGATCAGCTTCTTTTTTAGCCTGGCATTGATATTTTCTTCATCCACTGCATTCATGAAATATTGTACTGCCAACATCCTGGCAAGAAAGAATACTGCAAGTCCGAGCGACAGGTTGACAAAAGTTTCATACCTGGCAAAGTTAAAGGCCAGTTCCAGTCCCCGATAGGGAGTTTCCCAATCTACCTGGTTGAACATATTCAACCTGAACGGTGAGCCGGTAAAGAAAGTGGCAACGGCTGTTCCAATAAGTATGGTACCCAATAAACCATTGACAAAAAGGAAACCTTCATAGGTGCGCTTACCCAGGAAGTTATTGGCCCTGGTCCTGTACTCATAAGCAATTGCTTGAATGATAAATGCAAACAGTATGAGCATCCAAACCCAGTAAGCTCCACCGAAACTGGTGGCATAAAAGAGTGGGAAAGATGCAAAGAATGCGCCTCCAAAGGTAACCAGGGTTGTAAATGTAAATTCCCATTTACGGCCCAGTGCATTGATAAGGATAGTACGCTCCATATCGGTTTTTCCCAGGCAGTATATCATTGTCTGGCCACCCTGGACAAACATCAGGAAAACCAGGATCGCAGCAAGGACGGACACGATGATCCACCAGTACTGCTGTAATGCTAAAAGTGATAGTGTTTCAAACATCTTATTGTCCTCCTTCTTTAGGTCCTTTTTTAATTACGGTTAACATGATCTTCAGCTCTGCGATCAGCAGTACAGTAAATGTGACAACGAAAAGCCAGAATGTAATTTGAACGTTGTGGTGGCTGTTTTTGGTTACCGCTGAAATGGTAGGCATCAGGTCCTGGATTACCCAGGGCTGCCTTCCCATTTCTGCGAGCAGCCATCCGGTTTGCTGGGCAATGTATACGAGTGGAATGCCAAGTATCGATGCCCAGAGAATCCATTTCCTTCGTTCAAGTTTCCCATTTAAAACGTTAATCAATACCAGGATAAATACCAGGAAGAAATATCCTGCCAGGATCACCATGATATGGAATGAATAAAATGAAATAGGAACATTTGGAATCAGGTCTTTCGGGTTATCATAATATCCATAACCAAAATAGGCGAAGTAATTATCCACCCATTCAGGATTCGAAAAAAGAGCTTCAAGCGAATCTGCTTTTTCCATCAAGGCCATCTTCACCATTTCATTGGCTCTGCTGTTTTTAATAATATTCTTCGTCTCCTTATAATCGTAAAGTGTAGTGATGGCGATACGGCCTCTTTCCATTCGTTCCGGGTATGAAAGAATATTATTTCCCTTATGGTCGGTATAGCCATTTACGAGGTCTTTAATACCCGGGACATAAGCCCCTGATTCAAGGAAAGCCATATAGGATAACATATCAGGTATTTCAAGTGAGAAAGCAAACTTCCTTTCGTTGACATTTGCTACATCCGGATCTACTTTCTCCATGAAGCCTATGGCTACAAGTGGCGCATTGGTTTGCCCCTCGTACATGCCTTCCATAGCAGCAAACTTCATGGGCTGTACTGCAGCGATTTGCCTGGCCGATTCGTCACCTGCATGAATATTCATAAGCGACATGATGAGCCCAAACACGGCGGCAACCACAATACTTCTTTTGGCAAACATCGTATGGCGTTTCTTAAGCAGGTACCAGGCACTGATGCCGATCACCACAATAGCTGCCAGCACGTAACCAGAGGTGATGGTATGCAGGAACTTGTTCACCGCTACAGGGGAGAAGAGCACGTCCCAGAAGTTAAGCATTTCATTTCTGGCCGTTTGCGGGTTAAACTGCATCCCTACCGGGTTTTGCATCCAGGCATTCGCAACCAGGATCCACAAAGCAGAAAGGTTGGCTCCGAAGGCTACCAACCAGGTAGAGGCAAGGTGGAACTTCTTCCCAACCTTATTCCATCCAAAAAACATGATCGCGATGAAGGTAGACTCCATGAAGAAAGCCATGATCCCTTCAATGGCCAATGGTGCGCCAAAAATGTCGCCCACAAACCAGGAATAATTCGACCAGTTCGTTCCGAATTCAAACTCAAGGATGATCCCGGTGGCTACGCCGATGGCAAAGTTAATCCCAAATATCGTCATCCAGAATTTGGTGATCTTTTTCCACTCGGGATTGCCTGTCCTGACATAAATCGACTCCATTATTGCGATAATGAAAGACAGGCCAAGGGTCAGCGGTACAAAGATCCAGTGAAACATGGCTGTCACTGCAAACTGTAATCGCGACCAATCGACCAATGCATAATCAATTTCCATAGTGTTAATTGGTTTTAGTTAATTGTTCTATAACATGATCACTCCGTTCCTCATCGGACTCGAAGTTGGTATTTAAAAAGTTGGGAAAGAAAAATAGTTTGAGAATGGCAAACATGATGAAGAGCTTGATCAGGATAATAATCCATAGGCTTCTGCCAATGGGATTAAGGTTCCTGAAGCCGTCGTAGTAAAAGTTAAATACCCGTACAAAGACGTTTTTCTTCAAAATTCAGTTTTTGGTTAACCAAAAATATAAATATAAGTAATCTGATACCGGATTGTTGAAATCTTGTTAAAAAAAGGTTCTGACTCTTGAAATAATTATATTCACAGCTATACCGGCCGGCAAATTAATAGTCGAGTGTTAAGATTCCGCCTTTTGTAAAATTGAAGAACTTCTCCTTATTAGCCACAATCACACCCTCCATGAGCATCTCTTCAGTAATGCCCTTAACAGCCATACATCCGGGGCAGGCCATCACAGCAACTCCTTTTTCGAGAAGTTCCCCAATAAGTACGTTTGAGGGTGGAAAATGGTCTTCGAAAGTAACGGGGGCCGCATCTTTTAATACGAGATCAATGGCATTGATGTCGAGATAAACAGCAACATCTTTATCCTTTGCCATTTTTGTTGCCATCGTCAATCCCATCAGGGCCCTGTGGGCATCGTCACTTCCATGAGTAATATGCAACAAAACCCCTGTTGTTTCATACTGTTGAGCTTTTTTAGCATTCTTGATGGCTTTGGCACCATCTTCATCAATGTTGATACAACTGGCCGCGACTGCAGCGATGAGCAGCAAGCTAAATAACTTTTTCATTTTCGTTGGTTTTTATTCGATAGGTGAAACAGGTTTATCAATTGGTTCAATGATGGTGTAATCTACCATCACATATCCCTTTCCTTCAATGGCTGCCTTGAAATCATCAGGTCCAACCTTTGCTGGATCATAAACTACTTTAGCAGTTTCCATGTCCGCGGAAGCTTTGGCCTTTTCAACACCATCAAGTTCAGTCAGGGCCGTGCTGATCGTGTTTTCGCAGCTTGCGCAATGCATGCCGGTTATTTTGATTGAAATTACCGTAAGGGCAGCTTCTTTAGTTTCAGTGGTTTCAGTATTTGTCTGATCAGTACTTGAGGTGTTGTTGCATGCAGTCATGACCAGAATAGCGATAAGCAGGAATGAGAGTTTTTTCATGTTTGGATTATTAGTTTGTGAGTAACAAAACTAACAATTTTATTATGAAGATGCCAAGGTTTTATTATAGTGCCTAAAGTGAACTAAAGTGAGCTAAAGTTTGAAGTCAGCTTACTTTAGGCACTCTAGCTCACTCCACACTTTAGGCACTTTTTCCACTATTTAGCATGATTTTAAATATGCCATCGGATAGCTATACAGATACATATTTTTATATTTTTGGAAACAGGTACTTCATTGCTTGTATGAAGCCATAGGTTATAAATCTCCGGAGAAGGGAATTATGCCTTTTTTTATTATTTTTGGAAGGAATTCAAACCGAAACCAAAGAATAAAATGAAAAAAACATTTTTACTCCTATTATCCATATTTTTTCTGTCAACAGCACAGGCGCAGTATATAGAAGAAAATGAGCTTGTGGGCATCTATGAAAAACTGGATACGATCATTCCGGCCGATATTAAATTTTACACAGAACAGGATGAACTGGTATCCCTGGTATCCCTGGTCGACAAACCAACAGTGATCTGCCTGGTATACTATACCTGCCCGGGGATTTGCAGTCCTCTACTCGATGGAATGGCAGATGTGATCACCAAGATGGACCTTGAGCTTGGAAAGGATTACCAGGTGATCACGGTCAGCTTTAACCCGGAAGAAACCCCTGAACTTGCCCGTGATAAAAAAGTAAATTATATAAAGCAGGTGAAGAAAGAGATCAATGAGGATGCCTGGATGTGGCTCACAGGTGATAGTGCAAATATTTATGCACTCACCAATGGGGTAGGGTACCACTTTATCAAACAGGGCGTTGATTATATTCATGCCGCATCAATTATTGTGATAAGCCCTGATGCCAAGGTCACACGATACCTCTACGGCACCTACTTTTTGCCATTTGATCTGAAAATGGCTATAGCAGAGGCATCAGTCGGACGATCAGGACCCACAATCAATAAGGTGCTTCGCTATTGTTTTTCCTATGATCCTCAGGAAAAGTCATATGTGCTGAACATCACCAAGATCACTGCCACGCTCATATTCTTTTTTGTGGGAGTATTCTTTATTTTCTGGTATTCAGCAAGCGCAAAAAATTCAAGAAAAATTTTAAATAATTAGATATGGACGCTGCAAGCCAAGAGCGGAATATGTGAATTTTTTTAAAGTCAGGAAGGGTATTGCTTCCTGGATATTTACGCACGATCACAAGCGCATTGCACTATTATATTTCTGGGGTGTGATTGGGTTCTTTCTCGTTGCATTCCTTTTGGGGATGCTGATGAGGCTGGAGCTGATCGCTCCGGGTGAGACCATCATGTCGGCCGAGATGTACAATGGTGTTTTTACCCTGCACGGAGTGATCATGATATTTCTGTTTATCATTCCGGGAGTACCGGCTATTTTTGGGAATTTCTCCCTTCCGCTGATGTTGGGTGCCCCCGATGTTGCCTTCCCACGATTAAATCTTGTTTCGTGGTGGCTATATGTGATCGGTGGTATTTTAGCCCTTGGAACCCTGTTCTTTGGAGAAGGTCCACCTGATACCGGCTGGACTTTCTATGCCCCATACAGTGTAAAAACCGGAACCAATGTTACCATTGCTGTGCTTGCTGCATTTATCCTGGGCTTCTCATCCATCCTTACCGGCGTGAACTTCATCGTGACCATGCACCGGATGCGTTGCCCGGGAATGAGCTGGTTCAGAATGCCACTCTTCCCATGGGCGCTTTATGCCACTTCATGGATACAGGTCCTGGCAACTCCGGTTGTGGGGATCACGCTCTGATGATCGTTGCTGAAAGAACTCTGGGTGTTGGATTCTTTGACCCTGCCATCGGTGGTGACCCATACTCTACCAGCACCTCTTCTGGATATATTCTCATCCTGCTGTATATATTATGGTATTGCCGGCCATGGGAATTGTATCGGAGATCATCCCTACGTTTGCAAGGAAATCGATTTTCGGATACAAAGCCATTGTATATTCAAGTTTAGCCATCGCGTTTGTTGGTTATTTCGTTTGGGGACACCATATGTATACTTCAGGGATGAGCGGTACTGCCCTTATCGTCTTCTCACTGCTAACCTTCCTGGTAGCTGTTCCCTCCGGGGTGAAAGTATTTAACTGGGTAGCCACCATGTATAAAGGTTCTATCGACCTGCAACCACCGTTATGGTATGCGCTGGCTTTATCTTTCAGTTCATGATCGGCGGCTTAACAGGCCTGGTTGTTGGCTCGCTTGCTACTGATATTCATGTGCACGATACCTATTTTGTTGTAGCGCACATCCACTACGTGATGTTCGGTGGAGCAGGATTTGCTTTCCTTGGTGCTCTTCACTACTGGTTTCCCAAGATATGGGGTAGGATGTATAATAAGCGGGTTGCCAATATTGGGTTGCTCATTTTTATGATTGGTTTCAACACTCTTTATTTTCCACTATTTATTGTTGGATTGATGGGCATGCCCAGGAGGTATTACGATTATCTTCCTGAATTTACCGGGCCAAATGTGATCTCTACCTATGGTTCATTCATCCTGGCCATCGGTTTGATTATCATCATCACCAACCTCATTAGGGGAAAACTTTATGGCGCAAAAGCACCTAAAAATCCATGGGGAGGAAAGACCCTCGAATGGGAAACCGAATCACCACCAAGCCTGTACAATTTCGACGAAACCCCTACTGTAACCGAGGGGCCGTACGTTTATAATAAATAACATGGAATAACGAACATGGAACATGGAATTACATGTTAAATGTTAAATGCTATATGCTAAATGTTAAATGATATCTAATGTCTATGGATACGACACATACTGATCACGACGCACCATGATCCATAGGGACGATGAAGGATCACGGATGGGCATGTGGCTCTTCCTCTTTACGGAAGTGATCCTCTTTGGAGGACTGTTTGCTGTGTATGCTGTTTACCGCTTCTGGACCCTGAAGCTTTTCATGTTGCTTCGGCTCATCTAAATCTGACATTCGGTGCAGCGAATACAGTTGTACTGCTTACCAGTAGCCTTACCGTTGCACTTTCAATTTCTGCAATGCAACAGGGTAAAAGGCCTAAGCAGGCATTGATCTTCCTTGGGCTCACATCGCTTTAGCACTCACCTTTATGGTGAACAAGTATTTCGAGTGGGGAGCCAAAATCGAGCATGGCTTGTTTCCGGGAACCGATCATTTTTTGAGATAAGCCACGGCGAAGCCATGTTTTACTATCTGTATTATTTCATGACCGGTCTTCATGGGCTGCACGTGATTGTAGGTGACATATTGCTAACTATCATGGGGATTAAGATTTGCCAAAGTAAGATTACTTCCAGGCCAATTTCACTTTGCTGGAAAACAGTGGACTGTACTGGCACCTGGTCGATGTGTCTGGATCTTTCTTTTTCCATTGTTATATTTGATAAAATAATTTGCCATGAGTGAACACGAAACACATATAGTACCATATAAAAGTAATGTCTTGATCTGGATCGACCTGCTCATCATGACCTTTGTTACCATAGAAATCGCGCAATTCGATTTTCATGACCTGACAGTAGTCATTGCCTTACTGGTAGCCAGCATCAAAACATATCTCGTCGGATATTTCTTCATGCACCTGAAATTCGAGAACCGGATGTTCAGGATATTTGTTGGGATCATGGCCTTTGTATTTATCTCGTTCATGGCCATTTTATTCTTTGATTATTCATACAGATAGGAGGAAAGATATATGTATTCAGGCGCATCAAATTTCGTAGAAGGAGTTGACAATGCCTTTATGGTGATCTCTGGGCATCTCGATATTTCTGCTTATAGCCGTTACCATCGTGATGATATATTTTATCATCCGCTTTAATAAAAAGCGTCACCCAAAAGCTGTCGACATCCATGGAAACAACTGGCTGGAGCTGATCTGGACCGTGATCCCTACTATTCTTGTCCTCTTAATGTTCTGGTATGGCTATATAGGCTATGTCCCTATGAAGCAGGTTCCTGATGATGCCATTGAGATCACCGTTACCGGTAGGATGTGGAGCTGGACCTTTGAGTATGACAATGGTCGCAAAAGCGACAAGCTTGTAGTACCGCATAATAAGCCCGTTAAACTCGACCTGATTTCCCGTGATGTGTTGCATAACCTCTATATCCCGGCATTTCGGATTAAGGAAGATGTCGTTCCTGGTGGAGATAATTTCATGTGGTTTATTGGACAGAAAAAAGGCTCATATGATATTCTTTGTGCGGAGTATTGTGGCCTCGGCATTCATATATGATCACTAAGCTGGATGTAGTGTCATCCGAAGAATATGAGGAAGTGGTATACCCTGCCTCCCGACAGCATGATGAACCAGGTTGATATGCTGGTACGACATCACACGGGCCAATGGATGTATTGGATGTCATTCAACCGATGGCTCCAAACTTGTTGGGTCGACATTTAAAGATCTTTATGGTGCTGAAAAAGTGATTATTGTAGATGGTGAAGAGAAAACCATTATTGTTGACAAGCCTTATCTGCGCCGGGCGATTTACGAACCCAATGTAGAGATCGTTAAGGGTTATAACATTGGGATCATGCCCAACTTACAAGGACCAGATCAGTGATGAGGATGTTGAACAAGATCATCCTTTATATCAAAGCAATTTCCGATGGAGGAGGCAAAAGAGTAGGGGCGGTACCCTTGCTGCCATTATTGAACTCACGAAGGTCAGGATCACCATCGCCGTTACCCTGAGCACGCTTACGGGATATGTTTTGTATGCTGGCACCGTCGACTTAGTACAGCTTTCTGGGCTTCATCTAGGTGTTTTCTTGTTGGCCTCTTCATCAGCGGCGTTGAACCAGTACCAGGAGCGTAAGACCGATGCCCTGATGACACGCACCAGCAGGCGCCCTCTTCCATCCGGAAGGCTGGGTGTTCCCCTGGCATTTTTTATCTTGTGCTTGTTCCTGGCGGGAAGTCTCATTCTATACTTTAAAACGAATCAAGTAGCCTGGGACTCGGATTGTTGTCATTCGTGTGGTATAATGTGATCTATACTCCATTGAAGTACAAAACTATCTTTGCATTGATCATTGGATCAATAATCGGCGCCCTTCCGCCAGTCATCGGCTGGACAGCCGCCGGGGGTAATGTTTTTACACCCCAATATTCTTCCTTGCATTCTTCATATATGTATGGCAGGTGCCACATTTTATCCTTTTGCTTTTACTTTATGGCGATGATTATAAAGATGCCGGACTACCTGTACTGACAACCTATTACGATGAATTCGTATCCGCAGGATCGTCTTTGTCTGGATCTTTGGAACCATGATCGCTGGACTGATGCTGCCTTTCATGTGTGGTGTACAATACTGGTTATCTGCCATCCTTATCATGGGGTTTTCCATTGGCCTGATGTTGGCCATGCTGGGTCTATTGTCAAAAAACGCCCATTCAGGGTCAAACAGGGGTTTATTTTGATGAATGTTTATTTGGTGCTAGTGCTGATACTTATTTCTGAGATAAATTGATCTAATTTCATCTTGACACCTTTCCATCTTTTTCTTCTAATGACGTTGGATTATGAATTATCCTCTTTCGCAAAAGCTACAGAGGACGCAGTGGATGTTGGATGACTTTGTGACTATGTGACTTTGAGACTATTATAATTATGGATGATGAATTGTAGGTAAAAATGGAAAATGGGAAATGGGGCATGTAGATTGGACAATTTCTAATGCCCACCGCCCATCTCCCACTGCCTAATTTAAAAGTCTTATCTTAGTAAAAAATACCCATGATGAACTCAAACTTTGCTGTGCTGATCGATGGCGACAATATTCCATCTGCTTATGTCAAGGAAATGATGGAAGAAATAGCCAAGTATGGAAACCCGACCATCAAAAGAATTTATGGCGACTGGACCAAGCCTAACTTTGGCGAAATGGAAAAATATGTTGCTCGAAAATGCCATCACACCCATTCAGCAATATGGATACACCAAAGGAAAGAATGCAACGGATTCGGCCATGATCATCGATGCCATGGATATTCTTTATTCAGGGAAAGTGGATGGCTTTTGCATCGTCTCCAGCGACAGTGACTTTACCCGCCTGGCCACCAGGCTGCGTGAAGCCGGCATGCAGGTTATCGGCATAGGGGAGAAGAAAACTCCAAGTCCTTTTATCGTAGCCTGCGATAAATTCATTTATATCGAGATACTGAAGACGCAAGCCAGATAAGCGATGAATCGGATGCTGACGAGAGTAAAACACAGCATGAAGAAACGTATGACAAGATCACCCCACAGGTGATCAGACTTATTTCATCAACTATTTCCGATCTGGCCGATGAAGATGGCTGGGCTTTCCTGGGAGATGTGGGAAGCCTGCTGCAAAAGAAAATGCCGAGCTTTGATTCCAGGAACTATGGTTTCCAGAAGTTGACCCCACTGATCGACTCAACGAACCGCTTTGAAATTGAGCAGCGCGAAAGCCCCGGGAAGAAATATAAGCTGATCTAAGGTAAAAATAAGGAGCGGTATCCTAAGAAAGAGAAAAAACACTGAGATAAGTGTTGAGTTTTGGGTGTTGAGTTAATTAAGAATTCATAATTTCTCATTTCCAATCTTTACTTATAACTAATCATTTGGATTTCTTCACTTCTGATAGGTGTTTTGTGGATTTTACCTTAGTGTAGCTTGGAGACTTAGTGTCTTTGTGGCTAATTTGATTTTGAGTGTTGGAGGTTGAATGTTGGATGAAATGAAAAATGTACAATGAATAACCTTTAACCCTCAGTTCAACTAATTCAACTAATTCAACCAGTTCAACTAATTCAACCAGTTCAACTAATTCAACCAGTTCAACTGATTTAACGGATTCAACTGCTATCCGGCCTTCCTGATCTTCATCACCAGCATCAACACATAGCCGATCGCCAATAATATTCCACCTGTTACGCCAAAATAAGCTGCAAGAAGCCATAAAGGCACATGATCATTGTTCTTCCATAGCTGGCGGTCGTCGTTCCAGTAGGTTTCTTTTGGAATGCCCCAGTCTACTTCTTCCTTTAACTCAGTCGTGTTGAATTCTGAATCCTCTACCTTCGCAATAACTATCAGCTTCCCTTCTTCTGCAGGAATGTCATCAGGAACAGATACCGTAACACTGCCTTCTTCATTGGTGTAGTTACGGCTGCCGCCAATCAGCATGTCGGCAAAATAGCGCTTGACGTAGAAATTCACCTTGATCTCTTTGGCCGGCGTTTGTTCTCCGTTCTCAAGGATCTCATATATCTTGGCAGTTACAAATTTGGCACTGTCGCCTTCTTCAAACTCAATCACGATGGTGGCATTTTTCCTGACTCACCTCTTCTTTGGGGGTGGCGAACGTGCGTATGTAATTGATCACATGCCAGAGATCAGTTTCATCCATATGCTGTAACTCGGCATCTGTCCCGCGTCCTTCCTGCAACTTATGCATGATAGCACCGTCAGACTGGTCGGCAAAAGCTTTGGTAGTTAGATCGGCTGATACCAGCAAACCATCGCCCAGCCCGGTGGCACCATGGCAGGCTTTGCAGCTCATGTCATAAATGCCTTTCCCTCTTCCAGGGTTTTTTATCAGCCTCATCGGGATTTGCTAACATCATTTGCTTCTGCTGGCACATCCCATGGCGGAAATTGCGTTGCAGCCAGCAAGAGGAGGCTGCTGAAAACGAATGTAAGGGCCAGTATATTTTTCTTATTTCCTTTCATGATCTTGACTGGTTTTGATCCTTCTTATCTCGTTAATATCATCGAGTACAACTTCTTCATGTGGATTTTCATGTCCGTTTTCCTTTGCCATCTCCCAAACCGGAATGATGGGGAAGAACTTGGCAAACCAGGTTATGACCAGCAGTACGATGGCCACCGTCATGGAGGTGATCGCGATCTCATAATAGGTTGGGATGTAATGTGTCCAGCTCTCCGGTACATTCTGAATCGGGAATGTGGGAGTGAACAGGGTTGGTATTACGATCAGCATCCGCTTCGTCCAGGCAAAGAAGATCACCAGGAGGGAGATGATGAACATCGGCAATGGCTTCCTGAATGGCTTGAAGATCAGCAGGAAGGTTGGCAAGATCAGCCCGAATATCTGAGTTGCCCAGAACAGTCGGTGCCTCATGTCCAACGAAAAGATCCATGAGGTGTTTTCCGTCCAGTTCCTGCATCTTATATCCCGGTACGAGATATTCATTGATATTGAAATACAGGTAAACCAGCCCTGTTAGCACAAGCAGCTTACCCATCATATCGAACTGCTTGGCGGTGATATATTTTTTGTAATCGGGCCTTGCCTTAATAAAAATATACATGGCAGCGATAACAGCTGCAGCGCCGACCATAAAGGCCCCTGAAACGAAGTAGGGTCCGAAGATGGTGCTGTCCCATCCGGCCCGGCTGTTTACAGCAAACAGCCACGAAGTAACGGTATGTATGGCAAAAGCCACTGGCATGATCACGATACACATGATCCAGATGGAACGCTTCAGCAGCTTCCATTGCTCAGGTGTGCCTTTCCAGTTCAATGGCAACACATGGTACATCTTGCGCTGCCATTTTGGCCTGTCGGTGAGGGTGTCGCGCATGATGGCGATATCGGGTATCATTGGCAGGTAAAGCAGGATAATGCTGATCAGCAGGTATAAGTTCACCACGGTCATGTCCCATACGATAGGCGATTGTATCCTTCCGTGCATGAATATATTCAGTACCCTGTCGGGACGACCCATATCCACGATAATGGTCACTGCGGCCAGCATGACTGCTGCTACGGCAATGATCTCTGATATCCTGGTAATGGGAGCCGCCCACTTAATGTCGAGCAGCTTAAGTATGGCAGTAACCAGTGATCCCACCAGGCTGACGGCCACGAGAAACACGAAGTGCCCGATATACATCCCCCAGGAGGAATAGTCGCGCATCGCTGTTACACCCAGCCCGGTAAAAGCTGGTAGATATATGCCAGCGCACCGACGATGATAATGAACACCAGCACCCGTGTCCAGAGTTTATTCCTGAACTTCTCATCCCTGACGGGATTAAGCAGGTCGCTGACGATCTCTTTCAGGCTCCTGCCGGTTTTTGCTATATCTGTAGTTTCAGCAGACATATTTTATCTTTTTAATGTGTTGAATGTGATTCCGGTTCCGGTTTTCCTTCTTCTTCCAGGTATATGCTTTCTTTTTTGTAAGGGATCTCCTGTTTTTAGGCGGGAGATAATATACCTGTGGTTTGGTTCCCAGCTCTTCATGCTGGGTATAGCCTGCATTTTCTGTGATCAGCTCGCTAAAGGAAACGGTTTCGCCGGTCGTGCCATTGGTCACGGCATCTTCAAGCTTGTCGCCAAAGTAATATACCCCGTTCGGGCAGGCCGAAACACAATAGGGGAGTTGTCCTTTGCGGAGTCTGTCGGCACTGAACAGGCATTTGGAAATTGTACCCCGTTTCTGTGGAACATTGAGCTCTACATCGTATACCCTTTCTTTTTCTTCTTCAGTCATATCGGGCTCGAACCAATTAAATATCCTGGCAGAATATGGACAGCCGGCAATACAGAATCGGCAACCGATACAACGGTGGTTATCGATGAGTACGATGCCATCTTTACGTTTGAAAGGTGGCATTCACCGGACATACTTTTGTACATGGTGGGTTATCACAGTGGAAGCAGGGCTTGGGCATGTAATATGGCGCAGTGTCTTCACTGTCCTGCATCTGCAACACATTGATGTGATGTTGCTCCGGACGCAGTTCATGCGCACCCTGGCAGGCTGCCATGCATTTTCGTGCATTCTGGCATCGGGAAAGGTCGATGACCATCACCCAGTGATGTCCCACCAGGCCTTCACGCCCACGTTTCTGGTTGATGCTGAGTATGTTCGTCGTAGGCTTCCTCGCTAACTTCAGCTGGTTGCAGTTTGCTGGAGTCGACTTCAACCAGTTTTCCGTCGGTGGTCATTACCTTCACCTTCTCACCTTCTTCCTCAGCATCACCGCTGCAGGCAGCAATGATACCGGTACCGGCAACGGCACCTGCGCCAAGCACAAGTCCGGAGCGCAGGAAATCCCTTCGTGAAGCCTTTTCGCTTGATTTTTCCTTTTTCTTCATGAATATGAATTCATTGATGTTTTACCAAAGGTAAAAATAAAGCGAAAAATGAAAACCGGCAACAATTTAAGTATTGAAATACCTGAATATGATGTGATTTAAATGGTTTCTAAATAAGAGGAATTATTTACCAGCTTCCGCCGGCACCGCCGCCACCGAAGCTTCCGCCGCCGAAACCGCCAAAGCTGCTTCCGCCACCCCCGAAGCTGCTGCCGGAAGAGCCTCCCCAGCTGCTGCCCGTGCCACCCATCATACTGCCCAGCCAGAAGGCTGTCCAGGGCGACATAGGCTTTGCTTCCGATGGTCCTGGAACGTCTTGACAAGCTGCTGATGAATAGAAAAATGATAAGAATAAATGAAGGAAGGCAGTCCACCATGGCTACCCCTTGCACTTGCATATTCATCGGAATTATATTCACCTGCTGCCAGTTCCATGAGCACCGTTGTGGCTGCATCAAGCCCGCCATAATAGTCATTGCTCTTGAAATACGGGATCATTTCCTAATCCATGATCTGCCCTGCTGTGATATCTGGGATAGCACCTTCGAGTCCATAGCCAACTGAAATGAAGGCCTGTCCACGGTATTTGCCGATCTTAGGTTTGACCACCACAACAATCCCATTGTCGAAATCGCCTTGCCCGACACCCCATTTATCACCAATCCTGGCAAAATCAGAGATTCATAATCCAGTAGATCGTCGGTGATCACGACCAGGATCTGGTTCGATGTGGTATCATTGAAGCGGACAAGTTTGTTTTCAAGTGCCTGAGCTTCTGAGAGGTGAGTATACCGGTGTAATCAACAACCAACCTGGAGGATTTGGCCTTTCCGGAAGCTCTTGTGCTGAAGCCGGGAGACCATAAATAGTTATCAGTATGACAGCAGAATGACATGATATATTTCTTTGTTTCTCATGGCCTGGTCTATTTGCTCCCAAATGATATCTCATCCGGTAGTTCATTCACGTCATCTGTCTGGTATGGGAAGTGTTTCTTGAGGTATTCTCCTGTTTGGGTGATCCCATCGACCAGTCCATCGGTGAAATTCTCTTCCCTGAAAGAATCCAGCATTTCCGCTTTAAGGTCTTCCCAGAAGTCTTCCGGCACTACTTCATTGATTCCTTCATCACCGATAACAGCAAACTTCCGGTTCTTTACGGCAAGGTAAAACAGCACACCATTGCGCAGTTCTGTTTCGTGGATCTTCAGCTTTTTGAATACCTCCAAAGCCCTTCATTACTTCTCCCTTGCATTTAGTGTCGATATGAACCCTGATCTCCCCGCTGGTATCAAGCTCGGCATTCATGATGGCCTGCTTGATATCGTCGCTCTGCTCACTGGTAAAAAAATCCTGTGCTGATTTGACATATTCCTTTGCTTTAGTCGAGATAATCACCTACATCAGGTGCTTCCTCAGCACCTTCTTTAGCTTCAAAATAGACTTTTGTTCAAAACCGAACCATGAAGCAAGCATACGAGGGAAAAACCTCCTGATATAAGTGTTGTAATCCCTGGTAGCTTCATTGAATTTCCTCCTGGCATTGCTGATGCGGTTTTCAGTACCTTCCAGTTGCCGCTGCAGATCCATATAGTTCTGGTTTGCCTTGAGGTCAGGATATTTCTCAACCACCACCAACAATTTTGATAAAGCGCTGGTAAGGCCTTCCTGGGCCTGTTGGAATTGTTGAATGCTCTGCAGCATTCATGTTTGTTGGGTCAACCGTTACAGAAGTAGCTTTAGCACGTGCCTCTACCACTTCGGTAAGTGTTTCCTGCTCATATTCGGCATAAGAACGCACAGTCTTTACGAGGTTCGGGATCAGGTCGGCACGGCGCTGATAGTCGTTCTCAACCTGCGACCATTTTTCTACCACACCCTCATCCAGTCTCACCATTTTATTATAGGTGGAGATTCCTGAAAATACAAGCACCAGACCGATAACAAGGATCAGGCCGATAACAATGATGGCAATTAATGCTTTTGGTTTCATGTATATATTGTTTTAGGAATTAGTCGATCAAATCAATGCTCCGCTTTACAAAGTCAGTCAGGGCTTTCCCTTTTAGCATGTTTTGTGATAAGAGTGCGAGGTCATAAGCCTGCTTGATCACCTGGTCTTGCTTATCATCTTTCTTCTCACCAATTATCCTGCTTATCAGCGGATGGTTGGCATTCACAACCAGGTTATACTGGTCGGGAAAGTTTTCCATTCCCATCATGCCACCACCCAGAGCCGACATATCCTTCATCCGACGCATAAATTCCGGCTTTGTGATCATGAAAGGTACATCATTTTCGCTCAGGTTCTCAAATACAACGCTGAATTGTTCCTTGTTGATATTCCGTTCAATCACGGGTTTTAAGGAATTCTTTTTCTTTATCATCGAGTTTCGATGGGATCTCCTCATCCTTATTGATCAGCTTATCTACGGTATCGGAGTCTACCCTGGTAAACTTTGTGGTACTCTCCTTTTGTTCCATTGTATTGATGAAGTGGCTATCGAGAATGCCGTCAAAAATGACAACATCATATCCTTTCTCTGTCGCTGCTTGAATATAACTATGCTGGTCTTCTGTATCGCTGGTATAAAGAATGATGAGGTTCTTGTCCTTATCGGTCTGCAGTTTTTTGATATGCTTTTCATACTCCTCAATGGTGAAATATTTGCCATCTGTATTTTTATAGAGCATGAACTTCTTTGCCCTTTCGAAAAACTTGTCTTCTGAGATCATACCATACTGGATAAACACACGGATGTCGTCCCACTTTTTCTCAAAACCTTCACGATCTTTCTTAAAGAGCTCTTCCAGTTTATCAGCCACCTTGCGCATGATATAGCCTGAGATCTTCTTCACACTGGCATCGCTTTGCAAATAGGATCGGGAAACATTGAGTGGGATATCCGGTGAATCGATCACACCGTGTAGCAGTGTCAGGAAATCGGGAACGATGCCTTCTACTGAATCTGTTACAAAGACCTGGTTACAATACAGTTGTATCTTATCTTTCTGGATCTCTACATTTCTTTTTACCTTGGGGAAATAAAGGATCCCGGTCAGGTTGAAGGGATAATCCACATTCAGATGGATCTGAAAGAGTGGTTCCTCAAAGGTCATGGGATAAAGCTCACGATAAAACTTCTTATAGTCTTCATCTGTGCAACTGCTTGGCTTCTTTTTCCACAAAGGCTCAGTATTGTTGATGATCCTGGGCTTTTCTACTTCAATGGTCTTATCCTTGCCATCCTCATCTTTTTCACCTTCAATAGTTTCCGTCACCTTTTCTGTTCCAAATTGTATAGGCACCGGCAGAAACTTGCTGTATTTGGTCAACAATCCAAGGATACGTGACTCTTCCATGAATTCTTTCGAATCATCATCCAGGTAGATGATCACTTCTGTTCCTCGATCTTCCTTATCTGTTTCGCTAATGGTATATTCAGGGCTCCCATCGCATTCCCATTGCATGGCCCTGGTCTGGCCACCTTTTTTATAAGTCTTGGTACGCAGTACCACTTTATTGGCAACCATAAATGCTGAATAAAACCCAAGTCCGAAATGACCTATGATGGCGTTCTTTTCAGCTTCTGTTTTGGTTTTGAATTTCTTTACAAATTCTTCGGCGCTCGAAAAAGCGATCTGGTTGATATATTTATCGATCTCCTCGGCATTCATCCCAATTCCTCTGTCCTTTAAGGTGAGGGTACCTGCTTTCTTGTCGAGAGCTACCTCAATGGTCAGATCACCAAGCTCACCGCTAAACTTCCCAACGGAAGCAAGGGTTTTCAGTTTCTGTGTGGCATCAACTGCATTTGAAACAAGTTCCCTCAAAAAGATCTCGTGATCTGAGTATAAGAACTTTTTGATGATCGGAAAAATATTTTCGGTTTGTACGTTAATCTGTCCTTTTTGCATGTTCTTTAAATATTTTGTTATTCTATGGTGCAAAATCAAAGCCTATGCCATTGCCCCATTTCTGCCATTTTGACGCGTTTTGTATATTTACAGCCTATGGGAACCCTGATCAATGTTGCAGCTGTCATTATTGGCAGCCTGATTGGCTTGCTGATCAACCGTAAACTTCCTAAACAGATCATCACCATCATATTCCAGGTGATGGGATTGTTCACACTGGTGTTGGGCATAAGTATGTCGCTCAAAACGGAACATTATATTGTTGTGATTGGCAGCCTGGTTGCCGGATCTGTGATAGGAGAATGGATCGACCTGGACAAGTACATGAATCGATGGAGCGAGAGATTGAAGAAGCGTTTAAAAATGGGGAACGACAAGTTCTCCGACGGTTTGGTCACTGCCTTTTTACTCTACTGCATGGGAGCCATGACGATACTGGGTGCCATTGAAGAGGGGGTTGAAGGCACTTATGATATACTGCTTATGAAATCCCTGATGGATGGAGTGTCTTCGATAGCCCTTGCATCAGCGCTCGGGGTCGGGGTCGTGTTCTCAACGATCCCTCTGTTGGTATACCAGGGTGGGCTCACATTGTTCTCTTCATTCATCGGTGAACACTTCACAGAAGTGATCATCAATGACCTGAGCGCAACAGGTGGTATTTTACTCATCGGACTAGGGATAAATATCCTGGAGATCAAACACCTGAAGATCCTTAACATGATCCCTTCCCTGGTAATCGTTGTGGTCCTGTCGTACCTTTTCTATTGACAGGAACTTATAACTTGATCAGTTTACAGATTCTGTATTGATCCCCATCAGATATCTTTACAAAATATGCTCCTTTATTGAGATGTCCGATACTTAGTTCCGCATGTGCACCTGCCGGTACAAATTGACACATTACGAGTTCAGAAACACTATTGAAAACCTCAATGCTTAAGGTTGTTGCCAGGGATTGAGCTACCTGGATCTGCACACGATCCCGGGCTGGGTTTGGAAATAATGTGGCTTTCAACATCGGAAGCATTTTAGGATCACTAGTGACCTTTTCTGAAATATTCTCAACAAAATATTCCGATTTACTATTGCATTCAAGATGAATATCAGGGTCGGCTTTAACATGGAATTCAGATCCAAATAGTGCAGAAAATCCGCTGCGGAGCATGGCTTTACCTGAAGCCTTAATGTCAAGGTATCCGCCTGGTAAAACGACAACATCCCCCCTGGGGAGCAGGGAGGTAACATAATTCCCGGCTGCCACCTTTTTTCCGAAGAGGCTCCAATTTCCAATTACATTCTTGTGCTGGAAATAAATATTTGTGAGCATAACTTCATTAACAACCTCTTCAAGAATATCCTCAGGAAGCACATCATGCCAGCTTGTGTTTTCTGGTTCAATGCATACATCAAACATTGAATTGCCATTCCTGAGATCCAGTGCACTATAGTAGGGGATGTATGCAGGATCAGTAAACCTTTCAAACTCGATGGATGGATAGTACAGAGGCATCGCAATAGGAACCAGCAATTGAAACCACCAGTAGCTTGCTTGTTTGATAATGGGGGCCATTGTGGTCAGGTCTTTTGGCAACCATGAACCTGCAAGCATTTCTGCTTCAGTCAGATCAAAGGTTTTCACTGTTCCACTAAATGGTCCGGTATGATAACTGATTTTATACCATCCTCCGGAGTTTGGATTCGGCTCATTGGTGGAAAAGGATACCCCAATATTTCGGGTCAGGTGAGGATATCCATCACCATTCATGCTGTTCAACTCATTGAAGAATGCCTGGTGAACGCCGCTTCCCGGATCATAGGCATTATAAATCAAAAGCTGTCGTGCGGCTTCATTGCTAAGTGCGTGTTTTGCAAATTCATCATCCGCTTCGTTGGCTTTCTTGAAGTTCTGCAAGGGCTCTGAAATAATGGCTCCCTGGTGAGGAGAATCGATGGCAATGAAGGTATGCACCGGTAAGGGATCTCTATCCTGCTCAGCTTTTGCGAGTGCATAGCGAGAGATGATTCCTCCCATACTGACACCACCTGCTACAATAAGCTCCTGGCCATAAATGCTTGAGATATATTTCACTGCAGAAGCAAAAATTGCAGCATTGTTCCTGATATCCTGAGTCCCGAAATAGTTATCGAGAAGGAATACATCATAGCCATTACTCCTGAAACATTCGATCAAGTCTGCTGCAGCTGAATAATACATCTCCTGCGGATTGGTATTGTAAGCATCAAAGCCTTCAGAAAATACAATGGCTTTCAGTCCGTTTGGGTCACTGCCTGACCACTTGCGCAGTGTATTCCCTGCATTGTCCTTATATAATTTTTGAGAAGCCTGTATGACTTCAACTTCATACTCCCTTAGACGAATGGTCCCATCAAAAAAGGTCACCCTTACCATCAATTTATAATCACCCAGATCGGGAAAACTGGCAGAAGATCCGTACCAAACAATATCCTGTTTGGCTGATCCACTGTAAACCTCTGTAAACCCATTATCATTTATATTTATTTCGAGCTTGAGCATGAAGAGCAAGGCAGAAGAAGGGCTGAACCGGCTTGTGAAGTTGATATAATTATTGTTTTGCTGAATATAAACCGGGATCACATCAGCGTTGAGGACACAAAGATGAACGCCCTGCTTTATGTTGGTTCTTTCCTGCCATTCATAGAATGATGGGTCAGGGGGCGTTGACCCCGTTACAACATATGCCGTTGATTGTGATTTCCAGTCGTCACAGATCTGTGCCAGCAGTTCATTGTTCCCTTTAAGGATAAAAATAATGAGTAAGGCGAGTAAAATGAGTCGTAATCGTTTCATCATGATTCTGGTTTATAGTTTTAGTCCGATTTTTATGCTGATATCAAAGCTTGGGAACCATTGGGCTCCTGATTCATAGTTTTTATTGTAGGGATACTCATGCTGGCCACTATCACTTCCCAATTTATTCTCATTCCTGCTGCTGATATACCGAATACCAAGGCCAGCTGAAGGATCAAAGTACAATGGACCTGCTATCCTGAGCTGGTATCCGGCCATGGCATGGACAGTTACCATATTCCGGTAAACCTGGTAATTATTTGGGATACTATTATAGGTTTCAGCCATCTCCGCTCGTGTAAATTGGTAAGCCAGCTGGGGTCCGAGATGAAACCCGCTCCGTGGATACTTCCCTGGCAAAAGATAGAAACTGTATTCAGCTGATACCATAAAACCCACCGTCTTCTCCGTTTTAATGGTTGTATAGGATTGTCCGCATGCTTTGCATGGGAAAATATACATGATATCAGCTTCAAGACTTCGATCTTTTTCAGCATGAATTCAACTCCCATCCGGACACCCATGCTATTGCTTACCTGATCACCCATCAGACTGATCACATCATATTTGAGGATGCAGCCCAGGTGTTTATTTTCCTTCTCCTGTGCTGTTAATGAAATGCATGTCATAATCATTGTAATGCAATAAATGATGGTTCTTATATTTTCATGGGCTAAGATTTTGGCCTTTCCTATTTAAATTCTTCATGATGGATGAGGTGGTCCACCTTCGTCTCCAATTCTTCTATTTTTTCATCTTGCCGGATGATATATATTGTCAATTCTTCAATTTTCTTTAGTAAAAGCTGCTCCATCTCACCTAGCTTCAAGCCATCCTTCATGATACTTCCCCGGGAGGAATCTCCGGTAAATGCCTGTTTTTTCAGATATATATTTCCAGTTCCGGGAGGGATAATAAGGGATATTCATTGTCAAATACGTAATCGGGCCAGTTTTCGCTGACCTTTACGGTTACCTCTTCGGTGATGATAGCTCCGTTTACCGCCAGCTTATAGCCATAAGTGTTGTGGGTCCCAATGCCAACGTGACCTGTCATCCTGAAGATATTATTTCCATCTGATAGTCCAGTCGTCGTCGTTAAAAATGGCCGGGTTCGTCCATAAGCATTTCCTTTTGCATCGGAACGTAGGATCCAGCCATCAATGTTTTCCCGTATATTTCCTTGTCGAAGAGGGTGAACTGCTTTGAGAAAATACTGCCTCGCACCTCCAGCCTGTAAGAAGGATTAAGGGTTCCTATACCTATCGACCCTTCGTTAAAAAGATAGTTATGACAGGTACGAAATATCATTCCAAGATCATCTGTACACCTGATTCCATGACCGGTATTGCCCAGTATAAGTCTATTGCCCGGAAATTGGTTTGTTCAACAAATAATCCGGCATTTTCTCCATGATCGGCAAGGATATGCAGTTTGGCCTCGGGCTTTGTTACATTGCCAATTCCAACCTTCCCAGTGCGAAATTTCGACGGCGACTTATCGATGAAGAGGGTTGGGTAGATACTGTTAAATCCTATCATCAGGCTGTTGCCAATGGTATTGATGAGGCGCTCATGGTTTTGTTCTCCATAGCCATGTCCTATGATCATTGACCTTTCACCATGGCTTTTTGCATTGCTGCCAAAGATCATGGACTGAGTCCCAGCGGCATGGATCATGGTTCCGATGCCCGTTGATTTTCTTCCTGAGGCTATGGCCTTAAATCCGGAAGCAAATGCTGCCAGCCCGGTGGCTTTTGTATCATCCCAATGGCACTGGATGCCATACCGGGAATGGACATAGTCCCCTGGCAATTAGTGCATTGTGCCATCATATCAGAGGAGCTGATGAATGCGGTATTCGTCAGAAGAAAGAAGAATAATTTTTGCTTTTTGTTTCATAGTCAATCGATTAGTAGTTATTAGTTAACATTGAGGCTTGCTGCACATAAGGCCTGGTAGAAGAGCGTCTTCATATATTAATACTGCTTTCATCAAAATGTCCACACCCTGCATGGAGTTTTTTTTTCAATTCGTTTTCTCCCGGCCATGAATTGAAAGGTAAAAAACTTGCTTATTTATATAGAATTTAGAGTCTGTATATGCAATATTCTTGAATATATTTTTTATCTTAGCAACACTCAATATTCATCATGTTTAAAACGAATTGATATGCAGGATATAGAATGGGGAAGCCTCCCTTTCGGCTATTTCAAAACTGAATATAATGTCAGGTGTTACTACCGTTGCGGCAAGTGGGGAGAGATAGAAGTCTCTTCGTCAGAATATATCAATATCCATATGGCTGCTACCTGTTTGCATTACGGGCAGGAAGCTTTTGAAGGCATGAAGGTATTTCGCGGGATAGACGGCAAGGCCAGGGTATTTCGCTGGGAAGAAAATGCAAAACGAATGCAGCGCTCAGCCGAAGGTGTATTGATGGCAGAACCCCCACAGGAGCTGTTTTATGAAATGATAGCAGAAAGTGGTAAAGACTGAATGAGCAATTCATCCCTCCATATGGAACAGGAGCCGCCCTGTATTTACGTCCTTTGTTGATTGGTACCGGCCCACAGGTAGGTGTCAAGCCTGCAGAAGAATATATGTTTATGGTCTTTGTAGGCCCTGTAGGACCATATTTTAAAGAAGGTTTCCAACCTGTAAGCATGCAGATTGTCAGGGATTATGACCGTTGTGCACCTTTGGGCACAGGACATATCAAGGTAGGTGGAAACTATGCCGCCAGCCTGAAGCCTGCTGCACGGCCAAAGAGGAAGGCTTTGCCTCTGTGATTTTCCTCGAAGCTAAAGAGAAAAAATATATCGATGAAGCCGGCCCAGCCAACTTCTTCGGGATAAAAGGGAATAAATATATAACCCCAGATTCACACTCTATTCTTCCCTCTATTACAAACATGAGTTTGCGGAGCTTGCCGAAGAATTGGGTCTTGAGGTAGAAAGACGCCATGTGATGGTTGAAGAACTGGGCGACTTTGATGAGGCAGGTGCCTGTGGTACTGCTGCTATCATCTCACCAATCAGGGAGATCTACGACCGTGAAACCGGAAAATCATTTACTTATGGGGATGGTGAAGCCCGGCCCGTTTTCCACCAAGCTATATAATAAATTGCGTGCCATACAATATGGTGAGGAGCCGGATACCTACGGCTGGACCAAGATTATTGAATAGTTAAGAAACTCTATCAGATCCCTGCCTTTTTCAGCACAGTTTCCATTTGCATCTGAAGCTTTTGTGCTTCTTCCATGGCCTTTTGTGCAAAGTCATGCCCTTTATCGGCATAAATAATCCCCCTGGAGGAGTTTACCAGTAATCCACAGTCTTTTGTCAGACCATGTTCAGCTACCTCATCAAGGCTTCCTCCCTGTGCCCCAACACCCGGGACAAGCAGGAAATGCTCAGGGATGAGCTCACGTATACCTGAAAGCATCTCGGCTTTGGTGGCACCAACTACGTACATCATGTTTTCAGGAGAGCCCCATTCAGCTGAACGCTTAGCACACGCTCATATACGAGTTTGCCATTACCAGTTTTGATCATCTGGAAATCGTCCGATCCTTTGTTGGAGGTAAGGGCAAGCAACAATACCCATTTTCCCTTAATATCGAGGAATGGCCCAACAGAATCTTTGCCCATATAGGGAGCTACGGTGATCCCATCAAAGTTGAGTACTTCCAGAAATGCTTTGGCGTATCTGCCGGAAGTATTGCCAATGTCGCCACGCTTGGCGTCGGCGATGGTAAATACATCTTTCTCTTTCAGGTAGGCAATGGTTTTTTCTAGTGCCTGCCATCCTTTGGTCCCGTATGCTTCATAAAAGGCAATGTTGGGTTTATAAGCAACTGCAAACTCGTGAGTGGCATCGATGATGGCCTTGTTGAATGTAAAGATGGGATCTTCTTCATCCAGCAGGTGAGGAGGGATCTTATCCAGGTCGGTATCCAGTCCGATACAAAGAAATGATCTCTTTTGCCTGATGAGATTTATAAGGTCTTGGCGTGTCATGTCATCTTAATTATCAAGTTCCTGTTTAAGGCGTTCTGCATTTTCTGCCAGCTGCAGCTTGTCAATCAACTCCTGCACATTTCCGTTGATGATCTCCTGCAGGTTATACAGGGTCAGATTGATCCTGTGATCAGTAACCCTGCCCTGAGGCCAGTTATATGTGCGTATCTTGGCTGAGCGGTCGCCTGTGCTGACCATTGTCTTTCGTTGTGAGGATATGCCATCCAGGTATTTTTTGTACTCAATCTCATACAGGCGGGTACGCAATACCTTCATGGCTTTTTCATAATTCTTTAATCTGGGACTTCTGATCCTGGCAGGTCACCACGGTATTTGTTGGGATATGTGTTAGCCTGACGGCAGAATATGTTGTATTCACCGACTGCCCCCCGGGTCCGGATGAACAATATGTGTCTTTACGAATATCTTCCTGCTTCAATTCTATATCGAATTCGTCAGCTTCCGGCAAAACCACTACCGATGCGGCCGAAGTATGGACGCGGCCCTGGGTTTCCGTTTTAGGCACCCGTTGCACACGATGCACACCAGATTCATATTTCATTTGCCCGTAAACATTATCTCCGGTGATCTCAAAAATGATCTCCTTGAAACCGCCAACAGTGCCTTCAGTCATGCTCACTTCCTCAATCTTCCACTTTTTTATTTCACAGAATTTGACGTACATCCTGTAAAGGTCACCGGCAAAGATGCTGGCTTCATCACCACCTGCACCTGCCCTGATCTCCACCATAGCATTCTTGTCATCCTCAGGATCCTTGGGAATAATCATCAGGCGTATATCTTCCTCCATTGCATCCCTCTTTTCCGTCAGCTCATGGAGTTCCAGCTTGGCCATCTCCCTGAACTCATCATCTTTTTCGGTCTTCAACACATCCTTAGTGGAGTCTATGTTCGCAAGCACATTTGCATATTCTTTGTATGCATCAACGATGGGCTGCAGCTCCTTGTAGTCCTTTCCCAGCTTGATAAATTTCTTCATATCAGCCATCACATCAGGCTGGTTCATCTCTTCACCAATTTCCTGCCAACGCTTGTATATGCCTTCGAGTTTGTCGATCATTTCTTTAGTCTTTCGGTTTGCAAAGGTATGATTAATATGCTAATGGCCTGTCAACCCTGGCAGGGTTGGCAAGCCTCTGATCTCTTTAATAAAACTTAATAGAAATATGTCCCGTTTTCCCCGCTGATGGTGAGCTTCTTTTTATCACTTTCCTCAACATATCCCACAACCTGCGCTTCTATATTGTAAGAGTTTGAGATTGAAATGATTTCAGATGCAATGTTTTCTGGTACGTAGAGCTCGAATCTATGCCCCATATTGAATACCTGGAACATCTCTTCCCAGGCTGTATTTGATTCCTCTTGGATCATCTTAAACAATGGGGGCAAAGGGAATAGGTTATTTTTTATAATATGCAGATTATCAACGAAATGTAGCACTTTTGTTTGCGCTCCGCCACTACAATGCACCATGCCATGGATCTCTTTTCTGAATGCCTTCAATACTTCGCTGATCACGGGTGCATAAGTGCGGGTTGGTGAAAGCACCAGTTTGCCTGCATCCACGCCCGGGACTGCTGTGGGGTCGGTTACAGACTTAGATCCTGAGTAAACAAGCATGCCTGGGATTCCCGGGTCATAACTTTCCGGGTATTTATCAGCATAGGTTCTTTTGAAAACATCATGCCTGGCACTTGTGAGCCCGTTCGAGCCCATCCCACCATTATATTCATTCTCGTAGGTGGCCTGGCCAAATGAAGAAAGACCAACGATTAAATCCCCTGCTTGTATATTTTTATTGGTGACCACCTCGTCGCGCTTGATCCGGGCTGTGACGGTAGAATCAACGATGATGGTCCTTACGAGGTCCCCAACATCAGCGGTTTCCCCACCTGTTGATTCGATACCGATTCCGAGTTTGCGCATATCTTCAAGAAACTCTTCTGTTCCGTTGATAATGGCAGCGATAACTTCTCCCGGAATGAGGTTTTTGTTTCTGCCAATAGTGGATGACACAAGAATTTTGTTGGTCACCCCAACGCATAGCAGGTCATCAAGGTTCATGACGATGGCATCCTGTGCGATGCCTTTCCAGACAGAGAGGTCGCCGGTCTCTTTCCAATATAGATAAGCCAAGGAAGATTTGGTGCCTGCACCATCAGCATGCATGATATTGCAATGGTCTTTGCTGCCTTGAAGGATATCAGGAATTATTTTGCAGAATGCTTTTGGGTATAAGCCCTTATCGATCGTTTTAATGGCCTTGTGAACATCCTCCTTCGAAGCTGAAACTCCCCGCTTATCATATCTGTATTCACCGCTCACTGTTTTCTAATCTTCCTTATATCTAAAAGTGATTTCCTGGGCTTCCTGGTCAAACCTGAATTCTCCGATACGAAGCAATATCTGTCTGCCAAATGTTACAGGGTTGCTTTGCCTGTGCACAACCGTAAACTTAATATCATCGATTGTTTTAGCGCCAATCCTTAATTCATCAATATTGAATATGCTGTTATTGCGGATAGAGTTATTGGCCAGGATTTGTGCCGGGTCACCCTCGAAGTCATCTTTGTCGATGATGCCATCATTTAGCATTTGAAGCGCCTTCTCCAGGGATACTTGTGGTGGAGCATTTTCTTCATAGAAGAATTCGTCATTATATCCATTGAGGATAACCGGTATGATGTATATCCCCGTCCTGTCCTGGGTTCTGAATTTAACCTTATTATCACGTGGGTTGATTTCGATGTTCACTGCAACAGGATCTTCGCTTATGGTTGTTTTTGGCACAAAATCTTTTCTCAGCACGCTGAAATCGGTTCTCCTGTTCAGCTGATGCGCGATTTCCTGCACTTCTACAGAAGGGAGTGCAGCGACATACTCTTCATTCAATTCATCCCCTTCTTTGAAAGTGTATCCATCACGGGTAATGTCTTTCAGGATCTTGCGGGGAACACGTTCTCCATATCCCCTGGCAACAAGTCGATCAGCGTCAATGCCCCTGAGGATAAGGTAGTCAACAACAGACTGTGCCCTTTTCTGGGACAGGATGTCATTGCGTTCGTAAGTGTCGCGTGAATCGGTATGTGATGCAAGCTCGATGATGAGCCTGGGATTATCATCCAGGGTCTGGATTAGCCCTTGCAATGAATCTTCATATTGTGGTTTCAGGTTCCATTTAGCCAGATCGTATAGGATCTCCGGCAGTACAATAGGTTCTTCCGGAATGGGTTTAAGCAGGAAGTCCTGCGTAAAATCTTTCCCCTTTTCGTGACCAACGGTAGTGATGGTTGCAGAGCTATTGAAGTAATCGGTTTGCTTACTATGATCTCATAGGTGGTATTAGGCATCACCTGCGATTTTCCGAAAGTTATATACTCCCTCCTCTGTAGTTCGTGTAGCCACAGATGTGCCATCTGATCCTACAAGGTTTACCGTGGCATCCAACACAAATTGGAGGGTCATTTCATCAGTAACGACACCGCTTAATAGTAAATTCTACCGGAGGAACGATGAAATAAAAGATATCTTCCATGCCTTTTCTTCCTCGCCGGTCGCTGCTGAAAAATCCTTTTTCCTCTTCCGGGTGAAACACGATGCCGAAATCATTGAATTCAGAGTTCATGGGAGGCTTTATATTCTCCGGTTTGCTCCATGCTCCTGCCGTATCAATGGTTGTAACAAACATGTCGAGCCCACCCATGCCTGGATGTCCGTCGGATGCAAAATACAGTATCGTATCGGATCGAAGATATGGAAACATTTCATCTCCAGGAGTATTGATTCCCGGTCCCAGGTTAAATGGCCGGCTAAATTCTTCCGATTTTGTATCTCGAAAAGCGACCCAGATGTCGTTTCCACCAAATCCACCCTCGCGGTCGGAAGTAAAATAGATGATGAGTTCATTTTCGCTGATGGTCAGGATGTCCGAAAGCATCCGATGAATCATTGCTGAGCTTGACCATTTCGGGTGTGCTCCAGATCCTTCCCTGTCGTGCTGAAGTATAGATCTGGCAGCCATTGATCTTTTTTTCTTCATTCGGACAACGTGTGAAATAAAGTACTTATAGCGGCTGTTCATCTCGCCGGTTCCTTCGTTGGCCTCAGTGTTGACACCTCCCTCTTCAAGATTATCGAGAAGCACAGGCTCGCCCCATTCTTCTTTTCTGTCGATACGGGTAGTAAACAGGTCACTGAAATTCATGTCTGTCCATTCATCGGTTTTCTTTCCGGTAGAGCCTTCACGTGTTGAGGTAAATATCAGTTCGTTGAAGTTGTCACTGGCATAGGTGGGAGAAAAATCTGATTGCCGGCTGTTGATCTTCTTTATATATTCCACTTCATATTTACTTGGATACTCAAGCCATTCCTCTATCATGGCAATGGATTCGGCCCCGGCAGGGCCTCGTGGGTCCTCTGGCTCGCTTCGGTAAAAAGATTATAATGTTCAAGGGCTTCATCGTAAAACCCTTCTGATTTCAGGATATTGGCATAATGAAGCAAAATGATCGGTTCTTTTTTTGCATAATCGATCTTGATGAGCCTTTTGTATTGTGCTTTGGCAGCTCTCGGATTGCCGGTCAGGCGGTAACATTCAGCCATGTTGAACGCAACACGGTCTTTCTCCGCTTTGTTGTTTTTGATCTTGCCCTGGGCTTTTTTATAACGTTCTATGGCCAAAACATATTTGCGGTCTTCAAAGGCCTCATCACCAGATCTGGCATAGTTTTTCCGCTGGCCAAATGCCGTAGCAGAAACAAGCATGGCTGATCAGGATAAGGACGGTGATTTTCTGAATAAGGTGCATATGACACTGATCTTATTTAAATATCTTTTATGCTAACGTAAAAAAGGCAGATTTATTCAATCCTTCTTATCTATTTCTGAATTATCTGACTCTGGTTTTTCTGCTTGCTTTGTTTCTTCGGGCTGATCACTCTCCTTCACCATCCTTTCAAGGTCCAGGTCGGTTTTATAGGTGCTCACTTCCTGGTTGATCTCCCTTTTAATTTCGCTTGATGCTTTCTTGATCTCCCGCATGCCTTTGCCAACCTTTCTGGCGATCTCTGGTATTTTTTGCGGCCCAAAAATAATAAAGATCACGGCTACAATAATAAAGATCTCCCCAAAACTGATATCAAGGAACAACAATGAAGGCAGCATGCTATTAATTAATGTGATCACCTGAGCAAAAATAATAAAAAAAAGTCCTGAGAGGCTCAGGACTTTTATGTTATAGCTTGTTTAGCTTACTTTTTCTTTTTCTTCTGTACCTGTTTGATCAGTTTGGTTGGTATACCTTTGAGCTTTTTATCACCACCGAGAAGATCGTAAGCAATTGGGCTGGCAGTAAAAAGTGATGAATAAGTACCGATTAAGATACCCATCAGCAATGCAAAGGCAAAGCCACGGATCACTTCACCACCGAAGAGGAAGATTGCAAGAAGTACAACGATAGTTGTCCCTGAAGTGTTAAGTGTACGTGCCAGGGTACTGTTCAGTGCTGCATTCATGTTGTCACGCATATCCCTTTTGGGGAAAAGTCCGGAAAATTCCCTGATCCTGTCGAAAATGATCACCGTATCATTGATTGAGTAACCTATAATGGTAAGGATAGCAGCAATAAATGCCTGGTCGATCTCCATGCTGAATGGCAGGATATTATAAAATATTGAGAATATCCGAATAATGATCAACGAGTCATGGATTAGGGCAACAAGACCGGAAAGACCAAACTGCCATTTGCGGAACCTGATCGCGATATAAATGAAGATCACCAACAGAGCAATACCAATGGCACGCCAGGCTCTATACCTGATATCATCGGCGATGACCGGGTCAACCTTCTGTGAACTCAGAATTCCCATCATCTTGCTTTCATTTTCAACATCCGTACTAAATCCCTGTATTCCATCTCCTGATCAGTATAGAAAGGCTTCAGGCTGTGGAACAGCTTCACCTGGATGATAGAATCCACTTCGGGTGATTTGTCATCGATGAGGTATTTTGTTGTGATCTTAACCTGTGATGTCGGTCCGAAAGTTTTTACTTCAGGCGCATTATTATCAAATTCTGTAGTAAGTGCAGCCCTCATCTCACCGGTAGATACCGACTGGTCGAAACGTACAACATATGACGCCCACCGCTGAAAGTCAATGCCGGGGTTCAGCCCTTTGGTTAACAATGAAACCATACCGGCAATAATAATGATAGCAGATAAAATGTAAGCTTTCTTACGCATCCCCAGGAAATCAATGTTGACATCAACTAAGCCAATTACGCGTATACTTATTATCGAAAGATAACTTTTTGTTTTTGTTCAAGCAGGGTGGTAAAGATCAGCCTTGAGATGAAGATGGCTGAGAACAATGATGAAAGGATACCGATGATCAGTGTGGTGGCAAAACCCTGTACCGGGCCTGTACCGAATACATAGAGCACGATACCGGTCAGCAGTGTTGTGACGTTACCATCAATAATAGCAGAATAAGCATTATTATAACCGTCGGCTATGGCAAGGCGCATTCCTTTTCCTGCCCTGAGCTCTTCCTTGATACGCTCATAAATGATCACGTTGGCATCCACCGCCATACCTATGGTTAGCACGATACCGGCGATACCTGGAAGCGTGAGCACAGCTTGCAGTGAGGCAAGCACACCAAAGATGAAGAAAATATTTGTTACCAGTGCCAGGTTGGCTACCCATCCGGCACGGTTATAGAAAAATATCATAAATACGAGCACCAGGATAAAGGCGATCACAAACGACCACAACCCTGCATGTAACAGCTTCGGCACCCAGTGAAGGGCCAACTACTTCTTCTTCAACAATCCTGGCCGGGGCAGGAAGCTTACCGGCTTTCAGAATGTTTGCAAGGTCTTTTGCTTCGTTCAGGTCACCAATCCCGGTGATGCTCGACATCCCATTGGGGATCTCACCATTCACATTAGGATAGGAATATACATATCCGTCGAGGACGATGGCGATCTGTTTTCCAATATTGTCGGCAGTAAGCCTTCGCCAAACCTTGGCACCATCACTGTTCATGCTCATGGAAACCTCAACCTGTCCCATCTGGTTGTAATCCTGGCGGGCATCTACGATCACATCACCAGTAAGTGGTGCACGTTTATCGCGTGTGGTGATCTTGAGTCCTACCAGTTCCAGAATGTCTGTTTCGGCGTCACGTGGCTTATTCATCCATGCAAGCTTGAGGTTAACGGGGAATACTTCTTTGGCCCTTTTCAGCATATTGTTGATGCGGGCGGTATCTTGAATACGCGCATAGCCTATAGTGGCGGAATTGCATTGGCCTTCCTTCCTGGTCAACTCGAAGCTGAAGGAGGGAACGCAGTGGATAGTTCTTTTCAACATCTTCCATGGAGGCATCGGGCATATCCATGATGGAGTCTGATTCCAGCTGATCGAGAAGTGCAGTTGCCGCATCGGTAGTATCACCTTCGATCTCACCAAGCAGTGTCTTCACCGCTTCTCCAGCATTGCCATTCTTCGACATCACCTTCGTAGCTGATCAGTTTCGCCAAATGGTGTATCACCTGCGATCAGCATTTCTTCCCTTGCATTTTGCTGCTTTGATCAGTTCTTCAGCCTGAAGGATATCACCAATTATCTCAGTGAGTATATATGTTTCCCAGAATTCAAGCTGTGCCGTTCCCTGGAGGAGCTTTACGGATACGTGCAGGATCTTTTATACCCGGCAATTCCACAAGTATACGTCCGGCAGTGGCCAGCTTGGAAATGTTGGGTTGGGTTACGCCAAAACGGTCGATACGTGTACGAAGGATATTGAAAGCCCTGTCGATCGCATCATTGGTTTCTTCCCTGATCACGCTGATCACCTCTGCAGTTGGTGGAGTTATATGTGATCTTATCGCGCAGGTCAACGGAAGTGAAATAGGAGGACAAGTTCTGCCCAGGTGCCATTTCTTCCCATGTTGCCCCGAAAAGGGTTACGAAATCTTTAGAACTATAGCGTTGTCTCGCATAAGTTTCTGTCATCACTGACCTGAACACCGGCTCTTCGTTATACCCGGAAAGGGCATTTACTATATCGCCGACTTTAACTTCGAGGATCACGTTCATCCCACCCTTGAGGTCAAGGCCGAGGTTCAGTTCACGCTCTTTGGCTTCCTGATATGTATATTTCCTGATAAGGATGTTATATACGCCGGCTTCATTGTCGAGATAGAATTCTTCCCTCGACTTTCGCAATGGAATCGACCAGGTAAGCCTCTTTTAATTCATCGCCACCTGCCAGTCTTTCTGCAATGGTATAAGTTTCTTCGATCGTATGCATAGCTGCGCGCATCGCCTTCCACCTTGGAGGTAAAGAAAGAGAATGACAACTGGAATAAGCAAACGAGTGCAAACGCTATCGCAAAAACTATAATGGCTCCTCTACTTTGCATGTGTTATTAGTTTAAATTAATTTACTTCAGAATTTTGAGGGTGCAAAAATATGATAATCTTTGTTATTAAACAATTTTGGAGGGACAAAATAAGTGACTAAAGTGGCTAAAGTGACTAAAGTGACTAAAGTTATTGAAGATCAGACTTTATAAGCAGATGATATCCACACTTCAAATATCAAATATCAGATATCACATATCAGAAATCTAAAAGTATCTATTCTTCAACAAATATCCTTGAACATATTCTTCGATTCCCTCTTCAACGAATAGAATGGTTTAGTATAGCCAATAGATCTCAATTTATCCATGTTGGCTTCTGTAAAATATTGGTATTTGTTGCGAATGTCTTCCGGGGTATCAATAAATTCGACCCTGGGTTCAAGGTTCATGGCCCTGAAAGTTCCTTTGGCCAGGTCGAGGAAGGTCCGTGCTTCCCCAGTCCCAAGATTATAAATGCCTGACCTCTCACGGTAGGTCATGAGGAAATACATCACGTTGGCAACATCCTTTGCATAAACAAAGTCACGCAGCTGCATTCCATCCTCAAAATCAGGATGGTGTGATTTGAAAAGCCTGACCTTGCCAGTTTCTTTAATCTGATTATATGCATGGAGTATCACTGATGCCATCCGGCCTTTGTGGAATTCGTTGGGCCGTATACATTGAAAAATTTAAGTCCTGCCCAGAAATCCGGCTTTGCCTTTTGCGTCAGAACCCATTTGTCAAATTCATTTTTCGATTCTCCATAAGGGTTCAAGGGCTTGAGGTCAGGGATGATATCGTGGCGATCATCGTATCCAAGTTCGCCCATGCCATAGGTGGCAGCAGAAGAGGCATATACAAGGGGAATACTAAACTCTACACAGGCATTCCACATCTCTTTTGAGTAATTCAGGTTGAGTTTGTCAAAGACCGACATGTCAAATTCAGTCGTATCGGTCCTGGCCCCAAGGTGGAAGATGAAATCCACATCACGGTAATTCCTCTTTAGCCATTCGAAGAATTCATTCCTGTCGACTTTTTCATGTATGGCCTTTGTCGAAAGGTTGGCTTCTTTCTCTGTCCTTGAAAAATCATCCACTGGCACTATGTCGGTAAAACCTTTATTATTAAGCTTTCCGACCATTACGCTCCCGATAAACCCGGCTGCCCCTGTTACAACTATCATACCTCTGTTCTTTTTTGCAAATTTAAGTGCAAATAGGAAGGTTTGCAAGTAAAATAATGGTAAGCACCAGGCAGTAGGCTTCCTGCCAGTTAACTTTTCACTTATTACCCATAATATAAAACTAATTCAAAACTCAAAACTCAGAACTCAAAACTTAAAGTCGTATATTTGCTATTGATAAAAAACCTGAAAAAGAACCTACAATGAAAAGATTATTTACCATTCTGATAGTTTTTACAGCATTGTCGCTGACAATGACGCAAGGACTGCAAGCTCAACGCGCTGTGCCAGGCATTCCACAAAGTTCCTTATATGATAATCTACTTGATCAAGTCAAGATCGAGGAGTTTGATGCCCCTGATATGGCTATTGTGGAAGCTGAAGACCTGGCTAAACCACTACCATTCCGGGCCGGTGTAGCTGTACCTGTTAACCTGGATATCAACAATGCGGGAGAATGGACTGATTTACCCGATGGGGGTAAAATTTGGCGTCTCAGCATCAAAGTTGAAGGAGCCCAGGCACTTGGAGTTTACTATGATAACTTCTGGTTACCTTATGGAAGTGAATTATATCTCTATAATGAAGAGAAATCTCATATGATCGGCGCCTATACGGAGCTAAATAATAATCCCGACTGTGTGTTCGCTAACCAGCTTGTCGAAGGTGATGTAGTCACACTCGAATATTATCAGCCGGTCGAGCAAAGTATTGAGCCTTTGATAAGCATTTCTGAAATTTCATATATGTATCGTGGCGTATATTTTGAATTCAGCCCTGAAAGGGGAGGAGCTGCCTGGTGTATGATCAACGTTAACTGCTCTCCTGAAGGCGATGCCTGGCAGGATGAGAAAAGGGGTGTAGTGAAGCAGCTCATGAAGATAGGTAGCGGATACTATTTTTGCTCTGGCACTATGATCAACAATACACAACAGGATCTCAAACCTTATGTCCTTACTGCTTTTCACTGTGGAGAAGGAGGTTCGACCTCGGACCTCAATCAATGGATCTTTTATTTTAACTACGAATCCTCCACCTGTAGCGGTAACTGGGGACCGGCGAACTACACCATGACCGGTTGCTATCGTCGAGCTGAGGGCAGTTATTCTACAGGTTCGGATTTCCTTTTACTGGAATTGAAAACCAATGTACCAGATTCCTATAATGCCTATTTCAATGGCTGGGACCGGACCAATTTAGGCTCCGACAATGGTGTTAACATCCATCACCCTGCGGGCGATATAAAAAAGATATCTACTTACGATACCCCGCTGACGTCTTCCCAATGGAACAGCAATGGCGTTTTGTCTCATTGGAGAACATACTGGGCTGAAACAGAGCATGGTACCTCTATAACTGAAGGTGGTTCTTCCGGCTCACCACTCTTTAATGAGGAAGGGCTTGTGTTGGGCGACCTGACCGGTGGTCCACCGGATAATTGTAATAGCCCTTCATATAGCTTGTATGGGAAAGTATACTGGTCGTGGGATAAAATGGGGACAGCCGATAACAAACGACTGAAACCATGGCTGGATCCGGGTGGTTTTGGTACGCAAAAGTTGGAAGGAACCTATGGCGCTACAGCACCGGTAGTGGGTTTTTCAGCAGATAAAACTCTTCTGCAGACCGGAGAATCGGTTCATTTTGAAGATCTGACAAAGGGCAATCCCCTCGAATGGGAATGGACATTTGAAGGAGGCACACCGGGCACCTATAACGGACAAAACCCTCCCATGATTACTTATGATAATCCTGGAAAGTATGATGTTTCGCTTACAGCTTCGAATACCATTGGATCCAACACACTCGATAGTATTGAAATGATTGTGGTTGGGGTGCCTATCACCGACTTTAACTCTGAAAATACATACCTCCACTCAGGAGAGCCAACAGCGTTTACGGATGAAAGCACTGGAGATCCAACCGAGTGGTCATGGACCTTTGAAGGGGGAACACCTGAAACCTCTACCGAGCAAAACCCAACAGGAATTCAATATGATGCACAGGGTGCTTTCGATGTTAAACTCGTTGCTGTGAATGAATATGGCTCGGATACACTTATTAAAGAGGATTTTATTACAGTGGATGGACCTTTCGCAGAGTTTGAGGCTGATGTAACGAATATACTTGAAGGAGAAAGTGTGAATTTCACCGATATGTCGATCAATAATCCAAGCTCATGGACCTGGAGGTTTTTTGGTGGAAACCCAAGTATTCACAGTGGAGAAACACCTCCACAGATTACATATAGTGTAGCAGGTGACTATAATGTTAAACTTACGGTAACCAATGAACTTGGTAATGATGACCTGATCAAAACCAATTATATACATGTAGGAGGTGTTGGCGTAGAGGAAGCATCGCTGGAGGAAAAGCTCAGTATCTATCCTAATCCAACTCATGGCAGCTTTACAATGGATCTTGGGCAGAATAACCTGAGAGGTGTTCATATAAGCGTTATGGATGCCAGGGGAGAACTTATATATAGTGATGTCCTGTCAGATGAAACTAAAAAATTTACCATCGATATTAGCGAAAATCCTTCGGGAATTTATATGCTGCGCCTGCAAAGCGGCGATATTCAGATCCAGAGGAAGATCACTTTATTAAATTAATTTTGGATAAGAACTTTTTTGTTAAACTGCCCCAATCCTTATTTTGGGGCGGTTTTTTTATGCCGGCTGAAAATAGATTCTTATTGCAATTTACTACCTTTGCTTATATATGTTTAGGATCCTTGTAATTACATTATTACTGTTGTCAACAGGCCTCTCGGCGCAGATCAGTGAGGGTGGACTGCCTTTCGGCTTTGAGCTGGATCTGTCAACGAGCGTTTATCCACTAGTACAAGTGGAAGCGCCAGATGCTGGAGTATACCTGAATGAGGATGATTATTTTTCCGGTGAACCTGAGCCTTACCGAATTGGATTAGGTACAGATGTCGATATTAACTTATCCCGTGATGGTTCCTGGACTGAAACAGATAATAGGCGATTTTTAAGCCTTGGCATAAAAGCAGAAAAAGCAAAGGCAATGATCCTGTACTATCGGCACTTCAGTATTCCGGAGGGCGGGAGACTTTATCTGTATTCTAAAGACAGATCACAACTGATCGGTGCATTCACTTCCAGGAATAATCCTTCAGGGGGATACTTTGCAACGGAAATCATTTATGGTGAGGAACTGGTGCTTGAATATGATGCGCCAGATCGAAATACCGCTGACCCGCTGATTGAAGTTTACCAGGTTCATTATATATACAGGGATGTACAGTCAATAGTGAAAGGGCTCTCCGGGCCGTGTGAGGTTAATGTGAATTGCCCTGAAGGGGAAGCTTGGCAAAATGAGAAGCGCAGTGTGGCCAAGATCCTCCTGAAAGCCGGAACAGGATCCTATTTATGCACAGGAGCGCTTGTGAACAATGTATTGCAGGATAGCACTCCCTACTTAATAACTGCCAGGCATTGCGGAAATTCAGCATCCCTCAGTGACTATTCTCAGTGGGTATTTTATTTTAATTATGAGGCCCCGACATGTGATGCTCCTCTTCAAGATCCTCAATCAAATACCATTACAGGTTCATCTTTGTTGGCACAGGCTCCTTATGGAACAGCGGAAGGCTCGGATTTTAAGTTGCTACAACTAAGTCATCAGGTTCCGGAAAGCTATAACCCATATTTTGCCGGTTGGAACCGGGATGGCTTTGCAAGTATTTCAGGCGTGGGTATCCACCATCCCAAGGGTGATATTAAAAAGATCTCCACCTATACTTCTTCACTCTTATCCACTTTGTATGGGCAAACGTCAGAAAATCCAAATGGGATGTACTGGAAAGTGATATGGGCTGAAACACAAAATGGGCATGGTGTTACCGAAGGCGGCTCGTCGGGATCACCCATTTTCGACAATACAGGAAAGATTGTCGGTACCCTCACAGGTGGAACAGCATCATGCTCAGAGCTGACGGAGCCTGATTTTTACGGAAAGTTTGCATACCATTGGTCTTCCAATGGTAGCCAGGCTGATGCCCAACTCAAACCTTATCTTGATCCTGGAAATGAAGGATTGCAAAGCCTCGATGGTTTTGGTTATGGGAATCTTCTTTCAGCTAATTTCACTACCGATACATCTGTGATCAGTATTGGTGGATGGGTTTCTTTCACAGATCAATCTAATGGGGATCCCGAATCCTGGAAATGGACTTTCTTCGGCGGGGACCCCTCCAAATCAACATCACAGAACCCGCCAAGGATTTCGTACACTAACTATGGATTTTATGATGTCAGCTTGATCGTTGGTTCGGGGGGACTTTCCGATACGCTTATCAGAAAAGATTATATCCGTGTAACACCAAGACTTTATCCAAATCCGGCAAATGAATATGTGATCATGGACTTTGGCCGAAGCCAGGTGGACTATATCGAAGTAGAAATATTCAATATGAGTGGTCAATTAGTCGGTAATTTTGCCAACTATACTGCCCAGACCGGAGTTTATAAGGTTTCGGTGAGTCAAATCCGTGCTGGCAACTACATCCTTCGAGTAAAAACCAATGTCATGGAAGACAGATTGCCACTTATTATTTATTGATATGCTTGATGGACCAGGTCGAACTTTGAACTTTGAACTCTGAACTCTGAACTAATTTATTCTTTCTGATGCACCACATAGTGCTCCCATTTCTGAATAACTTCCTGCATATCAGGTGGTAGTTCTGAGTCAAAGAACATGTATTCGCCACTAATCGGATGTTTTAGTCCCAGGGACTTGGCATGCAAAGCTTGCCGTGGCAGAATGGAAAAGCAATTTTTGATGAATTGCCTGTATTTGGTGAAGGTAGTGCCTTTCAGGATCTGATCACCTCCATAAGATGCATCATTGAAGAGGGGATGTTTGATATATTTCAGGTGAGCCCTGATCTGATGTGTCCGCCCGGTTTCAAGTGTACATTCGATCAAGGATACGTAGCCAAATCTCTGGAGTAATTTCCAGTGGGTGATGGCATGCTTGCCGGTATCACTATCCGGGTATACTGTCATGACTTTGCGATTGCTTTTACTTCGAGCAAGGTTCCCATCGATGGTTCCTTCTTCCTCTTCCATATCTCCCCAGACCATGGCTATGTATTTACGGTCGATGGTATGGTCGAAAAACTCTTTTGCCAACCTCGTTTGTGCAAGTTCGGTTTTGGCAACCAGCAAAATCCCGGAGGTGTCCTTGTCAATCCTGTGAACCAGATAGGGCTGTGCTTCTTCATTGCCGCTATTCTTCCTGAGGTAAAAAGTGAGGGCATTTACCAGTGTACCTGTGAAATTCCCATATGCAGGATGCACGACCATGCCGGCTTTTTTATTTATCAGCATGATATGTTCATCTTCAAAGACGATATCTACTGGAATATCCTCAGGAATGATCTCAGTATCTCGTGGTGGCTCAGTCAGTACAATCGCAATGACATCACCTGGCCTGACTTTATAATTTTGCTTAACAGCCATATCATTTACCAGGATACTTCCGGCAGCCGCAGCCTGCTGGATCTTGTTCCTGGAAGCATTTTCAATCCTTCCCATAAGAAATTTGTCTATCCTCAGCGGACTTTGCCCCGGATCGGCTACGAAACGGTAATGTTCAAAAAGATCTTGCTCCTGGTCACTGAATTCTTCAATTGGCATATGTGCCCTCTTAGTTGATAACGATCTTATGGATATGGTTGATGCCTCCGCTCTGACTTACGATATGCACAATGTAAAAACCTTGTGGTAGTGAAATGGTACTGATCGTATTTGAATATGGTGTGTGGATCATGCTACGACCAAGCATATCATAGATGTGAATTTCCGTTCCGGTTTTGCTCAGCTCATTGGCCGTGATCATGCTATTCCTGATATGAAGCATTCCGTTGCTTACCGGATTTGGATATATTTCCCAACTATCATCCGGGGCAATCTCTCCGATGGCAAAGAGGTCATAATAAGTGTGAACTATTGGACGCATGATGAGGGATCCAGCCATCAGGGATCCTTCCCAGTATCCTGCTGTATTATAAAACAGGTTTTCTGATGCATCATTGTGGGTGTCGAATCCTATATTCAACAAGTCGGCTGTAGTTTGCTCAAATCCGATAAAAAATGTTCCGACAAGGGGCAGGGGAGGATCGATCTCATATATCTGCAGGCGGTTCAGGTTCTCGCTGAACTTGGGCTTCAGATCCTCCTTCTCCCAAATCACGTTACCTGGCTTTCCGTTGTTGTTATCCCATACTTTTAAAGTAAAGAATTGGTCGTTTTGGTCGTTTTGCACCCGGTTAAAAAACATAGCGATCCCTTTCAGTGAATCAGGAATATTCAATGTAAAACGATATCCTGCCTGACCCCCGGCAATACTCAGGCCATAACCAAGCTCAGGAGTGCCGTCATCATAGGCATAATAATTATAGAATCTTTGCATGAAGTGAATGGTGTCACCAAGGTCAGGGTTGCTCTGGTCGTGGATCACATGCCTGACCAGGTAGCTTGAGCTGTCCGCCTCACTATTCAACGGAAAAAGGAAATCACGTGGCGGACATGCATGTTGAGGCACGCTTGCACAGCTCTGATATCCAGTTAGATAGAAAGGGTATAGGTTGGCAAACCCTCCATTGTAAGTATGCGAATAACTTGCCCCTGCTTCATCAATGATATATTCGTAATAAACATTGAATGTGTCGGCACTGAGGTTCGTAATGTAAAGTTTGAGTGAATCTTTAAGCTGGTTTGTCGGGTCATTCCTGTATTGCCGCAAAGGCATGGAGGTGAATTTGTCAGGAAAGACGGCGCACGTTCAGCAAAGGTGATCGTCGATAAAAAGTATCAGCAGCAAATCGGTCCTACATTCAGGTATATATAATCAATATTCCACTGGTCACAATTACTCTTCCAGCTTGGGTTGATATCACTGGCCAGGCTGGCAAAATTGATAAAAGCGGAAATAAAAATACTTTTTGAAATATTTTGCACGTATCGGTAATGGGGATCATCACCTGCCGGAATAGGTGTTATATCTGTGTAAAAAGTCTGAGACTCATCCCTTCGCTGGACCATATACGGTCCCATTCGATTTCTGGCTCATACACCGAATCGCATGGCAGGGTGATCATATCTTCCCATACATGGTATCGAAGTTGATCATGTATACTTCGGATTACATCCTGGTGGGGCATAAATTGTATCGAAAGGAAAGATGGTGTCGTTTGGATCTGCAAGTATGAACTGGCAGGAACAGTGATGGAATCCATAAAGGCAAAGATGAATCACCAGTCGTGAGAGCCAAATTCCAACACCAGCGAATCAAATGGTTCGGGTTTATTTCCTCGGCCTTGTGGCTGATAATAAAAGCTGAAATACAATGGAATCGGCAAGGAGTGATGGCACGGGTTTGATTGTTCAGAATATTGTATCCAGGCGTATGGGCCTTGATGTCAGATGATCAGCAATAAATGGGAACATGCTGGCATCGGGATATATGTTTCCATGATCATCGATCGCATCCAGTGTGGCTGCACCGATATTTACCGACCTATAAGGGAAATCATCGTTGATAAAGGCATCCTTGTCGCTGAAAATCGCAGTATCAGGGAATATATTGTCGGTATGGAAATCGGTAAATACAGGCATATGGATGGGCCTGGGAACGATGAGCGCCTTTCCATCTGGATTTGCCGGCTTGTTTCCGACTGATCTCATGCTTGATCACCGGGTTGGACCCCAGCCTACAACTTCTACCTGGGCTATCGCAGCCGTATGGGTAAGCATAATACAAATAAGCAACAGTATATACGCGTTTCATCCTAATGATTTTATTTCATTTAAAACTCCGGGACAACCATTTTTGTTGTGTCTCGCATGTACAGTGTGTCGGGCCTCAGTTCTTCTATGAGGGCTTCAAAGTCGAAATCGAGATCGATCGTAGGATATATCGATGGTCCTGCCTTTGAATAGCCCCTTTCGGGATCCCATGCCGGTCCTTGACGGTATACCCTAGAGTGTTCAGGGTCTTGTTCATCGAGGAAGTACACATTCCCAACATTAAATGAGGCCTTGTTGATAGCATCCTTGGCCTCGCTAAGCTTTAGCCCGGCCAGGAAAGGTACCGGTGCACAGATGTTCCTGTCCAAGGCCTACTACCAGGTCGATTTCAGATCCTTTTTCGATAATGGTACCGGGCTCTATTACTTCACCTTTGTAGAGCTGCTCCAGTATGGCATTTCCTGCAAAGTCTTCAACATATTGCAGCTGGTTGACGGTCAGGCCTTTCGAGCGCAAGCTGTTCACAGCCTGCCGAGGCTGAGGTCTATCAGGTCGGGCATTTCCACCTTCTCAATCGAATAGGCCACCAGGGTCACATATACCTTCCTGTTTTGCTTCACTGCCGAGCCGGCCGGCGGATTCTGAATCACCACCGAGCCCTTTGGATTACGCGTATCGAAAATAGAATCAATCACAATAAACTCATAGAGCTGGTCATAATCGTTCATCCTCGATCTCGTTCAGGGTCTTTCCGGAAAAATCAGGAAGTACATAGGTGTCGCCGTGATTTGAGTAAATCTTAATAAACTGCAAGGCAATAAAGAAGAGTGATCATGGTCAGCGATATGCTCAGACCAAAATGAAGGTAAAACTTCTTTTTTAATAAGGAAGCCGAAAAACGACATGTTTAATTGTATTCAGTTATTGCCCGCTTGATGGATAAAATCGCCGTAATTATAATCGTTTAACTACAAATATCCACTGATATTGCCTGGCGTGAGCAAAGATAAAAATTAATTATATAAATTTATCGGGCGAATCGTTATCAAGGTATATGAGGAAAAGAATAGCCATAGCAGCCGGGGGTGATTCCGGGGAATATGATATCTCCATAAAGAGCGCTGCGGTGGTAGAGCAGCATCTTGATAAGGAACGCTATATGAAGCCTATATTGATCATTTTCAGTGGAAATGAATGGTCGTGGATTCAGCACCCTGATGGTGAAAAGCATTTGTAAAAAAGGATGATTTTAGCCTGGATATTGGAGAGAAAAAGATCATCTTCGATGCTGTTTTTATAGCCATACACGGCACTCCCGGGAGAAGACGGAAACTGCAGGGTTATCTGGATATGCTGGGTATCCCATATACAGCATGCGACATGCCACTTCTGCCATCACCTTCAATAAATATTTCTGCAACCGCTTTGTATCCGCAATGGATGTCAGGGTTGCCCCCTCACTGGTTCTTTTCAGGGGAATAGAGTACCATGCTGTTGCTATTTTGCGGACTACAGGTCTCCCGTGTTTTGTGAAGCCAAATAATGGTGGCTCAAGTGTGGGTATGTCGAAAGTTAATGAAGAATCAGAACTTATTTCTGCAATTGAAAAAGCTTTTGTGGAAGATGAACAGGTGCTCATTGAAGGTTTTATCCCGGGAAGGGAGATCACCTGTGGGGTGATTACTTTTGATGGCCAAACCCGTTCATTACCGATTACGGAAATCATCCCCAAAAATGATTTTTTCGATTACGAAGCAAAATATACGGATGGTATGGCGGAGGAGATAACTCCTGCAGATATTCCATCAGACATGGAACAATTATGTAGAGCCACATCAGAGATGTTATATGATAAACTCCATTGTTACGGATTTGTAAGATTCGACTACATCTTTAATGAATCAGGCCTATATTTTCTTGAGGTGAACACAGTTCCCGGACTTTCACCAAATAGCATTGTGCCAAAGCAGGCTTGATTGAGGGTATCAGTTTGCAAGAACTCTTCCATATAAGCCTGCAGCAGGCCATCACCCGAAAAGTATGAGCTAGATTCCCTTCAGATAATTCATGAGTTTTCGTGTGGCCCTTCCCCGGTGGCTGATGCTGTTTTTTAGGTCAAGGTCCATCTCTGCAAAGGTTTGGTCATGGCCATCCGGCATAAACACAGGATCATAGCCGAACCCATCACTCCCCCTGCGTTCCTGGATGATCATCCCTTCAACAATGCCTTCGAAATGTATGGCTTCTCCATCGACGAGCAGGGAGATGACTGTGCGGAACCTTGCCTTCCTGTTCTTTGACCCTGCAGCTTATGAAGAAGTTTTGTGATATTCTTCTCTGCATCGCCTTCCTCTCCGGCATAACGTGCTGAATATACCCCGGGTTCGCCATTGAGTGCTTCAACTTCCAGTCCTGTATCATCGGCAAAACAGCCTTTCCCAAATTTATTGAAAACAAAAAATGCTTTCAGATCTGCATTTCCTTCCAACGTAGTGGCTGTTTCGGGAATATCTTCTGTGCATCCAATATCCTGCAGGCCAAGGATTTCAAAATTCCCAGGGATGATCTTTCGGATCTCGAGAAGTTTATGGGCGTTGTTGGTTGCAAAGACAAGTTTATGAGCCATAATAGCAAAAGTAAAAAAAAGGGAGAAACCATTTATTGATGATCTCTCCCTTTGCGTGCAGTCCAGCGTGGTCTGCATTAAATTGTATTAAAACTTATGGATACTGAACCGCTCCAAAATCTGTAAGATTCGGTTGAGGAACAGTAGCGCCAAAGGTTTTATTGATAGATTCAATGAATTTCTGTGCTACATAAGCATATCCCATTGGTGTGAGATGAATCCCATCGGTTGAGAATACATTTCCCTGGATAAGTGTTGTACTAAGTTGCACACCATCTACAACTACGCCGCCATTTGCAAGTTCTGCAAGGAACTTATTTCCATCAACATGTGCAATGGGATGTAAATCACTCAGATCTTGATTTTCCGTTGTATGCTTCTGTTGCCGTTTCAATTTCATCGACTTCTCCTGCATCCAGTATAAATTGTCGGGTATTGGTACTCTGCGTGCCCCATCCTGCACATTTCAGGGAATCCTGAGGTACTGACAGCAGGATAAGCTCTCCGGCCTGGATCTGGCGCAGTCCACCTAATAGGTTGAAAGGTGCACTTGTATCAGCAATGATGAATGCATTATATCCGGCAGCAAATTCAATTTTCGGTACAGGAAGCTGGTACAGGTCAATGGCTGCATTGTATTGTGCATAGGCTTGATTTAGCGGTCAGCATTGCCCTGGTCCAATTGTAATGCGTTGTATTTTACCGTGGTAAAGAATGGGATGCTTGTTATTTCAGGAATATTGGCAATGGCACCTTGCTGACCGTTAAATGTCAGTGCAGTGATGATGGCATCCATGGCACCTGAAAACTGTGCAATAGGTGTTAAAACTGCAGTTGGATCCGTTGGATTCAGGCTCTCCACCATTCAAGGGCGTATCCTAACACATCATTGTTACCTATCCAGAGTGTGAAGAATGTATATGGTATTTTCGTGGCTTCAGCAATTATCTTGTCAGCCGCAGGATTTTAGCAAAGCGACCGTAGTAAGGATTTAATGCGCCATAGCCTCCGGGGAAGAGAAGTCGAGTGAACGTGCACCAACAACACCAATGTTATTGAATGGTCCCATGGCCTGCAACAGAGGTTATAGCTCTACCGTCAGTTCTTGTTGTGATTCATCGGATCAGCAAGAACAGGGCCAATGAAGTAACGCCGGTGCAATCAGTTCGGTATACCCAGTACATACTTTGTATTAAATGCTAGAGTTCAATCCGGTTCCGCCGATACCAACTCCCAGTTCTGTGCGCATCATTGGTTGTTTAAAATCTCCACCACCTACATTTTAAGTTGTGTGGCCAGGATATTCGGGATAGGAATTTTCCTGTCCTGAAGTATAGAGTGCACCATCGGCAAAGCCGGCAGTGAGGGAGTTTCCAACAGCAAGGATATACGGAATAATCAGCCGATCCCTTCTTTGCGTTAAACTCGTCGATCTCAGGCTTACATGAAGCGATCGTAGCGAGTATAAGTATGAATATATAATATTTCAGTTTCATGGCTTTATCGTTTTAGGATTAAAAATTATAACTTACCCCAAGTCCGGGAATGGCAGTAATAACCTTATACGTTCCGCTAAAGTTGGCAGGAGCATAATTCTTCTCCGTTTCCAAGTCCATGCAGCTGAGATATATGAAAGGTCAATGCTAAGTCCTTTCACCGGTACAATGCTTACACCAAGTGTCCATGCAACTGTGTTCAGGCTGACAGTTTCCGGGTAAAATATTCCTCGTCGGTGGGTGATGGGTCATAATAAAGCCCTGCCCTGAAAGCAAACATATCGTTCAGGGTATACTGGCCTCCTATACGGCCGATGAGTGTATTTTTATATTTCTTGGGTTTACTGATCCAAGCAGATCATTTTGTTGCTCGAAATGTAAATGTCAAATTGTCATATACACTCCAAAAACGTAATTGCTCTCTATGGCGAGTGTGAATTTCTCGTTGAAAGCATATGATATCCCAAAATCAAGGTTGGCAGGCATTGGGAGTTCAGCATCAAATTTGTTTTCTGCAGGAACTGTTGTTGAGAGGACTTGTGGGCACTTTGAAAGTAGCATCGCCGCCCTCCATTTTCATCATGATCTCTGACCGGTAGTCGATACCGATACTGAGTTTCTTGGTTGGCCTTATCATCACACCAACATTATACCCAATGTTGCCTGTCTACCTTCCAGTTCAGCAGTAGAATTTTGTTATATGGCACTGCCCTTTTAAGGCTCAACATTACCATGGCATAAACAAATCCAGCTCCAATTGAAATGATATCGTTGATCTTATACCCTATCGTAGGCTGGAAATATATCGCCTGCAGGGAAATGTTCTGGATGAGGTACCTTCCTGCCCAGCCATTCATCCCATTTGGCTGAACTTCCGAAAGGAGTGTAAATACTCCAATTCCTAAGGATAGACTTGTCGGTGAGTCTAACTGCGCCATAGAAATAAAATGGCGTTCCCATCGGGTTGTCGGTCCTTGCCTGGTAGTTTGTTGCATCTTTCTGGAAAATGGCATTGGCCATGATAGCACTCGCTCCGACTGAAAAGCTCCACTTATTTTCCATCATTGATAACCCGCCCGGGTTATAAAAAATACTGCTGGCACCCAGGGCAAATGGAGAACCGATCAATCCCATCCCCGTTTGCTTTTGTCCCTGCAACCTGACCTGGTAACCGCCCGAAAAGGCCGCCCAGCTGCAGATTGCTGCTAGAAATACAAATAGTGTAAGTTTCTTCATTGTGCTCAATTTGGTTAATAAATCGATGCAAGATAATAAAAAATAAATCCATGAAACAATTAATTCATGTCATGGGGAACTTTAGTGAATAAGATATGAAATCAGAATGCTGTCAGAATCTGGCCGTCAGCCCGAAGTGGATTTTGGCTGTCTTGAATTGCAGCGGATGTCCTTCGCTACTGCCCAGTGCATAACTTAAGGCGAAAATACCTGCCCTGGTTTCGAAGCTCACTCCGGCACCCAGGCCAAAAGGAGTGTCATTGAAATATCCTGATTTGCTTTTCGCTCATAATATGCACCATCGAAGAAAACATGGAAATACGAATTAATATCGAACAGATATCGGAACTCAAGGGTAAAAATAGAATAAGCTGAAGCAGTGAGCGATTCCTCATCGAAACCACGCAATGTTTTCAGTCCACCGATACGAAATAATTCATTGGTAAACAGGTTTTCGTTTTCGATGAAACCACTTTGGTTGCCAATCATTATGCGTGCTGTTCCGGAACAGGGGTATAAAGAATGCAGCTTTTAATTCCATGCCGTAAATGTTGCTGCTCAAAGGAATACTGTCATATAATGCCTGGTTAACATTGGCATTTTTGCGGATCTTTTTCGTTCCGAAAGCCCCGCTCAGATCAAATAAGAATCCTTTTTGAGGATTATAACGATAATCCAGTTTGCTATAATCCATCCCACATCCATACAGGCTGGTGTTATATCGGCATATTCAGGAAGGGTTGTGGCGAACTCCAGTCCTTCCGTGCTTAAGAGGCTCGACGCGGTTCTCATAAAATGCTTTTACATGATTATAACCGTTAAACATCATCTGTACGCCAATATTATTCGATAAGGTGAGGTAGGAAGTGTCTTTTTTATACAAATTCAGGCGGTAGTCGATCCCGAAGGGCGTATTAAAGAGAAATGGAAAATTAAAATGAAAATTCAGGTCCTGGCTTTTCGCTTCCAGTTTTCTCCAGTTGAAATCGATCAGTTCTCCCCGGTTAAAAGCACTGAGCAACTTGAGTTTAATGTCACCGGTTATCAGGAGTTTCCCATCAACATCATCGTTGGGTGCAATACCGAGGATCCCGTCGAACTGGCTTGCCCGCTTTTTATCAAGATAAAGCATCAGTCTGGCCTTGTCATCAATGAATACGACTTCATGAGGCCTTATTACGTGACAAAAGGCAAGTCCTGCAGCCTTGCCCCAATTTTCCTGATTCTGGACTCATTATACATGTCACCCTGCTTAATATTAAAGTAATTTCGATGAACTTCCTGTGAATTTTGAATTGCCTTTGACATGCACAGTATCGATATAACACCTGTTGATTGAGTTCAGGTTGAGACTGGCAGAAATGCTTGTTTGACCCGTGAATCTCAACACTGTCAAGCTTAACTGATAGCAAACGGATATCCGTTGTTTTCACAATAGCTTAATGATGTTTTCAGTTAATTTATTGATCTCACTGGACTGAATTGGCCTCTGACTATATAGTTTTTCCTTATATCCACTTTGGCGCAGGATCATCATTTGCACTTGCCTGGCCGGATCAAGGACATATTATATATTTCACCAGTATGGATCCATGCCTTGAGGCTTATGCTTGATCTTCCACGATCGAATCTAAACTTGCCGCCATATATCCTTTGTTACGAAATACTCGAGTACATCGATAATCTCCTGTGTGCTTCCGCTTTCTCGCAGCGGCTGGATGCATAGTTCAAACTGTCAATCTTTTCATTGCATATCCTCATTTGCAGGCAATACGGATTTCCAGCTGACTTCCTGTGCTAAGTCCTTTAACGATAGCAAGATCACGGCATTATGAAGCATATAGCGAATACCTTCTTCACATTGATGACGATTTGTGATAGAACGGAATCAGGTACTTTTTGCCACTTATTCTGTTTTCCAGTCTATTTCGGTTTTTCCCTGGCCTTTTAAGATCTCATTGGTCATTGAGAAGTGTTTGCATTCGAAAAATCCTCTGTGGAGCAGAAAATGGTGAAGGGTGTGCTGCTGTTAAAATATGGTGTCTGACAGGATCGATCAGGGTTCCCTTTGCCATGGCATAGTTTCCCCAGAGCAGGAACATCAAGCCCGGAAGTATCATCCGACAGTTTCTTAATCACCGCATCGGTGAATTGTTCCCATCCTTTGTTTTGATGTGATCCGGCCGTGTTGGCCCTTACTGTTAAGGTTGCATTGAGCAACAACACACCTTGCCTGGCCCATTTTTCAAGATTTCCTCCTTCCGGGAATGGAATAGCCAAGATCATCCCTGATCTCCTTGAAAATATTCACAAGCGAGGGCGGCTTGGGAACACCCGGAGGAACAGAAAAGCATAGACCATGTGCCTGTCCCTTGCCATGGTAAGGATCCTGGCCGATGATCACTACCCTTACATCATGATATGGCGTATGGTCGAATGCAGCAAATATTTTCTTGCCAGGGGGATATACCGTTGTTTTGCCTTTTCCTCAAGAAGAAAAGATTTCAAGGCAGCGAAGTAATCTGAACGAACTCCTCCGAGAGGATTTTCTTCCAGCTTTGCTCAATCTGAGGATCCGGGTTAACTGTGCTCATAATGAAACTTTTAATCGGGTTCAGGCAACATATTCTCACTTTTTTTGTTTATATTATGAAAATGAGTTTATATTTGTCTCTAAATTACCTGAATCCTATTATCATGACTAAAATTATTAAAAAAGTACTAATAGTTGCATCTGCAGTGGTTCTTTTCGTATTATTTGCCACCGCCTGTCAATCAAATGAACGATGTGCAGCCTATGGCGAATCATATAAGTATCAGAAACAATCGAACTACTAGGCTACACTCCTGGCTGTATCCGGGATACATCAGGACGATGAATATTTCCCGGGCTATTTGATCTGATGGCCTATATTAAACATATTATATTGCTGACCCTCCTGATAACGGTGGGTCTTTTTGTTTACGGCCAGGAGCAGGAAGAGGAGGTAAGAAGAAGCAAAAGACGCACGAACCCATTTATGATTCCATTTCGGACAGGGTGTTCTAGGAAGTGAATTTGCCGGTGGTATAATACTGCACTCCCGTGGCTGGGGTATCCACTTCAGTAAAGGCCAAAATCTCAGTTATTTACAGGTCTCTGAATTGGGAAGTTGACTTTGTCAGCCTAAGATCTCCTAAAGAAGATAAGAACACTCAACCCATACTTTAATAATGCAAAAAGTTATGTGTACGGGAAACTCAACCATGCATACATTTTAAGGGCCGGTATTGGAGTTAAACGGCTATTCAACCGAAAACCCTACTGGGGTGGGATTGAGGTCCGCTTTATTTACCTTGGCGGCTTTTCGCTGGCATTTGCGAAACCTGTTTACCTCTACGTGCTGAATTATACCCCTGATAATGATTACTATACCATTGACATAGAAAAATATGATCCGGAAGTAGCACGGACTTGACAACATCTATGGCAGCGCACCTTTTGTTAATGGTATTGGTAAACACAAGCCTTCATCCTGGCCTATATGCAAAACTAGGTTTAAATTTCGAATTCGGAAGTTATAATTCCTCCATCAAGGCTGTTGAAGTTGGTGGCGTTGTTGATTTCTACCCTTTCCCGCTTGCCATCATGGCTTATAACCCGGAGCAAACTTTCTTTATTACCTTTTATTTAGAGTTTAGCTTTGGTAAGCGGTATGATTGATATTATTGTTAATATCATGTGGAAAGAATAAACATAAAATCAAGAAAATAGATTCCCAATCCATTACTTATGTTCTTTCTTTAGAAGAAAGAACCAAAGAATCAAAACTGCTGTCATTTTTCGCTTCATGCTTGTCCCGATTACTCGGGACGCAATTCCGCAAAAAATGCAGCTATTGCTTCTGAAGACTTTCCGATACAGATGCCAACTAATCTATATAAATGCGAAGCATTTAGTGACCCGGACGCAGTTTGAACCCCGAGTATTCGGGGTGAGAACCTTGGCCGGGTATGTCCTTTTTGGTACTTTTTTGGACAAGCAAAAAGTACAAAAGGAAACTATTATCATGAAAAAAGTCACAAGAAAAGAAGAAATGAGTAACAAAAAAAGGCCTCGCAGAAAGCGAGGCCTTTTTTGATTTTTGGTTTTCTTGGATGCTAATTATGTACTGTGATCTTGTGCGAATAGCTTTGATCACCTCTTGTGAGCTTTACAATATACAAGCCATTGGCAAGTTTGCCGAGGTCGAACTTACTGCTTGTATTTCCCTGTCCGAATACAATGTTCTCTTCAACATGAACCTGGCCAAGCATGTCCATTATATATACATTGACTTCAGCCATTTCTTCTCCTGCGATATCTATATATAATTTTCCATTGCTTGGGTTAGGATATATGTTGATGTTGTTTTCGTTGAATTCAGTTTCACCAATGCCGATCTCTTCTTCTGTAGTGAATGACCATACACTGCCCCATCCGGTAGTATCAATGCCCTTCATGGTGCGACAACGCCAGTAATAGGTTGTCCCCTTGTCAAGGATATAGATCACCTGGAAGAAGTTATCAGTACCTTCAACCAACTCATCACAGCATGGATCCTCGAAGTTATTTATAGTGTTGAATTGAACCTGGTAGAAATCAACTCCTGTAATTTCCTCCCATTCCAGGCGTGGGTTAATACCCACATCAACAGCACCATCTTCGGGGTCTGACAATATTACGTTAGGAACAGTTTCAAAAGTCCATACCTCTGAAAATTCTGAAGTGTCGGTGGCATGATTTGCCCTGACTCTCCAGAAATACTCAGTACCGAAAGTGAGATAGCCGTCGGTTGTATACTCGGTGCCTTCAACGATCATGGATAAGGATCCGGTAAAGGCATCGTTATCTGAAATCTGTATTTCGTAATCGATGACCCCGGGAAGTTCGTCCCAGGACAACACATTTTCAAGCCCCATTTCTGTAGTACCGTCGTTAGGTTTATCAAGCTCTGGTGCAGGCCACACCTCGAATGTTCTGAGTTCTGACCAAACGCTGGTATCTGTTGAATGCATTACCCTGGCACGCCATGAATAGGTCTCACCAAAGTGAAGAAAGCTTGCATTCAGTTCAGGTCCCATGCTGGTTCCGTGAAACAATAGCCCACTATTGAAATTTGCTGATGTATCAGCCTCAAACTCGTAGTGTTCTACGCCAGTGATCACCGTAGTACCTATCCTGTCTTTGGCTTTCAGCTCTACATTGGGGTCCTGCTCATCTGCACCATCATTTGGCTTACTCAGCTCAACAGTTTCAAAAACCGTAAAGGAGAATGCTTGCGACCAGGCTGAAAAATCAGTTCCTTCCCAGGCCCTTACTCTCCAATAATACATTTGTCCGAAATTGAGAAACTCCATGTCACGGCCACTATAAATTGTTTTCGGGAAAGTGATCGGAAACAGGAATGCATCTGTAACATCAATTTGTACTTCATATTCAACGACGCCACCTGAACCGGCAACAGCTGCCCAATTTAAAGTTACATCAGGCATCTGGCCATCATCACCATCTTCCGGCTCCAAAAGAGTAGGAGGATAGATGTCTGTTTGGGCAGACATACTTAGTATGGCAACGACGATGAGAAAAAGCAGCGTGGATAATAATTTTTTCATGTCCGTTCTTTTTATAAGGTGTTAATTTTTTTTAGATTCTCATGAATTAATGTACAACAATGAATTTGCCTGTTTCAATGGCATTGCCTTTGTGGATACTGGTAACATAAGTTCCACGTGGGAGCGATGTACAATCAAGCTTGTAGTGATGTGTCCCGGCAGGCTGGGTCACTTTTTCATTAATGACCATCCTTCCATTTATATCAAAAACTGAAATGATTACATCAGTTTGCTCTTCAAGTATATATTCAATGGTTGCTGTACTGCGAACAGGATTCGGGAATACTTTAAGAGATGAGGCCTGAACCTCAGTATCAGGTGTAAATATTCCAACAGGTTGCTCAAAATATTTAGTCACGTTTAATCCCCTTCCGAAAGTAGCTGCATATATAACACCAAAGTTATTAGTTCCAGCGAAATCTTCAACCAAGGTGTCAACTCCATCCCAGATTTTGATCTGAACAGGTTCTTTTGCAACGAGCTGTTGTTTTAGTTGAAATACCGGCACCTTGCCAACATCTTCAGATAGCATGGTCCAATTTGGGCTGGCCTCATTGATGTTTTCAGAGATATACATTCCCATATCTGTTCCGATGATGGCAGTATTTGAATTGGCCATTTCGATCAATGATGAATAGACAGGCATCTTTGGCAGGTCTCCCTGGATAGATGTGAAGGTAGGTACAGGATCCAGGCCATTGGTTGTATAATATACGTAATTGTTGTTGCCATAATTACCGGCCGTAACAATTACTTTGTTAGGATTTTGAGGATCTACATACACGGATGTAATTACCTGTGTATTCTGCATCTGTGTGGCCGGGTCAATCAAAGGAATGATGGAAGTTGAAATCACACAGAAGGGACTGCTGATATCAGCCAGCTCAAAATTATAAGCGTACTTGATATTTGCAATTTTGAAAAGTTCACCTTCTTGTGTTCCAACATATACAAAGTTGGCATCAGATGACATGCCCATTGCCTGAACTTTTCCATCAAGGCCTGATTCATTTTTACTTGCAATTTTCCACCACTCTGGTTCTCCGCCAAACTTAAGAATATCTTGTGTCATATAAACAGCATTTTCTGTTCCTATGAAGTACTTTGTAGAAACGATATCCTTCACTCTTATGGTGTCACCGGGGTTCATAACCGCAGGCAGTGTATATTCGAAAGGATAGGCCCTGTTATCACTCCTGACCATCACTGTTGTTCCTGAAGCCAGTTCTTTGGTTGTGCCGAAATATACAGAATCCCTGCTCAATTCATTTTCAAAGTTTTCCCAGAGTAGGCATGGGGTAATGTAGGCATCAGCCGGAATAACTACTGAACTTGAGAGGAAGGTATTGTTGAAGTTTTCTCCTTCATCTTCCGACCTTCTGAAATTAGAACCTGGTGTTTGGGTGTAAATGAATACAAGTGGATCGATGATAGAAACAGCGCAATCACCACCGTTGCCACCATTAGGTGATCCACCGGACCAGATCTGAGTTCCGTTGAGTACGCTAGCAGGGTTTCCGTTTCCATTGATATATTGCACGCCAGCCCCATGTGTACCACCAATAAATTTCTTCAGATCACCGCCAATCCCAACAGTTGCAAACTGTGATGTAGTATAGGTCTTATTTCTGTCTATAAATTCGTAAAAGGTTGAGTTGATGCTTCCAACAGAGATTCCACCATCATGCCCGATGAATATCTCATTTGAGGTGCCAGGCTGGAATACGTATATGTGATGGTTCCGTTGCACGTATGAAGGAAATATCTGCGGCGGGAATAATCCTGAGGATTTTTGAGTCCACTGGAAGAATCCTGTTTCAGAGATCTTTTGCCCTTCCCACATATCGAGTCCTCCGAGAAGTATTCTGTCAGGATCTTCGGGGAAAACTACCAGCACATTGTCATAAAGGCCTTGTCCCTGGCTTACATTGACATCTGGTGAGAAGAAATTAAGGTTTTCACTTCCACCCGGTGCAACGATCCACCAGTTTACTCCCCTGTCGTCTGAGCGGTATACGTTGATTAATCCTCCATTTTCATTGATCACTGTTGCATAAAGGATATTGGGATCACTTGGTGCAATAGCAAATTCGGTACGAGCTACATCTTCATAAGGGAGGTTGAAAGTATCAGTGGCATGTAAAACAAATTGGTTTGGATGTCCAACGTCTGAAATATAGGCCAAACCTTCAACTGATACAGCTGTTATTCCGTCAGAGCCAATCTTGATGTCACAGGAAGGCTTGATCAGGAAGGCAGAATCACCTACCCTTGCAATATTCCATGTTCCACCGGCATCAGAGCTGTACCAAACGCCTTTATTGGTTGCTGCCCAAACTGAATTATCGATCGGGTTCACGGCCAGGCGGTTGATGTAAGCAAAAGCAACAGTGTCATTATTGGCTGTCGGTGCAGTAGAAGGGAGTAGTGTAAAGTTTTCACCGTCGGTTGACTTGTATATCCCTGTTCCGACAAAAGCCCCTGTATAAAGGAGATCCTCGAATAATGAATATTCCTCGATAGTAAATCCTTCACCTGTCCCTGCATAGATGGTACCATCAGGGCCTTGGGCCAAGCAGGAAACATTCAAATTATTTCCTTTACCATTGATCTTGACCCAGGTAAGGCCTGCGTTTGTTGACTTATACAGGCCGCCACTAACAGCCCCGGCAATGATCGTTTTGGCAGTGGCATCTGTATTATCAAAAATTAGTGCCCTGGTTCTCCCACCAACATTGTCAGGTCCCATAAACGTCCATGGGATATCCTCACGACCTGAGTTATTGGCAGCAATCTTATCCGCTTGCATCCTGGCATTGATCACATCAATAGGATGAAGCTCACCGGTAACCTGATTATTACGGAGCTTTGCCAGATATTGTTCCGAAGAGACAGTCGCCTGACCATCATCATCACCATAGGGGATGAAGGAGTCAGGAAAGGAAACGGTCGCAGAGATGAGGAATGCTCCCAGGCAAATAACTAACGTAACAAGACTTAATGGTAAAATTTTATTTTTCATGTTAGTCAAATTTGATTTTTGGTTTTAACGGAATATTAACTTTATGTTAGTGCAATCTTAATCTTTAGTGGCACAAGTTACACCTTTTTTAAAAACAGGCAAACCCGTAATCCTTAAAAATATTAACAAATATAGGTTAAATTATTTTACATTATTAATAGACAAAATTAAAAGATTCTGAGAAAAATGCAAGTAAAATCAAGTTATCGGCGGATAGAAATCAGATAACGGCAATCTCATAGGATTATAATTTTTATCGTAATTTCGTCCCGAAATCAACCTAAACTATTTATAAAAATACCTAAAAATGAAAGCCTTAACAAAATCTCTTGATGCTTGCTTCTATTGCAATAATTCTTAATGTTTCACCTCAAATAGTTTTGCCCAGGATGAGGTTGCAGACACCGCATATATTTTTGAAAAAATTGCTGAAATCCCTGTAACTTGCGTAAAGATCAGCACCGTTCCGGTACTTGCTGGTCATTTGCGGGAATATCTTTTCTCGAATCGGAGGTATTGCGGATCGCAGAAAAAGAAACAGACCTCTCAGAAATGTTTATTGTCAGGAACGCATATGCCGATAAAGCCATCAAATATGTAAGGCTGCATGGTAGCTCAAATTTCGGAGGTGGGGGACAGGCACATGATGTGACCAATGTGATCGCTGAATATGGCATTGTTCCCGAATCTGTTTATGCCGGCCTGGAAATCGGAGAGGAAAAGCATAATCATGGCGAGATGGATGCTGTGCTACAGGGTTTTCTTGGATGCAGTGATCAAAAAGCGTGGCGGTAAACTGAGCCCGAAATGGTTTGAAGCCTACAGTGCTATCCTCGACGTTTACCTTGGTCCATACCAGCTTCTTTGAAATTGATGGCGCTGATGAAACTCCTGTCAGCTATGCTAACTCACTCAATATCGATCCTGCGAATTATATCGAATTCACTTCATATATATGCATATCCTTATTACGAACTGTCAATCTTGAGATTCCGGATAACTGGTCTGATGATCTGTATTATAATATCCCGCTCGACGAATTCATGGAAGTCATCGATCATGCGCTTGAAAATGGATACTCTATCTGCTGGGATGGCGATGTGAGTGACCGTGGATTCTCACACCGGAATGGCATTGCCATAATTCCTGATAAAAAGTTGAAAATCTTAGTGGCACAGAAAGAGAACGTTGGGAAAAACTAACGGATGCTGAAAAAGGCAAAGAACTCTACGCTTTTGAAATACCCGGTGATGAAAAAGACGTGGATGAAGCCATGCGACAGGAGCACTTCGACAATTATACTTCCACTGACGATCATCTGATGCACTTCACGGGTATTGTAGAAGACCAGCATGGCACCCGCTATTATATCACCAAGAACAGCTGGGATGACGATAGCAATGATAAAGGGGGTTATCGTCTATATGTCAGATCTTATGTCAGGCTGAATACAGTTGCCTTCATGATTCACAAGGATGCTGTTCCTAAGAAGATGGCAGAGAAGCTAGGTTTGTAAAAGTATTTAGAGTATTTAAAGTGCTTAAAGTATTGTAAAGTGAATTTCTGACTTCAGACATCAGATATCAAATATCAGCAATCATATCCTTTTAATACTCGATGACGGAAGCCATCCGCTCGCTTCCATTGGCAATGCTGATATTGCACCATTCATTGATCTCTTCCTCTACAAAAACCTTGGTGCCTTCATGAATCACAAAAAGGTCCTTTCCAAGCTGGTTGGGAGAAGACTTCACAGTAATGGTCGGATCGAAGACTATGGCCTCCAGGTGTTTGCTCTGAATGTCATATTTGGTATATGTCATGGAGAATATGCCAATGCTCAGCAGGAGCATAAAAACCCCTGTCCAGAATGCCAATTTTCGGGGCAAAACTGCCCGTGAGAGAAAGAAAATACCTGCACAAGCAATAAGCAGAGCAAAAGAACTGAGGCCTGCAATTGTCCAGGTATGGAGGTTTACGCTGTTACGAATTGATTTCCACCATCTGACATAGAAAATTTCAGGAACTACTTCAATCTTATCAGTGATCATGCTGTTGGCAATGTTCAGATTGAAGTCGATATCTGAATCACCAGGTGCGAGTACTTTTGCCCGTTCATAGTTGAGAATGGCTGCCGGCAGGTTGTTTTGATTGAAATAGGCATTCCCCAGGTTGTAATATAATTCGGCGGATTCGTAACCCATATCCAGCACCGATTCATAATGATCGATGGCTTCTGTATACATCTCCTGGCTGTAGGCTGAATCTCCCTGGGTGATCAGCTCATGCTGTCCCAGAAGTGAGATAGAAAACAATATTGCGCCGATGATACTGAATGTTTTTTTCATTTAATTTCAGGATTTAAGTTCACCTTCAATACGGCTGATAAACATGATGGCTTCCTGGTAGATCTCATTCATAAGCCCGGTACTTTCACCTGGCGCAAACCTGGCAAATTCGCATTTGTTCAGCACTTCGATGAATGTAGCTATACTTTCTTCGCTAACATTTTTTTCCAAAAGGCGCTCACGGATACTATCCATCGACAGATCGGATAAAGGAATATTGAATTTATCACTCAGGTATCCCCATAATGCCCGGGAAACCTCTGTGTAGAATTCTTCCCGCTGTTGTGACTTCAGATAAGTATTGGCGATTTTAAGGTTCTTTCTTGCAACACGCGTGGCCTTCCTGTTCCTGACAAGGGCCACATTACTTTTTCTTTTTCGCTGGCTGAGGACCAATAGTGAAAGCAAGGCAAGAACAACAAGCGGTGCCGCCAGAAGCAAATAATACAGTGGCGAGGCAAAAAGATAGTCTCCTCTGATGTAAAGCGTAGAGTTACCCGGTTTTATATAGCGAATGTCTTGTCCAAGGTACATGATATCTTCCTGTGCCACACCACTATATGTTACCGAAGTACTAGATTGATCGCCCTTTTCAACGTTAATTTGAAATGCCTGGGTAGAAACACTTTTATATTGTCCGGAGCTTGGATCGAAATAACTAAGCTCGATGGGCCCCACGGTGAAATCTCCTGCACTCCTCGGAATGGCAAGGAACTCAAAAGTCCGGCTACCGGAAACGCCAGAATTTATAGCTCTGATGTTCTTAGTGATCTTGGGCTCGTATGTCTCGAAATCTGGTGGCCAGTTAATGTCGGGTGTATTAATGAGCTCGAGGTTTCCACTCCCTGAAATAACCAGTTTGAGTGTAATAGCATCGTTCACAAGCAGCTCTGTCTGGTCGATAGTTCCTGTCAATCCAAATTTTCCAACAGCACCGCTGAAACCCGAAGGCTTATTATTGATAGGTAATGGTTTCACATTCAGATTTATAGGATTGGATTCCATTTCAATCCTGATATTTTGGTACTGGTTGTTGAAGAAAGGATCGTCGAAAAAGCTATCGAAGAAAGGATCTCGCACCTTGCGGTTTCCCTGGGTGCGGACCTGGGCTGTACAGTTAAGTTTTTTTGGATCGATATTGATCTCCCCCGATTTTTGAGGAAAGAGGGCTGCCTTGTAAAGTTCCCCTGTTAGGTATTCCCTGCCGTTTACAATTTCCGTTTTTGGCTCAATTTGCTGTTTGTCGTTGGTCAGGTTTGTCGACCAGAAACCCGGGAATGAAGCCAGGTTTTCAATGTCAATATCTGATATTGGAACATTGGCAGTATATATTTTATATGTGATGATCACCTGTTCTCCCTGGTAAGGGTTTCTCTTGCTGACATAAGCTTTCAGAAATACATCATCCTCTGTGCTGACCTCCCCCTGGGCAGGATTGTTGGCTGCATTGGTCCCCTGTTGGTTTTTTGGGACCGTTGCAGGCTGAGCATTGCCCTTGAGTACCTCAATGTTAACTGGTTCTGAAGTAATCACTTCGCCATTGACCTCAATGGTGGCAGCAGGGATCTCAAATTTCCCTACCTCGAATGCCTGGAGATAATATACATAGCTTACCGAGATGGATTGTGACATCTTTCCGTTGATCACCTGGTAACTTTGGTTTGTAGAAATGTTAGGGCCTGACAATACCCTGAAGTTCTTGATCTTGGGCCCGGAAAACTGTCCTCCCTTGGTATTCACCGTGTAAGTAAGCTGAAACCTGTCACCAAGCGATACAACATTCCTCGCTGATGCAGTGAGTTTGATCTCATCAGCAGAAATGTCCGGGATGATAAGGATCATCATCACTATGGCCGATAACAAGTATTTCTTCATATTTCTGGTTTTATTATTAAAAATTACCAGTCTTTCTCACTTTTAACTACCTTCCCTTTTACCTTGCCTGCTTTCACTTTCTCCAACGTTTTCTTTTCATCATTTTTCATGGCTTCCAGCATACGCTCAGCATCCTCTTTCGAAATCTGTTTGGGTTGCTGTTGTTGCTGTTGTTGCTGTTGTTGCTGTTGATCCTGTTGCTGTTGATCTTGCTGCTGCTGATCCTGCTTGTCTTGCTGATCTTCCTGCTCCTGCTGGTCCTGCTGCTGATCCTGCTTATCTTGCTGGTCCTGCTGATCCTGGTTTTGATCTTGCTGGTTCTGGTCCTGGTTTTGTTGCTGGTCTTTTAACAATAATTGCGCATAGGCCAGGTTATATTTGGCAGCTGTGTCGACAGGATTAATACGCAGTGCCTCTTTATATGATTCAATGCTCAACGGAAGGGCTTCAGCGGCAACAGTGTCTGATTCGAGAGATGCACTCAGCAAAGTATTTCCCAGGTTATAAAATGCCTTGCTCCTGGTATCCCCATCAACCTGCAGCCTCGCCACTGAATCAAAGAGCATACCTGCCTGGCGGTAATCCTTCACCTCATAATAAATATCACCCAGGTTGAATAAACCTTTGTATGTATCTCCTCCTTTGCTGAGTGATCTGAAATAGTTTTTTTCTGCTTCCTGGTAATTCTGCTCATCATAATTGTTGTTTCCCCGGCGAATATATTTATTCTCTCGCTGTGCAAGCAAAGACCCGAAAGCAAATAGCAGGATAAATATTAATGATATGTGTTTGGTATATTGCATTTTAACCTAATCAACATTGTTTTTCTCAAATAGCCTGATCCGGCTTGCCCACCTGGTTTTCCTGTCAAAAATAAGAAACTCCAGGAAGAGCAGCAGCAGTCCGAAACCAATAAAGTACTGGAACTGGTCTTCATAGTCGGTGAACATCCTGGTATCTATTTCACTCTTCTCCAACGCATTGATCTTCTCAAATATTTTACTTAGCCCGGCCTGAGTATTATTGGCTCTGACATAGTCACCCTTACCGGCAGCAGCAATTTGTTGCAACATCACCTCATTCAACTTGGTGATCACCGTATTTCCATCACGGTCTTTTTTAAAACCTGTTGCTTGTCCATAGCTGTTCAGTATCGGTATTGGGCTTCCGTCCGGCAATCCCATACCGATCGTATATACGGTTATACCCAATTCGCTTGCCGCAGTGGCAGCCTGGATCGCATCGCCCTCATGGTTTTCGCCATCCGTGATAATGATGATGGCCTTACTGTGATCATTCTCATCAAATGAGCTGATACCGAGATTAATAGCTTCAGAAATTGCAGTACCTTGCGAAGGGATGTCTTTTGTTGAAATGGTGGAAATGAACATCTTGGCCGCAGCATAATCGGTCGTAATGGGTAATTGCGTATAGGCCTTACCAGCGAAGATGATAATCCCTATCCGGTCACCTTTCAAACGGTCGATGAGCTTGAAAAGGGCCTGTTTTGCGCGTGAAAGACGATCGGGTTTAATATCCTGGGCCAGCATGCTGTTCGAAATATCAAGGGCCACAACCAGGTCAATTCCTTTACGTTGAACGGTTTCCAGCCTGGATCCTGTTTGCGGATTGGCAATTCCAACTATCAGGAATGCATATGCAATGTTCAGGATGATGAATTTCAAGATCATTTTATCCTTTGACACATCTGGCATCAAACGGTTTAGTATGCTCAGATCACCCAGCCTCTTCAGCGCCATTTTTCGCATACGCATACCAAAAATGAATAGTATTGTGAAGAGTGGGATCCCCAACAACAGGTATAAATATTCTATGTGTTCAAACCTGATCATACAATTATGGTGTTGTCCTGAAGACGGTGTTTCTTAATAATATTTCCAAAATAATAAAAGCCAGTGCCAGGAGTGCCAGTGGCAGAAATTCTTCATGTTTCCTGCTGAATTCGGTCACATCGATCTTGGATTTTTCCAGCTGGTCGATCTCCGCATATATTTCTTTAAGTTTTTTGTTGCTTGTAGCACGAAAATACTGGCCCCCGGTCACTTCTGCCACCTGTTTCAAAATATCTTCATCAATCTTCACCTCCATATTCTGGTATTGGATACCGAATGGCGTCTGAACCGGGTAAGGAGCCACTCCTATCGTGCCCACACCAATGGTGTAGATCCGGAGGCCGTAAATCTTTGCAATTTCAGCCGCTGATAGTGGATCAATGGAACCTGAATTGTTTACACCATCGGTAATCAGTATGATCACCTTGCTGATGGCATCACTTTCTTTGAGCCTGTTAATTGAAGTAGCAAGTCCGTCGCCAATGGCGGTGCCGTCTTCAATCATACCACTCTCAATATCCTTGAAGAGGTTCCTGATCATGCTATGGTCGCTGGTGAGGGGCGATTGTGTGAAAGATTCTCCGCTGAAAATAACAAGGCCAATACGATCGTCGGGCCTTCCGGCAATAAATTCAGATGCAACATCCTTCGCCGCCTCAAGCCTGTCGGGTCGAAGGTCCTGTGCCAGCATACTGCTCGAAACATCCAAAGCCATCACAATATCGATGCCTTCGATAGTCACATCCCTTGACCTGGAGGTAGACTGGGGGCGTGCGAGGGCTACAATCAATAAAGCGAGTGCCAAAAGCCTGAATACGAAAAGAGCATGAATGAGGTATTGCCGCCAACTGCGTTTGGTAGCTGAAAAGCCAGATGTGGAAGACAGTTGCAGACCTGGATCATTGTTCAGGAGCTTATACCAGTACCAGCCCCCCAACAATGGCAGGAGGATGAGCAGGTATAAAAACCCAGGGTTGGCAAATATAATATCAGCGTACATCATTCCTCGCCCTCCGTAACTTTAGTTGAGGAGGGCCCTTCGTCCTCTGGGCCTTCAGCTGAGGAGGACTCATTATTTGGTTCTATTTTAATCTTTTCCAGTATCTCTTCAACCTCACGTTCGCTCCTTGTTTCTTTGACGAAGTCGATGGTGTTGGTCATGGATGTATCATTTTCAAGCGGCAATGGCTTTTCCTTGGCAAATTTCACCAGGTCGGCCAACACCAGCGTCCGTGACAGCTTATTGATGGATTCCTGGCCAATGTCACTGTCTTTCAATCCTTCAAGGATCTCTTCGGTGGTCATCTCTACCGCTTGCACACTGAACCTGTCCTCAATATATACCCTGACAATATCAGTGAGTTCAGTATAGTAATCTTTCATCTTTCCTGCCTGCCATAATTTCTTAACTTTCAGACTTTCCAGCCCATTCATGGCCACAACATGGGGTGGCAGGATGATCTTAGGCCTGATCCTGAAGAGAGGCTGTTTTTTCTTCCTTCTCCTGATAATGTAAATGGTGAGGAATACGATCAGGGCTGCAGCCAAAGCTATCAGGAGCCATGGCAGGATCTCCCTGAAGGTGAGTGGTGCTCTCAAAGGTGGCTTGATGGCCTTGATGGCCTGTGTAGTATCCACTTCCATTGTGTGCACTACCAGGTACAACGGAATGGTGGTAGCTTCACGAAAAACAGTATCATCGATGGGCTGGTATTCAAATCTCAGTGGAGGAACATAATAATAACCGGAGTCGAAAGAAGTAACTGTAATAGACTGTAGCATATCCACCAGGTTCTCCGATTCATTGATGATCGTATCCACCGGGCTCATTCCGATGATCTCTATGTGCCTTGTTAGTGTATCTTTGTAATGGGGCCAGAGCACCCTGTAATCCAGGGGCATTGTAAAAGAGATATTAAGATTAATCTGATCTCCAATAAGAATATCGGTAGTATCGAAACGGGCAATGGCCGATACTTCCTGTGAACGGAGTATAGTTCCGGAAAGGACTGTAAATGCTAATATGCCTAAGATTAACCTGATCTTCATTATATCCTCGACTCCCTTACTTTAAACAAGCCAACAAGCGGTTTTACATAATCTTCATTCGTGCTGATACTCGCATGGTCAGTTCCGCTTCGTTTAAACAGCTCGGTCAGGTATTTCTCCTGCATTCGCCACCATTCGTTATAGTTGCTTCTAGCACGGACTGAAGCTGTGTCAACCCAGGAATATTTGCCTGATTCTTTGTTGAAAACCTTCACCAGTCCAATATTTGGAAGATGGGTCTCACTTTCATCATAAACCCTGAGGGCGACAACGTCATGTTTGTTGCCAGCAATCCTGAGTGCTTCATCAAAGCCGGTGTCGAGAAAATCAGAGATAATAAAAGCCGTGCATCGTTTTTTGATTGCATTGGTAAGGTATCTCAGTGCTTCTGCTATATCAGTCTTCTGACTGTCGGGTCTGAAATCGATCAGCTCCCTGATGATCCTCAGGATATGGCTTCTTCCTTTTTTGGGTGGAATGAACTTTTCGACCTTGTCGCTGAAAAAGATCACGCCAACCTTGTCATTATTGTTGATGGCAGAAAAGGCCATGACCGCAGCGATTTCCGTCATCTGATCTTCCTTGAACTGTCCCCTGCTACCATATTCATTGGATCCACTAACATCGATCAGCAGCATCACCGTGAGTTCCCTTTCTTCTTCAAATATCTTGATGTAGGGATGGTTGAAACGGGCAGTTACATTCCAGTCGATATTACGGATATCATCCCCATACTGGTATTCCCTTACCTCACTGAAAGCCATACCACGGCCTTTAAAAGCACTGTGGTAATGCCCTGTGAAGATCTGGTTTGACAAGCCACGGGTCTTGATCTCGATCTTCCTGACTTTTTTTATAATGTCACTGGTTTCCAAGTCGTTAAGGTGTATGTGTTTTCAATGACGATGGAACAAGTCCTAAGGTACCTCAACAGTATTGAGGATCTCGCTGATGATGTCTTCAGATGTTACATTTTCGGCTTCTGCTTCATAGGTGAGGCCGATCCTGTGACGAAGCACATCATGAGCAACCGCCCTGATATCTTCGGGGATCACATATCCACGTCGTTTGATAAAAGCATAGGCTTTGGCTGCCAGGGCAAGGTTGATACTTGCACGTGGTGAAGCACCATAGTTGATCATGTTTACGAAGCGGTCGAGCTTATATTCGGCCGGGTAACGCGAAGCGAATACAATATCAGTAATGTAATTCTCGATCTTTTCATCGAGGTATACTTCCCTGACTATGGCCCTTGCCTTGATAATGTCTTTTGGCTTCAGGATGTTGCTTGTCGTGGGATATGTCTCCTGGATATTCTGTCGAAGGATAAGTTTTTCTTCTTCCTTGTTTGGGTATCCGATCACGATCTTAAGCATAAACCTGTCGACCTGTGCCTCCGGCAGTGGGTAGGTACCTTCCTGCTCGATGGGGTTCTGTGTGGCCAGCACGAGGAAAGGTTCTTCCAACGGGTAGGTTGTATCACCAAGGGTTACCTGTCGTTCCTGCATGGCTTCCAGAAGTGCGCTTTGCACCTTGGCAGGCGAACGGTTGATCTCATCGGCCAGGATAAAATTGGCAAATATGGGTCCTTTACGGACAACAAATTCTTCTTTTTTCTGACTGTAGATGAGCGTGCCTAAAAGGTCGGCAGGCAGCAGGTCGGGGGTGAATTGTATCCTGCTGAATTTGGCATCTATAGATTTAGCCAGCGAATTGATCGCCAGTGTTTTTGCAAGTCCTGGAACCCCTTCCAGCAAAATATGCCCATTGGAAAGAAGCCCGATCATAAGCCTTTCGATCATCTGTTTCTGGCCAATGATCACCTTACGCATCTCCATGTTCAGCATGTCGACAAATTCACTCTCCTTCTGTATGCGGTCGTTGAGAGCCTTGATATCAGTTTCCATCATTTTGTATCGTATTTTTTTTTGTTAACGCAAAGATAGATTATGATGTTTCAACCTTCAGGCTGCATACTGTTAAATTATGTTAAAGGGAATCGTTAATAATTGTTAACCCGTGAAAAGGTGTTGGATGTTACAACTTCGCTAAAGCTACGTTGTACAAAGTGGGTGTTGGATGAAATACTTCTTCTATCTTCTATCTCCTTCACCTTCTGAAATCGTTAAACCCGTTGAATTAGTTAAATCGGTTGAACTGGTTGAATTAGTTGAGCTGGCAGTCCCTCGGCAATGTTATTCCCTTCCACTCAAGAAGCAAATTTTTTTGTCATCGTGAGCGGAGTCGAACGGCCTGTCAAGGTTATTAGAGGCGTATTCATATCTCCTTTAACAAGTTAGGCGATGGGCGGTGGGGGGACTGTGGGACTTTGAGACTTTGAGAAAATGGGACTATGAGACTTTGAGACTGTGGGACTGTGAGACTTTGAGAAAATGAAAATATGAGACTTTGAGACTGTGGGACTGTGAGATGATGGAAAAAGGGAAAAGGAAAAAGGAGAAAGTAAAATGGACAATGGGCAATGGACAATGTTCAATGGACAATGAACATTGAACAACTTCACTGTTCTTATTCTTATTCCTTGCTTTGCAACCCGTGCGCCTACGCTGAAGCTTCAGCGCAAGCGTAAGTCTGATAGACGAAGGTGTGTTCCTCTGTTCCTCTGTTCCTCTGTTCTCTATTCCTCCCCCCCCAAGCCTTCTTTCATCTCTACCAGATAAGCCCTGATCCTGTTGAGAGAATCAATAACTTCGGCCTTCTTGTCGATGTCTTCTGGGTTTTGCTTCAGGCTTTCCTTTGCACCTTTCAGGGTGTATCCCTTTTCTTTCACGAGGTGATGGATGAGACGGAAATGCTTGATGTCGGCGGGGGTGAAGAGGCGGTTGCCTTTTTTGTTCTTCTTCGGCTTGATGATGTCAAATTCCTTCTCCCAGAAACGGATGAGAGATGCATTTACATCAAACATTTCGGCTACTTCACCTATGGAGTAGTATAACTTCCCTTGTTGCTGGTTACTGGTCACTAGCTGCTGGTTATTTGATATATCCTTATACTAACTCCTGAATGCCTACTGCCTAAAGCCCAATGCCCAACGCCTATGATAATACTTGCGTGTCGCGTGAAGCAAGCTCAAGCACTTTTTCAAACTCTTCAGGAGTAAAGTCATTATAGAAGTAGTTCACAGGGTTAACTTTCTTTGAGTTATAGATCACTTCATAATGAACATGAGGTGATTGGGAGAGGCCTGTGCTTCCTACATAACCTATGATCTCTCCACGCTTAACTTGCTGACCTTTTCTCGCTGTGATGGTCTTCATGTGGCCATAAAGTGTCTGGTAGCCGTAGCCGTGGTCGATCTGACAGGTTTTACCATATCCGCCCTTTCTGCCATTGAAACTGACCTTACCGTCGGCAGTGGCATAAATGGGAGTGCCAGAAGGAGCGGTGATGTCAATCCCCCAGTGCATCCTCCTATACTTGAGTATGGGGTGGTAGCGCATACCAAATCCACTAATGATATTTCCCTGGCCTTTCTCAACGGGAAGAATAGCAGGAATGCTGGCCAGCATGATCGATTTGTTCCTGGCAAGGTCAAATACTTCATCAAAGGATTTTGATTGTACCACCAGCTGACTGGTGATCATGTCAAATCTCCTGGTGGTTTCAATGATAACCTGGGAGTTCCTATAACCATCAAGTCGTGCATACCTATCAACACCTCCGAAACCGGCGTCACGCAATGATTGCGGAATGGGTTCAGCTTCAAAGATCACCCTGTAAATATTATCGTCTTTATCCTGCAGGTTTCCTAAAACGGATTCGATCTGTCCCAATCGGTCATTCAATAGGGTATATTGAAACTCATATTGAGCAATTTCTCTCCTCAGCATACGCTCCTTGGGAGAATCAAAAAAAGTATAGGCGATCAATATACCGATAGCCGCAAATACGATAAACGTAACCAGGAAGCGAAGTATCTTGATGATGACCAGGATACTTGACTTCCGCCTCTTCTCGTAAGTGAGCGTCTTCGGATTATAGAAATACTGTTCTTTACCCATACTGATCTTTAACGATCAAAAATACATTTCATTATGAAATGTCGGCTTCATTTCACACAAAAATAATTAATTAAACTAACTTTGCGTTCAGTATTTTCCGCAACTATTCAACAATTGCCTTGTTAATAATTAGATATGGAGTCCAAAATTGTCAGAAAGACCTTTCTTGAATTCTTCAGGAAAAAACAGCATGAGATCGTTTCTTCGGCCCCAATGGTAGTGAAGGATGATCCCACTTTGATGTTTACAAATGCAGGCATGAACCAGTTCAAGGATGTTTTCCTTGGAAACCGAAAGGCAACATCATCACGTGTTGCTGATACACAAAAATGTTTGCGTGTATCAGGTAAACACAACGACCTTGAAGAAGTGGGCCACGACACTTACCATCATACCATGTTTGAGATGCTGGGGAATTGGTCGTTTGGTGATTATTTTAAGAAAGAGGCTATCGCCTGGGGCTGGGAATTACTTACTGAAGTATACGGACTCGACCCGGATCGACTCTATGTTAGTGTATTTGGCGGTGACAAAGATGAAAAGCTGGCTACCGATCAGGAGGCTTTTGATTATTGGAAAGCCATTGTACCGGAGGATCGTATCCTGTTTGGCTCCAAGAAAGACAACTTCTGGGAGATGGGCGATACCGGCCCCTGCGGGCCTTGCTCGGAGATCCATATCGATATCAGGGATGAAGCCGACCGTCAGAAGGTGGATGGGAAAACGCTTGTGAATAAAGACCATCCCGAGGTCATCGAAGTTTGGAACCTGGTCTTTATCGAATTCAACAGGAGAAAAGATGGATCGCTGGAACCTTTGCCCGCAAAGCATGTGGATACAGGCATGGGATTTGAACGACTGTGCATGGCCCTTCAGGGTAAAAAATCAAATTACGATACAGATGTTTTTCGCCCATTGATCGACAGTTTATCTAATCTAACAAGGGTTGAATATGGCAAAGTTGAAGAGGCCGACATAGCTATGCGGGTCATCTCAGATCACCTGCGCGCCATTGCCTTTTCAATCGCCGACGGACAATTGCCGTCCAACACCGGAGCCGGCTATGTGATCAGAAGAATATTGCGCAGGGCAGTGAGATATGCCTATACCTTCCTGAATGTTAAAGAAGCTGTCATTTATAAATTAATGGATACTCTTGCATCAATCATGGGTGATGCATTCCCTGAGCTTTTTCAACAAAAGGATCTTATAGTGAAGGTGATCCGTGAGGAAGAGCAATCCTTCCTGCATACGCTTGAGCAGGGGATCAAACGATTCGAACAATACATTAAAAGTAAAAAAGGCGAAAAAGTGATCGAGGGTTCATTTGCTTTTGAACTATTCGATACCTATGGTTTTCCTGTGGATCTGACTGAGTTGATGGCAAAAGAAAATGGATGGGTGGTCGATATGGAAGGATTTAAAGAGGGGCTGGAAGCCCAGAAAAACCGTTCACGCCAGGCTGCCGAACTTGACAAGAGCGACTGGATCATTATATCGGAAAGTGATTCTCAAACTGAATTTCTGGGTTATGACCAGCTGGAAGCCGAAGTCAGAATGCTTCGCTATCGGGAAGTAAAGGAGAAAAGGAATACTTATTACGAGTATGTGTTGGATAAAACCCCATTTTATGCCGAGGCCGGAGGGCAGCTTGGGGATAAAGGTTTTCTGAAGAACAATGAAGTAACGATTAATATACTTGATACAAAAAAGGAAAATGAACTGACGATTCACTTAGGTGATAAAAAGCCGGAAGGCAAGCAGGATACATATGCTGCGATCGTTGATATTGTGAATCGCCAAAAAACCGAAAACAATCATTCTGCAACGCATTTAATGCACTTTGCCTTGAGGCAGGTGCTGGGAGAGCATGTAGAACAAAAGGGCTCACTGGTCGATGCAGATCATTTGCGCTTTGATTTTTCCCATTTTGAGAAAATGTCTGATGATCAGCTTGCAGATGTCGAAAAACTTGTCAATGCCCTGATCAGGGCAAACGATCCCATCGATGAGCACCGTGCAGTAAATATGGAACAAGCCATGGACATGGGTGCACTGGCATTCTTCGGTGAAAAGTATGGCGACAAAGTAAGGGTCGTTCGCTTCGGTGATTCTGTTGAACTATGTGGAGGTACGCACGTTGCTGCCACAGGGCAGATTGGTTTCTTTAAGATCACGTCAGAAGGTGCCATTGCCGCAGGGATAAGGCGTATTGAAGCCTGTACGGGAGAAACGGCAGAAAATTATGTGCAGGAAAAGATTCAAGTTGAAAACAGCATTCGTCAGCTGTTAAAAAATCCGAAGGACGTAGTTAAAGGCGTCCAGGCTTTGATCGAGGAGAACAAGAAATTACAAAAGCTTACAGAGGCATTGAACCATAAGCTATCCGATGGGTTGATCTCAGAACTACGCTCTTCTGCCGTTAAACTTCATGGAATCGATCTCATTACAGCTAAAGTGGATGCTGATTTATCAGTGGTGAAGAATCTGGCGTTTAGCCTGATCAGGGACAATAAGAACGCATTGGTTGTTCTGGGCAACAGTGCTGAAGGCAAAGTCTTTCTGACTATTGCCATTGGGGAGGAAGCCATCAGGGATAAAGGCCTTAATGCAGGAAGCCTGATCCGCGAGCTGGCTCCAGAGATAAAGGGAGGCGGAGGTGGCCAGCCCCACTTTGCAACGGCAGGTGGTAAGGATCCATCCGGAATCCAATCTGCATTTGAAAAGCTAAAAACATTGATCTAAACAGCTCTGTCATTATAAGCTTGACGTATCGATTTATTCATTTCGAGAAACATGTTCCCATTTTGAGAAATTTAGTTTGTATTAATATTTTTAAATATCAGTAAATCAGCGCATTAAAATTCTGTAACTGAATTGGCCTGTTATTTGTAAATTAAATTCATTGATTCATTACAAGGATACAAAACCCGAATCCCAAACTATATTTAAACCCGGCCACATGCCGGGTTTTTTTTATATTTCGTATCTTTAGATTAAAATAAACCGGATCGTGTCAGAAAGTAGAAAAGAAAAGTCCTTTAATGACTTACAGGGTGTCCTCGATAAACTTGAAGTAGCTTATAAGGATAGCGAGAAAAAGTATTGGGAACTGATCGATCTGATTCCTTTGGGAATCTTTGAGTTTAACCTTGAAGGAAAGATTACTCAGTGTAACCCCATGGGGCTTGAGATGATGGGTTATACAAAGGAGGATCTAGCTAAAAACCTGCCGATCTCAAAATTTGTTCATCCTGACGAACTCCCCAAAGTTCAGGAACGTATTGGTAAATTATTTGCCGGCATTCCAGTTAAAGGGGAGGAGTATATTGCAGTTCGCAAAAGCGGCAATACATTTCCTGTGATGCTCTATTCCTATCCAATTTTTTCAGCGGGGAAAGTCGTGGGGGTTAGGGGAGTTGCTTTTGACCTTTCAAAATCAAAAAATATTGAAAAGCAACTCCAGGAGTTACTTACCCGATATGAGATAATGCTGAAGTCAATGCCTGACTTGATATTCAGGTTTGATAAGGAAGGAAGATTTCTCGATTTTCACACCAATGCCCCTGAAAAGCTGGCCCTGGATCCGGATCAGTTCATGGGCAAATCCATTACTGATATTGACTTGCCGGAAGATGTGAAACGCAGGGGTAAAGCAAAGATCCGTGAGGCTCTTCAGTCGGGAGAAATTATTGTTGATGAATATTCAATTGAGATCCCTGAAGGAATCCGTTACTATGAAGCCCGGTATATACCGATCGGGAGTGAAGAAGTTTTGGATATTATTCGTGATATTACACCAAGGGTAAATGCGGAATCGGCCTTACGCGCCAGCGAAAAGCGATTTCGCCAGTTGTATGAGAATATTCCTCTTGGTATGTACCGGTCAACCCCTGACGGGCGCATATTGCTGGCAAACCCGGCACTGCTAAAATTGATGGGCGTACCCGCCCTGGAGGAAATGCAAAAAAGAAACTTCTTCTCAATCGCCCAGGAAATAGGTTATGATCGTAAAGCTTTCGTCGACCTGCTTGAAAAAGAAAATGAAATAAAAGGCTTTGAATCCATTGTGAGTCTACCGGATAACAGAACGATTTATCTGAGGGAAAATGCTAAAAAGATCACTGATAATTCGGGTAATGTCTATTATGAGGGTTCAGTTGAAGATATCACCTTGCAAAAAAAGGCTACTGAGGCCCTGAAATTGACACAATTCTCTGTTGATCAGAATGCAGATGCTGCATTCTGGATGAGTAAGGATGCCCGTTTTTTCTATGTAAATGAGGCTGCCTGCAAAGCCCTTGGATATTCAAAAGAAGAATTATTGCAAATGTCTGTTCAGGATATAGACCCGATGTTTCCCAAGGATGGTTGGGAAAATCATTGGAAGGATGTAAAAGAAAGGAAGAGCTTTAAGCTCGAATCCAGACATAAGACAAAGGGTGGCCGTGAATATCCCGTTGAGCTGATGGTAAACTACCTGGAGTTTGATGGGAAGGAATATAATTGTGCATTCGCCAGGGATATTACAGAAAGAAAGGAGTATGAAGAAAACCTGAAAGCAGAAAAGGAAAGGGCAGAGCAGGCCAACAAGACAAAAAGCGAGTTTATTTCTAATATATCCCATGAGATCAGAACTCCTCTGAACTCCATCATTGGATTTTCTGAGATGCTGACCAGTCACCTGGAAGAACCCAGGCTGAAGGAATATGCTGGTTCAATCAAGTCGGCGGGCAACAGCTTGCTGATGCTGATCAACGATATTCTTGATCTTTCAAAGATTGAAGCCGGAAGGCTTGATATCAGTCCCGGACCGATAGAGATCAGGTCAGTTATCACCGAAATTGCACAGGTATTTGCAGTGAAGGTAGCACGGAAGAATCTCGATTTTGTCGTTGATGTTCATGATGATGTCCCGGAAATGCTGATGCTTGATAAAGTGAGAATACGTCAGGTCCTGTTTAACCTGATTGGCAATGCCGTAAAGTACACTAAGAAAGGGTACATCCGCTTAGTTGTGCAATTGATCGACAGTAAAAGGAAAAAAGGAAAGCTCGGTTTGATGATCAGGGTTGAAGACAGTGGTATCGGCATTGCCGAAGAATCACATGAAAAGATATTTGATTCTTTCGTGCAGCTCGACAATACGGCCGGTGACACCATGGAAGGAACAGGATTGGGCTTGTCGATAACAAAACGGCTAGTGGAAATGATGCAAGGCAGTATTAGCCTTGTTAGCACGCCCGGCGAAGGATCATCTTTTACTGTTACCCTCAGGGATGTGGAAGTTGCTGCTGAAAAACCAGAACTTGAATTGGCAGGAGAAGATCCCACAGTTTTATTTTCCGGGAAACGCATTCTCCTGGTCGATGATTCGGACATTAACAGGAGATTCGTTAAAGATAACCTTGAAGATTGTGGCATAAAAGTGAAAGAAGCTGTGAACGGAGAAGAAGCCCTTAATCTAGCGGCAAAGTTCAAGCCTGATCTCATCCTCCTTGATATCATGATGCCGGTGATGGATGGATATCAAGCTATCATGAAGTTTAAGGCTGACAAACAATTGTCGAAAGTGCCTGTGCTGGCCCTTACAGCCCTTGCCATGCGAGAGGATATTGAACGGATATCTGCCTCTGGATTTGATGATTTCCTTATCAAACCTTTCCATATTGAGGAGTTGTTTGAAAAAATCCGGGAATTGATCATCAACAGCGATGAGATTCCGAAGGGAGTAGGTGCTTATACATCCAGGTTTGACAGTAAAAGCGAGCAGAGGTACCTTGACTCTCTGAAAGAAGCCATCCGGAGAATAGAAAAGCATTATCTCAGCATGTGGAAGCAGGCAATTGAACTAAAAGAGTTTAAATCGATTCGGACATTTGCCGTGGCTATTCATGAAACCGGCAAGGAACTCGATATACGATTGCTGGTTGATTATGGAGATAAATTACTTTTATTTTGCGATCATTATGATATTGAGAAAATAGATTCCAGCCTTGCTATCTTTCCTGAGTACCTGAAGAAAATGAAAGAGATCGTTGATAAGGAGAAATAATATGATAAAAGAACTTGCCAATATATTAATCGTTGATGATATCCCGTCTAACATCCGTTTGATGGTCAGTATCCTTGATGAAAATGGATATTCTGTTTCTTATGCACAAAATGGAAAGCAGGCCATCGACCTTTGTAAAAAGGCTAGTTTTGATCTTATCCTTCTGGATGTGATGATGCCGGGGATGAATGGATTTGAAGTGTGTAAGGTGCTTAAGACCATGGAAAATACGAGGGATGTGCCTATAATTTTTCTTACAGCCAGAACTGACCACGAGAGCATCCTGAAAGGCTTTGAAACAGGAGGGGTTGATTACGTGACCAAACCCTTCAATGAAAAAGAATTATTGGTCAGAATACGCACGCATCTTGATTTAAAGCATACCCGGGATGCCCTTGCCTCAGAACTTGAGTTCAAGAAAAAAATGATGACGGAGAATGCCCTTTTTATTACCCGGAGAACTGAATTGGGGAACACGATTATTGAGGACCTCCGTCAGATCAACAGGGAAACGCATAATGAATACAGTGATAAGATACTGACTGCAGTTTCAAAGTTGAAAAACCTGATCAAGGGCCAGGAATGGAAGGAGTTTGAACTCAGGTTTGAGGAGGAACATGGTAAATTTCGGGAAAACTTAATAAGACTGCATCCTGACCTTACCCCGAATGAGATTAAATTATGTACTTTCCTAAGGCTTGATATGTCCTCAAAAGAAATATCAGAGGTTACACAGCAATCCGTGAGAGCGCTTGAAACTGCACGCAGCCGCATGCGTAAGAAGCTGGGTCTGGAAAGGTCGGATAATTTGGTGCAGTACCTGCATGAGATCACATAAAAAACCGCTGAAACTTTTAATATTTACAATTCTCCGTATACTAAATAAAAGATGCACCTCACCCCCTAAATCCCCCTCTCCTGGAGGAGAGGAGGACTTTGGATATTTTGGTTTGTGCTCGTTTGAATTTAGAATTTGGAGAATTCGAATTTGTTTCGAATTTAGGTTATTAGGGTTTAGGATTTGTTCCTAAAGGAACTTAAATCCTTTACCAAGGTAGGTTCCTGCATCGCCAAGGATTTCTTCGATCCTGAGCAGCTGATTGTACTTGGCGATCCTGTCGGAGCGGCTGGCTGAGCCGGTCTTGATCAAACCTGTGTTTAGTGCCACGGCAAGGTCGGCGATGGTTGTATCTTCAGTTTCTCCTGATCGGTGACTGATCACAGATGTGTAAGCACTCCTATTGGCCATATCAACAGCATCGATGGTTTCGGTTAATGTCCCGATCTGATTGACCTTGATCAAAATAGAGTTGGCGATGTCATTGTCGATTCCTTTTTTCAATCGAGTGGTGTTAGTAACAAAGAGGTCATCTCCAACAAGCTGTATTTTATCTCCCATCTTTTCAGTCTGGAGTTTCCAGCCATCCCAGTCATCTTCGGCCATACCGTCTTCGATAGAGATGATAGGATATTTTTTTATCCAATCGGCCCAGAAATCCACCATCTCTGCAGGTGTAAGTTTGTCGCCAGTCGACCATTTCAGGTGATATACATTTTCCTCCGGGATATAATATTCTGATGAAGCAGGATCCAGTGCAAGAAAGATATCTTTACCTGCTTTGTATCCTGCCTTGTCGATGGCCTCAAGCACAACTTTTACCGCCTCTTCGTTAGAAGAAAGGTTTGGGGCAAAGCCTCCTTCATCGCCAACATTTGTTGAATGTCCTGCTTTTTTAAGAACAGCTTTCAGGTTATGGAACACTTCCGCTCCCATCCTGATGGCATCGCTGAAGGTTTCTGCACCTACAGGCATGATCATGAATTCCTGGAAGTCAATGCTATTGTCGGCATGAGAACCTCCATTCAGGATATTCATCATGGGTATTGGTAATACGTGTGCATTTGGCCCACCAATATAGCGAAACAGAAACTGGCCTGTCTCTTGTGCGGCCGCGTGGGCTACAGCAAGTGATACACCGAGCATAGCATTGGCACCGAGTTTTTCCTTATTCGGTGTACCATCGATCTCGATCATACGATTATCGATATCACGTTGATCAGTGACATAGTATCCCTGCAGCTCTTCTGCCAGAATGTTATTCACATTCTCAACAGCTTTAAGGACACCTTTTCCCATGTAGGTGCCATTATCATTATCGCGAAGCTCAACGGCTTCGTGCACGCCTGTGGAGGCGCCGGAGGGAACTGCCGCACGGGCAACGATACCTGTATTGGTATAAATGTCTACTTCGATAGTTGGATTTCCACGTGAATCAAGGATCTGACGGGCGTGGATATTGGCAATCATTGAACTCATAATCAAATATTTTCAGGTTTACTATAAACTCGGGATAAAAAAAGGATAAAGTTAATCAAAACCCTATCCTTTTGGTATTATAAATAAGAAGATCCCTATTATTTCTTGTCCTTTTTCTCTTTTTCGTCTTCTTTGTCTTCTTTGTCTTCAGCTTTAGGCTCTTCTTTCTCTTCCTCTTTTACCTCAGCTTCAGCTTCTTCTTTCGCCTCTTCCTTTACTTCTTCTACCTTTGGTTCTTCTTCAACCTTGGTTTCTTCTTCTACTTCTGCAACAGGCTCTTCTTTAGGCTCTTCTTTTACTTCTTCAGCTTCAGGTTCTTCAGGAGCAGCTTCTTCTTTGATCTCTTCTATCACTTCCTCAGCCTTAGGTTCTGCTTCAGCAACAACTTCTTCTTTGACTTCAGCTACAGGCTCTTCTTTAACCTCTTCAACTACTTCTTCACTTAGCTCAGCTGTTTCTTCTTTTACTTCTTCAGCAGCATCTTCCGTTACTTCTTCAGCAACATCCTGAGTTACTTCTTCAGCAAGCTCTTCAGCAGTTTCTACGGTCTGGTCAGCAGCGATGGCGCCTTCTTCAGTCTTTTTAGCACCGCCTCTTCTTCTACGCGATTTTTTAGGTCCTGCAGCTTTGGCATCGAGAAGATTTTCGTTATAGTCGACCAGCTCAATCAAGGCCATCTCGGCATTGTCACCCAGCCTGGACCCGATCTTGATGATGCGGGTATAACCACCCGGACGGTCAGCCACCTTAACCGATACTTCCCTGAAAAGTTCTGTTACAGCTTCTTTGTCATTCAGATAGCTAAAAACAACCCTTCTTGAATGGGTAGAATCTGTTTTCGATTTGGTGATGAGGGGTTCTATATAAACTCTCAAGGCTTTTGCTTTGGCAACAGTGGTCTTGATACGCTTGTGAATGATAAGCGAGCTTGCCATATTGGCGAGCATTGCTTTCCTGTGAGCACTCGTCCTGCTTAAATGATTGAATCTTTTACCGTGTCTCATTGCAATTATTCCTTATCTAATTTGTATTTCGAAATGTTCATGCCAAATTCTAGCCCTTTGGATTTAACCAGCTCTTCTAGTTCGGTCAGTGATTTTTTCCCAAAATTCCTGAATTTAAGCAGATCGTTCTTGTTAAAGGTTACCAGGTCGCCAAGTGATTCAACATCTGCAGCTTTAAGGCAATTCAGTGCCCTCACTGACAAGTCCATGTCGACCAGCTTGGTTTTCAGTAACTGACGAATATGTAATGAATTTTCATCAAACTCTTCTGTAACGGCTTTTTCTTCAGAATCGAGAGTGATCTTCTCATCTGAGAAAAGCATGAAGTGGTGGATCAGGATTTTTGCAGCTTCTTTCAAGGCTTCTTTCGGATGGATAGAACCATCAGTTTCAATCTCCACCACCAGCTTTTCGTAGTCAGTTTTCTGTTCAACCCTCCAGTTTTCAATGTGATACTTCACATTTTTGATTGGAGTATGGATAGCGTCGATGGCGATGGTATCAACAGTGTCGTTCAGTGATTTGTTCTCTTCAGCAGGAACATAGCCTCGGCCTTTGTTGATTGTGAGTTCCATAGATAGCTTAACACTGCTGTCCATATGGCAGATCACTTCATCAGGGTTTAATACCTGGAATACCGATAAAAATTTATTGATATCGCCAGCTTTAAATACCTCCTGGTCACCAATTACGATGTGTATTTTTTCACTGTTCTCTGTATCGATCTGTTTCTTGAACCTGATCTTTTTCAGGTTCAGGATGATCTGAGAAACATCTTCTACCACACCTCGTATGGTTGAAAATTCCTGGACACACCGTCAATCCTTACGGATGTGATGGCATATCCTTCAAGGGATGATAGCAGGATTCTTCTCAGGGTATTTCCGATGGTAACGCCGAAACCCGGTTCCAGCGGACTGAAATTCAAAGACACCTCTGAATTCATCAGCTTCTATCATGATCACCTTGTCTGGTTTTTGAAATGCTAATATTGCCATAATATGCTGTATATTAAATGATCATTTAATGTTGAACGAATGGTCTTTTACTTAGAGTAAAGTTCCACGATAAGCTGTTCCCTGATGTTTTCCGGGATCTCCTCCCTGCTTGGGTAATTGATAAAATTCCCTTCCATCTTTTCTTCATCCCATTCAAGCCATCCGAAACTTGTTCCGCGTCCCGCAAGAGACTCAGTAATTGCTTCCATTGATTTGGATTTTTCCCTGACACTGACAACATCACCCGTTTCATTTCATATGAAGGGATATTTGTAATCGTGCCATTCACAAGGATATGCCTGTGAGCCACCAGTTGCCTGGCTCCTCTGCGGGTAGGGGCAATGCCCAGCCTGTAAACGACATTGTCGAGTCTGGCTTCAATAAGCTGAAGCAGGATCTCACCTGTAATCCCTTTTTTCTTGGTAGCTTTCTTAAAAGTATTCCTAAATTGTCTTTCAAGGATACCATAAGTATATTTTGCTTTTTGCTTTTCCTGGAGCTGAATACCGTACTCAGATTCTTTTCTCCTACGGCGGTTGTTCCCATGGTGTCCCGGGGGATATGGTTTCCTGTCAAGTGCTTTGTCCGCTCCAAAGATCGGATCCCTGAATTTCCTGGCAATCTTTGATTTTGGTCCTGTGTACCTTGCCATAATATTCTCTTATTGTGTTAAATAATTATACTCTTCTTCTTTTCGGGGGCCTGCATCCATTATGTGGCAATGGAGTTACGTCTTTGATCTCGGTAACCTCAATACCCATGGAATGGATTGTACGGATAGCAGATTCCCTGCCGGATCCGGGTCCTTTAACATATACTTTTACCTTGCGCAAGCCTGCGTCGTATGCAATCTTGGCGCAATCCTCGGCTGCCAGCTGGGCAGCATAGGGTGTGTTCTTTTTTGAACCCCTGAATCCCATCTTTCCTGATGAAGACCAGGAGATCACCTGTCCTACGTTGTTGGTCAGCGAAATGATAATATTGTTGAACGAAGCACTGATGTATGCCATTCCTGTTGGTTCAACTTTAACCACCCGCTTCTTAGAAGCTCTGGTTGATTTAGCCATATTTTTCTTTATTTCAGCAGAATAATTCTGTTTCCTGTTTTACATTAACCCTTTGGTGCCTTCTTTTTATTGGCAACGGTTTTCTTACGTCCTTTACGTGTACGAGCATTGTTTTTGGTACTTTGTCCGCGCAGCGGAAGCCCAATACGATGACGGATGCCACGGTAGGTCCCGATGTCCATCAAACGCTTGATGTTCATCTGTGTTTCTGATCTAAGCGCACCTTCCACCTTGAACTTTCATTGATGATGCTACGAACCTTATTCTGTTCGTCATCAGTCCAATCCTCAACTTTCTTGTTCCAGTCTATCCCGGCTTCTTTCAGGATTTTTTGGGCATTGCTTCTGCCTATACCGTAAATGTAGGTAAGGCTTATTTCACCTCTTTTGTTTTTTGGAATATCGACTCCTGCAATCCTGGCCATATCTGATAATATTATTGTTTTATTATTATCCTTGTCTTTGTTTAAACTTAGGGTTCTTCTTGTTGATAACATAAAGCCGTCCCTTTCGTCTGACGATCTTGCATTCAGGTGATCGTTTTTTTACTGATGCTCTGGCTTTCATTTTACAGTATTCTTATTCTATTTATATCTGAATGTAATTCTTCCTTTTGTCAAATCATATGGCGACATTTCCAGTTTTACTCTGTCGCCCGGTAAAATCTTTATATAATGCATGCGCATTTTACCAGAGATATGGGCAGTGATGATATGCCCGTTTTCCAGTTCTACCCTGAACATGGCATTGCCCAGTGATTCAATGACTGTTCCGTCTTGCTCTATGGATGGTTGTTTAGCCATTTACTTTTATTTTGAGTTTAATCACTTCTTCTATATATTCAAATGTTGATAATACCTCGGCTTTCCCTTTCCTGACGCCACATCATGTTCATAATGTGCTGATGGCTTTCTGTCGGCTGTCCGGATTGTCCAGCCATCATTCCTGTACCACATGCCTTCGTGCCCAGGTTTATCATTGGTTCTATGGCCAGCACCATGCCTTCCTGCAATTTAACCCCTGCCACGTTCTGCCATAATTCGGCACTTCCGGTTTTTCATGCAGTTGTCTTCCAGTCCATGTCCAACCAGATCCCGACAACAGTATAACCATATTCTTCAACATAATTCTGAACAGCATGGCCAATATCGCCTACCCGCTTTCCTTCAACCGCCACTTCAATGCCTTTATATAAGGACTCTTTTGTCCTTTCCATCAGCAGCCCACCTCTTCATCCACCTCGCCAACAGCAAAGGTATAAGCCGAATCACCGTAGAAACCGTTCTTAAACACACCGCAGTCGATTGAAACAATATCCCCTTCTTGCAATGGACGTTCGCCCGGGAATCCGTGTACCACCTGTTCATTTACCGAGATGCAGAGTGTAATACGGAAAACCGTTGTACCCTTTAAAGCCCGGTTCTGCTCCATGGTCCCTGATAAATTTTCTGCAACTTTATCCAGTTCGATGGTTTTAACGCCTGGTTTGATGGTTTTGCAACCTCAGCCAATGTTTTACCAACAAGTAAAGAACTTTCTCTTAATAATTCAATTTCTTCTTCGGTCTTATAGATGTATCATTACCGGTATATTGGTACTACATACTAAATGATGACCTTCCCTTGATTCGGCCCGATTTTGTCAGTCCATCGTAATGCCTCATCAGCAGGTGGCTTTCAATCTGTTGAAGGTATCCAGCACAACACCTACAAGAATAAGCAAGGAAGTTCCTCCATAGAACTGGGCAAACTGTGGTTCACACCTAACTGTGCTACCAAGCGCAGGCATGATGGCCACAAACCCAAGGAAAATTGAGCCCGGGAGGGTGATCTTCGACATTACATTATCGATAAATTCTGCAGTTTTCCTACCTGGTTTTACCCCGGGATAAATCCGCCGTTCTTCTTCATATCTTCCGCCATCTGGTTTGGATTGATCGTAATAGCTGTATAGAAATAGGTAAACAACAATGATCATGAAGAAAAATACCAGGTTATACCAGAATCCGTTGATATTAGCAAATGCAGCAACAAAGCCTGACATGATCTCGTATTGGAAATCCGGCTATAGTGAGAGGCAGGAACATGATCGCCTGCGCAAAGATGATAGGCATTACACCAGCTGCATTCACCTTTAAGGGGATGTACTGACGGACACCACCATATTGTTTGTTTCCAACAATACGTTTTGCATACTGTACCGGTATCCTTCGGGTTCCCTGCACCAGCAGAATGGTTAGCAGGATCACAAACACAAGTATGACGATTTCAACAATGAAATATACCAGTCCGCCACCCTGTTCTTCCAGGCGTGAAATAAATTCACCGACAAGTGCAAATGGCAGTCTGGCAATGATACCGATCATAATGATCAGGGAAATACCATTTCCGATCCTTTATCCGTAATCCGTTCACCCAGCCACATCACAAACATGGTTCCTGATATCAGGATCACGATTGACGATACCCAGAAGAATGGGATACGATAGTGCCTTCGAAAGGCATGATCGCACTGATTGTCCATCAGGATTACGTAATTGGCTCACCAGTTAGCAATATAGGCCTGTGCCTGGAAACCAGTGATCAGGATGGTCAGGTAACGTGTAATCTGGTTGATCTTCTTTCTTCCGCTTTCACCTTCTTTCTGTAGTTTCTGGAAATAAGGGATGGCCATACCCAGCAACTGCACCACAATAGATGCAGAGATATAAGGCATGATCCCGAGTGCAAAGATCGATGCATTAGAGAATGCACCCCGGAGAACATATTCAGCAGGCCAAGAAGGCCCCGCTGATGTCTGCGCATCTAGCGCTGCAAGCATCAGGGGATCAACACCGGGGAGCACGACATATGATCCCAGACGATAGATCAGGACAATACCAAGAGTATAAAGGATTCTGTTCCTGAGATCCTCAATCTTATAAATATTTCTTATGGTTTGTATTAACCTTTTCATTCAAAGTTAAATTATTATGGCAACTCCACCCTGGCTTCAATTGCACTGATTGCTTTTTCAGAAAATGCATGTGCTTTCACTTCGAGTTCATGCTGAGTTCGCCACGTCCGAGTATCTTGATCAGATCTTTTTTGGAAGCCAGTCCGTTATCGATGAGCACTTGCTGATCGATAATTTTGAGTTTCTTTTCTCAGCCAATTTCTGCAGGGTATCGATATTGATTCCATGGTATTCAACCCTGTTGATATTTTTAAACCCGAACTTAGGTACACGCCTGTACAATGGCATCTGTCCGCCTTCAAATCCCGCCTTGCGCTTGTAACCTGACCTGGACTTTGCACCTTTGTGGCCACGTGTGGCTGTACCACCTTTGCCAGAGCCTTGTCCACGGCCGATGCGTTTTCTGTTCTTGGTTGAACCTTTGGCCGGTTTAAGATTACTTAAATCCATCTTTTATCTTGTTTATGCTGTTATTTTTAATCTTCTTCAATTTCAATCAGGTGACTGACTTTGTTAATCATTCCCTGGACTTGTGGAGTAACCTCCACTTCAATTGTTTGGTTTAATCTTTTCAGCCCCAGGGCTTCCAGAGTCCTTTTCTGGCGTAAGGGCCTTCCATACCGCTTTTAACCTGGGTTATTTAGTTTTTTCATTATGATTGCAATTTGCTTTTACAGAATTATTCTTAGCCGTTGAACACCTTATCAACATCGATTCCCCTGAGCTGAGCAATAGTGTGAGCATCTCTGCAGCTTGTACCAATGCATCGAATGTAGCTTTTACAACTGAGTGCGGGTTTGATGATCCTTTCGATTTCGCGAGAACATCCTTAATACCGACACTTTCAAGTACTGCACGCATCGCACCACCGGCAATAACCCCGGTACCGGGAGCAGCAGGCTTGAGAAATACCTGTGCACCACTATATTTTCCGGTTTGTTCGTGAGGGATAGTACCCTTCAGGACCGGAACCTTGATCAGGTTCTTCTTGGCATCATCGATTCCTTTGGCAATGGCAGAAGTAACCTCTTTCGCTTTTCCGAGACCATGGCCTACCACGCCGTTTTCATTTCCTACAACCACGATGGCAGAAAAACTAAATGTTCTACCTCCTTTGGTCACCTTGGTAACACGCTGTATGCTGACCAGCCTGTCTTTAAACTCGATCTCGCTTGATTTTACTCTTTTTACATTTACGTTTGACATAGTACTATTAAAATTTAAGTCCGCCTTCTCTGGCTGCTTCTGCCAATGATTTTATTCTTCCATGATAGAGGTAACCGTTACGGTCGAAATACCACTGCTCGATTCCTGCTTCTTTTGCTTTTTCAGCGATCAGCTGTCCGACCAGTTTGGCCTGCTCGATCTTAGGTACCTTCTTTTCAACGATCCCTTTTTCGCGTGATGATGCTGAAACAAGGGTTCTTCCCTCTGCATCATCAATCAGCTGGGCATAAATTCCTTTATTGCTCCGGAAAACTGTAAGCCTGGGTGTTGACGCTGTTCCCGGAGTGATCGAATTCCGGATCCTCATCTTAATCCTGTACCTTCTGTACTGTTTGGTATTTTTTATCTTTTTCATCCTTTCATGGATTTTTTAATATTCTTATCTATATATTATTCTGCAGCTGCTTTACCGGCTTTTCTCCTGATTTCTTCGCCTTTATACAGAATTCCTTTACCCTTGTATGGTTCGGGTTTGCGGAATGACCTGATCTTGGCAGCAACCTGGCCAATGAGCTGTTTATCATGTGATTTCAGCATAATGGTCGGGTTCTTTCCCCTTTCTGTTACTGTTTCCACCGAAACTTCCTGGGGAAGCTCAAGGAAGATACTGTGTGAATATCCCAGTGCCAGCTCGAGTACCTGTCCGTTGGCTGATGCTTTGTAACCAACACCTACCAGTTCCTGAATAATGGTATATCCTTCAGAAACTCCTTCAACCATATTGTCTATCAGCGCTCTGCTCAGGCCATGCTGTGCTCGGTGTTCTTTCGATTCGCTGGGCCTTTCAACAGTGAGTGTACCATCTTCAAGCTTGATAATCATTTCCGGGTTGACCTGCTGATGCAGTTCTCCAAGTTTACCTTTCACGGTTACCACATTGTCATCAGCGATGTTGATCTCAACACCTTCTGGAACTGTGATGGGTAATTTTCCTATTCGTGACATCTCTATTACTCCTGTTTTAACTTACGTAACATAAAACCTCTCCGCCAATCTTCTCTGTCCGTGCTTCCTTATCGGTCATCACACCTCTTGAAGTGGAAAGTATAGCGATACCCAGTCCATTCAATACCCTGGGGAGGTTGTCAGACCTGACATATTTACGAAGGCCGGGCTTACTGATCCGTTGAAGATTGTTGATGGCAGGTTGTTTGGTCACCGGGTGATACTTCAGTGCTATCTTGATAGTACCTTGCGGATTTTCGCCATCATCATCAAATTTATAATTCAGGATATATCCTTTCTCATGAATGATCTTGGTCATATCTTTCTTGATATTGGATGCAGGGATCTCAACAATCCTGTGGTTTGCCATGACTGCATTCCTGAGCCTGGTCAAATAATCTGCAATCGGATCTGTCATTTCTAGTATTCTTTATTTAATATTTACCAGCTTGCTTTTTTAACTCCCGGGATGAGGACCCTTAATGGCCATTTCCCGGAAATTTATACGGGAAACACCGAATTGGCGCATATATCCTTTTGGCCTTCCGGTCAATTTGCAACGGTTGTGCATGCGTACCGGTGATGCGTTTTTCGGAAGTTTCTGCAAGGCAATATAATCGCCAGCTGCTTTAAGCAGCTCTGCTCTTTTAGCAGCATATTTTGCTACCAGCTTTTGCCGCTTTTAACTTCGCGGGCTTTCATTGATTCTTTAGCCATATTCTAATGTTTTGATTTTTAAACGGTAATCCAAATTCTTTTAATAATGCCAGAGCTTCTTTGTCGGTCTTAGCAGAAGTTACGATGGTGATATCCATACCGTTGATGTTGCTCACCTTGTCGATATCGATCTCCGGAAAGATAATCTGTTCGGGAACACCGAAAGTATAATTTCCTCTTCCGTCAAAGCCTTTATCATTGATACCCCTGAAGTCCCTGATCCTGGGAATGGCAATAGCCACCAGCCTGTCGAGGAATTCATACATCTTATCGCCGCGCAGGGTTACCCTTACTCCAATCGGCATGCCTTTACGCACTTTAAAGTTTGAGATATCCTTTTTTGACTTAGTTGAAACGGCACGCTGTCCGGTGATCATACTCATTTCTTCAATACCGGTGTCGATGAGTTTCTTGTCAACAATAGCTTGTCCAAGTCCCTGGTTCACAGAAATTTTCTGGATCTTGGGTACTTGCATACGATTCTTGTATTCGAACTGCTTATCTAAAGCAGGAACGATTTCGTCGAAATACTTGGTTTTAAGTCTTGGTGTATATTCCATTATTTAATAACCTCCCCTGATTTTTTTGAAACCCTGACGGTTTTATTGGTCTTTTCATCTAATTTCCTTTCAATCCTGCTGGCGATTCCTTTTCCGTCGACCAGTTTCAGATTTGAAATATGTATAAAGGCTTCTTTCTTGATGATCCCGCCTTTTGGGTTGTCGGCATTGGGCTTGGTGTGCTTACTTACTTCATTCACACCTTCCACAATGGCTTTGTAGGCTTTACGGTCGATCTTAAGTACCCTGCCTTGCATGCCTTTCGACTCGCCGGATATGACCATCACGGTGTCACCTTTCTTTATATGTATCTTACTTGCCATGATTACTGGTATTTTTCTCAGTTAAAGCACTTCTGGTGCCAGTGAAACGATTTTCATGAATTTCTTATCCCTTAATTCCCTGGCTACTGGTCCAAAAATACGTGTACCCATCATTTCGCCTGTCGCATTCAAGAGAACAACGGCATTGTCGTCGAAACGGATATAGGATCCATCCGGGCGTCGGGTCTCTTTTCTGGTTCTTACCACAACCGCTCTGATTACAGTTCCTTTCTTAACGTTGCCAGAAGGAAGTGCACTCTTTACAGTTACTACGATCTGGTCGCCAATACGGGCATACCTTTTTTTGGTTCCACCCAGGACGCGGATACAGAGTACTTCTTTCGCACCACTGTTGTCAGCTACTGACAGTCTTGATTCTTGTTGTATCATTTTTACTTAGCTCTTTCAACGATTTCTACTAACCTCCAGCATTTGTTTTTGCTGATGGGCCTGGTTTCCATGATCCGCACAGTATCTCCGATGTTGCATTCGTTCTTTTCATCGTGGGCAATGAACTTCGTGCTTTTCCTCATATATTTCCCGTAAACGGGATGTTTTACATTACGGGTGATCTGCACGACGATAGACTTATCCATCTTGTTGCTCACAATAACACCGGTTCTTTCTTTTCTAAGATTTCTTTCCATCTTATTAAATATTATTGTCTTCTTCTAATTGTCTTCTTCTCAACTCGGTTTCCATCCTGGCGATGGCTTTCTTGTAAACCTTGAGCTTGTTTGGGTTTTCCAGCGGAGATACTGCGTGGTTTAGCTTCATCTTCACCAGCTGTTTTTTTTCTTCGTCCAATCTTTCGATCAGTTCCGCAGTTCCCAGTTCACTAATAACTTCCTGTTCCATTATTGTACTTGTTTTCTATTGAATATAGTCTCTTCTAACAACAAATTTGCATTTTACCGGAAGCTTCTGGGCTGCCAGTCGGAGTGCCTCTTTTGCAACATCCATTGGTACACCTTCTGCTTCGAAAATTATCCTGCCCGGGCTTATCCTGGCAACAAAATATTCAGGTGAACCTTTTCCTTTACCCATACGTACTTCAGCAGGCTTCTTGGTAACTGGCTTATCGGGAAAAACCCTGATCCAGATTTGACCTTCACGCTTCATGTGACGCGTAACAGCCTGACGTGCAGCTTCTATCTGACGTCCTGTAAGCCAGCATTCTTCCATTGCCTTAATGCCAAACGAGCCATGGGCAAGCTGATTACCACGCTGGGCATTCCCTTTCATGCGGCCTTTTTGCTGCTTTCTGAACTTGGTTTTCTTTGGCTGTAACATTTATTTATGTTTTTAAATATTATACAAAATCTTATCTTCTTCTTCCACCACCCGGACGACCACCAGCTTTTCTTGGTGATTGCTTTTTCTGTGCATCACTGAGTGAAGGCACGAGTTCTGGTTTGCCATAGATCTCACCTTTACAGATCCATACTTTAATTCCGATCCTGCCATAGGTGGTATGGGCTTCAATTTTAGCATAGTCGATGTCGGCACGAAGGGTATGCAGTGGGATACGACCATCTTTATATTGCTCACTACGGGCCATTTCAGCACCACCCAGCCTGCCTGAGATCACAACCTTGATACCTTCAGCACCTATACGCATGGTAGAAGCAATCGAGGTTTTGATGGCACGACGGAAAGAAATTCTTCCTTCGATCTGTTTGGCAATGGAGTTTGCTACGATATTCGCATCCAGCTCAGGGCGCTTGATCTCAGAGATATTGATCTGGATCTCCTTTTTGGTAAGCTTTTTTAACTCTTCCTTCAGCTTATCAACTTCATGACCACCTTTACCGATAATGATACCGGGGCGGGCAGTGAAAATAGTAACGGTAACCAGTTTAAGGTACGCTCGATGATGATCTTAGAAATTCCAGCTTTTGCCAGACGGGCATTGAGGTACTGGCGGATCTTGTGGTCTTCAAGCAATTTATCACCGAAGTTTTTGCCACCGTACCAGTTGGAATCCCATCCTTTGATGATCCCTAAGCGAAGTCCTATTGGATTTGTTTTCTGTCCCATTAATGATATCTTTTGTATTTTTTGTTTCTAGTTTTCAACCAATTCTGTTTTGCTGTCGAGAACCAGGGTAACATGGTTTGAACGCTTCCTGATCCTGTAGGCCCTGCCTTGTGGGGCAGTACGGATCCTTTTCAGCATCCTGCCACTGTCAACATGAATTTCTTTAATATAAAGGTTGCTCTCTTCGATCCTGGTGCCTTCATTCTTGGCTTGCCAGTTGGCAATGGCCGAAAGCAGCAGTTTATGTACCCTGATGCGGCCTCTTTAGGTGAATGCTGAAGTACGCTGAGTGCGGTCATAACATCCATTCCCCTGACCATATCGGCTACCAGCCTCATTTTCCTTGGAGAAGTCGGGCAATCATTCAGCTTGGCAAAGTATTGACTCTTTCCTGGCTTCTTTTAATGCTCAGCACGATTTCGTTTTCTTGCTCCCATTATGCTAATCTTTATTATTTCCTATTATCTTCTACCTTTATCTTTACTTCCGGCATGACCCCTAAACTGACGTGTAGGGGCAAATTCTCCGAGTTTATGTCCTACCATGTTTTCAGTAATGTAAACCGGAATAAACTTGTTCCCGTTATGGACTGCAATAGTGAGTCCAACAAAGTCGGGAGAGATCATAGATGCCCTTGACCAGGTTTTGATCACGGTCTTCTTTTTGCTCTCTGCCTGGTCAAGAACTTTCTTTTCCAGTTTGTAATGTATGTATGGTCCTTTTTTCAACGAACGACTCATGGCGTGATGATATTAATTATTTTTTTCGTCTTTCAATGATATACTTGTTGGATTGCTTCTTCTTCGACCTGGTTTTATACCCTTTAGCCGGCAATCCTTTTCTTGACCTCGGGTGTCCACCTGAAGCTCTTCCTTCACCACCACCCATTGGGTGATCAACAGGATTCATGGCGACACCACGTGTACGTGGACGGCGTCCAAGCCAACGTGATCGACCTGCCTTACCTGATTTCTCAAGCTGGTGGTCGACATTTGATACCATCCCGATGGTATGCCTTGCAGCTCTGGAGGATCATCCTGGTTTCTCCTGAGGGCAGTTTAACAACTGCAAACTTTCCTTCACGCGACATGAACTGGGCATAAGAACCGGCACTGCGGGCAATTTTGGCACCCTGTCCCGGCCTGAGTTCAATGTTGTGGATGATAGTCCCAAAAGGAATCTCACTCAGGTACATAGTGTTGCCGATTTGGGGGCAATGCCTTTACCTGAAACCACTTCCTGGCCAACTTCAAGGCCATGTGGTGCGATGATATACCTTTTTTCACCATCTGCATAATACAGCAGGGCGATCCTGGCAGTGCGGTTTGGATCATACTCGATCGATTTTACGGTTGCAGGAATGTCTTCCTTTTCCCGTTTAAAATCGATCATCCTGTATCGCTGCTTATGACCACCACCTCTATAGCGGATAGTCATTTTACCTTCACTGTTCCTACCGCCGCTTTCTTCATAGGAGCCAGCAGGCTCTTCTCCGGCGTAGTAGCAGTGATATCGTCAAATGCGCTGATGATCTTAAAGCGCTGACTTGGTGTCGTTGGTTTGTATTTCTTTAAAGCCATCTATCTAAATATTGCTATAAAAATCAATTGTTTCACCTTCGGCTACTGTGATAATAGCCTTCTTATAGGATGCTGTTTTACCGCTAATGATCCCGGTACGGGTAAACCTTGATTTGGTTTTCCCCCTGTAGGTCATCGTGTTAACAGAAACCACCTCCACGCCGTAAAGATCTTCAACGGCTTTTTTGATCTGGAGTTTGTTGGCTTTTCTGTTCACGATAAAACCGTAACGATTCAGGCTTTCGCCCATCTCCGTCATTTTTTCCGTGACTACCGGTTTTATAATGATATCCATTGCTCTTTATATATTATGATTATGCTAAAATCTTTTCAATCTCTGCCATTGAGCTTTCGGCGATCAGCAGCTTATTTGCATTCAGAATATCGTAAGTATTCAAACTGCTTGCAATGATCACTTTGGCTTTCTGGATATTTCGTGACGAAAGCAAAATGTTTTCATTTGTTTCGGGAAGTACCAGCAGTATTTTCTGGTCGGTAAGGTCGAAGTGTCCGAGCAGCTCCAGGAAATTCTTGGTCTTGGGCTCGTTGAACTTGAAATCCTCCACGATCAACAGTTCCTTGTCCTTAGCTTTGTAAGTAAGGGCAGATCGGCGGGCAAGTTTCTTCACCTTTTTATTGAGTTTGAAACCATAATCCCTGGGATGAGGTCCAAAGGCTCTTCCACCACCGCGGAATATAGGATTTTTGATATCCCCAGCACGTGCTGTACCTGTACCTTTTTGGCGCTTCATTTTACGCCGGCTACCGGTAATCGCATTTCTTTCCTTGCTGCTATGCGTTCCCTGACGCTTGTTGGCCATGATCTGCCTGGTATCAAGCCATATGGCATGATCGTTGGGCTCAACCTCAAAGATCGCTTTGTTCAGCTTGACCTTACGGGTACTTTCTTCTCCGTTTGATTTATATACTTTAACTCCATCTTTCAACAATTACATATGAACCATTAGGGCCTGGCACTGCACCTTTAACTAAGATCAGGTTTTTCTCAGGCACGATCTTTACAACCTGCAGGTTGATGAGTTTCACCCTGCTTCCTCCCATACGGCCCGCCATGCGCATGCCCTTAAATACCCTTGATGGGTAAGAGGAAGCCCCGATCGAACCGGGTGCACGCAACCTGTTGTGCTGTCCGTGGGTGGCATCATTTACACCCTTGAAATTATAGCGTTTTACAACGCCCTGAAAACCTTTTCCTTTTGAGTAGCCGACAACATCAATAAATTCGCCTTCTTCGAAAACATCGACTGTAAGTACATCGCCATATTTCTTCTGATGACCAGACTTCAAACCTGGTAAATTCCCTGACGATCCTTTTGGGGCTCACTCCGGCTTTTGCAAAATGCCCTTTAAGGGCACCGGTAGTGTGCTTGTCCTTTTTGTCATCATAGGCGATCTGGATCGCTTCATAGCCATCCGTTTCTTTTGTCTTCACCTGGGTAACAACACACGGGCCTGCCTCAATTACTGTGCAGGGTATATTTTTACCAGCATCGTCAAAGATGCTGGTCATCCCGATTTTTTTACCAATTATTCCTGACATCTATTCTATCGTTTAAACTTTATCACACTTTGATCTCAACTTCAACTCCACTGGGAAGTTCCAGTTTCATCAAGGCATCGATCGTTTTACTTGTGGTGCTGTAAATGTCCAGCAATCTTTTATATGAACAGAGCTGGAATTGCTCTCTTGCCTTCTTGTTCACAAAAGTGGACCTGTTCACAGTAAAGATCTGTTTATCTGTGGGCAGCGGTATAGGTCCGCTTACCACAGCTCCAGTGGATTTTACAGTTTTTACGATCTTTTCGGCCGACTTGTCAACCAAATTGTAATCGTACGACTTCAACTTAATTCTGATCCTCTGGCTCACGGTTTATTGTTTAAGACCTTATTAATAATTTACTACGTATCCTTTAATCTTATATAATACATCTTCCAGGATGTCTTTTGGCAATTCGGCATAATGCGAAAACTCAAGGTTTGCATTCCCACGGCCTGATGTTAGCGTACGTAAAGTTGTTACGTAGCCGAACATTTCTGCCAGTGGCGCTTTTGCCCTGATCTCCTGTAGACGGTTCAAGGTTGATATTCCTTCCATCTGCCCCCTTCTTTTGTTCAGGTCGCTGCTCACCTCACCAACATATTCATCCGGAGTAGTGATCACAACTTGCATGATGGGTTCGAGCAGGATAGGGCCGGCTTTTTTACAAGCTTCCCTGAAGGCCATGCCTGCAGCTGCTTCAAACGACAAAGCATCTGAATCAACCGGATGATGCGCACCGTCGATCAGCCTTACCCTTAGGTTTTCCATCTGGAAACCTGCCAGCGCTACCATTCAACATGGCTGATTTAAATCCTTTTTCAACAGCGTGCACATATTCGTTTGGGATTGCTCCCCCTTTGATGTTGTCAATGAATTGAATCCTTTGAAACCATCTTCGGCTGGGCCGATCTCAACAGTGATATCGGCAAACCTGCCTTTACCACCAGTTTGTTTTTTGTAGATCTCGCGATGAACAACAGTATTGCTGATTGATTCTTTATATGCAACCTGTGGGGTTCCTTTATTGCAATCGATGCTGAATTCTCTCTTCAACCTGTCGGTAAGAATATCCAGGTGAAGTTCACCCATACCACTGATGATGGTCTGTCCTGTTTCGTCATCTACCCTTATTGTAAAAGTAGGATCCTCTTCAGAGAGCTTTCTCAGGCCAAGATTCAGCTTATCAACATCATCCTGTAACTTGGGCTCAACAGCCATGCTGATCACCGGTTCAGGGAAATTAATATTTTCGAGTAGAAGTGGATGCTTGATGTCGGTAAGTGAATCTCCTGTACGGATCTCCTTGAAACCAACTGCAGCACCAATTTCTCCTGCAGAAATATTTTCAACCGCATTGCGCTTGTTGGCATGCATCTGCAAAATGCGGGCAATCCTTTCTTTTTTGTTTGTGTTCACATTCAGAACAACCGAACCTGCTTTCAGTTCTCCTGAATACACCCTGAAATAAGCAATCCGACCTACAAAAGGATCCGTGGCAATTTTAAAAGCCAATGCAGAAAATGGTTCATCGATTGATGGTGCCCGCTCTTCTTCTTTATGGGTGAATGGGTTTTCTCCAGTCAGGGGAGGAATGTTGAGTGGAGAGGGAAGATAATATGTGATGGCGTCGATCAGTTTCTGGACACCTTTATTTTTGAATGCAGAACCGCAAAATACCGGTGTGATCTTTAGCTCAAGTGTAGCCTTACGAATAGATTCGATGAGCTCTTCTTTACTTATGCTTTCCGGTGATTCAAGGAATTTGTCCAAAAGCTCTTCATTGTCTTCAGCAGCTCCTTCGAAGATCACATCCCTGTATTTGTCAACAGTTTCCTGAAGGTCTTCAGGAATTGGGATCTCATTATATGTGACGCCAAAGTTTTCTTCATCCCAGCTGTATGCTTTATTCTCAACCAGGTCAACAATCCCTTTAAATTCATCCTCTTCACCAATGGGAATCTGCATGATCACTGGCTTGGCTCCAAGTTTCTCCTTGATCTGGCCTACAACAGAATAAAAATCAGCCCCGGAACGGTCCATTTTGTTAACAAAACCAATTCGGGGAACACTATATTTATCGGCCTGGCGCCAGACAGTTTCTGATTGCGGTTCAACACCTCCAACTGCACAGAAAATCGCAACGGCACCATCGAGTACACGCAATGAACGTTCAACCTCAACAGTGAAATCCACATGGCCAGGAGTATCAATGATGTTGATCCTGTATTTTTGATCGTCGGTGGTCCAGTAAACGGTAGTGGCTGCCGAAGTAATAGTGATGCCTCTTTCCTGTTCCTGGGCCATCCAGTCCATGGTGGCAGTGCCTTCATGTACTTCACCTACCTTGTAATTGATGCCGGTATAATACAATACACGCTCCGTTGTTGTGGTTTTACCCGCATCGATGTGAGCCATAATGCCAATGTTACGCGTGTATGTCAGATTTTCCGGCATCTTTCGTTTTCTCTCTTTAGAACCTGAAATGACTGAAAGCCTTGTTGGCTTCTGCCATACGGTGTGTATCTTCTTTTTTCTTGAAAGCTGAACCTTCGTCTTTATAAGCAGCCAGGATCTCACCGGCAAGCTTCTCGCCCATGGTTTTTTCATGACGCTTGCGGGAGAAACTGATCAGGTTTTTCATTCCGATCGACATTTTCCTGCCCGGTCTGATCTCAGATGGGATCTGGAAGGTAGCACCACCGATCCTGCGACTTCTGACTTCAACAGCAGGAGTTACATTGGCAAGGGCTTTTTTCCAAACCTCTACAGGGTCTTCTTTGGTCTTTTCAGCAACAATGTCCATAGCTTCATAAAAGATCTCATATGCGATGTTCTTCTTTCCGCTATACATCATGTTGTTAACAAACTTTGTGACCAAAGTGTCACTGAATTTAGGATCAGGAAGAATGGTCCGTTTTTTAGGTTTTGCTTTCCTCATCGTTGTATTATATAATTATTGTATACTTTATTTCTTAGGTCTCTTTGTGCCATATTTTGATCTACGCTGTGTTCTGCCTTCAACACCTGAAGTGTCGAGTGCACCCCTGATGATGTGATAGCGAACACCGGGAAGATCCTTCACCCTGCCACCACTGATCATCACGATGGAGTGCTCCTGCAGGTTGTGTCCTTCACCCGGAATATAGGCGTTTACTTCTTTTCCATTGGTAAGCCTTACTCTTGCCACTTTTCTCATGGCTGAGTTTGGCTTCTTAGGGGTTGTGGTATAAACTCTTACACAAACACCCCTACGCTGTGGACATGAATCCAGGGCAGGTGACTTGCTCTTGTCAGTTAATTTTTTCCGTCCCTTGCGAACTAATTGTTGTATTGTTGGCATATCAAGACTAATTAATTATTTTTTTAACCTCCTCAAAACGAGGCGTTTAACATTCTTGTTTGTAGAAAATCTGCGGGAAGTAGATATAGGGTGGGTCTTTGAAGACTTAGCCCGCCGGAACGGGGTGGAACCTATATCTGTCTTAATTTGTCAGGTTTCCTTAGGATTTTCAGCTTTTTCAAACGTATCATCAAAAGCGGCTGCAAAGGTAAAAATACTTTTTTTAAATACAAGGGATTTCTTAAAAAATATTTGATACATGATATTTGAAATATGAAAACAGAATTTTAATCTTTTTCATGTTTGTTTTTTTAGCTTAAATTTGCAACCTACACATAGGCAAAAGAATGAAAGAGCAATACTTTACAGCAGATAATATCGATCTGGAATCCGATGAGATGATTGAAGAGGTAAAGTATTATTCCGGCATGAGAATGTTCAAACCGGATTTCGGGCATATGGCTTTGTTGGTTATTGATATGCAGCGCTATTTTCTCGATGCTGATGAACATGCTTTTGTCCCTTCAGGTCCTGAGATCATGCCCAACGTAATCCGGATCATGGAAAGTTGTATACAGAAAAAGATTCCGGTTATCATGACAAGGCATGTGAACACTACAGAAAATGCCAACATGATGGGGGTACGCTGGCATGAGCTGATTAAGGAAGGTGATCCGCGAAGCGAAATTCATGGTGATATCAGTAAGATAGGAGGGACCGTCTTGAAAAAAAGTCAGTTTGATGCCTTTTTTGATACTGAGCTTGAGCAGCAACTGCGGGAAGCCGGTGTGCGGCAATTAATTATTACCGGGGTCATGACAAACCTTTGTTGTGAAAGTACAGCCAGGGCGGCCTTTGTCAAGGGTTTTGATGTGGTCATGCCTGTAGATGCCACTGCGGCATACAATTATGAGTTCCATTTGGCCACTATCCTCAATCTGGCCTATATGTTCGCCCGTCCTATTAAAACCAATGCACTGATCGACCATTTGAGCCATGCTTAAAGAGCAGGTGATCATCATAGGAGGTGGCCCTGCTGGGGTAGCTTGTGCAATTCAACTGAAAAGATACGGACTTGAACCTTTGCTATTCGAAAGAGAACGAATTGGCGGTCTGGTGAAGAATGCCTGGCGGATAGATAATTATCCGGGCTACCCGGATGGGATCAGTGGACCTGAGCTGGTTGAAAAATTGGAAGCACATATTAAGCGCTTCGATATTCGATATTTGATATCTGATATTCGATACTCGAACTATATTAACAGTCAGTTTATTTTAGAGAGCCCATCTGAAAAATATAGTTGCGACTGCCTCGTCCTGGCTTCAGGAACTAAGGCAAAGCAGGCTTCCGGTGGAAATATTTATACAGAAGTATATCCACTTCGGGAAGTGAAGAATAAAAGCATCGAGATTGCGGGAGCAGGCGATGCAGCTTTTGACTATGCGATGAGCCTGTCAGCCAACAATAAAATTACAATTCACAACCGTGGCACTGATATTACATGCATCCCTGCATTGCTTGATATTGCGCTGAAGCATCCAAACATCACATATGTTGAAAACTCAAATCCAACATTTTCATCCGATTATACTATTTTTGCCACCGGCCGGGAGCCAGACCTGACTTGCTTGTCGGCTGATATCAAAGAAAAACAACAACAGCTTGAACAGGACGGCCTTCTGTATGTTATAGGAGATGTAAAAAACGGAATGCTTAGACAGACCTCGGTAGCCACCGGCGACGGGATCAGGGCTGCCATGCACATCAAAGACAGATTAAAAAGCGGATGAGGGTAATCAGCAAAACACAGGAACATGAGATCGCATCGGTATTTATTGCCGAAAACGGAGATGGCAGGAGGATAGAATTCGTTGAATCCACGCAACCTCCTATAGACATAAGCAAGAAATGGGTGATCATAGTCTCGACACTTTTTGGCTGCCCTGTCGACTGCAAGTTTTGTGATGCGGGAGGGGATTATAAAGGTAAACTTAGTGTTGAAGATATCTTCTATCAAATTGACTATCTGGTCAATCTCCGCTTTCCATCTGGCGTAGCTGAAACAGAAAAATTTAAAATACAGTTTGCACGCATGGGCGAACCTTCCTTTAATCCTGCTGTTCTGGAGGTATTGGAACGGTTTCCATCCAAATACCCGATCGATAATTTTGTGGGCTCATTATCCACCATCGCACCACATGGGACGGATGCATTTTTTGAACATCTATTAAAGATTAAAAAGGAATATTACGACCAGACATTCCAGTTGCAATTTTCTGTTCACAGTACCGATGAAGAACAGCGCAACAGGCTTATGCCGGTGAAGAAGTGGAATTTTGAGAAAATGGCTGCCTTTGGAAAACGATTTTATTCAGATGACGGGAGAAAGATCACCCTGAATTTCGCCCTTGGGAAAGAAAATATTCTTGATCCGGAAGTACTCAAAATGCATTTCGACCCAAATATTTTCCTGATCAAGATCACTCCTGTAAATCCTACTTTCAAAGCCCGGATTAATAATATTGATTCTTTGATCGTAAGGGAAGAAAAAGAATACCCGCTTATCGATGCCCTGAAAGCTGCAGATTATGACGTGATCCTCAGCATAGGCGAGTGGGAAGAAAACAAAATTGGCAGCAATTGTGGTCAATTTATCAAAGCCATGGATGAGACCTGCCACATACCGGAAGGAAGCTACTCATATAAGCTTCAAGATCTTTAGAGGATCGAAGTGAATCGAAAATTTGCCCATCGCCCACAGCCTAATGCCCAATGCCCGGTTTTTGTTAATAAGTGCCCCCAATTTTCAGGCTTTCGTAGGAACAAAAAACCTACTTTTGCCGCGAAGCGGAAACACATGGGAAAAGATATTTTCAAAGAACTGAACGAGGCACAATCCAGTGCGGTAAAACATACTGATGGGCCCTCCATGGTCATTGCCGGAGCAGGCTCAGGGAAGACACGTGTTTTGACATACAGGGTAGCCCATCTGCTCAATTTAGGTGCGGATCCGTTTAATATTTTAGCCCTGACCTTTACCAATAAGGCTGCCCGCGAGATGAAGGACCGGATATTGAAACTGGTTGGCAATAAGGATGCAAGAAATGTGTGGATGGGAACATTCCATTCCATATTTGCCCGCATTCTCAGGGTGGAAGGGCATCTCCTGGGCTTTCCGTCAAATTATTCGATCTACGATACTGAAGATTCAAAACGCCTGATCAGGAACATCATTAAGGAGATGGATCTCGATCCTAAGGTCTATAATCCCAACTATGTCCTGAACCGGATATCCGCTGCAAAAACAAGTCTGATCACTCCACAGGCATACAATAATGATTTTGAGCTAACCAATGCCGATACTATGGCAGGGAAGCCCCGAACAGGCGAGATCTACAAGCGCTATGCCAACAGGTTAAAAAAGGCCGATGCCATGGATTTTGATGACCTGCTCTTCAATACATATATCCTGCTTCGCGATTTTCCTGATGTCCTGTACAAATACCAGAAACGTTTCAAATATGTATTGGTTGATGAGTACCAGGATACCAATCATGTACAATACATGATAGTGAAAAGCCTGGCAGCCGACAACGAAAACATATGCGTAGTTGGCGACGATGCACAGAGCATTTATGCCTTCCGGGGAGCCAACATTCAGAATATCCTGAATTTTAAAAAGGATTATCCTGACCTGACCATCTATAAGCTGGAACAGAATTACCGCTCAACAAAAAATATTGTGAATGCTGCCAACAGCGTAATTGAATATAATAAGGACCAGATCAAGAAAACCATCTGGACCGACAATGAGGAAGGCAAACAAGTATCTCTTGATCAGGGCTATCATCTGATATGGAAGAGGGCATCATGATCGCCGACGCAATTTTCCGGGAAAAGATGAACCATCAACTACCCAATTCTGATTTTGCAATCCTGTATCGCACGAATGCACAGTCGAGATCCTTCGAAGAATCACTTCGTAAACTAAATATTCCTTACCGCATTTATGGTGGACTTTCTTTTTACAAAAGGAAGGAGATCAAAGACCTCTTAGGATATTTCAGGCTGGTGATAAATAATAAGGATGAAGATGCCCTGCAGCGCATCATTAACTATCCAACAAGAGGGCATTGGTCAAACAACAATCGAAAAGATCATTGTTCGGGCTAATCAGCTAGGAGTCAGTCTTTGGGAGGTGATTGAGAATATTGGTGGGAGCGGCCTTCAGGTGAATGCAGGCACCATCAACAAGCTGAATAATTTTGTTACGATGATCAAAAGTTTCAGCGTACAACTGAAAAACAAGAATGCCTTTGACCTGGCCAAGCAAATCTCGACTTCATCAGGGATACTGAAAGATCTTTATGAAGACAAAACACCGGAAGGCCTTAGCCGTTATGAAAATATCGAAGAGCTGCTGAATGCCATAAAAGATTTTACTGAGCAGGAGATAGAGGCCAACGAGGATGGAGAGATCGTTTCCCCGATCCGTACACTGGACGAATTCCTGCAGGATATTGCTTTACTAACTGATGCCGACGACAGCGATAAAGATGACGCCAACCATGTGTCGCTGATGACTGTGCATGCTGCCAAGGGACTTGAGTTCCCGTATATTTATGTGGTTGGGCTAGAGGAAAATCTGTTTCCTTCCATCATGTCGCTCAATAACAGGGCCGACCTGGAAGAGGAGCGCCGGCTGTTTTATGTAGCCCTCACACGTGCCATGAAGCATGTAACGGTAAGCTATGCTGAAACCCGTTACCGCTGGGGAAATCTGACCCCATGCGAACCAAGCCGTTTTGTTGAGGAGATCGATGATAAATTCATCGACTACCCGCAAAAGGTGCTCTCCCAGCCCAGGGCTAACTTTCCTTTTGAGAAACCTAAGACGAAGATCAGCTCACCGGGCTTTGCAAATTACCAGAAGAAAAGCCTGAAAAAGATCGATAACCTGGAAAACAAACATTCTGCTATGAGCCCTGAAGATATGGAAAACCTGCAGGTGGGCATGGAAGTGAGACACCAACGCTTTGGAAAGGGCAAGGTGATCTCAGTGGAAGGACTTGGTGGCAATAAAAAAGCAACGGTGTTTTTTGTCAATGTTGGGCAGAAGCAGCTGTTACTGAAGTTTGCTAAGCTGACTATGTTGAAATGAAATAGTGTTGAATTGGTTAAATCGGTTGAATTGGTTAAATCAGTTGAATTGGTTGAATTAGTTAGCTTGGGAATTATAATTGAAAATTAATCCAACATCCAAATCCATAATCCATAATCTTAGGAAGTATAATAGCTATAACAAAATAATTGTGTATTTTTGCAGTTGTTATTGAAACACACCTGAATAGTACACCTCTTTATCGTTTCATTTTTACTTTCGGAAACACACCAGATAAAAGGAATAAAATTCATAAATATTTTTACATCAAATGGAATATAATACCACCCGAAAAAGACTGGCGATGCCTGAATATGGCAGGAATGTTCAGAAGATGATCAACTATGCCATCAGTATTGAAGACAATGATCGGAGATTGAAAATGGCGCATGTGGTTGTGAACATTATGTCGCAGATGCATCCAAAAATGAGAGAAACAGTCGATTATAAACATAAGCTATGGGATCATCTTTATATCATTTCCGACTGGAAATTAAATGTTGAAGGGCCATATCCCGAGCCACCCAGAGACGTGCTGGCAGCGAAACCGGAGCCTGTTACATATTCAGATGGCAAGATCAAGTTCAAGCCTTATGGCAAAAACATTGAAAATCTCATCGATAAAGCAATTGCCCATGAAGAAGGTCCTGGAAAGGATGCATTCATGAGATCTATTGCCAACCATCTGAAGAAGTCCTACCTGAACTGGAACAGGGATTCTGTTAATGATGACCTGATTTTCGAACATTTTAAGGAACTTTCGGATGGAAATCTTGTGATCGAAGGAGAATTTAAACTGAACGAAACTAGTGATATCCTTGCCAGGAACAAGAAAAAGAAATTTACAGGTAAGCCAAGAGATAATAATTACCAGAAAAATAAAGGTCGTAAAAACAAATGAGTTCTTTTGAGATCATAGGTGGCCAGAAACTGAAAGGGGAGATCATTCCCCAGGGGGCAAAAAATGAAGCCCTCCAGGTCATCAGTGCCGTTTTACTCACTCCGGAGAAGGTAGAGATGCACAAAGTCCCTGATATCAGGGATGTGAACAAGCTCATCGATATCCTCCGTGATCTGGGTGTAAAAGTTGAAAAAACAGGAGCTGAATCCTATATTTTCCAGGCCGATAATATTGACCTGGAGTATTTAAAAAGCCCAGAATTTAAGAAAAAAGGCTCCAGCCTGCGTGGATCCATCATGATCATCGGACCGCTGCTGGCCAGGTTTGGACAGGCATTCATGCCACATCCAGGTGGAGATAAGATCGGACGCAGGAGACTGGATACCCACTTCATCGGATTAAAAAACCTGGGTGCCGATTTTCGTTTTGACGAAAAGGAAAACCTTTATGTTGTCGATGCATCCTCCTTGAAAGGATGTTATATTCACCTCGATGAAGCTTCTGTGACCGGTACAGCCAATATTGTCATGGCAGCCGTCATGGCAGAAGGGACAACAACCATATTTAATGCTGCTTGTGAACCGTATCTATACCAGCTATGTAATATGCTGGTCAGCATGGGGGCTAAGATTTCAGGTATAGGATCAAACCTTCTGCAAATTGAAGGCGTTGGTGGATTAAAGGGCTGTAAGCACACCCTGCTTGCAGATATGATCGAGGTGGGTAGTTTTATTGGACTCGCAGCAATGACACAGTCTGAGATCACTATCAAAGATGTTAATTTCGAGCACCTCGGACTGATCCCAACGGTATTCGAACGCATGGGCATCAGCCTGGTGAGAAGGGGTGATGACATTATTGTTCCTGCACAGAAAGTCATATGAAATAGAGACCTTCATGGATGGTTCCATCATGACGGTTGCCGATGCTCCATGGCCAGGTTTTACACCCGACCTGATCAGTATTGTACTGGTAATGGCAACGCAGGCCAAGGGAAGCGTATTGATCCATCAGAAGATGTTTGAAAGCAGGCTGTTTTTCGTTGATAAACTCATCGATATGGGCGCCCAGATCATTCTCTGTGACCCGCACCGGGCTACTGTGATTGGCTTGAACAGGCAGTACCCGCTGAAAGGCATTTCCATGACCTCCCCGGATATCAGGGCAGGTGTGGCCTTGCTTATTGCGGCCCTTTCTGCTGAAGGCAAAAGCACCATTCACAATATTGAACAGATCGACAGGGGCTACCAGAATATTGATAAGCGATTACAAGCCCTCGGTGCGAGAATAGCGCGTGTAGAAGGATAATAGAAAGGTATATAGGGTGCAGGGTTCAGAGTTCAGGATTCAGGGTTTTTCCGTCATATTGCGTTTCCATTGCACCGCCGCTATTTATCATCCCAATTATTTCCCAGCACCTTGCACCCAGTACCTGGTATTTTCTGCCAATTTGTCCTGTTAAGGTGAAATGGCAGGTATTTTGATAAGCACTAGATTACTTAAATAATAGAATTTGTAGGTAAAGATGACTGAAGAGAATAAACATATTGACCCGGAACAGGAAAATACAGAAGTGCCTGTAAATAAAGCCACGAAGAAAGGCAGGAAAGCTGCGTCAAGCAAGAAGAAGGATAAAGCTGATGAAAAGCTGCAGGAACTTGGTGAGAAGCTGGATGAGATGAACGATAAGTACCTTCGTCTTTTTTCTGAATTCGATAATTTCCGTAAGAGGACGCAAAAAGAAAAGCTAGAGCTTTTTAAAACGGCCTCGGAAGATGTGATGATCGCATTGCTGCCGGTACTCGATGATTTTGAAAGGGCCCTGAAGGCAAGCGAAGAAAATGGTGTTGACGAGACCTTTAAAGAAGGGATCGATCTGATATATAACAAGCTGAAGAAGACACTGAGCCTGAAAGGCCTGGAGCCCATGGATGTAATGGGAGCGGAATTTGATACCGACTTTCACGAAGCGATTACTAACATTCCTGCTCCAACACCTGATATGAAAGGCAAGGTTGTAGATGTGATCGAGAACGGTTATTTATTGAATGATAAGGTGATCCGTTTTGCCAGAGTCGTAGTGGGCAACTAAGGGACACAAAGACTATAGCTGATGTCGAAAAGAGACTATTATGAGGTGCTGGAGGTAGAAAAGGGGGCTTCCGGGCAGGAAATCAAAAAAGCTTATCGTAAGATGGCCCTTAAGTTCCATCCCGATAAGAACCCTGATGACCCTGAATCGGAAGCAAAATTCAAAGAGGCGGCAGAAGCATATGAAGTGCTGAGCAATCCTGATAAAAAAAACCGTTATGACCAGTTCGGGCATGCCGGCATGAAGAATGGCCATGGCGGATTTGGTGGTGCAGGCATGAGCATGGACGATATTTTCAGCCAGTTTGGAGATATCTTTGGTGGTGCTTTCGGTGGTGCTTTTGGTGGATTTGGCGGTGGCGCACGCAGCCATACCCGGCGTAGGGTGAATCGCGGAAGCAACATCAGGGTGAAAGTGGCCCTCGACCTGCAGGAGATTGCTAATGGGGTTGAAAAGAAGATCAAGGTAAACAAATACATCGGCTGTAAAGTCTGTGATGGTTCCGGGGCCAAACATGGTTCGTCGCACGGAACATGTCATACCTGCCATGGTTCTGGCCAGGTAGTGCAGATCACCAATACTTTTCTTGGACAAATGCAAACTGCATCTACCTGTCCGACCTGTCATGGGGAAGGAAAGACAATCACTGAAAAATGTCCCGAATGTGCCGGGCAAGGTGTTAACCGTGGTGAAGATATCATCAACATAAAGATTCCCGCAGGAGTGGAAGAGGGCATGCAACTTTCGGTAAGCGGAAAAGGGAATGCCGGTGCCAGGGGAGGTATACCTGGCGATCTGCTTGTGCTCATCGAAGAGAAACCACATCCTGAACTGGTTCGCGATGGACATAACCTCCTTTACGAACAATATATCAGCATCTCCGATGCAGCACTCGGCACTACAGTAGATGTACCAACCATTGATAATAAGGCAAGGATCAAAATAACACCAGGCACGCAGGCCGGTAAGGTGATGCGCCTGAAGGGTAAAGGCCTTCCCGATGTAAATGCCTATGGCCGTGGCGACCTGCTGGTCACCATCAACGTTTGGATCCCGAAAGAACTCACTAAAGAAGAAAAAGGGATACTGGAAAAACTCAGTAAAGCTGAAAATTTCAAACCCAATCCGGGAAGTAAGGATAAAGGATTCTTCGACAGGATGAAGGAATATTTTCAGTAAGTTTGCGTTGATTAAACCATGGCCCTATTCCATACAGAAAATGTTACTAAACGCTATGCAGCACATACTGCATTGGACCGGGTAAGCATTGAAGTGCCCGAACAGAGTATTTTTGGACTGTTGGGACCCAATGGGGCAGGAAAAACATCACTGATCAGGATCATCAACAGGATCACAGGCCCGGATGAAGGAAACCTCTATTTCAAGGGCGAGAAACTCCAGCAAAAACATATTTACAATATTGGCTACCTGCCTGAAGAACGCGGACTTTATCGCAAGATGAAGGTGGGGGAGCATGCCCTTTACCTGGCCAGGCTAAAAGGTCTGTCAAAAAAAGAAGCCCGCTTAAAACTGAAGGAATGGTTTGATAAGTTTGAGATTGGCGCCTGGTGGAATAGGAAAGTGGAAGAACTCTCCAAGGGGATGCAACAGAAAGTGCAATTTATTGTTACGGTGCTGCATGAGCCCGAACTGCTGATCTTCGACGAGCCATTTAGTGGATTTGATCCCATCAATGTTGAACTACTGAAAGATGAGATCCTGAAGCTGAGAGATAATGGGACCACAATTATTTTCTCCACGCATAACATGGCTTCGGTTGAAGAGCTGTGCGACCACATAGCACTCATCGACCGATCCAAAAAGATCCTTGACGGTAAAATGTCCGATATCAGGAAACAATATCGCTCTAATACCTATAATATCGCATTCGATCATTTCGACGGAGAATTATCATCTCTACTGGATGAACGCATAGAGATCGTAGATGAAGGCGTAGTTGACGAACAGCGCTTTGCCAGTGTGCGAATTGCTGAAGGTTATCACTCGAAAGACCTGCTCGAACAGCTGGTCAAAAAGGTTAATATTCAGGCATTTAATGAGATTCTTCCCACCATGAACGATATATTTATCTCTGTGGTGAAGGAAAACGAAGGGAAATGAAAAAGATACTGCTGGTCATACAAAGGGAATACCTGACGCGGGTGCGCAAGCGCTCCTTCATTGTGATGACCATACTGGGTCCTATCCTGATGGCTTCGGCCTTTGTGATTCCGATGTACGTGGCTACTCTCACTGATGGAGAAAAGAAAGTGATCGAAGTGCTGGATGAAACAGGCTGGTTCTTTGAGAAATTTTCTGATACAGAAGAATTTGAATTCAAATACACGGTAGCAGATCTCGAAACTGCCAAATTTGAATTGATGGAGAATGATGAGTTTGCCCTATTATATATTCCGCGCAGGCAGGTCACAGTGCCATCTTCGGCTGTTCTATTTTCACTCAGGCAACCCGGCGTAGATCTGAAAGGCTATATCCGCAATGTGATGTCGAAGGAGGTAGAGAGCCAGAAATTGCGTATTAACCTGGATGAGATGCAACTTACCCCTGAAGATAGGGAGAAGGCCATGAGGCTGCCCGAGATGATCAGGACCAATATTGCATTAACTACCATGAAGATGGACGAGACCGGGGAAGAAGAGGAAACCTTTACTGAAGTGATGATGGCTGTCGCTTTTGTTTCCGGAATGATCATTTATATGTTCATATTTATCTTCGGTGCCCAGGTATTGCGAGGGGTGATGGAAGAAAAAACGAGCCGCATCATCGAGGTGATGGTCTCATCAGTGAAACCCTTCCAGCTGATGATGGGTAAGATCGTGGGCATAGCGATGGTAGGACTGACACAGTTCTTTTTATGGACCATACTTACCTTTGCCATTGTGAGTGTATTCCAGCTATCATTTGCTGATCAGATGCCAGGCCCTGATGTACGTATGGCTGTTACTCAATCGACCGAAGCTGTCAGCCAAAATACAGTTGCCGACAATACACAGATAGAAAGGGTATTTGAGATTATCGACTCGATCAACTATCCTGTGATCCTGATCTCATTCCTGTTTTTCTTCCTTGGTGGATACCTGCTTTACGCAGCACTTTTTGCTGCCATAGGATCGGCAGTCGACAGTGAGTCCGATACACAGCAATTTATGATGCCGGTAACCATCCCGCTTTTCTTTGGTTTCATCGTGGCCAATATGGCCATGTATAATCCTGATGGGCAGCTGGCCCTTTGGTTCTCCATGATACCATTTACTTCGCCCATAGTCATGATGGCCCGCATCCCATTTGGTGTCCCGATAGAGCAGATCTGGATCTCCGGTGCTTTGCTGATCCTCGGATTTATCTTAACTACCTGGTTCGCCTCGCGCATCTACCGGATAGGTATTCTTATGTATGGAAAAAAGGTGAGCTATCGGGAGCTGTGGAAGTGGATAACCTACAAAAACTAGTGTTAGGTGTTAGGTGTGTTGACAATAGGCAGTACCCAGCAACCAGCCACAAGTAACCAGTAGCCAGAAACTTATTTCGAACTAGTAAAGTTTAATTTCATATTTTTGCTCTTTAAATTACGATCATGACCATCGACGCCTTCATCCCTTGCTTTATTGATCAGTTTTACCCGGAGACGGGATTTAACATGATCCGTATATTAAAAAAGCTGGGACATAAGGTGGAGTATAATACCAACCAGACCTGCTGTGGGCAGATGGCTTTTAACAGCGGATTCTGGGAAGAGGCAAAGGCCATAGGGGAGAAGTTCATTAAGGATTTCCCTAATAACAGGCCGGTTGTGGGGCCTACAGCCTCATGCACCTCTTACGTTAAGAATTACTTTCCGGAACTTTTTCACAATACCTCTTTGCATATTGAATACAAACAATTGCAGAAGAATATCTATGAATTCACCGATTTCCTGGTGAACAAGCTCGGGGTAACTGATGTTGGGGCCTCTTTTATGCACACGGTTACTTATCATGATTCATGTGCCGCCTTACGTGAATACAAGTTGAAGGATGAACCCCGCACCTTGCTGGCCAATGTCAAAGGCCTGCAGCTTGTGGAAATGGAAGAAAAGGAAGTTTGCTGTGGTTTCGGTGGCACTTTTGCCGTAAAGAATGAGCCCATTTCTGCTGCAATGGGCGAACAAAAGGTTGAAAATGCCATTGCTACGGGTGCTGAATACATAGTGTCAGCTGATGCTTCCTGTCTGATGCATTTGCAAGGTTATATTAGCAAGAATAAGCTTCCGATCAAAACGATTCATATTATCGACGTTTTAGCCAGCGGGTGGTAGAAATCAGGTGCCGGATGCCTGGTGCCATATACCGGGTGGGTGCGAGGTTGGGGGAGCGTGTGTTGCAGGATGTTGCATGGACGGACATCATATTTTTAATAAGTCACTCTGATACACTCTCCTCTATACCTAAGATGAAGATTCCTTATTATAAATCACAGGCATTTGCCCCTTCCACTTGTTCCAGGTCTCTTCATCTGTGATAAGATCTGCCATAAAGTAACCAACATTGATCCGACTGATTTTACCATCTTTTAAGATGCTCCTGATCGGTGAAGGATATACTTCGATTTCTGATACGTTTTCCTCATCAATTAATGATGACGGACGAACTGCAGTCCACTCGATGGCATTATCTTTTTGACCAATCTGGGTCCTTAAATATTCTGCAGCCCCTTCATTGTCCGGTTGTGGAGGAAGAAATAGTCGAAGTAACGCAATGACACATCTGTGGGCAAACGAAATTGGTTCATTGAGGTCACGATTACGGTTAGCGACTGTATTCATAAGTACATACTTGGTTAACTCATCCGACTTGTTTGCCCTCGTGGCTTCACATAGTCGCCGGGTCGCATCTGTTACGAGCCGGCGTGGTTTGCCAAATAAACCCTTAAAGGTCATGTTGTGACCCAGGCATGAAGCCACTGCGTAGCAACCTTCAACATGTAATGCCATCTCTTCGTCGGTCAAGTCCAGAACGCTTGCTGTGATCACTGTCAGGCGGTCATGGTTCTTAATGGAGTCAGGTAAACTTTCAGGTGATCGCACAACCACTTTGACATTATGTCCGCGATTGAGCATCTCGGCTACCAGCCATCTGCCAGTTGCTCCACTTGCACCCACTACGAGGATTGTCTTATTCATATCTTTTAATTTATACAAGTAACATTAAATAGAGCTTAATGTTTCTTTAAAATGAGGATAAAACCCAATTGCCGCCGCTATGTCGCATGAATTTATTGGTATGTATAAAAATACGAAAATACCGGGTAAAATCAAACAATTAAACCAGTGCAACAGATTCAACCAATTCAACCGCTTGTCATCCCGAGCGGAGTCGAGGGGCAACCAATTCAACTGATTTAACAGATTCAATCGATTTAACAGATTCAACCGATTCAATTGAGAAGGACGAAGGAGATATATGAAGGCGATAGATGATATAAGAAGAGGATAGAAGATAGAAGAAGTAATTCATCCAACACTCAAAACTCAACACCCAACACTTTTTGGAGTTCGCTCCAAAAAACCGGATAAGATTTACTCACCACTTCGGCATTGTTAATCGTAACGGGATCTCCTAATGCAGCCAGGGGTGCGAAGGCCATGGCAAGGCGGTGGTCATTGTATGTGTTGAATGGTGAGGTGATATTCATTTTTTGCGGCTCAAAAGATAATTCGTCATCATAAACAGTGCAATTGATACCGGCCTTTCCTAGCTCAGTGGCAAGGGCCTCTAGCCGGTCCGATTCTTTGATTCGCAATGCAGAGAGCCCAAGAAAGTATCCATCATATCCCAGGGCAGCCGAAGTCACGATCAGTGAAGGAGCCAAGTCGGGATTTGAAGATAGGTCTATATTGATATAAAGTTTATCTGTACGGGTTTTATGGATCCTGACACCACCATCTTCGTATTGTGTCTCAACACCAAGCATTTTAAAGTATTTTGTCAGCTTCCGGTCTCCCTGTTTTGAATTTTCCCGGAGTCCATTAAGAAACAAATCACCTCCCTCCGACAGGGCCATCACCTGGTACCAATAGGCAGCCGACGACCAATCTGCTTCTCCAAAAAGCTCAGATTCTTTATACCCGTTTCCTGGCACATGGATTATGGGGAAGGCCAGGTTAGCTTCTGCACCTGCCATTTTCATTAAATTGGATGTAAGCAAAATATATGGGATCGATGGTGAGGTATTCTTTAAACCCAGGATCAGGCCATCTTCGAGCATAGGGCCGATCATCATTAATGCTGATATATACTGGCTGCTCATTCCGGGATCAATACTGACTGATCCGCCTTTCAGCGTTTTTCCGCTTATTTGGAGGGGAGGGAAACCATTTTTTCCCAGGTATTTAATTTCAGCACCAAGTTCCTGTAATGCGTTTACAATCGGCCCGATGGGTCTTTGCCTCATTCGCTCATCCCCTTCGAGGATCCACTCTCCGGGAGTGATGGCCAAATAAGCTGTTAGAAATCGGAACACCGTGCCGGCATTCCTTGCGTTAAGAATAGGGTTCTTCTTATTATCTATCTGCTGAAGCAGTTTCTGCAGTAAAACCGTATCATCAGCATCAGATAATTCGCCGGGATCAACAATGCCACCGCTGATTGCTGAGATCATCAAAGCCCTGTTGCTGAGGCTTTTGGAAAGTGGCAATAAAATCTTTCCCTTGAGGAATTTTGTAGGTGCGCTTATTGTGATTGTTGACATGCTTATGACAAATAATATTTGAGGCTGTCCCTGATGACATTTTCTGGAACAGCTACCCCAAAGTTACATCTTCCAATGTCTTTGAGCAAGGACATTCGGATCTTGTCCCGGAAATTCTTTTTGTCATGCCTGATTAGGGCGATAATGCCTTCAATATCTTTCATCCTGTATTCAACTTTCGGGAAGGTCATTAAAATATAAGCTTCAATTTGCTTCATTTCTTCTTCCGGGAGCCCGGAAAGCTGCACTGATATAAATGCCTCACATATCATTCCTGCTGCTACGGCCTGCCCATGCTTCAGCTCACTGCCAAAGCTCATATACAATGATTCAAGCGCATGGCCGATGGTATGCCCGAAGTTCAGGCATTGGCGCCGGGACTGGTCACGAAAATCTTTTTGTGTTACCTCCTTTTTGATGCTGGCTGCCTTTCTGATGACATCGTCATCAATAGAAGCGCTATATTCTGTTTTTACGAGCTTTTCGAAAAGCACTTTGTCAAAAGCAAGGGCAGTCTTGACGGCCTCCGCATAGCCGGAAAGCATTTCTTCGTCGGGCAGTGTCTTCAGAAATTGAGGATAAATAATTACTGCTTCTGCACGGGCAAAGCTTCCAACCTGATTCTTCACTTTGCTAAGGTTGATGGCAGTCTTGCCCCCGATTGCCGCATCTACCATCCCCAATAAGGAAGTAGGGATGTGCACAAATGGAATTCCGCGCTTATAAGTTGATGCTGCAAAGCCCCCGATATCGGTGATCATTCCGCCACCAAGATTGATTAAGATGCTATTACGGTCCGCTCTATGATGCTGTAGAAAACCCCAGATGTGGTTTAAACTGATTACATTTTTCGAATCATCTCCCGCATCGATAACAATCACCTGCTCATCTTTCAGATTGGGAAAAAGTTTCAGTATTAGTGGATAACAGTACTTTTGAGTGTTCTCATCCGTGAGGAAGAAATTCTTTTCGGTTTCACCGATATATTCTGATAGAACCTCCCTGAGATTATCAGGACTGGCATAGATGATATTGTCAGAATCTGGCATGTGGAGGTGGCTTACATGGCTGAGATCAGTAATTCAATATCCCTGAAAGGAAGGTCGAATGTTTCACTGATATGCTTGTTAGTGATGGCCCCATTGAAAATATATACTCCCTTACTGATGGGATAATCAGTTTTAAGCAGTTTGACGAGCCCGCCAGCGTCACCGATCTTCATCAACACAGGGGTGAAGAAATTACTCAGTGCAAAAGATGCAGTATATGGTACACTCGCTGCGATATTGGGCACACAATAATGGGTCACATCATATTCCTTGAAAACCGGGTCATTGTGATTGGTAATTTTTGAGGTTTCGAAGCATCCGCCCTGGTCTATGCTAACGTCAATGATGACTGAACCTGATTTCATTCGTTTCACCATATCCTTGCTGATCACACAGGGAGTTTTACCTTCACCAGCACGGATGGCACCGATCACAATGTCGGCAGTTTGAAGGGTTTCCTGTAATAACTTGGGCTGCAGAACGGAAGTATAGATCCTATTATTCAGGTGTTTTTGTATCCTTCTCAATTTAGCGATAGACCCGTCGAAGACTTTGACAAGGGCACCCATTCCAAGAGCGATGCGGGCTGCATTTTCACCTACTGTGCCGGCACCCAGGATGACCACTTCTGTTGGTGCAATGCCCGGAAAACCACCAAGCATTACCCCACGGCCATATTCAGGATGGCTGAGATAACGGGCAGCGATCAGGATGGAAGTGTTTCCAACTATCTCACTCATCGCCCTGATTACCGGAAATGATCCAGTATTATCGCGGATCAGTTCGTAGGCCAGTGTCGTGAGTTTTTTTGCAGCGATCTTTTTAAAAAATTCCTTATCCCTTCCGTTCACGTTCAAGGCAGAGATCAATGCGCTTCCCGGGGCACATAAGTCGATCTCTTCATGGGTAGGAGGGGCGATCTTCAGGATGATTGGGGATTTATACACCTCTTCCGCACTATACACAATCTCCGCACCAGCTTCACTATAATCATGATCGGTGAAATGAGCGGCATTACCGGCACCTGCTTCAATCAAAACTCGGTGGCCATGCCCACATAGAAAAAGTACGGATTCGGGTGTCAGGGGTACCCGGTTCTCTTGAAAAGTAATCTCTTTCGGGATTCCAATGATCAAATTCTTCTTGCCCCGGTATACCTCCAGCATCTCTTCCTGCGGTAGCAGCTGCTCCGCATGAGAGTAGTTTGAAAACCCCTGAGTTCCATTTTCCATAGCATCAGCATTTTACAAGGATCTCCCGCCTTCCATCTTCCACTTCCCTGATCTGAATGTATACGTAATTTTCAGGTAAAAGTTCCTCTATCAATTCCGGCCATTCCACAAAGACGTAATTCCCGCTGTAAAAGTAGGTTTCATAGCCGAGATCCATCACTTCTTCAAGCTTTTTGATCCTGTAAACATCAAAATGATAAACAGGGCCGGAATGTTCGGTCTGGTACTCGTTAATAAGGGCAAAAGTGGGACTGGTCACATTGTCAGTAGTGTTAAGTGACTTGCAAAAGCTCTTGATCAGGGTGGTTTTGCCACTTCCCATCTCCCCGTACAAGGCATAAAGCCCCGGACCAGGACAAGTGCTGAGGATCTCGGTGGCTATTCCGTCAAGTTCGTCAAGTGTACGACAATGATAAAGCTGTTCCATGCTTTATGGTTTTGGCTTCAGACTGATGATCGGGATCAACATTTCCTCGAGAGAGATACCGCCATGCTGGAAAGTGTTCCTGTAATATTTCACGTAATAGTTGTAATTATTTGGATAAGCGAAAAAGTCATTGTTCTTGCAAAATACATAAGAAGTACTCACATTGGTTTGTGGCATAAAGATCTCCCCTGGGTTCCTGGCAACAAAAACTTCTTTGGCTTCATAGTTCAGATTCTTGCCTGACTTATAGCGCAGGTTTGTTGTGGTGTTCCTGTCGCCGACGATTTTCACGGGATCCTCAACTTTTACTGAACCATGGTCGGTGGTGATGATGACAGGGAGTTGCTTTTCGGCCAGTTGTTTGATGATATCCAAAAGGGATGAATGTTCAAACCATGACAACATGAGGGAGCGGTATGCTGCTTCATCGTCGGCCAGTTCCCTGATGATCTCCATCTCCGTACGGGCATGTGAAAGCATGTCGACAAAGTTATATACGATCACGTTCAGGTCATTTTGGTAGAAATTAGAAAGGTTATCTGCAAGCCTTTTCCCGGCATCGAGGTTGAGCACTTTATTATAGCCGTATTTCAGGTTTTTTCCCAGGCGTTTCAACTGCTCTCCTAAAAGCTCAGCTTCGAACTGGTTCTTGCTTCCTTCACTCTCTTCCGGAGTCCAATAATGTGGAAATCGTTTTTCAATCTCCGACGGCATGAGTCCGGAAAATATCGTATTCCGGGCATATTGCGTTGTGGTTGGCAGAATACTGTAATAGATCTCATCCTTGTCAACCCGGTAAAACTCTTCTATCCTAGGTTGTATGGCTTTCCACTGGTCATAGCGGAGGTTGTCAATCAGCAAAACAAATAAGGGCTTACCCTCTTTAACTTCAGGAAATACTTTGTCTTTGAACAGATTGGCCGACATCACCGGGCGGTCGTCACTCTGGCCACTTATCCAGTCACGATAGTTTTTTTCTACAAATTTTGAGAATACCTGGTTGGCTTCATTCTTTTGCATATTCAGGATGTCGATGACATTATCATCGGTGGTCTTCTCCAGTTCAAGTTCCCACCTGACAATACGTTTATACATCTCAATCCATTCATCATGACTGAGACCCATGGAGATGTCCATTCCAATGGTACGGAACTCCTGTTGGTAGGCCATGGTGGTTTTTTCGCTGATGAGTTTCTTATTCTCCAGGTTTTTCTTCAGCGAAAGCAGAATTTGATTGGGATTCACCGGTTTGATCAGGTAGTCGGAGATGTTGGATCCAATAGCATCCTCCATAATAGACTCCTCCTCACTCTTGGTGATCATCACCACCGGAAGATTAGGATAAATGGCTTTGATCTCTGCCAGCGTCTCTATCCCTGACATACCCGGCATATGCTCATCAAGAAAAACAATGTCGAAGGGACGTTTGCGGATAAAATCCATGGCATCATCGCCGTTATTGGAGGTCACTACCTCGTATCCCTTCTGTTCAAGAAAGAGTATATGCGGTTTTAGCAGGTCAATCTCATCATCTGCCCATAAAATACTAATGTTTTCCATATCTGTTGTTGTGTTTATACCTGCCCGGGGAGCTCCCATCTGAAAGGTCATTCAAAAAAAAAGTCGTATTATTGAAATGTATTTTTCAGTGAATTATTGTATCAGGGAGCAATTTCCTCATACAAAAATAAGACATCAGGTGCGGCATTCCTCTTTTAACGGCAGAAAAATCTTCAATGACCCGGTTTACGGTTTCATAACAGTGGGTAATCCTTTGCTGTTTGACCTCATCGAACATCCCTGGTTTCAACGCTTGCGAAGGATCAGGCAACTTGGCATGACCGATATGGTATACCCGGGGGCTCTTCATACCCGCTTTCACCATTCGATCGGAGCCATGCACCTGATGAATCAGGCCATCCATGCCTTGCGCATCAAGGGGGTGGAGATCGATAAGCAGGAAGCCCTGGATGTAGCTGTTGCCATCCTGCTTCACGATATAGGCCATGGCCCCTTTTCACATGCCCTGGAGCATTCTATCGTAGAAAATATCGATCATGAGATGATCTCACGTTTTTATATGGACAAATTGAATGAGGTTTTTGAAGGTCAATTAAACGGGGCTATAAGCATATTTCAAAATACCTGCGATCGGAAGTTCCTTCATCAAATGGTCTCAAGTCAGCTCGACATGGACAGACTGGATTACCTCAAGCGCGACAGCTTTTATACCGGGGTCTCGGAAGGGGTGGTAAACGTAGAGCGGATCATAAAAATGCTTTTTGTTGTTGATGATAAGCTGGTGGTGGAAGAAAAGGGAATTTACTCCATAGAGAAATTCATTATCGCCCGCAGGTTGATGTATTGGCAGGTTTACCTTCATAAAACGGTGCTTGCTTCGGAGAACATGCTGATAAAGATCCTCAGGCGTGCCCGCGAACTGAGCATGCGAGGTGAAACACTTTTTGCCACTCCAGTGCTAAACTTCTTTTTAAAAACGCCCATCGGAAAAAACGAATTATTGCACGATCCTTCGGTTATAGAACAATTCTCTGAGCTTGATGATTTTGATATCTATGCGACCATCAAGACATGGGTTGCATCTGAAGACCCTGTATTATCGCGCTTATGCAATATGCTGGTGAACAGAGAGTTGTTTAGTACAGATATGCAGGTTGAGGCCTTTGATGAAGACAGGGTTGAGCGGATAAAACATGAAATTATCAAAAAATACGGCATATCTGAGGAGGAAGCAGAATACTTTATCATCTCCGACACTACAGAAAATCATGCGTACCACCCCCAAAGTGATAAGATCAATATCCATTTTAAATCCGGTGAAGTGATTGACATTGCCGGTGCCAGTGATCAGTTGAATATTATGGTCTTGCATAAGACAGTAACGAGGCATTTCTTATGTTACCCGAAAGAGTTCAGGGATTGTTTATAAATCGCGTGAATATATGGCTCCCTGAAGTTGAATTAGTATTATCATTGTACGAAACAAAAGAATATGGAATTTACAGCCCGACAGATAGCAGAAACAATTGGCGGACAGGTTGATGGGGATGCTGAAGTATTCATCAGCCGAGTTGTCAAAATTGATGAAGAAGCAAATGGTGGCCTGAGCTTTTTGGCCAATCCCAAATATGAATCGTTCATTTACACTACCGGTGCAGATATTGTGATCGTCAACAAAGATTTTAAGCCTGAGAAAAAGATAAAGGCTACCCTGATCAGGGTTGAAGACCCATACCTGGCCATTGCATCCCTGCTTGAGCTATACAACAAGATGAAGCTTGAAAAGAATGGTATTAGTGATCAGGCATTTATTCATGAAACGGCTAAGCTCGGTGAAGGCGTTTATATTGGTGAGTTTGCCTCTATTGGAAAAGATGTGGTTATTGGAAAAGATGCCAAGATCTACCCTCATGCATACATTGGAGATCACTCAACGGTTGGCGACAGGAGCACGATTTTTGCCGGGGCCAGGTTGTATCATGATACAATACTTGGAAAAGATTGTACGATTCATTCCGGGGTAATCATTGGCAGTGATGGTTTTGGTTTCGCCCCCAATGAGAAGGGAGAATATGTGAAGGTGGCCCAAACCGGTAATGTCATTATTGGAGACAATGTGGAGGTAGGCTCAAATACTACTATCGATAGAGCAACGATTGGCTCTACTGTAATCCATAAGGGCGTGAAACTGGATAACCTCATACAGATCGCACACAATGTGGAGATCGGCGAAAATACTGTGATTGCTGCTCAGACCGGCGTGTCGGGATCAACCAAAATAGGGAAGAATTGTATGATCGGCGGACAGGTGGGTATCGTCGGACACATTAAGATAGGGGATAATGTAAAGATCCAGGCCCAGTCAGGAATCCCTTCCAGTGTGAAGGATGGTGAGGTCATCATGGGCTCACCGGCCATCAACCTCCGACAGTATATGAAATCCTATATTCACTTTAAGAACTTACAGCAAATCGTCGACCGACTCGATGATCTGGAGAAAAAAGTGGGTGGAGAAGATGTGTGCTGCCCTGATTAGTATTTTCGCAATATAACGCTCCCTGCACCCGGTACCATGCACCTTGTACCCGCATGGCAATTTATTCCTATCCCTTATCGCATTTTTTATTACTTTTGCCAAAATTCTGAAAAAGCGCTCGATGGCCGCATATGACTGAAAAGCAACGTACAATAAAAAAGATTGCATCTGTAAAAGGAACGGGACTTCATACAGGAAATGATGTTACGCTTACCTTTAATCCTGCACCTGCAGGGCACGGTTTAAAATTCAGGAGGGTCGATCTAGATGGCCAACCCGTAATTGATGCCGATGTACAGTATGTAGTTGATACTTCCAGGGGAACTTCATTGCAACATAATGGGGCAAGCATCAATACATGTGAACATGTGCTGGCTGCTGTCACAGGGCTGGGTATTGATAACCTGATGATCGACCTTACCCAAAGTGAGCCTCCGATTATGGATGGAAGTTCAAAGTACTTTGTTGAGGCCATCATGGAAGCCGGATGCGTTGAACAGGATGCAGAACGGGAATACATCGAGATCCGGGAGAACATCGTTTATAAAGATGAAGAAAATAAGGTAGAATTGATTGCCATTCCGAACGATACATTTAAAGTATCGGTGATGATCAATTTTGAGACCAGGGTGCTGGGAACACAGTATGCAGTCCTGGAAGACATAAAAGATTTTAAAGAAGAAATCTCTGATTCAAGAACTTTTGTATTTCTGCATGAGCTTGAATTCCTGCTACAGAACAATTTGATCAAAGGCGGTGATCTCAGCAATGCTATTGTATTTGTGAACAGGGTGGTTTCTCAAGAGGAACTTAACCGGCTTGCCGATCTTTTCAATAAACCCAGGGTAGATGTGATGCAGGATGGGATACTGAATAACCTTGAACTGCATCACCGCAATGAGCCTGCCCGCCACAAGCTGCTTGACGTAGTTGGTGATCTTAGCTTGCTGGGGAAACCCATTAAGGCCCACATTATCGCCAGGAGACCCGGGCATGCTGCCAATGTTGAATTAGGAAAACTTATTAAAAAACATATTTCCAAGAAAGTAAAAAAAATGGATGCATCATTTTCAATTGACATGAACAAAAAGCCTTTGTTCGATATCATGGACATTTTACGATTTCTTCCACATCGTCCTCCATTTCTCTTCATTGACAAGATCATGGAAATGGGAGATGACTATATTGTTGGGATGAAGAATGTAACAATGAATGAGTCGTTTTTTGTTGGGCATTTCCCCGGGAATCCGGTTATGCCAGGTGTGATCCAGGTCGAAGCCATGGCTCAGACAGGCGGCGTCCTGATCCTGCATTCTGTTCCTGATCCGGAAAATTATATTACACTTTTCCTGAAGATCGATGAAGTCAAATTCAGGAAAGTGGTCAGGCCAGGAGATACCATTATTTTCCATAATAAGTTACTGAAACCTGTAACCAGGGGTATAGCCATCATGCAAGGTAAAGCCTACGTGGATGGCAAAGTAGTGATGGAAGCTAAGATGATGGCTTCGATAACAAAAAAAGAAGATAATAACGAATAAGCTAATCTGATGAACCAACCGCTAGCATACGTACACCCTCAAGCAAAACTTGCCAATAATGTGGTAGTCGAGCCATTTGTCAATATCGAAAAAAATGTCATCATTGAAGAAGGCACCTGGATCGGATCCCATGTTACCATCATGGAGGGAGCAAGGATCGGTAAAAATTGCCGGATCTTTCCCGGTGCGGTAATCGCTGCCATCCCTCAGGATCTGAAATTCGACGGCGAAGAAACAATTGTCAAGATCGGTGATAATACTACCATCAGGGAGTATGTTACCATCAACCGGGGTACCAAAGCCAATTATGAAACAGTGGTTGGAAACAACTGCCTGCTGATGGCCTACGTGCATGTAGCTCACGATTGTATCATAGGCAACAATGTGATCCTTGCCAATGCTGCTACACTGGCAGGCCACATAATGATTGATGACTTTGCCATTGTAGGTGGTCTTGCTGCAGTACACCAGTTTGTACAGATCGGAAAACATTCAATGATCTCCGGTGGCGCGTTGGTTCGTAAAGACGTTCCTCCGTTTACTAAAGGAGCAAGGGAGCCGCTCTCATATGTCGGGGTTAATTCAATAGGCCTGAGGAGGCGCGGCTTTAGCGGTGACCAGATCAAAGAGATCCAGGAGATCTATCGCATGATCTATCTGCGTGGTCAAAATGTATCGCAGGCTGTGAACGTTATTGAAGCAGATTTGCCTGCAACACCTGAGCGTGATGAGATCCTTGCATTCATCCAGCGATCAACAAGGGGGATCATGAAAGGTTATAGTAAATTCCAGAAACAAGACTAAAAAATATATCAGCATATGGCTACGACAGCAGATTTCAAAAACGGATTGATCATTGAATATAACGGGGAGTTATTTACAATAGTAGAATTTCAGCATGTTAAACCTGGAAAAGGCGCCGCTTTTGTTAGGACGAAGCTGAAGAATCTAAAAACAGGGAAGGTGCTTCCAAATACATTTAATGCAGGGGTGAAGATCAATATTCAAAGGGTTGAAAGACGTCCGTATCAATACCTCTATACTGATGGAGAAGCCTACCACTTTATGAACCAGGAAACCTTCGACCAGATCCAGCTTGAGAAAGAGTTGATCTCTGCTGCTGACTTTCTCAAAGAAGGACAGGAAGTGGATATTGCTTACCATACTGAATCTGAATCCTACCTGGGCTGTGATCTTCCGGCCTATGTTACGCTTGAAATCACTTATACCGAACCGGGTGAAAGAGGAAATACTGCAACCAACGTAATGAAGGATGCAACGGTGGAGACCGGTGCCAACGTGAAAGTCCCTTTGTTCATCAATACCGGCGACCTGATCAAGGTTGATACCCGCTCAGGTGAATACTCCGAAAGGGTCAAAGCTTAAACTTATATCTTTGCACTAAATAATGATCCAGCCTGAACAATTTATCGTATTCAGGCCGTGGGAGAAAAACGCACATCATGAAATTTTCTGAACCTAAAAGCCTTAAGGAACTTGCTGATTATCTCAACGCCAGATTTATCGGTGACCCAAACCACCTTGTTACTGGCATGAACGAGATCCATATGGTTGAAAAAGGCGACCTGACCTTCGTTGATCATCCGAAGTATTACGATAAAGCACTGAATTCTAATGCCACTACGATACTTATCAATAAAGATGTTGAATGTCCGAAGGGCAAGGGACTGATTATTTCTGAAGACCCTTTTATGGATTTTAATAAGGTTGGAAAAATCTTCAGACCTTTTGAATCTGCAAGTAGTATGGTAAGCCCTTCAGCAAACATAGGGGAGGGCACTGTAATACAACCAGGTGCTTTTATCGGAAACAATGTGAAGCTTGGAAGAAATTGCCTGATCCATGCCAATGCTGTTGTGTATGACAACTGCATATTAGGTGATCATGTAGTATTGCATGCCGGTAGTGTGATTGGGGCTGATGGCTTTTATTTTCAGAAACGAAAGGGAGAAACCCTTAAGTTCAATTCCGTAGGACGTGTGATACTTGGCGACCATGTTGAAGTAGGTGCAAATACAACCATCGACAAAGGGGTTACCGGCGACACCAGTATAGGGGAATACACAAAATTCGATAATCATGTACAGGTAGGTCATGATACAAAGATTGGCCGTTATTGCCTGATCGGTTCATTTACGGCCATAGCCGGAGTAACAAAGATCGAAGACAATGTTATTATTTGGGCTGATGTGGTAATTGATAAAGACATTGTTATCGGAGAAGGCGCAGTGATGCTGGCAACATCCGGAACTGACAAATCTCTTGAAGGAGGTAAAGTTTATTTCGGACGCCCTGCCATGGAAGCCAGAAAAGCCTGGCGGGAGCTTGCACTCATCAGAAAACTACCAGAAATCTGGGAAAAAGTGCGTCATCTGTAGAGGATCGAAAATCGAGGACCGAGTATTGAATAACGAATTGAAATCGATCTTCGCTCTTCGTTTTTCTCTGTTCGATCTTCAAGTGCCTATTCTTCTGAAATCTCTTTCTTCTTCTTGGTATGATAAAGGTCCAGAGAAACCAATATCCCGATAAATCCCCAGAAAGGAACCGATGCTTTGTCAGTATCGAGGAAGTTATTAAGCATACCATGGGCAAAGTATGTCATTAAACCAAGTAGCACAAGCAAACTGATCAGTTTTGCTTCTTTAGAACTGGCATTTTTATAAGCACGAAGCCCTGTGATGCTTACCGCAATCACGATGGCCAGGAATGTTAGCATTCCCAATATTCCCGACTCGGAAAGAGGACCGATATATTCACTGTGGGCATTACCCATATCACCGGCATTGGTACTGATGATCGTTTTTTCCTTGGAACGCTGGAATGGGGCATACACAAACTGGTATGTTCCCGGTCCCCAGCCCCAGAACGGGCGCTCATTAAATAGCCTTATTGCACAATTCCATCGATTGATGCGTTCAAGGTTGGAGGCATCTGAAGAGATATTGGACATAGATTGGATATGCTCCACAAAGTCTGTTGAAGAGTCCTGTTTGTTCCGTTCCAGCTTGTCGATAAGCTGGAATGAAAACATGTAGAACAAGCCTGCCAGAGCGATGGTGCCAATAAGCACCCACCTGAACTTGATCTTCAGGGCAATGATCCCATAAACCATCAAGGCGAAAGCAATACTGATCCAGGCAGCACGACTGTAGGAGAAGATTGTTCCTAAAACCAGCATGAAAAGGATGATGAAAGTTCCGAGTCTCTGGGAGTTCGTATAATTCTTGCTTATGGTGAAGCCGAAAAAGAAGGGAAGGAACATGGCCAGCACAGCACCATAAGCCGTATGGTCATTGTAAAATGGCTTCATAACCATGTTGCTGGATGGCTTATCAAAGCCATAGCCGGCATGATTAATTAAAGTGTAAACGATTACTGCCACTAGTGGCAGGACATAAAGCCAGTTAAATAACTTGATATTTTTAACGTTCCTGAAGATAATAATGCCAATAAAGTAGAACGGCACAACAAACCACAATCTGGCCATCAGGAACTTTACTGATACCATCGGGATTTCACTGGTTACGGTTGTCAGGCCAAGCCATACGAGGTTAATAAGAATGGCAATGCTCACCGGGTGCATGACGATCTTCCTGTTGAAACCTCCGTCGTAGAACAGTTTTAAGATAAATATTACCAATACGCCAAACATGAGGGGTTCGGTTGGGAGTGTGATCCCAATGCCGAGCTCAGGATCTTTATAGTTGACAGCAATGGGAGTGAGAAATGTGATCAGCAGAATCAGTTTATCTAATGAGAAGATATAGAGAAACAGGAAGATCAACACTATGGGCGTAAGCAGGGCATAGTATTTATCCTGGATGATCAGGTAGAGGTTCAATGCAACAAATGCAATGCTCACTGCATAGACCACATAGACCTTATATTTCTCGAGCAGGTTCAATCTGTTGAATTAAATTATTTCTTAAACCTGAAGTGATGCCTGTATCTCTCAATAATGAGAATAATGATGATGGTCAGGAATATCGTCGCGATCAAAGTAAAGGCCACGATCAACCATCGTACAGGATAAGCTTTCTTATCGGATGGATATGGAGGAGTTACAACATTTACATATGTTAACTCATCTGTATAAAAGCGAACGGCATTCTCGTATTCAACTTTTAACATAGAAAAGTTCTGCGCCTCATTCTTGATCGACTCTACCAGCTCGATCAGATCACCACCATGTTCTTCTATATTCTGCTTGAGTCTCAAGACTTCTCGTTGATTGATGCTTGTAGATGTAGCACCCATAACAGTTCGTAAATACCCTTTAGTTATTTCTAGGGCCTGCGCATCATAATCGATCAGTCCATACTCAGTACTCAGAAGGTACAGCTGATGTTTGAGTGAATCAATGTGCGCTTGTTTTTTGTCAATGATGGCTTCATACATCTTGATGACTTCAAGGTACTTTGTATTATGTGTAAACCTAACCTTTTTGTTGTAAAAGGCAATAATAGAATTAACCATGTTGTTGGCCATTATCGGGTCTCTGTCCAATACTGTTATTTCAACCGATTCATATGGAGTTTTATTTATGCTAACACTTTGACCATATTCATAATAAATAGTCGAATAAAAATACTTGAAGTTACTATCTACCTTGTAATGTTTGGCAAGGTCAAACTGCTTGATCACGCTATCTTTAATATCTTTGGATTGCAGTAGCTGGAGCATTTGTTCCGTTGTACTTTCATCAGAATAGGCTGTTATATTGGCAGGATAGACAACAGCGTAAGACTTATACTTTGGGGTGATAAATATGGGACTGGAAAAGAGTATACCTAGCAATAATGCTACTACTGCAATCACTGAGATATGCACCCACCACTTCACCAATATACCTGCTATTTTGGAGTTGTCGTAATACATTTTCATATCAGAGCTATTATAATTATTTTCTTTAATTGACTTAGTTTCTGTCATGCTGGAAGCATGCACTTTTGTTTTTTCATCAGGAGGAGGGTCTGATATTTCTTCTTCCACCTCTTCTTCAATTTTCGGTTCTTCATTCAGTTGTTGAGGTTTCCTCTCTTCCTGGATAATACTTTCTTTCTCTTTCTTCTTTTTTTTCTTTTTTTTCTTCTTTTTTTTGAGCTTGCGATTCCTGATTAAATAAGGACAAATTTTCAAATGACCACATTTTAAAATTCACGCTTTTTTTTTTGATTTTCGAGAAATTCTCAACAACGATAAGGGCCAGTAAGGCCAGCAGCAGAGTTGATACCGTAGTGACCACTACAATGATCCAGCGCACCGGGTATGATTTCTGTTCTGCTTTATATGCTGAGTTTACCACAAATTTTTGCGAGAGTTCTGACTCTGCATCTACTTTGGCTTCCTGGTACTTTGTTTTTAACAATGTTAATTGTTCGGATTTAAACTCCAGTGTGTTTCTCAGCGAAAGAAATGCACCACCATATTCAGCGAGCACATCGAGGCGCTCATCCAGGGCTGCTACCGCGGTCATATCACCGTTTCGTAGTGCTATAGCCAATTGCTGGTGGATCACCTCCGATTGGGATTCATAATCGTTTACACCCAATTTACCGATCACCTTCAACGAATCGACAATGCTGGAGATATCCTTCTGTAAATCAAGATATTCTTTCTCCACGATCAAAAAAGCCTGCATGGCCCTTTCTTTCTGCATCTGAGTTTTTGTTGAGTCAAGGAGCTCGGCAATAGTATTGGCAATATCGGCAGCCATCTGGGGATCTGTGTCCAGTACGCTGATCTTTACAGCCATATATTCCGTTCGCCTGAAGGAGACATTACTCTCGTATTCCCGCAACAGGCGTGTGAACTTATAACTCGATTCCGGATTGATCCCGTAATGCTCAAGCAAATTGAACTTACTCACTATCCTGTCCCTGATCTTATTCGAATTCAGGATTTGCAACATCTGCTCTGCTTGTTCTTCCTCACCAAAACCCAGTACATCTTCTTTGATTCCCGATTGCTGGCTCATAAGTGCCTTGGAAATTGAATTAGTCGCAACCGGAAATAAAATTACTGTTGATTTATACTTTGGATCTATAAAGAGTGATGAAGAGAACAATATAGAAGCAAATAGAGCAAGCAGGGTAATGATGATCAATGGTTTCCGCCAAAAATACACGAAGTAGATAAATCCGGAAGAGTCAAAGTCGCTGTTTTCTGCAAACTTACTTACCATCATATTAAATCTAAAACTTTACAAAGGCGTCAAAATTAGGAAAATTATTCCAATGCGCCAATGTAATAAAGCAGGGTGCCTTTATTTATTGTGTTCTTCGTAAGGGTTTTTAGAATTTCAAGGGAAGAACAATGTTATTCAGGCTGATCGCTTTCCCTTACACGAATGATGTTGATAAAGCTCTTGATACTGAACAATCTGAGGGTTGCGGACAATATAAAAGCAAAAGCAAGCAGTATAAGAAGGTTAATGTACCAGTTGAAGGGAATAAGTGTGCTGATAAAAGCTCCGATTCCTGCCAAACCGGCAAATATGATGAGTGAAGCCAGGTAAGGGATGTTAATCTTGAACTTAAAAACCCTCTGAACTACGATCACCTGCAAGATAACAGAGATGCATTGTGCTGATAAGCTTGCATAGGCGGAACCGATAGCCTGTATTTGCGGAATCAGGATGAAGTTAATGATAAGGTTCAAGGCAATGGCTGATCCGGCGATGATATTCAAATATTTCAGGCTACCATTGGCCGTTAGCAGCGTGCCAAATACATAAATGCCGGATACCGCAATGAAGCCAAACATCAGGATGCTGAAGATCTTACTTGCCTCGATGTTCTGACCCGGGTATAGCAGTGACATGATTTCTGATGAATAGAAAAATGAACTGACAGCTATGGTAACTGATATTGTAAACAGGAGTGAAAATGCGAGCTTGACAATGTGTACCACTGGCTTGTTGTTCTTGATCATATTGGAAAAGATCGGCAACAGCAAGACCGCAAAAAGAAAAGCGATCTGATTGGATGCATCAAAAAGACGGAAGGCCTTGGCATAAACGCCTGATTGTATATCTCCTTCTGGTGATGGGAGTAGGCGCTGAATCAACACTGGGTCGATGCGGTTATAAAAAGACATCATCAATACCAGGGTGGCAAAAGGCAAGCTTCGCTTCACAATCATGACGAAGAAAGGCCAGCTCCAGTAGATCCGCTTGAACTTTGCCTTAACCATCACGATACTGAGTGCGATCATGGCTGTTAATAAGTAAGCGGCTGTTTGCGCATATACAAACCATTCGATGCGAAAAGGCAGGCTGGTGATGTTTCCCCAAATGAGTACTGCACAGAAAATAATCATTAATATTCGGTCAAGAACCGAAATGATGCTGTCGGTACGCAACATCAGCAGCCCGCTGATATTGGAGCGCAGATAAAGGATGGATGACAATAAAAACTGGTTAAAGGCAATCCAGCCCAGCAAATACAACTGCTGCCCCTTGAAGCCAATAAGCAAGGCCGCAATAAATGTGATGGTGACATACAGAAAGGCCAGCAGGAACCTGACCACAATAATACCGGAAAAGTGCTTGTTAAGAAGATGCTTGTGCTGGGCAATGTTCCGGTTATTGAAATTTGTAATGCCAAGGTCGAGTAAAATATTGAATAAAAAAGAGAAATTGAAAACCACGAAATAGAACCCATACATTTCCTCACCAACCATGTTTTGGACCGATCTGTCGATGCCAAGGATCCAGAACGGCTTGATCAACAGGTTCAGGGAGAGTAAAAGGATAAGATTAGTGACAAATTTCCGCTGCATCTCTTTCAATTCAAAGGCGTTAAAAGCCTATTTATTTATAGCCTCATGCCTTAAGGAAAAAACCATAAATTTGTACAAAATTATCATAAAAACGGCTAAATCCTTATTTTATGATAAATACTTGATCGATTCATACTAAGCCAGGTTGTTTGAAAATAGCTGTAAATACAAGGTTACTTCTTCCTGATAAGCTGGAAGGCATTGGATGGGTGGCGTACGAGACGCTGAAGCGTATTACTAACTCCCACCCGGAACATGAATTTTTCTTTATTTTCGACCGCAAGTGGGATGAGCGATTCATCTTTTCTGATAATATTACTCCCCTGATCGCCCGGCCACAGGCCAGGCACCCTTTTCTGTATTATATCTGGTTTGAATGTTCTGTTCCAAGAATCCTAAAGAAAATCAAGGCTGATGTCTTTCTATCGCCTGATGCCTATCTGTCGTTGAGGACTAAAGTACCATCAATCCCCATCTTTCACGACCTGAATTTTGAACATTACCCCAAAGACCTGCCTGCACTCGAAAGGAAATATTATCGCCATTTCTTTCCAAAGTATGCCCGGAAAGCTGAACAACTCGTGACGGTTTCGGAGTTCTCTAAGAAGGATATCATGAATCTTTATAATATTCCTTCCGAAAAGATAAGTGTGGTTTATAATGGGGTGAATGAAGATTTTGTGCCCCTTGGGGAATCGCTCAAGGCTGATACACGCAAGCGATTGAGTGACGGAAGCCCATATTTTATTTTTGTGGGAGCACTGCACCCAAGAAAGAACCTGGTCAGGTTGTTCCAGGCATTTGATTACTTCAAAGAGCAGCATAAGACCGACATAAAATTGGTCGTGGTTGGAAATAAGAAATACTGGACAAAAGAGATCCGGGAGGCTTATGAAGGGATGAAATATAAACATGAAATTATTTTCAGTGGAAGGATGACAGCAGATGAATTACATAAAGCTGTTGCCTCAGCTCTTGCCATGGCCTATGTGAGTTATTTCGAAGGCTTCGGGCTACCTATTGTGGAGGCCTTTCGCTGCGATACACCTGTCCTGACCTCAAATGTGACCTCCATGCCCGAGGTGGCAGGAGATGCGGCTGTGCTCATAGATCCATTTTCGGTGAAATCGATTGCAGGTGGATTGGAAAAGATCGCATTGGATCCTGAACTGAGAACTGTATTGATTGAAAAGGGGAGGGAAAGGCGTAAGCTTTTCACATGGGAAAATTCAGCCGATAAACTATGGGCTGTGATCGAAAAAGTGTTAAACAGTAAATAAGTATCATATGAAAGTTCTCATTCTTGGAGCCGGTGGGCGCGAACATGCCCTGGCCTGGAAGATTGCACAAAGCCCTTTGCTTAGCAAGCTATATATATCGCCCGGAAATGCAGGCACCGGAAATCATGGAGAAAATGTGAGACTAAACACTGATGATTATGATGAAGTAAAGGCTTTTGTTCTGGACCGCAACATTGATATGCTTGTTGTTGGTCCTGAAGCGCCATTGGTAGATGGCATCCACGATTTTTTTAAAGCAGATGCCGAATTATCCAGTATCATGGTGATCGGGCCAGAAAAGCATGCTGCAATGCTGGAAGGAAGCAAGGATTTTGCCAAAGAATTTATGAGTAGGCACAGCATACCTACTGCTGCCTATGGCACATTCTCCCTTGATAGTCTTCAAAAAGGTTTTGATTTTCTAAAAACCATGAAAGCACCATATGTATTGAAGGCCGATGGTTTGGCTGCAGGTAAAGGAGTATTGATCCTTGATTCGCTCCAGGAAGCTGAGAATGAACTATCTGCAATGCTGAAAGATGCTAAGTTCGGGAAGGCCAGCAGTAAGGTGGTCATTGAGGAATTTTTAAAAGGGATCGAGATTTCCTGTTTTGTCCTTGCCGATGGGAAATCTTATAAAATCCTTCCTTCGGCAAAAGATTATAAACGCATTGGTGAAGGAGATACCGGACTGAACACTGGTGGAATGGGATCCATTTCACCCGTGCCTTTTGCCGACAATGAGTTCATGCAAAAGGTCGAACACAGCATCATTGCTCCGACTGTCAGAGGCTTGATAGATGAGGGGATCGAATATAAAGGTTTTATCTTTTTTGGACTGATCAATGTTGAGGGGGAACCTTATGTAATTGAATATAATGTGCGTATGGGTGACCCGGAAGCCGAATCTGTGATTCCCCGTATAAAAACAGACCTACTGAAACTTTTTATTGCTGTTGGAAATGGCACTCTGGCAGAAGAAAGTATTGAGGCTGACCCTCGTTTTGCAACCGCCATCATGCTGGTTTCAGGTGGTTATCCTGGTGCTTATGAAAAGGGGAAAGAAATTAACGGACTGGAGGACATCGAAGGTAGCCTCATTTTCCATGCCGGCACCAAAACGGATGATACTGGCAGGGTGATTACAGATGGAGGCCGGGTCATTGCTGTTACGTCCTTTGGAAATACGATGGAAAATGCTTTGCGCCAATCATATATGAATGCTTCTGCTATCGAATTTGATGGAAAGTATTATCGCAGGGATCTTGGGCAAGACCTGCAATAGGAATTTATTAGCCTTACATAATAATTAAGAGGTGGTAATCAAATTTTTCAAAAGTAGTTTTTACCTTCAATATGTACTATTGCTATTGATGGCTGCCGGGTTGTGGATCCGGCCATGCCTTGATACCTGTCCCCTGGTCTCTCCAGGTCCTGAATCTCCGCTATTTCAGTTGTTGCTTGAGATTATGCCGGCCAACGGACTTCTGCTGGCACTGACGGGCTTTATATTGCTGATCATTGAAGCTTTTTATCTTAACTACATCCTCATCAAACATGAGATCGTTCCTAAGAACTCCCTCATCACGGCATTTATTTATGTTCTGGTCATGAGCCAGTCATTACTGGCCCTCAACCTCAACCCCGTTCTCTGTGCCGCATTCTTTATCATCCCGGCCTTTGACCGTATTCTGAGTACTTATGGCACTCCCGATCCAACCAAGGATGTTTATTCTGCTGCCTTTTTACTGGCCCTGGCTTCCCTTTTTCATTTTGCAGGCATATTCTTTATCATCCTACTGATCCTGTCATTTGTTGTATTCGGAACTTTCAGCATCAGGATGATTTTTGTTTCGGTTGCAGGTGTGTTTACAGTTTATCTATACCTTTTTCTGTATTATTTCCTGGCAAATATGCTTGAAGGGCAATGGTGCCTTTATATTAACTGGTTCTCTCATGTTCCTGAGTTCAATACTTCTCTTCCACTCATTCAATATGGCATCTGGGGCATGATGTTAGCACTTTTTCTTGATACATTTTTCTTTGCTGCAGCAAGAATGAATGAATGGAATATCAAGGTCCGTAAAATGATCCTGCTCAGCATCTATTTTGTTTTCATAGGATTGGGATCTATGATCTATCTGATCGATGACCTCCATATGGCCATGATGATGATTAGTATTCCCACTACCATATTTATCGCCGGATACCTCTCGGTAAAACGCAAAGTGACATGGTTTCTTGAAATATACATCATTGCCTGGTATATCTTAAGTTTTGTAAATAACTTATTAATCGAATAGTGTTAAAGCATTACCATAGGAAAAGCGTGATCACGGCTGGACTTGACGAGGCGGGAAGAGGTTGCTTTGCAGGACCAGTATACGCTGCTGCAGTTATACTTCCCGGGGGGTACAACAATAAGACCCTGAATGATTCCAAGTTGATGACAGAAAAGCAAAGGCTTTCATTGAGAACCGAGATCGAAGAGCTCGCCATAGCCTGGGCTGTTGGCATAGTTGATAACCTTGAAATTGATGAGATCAATATCCTGAATGCTTCCTTCCTTGCCATGCACAGGGCAATCGATAAGCTTAAAAAAACACCTGAGTTCCTGCTGGTGGATGGCAATCGTTTTAATCCCTATAAGAACATCCCTCACGAATGCATAGTGAAAGGTGATGCAAAATTTTATGCCATAGCGGCTGCATCGGTGCTGGCAAAGACCTATCGTGATGATTTTATGCAATCCATTCATGATGAATACCCCAACTATAATTGGGCCGGCAACAAAGGGTATCCTACACGCGATCATAAAGATGCCATCAATAAGCATGGCGTTACTCCATACCATCGCTTAAGTTTCAATATGAATGAGCAATTGAGGATTAAATTCTAAGTTGCAAGCTCCAAATTCTAAATAATATCCAATCTCCAATTTTCAAAATGTTTGGAATTTTGAATTTATTTATTTTGAATTTGTTTAGAATTTAGGTAATTAGAATTTAGAGTTTAATTAACATAATTCTGTTAGTTTAATTAGCACTCATCAAATATTCCAGCCTCTTTTTTGTTATACTTTTGAGATAATAAGGAAACATCCATGTCAAGATATTCCAGATTGATAACGTATGGATCACTGATTGTACTCGCGGTGCTCATCAGTGCAGGTGCGTTTTTTCTTTATGATAAATATGGCGGATCGGAAGTAAGGCCCGAAGAAGCTATCCCGATTAACACCGGTGCATTCATAAAAGTGAATAAGCCAGGCAAATTAATAAGGGAACTTAGCAGCAAGAATGATATTTGGAATGATCTGATGCAAACCAGGGATGCCGGAGACTTTCTGACTAATTTTCAGATCGCAGACTCTATGTTATCAAGCATGGGATACGCAGAAATGCTGGATGATGGCAACATATATCTGGCCATCGCAGAAGATACGGCAGGCCTTGCAGTATGTGCATTATTTGTATGGCCATATGGAGCCTCTGAAGATGACCTGGATTATCTATTTGAAGCAATGGCAGGTGGGAAACTGATGAAAAGCCCACAATCATTCAAACAATTGGATGGATACCACTTGTACGACAGTACAGGGAGCATGTGTTTTTACAGCATAGATCATGGGTTGTGCATGATAGGATCAAGCCATGGCATTCTTGAAGCCTGCGCGGAACGGATCAAACAGAAAAAACCACTGCCTTTTGGCGACCTTTATGAAAAAGTGGCGCTTACATCTGGCAGAAATGTGGATGCAAACATCTTTATCAATTTCGAACGGGTGCCGGAAATTGCACGTAATGTTTTTGCATCAACCTATTTCCACGACAGGAAAATATTACCTGACTTCGGGGCATGGTCAGAAATTGACCTCCTTATCAAGAACGATGAACTATTGATGAACGGCTATTCGGAAGCAGTGGATACGCTGAACCAGTTTCTGACCCTTTTTCAAAGACAGGAACCACAGAGAATAGAGATTACCAGGATACTTCCGTACAATACCTCCATGCTCTTAAGCTTTGGTTTTAGTGATTTTGAGAACTTGCATAGAGATAATAACAGATTCCTTCAAAATGAAGGAGTCTATACAGAAAGGGAACAAAAGCTCAGCAACCTGAAAAATCGTTATGGGCCAAACCTGGAAGAATATATGACTTCATGGGTCGGATATGAGCTGGCCCTGGCCATGATCAATCCTCACCTGGAGGATTATGCGTCCAACACATTTGTGGCGATACATGCGGCTGATATTGAGCTTGCTTCCCGGCAACTGAACACCCTCTCTTCAAGCCAGTATACAAGTAACTACAGAGATTATACCATCCGACGAATCACTGTTCCGGAGCTGATCCCGCTTATCTATGGTCGTCTTTTCTCCGCTATTCAGAAGAACTATTATACACGAATAGAAGATTATATTGTCTTTGCCAACTCAACAAAAAGCCTCGAGAATTTTATCAATATCTTCCTTTCAGGGAAAACACTGGAACAGAATGAAAATTTCAAAGGTTTTGTCGACAATGTTTCTGATTTGTCAAACATCTTTTGCTACTTCAATATCAGGAATTCTACCAGGCTACTGAGCGAATCCCTGGCCGTTCCCCTGGCAGGATTCTTAAACCGCAATCCTGAAGTGGTAAAGAATTTTGAAGCACTGGCTGTGCAATTCAAAGCCTTGAATAATATGTACTTCACCAGTGTTTATGTTAAACATAATCCATCATACATCAAGGAAGACCTGTCAATATGGAAAGTGTATCTCGATGCTCCTGTATATGGTCAGCCTTATTTTGTAAAAGACCATCGTACCAACAACCTGAAGATCGTTGCCTTTGACACCTTGAACAATATGTATTTGATTGATCATGATGGGAATATCGACTGGAAACTGAATATTGGTGAAAAAGTGATCAGTGATGTACATACGGTTGATTACTTTAAAAATGGCAAGATCCAGTATTTATTCAACACTGAAAACCGCATCTACCTGATCGATCTCCTTGGCAGGGATGTTGAGGCTTATCCTGTCCAGTTGAGGGATAAGGCCACAAACGGACTGGCAGTTTTCGACTACGATGGGGATAAGAACTATCGTATTCTGCTTGCCCATGACGATAACAGGGTTTACAACTATGACATCCAGGGGAAAAAAGTGGATGGATGGAAAACTCCTTTATCAAAAGCCGGGGTTAGTAAATCAGTCTGTCATCTGAAGCAAGCTGGGAAAGATTATATCATCATCGCTGATGATGAAGGGAATGTGAAGATCACCGATAGACGAGGCAGTGATAGGATAAACCTGAAATCCAGCCTCGTCAATGCTTTGCAATCAGATTTTTATGTGAATGAAACAAACAACAAAGGCATTATCCTGACCACCGATAAAGATGGGAAACTGAAGTATATTAAATCCAACGGTAGACTTGAAACAACTGATTTTGGGCAGTTCAGCGAGGATCATTATTTCCTGTATGAAGATTTTAATAATAAGGGAGGGAAAGATTTTATCTACCTTGATGGGAATGTCCTCCAGGTTTTTGACCGTTTTAAAAACGTGATCTTTTCCTGGGAATTTGAGAATGAGATCAACTCAACACCGGTGATCATTCCTGTTTCATCCCGTGAAAAGATCATAGGCGTTGTATCAGGTACCAGTGGAAAGATCTACCTATTCGACCGTAATGGCAATTTATTAAGTACACCTGATCATATCGGGGAAACACAAATCCTCATCGGCAGCCTGAACCGCGATGGACAATTGAACATGATTGTAGGTTCGGGGAATACGATTTATAATTATTATTTCAGATAGGATTAATATTATGTTGAGTTTTAAGCTTTGGGTTTTGAGTTAGTGAGTAGTTGTAAGTTTTTAGTTTTTATCTGATTTAACCACATCAACCATGAAAAAAATATTCCTGTTACTTATATTTCTCCCGGCATTCAGTTTTGCTCAGGTCAAAACCGTCTGGAAGGATACACGCTTCCTTAAAGCACCTTTGCATAAGGTGGTAGTTATGGGTCAGTTTTTTGATAAGGAACTTCGCACCCAGCTTGAAACGAATGTGGTCGAAGCGCTGCAAAAAAAGAACATTGGTGCTGTGGCAGCTCAGGATGTGATGATATATGACTCTATGTATTTCTACAGTGCGGTGGAGCGTATACTCGATAGTGTCGGAGCCGATGGCCTCCTGATCATTAGAATGGTAAATGTGAGAGAAACCGATATGTTTGTCATGCCCCAGGAGCTTATTCCTCCATTTGCATATAATTATTATGAATACTATTCATTTTATTATTACCACGATCTACCGATTATTGCTAATCCAAATTACTATCGGAAGCCTAACCTGACATTCCGGATCGATGCGAATTTATACCAGAATAAGGGGGATATGGTCGTTTGGGGTGGTCAGTCAAAAGTTTTGAATCCCCTGGATTCCGAAAAGGTTTTTAAAAGTCTTGGTAAGAAAATTACCAAGCGTATGATGTCAGAAAAAGTTATCAGGGCAGAATAAACATCAAAATGCTTATTTCTTCTTTCTTTTCTTTTCACTATGAACTTGCAAACTTTCCCAGTCGCTAAGCAATGTTTTTCGCCAGTTGGATTTAAAGTCTGGCCAACTCATATCTGATTCCAACTTCTTTTTACCTGGCGTGATGGTATAGATCAGCCCATTCTGTATATTTTTCCAGATGAAATTAAAGAACCCCTTATTCGGATCTCTAATAAATGACATTTTTGCGATCCTGGTATCTTTGTTAGGCATGGGATTGGATTTATGAATCACTGTCCGGGCTAAGAAAGAGAAAAACTTGCTTTCCTTTTCTATTCCTTGTTCAGTCTCTTTGCTCTTTTTCATAACCTCAATTGCCAGGTCCTGATATTTAAATTCAACGCGGCCCACAGCTGTATCACGCATAGCCATGGCATAAAAGCTTACACCGGTCACTGTTCCTTGAGTAGCTTTAATAAAAACAAGGGGTTCGAGTAATTGGTTCAGGTTAGTTGCAGGGAAGGTGGCTGCACTCCCGTGGTAAGTAAAATATTCATCTCTATTTCCGATAGGTAGATAGAGGTAGACTTTAAAGGGAGATTTTCCCATCAACATGGCATCAGCTTCAACATTCATAGCCTGTCCATTTTTGATGGAGTCAGCATAATTACAAATCCCGGTTATAGTAACTTCCAGCTTGTCGAGCACGACCGACCCTGCCTTTTCTGCATGCTCCACCATCTCCTGGTAGTTTAAATAGCCATTCGAAACATTCACAGTTTTTATAAAAAGGGGTAGTGCTAAATTGGCCAGTGAAGTTTGAAAAAGTTTTGGGAAAATACTCATGTCACGGGCGATCCGCTTATCTCTAAATATATCTGCGGAGGGACTTGTGAGTAGCACATTTTCAGCAATGAACTTCTTGTTGAGCAAGCTGTCGAAGACGATGCCGCTGATCTTGATATTATCCGCTGAAACATCGAAGCGATCTGTTTGTTTTCCAAATACCTTTCCAAAACGTTCTTTTGAATATGCAGGGATCAGTTGGAATGAATCGAGGCTGAGTTCCCCGTCTTTATAACTGATATCCAGCGGCCCGGTTCGAAGGCTGTAAAAATCTCCCGGCAACTCCATTGAATGGGAACCCAGGTTAAGCGTAATCTCCTCCAGGTCGAGCACATGTGACAGCGTGTCACCCGGTGGATGATGAAGCCATATGTCTTCAACTGTCAAATTCAGGGCCTTGGTCTCTAATATAGTTTTGTCATTACTGAGGTTGATATATCGAATGTTTGCATCTTTAATTGTAAATAAACCGAGTGAAGCTTCTTTCACTTCGGTCTCAACAATAGTGTCGGAAGAAAAAATGTTCTTCCCTGAAGAATTTCCCTGTTTTCCCTTAAACATCTCATTATGTCCGTAAACTGTTATATCAGGTTCATCCAGTCTGATACTTCCAACATCAAACTCTTTCCCCTTCAATGCCTTCAGAATGCTCACTGCTGAAACACTCAATTTTTGAAGTTTGACTTCATACACCGGCTTTGCCAGCTGATTCCGTTTTACATTTTCCAGGGCGGCTTTTGTAGGGGTAACTGAAATATCAAAGATCTTGACAGACCTGCTAAACAGATTTACCCTTATCTTTTCATAGTCAATGATATAGGTAGTGGTGTCAATTTTAGAGACTTGCTTTCGCAGAAGAGCATCTGCTTTGCTGCTCAGTATCCTATTGGCAAATAATGTTAGGGCAATCAATATCACAACAATGATACCTAATATGATCAGCCAGGTCTTTTTTCTTTTTGAAAGGGCCATGTTGATTAGATTGAATATTTCTTAAAGTTACTAAAATAACGAATTAGAGAGGCTTTTCGTTTGCTTGATAATGAAAATCAGTCATATTCAGGGATCAAATACCTAAAACCCACTTTTTTTGTTAATTTTATATTGATGAAGGTAGTATTGACTGGAGCAAGCGGATTTATTGGGAAACATTTGATCACAGCTTTGCTGGAACAGGGCTATAGTGTCACAGCGGTATCGAGAAATGTGGCCCAGGCCAGAGATCGCTTACCATCCAGAGTAAGGGTGATAGGCTGGGAAAACAGTGAGTTGAAAGCAGCAATGGAATCAAGTGATATTGTGATCAACCTGGCTGGAGAATCCATTGCTTCGGGTACCTGGAGTCACAAGAGAAAAAAAGCCATCATCAATAGCCGGTTACTGGCTGCACAACGCCTGTATCTTGCACTGGAAACAATTAAGGTTAAGCCGAAAGTATTTTTGCAGGCATCTGCCATTGGCATTTATGGTAATAGAAATACTGAAGAATGTTCAGAATTATGCAGACCAGGAGAAGGTTTCCTTGCTGAGGTTTGCTCCAAGTGGGAAAGCTATATCCCTCAAATGGAGCATTTGGTCGACAGGCTTGTCACGATCAGGATTGGTGTAGTGCTTGGAAAGGAAGGTGGAATAATACCCGAATTACTTAAACAATCTAAAAAACACCTGGCTGGTGTTCTTGGCACAGGAGATCAGTGGATATCATGGATACATATTTATGACCTGGTATATGCCATCCTATACCTTATGAATGATGAAAAAGCAAAGGGATATTTTAATCTCACTGCGCCTCAAGCTGTTCAGCAAAAGGAATTTGCACATTTGTTTAAAAGAATCACAGGAAATAAAATACAACTTCCGGCCCCTGCATTTATGATTCGCATGCTCCTGGGTGAATTTGGTAAAGAACTCTTGCTTGGCGGACAAAAAGTATCTTCAGCTAAGTTGACCAGGCAGGGATTTCCTTTTAAGTATATCCATGCAAGTGATGCTCTTCAAGATATACTCAGACCATACCCTTCTGGAGCTTAAAATTGATATCTTTGTTATCCCCATGCTATCCATAAAGGATATAATACGATATATTCCGTATCCTTTTGAACTTTTTTTACTGTCGGATGTTAATAGTGTTTAACAATATATAAAAAAGATAAAACAAATAGAATTTTAAATAGAAAATTCAATCCTCAATTAAGGGCACGTGAAATTACATCCTACTATACTGAGTTTACTTTTATTTTTGCAGGTAATGATGCTTTCGGCACAGGAAGGAAAGATCATGGGGAAGGTTTATAATGCCCGCAACAATGAACCCATACCATTTGCCAATATCATCATTCATGGAACATCGATTGGGTCAACTGCCGATTTTGACGGAAATTTTGTTTTTACAGGGGTAAAACCAGGATTTATTAAGCTCGAAGCTACAGCTGTTGGATATGAACGTAAATTATCGAATGAGATTCAGGTCACCTCTGCCAAAACAGCATTTCTTGATGTTCCAATGACACCGGCTCTGGTGCAGCTTGATGAAGTTGTGGTGAAGGCTGATGTTTATGAACGCGATGCTGAAAGTCCGCTTTCACTTCGCACCATCGGGGTTCAGGAGATCGAAAAGGATCCCGGAGCCAACCGTGATATATCCAGGGTGATACAAACTCTGCCGGGCGTAGCCACTACGCCGGCCTTTCGCAATGATGTGATCGTAAGGGGTGGTGGGCCTTCAGAGAATACATTTTACCTCGATGATGTAGAGATCCCTACAATCAACCACTTTGCAACGCAGGGCTCAAGTGGTGGTCCGGTCGGTATCATCAATGCTGACTTCCTGAGGGAAGTGGATTTGATTTCAGGTGCCTTCCCGGCTTCAAGGGGAAATAGCCTGAGTTCTGTGCTGGAAATGAAAATGAAAAATGGTAATCCTGATAAACTAAGCTTCAAGGGTACAATTGGTGCCTCCGACCTGGCACTTACACTGGAAGGCCCGATGGGGAAAAAGTCCACTTTTATCTTTTCAGCACGCCGTTCATACCTGCAATTATTATTCAGTGCCCTGCAACTACCTTTCTTGCCAACATATAATGATTTTCAACTCAAGAATCGGATCATTTTTGATCGGAAAAATACACTAACTTTCATCGGCCTGGGTGCCATTGATCAGTTCAACCTGAACACTGGATTGAAAGATCCGACAGAAGACCAGCAATATATTCTTGATTTTGTACCCGTGAATGAACAATGGTCATATACAGTTGGCGCAGTGTATAAGCATTTTGCTGATAGGGGCGGTCATACCATCGTGGCCAGCCGCAACTATCTCAACAACAAGCAATATAAGTATGCTAATAATGATGAAAGCTCGGAGGAAAACAAGATCTTCGATTATAAATCCACCGAAGCTGAGAACAAGGTCAGGTATGAATATGATATGATGCTTGGCCGCTTCAATCTCAGGATGGGTGGAGGCCTCAACTACGCACAATATACCAATACCACCTTTCGCCAGGAATATGTAGAAGGAGTAGGAAATCTGGATGTAACTTATGATAGTAAACTTGACATGCTGTCATATAGCCTATTTGCCCAGGTGGCCAGGTCATTTGTCAAGGAAAGACTGTCATTATCATTGGGAATCAGAACAGATGCCAATAACTACTCTCCCGAAATGTCGAATATGCTTGATCAGCTTTCGCCACGATTCGCTGCTTCTTTTTCAGTCACCGACCGATGGGCGGTTAATTTTAGTACCGGACGATATTTTCAGCGCCCGGCATATACCACCCTGGGATACAGGAACCCTGCCGGGGAACTGGTGAACAAGCAAAATGGGGTCAAATACATATATAATGACCAGTTAGTTGCAGGGGTGTCATACAGACCCAATGAAGATTTTGAAGTTTCGCTGGAAGGTTTCTATAAACATTATTATGATTATCCTTTTTCACTGCGCGATTCCATCAACCTGGCCAGTAAAGGGGCCGATTATGGAACCTACGGTGACGAGGCAGTAGTGTCAAGATCAGAAGGAAAAGCCATTGGTGGAGAGATCTTCATACGTGGAAATATTACGAATGATCTGAACGTGACTTTATCTTATACTTATGTGAGAAGTGAGTTCCAGGATAAGAATGACATCTTTATCCCTTCAGCATGGGATAATAAGCATTTGCTTAATGTCATTGCAAGGAAATCATTCAAGCGTAACTGGGACCTTGGAGCCAAGTGGAGGTATGTTGGTGGGGCACCCTATACTCCCTGGGATGAATATAAGTCCAGTTTTGTTCTGGCATGGGATGCACAGAGTGGCCCCTACCTGGATTATGATGCCTTCAATACCCTTCGCCTCACGGCGTTTCATCAGCTGGATGTGAGGGTCGACAAATCGTACTACTTCAAAAAATGGTCGCTAACCCTGTATCTTGACATTCAAAACCTTTATAATTTTAAAGCCGAATTACCTGATATCCTCATCAGGGAAACTGATGCCGCAGGGAATCCCATCATCATCAATCCAACTGCCCCTGTGGAGGAACAGAGGTATCTGTTGAAGAGTATTGAGAATGAAGCAGGAACAGTTCTTCCCACAATAGGTATCATGTTTGAAATCTAGTGCCGGAATCCCATAAGGATTACTTTACCATCAAGCCGAAAGCATGGAAGGAAAGTAATTTCCCCACAGATCTTCAGCCGACTTTTTCCTTTTTGCGGGATTATTTTCAAGCCTGGCTGCCACGCAATTAGCCCCCTTGCTACAATCATAACCTGATCTGGACATCAACATTTTGAGTTCGGCCAGGTTGTTGGTTTCGTCTATCCGCATCACTTCGTGTTCCCAAACATCCTTGATTAAGGTTCGTTTGGTTATAGCAAATACACCACCCGCAGCTTTCATGTTTTCTGGTCCCGGAAAAGTATAAAAGCGATACTTCTTCCCTGTTCTCCCTGTTAAATAAATGATCTTCACTTCAGTCATAAGCATTCCTCTATTTGCTGAACCTGCGCAACCCAGGTAAATTGGGTGCAGGATCAAATTGTGATAACCTACTTAAGGATGTATCCCTGCGGATTTAATCTCGGGCTTGGTCTGGCAGTAAGTATATAATTCCACAGACAGGTCTTGCCTTAAGACCGGATTTTCATAAAAATACGAAATTATAAGGCCGAAAGCAAGTGAAAAATTAAACTGTTGACTGAAACTGGAGTGTTTAAAGTCCTTAGAGAAAGCAATTTGGACTTATTTCATACCTATTTTATCAAGTTCATTTCGAAGATCAGCTATGGTTACAGGCCGTGCGAGTATTTTCCTGTTGCGGTCGAGAATAAACATAGTAGGTGTTGCATAAATGCTGTAGTCTATCACAGCTTTCGAATCCCAACCCTTGAGTTCAGCATAGTTTATCCAGGATGTGGCATGTGTGCTTATGGCCTGACTATAATCAATATCACTGGTGTCAATCGAGATCGCTAGAACCTCAAATTTGGGAAGGGTCTTATCTTCGTAGACTTTTTTTAGTCCAGGGATCATCTGGTTGCAATGTGGACACCATGATGCCCAGAAAAGGACTACAGTCAGATCAGAATCGATTCCTGACAGCTCAAGTTCATTCCCATCATTATCCTCAATAACGATATCAGGAGCGATGTTCCCAACAGCGAGCTTTCGCAGATTCTCCATTCTCTTTTGCAGCTCTGATTTCCTATCTTCATTGACACAGCTATTTGCCGGTTCATAGTTTTCGGCAATATGACTGATTACACGGTCGAAACCATACATTTCAAAGCCCTCAATAAGGTATTGCATCAGGAAATCAAACACCTGCCCGTCGACCATGGCTTTGTGCAGGATGGTATCAACTGCCTGAATGAAAAATTGCTCCTGCAACTCCTTATTTTGACTGTTGATTGAATAATATCCCAGGTAATCAATAGCCTTGGCTGTTAAAATGTTCGTAGTGATGAGGGCGGTATCGCTGAAGTCAGTTTCATCCAGAAAATGTAATTTATTATATGAAAGCAACTGATCCCAGTTCATTGTTTCCGGGATCAACACCGGCCGATCACTTTTGATGATGTGTGAAGCCAGGGTGAAGGGATATTCATTGATGATCCTATCAGTATAATCCCTGTGTTCAGACTGCAGCTTATGAAAATGCTTCCCAGCCTCAAGATAAAAAGAATCTTTTTCAGGGTAATATTGCAGGATCTCCATTAACATTCCCGATTTCTGCCCAAACTTTTCGCTTTGGACCAGGTAGTCGAAGTAAATAAGATTTTCAATGGATTGGATGAATTCAGGCAAAATGTAATTCTCAGGATCATATTTCAATATCACATCTTCATGCTTGAAGATAAAATTAAAAAGAGGGGTATTCCCAATGGCAAGTGAGTATAGCCCTGCAGGATCATTTTTGTCCAGATCAAAACTAAACCATCCATTGTTGTCAGTCCTGCTCGAATCAGCAAAACTATGCTTGTCACCAAAATATTTCAGAAGGATCAGGTTTTTGTTCAGATAGCCTGAAAAAGTCCCCTCAACTTTAAATTGTGCAAATGAATTTAAAGTTAGGGATGCAAAAAGGAACAACGTTAATACTAACCTCATCAATTTGTTGCTAAATGATTAAAATAAAGTTTTAATAGCCGGAAATAAAGCTTAAGCAGGTGCTTTATAAATCATAAACATAGATCTTCCTGCTGGTTGTATCGGTCAGAGAAATATTGTTTCTGACTTCCATCAGTATCCTGTACTCTCCTGGAATATCATACTTATGGTATAAACTTGTGTCGTTTGTATAAGGCCTGTCCCAAACACCATCATTGTTCCAATCCCAGCGAAACTGAAGTTGGTCGAGGGGCGTATATTGATCACTGGTAGCGGAGGCATCAAACAAAAAGATGGTGTTGACGCTGCTGCTGTCGGGTGTAACAAAAAATGATGCAACTGGTGGAACACTATCAGCGTATACAACAAGTGATTTCATCTCATGATCAGTCCAGCCTTTTGAGTTCACAACCTCCATGATAACGTCATAAGTATCTGGTTCAGTGTACTGATGTTCGTATGATCTGTTCAGTGAATATTCTGTGTCGAAAGTGCCATCCCCATCCCAATCCCAACGAATTCTCAGGTCTTCGTCAGGTTCATAATCATCATAAGTATCATGGGCATTAAAGGTAAAAATCTTTGTGAATGGCCCTGTTGAAGGAACGATGTTAAATATTGCCACCGGAGGTGATTCCTCAGCTGTCTTTTCGCAAGAAAATAATCCTGTCAGGAGGATAAGTAGGAGTAGGGCAGTAAAATTTCTCATGGGTCCAATAATTCGGTTAACAATACTGAAGTTTCTTATTAAGATAGGCCTTGAAAGTGATTCTACTTCAGGCTTATCTCTTTCCATTATATTATCAGCAGGTGAAAATACGAAGTTTTTAAAGTTATTCCAAGTTGGACGATTTAAATATTTAGAATCCGTCACTCTTATTAGTATAAATAGGTATCACCCGCTGGCGCACGTCGCAGACGCGCGCCAGCGGGGAGCGTTTATGCCTGGCGAATAGATTATAATACCATTGATGGGAGCGGAACTCGGCCTGTTAAGATGGCTGGCACTGTCATATTGCTGAGATAGTATTTTCCTTTGCTAAAATAAAATAGTTTATTTGATCACGAAACTTTTGGATTCTCCCATGTTTTCGTACTTTTGAGTTAAGGTTTAACTTAAAATTTTACTACCCCCGGATGGAAAATTTTGATGTGATTATTGTAGGGGCCGGCCCTGCCGGAATGATATGTGCAGAAAAGCTTAGTGGCAATAAATTCAGCATCCTGCTTGTTGAAAAAGATACCATATTTGGAGATAAAGTCTGTGCCGGGGGACTCACCCGCAAAGATCTGACCATCTTCGATATTCCGGATGATATTATTGAACAAAAAGTATTCAAAACTGCTGTCCATTCTCCAGATCGGTATAGTCATGCCGAAACACCTGATCCAATCGTGATTACAATGGATAGGAAAAAACTTGGGAGCTATCAAAGAAGCAGGCTGGAAGATAGCAAGGTGAAGATACTGTCGGGAGTTCGTGTGACAGAAGTTAAAGCAGAAAGCATTTTAACCTCATCTGGCAAATCATTCGGATATAAATACCTGGTCGGAGCTGATGGATATGTTTCCATAGTTAGAAGATTCCTTAAACTACCAGTTGAAAGGAAGCTGATCGGTATACAGTACATGGTTCCCATACAGGATCTGGATCCTAAATTAGAGATATTTCTCGATAGCAAGCATTTTCATGCCTGGTATGCCTGGATATTCCCGCATAAAGAAATGATTGCCGTTGGTTGTTGCTGCGATACGCGCTACCTGTCGGCCGGCAAGCTCAAGAAAAACTTTGGCAAGTGGTTGCAAAAGAAGAATATCAATATCGACAATGCTGAGTTTCAGTCAGCACCGATTAGCTATGACTACCGTGGGTTGAAGTACGGGAATATTTATCTCGTCGGGGAGGCAGCCGGAATGGCATCCGGCCTAACCGGAGAGGGTATTTACCAGTCGCTTGTTTCAGGGATAGAAGTAGCCCGCTATATCAAAGGGGAGAAAGAGGTGTCGGAGGAGATGAAATATGTGCTCAAATATAACCGCATACAAATCAGGATCATGAACTTCCTGATTTTCATTGGTCCATTCAGGACGATCGTTCATGAACTGATTATCCTGTTGCTTAACAACAGATGGTTTAAGGCCAAAGTGAATAAAGGTTTTTCCTAACCAGGGCTCCATGGCAAAAAAAGAAAATACAGCAATCAACAAGCTGCTACGTAAATATGCTTCCAGACAGGTCGTGGAACAAAGCGGTTCAGCAGTGAACAAAATGCTAGAAGTTGTAAAAATTGGCAACAAATTTTTGCTCAATTCTGCGAATACCAATTATTCTTATGGTGGATTGCATCGTGTATTTCAAAAGGTTTTTAAAAAGATTAAGATACAGTCAAGACCGTTGGAGGATGTCCTTATCCTGGGTTTCGGTACCGGTAGTGTTGTCAGTATCCTGAAAGAAGAGCTGGAAATTACTTGCCATATCATTGCTGTTGAGAAAGACCCTGAAGTGATCAGGCTCGGGGAAAAGCATTTTAATACCCGACGTTTCTCAGGAATGGATCTGATCGAAGCAGATGCTGCAGAATATATATCCGGTGAAAATCATACATTCGACCTGCTTGTTGTCGACGTATATGTGGATTTTGAAGTGCCTGAGTCATGTGAACAACAGGAGTTTATTAACAATCTTGAAAGATGTTTAAATCCAGGGGGGATGTTAGTATTCAATAAGTTAATATACAATCATCAGGCCAGGCAGGAAGCTGAAGAACTTCAGAGAAAATTTAAATCTTTGCCCGGGAAAACACGGATTATAAAAGTACGTGAGAATGTTTTAAACATGCTTATCGTGTACGAGAAAAGGACAGGATAAGGGAAAAGGAAAAAGGTTTTACAATGTTGGAACTGTATTTTAAGAAGATAGCTACTGAGCTCAGTGTTCGCCCCAACCAGGTGGCGAATACAGCTGAGTTGTTAAAAGGCGGAGCCACGGTACCATTCGTCGCCAGGTATCGCAAGGAGTATACCGACAGCCTCGATGAACAGGCGATCATGCACATCCGTGACCGGATGGAACAACTGGAAGCCCTGGATAAACGCCGGGAAAGTATCATTCAGTCAATAGATGAACAGGGATTGCTTAGCGATGAATTGAGAAAGCAACTTGAAGAGGCAGAAAGTATGTCGGAGCTTGAAGATATATATCTTCCGTACCGGCCAAAAAGAAAAACAAGGGCAACGATAGCCAAAGCTAAAGGACTAGAACCTCTTGCAAAGATGATCATGTCGCAAAATTCAGGAACTGTAGCTTCTCTGGCCGAAGGATTCATCGATCCGGAAAAAGAAGTGGAAACATTGGAAGATGCTTTAGCCGGAGCGCGTGATATTATTGCTGAATGGGTAAATGAACATAAATATGCCCGGAGCAGGATGCGCTGGTTGTTCAGGAAATCGGCAATGCTATCGTCGAAAGTTATGAAAGGCAAGGAAGATGCAGGGATGAACTTTAAATCCTGGTTTGATTATTCCGAGCGGATCTCCACTGCACCATCACACAGGGTGCTGGCCATGTTCAGGGGTGAAAAAGAAGGCTTCCTTCGCCTCGTGGTAGAACCGGATAAAGTTGAGGCCCTGGAGATGCTACAAAAAATATTTATCAAGGCTAATAATGAATCATCAGCACAGGTAATTTTGGCCGTTGAGGATTCTTATAAGCGTCTGCTTCAGCCCTCTATGGAAACCGAAATGAAGTCAGAAGCCAAAGAAAGGGCTGATCATAAGGCAATTGCAGTGTTTGTTGAAAATGCACGCCAGCTTTTACTGGCCCCCCCACTGGGGCAAAAAACGGTGATGGCGATCGACCCCGGATTCAGGACCGGATGCAAAGTGGTTTGTCTCGACAAGCAAGGACAATTGAAACATAATGAAACCATTTATCCTCATCCTCCCCAGAATGAAGTTAAGGAGGCCATCAAGAAAATACAAAGCCTGGTTGATGCTTATAAAATAGAGGCAATAGCCATTGGAAATGGCACTGCTGGAAGACAAACAGAGCGATTTATTAAGAGCATCAGGTTTAATAAAGATATCATTGCTATCATGGTGAATGAGAGTGGTGCATCTGTATATTCAGCATCTAAGGTAGCCAGGGAAGAATTCCCCGATTATGATATAACCGTAAGGGGATCGGTATCGATAGGCAGGAGGCTGATGGACCCTCTCGCAGAACTGGTGAAACTTGACCCGAAATCGATTGGAGTAGGCCAATACCAGCATGATGTTAATCAGGCTGCCCTGGCCAGGAGTCTCGAAGATACTGTGGTTAGCTGTGTGAATAATGTTGGTGTTGAAATAAATACTGCAAGCAAACAGCTTCTTTCTTATGTGTCGGGTGTTGGTCCTTCACTGGCAGCTAAGATCATCGACTTCCGCGATAAACAGGGACCTTTCAATTCCCGTGATGAATTTATGAATGTTTCCGGTTTTGGGGCAAAGGCCTTTGAACAGGCTGCAGGCTTTCTTCGGATACGTGACGCTAAGAACCCTCTCGACAGCAGCGCAGTACATCCGGAGACTTATCCTGTAGTAGGAGATATGCTGAAGAAATACGGATCAAGTGTGGAAGAATTCATTCAAGATGAAGGCCTGCGAAAGCAGGTAGACCTGAATCAATTTGTGACGGAGAAAACAGGATTGCCCACTTTGAAAGATATCATGAATGAACTGGCAAAACCCGGAAGGGATCCGCGTAAAAAGTTCGATCTTTTTGAATTTGAAGCAGGGGTCAACAACATTGAGGATTTGAAGGAAGGCATGATATTACCAGGAATTGTAACGAATATAACTGCTTTCGGAGCCTTTGTTGATATTGGTGTACATCAGGATGGGCTGGTCCATGTTAGCCAGATGGCCAACCGATTTGTGAGGGACCCAAATGAAGTTGTAAATCTGAACCAGAAAGTCCAGGTGAAGGTGACAGGGATAGACCTCGACAGGAAGAGAATTCAGCTTTCCATGAAAAATATTTGATGAGGAAGGCTCAGAAACAAAAAATATTATAATCTTTACTCCGTTATAAAATCAGTTTAAACTATACTCAGCTTTGAAAAGAATATTATACCATAGCACACTTCTTCTCCTGTTCGTCTTTCTGATACATTCAACAGCATCAGGGCAGAATATTAAAGGAACTGTTATTGTCGGTGGAAACCTTACCCAGGTGGAGGGTGATGAGATCAAAGGCTGGAGCCAGTTTGGTTTTACCGGGGGGTTGGGAGCTATCGTACCCTTCGCAGGAGGGAAATGGGGAGTGAATATAGAAACCCTTTTCTCACAGAAAGGATCATACCAAAAACAACAATTCGAGCCGGACTCAGTGACTAAAAGCTCTGAATACCGCCTTCGCTTGAATTATTTTGAGGTGCCCCTCTTTATTACTTTTACAGATAAAGACGTTGTTTCTTTCGGATTGGGAGGCTATTATGGCAGGTTGGTCAGCGCAAGGGAGGAAGAGCATAGCGGCTACGTAGAACCATATATCGATACTGTAAAATTTAATAATAGTGATGCAGGCTTCTTACTTGATATTAAAGTGAGGATATGGAAACACCTGCATATTAACGTGCGCTATACACAATCACTGATGTCGATCCGGGAGCGGATCTTCTATCCTCCACCTCCGTCTGAACCATTTTCAAGAAATCAATTTAACCAGGCACTTATCCTGCGTTTTGTCTATGTATTTAATGAAGGACAAAGGTCCACCGCCCCTCCTGAATAGATAACTTTCCGGGATTATCTGAATTCAACAGCAAATAAGCGGCTCACATCAAAGTAGAGCGCATCAATACCATAGGGATTGGATATTAATTCCAGCATGTCGAAATTATCATTGAGCAAATACTGCTCCCCTCCAAACTTAAAACCCAGCACCTCCAGTATTTCATACTCATCCTGTACGTAAATGACTACGAAGGCTGTATTGGTCGAAAGCCCGTCACCGGTAGTCATGATGGCATCAACCTGCTTTTCATAGTAGTTAAAATAGATGCTGCTCATTTTTGCATCTCCGGCCATCTCATATGCGACCGCAGTAATGAAAGTTTCGCGAAGCCTGAAGGGACTTCCTCTTAGGAGCTCCCTGCCAATTCTGGCGGCAACTTCATATTCAGACCTGAGGAGCTCTTCCCTGCCAAGATAGCTAATAAGGGAATCCCTGAGTTCGGGAATGCCATACGGACTATATTCGTCCTGAAATGTATAGCCATAATAAAGGTGTCTGAATTCTTCCGTTGTCAGACTGGTATCAAGCTGGATGTATCGCTGATATAAAGCGGGGTAGTAAAAGGGTGATTTCTTCTTCTGGATTTCTTTCCTGAGCTTTTTGAATTTCAAAGGCTTGATATCCTCGTCCTGGGCAAGAAGGAGCCCGGACAGCAAAAGCAAACTGATGATGCTAGTAAATAACTGTTTATTCATGACCATTCGCTATGAATCAGTGAGCATTGGACTCCTGGCTGATCTTGAACAGTTGTGCTTCCCGAAGGAAATACATGGCGATAGGCAGGGATAGCGGACTTTGAGGATCCATACGTTCGGGGTGCCATTGTACTCCCATAAAGAAGGGCATGTCGTCGGGGTTTTCATATTCTATGGCTTCGATCAGGCCTTCCGTACTGCGCGCCATGGATACCAGTCCGGAGCCGAGTTTTCTGATACCTTGATGATGGTTTGAATTCACCATCCCTTCAACAACATTGGATGTGCTGTACAGCCCGGTTCCCTTACTAAGCCTGATCTCATGATTGCAATTGTAGGTATCCTTACACCTGTGCTTTATAGTTGTGTCCAGGTCAGTTGGAAGGTCAGCATATAAGCTACCCCCATGATAGATGTTGAATATTTGCAGTCCACGGCAGATGCCCAGGATTGGCATTTCCATTTCTTTTGCTTTTTGGATAAGTGCAAACTCCAGTGTATCCCGGTAAAAGTCAATACTCCCACATTTTACAGTATCACCTTCCATGCCGTATCGGCCCGGAAAAACATCAGGCCCACCACTGATCAGCAAGCCTGAACATTGTTCAAGCAAGTCCAGTGCCGAATCCAGGGGCATGTGATAAAGGTCAACACACAGGATGCTGGTATCAGCAGTTGTCAGCCATTTAGCATAGTTTTCATAGTACTCTGCTGGCAATCCTTTTGAAATGCCAATAGTGACAGGCTCCTGTTTGTTTTCATGCGTACAGCCCAGGAAAATAAAGGCTGATAGGAGTAGCAGCAGAACTGCATGGAGTACGGGACTTTTAAAAATTTTCATGATATATGTTTTGATCAGACATCCAAAAATAGGAATTAAAAGGGTGAATAGCAATAGAGAATGATCACCATATAACTCTTACAAGGCTTTCATGGCAAAGTATTCGACAGGGGCGTAATTATCTGTTAAAACTATTGTCCCGGGGGGAATATCGATTGAAACCCTGTGTTGGAGGTAATCATCGAGCATAGGATCTGAACTGAAAAATTCTGGTGCATTATCTGATTTAAGAGCAATCATACATATGCTTTGCAGTAGCTCAGGATCCTGTGGGTCATGACAAGCAAAGGTATATACCTGTGGAAAAACTTCCATGTATGTGGCAACGGATGATTGCAGAAACTTACTGCTGGGACCGGTCAGGGCTCCACTTATATTTACGATTACTATACCATCCTGATCCAGCATATCGTATTTGCTTTTTGCTGTTTCCAGGGTGGTGAGCTGGAAAGGCATTGCCATCAGAGACTTGAAAGCATCACCCAGGATCACATCATATTTTTCTTTACTATGGTTCAGGAAGGTGCGGCCATCTTCATGAAAAATCCGCAGACGTGGATTGTCCTTTAAACGGAAATACTTCCTGGCCAGGTCGGTCAGGCCCGGGTCCAACTCAACAACATCAATGGATGCTGTGGGATATTTCTCCAGATAATACTTCGGATATGAAAATGCCGCGCCCCCGATCAAGAGTGTCTTCTTAAAATCAGGCTTAAAATGTTCGGCCAACTGATAAAACCAGCTATATTCATAAACCAATGAATCATTATCAGGGAACATAGCTGAACTGTATTCATTATTGATCTTCATCACTGTGATAGGGGCCCCGCTGATCCAATATTCCATGTCGAATATCTGTACATGATTGTATCGTGTATCCACCTCAATCATGTCCTTGTTATTAGTATTTTGAAATAAGAGGCCGGATGTCGATGCTGCCAGGATAAGGGTAGGAACAAGGAGACTTTCTTTCTTGAATGAGAAATGTAAACTGAAAGCAACTAAGGCCAGTATTCCTGCTATGATGTAAAGAATATTGCTCGTGCCAAGAAGTGGTATCAGTAGAAAACCGGCAAGGAAAGTGCCGAAAATGCTACCCACCGTTGAGATGGCATACAAATTACCCACAATCCTCCCCGAGCTGCTTACATTTTTGATCTTTAAGCGAACGGCATAAGGTGACACCATGCCCAGCAGTATGGATGCCGGTGCAAATAAGATAATGGCGGCAAACAAGGTACGCAAGATCATCCCGCCGAAAATCGTATAAAGGGAATTCAGAACAAATCCCTTCATCAAGGTGCTTAAGAGAATAAAAAATGCGGCTAGAAGGATGATCAGTGAGAGGGCCTTAAAGCTTGGGTTTCTATCTGCAATACGTCCGCCAAACCAATAGCCTGCACTTAGACTGGCAAGAATTACACCGATCAGACTTGTCCATACATAAATGGAGGTACCAAAATGGGGGGCAACTACCCGAGAACCAACAATCTCATAGATCATCACGATTGCTCCGCAAATAAATACGGCAATCTCCAAGGTATACTTTTTCATGTCAGAAAGGTAGGAAATTAAAATTAAAACCTTTGATTTAAATCCAGCATATCGTTGTACCTAATACGTAGTACCTGGTACTCTTAAGTATTACGTATTACGTACTAGGTATTAGGAAGTGGTATATTCTAAAGTATAGCATTAATACATCAAATACTTTTTCTCATTCTTGTTCCATTCGGCCTGGTAGTTATAATCAACAAAGCAGATGATCAGGTCGGCCTCATATTTATACTTGCAGAAAAAAATAATTTTGTCAGCTTCGTAATTGTATTTGCAGAAAAACCAATTACCATCATTATCACCTGCTTCATATGCGTATTTAACTTTGAAAACAAGCAGGTCGGCTTCGTAAGTATATTTAGCAACAAATACTTTTACATCAGCTTCATAACTGTAATTACAGGAAAATACTTTTTGTGCTGATGAAGAGAAAGGGATCAGGAAAAGAGAAAAGAATATACAAGCTGTAATCAATGCTCTCATAATAAATGCTTTAAATATTGCCTTCATTTTAAGTACTCTAAGTACTTTAAGTATTCTAAGTACTTAAAATAATCAATTATAATGCCAGATAGAAATCAGCAGTTAAATCTCTATAATCATCAGTGTATTCCCGGTTTTTCTTCCTGATGGTCAGGTATTCTGTGAAAGAATCGGATTTTTCGTTTGTCCATTCGAGCAGAACCCTGTTCGCTGCTTTCCCGCAAATGGGAGTAAGGATGAGTTGCCTCGATAAATACAATTTATTCTGCAGTGCATGTTGGCTAAAAACTTCTCTCTTATCATAGGGGAGGATTAATGCAAATCTTCCTCCGGGTCGTAATAAGCCTGAACTTCCTTCAGCCAGTTCTGCATAGGACAAGCTCCCGGTATGTTTAGCCAGTTTTTTATCCTGATCAGGTGGAAGAAGTGAGTCTATAAAAAATGGAGGATTGCTTACTATCAGATCGTAGGATGATGTTTCCGATGCTAGTAATTCTTGCAATGAAATCTGCCTTGCAGACATGTTTTTCCGCCAGGGAGATGTATCAAAATTATCTCTTGCTTGCTCCACTGATCCCCGGTGAATGTCGATAGCAGATATTTTAGCCTGTGGGAATCGCTGGGCAAGCATGAGGGAAATAATGCCACATCCGCATCCAATATCCAGGATGTTTTCAGCTTTGCCAATGCCGGCCCAGGCACCCAACAGTACCGCATCAGTCCCAAGCTTCATGCTGGATTGGTCATCTTTGATTGCAAATTGCTTGAAACTGAATGCCATGTCAGTCGAGGTAAAGGTCGATCAGGCCTGGCGGGGTAGCCAGATGCAAGATCTTATTTTTCCTGTCTATGTCGATGATGATCTCATCGATGAGAGGAACAAGGATCTCTTTCTTTCCTTTCATGATCCTGATGAGGTCCTGTTCTGGCCGTTCAAGGATCTCTTCCACTTTGCCAATTTCCCCGTATACCTTATCCGTGACATTGAATCCCACTACTTCATGGAAGTAAAAATCTGTTCCGCTAAGATCCTGAAGATTATCGAGAGGCAGGTATAATTCTTTTTTGACTAAAGTGCGAGCAATTTCTGGTTCAGAAATATCTTCCAGTTTGACAATGGCCAGGTCATCTTTTATTTGGATGTCTTCAATAAACCAGGGAACCAGTGATTGTTCCATGTTTATAAATACAAGCTTAATATTCTCATATGACTCAGGATGGTCTGTTTCCAGCAAAAAGACCAATTCGCCACGATAGCCATGCGTTTTGATGACTTTTCCCAGTGAGTAGTACTTATCCTTATCTGCATTCAGGTTATACATGGAGCAATCAAAATTACCTTATGTCAGGCTAATAATCAAGTTCATGATCAAACTATTTTCAAAAGCAAAAAAAAACCCCGCTTTAGGCGGGGTCTTTCTATCTAAGGTCATCACCTCAGGATGCTTACTTCTTCTCCTTCTTTTCTTCTTCTTTCTTCTCCTCTTCTGCCTCTTCCTTCTTTTCTTCTTCAGCTACGGGCTCTTCCTCCTTCTTTTCCTCTTCTGCCTCTTCTTTCTTTTCTTCCTCTGCAACAGGCTCTTCTTCTTTCTTTTCCTCAGGTGCTTCTTCCTTTTTTTCTTCAGCTACGGGTTCCTCAGCTTTTTCTTCTTTAGTTTCTTCAGCTACGGGTTCCTCAGCTTTTTCTTCCTTAGTTTCTTCAGCTACGGGCTCTTCAGCTTTTTCTTCTTTTATTTCTTCGGCTACAGGCTCTTCCTCTTTCACTTCCTCTTTAGCTTCTTCTTTGTTTTCCTCGGCTTTTGGCTCTTCAGCTACTTCTGCCTTGGTTTCTTCTGCCTTTTCTTCAGGGGCTTCAACATCTTCTGTCTTTACTTCTTCAACAGCAGTTGCATCAGCTACGGGTTCCTCAGCAGCACCTTCTTCAGCTTTTGTTTCTTCAGAGGTTTCAGCTGCGATCTCTTCTTTGGCAGCTTCAACTTGTTTTTCAACAGCGGCTGCACGTTTAGCGGCGATTTCTTTCGCGCGGTTTTCTTTTACGAGTTTTTCGGCCTCATAGGCATTTTTGGCGGCTTCTTTTTTAGCAAGCTCGCTTTCCTTGAGTTTATTCTCGATCTTGGCTTCCTTTTCGCTCAGCCATGACTGGAATTTTACTTCCGCCTGTTCTTCGGTAAGGGCGCCTTTAACAACACCTTTTAAAAGGTGGTTTTTATACATCACACCTTTATAGGACAAAATAGTCCTTACAGTGTCGGTAGGTTGAGCGCCTTTCTGCAACCAGTGAAGGGCTCTGTCAAAATTTAGCTGGATGTCGGCCGGTTCGGTGATAGGATTGTAAGTGCCAATCTTTTCAATGAATTTTCCATCTCGTGGTGCACGACCATCCGCTATGACGATGTGGTAAAAAGGCCTCGCCTTCCTGCCTCGTCTTTGCAATCTGATTTTTGTTGGCATAATAAATTAATTATGAATATTTAATGAACAATTCCCGAATTTGGGGGTGCAAATATCCGGATATTTATTGAAAAAAAAAAGAAATGAAAGGATTATTTTATAGCCAGTTGATCCGGAGCATTAGCGGTTCCAGGTCGACTTTCTTCTCAGCAGCAAGCCTGAGTACCTCCTTTTTAGCCTCTTCAAAGATCTCTTTATGTCTGTCCATCTCCATCTTCCAAACATCCTCTACCTTGATCTTCAGCTCCTTGTCGCCACGGATATAATCCCAGGCCAGCCATGCATTGTTGAAAGAAGCAAGTATGCTGAAGCATTCATCATCAGCACGCTGAATCTTTTTGAGGATCTCCTCACGACTTTCGTGGATAGGAATATCTTCAATATTTAAGTGTTCTGCGAAAACCCTGTTGAGGTCGGCAATGGCCTCGAGCTTATTGTCACGTGAGAATTCCATGAATGGTTTTTTACAAAGATATTGATCTTTACGTAACATGGCAATATTCATGTGAACATCTAAATTAGTTGGGGTTTTGTATATATCGAACCATCAATGACTTATAATTTACCTGTATTCATAAAAACCAGTAAAACAATGTTTTAACAATATCTCGGAAAGGAGAGATAAAAATTATTTTTTATTAACAATCAAAATTTGAACATGCTTTTTTATCTAATTTTGTATGGCGGTTTTTGACTTATAAATGATCCTCCCCCGATATGCCAGACTATACGCATCTTCATGTTCATACACAGTTCTCCATTCTTGATGGGGCGAGCAAGATCAATGCACTTGTTGAGAAGGCAGAGGTTAATGGCATGAAAGCAATCGCCATTACCGACCATGGCAATATGTTCGGGGTTCCGCTGTTCATGCAGGCAGCAAAGAAAAAAGGAATCAAACCCATCGTCGGATGTGAAGTATATGTTGCAGCAGAGGGAAGGAAAAAGAAGATTGAAAAGGTTGATCGTAGCGGGAACCATCTCATCCTGTTGGCTAAAAATAAAAAGGGCTATCACAATCTGGCAAAGCTAAGCTCCAAGGGCTATCTCGAAGGTTTTTATTATACACCCAGGATAGATAAGGAACTACTCAGGGAACACCGTGAAGGGCTGATGGCATCCTCTGCATGTCTTGGCGGTGAAATTCCACAGGCAGTGATGAAACATGGGCCTGAGAAAGCTGAAGCAGTCCTGTTGGAGTATCTTGATATTTTCGGGGAAGACTTCTACCTTGAATTGCAGGATCATGGCTATCCTGAACAGAAAATGGTGAATGAAATCCTGGTAGACCTGGGAAAGAAGCACAATGTAAAGGTAATTGCTACCAATGATGTTCATTTTATCAATGCCAGTGATTACGATGCACACAAAATACTGATCTGCCTGAACACAGGAAAGGATCTTGATGATACAGCGGGGATGCATTATACCGGTCAGGAGTTTTTAAAAACTCCTCAGGAAATGACAGATCTCTTTGCTCAGTATCCCGAATCCATCTCCAATACACAGGATGTTGTTAGCAAGGTGGAGGATTATGATATTACAACAAGTGAAATTGTTCTGCCTCATTTTCCATTACCCGACGGCTTTGATACTGAAGACGATTTCCTGAAACACCTGGCCTTCGAAGGAGCAAAAAAATTGTACCCTGAGGTTACGGATGAGATCCGGGACCGGATCAATTTTGAACTATCAGTGATCAAGGAGATGAGATTCCCTGGCTATTTTTTGATCGTACAGGATTTCATTGCAGAGGCCAGAAAGATGAAAGTGATCGTTGGACCCGGAAGGGGATCCGCAGCAGGGTCGGCAGTGGCATACTGCACTGGCATCACGAATATCGATCCGATTAAGTATAACCTGCTATTTGAGCGCTTTCTGAATCCTGAAAGGGTGACAATGCCTGATATCGATATCGACTTTGATGATGAAGGCAGGGAAAAGGTTCTCAACTATGTGGTGAATAAGTATGGCAAGGACAAGGTGGCCCAGATTGTGACCTTCGGCACCATGGCGGCAAAAAGTGCTATCCGTGATGTTGCACGCGTGTTAAAGCTTCCGCTTCCTGAAGCTGACAGACTCGCAAAGCTAGTTCCTGATCGCCCGGGCATATTATTCACCGAGGCTTTGAGGGAAGTGCCCGAGCTGGCCGATATTAAAAAGAAAGGGAAAGAGCTCGAAAAGAAAACCCTCACTTTTGCGGAGACCCTGGAAGGATCAGCAAGACACACAGGGACGCATGCATGCGGTGTGATCATTGGCCCTGACAACCTGATAGAACACCTTCCCCTGAGCACAGCAAAAGACTCCGACCTTATGGTGACCCAGTATGAAGGGAAGCTGGTTGAAAGTGTTGGCATGCTTAAGATGGATTTCCTCGGCCTGAAAACATTGTCTATCATCAAAGATGCCATAAAGAATGTAAAAATGAGTGAGGGGATTGAAGTGGATATTGATGCGATCCCCTTAGATGATGAACAAACTTTTCAGTTATACCAGCGTGGTGAAACTGTAGGAACCTTTCAGTTTGAGTCGGAAGGAATGCGTATGCACCTGAAGGAACTGAAACCTACCGATATAGAAGACCTGATTGCCATGAACGCCCTTTACCGGCCCGGGCCCATGAAGTTTATCGAAGTATATATCCGGCGGAAACATGGCAAAGAAAAGGTGACCTATCCTCACCCAATGCTGGAAGAACTTCTTAAACCCACCTTTGGGATCATGGTGTACCAGGAGCAGATCATGCAAACCGCACAGATCATGGCGGGATTCTCCCTCGGAAAAGCCGATATCCTGCGACGGGCCATGGGGAAGAAGAAGATAGAAGTGATGCAAGCCCAGAAAGTTGAATTCGTTGAAGGGGCGCTCAAAAAAAGCATTGAAAAGGAAAAAGCTGAAGAGATCTTTGGCCTCATGGAGCGATTTGCCGAGTACGGATTCAACCGCTCTCACTCAGCAGCTTATTCTATCATCGCCTACCAGACGGCATATATGAAGGCCCATTACCCGGCAGAATACATGGCAGCCGTGCTTACCCACAACCTGAATGATATCAAGAAGATCACTCAATTTATTGAGGAATGCAGGAAGCAGAATATTGATGTGCTGGGACCGGATGTCAATGAAAGTACACTAAATTTTACGGTAACCAAGGATGGCACGATACGGTTTGGATTGGGGGCTATAAAAGGAGTTGGTGAAGCAGCAGTGAATGCAATCATGAAAGAGAAAGAGGAGAATGGACCCTTTATTAGCATCTTTGACATGGCGAAAAGGGTGAACCTGCAGGCTGTGAATAAAACAAGCTTTGAGGCCCTGGCCATGGGTGGAGCATTTGATGGTTTCGAAGGTACACACAGGGCACAATTTTTCTTCAGAAACAATTCAGACGATACCATATTTCTTGAAAAGGTGATCCGCCATGGCGGAAGCTACCAGGAAAAGAAAAATTCTTCACAACAATCACTTTTCGGAGAAAACAGCGAGGTTGAAGTTCCTGACCCAGAGATGCCAGATTGCAATCCATATACCAAGATCGAACAACTGCGCAAGGAAAAGGAGGTAACGGGCTTCTATATCTCTGGTCACCCTCTGGATGATTTTAGTCTTGAAATAGATAATTTTTGCGAAACTAACCTGACTGATCTGTTTAATGAAACTAAAAAATATTTTAACCGTGTGGTTACGGTTGCAGGGATGATCACAGGTGCCCAGGAAAGGATGACACAGACTGGAAATCCTTACGGTTCTTTTATCCTTGAAGATTTCAATGATAGCAAGAAGTTCTTCTTATTTTCTGAGGATTATCTCAAGCTGAAACACTTTTTAGTTGAAGGATTTAATGTGTTGGCAAAGGTCAGGGTGCAAAACAGAAGGGGAGGCCAGGATCAGCTTGAGGTGAAGGTCATGAATATTACACTATTGGCTGAAGCCCTTGAGAAGTTTACGAAAAGCATTACACTGGTACTGAATGCAGAAGATGTTACAAATACAATGATCACTAACCTTAAAAAGATGATCAAGGCAAAATCTGGTGAATGCCAGGTTAAGATCAGGATCGAGGATCAGGAAAGCAAGACCAGCCTGCTGATGCAACCAAGGAACAATGCGGTAAACCCTGTAGTTTTTATCCGGGAACTAAATAAGTTGAAGGGAATTGAATATAAACTTAATTGATCGGAGAAGGTTTATGTATAACTCACACCCGTTCATCGAAATAAAATCTTATTTTTGCAGTTTCAATTATGTTCAACCTTAATAAATTAGAAAAATGGCTTTAGAATTTACCGATGCTAATTTTGAGGAGCTTGTACTCCAGTCTGATAAACCTGTAATTGTAGACTTCTGGGCAGAATGGTGTGGTCCATGCCGCATGGTAGGCCCCATTGTAAATCAACTCGGAGAAGAGTTCGATGGTAAAGCTGTGGTGGGTAAGCTTAATGTTGACCAAAACCCTGGTATTACCATGAAATTCGGGATCCGGAACATCCCAACAATTCTTTTCTTCAAGGGAGGTGAACAGGTTGATAAACAAGTAGGTGCAGTTCCAAAACAGGTGCTCGAAGGTAAGCTTCAAAAGCTGCTTTAAAAAATAAATTAATATTTCATCCTGTGTAGAGACGCGCAGCAATGTGCGTCTCTTTGCATACCCTGAAATAACCTAAGAATGCCATTTTCGATAGATCATAACAGGCTTCAGCAGTTTGGTTCACTCGAATTCATTGCCAGGCAGGTGGTGGAAGGATTCATTACAGGCTTACACAAAAGCCCGTTTCACGGATTTTCTGTTGAGTTTGCAGAACACAGGCAATATAATAGTGGAGAATCCATAAAACATATCGACTGGAAATTATACGGAAGGACAGATAAGCTCTTTGTGAAACGCTATGAAGAAGAGACAAACTTACGCTGTCAGATCATCATCGATAATTCTAGTTCAATGTATTTTCCGGTGAAACCGGAAATAAATATTGACAATCCCAATAAAGTTACATTTTCGGTGTATGCCGCAGCAGCACTGATAAATTTATTGCAACGGCAGCGAGATGCAGTAGGACTGAGCCTTTTTTCAGATCACATAGAACTGAGTACAAGGGCTCGCTCAACCTCGGTGCATATGAAGTATCTCTACACGGAGATGGAGAAACTGCTCAAACCAATAGCACCCACTCTGAGAAAGCCTACGCGGGCATCTGAAGCTTTGCACAGTATTGCGGATATGATCCATAAACGATCCCTGGTGGTGATCTTCAGTGATATGCTGGAACGCGACGGTGATCTTGATGAAATGTTTTCTGCATTACAGCACCTCAGGTATAATAAGCATGAGGTAATTTTATTTCACGTGGTGGATAAGGACAGGGAAATTGATTTTAATTTCGATAACCGCCCCTATAAGTTCGTCGATATGGAAAGTGGAGAAGAATTGAAGCTGTCACCCCTTGAATTAAGAAAGCAGTATGTTGAAAGTACAAGAGAGTTTGTTCGTGAACTTAAACTTCGCTGCGGAAAATATATGATTGATTTTGTGGCCGCCGACATCAATGATGGCTTCAGACAAATACTGCACCCATACCTGCTCAAGCGGGAAAAACTATACTAATCCTTTACTATGAGAAACCTAATCTATACCTCCTTCTTCATTTTGTTTACAGGCTTAATAGCAAATGCTCAGCAAAAATCTCCACTGGAAGAATTGCATGAATGTGAGTGGAAAACCTTTAAAGAATTTGTCCGCTACAGCGAAGAAAATATTCCGGATACCAATATCAATGTGAAGTTCTATTATCTGGATCTGGAGATTGCTATAGACTCACCCTTTATTGCCGGGCAGGTGACATGTGACTTTGAGCCGCTTGTTGCTGGTCTTGAAGAGATCTGGTTGAGTTTGAACAGCTCGCTTACCGTAGACGATGTGAGTGGAGATGTGGATTCTTTTTTGCAGACAGGAGATTCAATACTGATCAATCTTGATGCAGCCTATGGACCGGGAGATGAGCTGCAAGTGATGATCAGCTATCAGGGAGTTCCTGTAGAGGCTGGAGGATATAAAGGTTTGCGCTATGAAACCCACCATGGATCTGAACCCATCATCGCCACCCTGTCAACACCTTATCTTGCCCATTACTGGTATCCTTGTAAAGATGGCCCTTCAGATAAACCGGATTCGGTTTATGTAGATATTACGATCCCCGTAAAAGTGGTGAACAATATTGAGGTCATCGCCGTATCGAATGGTGTGCTTGAAAATATCATCGACAATACGAGCACTAAAACTTATCAGTGGAGGCACCGGTATCCAATTGTTACCTATTATGTGATGGTGGCTATATCCAATTATGTGAAATTCAGCGAAGATTATAGTGGTATATATGGAGAAGAATACCCACTCGATTATTATGTGTTTGAACAGGACCTGGCCGGTTCACAGGATGGGGTAGAGGATATGCCCCTGGCATTGGATGTTTTCTCCGAGAAATTCGGTGAATATCCATTTTCCTCTGAAAAATATGGCATGACCCAACTTGGATATTACGGGGCCATCGAAAACCAAACCAATACAATTACAAATAATATGTATCCCGCATGGTTTGATGTATCTGTACACGAACTGGGCCATATGTGGTTTGGGGATATGATCACCTGTGAAAACTGGCACCATGCCTGGCTGAATGAAGGTTTTGCTACCTATTCAGAAGCGGTTTATGACGAAGAAGTATTTGGCTACGAAGCATATAAAGAAAATATTGCCGCTAATGAATATTTTAGCGGGGGCACTTTGTATTTGCAGAATGCCAGTGATACTTTTAATATTTTTCAAGGTATAATCTACAGGAAGGGCGCCTATGCTTTGCATATGCTCCGGGCTGTTTTGGGAGACAGCATATTTTGGGATTGCATTTATTCATATTCCACCGATCCTGAATTCATGTATGCCCAGGCGACTACTGAAGATTTTCAGGGTCTGTGCGAAAATGTCTCAGGAGTAGATCTGGATTTCTTTTTTGAGCAATGGATATACGATGCCTACTACCCTGAATACCACTTCAATTTCGAAAACCATGGCGACAGCCTTGCATTTTTGATCTTGCAGGTGCAGGAGCTAAGCGGAAGAAGACCTCTGTTTGAAATGCCGGTGGAGGTGAAGTTACTATTTGAATCCGGAGGGGATACCACTATAAAAGTGTGGAATGATGAGATTTATCAGGTGTTCACAGTGCCGGTGGGGGAAGCTGTAAACATGATTGAGATTGATCCTGAAGACAAAATACTTTGTAAAAAGTACTATCATCCTGAAATCCCTGTCAGCCTGGATGAAAATACTCCTGGTAATGACAATATAGTGAAGATCTACCCCAACCCTGTGAACCAGAGTGCAAGTATTAAGGTCTATGCTGAGAATGAAAATATGAATCTGGTTTTCTATGATATTAGTGGAAGGATGATAGATCGTTTGCATATTCCAGGTTCCGGCATTCATGTGTTTCAGCGAGCATCCCATCCCGCGGGAATATATTTTTATGTCCTGCAGAATAATTCCGGAGCAAATCTTACTGTTGGGAAAGTTGTTTTTAAATAATCATTATTGATTAATATTACGGCTAGCTCTTGTGTGTATTTATTTCATCATGAGCCACTAAGGCACCATGGCACAAAGAAACACCAAGGTTATTTTAGATAACAAATCTTCTAAAACCATTCTTCAATAGAGGAACATTAAAGTTTATGAGATATCCAAGGCGCAATCCCGTGAGTTTTAAGTGACTCAATATTTGGGCCTCCCAAACGGGATTGACATTTTCCAATGCTTTGAGCTCGCATATGATACTTTCGTTCACAAGAACATCTAATCTAAGCCCTTCCTCAAATGTGATTCCATCATATTTGATAGGAATATAAATTTGCCGTTGGACAGTAAGTCCTCTTTTTGTAAGTTCATGGCAAAAACAGACCTCATAGACTTTTTCAAGCAGGCCAGGACCTAAGTTTTTGTGTATTGTAAATGCTGAATCAGCAATCTTGCTTCCGACATTTTCTAAGTCCGTAGGTATTGGCCTATAGTATTTTTTCATTTCAATTATTTTTGTGAAACCTTGTGTCTTTGTGCCTATAAATTTCTGGAAGACTATAACTTAACTCGCATCTGGAATTTGATCTCAGGAAGTTTATTGCCTTCTATCTCATCAAGGCCGCTGCTGATGGTATTTCGATCAGTATAGCACGTCATGGAAAAGCGCAGCCAGGTATCCAGCCATCGGGCAGGACTATATTTTGCCAGAATATAATAGCGAAATCCCTTTCCGTAATAGGCCGGCATTGAGGAAGCATACAACACATCATTTTCATAAGCGTACAGCCTGCTGCTATAATCATCAGTATGGAATATCGCGTACCTGAAAGTCAATTTAACAGGAAACATGATCGGATGGAAATACAGGTCCATCAAAAGCATGGAGCCTGCACTAACACTGCCTTCTTCAATACCTTTTACAAGCGAGTAACCAGCCTGGAGTTTGCCTGAAAAAGTAGGTGAAATTAAATACCTGGCCACAAACTGGGTTTCATGCTTTTTTACCATCACCATCCAGTCAAACCATTGCTGCATGAAGTCATTGTTGCTTGTTCCTGCGCGGAATTTGTATCGTAATGATAAGTGATCATTGCGGGTAGGGGAATAAAACAGTTTGATAACATATTCCTGACCACGGAGAATATTATTAGTATTCGTCGTTAGCCAGGGATAGGAGTAATGATCAAAAGATGCTTGCAGACTGAGTTTTCTAAGTAGTGGCAACTCCATCATTACTTTAATACCTCTTTCATTGGTATTATTTTCCCTCTTACCAATAGCCTGGGCAAGGAAATTCTGATATTGTACTTTATATTCACGGCACAACACACTGAAGATGCTTCCATTGGAAGTTGTATGGCTCAGGCCGCTAATTAAAGCCCATCCTCCGTTTTTGCTTATTGCAACTTCTCCGAAAATATTTGTTTTACGAAATAATATGTCGAAATCGAGCCCTGCATTCAGGTTCTCTTTCCCGCTAAAACGGAAAGCATTCGATGGTGTCTCTGTCCTTTTTATCAAACGGTTATATTTTGCATAGCAAACTGTCAACCCTAATCGGAATCGATGATGACTTAAGGATATATGGCCGCCCAAATGTTGACGTGTCAGGGTGTTCTTATCTTCCAGTTCATTTAATGTACGGTGGTAGCCTGTGTTAGGTAGAGAGCTCACATAACCAATGGTGTCGGTACTGTCAGAATATGTAATATTTGCATCTGTCCTTCTGCGAGAGAAAAGCAGGCTTGCTTCAATCCATTTCCAGGCGACTGAGAGTGCTGCTCCCCTGAAATACATATTTTCATTTGCAGAGGTATTAGGTCTGATACCGGAAGCATATCGTTTCACAGATGAAGGGTCACTACCTCCACCAAATGCCAGCCCACTCCAGATGGTGAGGCCCTGCCCGAAGCGAGCATGATAGTCGCCCACAATGACATGACGGATAATCCCTTTTGTTTCTATACCCAGGTGAAATGAGTAGAAGTCAAACCCCCTGCGCTTTTTATTGGTTTGTGCTGTAGTAGCTGCAATTGCCGGCGGATGCCTGAATAGTACCTCGCCCGGATCTTTTTCTGCAATCAGTCCGACGCTAACCTTCCCACGTACACGGTAGCGATACCGAAAATAATACCTGTTGGGGTTTCCAAGGTAAAATGATCCGCCCTGGGCAGAATTCATTGAATCAGTTGATAAGGTGAACCCTGCTGATCTTACCAGTTTCCGCTGAAAGCGAAGAATGATATCATGCTTCCCCTTCCAGAGCTGGCCAGGCTCGAATGTGCTGCTTCCTGCTGGAGTGATGACCACAAATGGATGTATTTTTTCCAGGGTATTCCTTCCCAATCCTTCAATGACCTTCAACTCATAAATCGACAGGAATGTGCCGTACTTCTTCCTGTAATCCAGTAAATTTCTTATTTGAATATCACTTAGAAAAACGAGTCGTTTTAAGTCTTTTTTATCTGCTCCATTCAGGTTCAGCGGGCTTTCCAGGAAATACTCCAGATCCTCGGTGAGTTCACTGAGATCTACACCGGCTTCTGACAGTTTTTCCAGATGCTCCACACGTAAGCCTATAATTTCCCTTCCAGCCAGCTGTCGGCTGTCAGCTTGCTGCGACAATGCACTAACGATCAAACCTGCAATGAGAAAACCGGAACTGATGGCAGCTTTCATGGTTTCGAAGTATATGTGAGGGAGATATGAGGTGAAAATCCAAGGTATGAATGTAGTGTGGAGGCAATATCAATGGCCAGCTTTTTAATCTTTATTCCAGCACCAAAGCTGAGTATTGCTGCACCGCTGCTTATCCCTGCTCTGAAGAAAAACTTTTCACGATACCGGTATTCACAGCCTGCAGAGATAACTGCCGCATTAGCAGTGGATTTCAGGATTTCGACACAAATGAAAATTGATTTTTCGGGACAAAACCCCAATCCTCCCCTGAGGATCACCGGGATAGGTTCATCTGTGCCCGACCATCTTGCATGTAGCGGATTGAAACAATGGATGCCCAGGGAAAGCTTTTCTGTGATCATGAGCAGCAAGCCGCCTTCGAAAGTGAATGCATGAAAGCTGCCATAGCCCTCGCCAATACCCAAGCGTAGGTAGTCGAGCTGTATCCCGGCTGCAAAGCGGCGGCCCAGTTGCATTGTGTAGCCGGTACCGGCTTTCATCTCTGAATAATAAGGATCACCGAAATGATCGATTCCGGTGAACAAAGCTCCTTTACCCAGCTTTTGGACTGCAGCTACAGCAATTCGCTTCATTCCTTCTGCCAGGTATCTGTTCTCGGCAAATATGCCAAGCTGAAACCCTGATAAATATGCTATCGCAGCCTGGTTATTGTAAACTCCCCAGATATCCTTATTCGTTAATCCGGTATGTCCCATAGCGATGGCTCTTGCCCCAAGTGGATAATTTAATGCCTGTGCAAAGGATATGTTTGCAGCAAGTATGATGATGGTATAAATGAACAAAACTTTCTTGAGCATGTTTAAATATTTAGCATTCAATAATAGGCTCTAATGATTAATACTGAAAAATGAAAAATGTCCTTCCTTTTCTTCAGGATTTAACGAATAACAACAGCCGAGATTGGTTTAATGATAACAAAGAACGTTACCTGGTAGCGAAAGGTGAATTTGAAGACTTTGTTGCAGATCTGATTCCTAAACTGGCAGAAATTGATAAGGATATTTCAGGCCTTGAGCCCAAGAATTGCATATTCAGGATCTACCGCGATGTTCGCTTTTCTCATGATAAATCGCCCTACAAGGTTAATATGGGTGCTGCCATGACCAAGGGTGGAAGAAAAAGTCCCTATGCAACCTATTATGTGCATGTTGAGCCTGGGAATGCTTTCGCGGGCGGAGGAATATGGATGCCAGCTGGGCCGGTACTTAAGGCCATGAGGCAGGAGATTTTTTATAATACAGATGAGTTTAAACAGGTCATCAATGCCCCTTCTTTTAAAAAGTATTTTACACAACTGGATGGTGAAAAACTGAAACGGCCACCCAGGGATTTTCCGGCGGAATATCCTGAAATAGAATTATTGAAATACAAAAGTTATATTGCCGGACACAGTATGAATGATACCATTGTTTCTTCTGATCAGTTTATGGAGAAACTTCTGGATATTTACCGCTCTCTCTATCCTTTCAACAGCTTTATCAACCACGCACTTTCCGATATCTGAAATAGCCGACCGTTAACTGATTAACAATGGCCGTAAACTGATTCCTGCTTTACATACAGGGGTATAGCTGATAACTTTGTATTTGAATTAATTTGGTAAATTATTCTCATAAGGAAATCGTTCTTGAAAGTGGTTTTGATTTTATATTCCAGGTTTTTTTTCATAATCAAACTACTTTGCTTTTTTCATACGGTTCTTTCAAGAACGTTTCCTTTTAATTTTGGGTTAATAAGTTGTTCGTTTAAAAACCCCGCCGAGAGCGGGGTTTTTTTATAGAAGATAGAAGAATGAAGAAGTGGATAATAGAAGGAGAATGAGATTGTAGAAGGAGAGGTACTTCTTCTCTCATCTACCCCATTCTCCTTTAACCCTGAGCTGTTTAATATCAACTGTATTAAATCTCCTGCTTCATCCGAAAGAGAAAATGAATGGAGTTTTTATATAGAAGATAGAAGATAGAAGAAGTGGATAGTAGAAGGAGAATGAGATAGTAGAAGGAGAGGTACTTCTTCTCTCATCTATCCCATTCTCCTTTAACCCTGAACTATTTAATATCAACTGTATTAAATCCCCTGCTTCATCCGAAAGAGAAAATGAATGGAGTTTTTATATAGAAGATAGAAGATAGAAGATAGAAGAAGTGGATAGTAGAAGGAGAATGAGATAGTAGAAGGAGAGGTACTTCTTCTCTCATCTATCCCATTCTCCTTTAACCCTGAACTATTTAATATCAACTGTATTAAATCCCCTGCTTCATCCAAAAGAGAAAATGAATGGAGTTTTTATATAGAAGATAGAAGATAGAAGAAGTGGATAGTAGAAGGAGAATGAGATAGTAGAAGGAGAGGTACTTCTTCTCTCATCTATCCCATTCTCCTTTAACCCTGAACTATTTAATATCAACTGTATTAAATCCCCTGCTTCATCCGAAAGAGAAAATGAATGGAGTCTTTATATAGAAGATAGAAGATAGAAGAAGTGGATAGTAGAAGGAGAATGAGATAGTAGAAGGAGAGGTACTTCTTCTCTCATCTATCCCATTCTCCTTTAACCCTGAACTATTTAATATCAACTGTATTAAATCTCCTGCTTCATCCGAAAGAGAAAATGAATGGAGTTTTTATATAGAAGATAGAAGATAGAAGAAGTGGATAGTAGAAGGAGAATGAGATAGTAGAAGGAGAATGAGATAGTAGAAGGAGAGGTACTTCTTCTAACATCTATCGCCTTCAACTTCAGCCATTAAATATCTACAATCGGTGCTTTATGATCTCCTTCAATTATTATTCTCCCTTTTAAGGTTCTTTTTTGCTGTAAGGATTGATGCCGTGAAAATGGCAAGGAGCTCATTATTTTCTTTTAGTAAATCCAGCATAATTTCCATTTGATCATATTGATTTATTTTGGAAATAATCTGCAGGTTTATATGGGTCTCTCTTAATTCTTTTAAAACAATACTTGATTTATGTATAAAATCCTTTTTCGATTGGGCATTTTGTGTCTCGCCATAGTTTAGGGCGCATGATGAAGATGATCTGATTAATTGTTCAGCTAATCCTTTAACTAATGGGTCTTTCTTGATAATTCCTGCAAGCCTGATTGACATCGCTGCAAAACCTACCAGCCGCATTTCAATATTTTGTCGCATGTTATTGTAATTATAGGTTTATACCTATTAATACCAATTTTGCGGAAATGTCACACCAATTTATATAGAAGATAGAAGATAGAAGAAGTGGATTATAGAAGGAGAATGAGATTGTAGAAGGAGAAGTATTTCTTCAGATGTACACTTTACTTCCTCAAAACGAACCAGGCGACCAGGGCATTGATAATGCCTGCACCAAAGGCGAAGGGTATTCCAAAAATAGTTGACATCAATGCGGTATTGAGGATTATTTCAAACCAGTTATCGGTATCATTCCAGGAAATTGATTCTGTCAGGATACCTGCAATATACCCAACTTCCCAGCTAAGAAGCCATGCAATGATTGATCCAACGGCACATACTATGAACATCAGCATGCTGGATCTTAGCCTTGTCCTCTTTTGCATGAATACCATTGCTGACATTCGTCTGACAATAAATTCCCCGGCATACATGCCGATCAAGAGGGAGATCACCCCTACAATAACGATTTTCCAGTAGGGCCCTTCCATACCACCTCCGGGACCCCAATTGAGGCCAGCTCCGATGATAGTAAAAAGTAATCCGTAAACTGCTCCAACCAGTGATGCAAGCCACATACCGGTAAGGCTGATCACCCTATGTTTCCATTCCATACATAGAAGTTTTCACTAAAGATATGAAAAAGTTTTAAGTTCAGAGTTCAGAGTTACCTATTGCCCATCGCCCAATGCCCATCGCCCAAGGTTACGCATCAATGTTGGCATACTTGGCATTCTTCTCAATGAACTCCCTCCTTGGAGGTACCTCATCGCCCATTAACATGGAGAATACACGGTCAGCCTCGGTGGCATTGTCGATGGTGATCTGTCGGAGTGTCCGGAAAGCCGGATCCATGGTTGTGTTCCACAACTGCTCGGCATTCATTTCACCAAGACCTTTATAGCGCTGGATGTGCACGCCTTTTTCTCCATCAGGACTCACCTCTTTAATATAACTATTCCGTTCTTCTTCTGACCAGCAATAACGTTCGTCTTTACCTTTACGGATCAGGTATAGTGGGGGTGTGGCAACATATACATACCCATTTTCAATCAGATCGCGCATATAGCGGAAGAAGAAAGTAAGTATCAATGTGGCAATGTGAGATCCATCCACATCAGCATCGGTCATGATAATGATCTTATGATAGCGCAGTCTCTCAAGGTTAAGTGCTAAACTGTCCTCTTCGGTACCTATTGAAACACCAAGAGCCGTGAACATATTTTTGATCTCTTCGTTTTCGAAGATCTTATGCTGCATGGCTTTCTCCACGTTCAGGATCTTTCCACGGAGCGGAAGGATGGCCTGAAACTTACGGTCACGTCCCTGCTTGGCAGTTCCTCCCGCAGAATCTCCCTCCACAAGGTAAATTTCTGATAATGCCGGATCTTTTTCTTCGCAGTCGGCAAGCTTACCCGGAAGCCCGGTTCCTGATAACACATTCTTACGCTGAACAAGTTCCCTCGCCTTCCGTGCGGCATGCCGTGCTGTTGCAGCCAGGATGACTTTGTTCACAATGGTCTTGGCTTCTTTGGGGTGTTCTTCCAGGAAATGGGCGAGATGTTCGCTCACCATCTGGTCAACAGCTCCCATGGCCTCAGAATTCCCAAGTTTAGTTTTTGTTTGACCTTCGAATTGGGGCTCAGCCACTTTTACTGAAATGATGGCCGTTAATCCTTCACGAAAGTCGTCGCCATTGATATCGAATTTCAGTTTGGCCAGCATCCCAGACTTATCAGCATAATTCTTCAATGTTCGTGTTAATCCTCTCCTGAATCCTGAAAGATGGGTTCCGCCTTCATGCGTATTGATGTTATTTACATAGGCGTGAATGTTCTCTGAGAAAGAGGTATTATACTGCATCGAGATCTCGATTGGAAATCCATTCTTTTCCCCTTCCATGTTTATAGGGTCTGGCATCAGGCTTTCACGTGTAGCATCAAGATACTTGAGAAAGTCGTTGAGGCCATCTTCAGAATAGAATGAGTCAGATTGCTTTTCACCATTTCCATTCACCGGACGATCATCCCTCAGGTTAAGTCGTATCCCTTTGTTAAGGAATGACAATTCCCTGAGCCTGGTAGCCAGTATGCTGTAGTCGTAATCAGAAACGATAAAAATTGAATTATCAGGTATGAAGGTGACAGTAGTACCAGTTTTATCTGATTTTCCGATCTCCCTCACATCATAAAGTGGTTTTCCGCACTCATATTCCTGCTCAAACACTTTTCCTTCACGATATATTGTTGCTTTAAGATGTGTTGAGAGAGCATTCACAACTGATACCCCAACACCATGCAATCCCCCTGATACTTTATAGGATCCTTTGTCAAATTTTCCACCGGCGTGCAGTACGGTCATAACCACTTCCAGGGCCGACCTGTTCTCCTTTTCATGCATCCCTGTGGGGATACCACGTCCATTGTCAGTAACGGTAACGGAATTATCTTCATGGATGACCACTTCGATCAGGTCGCAATAACCTGCCAGTGCTTCATCAATTGAATTGTCTACTACTTCATACACCAGGTGGTGTAAACCCTTGACACTCACATCCCCAATATACATGGCGGGACGCTTGCGGACTGCCTCAAGACCTTCAAGTACCTGAATATTATCAGCATTGTAATTTTGCTTTCCATCCAGCATCTTTTCTTCGTTCGTCATAGTCGATATTTAGTATTGAAATTTATGTATGCAAAAGTACTGAAAAATACAACACAAAACGCCCAAAAAGGCCTGAAAAACAAGCATTTTATTAACATTTTGATGTTAAAGAATCTTAAAAAAATAGATATAAATTATTAAAGGGTTATATATTGATATATATCAATCTTAAAATGTAGCAAATCAGCAAGTTAAGTATGATTCGGATTGCCAAATGCTAAAAGAGTTTCAAAACTTCACTTTCAAAGATCAAAATTTCAATATCAATCAGTCCCTCGACAATGTTATTCTCTTCGGTCATGAGCTCCCCCGAGTACTCGGGGTCGATTCGCTCGGGATGACAACGATATTGGGCCATCAATATGTAATTTTTGGCGATGCTAATTATTATAGCAACATCAAAAGCAGGCTGCCCCTCGACTACGCTCGGGATGACAACGATATTGGGCCATCAATATGTAATTTTTGGCGATGCTAATTATTATAGCAACATCAAAAGCAGGCTGCCCCTCGACTACGCTCGGGATGACAACGATATTGGGCCATCAATATGTAATTTTTGGCGATGCTAATTATTATAGCAACATCAAAAGCAGGCTGCCCCTCGACTACGCTCGGGATGACAACGATATTGGGCCATCAATATGTAATTTTTGGCGATGCTAATTATTATAGCAACATCAAAAGCAGGCTGCCCCTCGACTACGCTCGGGATGACAACGATATTGGGCCATCAATATGTAATTTTTGGCGATGCTAATTATTATAGCAACATCAAAAGCAGGCTGCCCCTCGACTACGCTCGGGATGACAACGATATCAGATCCAAAACATAAGGTTCTCGGCTCCGCTCGAACCAATTTTTTAGTTTTTTGATGGAACGAAATTCAATTTCCGGTATTAATCTGTATGAAAGTTTACTATGTGTATTTATTAGAATGCTGTGATGGTATATACTACGTTGGTTTAACAAATGATCTGTCACAGCGGATTGTTGAGCATCAAGAAGGGCTAGATCCTAAGTGTTTTACCTACTCCAGAAGACCAATACAATTAAAGGGATATTCAACCTTTGAATATATAAACGATGCAATATATTTTGAAAAAAAAATAAAACGATGGTCAAGGGTTAAAAAAGAAGCATTTTTTAAAAAGGATTGGAAAACCATACATGAAGAAGCAAAATGCAAAAATTTCTCCTCTCATTCGAACTACATAGAGGAAAATAGGTCGAGCGGAGACGAGACCTAATAGATCCTAATCATGTCGTTGTCACCCCGAGCGTAGTCGAGGGGCGCCAACTGAAGGATAATCATAGTACCGTTGTCACCCCGAGTACTTCGGACCGCTCAGTATAGACTTCATAAAGGGGCAGTGTAAAATAATCAAGAAGAAATTGGAGCAGAAGGCCGTTTGTTAATTGCTTGAATACATCCAAAAATTAAAGGATCATTCTTTTAAAATCCAGATAAACAACGTATTAGAACGAAAATCCTATTCCAACCAATGCATTGAGCTTTTGAACAGGATAATTATACCATTTTTGGTACCCCTGGTTAAGCAGGTTATTGAGCTTTAAAAAGGCAGAAAATTGCTTGTTGATACGGTACTCTCCACCGAGACCCAGGTCGAGCCATCCATTCATCTGCTCAGCAACTACATTGCCTCCTGAAAAAGTGCGCGCATACATGCCGCTTCTGGCGCTCAGGTTGGCACTCAGGGTCAACTTCTTTTTGATGATGTAATAGGCCTCAAGAGAAGCAGTCAGCTGGGGCTTCTGCCATGCTTTATCTTCATTCTTCATGGAGTAGGAATAAAATCCGGCAGAAAGTAATAATCCAAAATCTGATTTGCTCCTGAAACCAAGTTCGCCCGTGATAGCTAATAAACTTCCATCATCATATATTACATCAAAGGTGTTTTCAAGGAAGATGCTCGTATCAGTAACGAACATATGCAGGTTCTCCATGGTACTGTGTCTTGCCTGGATGTTGAAGTCAATGATTTCTGTGATCCTTCCCCTCACACCCCCAAAGACTTCAAATTTATGGTTGGTATATCCCAGTGGAGCGATGGAATTCATAAATGGGTTTTCGCTGCTGAGCCCTTCAAAGCTGTTTTTCTTTAATCCACCTTCAACTCCTGCATAAACGACGATCATATTCTCAAGCAAACTGGCTTCTGCCCTAACAACAGGGTATAGATGAAATTTTGATGCAGTGTCCATCCTGTAATCGGCCTGGAGACCAACATAGATCCTATATGGATTCAGATCCATATCGAAAAATGTCCTGGCAGAAAAAATCCCCGAATTATGATCCTGCAAACTATCTTTGTTCAAATAATAATCCAGACGCAAATCTAGCCCCAGTTCCTGGCTCCTTCCATTGCCAAATGCGTCCATTTTTTTGGAAATACCCGGAAGAAAGAATATGCCAGTTTCATTGCTTTCATATTTATCGAAAAAGTAATATGCGTCAAGAATCACATAGTAGTTAAAGGCGTTATCAGCAGTATTGTTGCTTTCCAGGGCTGCATCAAAGCCGATCTTCTGGTATACCTGTTTAATATCATCAGCCGGCACATCCAGAATGGGGTAGTCTTCAGGCTTAAACCCATATCGGTGGACCATATTTCTTTTATAACCGACTTTAGCACCCAGAGACGCCCTTGAGAAGAATTTTGTACCATAAGCTTCAACAAGTGTATTGCTGAATGTGCTTTTAGCATAGTCTTTTATCTGCCCAAAAGAGGAAATATGGCCGATATGTGCTCCTGCATTGAATTGATCCGACTGAAGGCTGTTTACCCACAGCTCAATATATGGTGTCAAATAATTTCCAAAACCGGCACGCAAATGACTTCTGTAGAGATCTTTGGAAGGTTCGCCAGGGACCCTTGAGGGTTTTGGGTTTTCAGGTGCCACTGTTGTATATACCCTTTCCGAGCTGATCTTATACTCAAGAAGTGGTAGTGTGGCTGTCTCCATCAGATTGATCCTGGGGTTGCGATTGATCTTTTGGGCAGATGTCAATGTCGGATTATAAGGTGCAATGATCGTTACCTCTTCGTTCTTTTCCTGAGCAGTAATTTGTACAGAATAGAAAAGGATGGCTGCAAACATCATTAATGCAGCAATCGTTGGTGCCTGCTTCATAATAGGGTTTGTATTTTTTTGTAAGATCATTTCTGCTTTATGTATGATGTTATTGATGAAGAAGTTTATAAGGAGTCGCCTGGATTATCTGGTGTATTGACTGCTTCCAGCTCCTTTAGTTTTTGTGCGGCAATTTCGCCCAGGTCTGGTCCACGATAGTTCTCCACGATGCTTTTAAGGGTTTCCCTGGCCTGGAAGTCATTGCCGGTAGCCAGGTAAATGTCAGATAATAAGAGGAAGCCTTTGGCTACCCAGTAGTCATAGGATGCATAGGTTTCGCTGAGCTCAAAAATGCCATTTTCTGCCTCGGTATATTTGCCTGTAGCAAAGTCGATATAGGCAATCATATACTTTGATTCAGCTCCTTTTTCGTCATCTGACAATTGATCTGTGATCCCATATTCTACACGGGCATTTTCCAGGTTATCCAGGGCAAAATATGATTTTGCAATGGTGTAATGTGCTTTGTTGATCCTGGCATCATCCACATTGTTATTCCCGAGCATCATCATGGCGGAGGTAATGGCATCTGCCCAATTCTCGAGATTATAATTACAATCAGTCATCCCTTCCAGTGCTTCAAGCTCATGCTCTTTCAGCTCCGCGAACTCATCCAGGCGTGAATAATAATCAAGTGCTTTATCCCATTTCTTCATGTCCATGCTCAGCCTTGCCGCCTGGAGCAGGCTGTTGCCGGTAAATCCGGAAGTTGGTTGTTTGATCACAAATTCCAGGTCGGCCAGAGCCTCATCATAATTACTTGTTTTTAATTCACATTCTGCTTTGTAATAGCTGGCATTGACGGCAAAGGTGCCAAATGGGAAGCGGTCGAGATAGGCGCCAAATGCCTGTATGGCATCCTGGCAATTGTTCTCCATATATAGGTTTTCTGCCGCAATGTAGGTGATGGAATCCTGCTCGGAAACCGAAACATCTGCAAAGGAAAGTTTCTCGGCATATGCATAATATTCGTTCACCCGGTTTTGGTCGATATAGATATTCCTGATGCTGTTCAGTGCCTCCCTCGACTCAGGTGTTCCAGGATAATTGGCTACAACCTTTTCAAGCACCGTGAGGGCCTTCTCATTCTGGTTTTCATTATAATAAATAAGCCCGCTCTTGAGCATCGACTTCACAGCAAAGCGGGAGTTGGGATGATCTTCAACGAGCCTGTTGAACCAGCTGAGTGCATCCCCATTTTTATTTAAAAGCATATAGGTCACGGCCAACTCATACTTTGCATCATCTGTGTAGGTAGACTTCCCTTTACTGCTGATCAACTGTTTCAGCGTTTTTACCTTGTCGTTGAATAGTCCGGAGGCACCCTGTGTGATGGCCTTCTGGTAAAGGGCATAATCAGTTTTTCCATCGCCGCTGCGGATAGCCTTGTTATAATAGCTGATAGCCTGGTTGTAGTCCTTGCGGATGAAATAGCAATCTCCTAATCGAAGCAGGGCATCACCTTCCAGCTTCGCATCTTTCCTGCCCCTATAATTCACAAATTTTCCAAACCAGGTGATGGCATTAGCATAGTCTTTTTTATTGAAGTAGGTATATCCCAGGTTATAATATGCGGTACTAAATCCCTCAATTTTTTCTGCACCCGGCGCATTCAGAAACTCTTTATAATATTTGATGGCCGCCCAGGCATTGTTTTGCCTGTAAAAGGCTTCTCCTATCCAGAGATTGGCCTCTGCAGCGATATCTTTATTGTAGTTTTCTACCGTTGCTTTTTTGAAAAGTGAAACAGCAGCGTCATAGTCTCCTTCATTGAAGAGCTCTATCCCACGGTAAAAACAGATCTTCTGGTAGGCTTCCTGCAAAGCTGTACTCCTTGCTTTTATACGTTCTACCGAGCTTAAAGCTTCCTTGAAATTCCTGGTTGACAAATAGAGATTGGCCAGGTAGGAATAAGCTTCTTCAGCCCGCGGAGAATCAGGATATTGTTCGATATAATCCTCAAGAGCAGCGATGGCGGTATTATAAGGGTCGTTGGCTACTTCCATACTTAGTTTCGCATAGTTGAAGAGGGCATCCTCAGATATTTCAGGATCAAAATCCAATTTTAAAGCGGAAGCAAAGGCATTGGAAGCAAACTTTTTCTGGCCCGTTTGCAGATAGCAGTAGGCAAGGTGATAATATGCATTTTGGGAGAGCTCATCATCATCTCCAATGGCTTGCTGGAAGTTCTGTATGGCAAGCTTGTAGTTTTCATTCATGAAGAAGGTATACCCGATCTCATAGGCTTCTTCACGACCCATGTTGCGGCGGGATGTACGCTCATAAAATTCAAAATAGGGGAGTGCCTCATCATAGTCTTCCGACTGGTAATAAGCATCCCCGATCATCAAAGCAAGTGCCGGCTTATCTTTGCTCGATGCTTCATCGAAAGCAGGAACCCCCAGCTCAATCATTTTGTTGTATTCCCCGGCCCTGTGGTACAGATGTGTGAGGTAGGTCGGGATTGATTTACGGAATGCACGATTATCACTGATCTTTTCGAAGTTTTCCCTGGCATCTTCATCATCTCCCTCTTCAAAAGAGATCACAGCATAATAATAGATGGCATAAGGTGTATATTTCGAATCTGTATTCAGCACTTTGGAAAGGGATGTTTTTGCCCTGTCGGGCGAATTGGTCTTATACTGGCTGTATCCTTTTTTGTAGAAATATTCGGTCTTTTCATCTTTGTCGAGATCAGGTACCTCAACCTCCTTAAATGATTCGAGGGCTTTGGCATACTTCCCATTGCTGAATTGTATCTTTCCCAGCTGAAAGTAGGCTCTTTTCGATAGGGTACTCTCAGGGCGTTCACGGATAAATTCAGTCAGCCGGTATTCGGCATCTTCATGCTCTAACTCCATGGCACAGACAGCGGTATAATATTCTGCGTTTACGATCAGGAGCTCATCATCATTAGATGAATGATTGATTACATTCTGGAAAGATTCCGCAGCGGCGCCATATTGTTCCTGGTCAAAGAGTATGCGGCCGGTATTATATGCTGCTGCAGGGTCATCATATACGGCGGTTTGCTGCCCTTGAATGGCAGTGCTTAAAAGCACAAAATACAAGAGCATGAGCCCAATAAAGGATTGTTTATTCATAGCTATGAAAGGTGGTTGACGAAGCACAAAAATATGATTTTGGGTAGCGGTTTTCCCTTGTGCGTGGTTTTGTTATTAACAGGAATGCTTTAACAACTAACGTTTGTAAATTCCGAATAGTATTTGCCTTGATGAAGTCGTTGATTTAGTTGAATTGGTTGAACTGGTTGAACTGGTTGAATCAGTTAATTCCGTTAAATCTGTTGAAACAGTTGAATTTATTGAATCAGTGAATTTAATTCACATTCTTATTCTCATTTCCTTGTTCCTTGTTCCTCTGTTCTATATTCAATAACAAAGGCTCCCCGGTATCTCAACCGAAGGAGCCGTATTCCTAAGACAGTTCTATAAGCGGGATTCTGTTCCCTGCCGAAGCGGGGCTTCTATCATTTATCTGCGACCCCGATCACCCGGAGCCTGTAGCAACCTACCCATTCCGGTTCCCGAAGGATCAGGGCGGGCAGCCCTTGCCGGAATATATTTGGTCTTGCAGCCCATGAGGTTTACCCTCCCGGCATGTTACCATGCCGCGATGTGAGCTCTTACCTCACATTTTCACCCTTACCCCGAATACACGGGGCGGTAATTTTCTGTGGCACTTGCTGTCCGCAGCCGAAGCTGAGGCCTTCCTGTTAGGAAGCATGGCGCCCTGCGCTGTCCCGACTTTCCTCCCCACGCAAACGTGAGGCGATAGAACGAACTGCCTTTTGGCTTTGCAAAGATATGCAATGAAATGCAAATCAACAAATTGCAGTATGAATGTTTGTTATTTAATGCAAGCTCGGTTCCAGAGCCATATAGTACTGGCTACACATGGAATGAGCATGAACCATGTTCCAAACAGGGCAATCGCAAAGCCAGCAAAGGGGGCAGGCAGGATGGAACCCACCGCCATGGTAATGATTAGCACACCCAATGGTGACACAACCACAAACCATCTCGGAAACATTGTACGTCCGCTCAAGACGGCCACAAAATGCCATATTGAACCAGCATAGAAAGCTAGCAGTGCAGTCAGGTCTCCAAAGAAGAAATGTTCGACAATGTATGTGTTGGTTAAGGCGAAGAATGCGTCATCTGTGCATCCTGTCACGGCTTTAGCCTGCTCCAATACACTAATAAAGGCAAAACCTGCATGCTGAATGCCCCCAATCATCACCAGGGCATAGGCAAGCAGGCCCAGAGGTACTGCTGACAGCCAGATTCCAGCACGTCGCATACCAACCCACCAGATATAATATGACAGTGCGTAAAGCGGATAGAGCCAGCCGGCGGTTTGCGCCATCATCACCATCCAGTGAGGGCGACCACCCGCTGTGCGAATCAACTCCCAGATCTCGGCAGAAAAATATTCAAGGCCACTTAAACTGGCCGAATAAGCATAGATATAGTCGCATACTCCATTCCATAGGATCAGGATAGAAACGCTTATGCCCAGAATGCGAAGGTGTCGACGAAAACGTAGTGTTGCCTCATCATTAACAGCTTTAACTTCAGTATCCATAATAAAGTTTTTATTGGTTTCTTCTATTGACTATAAATTTAATATATTTATCTTATGAAAAATATAGATATGTCAAATTCTTATTCGCATCTGAGTAACTTAATGCTCTTCCGCAGGTGTTCCTTGTTAATGATTGGCTTTGTATTGATGCTCCTTTCTGATATGCGTGGCAGTGCTGGAATTTTTGCATGGTTATTACCAATACCATTTCTAATCTATGTATCGCTCTATCATGGCGTGAGAAATCATCTTTGGCTACTACTGAGCCTTTTGGCCGGAGCAATACTTACACTCGTTAAATCAGCATCCGATCCTTTCTTTGTATCCATTGGATTCTCAATAATGAGTGGCATAGTCATAGGTGTACGATATTATCTTGCTTTTCTCATATGGGGGTACATCCGAAGATGGGCAGGAGATCTGATCAGTATCATTGCTTTCCCTGCATTGATAGTATGTTTAGAATATGTGCAGGCCTTCTATTCGCCCTTTGGAGATTGGGGTGCCCTGGCAAATACCCAATTGTATAACCTGCCTCTCTTACAAACAGCCTCCCTGTTCGGATTTCTGGGTATATCAGCCATCATGGCATGGGCAGCAGTTCTATTTGCATCCATCATATTAAGAGGAAGTATTGTCATGAAAGGAATGCAGCTATCAATTTTTGTTATTGTACTCACAGCTCTTTTCGTTTATGGCGATTTACGCCTGAACAATGTGCCAGAAGGAAAACATATAATGGCAGCAGCAATTATGGCGAATAATAAGTTTACAGGGACCGTGCCCAACCCAGATGATCCGCAGGTAATACAAACAACCGATACGCTAATAGAAAAAACACGAACTGCTGCAAGCAGAGGAGCTTCTATTGCAATTTGGGGTGAAGGATCTACCGTAGTTTCAGAAAAAGGTGAACCCCAGCTTTTAAAGAGGCTTTCTACACTGGCAAAGACTCATAATATAATTATTGTAGCAGCCTATGCTGTACTTCCCCCCGATGAAGGACATCCCTTTAAAAATAAGTTTACGTGGATCCTGGATAACGGAGAAATAGCCGAAACATATCTTAAACACCATCCGGTAATTGGCGAAGGGAGCCAGAAAGGTGTGGATCCATTAAAAACTGTACAAACTGAATATGGAAAGATGGCCGGAGCCATCTGTTACGATTACGACTTCCCCCAAATGGCACTTACCCACGCCAGGCTGGGAGCAGATCTGGTTGTTATTCCTGGTATGGATTGGCGGGGTATGCTTAAGCGGCATACACAGATGGCAAGGATACGGGCCATTGAAGGGGGATTCTCTCTTATCAGGTCTGCAACCGAGGCAACCTCCATGGGATTTGATAACTATGGGCAAATCAGAGCAAGCATGCCTGATTTTGGAAATAATGACAGAATAATGATCGCTTCTTTGCCTGTCGGGAAAATCAATACGCTTTATAGCCGGGTCGGAAATCTCCTTGCCTATGTCGCCATTGCTTTTCTATTATTCTCCTTATTTGTTACAGTTCGTAATTATCTTAGAGAAAGGAACAGTAAGCACGGGATGTCAAATGAAGCTTAATGGTTTTTATCATGACAGAGACTTTAAATTGAAAAAATCCTAATTATTAACTGGCTAATATAAGTTTGCTAGATGAATTTCAGGAATAACACACCCCTGATAAAACAAATATGCTGGCTCGTAATTTTCAGCATTGCCATGGCATTTCTGGAATCTGCAGTCGTGGTTTACCTAAGGGAGATCTATTATCCTGAGGGGTTTTCATTCCCATTAGCTCCAATCGATACTAATATTGCTTTGACGGAAGTTCTGAGAGAAATAGCAACTATCATCATGCTTGCAGGAATTGGAATCCTGACGGGTAAATCCTCATCGCAGCGCTTTGCATTTTTCTTACTGGCCTTTGCCATCTGGGATATATTTTACTACATCTTTCTATATGCGTTGTTGGGCTGGCCATCGTCATTATTAACATGGGATATCCTGTTTCTTGTACCCATCCCCTGGGTTGGACCCGTAATAAGCCCAATAATCGTCTCATTTACGATGATCCTGCTTGCTTCAAGCTTAATACATTTTAAAAAGAATTTAAATCTATTTCAGTGGCTATTATCCATCCTGGGTTCAATAATAGTTATTCTTTCCTGGGTACTTGATTATTGGAGCTTTAGCAGCAATCAATTTTTAAGCGGAGTCTGGACTCTATCTTCAGAGCAGGAATTATTTGGAAGTTCAGAACAGTATATCCCTGCTTCGTTTAACTGGTATATTTTCTTGATCGGGATATTGTTCTTATTAGCGGTAACTGGATCTCATTACCTAACGAATCGGAAAATTCAGAAATAATACCTCAAATTAAAGGGAGCGATTGTACTTTTCGGGATTAGGATGACCGGTGCCTTCAACCAGCATTTGTTATTGGTGTCATCAATGAGGTATAAATATCCAATTCAACCAATTCAACTAACTTTGCCTTTAACCCTGGCGGATTGAAACTCACTACTTGCATTTTTCCGGAGGTAGGAGACCGGAAGACCGCCGGGGTTTTTACATAGAAGATAGAAGAATGAAGAAGTGGATAGAAGAAGTAGATTGAGATTGCAGAAGGAGAAGTACTTCTTCTATCATCTATCCCCATCGCCTTCTTCTATCATCTATCCCCATCGCCTTCTTCTATCATCTATCCCCATCGCCTTCTTCTATCATCTATCCCCATCGCCTTCTTCTAACATCTATCCCCATCGCCTTCTTCTATCATCTATCCCCATCGCCTTCTTCTATCATCTATCCCCATCGCCTTCTTCTATCATCTATCCCCTTCTTATTCAAATATTCTAATTCTCCATACTCCTTGCCAAATAAACCAATCCAACCAATTCAACTAATTCAACTGTTTCAACCGATTCAACCAATTCAACTAATTCAACCGATTCAACTGATTTAAGCAGTTTGACCCTGAAACACTGAAACACTGGAGCACTGGAACAATGAACCCCTATTTCTAATGAAGTATTGGCTCAATTTGCATAAGGATGCTTTGAATTCGAACAGGATTTCTTAATTTTACCATCTCATGGGAAAAACCACTTACACCAAAAATATTTTTCGTTTATACTTACCTCCTGCGGTGGGCTATAACTACCCGCTCCTGCTGAAATTAATGAGAAAATATGGTGTTGATTCTGGCTATCTTGGACGCGCCTTTGTCATTTCCCTGATCAGTATGATCGGAGCCCCTTTCCGTTTGTATGAAAAAATGGTATTTGACAGGAAAGCCAAAAATGTTAAGCTTGAAGAGCCTCCTGTCTTTATCCTTGGTCATTGGCGCAGCGGCACAACCCACCTGCATAATTTACTTTGTGAAGGTACCGATGCTGCCTATGTGACAACCTATCAGAGTGTGTTTCCAGATCAGACATTGGCTAAAGGCTCCAGGTTCATCTTTAAGAACATCATGAAAATGATTATGCCTTTAAAGAGAAAAGGAGATAATATCAGACTGAGTACGGAATATCCGCAGGAGGAAGAGTTCACGCTTGGTGCCCGAAACCAGGCAAGTTTTTATTACTACTGGTACTTTCCGGAGCTGATGATGCAGTTTTATGATCAGTACCTTACTTTCAAAAATTCTCCGGCATCAGTGAAACATACATTTATCGAAGATTACAAGCGGGTCATCAACAAAGCAATAATCTACACTGGTAAAAGAAGGTTCTTTTCTAAAAACCCGGTCAATACTGCTCGAATCCCCATGATCCTGGAGATGTATCCTGATGCAAAATTCATTCATATCCACCGCAACCCTGTTGACGTACTTCTCTCCACAAGACACTTCTTCTCCCACATGATGCCGGGTCTTAGTTTGCATAAGATCGATTTTGACCAGGTAAATAAAGATATATACACGGTCTACAACCGGATGATGAAGCAATACTTCGACACCCGCAGCCTCATCCCTGAAGGAAACCTGATCGATATCAAATACGAAGATCTGACGGCCAACACCATGGCTGAAATGAAGAAGATCTATGATCAGTTTGGCTTTGCGGGATTTGAGAAAGCCGGACCTGTTATTGAGCGCTATGCCGAATCAAAGAAGGGTTATGTGAAGAATAAGTATGCCATCAAGCGACAACTGCTCGATGAGGTCCTACAGCATACCGATTTCACCATGAAAGAATGGGGTTACGATATCCCTGATAATCTCGAAATTACGGATTAGATTTCAGTGTTCCAGTGATCCAGTGTTCCAGTGATCCAGTGTTTCAGTGTTTTAATGTTCAGGTACCCAGTCCCTTGTACCATAATTATACGTCGGCAGGTAGGAGTAATCCTTAGCATACTTAATCATCTGCCCCGCATAATCATCAGGATATTCAACTTCAATATCCACGATTGCATCTCCATTGTAAACAGGAACGAGAACAGGATTGATGAAACCGCCATAAGGCGCAAGATTTAGCTTGCTATACCTCTCCAGTACCTCGGCATGAAGCTCAGGATCAACCTTAACAGCATAATTCTCAACCAGCTGTTTTCCGGCTTCATAATCGCCTTCTGATTTGATGCGCTGAACCTCTGCCAGCAATTCCCCGAGCAAGTTGTTGAATTGATCGTAGTCGTTGATCCGGTAATAAGTTTTACCATCCCTATTTATCTTTTCAATCACATTGTCTTCCTGGCCATGCTCATAGCACCATTTGCTGATCAGCTGACGGTTGCGCATGTGGGCCTGCTCAATATCTTTTCCTGGCTGTATACGTGTTAGCTGTGTCATCAGGCCATTACGGATGTAGCCATCATATTCGGCCATGGCGGCTTCTTTATCAGGAAGCAAACCTAATTCCAGCATTTTAGGCGACCACATATAATAAAGAGCAAAAAGGTCGGCACGTGACTCTTCAAGTGCAGAACTATAATTTTTCAGAGCCTCGGAGCTTGTTCCCGGCAACAGCTGGCCTGATCCGTGTCCGAGGCATTCATGAAGGTCAGTATGGATATTCCCAGCCATGTATCCGTATTTTTTTATGCGTTCGATCTCCTCCGGTGTGGCGCAAAACTCTTCGAGGAAACCATTGCCCAGGCTAGCCTGGTCGTATGCATAAGTGATGTTATCCATGGTCACTGATTTAGACCCATGTTCTTTCCTGATCCAGTCTGCATTGGGGAGGTTGATCCCGATTGGAGTAGAAGGATAACAGTCGCCGCCAAGTTGTGCTACAGTGATCACCTTGGCGCTAACCCCCTTCACCTCTTCTTTTTTGAAACGGGGATCAGTTGGGGAGTTATCTTCAAACCATTGTGCATTACTGCTGATGATCTCTGTACGTTTGGTAGCCTCCAGGTTCTTGAAATTGACTACAGCTTCCCAGCTGGCTTTCATGCCCATGGGGTCACCATATACTTCAATGAAACCATTTACATAGTCCACTTCTGGTTCGAGATCTTCTACCCATAATACATTATAATCATCCCAGAGCTTGAGATCACCGGTCTGATAGTATTTTATCAGTGTATGCAAGGCTTGCTTTTGCTTTTCAGTTTCAGCTACAGTTGATGCTTTTTCGAGCCAGTAGATGATTCGTGATATGGCCTCGCCATACAATCCGTTCTGCTTATAAACATCTTCCACTACCTTGCCATCTTTCTTAACTACTTTTGAATTCAAACCATAAGAAATGGGTTTGTCAGCCCCTTCAACTTTCATGTTTTCATAAAACTCCTCAACCTCCATCTGGTTTACACCATCATAATAATTACAAAATGAGTTCCGTATGAGATCCTCACTAACATCACTTGATATCCTTTTGGGCGCCACGTTCGGGTTGAAAATTAACTCTCCCATCCAGGAGATGAAATCACCGAGATCCTGTCCTTCCTCCAATGGGAAAGCTGAGCCAGGCGAATTGTTCATCAGTGTTTCGAAATATTCCCTGCTGAACCCTGGAGTGAACTTATCGGTTGAATAGTGGTGATGAATACCATTTGAAAACCATACCCTTTTCAGATATACAACAAACTCATTCCAATCTGCTGTTTGCCTGTCGCCATCATAGTTCTTCAGGATCTCCTCCATCATCCTTCTGATGGCCAGGTTGTACTTGAAATTCTGATCGAAAGTAATATCACGGCCAGCGAGTGCAGCCTCACCCAGGTAGTAGATGAATTCTTTTTGTTTCAGACTGAGATCCTCAAATCCGGGGATCTGGTAGCGCATGATCCTGACATCGGCAAATTGCTCGGTGAGAAATTGAAAATCACTTTCTTCAACGCTTGATTGTTTTTTTTCTGCCTCGTTGCAGGAATAAATAGAGATACTCATAATACTAATGAAGAGGATAAGAATTTTTTTCATGATTGGATAAATTAACCTTTATAAAAAGGAAGTTTTACAATACGGGCTTTCAATAATTTATTTCTAACCCTGATATAAACTTCACTGTCGAATGCATTGTGTCCTGTATTGATATAACCCATGCCAATGGCCTTGTGAAGCGATGGTGCCATGGTGCCGGAGGTCACTTCCCCGATCACATCACCATCGGCCGTGCATATTTCATAATGTTGTCTTGGGATGCCTTTGTCGATCATTTCAAAGCCCCTGAGTCTGCGTGCAGGCCCTTCTTCTTTCAGCTTCGCATTGTATTCACGATCGATAAAATCATTGCCATCAGCAAACTTGGTGATCCATCCCAGTCCTGCTTCAATAGGGGAGGTGGTATCATCAATATCGTTTCCATACAGGCAAAATCCCATTTCAAGGCGGAGGGTGTCCCTGGCGGCGAGGCCGATGGGCTTGATGCCGAATGCTGAGCCTGCTTCCAATACTGCTTCATATACTTTTTCTGCATCTGCATTGGCAATGTATATCTCGCAGCCACCTGAACCGGTATAGCCTGTGGTGGATAGGATAACATCCTCAAGCCCGGCAAAATTCAGTTTTTTAAAAGTGTAATACTCCATGTCGGTAATCGACTCATCAGTTAGCTTTTGCATGGCCTCCAGTGCCCTTGGACCCTGAACGGCCAGCTGCGCGATCTCGTCTGATGCATTATAGAGATCTGCCCCATTGGTGTTTTGCGATACACACCATGCCCAGTCCTTGTCAATATTAGCGGCATTCACTACCAATAAGTAAGTTTCTTCGTTGATCCTGTATACAAGCAGGTCGTCTACAATACCACCTTTTCCATTAGGGAAACAGGTATATTGAACTTTTCCATCAGTGAGTTTAGCCACATCGTTGCTGGTTACCCGCTGTACAAACTCAAAAGCTTTTGGGCCTTTTGCCCAGAATTCACCCATATGCGATACGTCGAAAACCCCAACAGCTTTCCGTACAGTTTCGTGCTCAACATTGATGCCTTCAAAGGTCACGGGCATATTGTATCCGGCAAAGGCTACCATCCTGGCTCCCATGGATTCATGAAACTTTGTGAATGCAGTATTTTTCATAATTGGAGTTTTAATCATTGAAATTCAGCGCCACAAAAGTATAAAATACTCCTTAAAGTGCTTCACTATCGTCCTGATTTTCTTTATATCTTTGAGACTTATTATATTTGGAAATGCTACGCACCATACAAAATACACCAAGGGTTGTCATTCTCATCATTGATATGTTCATTGTGATTGCCTCCGTAGTGCTTGCCTATCTGCTGCGATTCAACTTCGCCATTCCTGAAGTTGAGATCGATGCTTTTCCCAAAGTGCTGGGTTATATCGTACTTGTCAGGTTGCTCAGCTTCCTTATCGGAAGGACTTATGTAGGGATCATCAAGTATACAAGTACAGAAGATGTCATCCGTATATTTATAGTTGTATTGGCAGGCAGCCTGGTTTTTGTTGCTACTAACCTGGTAACATTTTATGCCATCAATGGATTGTTTTTTATTCCATTTTCTATCATCATCATTGATTTTATCAGCACAGTGCTGATCCTGACAGCCTTCAGGATGGTTGTGAAAGTAGCATATATGGAGATGGCAACCCCGGCAGGTGAACGTTCCGATATTATCATTTTTGGGGCCGGAGAAGCCGGTTTGATCGCCAAGAGGACCCTAGATAAGGATGCAAGTACCAATTATCGGGTGGTTGCCTATATTGATGATAAACCCGGCAAGGTGGGGAAGAAGATGGAAGGGGTTATCATCTATTCGTGGTAAGAAATTGCCAGAATTACTTGAAAAGTGGCCTGCCGCGCAGCTGATCATTCCCCGCAGTAGATGAGCCAGGTCAGGAAACAAGAAATCATCGAAACCTGCCTTGAAACATAATACCAAAGTGCTTAATGTGCCACCGGTGTCGCAATGGATCAATGGGGAGCTGAGCTTTAAGCAGATCCGCAAGGTGAAGATCGAAGACCTGCTTGGGAGGGATGTGATCCAGCTTGATAAAGAACAGATAAGTAAGGACCTGGCCGGAAGGAATGTACTGATCACAGGGGCAAGTGGTTCTATTGGAAGCGAGATCGTGAGGCAGGTGGCCGGCTATGCCATTAATAAAGCTCATCTTGCTCGACCAGGCCGAGAGTCCTTTGTTTCATCTGGAACTTGAATGTGCAGATAAATTTGGAACCAAAGATATTGAGATCATTGTTGCCGATATCTGCGATCGAGACAGTATGGAAAGCATTTTTAATGACTATAAACCCCAGTTGGTATATCATGCTGCTGCCTATAAGCATGTACCCATGATGGAGACCAATGCTTCTGAAGCGGTACGCACCAATGTTAATGGGACCATGAAACTTGCCAACCTGGCCATGAAATTCAAGGTGGAGAAGTTTATTATGATCTCTACCGATAAAGCCGTGAAACCAACCAGTGTGATGGGTGCATCAAAACGTATTGCCGAGATGTATACCCAGTCGTATGAACAGCAACAATGGCACCCGCTTCATCACTACCCGTTTTGGAAATGTGCTCGGATCCAATGGTTCTGTAATTCCTCTGTTCAGGAGACCAGATCAGCAAGGGTGGGCCAGTAACCGTTACACATCCCGAGATCACCAGGTACTTCATGACTATTCCGGAAGCTTGTCAGCTGGTGCTGGAAGCAGGAGCCATGGGCAAAGGAGGGGAGATCTTTATCTTCGATATGGGACAGTCGATCAAGATCGTCGATCTGGCGAAAAAAATGATCATGCTTTCAGGGCTGACGCTGGGCAGCGACATACAGATCAAATTATACCGGACTTAGACCGGGAGAAAAACTATACGAAGAACTGCTGAATGACGAGGAAAATACCTTGCCCACCCATCATCCCCAGATCATGATCGCCAAAGAAAGGGAGTTTGACCTGATACAATGTAACTACACAGGTAAATGATCTGATTGCTTTACCAACAGCATGGATGGCTTCTCCATTGTGAAAAAGATGAAAGAGATCGCCCCTGAATTCATTAGCCAACAACTCGATTTTTGAGCAATTAGATGCGAAAGACTAATATGGAGAATTTCTGTGTTAAACCTTTTGAAGTTTTGAGTCCTGCCTGCCGGCAGGCAGGGTTGAGTTTTGGGTGTTAGTTAGTTAGGAATTTGGAGTGATTCACCTCACCCCCTAAATCCCCCTCCCTCTCCCAATGCTCGGGATCGGGACAGGCACTAAAGGAGATGGGGACTAAAAAGATAAAGTGCCTTATTTAAGTATTGAATTTTGAATTTGAGATTTGTTTCGAATTTGGGTCATTAGAGTTTAGAATTTATGAATTGTAGATTGATAAAAAGATATTTAATAAGCCTTCTTTTGGTTGCCTGTAGCACTGTCTGCTAATGCCGCCTATATCCTCATCCCCATGGATGATACGCAGCGCGACCACCTCAAAGCATATGGCGTGGCTTACTGGGTGCTGGAGCAGGAAGTGGAGATGAGCTGGCTGTTGAATTACCGGGGTGGCAGCTTCATGTGTGGTCATCATGAACTGATCGAGAATGAATGTGTGATCAGAGGAGTAAGCTACCAGGTGATTGCTGATGTTCAAGCCTCAGGCATCATACAGGAAATTGCCCATCCTGATGTGAATATGGATGAGGTAAAACTGCATATTCCACCCAAAATCGCCGTTTATTCACCAAAGAACAAACAACCCTGGGATGATGCAGTTACACTGGTCCTCACCTATGCCGAAATTCCCTATGATGTGATCTATGATCATGAAGTGATGGATGGCATGCTGCCCATGTATGACTGGCTGCATCTGCATCATGAAGACTTTACCGGTCAATATGGGAAATTCTGGGCCACGATATAAAGATTGCAGTGGTACCGTGAAAATCAACGGGCAGCAGAAGACACCGCCGGGGAACTGGGTTTCGACAAGGTTTCACAATGAAATCTGGCTGTGGCTAAGAATATTAGGGATTTTGTTGCGGGGGGTGGTTATTTGTTTGCCATGTGCTCGGCCACCGATAGCTATGATGTGGCTCTGGCAGCCGAAGGGGTGGATATCTGCGATATGATGTTTGATGGCGATCCCATGGATCCTGACGCACAGGAAAAATTGATTATTCACAATGGTTTGCTTTTACCAATTTCACTCTTAAAACCAGCCCACAGAATATGAAATCTCGAATATCGATGCCACACAAAACACGGTCGATACAGCAGCAAAATGATTTCTTCACCCTCTTTGATTTCTCTGCCAAATGGGATCCAGTGCCCACCATGCTTTGCCAAAATCATGAATCTGTGGTCAGGGGATTCATGGGGCAAACCACTGCCTTTAAAAGAATATATCAAACCAATGTGCTTATCCTGGGTGAGAATAAAGCTTTGGACGAAACCCGATATATCCATGGAGAATTCGGAAATGGTACCTGGACTTTCTATAGAGGCCACGATCCGGAAGACTATCGCCATATGGTGGGTGATCCTCCAACCGATTTAAACATTCATCCCAATTCATCGGGCTACCGCTTGATTCTGAATAATGTTTTGTTTCCTGCAGCTAAGAAGAAAAAACAAAAAACTTGATGGCTGGATGCTGATAGCTGATTGTCGAAACAGCCAACAGCCATCAGATTACAGCAAACAGTTTTTTCCTAATTTTGCAATAAAGAACCAACATGTCTATCTCTATCATAGTCGCTGTAGCCGAAAATAACGCCATAGGCAAGGATAACGATCTGCTCTGGCATATTTCCGATGACCTGAAACGCTTTAAGAAGATCACAAGCGGGCATAAGATCATCATGGGAAAGAATACTTTCCTGTCATTGCCGATCAGGCCATTACCAAACAGAACAAGCATAGTGATCACCGATGATCCCAGCGACAATTATGAAGGTTGCATTATGGCTTATTCAATTGAAGATGCTATGTTGAAATGCAGCACAGAAGAAGAGTGTTTTATTATTGGTGGAGGATCGGTCTACAAGCAATTCCTGCCCCTGGCGGATAAACTATACTTAACTAAAGTGGGTAGAAGTTATGAAGCAGACGTCTTCTTTCCTGAAATTAAGTCTGATGAATGGGAACTCATTGAGAGGGAAGACCATATTGATACGGAAAATGATTCCCTGCCATTCTCGTTTCAAACATACATAAGAAAGCATTCTTCATGAAGACTTTGATCCACAACATTCTCGTTGTAATACTGCTGGCTCTTTTTGCGCTGATCTCCTGTAAAAAAGGAAGTATTGAAACGGATTACAATCCGAGCCTTCAGGTTGCCAACAACCAGGTGATCGCTGAAAGAGCATATTCTCAGGTCTTCAACATCTTTTTTATGGTGGTGAGCGACTCGGTGCTGAAAGCAACTGGAAGCAATAAGGTCTTTGGTGCAAATTGTACCTACCAGGATACCAACGGCATAGTGTATGTGATTGATTATCTGGATTATTATACATCCTGTCCGGATGGTAAGGTTAGGAAAGGGGTGATCACAGCAACACTCGATAAAGATTTTACAGAAGTGGATGCTGTTGCGAACTTGTCGTTCTCAAACTATGTGGTAGATGATCTGAAGCTGGATGGTGATAATATAATATCAAACTTCGGCCTTTCCATGGGCATGATGCAAATGTATGAACACCAGGTTCCTTCAGGGACTTTAACACTATATGATACCGTTTCCCACGGCAATTTCCATTGGGAATCTACCAAGATATTTACCTGGGTGGAAGGGATGGATACACCAGCAAACCATGATGATGATGTATTTGAGATTACAGGAACGGCGAATGGCTCAGACCTTAGTAATGTTGTGTATTCAACGCTAATTCAAGAGCCCCTGGGAGATTATTTTAGCTGTCGCTGGATCCGTACCGGCATCACCCTCATCAGCACTCCCGGACTGGATGTAAAAAGTGGATATATCGAATATATCGGAGAAGATACCTGCACCAACCAGGTGATGTATTATTTTAACGGGAATCCGTTTTACGATGAGTTTATTAAGCACTAAGGTACTAGGTGTTAGGTGTTAAGTGTTGGGTGAATATAATCTTAGTGAAACTTTGTGCCATGGTGTCTTTGTGGCTACTTTGATTATGAATTATGGATTATGGATGATGGATGCAGGATGACATTGAGACTATGCGACTATGTGACTGGGAGAAAATGGAAAATGGGCAATGGACAATGAAATAATTTATAATCCCCTAGTTCAACCAATTCAACTAATTCAATTGATTCAACCGCTTGTCATCCCGAGCGGAGCCGAGGGGCAACTAATTCAACCGATTTAACCGATTCAACTGATTCAACCGATTCAACACAACTACTTAGTTGTCTTTCCTCCCATTTCAGTCAAAAAGCTGTCGTTGGGCTCCCAAAGTTCAATCTTATTTCCTTCAGGATCCATGATATGGATGAACTTTCCGTATTCAAAAGCCGCAATGGTGTCGAGGATGGTCACTCCATTATTTCTTAGCTTCCTTACCAGGCCTTCGATGTTCTGCACCCTGTAATTGATCATGAAATCTTTTTCTGATGGCAGGAAATACTCAGTTTCTTCCTCAAATGGGCTCCATCTGAGGTAATTTATCTCTTCAGGATTGTTGGCATTCCTGAACTCGAAAGGAGATCCGAAGTCGTCGATTGCCAGGCCAAGATTATGACCATACCACTTATTAATTTGCCCGGGATCGGCAGAGCGAAAAAATATCCCTCCTATGCCTGTTACCCTTGGAATGGTGTCATTTGTAGCTAATTCCGGTTTTTTATCAACAATGTTATCAGCCTGCTTCCCACTATTACAGCCTATTGTTAATAGTAAGATAATCAGCACCTTATAAAATCTCCCCATCTTAAATTGATATTTTTATTAAAAATCTAAAGATAGGAATTAAAAATATTTTTTGCTTCAGAATAGTTTAAATATTATATTTGTTTTGAAACAGTATTAATCAACTCAAAAAAATTACTATTATGGAAGGATATTGCGTAAAGTGTAAAGCAAAAAAAGACATTAAAGGTGCTAATGAAGTAGTCATGAAAAATGGCAGGAAAGCAATGAAGGGTACATGCCCATCATGCGGAACTGGCATGTTCAGGATCCTCGGAAAAGCATAGGTCAGTATAATTTCTGAGAATAGCTGTTTATAGTACAGCTATCATGTCTTTGATTGCCCCAATGGAATAGCATAATGCGTCCTGGATGTTGTTATGCCTAAAGTTCTATTGGGGCATTTCTATTTTTGGTTTTGGAGAGGGTCTTAATTCCCAATATTCACTTACCACAAAGGCACAAAGTCACTAAGTTCCACCAAGAATAACCAATTCAACCAATTCAACTGATTTAACTAATTCAACTGATTTAACCGATTTAACTAGTACTTCAGTATCACCCCCATCCCAGTAGTTGCAATTCCAACGCCATTTTGGAACTTTATGTCCACGATCCAGCTATTGCCGAATGCGCTATATTGGTTTATCCAGCTAGCTCCGAAATCATTGGAGTAAAAAATTCCGTTCACAGCACCCAGGTAGATCTCGTTTGAAGATTTAAGAACACAGCATGATGTAGTATTCAATATAATTCCATGGTTTTCAACTGTCAGTTCTGTCCAGTTCAATCCCTCATCATGGGTATAATACAGTCCCATTTCAGGTTCAGCATGTGGGGAGTACTGGAAGGCTATCAAGGCAATTCCATTATGGCGATCGATAAAATCTAATTCAAAATAAAGCATTAGATTGCCTAGATCACTAATCAGCTGCCAGCTGTCTCCCCCGTCGAGGGTCTGATAAAGCTTGCCAACAGTATTAGCAGTATAGCCAACACTGTTATCTACAAAGTCCATTGTATTATATGAATGGGATACCGGGATTGCTGAATGCCATGTTTTTGCGGTATCTTCACTTATGTAAACTCCTGTGCCATAGCCAAAGATCCTGCCATTATCCAATGATACGAAGGAATCGAAATTCAGAAGACCGGTACTCGTAGTATCCCAATTTACACCAGCATCTATTGACTTGGAGGTCAGTCTGTAACCAGCCAGAAGCCCGATGTCATTATTCATAAAATGTATTCCCCTGAAGCTCAGATCATCGTCATAACCCAAAGTATTCCAGCTGAGACCACCATCTGCAGACTTATAAATTAGTGTTTTATTACTGAAGCCGCTTGGATGCATGGTGTATCCCAAAACATAGATTGCATTACTTGTTATTTCGATATCCCCAAACCACCAATCCTCCTGTGATCTATCCAATTGCACGTTCCAGGGAGTAGCTGGAGGAGGGTCATTGTTTTCTTCATCCTTCTTTTTACAAGAGAAAATCAAAAAGGTGATTACAATGAGCAGGAATGCTTTTTTCATAAGGACTAAATTAAACAAATTCAACGGATTCATAAAATAGCCACCAAGGCACCAAGACACGGTCTCCTTCGCCTTCGGCTCGGAGCAACACGGTTTTTTAAGAGCAGGTGAACAGTAGAAAACAGAGGAACAGAGGAACAGAGGAACAGAGGAACAGAGGAACAGAGGAACAAGGAATAAGAATAAGAACGATTTAATATTTTACTTCTGCTTTCGTTCCCACTCCTTGCTCGCAGGGAGGGGGATAGGGGGTGGGTAAAGAGGAGATGGGGGGAAATATGATATTTGATATATGAAATGTGAAATGTAGAATGCTGAATGTAGAATGGAAAATGGAGGAAGTTCCTGATTTAACTGATTAAACTAATTCAACTAGTTCAACCAATTCAACCAATTCAACCAGTTCAACTGATTCAACCAACCTAATACCTCATCATCTCAATCGCATTTTCATAGCTCACTTGCATACCGGCCGGAATAATGTAAATGCTGATATAATTATTCTTAAGTGAGGTGGTTTTCCTTTTTTCGTCCAACAGATACTTACCCTCTGCTGCCGGGATTTCAATTTTGAGTTCCCCGGCCTCCGAATCCTGACCTGGGTTTTCATCACCTGTTTCCGTCTCTGATCCAAAGAGTGCGGTCTCAAATGTGGATTTTTCAGTTTCTTTACTGCCAGATGATATTTCATAAAGCTTCTGATCACCATATCCTCTCAGGATAACAAGCTGGCCTGGTTTCCAGCTGAAAGCATTGCGGAGTTGCTTAAAGATACTTTCCTCCATAGCTGCAATCGGCCCTTGTTGGTCTTTAAGAATATCTAGTCCCACTTTTTCAGCCAAAGCCATGCCTGTATACAGGTCAACAGCAAGTTCATTATATGCTGAGCCAGCTTTCACCTTATCGAATATGACTCCTTTTGCCTCTGAAAACAGCATTGAATAGAGCCCTTCAGCATTTCCATCATTGATCATATACAAAGCATCCACAACAGAAAGAATTGCCCCAAAGCCCATGAGATCCAAAGCTGTTGCCAGCAGTTTTTGCTCTTTTGTATCCCTTTTGAATGGGTTGCTGACGAAGAAGATTATTCCGGCATCCGCTGCTACACCCACTTCAATATTGAATAATGCCTTCCTGGCAGGATGCATGGATGCATGGATGTTTTTGCCATCTCCATCAGTGATTGTGAGTTTCGCTTCATAATAATGGTTTCCTGTTATTGTTGGTTTGATCTTTGGGTATCCTACATAACCTTCTAGCGATGCCTCGGGTACCCATAGCATATTATATATTCCTTTATCTTTGAAACTCTTTACTCTCAGAAATTCAGAAAAATTCTCCTGAGGGTATTTTTCCAGCTTCAGCTGGTCGAGCAAGGATTTAGGTACCGTACTTATATTCTCTACATCAAATTTAACCCTTAGTTCGGTATTTCCTGTTTCATCACCACCACCCCAGTAATAGAAAAATTCCATCAGATCGAGATCAGGATAGTCTGCATGTTTTATAAATACCCGCAAAGGAATTTCTTCGCCTGCATTGAGCTCTCCCTTACCTTCGTATGCATTCTCCACCTTATCGAAAACGATGTTGAAGCCGATGGTAATTTCGGCTTTAAAAGGGATGGCCATATGAGCCGATGTTATTTCAATGGTTTCTTTGACCAGGTCACCAGGTATTTCTTCAGCTGCAAAAAAGTATTGTACTTCCGCAATGCCTTGCTCATCTGTAATCAGTGTCAGTTCTGTTGCTTCTTTCCCGGCAGGGCCACGAAGCATACCCAGCGGGCTATCTTCGGCAATCCAAAAGCGCACCTCAGCATTTATGAGCGGGTTTAAATGCTCATCTTCGAAAAATGCTCTGATCAGTGCCGGAAATCGTTTGTCGGGAGGTACTATCCCCTCACGCGATATGACGCCTGGAGCAGGTTTAACCATCACTTTACCATGCTCCAGTATGTAGCCGATATAGGCTTTGTCCTCTACATCAAATTCTTCGCACCTGGCATTCACTGTGGATGTCGATTTAAGCAAAGGGGCTTCCTGAAGTTTTTCTCCGGTGGGTGCTGTAAAAGTGATACTGGCCTGTCCGTAGTCATCCGTTACGGCAGTTGTTGCAGAAAGCTCTCCTGCTTTAAACTCCGAATACTCATCTAAAACAAAGTTTATGGTTTTCCCGGCAAGGCGTTTTAATGAGTTCATATTGCCGGGAGTGTATTCCGAAAGGGTGACTGTAATTTCTACAGTGGATTCTCCATCGGGCTTGACTTCTTTGGGTGCACTGGTGACTTTGAGTTCATATTCAAGCTGATTTGATTCTTCAATCTCCAGGCCGGGGATCTCATTTTTAACAAATTTTCTACCAAATACTTCCTCAAAGGTTTGATAAAAAGCCTTGACTGCAACTCCCAAAAGCCCTTTGACTATCATTGGATGAAAATAAAGCATAGATACGGATTAAGTATCAGCAAACTAATATCCCCCTGTAGTCATAGGATGGGAGAAGATGTGGGCTAAAAGAAAATCCCATCCCTCCCGTGCATATTTCTTTTAATCCCAAATATTCTTTCCGGATTATACTTATTGTTGTTTTTTTCCTCCTTTTCGAACGTAAAATAATAGAATGGATAATCAGCCAGGTAAACCGTAGAATTCGGAAAGTTTCGATCTCGGGATTGAGCCCTGAAGAAGATTGGTTGATGGTAGCATGAGAAAGGTGAGGATATCTAATTTGGTAGTTTTTGTGCTCTAAGTAAGGAATCGGGATGCTTTTGCTAACAACTATCCTTGCCTTTTGTTTGTCATCCAATGGATTATAATATAATGTGCCAGTCGTTTCAATATTACCAATTCCATGAATGGCCTATGAATTTAAGCTTTACGTCAAAAAATCTTCCAGCGAAAGCGTCCTGCAAATTCTCACGAAAAGCAATATTAAAGCGTTCACGGACTCCATATTCCAAATCTTTGATGTTCTCAGCATCCTCTCTAAGTTCATAATAGGGGAGTCTTGCACTGTACCCTGGAACCCGGTCATAATAATATGCAAAGCGATAAGCAACATCATTATAAACATATGCTTTTCGGAATTCAAGGTTATCACAATAGCTTTTTATCTGAGTCTGCACTGCTTCAAATAGTGCGATAAGTCCTTCTTTATTCTCCTGGCTATATAATAAATTGATAAAAGGGAATACTTCATTAAAGTGCCAGTCGAGTAGATTTACCGGGCAATATGATGCATACATATAAAAAATGGCTGCCAAAATCCCATCTGTTTTGCTGGCATTTATATAGGATTGTTGTAAAGGCGTAAGCTCATCTTTTTTTTGAAGCATCTTCTGCCATTCAGAATCACCAAGTCTCAATTTCCCGTTTTCATTCAGGACACCCGGATAATAATAATGAAAAAAACTAAAATAGTTACGTGTTGAATTTAGATGATTTGAACCAAATCTGAAATCGCTTTTAGGGTTCTCTCCGCCACCTCCTAGTTCTATGTTGAAGAATGTATGATAATGCTGATCCTTCGGAGACGATTGTTTAGAATTATAAAGCTGGTATTGTTTGTTAATCGCTTAATTTCCTGAATAAAAAAAGGCCATTCTTTCTGATCCGTACCATAGTGCTCAATGAATTTTTGTTTAACAATATCATAAGTGGGCTCTTCGCTGATCAACCAGGCAGGAGGGGATTCTCCGACCTTTGGTGTATTGCTGTAGGTTTGTGCATCAGCATGCTTAGTAGAAAGCATACAAATTAATAAAATAGTGATGAATTGAAATTGAATAGCAAATCTCATGGTCCTTTTGATTAGTTAAATGTTATAGATCAGGTGCTTCAGATATTGGTCGACTTAAAGATAGGAAACTTATTTATTTTTTGCAATTGTGTTGAGAGTGTGGGACTTTGGGACTTGGAGACTATGTGAAATGTAGAATGCTGAATGTAGAATGGAAAATGGAGGAAGTTCCTGATTTAACTGATTAAACTAATTCAACTAGTTCAACTAGTTCAACCAATTCAACCAATTCAACCAGTTCAACCGACCTTGTCCGCGGAAGCATTGCGGAGGTGGGTGTGGGTTCAACTGATTTATAAAATAGCCACTAAGACACCAAGACACGGGCTCCTTCGCCTCCGGCTTGGAGCAACACGGTTTCATGAGAGCAGGTGAACAGTAGAACAGAGGAACAGAGGAACAGAGGAACAAGGAATAAGAATAAAGACGATTTAATATTTTACTTCTACTTTCGTTCCCACTCCTTGCTCGCAGGGAGGGGGATAGGGGGTGAGTAAAGAGGAGAATTGGAGAAATATGATATCTGATATCTGAACTCTGATATCTGAAATGTGCAATGTAAAATGCAGAATGGACAATGAATCAGCCCATCGCCCAACGCCTAACGCCTAATGCCTAATGCCTATACGGAGATTTCACCTTTAATATGCGGATGCGACTCATAACCGACCAGCTCAAAATCCTCATATTTGAAATCAAAAATGCTGGTCACCGCAGGATTGAGTTTCATCTGAGGCAGGAGATAGGGTTTTCTGCTCAGCTGGAGTTTGACCTGGTCGATATGATTCAGGTAGATATGTGCATCGCCCAGGGTGTGAATAAACTCGCCGGGCTCAAGGCCTGTGGCCTGGGCCATCATCATGGTGAGCAGGGCATAAGAGGCAATATTGAAAGGCACGCCGAGAAAGATATCACAGCTGCGCTGGTACATCTGGCATGATAGTTTTCCGTTGGCTACCTAGAACTGGAAAAATGCATGGCAGGGTGGTAAAGCAGCATTACCTGATGCCACATTCTCTGAAAATGATTTTGAGGGATCCGGCAAAACAGAAGGGTTCCATGCAGCCACGATCATGCGGCGGCTGTCAGGATTGTTCTTGATGAGCTCAAGGACTTCTGAGATCTGATCAATGCCATCCCCGTTCCAGTTGCGCCACTGCGCTCCGTACACTGGTCCGAGCTCGCCATTTTCATCAGCCCATTCATCCCAGATAGATACTTTATTGTCATTCAGGTATTTGATGTTCGTATCACCATTCAAAAACCATAACAATTCATGTATGATCGAACGTAAATGAAGCTTCTTGGTGGTCATCACCGGGAAACCCTCCTGCAGGTCGAAACGCATCTGGTAACCGAAAGTGCTGATCGTTCCCGTCCCCGTGCGGTCGCTCTTCTCCACGCCATTCGTTAATACGTGATCTAATAAATCAAGATATTGCTGCATCCAATGCTTGTATTTTCAATTTTGATTAAAGCCTATCTCCCCAAACTCTAAATCCTAAGTCCCTAAATCCTAAACAAATTCTAATTTTCAAAATTTCAAATTCCAAAACGATTAAGTCCCCTTCTCCTTGAGGAGAGGGGGATTTAGGGGGTGAGGTGATTTTGGAACATTTGAGTTTTATATTTATTTCGGATTTAGTTATTAGTGCTTAGAATTTACAAAGTATGACTTTGTGCATACTCCTCCACCTGTCTCAAAACCCTCATCAGGTTCTTCCCCCAGATCTTCTCAATGTCTTCCTCGGAGTATCCTCTCTTGTAGAGTTCGATGGTGATATTTCCCATTTCACTCACATCATAACAGCCCTCAACACCGCCACCGCCATCAAAGTCGGTGCCGATACCAATATGATCAATGCCGGCCACTTCAACCATATGGTCGATATGGTCAACCACTTTTGCAACTGTTGATAGAAAGCGGGGGAACTTCACATTGAGCTCCTGCCATTCCTTACGGGCATTGGCCAGTTCTTCATCGCTGAGCCCATTCCAGTTGTTATATTTCTCCCTCAGGGCTGTCATGGCGCTGTCGCGCTGTGGATTGGGTGGAGGAGATTCAACGTATGAGCTCAGGATGCACATCTGGATCACTCCTCCGTTTTTTGCCAGCGCACGGAGCATATCATCATCCAGGTTGCGGGCATTGTCACAGATGGCCCTTGCACAGGAATGGGAAGCGATCACCGGTGTAGCTGAAGCTTCCAGGATGTCATAAAATGATGCATCTGAAGCATGGGAAACATCGATCATGATACCCAGGCGGTTCATTTCTTCCACAACTTCTTCACCGAACTCACTTAAGCCATCATGTTCAGGCCCTTCTCTGTCAGAAGAGGAATCACAAATATCATTATTCCTGGTATGGCAGAGGGTGATGTATCGTGTTCCCCGATCGTAATAATCTTCCACCAGGCTGATGTCTTTGCCAATGGGATATCCATTTTCCATACCAATAAAGATGGCCCGTTTGCCTTCTTTTTCGATGCGGTAGGCATCCATGCTGCTGAGGGCGATTTCGGCAATTTCGGGATTCCTGCCAATGGCATTATGTATGGTGTCGAACATGATCAATGCCCGCTCACGGACTTTGGCATTGCCGTCCTCATCCCTGGGTCCCTGTCCTACAAAAACTGCAAAGAAAGCAGCATCAAGCCCTCCTTCCTGCATCCTCACCAGGTCTACTTTGCTTCCCTTGCTGGATTCAGTATTATCGGCGCCAATATCGAAACTCTCCCTCGTCATCCACATGGGTGTGTCCAGTATGTGAATCGATGGTTAGTACATTGTCGTGGATCTCTTTTGCTTTAGCAAGAACATCCTCTTCGGTTAGGGGCTGATTGCAGGCAAATAAAAATAGTAATGGCAGTAAGTAAAGTAGTTGTTTCATATAGTTTCAATTAAATTCTAAATCCAAATATCTAAATTCGAAACAAATTCTATCCCCGAATTTCAAGTGACACAGTTATTAATAGTCTGTTGAGTAACTCGAGTCACTCCGAGCGAAGTCGAGGATCTAACGTCCAAAACCCAACATCCAAAATTAACCGAGTATAATCCCCACCATTGTAGCCGAAAAAAGAGAAGCCAGTGCACCGCCAATCATCGCCCGCATGCCCAATTGCGACAGCATCACGCGCCTGTTAGGTGCAAGAGCACCAATTCCCCCGATCTGAATACCAATAGAGGCAAAATTCGCGAAACCACACAGCATATAGGTGGCCATGATCATCGATTTTTCATGAGTAAAAGCTTCCAATACGATCAGATCTTTCAAACTCTTATAGGCGATGAGTTCATTCAGAATGATCTTCTCCCCGAATAATTGCCCTACAAGGGCCATGTCGTCCGGACTTACACCCATGGCCCAGGTCAGTGGTGCCATCGCATATCCCAGCAGGAACTGCATACTGAGTCCTTCGTAGAGCCCGTTTGTGGCAGCAAAGATCACCTCGTTCAGGCTGGTTACATCACCGACTTTCATCAAAACGAAATTGAGTAATGCAATTAATGCGATGAATACGAGCAACATAGCAGCAACATTAACCAGCAGTTTGATTCCCTGCTGTGTACCATTGCTGATGGCGTCAAGCACATTGGATCCAATGGCTTCTTTGCTAATGGTGATCTCACTTTGGATGGCTTCTGTTTGGGGAACGAGTAGTTTGGCTGCCACCACTGCACCGGGTGCCGCCATCACTGAAGCCGTGATCAGGTGCTTGGCAAAAAGCAATTGACTTGCCGGGTCAGTTCCACCCAGCATCCCAATATAAATGGCCAGCACTCCTCCGGCAATGGTGGCCATCCCTCCGGTCATCACCAGCATGATCTCCGATTTGTTCATATTTTTCAGATACTCCTTGATGAGCAGGGGCGATTCGGTCTGTCCAAGAAAAATGTTGGCTGTAGCAGAAAGGCTTTCAGCTCCGCTGATCCCTAAAGCTTTTTTTAATAGCCACGCCATCACGTAGACGATCTTTTGAATGATTCCGTAGTAGAACAGTATACTGGTTAAGGCTGAAAAGAAAATTATCGTCGGCAATACCCAGAAGGCAAAATTGATCATAGGGGAATCTACCTCTCCAGAAATGAATGATTCGAGCAGGAATGACGTTCCTTCCTGGGTAAAATCAAGGATTTTAAGGAATACCTTGCCGAAGAACCCAATAATATATTGAAATAAGGGCACTTTAAGCACAATGATGGCAATGATAAACTGGATGGCGAGTCCGATGCCAATCACACGCCAGTTGATGGATCTCCTGCTGCTGCTGATCAGAAACCCGAGTCCCAGCAATACGACGATCCCAAACAAGCCCCGAAGCAAGGATATAAAAGAAAAACCTGTTTCGGGCACTTCACCGGCTAAAGCCTCAGCTCCTTCCTGTGCATATGCTGGTAAAAATGCCAGCATAATTATAAATAGTACGAGCAGCAGTTTTTTATTCATTTGTTTCAGAATAAAAATTGCCATTGAATGATGAACCCAATGACAATCAATTAAATAAAGTAATTATGTCAGTCTTTGTCTCTTTTCTTGATCTCATCCCGGATCTTTGATGCTTTTTCATATTCTTCATTGTCGACAGCCTTCTTAAGCATCTCCTCCAGTTCTTCAAGTGTATTGGTACTATACTCTCCGCCATCAGTCTCCTCAACTTTTAGTCTCCTCATCCTCTTCCTGCAACTCCTCCGCTTTGTCTTCCATCACAATGCCGGCTTCCGACATGATGTTCTCGATAAGTATATATCGGGCAGCGGAAGCGGATGGCCAGCGCAACAGCATCAGAGGTGCGGGCATCGATCTCGCTTTCAATGTCGCCTTGCAGGCAGATCAGCTTGGCAAAGAAAACGCCTTCCCTGAACTTGTCGATGATCACTTCTTTAATAAAAACATTGTAATGCTCGGCAAAGTTTTTGAACAGGTCGTGGGTGAGTGGCCTGGAAGGCTTCATCTTTTCAAGTTCTACAGCTATGGCCTGGGCTTCGAAACCACCAATAATGATTGGTAGGCGACGTACTCCGCCTTGCTCACCAAGTATAAGCGCATAAGCCCCGCTCTGTGACTGGCTATACGACATTCCGATGATTTCCAACCTGATCTTATCCATGATAAGTGAAGCTTGATAAGCTTTTAAAATGAAAGCTTAAAAGTATTAAAATTTTCATTCCCCTATAGTTTCTTGTGGATAAAATCTTGTCGCCTGTGTTATATATATTTATATTTTTGCGACTTCATTAACCAAAATTATTATAACATGAGAAAGATTTTGTCGCTATTAACGATTTCATTGCTTCCGGTATTGACATTTGCCAGTGAAGCTGATCTCGTAATACCCGAGGAGATTAAATCCCAAAGTCATTTTGTACTGGGGTTTCCTGATCACTTTCGCCGGATTTTTATTCGGACTATACCAGTTTGTACAAGGTGAAAAAGATCCGTGCACATCAAATCGATGCTCGACGTTGCACAGGTGATCTTTGAGACCGCCAAGACTTACCTGATCCAACAAGGGAAGTTCCTGGCCATTCTCTTCCTTTTCATCGGTGCAGTCGTGGCCTTTTACTTTGGCTGGCTGTCGGATGCAGACTTTGGTGTGAAAGGCGTGCTGATCATCCTTGGATGGACAGTGGTTGGTATTCTTGGGTTCATACAGTGTTGCCTGGTTCGGTATCAGGATGAATACCCTGGCCAACTCCAGGATGGCTTTTGCCTCGCTTGAAAGGAAACCCATCAAACTGCTCAATATCCCTCTGAATGCAGGGATGAGTATTGGTGTTGTGCTGATCTCCCTTGAGCTCATCATGATGCTGGTCATCCTGCTTTTTGTTCCTGGTGAATATGCCGGTGCCAGCTTTATTGGCTTTGCCATTGGTGAATCACTCGGTGCTTCAGTGCTCAGGATCGCAGGTGGTATCTTTACCAAGATCGCTGATATCGGATCTGACCTCATGAAGGTGATCTTCAAGATCGGTGAAGATGACCCCAGAAACCCCGGAACCATTGCCGACTGTGTTGGTGATAATGCCGGTGACAGTGTTGGACCCACTGCAGACGGATTTGAGACTTACGGTGTAACAGGTGTTGCCCTGATCTCATTTATACTGCTTGCTGTAACCAGCGCAGGCGACCAGATCACCATGCTTACATGGATATTTGTGATGAGGATACTGATGATCATTACCTCTATTGTATCTTTCTGGATCAATGGTGCAATTACCAAAGCCAAATATCAGCACGCTGATGACCTTGACTTTGAGAAACCCCTGACAACCCTTGTCTGGATCACTTCTATACTCTCTATCGTTGTAACTTTTGTAGCCAGCTACTTTATCATTGGCGACATGCCACACAATATGTGGATCGTGCTTTCAGTGATCATCAGTGCCGGTACCCTTGGTGCAGCCCTGATCCCTGAATTTACCAAACTCTTTACCAGTCCGAAATCAACCCATGTGAATGAAGTTGTTGAAGCATCGAAGAAAGGTGGAGCTTCACTTAACATTCTTTCAGGCCTTGTTGCAGGTAACTTCAGTGCCTTCTGGAAAGGAATGGTGTTCTTTGTGCTGATGTTCATTGCATATTATGCAAGTACATACGGACTGTCAGAGTTCATGGCATATCCTTCGATATTTGCCTTCGGCCTGGTGGCCTTCGGTATGCTGGGTATGGGACCTGTGACCATTGCTGTTGACAGCTATGGCCCTGTAACTGATAATGCCCAATCGATCTATGAACTTTCACTCATCGAGGAAACAGAAGGCATCAGTGAAGAGATTGAAAGAGATTTCGGTTTCAAACCTGATTTTGAAAAATCAAAATACTATCTCGAAGCCAACGATGGTGCCGGGAATACATTTAAAGCAACTGCGAAACCTGTATTGATCGGTACTGCTGTTGTTGGTGCCACAACCATGATCTTCTCACTGATCCTGGTGATAGAACATACATTGGGTATTAAACCTGAGATAGATCCTCAACCTGCTGAACCCATATTCAATTCTTGGATTCCTGCTTGGTGGTGCTGTGATCTATTGGTTCACCGGAGCCTCTATACAGGCTGTTACAACAGGTGCCGCCAGGGCAACCGAATATATCAGGGAAAATATCAACCTTGATCCCAATGCTGAAAAGAAAGCAGATGTGGAGAAATCAAAGGAAGTGGTGAAGATATGTACCCAATATGCCCAGAAAGGGATGTGGAACATCTTTATTGCCATCTTCTCTTTTGCCCTTGCATTTGCATTCCTTGCAGCTCCCTCAGGCTTCGGAATCAGGAATGGCAGAAGCAGATGCATTAAGTTTTGCAGCTCCGGTATCACTCTTTATCAGTTACCTGATCTCCATTGCATTCTTCGGCCTGTTCCAGGCGATCTTTATGGCCAATGCCGGTGGTGCATGGGACAATGCCAAGAAAGTTATTGAAGTTGATATGCAGGAAAAGGGAACACCTTTACATGATGCTGCCGTGGTTGGTGATACTGTGGGTGATCCTTATAAAGATACCTCTTCAGTGGCACTCAACCCCATCATTAAGTTTACTACGCTTGTTTGGGTTGCTGGCAATGGAAATTGCCCTTGCCGAACAATTCAGGGATATCGCACCATGGATCGGTGCCGGCTTCCTGATCATTGCGCTGTACTTTGTTTATCGTTCCTTCTATAAAATGAGAATCAATCAATAGACTGACCCAGTCTTATAGCACAAGCCGTTCTACGAAAGTGGGACGGTTTTTTTTTGGCTTTGGGCGATGGGCGTTAGGCGATGGGCTGTGGGCCGTAGGCAGTGGGCTGATAACTTCTTCTATCTTCTATCTCAATCTACAATCTACAATCTACAATCTTCTATCTCCTTCTCCTTCTCCTTCTCCTTCTCCTTCTCCTTCTCCTTCTCCTTCTCCTTCTCTATCTCCTTCTCCTTCTCCATCGAAAATGGCAAAAGGCAAATGGAAAATGGCCAATGGCCAATGGCCAATGAAATGAATGCTCCTTCCTTTAATCCTCCGACTTCTCCAGGAGAAAGTCAAGTGAAAAACTCACGAATATATTGTCCTCGTAATTGTCTTTTTCAAAGAGCAGACCAATTTATTTATAACGGTTTAGTAAAAACCCACATGTGATCAGCAAGGCAGATACAATATAAAATACAGGCGTTAACAAAGGTGAGTATAATTGACTGTTTAAAATGAGTTCGGTAGTTAGCCATATAAAAAGGATTCCGCCCTGCAACATGACAAACCATGCTATAGTTTTTTGCTTTGATCATGGTCAGAAAAGCAATGATATAGCGGCAGCAACCCATTAAACAGCCAAAGAATTATACCCGGGATTTGAAAATCCCAGAAGGGCGTACCTTTGAGCATATCTGTGGTCCATCCGAAATCAGACCCGCTTGGATCATTGATGAGCGTCCAGCCTCCATACAGGCCACCGATCGCCAGGAAAAGCAATATAATTACTGTAATAATCCTGATAAGCTTGTTCATAATTATTGTTCAATAGCCAGATCAACAATTGCGAAAAGATTTTCAATCTTCCTCCCATCAGTGATCCATTCCTGCTGTGTATATATCCCAAGCTGTGATTTGCCTTTCAATCCCGGAACAAAATCCACATCAACCTCATTGATGCCCACCATGATCACTCCCTCAATTTTGAATGCATCCCTGACAAGCTTTTGTACTGGCCTTTCCTGGAAGATCCTTTTCACGACCGTTGGGTCATTAGAACTGATCTGATATTGCTTGTCAAATGTTGGTGTTCCGGTCTTACAGAAATTCTTCTTTCCAAATGGATTCAGCTTATCCAGTACATCCTTTTTTCTTATTACAACGGATGTTGATTTTGGGATATCAAAAGGCATAAATACGCCGCTGAATAAAGCTTTCGGCCCCATTTCTTTCGAGTCGGCAAAACATACAAAGTAGCTGGTATGATTGCTGTTTTCGGGGATAACAAGAGTTCTCTTATGATAGGTAATTTTTGACATCATGGCAGAAGAGGGATAGGGCACTTCCTTATAATCAAAATCCCTGTCCGTTCTGTGAGCAAATTCTTGTAATATTTCCTGGGCTGTTTTTTCTTTTTCCATTTGGATGATAAGATTATAGGTTATGATTAAATAGCTCCAATTGCTCCGGGGTTTCAATACCGGATTCCAGTTGTAGCAATTTCTTTTTAACGTTAACACCACCGGCATAGCCTGTCAGTTCTCCATTACTGCCAAGGATGCGATGACAAGGTACAAAAATGGATAATGCATTGGCTCCGTTCGCTGCAGCTACTGCCCTGATGGCTTTTTCATTTCCCAACTTTCTGCTTAATCCAAGATAAGTCTCTTTTTCTCCATAATTGATCTTCATCAATTCATTCCAAACACTTATTTGGAATTCAGATCCAATCATAGATAGTGAGATATCGAATGTAGTCCTCTCCCCGTTGAAGTATTCCGATAGCTGCATTTCTGCATCCCTAATAATAGCGCTTTCTTCTTCCTGGAAATATGCGTTCAATCCCTTTTGAATCCTGTTATTAATGGAACTTCTCATCTTACGATACCTCCAATCACACATGCAAAGCTGATTCCCATATGATCCGAGAATAAGTTCTCCATAAGGGCTTAGGAAGTATTTTAAGCTAATTTTTTCCATCTAAGGGAAAGCAAATTATGACATGGCTTCTTTGAATGTGACCAGTTTATGTTTCTTCTCATCCCATAGGCGATATTTTACCGAAGCAATGGAAGGCCAGAAGGTGAGCGGCTCCTTCTGGAAGATGGGATTTTCCTTGTGGCATTTTTCGAGATTGTAATTGGGGATTTTCGGTCCCAGGTGGTGGATGTGGTGGAAACCAATATTCCCTGAGAAAAACTGTAAAATCCTGGGTAGCTTATAGTAGGATGAACCTTCCATGGCTACGACCTTATAATCCCAGTTCTCAGTTCTTTCCCAAATCACTTCCTTGTATTGATGCTGCACATAAAACAGCCACACGCCTGCGATGGAAGCAATGAGCAATACCGGAACCTGTATCAATAGGAAATTTCCAAATCCTATCCAGAATGATATGCCCACGATGGCCAGGATAAGGGCCAGGGTGGTGAGGTGGGTTTGCAAATGCATCTTATTGGTCTGATTGGTGCCATGCAAACGGAAGAGCACTGTAAAAAGAAAGAAAGGGACGATGATCAGCAGGATAATGGGATTTCGGTACCAACGATAAAAGGATTGTTGTTTCGGTGTACTGTTTTTATATTCTTCCACGGTCATGGTCATCACATCCCCAACACCTCTTTTATCGAGATTTCCAACGGTTTGATGGTGTCGCTGATGTTCATAATGCCAGCGGTGATAAGGGGTGTATACGATGAATCCTGTGATGATGCCGGTAATTTCATTAGCCACGGACGACTTGAAAAAGGACCCATGTCCGCAATCGTGGAAGATGATAAATATCCTGACCATGAATCCTGCAGCCAGCGGCGCAATAGCAAGTGTGAGCCAGTACGACACCTGCATGCTATAGTACATGGCTACCAATAAACCAAAATAAGGGACAATGGAGTTGATCAGCTGCCACCAGCTTTTCACCGGGCTGGGCTGTAGGTATTTGCTAATTATTTTGGTCCACTTCGACCATGCTGTTTCATCTGTCATTTTACATTTTTTCTTTACTGAGTATCAAAGTTACGCAGAATCTATGTCTTTTGCTTGTTGAATCCGTTAAATCAGTTGAACTGGTTGAATTTGTTGAACTAAGGAATTATAAATTATTTCATTGTCCATTGTCCATTGTCCATGTTCCATTTAATTCATAATCCATAATCCATAATTCATAATCAATTTAGTCTCAAAGTCACATAGTCACAAAGTCTCATAGTCATCCAACACCCAAAATCCAAAATCAGTGTAGCCACCAAGGCACCAAGACACGAAGCTCCACCAAGATTTACTCACCTAACACCCATAACACTTTATTGAATGATGATTTTCCGCACACCAACAGCCTCCTCTACCTGCAACTTCACAAAATATACCCCCGCCTGAAAATCGCTTACTTCAATTGTGTTTTCATGTCCATTCAGCTCCATTGATTTCATTAACCTACCTTTGATATCAATGATTTCGAGTTTCAAGTCCCGAGTCTCAAGTTTCAAGTCTCGAGTCTCAAGTCTCAAGTCTCGAAGCGTCAGCTTCTCCTTACACGGATTCGGATATACCTCAAAGGCCAATTCTTCAAGCCCATCATCGGCAATCCCCGAAACCTGTGTGTATTTCAGCAGGGTTTTACCATTCCCTACTACATATCCGTTTGTTAGGAGAAGTGAAATGAACTCCTCTAAGGAATGCAGTTGTAAGTCCATCATCCTTCAATCTTCCATGTTGTCCCTCCGTCAATTGTGTGTAATATTATCCCACCATTTCCAACAGCCCATCCATTACTTGCATCCAGAAAAAATATCTCGTAAAGTGACCTGTTTGAAGTATCAGGATTTGTCTGAGTACCCCAACCACTACCATCAATAGTATGACCAATAACTCCACCATCTCCAACAACCCATCCTTCCTGGTTGTTTATAAAGTGAATGTCGTTGTAAGTTCCACCCGGACCTATTTGACCTGTGAATATTGTACCATCATAATACCATATACTACCACCGCCACATACCCATACATTATTAACAGAGGGAGCACTGATGCCCCCGAACGTAACTGCGCTAGGACAATCTAAATTCATAGTCCCATCGGGAGTTACACTATAAACAGTTCCATGGTCTGCACAGGCATACCCCTGAGATGCAGTTGCAAAATCAAGGTCTAAAAGAGGGTTTCCAGTACTTCCAATTGCAGGCCAGTTTAAGCCTCCATCAGTGGAATAATAGACTCTTCCATTTTCTCCCCCGGCATAACCTTCATTTTCATTTATCATATAAATTGCATTGCAACTATATTGTGTTGTTTGAATTTCGAAGGTTTCTCCACCATCAGTTGTATGATATATTTCTGCATGAAATGATGAGGTAATCCAGCCTTCATTGTCAGAAACAAAATACACATCAGACAGGTCTGTCTGGGTTGGGATATTGGCACTGATATCCTTCCAACCGTATTGCTGGCTGATGGTGCTGAGGCTAGTTGAAGTTAACAGAATGAGTAGGAATAGATTCTTCATCGTTATTTATTTATTGGGCGTTGGGCGTTCGGCTTTGGGCATTGGGTTTTTTCATTGTCCATTCTACATTTTCCATTTCACATGTGCCATTTAATTCATAATTCATAATCCATAATTCATAATCAATTTAGTCTCAAAGTCTCAAAGTCTCATAGTCATCCAACACCCAAAATCCAAAATCAGTGTAGCCACCAAGGCACCAAGACACGAAGCTCCACCAAGATTTACTCACCTAACACTCAATACCTAACACCTAACACTTTATTGAATGATGATCCTCCGCACACCAACAGCCTCCTCTACCTGCAACTTCACAAAATAAACCCCTTCTGGCAAATCACTTACATCAATTGTGTTTTCATGTCCATTCAGCTCCTTCGATTTCATCAACCTACCTTTGATATCAATGATTTCGAGTTTCAAGTCCCGAGTCTCAAGTTTCAAGTCTCGAGTCTCAAGTCTCAAGTCTCGAAGCGTCAGCTTCTCCTTACACGGATTCGGATAAACCTCAAAATCCAAGTCTCCAAGCTGTTTGTCATCAATACCTGAAAGCTCAGTATATTTCAAAAGCGTTCTGTTATTTCCAACGATATAACCATTGGTTTGGAGATGTTAAATTGGACACTGCGGAGGAAGACAGATGTAAGTTCATCATCAACTATCTCCATGTTGTGCCTCCGTCAATTGTTTGCAGATATAATCCCCATTAATATCCAACTGCCCAACCAAGGTCAGCATCCAGGAAAAATACGCCATAGAGAGATCTGTTCTGAGTATCAGGATTTGTCTGAGTGACCCCAACCCACTACCATCAATAGTATGACCAATAACTCCACCACTCTCCAACAACCCAGCCTTCCTGGTTATTTATGAAGTGTATGTCATTAAAGGTACCTGTTGGAGCGAATTTGAGATACGACAAGCCAGTGCCGTTAAAATAATATACTCTGTTCCCACCACATACCCACACATTATTGACAGATGGAGCGCTGATCCCGTAAAAATCTCCACCAAGGCCGGTGTGAAAGTTTGTTAGTGTAGACGTAATTTCCCATACTTGCCCACTATGTCCACAGGCATATCCAATTGGGTTAACAGGTGTCGTTTCAAAAGGGAAGGAAATATCCAGAAGAGTTCCCATTGATGCAAGAATCTCCCAATTCTGGCCTCCATCTGTGGTCTTGTAAATCCATCCACCATCACCTCCTGAGAAACCATTACTTTCATCCAACATGTGTACTGCGTTGGTAGCTCCCAATGGAGTTGTTTGTACAGTAAATGTCACGCCCCCATCTGTGGTGTGGTAAATTTCAGCATGTGAACTGCTGGTGATCCATCCTACATCATCCGAAACAAAGAACACATCTGACAGATCCGGTTCTCCGGGGATGTTGTCACTGATATCCACCCAGCCGTATTGCTGGCTGCTGGCGCTGAGAACGATCATAATTAACATTGTGAGTACAATTAGATTCTTCATCGCTATTTATTTTTCAGTTGGCCGGCTATGGGCTACCGGATTTTTCATTGGCCATTCGGCATTCGACATTGTCCATGTTCCATTTAATTCATAATCCATAATTCATAATCAATCCATCTCAAGTCTCAAAGTCTCATAGTCTATAGTCATCCAACACCCAAAATCCAAAAGTTGCCACCAAGGCACCAAGACACGAAGCTCCACCAAGATTTACTCACCTAACACCCAACACCTAACACCTAACACTTTATTGAATGATGATTTTCCGCACACCAACAGCCTCCTCTACCTGCAACTTCACAAAATAAACTCCTGCTGGCAAATCACTTACATCAATTGTGTTTTCATGTCCATTCAGCTCCATTGATTTCATTAACCTACCTTTGATATCAATGATTTCGAGTTTCAAGTCCCGAGTCTCAAGTTTCAAGTCTCGAGTCTCAAGTCTCAAGTCTCGAAGCGTCAGCTTCTCCTTACACGGATTCGGATAAACCTCAAAATCTAAGTCTCCAAGCTGTTTGTCATCAATACCTGAAAGCTCAGTGTATTTCAAAAGCGTTCTGTTATTTCCAACGATATAACCATTGGTTGGCGATGTAAATTGGACACTGCGAAGGTTAACGGATGTAAGTTCATCATCAACTATCTCCCATGTTGTGCCTCCGTCAATTGTTTGCAATATAATGCCATTCAATCCAACTGCCCAACCAAGGTCAGCATCCAGGAAAAATACGCCATACAGAGATCTGTTCTGAGTATCAGGATTTGTCTGTCCAATCCAGCTTGTTCCACCATCTTCAGTATGTCCTATTATTCCAGAATTTCCTACAACCCACCCTTCAAGATTATTTAAATAGTGGATGTCATTGAAGGTTCCTCCTGGAGTTGATTGAGAAGTAAAGTTAGTCCCGTTATAATAATATATTCTGTTACCTCCACATACCCATACATTATTAACAGATGGGGCGCTGATTCCACGTAAAGTTGAATTACTTTGGCAGTTTAGATTAGTAGTTCCTTCTGGAGTTACACTATAAACAGTTCCATGGTCTGCACAGGCATACCCCTGAGATGCAGTTGCAAAATCAAGGTCTAAAAGAGGGTTTCCAGTACTTCCAATTGCAGGCCAGTTTAAGCCTCCATCAGTGGAATAATAGACTCTTCCATTTTCTCCCCCGGCATAACCTTCATTTTCATTTATCATATAAATTGCATTGCAACTATATTGTGTTGTTTGAATTTCGAAGGTTTCTCCACCATCAGTTGTATGATATATTTCTGCATGAAATGATGAGGTAATCCAGCCTTCATTGTCAGAAACAAAATACACATCAGACAGGTCTGTCTGGGTTGGAACATTTCCGCTGATATCCACCCAGCCGTATTGCTGGCTGCTGGCGCTGAGGCTAATTGAAGTTAACAGAATGAGTAGGAATAGATTCTTCATCGCTATTTATTTATTGGGCGTTGGGCGTTCGGCTTTGGGCTTTGGGTTTTTTCATTGTCCATTCTACATTTTCCATTTCACATGTGCCATTTAATTCATAATCCATAATCCATAATTCATAATCAATCTAGTCTCAAATCTCATAGTCATCCAACACCCAAAATCCAAAATCACTTAGCCACCAAGGCACCAAGACACGAAGCTCCACCAAGATTTACTCACCTAACACTCAACACCTAACACCTAACACTTTATTGAATGATGATCCTCCGCACACCAACAGCCTCCTCTACCTGCAACTTCACAAAATATACCCCCGCCTGCAAATCACTTACATCAATAGTGTTTTCATGTCCATTCAGCTCCTTCGATTTCATCAACCTACCTTTGATATCAATGATTTCGAGTTTCAAGTCCCGAGTCTCAAGTTTCAAGTCTCGAGTCTCAAGTCTCAAGTCTCGAAGCGTCAGCTTCTCCTTACACGGATTCGGATAAACCTCAAAATCCAAGTCTCCAGGCTGCTTGTCATCAATACCTGAAAGTTCAGTATATTTCAACAGTGTTTTTTCGTTACCTACAATATATCCATTGGTTGGGGTAGTGAAATGAATGCTCCTAAGGGTTGAACTTGTGAGCCCAGCATCTTCAATACTCCAAATAACTCCGCCGTTTGTTGTGTGCAGAATTATGCCATCAACTCCTACAGCCCAGCCCTGTTGTGAATCAAGAAAAAACACATTGTGCAATGTCCTTTGCTGTTGGTCAGGATTGGTTTGCGCGGACCATGAAACACCGCTACCTCCTTCTTCAGTATGGCCTATTACTCCTACATCTCCAACCACCCATCCCTTCTGATTGTTAATAAAGTATATATCGTTGAAGGTTCCGGTTGGCCCTCCTTGGCCTTCAAAGTCCACTCCGTTATAAAACCATATACTACTTCCTCCACATGCCCACACATGATCAATCGAAGGAGCGCTAATCCCGCTAAGGGTTGCTGCACTTGGACAGTCTAAGTTAGTGAGTGTAGATGTAATTTTCCATACATTCCCTGCATCTCCACTGGCATAGCCGACTGGATTTGATGGAGAAGTCTCGAACGGAAAGGATATATCAAGAAGAGTGCCCATAGATGCAAGAATGTCCCAATTTTGGCCGCCATTCGTGGTCTTGTAAACCCATCCACCCTGTCCACCGGAATATCCGTTACTGGCATCCAGCATATGAATTGCACTGGTGGCTCCCAGTGGTGTTGTCTGCGTACTGAATGTCAATCCTCCATCAGCGGTAAAATATATCTCATTGTAGTCTGAAGCTGTGATCCAACCCACATCATCCGACACAAAGAATACATCTGAAAGATTAGGTGGGAATTCATTATTCTGAGGAATATTTTCACTAATATCCACCCAGCCGTATTGCTGGCTGATGGTACTGAGGCTAGTTGAAGTTAACAGAATGAGTAGGAATAGATTCTTCATCGTTATTTATTTATTGGGTTGGGGTTCGGGCTTTGGGCATTGGGTTTTTTCATTGTCCATTCGACATTTTCACATTTCACATGTGCCATTTAATTCATAATCCATAATCCATAATTCATAATCATTCCTGATCCTAAAGATAAAAAAAACCAAAACAATCCGCAAGCTCAAAAAGGGTCTGTTAATATTTTCACAATCTATAAACCGCATGCTATTTATATAAATAAGATTATTACTTTTGCCCTTTGTTTTGAAACATAATTCAACACCCAACACTCAACACTCAAAACTTTAATGTTAAGCAATAACTTCATAGAAAGACATAACGGCCCGCATGAATCTGAGATCCCGGGAATGCTGGAAACCATTGGTGTGGAAAGCATTGAGCAACTGATTGAAGAAACAGTTCCAGCATCCATCAGGATGAAAAAAGATCTTGACCTTCCCGAAGGGATGAATGAGCTCGAATATATCAATCACCTGAGGGAGATCGGTGCCAAGAACAAGCTGTACAAGACCTATATCGGCATGGGGTACTATAACACTATACTCCCGGGAGTGATCCAGAGGAACATCCTGGAGAACCCGGGTTGGTATACATCATATACACCATACCAGGCTGAGATCTCACAGGGCCGCCTCGAAGCGCTGCTGAATTTCCAGACCATGGTCTCTGACCTCACGGCCATGCCGACTGGCCAATGCTTCCCTGCTGGATGAAGGCACTGCTGCTGCCGAAGCCATGATCATGCTCTTCAATGCGCGAAGCCGTGCTTCGGCTAAGGCCGGAAATAATAAGTTTTTTGTTTCTGAAGGACTGTTCCCGCAAACACTTGAAGTGGTGAAAGCAAGGGCCCTGCCTCTGGGAATCGAGATCGTTTCAGGGAATGAAGATGGCATAAGTTTATTGAAGGGCTATTTGGGGTCCTGATCCAGTATCCCGACCAGTTTGGGGAGATCAAAGATTATGCTGCTTTTGTCGAAAAAGCCCATGAAAAAGAAGTAGGCGTGGCAGTTGCTGCTGACCTGCTGAGCCTCACCCTGCTTACCCCTCCGGGCGAATGGGGTGCTGATGTTGTCGTAGGTACCACCCAGCGTTTTGGAATTCCGATGGGATATGGAGGACCGCATGCTGCCTATTTTGCCACACACGAAAAGTATAAAAGAAATATCCCCGGCCGTATCATAGGCGTGTCGGTGGATGCCCAGGGAAATCCTGCCCTACGAATGGCACTACAAACCCGCGAACAGCATATCAAACGCGAAAGAGCAACCTCAAATATTTGTACCGCCCAGGCATTGCTGGCCACCATGGCCGGCATGTATGGCGCATACCACGGCCCGGAAGGCCTCAAAGCCATTGCACGCGATATTAATGATTATGCCTGCATCCTGGGCAGTGTACTTCACGGACCTGGGGATGGAACTGCATACGAAACAATTTTTTGATACAGTAGTATTTACGCTACCTGAAGATCTGGATACGACAGCTGTGAAGGAAGTTGCCCTGCAAAAAGAAATCAATTTCCGCTATTTCGAAGATGGCCGGATCGGCATCAGCCTCGATGAGGCCACGTCAGCACATGATGCACAGGAGATCCTTTCGGTATTTGTTAAACTGCGTGGCTTTGAGCCTTCGACAGGAACATGAATGTGCCGACAGTTTACCTCCTGCACTTGTCCGGACCAGCGAATTCATGATGCACCCTGTATTTAACAGCCTGCATTCAGAAACGGAAATGATGCGTTATATGAAAAAGCTGGAGAACAGGGACCTGGCACTTAACCGCACCATGATCCCCTCGGCTCCTGCACCATGAAACTCAATGCTGCTGCAGAATTATTCTCACTCAGCTGGCCTGAATTTGGTGCTTTGCATCCATTCGTCCCTGAAGACCAGGCAGAAGGATATGCTGAACTCATTGAGAACCTTGGCAAAGGACCTCTGTGAGATCACCGGATTCTGCAGCGATTTCTTTTCAACCTAACTCCGGGGCTTCAGGTGAATATGCCGGCCTGCTGGTGATCGATGCCTATCATAAAAGCAGGGGAGACGATAAGCGGAATATCTGCCTGATCCCTTCATCTGCCCATGGAACCAATCCTGCCAGTTCAGTCATGGCAGGGATGAAGGTGGTGATCGTGAAATGCGATGAACAGGGCAATATCGATATTGAAGATCTGAAGGCAAAAGCCGAAGAGCATAAAGAAAACCTGGCGGCCATCATGGTCACCTATCCTTCCACCCATGGTGTGTTTGAAGAAGTCTATCCTCGAGATCATGGATATCATTCATGACAATGGCGGACAGGTATACATGGATGGTGCCAATATGAATGCCCAGGTTGGACTGACCAGCCCCGGCCTGATCGGAGCCGATGTATGTCACCTGAACCTGCATAAGACCTTTGCCATCCCACATGGTGGTGGTGGTCCCGGTGTTGGTCCCATTGGCGTTGCCGAACATCTGAGCGAATTCCTGCCCGGAAACCCTATTGTGAAAACCGGCGGCGACAGGGCGATCGGCGCTGTTGCTTCCGCACCATTCGGAAGTGCCATGATCCTTCCGATCTCCTACGGATATATTAAGCTTCTTGGCCGGGACGGACTAAGGATCGCCACCGAATATGCCATCCTGAATGCCAACTACCTGAAGTCTAAGCTGGAAGATCATTATAAGATCCTGTATACCGGAAAGAATGGCAGGGTGGCCCATGAAATGATCCTTGACTGTAACCAATTCCTGAAAACAGCCGATATTATGGTGGTGGATATCGCCAAACGGCTGATGGACTTTGGTTTCCATGCTCCAACTGTGGCCTTCCCCGTGATCGGAACACTGATGGTGGAGCCTACTGAAAGTGAGCCATTATATGAACTCGACCGTTTTGTCGACGCCATGGTTACCATACGCAAAGAAATCAAAGAGATCGAAGAAGGAAACTGCTCCAAGGAAGATAACATGATCAAGCATGCGCCACATACCCTGGCCATGGTCATGGATGAAGACTGGAAATTCCCTTACAGTAAAAAAGATGCTGCCTTCCCGAATGGAGTGACTGAACGGGATAAATACTGGCCCGATGTTACCCGTATCGACGATGCACAAGGCGACAGGAATCTGATCTGTACATGTGGAACTCCTGAGGACTATGTTGAATAGGGTTGAGTGTTGAGGGTTGTGTGTTGAGTTAGTTTCAAGTCTCAAGTCTCGAGTCTCAAGTTTCAAGTCCCGAGTCTCAAGTCTCGAGTCTCAATTCTCGAGTCTCAAGTCTCAAGTCTCAAGTCTCATTCTAGTCTCAAGTTCAGTCTCAAGACGCTGATAAGCATACCCAATATGCCCGGTGATATCACTGGCCAGGGAAGCTTCGTAGCCCAGGTCTTCTGATGCCAGATCGCCGGCAAGTCCGTGGAGATAGGTTCCTACTAGACAGGCTTCCAGAGATGTATAACCCTGTGCAAGCAGGCCCAGGATCACCCCGGTAAGCACATCTCCGCTACCACCTGTTGCCATGCCGGGATTCCCGGTTGAATTATAAAAACAGGTCCATCAGGACAGCTGATGGCTGTCGAATAGCCTTTCAGTACTACATATGCATTATGTTTTACCGAGAACTCACGCTGTAGCTTATCTCTTTCAAAAGCATTGTCGCTTTTACCCACCAGGCGCTCAAATTCTTTGGGATGGGGAGTGAATATGCATCCAGGCGGGATAAAGGGGATCCAGGTTTTATTTTCCCCCAGGATATTGATTGCATCCGCATCAAACACAATTGGCAAAGCGGTATTCTGGATAAGCACCTTCAGGGCTGTTTGTGTTTCTTTTTCCTGCCCGAGTCCTGGTCCTATGCCAATAGCATTGTAAGGCTCCAGATCGGGGATTTCTGAAAAAGCAGTCTCAGAAGGGTCGATGCTGCACATGGCCTCCGGCACAGCTGTCTGGATGATACATATCCTTTTTGAGGAATATGGGTAGTCAGCAATCCTGCACCGGCACGCATGCAGGCTTCAGAAGCAAGCACCGCGGCACCCATTTTTCCATAGCTACCGGCAATGAGCAGTGCATGGCCGAATCGTCCTTTATGATCAAACTTCTTGCGTTTCTTTGATGATCCTCTCCATATCTGTCTTCATCATAAAATAATCAGCCTTCTCAACGCTGTTTACGAAGTCAGGGTGGAGGCCGATGGACATGATCTCCCATTCTTTTACATAATGGCAGATTTTCGGCATACATAAATGCCTTTTTGGCAAACTCAAAAGTGAGGGTAATGTCGGCATGTATGATCGCCCCACCACTGTCAACACTCGGCTCATCGGCAAAAAGTCCTGATGGAATATCGATGGCCACGACCTTGGCTTGCTGTTGGTTGATGTATTCGATCACATCTCCAATAAATCCCGTTACCGGTTTGGAAAGCCCTGAACCGAAGATGGCATCAACGATCCATTCGCAATCCAGTGATTCCGGAAGATCCTCTTTTTTATGATCTCATTGATCTTGACCTTCTTCTGGTATTTCAGGTTCTCCAGGTTGATGTTGAAATCTTCGGAAGATGTTTCAGAATACCGGAAGATAAATACCTCCACCCTGAAATCTTTTTTTGCCAGCAAACGGGCAATGGCCAGTCCGTCGCCACCATTGTTTCCCAGTCCGCAAAAGATCCTGATCCTGTCGGTGCTGTCAAAATTCTTCAGCATCCACTTATAACAGGCCTTTGCCGCCCTTTCCATCAGGTCGATAGAGTCAATGGGTTCATTTTAATGGTATATGCATCCGCCTCACGGACTTTTTCTATAGGAAGTATTTTCATTGATAATCGTTTTAAAATCAATACAAATATAGGTATAATAGCTACAAGGTTTGTGAATGGCGAAATTCGAAAATCGAGGATCGAAGAACGAATATCAAGAATTCATCCAACATCCAACCCCCAGTCCCCATCCCCAGAGCCCAGTCCCCAGGGCCTGAGCTCAGACTGCCTAATGCCTACTGCCCACTGCCTACTGCCCAGTATTGCTTACCTTTGCAAAAATCTGAAATCATGGGCAGAAAGAAACCATTCCCCAAGTATGAAAATGTAGAGATCATTGATGCCGGATCTGAAGGCAAAGCGGTTGCCAGGGTAGATAACCGGGTGATCTTTGTACCCTTTGTGGTTCCGGGCGATGTGGTAGACATTCAGATCGTAAGAAAGAAGAAAAGCTTTTTTGAAGGAAGGGCGGTTAAGGTCCATAAGTATTCTGACAAGCGGGTTGAAGCAAAATGCGAACATTTTGGACTCTGTGGCGGCTGCGCTGGCAGAATATGGATTATAAGGACCAGCTGCATTATAAACAGAAGCAGGTTGTGGATAACCTTAAACGGATCGGAGGCCTGAACCTCCCGGAGATCATGCCCATCCTGGCTTCAGACAATATTTATCATTACAGGAATAAGCTGGAGTATACCTTTTCCAATAGGAGCTGGTTTATCGAAAAGCCAGATCCCGACAAACCACAGCAGAAAACAGGAATGGCCTGGGATTTCATCTGCCGGGCATGTTCGACCGCATCCTGGATATTGACAATTGTTATCTTCAGCGTGATCCATCCAATGCCATCCGCCTCGCGACCCGCGACTTTGCTCTTGAAAATGAATACGAGTTCTATGATGTGAAAACCTGGGACGGATATCTGCGCAACCTCATCATCCGCACATCATCCACAGGAGACCTTATGGTGATCATGGTGTTTCGATTTGTTGATCATTTAAGATGCCGGCCTTGCTCGACCACCTGTCAGAGAAATTCCCGGAGATCACCTCGATGATGTACATGATCAACGACAAGCGCAATGATGATATCTCCGACCTTGAGGTAAAGCTATATAAAGGCAATGAATTTATCATGGAAGAAATGGACGGCCTGAAATTTAAGATCGGCCCAAAATCATTTTTTCAAACCAACCGCGACCAGGCACTCAAGCTCTATCAACACTGCAACTGAATTTGCCGGACTGACAGGAGAGGAGATTGTTTATGACCTTTACACCGGAACAGGCACTATTGCTGCCTTTGTTTCCCGCTTCGCCAAAAAGGTTGTAGGGATCGAATATATCGCTGCATGCCATCGAAGATGCCAAAGAAAATTCGAAGCTGAACAAGATCAAGAATACCAGCTTTTTTCCGGTGATATGCTGCGTGTATTAAATGATGACTTTATCAGGGAAAATGGCAAGCCGGATGTGATCATCACTGATCCGCCACGTGCAGGCATGCACGACAAGGTAGTGAAGCAAATGATGAAAATTGGCCCGGAAAAGATCGTGTATGTCAGTTGCAATCCCGCCACCCAGGCCCGCGACCTTGCATTATTAATGGAGCAATACAGCGTCGAAAAAGTTCAGCCAGTTGATATGTTCCCGCAGACGCATCATGTCGAGAACGTGGTTCTTTTGAGCGACTTAGGAAACTTGAGTCTACTCGAGACTTGAGACTTGAGACTTGATACTCGAGACATGAAATTTATCTGATATTTTTGTGTGACATTTTCGCCTTTTCGGTATTAATAAGTATGAGAAGAGAACTTGAAGACAGGCTGATTCGCTTTGCCAGTGACATTTTATTAATTAAGCGATTTATCAGTAAAAGCTATGAGGGCGACCATTTAGCAAAGCAACTTATTAGATCTGGTACAAGTGTTGCATTAAATTTTGGTGAAGCACTTGGCACGCTCACGAAAAAAGATTTTATCCATAAGCAAGGAATTGTATTAAAAGAACTTAGAGAAACCCATATAAATTTAAGAATTATAGAATTAAATGAACTTTGCGACAACTCGGTCTTGCTTTTAAAGTTATTAGATGAGAATGATCAGCTAATACGGATTTTTACAAGATCAATCCAAACATTATCAAAGAATAACAATCAAAAACAAAGCTCATCGAACAAGACTTAGCCAATAGTTTCAAGTCTCACGTCTCGAGTCTCAAGTCTCGAGTCTCGAGTCTCAAGTCTCAAGTCTCGAGTCTCAAGTCTCAATCTCGAAACTAATTCATCCAAATCCAGACTTTCTCCTTTAACAATAACCTTCGCTTGCTCATAAAATGGTTCTCTTTCCAGAAGTTGTTCTTCAACAAATGCTTGCATGTCATCATTTTGGATATCACGGACTACTGGACGAAGTCTTCTGGCTCTGTTCAGCCTGTGGGAAAGTGATTTAGGATGCATTTTGATGTAAACAGTGGTGCCCCTTTTGTTCATGAGGGAAATATTTTCATCAGAGCAAGCGGTTCCACCTCCGGTTGAGATCACAGCACTATCATGGTCCCTGATAATCTCTGAAAGACATTGATTTTCAAACTCACGGAAGCGCTCCTCACCGAAATGATCAAAGAAACGGGGTATGCTGTACCTGAATTTGGATTCAAATGCATCGTCAAGGTCAATAAAAGGCACATCCAGCTTGCCGGCAAGTCTCTTGCCAACAGTGGTTTTCCCTGCACCCATATATCCAATTATAAATATCCTCATTCCCGAAGAGAATTTCTTTAGATAAAAATAGGGAAAAGGATTTGAATTTGCAAGCGCCTGCTCTGGCCCTTTCAGTTATTTTCTGCTCATAGAGCGGATCGCAGCTGCAACAACATCCGGTGTGTCGAGCCCGTACTTTGCAAGCAACTCAAGAGGCTTGCCGCTTTCACCAAATTGATCATTCACTGCAATCATCTCAACTGGTGCCGGGCTTTTCCTGGCAAGACATTGTGCTATGCTGTCGCCCAGTCCACCATGGATTGAATGCTCCTCAGCAGTAACTGCACAACCTGTTTTTTCAATTGATGCAAGGATGGCATCCTCATCCAGGGGTTTGATGGTATGGAAATCGATAACATCAGAACTGACCCCTTGCTTTGCAAGTTCTTCGGCTGCTTTCAGGGCAATCCAAACCATATGGCCGGTGGCAAAAATACTTACATCATGGCCTTCTCTCATGCGGATAGCTTTCCCAATCTCAAACTTCTGATCTTCTGGCGTAAAATTCGGCCATCCCGGCCTTCCAAAGCGAAGGTAAACCGGTCCTACATACTCCGCAATAGCCAGGGTAGCTGCTTTAGTCTGGTTGAAATCGCAAGGGTTGATCACGGTCATATTGGGGAGCATCTTCATCAGACCTATATCTTCCAATATCTGGTGGGAAGCACCATCTTCGCCCAGTGTTAATCCTGCATGAGAAGCACAGATCTTAACATTTTTGCCTGAGTAGGCGATAGATTGTCGTATCTGGTCATATACTCTGCCCGTAGAAAAATTTGCAAAAGTGCCTGTAAACGGGATCTTCCCACCAATGGTAAGGCCGGCAGCCATGCCCATCATGTTGGCTTCAGCAATCCCTGCCTGGAAAAACCTTTCAGGAAATTCCTTGGCGAAAGCATCCATTTTCAAAGAACCGGTAAGGTCGGCGCAAAGGGCAACTACATTCGGGTTTATGTGTCCAAGCTCAAGCAGTGCTTCTCCAAATCCTGCACGCGTGGCTTTTTTCTCAACAGTGGGTGATTGGGTCATAAGATCTGTACCTATTGATAGATTTTTACGTTGGTTGTTTTACCTGAAGTGATCCTGAACCTTTTTTCTATGGTAAAGGCAGCCCTGGAGGAATACTTTGCCCTGAATACTACCCTGTATCTTCCAGGCTGAAGGATCAAAGATTCCTGTATCGGAGTTTCCCTGAAATTATAAACCCACTCAAGCTCGTCATCGCGCTCAACATAGAGGCTTCCATATCCCTGGGCTGATTTTTGAATCACAGCAATACCTGGGACTGGTATCTCCACCGTCGTTGTTGAACTCTGGCCTATGTTGATATCATCGATATATATCCTGGGAAGGCATAGTATTTCAAGATTATAATCTCCAGTAATATAATTTTCAGTTTGTCCGAACTGCTGCACATTGATGGTCTCCATGCTTCCCTTGCGCCTCACTATGGTTTGCAGGTTGCGGGTTGAAAGGGTGGTGCCTTCCATTTTTAGCCTGAGTTGCCCCTGTGGCGTGTTTACAGGGATAATAGTGTGCTGGCCAGGTGTGATCTTGATGCTATCAACCCGGACAGGAGGAAGTGTATGCACTACCACATCGTAGGTTACCAGCGGATCGATAAGCAATGTGTCGGGCAATCCTTTGCTGTTTAATGTTTGGATGAAGTTGTATTTCACCTGGCCTGAAACATGATCATAAAAGGTCATGTTTACGTTTGTTTCAGAGGGTTTGCTGTAGGCATCGATCAGGTTAACCTGTGCTGATGTTGAGTTCAGAGCCTGAGAGATGACCAGGTCAAGGGCTTTACTAAACTGTTCTTCGCTGGATGCATCGAAATAGGTCCCAACACAATCAAAAGCCTCCCGGAAATTTCTCCCGATACCAATGACAAATGGTTTAAGTGCTATACCTCTTTTCTGGAGGTCGGCAGATACTGCACAGGGATCTCCACCGCATTCTTCCAGTCCATCAGTGATCAGGATAATAATGTTCCTGCAATCATCACAATCAGGGAAATCGCCTGCCGACTGTTCCAGTGCAAAAGCAATGGGAGTAGTCCCTTTGGGTTTAATATATCGTAGCTGGTTTTTGATGCGTAAAGCATTATTATCAGCAAAGGCCACTACCAGCCTGGTGTCGTTGCAATCCTGTGGAGGATATGTTTTCTGATGGCCGTAAACCCGAAGTGCCAGCTGGATATTCTGGACATCTTTCAGGCTGTCGAGGAGGTTCGAAAGCAAGTTCTGGGCGATGTTCATTTTTACATCGCTCTGCCACCTTCCATACATACTTTGAGATCCATCAAGTACAAACAGGATGCGTGTAAGGGGTTGAGGCTTTTCTTCTTCCTCCTGCTGGTAATTCTGAGCAGAGATAGCTGAGAATGTAAATATCAGTAGAAAGGGTAAAATATATTTAACAAAAGAAGGTATCATCTATACATAAATATCAATAATCGCCCAGGGTTTCTTCCAACTGCTCAAGGGCACGGCTTGCCTCCTCATCATTAGGTGCAACACCATGCCATTTGTGTGTTCCCATCATATAATCAACCCCGAAGCCCATTTCAGTGTGCAATAGGATAACGATTGGAATGCCCTTGTCAGTATATGCGAGGGCTTCATGGGCAACTTTTAGGATGTCTTTCATATTATTTCCTTCAGTTTCGAGCACCTTCCATCCAAAAACTTCCCATTTAGCTTTCAGGTCACCCATGGCAAGCACATCATCCAGAGAGCCGTCGATCTGTTTTCCATTATAATCAACAGCAGCAATAAGATTGTCAACCTTATTGGCTGCAGCATACATGGCTGCTTCCCAAACCTGTCCTTCCTGAAGTTCGCCATCGCCCATCAGGCAAAAAACCTTCTTCGGTTCATTATTAAGTTTCTTAGCCATTGCAGCACCAACTGCAACAGAAAGTCCTTGTCCGAGAGAACCTGTCGACACCCTGATGCCTGGAAGGCCCTTGTCAGTACAAGGATGCCCCTGCAGTCGTGTTCCCAGCTTCTGAAATGAACCCAGTTCTTCAAGTGGGAAATATCCGGACCGGGCAAGTACACTATACAGGGCAGGGGAAATATGACCATTGGAAAGCATGAAAATATCCTGTCCTTTGCCATCCATGTCAAAACTTTCTGGATCATGGTCCATGATGTCCAGGTAAAGAGCGACCAGGTAGTCGCAGGCACCCAATGAACCACCGGGATGGCCAGATGCTGCACCATTTACCATGCGGATAATATCTCTTCGTACTTGTGTGGAAACCTTTTGAAGCTGGCTGGGATCGGACATGTGCTTTTTGTTTGCTCAAATCTAACGCAAATATCGAATAGCCGCCTAAAGAAATTTCAATATTTCTCAACAACTTATTAAAAGCTTGTTTACCTTGATTGTTTGATTATTTGCTGAATGTATTTTCTGCCCATTATCTTACATTCTGTTCTTTCTTTAGAAGAAAGAACCAAAGAATTCAAGTCTTCAAAGGCAATTTTTGATAACGCCTATGGCGTTCTCAAAACCGCTGTCATTTTTTTTTTGGACAAGCAAAAAAGGATAAAGAAAAAAGAAAAAACATATAATGCTACGAAGCTGGATTTGATATTATGCCCTTCCCTTTAGGAGAAGTGGGCTAAGGTTGAGGCGCTTTATGGTAAACCCCAACCATCAAATCATGCATGCCGATTTTTTCCTATTTTTACACCTCAATTAAATTTGGATGATCCAAAGATATTTTTCGGTAATTCTTTTTGTGATCTTTTTTATCCCTGCCCTATGTTTTGGACAGGAAAGAAAGACTGAACAGGCCTGGGTGGATTCTGTCTTTCAATCGCTCAGTGTGGACGAGAAGATAGCACAACTTATGATCGTGCGGGCCAACCAGCCTGGAAAGGATTATTTTCCGGAGGTCGATAAGTATATTAAGAATTATAATATTGGTGGTGTATGCTTCTTCAGAAATCACCCCTATAATCAAACTACAACTACCAACCGCTGGCAATTAATGGCAAAAACACCCTTGCTGGTGAGCATCGATGCTGAGTGGGGGCTGGGTATGCGGCTCGATAGTACAACCGTTTTTCCATTCCAGATGACCCTGGGTGCCATACAGGATAATGAACTGATCTATAGGATGGGCACCACGATCGCAAAAGAATGTAAACGCATCGGGATACATATGAATTTCGCCCCGGTGATCGACATCAACTCCAATCCTGCCAATCCCGTGATCGGAATGCGTTCATTCGGACAGGAAAGGGAAAATGTTATGCTTAAAGGCATGGCCTATATGCAAGGCCTGCAGGATCAAGGAGTAATTGCCACGGCCAAGCATTTTCCGGGTCATGGTGACACTGACACGGATTCACATAAAACCCTCCCTGTTATCACACATTCGGCAGAACGGCTCGACAGCGTGGAGTTATATCCATTCAAAAAACTAATTAACAACGGCCTGGGTGGCATTATGATTGCACATCTCTATATTCCGACATATGAGAAAAAGGAAGGGCTTGCCTCAACATTATCTAAAAATATTGTCACAGGGCTGCTTCAGGAAAAATTGGGATTCAATGGGCTTATCATTACGGATGCCCTCGATATGAAAGGGGTAACAAAATACCACAAACCCGGTGATATTGAACTGAAGGCATTGTTGGCAGGAAATGATATTCTGTTGCTTCCAGCTGATATCCCCAAGGCGATCAAAAGGATCAAAGAAGCACTGACAACAGGAGAATTGGAGATGGCGGTGATCGATGAACATTGCCGGAAAGTGTTGAGATATAAGTATCAGGCAGGCCTTGACCGGCTTGTCCGCATAAATACGAATGGGCTTTACGATGATCTTAATAGTTCTTCCGCAGCCGGGATCAACCGGTCGCTGTATGAGGCTTCAGTTACCTTACTTAGGAATGAAAATAATCTCCTTCCCCTGCAGAGATTGGATACGCTTCAGATCGCCTACGTTTCTTGTGGTGGCGATCGCAGAGAAGACCAGTTTCTGAATACACTCGGGCTTTATGGAAGGATCAGCAACTTTGAACTCCCGGTGAATGCAAGGAAGAAAGAACTTGAAAAGCTTGAAGAGTCATTAGACCCGTTTAACCTGGTGATCGTTGGTGTGAGAAATACCAACATCTATTCATATAAGAATTATGGGATTTCAGGTGATACCTGGACATTTATTAGGAAATTGACTGATAGCAAAAAAGTAGTCCTCGATCTCTTTGCGAGCCCATATGCACTTGCGGCTTTCGGTACTGATCAGCTTCCTGAAGCCATCATTGTTTCCTACCAGGATACACCCCTTTCGGAGGAGGTGGGGGCTGAGCTGATCTTTGGAGGCATACCGGCACAAGGAAAATTGCCCGTGAATGTTGCCGGCATGTTTAGTATTGGAGATGGGATTGAAACTGATGCTATCCGTTTCCGATTTGTGGATCCCTCCATGCTTGGCATAGAGAATTCTTTTATTGCAAAGGCTGATTCAATCGTGCAGTCGGGGATTGACCTGAAGGCCTACCCGGGTTGCCAGGTACTTGCTGCAAAAGATGGTCAGATTTTTTACTATAAGACCTTTGGTACACATACCTATGATAAGAAACAGGAAGTTCAGCAGGATGACCTCTACGACCTGGCATCGCTTACCAAGATCGCTGCCACTACGCTGAGCATGATGGATATGGTGGGTGAAGGGAAGATTGATATTGACAGAAAACTATCATATTATCTGCCATACCTGAGAGGGACAAATAAAGAGCATATTATCATCAGGGAGTTGCTTGCCCACCAGGCCCGTTTCCAGGCATGGATACCTTACTTCAGATATACAGTGGATGAAAAGAAAATTGATCCAATTATATATAGTAATAAGGTGAGTGAGGATTATCCTGTCCGCGTGGCAGAAGGGATGTATATTCAAAAGGATTACTACCATGAGATCCTCGATAGTATCAGGTTCTCCACCCTGCGCGAAAACAATATATACCGCTATAGTGATCTGGGATTTTATTTGCTGAAAGAAGCCATGGAGAACATCAATAATGTTCCTTTTGAAGAGTTTGTGGACGAACAGTATTATAGACCCATGGGTCTGCCGACGATGGGTTACCTGCCGCTACTGCAATTTGATAAACAAGACATCGTACCCACCGAAAATGATAAGAATCTTCAGGAAGCAGTTGCTGCAGGGTGATGTGCATGATCAGGGTGCAGCCATGCTGGGTGGAGTCTCGGGGCATGCCGGATTGTTTTCCAATGCATTTGATATGGCGGTGATCATGCAACTCTTCCTCGATGGGGGTGTTATACGGTGGAGAACGATATCTCGAAGAAGAGGTGCTTGATGAATTCACTAAAACACAATTTCCGCTGAACAATAACAGGAGGGGAATTGGATTTGATAAGCCCATGCTTGAATATGATGAGGATGGACCAACCTGCATGTCGGTCTCAAATCGCCGAGCTTCGGACATTCCGGATTTACGGGAACTTATGCCTGGGCCGATCCCGAGAATGGATTAGTATATATTTTCCTGTCGAACAGGGTACACCCCGACGTGAACAACCCAAAGATCATGGAATACGACATACGGACAAATCTGCACCAGGTATTTTATGACGCAATCGAAAATTCTGGCCATTGATAAACAATTTAACATTGAAATAGTTTATCATTATAATAATAGAACACCGAAACACTGAAACACTGCCCGCCTGCGCTAGAGCTTCGGCGGGTAAAAAACACTGAAACCATGAAACTACTCACCAATATTCTGATCTGGGTCTTTGCCGTTTTACTGACAGGGACAGTCCTTATTTATCAACGCATGACCGGCCCGACTTATCCCATGAGCGGAACTGTAGAGATCGGAAATGAACAGATTTCCTATGCTCTTTTAAGAATCTTGGGAAAATGAAAAGGACCGATGCAGCGATCAAAAAGGAGCCAGGATCTGCCGTTGAAGCAAAGGATGCGAGCATCTTCGGAGCATGTAAATATAAACGAATTGGCACATCAGATGGCTGGACGATCATTGATATGAGCAGGGAGGAAGATGAACTGGTTGCCATGCTGCCCGCCCAGCCTGCTGCAGGCAAACTCTTATACTTAATCACCCTGAGAAAAGGAAGGTATCATATAGTTTGACAGAAGAGCCTGTCGTGATCCGGTTCAAGGACTACATCCCGGGATGGATCCCGCTTCCACACGTACTGCTGATTTTTGTTGCCTTGCTTTTCTCAACCATGGCAGCCGTTGAAGCAATCAGGAGAGGGGAAAAGAGTCACGTCTTATGCTGTTCTCACCCTCAGTTTCCATGCTTATCGGAGGATTGATCATGGGGCCCATTTATGCAGAAGTATGCTTTTGGTGCCTGGTGGACAGGCTGGCCATGGGGGACATGACCTGACCGACAACAAGACGCATGGTTGCCTTCATCGTATGGGTGATTGCATATTTTGTGCTGAGGAAAAACCCGGCAACAGGTTCTGGCCGGTATTTGCGGCCGTAATCACACTTGCAGTCTTTGTCATTCCCCACTCGTGTCCTTGGATCGGAATTCGATTATTCTGCCGGAGAGGTTGTAACCGGAAAATAATATGATCATCACCATCATAGCGGTCACCTGCCTTGTTTCTATTTTGGCATTCAGTAATCCGGAATTTATGAACCGACTTGCAGTTCAATGCTTATGCGATCAAGCATCATAAGCAGGGATATCGCTTTTTTACTTATGCCCTTGTGCATGCCGGATGGGCCCATCTGGCAATCAATATGTTTGTATTCTGGTCGTTTGGAAGGATTGTATATACCTTTTACCTCCACCTGTTCGGGAACCTGGGGATACTGTATTTTCTTACTATTGTACATAGGTGGGATCATGTTCTCGGTGCTGTTCGATTTTGGCAGGCATAAGAATGACGAATGGTACAATGCTGTGGGTGCTTCCGGGGCAGTTTCTGCTGTGGTATTTGCAAGCATCATCCTTGTATCCTGCCGGTGGTGTATACCTATTCTTTATCCCTATTGAGATACCATCCCCGATATTTGGCATACTCTACCTGTTTTACTCTGCTTATATGGCGAGAAGGGGACGTGATAATATTGGCCATGATGCCCATTTCTGGGGCGCGATCTATGGCATCATTCTGACCATTGCCCTGAAACCACAGTGCTGTTTTTAGTCTTTATAGAGGAAGTTATGAACTATCTTCTGATCGAAATCCAAATTTTATTAACTTGCCCTCATGGAAAGAAAGCTCAGCAATAAAACCGTTCTGGTTACAGGTGCATCACGTGGGATTGGAAAGGCCACTTGCCATTGCTTTTGCAGAAGAAGGTGCAACTGTTATCCTGCATTACAATAAAAATAATATTGCTGCTGAAGAAACCCTTGCCTTGATGGAAGGCAGCAAGCATGTACTCATACAGGCTGATATTTCGGACCCTGAAGCTGTACATGACATGGTTGATAAGCTGACCAGAGAGCATGGCCCCATTGATGTGCTGGTGAATAATGCTGGCATATATGAAGAAGCCGATATGCTTGAATTCACCTATGAGGAATTCAGGGAGTATTTCAGCCATACCCTGAATACGAACCTGGTAGGGCCGGCCAACCTTTCCTTCCTTATGATCAAGGACATGCTGGCCAGGGAGGTGGAAAGATCATTAATATCATCTTCGAGGGGAGCTTTCCGTGGTGAGCCTTTTGCACTGCCTTATGGCGCCAGTAAGGCCGGGCTGAATTCCCTGGGCCAGTCGATGGCCATTGCACTGGCATCAAAAATATCTTTGTATATACCATTGCACCGGGTTTTGTCGAAACCGATATGACCTCAGAAATCCTAGATGGCACCAGGGGAGATGCCATTCGCAACCAGAGCCCGCTGCACAGGGTGGCAAAGCCTGAAGAAATTGCACGGCAGCAGTTTTCCTTGCTTCAGAAGATATGGTATACATGACTGGATGTATTATTGATATAAATGGAGCCTCTTACCTCGGTCCTAAACTTCAAAGTTCAAACTTCAAAGTTCAGAGTTCAGAGTTCAGTTCATATATTTCAGGCAACCTTATCTGTTTCCACCACATCCTCTTCAACCCTCAGGTTGTCGATGATGAAGATGCTGGCGGTCGGGGGTATTTTTTCCCATGTAGAAAGTGAGCAGGTCCTTGATGGAAGATGAACTCTTTAGTAAAACGGGATCGAGGCGGATATTAGGTCCGATAAATCCACTGAATTCCTCCGGTGAGATCTCACCCAGTCCTTTAAATCGGGTAATCTCCGGTTTTGGCCCAAGCTTCTCTGATGGCTTCTTTCCTTTCTTCCTCTGAATAACAGTAAATGGTCTCCTTCTTATTCCTGACCCTGAACAATGGGGTTTGCAGTATCTTCACATGCCCGCGTTTCACCAGGTCGGGATAGAACTGCAGGAAAAAGGTGAGCAGCAGCAAGACGGATGTGCATGCCATCCACATCGGCATCAGTGGCGATCACTACATTGTTGTAGCGCAGGTTGTCGAGGTCCTCATCAATATTCAGTGCCGATTGCAGCAGGTTGAACTCCTCATTCTGGTATACGATCTTCTTACTTAGCCCAAAGCAGTTGAGCGGCTTTCCTTTCAGGCTGAATACTGCCTGTGTCATCACATCCCGTGCCTTGGTAATGGATCCGCTGGCCGAATCACCCTCGGTGATGAAGAGGGTTGATTCCAGCCCGCGCTCATCATTGGTATTATAATGCGCACGGCAGTCGCGAAGTTTTTTATTGTGCAGGCTTACCTTTTTTACACTCTCGCGTGCCAGCTTTTTAATCCCGGCCAGTTCCTTGCGTTCCTTCTCCGACTGCAGTATCTTTCTGTAAAGTGCTTCAGCAGTTTCTGCATTGCGGTGAAGGTAGTTGTCGAGGTTTCTCTTAACAATATCGGTTACATAATTCCTGATGGTAATACCATCGGGCTCCATCAGCTGTGATCCCAGCTTGGTTTTGGTCTGGGATTCGAATACAGGCTCCTGTACCTTGATGCTGATGGCAGCCAGTATGGAAGCTCGCACATCGCTGGTGTCAAAATCTTTTTTGAAAAATTCCCTTACGGTCTTTACCAGGCTTCTTTGAATGCAGCCAGATGTGTCCCACCCTGGGTAGTATGCTGTCCGTTAACAAAGGAATAATACTCTTCACCATACTGTTTCGAGCTATGGGTAAAAGCAAATTCCAGATCGTCTTCCTTGATATGGATGATAGGGTAGAGGAGGCCTCCATTTCCATTGATATTCTTCACGAGCAGGTCGTGCAGGCCATTCTTGGCCAGCATCTTCTCGCCAGTTATATTTTATGGTAAGCCCATTGTTCAGGAATGCATAGTTCCAGAGCATGGTTCTCAACATACTCATGGATGTAATGATAGTTACCAAAGACCTCGTTATCGGGTACGAAAGTGACAATGGTTCCATCAGCTTCATCCGCTTTCTTTTTTTACATTCTCGTTTCGGATGATCTCCCCGCGATTGAATTCAACCAGTCTTGGTTTTTCCTTCCCTGACCGACTGGATGATAAAATTAGAGGATAATGCATTTACTGCTTTGGATCCAACGCCATTCAGTCCAACAGCTTTTTTGAAATACCTTCGAATCGTATTTAGCACCTGTATTGATCTTGGATACACAATCGATCACTGATCCAAGCGGAATGCCTCGGCCGTAATCACGAATCCGAACCTGTTTATCTTCAATATCAACTTCAATGGTCTTGCCATTTCCCATCACGATATTCATCGATGGAGTTATCGATGATCTCCTTGATGAGTACATAGATGCCATCATCCTGTGAGGCACCATCGCCCAGTTTACCGATATACATACCCGGACGCATCCGGATGTGTTCTTTCCAGTCTAAGGAGCGTACGCTCGCTTCCGTATAATTTTCAGCCATTTTACCCATTGTGGCAAAAATAATCAATAGCTTTTTAGCACCATGGAAAATCCTCGAAACTTATCAAACACCCGTTGTTAACATCTTTCAGGGGATTTGATGGCAAAAATAATTGAGTTTTAATGCTATTTCTTCCTCTCATACAATTTTGTAACTTTATAAACTCTCAAAAGGAACCTTCAGATTCATGTATAAAAACCTTATTGTCTATCATTTTTCAGGTACAGGAAATGCACGGAATTCTGCTGAATGGATTGTCAAGGAGGCGATGAAGAAAGGCATGAATACGCACCTGATCAAGATGGATCGTGCGGTGAGACCTGAAATACCTGATCTTGCAGAAGGAAAAACCCTGATCGGCTTTTGTTACCCTACACATGGATTTAATGCTGCACCTGCTGCTATTTCATATATTAGAAAATTCCCCAGATTGAAAGGTTCCAAAGTATTTTTACTGAATACCCGGGCAGGGATGAAATTATCAAAGATGTTCCTTCCAGGCCTCAGTGGCATGGCATTATATGCTCCTGCGATCATCTTACTCTTAAAAGGATATGGGATTGTTGCGCTAAAACCTGTTGATCTGCCCTCTAACTGGATCAGCTTGCATCCGGGATTGAGGAAGAAAGTTGTTGATTCAATCTATGTTCACTGGCATAAGAATGTGGTGCGATTTGCCAATAAGATCCTGGCGGGAAAGAAGGTTTGGAGGGGCCTTTTTGACCTTCCGATCGATTTGCTGCTCCTCCCGATTTCTATCGGGTATTATTTTGTTGCGAGGTATTGCCTTGCCAAAACATTTATTGCCACTGACTCCTGTACCTTGTGTTTGAAGTGCGTGAAGGAATGTCCGGTTGAAGCTTTAAAGGTGAAAGCCAATTATCCATTCTGGACCTACCGTTGTGAAAGTTGTATGCGTTGTATGAATAACTGCCCTGAAAGGGCAATAGAAACAGCCCATGGCGTCATCATTCCACTGTGGTATGTGGCCTGGAGCATTGTCACTCCTATAGCATTTGTATCAGTTATTCATGCATTTGAAATCTTTGATAAATTGGGAGTTTTCTGGAGAGAGCTTATTTATAACCTTATTTGGGCAATTGTATTTGTCAGCTTCTCATTCATTGGATACAGATTGCTCCACTACCTGATGCGATTCAGAATCTTCAACCTCATCGTTGCCTATACATCTTTTACGAAATACAAGTTCTGGAGAAGATATAAAGCACCAAAATTCAATCCTGGTAATAATCTGTAATCCTTACAATACAGGTGCTATCAATATCTTTCTAAGGAATATAAGTGAAAAACCATCCCCAGATTTAACCAATTCAACCAGTTCAACCGATTCAACTAATTCAACCGATTCAACTAATTCAACTGATTCAACCAATTCAACTGATTTAACCGATTCAACCGATTCAACCAGTTCAACCGATTCAACTAATTCAACTAATTCAACTAATTCAACCAATTCAACTGGTTCAACCGATTTAAACATATTATTTAAAATCAATATAAATATATCGATAAACAATAAAAAAGTATTGAAAAAAGGCAAAAGTGATTTATATTTGCAGACGAAACACTAAAACAAATGATAATGGAAGAGAAAAAAACACCTACGAGTTTTCACGTGATCTACTGGATCATGAATATTATTACCGGACTCTTTGCTTTGGTATGTATTGCCGTCATTGTATTCTATGTGATGCTATGGACAGACTTTTTTGGAGATGATCTTCAATTGCATGTAGACCTTCCCGGACAGGTAAATTATATTGAATGTGGTACGATGCAGTATGGAAGCGGGGAAATCGATGTTGAATTGGTGGAAGCCAGCTCAAAGATTCATTTTATCAACACACCGGTATCACTTGCCCGGAATTTCACATATATATTAATGGGAGTTTGCGCTTTTATGTTTTATATTTTGTGGACCTTCCGGCAGTTTGTTGCCAATGTCAGGTCGGGTGAGGTTTTTACGATCAGCAATATTCTCATGTTGCAGAATATCTCATATGCCCTGGTGGGTTTTTGGTTTTATGCGATCATCGTAAGACGCATCACTTATTATTTGGTATCAGCAAGGCTTGATTTTGAAAATGTTGAGATCATCAGTGAATTTAACTATTACCCATGGATTCTTCTCGCTGCCCTGTTCTTATGGGTATTGTCTCATATTTTTATCCGCGGACTGAACTTAAAGAACGAACAAGACCTAACCATATAGTCATGGCAATAATTGTAAACCTTGATGTAGTGCTCGCCAAACGAAAGATGAGCCTTACCGAATTAACGGAGAAGGTTGGGATTACCATGGCCAACCTTTCCATCCTGAAAAAGGGACACGCAAAAGCCATCCGCTTTTCTACCCTGGATAAGATCTGTGAAGTGCTGGAGTGTCAGCCGGGCGATATTCTGGAATATAGTAAAGGGGGATTTGGGGAATGAATTGATTCTGTAAGTTCGAATTCCGTTTTATAATTTCATCCATTTCAAACTTTTCATCTCTCGCCCATTGTCAAGCTGGATGAAATAGACACCTGCCTCCAAAGCTGAACAATTATATTTAAGCTCTTTGCCCGGATCCGTAATCTTTTTTTGATCCATAATTTTTCCATCAGCACTGTAGATGGCTAAATGAAGATCGCCATCCATATAATGGACAATGTTTATTTGATTTCCTGCCGGGTTTGGCCACAATTGCAATTGATCCGATTTTGATGGGTATTCTTCTACTCCTACGTAGTCATAGTTGATATACACCCCGGTATCGGTACAGCAAAACAAAGCCATGGCACTCATGCCGGGATTATACGTGATCTGGTTTATAGATAGATCTGACAGCCCATCGTTCAAATAATATAAGGATTGGTTAATGGAATCCCAGCGGGCAACACCCTCATTGGGAGATTGAGCATCACCGAAGCCTACAAATACACTTTGCATGGGATCCGTCGCCACGCAATTTATTCCGGTGGCCCAGAATTCTACGTTCCAGGTAGCACCAAAATCATGTGATGACCATAGCCCCGACGAAAAAGAATCATAAGGAAAAATACCATATAGTTTGCCGGAGCCATCAAATTCAAGATCAGATATCATGGGAGCCAATGGGCTCATAGTCCAATTCTGGCCGGCATCATCTGAATAATATACCTCATACAGGTTATCCATCCTGCTAACTACATAATGATCTCCGAATATCTCCATATCAACGACATTCATGTTGTGGAAAAAGTCAACATCGTACCAATCTTCGATGTTATTGGAATACTTCAGGCCATGCCTGTACCCAACATAAAACTTCCCTGAATCTGGTAGATATTTAATGAAATTAGGGGTATCGAGGTATTCCAGCGCATAAAAAGTTTCTGTTTCATTGTGGAAGTAATGTATCCCATCTTCCAACATGTTCCCATTAAACAGAACAAGAATATTATCACCATCCAGCCATGATGCATCCACCACTGGAAGGATAGACCAATAAAACGTCCAATCCTGGGTATTCAAATTATACAGGTGAAGGCCGTCATTACCTGCTACTGCCCAATGATTCTGATTATCGACATAAAAACGAATGCGATTTGCCTGTTTTCCCTCCGGAGAAAAAGCTTCCCATTGTGCAAATAAATGCAAACAGGAAAGAACCAAAAAAAAGGTGGTTTTTATTTTCATGTGTAAGTTTGATAAACTGCATAAATTGTATTAATTGTGTTAAAATTAATATATAATATGCTGAAAGTCAATCATCAAAATTTGTTTTTACTTTTTAATATGGGAGTACAAGTTCAGTAAGGCCGGGAAATTTAGTAACATCACCTGCCTTTGCCTGTTTCTTCTTAACTCTTTTTCTATCCCGGATTTTATGGCAAGATCATAGCTCGCGTTGTAAGCTGAACTGAAATCTTCTACTTTGAAACAATTTATGGAATGATGTGCAGCCAACAGGCCACTCACTATGGCTTTATCGATTCCATGTCCCTGCAAAGGATCAGCCAGGCAGGCGGCATCTCCGGCCAGAAGGTAATGATCGCCACTATAACTTCCCTTTCTTCCTCCAATGGGAAGCATAGCTGTGCTGGGGGCTGATAGCTGTTGGCTGTTTAAAAAAGCTTCTTTCATATGATTTGATTGGAGAAACTCCTCAAGGACATCCTTCATATTCACCGCTACCTTCCCATACTTGTCGGTTTTCACACCGAAACCTACATTATAAGCATCATCTCCGAGGGGAAAAATCCAGAAATACCCCGGCAGATACTTCTTAATGATATAGAAGAAATTTGTATCATCGTTTAGGTTCAGGCCTTTGTAGTATGATCTGACGGCCATCACAGGGTGCTGGATATTGGATGTTGGGTGATGGAAGGTTTTTGCTGTTATAGAATTGGTACCATCACAGCCTATGATCATCTTTGCAGAAATACTTTCCGACGCTTTTTTTGAGTGGATGAGGATGGAGTTGCCATCAACAATCTCTTTTACTGAAAATCCAGTTTTGACTTCAGTGTCTGTATTTCTTCGCACCAGCTCAAGCAGGAATTGATCAAATACTTCCCTTTTGATATTATAGGCAGGCAACTTCCAGTAATAACTGATCGAACGGCCATTTTCAAGCATGATCCTGCTCAGTTTGATCCTGTGTATTGGTGCTAATTTAAGGAATGCATCCTCAAAAAATGGAAATATGCCATTCAGGGTTTTGATCGCAGGACCGGGTATAGCATCCCCACAGATTTTTTCTCGCGGAAATTCAGCTTTGTCGATCAATGCCACTTTCAATCCGCTATTTCCTAAACCCAGTGCAGCGGCACAGCCTGCAGGGCCGGCACCGATGATGGCTATGTCGTAGTGTTTGAGGATCATTTTATCAGGTTCATGGTTCAGGGTGCAAGGTACAGGGTATTTTGATTATGGGCCTGGGAAAGCTGAAATGGATGCTAGTGGAGCGGGGAGGTACCGGGAGCAACCATGAAGTGACTGCCAGACCGAAAAATTCGGATTCCTCTGCAAAGCCAATCTCTTTTTCCCCATTGATATACCATTCATCCATGATCCCTTCCAGACTATGGGTTCCAATATATGGTATCTGATGAATGATTTTTAAGCACCGATGTATGCCTCCCCTGGTGTAGCAGGTCAATACTTTTTCCCATCACCGGCAGCTCGATATCATGGCCCAGGCATCCGGATCATCCAATCCTGAAAAGCTACTGAGGAAATTATTTAGGTGCATCAGCGGTAACGCCCATCAAGCCACTGATGAATGCCCCGACCACTGAAAAGGGATTTTCAGGATATTCCCTGCGATGGGTTGTGCTGTCGGCCAGGTACTTGAGCATATAGATGCCATCTTCTGCACGGCCGTTCCTGAAAAAGATATCTGGCAGATGGGAAGCGATCTCAATTATCAAGCCGTCCTTATTAATGCTGTAATTGTCGAGCACACTATTGATCATTTCCTGATCCTCCAGCACATTGAAATGTAGTAAGGCATGGGAAAAATCCGCTCCCGGACCAACAGATATAATCAAAACTCCCATCTTCATACAGAATGATCTTGAATGCATTTTTCTCCAGCATCCCAGAAAATGTTTTGAATCATATCCTCGATTTTATTGGCTTTCGTCCAGCCATACAGAGGATGCTGTGTTTGCATTCAAGAGGTAGTGGTACCAGTTGTTGGCTGCATATTGGGCAGCCAGCAGGTCGATGCCCGCCTGCATCTTTCCTCCGGCGCCCTCATGATAGCCCGGGATTCCCCTTTTATCGTAATAATGATGGTTTTCTGGAGTGGCACCCTCCGGCAGATTCATGATTCGGTCACGGCTCAGGATGTTGTCCGCAGCCAGATCCCATCTTTCAACATAATCATTCAGGCTTTTTGCATAGAAATTCAGAAATACCGGATCTTCAATATAAGCTGAGTCCCCGGTCCAGAAATACATCCTGAAGCAGGCATCCACCACATCGAAATTGGCAGGGAGGTTATACCAGAAGTCTTTATCATTCTTATAATCTACCGGAGCAGGAACATTTTCCTTGTTGATCTCCCAATAGCTGCACCAGTCTTTGGATTCAGAGATGTTCTCCGCGAAGCGGAAAAGCATATTCTTGTTTTCTGCCTGAAGCCCCAGTACTGCTGCACCCCTGCTTTGATGAGATACATCCCGCATACAAAAGGCATCTCTGCCAGGAAGGGCAGCCTCGTACCATGGCCCAACTGTATCGCCATACCTAACATAAGATAAGGCAGTTTTTTTTGCCCAATCCCAGGAAGCATTCAGTTCACCATCGGATGAAACAAAACTAACTGTGCCCGGCTAAGAGATGTTAGATCCTCTCCTGATCAGTATTCACTGCACACCCTGAAAGTGAAAAAATTATTACTATAACCAAAAAATATTCTGTTCTCATATACATATCCAGAGATGCTTTCAGGTATTAAAGGTATGAAATAATCCATTTCATTATAATGCGTTTAAATTAAGATAGTTATATGTCTATGAATAGCTCTGATTACCCTGATTTATGAATTTTTATTAAATATGTATTTTTTTTAATATTATCTTTGCGGGCACCAAAACTCTACTATGAATAATGAACTAAAGCTGACCTTTCCTGCATTTTTCGAAAAGACTTTGAAAGAACACGGGAAAGCCGATTTCCTTTCGTTTGTAGACGAAACTCCGCTCTCTTACAATGATGTAAATGATGAAATTAACAAACTTAAGGCCCTATTGGTCAGGCATGGTGTTAAAAAAGGTGACAGAATAGCAATCCTGAGTGCCAATATGCCTAACTGGGGAATTTCTTTTTTTGCCATCACATTTATCGGGGCCACAGTAGTTCCTCTTTTACCTGATTTTCATGAATCAGAATTGGAAAACATTTTGAAGCATTCGGGTAGCAGCGGAATTTTTGTATCCGACAGACTTCGCCATAAAATCGAGCACCTGGATTGTAAGGATATCAGCTTGTGCATCAGAATAGAAGACTTCTCAGTTCAAAAGTCGATTGTTGATAATCCTGAGCTTATCGTTCCCGATAGTTCACTTGTAGAAGAAGAGGATCTTGCCACTATCCTATACACTTCGGGGACTACCGGGAAATCAAAAGGTGTGATGCTGACCATAAAAATATTTGTTCAAATACATTGTCCTGCAGGGAACTTCAGAATGTTACCGTTGGCGATCGCATGCTTTCGATTCTTCCATTGTCACATACACTCGAAAATACACTTGGTCTGATATTGCCGATGAGCGGTGGAGCTTGTACGTATTACCTCCCGGGTATTCCTACCCCTGCAGTTCTTCTGCCTGCAATGCAGAAGGTGAAACCAACCATCATGCTTTCTGTTCCGCTGATCATCGAAAAGATATTTAAATTACGCATAAAACCTAAGCTGACTAAGTCACCTGTACTCAGAACAATGTATAAGGTTGGTTTTATCAGAAAAGTATTGCACCGTGCGGCAGGAAAAAAACTATATCAAAGCTTTGGCGGCCAACTTCATTTCTTTGGAATTGGCGGTGCAAAACTAGATGCCAACGGTTGAGCAGTTTCTGCTCGACGCCAAATTTCCTTATGCTATCGGATATGGGCTCACCGAAACTTCACCATTGCTTGCAGGTGCTAATCCCGGCTATGGCCGCTTGCAATCTACCGGTCCGGCAGTATCGCAGGTTGAATTAAAGATCCATGAACCGGATCCGATTACAGGAGAAGGAGAGATATGGGCCAGGGGGCCAAATGTAATGCAGGGATATTATAATGAGCCGAAAATTACCGCCGAAGTCCTGACAGAGGACGGTTGGTTCAAAACCGGCGACCTGGGTTCATTTGATGAAAATAACTACCTGTATATAAAAGGACGGATTGAAAAATATGATCGTGGGCTCAAGCGGGGAAAATATTTATCCTGAAGATATCGAATCCGTGATCAATAACTTTCGTCATGTGGTCGAATCTGTAGTGGTTCAACAAAAAGGCAAACTGGTTGCCCTGGTGCACTTTAACAGGGAAGAGCTTGAAACACGATATAACACCTGAAGGAAGAGATCTCCGAAACATCGATCATAAGATCGAAGAGCTACGCAATGAGTTGCACGATTATGTCAATGCCAGGGTGAATAAATTCTCTCAGTTGAAAGCCGTTGTGGTACATATAGAACCTTTCGAAAAAACAGCCACTACAGAAGATCAAGCGCTTTGTGTATGCTTAAAAGGTACCAGGTACCAAATACTGGTACTAGGATCAGGAAATTGAGATTTCATTGTTTAGCATTCTCACCCAGTTGCATATTCTCTAGCCTTTGAGGCGCTTCCGGATGGCAATGCCAAAAATCCCGGCGGCGCCATGATCATGGTTGGCAGGGTTGACTCAAATGGCCGGGGTGTCCCTTTCAGATTATGAACAATATATACCAGGATGATGGTGATGACCGAAACCAGGATGGTTGCAGTGGCAATGGCCAGATACCGGTTTTTGATTTTCATGGTAACGGTATCCAGTATCTTGATCAGAATTCCCCCGAACATAAAGGGTGTAAGCTGCTTGCTTTAATGCTGCCGTTGTGGCAGGCCACCAACCATAAGCCCATATTAATGAACCATACGATGGCTCCCATGATCAGGGCTCCTGCCATCCCATCTTTGATATTGATGAATCTGCTTAAAAAACCAGTTATTTTTTGAAATCTTGAGGTCATTTGAGCTCTAAAGTAAAATGGCTGCATGCTTACAGTGTTTCAGTGTTAGCGGGTAAAATTATTAACTTTTAGCAAATAATTTATAATTAACTCAAAACTCAACACCCAAAACTCAACCCTATTTTTTTCTCTTCTTCTGATGAAATCCGCCATGCCTTTTTTGTAGCGTCGCTGTGCATTGGGATTCCATTGGGGTCCCTGGACCAAATTCGGCCGGCAAAGGGATCTTCATCACCTCTTTCCGATTAAGCTTTCAATTTTCTTTAAGCTTATACATATCATCACTATTGACCAAAGTTAAGGCAATTCCTGTTGTTTCTGCCCTGGCGGTTCTGCCCACCCTGTGCACATAATCTTCGGCATCCTGTGGTGCATCATAATTGATGATCAGATTAATATCTTTTACATCAATCCCACGGCTCATCACATCCGTAGCCACCAGAACCCTGATCTGCCTTGCCCTGAACTTGCCAAGCACTTCTTCACGTTCACTTTGCTTCAGGTCGGAGGATATGCCGGCAACTGAATAATTATTTCCTTTCAGTGCTTCGAGCAATCTCGGCAACTTTCTTTTTGGTCGAACAGAATATCAAGATGCTTTTGCATTCAGGCTTGTTGGCGATCAGGCTGTTGATCAGGGGTGTTTTTTGATTATCATTTGCAAGATAAACAGCTTGCAGTACGCCTTCGGGAGGCTTGGCGATCTCAAGACTAACCTCGGCAGGATTATCGAGGATCTTGATGCCAGTTTCCTGATCTCAGGAGCCATGGTGGCGCTGAACATCAGTGTTTGCCTTTTCTTTGGCAGATAGTTGACGATCTTCATGATGTCATCATGAAATCCTATGTCCAGCATGCGGTCAGCTTCGTCTAGTACAAGATATTCCAGGTGAGTCAAACTTTACATATCCCATGGCGAGGTGCGAAATCAGTTTTCCTGGAGTAGCCACGATAATATCGGCTCCGGAAGTCAATGAACTTCCTTCCTGCTCCCATTCTGAACCGTCACCACCACCATAAATGGGAATGGAAGAAATATCGGTAAAGTATCCAAAACCATTTATTTGTTGGTCGATCTGAAGTGCAAGTTCCCGGGTAGGTACAATGATCAGTACACGGGTTTTATGATCGTATGCTTCTGACAATTTATCGAGCATAGGAAGAATAAAGGCTGCTGTTTTACCTGTTCCTGTTTGCGCACAGGCGATCAGGTCGCTGCCTTTCATGATCTCAGGGATGGCCTTGTCCTGTATAGGGGTTGCTTTCTCAAAACCCATATATGATATGGCTTCAAGTAAGTTGTTCGTTTAATCCGAATTCATTGAAATTCATGAAGTGATTGTTACAGAACGCTGAACGTTCTTAAATGTAAAAGTATTAAAAATCTCCTTGCGGGATCTATTAAGGCAGAACGATAATTCTAATGAACTATTTGCTTTCGTCCTGCTCTTTGAGTTTTTTCAGTACATCTTCCTGTACCCCTTTGGGTGTTGGGTCGTACTGGTGAAACTCCATGGAGTAGTTTGCCCTTCCGCTGGAAAGGTTACGTAACTGGGTGGCATAACCAAACATTTCTGAAAGGGGAACAAATCCATTCACTTTCTGAGATCCCTTGCGGTACCGGCGCATCGATTCGATCTTTCCTCGTTTTCTGTTCAGGTTGCCAACGATCTCTCCGATATGTTCGTCCGGAGTATTCATCTCTAGCTTTCATCATTGGCTCAAGCAGGATAGGGATGGCTTTCATGAAACCTTGCTTGAAACAGATGGATGCACAGGTCTGGAATGCCATATCTGATGAGTCAACAGCATGATGCCCACCATCGACCAGCACAACTTTCACATCGATCACTGGGAATCCTGAGATGATCCCTTCATCCATTGTCTTGCGAATTCCTTTGTCGACCGAAGAAATAAATTCGGCAGGGATGGCACCTCCTTTGATCTGGTCAACAAATTCATATCCGTTTCCAGGGTTGGGTTCGAGGCGCATCACGGTATGGGCAAACTGGCCTTTACCACCGGTTTGCTTAGAGTGCTTGTAGTTGGATTCAATTTCATTGGTGAGTGGTTTCACGATAGGCAACAGCAGGTTCGCCAACTATCACCTCAACACCGAATTCATCCTTGAAGCGGTCCATGATGATCTCCAGGTGGAGTTCACCCATTCCAGAAACGATGGTTTCTTCAGTTTCATGGTCGTAGCGTACATTGAATGAAGGATCTTCATTGGATAAGTTTCGCCAGCGCTTCACCCAGTTTGCCCTGGTCTTTCCTGGTTTCCGGAGTGATCTTCAGTTCAATCACTGATGGCGGAATATGAATGTTTTCAAGGAGTAACTGGATTTTCGTGATCACAAAGTGTATCCCCGGTTTTGGTGAATTTCATTCCAATCAGGGCTACAATATCACCTGCACCCGCTTCCTTGATCTCTTCCCTGTCTTTGGCATGGATCCTGAAGATCCGTCCGATCCGTTCATTCTTCCCTTTGGTTGAATTATAGATCTGCATTCCGCTTTTCAATGTGCCTGAAAATATCCTGATAAAAGTCTGTTGACCTACGTAAGGATCGTTGATCAGCTTAAATGCCAGGGCAGAGAATGGATCGTGGACTGAAGGGTTCCGGGTATGTGATTTTTCTTCGATCATCTATATCGATACCAACAACAGCGCCAACATCGACAGGTGAAGGGCAGATAGTCCACAACAGCATCAAGCAGCAGTTGTATGCCTTTGTTTTTATAGGCTGCACCGCAGAAATACCGGTGTGATCAGCAGCTTCAGGGTAGCTTCCCTGGCGGCCGTTTTAAGCAGTTCGATCGGGACCTCCTGATCATCAAGGAATAATTCCGCGATCTCATCATTGAAGTCGGCCAGCTTTTCGATCAGCTGGTTTCTCACAGTTTCTACCTGTCTCAGGTATTCTTCCGGAATATCGATTTCGCCCCGTTCGATATTCATGGAAAGTATATGCCCTTTTTTCGATGATATCAATGGTTCCTAGAAAATCATCCTCTGCACCCATGGGGAGCTGGAATGGAACGGCATTGGCATCTAGGTATTTGTTCATCTGGCTAACCACTTCATTGAAATCAGCTCCGGTACGGTCCATCTTGTTGATGAAAGCCAATACGTGGTACCCTGTAACGGTCGGCCTGGTTCCAAACTGTTTCACTCTGTGGTTCTACACCTCCAACAGCACAGAAAACAGCAACCATGCCATCGATCACACGCAGTGAACGCTCAACCTCAATGGTGAAGTCAACGTGTCCGGGTGTATCGATAATATTGATCTGGTTATCGCCCCATTGGTATGAAATGGCTGCTGAAGCAATGGTAATGCCTCTTTCCTGCTCCTGCTTCATGAAGTCCATGGTAGCCTGGCCATCATGCACTTCACCCATTTTTCGCGTTACACCTGTGAAAGAATAGTACCCTTTCGGTTACTGTGGTTTTTCCGGCATCGATATGTGCAGCGATTCCTATATTTCTTAGTTTTGATAATGTCATTTTAATAATTAATTTCTTGTATCTTATAATGCTATATCTATCAATAATCGCCTTCCTGAGTGCGAAAATGGCTGCAAAGGTACTCATTTCTGTTCTGAACTGAATTAATTTAATGTTAAATAATCTGAAATATTCTCTATTGTGTGCTATTTAACACACTAATGCTGGCTTTGTTCAAAAAAAAATCCCCCCGAAATTGAGCGGGACTATTTCATTATATCTTCTGATTATTCGTGGCAGATGATCAGCCCATAATGCGCAACCGAATATCCCGGTTCAAACTCATAGCATTCGATCTCGATCATGTATTGAGCTGTATAACTTGGTGTTATAGTTACAATGGCCATAGGGTCGATGTCTTCGTCCTTAGTGATCTCTACCCAGTTACCATCAACATCTTTATATACTTTGACATCCATGTCTTTCACTCGAAATCGCCGAATACGATTATGGCATATTCCCAGCCTTCATGCAGGTAGCGATAAGTTTGTTTGGTGGTTTCTCCGATGATGTCGAATTCCATGCTAACGATCTCCAGGTCTTCGCCTTCTACGGTTTCAATTATGGGTATGGCTTCTTCGAGGATTGGAGCCATAGAGGTTTCACTCTGGCCAAAGGCATAGGCGGTTGTCAAGACAAAAGCCATTGCAATTAATAAGAGTTTTCTCATGTGAATAGTTTTAGGTTAATACTTAATCATTAGGGTTAAATTGAATTCTGCTTTCAGTATAACAACAATAAATATCGAGCTATACTATTTTGATGTAGCTAATATATTAATATTCCCGTTTATGGGACTTTGTTTTTTATAAAATGCTTTGAACAATCCTCTGCTAATCTTTCTGGATCTCCATCGAAAGCCCACCCTGCTCATAAGAAATTACCCGGAGGATATAGGTATAATATCCTGATCTCAGCTGAGCTTCGCCGACATAATCAATAGGGATAAGGAAAAAGTCTTTGCCGTCGATCTTTAAATGGACATAGGCAAAATTGTAAGCATAGTCAAAGGCATAGTAATCGGAATATGAATTTGTTTCTATATCTCCATAGTTATGCTCTCCACCTGATGTGTTCACGATCACCTCTTCAAACAGATCAGGACTATCATTGTACACCCTGATGAATACCTCAGTATCGACCTTTTTGCAGCCGGTTAAAAGCAATATTAGCATAAATAGTAAAAGGATCGGAAGTATGTTCTTCATGAGATAGCCTTTATTTCGACAAAGCTGTAAGCCTGTCTTTCATATCGGATAAAAGTATGAAATTATTTCTTATCGGTGATCTGTCGAATTGCCTCGCCTGCCATGAACCTGACCTCATACACCTCATCATCAAGGAGCATGTTGAGATATGGCAGGGTTCGCTCATCAAGGATCTGATTGGCAACAGCCACTGCATCAGTCCTGATCCAGCCATGTTCATGAATAAGCAGTGGGATAAGGTAAGTAGCAGTGCTGTCGGGAAAGATCTTTGCCATCGATTTCACAGCTGACAGTCTTGCCCAGGGCTCATCATTGATGGCTCCATCAGCAAGTAAATTCCAGGAATCTTTCGCATTTATATTTCCAATTGCTTCATAAATAACAGCGCGTGGGTATAAGTCCGTTTCATACTCAAGTTGCTCATTAAGAATACTTAATAGATTTGGATCATTGAGCTTAACAAGAGATCTTATGGCGCGTGTTCTAACATTCTCCCATGGATGGCTCAGCAGCTTATAAAGTGGACGGATAGCTGAAGTATCTCCTAATTCACCAATCAGCCTGGCAGCGTTTTCCTGGTTCTCAGGCATCTCATTGCTCAAAAAATCGATTATTGATACTACTGACGCATCACCATAGCTGGCCAGCTTATCGAATTTATACCCTCGTGTTCTCCAATCCATGGGTTGTTGAAGGTCTTCCACAAGCAGCTGGACTTGTTCCAGCCGTCTGCTTTCAGATAGGGGAAATATGCGTTTCTGGCCGAAATCTACCCAGAAAAGGGAAATGACCATGAGTATGATCGTATATACCGTAACTACCAGGGCAACTTCCCGCTTCTTTTCAGGCCACGGCTTCCTGATCATCAGCCACATCGGGAATTTAATGATCTTCTTCAGCCACTTAGGAAGCGGCAATAAAAAAGGTGTACGGTCGCGATATTGCTCGTAGTCTCTACCATAGGCTTTTTGCATCTTCAGCTCTTCCAGCATACAGAGTCCGATGATGATCATGGTCATGAGGAGCCAAGGAAGACTGGAACCAACACCCCAGGATTTCTTCATCTGGTTGATCAGGGGTGCATATATGATCAGGCCGTAGGTCCAAATGATCCATCCCAGGTATTGGGGATGCCTCGAGATCCGGTAGATCCATGATGTAGCCACTCCTTTCTTACCGAAACGCGATTGCATCCAAACCAGCACGCCCCAGGTAAAGAGGAATGCTCCTGCACCCATAAAGAACCAGGCGATTTCAGCCTGGGCCCAGTAATCAAATTGCCTGAACAACCACATCAATATCCAGTAAGGAATGTAGATCACATTCCCCAGATCAAGCACCTGGAATGAGATGTCCCAAAAAGGTAGCCATCCAACCCTCAGCATGCCTAAACCTGCAAGAAAGAACATGCTTAAAGCAAATTGTCCGAACACCGGGAGGAAAATAGTGAATGCTCCTGCCAATGCCCATCCTGAGCGCTTGGTCACGAACCCTATGATTATAAATGCAGCCACTAAACCCAGGCTGGCATAACCAATCCATCTGAGATTTAATGCCGAAATGTAGAGTTCAGCCTTATATGCACTTAAGTCGTCCCTGCCGTGATCAAGTCCGGGAAAACCAACATTTTCTGCAAGGATGGAGTCGATCAAACGGGGTAGTTCTGTAAAGGCAAACATTAAGGCAACGGAAAAAATGATGGCAAGTACAAGAGTGAAACCTGCCTGAGGAGTGAGGAAGCTTTCATTGTCTAAAGGTTTTATATATAACTAGCTTTTATATAAAATATTTTTACATATATGTTAAGAACTGTTAACACCATGTCAATTTCACATCCGGAACATTTGAATGATGACCGGCGAACGAAAATTCCACAAAAAGAAAATAAAAAATGCTTGGCAGATGAGATTCAACAAGTAGAAATGCCAATACCACTGTGTTGGATTGATGGCTGAAAGGAAAAGGGATTGATTTATTTTTTTTGCAAAAAAAAAAAACCCGAAAAATCGGGGGCAAATCTTTTAATGTGATATTTATATTAAACCTTAAGCGAGTTTAACATTCACCGCATTTAGACCTTTTCGTCCTTCTGTTAATTCAAAAGTTACTTCGTCGTTTTCTTTGACCTCATCAATGAGACCTGTTACGTGGACAAAATATTCATTGTCCGATTCTGCGTCTTTAATAAAACCAAATCCCTTGGCGTTATTAAAGAATTTTACTGTTCCTTTGTTCATGATAATGTATTAAAAATTTCTGCAAAAGTACACTATTTATCTTAACTTACACTTTTTTAATCTTTTTTTTAATTTTGATGCCACTTTGAGCCACTATTATTGTCGTTAATATCGGCTGGAAATTTATGAAAAACACCTTAAATAAGCATATCAATCTTGCCCTCTTTATCCTGTCTTTTATGCTTTTGCCAGTACTTTCATTAGCAGGTCCAAAGACAGATACGGTTTATCTGTATAACGGAGACCGGATTACGGGTGAGGTAAAGCGTTTTGAATATGGTGTGCTTTTCTTTAAGACTGATGGAATGGGAACTTTGAATATTGAGTTCGACCGCATCAGGACTTTCTATTCAAGCCAGCAGTTTACCATCCAGACCTCCAGCGGATTGAGGTTTTTTGGCTCCATTGATACATCGCAGACAGATGGTTATGTAAACCTTCGGGTAAAAAGTTTCACAATACCCGAGCCTATTTCAGCTATTGTTGAGATTTACCCGGTAAAAAATGCTTTCTGGAAGAGGCTAGATGGCTATATTGATCTTGGATATTCATATACCAAAGCCAGTACGATCTCTCAATTTAACTTCTCCGGTAATGTCAGTTACCGGGTTCAAAAATCATTCACAAACATAAATGGTAGCTCTATTCTGACAGATCAGCAGGACAGGGAAAGGATACGGAAGCAAGACTATTCCCTTTCGTATAGCCGGTTTTTTAAGAAAGGATGGTTTGCAGTCGCATTTGTTGGTGCTCAGCAAAATACTGAGCTGGGTACTGATCACCGTTATTATGGTGGACTTGGGGGAGGAAATGATTTAGTTCACAATAATCTGCATGCACTATACGGAGCAGTGGGCTTGATGGTAACTACCGAGAAGGCTCAACCTGATACCATTATTAACAGTGTTGAGGGTGTCATGCAATGGAATTATAGAATGTACAAGTTCAATGATCCCGATATAAACATTTCTTCGGGCTTTAACCTTTATCCGAGCTTAACGAGTATTGGAAGGATTCGTTTGGAATTTTCCATCAATGCTAAAATTGAAATTTTTAACGATTTTTACTTCGGGCTCACCTTTTATGATAATTTCGACAGCAAGCCACTTGATCAGACAGCTGCAACAAACGATTGGGGGGTCACTACTTCAATCGGATATTCATGGTAGGTGTTAGGCGTTAGGCTATGGGCGATGGGCTGTGGGTATTTTGATATTAATTATTTTCCACCTAATTCTTTATGCCTGTAGCAAGAGATAACATGATCATTTACCATCCCGGTGGCCTGCATATGGGCGTAGATTACGGTAGAACCAACAAACTTAAATCCTCTTTTTTTCAGGTCCTTACTAATTTCATCTGAAAGGATCGTGTTTGCAGGCAATTCATTCATGGACGTAAAAGAATTCTGGATGGGTATTCCACCAACAAAACCCCAGATATATTTGCTGAATGAACCGAATTCATCCTGAACCTTTCTAAATGCCCGGGCATTGCTGATTGTAGCCCTTATTTTTAGCTGATTCCTGATAATACCAGCATCCTGGAGTAGTTCCTGCACCTTGGTTTCATCATATTTTGCGATTTTCTTGTAATCAAAATCATCGAAGGCTTTCCTGAAGTTATCTCTCTTTCGAAGGATAGTGATCCAGCTCAATCCTGCCTGGAAGGTTTCCAGCACCAGGAATTCAAAAAGCTGGTCGTCATGATAAACCGGAACGCCCCACTCCTTATCATGGTAGTCATTGTACAAAGGGTCATCGCCTGCCCATTCACATCTGTTGCCCATAAACATCAAATTATTTTTCAGAAGAGGCAAAATTCTTGCTTTCTAATTGCAGTTTTTGCCTGAATAGCATGGTTCTTTCAATTGAACCAGGCTGCCGGTAAGTAAAATATGCATATCCGTTCTTTACCAGTATCTTCTTAACAAGAGGGTAGTACAAAATGTTCGCATCGCCAAGTTTACCGTTTTGAATATCTACAGGATGCAAACTGGCCCTGTTGGCATGGATAAATACAGCATAATAGGTGTCCATGATCTCATCTTTCAAGATCAGTTCTTCCCAATTCTTCTTTTGATGATATTCAATCGGTGTTGTGGTTTCAAGTATGCCATATGGTGTTAGAAATTCAATCTGTGACTCAGGATGATTGAAAATGATCATCTGCTCACCTGATTTGAAAAGTGGGGCATAAACCGGTGTGTATACAATTTCGCTGAGATAATGTGCTTCAATTGAAATATCACGACTATAATCCCGGGCATCCATCTGTTGTTTTATGCTTTCTGAAGCACCCATAAGCAATAAGGCAAATGCAAGATCATCATTTCTAAAGCTACCCAGCAAGCCAAAGTGTCCCGGATTTTCTTTGAGAATCCCTAGTTTCTTATGGTCATATATTGCTCTGAATGGAATGTAGGTGTCGGCAATTGAATCATACCTGATATACTCAATCACCTGGTTCTGCATTCTTCGAAGACCGAAATAGTAGTTGTCTTTATGATATGCTGCAAAAGCCTGTGCTACTGCACGGAAGATCCTTACGTCGGCTGGATATAACAGCTTCAGTTCAGTGCCTGTAAATAATATCTGGTATGCACTGTCGTTAGCTACATAATGTATATTGTCGAGACAATCGTGGTGCAGTGAAGCAGCCCTGCCGGGTAAACCCGGTAATATTGCAAGGGTATCATTAATTGTGGAAAGCAGTACCAGTTCGGCCTTTTTTAGCCGGTTCCTGATGATCAATAGCATCAGCCCGTTTTCGTGAAATTCAAAGTCGAGAACAGAATACGATTTGTCTTTGAAAACTAATTCTGCCTTTTTATCACTGATCGTTACAGCATCGAGCATTTCAGCTGAAAAATTCATGCTCAGGACCAACTGCTCATTTTTAATGTCATGCGTGACCGTAAAAAACCGGTCTTCAAAACCAATATGGCTCACTTTCAGGGTAAGGGGGAAGTCAGCAGTACTCAGGCGAAAAGATCCATCAGGCCCTGAAATTGTACCATAGGATGTACCTTCGATCAGGACATGGGCTCCCGGAAGAGGAATTTCTCCTTCTTTCTCAACAATAAATCCCTGTATAATATGTCTTTCCTGGGCCTTAGTATTTTTGGGAATAAGCAAGAGACACAACAAAACCAGGGCAAGTTCAATAAGAACTACCAGGTAATGGTGATTTGTCAGGGTTTTGATCAGTTTCATGATAAATTGGATAATGGGATGCTAAATTATCATTCAGCTTATCACTATAAATGTATCAAAAAATGATGGTGAATGCAATTTAGAATTCACCTATGGACGAAATCAACCTATAACAATGCCATTTTTTCATATTTTTGGATGTTGGGTGCTGAATGAGTTTCAGGTAAAAAATATTTAATGAATAAACTACAAACACTGCTTAAAGCGACAGGCTTAATTATTCGAAAGCCATATCTTTTAAATAAGATTATCGACGATAATGAGGTCTGGAAAGGTAAAGTGCAGAAGGAATATGGCATAAAGGATGGACTGGACGAAGTAAGATTTCATGATCTTGCGGAAGGGGAGGAGGTCACCGTTGATCCATTCGCATTCCTCGAAGGTGGGTCATTGCCCACCGATCTGGCTTTATTGCGGATACTGGCTGCAGGGTTTGAAGATTGTAAATACTTTGAAATCGGCACCTGGCGAGGAGAAAGCGTTGCCAATGTGGCTGTTGTAGCACGGGAATGCACTACTTTAAATCTATCCAGGACAGACATGGAAGGACTTGGGCTTGCTCAGGACTATATTGATCAGCATGCCATGTTTTCAAAAGATCTTCCCAATGTAATACACCTGGAAGGGAATTCGCTGGAATTTGACTTTGCAGGATTGAATAAAAAATATGACCTCATTTTCATTGATGGAGATCATCATTTTGAATCCATAATGAAGGATACTGAAAATGTTTTCAATAATCTGATGCATGATAAGAGCATTGTGGTCTGGCATGACTATGCATGGCAACCGGGGGATGTACGCTTCGAAACTCTTGCTGCCATTCTTGGTGGTGTACCTTCAGCAAAGCATAAGCACTTATATACTATCCGCAATACCCTCTGTGCAATCTATTCCCCTGGAGAAGTGAAATCGCACAAACCCTCTATCCTTGCTATGAAGGGTGAAGCCTTTAAAGTAAAATTGAAAGCTTAAGATCTGATGAGCCTGATCACTGGTAAATGAAGAAATGATCACAATCAGGATAATTCACCTGGTCATTGATGTTTTTCAGGTAATAAATGATCGCTTCAGCAGTAGTATAGGGCTGCGCATCTCCGCTAGCAGGAAAGTAATTATCATAAACGGCAGGAATGTAATCATTGATACCCACTCTCAAGATCATATTGTTGGGGATGATGGTGAAGAATTCATCCCTGAGCACAACACTGCTGGCCTCCTGTTCAATTTGTATACCCGAATAATAAAACCCAGATGCTGAACCTTTCAGAAAAGCTTTCATTTCCGAAGCACTCATTTCGTATATAATAGCACCGTTATTAAAGGGATCGAATGCATATACTTCCCCAATGGTAATATCTCCCATATTAAGTCCCGCCCTGACCCCACCACTATTCTGAAAGCTAACATCTACATCCAGCCTTTCCCTTAAAGCATCTGTATAAAAGCAACCCACCTGCTGCTTTTGATGGCTGTAATGGGAATAACCAATAACTTCGTCTAAAACAAGGGACATGCTTTCATTGTATTGATCGATAATCGCTTTTAAGCCGGCATCATATCCGGTATAATTGTCGAGATCGATCAATTCAAAATCAACGGCAAGCACTTCCCTGTTTAACACCTTCAATTCAATTTTTCCAAGCTGATGTAAGTAACTTCCCGACTGGAATATTGGGATTCCGTTCACTTCTGTATTCTGCTCTGAGTGAGAATGACCGCCTATGATAAGGTCAAAATAAGGGTATTGTTCAGCCAGCTGATAGTCTCCGAGATTTCCTTCATATCCATTGTGTCCGAGATGTGTTAGCGCGATATACAGGTCAGCATTTTCCTGTGATTTGATATCGGAATAATTGGCGATCACACTTTCCGGCCTCTCAAAATTGAAGTTCTGCACACGGAATGGATGCGTGGATGGGATGGTGCCATTGTCTTTGCCATTGGTTTCTACCAGTCCCAGGAAGGTGACCCTTAAACTGTCGACAGTCAGGGTATAATACGCGTAAGGTTGCGGAACTGCTGTTCCTTGCATGTCTACATTTGCACAGACCCATACAAATTCAGCTTGCTCCATCCTCTCCTTCAACACTGCTTCTCCATAATCATATTCATGATTCCCAACAACCGATATGTCGAAGCCTGAACGGTTCATGGCATCGATCATCGGGTATCCTTTCTCCTGATAGAAATCCACTACAGGGTTTCCGGAAAACATGTCTCCGCTACATGCCACGATCACACTGCTATGCTGCTCTTCTGCTTCAACGATGTGCTTGATCTTTGGGAAATTGTTTATCTGTCCATGCTGGTCGTTCACAAAGAAGATCGTCAGACTCTTGGCACCAGTTATATCAGGTGCATTGTCATTGATTTTTTGCATCCAGAGATGACAAGGGTGATAAATATTAATAAGAGTATTTTTCTCTTCAATACAATTGAAGGCTTAAATTGTGTTTATTAAAATGGGCAACTAATTCTTGTTTAATTTCTTTTCTCTCTTTTCTGCCTTTCTTTCTTTAGCAGTTTTTGTTGGTGCTTTTTTAACGTTTTTTTTAGCGTCTTGTCCTTTTCCCATGATGTTAATTTTTAGAGGTTATTTCGTTTCTAGTTCAAATGGATAGATCACTTCCCAGTCGTCCTTCATATTAATGACTGTCCATCCTTTTTCTTTTGCTTCATCAAGCCCTTTATCCAATCGGCCAACCGCTGAATGCCTGTCGTAGGCCCATTCCCTGATTGAATCGGTATGGTGCAAGTACATCATAAATCTTTTACCTTCTCCTGCTGCGGTCCATTGCATCATCGCCAGGTCACCGTCAGAATTCCCAGAACAAAATACCGGTCTTCGGCCAATGAATTTATTTATTCCGAGAGGTTTCCCTCCCTTATCATTGATGAAATCAATTTCAGCCAATCCTAAGATGACCGGCTCCCCATCCTCAAATATAAACGCTGTTTTTATGCTACTACCCACTACCTGGTCATTAGGTATTCCATATTTCTCTTCCACCCACACACGCATAAAATCAATTCCTCCTCCGGAAACAATAAAAGTTTTAAAATCATTGTTTTGCAGATAGCTGAGCAATTCAAGCATGGGTTGGTATACCAGATCAGTGTAAGGACGATTAAACCGTGGATGCTTTGCTGTAGATAGCCATGATGTAACAATTTCTTCGAACTGATCACTAGAGATGCCTGCATGTGTTGCCATGACAATCTGCAAAAGCCCATGTTCTCCATATTCCATGAGCTTTTTCAAATCTTTTTCCAATGCAGCTTTAAACGGTTGCTCTGTTTCCCATTCAGGATATTCCGGAGCCAGGTCTTTAATTCTATCTATGGCAAAGACAAATTGGTAATAAATGGGTTTCTCCGACCATAGATTTCCGTCATTATCAAAAACGGCTATACGATCTTTTACCATAATAAATTCTTTACTTTCCGGATTTGTAACCTCTTCCACGAAATCAATGATCGATTGCTTTGTTGCTCCTTCATTCCATGATGGCAGGGGGTCGTCCTGCACTATTTCTTGTTCTTGTAACTGTGTGCAAGAACTGATAATAAAAGCAATAAAAATCCAGGTTATTATTCTATACTTGTCCATCAAATTGACAATTATTGATTTATAATTTTGATAATAAAGGTAATAAAATTACATGGTATCAAGCATTAAACTGGTTCGAATATCGTATGACCTGGTATGTTTTCTTCATGGGTATTTTATATATTTGAAGTAAATTCATCCTCCATGCGCCTCCTGATCATCATACTCATCCTATTTCCGGTTTTGATTTTCTCCCAGAAACCAGCTCATTATCCCATTCAGCCCGTACCATTCAACTCAGTGAAGCTAACAGATAACTTTTGGAGACCACGCATCCTTACCAACCATGAGGTAACCATCCCCATTGCCTTCGGGCATTGTGAATCGACCGGCAGGATCAAGAATTTTGAGGTTGCAGGAGGGATGACAGAGGGGACCTTTTGCACGACATACCCATTTGATGATTCAGATGTCTTCAAGATTGTGGAGGGTGCAAGCTATTCTTTGCAAACCTTTCCTGATCTGGAACTTGAAGCATACCTGGATACCCTTATCAAGAAGTTTGCCATGGCCCAGGAGGAAGACGGCTACCTGTATACTAACCGAACCATCCTCGGTGATAGTGGCCACCAATGGATAGGGACAGAGCGCTGGCAAAATACCCATCTGCATAGCCATGAACTGTATAATATGGGACATCTTTTTGAGGCAGCTACAGCCCATTATATTGCCACCGGGAAAAAGACGCTGCTGGATGTAGCCATCAAAGCAGCCGACCGCATAGATGAAGATTTTGGTTGGGATGCAAAAGTGTCATATCCGGGTCACCAGGGAATTGAGATCGGATTGGTAAAATTATATGGTGTAACAGGGGAGGAGAGATACCTGGAATTGGCAAAATTCTTCCTGGATGCAAGGACTGGCGGACCTGAATATTGCCAGGCCCATCTTCCGATTACTGAGCAACGCGAAGCTGTCGGACATGCTGTTCGTGCAACCTATATGTATTCAGGCATGGCAGATGTGGCTGCCATCTTGCATGATACAGCCTATATCGATGCGATCACGAAGATATGGGAAGATATCACCTGGAAGAAGATCTATATAACAGGAGGTATTGGCGCAAGTGGCGGGAATGAAGGGTTTGCAGAACCTTATCACTTACCTAATGCAACAGCCTATTGTGAAACCTGTGCATCCATAGGCAATATCTTTTTCAACCATCGCTTGTTTCTTCTGCATGGGGAAGCCAGGTATTATGATGTGCTGGAGCGTATACTGTATAATGCTATGTTATCCGGAGTATCACTGAGCGGGGATAGGTTTTTTTATCCAAATGTGCTGGAATCTGATGGCAAACATCAACGCAGCGAATGGTTTGGATGTGCATGCTGCCCTTCCAATATTACGCGCTTTATCCCTTCAGTGCCAGGGTATGTATATGCATATGATGAAAAGGGTATCTATGTGAACCTCTATATGTCGAATGATGCACTCATTGTTATGGATGATCAGGAGATACAGATCACACAGCAGACCAATTATCCCTGGGACGGCACTATCAGTATTTTGATCGATCCGGAAGAGGAAAGAAGCTTTTCTCTCCGACTCCGCATGCCAGGCTGGTCACAAAATACTGCCATCGATGGAGACCTGTATCAATTCCGTGATAAGCCCGCATTTAAGAGTTCCATCAGTATAAATGGAGAGGAAATTGCTTTCTGGAGTGAAAACGGATATGCAGTAATAAACAGGATGTGGAAGGCTGGTGATGAAGTTAGGCTGGTGTTACCTATGGAAGTAAGGATGCTGGTGGCGGATGAAAAAGTTAAAGCAGATAGTAGCATGCTGGCCTTTCAGCGAGGTCCCCTTGTATATGCGGCAGAATGGCCAGATAACGAAGAAGACAGGGTGTTGAATATTTTTCTGGATGGCAGCTCTTATGGACCATTGTCAGCATATGAACCTGATCTGCTAAATGGCAGCCAAACCATTAGCATGGATGCGAAGGCTGAAAGATCCTATTCGGAAGAGGGCTTCATTTTACAGATGCCCACTCAAATGAAACTCATCCCTTATCATTTATGGAATAACCGTGGTCCGGGCGAAATGCGGGTGTGGATCCCCGTTCGCAGGTGATACTGATGAAGACCGAATATCGAGTATCGAAAATCGAGTATCGAAAATCGAAAATAACTTCAAATATCAAATATCAGATATCAGATTTCAAAGATCAAATGGATTTTTTCCTGATGATGCCTTTCAATAATCCCCAATCTTCCTTATTCGGCAAAAATGCCCTTCCCCCAATATTCGCTTCGCGCAGGAAAAAGATCATCACCACAAGACTTGTTACTGCGTAGCTGATGCTTGTAGCAATGCCTGCCCCAAAGGTGACATATGGTGGGATAAGGGTGATGAAAAGGACCAGCGACACCACTAGCCCAATACTGGATGCGATCGTATTAACATAGTATTTCCCAATGCCTGAAAAATAGTGCCCTAATATCAAAGAGATATTATAGATCAATACACCTGGAGCCAGGATCCAGATGACTTCCTTAACCCCGGAAAATCCTTTACCGAAAATGAACAGGTAAAACGATTCGGGTAGTAAAAGAAGAGGAATGATGCAAATCAGGCTGATGATAAAGCCTACTTTCAGCAACTTAAGAGATAAGTTTTGAGCATAGTTATTATCTTCAGAATTTGCAATCCTGGCATATTGCACCAATGAGATGCTCTTACTTACCAGCCATATGGATTCCATGATCTGAATACCATTAGAGTAGATGCCGACACTGGCTTCACCATGATATAGTTCAAGGAAATAGTAACTCAACCTGAAACTCATCATCTGGGTGATATGTGCGAGCTGATTCATAAATCCGAAACGAAACAGTTCTTCAATTACTTTCAAATATTCTCTTAGCGGATATAATTTAAGCCTGCCGAAGGTTTTCGAAATATAAATGATACTTATTAGCAGGCTACCACCGTAAGCGAAATACAAGGCCTTGATATAAGCGGTAATGATTTTTTCGTCCAGGATCAAGAAAGAAATCAACAGACTGCTGATGACGATAAGCGGCTGCAACAGGCTTACCAGGTTTGCTGATTTGATCTTCTCTCTGCCAATAAGCATAGTGGCATGTATACTGATAAATGAGTTCAATATAGATAGCAGGCAGATATGCAGGATATATTCTTGTTCAACGATCTTGAATCCCCATAAAATAACATAAGCAAGAATACCTATTGCTATGGACCATAAGTAAGAGGGAATGAGCAACAAAGAAAACTTATATCGAGGAATCAGATAAACCAGGGTGGCTCCGCCAACGAGATTTGAAAATACAAGCACGAAGGCAATGGTGGCCAGGATAATTCCTTGTTCCCCCTTACCTTCAGGACCAAGAAATTGAGATATCACAATGGCAATCAGAAAATTGACCAGAGCCGAAAGGCTCGTTGCTCCGAATGTATTTAAGATCTTGTTGATCAAGATGTTATGGTATTATGTTCTTGTATATCTCATTAAACTGTTTGCCGATAACACTGTAGCTGTATTTCTGTACTGCTTCATCTCTGATTTTCTCCCGGTCAAACGTATGATAATTGTCTAACATATGGTTTAATTTTTCAAGCAGCATATCTTCATCAGCAGGTGACACAAGTACGCCATTCTGATCATTTATCATTTCCGCGATACCACCCACCTCCGAACTGATAACTGGCAATCCACTGGCATGCGCTTCGATAATAACACATGGTAAATTTTCATAATGACTGAATAAGAGGAAAATATCAGCATCCTGCATGATCTGTGCAATGATCTCTATATCCTGCTTTCCTTTGAATTCCACAATTTTATTTTCAAGGAGACCAAGCGATTCTGCATATGACCTGTGGGGGCTGATATCGCCATCCCCAACGATCAGGATCTCAAAATCATTCCGTACTTCGCTCAATTTTTTTATGACCCTCAGGATCCCGGAAATGTTTTTCTGCTCTTCGGCCAAAGTAGACACATGCAGTATTCTTTTCCTGGGATTTTCATGCTCCCTGATAGAGAAAAGATCAGTGTCAACAACATTATTCACCACCTGGTAGGTATTGCCCGGTGCGAAAACTTTCAATGCCTTTTGAAGATCATAAGAAACAGGGCAAATAACACTGGCTTGTTTTAATATGTTCAGGATAGCTTTTTTGCTTCCTCTTGGAAAAGCTGAAGGGTCGCTTCCCAGGAAGATGGTCCAGTGTTCGGTAAGTATATATTGAAGGTTCAGGTTTTTTTTCAGGTTCAGCGCAAACAGTCCTGCCGGGAAGGTTACATTCAGATGAATGAGGTCTGTTCTATGGTTCTTTTGGACTTCCTGAAAGCCAAGCTTAAGTGCTTTCTTATTTCGGAGATATTTTTGAAGCTGGCTGATCCCTGGAAGGCGGCAACTCACCTTTTTGTAATAGACAATAACCTCCCTGATGCCTGCATTTTCCTCAATACTAAGCTCATATTTTTCCTTACAATCACTATCAGAACATGCATGTAGTACACTTACATTACAATATTCAGAGACTGCCCTTGCATGTCGCTGTACGAAATTTCCATGATATGGATTTGTTCGATTCGGATACCAAGATGCAAGAAAAAGTATGTTAAGTTTCCTGTTCATTAATAATCAAATATTTTGCGCCATACAGCAAAATTTACAAACCTCCATAAGCGGGCAGTGGTAGAGCTAACATCATTTTGAATATCATCCCATTGATCATATAAAGTATCCCAGCTCACATATTCATCTGCCTGCTTGAATACAAGTTCCCTCAGCTCAATTGAAGCTTCCTTGAACCAGATGCTTTCCGGCGTGGCAAATCCAACTTTATCACGCCTTTGCAGGATTTCATCAGGTATTGCCCCTGCTGCAGCTTTTCTTAACAGGGTTTTGCTGAAACCCTGCCGTATTTTGTATACTGCTGGTATTCTGAAAGTGCTTTCAATCAGGTTTATATCATCAGCAAAGGGCATACGCGATTCTATAGAGAAGTTCATGGCATTCCTGTCGCCGGTCCGCATGAGATTTTTAAATTCATCTCCTGTAAACTGCCGCGACAGGAACTCATTAAAATTACTGTTATACTTTTCAAACAGAATTTCCAGCCTCTTATTATGATTATTCCAAAAATCCTCTTTGATATATGATAACTCTGGTTTATTCTTTTTATATCCGGACTTGATAAAGGAGTCTTTAAAAGTCTTGGCAAGCAGAAACTTAAAGGGAAACCGTGTGATCATTCCATAGTTAGAGAAATTGCCTCCCATATGGCTGCTGCTTGAAAAAAAAGATCCCACATCAAATCTCTTCAAGGCATTCATCATATAGGATGAATAATGTGGTGCATATCCTCCAAACAATTCATCAGCACCCTGTCCGTCGAGGGTAACGGTAATACCATTCTGCTTAGCCAGTTCCATTACCTTGAACTGTGAATATGTACTGGAACTCAGGAAGGGGATATCCTGGCAGTAGACGATCTTTTCGAAATCTTCGATCAAACCGGTGGAGGATGGGAATACCTGATGCCACTCAGCCTGCGTTTGCTTCACTACCAGGGCTGCATATTTTGACTCATCAATGAGTTTATTGTCGTAGGAAGCAGTAAAGGTTTTCTGCCGATTTCCTAATTGTTTAAGCTGGAGCTCTTTCAGTAATCTGTTCACCTCACAAACCAGTATAGAACTGTCAATTCCCCCACTCAGGCATGTTCCTACCGGGACATCTGAGTTCAACCTCAGTTCAATTGCATTCTTAAGCAGTGATTTTAATTCCTGTGTTGCTTCTTCGGCATGAGATTGATTATATTTTCCCCACCCTGGAGTGTACTCCAGCTCATAATATTTCGTCTTATGGATTTGATTGGTGCCAAGGTCCAGTGTAAGCATATGCGCCGGGGGCAATTCCATCACTCCTTTTACCAGTCCTTCTTCTTCCAGCTCCAGCTTGCCCATGGCCAGGTAATCAAAAACAGCCTGATGGTTCAGCTCATTTGCTACGCCAGGAAAATGATACAAGGCCTTTTGTTCAGAAGCAAATGCAAATACATCTTTGCTGAAAATATAATAGAAGGGCTTTACCCCGAACCTGTCGCGACTGGCGAACAATTTGTTCTTTTTCCTGTCAAATATGACAAACGCCCACATCCCGTTGAATCGCTGAATGCAATCGACACCCCACTCCATATAGCTTTTCAGTACAACTTCTGTATCAGTGTTGGTCCTGAAGGCATGCCCTGCCTGATGCAGTTCTGTTTTCAACTCCAGGAAATTGTAAATTTCTCCATTGTACACTATCCAGTAATCTGCATGTTCATCACACATAGGTTGATGGCCGTTGTGTGTGATATCAATAACTGATAAGCGATTGTGAGCCAATGTGATATTAAAGTCAGCGTTTATCTCCTCAGCATTGTTTGAGGGTGTGTAGTTTAATCCGGCTTCGTTGACCTGTTGAGGGGTGTTCTTGCCTGCAAGTACAAGCTGTTTTTTTGCCGAAAAAAATGTATATCCTTCATCATCAGGTCCGCGATGCTGCATCAGAGCATTCATATCGAAAATATGTCTGATGATGGATTCCTTATTTGAAAAACTGACTATCCCTGCTATTCCGCACATAAGGTACTTGACTGAAGCTGATTCAACAAAGAAGGTGCAATTTACTTAATATTGTAACAAGTCCTGTTGATAGAAGATCTAATGTTGCCATAAAAAAGGCCTCCAACTTTGGGATGTTGTTGAAGGCCAGGTATAATGGAGCGGGGTAGGATAAGTATTATCCTGTAATTAGCCGTTGTGATCTGTTTCCATTTAAACAAATCATGGGATGAAAATACTAAATAAATATACCTATGGCAAATATATCGAGATGAAATCAGTTAACGGTAGTTTTGAGGAAGTTAACGGCAAAAAATAGGCATCAGGCTTTGGGATTTTGGCAATGGGCAAGGAGGGAGTTCTGAGTTTTGAATTTAGAATTTGTTTTGAATTTAGATATTTAGTGTTTAGTGTTTAGTCTTTAGGGTTTAGGGTTTAGTATTTAGTATTTAGTATTTTCTCAGTTACTGCCTTAATGGCATTGTTTAATCGTACTTTTCCACTACCGCTGATGATCACGTAGGGAAGCTTCCTGTCTTCCAGTTCTTGTTTGTACAATTTAAACAGCCTATCTCTGTCATCCGGGTTTTCTCTTAGAGGGTCTGCCTCCCAGGGCAGGTCGGTATTGCACAAAAGATACAGATCGTAGGTATGGCTCCGGATCATATCCAGGATCCAGGGGTGGCATTTGCCGAACTTATCATCACACCAGATCTTATAAACAATGAATTCTGTATCACAGAAAAGAAATCCACGGGAACTTGCAGCCATCAGCTCTTCTCGCTCGAATTGTCCCTTTGCGATATTCAAAATATCCTCATAATCATAAGGCCTGCCAAGCTGCGTTAAATATTCACGGGAGTATTCAGCTACCCAGGTAGTATCAAAATGCTTTGCAAGTTGTTCAGCCAGTTCCGATTTTCCTGTTGATTCCGGCCCTGTGATTGCGATACGATATGTAGGTTGATTTTGAATTTTGAGTTTTGAATTTTGAATTCTGTATACTGTATATTGTAAACTGTAAATTATATACTAAATGTTAAAAGCTAAATGCTAAACGTTAAATGTATTTCCTGGCTTTTATTTTCTTCCTCCACTCAATATATCCCAAGATAGCCAACACTAAGAATACTGTAAATTGTATACTGGTGAGGGCCAGGTCTTTATAAAAATATAGCGGGATGGATATTATATTCACCAATGATCCAGTAGATCCAGTTTTCGATCTTCTTCCGGGCCATGAGCCACATCCCGACAATAAATATCGATGTTGTAAGGGAGTCGATGATAGGTACATTGCTATCGGTATAATTCGTTAAAAAATAGCTTAGTGAGATAAAAAACCCAATGAGCATTAATGCGCTGATCAGATGATCCTTCTTTTTACACCAGCTGATAGGCAGTACGAATTTCTCTGCATCCTTTCTCGACCACATGTACCAGCCGTATATGCTCATAATGAAATACACGAAGTTAATGCCCATATCTGCATATAGCTTGGCAAAGAAACAGATGTATATATAAATCAAAACGCTGACGATGCCGGTAGGATAAACCAGGATATTTTCCTTTTTGGCAAACCACACGCTCATTATGCCAAAAATAACAGCTATGGCTTCCAGGATGCTGCTGTCGGCCAGGTTTTGATAAAGGATGTCGAAGATGTTTGTCAGGATCATGTGATGTCAAGATCAGCGTTAATAATCTTCAGTACAAATACGGAATGCGGCAATTCAAAGGATTTTTCAATCTCAGTTGTCAGGGCCCGCATCACCTGAGATATTCCCCGAATACCTGGGTACTCATTCCGCTTGTTTTCACCCTCAAGGTATCATATGTATTCAAGCGCTCAATAAAACCTTTAATCGGAGGAATGTATTCTACGTTTAGTGGATAATAGCTGATCTCAACAGAGGTATTCATAGATTTATGATAATTTAGGATTATATTTGAAACAAAATTACAATAATCCCCTTAGGGATTGCATTATAACATGAAGAACAATTAATAACCCTTACCCTATGAAAAAAAATGCCATTAAATTACTGGCTTTAGCTTTTTTTGCCTTCCTGTTGAGCAGCTGCCTGACAGTTGAAAAAAAGGAGTATAAATGGGAGATCACTGGCCCTAATTCGGGAAAACTCACGATCACCTATATCAATATCCTTTCAGATATGGATGACAGTCTCGATGTATCCCAGGAAGACTTCGAAGAAGTGCTGAACTCCTATCTATATGGTACATACATTGATGACCATTTTCCAATGGCTGCCAACATTGAAAAGAGGTTGTACGCAAAAAATAACCAATTGTGGGGAGAGGTGATCATGGAGTTTGACGATCTTTCTGCAGTTCACCTTTATCAGCATGATAAAAAAGGTCCTTTTATGTTTTGTATAAGCACAGCCGCTGATACAGAATCATATGAAGGATCCAATGGGGAATTCGGAGGCGATCATATGCCTGTTGTTTTCTGGGGTGCAAAAGAAAAGGAACTTAATCTGACTACCATCGTCCAGGAGGTGGATGAAACCACCCTCAGCCTGGTTGGGGAATATTATAAATGGAAAGAATAAAGAAAAGCCCCTCCGGAATCCCGGAGGGGCTTTTTTTTCTATCTGTAGTGCTTCCTTCCCCTGTTAGGCGTGGCTGTACCCCCACCTTCTGGTTTTCTTTCTCCTCCACGATGTTTATATTTCTCCATTAATTGCCGTTTGAAGTTATTTTCGGCATCGTATAATTTCAGCACCTTCGTTGCAGGCAGTATCTCTGTGAATTTTTTGTGATATTGCGTCTTCAGGTTGAGCAAGTCTTGTTCCTGCTTGAAGCGCTGCTGCATCATCTCTTCTGCTTGTTCGTCGGTAACCTCCTTTTTATCTTCCTTCCCCCTGTACCTTTCCATAAGACTATGTGTAAGCTCTTCGCGCTTCTTTTCCTGTTCGTTATAGATTGGCCAGAATTTTTCGGCCTCTTCCGGACTTAGGTCGACATGCTCAGTGATGTAAGCAATCTTGGAAGCTTTCATCCTTTCTCCCATTTCTTGCCTTTTCTTTGCCATTTTATCTCTGTCTTCCTGGGTCATCTTTTCTCTGTCCTGGCCCTGTACCTGATATGGCAGGGTCAACGCCATGACTGCAAAAGCCATGAACATTGTTATCGATAATTTAATTGATCTCATAATATTGTTGTTTAACAGATTAATACTCGTTTAAAATATGATATTCTATATGGTTTTCTGCAAGCAGGTACTCCATGATAATTTCATCAGAGATACTGTCAGTTTCAGATTCCATCATCCCCTTGATATCGAGGCTGTCATCTGCAAAAAATGACAAAAGGTATGATTCCTCAAGTTCTGCCAGATTATTGATATTGTAATAGTAAATCTCGCTCAGGCTGTATTCTTCCAAATTATCACTGCTTGAGCTCCTGTTAGTGAATATCATGGTGATCACCAGTGCTGCCATGATAAATACTGCAGCAGAAGCAGCAAAATACCTGAAACCACGATGCAAGAACAATGAACGAACAGGTGATCTCCGGATTGTTTGCAGGCTTCGTTCGGAAAGATTTTCAAAATAACCATCAGGTACCTCATATGGCATATTTTTTCCGAAAGTTTCCTTTAGTTTGCGATCCAGGTCGTTTCCCTTGTCATGTATATTGTTTGTGGGTTTCATTTTATGTTTTGATAGTTGAAGATGATGAAGGTTTAATCCAGGAGTACTTGTTTTTCGATTTTTTTTACGGCATGATGATAAGAAGCTTTAAGCGCTCCTACCGAAGTTCCGAGCACCGCTGAGATCTCTTCATATTTCATCTCGTCGAAATATTTCATATTGAACACAAGGCGTTGCTTTGCGGGGAGCATCAATATTGCTTTTTGTAGTTTAAGGCTGATCTCGTCTCCGGAGATCCCTGCCGACTGCTCGACCAGTTTGCTTAATCCTGCTCCACCTTCCTCGAATGGGACAGACCTTGACCTTTGAGTTTTTTTCATGAAGCTCAGTGCTTCATTAGTGGCTACACGGTAAAGCCAGGTGTATAATTGTGATTCCTGTCGGAATTTTGCCAATCCCTGCCAGGCTTTTAGGAAAGTGTTTTGGAGCACATCATCAGCATCTTCATGTTCGATCACTAATCTGCGGATATGCCAGTAAAGCCGGTTCTGATACTTCTTAACGAGCAGGGTAAAGCCTTCTTCTCTCGAATTCGGATTCAGGCTGAGGTCTAGTATTTCCCTGTCTTCTATTTGCACTGGCTATAACTTATAAACTCAATCCTTTGATGATATAAGCATCAAAAGGTTTATTCTTTAATTATTATTTCTGAATATAAGGATAATAGAGAATATTATCATCAGGGGCAGCGTCGTGTGATCTGTATCATTGTTACAGATGACCAGCCAGAACTACCGCATATCAACAATCTCAACTTCGGGGTAGTCGTCAGGGTTGAAGGTGAAATCCTTGTCGGTAACACCTACGTCGGGAGTGAATTTGTCGATCTTATAGTTGATCTTCCCTCCGTTCTTATCATGAATAGTAATTTCTGAGATTTGTTGCTTATCTGCATCCACAATTAGATCAAGCTTGACCCATTTTTTACCCTCTTCAGGTTTCAATTCGATCCTCTGGTAATTAACACCATCTGTTTCATACTCTTTTTCGAGTCTCGCTTTGTACTCTTCATTGTAGGATGTGAGTAGCTTTGAGGGTGTTATGGACTCATCATCTTCTTCGATCGTATTGATTTGAACCTCCCAGGCATCCTCGATATAGGTCCACATGGTTTCTCCGTCGCATATGACTTTCTGGCCTTCAATATCAAGAATATATTTATCTCCGCTGATGATCAGCGTTCCAGCCTCGCTTATATCTTCACCATTGCTTGGATCGGTATAGGTGAAAGTGAACTGAACTTCTACCGATTCATATGACTGTGTCTTCGTTGTGATCTTATCAATAATCGCTTCTGCCTTCTTCCCTTGTGAAAAGACAACTGCTGATATTAGAATGCTAAATAGGAATACGAATATATTTTTCATCTCTTTAGTCATTGTTTCCATTTAAATCTTTCAAAAACTGTTCCAAACTCATTTCATCGGTAATCTTAACATCACGTGCTTTACTACCTTCAAATGGCCCAACAATGCCAGCAGCTTCAAGCTGATCGATGATTCTTCCGGCCCTGTTATAACCGAGCTTAAGCTTGCGTTGCAGGAGTGAAGTAGATCCCTGTTGTGTCTGCACAATGATCCTGGCAGCATCTTCAAAAAGTTCATCCCGGTCGTTGGGATCAAAGTCTGAAGGCCCGTCAATCTCCTCGTCCATATATTCGGGCAGGTGGAAGGCATGCGGATAGGCTCGTTGGGATCCGATATAATCTGTTACCCTTTCAACTTCATCTGTGTCGACAAAGGCACATTGCAGCCTTACCAGGTCATTTCCGGTTGATAGCAACATGTCTCCACGTCCAATTAGCTGGTCCGCTCCACCTGTATCGAGAATGGTGCGTGAATCTATTTTGGAGATTACTCTGTAGGCAATACGTGCCGGGAAATTGGCTTTAATGGTACCTGTGATGATATTCACTGAAGGTCGTTGGGTGGCAATGATGAGGTGAATTCCTACGGCCCTGGCCAACTGTGCAAGCCGTGTGAGTGGGTTTTCAATTTCTTTACCTGCTGTCATGATCAGGTCAGCAAACTCGTCGACAATAAGCACCAGATAAGGCAGATATCGATGCCCATGCTCAGGATTCAGCTTGCGTTGGGTAAACTTCACATTGTATTCCTTGATATTCCTTACCTGGGCATCTTTTAGGAGTTCATAGCGGTGATCCATTTCAATGCCGAGGGAATTCAAGGTCCGGACCACTTTTCGGGTGTCAGTAATGATCGCCTCTTCCGAATCGGGAAGTTTAGCCAGAAAGTGTCGCTCGATCTTTGAGAAGAGGGTTAACTCAACTTTTTTGGGGTCGACAAGGATAAATTTTAGCTCTGATGGATGCTTTTTATAAAGCAGCGATGTAAGGATGGCATTTAATCCAACCGATTTTCCCTGTCCAGTGGCACCTGCCATCAGGATATGTGGCATTTTGGTAAGATCGGCAATATAACTTTCATTAGAGATCGTCTTTCCAATTCCGAATGGAAGCTCAAACTTGGTATTCTGAAACTTCTCCGAAGAAAGTATTGATTTCATGGATACCGTATCGCTCTTCCTGTTTGGGACCTCTATTCCAATAGTTCCTTTTCCTGGAATAGGGGCTATAATACGGATTCCCATAGCTGAAAGGCTGAGGGCAATGTCATCCTCCAGGTTTTTGATCTTGGAAATCCTTACCCCGGGGGCCGGGATGATCTCATAGAGGGTCACCGTAGGTCCGATAGTGGCTTTTATCTTGTCAATCTGTATGTTGTAGTTCGACAAAGTTTTGACAATACGGTCTTTATTTGATTCAAGCTCCTCCTTTTCCACATTGACACCACCCTCGCCATGGTCATCAAGCAGGTCAAGAGTTGGATATTTATAATGTCCCAGATCCAGTTTTGGATCATATTTTGTGTCAATAGTAAGATGAGTACCGGACCCTTCTTTAGCAGTTTTTTCAGGTTGGGTTTCTTCAATGGTCAACTCAACATCGGTTTCCTGCTTTTCCACCTTATCTTGTTCCACTGACGGATTATCAAAGGGAAGGTCACTTTCGATATTTTCTTTATTCCCGGCCAGGCTTTCATTCTCGAGGTCAGGATTATCATCCTTAGCAATTTTTTCATCCTCTGTTACAGAGAATTCAACGGTATTATACAGGTCCTCCTTTTGCTCATTAGCCTTGGTGTTGAGGGGATCAGCTGATGGATCAGTACTGTTGGATTCAGTTTTCTTTCTTGGCCTGAACTTAAAATTAAAGTTGATAATGAAAAACCCAACCAGTACAAATATCAACAAGAAAATAGTCCCAGGAGGGCCGACGAAGCCGTCAAGATAGTTGTTAAGTTCAAACCCAAAGATCCCACCAAGAATATTAAGTTCTGAGTTTTTAAAGATCAAAGCAAAAGCCAGCGAAAACCATAGCAGGGCAATAAATGACCATCGAAAAGTTCTCCAAACGGGGAGAACCGCTTTTCTGAACAGGAGTTTATATCCCCACACAAATAAAAACAGGCTAAACAGGATGGATGATGCTCCAAACCATTTTTTGATGAACAGTCCGGCAAGTGCGGCTCCCATCCGACCACCCCAATTATTTGCAACGAGCTGGTCGTTCGTGAGGATCTCACGGAATGGTAATACCGTAAAAAGATCATCGCTTCCAGCTGTAAACCAGTTTACCAGGTATGAAACAAATGAAAGTAAAAGATAAAATGAGAACAAGATGAGAAAGAACCCACAGAGTCGCTGGAACTTTTCATTTTTCCAAAATGCACGTGAGGAAGTCCTCTTTTTTGTCGTCGACTTCTTTTTGCTTTTTGTTCTGGACGATCTGCTGCTGGTCTTTTTAGCGGCAGCCTCATCTTTCTTTAATTGATTTGTCCTTATTGGCATATACCTTTTTTGATGTCTGGTCACAAAGTTAATAAAAAAAAGCCCCGCCGGAATGCAGGGCTATCTTTATGTTTATATCGATTTTTTGAATGTTATGTCAGGTAGATTTCAAGTGAAATTTACATTCCGCCTCCAAACATTTGCTCGACTTCTGCTGCAGTTTTTTCCTGATATTCTTCAGGCACCTCAAAATCAGAGTCAGCAACATTCTTTTTATTCACAGAAGTTGCTTCCATCTTCATGGTTCCGCCTCCAGTAGCAATTTCAAACTCGAGCATGGCACCGGGAATTTCTTTGAAATATGGGTTGTCGATATTCAGGGAAGAGGACCCGATCTCTTCAGTGAAATAAATGGTGAAAGCCATTTCTTCACCTCCCTCGTTCACTGTTACTATGGCTTTAGTACATTCGTAGCCTGCAATTTCTTTGGTCTCATCGGTGACATCGACACTCACCTTTTCATTTTCTTCTAAATTCTCATTAATGTCTTCTTCGCTTTCTATATAATAGAATTTTTGTCCCATCATATTCATCACTGTGGTAACCGTTTTGGCTTCGCCGTCTGTGATTTGAATCTGGGAACCCATTTGCCCCATATTGATCTCAAACTTTGACATATGGTCCTTGATCGTGAGCGTAGCCATTTTTGGCATCATGGCCGCCATGGAGGCATCAACTTCCATTCCCGGATAGGTGATCTTATAATTGATAACACCTTTGAAATCTTTTGCCAGGGCCGATGATGTTAAACCCATAATGATCGCTGCGACCATCATGAAACTGAGAAATCTTTTCATTTTTTATCGTTTTGGTAAGTATTAATAATGATCAAAGTTAATATTATTTCACCAGCCGGAAAAGTTTATCCCACCTGATCTTGCCCTGAAACCAACTTTTATCTGGATCAAGGGAAAGCCAGACAAAGACAGCTTTGCCAACTATGTGGTTCTCAGGGACAAATCCCCAATATCGTGAATCAGCTGAATTATGGCGGTTATCTCCCATCATGAAGTAATAATCCATGTCAAAAGTATAGGTGTCGCTTTCTTGGCCATCGATATATACTTTTCCTTCCCTGACTTCCAGCTCATGACCTTCATATGCATGGATGACCCTTCGGTAGAGATCTATATTGTCAGGGTTAATATTCACAGTTTCGCCTGCCTTGGGTATAAAGAGCGGACCGAAATTATCTACACTCCAACCATAGCTGGCATTGTATGGATAGATTCTTTTAAGATCATCTGGATTTCTAGCCGGGTGTTTAAGTTTTGTAACTGATTTTACTATGGGTGTTTCCGCAAGTTCCGTAGCAGATTTTTCATTCATGTAAGCATATGAAACACTTGGATTTCCTGTGGTTACAAATTCATGAATATCAAGTTTATCGATCAGGCGGTCGCTCAACCTCGAGCCATCAGTTACTACCTGGTAACTGAATTGGGCATATTTCGGATCCTGCAGTGCTTCACCATTGATAAATACAACCTGGTCTATGACCTGTAAACTATCCCCAGGAAGCCCGATACAACGTTTGATATAATTCTCCCGTTTATCAACGGGCCTTGATATAATGTCCCCATATTGTCGTTTGTTATTCCAAACATTGCGCCGTCCATTATTTCTTACCAGGCTGTAGTAGCTGTCGTTACTCTGGTATACGGTTGATAAAGTATCCCCATCGGGATAGTTGAAGACCACAGCATCATACCTTTTAATATCTGTTAATCCGGCATAGCGATAAAAGGGTAGCTTGATCCATTCGAGATACGATTTTTTTGTGCTGCTGAGTGGCATTGTATGGTGCACGAATGGAAACGAAAGTGGAGTCATGGGCACCCTCGGTCCATAGCTCACTTTGCTTACAAAAAGGAAATCACCCCGAAGCAGGGACCCTTCCATTGAGGATGTGGGGATGGTGTATGCCTCAATGAAAAAGGTACGGATAATGGTAGCAGCCACCACAGCAAAAATGATCGCATCGATCCATTCTCGCACAGCGCCTTTTTTTATCTTCTCACGCTTATCAGGATCCACGTAAATCTCAGACGGAGAAAATCCAAGATAAGGTATGTAAAAGAAGGGAAAGAGAACGCCCAGGGCCTGAGCACCTATACTTTCTTTTCCAAAGCATTTCAGAATCTCTACTACCATCAGCAGGATCACAAAGACATTAATAAAAGGCATCAGGATGAAGATGTACCACCACAAAGGTTTTTTAATGATCTTCAGCCATATGTAGAAGTTGAGGAAAGGAACAACAGCCTTCCAACCGGCATGGCCGGCTTTTTCAAAGATCTTCCACAAGCCTGCAATAGATAATATCAGGGTAATGATCAGGATAATGTCGTAGCCACTCATAGTATTCAATTATTTTCGGCCAAAGTAAGCGTAATTTTCATTTTTGTTTGCCAGTTCTGTGTTAAATATTGTTAAACACCAGCTGGCTTATTCTTCATCATAAAGCATATCCTTCATGCTGAAATAACCTTTTTTTCCAATCAGCCATTCAGCAGCCATCAGGGCACCAATAACAAAGCCTTTTCTTGAATGTGCAGAATGTTTTATCTCCAGGCTATCAACATCGGAATAGTATTTCACGAAATGGCTTCCTGGGATCTTATCTTTTCGAATGGAAATAATCTCCAATTCATCCGCGTTTAATGCAGGCTTGTTGACCCATTTTGATTTTATTGGATGGTATTGCATGATGGAATCAGCAAGGGTGATGGCTGTGCCACTGGGAGCATCTTTTTTGCCTGAATGGTGGATTTCTTCAATGAGAATATGATACTGAGGATGCTTGCTCATCAGGGCAGCCAATTTTTTGTTTAGTTCAAACATGATATTCATTCCCAGACTAAAATTGCTGGCATAAAAGAAGGCATTTCCACTTTGCTGGCATACTTCCTGAATAGCATCAAGTGATTCAGTCCAACCGGTAGTGCCCGATACAACCGGTAAGCCGGCATCAAAACATCTACGGATATTGCTAACAGCAGTTTCCGGCATGCTGAATTCAATGGCCACATCAGCTTCCGTCAATGAATCCTTGTATTTAACCCAATCATTTTCATTGTCGATAACGACAAGCACATCATGGCCTTGCTCCTGGGCCATCTCCTCAATCTCCCTGCCCATACGACCGTGTCCAATAATTACAATCTTCACAACTTATAGTTTAGAATTTCAATGTTAGTTTTAAACCCGTAACAGGCCTGAAGTCAGGTCGCCGAACATACATTACCGGATCCAATTTGATGGTGAGGTCCTCACTGACATCATAGTCAAAAAAGTGTGCATCCACGCTGGCATCAATAATATTTAAAATGTACCACAGGCCAGTGAGAATGTAAGACAATTCCATATTACGTCGGTGGTAATTTTTTCCATCAAGGAGCTGTTGTTCATCATATTTGCCGACATATTCGTTGTCGATATAGCCTGAATCGCCGGTCGCGACATAATTGTATGCTTCCTGATATTTTTTATATTCCTGGGTATTGGCGACAATAAAATAAGTGAGCAAGCCAAACCCGGCATAAACTATGGGTATTTTCCAGTATTTCTTATTATAACCCTGTCCAAGCCCTGGAAGGACTGCAGAAAAAATGGCTGCTTTGGTAGGGGAGTGGGGCTTTTTTGAAACGGTATCGATTACTACTGCATTTTGAGCTTGTAAATCAGGCTTCGGGAACAAAATCAACAGGAAGATCATTATCAACACAAGTCCATGACATGACGGGAAAGATTTTTTTTCCTTGTAGTATTTTTCCGAAGATGTTGATTCGTTTTGAAGCATATGATGTGATAGGATCACTTGTCGAGCAAAGCAAGAATACGACTGAAATCCTGGTCTGATTCAAAGGAAATAACGATATGCCCCTTGCCATTAGTATTCCTGCGGATATTTACATGTGTGCCAAGCGTTTCCCTGAGTCCATCCTGTGATGAAACAAAGAATTCTGGCAGAATCAGTGGTTCTTTCTTAATATTTTCCGGCACGCTTTGCAGTTTACGAACCAGTTCTTCAACTTGTCTCACAGAGAGGTCGCGGGAAATGATCTTTTTGAGTATAGCAAGTTGTATTTCCTGATTCTCAACATTGATGATGGCACGGGCATGGCCCATGCTGATTGAATTTTCTCGCATGCGCCAGCTGGATTTCTGCAGGAAGCTTAAGCAAACGGAGATAATTTGTTATTGTTGATCGGTTTTTACTGATCCTTTCACTTAGCTTCTCATGGGTCAACTCACATTCTTCGATCAGGCGTTGATAGCTGATGGCAATCTCAATGGCATTGAGGTCTTTTCTGTGAATGTTTTCAATAAGTGCCATTTCCAGCATTTGCTCATCGTTGGCAACCCTGATATAGCAAGGAATTTCAGTCATGCCGGCTACCTTTGATGCACGCAGGCGTCTTTCACCGGATATCAACTGGTACTTGTCATAGCCTAATTTTCTTACAGTGATAGGTTGAATGATGCCCTGCTTTTTAATAGAGGAAGCTAGCTCCTTGATCAGTTCATCATCGAACTGGTCGCGGGGCTGAAATGGATTGGCTTCAATCTTTTCGATCTGAATATTAGCAATGGCTCCAACCACATAGTTCCCGGAGATATCCTTTGAGGTGATATCTGTTTCGGGCTTTGCAAGATTGCATCCAGTCCTCTGCCCAGTGCTTTCTTCTTAGTTTTCATCAGTAATATCTATGTATTTATCGGCTTCGTCAATGGTGGTCATATTATTCTTCTGGAGCATCTCCCTGGCCAGGTTCAGGTAGTTGATGGCTCCTGAGCTGCTGGCGTCATGCATGATGATGGTTTCTCCGAAACTGGGTGCTTCACCAAGTTTTGTGTTTCGGCTGATAATGGTTTCAAATACCATTTGCTGGAAATGGGTCTTGACTTCATCCACCACTTGCCTGGAGAGACGCAGGCGGGAGTCAAACATCGTAAGCAATATGCCCTCAATGTCCAGCTTTTCGTTTAACCTGGTTTGAACGATCTTGATCGTATTGAGCAATTTTCCAAGTCCTTCGAGAGCAAAATATTCACATTGAACAGGGATGATCACCGAATCAGCTGCAGTTAGTGCATTCACTGTGATAAGCCCAAGAGATGGTGAGCAGTCGATGATAATAAAATCATAATTTTCTTTCACCTGATCGATCACCTTGCGCATCATCTTTTCCCTGTTTGGGAGATTGATCATTTCTATTTCAGCTCCAACAAGGTCAATATGGGCGGGCAAAATGGACAGATACGGAGTTGTTGTTTCAAGGATCACATTTTTTGGCTCCAGGTCATCCATGATGCATTCATAGATGCTTGCCTGCATCTTTTTTGGATCGTAGCCAAGTCCTGAGGTTGCATTTGCCTGAGGATCACCGTCAACAACCAGGGTCTTATATTCCAGTACAGCCAGACTGGCCCCCAGGTTAATGGCAGTGGTGGTTTTCCCAACTCCCCCTTTCTGATTGGCAATTGCAATTACTTTTCCCATTTTAGTATAAGATGATGGTTGGTTTATGTTAAGCAAAAGTACGAAGATATAGCCATAATTATTGCCTCTATAAAAATTAGTTATTAACGCATGTTAATTTCTGAATGGGCAAAAAAAAAGCTGTCGAGAATGACAGCTTTTCTTTGAATATATAGTGATTTAGATTTCTTCTTTAGATTCTTCAGGATCGCCGAGGTCTTCAAATTCAACGCTTGATACGCTTTCAGGTTTAGCAATCTTTTCTTCCACTTCTGGTTCTGGTTCAGGAGCTTTTTTACCGGTTTCAATAAACTCTATAACCTCCCCTAATCCCCGGGAGAATTTTTCAAAATCCTCTTTATAGAGAAATAGTTTATGCTTTTCATAATAAAACTTGCCCTGGTCATTGTTAAAGCGTCTCTTGCTTTCTGTAATAGTCAGGTATTGCTCACCCGACCTTGTCGCCTTCACATCAAAAAAGTAGGTCCTCTTGCCTGCCCGGATCACCCTTGAGTAGATTTCCTCCCTGATCAGATCTTTGTTTTCTTTCTCGTCCATGTCTTATTTTTTGATTCTTTATCCAAACAATAATGGCAAAAATAAAAATATTTATTTACCGTCAATTAAAATTTTTACAATAATCCTATCCTTTACACAGTGCTATGCCCTTAGCAAATTTAAAATTGATTTATTACTAGACATGACCAGACTATCAATGGTTGCATAATTATGATAAGAAATTGAAGCAATCATTAATAATAGTTCAACATTACTTATTTTTGTGCTATGAGAAGGCTTTCCTATCAGGGTAGCGTTTACCAGGTATTACTAATCAGGATGCTTCTGGCCCTTATTTTTATGAGCCTTTCCCGCCTGTTATTTTACCTGTTCAATACTGCATATTTTAATGAGCTCGACTGCCAGGGGATTTTCCTGGCATTTGCCGGTGGGATCAGGTTCGATATTACTGCCGTGATTGCATTAAGCTCGGTTTACATCCTGATGCTTACCATTCCGTTGCCTTTCAGGACCAAGAGATATTGGCAATTACCAGCCAGTTTTATTTTTTATTTTGGAAACATCCTGGGGTTTGGATTGAATATAATTGATACGGTATATTTTCGATTTACAGCAAAGCGGATGACCGCAGATATTTTCTCATTCGTAGATACCGGTGAGGATGACCTCATGACTTTGATTCCCAGGTTTCTTGTCGATTTTGCCTGGGAACTATTGGCCTGGATAATTCTATCTGTAATGTTTGTCTGGATATGTTCAAGGTTCCGGATTAAGCCTGAAACGATGCGGAAGGGAATAAAATACTATTTAGTCAATACGCTACTTTTTCTGATCACTGCTGCAATAGCGATTATTGGCATCCGTGGTGGCTTTCAACTCCGGCCGATAACCATCATCAATGCAGGCTCATATGCCAATGCTAAGAATGTGTCACTTGTCCTGAATACTCCTTTTTCTATCATTAAATCGTATGGACATACAGGTTTGAAAGATGTTCATTATTTTGCAGATTCGGATATCCAGGCCGAAATATTCAACCCGATACATCTACCGGTAGAAAATGATTCAATCCCTAACTTCAAGCCATATAACGTTGTATTGATTATCATGGAGAGCTTTGGTACAGAATATATTGGGGCGATGAACAATGATGCAGGCCCTGTCAGCTATACTCCAAACCTGGATTCGATTATTGCTGAGGGATTGGCATTCCGCGCCTATGCCAATGGAAAGCAATCAATGGAAGCACTTCCGGCAATTGTTGCCGGCTTGCCTTCACTCATCACACGACCTTATATCACTTCTGCCTATGGCAGTAACAACATTAACAGTGTAGCCAGTTTATTGGGAGAAAAAGGCTACTTGACTACCTTTTTTCATGGGGGAAGGAATGGAACAATGGGATTTGAGTCATTTACGAGAATTGCTGGCTTCGATAAGTATTATGGCAAGGACGAATATGGAAATGACAAAGATTTTGATGGGAACTGGGGCATTTATGATGAACCATTCTTTAACTTTTTAAAAGAAGCGATCGATAAGATGCCTCAACCATTCTTTGCTACTTTCTTTTCCTTGTCTTCACATCATCCTTACGCAGTTCCGGAGCAATACGATGGGAAATTCAGTAAGGGGACACTCGATATCCACGAAAGTATCATGTATGCTGATCATGCACTGGGAGAGTTTATGAGAAATACATCAAAAACCGAATGGTATCAAAACACCCTGTTCATTATTACTGCTGACCATACATCTATATCATATGATAAGGAGTATCAGACCAGGAGTGGGATCTATGCCATTCCCCTGGTTTTTTATATGCCCGGGAAGGTCACTCCTGCTTTCAATGATGATATTGCCCAACATGCTGATATCATGCCAAGCGTTCTTGGGTTTCTCAATTATGATGATCCTTTTCTTTCATTTGGCAACAATCTTTTTTCCCCGGAAGAGGAACGCTTTTCGGTTAACTACCTTGATGGGACTTACCAGCTGATCAAGGATGGCTGGACTTTGCATTTCGATGGTGACAAATCCACAGGTTTGTATAGCATTGGAAAGAATGAACAGGATAATTTCCTTAGTACAGAGCAGGAAGTTGCAGCCCGGCTGGAACTTTTTTTAAAAGCATTGATCCAGGAATATAACCAACGCATGCTACAGAATCAATTAACTGTTACCGGGAGCCATGAATAGCGAAGACAGACATAAGATGCTATTTATCATTAATCCGATTTCCGGGGTGAAAAGGAAGGGGATTGATGAATTCAGGAAACTGGTAGATACCTACTTAGATAAATCTCTTTTCGATGCCGAACTCGTAGTTACTGCATCACCCGGTCACGCCAGCAGGATTGCTGCTGAGGGCCTTAAAGATGGGATCAGATATTTTGTTGTCGCTGGCGGTGATGGCAGTATCAATGAAGTAGGGGCTCAGCTTGCAGGAACGGATGCTGTCATGGGAATCGTCCCTGCAGGATCAGGGAATGGTCTGGCCCATCATCTTGAGATACCTGTGAAGATGAAGGAGGCGATAGCCCTGTTAAATCACAATAATGTAGAAAAGATCGACAGTTGCATGATAAATGATATGTTCTTTGTCAGTATTGCCGGAATTGGTTTTGATGCAAAGGTGGCCAAACAATTTGCTAAGACTGCACAGAGGGGATTTAAGACCTATGCCCGACTGGCTATGAAAGAGTACTTAAGCTACAAACCAAGTATATACAAATTATCACTGGATGGCAAGGAAATGAAGGTGTCAGCCTTCTTTATAAGCTTTGCCAATTCCAGCCAATTTGGTTACAATACACGTATTGCCCCCAAAGCCTCTATAACCGATGGAAAGATTGACGTTTGCATAGTGAGCAAACCCCCCGTGAAAGCCTTTCCAGGGATTGCCCGTCTGATGTATAAAAGAATGATTGATCACTCGAAGTACCTGGATACTTACCAGGCAGAAAAGATCTTGGTCAAGCGTAAGAAGGGAAAGACCGTTAATATCGATGGTGAGGCTGTGAGGATGGGCAAGGAACTGAATATTTTCATGCGTCCTGCCTCATTAAATGTTATTGTACCTTAAATTAATCATATGTCAGCAAAGAAACGTCCTAAAGGCATAGTATACTCAACAAACCCTGATTTCCATTATGATTATCATAGATCGTCGGAGGTGGAAACATCAATGCCCTCTGAGCAAAATCTCAGGGTTCACCTTCAAAGCCTGAAAGGAAATAAGAAAGTGACCATCGTGCGCGGGTTTGTTGGCAAAGAAGAGGATTTGAAAGATCTTGGCAAAAAGCTGAAATCGGCCTGTGGAGTTGGAGGAAGTGTTAAGGATGGGGAAATCCTGGTCCAGGGTGATCAGCGCGATAAAGTGATGGCTTTATTGATCAAAGACGGATACAAAGCTAAAAAGTCGGGGGGCTAATTTAATCCGGGATCGGTAGGAAAATTTTCCCAATAACTATATTCGCTTCCCAATCCCTTTAGGGCAAATTCCCATAGTTTTTCCGGGTCGGTATTCATTAATGGTTCTGCAGGCAGTTTAGATACGAGCCAGGAGTTTCGTTGTAGTTCATCTTCTAATTGCTTGCTGCCCCAGCCTGAATATCCTACACAAAACCTGATCTGGCTAGGATCGATCTGCTTCAGTATCATAAGTTCCCTGACAGATTCGATATCTCCTCCCCAGTATAATCCATCCATGATCTCCATGCTGTTTTCTACTTGCTCACCCAGTGTATGAATAAAAAACAAGCTGGAATTACTCACCGGACCACCCAGGAACAATTGCCCGCCAAAGTCAGGAAAATCAGAAACGATTTCATTGAATTTATTATCGATGGGCTTATTCAGGATGATGCCGAAGGAACCTTCTTCATTATGTTCAGCCAATAAAACTACTGCACGCTTGAAATAATTATCTGCAAGCAGGGGTTCAGAAATGAGGATCGTGCCCCTGGATGGTTTCAGGTCGTTACTCTTGATCTTGATTATTTTATTGATATCAGTCATTCGGCGAATTCAATGCAATGTTTTACCTTTGATCACTATTCAACAAATATAATACCATTAAGGGCTGATGAGAAGCGATCGTAATAATTTATATAAACAATTGAGGAAAGAATATCCTTACTTCGTTTATGAAAGCTTTTCTTATGAGTTGAAAGACAGTGAATTGCAAATCATTTTTGAATTTAGCTTAGGAGATAAATATACTTTTTCCCCAGAAATAAAACTCCCATTGCCATCGAATTTTGATACCGACATTTTAGCAGATTCTCTGATCAGGAGTATTATTTTCAATATGGGAATGGTTGAATTGCTAAGTTATTGGAAGACTGCCTGCCCTCCGGCAGTGATCATTAAACCGATGGCATTAACAGATGTACAACTCAGCTGGTGGAAAAAATTATACCTGAATGGTTTGGGTGAATTCTTTTTTGAGAACGGGATTAGCCCTGATGAGCATTTCATGGAGATGAAAGCGGTAGGGAAAGAGAATCTGCAAAAAGTGCCATTTATTGGTAATGAAAATGTACTGGTACCTGTTGGAGGAGGTAAAGATTCAGTCGTTACACTCGAATTGCTTTCGGGAATAAGGAATTGCAGGCCATTTATTATTAATCCCAGGGAAGCAAGCATTCAAAGTGCCCTCAAGGCGGGTTACAAGGATGAGCAGATCATTAAGCTCTACCGAAGTATCGACCCCTTATTACTTGAATTGAATGCACAGGGCTTCCTTAATGGCCATACTCCTTTCTCTGCTATGCTTGCATTTACATCTACCCTCGTGGCTGCACTTCACGGAATGGGAGAAATTGCTCTTTCAAATGAGTCAAGTGCCAATGAACCAACAATTCCGGGTACTAACATCAATCACCAGTATTCCAAAAGCCTTGAATTTGAAGATGACTTCAGGGAGTATTTAGCTGCATATGTTACGGATGGCATAAATTATTATAGTTTACTTCGTCCGTTGAATGAACTGCAGATCGCCGGAATCTTTTCCAGTTTTCCACATCATTTCAGCACCTTTAAAAGCTGTAATGCTGGAAGCAAAACGGATAGCTGGTGTGGAGAATGTCCCAAATGCCTCTTTACATACATCATCTTAGGGCCATATCTAGGGCAGGATGAACTGATGGAAATATTTGGCAAAAAACTTTTAGAGGATGAGCGTTTGATCCCCATTCTGGAACAACTATGCGGCATTGCTGAGGAAAAGCCATTTGAATGTATCGGGACCATCGATGAAGTGAATGCAGCCATTCACGATCTTATCCAAAAAGATAATACTGGGGACTTGCCAGCACTCCTAAAACATTATTCCCGGGAATATAGAATGGGGAAAATCCCAGCCCCTGATTCGAATACTTTGCTGCAAGGATTTGAAAAGCATAATATTCCGGGTAGGGATGAAGTTAAATTATTAAAAGAAATGATCGATGCGATCTGAGATCAAAGCTATACTTCAAAATAAGAAGATCCTCATCCTGGGTTTTGGTAAAGAGGGCCAATCTACTTATCGGCTCATCAGGTCGTGGTTTCCCCAAATGTACATCACTATCGGTGATCAGGCGGAGAGTTTTTCTGAAGGTTATAATGAATTAGAGGAGGATAAGCGTGTAGGAATACTTTCAGGAAAGGGCTACCTGGATTCATGCAATGCATTTGATCTGATCATTAAATCGCCGGGAATACCATTTGAGAAAGTTGCAGAAAAATGTGAACCTGCAAATCTTACAAGCCAGACCGACTTATTTCTGAAAGCTTATGCTTCAAAGGTAACGGGTGTGACCGGCACAAAGGGGAAAAGTACTACTGCCAGCCTCATACATCATATTTTATTGTTAGCCGGAAGAAAGGCCATCCTCGCAGGTAATATAGGGGTCCCTCCACTTGACCTTGCTGAAAAAGCAGATCAGGATGTGGAGGTGATTTTTGAAATGTCATCTCATCAGCTTGAGCATATTGGAATAGCTCCCCAAACTGCTGTCATTTTAAACATATTCCCTGAGCATCTCGACCACTATAAGGATTTTACTGCCTACAAAATGGCAAAGTTCAACATCAGCCGGAAGCAGCCTCCCGGGGGGAAATTAGTGTATAATGCCGATGACCCCATTCTTGAAGAATTGGTGCTGGAGCAGGCTGAAAATAAAACATTGCTTTCTTTTTCAATAAGCGCTGATAAAAGGGTAAATGCTTCTTATGATGGCACGCAGATCGTATGTAGTGATGAAGGAGGATCTACCCATAATTTTCCGCTTTCAGGAGTAAGTGACCTTCCGGGTACACATAATGTCAGGAATATTATGGCTGCAATCCTTGTTTGTCTTGAAAAGAGGATCAAGTATGATGTGATATTGACAGGAATAAGAACCTATAAAAGATTGCCTCACAGGCTTGAGTTTGCTGGTACTTATCATGGAATAAATTTCTACGATGATTCCATCGCTACCGTTCCTGAAGCAAGTATAGAGGCCCTGAAAACTCTTGGCAGGGTGAACTTGCTTATTTTAGGTGGCCATGACCGTGGCCTTGATTACACTGCCTTATATACGGAATTGAAAACCCAGCAGATACCCTATCTTGTATTTATGGGAGATGCCGGTAAGAGGATGTACGATGAATCCAATGCTTTGCTCGAAAAACATAGTGAATGCGTACTGATTGAGAACATGGCAGATGCATTTGGAATTATTAGAGATAAACTGATGAAAGGCGATGTTTGCCTGCTTTCTCCTGCAGCTGCCAGCTATGGCATGTACAAAAACTTTGAAGAAAGGGGAGAAGTATTTAAAAAAATGGCAGCTACCTTATAGATAACTGCCATTATATTTTGTTCTCTTGATTTGCCGACTATTTTTCTTTCTTGTCAGCCTCTTCTGATTCTTTTTTTTCTACTTCTTCTTTCTTGGCGGGTTTCTTTGCAGTACTCGCCTTCGGTTTAGCTGCTGGAGCTTTCTTTTCTTCTGTTTCAGCTTTTGGAGCAACCTTCTTCTCTGTTTTTTCTTCCGCAACTTCTACAACAGCTTCTACCTTCTTCTCTTCAGCTTTTTTGGCCTTGGTTGCCGGTTTTTTTACTTTCTTCTCTTCAGTTGCTGCTTTAGGGGCTGCTTTTTTCTTAGTTTTTTTTGCTGTATCGGGAATCACATTTTTTTTCTTTTTTGGCCTCGTTACGCCATAACTTCCTTTGATGATCTTTCCCCTTTTCGTCTTTTTGTCACCTTTTCCCATGGATATCTCTGTTTAGTTGAATTTTTTTGTAAAAATAGGAAAAAATCTGACGTGCCTGAGCCTCAATCCAATCCTTCTTGATTTCTAAACACTATTTCATGCTTTTCAGGATGCTTGATAACACTTTTTGCCCACATGATCCTGGTGTCGACCATCTCTTCCTCACTGAGTTGCCAGGAGATTTTCGACTTTCTCAGTTTCTCACTGAGATGATGCAACGTAATGGCCGCAGAAACGGATATATTAAAACTTTCAGTGAAACCGTACATCGGGATCCTGACAAATGCATCTGCATGCGCTATGGCAGTTTCCGACAAACCTTCAAGTTCTGTTCCGAAAACAAGGGCAGTTTTCTGATATAATTCGAGCTCATCCAACTGCTGGTCGGTTTTATGCGGACTTGTCGCAACGATACGGTATCCATCATCCCTTAAGGCTTTATAACATGCAAGGGTATTATCACTTGTGTTATTGTATTTAATGAGGTTCAGCCATTTTGTGGAGCCGAGCGCTACATCAGGGTTTATAGAGTAGTTGTACCTGTTTTCAATGATATGTATATCCTGCACCCCAAAACAGTCGCAAGTTCGCAATACAGCACTGGCATTTTGAGATTGGTAAATATCTTCCAGGGCAACCGTAATATGTTTAGTCCGCTGTGTGATAACCGTATCAAATAAAGACTTCTTGTTATCCGTGATAAAACTTTCAAGGTAAGCAAGGAACCTTTTTCTGATCGACAGGTCTTCGTTCATCATGAGCTTGGTGTTGTTGGTTCAAAGATTTGCATCAACAGCTACATCTTCATAGAATCTATCTGACAAATTTAATTCACTTTGCTGAATCATATGCCGGAAAGACAAACCCTTGGCATTTCTTGCTAATAATTATAAGAGATCAAAAATTCATTGTCTGATGATAAATGTATAAATAAAAAGACTACTTTTGCACCACCAAAAAATTAAAAACACATGGCAAAGAAGAACACAGCAAGCGAAGACAGAATGGTCGCTGTTGAAGAAGCATTAGGTAAAACCGAACAGTTTGTTGAAAAGAACCAGAAGATCCTTATGTATGTTATTATGGGGATCATTCTTGTTGTTCTGTTATATTTCGGATATCAGAAGTTTTATATCAGTCCGATGGAGACCAATGCCCAGGATGAGATTTTCATGGCACAGAAATACTTTGAGATGGATTCGCTTAACCGTGCATTATACGGGGATGGGAATGCAATGGGGTTCATCGACATTGTTGATGAATATGGCAGAACAAAAACCGGAAACCTAGCCAGGTATTATGCCGGTATCTGTTATTTGAACCTGGGTAATTTTGAAGAAGCAATAAGTTATTTGGAAGCACATGATCCTGAAGATCAGCTTATAGGACCTATGGCTCTTGGAGCCCTTGGTGATGCTTATTTTGAGCTGAATGAACCTGAAAAGGCTGCAGGCTATTATATGGATGCTGCCACTGAAGTATTGAATGATTTCACTACTCCTATGTTCCTGAACAAGGCTGGGATGACCTATGAAATGCTTGGTCAATACGAAGATGCTTATGATGCCTATAACAGGATCTACAAAGAATACTTCAGGAGTAATGAAGGCCGGACCATTGAAAGGAGCGTGGCCAGGATGAAGGGAATGATGGAGAAGTAAAACTAGTCTACAAATCAAAATATATATTTAAGACCCGGTCTCATCGACCGGGTTTTTTTTTAATTTTAAGCCAGAAATTCAATTCATGACCGCAAGCAATATCCGTATTGTATTTATGGGCACTCCTGATTTTGCCGTTGCTTCATTGGCAGCACTCCATGAGCATGCTTATGATATTTGTGCTGTGGTTACCGCTCCTGATCGTCCAGCAGGGCGTGGACAGAAATTGCGTACTTCGGCGGTGAAAGATTTTGCAACAAAACATCATATTCCTGTACTTCAGCCTGAGAACCTGAAAGACAAAGAATTTATAGATTTATTAGAGGAATTTGGAGCAAATCTCTTCATTGTGGTTGCCTTCAGGATGCTCCCTGATGAAGTGTGGGGGATGCCAGCGCTGGGAACTTTCAACCTGCATGCTTCGCTTTTACCACAATACCGTGGCGCTGCTCCAATAAATCGGACCATTATGAATGGTGAAAGAAAAGGAGGGGTAACTACTTTTTTTCTTCGACATGCCATAGATACTGGAAATATTATTTTTAGAGAAGAAACGGATATCGGTATTGCCGAAACAGCCGGATCATATCACGACAGGCTCAAGAAACTTGGGGCTTCGCTAGTGATAAAAACTGTGAAGACCATCGAAAAGGGGAGTGTTCGAACCAAGGACCAGGAGGACCTGATCAGTGAGGGTGAGGTATTGAAGACAGCGCCCAAGATACGGAAGGAAGATTGCCGTATAGACTGGTCATCTGATGCTGAAAAAATCTATAACCAGATCAGGGGATTGAGTCCTTATCCGGGAGCATATACTGAGATACAAACTCCTGATGGGAAGGATTTTTACCTGAAAGTTTACAAAGCAGAAATAAAAAAATGCACATGTGAAGGCAATCCCGGCACTATCATAAGCGACTACAAAACCTACCTAAATATTTGTTGCAAAAATGCCTGTATTTCGCTCCTGGAATTGCAACAATCAGGCAAAAAAAGAATGTCGGTGAGCGATTTTCTTGTTGGCCTGAATATCAATGCTTTAGGATAATGCCTCTGAAACGCCTGTAATTTCGTTGAAATCCTACGGAATCGGGCATTACAGAGCGGAGTTATTAACAAAATATTGCATTTATTAACATTTCTTGTGGTTTCAGATGTAATTGCTTGACATTCATCCTAGAACCCTTATATTTGTAGCGTTTTCAAACTATTTATTAATTAAAATCTTAGTAAAATGAACAAAGCAGAATTAATTGATGCCATAGCCGCTAATGCTGGCTTGACAAAAGCTGATGCTAAAAGAGCCCTTGAATCATTCATCGGCGCTACAACAGGTGCTTTGAAAAAAGGTGACCGCGTTGCTCTCGTTGGCTTTGGTTCATTTGGTGTATCAAAACGTGCTGCTAGGAAAGGCAGGAACCCACAGACCGGTAAAGAAATCAAGATTGCTGCTAAAAAAGTAGTGAAATTCAAACCTGGTAATGACCTCGCAAATACAGTTAAATAATTACCTGTAAGAGTACAGAAAAGGCTGCAATTTTTTGCGGCCTTTTTTTTTGCTTTGTAATTTGATTTATCACTTACCCTATTGCCCGACGTAGAAGATTGAACGAAGGTGTATTTTTCTCGAATATCGCTCAATCGCTCATTCTCCTCAATCGCTCAATCTATAGGATATTTCAGTATAAAACGATATGGTAAAAACGCATCTTCGCCTGCATAATCAACGCCTATCCTCGGACCGGTAGTAATTTCATTATCTACAGGATTAATCCCACGGTCTTCAATCCATATCCTGTTCCCAAAAAGATCTTCTCCCGAATCTGAATAATGTATGCCCAATGCCAGGGAAAGCTTTCCAGGACCATCTGAGAGATTCTTTAGTCGTTGCATTCTTCTTCTTACAAGCATGGTTTCTATTCCATCAAGAGGGTGGATGGCTCGGATGAGAACAGCATGCGGTATGCCTGCAGGTGCAGTGACGATATTAAATAAGGAATAGATGCCATAAATGAGGTAGACGTATGCAATTCCTCCTTCATGATACATGGGCTCTGTACGGGAGGTTCGCCTGTTACCCCAGGCGTGGGAGGCCTTGTCATGGATTCCGGCATATGCTTCCGTCTCGGTAATGATGCCGGAAGTGATCTTTCCTGAAATATTTGTAAAAAGAACTTTGCCAAGAAATTCCTTCGCTATGAGAACAGCATCCTCCTGTCGATAAAATGCTTTTTCGAGCTTCATTAGCAATGAAAATACAGACTAGTTTATGATATATCCAATACCAAGGCTAATGTTTATCGTGCTGATTTGCTGGGAATAGGAATTGTCACGATTATGCCCGAAATTCGTATTGATCGCAACATTACTATACTGAGCATTTGAGACCATATAGTCGGCATTCAGGATAAAATATTGATTACGTGTTCTGTTATAGCGAAAACCTGCACCGGCATCAAGCGCCCATGAGGGAGCAGAAGATTGTTCAATATTGATGAATTTATCTTCCTCTCCGGTTTCCTTCCCTGTAACATAAATTGCAGGTGAATAGACATAAAGGAATCCTCCCAGCAATCTTACATCAAGAAAGAATTTGTTGGTGATTATAGGCAAGGAGCCTACGGGTCCTACCAATATTCCTCCGAGTCCCCAGCTTTTAGTTTCAACGATCCATCTGGTATCCGGTAAGGCAGTGGCATACTCTTGCGTTAGCCAATCCTGCAGTGCTGCATAATCATACCTGTTTACACAACCATTCAACAAGCCACTTATACTGAAATACTCATTGAAACGGTAACCGAAATTAATAAAGAAATTACCACCAACAAGGGCAAACCCGGAAGCTTCATCACTAAAGTCAGTCGCGGCGTAATCTGCCATCGGTACGCTCGCACCACCGCCCAGGCTGACATACACTTCGTTATATTGTGATTGGGCAGAAGGAATGAGATACAACAATAAAATTAAGACTAATATCGGGCTGAATAGCTTTTTCATGATTTCGTTTGTTTATATATGATAAAGTTAATTCATTTTTAGAATATCTTGAACTGTTTCCGCCAGTGATATAGCTGATTTTCGTCAACATCTACCTTTTCGTTGTCGACAAGCCACATCACCACATTGATGACCTTATCTTCAGGAAACTTAGTGGCAATAAATAGTAACTCATTCAGGGCATGGGGTTTTTCCTTCAGTGCAGGTTTGATCTCTTCCAGAATTTCGTTGAATTCCATCTCACTCACATTAATCTTATTCCTGTCAAGGCAAACATCGCACAAACCGCAACGCTGAACCTCGGTTTCCCCAAAGTATTTAAGAAGCAGCTGGCTTCGGCAATGGTTGGCAGATTGTATGTAGTCAAGCACTGTCTGCATCCGTTTTAGGGCAGCCTTTTTCCTGCTACCATAATTCTTTTCGGTAAGGCTCATGGAATTGCTGTCAATCCTGTCATTGATCAGCAGAAGCTGAGGTGTGCTGGTTGCAGGAATATAAGTGAGTAGGTCTCTTTTCTGCATATTCGACAATGCGATCCTTATTTTATCATCGCTGGTATTGGCCCTTTTTGCGAGTTCTTTTTCATTGATCCGAATAAATTCTGAGAATACTCCGCCATAGGATCTGAGCAGCAGTTTGATGATGGCGTCATAAGCCGGATTTTCGACCTGGAAAGTGTACAGATCATTGTGATCTATAGTGAACATTATTCTTGATGGACTTTCGAGCTCCCTGCCTAAAAGAATATACCCTTCTTTTTCCAGTATCTTTAATGCGCTGAATACCGTAGCCGTATTCATGCGATAGCGTGTGGAGAAATCCTGGAGGTCGAAATCAAATTGCTGGTCTTTTCCACTGCCTACAGGGATCTGATAATAATTTCCAATGGCAGTATAGATCGACCGGATCACTTCAGGTTCTGGGAAAGATACCTTTAGGTTTTGTTTGGCATTTCTGATATCGGCTTCTTCGTATAACTGGACAGCGTAGGCTCTTTTACCATCTCTGCCTGCCCTGCCGGCTTCCTGGAAATAAGCTTCCAGACTATCGGTAAGGTCATAATGGATTACAAAGCGAACTCCGGGCTTGTCGATACCCATACCAAAGGCATTTGTGGCCACCATCACAGGCTTTTTATCTTTCATCCATTCTTCCTGGCGGTTTTCCCTGCTGCGTTGCTCCAGGCCTGCATGGTAATATGTGGATTTTATACCATTTTTATTAAGGAAATCAGACACTTCCCGGCATTTCCGGCGATTTCTTACATATATAATTCCGGATCCTTTTACATTCCCAGCAATTTTCAATATCCGGCCACCTTTATCTTCTTCATTGAAAACCACATACGATAGGTTTTTTCTCTCAAAGCTCTTACGTAAGACATGCTTTTCATTGAATGCAAGCTTTTCCTGGATATCGTCGATCACCTCTGCAGTAGCAGTTGCCGTAAGGGCCAGTATTGGTGCCCCCTTTGTCAATGGTCTGATCTCTGCAATGTTCAGGTAAGGAGGCCTGAAATCATAACCCCATTGTGAAATGCAATGGGCTTCATCTACTGCCAGTAGGCTCACATTCATACGGTCAAGATTCTGGCGAAAAGAGGAAGATTTAAGCCTTTCAGGAGAGACATACAGGAATTTCAGATCTCCATAAATACTGTTATTAATGGCAATGTCGATCTCTCGGGGGTGCATGCCCGAGTGGACGGCTGCAGCTTTTATGCCGCGGTTTTTCAGATTCTCAACCTGGTCTTTCATTAATGCTATGAGTGGTGACACAACCACACATATTCCCTCCATGGCAAGGGCAGGTACCTGGTAACAGATCGATTTTCCCCCACCTGTTGGAAGCAAGGCGAGGGTATCCTCCCCATCCAGTACTGATTGGATGATATCTTCTTGCATTGGCCTGAAAGAAGAGTATCCCCAATACTTCACCAGTATGCTGCGAATATCCATGCGGAATTCCGGTTTTAACTACGAAGTTAGTGAAAAATACAAGATAGGGCAATAGGCGTTGGGCGTTGGGCATTAGGCGTTGGGCGTTGGGCATTAGGCGTTGGGCGTTGGGCATTAGGCATTGGGCGTTAGGCTATGGGCATTTCCCGATTTAACTGATTTTCCCGATTTTCCCGATTTAACTGATTCAACTGATTCAACTAATTCAACTGATTCAACTAATTCAACTGATTCAACTAATTCAACCAAACCCTAAATGTTAATAAAATTCAATAGCGCTGATTGGATTATATTTCTACATTTGCAGATACTTCGTTTATTAACCATTTCGTTCATGATCATATGCTGAGCAGAAGGCATTTAAGGATTAAAGTTTTACAGGCAGTATATGCCTTCTTTCAAAATGAAAGCACTGACCTAGCCAAGGGTGAAAAACAGTTGCTCATCAGCGTGGATAAGATTCATGAGCTTCTCATCCACCAGATATCCTTCATGCTCGAGATCAGGGATTACGCCCTGAACAGGACAGTGGAGAATAAGAAAAAATTCTTCCCTACTGATGATGACCTTGATCCTAACATGAAGTTTGTTGAAAATGCAGTTCTAAGGCAGATTGAAGATAATCGTGCCTATAGAAAATTGCATGATAAGCTTAAGATTAATTGGTCGGAAGAACAGGGAATGGTACGAAAGGCTTACCTGACTTTAAAAGATAGCAACTTCTATCAGAAATTTATGCTCCAGGATGAGCATTCATATGAAAGCGATAAGGAGCTGCTTGTTAAGCTGGTCAAAAAAGTTTTTTTGGATATGGAATTGCTGGAGTATTTCTATGAAAGCAAGACCATATTCTGGGCTTTTGATACCTATCATGCGGCAAATCTCTTGTTGATGAAGTACCTGAAGTCGCTGGAGAGTAAAGATGATGAACACAAAGCATTCCCAAAATTAATTGATGAAAATGGGGGAGAAGAGGACAGGGAGTTTATGATCAGCCTCTTTCATAAAACCGTCCTCAATAGTGATAAGTATGATGAGCTTATCGACGAAAAGGCCAGGAACTGGGAATTGGACCGTATCGCCCTGATGGATACGATCCTGATCAAGATGGCATTGGCTGAACTCATGGAGTTCCCGTCAATCCCTGTGAAGGTGACCCTGAACGAATATATTGATGTCTCAAAATATTACAGCTCAGCCAAGAGCAAGGTCTTTATCAATGGCATCCTTGATAAACTGATCGTTGACCTGAAAGAGAAAAAAATGATCAAGAAGACCGGGCGAGGCTTGCTGGAATTTTAAAAACCACCACCATGCAAAAGATCAATCAATTTCTGGCAGTTGTATTGCTTGTGCTTACAATTGTACCAACTGTGGTAACGGCTCATGTGGGTGAGGTCGTGAAGGCTTATGATATACCTGGTCAGTTTCCTACCGGGCTGGCTTTTGACGGGAAGCTGATTTGGCTTGCTGATCGAAAAGCGCAGACTTTATTCGGCATAGATCCGAAAAGTGGAAACAAGGTGGCGGAAATACCTTCACCTGCCTATTGGCCCACAGGCCTGGCCTGGGATGGAGAGAATCTCTGGTGTGCAGATGTTAAGGGCGGTATTCCTCTATCCGAGAATTACCAGGGAAAGATTTATCAATTGTCAGCAAAAGATGGAAGCGTCCTTAAAGTGATTGATGCCCCTACAGGGAGACCACGTGACCTGGCCTGGGATGGAACATATCTGTGGTGTGTTGATGAAAAAGCCGATGAGATCATACAATTTAGTCCGGATGATGGCACAACCATCAAAACGCTACGCTCACCAGCCAATGATCCTCGCGGACTTGCCTTCGACGGAAAATACCTCTGGGTGTCAGATCGCATCCTGGATGAGGTTTATATGGTAGATCCTGAGAATGGTCAGGTATTGATCATCACTGATGCTCCAGGTGCTTTCACACGTGGACTTGCATGGGATGGGGAGTATATCTGGGCCGTTGATTCCCAGGAAGATAAGCTATATTGCCTGAAAGCAAAAGATGATGATCTATTTCTGCTGAAAAACGAACGGCATGCCCAGGTAACTTATACTCACATGCTTACCAATTTTGGTCCCGGTAAAATGCTGAGTGGCGATATTCATATTGCCATTCCTGTTGACCGTGATAACCAGGTAATTGAAGCAATAGGATACGAAACCGAAGCCAGTGATTTCGTGACTGATAAGAGTGGACAGAAAACAGCACATTACAATTTTAAAAATGTGAAAGCAGGAGAGAAAGTGGAAGCCCAAATGGTGACGAGGGCGAAGATATATGAGATCAGGTATTTTATCTTCCCAGATAAAGTAGGTGGCCTGGATGAAATGCCAGATGATATTCCTGAAGTTTACTATCAGAACAATGAAAAGTACCAGATGGAACATCCTGTTATTGTGGAGGCAGTGGAGAAAGTAGTTGGCGACGAGAAGAACCCATATTGGATTGCCCGTAAGATTTATAACTTCCTGATGGGTGAAATGTACTACGAGATGGCAGGCGGATGGAATACAGCCCCAACCGTACTGGACCGTGGAAACGGATCGTGCTCGGAATATAGCTTCGTATATATTTCAATGTGCCGCGCAGCAGGCTTGCCTGCTCGTTATGTAGGTTCGGTAGTGGTGAGGGGAGATGATGATTGTATGGATGATGTTTTTCATCGCTGGGTGGAGGTTTATCTTCCGAATTATGGCTGGATCCCTGTCGACCCAAGTGGTGGAGATCAGGATCTACCCCGTAACCAGGCCAATTATTTTGGCCATCTCTCCAATCGATTCCTGATCACTACTGAAAGTGCAGGAGGATCGGCAACAATGGGGTGGACCTATAATTCGAATGACTTTTATACAACCGAACCCAAAACTTTTGTGGTTTCAGATCATTTTGCCGACTGGAAACCTCTGGATTAATCAAATAATTTTTAGAAATCCATTAAACAAAAAACGAAGAGAATTGTAATATTAACAGGATGATCTTGATCATTAGCTTTTACGAATAAAAAAATAAATAATTAGAAATGGTTTTTGACTTAAACATGATCAAAAACGTGTATGCACAGATGGCATCACGTATCGAAGCAGCAAGGAATGTGGTGGGAAAGCCGCTAAGCCTGACAGAAAAAATACTCTATGCCCATCTTGATGAAGGGGATGCTCACAAGCTTATGAAAGTGGCGAATCCTATGTCGATTTCAATCCCGACAGGGTAGCCATGCAGGATGCTACTGCACAGATGGCCTTGTTCAGTTTATGCAGGCAGGAAAGAAAAAGTTGCTGTTCCTTCTACAGTCCATTGCGATCACCTGATCCAGGCAAAGATGGAGCAGAAGCAGATTTGAAAACTGCCAATGATACAAATAAAGAAGTATATGATTTTCTTGCATCGGTTTCCAATAAATATGGCATTGGATTCTGGAAACCAGGTGCAGGTATTATTCATCAGGTTGTGCTTGAAAATTATGCTTTTCCTGGCGGGATGATGATCGGAACCGATTCTCATACAGTAAATGCCGGTGGTCTGGGAATGGTCGCTATTGGTGTTGGTGGTGCAGATGCTGTTGATGTGATGGCCGGTATGCCATGGGAATTGAAATTGCCAAAACTGATCGGTGTTAAACTGACAGGAAAATTAAGTGGTTGGACTTCTGCTAAAGATGTTATTCTGAAAGTTGCCGGAATTCTTACCGTAAAAGGTGGTACAGGTGCTATCGTGGAATATTTTGGCGAAGGTGCCGAACAGTATTTCTGTACCGGAAAAGGAACCATCTGTAATATGGGTGCAGAAATTGGTGCAACAACTTCAATCTTTGGATATGATGAAAAGATGGCGCGAATATCTTGCGGGCAACAGGCAGAGAAGAAGTGGCTGATGCAGCAGATAAGTAGCTGGAACATCTTACCGGTGATCCTGAAGTGTATGCAAATCCTGAAAAATATTTTGATCAGGTGATCGAAATTAATCTTTCGGAACTTGAACCTCATATCAATGGACCATTTACACCTGACCTGGCAACTCCAATTTCAAATTTGCCAGAAGCAGTGAAGGAAAATGACTGGCCGGAAAAAATGGAAGTAGGATTGATTGGATCTTGTACCAATTCATCCTATGAAGATATTACCAGGGCAGCTTCAATTGCCAAACAAGCCATGGAAAAAACCTGAAAGTGAAATCAGAATTTACCGTCACACCTGGTTCAGAGCAGGTTCGCTATACAGTTGAGAGTGACGGATATCTTGATATGTTTGAAAAGATAGGCGGTGTGGTGTTGGCCAATGCCTGCGGACCATGTATCGGACAATGGGCAAGACATGGTGCTGATAAGCAGGAGAAAAATTCCATCATGACCTCCTTCAACAGAAATTTTGCCAAACGTAATGATGGAAATCCAAATACCCATGGCTTTTGTAGCCTCTCCTGAAATGGTTACGGCTTTTGCCATTGCCGGAGATCTGACCTTCAATCCAATGACTGATTATCTTGTTAATGAAAATGGGGAAAAAGTAAAGCTTGAATGAACCACAGGGGATTGAATTTCCACTGAAAGGGTTTGATGTGGAAGATGCCGGTTACCAGGCCCCTGCTGAAGATGGAAGTGGTATTGATGTAATCGTTGATCCTGATTCTGAACGATTCAACTTCTTACACCCTTTGATGCCTGGGATGGTAAGGATTATACAGGCCTGAACCTCCTGATCAAGGCCAAAGGAAAATGTACAACCGATCATATTTCAATGGCAGGTCCATGGCTGCGATTCCGTGGGCATCTCGACAATATTTCCAATAATATGCTTATTGGTGCAGTGAATGCTATTTTAACGATGACACCAATAAAGTGAAAAACCAGGATAACGGGTGAATATGGCTCTGTGCCCGATACTGCCCGTGATTATAAGAGCAAATGGCACGGGAAGTGTAGTCGTTGGCGATGAAAACTATGGAGAAGGTTCATCAAGAGAACATGCTGCTATGGAACCAAGACATCTGGGTGTTAAAGCAGTGCTGGTGAAATCTTTTGCCAGGATCCATGAAACCAACCTGAAAAAGCAAGGTATGCTGGCCATCACTTTTGATGATAAATCAGATTACGATAAGGTGCAGGAAGACGACAGGATCGATATAACCGGACTTAACAGATTTCCGTCCTGGAAAACAACTGAATGTTACACTGCACCATGCAGATGGTTCTTCAGATTCCATTGCGGTTAATCATAGCTATAACGAGAATCAGATTGAATGGTTTAAGGCAGGTTCGGCTTTGAACCTCTTAAGGACCCAAAAGAGGATAAGGATTATTTATCTTGATAAACGACCAGAAGCTAGTTACTAGTAGCTAGCAACTGGTTTTTTTTTTACATTTGGACATCATTTCGGAAATTATCCGATCTGTTGAGTAAAATAATATTTGAGCATTAACGTTTCTTAGTAATACTTAATGATTCCTGAGGCTTTGCAAGTGAAAATAAGATATACTTTACTCCTGGTTGTTGCTTTCTTTTTTATTATTCCACAATCCCGTTCCCAGGTAGGGGGTGAGAGCACCTATGAGTTTCTGAACCTTCCAAATTCTGCCCGTATTGCTGCCCTCGGTGGAAGCTACCTGGCTGTTTATGATCATGATATTACGCTCTCCCTGGCCAACCCTTCACTGATCAGTGAGGATATGCATAACAATCTTGGATTCAGTTTTATTGATTATTACACTGATATAAACTACGGCTATGCACAGTATGCCCGGACCTTTAATAAGATTGGGACTTTTGTGGCTACCATGCAGTTTATTAATTACGGTGAATTCGAGAGGGCCGATGAAACAGGTCAACGCAATGGCACATTTACTGCAGGGGAGTATGCGCTGAACATCGGATGGGGCAGAAGGCTGGCGCCACACTGGACCATAGGAGCCAATATTAAATTCATCTATTCATCCTTTGAAGCCTATAACTCATTTGGTATTGCAGTTGATGTAGCCGGATCTTATATTCATGAAGAAGCCGGGTTTACAGCCTCCATTATTGCAAGGAATATTGGTTTACAATTGACTTCATATTATAGTGGACAAACACATCCCTTGCCATTCGAATTACAACTTGGCTTATCCCAGGGCTTAAAGCACCTTCCGCTACGCTTCTCATTCCTGTACCATACCATGCAAAAGTGGGATCTTACTTACACAAATCCCTATGAGGTTCAACAAAATACAGACCCAATTACCGGGGAGGTAAACGAACAAAGTGGTTTTGCTGACTGGGGTGATAAACTGATGCGCCACATTGTACTGGGAGCCGAATTGAATATCACCGACTTTATAAGTGTACGTGGTGGGTATAATTATGGCCGTCGTCAAGATAATCAAGTGGAAACTAAAAAGTCTACGGTTGGATTCTCCTGGGGGATAGGCATCAGGATAACCAAGTTCCATTTCAGCTATGCCAGATCCAGGTATGCTCTTGCCGGATCGCCGAACTACATCACGCTTACCCTTAATTTACAGGAGTTCACTAAGAAGCGTACTGCAGGGGAGAGTATTCAATAGGCCCCTGCTAATAAGGATGGGCATGTAATCCAAGCTGTTTATTAATTATTCTTCAATAGTCCTTGCCAGGATTGTGTTACCGTAATATAGAATAGCAAGGTAGATGATTATGGATGGGACTAGCACTTTCATCAGCGCTATTGGTTCAGGAAAAGTCAGAAGGATTAAAGCCATAACCATATATATAGTCATTCCTGTTCCAAATTTTAATACCCTTGTCAAACCATTCATACCTTTCGTATAGAAAACAATCACTATTGGTATAAAAACACTGAGCAATAATGCTCCAAGTCTGCTATTCCAATTAGCAGAAGTATCCAGAGTCAAGAATCCAAATAGAGCCATCATCGAAATATTTAATGCAATGAGAAAGACACCTCCGATCATCAATCTGGCAATTCTGAGACCCTTTTCTTTGGTATGGTCAGAAAAAACTTCTGAATCAATTTGAAGGACCTCATAAATGGCATTCAGCGAATTTCCACGTGGTGTAGTTTCATTATTTTCAATTCTTTGGATCGTACGTAGATTCATTTTTGATAATTCCGCCAATTCTTCCTGTGTCATCCCTTTTCCTTTACGGACTTCTTTAATTCGGGAACCAATAATTTTCATATGACTTGATATTTGTGCCGATAAAGATATTAAGCATTTCAATAATAAATAGCGGTTTTTATACGGCATTTATACGGCATTTCATATCGCACCCCTACGGGGCACTAATATTTATTCTAAATCTCATTGCTATCGATATTGGGCTCCTATGGAGCCACCCACTGATATAACCGATTCAACTAGTTTAACTGATTCAACCAGTTCAACTGATTTAACTAGTTCAACTAATTCAATAAGCTTGAAGGTAAAAAGCTTAATTTTGCAATCCTATGATCATCACCATCGACAAGGCAGCCGGATTTTGTCCTGGAGTTAAACGTGCTATTCAAAAAGCCGAAGAGTCTCTTGGGAGAGAAAAGAAATTTTATAGCCTTGGATCATTATTGCATAATGAGATTGAGATGGGGAGGTTGGGAGAGATGGGGCTGAAGATTGTTTCAATTGCAGACATTCCCGGTTTAGCCGGAGAAAAATTGCTGTTCAGGGCTCATGGCGAACCACCTGAAACATACGAATTAACCGAAAAAAACAGGGTGGAAGTGATCGACGCTACCTGTGCGGTTGTGAGACAATTACAGAAAAAGATTGAAGCCGCGGGTGAGGACATGGAAAAAGTTGGCGGACAGGTGGTCATCTTCGGCAAAATTGATCATCCTGAAGTGATTGGACTTTTGGGACAGACTAAAGGGCTGTGTGTAGTCATTCGTTCCGCTCAAGACCTATCAAAAGTTGATTTAACGAAGCCAATTCGCTTGTTTTCTCAGACAACCATGGATGAGGTGGGCTTTGAACTGATATCAGATGCCATCAAGAATCAACTGTCTAAAATTTCATCGGATCCGGACTTTGTCAGCAATAAATCGATCTGCCAGCATGTTCTGAAACGGGTCCCGCATCTAAAAGAATTTGCATCGCAACATGAGGTGATTATCTTTGTAAGCGGACGTGAGAGTTCCAATGGTAAGAAATTGTTCAGGATAAGCACGGAGGTTAATCCTGAATCATATTTTATCACAGAATCAAAAGAACTGAACCCCGATTGGTTCATCAAAGTGAAGTCAGTAGGGATCAGCGGTGCAGCATCCACACCACAATGGTTGATGGAAGAGGTTGCCGCCAAAATTCAAGATATCAGCTAATGTATCTGCAAAACCTGAACATCACAAATTTTAAGAATTATGCGGAAGCTTCGGCAAGCTTTTCGCCCAAGATCAATTGCTTTACAGGTGATAATGGCACTGGCAAAACCAACCTTCTGGATGCGATCCATTATCTGTCATTTTGTAAAAGTTATTTCAATTCTGTTGATACCCAAAACATCAAACATGAGGAGAGCTTCTTCGCTATTCATGGTCAATATATTCGAAATGGTGATGCCTCTGACAAGGTGAGTTGCATTCAGAAAATGGGAGAAAGAAAGCTTTTCAAACTCAACGACAAGACTTACGACCGCCTGGCTGATCATATCGGAGCTTTTCCCCTGGTGATGATCTCGCCGTACGACAGGGATCTTATCAATGAGGGCAGTGAGATTCGCAGGAAACTTATTGACAGTGTAATCTCTCAGTTCGATAAAGTATATCTCGACGATCTGATCAACTACAACAAAGCGCTCCAGCAAAGAAATTCACTGCTGAAACAGTTTCACGATAGAAATTTTTTCGACACCGCCATGCTGGAGATCTGGGATGAACAACTAACACGATTGGGAAGCGAGATCTATGAAAAACGCAGAGTTTTTATTGAGCGTTTCATTCCAATATTTCAACAATATTTCGATTTTATTTCAGAAGGAAAAGAAAAGGTTTCGATTGAATACGAGTCGCATTTGCATGGCACAGATCCCCGGAAATTGCTGGCTTCCACTCTGGATAAGGACCGTATCCTCAAATATACTACAGCAGGCATTCATAAGGATGACCTGAAATTCAGTATATTTGATTATCCTGTAAAGAAATTCGGTTCACAGGGTCAGCAGAAATCTTTTGTGATCGCTGTTAAGCTTGCTCAATTTGAATATACCAAGGAAGAAAAGGGATATAAACCAATTCTGCTCTTTGATGATATCTTCGACAAGCTTGACGACCACAGGGTGCAACAGCTCATTAAGTTGGTGAGTGAAAATAATTTTGGGCAGGTGTTTATCACAGATACCCAGCGCAACAGGATTGAGAACATTTTTAAGATCATTGATATCGATCATTTAGTATTTAATGTAACCGATGGAATACTGTCGGATCCTGAAAAATAATTGCCATGGCCAGACAATCAAATGAGCAACCCCTTGGAGAAGTGATCCGTGAATTACTTGCATCCTACCGCCTTGAAGGTAAACTGCACCAAGCGCGAGTTATCGAAGCCTGGCCTGAAGTCACTGGCAAGATGATCTCCCAGCATACCAAGAACATCTATTTCAAGGGATCAAGATTATTTGTGAAGATCGACTCCCCGGCTTTGAAGAATGAGCTGAGCTATTCGAAAAGCAAGATCATTGAAGAACTTAATAAGGTGGTTGGGGAAGAAGTGGTATACGGGAATTGTTTTTTACCTAGGCTGTAGGCTGTGGGCAATGGGCTGTGGGCTCTTTTTAAAGCATTTTTCTATTTGATTTCAAAATTTGAGTGTGACATTTTTGAGAAATTGGTATTAATAGTAAAGGGCTATTAATATGGCAGATATTACAAAACTTGAAGTATGGGAAATTGCCACTGAAATGGCTTCAGCTGTATATAAGATGTCACAGGAGGGGGCAATGACCCAGCCCATCGCCCACAGCCTATTTAATATTGCATTTAAGCATCAGCTTATCTCCAATGTAGGCTTCAAGCTTATCTCCTATTTTAACCGGTCCAACCCCTGCAGGCGTACCTGTGAATATCAGGTCTCCGGTTTTCAATGTAAAGAATATTGATAGATAAACGATAAGGTCATCGATGCTGAAGATCATGTCAGCTGATGTGCCTTGCTGCACGGTTTCACCATTCTTATCGAGGTGGAAATCGATCTTATTTACATCAGAAAATTCACTTTTATTGATGAACTCCATGCCAAGCGGTGCTGACGCATCAAATGCCTTGGCAATTTCCCATGGAAGCCCCTTTGCCTTGGATTTTGCTTGCAGGTCACGGGCAGTGAAATCGATTCCGATCCCGATCTCATTGTAATAAGTGTGGGCAAATTTCTTCTGGATATTCTTACCTAGCTTATTGATTTTTACTACCAGTTCGCACTCATAGTGAATATCTTCAGAAAAATCAGGGTAATAGAACGGTCGGTTTCTTCTGAGCAGGGCAGTGTCGGGCTTTAGAAAAAATACCGGGTTTTCCGGAACGGGATTATTCAGCTCTTTGGCGTGGTCAACATAATTCCGGCCAATACAAATGATCTTCATAATGATCAGTTTTAGAATAAGGTATGGTCAATATATCTTTTCCTGATAGCTGTGATCACTTTCTTGGTTGACAAGGGGAATTCGGCCTTTATCATCCAGTCGAAATATTGTGGTTCTTTTTTAAAAACCTCTTCCACAGTCCTCCCTTTATGCTTTCCGAAGTTGAAAGTCTCTTCCTGCTTTGCATTGAAAACGATATGCCCGATGAGGTCTACGAATTTGGTGTTGTATGAAAAATCATGCAGGGCCTTCATATCGTTTTTGATGGGCTTACTTACATTTCCATCAGCATCTTCATAATCTGTGTCCTGATAACGTTCAAGCTGTGCTTTCAGGATATCATATGTGGCCATCGTATCCGCTTCTGCAGAATGGGCGTCGATAAGATCCTTATCACAATAGAACTTATATGCAGCACGCAGGTTCCTGGGCTCCATCCGATGGAAAATGTTTTGCACATCAATAAAATAGCGGTCGCGAAGGTCAAAATCTATATCTGCTCTCAGGAATTCTTCAACAATCAGGGGGATGTCAAACTTATTTGAATTGTATCCCGAAAGGTCACAGTCCTTTAAAAGCTCGTTTAATTCCTCCGCCAGCTCCTTAAAAGTAGGCTTATCCTTCACATCATCATCAGAAATCCCATGGATCAGTGTCGCATCTAATGGGATTGGGATGCCAGGATTTACCCGGTAAGTTTTTACTTGAGTACTGTTGTCGGGTTCTACCCTGATGATGCAAATTTCAACGATGCGATCAGTTGCAACCCTTATACCTGTTGTTTCCAGGTCGAAAATGGCCAATGGCCTGCTTAAATTCAATTCCATGAAAAGATGATTATAGATTAATGATTCCCCGCGAATTTACAGGAAATTGTTTTTTATTGCTCGATTATGCTCAGATATTCTTTTCAGTGTCAAAATTCTCCAGCAAATCAGCCACACGCTTGAGGTACATGCCTCCCAATGCACCATCAACAATACGGTGATCGTAAGCAAGGGAGAGGATCATCATATGTCGGATGCCGATCATGTCACCTTGCGGCGTTTCTATGACCACTGCTTTCTTCCGGATGGCTCCTATACCCAGGATAGCTACCTGTGGTTGATTGATGATGGGTGTGCCGGTGATGCTGGCAAACGAACCGAAATTGGTTGTAGTGAACGTACCTCCCTGGATCTCATCCGGTAAAAGCTTATTTGCCCTTGCCCTGTTGGCCAGGTCGTTCACATCTTTGGTGATGCCCAGCAAATTTTTTTGGTCCGCGTTTTTAATTACAGGAACGATGAGGTTTCCATCGGGCAGGGCTGCTGCCATCCCAATATTAATATTTTTCCTGATGACGATATTGGTGCCGTCTACACTGGCATTGATTCGGGGATAATCCTTTATGGCCTGGGCAGTGGCTTCGATGATGATAGGCGTAAAGGTCAGCTTTTCCCCTTCGCGTTTCATAACCATTTCTTTTACCTTATTGCGCCAGTTCACCACATTGGTCATGTCCACCTCAATGAAAGAGGTTACATGAGGTGAAACTTGTTTCGACATCACCATATGGTCGGCGATAAGTTTGCGCATGCGTCCCATTTCTACGATCTCATCACCTGCGCCACTGAATACCGGTGGTGCAGCAGGCGCTGGACCAGGTTCTTTAGCAACAGGCGTAGAAGCGGCAGGAGTGGCTGCAGCAGGCTTGTCCTTCAGGTAATCAAGGATATCCTGTTTCGTTACACGCCCTTCCTTTCCTGAACCCTTGATGCTTTCAAGCTCAGCCATGCTGATACCTTCAGTTTTCGCAATATTCTTAACCAGGGGTGAATAAAATCGTGTGGCCTCTGATACATCTTCATGTGAGGTAGTTTCACTGACCTTGACAGGCTCAACTTTCACTTCTTCTTTTTTAGGTTCTTCAGTAGCTGCCGGAGCTGTATCTTCCCCTGAATCCTCACCTTCTGTTTCAATAACAGCAATGACCTTGCCTACTTCCACTACATCACCTTCCTGGAAAAAGACTTCCCTCAAGGTCCCTTCCACGGGGGAGGGGATCTCAGAATCGACCTTATCTGTTGCGATCTCTACAATTGCATCATCTTCATCAATGGTATCTCCGGGTGATTTCAACCATTTGGTAATGGTGGCTTCGATAATGCTTTCACCCAACTTGGGCATCACGATCTGAAAATTGGCCATGGTATAATTCTTTAATTCATCTAAATATACAATTGAGCAGACTTAATGTTCAATCAATTCTTTCGTCCAAGTTGCCTGTATGCACGGAAGATGATATTCAAGTCGGTAGTGAAGCTGTAATCCCTGGCATAGATCAGGTTTAATTTCCCTGTTATTTCAGGATTCAATCGTTTTTTCTTGAAAGCATCTTCAGGATGCAGTATCCCGGTTTTTATTTGAGGTAGCTTCTCAAGTTCTGCAGGATCTTCAGTGTTATATCCTACCCATGATCGGCGGGCAAAAAACACCTTGAAGATATTGCTGAGCAGACCGGCTGGTTTTCTCACAATAAATACGTTGATGGGCAGGAGAATCAACAGGACCAGTGCAGTGAGAATATCAAGGAATCGTTTATTCCTTAAATTCCTTGTAGAAGAAATGGAATTGATATCGACAGTATACAGGTCGCCGGAAGTATTAATTGAGTTGCTCCCAATGATGGAAAGACTGTCTTCTGGAGCGATCTTAAAATCGATCCGCAAATGCTGCAGTTCCGACATTTTGTCAATAATCACCTGGTGAGGGAGATTTTTAGAACAGAAAATTACCTCAGAGATCTTGTAGATGGGGATGATCTCTGGGAGCTGGTCAATGGTCCCGATGAATTGGTCACCTTTTTCTGTATTGTTCTTTATACTCACCAATCCTACAAACACCGGTGTAAGCCAGGTTTTATGCAAAAGTTCTGCCACCCGTTCAGCTTCATCTTTCTGACCAACAATTATGAATCGTTTATTCTTGCTTTCCCCACCGATACGGTACCTTTTAAATCCGCTCAGGTGAAGAATCAGGCGCAAAATGGTCATGGCTGTTAATCCCCATACGGCGCCCAGGATAAGGATCGCCCTCGAAAATCGATATGATTCGCTTAATAGAGCATATACTACCAGGATAAAAACTGTGCCCAGGGCAATACCCTGAAAAATTTTGATCAATCGAATAGGCCGGTCGTACCCTCCGCTTAGATACACAGAAAACAGCCAGATAAAAATATAGATGGGAACGGTGATTGTGATAAATTCTACAGGGTAACTGCCTCCTTCAGGGAAGATCACCTTTGTTTCCCAGTATTCCTTGATAAAATAAATGCCAGCAAATATCAGAGCAATATCGAGAAGTGGCAGGATAGCCTTTTTGAAGAAGCGGCTCACGATGGCCAGGGAAGCACGAAGCCATATGGCCAGGTTGATCAGGATGGAGAACAGCCGGGCATTCTTTTGTGAGAAATGCTTTCCTGCAAAGATGACCATGGCCCTGTAAAACACGAACACATAATTCACACTGCTCTTTTTAGTGCTCTCTCCTTTGTAATGAATGATCCTGGTTTCAGGGAAATAATAGTTCTTGTATCCTGCTTTGATGATGCGGTAGGAGAGGTCAATGTCTTCCCCGTACATGAAGAATTCCTCATCCAGTAAACCTGTTTTGTCTAATGCCTCCCTGCGCATAAACATAAATGCTCCCGACAGGATCTCCACTTCGTGGATCTCATCCTTGTCGAGGTACCCCAGGTGATATTTACCAAAAGTTTTTGATTTCGGGAACAGCTTTGATAAACCGAAGATCTTGTAAAATGCTACGTCCGGCGTAGGAAGCCCGCGCTTAGATTCCGGAAGGAAATTCCCTTTTCCATCGATCATTTTCACGCCCAGACCACCGGCATCCGGATGATTATCCATAAAGCTGATGATCTTGGTAAAAGTGTCATCTTCAACAATGGTGTCCGGGTTTAGCAGGAGCACATATTCGCCCTGCGACTCTCGTATAGCCTGGTTGTTGGCCCTAGAAAAACCAACATTGTCTTTATTTGCAATAAGTTTTACCTCAGGGAACTTATCTTTTACCATGCGCACTGACCCATCAACAGAATTGTTATCAACCACCCACACATCGGCATCGATCCCTGAAACAGCACGGCGCACGGAAGTAAGGCATTGATCTAGAAAATGCTTGACGTTATAATTAACAATAATGATGGAAAGTTTCATGCTCCGGGTTTTCCTTCTATGGGTTCAAAGATAAGAAATAAGTCATAAAAGTACTTAGAGTACTTGGAGTACTTGAAGTACTTAGAAGTATTTGAAGTAATTAGAATATTTACAATATTTAAAGGATTTGGATAATATAGCGTTGGAGGTCGAATTTTAGTGCATGGAGGAGTTGAAATATTATTTGAATTCATTTAAAATTAATCGATTTTGCTAAATTTCCTTGCTTTTTATTTCTTGATGAAAAAAAAGCAATATACATTTGGGTAATTAATTACTAAAATTAATACAATGTCCAGATTACTCAGCCTCAGTGAAGCCGCATCCATTGCCATTCATGGAATGATCCTGGTTGCCAGGTCGGATAAACTTGTGAATGTTAATCAAATTGCAGAGCTCACAACAAGCTCCCGGCATCATGTGGCAAAAGTGTTCCAGCGCTTAGGTAAGGAAAACTTTATCAATTCCAGCCGCGGACCTTCCGGCGGATTTTCATTGAAGATGGCCGCGACTGATATTTCCTTTCTTGATATATATGAGGCCATCGAGGGCAAAATCGAGATTACGAAATGCCCGCTCGACAAACCCATCTGTCCCTTCGATAAATGCATATTTGATAATGTGATCAATAATCTTACCCTTGACTTTCGTAATTATATGGAAGAGCAGACATTGGATAAATACCTGGAGTATTGATATCTGAAGTCTGAAGTCTGAAGTTCATAATATTTACCTAAAAATTTGTTTAAGATATATACCATTTGGATTATTAATAATATATTTGCGTAATTAAATACCGAAAATATTAAACGATGCAAAGAGAGATTATAAAAATAGATGAAGAAAAGTGCAATGGTTGCGGATTATGCATCCCCGGATGCCCGGAAGGGGCACTTCAGATGATCGATGGAAAGGCACGCCTGATCAGTGATCTGATGTGTGATGGACTCGGAGCCTGCATTGGTGATTGCCCGGAAGGAGCCATTGAGATAGAAGTACGCGAAGCCGAACCGTATAATGAAACTGCAGTGATGGGAGAGATCATCAAGCATGGTTTCAATACCGTTGTTGCCCACCTCAAGCATTTGCGTGAGCATGGGGAAACCGGATTTTTAAAGGAAGCCATTGGCTTTCTTGAGCAAAAGGATGACCTTGGATATACGGTTGACGAAGTGAAGCAGAAAGTTCATGAAAAAGATGAAGGTGAAAGCACCGGATGCGGAGGCGGATGCCCGGGTGGTGCTACCGTAGTTTTCGACATAGATACGGATGCTGTTAACAATGCTGCTGAAACAGAAAGCAGCGAGCAGCCATCAGCTCTCAGACAATGGCCGGTGCAAATGCATCTGATCAATCCGAATGCGCCATATTTTCATAATGCCGATGTTGTGCTTGCTGCTGATTGTACAGCTTTTTCACTGGGCAATTTCCACTCTAAACACCTGAAGGGGAAAAGCCTGGCCATTGCATGTCCAAAGCTTGATTCAGGTACTGAAACCTATATACAAAAACTCACTGCCATGATCGATGAAGCAAAGATCAATACGCTGCATGTGATGATGATGGAGGTGCCCTGTTGTGGCGGATTGCTGCAAATGGCCCAAATGGCAGCTGCAAATGCATCACGTAAGATTCCGATCAAGAAAACCGTTGTTGGAATCCGTGGTGATATCCTTTCTGAAGATTGGATATAATTCAAATAAGTTTCAGGCATAGCTTTCCGATGATGCCAGCAGTTATTAGCGATGCCAGGATGCCACTTTGGAATGAAGGTAGACCAATTAAATCAACATTGAAGGAATAACCCCCTTTCTTACTATAAAGCGATCAACTGCAGTCTCCATGCAATGTAAAACAGGGTGAAGACCGACAGAAAGACGATGCCTGCCCAGGCCCATAGTCGTAACCAGAATCCTGGACGATCATTTTCGGGTACATGCTTGCTGGTAATCACCCGGTAGTTCATGAAGGCGAGGATGGGAGCAGTGATGAATGAGAGGGTGGTGGCCACATCTACCATCAATGTCATGGAAGTGGCAAAATATCTCAGAAGAATCAGTGCACCCGTCATAACAATAATGATCCACATCCAGTAGATCATGCCATGTTCTCTTTTTACCTTCCTCAATCTTGGGATAAGTGTTGTGGTGATGGGTTGCAGTACCCTCGGATAAGCATCCATCACGGTCAGCGTGGTACTGAACATTGTCATCAGGGCAGCGATGGCGATGATTGGATGCGACCAACTTCCGATATTGACCGTGTACATATTGATGAGCTGTCCGGCAAATTCAGTGCCGTTGGAAGACAATTCTTCCCCGCTGCCATTCATGACCAAGGCGCCCAGCAAAAGGAAGCAAAGTGCCAGAAAAGCTGTGCCTATATATCCTATTCGGAAATCCATCAGGCTCTCCCTTAGCTTTGGCTTGAAATTCAAGTTCTTCGATTTTTCAACTGTCCATAGAGATGACCATACGGATACATCGATCGGGGCCGGCATCCAGCCAATAAAAGCGATCAGGAAAAGGATATCGATGCGGTTCAACCAGTCGAAATGATGGATAAATTCGGCTTTGGGATGATAACCGTGTCCGAATGCATAAATCACAGCGATGATGGTGGAGATGGCAAGTACAATGATCACCAGTTTGATCAGTTTGTCAAGGACGGCATATTTTCCAATGATCAGGATCAATACGGTGCATCCCAGGATGATTGCGCTTAGTGGTACAACGCCCAGTGAGAGTGAAACACATTGGCTACCAGTCCGGCGGTTACTATGGTTACTGCTGCCTGAATGGTGAACATGGTGGCCAGGGTGAGCAGGGCAAATGCAATGACTGCCCACATGACCCAATTTTTTATAGCCGTCGATCAGGCTTCCACCTGTTGAGGTTGCATAGCGGGGAGCAAATTCGAAGAATGGGTATTTCATCACATTAACCAGGATGAGGATCCAGATCAGGTCGAACCCAAAACCAGCTCCGGCACGAGTAGATTGTACCAGGTGGGAAACACCAATGGCTGCCCCGGCATATAACAATCCCGGGTCCAAGTACTTTGATGAACCTTTTCATTCTCATTTGAAGTGCAATTTAAGACTATTTATTAACAAGCCAATGTTGTTAAGTTTGTGCTGAACCTCTAATAAAAATTTAAAATAATTATTTATTTCGTAGAGTAATATGTAAATTTCTACAACCTTTTGTGAGAATTTACGTAGGAACACTTACGTGTAAAAACGGATAAAATAGGATTTAATTTGCCTTATATTTGTACATGCTGAGTATAAGGCATTATAATTGACAAAATCAAAGGTATGAAAAAGCAAATACACCTCATTTTTATGGCACTTGCTGTGGTCTTTATAAGCCATGGTGCATTTTCGCAGGTTCTTGTTTCAGATATTCCTGCAGCGACGGCTGATCCATCTGCCATGCTGGATGTTCAATCTACATCCAAGGGTTTTCTTTTCCCAAGGATGACATTGGCTCAAAGGACTATTTTAGATGGGCTTGGTCCGGCTACAAGTATGATCATCTATCAAACGAACAGTACGCCCGGTTTTTATTACAATACGGGAACACCAGCATCTCCAATTTGGGAAAAACTCACTGACGGATCCACTCCGGCAGGATACTGGACACAGGTTGGAAGTGATATTTATTACAATACCGGAAATGTAGGCGTAGGAACAACAACTCCCGGAGCTGATCTGGATGTGAATGGAGCAATATGGGCAGTTGATAGTATTGCTGTTAGCGGGAGGCCGGGAAGGCTTTTTATTAATGGTGAATCTAACTATGCCCCCATGATACGATGGGCTTATGAAGGCACAGAAATGTTTTATCATGATATCTGGGGCGTGGCTTCCAACCCTTATTGGAGTATGAGTTCTACCTCTTACAAGGATTTCTGGATGATCGCTCCAACAGGCAGGCTTTGGCACGACTATCAAGGGACTACTTCAGCTCATGTTCTAAAAACTGACGCGGAATCACGTGCACTATCTATTGAAAACACTCAACATCTGGGGAATGCCAGGGGTATACAGGTTTCCATGTCAAGTACATCCAATCCTTCTGGAATTATTGCTGTGGGTGGATGGTCATATGGCCTGGGTACTGGAGTATATGGCATGAATGTTAGTTTTGTAGATCCTGTTCCTCCTAACCCTCAATATGGAAACTACGGTCATGTTGGCTCACAATTTCATGGAATGTACGGCCAACATTATCCATCCGAGAATCGTGGATCTTTGGGAGCATCAGGCTATGGTGCTTATGGAAGGTCGGGAGAAACAGATTATCATTGGGGTGCCTTGGGTATGGATGGAACTTCTTCCGACTGGGGTGTTTACGGTGCTGAGGGGAATGCAGCTTCTCCTAATTTTGGAGGAATTGGGAACACAAACTATGGTGTTTACGGTGAATATGGAGCTGAAGATTTCTTTGGTGCTTTGGGAACATCTACATCAGCTGTATATGGGCAATTGGGAATTTCATCATCTAACCTGAGTCCAGGTGATTATGCCATTAGAGGTGTTGGTAATCAAAACAGCGGTGAAGCCGGAAACGGTTATGGATATAATTCTACCATTGGTGGGGTTGTAGGATTTAACCAGCAGGGAACTACTTATTCATTTGGAGTAGCAGGATATACACAAAATCAATCAGTTAGATCTGGGGCCATTATTGGTGCAAGCAGTTTTCAATGGGGATCTCTTGGTTATAGAAGTAGTGCCTCTGCCAATTATGGAGGATACTTTACAAACGCCATTGGTACTGGGGCTGGAAAATCTTCAACAGAACCATCTTCCAGTATTGGAATAGGTGTTTATGGTGATCTTTTTGGTGCCACCATAAATGGTAATGTCTATGGCCTGTATGCTGAGGGAGAAAATTATGGAATATATGCCCATGGAGATATGTACCGCACCGGTGCAGATGTGCACTTGCAGCAAGACAACAACGGACAGAACAATGTAATGTATACTCTCGTTTCTACAGAAATGACAGTGCAGACGTATGGTGTTGGTCAAATGCAAAATGGAAAATCAAAGATCAATTTTGATGATGCTTTTGCCAATGTGGTTTCCTCTACCGAACCTATTGTTGTTACTATAACACCTATCGGGCAAACAAATGGTGTTTACCTGGATAAGGTTGATGGCAAAGGATTTTCAGTTGCAGAGAATAATGATGGCAAAAGCAATGTGCAGTATAGCTGGATTGCCATTGGCAAGCGTAAAGGCTATGAGAATATGAGCCTCCCGGCTGATGTGATTGCATCAGATTATACTGAAAAGATCCAACGTGGACTTGTTAATGACGGGGATCCAAATGCGCAGGGTGAAGGCCTGTATTACCAGAATGGTATGCTACGTAATGGGCAATTGATGTTATCAAGGTCTAATGAGAATACTATTGAATTTAAACCTTCTGTAAAAATGGAACACTTTGTAGTTGACGAAACTATTGAAGCACAATCGAAATTGCCAATGTTAGAAGAGGCAAAAGAAAACAAAGACAAGAAAGACGAAATTAAGAAGTAATAATCAAATAAGCGAAACCAAAACCAAAACCCTTGCTGGAAACAGCAGGGGTTTTTTTGTGCCAAGGCAGCTTCCTTAATGCTGAAGAAGAGCATTGATATTGAGCGATTGAGCGATTTTCGAAGTAGTGTTAAATTTCAAACTTCAGATTTCAAATATCAGATATCATAGGCTCCATATCTCCCACGCCTTCTCTGCCTGCGCCTGCAACATCACTAACCCATTTTCCACTTTTGCCTTTTGCCTTTTGCCTTTTGCCATAAAAGCCGTTTCGGCGGGATTATAGATCAGATCAAAAAGCAGATGATCTGAAGTGAGATGATCATAAGGGATATCCGGGAAAGACTCAGGATACCTGACCATGCCCAGAGGAGTAGCATTGATGATCAGTTTGTGAGAGGAGATGATCCTGTCATCCACATCTGCATATATTATCTTCCCTTTTCCGGCTTTGCGCGAAACCACTGTTGACCTCAACCCAAGCTTTCTCAATGCATACACCACCGCCCTGGCAGCCCCACCACTACCCAGGATAAGTGTATCAGGTTTCTTGTTTCCCAGTAAGGGCAGGAGAGCAGCCGCAAAGCCTTCTACATCGGTATTATATCCTTTAATACGAAGTTCCCCATTTTCTTTACGAATCTTCAGTGTATTTACTGCGCCTAGATTTTCAGCAAGCACGTCCAGCTCATGGCAGTGATCGATCACAGTGGTTTTATACGGACTCGTCACACTCAATCCTTTCAGCTTCGGATATGCTGCCAGCAATTGTGGCAATGCATGGATATCGTTGAGTAAGAAACGCTCAAACCGGGCATCTATATCTTCGATCTTGAATTTGTCAGTGAAGTATTTCTCTGATAATGAATGTGAAACCGGGTTGCCGATTAGTCCGTAATGATCCATCAGGCCTTCTTTTTTGCCAGCACTTCTGTTCCCCAGATGCTGATAATGCCAAAGAGAATACAGGCCATGGCGATCCAGAATTCAGTATCTATTTGTTGCGGCAAATAGCGTGTGTAATGAGTAATCACCTGCTCCCCGTCCTTCAGGATTAAATTGCCGGCACCATCGGAAAGGTATTCCACCTTTTGCCAGGGCCAGAGGATGCTTACCGATCCTAAAATAAAGCCTGTGAGGATGGCGATGGTCTCATTCCTGAATTTTTTGAATACCCACGAAAGTATATGTGCAAAAGCAATCAGGCCAACTGCAGCGCCGATAAACACAGGGATCAGGATGCCAATATCACGTTCGTTAACGGCGTCGATCACCACCAGGCGATAATTTCCCATGATAAAGAGGATGAAAGACCCTGAAAGACCTGGCAGGATCATGCTGCATATGGCAGCCACACCACAGATCATCAGGTAAAAGAAATTATCGTTTTCCTGTCCTTTGCTCATAAATGAGATCAAGATTGCAATGGCTGTCCCAAGAATGAAAGTTATTACAACGGCAGCATTTACTTTTGTGATCCTTCGTCCAACAAAATATACAGAAGCCAGCACCAGCCCGAAAAAGAAAGCCCAGATATATACCGGGTACTCCCTGAACAGAAAATCGAAGAGACGCGCCAGGCTGACGATGGCAATAAGTATACCTGCCGCGATGGCAAGCAGAAAATACAGGTCGGTATAGCGGGCAAACTCTCCGAATTTTCCTTTCAATAACAGTCTGAGAGCCCTCAGATCGAAAGATTTAATTGCATCGATCAGGCGCTCGAAGATCTCTGTGATCAGGGCAATGGTTCCTCCCGATACTCCCGGGATCACATTTGCCGCACCCATGGCCATGCCTTTTAATACCAGGAATATATAGAATTTAACTTTTTGCATCTGATTTACATGGTTTCAGTGTTTTTTTACCCGCCGGAGCTTTTGCGTAGGCGGGCAGTGTTTCAGTGATTCAGTGTTTTCTACCTAACGCCTAACGCCCAATGCCCAATGCCCAATGCCTACTTCTTCTTTCTCACCTTATGTAATTCAATCAGGTTGACAATGTTGGTATCCTCTTTCAGCAGCGGCATATATTCAAACAATTCTGCGTGTTTATTAAAATCAATTCCCAGTGCATCTTCTATGCAGGAGTATGCTTCTCTCGTTTTTCCACTTTTGAGCAGATAGGTTGCTTTACGGTATAGGATGCTAGCATTGCGCGGATCGGATTCTATCCCTTTATCAAGGATGCTAAGCGCTTCATCCAGTTTATCCTCTGCCACAGACAGTTCAGCAAGATCAACCCATACGTCGGGGTTTAAAGGATCCAGTTCGCAAACCTTGCGGTAGGAGATCCTGGCTTTGTCTTTCAGACCTGCTTTTACTTGTGTATCTCCAAGGATATACCAGTATTCAGGATTGATGTCTTCAAGTTCAAGGGCTTTCTCCATAAACTGCAAACCTTCCATGGTTTGTCCGAGCTCATCCCTGGAGATACCTGCACCCATCCAGGCTTCCGACAGCTTGTCGTCGAGCTCGAGTGCCAGTTTATAAGCATCCATGGCTTGCTCAAATTTACTCATCTTCTCATAGCACTCACCTATATAATAATGTGTCATCGCCTCCGGCTCCTCGTGATCAAAAGTTTCTCTATAAACACGGATGGCAGCATTGTAATGCTCAAGATTGGCCAGAGAATTGGCTTTATTAAAATAGGCCGATGAAAAAGAGGGTTCAATGGCAATGGAAAAGTCGTAGGCCTCCACCGCCTTCTCATACAGGTCGAGCTGATTGTAGGCAATACCTAAATTGAACCAGGCTGTTTTGGAATAGGGGTAGCTGTCGAGAAAGAGGTTAAAGAAATCAACTGCTTCTTCGAGGCGGTTATCTATTTCAAAGCAAAAAGAAAGTTCATAGATGGCGGCATCCTGCCCGGGATTGATCCTGAGTACTTTTTTCAGGTATTTAATGGCCATGGCATAGTCGCCCATATTTTCATATTCAAAAGCAATGCTGATATAAATATCGTCGGGCTCTTCTCCGGCAAGCAGGGCCTTTTCATATTCCCTTACTGAATGTTTATATTGCTTTTGATAAGAGTACAATGAAGCCTTTGTATAAAAGATCTCCGTGTTGGCGGGTTCGATCTCTTCCAGGTCGTTCAACAGCTTCAGCGCACGCTTATATTTTCCCTGTAGCATTAGCAACCTTGCCCTCTTCAGATGCACCATGGTGTTTGCCGGATATTGCTCCATAGCATAATTAACGGCAGTATTGAGCATGTTCACCTCGTTCCTTTCGAAATAATGATCGATGATGGCCTCAAACTGGTCAACATCGAAAAAGATGGTATCGTTTTGTTCCACCATTTTCTCGAAACGGGCGATCAGTTCCTCATTGTCATATGGAAGAAATTCTTCTGTCATTTCCGGCTATTTCAACAGCAATATTGTTCATGGCAAAAGTAATGCTTTTTTGTCATCTGCAATAGTAAAGGTAATTGTGGATTCTCATTGGGGTACCTAATTATTCCTGGCCACTTATTTTTGCATATTTATTAGGATATTAGTTATCTTTAGAAAATGTTACTTGATTTTATTGACAATGAATATCTCCGGTATGGAGTCTTCATAGTGATCGTGATTCTTGCTGCATTTTTGGTATCATCAATACTGCGAAAGTTCCTGAATCACTTTATTAAGCGTTACTCTGCCATGATCATGACAGATCCGACGAATTTCTCTTTTGTTAAAAATTCGGTCAGTTTATTAATTTATACCGCTGCCATCATCATCATTTTTTACAAGATTCCATCTCTAAGGACCTTAGGAACAGCACTGTTTGCCGGGGCAGGTATTTTTGCAGCAATCATTGGCTTTGCTTCACAGAAGGCATTTTCAAATATAATCAGCGGGATATTTATTCTTATTTTTAAACCGTTCAGGGTAGGAGATACAGTCGAATTTGGTGGAACTAAGAAAGGAATCGTAGAAGAAATTACACTTAGGCATACGGTAATAAAGGACTATGAAAACCGCAGGATCCTGGTACCTAACAGCATCATCAGTGATGATACGATCATCAATAGCAATGTTACTGATACCAGGATAAGGAAACATGTATGCTTTGGTATCAGCTACGATTCCGACATTGATAAAGCCATTGCCATTATCCAGGATGAAGCACAGAATCATCCTTTATTCAAAGATGTAAGGACCAGGGAAGAAAAAAAGAAAGATGTAAATCCCGTTCTCGTCCGTGTTATTGGATTGTCTGATTTTTCTGTCGACCTGAAGGCATATGTTTGGACTGATGGCAACGACAATGCCTATAGCATGATGACGGATCTGCACAAGACTGTAAAACAGCGTTTCGACATGGAAGGTGTTGAAATCCCATTCCCCTATCGTACAGTGGTTTATAAAACGGACCTAAATGAAAATAGAGAAAAGAAAAACGCATAGGGTTAGCAACCCTCATGATATAGAGTTTATTGGGAAACAGTACCTTGATAAACCTGCGATACAGCTATTTGTATATGATAGTGAGACATATGAAGAAGACCGGAATTTTAAAGTGCCAAATAGTGGATTTGTTGGTAGTCAGGAAAAAACGTCATGGCTTAATATTCACGGCGTACATGACGTTTCCCTGATCAAGAAAATAGGATCCAGCATCAAGATGCCGAGATTTATTGTTCAGGATATTATAGATACAAACCAGAGAACAAAATTGCAGGAACTGGATAATTATCTTTTCTTTTCAGTAAAATCCATATTGCCAGTAAGTGATCTTGATTTTGATATAGAGCACATCAGTTTTATCCTGGGCCATCAGGTCCTTTATTCATTCCAGGAAAAAAAAGGAGACCATTTTGAACATGTACGTGTAAGAATTCGTGAACATAATGGTCTCGTAAGGGAGAAAGGCCCTGATTTTCTTTTATTCCTTCTGGTGGAAGGGATATTAGAAAATTATTTCACTACTGTTGAACAACTGGAAGAAACTGTGAAAGATACGGCCAATCCTCTGAAGGCTTCTGCTGCCGATCCTTCAATCATAAACAGGATTGAGGCATATAAAAGGAAACTTCAGATGATAAGGAAAAATATTTTTGCCATGAAAGAGGCATTGCAAAGCATTGAAAAGACTTCAACGGCAATCATAAAACCTGAACAGCAGAAATATTTTTATGACTTAAAAAACAGCTGCCTGTATCTGGTGGAAGAAGTTGAGAGTATGGAGTTACGGCTGGATTCAGCAGAGAACCTATACTTTTCGATGCAGGGACATCGCATGAACCAGGTGATGACCACCCTCACCATCATGGCGGCTATTTTTATTCCGCTAACATTTGTGGCAGGTATCTATGGCATGAATTTCGAAAATATGCCGGAACTCGGATGGGAATGGGGATATTTTATGGTTTTGGGGGTCATGCTCCTGATTGGTATAATTCTGTTGATCATTTTTAAAAGACGAAAGTGGTTCTAATGGAAGCTTCTTCTTCGATCCTCCCTTTTCGATCTTCGATCCTCGCTTTTCGTTCTTCGTTCTTCGCTTTTCGCTCTTCGCTCTTCTTTTCCTATCTTTGCGATTGACTCAAACGCATCCCTATGACCCTGATCAAATCTATTTCCGGAATTCGCGGTACCATTGGTGGTGAGCCGGGAGAAGGCTTAACTCCGGTTGATATCGTGAAATTTGTTTCTGCATTTGCGAGATTTGTTGCTGAAAATGAAACAGAAGACCAACATACATTTGTTGTTGGCAGGGATGCCCGCGTTTCAGGCGAGATGGTAAATAAGCTGGTTTGTGGTACGCTGATGGGCATGGGGGTGGATGTGATTGATGTGGGCTTATCCACCACACCGACAGTTGAAATGAAGGTAGTTTTCGCGAAGGCACAGGCCGGGATTATCTTAACAGCCAGCCATAATCCTGGACAATGGAACGCCCTGAAACTCCTAAATGGGAAAGGTGAATTTATTTCTTCAGAGGATGGTGCCAGGGTCCTTGAACTTGCTGAAAAGAATGCGTTTGATTTCGCTGAAATAAAAGATCTTGGAACCTATTCGGAGGATGCAAATGCCATACAAGAGCATATTGATGCAATCCTGGATTTACCTTTAGTGGACAAGGATTTGATTGAAAAACGTGACTTTCATGTTGCGCTCGATTGCGTGAATTCTACAGGAGGAATATCGCTTCCTCCACTATTGAAAGCCCTTGGTGTTTCGAAAATCACTGAATTATATTGTGACCCTACTGGTCATTTTCCGCACAATCCAGAGCCCTTACCTGAAAACCTCACAGTAATTGCCGGTGAAGTTCAGGCTAAAGGAGCTGACCTGGGCTTTGTGGTCGACCCCGACGTTGATCGCCTGGCTATTGTTACCGAGCAAGGCAAAATGTTCGGTGAAGAATATACGCTGGTGGCTGTGGCTGATTATATCCTTCAGAAAACCAGAGGCAATACTGTCTCAAATCTTTCATCTACCAGAGCCCTGCGCGATATCACCGAATCAGCCGGAGGGAAGTATTTTGCTTCAGCGGTAGGGGAAGTGAACGTAGTCAACCTCATGAAGGAGGTGGATGCAGTGATCGGTGGTGAAGGAAACGGGGGCGTGATCTATCCCGGTCTGCACTTTGGAAGAGATGCCCTGGTAGGCATTGCACTCTTTCTCACATTTCTTGCCAGGGAAGACCTTAAATGCTCCGAACTTCGTGCAAGATATCCGGAATACCACATCTCAAAGAATAAGATCGAACTTAAACCTGAGATCGATGTGGATTCCGTGCTGAAGGCGGTCGAAAATGCATATGCCGATCAGGAGGTGATCACTATCGATGGGGTGAAGATCATATTTGATAAGGAATGGATCCATCTGCGTAAATCAAATACAGAGCCAATTATCCGCATTTATGCTGAGAGCAACACAGCGGAAAATGCTGATAATCTGGCAGGAGAAGTTATCAACAAAATACAAACCCTGCTCTAAGCACCCCCGAAAATTTCTTAATTTGGCCATGTTAATCAATAAGCATGGCAGCAGGGAAATCAAAAAAGAGGAAAAAAGTAAGATATAGCGAGATTCGTATCCGTTTATCATACAAACAGAAGCGCTCGCTCATTAATTATTGCCATGCCCGCAAGACCACCCCGAATAAACTGATCAAGAAAATGATCAGGAAATATATCTCAAATTTTGCAGATGACGTTCCTGAAGAATATTACATTACTGAAAAGCAGCTGGATCTTTTTAATGACAATGGAGAAGAGGAAGATTCGGACGATTATCCCGGTGTACAAACCTTATTTTAATCCGGTCTGGTAAGGCATCCTGTTCATGATCGACCTGCCAAGGGTCACTTCATCAGCGTATTCCAGTTCATCACCCACAGAGATGCCCCGTGCAATGGTGCTCACGGAAACATTGTATTCACTGATCTTTTTGAAGATATAGTAACTGGTTGTATCGCCTTCAATTGTACTTGATAGTGCAAAAATGATTTCCCTGATGTTTCCTCCTGACACACGTTCTATCAATGGGTCGATATTCAGGTCGTTTGGTCCGACACCATCGATGGGAGAGATAATGCCATTCAGCACATGATAAACTCCGCCAAACTGGGCGGTTTTCTCGATGGCCAGGATATCCCTGATATCAGAAACCACACAAACCAGGCTGCTATCCCTTTTGTGATTTTCACAGATCTGACAAACCTCGCCATCAGAAAGGTTATTGCAGATCTTGCAGTAGTTGATCTTTCCTTTCATATCTGCAATGGCAGTGGTTAGATTGTCAACCGAAACATCTTCCTGTTTCAGCAGGTGCAAGGCAAGCCTGAGTGCCGTTTTCCGGCCAATTCCTGGTAAACGCGACAGCTCATTTACACACTGTTCCAGAAGCTTTGATGAGTAGGTGTTCACAGATATATGAGAATTAGTAAATTTCCTCTGAAAATAATTAATTTTATGGGTCAGAGGGAGCCTCTGTATAAATTTTTTAATGCGTCTGTGTATATTTGCATCAAAACATTTATGTTGGGTTGAAGCAAAATTAAGCAATTTTATTCTTGCTTAAATAAATCTTCCCAGAACGCGTTAGCCTAATAAAGCATCTCATGAAAAAAGTCTTGCTCATCATTTCTCTAGTTTTGATCGTACTTCCCGGCTTTTCACAGGAACTGGTGAATAAAGACATTAACCAGGTTGATGATCAGGGCCGCAGACAGGGGAATTGGAAGGCCTATGACGTCAATGGGAAACTGAAGTTTGAAGGTCGATTTATCGATAACAAACCGGTGGGCACCTTCACATACTATTATGCAAATGGCAAGGTGAAAGCGATTTCAGAAATGTATGATAATGGCAGAAGATCGCGAACAAAAGTATTTCACGAAAACAGCCGTTTGATGGCAGAAGGGAACTATCTCGACAAAAAGAAAGACAGTACGTGGGTTTATTACAGCGACTTTGATGGGGTATTACTCTCAAATGAACATTATGAGAACGGCTTGCTTGAGGGAACTGTGGTCAACTTCTACCCGAAAGGCGATGTGGCGGAGGAGATACCTTATAAAGCAGGCCTTAAGAACGGTGAATGGAAACGCTTCTTCACCGATGGTAAACTCAAATTAAAGGCTACTTACATTGATGATAAACTGGAAGGTTTGATGCTGGTGTATCATCAGAACGGATTCCCGGAAGTCTCAGGGATGTATAAAAACAACCTCAAGGATGGCATGTGGGTTTACTATGACGACCAGGGTATTGTATTTAAAAAAGAAAGATATCTGAGGGGCAACCTCAAAGAAACCATACTCCCTGAGTCGGACTAGGCTCCCCTTTTTTAGTTAAACACTTTATCATAAGCCACAAATCCTTTTGGGCTTACTTCTTTCAGTGCTTGCCTGGGTTTATGAAAAGCTTTGCTTTCATAGATTGTTTTTAACAGATGGTCGCGTTGCTCTGGTGCCGCCAGGTGTGCAATACCTATAGCATGTTCTGCTATATTTAAACCCCTGGGATTGAAAGCCCCGTTCTCAGTTACAATGACTATCGGATCAGCAGCAATAGCAGTGGTAGTGATGCCTTCAGGGCATTTATCCATGATCTTGTGATGGCCTTTATCTGTGGTCGATTTCATTGCGATGATGGGTGTACCTCCTTCCGAGAGATAGGATCCTCTCAAGAAATCTGCCTGTCCGCCGATGCCGCTGTAAATTTTCCTCGCATCAAGGCTGTCTGCCCAGATATTACCGTGGAGGTCAACACCCATGGCTGAATTGATGGCCGTCATCTTAGGCTGCGCAGAGATATACATCACATTATTGGTTTGATCGGAAGGCCGGCTTTGTACAGAACTGTTGAAATGAAGCCACTCATAGCCTTGTGCTGTCGCCAGAAAGGAAAATGCTGGATACTGCAAAATTATTCCGCAGGAAGCGATTGTTTACGATCTCTTTATCGACCAGAGTTCGCATGGCATCTGAAAACAACTCGGTATAGATGCCCAAATCTTTCACCCCTTTTTTTATGATGGCAGTGGTGACAGCTTCCGGCACTTCACCTATCCCATATTGCAAAGTGCTCCCGTCTTTGATGAACAGTTCTGCGATAAGACTCCCGATCCTATTGGCACGTTCGTCAGGGTCATGGACAGGGCTTACCGGAAGGTCATAATCTACCTCCAGCAGATAGTCGATCATCGGAGCTATGTAGGGTCGTCCCCAGGATGAAGGGCATTTTTTTATTGCATTCAGCGATCACAAGGCCGCCTTTGGCCTTTGCAGAATCTACCGCTGCTTTGATTCCTTCTACTGTTGTGCCGAAACTATAGTTTCCTCCATTGTCCGGCCCGCTCACCTGCAGCAAGACAACATTGGGTTTAATGTTCTCGCGCAATTGCCTGGGAATGTCTGACAGGTGCATCAACTGGTATGTGGCTCTTCCGCTGTTCATAGCCTCCCGCGAATGCTCCCCGTTAAACATAATCCTGTGTGTGATTCTTTTGCAGCTATCTTCTGAAAAGAGTTCTGCAATATCACCAAGTAAAAGCAGGCTGAGCACATCAACATCTTTGATTGAATCTTCAAGGGCAAGCTGGTTGAGCAATACCTGGGGAGTGGCTGCATTTCCTCCCGTATAAATCACATCACCGGGTTTGATAAGTTGGCTATTTATGACCTCTTCAACTTTTTTAACCTTTTTCATTTGCTGGATTTATGAGTGGACAAATTTTTATGACTTCATCAAAATTCTGGGCCACTTCCCGCCCGGTTTTTTTCAGGCGCTCTTCCGACTGATGGCCCCTGGAAACTAAAATTACCCGGATCCCGAGTTCTTCACCTACTTCATGGTCGTGAACCGTATCTCCGATCATGATGATCTCAGCAGATTGGCCATCCAGACCAGCGATCAGCTTCCTGGCATTGTCAACCTTGCCCGATGCATAGTGGTTATCAATACCTGAGATCCGGCTGAAGTAATGATTGATCTGGTGGTTATTGACAAGATCGTGAAGGAATTCATTCTGCATGGCTGATAATATCATCTGGATATATCCCTCGTTTTTAAAAGTTTCGAGGGCCTGTCTTGCATCCCCGAACAATGCTGCACTCCTTACCATATTATCATAGTTCTCAATAAATTCAATGGCAGGTATCTCAAAGGGTTCCTCAGTAAAATCGAAGCCAGCTTTTACATAATAATCCCTTACCGGAAATGTGAATATATCCCTGTAAACCTCTTCATCCAGTTCTTTCTTTTTTCTCTCCCTGAGCAAGATATTCATCGCATCAATGCAAATATGAGTATCATTGAGCAGGGTTCCGTTCCAGTCCCAGAAAATGGTTTTTAGATCTTGCATGGGTCAAAAATACAGATAATGGAATACAAAACTGTCTTCTGAATTATATTCCAGTGTTGGCATCGGTATTTTTATAAAGCCAAGAATGGTAAAAAGACCTTTCAAAAATTTTGAACGTGTAGGGATCTTGGTCAGGTCTACATCGAGAGTGAGAAAATACTGACTGGTTCTTTTGAATTCAGGTATAGGTTCACCGTCTATTTCCGTGGGATTTTCACTTCCCCCGGTCATGCCTTTAGCACCGTAACCTGCGGCAATATTTAGCCATTTTGGGAATCGCGACTCCTCCCTGAGGAATGAGTGTATATTTCCGGAGAGCCAATATGTTTGTCCGTTATAGTCTTTAATGATCCGCTCCCATGATGTTCTCCCAAGCACCTCCGGGTTATATTGTGCATAATCTGTGGGATGATATGAGAATTTAATGATGAATCGTTGCTCTTTCCAGCCCAGCTGTTGCCCGATGAATAAGCCTGCCCCGGCTGCATTGGCAATGAGATCGCCAAGCGATGCGCCCCATTCGGCAGAAAATCCGTCAAAGATCTCAACAGTTGTCAGAAAGAACAAGCCCACAGTACCTCCATACCATACTGCATGTTTTTCTTTCACCCCGGCCCACTTCAGGGAATGATATCCTATCCGGCCCACCCAATATGAAGTGGTGACATGTCCCAGCTTATCAAGGCCCATCCATTCCTTGCCATCAGATGTAAAATGGAATGAAGATTGGGGATAATCCTTATACCAGAGTTGGTATAATCCGATCATGGTCCCTGTATAAACGGCAGCACCACCAATAATCAGGAAATTCAGCTTTTTACGATTTATCGAACTTGTGTCTTCCTGTGCCATGAGGTTTAAACTGAAACATAGCAGGAGTACCATCATCACTAACCTATTGATCTTGCCTGGAAGGTTATGAAAGCAAGCACGATAGATTTCTGGCATAAGCTGAGTTGATTATTATTTACGGTTTTCAATGGCCTGACGATAGCGTCGGGCATTGCGGTTGTGCTGTGTAATTGACCTGGCAAAAACGTGGTAACCTGAAAGATCATCTTTGGCGCAGAAGAAAAAGTAATCGTGATCTTCTGTGTTTAAAACAGCATCCACAGAAGAAATTGATGGAATGCATATCGGGCCGGGTGGCAGTCCCGGGATACATATAAGTATTATATGGTGAATCGATCTCTTTGTGCACATTCAGCACCCTGGTAAGCCCGAAGTCGCCTGAAGCATATACAAGGGTAGGATCGGCCTGCAGCAGCCAGTTTCGATCCAGGCGGTTTACGTAAACGCCTGAGATACGTGCTTTTTCATCATTTTTATTGGTTTCTTTTTCAATGATGGATGCCAGGATCACAACCTCAGGCCTGCTCATACTCAAATGCTGCTGCTTTTTCATCGCGGTTAGCCTTCCCAGAACAAAAGGTATTCGCCTGAACATGCGCTCCATAAATTGTTCGTGCATCCGTATTCCAATAAAATTCATAAGTGTTGGGAATGAATAGTGTAAGTGCTTTTTCCGTTCCCAGACCCATCGTTGCCAGGAATGTTGAATCATTCAACATATTGATCAAAGAGATAGAATCCGCTTCGATCTGCGCACTCACCTTTTGGGCAAGCTGTCTCCTTTGTCCTGATATTGTTAAATATGACCATTACCGGAGTTTGTTCACCCAGCCTGAGCATATTGATCAGCTCATCATTGCTCATCCCTTCCTTTACCATGAAATGGCCGGCTTTAATAAGTTCAGGGTATTTTTTTCGCTCAGCGAGCCATTCGAAGGAAGTTCTGTTCAGAATAACCCCTTTGCTATATAAGGTTTGCTTGACATCTTCGTAATCAGCATCGCTTGGAATATAAATTGAAACTGCTTCCCCGCCGGGAGTCCAAACATTATTGGAGTAAATTATCCTGTATAGGTAAATATGCCGATATTAGTGAAGCAATAATCATCAAGAATAAGGAACCAGAAGAGGAAATTGACCCATGCCGGGCGTTTCTTTTTTCTCCTACTGCCATATTTTGAATGATAGTATGCCATTGTTATCAAGTGTTTTCATTGATCAATTGCAAAATATATTCATCCGCCCACGTATTATTAGTACGTAGCCACTCCTTTTTTACTCCAATTATCGCTAAAATTGTTTCTTTTTGAATAATTCCAGGCTTGCTAGTATTGGCGGCGATGACATTGGAATATAACTGATGCAGCCTTAAGAAATTGAAGGCATAATCGAGGATCAGATCAAGTGCTTCGACTGGCAAATCCTTTGTCCTCTTTCCGTTTCAATGATCATGATTCCTACCCCAGCACGCAGGTTGATCGGGTCGAAATCGAAAATATCCATGCATCCTATCGTCTTTAGCGGCTCTGCTTTGTGGATTCGATCATCAGCCTGACTTGCTTGGCAGTGAAGATGTCGTCACCGGCATTGAGCACGTATTGCTCCAGGGCAAATCGTGAAAAGGGGGTAAGGGTATTGCTGAGATGCCAGATGATGTATCGTTTTCCCACTTGTATAGGAGGTCGACATCTGCAGGCTCAAGGGCCCTGAGTTGTAAGTTTTCTGATCTCATCTTCTAATTATATTTCAATCTCGCCGGAAAAAACATGTACGGCAGGCCCTTCCAGGAAAATATCAGTAAATGCCCGCCATCCTGGCTGAAATGTACCATCAGTGGTCCACCCGTACTATTCAATCTTATCGGGCTGCTTAATTGTTGCCTGAGCGCCCATGGCCAGGGCGGCTGCCGTAGCGCCTGTACCGCAGGAATAGGTTTCTGCTTCAACCCCTCTTTCATAAGTTCTGATATGTCAAGCTGCTATCCTTTTCCTCAATGAAATTCACATTCGTCCCATCCGGACGCAAACCGCGTCATTGCGAAGCCTGTCGGCCTATCAAGCTGGACATCGAGTATGCTCCAGGTCATCACAGATCTTTTACATAGATGCGGTGAACCTGTATCCAGGAAAATACCATCACCTATTCCATTTCCCTCCCTAACATCTGCCATCTGCAATTTCACCTCGAAAGTTCACCGCTCGCTGAAAGATACTTGCCTTATGCATGCCGTCGACTGCTTCAAATACTGGCTTTTTATCGATGATGCCCAGCTTGCCTGGCAAAGGCGGTAATGCATCTGCCTCCATTGCCACACATGCTGGACTCATTTCCATCGGCATTGAAGTAGCGCATCGGAAAATCATGATTGATCGGATTTGTCCAGTAATATCAGTCCGTCGGCACCAATCCCATACCTTCTGTGACAGATGTGTGCTATTATGTCAGGGTCTTTTGGAAATGGCATGATTTCTGATGTCGATCAATAATGAAGTCGTTGCCGGTTCCGTGGTATTTTTCAAATGCGATTCTCATATAAGCTGTAAATTGCATAACAAATATATGAATAATTGTTATCCGGGCTATTTGCCGATATGACAGGTATTAACAAAATTTAACAGTGCCAGCATAGACGATATTTGCGTAAATTTATGCGTTGAAAAAATACATAGTTTATTAACACGGAATAATAAAATTAAACATATTTATAAATCATGAAAAAGTTTTTAAGCTTTCTGATCGTATTTCTTTTGGGAGGATTGATTTTTTATGCGATGACCATATCTTACCATACCTGATGACTATAGCTGAAGAATGAATGACCCGGAACCGGCCCCGGTACACCAGACCGGAATATATAGCCCCGCAGCCTGTAACGGCCCTGATTTTACGGAGGCAGCGAGCAAAACTGTTGATGCGGTTGTGCATATCCGTTCACAGTTTATACCAAAAGCCAGGGCTATGACGACTTTTTTGGTGCATTGAAGGAGTACCTGGGCTACGAAGAAGCCCAAGAAGGAGCTATCCCATCTCGGGTTGGGGCTCAGGAGTGATCCTCTCGCAGGATGGCTATATAGTTACCAATAACCATGTGGTGGAAGGTGCAGAATTAGTGGAAGTTATCCTGAACGATAAAAGAGTATTTGAGGGTGAAGTCGTTGGTCTGGATCCAGCTACTGACCTTGCCTTGCTGAAGATAGATGTCGAACGGCTGCCCTATATTAGTTTTGGGAACTCCGACCAGGTTAGGGTAGGGGAATGGGTGCTTGCTGTTGGGCAACCCTTTTAATCTGACTTCAACAGTAACGGCAGGAATTGTGAGTGCAAAAGCCAGGGATATCAATATTCTGGGGAGTCTTGGGTGCCATTGAGTCTTCATCCAGACTGATGCTGCTGTGAACCGTGGCAATAGTGGAGGAGCGCTTGTAAATATCCAGGGCGAGTTGATTGGCATTAATGCTGCCATTGCGTCTAATACAGGGTATTACCAGGGATATTCATTTGCCATTCCTGTGAACATCGTCAAGAAAGTCATCGGAGACCTAAAGAACTATGGTGAAGTCCAACGGGCATATATTGGTGTTATTATCCGCGAGATCGATCAGGGATCTTGCAGATGATCTTGGCCTGGATGAGATCAGGGGAGTATATATTGATGGGCTGGTTGAAGGGGGAGGAGCCATGGATGCCGGTATTGAGATCGGTGATGTGATCACAATGGTAAATGGTATGGATGTGAACAGCCTGGCGCAATTGCTTGAGGTAGTGGGACAGCATAGCCCGGGCCAAAAACTAGATGTTGAGGTATTGCGCCATGGTTCGCCACTGAGTTTTGGTGTTGAGCTGCGTGCGGAGGATGGGACAACGGATGTGATTAAAAGAGGGAATGAGTTTTTCAATGAAAGGCTTGGCGCCAGTTTTATACCCTTGACTTCCGAAGAAAAAAATACCCTTGGAATACGTTCAGGACTGAAAGTTATCAACATGGAGGGAAGGATTCTGAATAAAGGCGGGATCAGGAATGGTTTTGTTGTAACTACAGTGAATGGATATGAAACTGATTCAGAATCTGCCTTGGTATCAGCGCTCCGTGAAAATACCGAACGCGTTAAGATTTCGGGCATTTATCACCAACGGAATGAAGGTGACATTTGAATTCGGATTATAATTTAGAATATTTTTAAATAATTAACAATTTTTTTACAAAATAGTCCGTTAAATATTTTCAAAAAGGGCTTAAATTTTGTACCTTTGCATGTTTCCCATCAGAGATGACTAAAAGAATTGTCACGGGATTTAAGATTTGAGGACGAAGTATATGAGACAATTAAAAATCACAAAATCTATAACCAACCGTGAAACAGCTTCTCTCGATAAATATTTACAGGATATAGGTAAAGAAGAACTGATTACTGCAGAAGAAGAAGTAGAACTCGCGAAAAAGATAAAATCAGGCGACCAGCTTGCCCTTGAAAAACTGACCAAGGCCAATCTCCGCTTTGTCGTATCTGTCGCGAAGCAATACCAGAATCAGGGGCTTAGTCTGCCCGACCTTATCAATGAAGGAAACCTCGGACTGATTAAAGCTGCCAAACGATTTGATGAAACACGTGGATTTAAGTTTATCTCTTATGCTGTATGGTGGATACGTCAATCTATCTTGCAGGCACTTGCCGAGCAATCGAGGCTGGTCAGGCTTCCGCTGAACCAGGTAGGTTCACTGAATAAGATAAAAAAAGCCACATCACGCCTGGAGCAACTTTTTGAAAGACCACCTTCGGTTGATGAGATCGCCGAACTGATGGAGTTGCCGGAGTACAAGGTCGACAAAGCCATGAAGATCACCACCCGTTATGTTTCGGTCGATGCTCCCCTCAGCCAGGAAGAAGATACCAAGTTTCTGGATGTATTTATCAGTGATGATGTGCCAAAGACCGACAACGACCTGATGCGTGAATCACTCAACAATGAGATTCAGCGATCACTGGCTACGCTTACTGATAAGGAAAGGGATGTGATCAATCTGTATTACGGCATCGGCATGGCTCACGGGCTTACACTCGAAGAGATCGGAGCCAAATTCGACCTCACACGTGAACGGGTCAGGCAGATCAAAGAAAAAGGCCATCAGACGCCTGAAACATACTTCAAGAAGCAAGCTCCTCAAAGCATACCTCGGCGAATAAGGAAAAAATGTCGATAAAAAAGGGATAGCAAAATTTTTGTTATCCCTTTTTTTATACTTTTGAATACCAAAGAAATCAGGTAGAATAGCATGAGTATACCTGGTAATTTCAATTAACCTTCGATAAACATTTTAATTATGGGATTAAACCGTTTTGAATCATCATTGAAAACCTGGATCGATGATGAAAAAGTAGCATTGGAATTCGTTAATATTCTTGGAACACTGTTCCTCGACAAGAATGTTGAACTGATTCTATTCCGCAGCCAGCTTGATCGACCGTAGTGCCAGCGTGGTGCTGTATAAGCATTCCTATGCCATAAATGTTGTCGGCTATACGCTTGATATTCGAGAATTCACTCTTGCTCGCAAAAGCCATTGAAGAAACTGATATCTCATCAGCAAGCCTCGACATTGGAACCTTGAACAAGGAGTGGACCGAGGAAAAGGATAATTATGCAAATGCTAGAGCATTTATTGCCGATAAGCTTAAAGACGGCATCGAGCAAAGCCGGCATTCAGATGAAACCTCAGCGATGTGGTACTTTATGGCTTTGGACGGATCGGCCGCTGCTGCTTCGCGAACTTATTATCCAGGGTAATGGAAGTCAGCTCAGGGTACGAGCAGTGGTTACACGGAAGGTTACAGATGAAGATATTGTGAAACGTGCTTCATTGATCAGGCATGATTCAATCCATGGGCCTTTCAGGGGTAATGTGATCGAAGACCTGGAAAACAAATGCATCATTGTTAATGGAAATATGTGAAAATGATGGAAGGCAGCGCCCCTGAAGATATCGATTATGAAGCAGAAGGTATCACGAATGCCGTTGCTGCATCGACAATACAGGAATTTTTAAAGATAGGGAAGGACTTGGCCGTCATCTTAAATCAAAAGGTATCAGCCAGGTTATCTTTACAGCCCCGGCAAAAGGTGATATTCCTAATATTGTTTATGGCATCAACCACCTGGATGTGGATATTAAGAATGAAAATATCTTTTCAGCAGCTTCTTGTACTACCAATGCCATTGTTCCGACTCTTGTCTGTGCTCGAAAATAATTTGGGATCGAGAAAGGACATATCGAAACCATACATGCATTTACCAACGATCAGAACCTTACCGATAATTATCATAAAAAACCCAGACGTGGACGTTCGGCACCCATGAATATGGTGATCACCTCCACGGGCGCAGGAGCTGCTGCAGCCAAAGCTATTCCTTCACTTAAAGGTAAACTAACTGCCAATGCTGTTAGGGTACCAATTCCGAATGTTTCACTGGCTTTGCTTTCGCTGACCTTAAGAAAGTCACCACTAAGGAAGAGTGGATGGCGTAATGAAAGATGCAGCTCTTTATGGCAAACTTGTCGAGCAGATCCGGTATTCAGCATCTGATGAATCGGTTTCAACCGACTTTATCGGTGATCCGGTTGCAGGTATTTATGATGCCCTTCAACACAGGTTTCGGCCGATGGTAAAAATGTAGTTGTTTATATCTGGTATGATAATGAGTTTGGATATACCATACAGGTGATCAGGCTCGCCAAGCATGTCGCCGGAGTGAAACGTTTCAGGTATTATTAATGCAATTTAACTAAGTAATATAGGTAATCTTTAATCATGGCTGCAAACAAAGTACATTTTCGTTACAGGGGGTGTTACTTCATCACTTGGGAAAGGGTATCATTACAGCCTCGATCGCTAAATTGATTACAGGCCAGGGGGTTTTCAACCACCACCCAGAAGATCGATCCATACATCAATGTGGATCCGGGTACCCTGAATCCATACGAACATGGTGAGTGTTATGTGACTGAAGATGGGGCAGAAACCGACCTTGACCTTGGGCATTACGAACGCTTTTCAAATGTGCATACATCCCAGGCCAACAATGTAACTACCGGACGTATTTATCAAACGGTGATCAATAAGGAACGCCATGGCGATTATCTTGGAAAAACCGTACAGGTAATCCCGCACATTACCGATGAGATCAAACGATCATTCAAGTACTGGGAGAAACCGGAAATTATGATTTTGTGATCACGGAAATAGGGGGTACAGTTGGTGATATTGAATCACTCCTTATGTGGAGGCCATCAGGCAGATGCGGTTTGAACTGGGCAACAGCTGTGTGGTTGTTCATCTTACCCTGGTGCCATATCTTGCAGCTGCAGAAGAACTAAAAACAAAACCTACCCAGCATTCAGTTAAAACTATGCTGGAAGCCGGAGTTCAGCCCGATATTATCGTTTGCCGCTCAGAAAAGCATCATGGGAGAGAGTATCCGTCAGAAAATCTCACTCTTTTGCAACGTTCCCATTCTCAGCTGTAAAGGAATCGATCGATGCGGAAAGTATCTACGATGTTCCCCTGCTCATGCGTGATGAGAAACTGGATGAAGAGATCCTAAAGAAAACCAACATGCCACTGGCAAATTTCCCAGATCTGACCAACTGGGAAAGCTTTCTGAAAAAACTCAAAAACCCGAAAGGCGAATGTGCAGATTGGTCTTATCGGAAAGTATGTTGAGCTGAAAGATGCATATAAATCCATTCTGGAATCGTTCATCCATGCAGGTGCTGAGAAATGAATACATGTGAATGTGAGACAGCATCCATTCGGAAACCATTACAGATAAAAATGCATATGAAGTATTGCAAAGATCTGAGTGGGATACTGGTAGCACCGGGCTTCGGTGAAAGCGGTATTGAGGGAAAGATCTCTGCCATACAGCTGGGCCAGGGAGAATAAGGTTCCTTTCTTGGGAATTTGCCTCGGGATGCAGTGTGCCGTGATCGAATTCGGCCGAAATGTGCTGGGATTTGAAAGGTGCTCACTCAACGGAGTTCGATCCTGGAAACAATATCCTGTGATCGACCTGATGGAAGAACAAAAAAAGATCGATGACAAGGGTGGAACCATGCGACTTAGGCGCTTATCCATGCAGGATCGATAAGGCATAGCAAAGCGTATCAAATATACGGAGAAACCGATATTAGTGAAAGGCACCGCCACCGATATGAGTTCAATAATAAATACCTGGATGACTATAAGAATGCAGGAATGATGCCTGTAGGTATCAATCCCGACGAAAACCTGGTTGAGATGATCGAGATCCCTGATCATCCCTGGTTTATCGGGGTACAGTTTCACCCTGAATATAAGAGCACTGTTGCCAGGCCGCATCCACTTTTTGTGAGCTTTGTTGAGGCCTGTATCAAACACGAGACAATCAGGTAGCTACCCCGTCGAAATTACATCGAATAGGGCAAATAGACGTATATTTGCCGGCCTATAATACAAAAAAGCATACATGAACAGGAATACGATTATAGGGCTGGTATTGATCTTTGCGATCTTCATTGGATGGAGCTACTGGATGCAGCCCTCAGAGGAGGAACTGGAACAGCAACGCCAGGAACAGCTTGCCGTAGAAAAGCAACAGAAGGGCCCGTGATTCCATTGCAAATGATCAGGGAGGTTGAACAGCAGGCTGATAAAAGAACAGCAGGTAAGGGTAGAGAAAGAAATTGAGGAATTCTCTGCAGACAGCAATTCTCAGTATCAGCAATTGAGCCTGAAGTATGGTGCTTTTGGACTTTCCGGAGAAGGAACTGATGACCTGATCACGGTAGAAAATGATTTGATGAAAATCACATTTTCCACTAAAGGGGGACGCATAGCTGCCGTTGAACTGACGGAATATAAGACATATGACTCACTGCCTCTTGTACTCTTCGATGCCGATTCGGCAACATTTGGTTATAGCTTTTATTCACAGGGAGTACACCTGAATACCAATGATCTGTATTTTCAGGCTTTCCTTCCGGAAACGCATCAGTCAGGGCAAAGGCGCCTGACCGTGACAGGTGAAGATTCTCTTCAGTTGGTGATGCGGCTCTTTGCCGATGCTTCCGCTGGATCCTTCAATTCTGGAAAATATTTTGAATATGTCTATACTATTTATGGGGATAAGTACATGCTGGATTATGCCCTCAATCTGCAGGGTCTGGGCAATGATGTGAGCTCCCGTATTCCCGGTTTTCTTGAATTGGAATGGGTGACTTACCTGAGGAAACAGGAAAAGACCCAGGACAGGCTAAGTGGAACAACCATTTATTTTCGGGCGAACGATAATGAGGTAGATTACCTTTCCGAGTCAGATGAGGATGAAATGAACTTCAATGATAAACTGGGATGGGTATCACTTAAACAACGGTTTTTCTCATCATCACTGGTCATTGATAATGAATTCTTCGATAACCCCAAGCTGGCTCATTTCACCGACCTGAACCCACGCAGTCCACGTTATCTGAAAACAATGATGGTAACACTCGATGTGCCTGTGCAGGGCTTTAATGACAGCAGAACAGATTTCAGGTTTTATTTTGGTCCGAATGATTATAATATCCTGCGGTCAGTACAAGCTTGACCTGGAAAGGCAGATCCCACTGGGCTGGAGCTTTCTTCCTGCTGCAATGGATCAACCGTTATGTTGTGATCCCAGTATTTACCTGGCTGGGACACTATGGATGGAATTATGGAATTGTGATCCTTCTGCTTACGATCATGCTGAAGATTGTTCTTTTCCCGATCGCTTACAAGACCTATCGCTCCACTGCCAAGATGAGGGTACTGAAGCCAGAGATCGATGAAATCTCAAAGAAATTCCCTAAGAAAGAAGATTCCATGAAAAAGCAACAGGCCACCATGGCCCTGTACAAGAAGGCCGGGGTGAATCCCATGGCCGGATGTGTGCCTATGCTGTTGCAGTTCCCGATCCTGATCGCACTCTTCAGGTTCTTCCCTTCATCTATCGAGCTCAGGCAACAATCATTTCTTTGGGCACATGACCTTTCAAGTTATGATTCAATCGCTACCCTGCCATTTGAAATTCCGTTCTATGGCGATCATGTGAGTTTATTCACACTGTTGATGACGGTATCAACCATCATCTATACCTGGATGAATAACCAGATGATGAGCAGCAGCCAACAGATGCCGGGCATGAAGACCATGATGTACCTCATGCCGATCATGTTCCTGGGAATCTTTAACAATTATGCTTCCGGCTTGAGTTATTATTACTTCCTGGCTAACATTATCACCTTCGGTCAGATGTTTGTTATCCGTCGTACGATCAATGAGGATAAGATCTACCAGAAGCTTCAGGAGAATAAAAAGAAGCCTAAGAAACAATCAGGTTTCCAGAAACGACTTGAAGACGCAGCACGAAAAAGGAATAACCCTCTAAAAAGAAATAAGGAATCCAATTAATTTAGAATTATGAGGAAAAAACCACGGCTAAGTTTCTGGCAGATCTGGAACATGAGTTTCGGGTTCCTCGGGATACAGTTTGGCTTTGCATTGCAGAATGCCAATGCCTCCCGCATATTGCAAACTTTTGGTGCAGATGTTGAACACCTGAGCTGGTTCTGGCTCGTAGCCCCGCTCACCGGGTATGATCGTACAGCCTATTGTGGGCTATTTCAGTGATAAGACCTGGAACAGGCTTGGAAGAAGAAGACCTTATTTTCTGGCCGGTGCATTCCTTACCTCAACTGCCCTCATCCTGATGCCCAATGCACCGCACCTTGCTACTTTTATTGCGCCTATGTTTATCGGTGGCGGGATGTTGATGATCATGGACGCTTCCATCAATATTTCGATGGAACCCTTCCGGGCACTGGTGGCTGATAAGTTGCCTGAAGAACAACATACGCTGGGCTTTTCAATGCAAACTCTTCTGATCGGAATTGGTGCTGTGGTAGGATCCTGGCTGCCATATATACTGGGCAACTGGTTTGGAATCCCCAAAGAAGCTTCTGCTGAAGGCTTGGTTCCGCCAAATGTAGCCTTTTCATTCTATTTTGGAGCTTTTGTATTGCTTGCCAGTATCATCTGGACAGTGACTACTACGAAAGAATATCCTCCTGAGTATTATGAAGATGAAGAGGATCAAGGGCATGAAAAAGAAAAGAAAGGATTCAGGATCCCAAAACAAATGGTTCAGCTGCTGCTGGTCCAGTTCTTTTCCTGGTTTGCACTGTTCTCGATGTGGGTGTATACCACACCTGCTGTTGCAAGGCATTTTTATGGAACCGATCGACCCGCATTCAGCGTCCTACCAGGAGGCCGGTGACTGGGTGGGCATCTTGTTCGGTATTTACAATGGGGTTTCAGCCATTATCGCATTGTCCTTGCCAAATTAGCTATGAGGATCGGCCGCAGGGCTACTCATGCCCTGGCCCTGACCTTGGGTGGATTGTCATTCCTGTCATTCTATATTATTCCAAATCCTACCATGCTGATCATCCCAATGGTGGGTATTGGCATTGCCTGGGGAAGCATACTGGCTATGCCATATGCCATGCTGGCTAACTCCATTCCGCCTAAAAAGATGGGTATGTTCATGGGATTGTTCAATATGTCGATCACCATCCCTCAGATCGTAAATGGTGTCACGGGTGGACTGATTCTGACCTATGTATTTAAGGGGAATCCACTTTATTCGATCATGATGGCTGGTGTGCTGATGATATTCGGAGCTATTGCCACTATGTTTGTGAGTGATAAATTGGATATTAAGAGGCGTTAGGCGTTGGGCGTTGGGCGATGGGTGTCGGGCTAGGTGTGAAATTGTCATCCTGAATATGAGTCTATAAGGTAAGGATTCCCATCAAGTTTCTCCGCACTGCCAAAATAATCTTACCACCTTATTCGAAGAATAATTGAGGAATGATAGGATAGGGTTATGTTTTATACCGCGTGTTGTATGCTGGTGTTTATTCATTTCTGTCATGCAATCAATTATTTAGCTCTAATTTAATCACTTTTTCAAAACCTGCCAAACCTATCAACGAAGCACAAATTTATTTTGTTTTTTTGTGCATGGGCAAACTGGGCTAGCTTTGTAAGCTCTTTGACAAAGCTTTGGTTGGAGCGGTGGCTCGTGGGGCTTTGGCAATGTGCTTGCAAATAGGGTTGGCTTTTAAAAAACAAGGATGAATTTTCAATTAATTCACCCTTGCTTAATAAGTAAGATAAGATTATTTCTTTTTCAAAATTTTATTTAAAACTTTATCCTTATCCAGTTTTTTTGTACAGAAGAACCAATCTTTACAATCAAGTTCTCCATCTTCCATTCTTCCTTTTGCAGCTCCGCAAGAACCTGCTGGGCCAATAATTACATCATCACCCGGACGCCAATCTGCTGGTGTTGCAACACCAAATTCATCAGCTGCCTGCAATGCAATAATTACCCGGTATAATTCATCAAAGTTTCTTCCTAAACTTAAAGGGTAATAAATAATTGCTCTAATAATTCCTTTTGGGTCAATAAAAAATACTGCTCTAACAGCTTTTGTAGAATCTTCGTTGGGCTGAATCATACCATATTTTTTGGCAACATTCATGGTAATATCTTCAATCAATGGGAAATTTACTTCCACATCTTTCATCCCTTTGTACTCAATTTTTTCTTTAATGGTTCGTAACCATGCAATATGACTGTACAAGCCATCAATTGAAAGACCAACCAATTTACAATTTGCTTCTGCAAACTTATCTTCCATAGTAGCAAAAGTCATAAATTCCGATGTGCAAACAGGTGTAAAGTCAGCAGGGTGACTAAAAAGAATAACCCAATCTCCTTTATAATCCGCAGGGAAATTAATATCACCTTGTGTTGTTACTGCTTTAAATTCTGGTGCAGCATCACCAATTCTTGGCATACTAAATACCTCTTGTTCTTGATTTTGTTCCATAATATTTAATTTTTAAGTTAATATTTAACATTTGTCAAATGTTCCTCTGATTTGAACTACAATGTCTTCTAATTTAAATCCAGTGAATTTTTTCTTTTTAAAATATTCTTTTAATACCTCGTCTAATTCTTCATCCATATAATCTTCTATTAAATCACATTCAGAGCAATACAAATGATGATGGTTTTCCATAATTCCATCATATCGCATTACATCTCTATCAGTTGTAACTTTTTTCACAAGTTTGTTTTCAATTAGTGTATCGAGTACCTTATAAACTGTGCCAGAAGCTATATTAGGATTACTTTGCCGGATATATTCTATTATATTATCGGCCGTAGGATGATTCCCCAACTTAAAAATTGCATCAAGTATTGCTAATCGCTGTGGAGTAACTTTCAATCCTTTCTCTGTTAATTTATTTCTTATTTCTTCAATTGAAAATTCCATATGATAAAATCTTGTTTGTGTGTATTTTTAAATAATTTACTTGTGACAGTTAAATACGGGAGAATTTTCTCTCCCGTATTTCAATTTAAACCATCAAAATTACATCAAATCAAAACGGTCAAGGTTCATTACTTTGTTCCATGCAGCAACAAAATCTAACACAAATTTTTCCTTAGCATCGGAACTTCCGTACACCTCGGCAAGTGCTCTAAGTTCTGAGTTTGAACCAAAAATGAGGTCGGCACGAGTTGCAGTCCACATTACTTTGCCTGTTTTTCGGTCACGTCCATCAAATTTTTCTTTGTCTTCTGAAACTGGCATCCATGCAGTACTCATGTCCAATAAGTTTACAAAGAAATCATTGCTAAGTACTTCCGTATTCTTCGTAAAAACTCCATATTTTGAATTATCAAAATTTGTATTCAATACACGCATTCCACCAATAAGAACGGTCATTTCAGGAGCAGTTAATTTGAGTAATTGCGCTTTATCAATTAATAGTTCTTCTGTGGAAACTTTATATTTAGTTTTTAAATAGTTCCTGAAACCATCTGCTACAGGTTCAAGTACTTTAAAGGATTCTATATCGGTTTGCTCTTGTGATGCATCCATACGACCCGGTGTGAAAGGAACTTTAACTGCAAATCCAGCATCTTTTGCCGCTTTTTCAACACCTGCACAGCCTGCTAAGACAATTAAGTCAGCAAGCGACACTTTTTTGTCATTAGATTGCGAACTGTTAAAATCTTCTTGTATAGCTTCCAATTTCATCAAAACCTTGCTTAGTTGTGTTGGATTATTTACCACCCAATCTTTTTGAGGAGCTAAACGAATACGTGCACCATTTGCACCACCTCGCTTATCAGAACCACGGAATGTTGAGGCAGATGCCCAGGCTGTGGAAGTCAGCTGAGAAACGGTTAGTCCGGATTTTAGAACTTTAGCTTTTAATTCAGAAATATCTTTATCGTCAATCAATGTATGATTCAAAGTAGGAATTGGGTCTTGCCAGATTAGTTCTTCTTTGGGTACTTCTGAACCCAGGTAACATGCAATCGGTCCCATATCTCTATGAGTGAGTTTAAACCATGCCCTGGCGAAAGCATCTGCAAATTCAAGTGGATTTTCATAAAAGCGTCTTGAAATTTTCTCATAAGCAGGGTCGAAACGCAACGAAAGGTCTGTTGTTAGCATTGTTGGTGCATGTTTTTTAGATGCATCATGTGCATCAGGCATTAAATCACCTGCATTTTTTGCTACCCATTGCTTTGCTCCGGCTGGACTTTTAGTAAGTTCCCAATCGAACTTAAATAGATTATCGAAAAAATAATAACTCCATTTAGCTGGAGTTTGAGTCCATATTACTTCCAAACCACTTGAGATGGTATCTGCACCTTTTCCAGAACCAAACTTATTTTTCCAGCCCAGTCCTTGTTCTTCAATGTCGGCAGCTTCCGGTTCAGCACCCACATTCGCAGCATCTCCAGCTCCATGGCATTTCCCAAAAGTATGACCACCAGCAATTAACGCTACAGTTTCTTCATCATTCATAGCCATACGAGCGAATGTATCTCTAATGTCTTTAGCTGCTAAAAGTGGGTCAGGATTTCCATCTGGTCCTTCAGGATTAACATATATTAATCCCATTTGAATAGCAGCAAGTGGATTATCTACTTCAGTTTTATCCAAATTTCGTTCGTCATTTTCTAACCATTCTGTCTCCGAACCCCAATACACATCTTCTTCTGGCTCCCATACATCTTCACGCCCGCCGGCAAATCCAAAAGTTTTAAAACCCATTGATTCTAAGGCTACATTACCAGTAAGAATCATCAGGTCAGCCCATGATATTTTTTTACCATATTTTTGTTTGATTGGCCAAAGTAATCTACGCGCTTTGTCAAGATTTACATTGTCTGGCCAACTGTTTAAAGGTGCAAATCGTTGTTGTCCGCCACCAGCGCCACCACGTCCATCGCCTGTACGATAAGTGCCTGCACTATGCCATGCCATACGAATGAAAAAAGGACCATAATGTCCAAAGTCTGCTGGCCACCAATCTTGAGAATCAGTCATTAATTTTTGAAGGTCTTTTTTAATAGATGGTAAATCGAGACTTTTAAATTCTTTGGCATAGTCAAATCCTTTGTCCATAGGGTTGGATTTTGAAGAATGTTGACGAAGAATGTTTAATTTTAACTGATTAGGCCACCAATTGATATTTTTTGTACCACTTGAACCTACAGAGTGTTTTCCAACAGCACCAGTTACTGGGCATTTACTTATTTTTTCAGATTTGTTTTCCATTATATTTAGTCTTTAATATTATGAATTCAAACATTTTAACGTATTTAATTTGACTCTTCACTAAATAAGAATAAATCTCTATAAAGAATCGATAAAGTTAAAAAGTATTTATTCATAAGTCAAGTTAAATGATAATTATTTTATGCTGGAGGGGCAAAAAAACAGCTCTTTTGTAAACTTTGGCTTGCAGGGTTGGTATGCAGCGGTTTGCAAATGTGCTGTTTTGTGGGTGGAGTTTCTTTTCTTTTTGCGGGGGGAAGAAAAAAACAAAATAAATCCCCTCAAATTTGTACCGTCCTATCTTTGGTGCTTTTTACATTTGCATACAACTTGTTTATATGTTAACCTTTTGTTTCGTTTAACATCTTATTTGGTAAGTAAACGTAAAAAAGTGTTTAAATCATTTTGCTTTTTTTTGGCCTTCAAATAGCTTGTATTCTTGTGTTTTTCAATATTCCCTGCTCATGCGTGCTGTTGGCCTATCCAAATATTAGGAATTCATTGATATGATATGGAGCACCCAGAGGGCTGTGGGCTGTGGGGTCATTCTTTATCTAAAAATGAAACATCTGATAAATGCCAGGGGAAAGGAAAATGGAAAAAGTAGAATGGGCAATGTAAGTCTTCAGCCCCTAGACCCCAGCCCCCAGGACCTGATAATCCTTAGTTACAAATAGATCTGCCGAATCACGAAGCTGTTGCACCATCCTATGCTCTTGCTCGAGCACGGCCCAGCGGTATTCATTTTGAGGTTCTTTGCCACGATCAGACTGTGCTTTCTTGGTTTCGTGGTAGGTGAGTTCGATGAAAACCCTCAGGTCGACCCCTTCGGTTTTAATAGCATATAAGCCATCAATGATAAGCATGTCAACCTCGCTGAAATCCGTGATCAGGGTATCTACCTGCTCCGTAACCAGGTCTACACATGGCATGATCGCTTCAGCGCTATGTTTGAATTCATCAATATTCCTGTTGATTGTGCCCCAGTCATATTCACTGTAGCCAACGCAATCTTCGATCACATTGTCAATCCGCCATTGCTTCCGTTCCAGTGGCAGAACTTTATAATAATTATCGATGTGCAAGGGCTTTGCAAAGATGCCATGTTTCCTTAATCCCCTGGCCACGACATGTGCCAGCTCGGTTTTGCCAGAACCCGACTCTCCGGAGATGGCCACTATGAACTTATCTTTTCTCCTTTTCAGGATTTCCTCGATAATAACATTACCGGCATTGTGGTGTTTTTCCTGAATCAGTAATACATCTCCGAGCATATTCTTAAGTTTTGAGTGTTGGGTTTTGGGTGTTGAATTATTTTGAAATTTGAATCTTGAATTTTGTTCTTTTTTTTTGGATTTTGAAATTTGGATTTTGAAATTTAAATGAATGGGCACTCAATATCCATCACCTCGCCCATTAATAAATCTTTTCGTTCACCGTTTACTTCAACCACCACATCACTGTCGGGGATAAGCAATACCTTATCATGTGAAACCTCGCATTGGTAGTTTACACCTTTGAATGCAAAGTTAAAACTAATTTTCCGCCAACTATCTGGTAGATCAGGGTTGATTCTGACAATATCGCCCAGCAGATCAAGGCCTGCATAGGTTTGCATTGCCGCTAACACGGTACCGGCCATCACGCCCGCATGGATGCCTTCGGCCGTGGTTCCACCCTGGATATCCTGGTAATCGCTCGTCAATGCATCTAAATATAATTTCCAGCTCAGCTCTCTTTCGCCCACCATGCCGGCCAGCTTTGCATGAACCACCCTGCTTAATGTTGAACCATGCGATGTTCTCTGTAAATAATATTCAAGGTTTTTACGCAGGTATCCTTCGGGTAATTGGTATCCCAATCCTTTGATCAACTCATCTACAACATCACGGTCGAGGTTGTAATAGGTCATGAGCATATCAGCTTGCTTGGCTACTTTGAAATTATCAGGCGATAAGCCCTCTGCCTTTAACAAGCGGTCCATTCGGTATATATTCCCGTATTTCTTCCGATAATGATCCCAGTCAAGTTCTTCCAGGTCAAAATAGCCTTCATACTGCGCAATGATGCCATCTTCGGAAATGTCAAGACTCAGATTCTCAACAATTTCTTGCCACTGTGCCAATTCCATATCTGAGAGACCAATCTTTTTATATAGATCTACTTTTTGTGATGCTCCAAAGGATTGAAGTGTTTCCATGGTTTTCCTGATGACCCAGATGCTCATCAGGTTGGTATATGCATTGTTGCGGAGCCCACCCGTTTCGCTCTCGGGATACTTTTCATGAAATTCGTCTGGTCCCATAACTCCGCTTATGCTGTACTTTTCACTTTTTTCATCCCTCTTGGCTTTTCCGGCCCAGAAACGGCAGATCTCTACAAGCAGTTCCGCTCCGTAGTTCTCCATGAATTCCTTGTCGCGGGTATAATGATCGTATTGTATCGTATTATAAGCGATCGCCAGGGAAACATGACGCTGAAGCGCACTATGGTCTTCACCCCATTTTCCTGATACAGGATTAAGGTGAATGATCTGGGTCTCTTCCCGGCCATCGCTTCCGCTCTGCCAGGGGAACATAGCTCCCTTTTCACCATTTTCTGCTGCATATTTACGTGCTTCTGCCAGGCGATTATATCGGTACATAAGTACAGAGCGGGCAGCTTCCGGGAAATGCATATAGTAGAATGGAAGGATATATATCTCATCCCAAAAAATATGGCCGCGATATGCTTCGCCATGTAATCCCCTGGCGGGAATACCGGCATCGATATTTACATTGTGTGGAGAAATGGTCACCATCATATGAAAGATGTGCAAACGTAGCAGCTTTTGTGCCAGGCGGTCACCATCCAGCTGGATGTCAGCCTTGGCCCATATTCTTTCCCAAGCTGAAGCTGATGCTTCCAGCAGGGTATGGAAATCTTTTGCTTCCTTCACTTTGTTAATAGCAGATGAAAGCGCATTTTCGATCCCTACATCATCAGATCTGAATATCGCTGTGGTCTTGGTGAGGTCCAGGGATTCATTTTTATCGAGTTCGCAGGATATCACGGTAACGGCTTTCCCTTTATCCAGGAAGTGCTCATAATCGACAGTAGCTTGTCTGTGGTCCTTTTCTGCATCAACTCTTGAAGCCACCGCGACATGAATATTCGACTGGGTGGTTTTGACTTCAACAAACTGCAGGTCTTCCTGTGATCCTTGATCTACAGGATGTAGGTGTTGCTGGTTTAGTGAACGGTAACGCTCCACACCCTCATTGATATGGGTTCCATCCAGCTCAGTGCGGATTTCAATATTTCCCCTGTAATTCAGAGGAGTAACGCTATAACGGATTATTCCTATGTGAGGGTCATCCATACTGGCGATGCGTCTGCTTCTGATCGAGCTTTCACGCCCCTGCACATCACGCACGATCAACTTACGGCACAGGATACCGGCATCAATATGGAGCCTCCTTCGCATGCTGAGGATCTCTACTTTATCAAGATCCAGCCATTCATCACCATCAATCCGAAAACTGACATGTGTCCAGTTGGTAATATTTACAAAATCCTCATTTTCAATATCCCGTCCAGCGACTTCTGAGACCAGCTTGTTATACAACCCAGCTAAATAAGTGGCCGGATAATGATGTTCATCTGACAGTGATTCTTCTTGTGATCCACGGGTGCCAAAATATCCATTCCCTATTGTTAGCAGAGATTCCCGGGTTTTCTCCTTTCGCAGGATCATAACCATAATATACAAGGTCCCAATTATCTTTTGGAAGTCCTTCAAGAAACCATTCTTCGATACCTTCAAAACCGATCTCATCAATATCTTCCACTACGATATCGGCTCCGCCAAGCAGGAGTTCTTGTCGGTTATCTTCCCTTGCGATGCCCAGTACCAGGCCGAAATTTCCCTTCTTCCCTGCCTGTACACCGGAAACAGCATCTTCAACAACCACGGCACGGTCATAGCTCACACCAAGACGATCAGCAGCGGTAGTGAAAATATCCGGTTCGGGCTTGCCATTCAGGCCTAATTCTGCAGAAACGACCCCGTCAATGCGTGTTTCCATCAGATCGAGCAATCCTATAGCTTCCAATACCGGTTTGCAATTCTTGCTTGAGGATGCTACCCCAACATGGATGCCTTTTGCTTTTAAGGTGTGGATGAGTTTAACGGTTGAAGGATACTCTTTTACACCATTCGCTTCCAGGATTTGATTGAAAGCAATGTTCTTCCGGTTCCCGATCCCGCATACAGTTTCATTATCGGGACTGTCATCCGGATCCCCGAATGGAAGCTGGATGTCTCTCGACTCAAGGAATGACTTCACCCCTTTATATCGCGGCTTGCCATCAACATATGGCAGATAATCATCCTGGTGGGAAAACTCCTTGAAAGGCTCTCCGAGTTTTTCTTCCCGATCTCGCAGATAGTCATCAAACATTTTTTTCCAGGCCTGGCTGTGTACCAGGGCAGTTTGTGTGATCACACCATCGAGATCAAAAATAACGGCATCGAAAAGTCTGTCCTTCATATAATTTAACTTAAACAAAAAACCAATAATATCCCTTTGGAGCTATGCTCATTGATTCGTCCTCTCTGTTAATACTTGCCGGCTGTCCCAAAATATCCTTCTCGTAGCCTTCAGCTTGTGTGATGGCAGGATGATATGTTTTTCCTCTTCCGATAAATTCAGCAAGACCAATATCCTGTTGCAGGAATAGGCCCTGTAATACCCCATGACTTCTTTAGTTGTATTTCCTTCATTGTCAAGGATTTCGACCATCTGTAGGCTTCCCCTGCTAAAGCTCGGGTACTTCTTCCTTGTGTTGATCATATGGCTGATCTGCGAATAGACCCTGGATGAATAGCTCTTTGGATCTTGCAATTCCTTTTCTATTTGCTCCCAGTCAAGTTTGCCCCGTACCAGAAAACGGGTATCATCTTTGCCGGTAAGTTTGATCAGTTCTTCATAATATTCCCTGTCGTTAAGCTTCGCCAAATTCGTCTCCATAATATATTACCGGTGTTCCTGGAAGTGACAGCATCATGGCATAAGCAAGCCCGATCTTAGCTGGATCACGGTCCATCAGTTCGGATAACCTTGCCGAAACTCCCTGGCCAAGTCGGAAATTCCATTCCGGCTTTTGCAATAATTATCATGGATGTATTTCCGGTCTTCCTCAGTTACATAGACAAGCTCAAGGCTCAGTTCATCGTGGCAGCGCAGGAAGGTGAACCACTGGCTGCCTTCCGGGATGTCGGGAGTCACTTCTTTGCTGAGTACATCAGCCACCGGTGCACTGCTTTGCATATGCAGGGATTTGAACATCTGGGGCATCAGCGGAAAATGATAGCCGGCATGGCATTCATCGCCATCTCCGAAATATTTAACAACCTCGTTAGGTTTCTGACAGGCCTCGGCCAGCAAGAAGGTCTGTGGCCTGAGATGGTCCACCACCGCACTGAAAAATTTAACCACAGTATGTGTTTGGGCAGGTTTTCGCAGTCTGTACCTTCCTCTTTCCAGAAATAAGGGATGGCATCGGCACGGAAGCCGTCAACACCCAGCTTCAGCCAGAAAATGAGGTTCTCAGCCATCGCAAGCAGCACTTCAGGGTTCCGGTAATTCAGGTCAGGCTGGAACTCGAAAAAACGATGGAAGAAATATTGATCACCGTCTTTTTCCCAATTGCTTTCACATAATCCTTCGAAAATGATGCGTGCATCGCTGTATGCCTTGTCATCATCTGCCCAGATATAATAGTTACGGTAAGGATTGTCGGCGGATTTCCTTGATTCAATGAACCAGGGGTGCTCATCGGAAGTATGGTTGATGGCAATATCGAAAATTACCCGTAAGCCTTTGCTGTGAGCTTTCTCAAGAAAACGGGCAAATACGGCAGCTTTTTCTTCACTGGCGCTGAAGTAGTTAGACCCAGAAGGTCAGGACGGATACTTTGATAATCCTTGATATCGAAACCGGCATCCTTGCCAGGTGAATCCAGGATCGGCAGCAGCCAAAGGCAGTTCACACCAAGGTCTTGCAGGTAGTCAAGTTTCCTTTCCAAGCCGGGGAAATCCTCATTGAATAGGTCAACATAGAGGGAATAAACAATCGCATCTTTATACCATTCATCCTCATGGGACGGAAAAGATAACTCGTTCTTGACCTCATCAAGGTGTTCTGTGAATCGCTTGAGCATTCCCTGGTCCGCATCAGGATAAAGGCTTTGCCAGATTCGGCTCATCTTGCTTTTTGTATCTTTCATGATATTATTGAGTGTGGCGTGCAAAATTAATACAAGCGATTCAACTTTAAGGTATTTAGTGTAACAAATTATCCCCCGTATGTACCGAATTTTGAAGAATATTTTGCAAATTTGACCATTATTCCAGATTCAACCATTATGAAAGCATTACAATATTTTATAATACTACTTCTTGTTTCATTTTCTGTTTCAGCTCAGAAAACGCCTCTTGTCGAACCCCCATTCTGGTGGACAGGCATGCAGCTTGGAGAGCTGCAACTTATGGTTCATGCCGATGGCATTGCTTACACTGCACCACGGCTGGTTTATCCCGGTGTGAAAGTGACAAAGGTGAGCAAAACAGAAAATCCTGATTATCTCTTTCTTGACCTGCAGATTGACCAGGATGCAGTTCCTGGTAGAATGAGGATGGATTTTGACAGGGATGAAAATGTTCGTTATGTTTATGAATATGAATTAAAAGCCAGGGAGAAAGGCTCATCAGAGAGAAATGGCTTTGGCCCTGAAGACGTAATATTACTGGCCATGCCCGATCGCTATGCCAATGGAGATCCTGACAATGATGATATGCCTGGGATGCTTGAAAAGGCAAACCGTTCAAATCCCGATGGCCGGCATGGTGGTGACCTGAAAGGAATTGCCGATCATCTCGATTATATTGCCGACATGGGTTTCACAGCCATCTGGCTGAACCCGGTATTGGAAAACAACAACCCCAAATACTCATATCATGGCTATGCCATCACCGACTTCTACAGGCTTGATCCACGCTTCGGTACCAACGAGGATTATGTTCAGTTTATTGAAGAATGCCATGCCGAAAATATAAAAGTGATCATGGATATGGTTTTTAACCATTGTGGAGGTGGACATTGGTGGATGGAGAACCTGCCTTCGGAAGACTGGATCCATCAATGGCCGGAGTTCACCCGTTCTAATTTTCGCGCACCTGTAAATTCTGATCCTCATGCAGCTGAATATGATCAAATAAAAATGCAAAATGGCTGGTTCGATACCAATATGCCTGATCTGAACCAGCACAATGAATTTCTTGCTAATTATTTGATCCAGAACAGTATCTGGTGGGTGGAGTTTGCCGGGCTTGATGGGATCAGGATGGATACCTATCCTTATTCCGATCAGGTCTTCATGCAAAGATGGATGAAAAGAATGAAGCTTGAGTATCCTGATTTCATGGTTCTCGGAGAAACCTGGCTTCAGAAGGAGGCCATCACATCTTATTATGCCGGTTCGGAAAATGAACGCTACGGATATAATTCACATGTGCCAAGTGTCACAGATTTTCCATTACATTACGCAGTAGAAAAAGCCCTTTCAGAACCTGAAACTGGACTGAAGGTATGGCCAGGCTGTATTATGTCCTGGCCCAGGATTTTCTTTATGATGATCCTTATACTAACGTGATCTTTCCCGACAATCATGATCTTACCAGGTTCTATACCGCATTGGGTGAGGATCTTGATAAATTCAAAATGGCCATGGCATTTTATTATACGAGCCGGGGGATCCCAATGGTTTATTACGGAACCGAAATCCTGATGACAGGGGAGGAGCACAAAGGGCATGGCTATATCAGGGAGGACTTTCCAGGTGGATGGGAAGGAGATGCAACGAATGCATTTAGTGCTGAAGGCTTAAGTGCCGATCAAGTGGAAGCACAAGCCTACGTCAAACATCTGCAAAACTGGCGCCAGCAATCTTCCGCAGTGCACAATGGGAAACTTATACATTTTATTCCTGAGAATGGGGTGTATGTTTATTTCAGGCTGGATGAAAATGAAACCCTGATGATTGTCATGAACAATAACTCTGAGATAAGGAATATGCCGAACCTGGATCGTTTTAATGAATGTTTAAAAGATAAACGCAAAGCATTTGAAGTAACACAACAAAAGGAGGTTGATGACATTTCAACGCTTTCCCTGCCACCAAAATCGACATTCATATTTGAAATAAAATAGATATCGCAAAACGCGTATACTGATGAAAAATATATTGCTATTTACAATGGTGGTCATCTTGATCGCTTCTTGTTCCCGGGAGAAAGAATATCCTTCCATTAATTCTGATTCAAATATCATTGGCCTGACTCTGCCGGTAAATCTGAATGTTGGAGAAACCAGGATACCCTTAGCCGATTTTTACCTGAATACTGGTAGTATTGAGGGTGTTGTAATCCCAGGCCTGTCGAAGGAAGATTACCAATATGATGGGGATTTCATTACCATCGAATCTTCGACTGACATGCCGGCATTTCTCCACATGGATGTGACCGCGAATGGGATCACAGAATCCATCCCTCTTCTCAGGTCAGCTAAGCAAGAAGTTGTGTTGCAATTTGATCCCGGGGAAGATCAATATGAAAATGTTACTGTGAGGGGCGAATTCAATGGCTGGACAGCCGGCCGGCCGGATTTTGAATATAAAGATGGTACATGGAGTGCCAGTCTCATGTTAAGCCCGGGAACTTATCAATACCTCCTGGTACTTGATGGGGTGGATGGTTTGGATCCTGCGAATCCGAATCAGATCGACAATAACATGGGTGGTTTCAATTCGCTCCTGTCTGTTGGAATGGACATAGCTGAAAAAGTGCCTGTTATTTATACGGATGAGTATGAGGACGATGAAATAAAGATAGGATTTGAACGCGAAACTGATGGCCTTGTAGTCTTCTGGCAGAATATTCATCTCCCCGTGGAATTTGTTGAATTAGAATCCGGGAAATATGAGATCGAGATCCCTGAGGCAACAAAAAGCCTCCAGAGATCCTTTCTTCGTGCATGGGCATGGAATGAATACGGTGTTTCCAACGATATTCTAATTCCCCTGGAATACGGAAAAGTTCTTATTAATGCTAAGTTCATTACTCGTTACGATTTCCATAGCATGATACTGTATAATACTTTTGTCGACAGGTTTGTTGATGCTGATCCTTCCAACAACAGGCCATTAAACAGGGCTGATGTTTTGCCGCCGGCAGATTATCATGGCGGCGATATCAAAGGTGTGACGAAGAAGATCAGGGATGGGTATTTTAAAGACCTGGGTGTGAATACGATCTGGGTTTCACCACTGGTAAAGAACCCGGAAGGTGCATTTGGCTACTGGCTGGAACCTGAATCGAAATTTTCGGGATATCATGGCTACTGGCCCATATCCTTTACTTCAATCGATGACAGGTATGGTACTGAACAAGACCTGCACGAAATGGTAGATGCTGCGCATGAAAATGGAATGAATGTGCTGCTGGATTTCGTGGCAAACCATGTGCATGAAGAACATCCAGTATACCAGGAAAATCCTGACTGGGCAACAGCACTTTACCTGCCAGATGGTTCATTGAATACCGAACGCTGGGACGAATACAGGTTGACCACCTGGTTTGATGTGTTTCTGCCTACGCTTGATCTTTCAAAACCAGAAGTTTACGAGATGCTTTCTGATTCAGCAATATATTGGATAAGGAAATATGATTTTGATGGTTTCCGCCATGATGCTACCAAACATATACCCGAGGTGTTTTGGCGGGCATTAACAAGGAAACTGAAAGAGGAGACGGTTGCTACCGGGTGCAAACAGATGTACCAGATAGGAGAGACTTATGGGGGCCCCGACCTTATCAGTAGCTACATCAGCTCCGGAATGCTTGATGCACAGTTTGATTTTAACGTTTACGACGATGCATTGGCGGTCTTTATCCGCCCCGATGAACCTTTCAGCCGGCTGGATGCTTCACTGAAGGAAAGCCTTCAATATTACGGGGCACACAACCTGATGGGATACATTACCGGTAACCAGGACCGAGGGCGCTTCACTTCATATGCCGGGGGTGACCTGTTATTTGATGAAGATGCTAAGGCGGCCGGGTGGACCAGGGAAATTGGAATAGGGGATGTTGCCGGATATAAGGTAACGGAAATGCTTTTTGCATTTAATATGACTATTCCTGGCTTGCCTGTAATCTATTATGGTGATGAGATCGGGATGCCCGGGGGAAATGATCCTGATAGCCGCCGCATGATGCGGTTTGATGACCTGAATGAACATGAAATGAATGTCCGGAATACAGTAAAAAAACTCACGAGCTTGAGAATCAATAAGCTGCCATTGATCTATGGCGATTTCGAATCGCTGCTGGTAGCTGATCAGTCCTATGCCTATTGCAGAACCTATTTTGACCAGCTTGTGATCGTAGTGATGAATAAAGGCAGGTCATTGAAAAATCTTACTTTTGCTCTCCCGGAAAGGTTTAGGAATGTAACACCTCTGACCCACTTTGGCACTGAGCCTGAGATGATGAATGGAAAGATCAGTGTGGACCTGGAACCTCTGTCATTTGATATTTATACAATTGAGAATTAATGTTATTTGAAAGCGAAATAAAAGCTGTAATTTTTGACATGGATGGAGTGATCGTCGATAATCACGATTATCACCATGAAGCCTGGATGCTGTTTTGCCAGAAGTACGGTATTACCGTGGAGGGAGATGTAAGCCATTATTTTGGACAGACAAATGCTGATATTCTCACAAATATTTTTCCGAATGACCTCAGTCATCAACAACTTTATGAGTATGCCGGAGAGAAAGAAAAGCTTTACAGGGGACTGTATGAAGGGAATATCGAGGCTGCAGACGGTGTGGAGAAGCTATTGATGAGCCTGCAGCAAACGGGCTATAAATTAGCTATAGCTACTTCAGCTCCGTCGGGCAATGTTGATTTTGTGCTGGGTAATACCAATCTCCACATGTATTTTGACGCTGTTATCGACAGCAGCATGATTAAAAAAGGAAAGCCTGATCCGGAGATCTATCTGAAGGCGGCTGAAAACCTGGGTATTGAACCGAAGCAATGTATTGTGATCGAAGATTCAGTGGCCGGCATCCTTGCTGGAAAAGCAGCCGGTATGAAAGTAGTTGCTATCACCACTACCAACCCAAAAGAGAAACTGGCTGATGCTGATATGATCATTGATCATTTTAACGAATTGAAACTCTGATATACAATGAAAAGAAAAATGCTTTTTTCGCCAGGCCTCCTGGTCATCCTGGCTTTGATCCTGCTGGGCGGAGTGATGTTTTCCGCATGTAAAAGCAAAACCAAACAAAAAGAAACTACAATGGCTCAAGTAACTCACCCATCCTGGAGTAAGGATGCCGTAATCTATGAAGTAAATCTGCGTCAATACACGCCTGAGGGTACATTCAAAGCTTTTACAGAACATCTGCCACGCCTGAAGGAACTGGGAGTTGATATCCTTTGGCTCATGCCAATACACCCGATAGGGGAGAAGAACAGGAAAGGTGACCTGGGTAGCTACTATTCGGTCCAGGATTATACCGCCCTTAATCCAGATTATGGTACAATGGAGGATTTTAAGGAGCTTGTGGATAAGGCTCACAGCCTGGGAATGTATGTTATCCTCGATTGGGTTGCCAACCACACAGCATGGGACAATCCCTGGATCACGGAACATCCTGATTGGTATGCCAAAGATGAAAATGGTGAGATGATCGCACCTTTCGACTGGACAGATGTGGCCAAACTCGATTATGAAAATGAGGAGATGCGAGCTGCGATGATTGATGCCTTGAAATTTTGGATCACGGAGGCAGATATTGATGGTTATCGATGCGATGTTGCCAATGAGGTCCCGGTCGATTTCTGGAACCAGGCACGCCCCGAACTGGATAAAGTCAAAAAGGTATTTATGCTGGCAGAATCGGAAGAAGTTGTACACCATAAATATGCATTTGATATGACTTATTCATGGAAGCTTCATCACTTAATGAACAGTATTGCAAAAGGGGAAAAGGATGCAAATGACCTCGATACTTTATTAAAAAAGGAAGGCCGGCTTTTCCCTTCAGATGCTTACCGGATGTTGTTCATCACCAATCATGATGAAAATTCGTGGAATGGAACTGAGTTTGAACGCATGGGAGATGCTGTTAATACCTTTGCTGTACTGTCCTTTACATTACCAGGTATGCCAATGATCTATACCGGCCAGGAAGCAGCATTTAACCGACGCCTGGAATTCTTTGAAAAAGACTCAGTTGACTGGGCTGATTATCCGCTAAGTGATTTCTACCAAAAGCTTGGTGAGCTGCGTAAAGAGAACCCAGCCCTTTGGAGTGGGTTAGATGGAGGGAAGATGAAACGCATTGAAACATCAGATAATGAATCAATTTTCGTGTTTCTACGCAAGAAAGATGATAATTTGGTGATGATCCTGACCAATCTTTCTGATCAATCAGTAGAATTTACATTAGAAATTGAAGGAGAATCAAAGTATTTGAAAGACTGGTTTTCGGGTGAAAGAATCCAAATCAATAAGGATATCCCAATAAAGTTGGAAGCATGGGAATATAAGGTTATGACAGGCATAGAAGAATAATATATTTAAGATTCAATCTAAATAACAATAATACTATTGCCTGTTTATTGCTTAAATGTCAAAATAAGGCTATTTTTGTACATTATTATTACCGTTTGAAAAAAGTATTAAGAAATCAAATTTTACTTCTACGTTTTGATAGTTAAATCAATTTTTATGGTAAGAAAGCTAAAACTAAGATTTGTGCTGTCTCTCATATTGGTTGCATTGCTAGCAATTAGTGGCTATGCACAGCAAGGGGCAGTAAGTGGTACGGTAACCGATGCCGAAGATGGCATGGGTCTTCCCGGCGCATCTATCCTGATCCAGGGAACCACTACAGGGACAACTACAGATATTGATGGGAAGTTCAGCCTTATGGTTGGTCCGAATACTGTTTTGGAGATCTCCTATGTGAGTTATGTGACCCAGGTAATTACAGTTCAACCCAACACCACCGTGAACATTGCATTGAAAAGTGATACTGAAACACTCGATGAAGTGATTGTGATCGGTTACGGTGTGCAGAAGAAGGAAGATAAGACAGGCGCTGTGAGTACAGTTGAAGCAGCTGAATTGAACAGAGGGACCCTTACGGACCCGATCCAGGCCCTTCAGGGTAAAGCAGCCGGTGTTTCTATTACCAAAAAAGGTGGTGACCCCAACGATGGCTATTCAGTCAGGATCAGGGGTGCATCAGGATTTCAGTCTGATACTCAACCACTTTATGTGATCGATGGTGTGCCCGGAGCAGATCCTACATCATTAGCCCCGGAAGATATTGCTTCATATAACATTCTGAAAGATGCTGCCTCAACCGCTATTTACGGTTCGAGGGGGGCAAATGGTGTGATCATCATTACTACCAAGCGTGGTGGCACAAGAAGTGTAAAAGGGGGTGCCCTGGTAAACGAAGTAAATTTCAGTCTGCAGGCTTCCATGGAGAATGTCCTTCACACAGTGAATATGTTGGATGCTGAGCAGATCCGCTCGTTCAATGCTGCCAATAGTCTTGGTTTCATCGATGGTGGTGCCAGTACAAACTGGCAGGATGAGATCTACCGTACAGGATACTCAAACAGTGCCCACCTTAGTTTTTCCGGAGGGAATGCCATCAGTTATTATAATGCCGCCTTGACCCATGCGGAGTGGGATGGAGTGATGAGGGGAACAGCCAAATAACGCAATACCTTCCGCATGAATATCGGTCATGGTGTTTTCGAAAACAAGCTCAGGTTTTCCGCGAACTGGGTAGGGATGTTTGAAGACAACGACAGGGAAAATTATAGCGGATGGGGTAAAGATGATATCATCTACCAGGCCTTGCAGCGAAATCCTACTGACCCTGTATATAATGAAAGTGGTGGCTATTACCAGACAAACAGGGAATTCAACTATGAAAACCCCCTGGCCATTATCAATGGAGTTGAAAACGCAAGGAATGCTAAAAGCTTTCTCGGTAATTTCAAAACTGACTGGACCATCATCAAAGGACTGGTAGCAAGTCTCAATCTGAGTTATATCGATAAAGACCAGAGATTTAAGTATTTCCGTCCCAGTGGCTTGTATGCAACACAGGATCTGGGAGCCGGTGAGCAAAGATATGAACATGAATATCAGAAACTGCTTGAATTTACTGCTGATTACACAAAAACCTTTAGCGAACTTCACAACCTGAATGTTTTGGGAGGTTATTCATGGCAGGAAAATGGCAATGATGGATTCTTTGCTAAAGGACAGGATGCTCAATCAGATTACATCGGATCCAGCAACCTGGCCATTTTCAATGAAGTTAAATATGGCGATATTGGTTCCTGGATGGCAAAATCAAACCTGATCGGTTTCTTTGCCCGTGCCCAGTATAATTTCAACCATAAGTACTACGCCTCTGCTTCTCTTCGCCGTGACGGCTCATCAAAATTTGGTGAAAATAATAAATGGGGTTGGTTTCCTACCGCAGCCATTGGCTGGAATATCCACAGCGAAGACTTCATGAGGAATGCTGACTGGCTCGACCAGTTAAAACTGCGAGCGAGTTTTGGTGTTTCAGGTAACCAGGCGATTGGAGAATACCGAAGCCTGGTAGTTTGGGAGCCGGCTGGAAAAGCCATCAACCCGGAAACAGGACAGGAGGTAGTCACCTTTCAACCTGCATGGAATGCAAATCCCGAACTTAAATGGGAAGAAACATCTGAATTCAATATCGGGATCGACTTTTCATTCTGGAAAGGCAGGATGAGCGGTACACTTGGAAGTGTACCAGAAGACAACCAAGAGACCTGCTGGGGGAATATAATGTGCCTGTTCCACCAAACCTCGCAAGTAGAACCTGGGCCAATTCAGGAGAACTTGAAAATAAAGGGATCGAATTGCTTATCCAGGGATTCCCCGTATCACGAAAAACTTCAGTTGGAAAACAGGATTGAATTTCGCACATAATGTAACTACGATCAAAGATCTTGGAGATTATTTCAATGAGGAAGATGGTGTTAGAAAAGAAGGATTTATATCAGGACGTGGTATGGTAGGGGAAGAATATTATGTGATCGGAATGATGGAGGGCGAACAGATCGGAGCATTTTACCTGCCGACTTATGTTGCCCTGCAGGATGGTGAATTTGTTTATGAATCTGCGACTGGCGGATTTACCACAGACCTTGCCGAGGCAAAACGCACCATCATCGGATATGCCACACCTGAACTGGAGATCTGGCTGGACAAACAGCCTGAATTCAGCAAAGCCTGGCATCTCGACTTTTCATTCAGAGCCATGATCGGGAATAAGGTGTATAATGCCACCCATATGTTCTTTGATGATCCCGGACTCCTGGAATCACTCAATGCTGTACCGGAAGCTATCGACTGGTATGCAGAGGGTCGAACTTCTGCAGCCAGCCTGGCTGATTTTTATGTGGAAGATGCCAGTTTCGTAAGGCTGGATTATCTTGCACTTTCCTATGATTTCCAGTTTGGAGAAAATCATAATGTTTTCAGGAAATTGACGGTATTTACTTTTCTTCCAATAACCTCTTTACGATCACAGGTTACTCCGGTGCCGATCCGGAAACCAAGATCGAAGGCTTGAGTTTTGGGATTGATCAGTATAATGTGTATCCCAAGACCAGGACATTTACCATTGGAATCAGAGGAAAAATATAATAAAGGAGCAAGATCATGAAAAAAATATTTTTACTTGCTTTCGGTTTATTATTGTCATTTCTTCATGTACCAAACTTGATGAAGAAGTTATGATAAAATACCAGGGGACCTTTATCCTGAAAATGATGCCCAGGTAGCCAACCTTGCTGTTAATGCTTATTCCAAGCTCAGGACCTATGCCGATGATGAAGGCTGGTGGTTTCTGGCACAGATCATTAGCAGGTGACCTGGTTTGTGGCCCAACACGTGGAGCCGACTGGTTGATGGTGGAAAATGGGTCAACATGCACACACATGAATGGACCAATGATGATGAAGGAGTTAACAGGATGTGGGACAACTTCTGGCAATGGGATCACTACTTGTAACAGTACACTGGATATGTTGAGGATCTTGAAGCCAATGAAACGGTTACCATAGCTAAGATAAAGGAAGCTTGAAGCGCTGCGAAGTTTTTATTATTATCTGCTGATCGATAATTATGGCGATGCCCCTTACCTTACCACTGCACATCGGTGTGCCGGAAAAGCCATTTAAAGTAAGCCACGTGCGGCTATCTTCGACAGCCTAGTGACAAACATTAAGAATCGCATGCCTCATCTGAAGCCTATCGATAATAAATATATGGTGACACAAGTATGTCAGGTTATGCACTGCTGGCTAAACTTTATCTCAATGCTGAAATTTATACGGGAACACCTGAATGGGAAAAGGCTGAGATGTATATCGACAGTGTACTTGGCCGGACCGTACAGTCTTGCAGGAAATGTGCTGGATCCCTTTAAAACCAATAATGAGAACTCTTCGGAGATCATTTTCAGTATTCCTTATGACGAAGATAACTTCCAGGGATTCAGGCTGCATATGCGTACACTGCATTATCAGCATAACCTGAAGTATGATATGCCTGTTGGGACCCTGGAATGGTTTTGCCATTGTTCCCGACCATTTCGATGCTTATGAAGAATGACGACACGAGAAAGGATGCTTATAATATTTATGGACCGCAATACGATCAGTCAATGGCAATATGATATCTCGATGGAACAACACAACGAACCTCTTGATATCAATCCTACCTGCCTGCACTCTCCATGTCGGAAGGAACATATACCGCCACTGAGATCAGGACCACAGGTGCCAGGATCGGTAAATATGAAATTGCCTATGGGTGCGAAAGAAAACCTGAGTAATGATTTCCATTATTCAGGATCACCGACTTTTATCTGATGAAAGCTGAGGTGCTGATCCGCCAGGGAGGAAATGGCGATGATTATATTTATGATATTCAGCGAAAGAGCCGATGTTGATCCACTTGGTGGTGTCGACTTAGATATGTTGTTGAATGAAAGTGCTCTTGAACTTTATTGCGAAGGCCACAGGAGGCAGGATCTCATCAGTTTTGGTAAATTTGGGAATCTTGGTGGGAAAAAACGCTTCTGCTCCCGACCGTGCAATATTCCCTATTCCAAAATGGGCCACTGATGCTAATCCGAATCTATTACAATAATACTAACATAAACGATTAAGAGTATAAATAACTATTTTATTAACTAAAAATTAAGAGAAATGCTTAAACATTCAATTAAAATAATTACTATGATCCTGTTGGCAGGATTGGTTGTCTTTTCAGCATGTAAAAAAGATGATGATGAAGAGGATACCATCCAGTGATCGTACTTCTCGACGGTATCTATGTAACCGGTGCAGCTACAGCTTATGCTACTGGTTATAATGCAAATGCCACTGATGGCTATGGCCCGTAACGAGGTGACACAGGAAGATCGGGCAAGCCTCTATGAACTCTACATTCCACTTACAGCGCTGGTGGATTTAACATCAGCAAAGTTGACGGAGCAATCACAACAGTTTACGGACCGGGTGCCGGCTTTGGGGTTGTTGCCGCACCAACCACTGATGAGCCTAAAGATGGTATCATCCAGCGGGGACCGTTGAAGCTAAGCCAATACATTTACAGGTTGCTGCAGATGGTATGTATCATGTCGTCATCGATATGGATCTGATGATCGCTGCTGTTGCCCAGGTACACTGGGGAATTATTGGTGCTGCCACTCCTGACGGATGGGGAACATCTACAGTACTGACAGAATCTGCTTTTAACGCTACTACTATGTCATGGGAGATCAATAGACATGGAACTTCGTGGTGGTGACTGGAAATTCCGCTATTCAAACGGTTGGAAAATCGAAATTGATACAAATATTATCATCGGTGCTGATAAAGGTGTTAAAGTGAACACTAACTTTGGTGGTGCTCTTGATGCACTTGTTCCTGGTGGGGCTAACATGGTGAACGATGCTCCAGGTATTTACACCATTGAATTCGATTACACACTCGGATCAGGTTATACTGCTACAGCAACCAAAACCGGTGATCTTCCACTGACAAACTGGACCGGCGTTGTATGTGATGCTGTTGGTACAGGTGTTAGTGCTGACAATCCAAATGCCATTGTTCCTGACCCAAGTGGCTGGGCATGGGGTAACAAACTTGTTGCTGACAATGCTGGTATCCCTACTATTGCAGGAGATGTATACACATGGACATGGACAAGTGTTATTCTTGAAGCTGATGAAGGTTTCAAAGTAAGGACTGAAAACGGAGAAGCTCCTCCTTCAGGTGGTGCTAATTTCGATGCAGGTTATGGTAATCTAGATGTTGCCAACTCTTCAACACATGTGGTTGATTCAGGTGGTAACCTTACAGTTGACCTCAAAGGCGCTTATACAATTACTCTGGTAATCGATGCTGCCGATGAAGATGCAAAAGTCATTACCATTACAGAAGGTTAAAATCTAACTATCTTGTTAATCATAAAGAGGCTGCCTCGTTGGGGCAGCCTCTTTTTTACTGTTTTACACAACCTTATCAGCCTTTTAGCTGTCTTATTATATGGAAAACAACTACTTTTGCAGTCCAAAACCAAACTTATAATGAAGAAGTTTTTTATTCTGACTCCTTTCCATCTCATTCACGCATTCATGCTTTTCGCAAGTAGTGACAACTGATCCGGGTTTCCCGGCTACAAACCAGCTGGTCACTGTTACTTTCGATGCTGCACTGGGAAATGGTGAACTGGCCGGATATACAGGGGAAGTATATGCCCATACCGGAGTGATCACAGAAAACAGCAACAATCCCGGGGACTGGAAATATGTGAAAAGCGATTGGGGTCAAAATACACCATCTACAAAGCTGACCAGGATATCAGGTGATATATATACTTTGCAAATCACACCTGATATCCGAAATTATTATAGTGTTCCAGAAAATGAGAATATCCTGCAAATGGCCTTTGTTTTCAGAAGTGGTGAAGAAGTAGGTGGTTCGTATCTGGTTGGCCGGGGAGATGAAGGCGAGGATATTTTTGTTGATGTCAGTGAACCGGGGTTGAATGTCACCTTTCTCCAGCCGGACATTACTCCCGTACTTATTGAATTGAATGAGACCTTTGTCATCGAAGTCGCTTCGAATGAGGCCACCCAGCTGAGCCTGTACGTTGATAATAAGTCATCGCTGAATCAGATAGTAATTATATATTAAAGGATTATATAGCCCAGCAATATGGTCAGCATTGGGTAAAAGCAATTGCAGAGAACACTACCGGGTCGGTAACCGATTCATTTTATTTCCATATTAGGCCGGAAGTGACAGTCGAAGCATTGCCTCAAGGTATCAGAGATGGCATTAACTATATCGATGATGAAACAGTAGTGTTGAGCCTGGTAGCTCCAGGGAAAGAGTTTATTTATGTAATCGGTGATTTCAACATCTGGGAGATCAACGATAACTACTATATGAAAAAGACGCCGGATTTAGAACGCTTCTGGCTGGAGATTAGCGGATTAACCCCGGGCTGGGAGTACATTTTTCAGTATTTCATCGATGGTGAGATCAGGGTGGGGGACCCCTACGCCGATAAGATCAGCGATCCCTGGAATGACCAATATATTTCAGACACAACCTATCCCGGGACTGATCGATTATCCCACAGGAAAAACGATCGGAATTGCTTCAGTTCTGCAAACAGCACAGGAACCATACAACTGGCAGGTGAATGATTTTGTTCCTCCCAAAACAACTGACCTGGTAGTATACGAGATGCTGGTCAGGGATTTTACAGAAGCACACAGCTATAAAGCCGTAGCAGATACCCTTGATTACCTGGAAAACCTGGGGATCAATGTCCTTGAACTGATGCCCGTTAACGAATTTGAAGGAAACAGCAGCTGGGGTTATAATCCTTCTTTTTATTTTGCCCCGGACAAATACTATGGTCCCAAAAATCAACTGAAAAGACTCGTTGACGAATGTCATAAAAGGGGCATTGCTGTTGTTCTTGATATGGTGCTGAATCATTCTTATGACCAGTCACCCCTGGTACAAATGTATTTTACTGGTAGCCATCCTTCTTCGGATAATCCCTGGTATAATGAACAATCTAACTTTGCCAATCCCGATGCCCAGTGGGGCAATGACTTCAATCATACAAGCACCTACACCAGAAATTTTGTTGATAGCGTAAACAGCTACTGGATGAGTGAATACCGTTTTGATGGTTTCAGATTTGATTTTACCAAGGGATTCAGTAATACTTATCATTCCATGAGTGATCCCTGGGGAAGCAATTATGATGGGGCCAGGATCTTTATCCTGGAAAGGATGGCCAATGAGATATGGGAAAGAAATGAGGATGCGATCATTATTTTCGAACACCTGGCTGAGAATTCAGAAGAAACAGTGCTTGCAGATCATGGTATACTCTTATGGGGCAACCACAATTATAATTATGCTGAAGCCTCAATGGGTTACAATGACGGCAATAAATCAAATTTCTCTGGCATGTCATATCAGGTGAGAAACTGGAATGACCCTCATTTGCTCGGGTATATGGAAAGCCATGATGAGGAAAGGATCATGTTCAAGAACCTCAATTGGGGAAACAGCTCCGCTGAATATGATATTAAGATCATGGGCAATGCGCTTGCCAGGATCAGACTGGCTTCAGCTTTCTTCTATACTATCCCGGGACCGAAGATGATCTGGCAGTTCGGGGAATTGGGTTATGACTATTCGATCGACTATAATGGACGCCTGGGTGAAAAACCGGTAAGATGGGATTATTATGATGATTGGAGAAGGAACTATACCTATAACTTTATAGCTGAGCTGATCAAGCTACGTGTTGAGTATGATGTATTCGAAACCGAAGACTTCAACCTGGATGTTGGTGGTGCAATGAAAAGTATCCGTTTAAATAGCAACGACATGAATGTGCTGGTGCTTGGAAACTTCGATGTGGAGCAGGGTGATATGCCAGGCGACTTTGCCCATACAGGTGAGTGGTATGAGTATTTTACCGGCGACATACTCCAGGTGAGTGATGTAAATATGATTGTTCCACTTGAGCCTGGAGAACATCGCCTTTATACAGATGTACAGCTTGAAACTCCTGATATTGGCACAACAACAGAAGACCTGATCGATAAAAAACATTCGTCGATTAGGTTTTTTCCAAATCCTGTAGTTAATGATGCTCAACTTCAGATTGAATTGCAGGTAAGTACAAATCTCACGATCAGTATTTTCAATATCCTTGGAACTGAGGTTCTGCGTATTGCGAAAAAACCTTATGCTGAAGGAAAACAACTCATCGATCTTGATCTGTCAGACTTGAAATCAGGAGTTTATTTCTGCAATATCACTACAGAACATTATAGTGATACAGTTAAGTTCATAAAACAATAGTTTAGCACGATTTTTGGAGTAAAATGAAAGGAGCGGGAGATATCCCTGGTAGATTAATTGCTATAATATGAGGCAAAGAGGTTTCATAAGCTTATTGCTATTATTATTTCTTATAGGGATATGTTCTAACTATGCCCATAGCCAAACAGTATTGGTAAGAGGGATGAAGAGCCATCGGCCAATTGATAATGTGGCTATTTATAATCCCGCGCATACACATGCCGCCCTTACCAATGTTTATGGTATTGCCGACATCTCAGCTTTTCCGGAAAGTGACACCCTTATCTTCCAACATGCTGCCTACGAAACTTATTCTGTCCAATACGGGCTAATAAGCAAGGCTGGTTTTAATATTTATCTGGAGAAGAAATCTATTTCCCTGGATGAGATCATAATCTCTGCCACACGCTTCGAAAAGGACGCGGTGGAGATCCCCAACCGAATTATTTCCATTTCCGCCGAAAAGATCAGCTTCGAAAATCCCCAAACAACGGCCGATGTATTGGCAGGTTCCAGCGAAGTATTTATACAGAAAAGCCAGCTGGGAGGAGGAAGTCCCATGATCAGGGGATTTTCAGCGAATAAGGTATTGATCGTGGTGGATGGTGTTCGCATGAACAATGCTATTTTCCGTGGAGGAAACCTGCAGAACGTAATTGCCATCGATCCGAATGCCCTCCACAGAACTGAAGTGATTTTTGGTCCGGGAACAGTGATATATGGCAGCGATGCCCTGGGTGGGGTGATGAGTTTTATGACCCTCACACCCAGCTTAAGCAAGGATCGTAAATTCAATTCCTCGGTGAACTTTATGGCAAGATATTCCTCTGCAAATAAGGAACGAACCGGACATATTGATATCTCACTGGCGGGGAAAAAATGGGCTTCCGTGACCAGTTTCTCCAGTAGCTGGTTTGACGACCTTCGTATGGGAATCAGTGGCCCTGAAGAATACATCAGGAAGCAATATGTTATGACTGAAGGGCAAACCGACCTCATGGTGACCAATAGTGAAGGCAGCATTCAACGGTTTTCAGGATATAACCAGATGAATATCATGCAAAAGTTCAGGTACAAACCCGTCGAATGGCTCGACCTGACCTACGGCTTTCATTATTCAGAAACTTCTGATGTGCCAAGGTATGACAGGCTACTGCAATACAAGAATCCTGATACATTGAAATATGCAAGCTGGTATTATGGACCACAGAAGTGGATGATGAATGTGCTGAATAGCTCTATCAAGGTCAACTGCCGGATGATCACCGAACTTAAAGTTACCCTGGCCTGGCAAAAGTTTGAAGAAAGCCGTCACAGCAGGAAGTTTGCTGATCCCTTGTTCAAGAACCAGAATGAGGAGGTCAATATGTATACAGCGAATATTGATATCGAGAAGCGACTGAATGAAAGAAACAGTTTCTTTTACGGCTTTGAGGGTGTATATAATAATGTTGTGTCAACGGCCAATAAACGTGATTATTTAAGTGGCGAAACAGAGAAGACTGGTACCCGGTACCCGGATGGGAAGAATAAATATTCTACATATGCAGCCTACTTTAACTGGGAGAATCGCTTGAACAGTAAACTTACTTTTTTTGCCGGCTTACGCTACTCATATGTAAATCTGAACTCTACATTTAAGGATACATCACTCTATCATTTCCCTTTTGATGAGATCATCATAAAAACCGGTGCTGTGAATGGGAGTCTTGGCCTGAGCTATCGACCCACTGATAACTGGCAAGTCCGTCTTAATCTTGCCTCCGGATTTCGTGCACCTAACCTGGATGATGCTGGAAAAGTTTTTGATTCCTCTCCGGGAAATGTAGTCGTACCCAATCCAGGCCTTAATCCTGAATATGCCTACAGCCTGGATGCTGGAATACAGCGAAAGTTCGGAAACATTGTGGTATTAGAATTGTCAGGATTTTACACCTACTTACTTGATGCCATGGTCAGAAGAGATTTTACCTTTAACGGGCAGGACTCTATCTGGTATGATGGGGAATACTCCCGCGTCGAAGCTATTGTAAACGCAGGAAGTGCAAACATCTACGGTATCAGTGCCATGGGCCTGCTGAATATGGGAGAATACTTCAAACTGAGATCAAGCATCACCTGGACCAGGGGCGAAGATGATGAATCTTATGCTTTGCGGCATGTTTCTCCTTTGTTCGGAAATACAACACTTATATTTTCTAAGGGGTCTTTTATAGCTGAATTGTATGCCAATTACAATGGATCAATTCCATATTCCAGACTTGCGCCCTCCGAAAGGGATAAACCTTATATCTATGCTGAGGATGAAAATGGAAATCCCTATTCTCCTGCCTGGTGGACCCTGAATTTTAAATTATCATATCAGATCATTGATCAACTTAGCTTAGATCTGGGAATTGAAAATATCTTCAGTAAACGCTACCGCCCATATTCCTCAGGTATTGCATCCCCGGGACGAAACTTCATTATTGCAATAAGGGCCAGCTTGTAAAAAGATCATGCTTCTACACTGCCAGAACAGGCAATGCAATTTGATCATTATATGGTAATACTGTCCTAGTCTGAGGACGCTTCAATGAGCTTGGCATATGCTACAGGCGGCTGGATGTTGTCGTCGATCTTGATCTCAACGATATGACTAAATTCAGCCAGCATACGGGAAAGTCTGCCATACTTGGCTCCCTTTTTTCGCATCACGGCTCCCATTTTTGCCAGGTTAGCATATCCATTCTCATCTGCACATTTGTTAATTGCTTCAATAATGATGCTTTCAAGTTCAGATTTTTCCATAACACTCAACTTATATTATGCACACATTCATGAACATTGGTCAGTCTGCTCTTTGCTTTTGTTAGATAATATAACCTTGTTCCTGAGTTAATTATAGCTTATCAAAGATAATATAATATGAAGCGAAAGTCAATATTTAATATACCTGTGGTATGTAATTACCTTCGGATGGTTGAATTTCGGTTGAGGAGGAAATGCTATTTGCAGAGTTTGTTGTGAAGGTCGATCACCCTGGGAATCAATGGACTTTTTTCATCGTTATAAATGACGAAGTCAGCATTAATTATCTTCTCTTTTTCTGGCAATTGGTTTGCTGCCCTGGCATCGAATTCAGCTTCGGAGATATGATCTCTGTGCATCACTCTTTCCCTGGCGAGGACATAGGGTGCACTAACAAAAATACTTTTGTCGAAATGCTTATTAAATCCGCTTTCGAATAGTAAGGCAGATTCATATAAAATGTAATCTCCCCCTTTTGGCTTTTCCGACCATGAGATGAAATCGTCTAATACCAGTGGGTGGATAATGGCATTTAACTGCTTTAATTTATGAGGGTTGTTAAATACGATTCCGGCAAGCTTATTGCTTAGGAGCCGGTTTTGCTCGTCGAAAATTTCCCCTCCGAACAATTGCTTCACTGCATTGATCACTTCAGGTTCACGATAGAATTTTTTTGCTTCCTTGTCGGCATAATAAACCTCAATACCAAGGCTTTCAAAAACCCTGCACACAGTGGTTTTTCCTGATCCAATATTCCCGGTGATTGCGACCTTATGCATTATTTCTGAATGATAAATTCAACTTTATCAGGATTGATCCTGGTAATGCGGATGAACCCGGGACTTTCATCAATATGTACTTTTAGAAAAGTCTTCTCCTTATCTTTTTCAGGATTATAAGTCGAAGAAAGCAAGAACATGTCAGGTTTTACCAGCGTGTAATCTTTAATGGCTACCTGGTAAGTAAGCTGCACTGTTTCAGGAAAAGTTCTGATCTTGCTTATCCCGGTGTCATCTGAAATCCCATGAACAGCGATTTCAATTGTGGATTCGGTGAATTGTTCTACAGGGATGATCACTTTTACTTCATTATCAGAATATTTTACCTTTTTATGCTCAAGCGAGAAGGCAAGAGGAAGCATTATTTCTTCCGTTTTGTCAAGCCTGGAGATGCTTCTGGAAACTGTTAGAATATGGGTGAGTGTATCTATCACAGATGCCGGACCACTAACCATAATTTCATCCGGTATACATACGATGCTGTCATAAAGCATGTATTGCGGTTTGAAAGTTATATCCACCATGGCTTTAACCGGGATACTCTTGCTGATTATTTTTTCCAGGTCGAGAAAAATCGTGTCAGGTGATATTGAAATCAGGCTGTAGTCAAAGTCGAAGCTATTGTTCACCTGATTCCGGATCTGACTTGTAAGTATATAATACTTCTCAAAATATCGACTCATTTTAAGGTCGACCTGGTTCATGTTGATCTCGATATTTCCCCGTCGTGAAAGATATTTTCGAGAAAACAACTCGCCGCCATTGGCACGAAGACGTATGCTGATAGCATCTCCTGTGTTATTCAGTTGCTTATCTGCAGGGATATTGGTGAATGTTACCGGCACGTCGATCTCAGCAACATAGTCATCACTCATCTTGATCAGAAACCAGATAAAGAGCGATATGCCGCAGCAAATAAGGAAAATATAAAGATGATTCCGGAAGTTTTTATCCCGTGGGTTTTTTGCTCTATTTAAAAGATTGTTGAGCCGGGCGTTCAAAACTTCAGTTTTTGTGATTATTTGTTTTCAAGCTGGCTTGAAGGATCTGCAGAAATAGCAGATTTTTCGAACGTCATCTTGTTCTGATTGCCAACATCCAGGGTAACAGTTTTTTCGCCTAATTCAAGGATCTTACCATGAATACCTCCTATGGTAATCACTTTGTCGCCTTTCTTCAGAGCTTCCCTGAATTTTTTCTGGTCCTTGCTTTTCTTCATCTGGGGCCTGATAAAAAACAGATAAAATACAAGTACGATTAGGATCAATGGCAGGAAGTTCATGAGCTGATTTCCTTCTCCTTCTTGGCTCCCCATCATGAGGAAAATAGTATTCAGATACATATTGTTTTTGTTTTAAGGTTATTATCAGAGGTCATTTGGAGCAATGACCTTCGCTTTCATTCTGAGAACAATTTTATTTGGTTGAGTATTTGCAGAAACAGTAACAGACTTGTTTTGGTAGCCCTTTCTCTTATAGCTGTTAAAGGTTACGGTCACAATGCCTTCTTCTCCCGGTTTTACAGGTTCTTTTGTGTATTTTGTGGCCGTACAACCACAACTGGCAGAAACACTGCTGATAAGCAGGTTGCTCCCTCCGGTATTTTTGAATTTATAACTATAAGTGACCTTCTCTCCCTCAATTACAGTACCGAAATCATGGACTACTTCTTTGAACTCCATAAGGGGTAGTTCATCCATATTGTTTTCGCCGGATGCTGTGATTGGGTTGTTGACTACATCAGCAGGTAGTTTCCCTGAATCAGTATTGCAGGCAGTTATCAAGCCAAGGCCTGAGATTATAATGATCAATAGTCTGATGGAGTTCATTTTCATTCTTAATATCAATTTAATGTCAAATAGATATGCTTTAGCGTAAAATGGTTACAGCCCCTTTAAATATGTCTTCACCTAACTTCCCCTCGCATTTCAATACATAAAAATAGGTTCCGTCGGGTAAATTTTCGCCTCCCCAGTCGTTGGCATAATCCGTTGCTTCAAAAACTTTCTTCCCCCAACGGTTGAAGATCACGATTTCATTGCTGATGTAATAGTCGTTGATGGGCTGGTAATTCCCGGATCCTGTGCCACCAGCCTTCCCGGCACCTTCTTCTTCCGGAGGTTTGATCGTAATAATAAAAGTATCGTTAGCACCATCACCGTTGGGTGTCATAACATTGGGTACCAGTAATTCAACGCTGGCCACAGTAATGGTCACAATGTTAGAGTCGACACAGCCATTCATGGTAGTATACTCAAAGCGGACCTTATGAGCCCCCATGGCATCAAATGAAAATGTCGGGTTAGGCAGGTTAGAACTTGTTCCATCACTTAATGCCCAAAAGTAGTTACTCAGGCTAATGGAGTCTTCCGAAAGGTTTATGAACCAGAAGGTTACGCGCGGGTCCTGGATATAGGTTGTTGTATCTGGAGTAGTTTCTATTTCCGGCATTTCCCAAACTTCAACCCAATAATTAGTATCAAATCGGCAGCCTGCTTCATCATAAATATGCACACCAATGAAGCCTTCACACAGGCCAATGGCATAACTCGAATCCCCTGGATCAACATTTGGCGTATCCCAATCAATTTCCAGTTTCCCAGTTCCCCCTGAAGCATATACTCTTAGTTGTCCTTTGCAATCCCCACCCGGGCAGCCCTTGTTTTCCTGGTTCTGTTCGAACTCAACATAGATCCTGGGATACATATCCAGCCTGACGCTGTCGGAGCAACTGTTTATATTATCATATATATCAACAGTGTAGGTCTCTGACCTGGGCATGATTACCTGGAGATTGTATAATGTATCGCCTGTATTCCACAGGTAACGATAATCGGTTTCATCTACCACAAGGAAGATGGTATCTTTATAACAAAGGCTGTCGGATTCCTGCATGATCTTTGCCCTGATCACATTCACATAAATATCGGATTCCTGTATTTGTCCGCCACTTTCGCTTGCAGCAACATCATAGGTGCCGTTATCTGTTATTTTGATCATGCGGCTGGTTTCGCCAGTATTCCAGGAATATGAAACAAAACCCTCACCGGCATCCAACACTACAGTGTCGATATGACATAGGCGGGCTGTATCGTTCTGGAAGACATTCACAGTGTCGTAGACCTGAGCCTGAAGAAGGTTCATGGTCAGAATGAATGAGATAAGTATGAAAAGCTTTTTCATATAGCCCTGTCGGTCCGTATTTAAAAGGTACTGGATTTGAACGGCAAAAGTACGCAAAAATTGTAAATATCGCTCAATACATACATCACCAGGAAAAAAATAAAATTTATTTGCAATAATTAGATATTTCCTATATTTGTTATAGATATAAACTAAACCTATAACCAATTTTAAAGAATTATGAAAAAACTATTACTCTTTATCGATGGCTTTTTGCTTAATTGCAGGGACATCATTAGCCAGATCTCCGTTGGTCCGAAGCTTGGCTGTGGGCTTTTCTAATACGCACGAAGTTTTAAGGATTCGGATAATGAAGACTCTCACTTAAAAACGAATCGTAGGACCCTTCATTGGTGGAGTATTGGATATGACAATCTTAGACTTTTTGTCTTTCTCAACCCAGCTTGACTTATTAGCAGTGTTAAAGGGTACAGCGCATAAACGACTTCACAAGAGGAACGAAGAACATCCGAATCATACCTTTGAATGGTTATGACAGGGACATGGTCATGTACATTGAGATACCAGCAAATTTTGCCGGAAAGATGGAATTAGGACCTGGAACTGCGCAGATATTCCTGGGACCCTATTTTGCATTTGCGATTTCAGGTGCTAATAATTATGATTACACAGTCACAAAAATGGACGGAGCACTGAAAAAGTTGCGGGCGACGAAAAGATCAAATTTAAAGGTACTGTTGATGAAGATGACCTGAATGTTGATGGCGTTGGATTATACCAAAGACCTTTTGATTTTGGTTTTGATTTTGGCATAGGCTACCAATGGACAACCTGCATTGCTTGTTAATCATCAGGCTATGCCATGGGTTTTAAAACCTGCAATGCTCAAATTATTCCAGGTGCATGATAAATTCGACCCAAAGATTTCAAATTCTCAAACAGGACATATTTAACTTAATTTTGCATGGTTGCTTTGAGATGGATTAATATTATTATAATACGATATTCAAGGGCTGCATCTTTGCGGCCCTTTTTTTTTGATATTGCATCAAATTATTTTCTACATTTATTCTTAATAAAAATAAATAAACCATGAAAAGATTTGCATTGACGTTTATTGCTTGCTTCATTGTTATGACAATGCCATGCTCAGATTTCTTTCGGGCCGAAGGGTGGGTATTAACGCTTTCAAAGTACGGCTATAACTGGAAAGAGTCTTATGATGAGCCCCAGGTGAAATTTAAATTTGGTGGATCCATTGCGGTGGTGATGAACTGCAGATCAACGAATTCCTTGCCTTTCAACCTGCACTTTCGATTACTAAGAAAGGAACCGCACGATGTGAGCAGTTGGAGCTCGGGCCAGTATGTTGTACACAGGATACGACCGCGCCAGGGTTACTTATATCGAAGTCCCACTTAACCTGGCTGGAGGGATCAGACTTGGTCCGGGTCAGATACAGTTGTTTGTTGGTCCCTACATTGCCTTTGCGATCGCCGGGATTAATCGCTGGGATTTTGAAGAAAATGACAACGGCATCAGGACCGATTACAAGGATAGTGAGAAGATCAAGTTTAAAAACACCGTATCGGAAGATGAGCATGGGGATGAGGATGTTGCTTTTTACCAGAGACCCCTGGATTTCGGTATCGATTTTGGCCTTGGTTACAAGTATCAGCAACTATTATTCAATATAGGTTTTGCCATGGGACTGACCAACCTGCAACCCGATATGGCCTCTGCTGAGGACTTCGATCCAAAGGACTTTAAGTATTCTAATCGAACCATCTTTGTCACTGCAGCATGGTTGTTTGGTGATGAATAGGCTCTCTGCATGCTAATTATTATTAACTTTAATCGCATAAACCAATAAATCTAAATTATGAAAAAAGTTATTGTATTGATTTTTATTAGCGCTATGTTCATAACTGCAGCGCAGGCCCAGATGAAAATTGGGTTCAAAGGCGGGCTAACCTTGGCTAATATGAGTTTAGAGACAAGTAATCACTATTCCGCAGATTTTGCAATTGGCGGCCATGCAGCCATATTTCTGAAATCGGGAAAAGGCTTGTTCACTTTCCAGCCCGAAGTAATGTTCATACAGAAAGGCACCAGGATGAATTCTACCGAGGATGCTACTTATTCTCAACTGAGCATGAATTATATAGATGTACCTTTGCTCCTCAGAATTTCTATCGATGTAAAGGTGGTTGAAATTTATGCTAACATAGGGCCTTATGGTGGCTATTGGATAGGAGGCAAAACAAAGAACTATTTTTATGATGATACGCAGGCTCAATGGGTAACAGAAAAGGATACATACGATTTTGATTCAGATCATGATGTGCGCTATGATGCTGGTATTATTGGCGGTGTTGGTGTGAAAGTTTTGATGATTATCTTTGAGGTCAGATATGGACATGGGTTTATCGATGTATTTGATTATACGGACGATACGCACAAGCAGACGAACAGATATTTTAACTTCACGCTGGGTATTCAGATATAGTTGATATATTTTTATCTTTGCTGCCAAGCAACATATTTAAATATCAGTTGTTCTAATATTACTATAATTATTAATTGACCTAAAATTTTAATTATAATGAAAAAAATGATCATGATCATTGCCGGTTTATTCGCAGCAATGTTTACCTATGCTCAAACCAATACTGAAGAGATTGACCTGGTTCAGTCTATTTATGGGATTGAAAAGAAAGAGATCGTAAAGGAATTTGTACAGCCCGTTGCAGAAAACAGGGTCCAATTCTGGGAAGTTTATGACGCGTATGAAGTAGAACGTAAGATCCTAGGCAAGGAGCGTATCATACTGCTTGAAGATTTTGCAAATAAATTTGAGACACTAACCAATGAAGAAGCTGATGAATGGATGAAGAAAGTAATTAACCTGGCTAAACGTCAGGAGAAGCTTGTCGATACATACTATGCAAAAGTGAAGAAGGCCACTTCTCCTATTGTAGCAATGCGTTTCTATATGCTGGAATCATATCTTTTGTCTGCAATCCGATATGAGATCCTTGATGCGATCCCATTTCCTGAGGAAGCAGCAGAGTAGACAGTATTTAATTAGGTATATTTACCTTGAAAATGAGACGGCAGTCACTAAGTGATTGCCGTATTTTTTTGGATATACGGCAGGAATCCACTACATTAGCAGTCCCAAAATTAAAAGATTACGGATATGAAGAAGAAATTTAGCTTATTAGTTACTGCTATTTTATTGTCTTTTTTTGTAACCCAGGCCCAGTTTGCATGGGGCGTAAAGGGTGGCCTGACCATGGCCAGAATCAATCTCGACCTTCAGGATAATATCTCTGCTGACGTGCACTATGGCGGTCATGGAGGTGTGTTTTTTAAGATTGGAAAGCGCATGTTATCCTTTCAGCCTGAAGTGATGTATATTCAGAAAGGAGTACTTGTAAATGATACCAAGAGTGACGACTATGCCCGCTCAACACTGAATTATGTTGAAGTGCCTTTGCTTGCCAGAGCTACAATTGACCTCAAAGCGGTGGCGATATATTTCCACTTCGGGGGATATGGTAGTTATTTGCTGAATAATAAGCAAAATATCGACTTGAGTGAAGACCTGAATGGGCACAGCTTTGAAGTGGATGAATACAATGATTATGATGCAGGTGTTGTGATCGGGGGAGGCCTGAAGGTGTACTTACTCATCATTGAATTGCGTTATGGTCATGGATTGATGAATGTGTCGAATAATACTGACCGTTACCAGGATTCAAAAAACAATTACGTGAACTTTAGCCTTGGAGTGGAGTTCTAGCCTGGTTAAACATTGAATCGTATATGCAGGAGGTCGCCTTCCTGCACGATGTAGTTTTTGCCTTCTACCCTGAATTTTCCGGCATCCTTTACAGCTTGCTCTGAGCCAAGTGTGTAAAAATCATCAAAGCTCATTACCTCAGCGCGTATGAATCCCCTTTCAAGGTCACTGTGAATAGTCCCGGCAGCCTTTGGGGCAGTCATGCCTTTGCGGATGGTCCATGCCCTAACCTCCTGCTTGCCTGCAGTGAAGAACGATTGGAGTTTAAGCAAATCATAAGCGGATCTGATCATTTTATTTACACCGGGTTCTTTCAATCCGGCATCTTCCAGGAAAACCTGGCGGTCTTCTTCATCGTCGAGTTCTGTAATCTCAGACTCAAGCTCACCGGCAATAATCAATACTTCAGTATCCTCATCAGCTACTGAAGCTTTAAAAGCTTCAACGTAGTCATTCCCGTTAGTTGCTGATGCGTCATCGACATTGCAGACATAAATTACAGGCTTATTGCTAAGTAGCAGCAGGTCGTCGATAAAATTCTTATCATCATCACTCAATGGTACCGTCCGGGCCGACTTAAAATCTTCGAAATGAGCTTGATACGTCTTCAGGATCTCGAGACCTTTTTTAGCATCCTTGTCACCTGATTTGGCAAGCTTCTCCATCCTTTCGATCCTACGTTCAACCATTTCCAGGTCTTTTATCTGAAGTTCAAGGTCGACAATTTCCTTATCTCTTACCGGGTTAACGGAGCCTTCGATATGTGGGAGCTGATCATCATCAAAGCAACGCACTACATGTATCAGGGCATCACATTGTTGTATATCGTTCAGGAACTTGTTCCCGATACCCTCTCCTTTGCTTGATCCTTTAGTTAGGCCTGGAATATCAACAATATCTACAGTGGCAGCAGTGACTTTATCCGAATGAATGATGGAATTGATCTGTTCCAGTCTCTCGTCCGGCACGGTGATCATTCCAATATTGGATTTCGAAGCGCTGAAGGCAAAATTGCTGGCCTCTGCACGCGTATTGCTGATGCAATTGAATATAGTGGTTTTTCCAATGTTGGTAATCCCGATGATACCGCACTTTAAACCCATGATTTTGAAATTTTGTGCAAAGATATGTATAAAAGGTACAGGGTACAGGGTGCAAGGTTCAGGGTACTGGATCCCAGTTCAACTAATTCAACCGACCTTGCCCGCCGAAGCATGGCGGAGGTGGGTTCAACCGATTCAACCGATTCAGTAGATTATTTAATCTTTAGAACAGAAATTGTTTTTGACTGATAATGGCTTGTGAAAGTGATGTAATATAATCCCTCTCGCAGGGAGGATAAATCAATGGTATTTTCATTATTCAGTGTTTGTTGGAAGATCACACTGCCAGTAATATCAAGTACTGAAATTTCTATTTTATCCTGAAAACTGAGATTGATATTTAATATTCCTGTAGTAGGATTTGGCCAGACAGAAATTTCTGATATTCCCTGGTTCTCAGATATTGGATTTATGCCGATACTTCCGCTGGCAGTAATATAGTCTGTCTTGGTTTCCATCCCGGATCCCCATTCATTTGAAGCTGTCAGGGAGATAGTATAATTTCCGGCAGCATCAAACCTGATATTAGGATGCTGAGAGAAAGAAGTGGTGCCATTCAGGTAACTATATGTTGAAGGCGTAATGATCCACGACCAGGAATCCGGTGAGTTGATAGACAAATCTGTAAAAATAACAGTATCTGATGTTGTCGGCGTAGTGTTGTCAGCAATAAAGTCAGCCACCGGAACTGGGTATGAGACAGTAATATAGTCTGTCTTTGTTTCCGTATCAGATCCCTCGGCATTTGAAGCAGTTAGTGTTACGGTATATGGCCCTGGTGCATCAAAGCTGACATATGGATTCTGAGAATAGGAGGCGGTACCATTTTGGTAAGTAATTGTTGGGGGTGTGATTAACCACAACCATGTATCCGGGAAATTGGTCGACAAATCAGTAAATGCAACGGTATCATGAGTTGTTGGTGTGATATTATCGGCGATGAAGTCGGCTACCGGAGCTGAGTATGTAATTGCAATTTCCTGGTAAGAGGTATCGCTACCGCAAACATTTGTAGAAATTAAAGTGATGGTGTAGTTTCCTTCAGTTGCATAAGTATGACTTGGATTTTCTTCTGTCGAAACACTTCCATCACCAAAATCCCACTCATATGTGCTCGCATCTATAGAAAGATTTGTTAGTTCAATGTCTAAACCAGTGATTGACACTGAGAAATCACTGACAGGTATTGATTTTATAATAGCCATGACCGCTGCTCTGGGGCTTATACAGATATTGCCAGTGGTACAGCCCAACTTAACATTTAAGCGGGAAGTGGTTGGAGTTGGTGTGGGATTGTATGTCCAAAACCCAGGATCAGGCTGTGTAGAATATGCATAAAGCAACATTGGCGCGGATGTTGTCGAATTATAGGTTATGGCATTTCCCATACCATTATTTTCAGTTCCTTTCAAGTCAACGATTATATTCGATACACCATCCCAATAATAAGGAGTGGTCAGATCTATTGTGTTCCATCCTGCTACAATTGATGGTGGTGGTGCCGGGCCATAGCATTTGACTAAATCAGTTGTTTGCCAGCTGCTGAGTGTCGATAGGGTTGTTGTCCCTAAACTGATCGTATAATCTGCCGGAGGTGAATTTGGATCTGGTACTGTCAGAACATTAAAAGCAACTGAGTTGATCATTCCCGCCACTAATCCAGCAGCATCTAATTCATCTGCCGTTATCAGCAACTGCTGCCAGCTCTCATGCCAAAAATTTCCAAAAGCAGTAGGATAAGTATCGACGGTATTTGTAGAAGTCCCTGTCCCTATTGTGATATCAACAGTATTAATTGTTCCAACTCCATCGTCAACATAATAAGCAGTCGTTATATCTAAAATTGGCGTATTAAAAGATGGTCCGGTATTAACAAGACTGCCTCCGGTTTGCTCATCATACCAGTTCAGGGTACCGCTACCTGAGGCATACAATATAAGCGAACTGCTTCCACAAGCTGAATCTGATATTGTTATTGGAGGTTCAATGAAGGAAAGTGAGATATAATTATTTTGTATAGTCTGATTTGAATTGTCACAGTTATATACCGTCAGTGAAACATTATAATTTCCAGATCCGGAATAAGTGTGCAATGGATTTTCAAGCGTTGACGTTTGACCATCACCAAAATTCCATAGAAAAGTTAAATCGGAAGATGCCTGCGTAGTATTGTAGAATTGGATGTTGGGATCGCATCCGGAAGTATGGTCCGCTGTAAAGCTGGCAACTGGTGCGATAGGCGCTAACTGAACATTCTGGATGACTGTTGCATAATTGGCAACAGTAATATTTGATATGGTTTGAGGATAATAACCAGCTGCAGTGAAAGTAAAAGAATATGTTCCGGCATAAATGGGCCTGTGATAATTTCCAACAGGAAGAGAGCTATATACCTGCGAACTATCCTCATCATGTGCGTCAACCGTAACCAATGCTTTTATAGGTATGCCATTACAAGCATCCGTTACAACTCCTCTTACACCATATAAAGATTGCTCAATATAATTAAGAAATGACCTGTAGTTATAATTCCAGTACAAAGGTAAAGTGTTTCCAGGACTCAGGTCCTGATTACATATTTCAAGTGTGACTTCTCTGCAATGCTTATAATATTGCATATAATCCTGTCTCCCGCCATAAATAACATACCAATCGCCTCCTTCAACTACACCATCCGGATCAACACTGGTAAAATAGCCTGAAGGACTATAAAATTGGGCAGTATCAGCATATTCATACCCAACCAATTGCCACCAGTTGTCATCAGCATGCGGATTTTGAGAAGATGTCCATGTATCCCACGGATAGTTAAACACTTCAGCACCTGAGTGAGTATTCGCAGCTATCACAAAGTCATGTTCATCTGCGAAATCCATCATGGCAATATTTTCGGGTTGCCATGGATTACCATCAGGATGTGGTCCGGCAAGAGGATTAGGATAATTTCTGTTTAGATCAACGCCATTACTATTATATCTTATTGCTCCCATAACAGTTGAATTCCCGCCAGCATAAGTACCATCCGGGTTTGTTAAAGGGCAAATCCAGATCTCCGTACTATTTACGATATTGGTTATTCTGGAATTTGTTCCGTAATTGTTGAGTAAATAGTCAATGAGTCTTAAAAAAAGTACATAACCTGTGGTTTCATCTCCATGGATGGTTCCGGTATATAGAAATTCAGGTTCATCTTCATGGACTCCCGGATTATCAGTAATTTTTATAGCCAGTATTCTTCTGCCACTGGCCAATGTAACAATAGTATCTAGCTGACAAAGGTTCGGGTAGTTTGTTACAAAAGTATTCATCATGGATTCATACTCAGGATATGTTGGATAAGTATCGAAATCCCAGATACCTTTCGAACCATCATACATTTCCACCTCAGCATCACCGGGATGAGGCAATATCTGGTAATGAATCTGATATTTCAGGAATTCATCAAATCCGTTATCGTTAGCATAAGCCCATACGTCTCCATTTTTTACATTATCTATTGAAATTATTTTCGTAAGATCCAGTAAAACAGAGGGATCCTGAACATAAAAATGAAAATACACTTCCCCTTTCTTGTCAAGGTATTCTTTTGCATCAAGGTATTCTGAATCCACTTGTGAGTAAGCATTGGAAAATATCATTAATCCAATGAAAAAGAGTGCAATTGAGTGAAGCTTTTTCATAAGCCTTATAGATTTAATCATAGTTCTTTGCAAAAATAACTTTCTATGTGAGAATATTAGTAAAATCTATGATTCTGATTCTAATATTTTTGCAGCAATACGTAGATGTTGTTGAAGTATGTTA
>CAVWDP010000005.1:0-8225 GCA_963753835.1 uncultured Bacteroidales bacterium | reverse complement strand
CTTCAATGTATTAAAATCAATCTCTTAAATTTTCTGGTATAACAATGATAAACTCTGTCTCTTCACCTTCGTTGGTCTCCACTTTCATTTCACCACCATGCCCTTGCTAATGATATCGTAGCTCATGCTCAATCCTAGTCCTGTTCCTTCTCCGGTGGTTTGGTAGTGAAAAATGGCTGGAAAATCTTATCCAGGATATTCGCCGGAATTCCATTCCCGTTGTCCTTCACCCTGATCTCAATCCATTTTCAATTTCCTGGTGCTAACAATTACCGTTGATTTGTATCCTTATCCTCTTTCGCTGAAGCTTCTGATACAGCGTAAAATGCATTGTTGATCAGATTGAGTAATACCCTGCCAATATCCTGGGCCACCACCTTGATTTTGGGAAGACCTTCATCCAGATCAGTCTTAAAATCTGCATTAAACGATTTGTCCTTTGCCCTCAGACCATGGTAAGCCAATCGCAAATATTCATCTGCCAGTTCATTGATATCAGTCGGTTCCTTTTCTTGCTGCTGGTCCGGCTGTGTTGCAACATCCCTTTCACAATAGCCTCGGCCCGTTTTCCATGATGATTTATCTTTTCCTCGTTTCTGCAATATCCTCTGCTATTTCCTGACCTCTTCCAATTCACCCTTGTCAATTTCTTCTTTTATTTCCTCAATAATTCTTTGCTTACCTCAGAAAAATTATTGACGAAGTTGAGTGGATTTTGAATTTCGTGGGCAATGCCGGCTGTTAGTTCTCCCAATGAAGCCATTTTTTCAGCGTGAATCAAGTTGGTTTGTGTTGATTTAAGTTCGCTGAAGGTATTTTCAATTTTGTTTTTAGCTTCCTCAAGCTGTTTAAAATCTTCATATCGGGCATAGGCTACCGAAAATGCTTTGGCAAACGTTTTTACCAGGTCAATTTTTTCTTTTAACAGTGGTTCGTTGTTTCCTACATAAAGCATTCCCTGGGTAAACGGAATAAAATGCAGATCAAGTTTTTCAGGAGGTGCTACGTTGCCCTGGTATTCTTCTGGTTTTGAATTGACCCAGTTTGATCATTGACTGCATCCAGTTGATAAAATCCTCTTTGTTCCAATGTATGGTATAAACTTTTTTCTTTTTCCAGTGTTCTACAGTTTCCCGGTCAGTTCGTTGGCATTTATCGGCAAGTTAACGCCCCAAGGGCTTTCCATCAGGAGTTGATAAATATACCTGGACTTTGGAAGTAGTTTCATCAATAATAAAAACACCACAGCGAATAAACGGAACTCCAGTGTTTCCAACTCATGCCAGATAAGTGGTGTGATGCGTTTCAAGTCTTCGGTAGAGCGCATGCTGGCAATTTGCCCGCGAACCCTGTCGAGTGAGGCTTGTTTGATTGCTTCACGCTCTGTTCTTCCGCTTTTCGAAGATCCAGGTATCTTCTGTATGTTTGTCCGAAAACACCGGCAAATCGATTTAATACCTTAGCTGCTTCATCTGAAATTGGATTTGGTGAAAAGAAAAAAGAATCCCTTCAGTGAAAAAAAAACTGTTGTGGTACTCATTTTCTGGTAATGAATCCAAGTCTGCATGAAATGGATATTCTGGTTCATTGTTAAGTGCTTTATAATATTGAAATACGTCATCACCAATATAATCGTAGCTATAACCCTTTTTATCGCTATCCCATGCTTTTTTAAGTCCGATCAGCATCGGATGTATCGTCATATTCAACATTCCCATTTTTAAATTAACATTTCCATCAGGATATGATGTTGCCGACCATGTTTCCATGTGATCTGTTGCTTTATCAAGGATTCCTATGCCACAGCGAATGGATTTATCAAGTCCCAGCTTTAACACTTCATCAAATAATGTAACAACCGTATCTCCAACATCATGGCTATTGTGCATTGCCATTGTTTTAGCCCGTACCCTTTCCAGGGCAGTTTCAATCTCCAAATCACGGTTTTTCTGCTCCAGTTCTATGGTCCGCCGTTTCACAGCTTCACGAAGTTGCTGATTTTCTTCTGCAATTTTTTCAATAGCGATATTGTCTCCCCCCTCGGTCCGTGTATCCGGTATGGAAGAATGTTGGTGAATGAATTTCCAGCCATCTTCTTTTTTTTGCATCAGGGTCGATGCCCTGAACTTGGCATAAAAAGCCCATTCGGATTCCATTAGGGCGTAGATATCGAACAGATCGCTTACAAGAACATAGTCTTTGAGAGGATCCACCCTGAGGTACCTGTTTTGGATTTTTGTTTTTCCTGCGACCTGGTCAATCGTATCATTCAAGAATTTAACTGCCTCTTCTTTATTGAAAAACACCTCTGTTTCAGCACTGCCTATCTGGATATAATCATCTTCCAGCATGTTAAAAATGGTCTCCGTATCACCATTGATATAGCTGTCAAAGTAAACTTCGTATTCCTTGAGAATACTTTGTTCCTGCTGTTTACTTAACTTCATTTGTTAGCTCTAAATGGGTAGTCCTTGTTATAAACAAGAAAAGCAAGGAACTGTTCACCCATCATCCTGATGAATATCAGGATCAGTCTTCACTCTTTCCCGCCTTGGCTTCCTTCTTTAAGATTTTTATGGATTTCTTGTGCTTTAGCACCTTGGCATCAATATAGAAGATGATATCTTCAGCAACATTCTTCGAAAGGTCCCCTACCCGCTCAAGCTTCCTGATTACTGAATACAGGTCCAGGGCAGACTCAATGGCATCAGGTTCTTTTTTAATATAATCCCTGATCACTTTGGTTGAATTAGCATTGATCTTGTTGAGGATCTTGTCCTTTTTAAATACCTGCCTGACGATTTTGCTGTTTTCTTCAACAAAGCCTTCGGTCACATTATCCAGCATATCCATGGCGGTGTCAAACATTTCATCAAAGCGGATCTCTTTCAGAAGCTCATCCTGAAATGCAAGCTTTGACTCCAAAACTATATTTGCCATGGCCTCTGCATGGTCGCCCATCCTTTCCAGATCACCATTGATCTTCAGAATAGAAAGTATAAACCTCAGGTCAACTGCCACCGGGTACAGTAGGGCAAAGAAGTTCTCACAATCCCTGTCTATACTGAGCTCCATGGCATTGATCCGATTCTCATTGTTCATGATCTCCTGTGCCAGGTCAGTATCCATGTTTAATAAAGCTTCCTTTGATTTGACAAGCTGAATAGTAACAAGATCCATCATTTCGATAACGGAATCTTTTAGCTGATCTAATTCTTTCTCAAGTTTAGGCATGGTATCTATTTTTTTACTAATTTACTATTTCAAAACGACTAATGCAATGGTCTTTAGGTTTTTAACCAAATCGTCCCGTGATATAGTTTTCTGTCCTTTCATTGACTGGATTGGTGAATAACTGTTTGGTGTCACCGTATTCAATCAGCTCCCCAAGGTAAAAGAAACCTGTTTTATCGCTCACCCTACCGGCCTGGTGCATATTATGGGTGACAATAAGGATGGTATAGTTTTTTTTCAGTTCGAAAATGAGTTCTTCGATCTTGGCTGTGGAAATAGGATCAAGGGCAGAGGCTGGTTCATCCATAAGTATTACAGAGGGTTCAACTGCCAGGGCACGGGCTATGCACAGGCGTTGCTGCTGTCCACCCGACAGGGCCAGGGCAGATTTTTTTAGTTCGTCCTTGACTTCATCCCAGAGTGCTGCCTGATGTAATGAATGTTCAACCACTTCATCCAGGACACTTTTTTTATTGATGCCCTGGATCCTGAGACCGTATGCAATATTTTCATAAATCGTTTTTGGAAATGGATTAGGTTTTTGAAAAACCATTCCCACCGACTTCCTGAGCTCCTCAGTTTCAATTCTTTTATCATAAATATCTTTGCCATCAACCAGGATCTGGCCTTCTTTCCTGAAGTTGTCGATATAGTCATTCATCCTGTTGAACAGCCTGAGGTAAGTTGATTTGCCACAACCGGAAGGCCCGATAAACGCAGTGACAGTATTGGCTTCGATATCCATGGAGACATTCTTCAGTACCTTGTTATGGCCGTAATAAACATTTATGTTCTTAGCCTGCAGCTTATATGAGTTCTTATTGTCTTTCATTAATGATGTAATAATTTACCATTTGATCCTTTTCTGGGTCCTGTACCTGATATAGACTGCAATTCCATTCATAATAAATACAAAGAGCAGCAATATGATGATTGCGGACGCAGCATTGACGATAAAGCCTTTTTGAGGGCGTGAGATCCAGTTAAATATCTGGATCGGGAGCACGGTGAAGTCATCCATGGGCGAACTGGCCACAAAAGGGACATATGCCAGGGCACCTATAACGATCAATGGCGCTGTTTCTCCAATAGCTCGTGAAAGAGCCAGTATTATTCCCGTGATGATGTTACCTGATGAAGCAGGCAGTACCTGCTTCCAGATTGTCTGCCATTTCGATGCGCCCAGGGCATATGATGCCTCCTTGATTGTTTTAGGTACTGCCTTGATAGCTTCCCTTGTGGCAACAATAATTACCGGCAGTATCAGAAGCGACAGGGTAAAGCTACCAGCCAACAAGCTGGATCCCAGGTTCAGTATCCTTGTAAATATTTCCAGTCCCAGTATACCATAAATGATAGAAGGGACACCGGCAAGGTTGGCTATGTTTATCTCAAGCATGTTGGCCAGCCTTGATTTCTTGGCATACTCTTCAAGGTAAATCCCTGCACCAATGCCCGTGGGGACTGCAATAATTATGGTAAGCACAAATATCCATATCGTACCTGTAAGAGCAGTTAGTATACCTGATTTCTCCGGGAAACGCGAAGGCAGGCTGGTGATAAAAGACCAGTCAATCCTGGACAATCCCTGGCTCAGGATATCAATCAGGAAAATGAACAGCATGGCCAGCCCAAACAAAGTGCTGAGGACAGCAAAATATTTGAAGGACCTGTCGATAAGCCTATTTTTCCTAGCACTATTCATATTGTTGCCTGAATCTTCTGTTAACCCAAAAACTAATATTGTTAAGGACGAATGTCAGCATAAACAGCATCAAGCCTGCTGCAAATATCGTCTTGTACTCCAGTGATCCGTGTGGGACATCCCCAAGGCTGACCTGGACTATGTAAGCGGTGATGGTCTCTAATGGCACCATAGGGTTTAAGGTCAGGCGGGGCTGCTGTCCTGCTGCGATGGCCACGATCATGGTTTCCCCTATAGCCCTTGAGATCGCCAGGATTACCGAAGCGATAATACCCGAAGCAGCAGCCGGAACAAGCACTTTGAAAGCCGTCTGGAAACGCGTTGATCCAATTCCGTAGGATGCTTCCCTCAGGCTGTTGGGAACGGCCCTTAAGGCATCTTCACTGAGTGATGAGACAAAAGGGATGATCATGATACCCATGACAATACCCGGCGATAAAGCATTAAATCCTGCCATATTGGGAAAGATATTCTGCAAAAACGGGGTCACCACCACCAGGGCGAAAAAACCATATACAACTGTTGGGATTGCGGCCAGTACCTCCAGTAAAGGCTTTACCACCCTGGTCACACGTATTGGAGCATATTCATTCAGGTAGACAGCAATAGTGAGACCAACAGGAAGAGCCACGGCAATTGCAATGACCGTTGTCAATATAGTACCTGTAAGGAGGGGCATGATCCCGAAATGCTTCTGAGCAAACAGTGGTGTCCATTGTGTATCTGTCAGAAAGTCAAAAAGGGAAACCTCCTGGAAAAAGGTAAAGGACTGAGAGAATAGCACCCAGATTATACCAACGGTGGTAATGACCGTGATAAATGCACTTAACCAGAGTGCTTTCTCTATAAATTTCTCAAACAACTTCATCGCAACCCTTAGGAATCAACTACTGCTTACTTGTGTACCAAAACAAACTCGTTGAAACTATTCAGCTGAGATGTGTATTCTTCTTTTGGCAAAGGAATATATCCGACTTCACTGACCAGCTGATCAGCATGACCCAGATAGAACCTGACAAATTCAACCACTTCGGCCTTTTTAACTGCAGCAGAACTGACATAGATAAAAATGGGTCGTGATAATGGTGCATAAGAGCCGGTTTTGACTGTTTCCATGGAGGGATAAACCGCTCCTGCGCCATTGTCAACACCTGCAAGCATCAGCTTGTCTTTATTCTCTTCATAATAAGCAAGGCCAAAGAACCCAAGTGCATTCTTATCGGTTGCGATCCCCTGGACCAGGACGTTATCGTCTTCACTGGCTGTAAAGTCCCCACGGCTTTTCCCGCTCTCACCAACGATGACATCTGTAAAGTAATCATAAGTTCCTGAGGCAACACCAGGCCCAAAAAGATGTAATTCCTGATCCGGCCATTCAGGCCTGATCTGGTTCCATCTCATGATCTTGTTTTGGGCTTCCGGCTCCCACATCATTTTTAACTCCTCCGTGGACAGATAGTCAACCCAGTCATTCTCAGGATTTATAAGTACAGCCATACCATCAAAGGCCACAGTCAGGGAAATATATTCAATGTTATTTTCTTTACAGGCCTTCTTTTCCTTGTCTTTAATTGGCCTGGATGCATCAGAGATATCTGTCTCACCCCTGGAGAATTTCTTAAACCCTCCACCTGTGCCGGATACACCAATGGTCACTTTTACCCTTGGCTGATCCACCCTGAACTCTTCAGCAACGGCCTCCGTGATAGGATAAACAGTACTGGACCCGTCGATTTTGACCGTACCTGAAAATTCTTTCTTGTCTGATGACTCACCCTGTTGTTGTGATCCACCACATGACGCAACGAATAAGGTTACGCTAATTGCAATAATAAATAGGAATCTTGTTTTCATAATAATATGTTTTTATTTTTTTAAAATTCGTTAAAAGTCGACCTGGAACCTCACAAGCATGATACTGGCTGTTCCTGTATCCCTGATATTGGCAAATACATAATTGAACATGAACCTGGTAGCAGGGTTGAGGTACCAGTTTAATCCTACAGTGGCATTGCTCATGTATCCTCCCCTGATATCTGTGTCATCCAGGTCAATATTTGAATAACGGAAAGCGATCTCAAATGCACCTGCTCCCTCAGAACCAAAATTCTTTTTAGGTTTTACCCTGCCAAAAGCAGCTTCTTTGGTGAGATAATTCTTGTGTTCACCAGTGATGAACCAGCTTACGATCCCATGATAGGCCTGGAAATAATAACTTCCTTTTTGTAAATCCGAATCAGGCGTTGTACCTGCAACAGAGGCAACATACTCGGTTTGAAGATGGAATGGCCCTAAAACCAATGCCAGCTCACCTGATAACTCATTTACTGCTTTGGCGTGATCAATCTCCGCGAGAACAAGTGTAGGCAACAGGTGCGACTCAGGCCTAGATTTAAGAACATAAGTCTCATTGCTCTGATACTGGTAGGTATAACCCGCTCCCAGGTGCAACACCCTGTATTTATCCTCAGTGTTATAAATTGGAAGCCCTGTTACGCGTCCTGTGAGATTATACTTATTCCCCAGGTATTCGCCGAATTTATCAGATGGCAGGAAATAACCGGCAGCCCAGGTCACGCGTTCCTTAGCAGCAGTATTGAAAAGCATCAATCCGGAATTACGTTCAGGGAACAATGGATTGGTCAGAGACCTCTCAATCATGGTGATATATTTACTGCTGGTGAGGAGTTCTAAGCCAAGAGGCTCTTTAAAATGTCCCACCCGTATGTTTCCGATTACCGGGATTTTGGTTATTTGAATATAGGCATCCTTGATTTCAGCCTCTCCCCCTGCAAAATCAAATTGCAATTTGTATTTTATGTTTCTGTAAATCGTGCCGGAGCTGTATAACCTGACCCGCCTGATTTCCACGCCAGACTTATTACTTATCAGGGTATCTATTACCGGATCAGGAAAAACAGCGAGTCCATCAAGCATGAACCGGCCACCAAATTTCAGTTTAAAGTCACCGTTCAGACTTTCCACCCGCATACCGTCTTTCCAGTATGCCCTCCATTTAGGATCTTCCTGGCTGAAGCCAGTGAATACAATAGCAGATAAGAGCAGAATAAGGTAAATTCTTTTCATCTTATTTGGTTTAAAGTTTTAATAATTGAAAATGCAAAAGTAGAGACAGGGCATTAAGCTATATTTAAGCTAATGTTAAGTTTATGTGAAGTCATAAATTATTATCTTGGCACTTATATTAATAATTATATTGATATGGAATTTGGAAACATCAGGATACTCCTTGTTGATGACGAGCAGGATGTGCTTGATTTCCTCA
>CAVWDP010000004.1:0-85296 GCA_963753835.1 uncultured Bacteroidales bacterium | reverse complement strand
TCGATAATATATCTATAGGTGGGCAATATGTATATTTTGATGATAATGGAAAACCTTCAAATTATGCATACGATATCAAGGGCAATAATTGGGGAGATAGGCATAAAAACAGTGGATATCTTTTTTCCGATTTGAAATTTCCAATGTACGATGATATTCTTGAGAAATGTAAAAACGCACATCTGAAATACCCCTATATTAGGCTGATTGGATGGGATGTTTGTATTACCGAATCCGGGGAACCAAAACTTATTGAATGGAACGCCCAAAATCCTGGCTTCTGGTATTTGGAGGATATACTTGGTCCTATCTGGCCTAATGACGAAGATATATATAACTAGTGCCTGTGCCAAAAGGTTTAAGTATAAAGACCACATGAAATTGTACCGAAGATTATTGTATTTAATATATTACCTGAAGCAATCGGAGCTTAAGAAAACAAAGCCCTTTGCGAGCTTTATATCGAAAATATCAGGACGTTCAAAGGGCTTTTTAGTTCTTGATTCATTCAAATCGGTTTTCATTTACAACACTTCATTAACTGACTACTTTTATTTCCGTTTTTTTGATAAGGAGAAAGCAGAGCGAAAAAAGTGGGCTGGTACAGGTTTCATGTACCAGTACCAGCTAAAAATGAATCCCATTTCAGCCCGAGATGTGCTTGAAGACAAAGCAAAATTTCTAGATCGATACGCTAAATTTGTCAATCGCAAACACCTCGACATCAATAAATCTTCCAATCAACAAGACATTTTATCCAACTTCTTGTCAAATCCAAGTGGAAAAGTAGTCCTCAAGAATGCGCTTGGCCAGGTTGGTGCAGAAGTTGAGGTTATCAACAGCAAGGAATTCTCTCCTGAATCCCTCATTGCATACATGCAAAAAAATAAATTCAACCTCATTGAAGAATTCGTAGTGCAACATCCCAGTTTGATGGAATTGTCGCCTTCAGCATTAAACACTCTACGTATCATTACACAACTCAATAAAGAAGGAAAGGTGGATATTCTGGGAGCCAGGCTTAGAATTTCGGTAAATTCTCATGTTGATAATATGGCAGCCGGAAACATGGCCGCTCCCATTGATATCGAAAGCGGCATAGTAAACGGTCCAGGAGTTTATAGTGATATTACAAAGCCGGATGAAACAATACACCCTGTAAGCGGCGTGAGGATCCAGGATTTTGAGCTCCCCTTCTGGCCTGAAGCCCTTCAATTAGCAAGAGATGCTGCCTTACATTGTCCTGAAAACAGATCAATTGGCTGGGACGTTGCCATCACTGCCAACGGGCCAGAGCTCATAGAAGGCAACCACAATTGGTGTAAGCTTCTCTGGCAATTGCCTGTTAAAAAAGGACTTAAGCGGACCTTAGATCCTTATTTATAGTAACAAAGAGATAATTTTTTGATAAAGATATTAATCTACATCAAGCATAAGTTACCTTTTATCTGGCGGATGATTGATTGCCTGAATGCTTTTCTGTTCAGATTACTATTTAGCAGGAGATTTAATCAGTCAATAATTTGGGCATTCAATGAATTTAAATTACCAGGTTTTGAGTTTCGCTTAATTGAATCAGATGATCTAAGGGAGATAAAAAAACTAATAGATAAGCAAGCTATTGGCAGGCTTGAATATTTTAAACCACATAAATTTCATCTGAAAGCTTTAAAAAGAGTCCAATCCAACCCGGCATTTGTTATGATTGGTGCATTTGAGCATGAGGAAATAGTCGGATACTTTTTCCTGCGCTGCTTCTGGAACCGCAAATGCTTCGTTGGCCGTATTATTGATGAACCCTATGAAGGCAAGGGAATTGGAAGAGTTATGAATAATATCATGTACAATATAGCATGGCGCTCCAACTTTCGTTGCCTCTCGACTATTTCAAAGAACAATCAAGCAGTCATGCGATCCCATGCTAGTAATAAGGCAATGAAGATATTGCAGGAGCTAAAAGATGATTATCTGCTGGTGGAGTTTGTTAATCCGACTCATGAAATTTGAATATTCGTATAAAGAGACCGTTCAAAGTGGAATGTATGCAGATAAAATACCGCAGGTATTTATACCAGTTTAAAACAGGCACAAATGCTCTTTCATAAGCAAAATGCATTTAATATTTTTGCTTTTACGATACACCCAAGTAGACCTGAATCTTAAATTATGATGACCAAGAATCCCACCTATCTAGGTTTTTGTTTCATATAATAAGATGATTTTCTATGTGTATGATTAATACAGGTGAAATCTGTATTATTGAAATAAGGCCAAATCTTTCTACGTAATCAATCAAACTTGTCATCCAAAATGTTTTTGGGACTGACCGGGCGAAGCTATAGCTGACTGTCATAAAGTCGCAAAACCACCTAATAATGTCCAAACCGAGATAATCTTATCACTTTTATACGTTCCCTCTACAACGAACCGGAAGCCTTTATACCGTTGCACGATCCGCGTTTTATCGGCAAGGAAAAAGAATACCTGGTGGAATGCATTGATTCCAACTTTGTTTCGAGCGTAGGGTGAATTTGTTGGGTCGCTTCGAGCAGTTGTGTGCAGAATACACAGGCTCAAAATATGCTGTTGCTACTATGAATGGCACCGCCGCCCTGCACATCGCCCTGCAGTTGGCTGGGGTACAAAGGGATGATGAGGTCCTCACCCAGGCTCTTACCTTCATCGCTACTGCCAACGCCATCAGTTATACCGGTGCTGAGCCTGTCTTCCTCGACGTGGACCGCAACACCCTGGGCCTCTCTCCTGCTGCCGTAGCTACCTGGCTTGAAGAAAACGCAGAACTCCGTAATAACATCACAAAGTCACATAGTCCCAAAGGCTCAAAGTCAACAGACCAACCCAACACACTTTTAATAAGTTAACCGGCCGCCGCATCTCCGCCTGTGTGCCCATGCATACCTTCGGACACCCGGTGAAACTGGATGAATTAAAGGAAGTACTGGATAAATACAATATCCCCATGGTGGAAGATGCCGCCGAAAGTATCGGAAGCTATTACAAAGGCAAACATACAGGCACCTTTGGTAGCACCGGCATCCTGAGCTTCAACGGCAATAAGGTAATCACAACAGGCGGCGGGGGTATGATCCTGACCGATGATAAAGACACAGCCCTGACGGCCAAACATCTTACAACCCAGGCAAAAGTACCACACGCATGGGAATATAAACACGACCATATCGGCTATAACTACCGCCTTACAAACATTGCTGCTGCACTGGGATGTGCACAGATGGAAACCCTCGACCATATCCTCGAAATGAAAAGAGAGTTAGCAGAAAAATACCAGGCTTTTTTTGCCGGCACTGAATATGAATTCTTTTCCGAGCCGGAACACTGCCGTTCGAACTACTGGTTGAATACTATTATTACACCCAGCCGACACAAAAGAGATGAACTGCTGGAATATACCAACAACAATGGCGTGATGACACGCCCGGTTTGGGAACCCTTGAACCGTCTGCCCATGTTTGCCCATTGCCAAACCGACGGACTGGAAAATACGGCCTGGCTGGCCGATAGGATTGTGAATGTACCAAGTAGTGCTGTTATGAATAAAGAATAAGCAAGCTTACCCGATAATTCAGTATTAAATTAACATTTAATGATCTCCGACATAAATCTTCAGCAATTCATCAAAACGCATGTCACCGGCAGACAGGACAGCCTGCTACAAGCCGACCTGGAAAAATATGACACTGAACTTAGGCAGCGAATCGATGGGAGGAATGTGCTGGTCATCGGTGGGGCGGGGAGCATTGGATCTGCATACATCAAGGCCATACTGAAATTCGGGATTGCTAAACTGGTGGTCGTGGATATCGATGAAAATGGCCTGACGGAACTGGTACGTGACCTGCGCAGCTCCGTCGATAACCAGCATCCCGGAGGAATTCATCACCTATCCGGTCAACTTTGGCGACAGGTGTTTGAGAAACTTTTCCTTTCGCCATGGCCCCTTCCACATTGTGGCCAACTTTGCTGCCCATAAACATGTGCGCAGCGAAAAAGATATTTTTCTATAGAAGCCATGATCGAAAATAATGTCCTGCGTGCCAAGTCAGCTGCTTGATCTCTTGTTGGATATGGCCTCCGGAACATTTCTTCTGCGTCTCTACAGACAAGGCGGCCAACCCGGTCAATATTATGGGAGCCAGCAAAAAGCTGATGGAAGAACTTATTATGGCATACGCAGGCAGGCTAAACATTAAAACTGCACGCTTTGCCAATGTAGCCTTCTCCAATGGCAGCCTGCCGCTGGGATTTATCGAAAGAATGCGAAAACAACAGCCACTCGCCTGCCCCCTTGGCATCCGACGTTTCTTTGTTTCACAGCAGGAATCGGGGGAATTGTGCCTTATAGCTTCCATCATGGGAGAATCAGGCGATATCTTTTTTCCGAAACTGGACGAAGAACGCGACATGATCCCCTTCGACCATATGGCAATCGACTCTCTTGAAATATATTGGGCTTGAAGCCGATCCCTGTGAAACAGATGACGAAGCACGCCGGAAGACATTGCTTCTCAACGATAATTCGAAAAAATACCCTATATTATTTCTTCAACTCCAACACCTCCGGCGAAAAATCCTATGAGGAATTCTATACCGAGAATGAAAATCCGGATATGGATACATTCATAAGCTGGGTGTGATAAATAAATTCCAGAAGCCGAAGTATGGAAGAAATAGAGAATATCTTAAATAATCTACACAACTCTTCGAATCTAAAGAGGTCACCAAAGCGGCCATCGTCAGAATCCTGAAAACTATCCTGCCCAACTTCGAACATATCGAAACTTATAAGGGACTTGATTCGAAAATGTAGATATCTAAAATAATTAAGGGAAATAAAACTCACAATACCTCATTATATAAAATCTTTAACAAATCATTAACAATGAATGCTGCTTTTCCACCGTAGCTTTGCAATTACCCAAACCCAATAAATAAATTATTAAAATGAATTACGATACGATTGACCACCCTTTACCCAGGGCGAGGTGTCCGGATCTATACCAACCGGATACAAAAAACATTTCAAACGCCTCATCGACGCATTCCTGGCAATGATAGCACTGATGTTGCTATTGCCTGTTATTGTTGCCAGTGGCAATAATTCTACTTCTGACCGGAGAGCATAGTGTTATTTACAGACAAGTCCGGATTGGATATAAGAACAAAACCTTTAAAATATGGAAATTCGTTACCATGCAAAAGGGCAGTTCCAGGATGGGCACAGGCAGTCTGACCCTCCGCAATGATCCGCGTGTACTTGCCCGTTGGCAAGTATCTCCGCAAGACAAAAATCAATGAACTACCCCAGATTATCAATGTACTGATCGGGAATATGTCGATCGTAGGCCCACGGCCCTTGATGGAATGTTGATTTCCAAAAATTCCCGGAACATATACAGCGAAAAATCTATAATTCCAAACCTGGGATAACAGGCATCGGCTCTATTATATTCCGAGATGAGGAAAAATGGATCAGCAATGCCGGTATCGACCCTCATGAATATGATAGAGAGGTGATCGCACCATACAAAGGGGAACTGGAATTATGGTATCTAGGAAAATATGAGTTTTCTTACTGATGCAAAATTGGTTTTCTGCACAGCCTGGGTTATCTTCTTTCCTTACAGTCAACTTGCCCTATAAGATTTTTAAAGGATTACCGGCTAAACCTGAATCCTTGCATGATGTCCGAAAAGGAGATAAAGGACTAGCAGCTTAAGATCATTATTTTAATCCACTTAGCAACCTAGAATTATATATGAAAAAAGCCCTGGTCACAGGAATCACAGGTCAGGATGGTGCATACCTGGCTGAATATCTTATCCGCAAAGGATATATTGTTCATGGCATCAAGCGTCGCGCATCGTCCTTCAATACGGGGCGTATCGATCACCTGTACCAGGATCCGCATATCGAAAACCGTAACTTCATCCTCCACTATGGCGATCTTACCGACAGCATGAACCTCACCCGGATCATACAGGAGGTACAACCCGACGAGATATATAATCTTGCTGCCATGAGCCATGTCAAGGTGAGTTTTGATACACCCGAATATACTGCCAATGCTGACGGCCTGGGGACCTTGCGCATACTGGAAACCATTCGCCTGCTTGGCCTGACCGAACAAACACGGATATACCAGGCTTCCACCAGTGAACTCTTTGGGCTGGTCCAGGAAACCCCGCAATCCGAACGTACCCCCTTTTACCCCCGTTCGCCATATGGTGTGGCAAAACTATATGCCTACTGGATCACGATCAACTACCGCGAAGCCTATGGCATGCATGCCAGCAATGGCATTCTCTTCAACCACGAGTCGCCCATCCGCGGAGAAACCTTTGTCACGCGGAAGATCACACGTGCCATCAGCCGCATCGCACTGGGTATGCAGGATAAGCTGTACCTGGGAAACCTTTCGGCTTCTCGCGACTGGGGACATGCCAAAGACTTTGTGAAAGCCATGTACCTGATTCTGCAACAGGATGAACCGGATGATTATGTCATCGCCACCGGCATCAGTACCAGCATCCGCGATTTTGTCAAATTGGCAGCAGCGGAGATCGGAATGGAAATAAGCTTTAGCGGAGAAGGAGTTGATGAAAAGGGTTCGATCACGGCCATTGATGAAAAAATATTTACCGAAAAAGTAGGTGAAGAATATCTAAGCGTGATTAAAAGCAGGCAGCAGTGCTGTATAGAAGTAGACCCTGAGTACTTCAGGCCTACAGAAGTTGACTCCCTCATTGGAAAGGCAGATAAGGCAAGGGAAAAGCTTGGATGGGAACCGGAATACGACCTGCAGGGTCTCATCAGCGATATGATGAATTCCGATATTAAGCTAGTAAGACAGGACGCATACCTGAAGAAGGGCGGATTTAAAACCCTGAATTATTTCGAATAAAAGGCAGAATGGATCATATGCAAAAAAAAGATAAAATATATGTTGCTGGCCATACAGGTCTGGTTGGCTCTGCCCTTGTTAAGGAACTTAAGAAAAAAGGCTATCTCAAGATCATTGGCAGAACGATTGAAGAACTCGATCTGCGCAAGCCAGATGCTGTAATGTCCTTCTTCGAAGAAAATAAACCGGATTATGTTTTTTTAGCCGCTGCCCGGGTTGGAGGGATTGTGGCCAATAATACATATCGTGCAGAATTCATCTACGACAACCTGATGATACAGAATAATGTCATTCATGCAGCCTATATGCATGGTGTAAAGAAACTCCTTTTCCTGGGTAGCACCTGTATATATCCGCGTGAGTGCCCTCAGCCCATGAAAGAGGAATACCTGCTAACAAATACACTTGAATATACCAATGAACCATATGCCATAGCAAAGATTGCCGGCATCAAAATGTGTGAAAGCTATAACATACAATACGGAACAAATTTCTTAAGTCTTATACCCACCAACCTCTATGGCCCTAATGACAATTTCGACCTTGAACGGTCTCATGTCCTGCCAGCCCTCATCCGTAAGATACATCTTGGGAAATGCCTGAAAGAAAATAACTGGGAAGCCATTCGAATCGATCTCGATAAAAGGCCGATTGAAGGAATAAATGGTAAAGCAGAAAAAGAAAAAATATTACAAATACTAGGCAAATATGGCCTTAATAAAATGAATGGTCATAATAATGATGTTAGTGTAGAAATTTGGGGATCAGGCAAACCAATGCGCGAATTTTTATGGTCAGAAGAGATGGCAGAGGCTTGTGTATTGCTAATGGATAACATCAACTTTCAGGATACAATAAATACAGATCATAAGGACTCCGGAACTAAACGAAAATACACAAGAAGATAAGCAACACCCATATCAATATAGGCACCGGAAAAGAAATATCAATTAAGGGCCTGGCCAGCCTGATCAAAGAGCGAATCGGCTTCAATGGGAAGCTGATTTTTAACAGTGAAAAACCAGACGGAAGCATGCGAAAGCTTACAGATCCATCCAAACTTAATGAACTTGGGTGGAAACATAAGATTGAAGTAGATGAAGGCATCAGCATGCTCTATAAATGGTATACAAATAATTAATTATTACTAATATAGGATTTATCATGGAAACATTATTATCAGTAGGTTCAGTTATCCTGTCATGTGCTTTGGTCATCATTTGCATTCCAGCCATTGTCAGGGTAGTTAAAGCCAAGAAGCTCTATGATAAACCAGATCAGCGTAAGGTGCACAAAAAAGTAATACCCACGATGGGTGGGATTGCAATTTTTATCGGAATCAGTATCTCAACTTTATTGCTATCAACAGGATATCCTATCCTGAATGAGAGGATCATATTTGCAGCAATGATACTGCTACTTTTTATCGGGATCAAGGATGATATCATGTTGATATCACCAAGATCAAAGTTTAGCATACAGTTGCTGGCTGCCATCTCCCTTGTGGTTATTGGAGATTACAGGATCACAAATTTACATGGCATTTTGGGAATTTTAGAGATAAGCTATGCAGCAAGCATATCCCTTTCGATCTTGATGGTCATTGTATTTATTAATGCATACAACCTGATAGATGGGGTAGACGGCCTGGCGGCAGGATTGGGAATACTGGGATCCGCATTCTTTGGGATATGGTTCTTATTGAATGGCTACACATTTTTAGCCATACTTTCTTTTAGCCTTGTCGGAAGTCTGATTGGGTTTTCTCAGGTATAACCTCTTCGGAAAACAATATAAGATCTTCTGGGGGATACAGGATCACTTATTATCGGCTTGCTCATGGTGGTTCAGGTTATGGAATTTGTAGAATTCAATATAGATACTACCCTACCCTATTATATTAGTTCCGCACCTTCAGTTGCCCTGGCATTTGTGATCATACCTGTAACAGATACAATGCGGGTGTTTATTCTAAGGACTATGCAAAGGCTTTCACCTTTCTTCCCGACAAAAATCATATCCACCACTGCCTGCTCAGAATCTATAATCGCCATTACAAGGTCACGCTTGCTATTACTGTTTTTAAATATCCTGATCATCGGGATCACCTTATTCCTGGGTGACTAATATAACCGGCTTCTATAGTTTGTTCTTCATTGTTCTTGCATTGGGGATATTAGCATCTATTTTGCCTTTGCCTATGTTGCTTATCGCAAGAAAAAACACGGTAAGTATTGGTTCAGGATCAGTAGATACTCATATTGGATTACATTATAGAATCGAATTGAAATGCATCCATTATTTGATTAAGTAAACTTTTGAGATGCATTATTAAGAAATAGTGATTTCAACCTAAAATATTATAAACCTAAATTTACAAATTATGAAACAGATTAAAATTTTAAAGTTGCTAGGCTTTATCATAATCTTTAGCATAATTACCATCTCATGCGAGAAAACTCATCTAAATGATGAATCAGTTCAAACACCTGCAGATGAATTTATTGACAATACATCTGTTGACTATAAAGATTATTGCGGTAACACATTGACCTTTGCATTAAGCCATTATAACGAGCAACAAGATTATGGTTTAATAACGATTGGCAATGATGAATCTAATTTAATTTTTAATTACGATATTGATGAGGGTAGCGACTGGTTTATTAGAAAAAATTTATATTTTCGTTATTAATGATGGCATTACGCCACCATTGACTATTGCCGATGAATGGGATCCAGACGGCACTGCTTCTTTATATCCGGATAATTTCCCTTTCATAACACTCAATCTCAATACCCAGGTGCATCAAGAAATAATTACTTTCGCTGAATTAGAAAATGAAGGAATTGATCTAAATGAATGTCTGGATATTGTAGCTGGAGGCCTTCTTTACAACACGACTACAGGTTTCTGGAAAATGGTTTATGCCAAAACCTCACTTAAAAGTTTTGGTTGTTATGTTGATTTCTGTATAGAAAACTGTGTAACATTTAGTGGATGCGAAACCGGATATGCTTTCGGAGGGGATGAAAATGACTGTTTCCTCAACCTTAATACACAGGGTAATAACTGGGGCTGGTCAAATGGAGGCATAACTGAAGGAACTTACAATTGGCCTATTTACGCAGGAGCCGGACAATGCGATATCAGTAAGGGTACCCATGTAGGAACCCTGGATATTGTTTATGCTAATGGTACAGCAACTATCACATATAATATTGATTCCAGGGATATACTCTGGAGGAAACACACTTACATATTGGAGAATCAGAAACACAAGGTTACCTAAGAATAAGAAGAAAAAATTTATAACAGCACCAGGTAAGTATGATTATTCCGGAGGAAGTTACTTTGAAATTGATAATCTTTCAGGGCCTATATGGGTAACTGCACATGCAGTGGTATGTGGAGACAGAATAGTATTTGTTATATAATGAGAGAATCAAAGCTGCCTGATAAAATATCAGGCAGCTTTTTTATTTAAAACGGCAATCCATCATCTTCCTCCAAAGGTTTTGGTGCAGCACCATAACCTATCGGCCGAATTTCTTGATCCGTGCCAGCGGATTTGAAGAGCTTGATGAGATTACTGCTTAAATATCTTGCAGCTTTGACTGGTTTTACCGCTATAAACACTCACAATATACACTCCAGGGCTTATCCGGCTTCCATCCCAGGATAAGGTCAATACATCCTGGTTCTTTTCAATACTTTCTGGTCTGGCGATAATCTTTCCTCTAAGATCGTATATCCTCACTTCAGCGGAATTTGAGCCATCCTGACTAAACCTCACTGTAAGTCTGTTCGAAAAGGGATTTGGGAAAACATTTAAAGATCCTTCGTCGTCGGTCCTGCGCTCCTCCAGTTGCACAGGAGACATTGGCAAAAAGATAATCGTATCTGCACCGAAGTTGGGATTGCAAGGATGTCATCGATCTGGTTGTAAAAAATATCCGCTGGGTTGGTGAAGCCACCGGCTATGAGTTCAGGTGGATGAGTAAACAAATGGTCGTAACAATAGACACAATCAGTGGTCCACGAAGAGAAATAATAGTTACCTAGCTGGTCCTTGGTCAGTCCGTCGATAGCACTGAACCCCGTCTCAGCGAGCACAGAGATGCTCAAATCATCGAGGCTCACTGAGAGAATCGGACGCCCCGCCAGGAGGCCATTCAGCACCAATAAGCTGTTAGTAACTGTATCATACAGTATCCCATTCGGATAGCCAAGCCCGGAGCTGACCAGCGTAGTGTATGAGGTATCGGAAATGTTCACCTTAAAGATCTTATTGGCTTCGCAATCTGTCACATACAAATTACCGTCAAGGTCAGATGCAATATCGTTCAACAAGACTCTTTCAGGGATATCTACATGGAAACCTATTTCAGCGGTAGAAAGCAGAATGCCAACAATACCTGCATAAGGGCCACTATTTGTAGAAACAAACAGCATATCGCCTGAGATGTGTAATCCCAGCGTAAACATCAAATCGGTATTGAAGTAACTTTGCACTCCTGCTCCATCGATCTGAACTATCGTTCCGTCTCCGCAATTTGATACCAGGTACCTTTCATTTGCTGCATCATAAACGATGCTTTCGGGCTCGTTAAGCAGGTTTTGGGCGTTCAGCAATGAAAGTGAACACAGCAATGAGATGAAAGTCATAAATTTCTTCATATTGATTATGATTTTTGATTAGAAAGACTAAATATAGACCTCACAACGGAATATTGCCAGAATGAATTGACAAATAACATCTTACGATTGACGAAAGGAAAGTTTTAAATTACTGATAAACATTTCGCTGATGATCTACAGCTTACCTATTTATTCTCCCAGGATTTTTAATTGTCTACTATTACTATCTTCCTCGTAACCACAGTATTGTTGGCTAAAAGTCTGCATACATATAGCCCTGGTGAAATATCACCATTGGCAATTGACAAGTTAAGATCGGTCTGATGATTTCCTCCCGGCTGAATTTCGCTCACTAGCTCTCTTACCTTTAAACCCTGTAAATTATATATCGCCAGTGAAACATAGGAGTCTTGGACCAGGTTATATGAGAACGTCACTCGGTCGGAGGCCGGCTGTGGCCATATGTTAATGGTGTTGTTATTATCATTGTAACTTCTGCCAACAGAAGTCGTCAGCAATTTGTTTTCCCAGACGCTTAATGGCGATTCATTACCCAGGCCATTTAGAAGGTCTCCCCCACTCAGGATATCCATATCGCTGTCACCTTCAATATCTGAGATCACCAGGGGCCAGGCTCCCAAATAATTCCCTGACAACATATGCAGGTCCCAGCTAATCTGATTCCTGATCCTTGATGCTCCCACCAGGCAATGTTATTTGATCCATAAGCGGTGGCAGCGACATCAAGGTCGCCATCCTTATCGAAGTCGGCCGACTCAACTGTCAACGCACAACCAAAATTGGTTCCTATAGTTCTCTGTGTCCAGTGAATTATGCTGTCGCCATCATTTTGCAACCAGGCAATCTTTCCCGATGAACATGCTGCAACCAGAATATCCGTGTTTCCGTCACCATCAACATCCGCTACGGATACCCAATGAGGCAACAAAAGCGTTTGGCAGGCAATCTGTTCGCTGAATGTAGGTAGCGAATCACCATTATTATAAAAAACAACGACCTTGTTTAAGTCAGATGATGCACCGATAACATCCATTAAGCCATCGCCATTGATATCGGCAGTCGTCACGGTTTGGGAGCCATTCATTTGATCCGATATTACCATTTTCGGCCATGTGTCGGGAGAAGAGCCATTATTTTTCCACCATGCAATTGTGTTATCTCCCGCAGCAGTGGCAATAATATCAGGCATGTCATCTTCATTTATATCCTCAATACAAACACCATGTGCCAAATTAAATGCATCATCTATTGTTAATACGTTCCAATTATTTTGACCATCAATATTCATAACACAATAAAGTGCATTTGAAAAGGCTGAACTTATTAAGAGATCTGCTAAACTATCGCCATTGACGTCTCCGGAGAAAATATAGATAGGTTCAACAATCTGATCCGTTAGTAATTTCTTGGACCAGTTGGCAGGTATGCTGCCATCGTTCTCCCAGATCTGCACCTCACTCAGAACTCTGTGAATGGCAATGATATCAATATCATTATCCTGGTCATAATCAACTGCTGCTATTCCAGAAACAGCAGTATGATCCGGATCAATACCATGCTGCTCAAAATTTACCTGTCCGGAGATGTAGATAAAAGAGCTTAATAAAATAAGGATTGTAAAGAAGGCTTTCATGATCAACTATTTTAAGAGATCAAAAATAGGTGAGTCCATGTATCTTTACTTCAGTTAATTTACAAATTACCCTTTTAAGTTTACAGATATCTAGCTTGAAGTAAAAATCAGTAAAAACATTCCTCACCAAATGCCTTTCACCACTCTCTCTATTGTAGCCTTACCCACTAGTAGGAGAATCACAAGATCACTATATATTATAAGTATTCAGCTGATTCGAGCGGGTAGTAGTTATAAAGAATCTTTGAAACTAAAACGGCAATCCATCATCTTCCTCCTCGGGAAGAGGAGCATCCCCAGGGCCAGGAAGTGGTGGAGCATGTTCAGCACCTCCGGGTTTTTCTAATCTCCACATCTTCACATCTGTATACCAGCGATCATTGAACTCGCGGCTTTCAATATTGATACTCACCGTGAGCTCGGCTCCTATTTTGAGCTCATCGGGTGAGACTTTGTCGTTCCAGTTGGCAATGCATACCTTTTTAGGGTACTCGCCCTGTGTTTCGAATATAAATTCCTGTTTCTTCCAAGGCCCGTTCTTGCCTTCTCCATTTACGGGATCCATGATCTTGATGATCTTTCCTGTTATTTCTGACATAATGTTATCCTTACGTTTTATATTTTAGTAATCTTACTTACAACCCTGGCTGGAAAAGAAATACCCAAAATTAACATTCAAGCGCCCTTTCCACTCATCCCAGCCTTCATTGCCAAGTCCAATGCCTTCGCCCCCGGCAAACCACATATTCTGGCCGGTGATCCAGTCAATATAGAGATACAAACCTTTTTTCACCACCAGGCATCCCGTTACATTCTGTATTGAATTTTGTGTATCCTCTCCTGTTGGCATAACGATCGAGAAGTCGTTATAAAGTGTGATATTATCGATGATGGCACAGTTGATATTGATCTTTTTGGCTACATTGAACGATACAACACCAGCATCTACGGCTACCATGAAAGGGGCCATAAAGGCACCGAATTGAACGGTACTTTCGTCCACTTCAGCTGGATTAACCGGGTTATAGTGGTACTTGACCCCCTGCAATTGCAGGTTCCAGTCACGATAGCGCCAGTCGGCATGCAAGGCCACTGCATATCGAGAGCCGGTCTTGCTTGTTGTCCTGTTCCAGATGCCTCCGATATTCGCCTGATACCCTACATTCAAAACCATGTCTTCCACAGGAAGAATATCGTAAGCCACCCGCAAGTTGCCCTGGTTCACTTCTCCATTGTTTTGCTCTTCTTTGGTTACCAGGTCGAGGAATATCGCCCGAACACCGGCTGTTGTCGATGTATTCTGGATTCTTGTAGAAGGCTGCATGGAAGGTCCATTGTTTTTTTCTGAAGACTAGCTTGATGCCTGCATCGTAATCATCTTCAAATCCCAGGTAATAGGTGGCCCCGAACCAGAAGCTATGAGAGGCATAAGGCAAGATACCAAAAGGCACCTGGTGGATCCCGATCTCCAGATCAGATCAGGGAGTCAGGTGGTAACCGAAATAGCCGTGGTGAATGGCGTTGAAGTACTCATACCAACGATACTGGATGGAAAAGTACAGATTGCCACATTCGCCATCTGCTTCCAAACGAAAGAGTTCGAATCCAAAATCCCCTCCCCGCTTTTTCATGTCATCGTCATAGGTCTTCCATGAATAGTTTAACCTGATGGCCCCACCCAATGATAGCTGTGCCGGACCTTAGATTTCCTATCGTATACCGAATCCTTCTTGAAGATATTTATCTGGGCTTTTAGCAGTGGCGATAAGATCAATAGCATGATCAGGATCAAACCAATTCGTTTCATATAAACAATAATATTGATCTAAGATAATAATTATTCCCTTCCACTGATGTCGAACAGCTGATATCAGCCGTTTATGCTCCTTTTTCTTATTTCATCCTACCGTTAACTTATTCATGATGCAAAAACTTTGATTTTAATATATACAAAGCTTATATTTGAATGAATGTATATAAACCAAATGCACAGAATATGAAAATAAAGATCTTTACTCTTATCACACTGACGATATTTAGTCTTTCCCAGGTCAAAGCACAATACACATCGAAGAATGATTCTATCATTAGTGTGGCCATGTCGCTCATCAATCAAGATAGCGTTGAATATCAACTGCAATGGTTACAAGATATGCAAACACGCTTCCTGATGGCTTCCAACCATAAAGAGGTTTCCGAAAATATCAAGTCCCGATTTGAATCCTTCGGGATGACAGAAGTTCGCCTCGACTCCTTCGAATGTTATACCAGTATAGATTACAGTATCCTTCATTACGATACCACCACCTGGCAATACAATGTAGAAGCAAAGATCATAGGGAGCGTTTACCCCGATGAAGAGATCCTTTTGATGGGGCACCATGATAATGTTCAGCTAGACAGCGATCCTGAATTATTTTCTCCCGGGGCCGATGACAATGCCAGTGGCACTGTTGCAGCCCTGGAAACTGCAAGGGTGCTGATGGAAATGGGATATCAGCCTGAAAAAACCATTATTTTCCTAACAACAGCAGCAGAAGAACTCATGAATTTTGGCGATGCAGGCTCCGAATATTATGCTGCCGAAGCTGCAGCTATGGGACGTAACATCTGGGGAGTGATCAATAATGACATGATCGCTTATGATAATGGCAGTGATATCATCGGGTTTTCCAATGTGATCGGTTCTGAAGAAATCACTGGTATTGCAGCACTCATTACCGCAAATTATACATCTCTTACACCAGAGATCCCTCCTCCACAAACTGGAGCCGGAGCCGACCTCAAGCCATTTATCGAGGAAGGATATAGTGGTTTATACCTTATGGAGTCTGTATTTAATCCATTCTACCATTCAGAACAGGACCTTGTTGAAAATTGTGACATTTCCTATCTCACCGAGGTGATTAAAATTTCATGCGGCAGTGTTATCTATTCTGATATTTCTGTGGGTATTGCAGCACAACCCTCTGATGAGATAAACATCTCCCTCTGGCCAAATCCCTGTAGTAACATTATTAATATTCTGATTGAAGATGCTGCCACAAACTTTGAGATCATGATGATGAATACCTCCGGCCAGGTCTTATGGCAGACAAATACCGGTTCAGAGAGTCATCTCTCGATCAACATGGAAAAATATCCGGCTGGATTATATATTCTCAGACTTGTTGGCAGCTATATGACTGTTACTGAGAAAATCATGAAGCGATAATTCGTTTAAAAAATAAAAGCCACAAAGGCTCCAAGACACCAAGTTTCACTAAGCTGAAGTATTTACCTTGGTGCACCATTGTGCCTTCGTGTCTTTGTGGCAAGGCCATTGTAAATAAAAATAAACTTCAAACTTCAAACTTCAAATATCAAATATCAGATATCAGATATCAGATATCAGCTTTCATTACAAGCCTCTAAGAAACTCCGGCCGCAAGCCAGCTCCTCCAGGATTCTCCAGTGCTGCATCAATTTCAGCAAGCATCCGCTCCTTGTCGTGTCCTAGATTGCCTTTCAGTATGAGATAATTGGATGCATGATCGCTTCGAAATACGGTCCGTTCCAGCTCGGTATTTGAGATAAGGATTCTCAGTTCCTTCAGAAGATCCGGGATTCGCATGGCTTAAAATCACCCTTGAATCGCTTTTTGAAATGCTCCATGCCATGAGGGTAGCTTAAGACCAGGGTGGAGAGAAATTCAGGCTGGACTTCATTGACCAATTTCGCACTGTTGACTGCATGCTGTTGGCTGTAAGTTTTCCCTCCAAGTCCGGAAAGGATCATCACAGAGCTTTTTATGCCGGCCTTTTTGGCTTTCAGAAGTCCTTCTGCCGTGGATGCATGCGTTTCTCCTTTGTTCACCATTTGTAACACTTCGTCATCCCCGGATTCAATGCCGACATATATAAGTTTTAGGCCGGCTTCCCTTATCCTCAACAAATCTTCATCTGTCTTGGCCAAAAGATCTTTAGGCAAAGCATAGGCTGAGATCCTGGTGAGTTTTGGAAATGTTTCATTTAATACTGACATCAGCTCCAGCAGATAATCAAGCGGTAAAACCATGGCATTTCCATCCGCCAAAAACACTTTTCTTAAGTCCGAAGCATAATCTCCCAGCGACCTGATCTCAGTTTTCACTTCCTCAATACTCCTGACACTGAACTTCTTCGTGGTGTACATCTCGCAGAAAGCACATCGGTTCCAGCTACAACCAATCGTGGGCTGCAAGATTAAAGAATACGCCTCACTGGGTGGGCGGAAGAGGGGTTCGCTGTAAGTTATTGGATAATGCATATTCTGGTTACTGGTTACTGGTTACTGGTTACTGGTTACTGGTTACTGGTTACTGGCTTCTGGTTACCGGATACTAGATCCTGGATTCTGGATCCTGATTACTGCCTACTGCCTACCGCCTACCGTCTACTAATCAAACGGCTGATCCAAATCAAAATCAGGAAGGTAATGTGCCGAACTTTCCATTCCCTGGATATATCCCCTGGTGATGCCTAAATCAGCCATCTTGTCCACTATCTTTTGATATTCGGCGGGAGATACAGATCGGTTTAAAGTTCCATATTCTTCTGCCTTGAAACATGGATAATATTGCGACATCAGGTCGACATGCATGCGTGGCGACAATTCATTGGCAATGGCCTCCATCACTTGTACGCTATTATCGGTATGCCCTGGCAGCACAAGATGACGGATCAGCATACCCCGCATGGCGTAACCTTCATTGTCAACAATCAGGCTAGTCCCCATTTGCCTGAACATCTCCTTGAGGGCTATCAGTGCAAGCGCCGGATAATCTATTGCATCGGAATATCTTTTCGCGATCTCCTCATCCATATACTTGAAGTCAGGTAAGTAAACATCTACCATCCCCTCCAGTTTCTTCAGCTGTGCAACATCATCGTAAGCATTTGAATTATAGACGATCGTGGGCTTATACCCGATATGGTTCAATGCATTCACAATGACCTTCATCTGGGGAATAAAATGACTCGGAGATACAAAGCCCAGGATATTGATCCCGCCATCAAGGATTTGTGTGATCTGACTGAGGACCTCCTCAAGCTCTATGTGTTCTGCGCTATGATCCAGGCTGTTATCACTGATCTGCCAGTTCTGGCAGAAAACACATTGTAAATTACAATTTGTAAAAAATATATTACATATCCCTTTGCTACCGCTGATCACCGGCTCTTCGCCCCTGTGGATACAAATAGAGGAAATGCTTAGCGCTGTCCCTGCTTCACAATAGCCTTTAATATCAGAAAACCTGTCGGCATTGCATTTGCGCGGGCAGATATTGCAAGCCCGGAGTTCTTCCAATGGGGCAAAAATATGATCAGGGATTTCCATTTTGATGACTATTTCCTCTTTTGCTGGAGCATCCAATCATACAGTGCAGGATTGCTGTAGGCAGGAACCCATGCAAAATGATCTACATCAGGATAGAGGGTATACTTCACTTGCAATCCGCAAGCCCTTAGTGCTTTCACCATCTCATCCGAGTAAGAACTTGGTGTAATTTCATCCCTGGCACCATGGAATACCCAGGTTGGGACATCCTTAATATAGCATGCTTCTGACGGATCGCCTTTCCCGCAAATAGGTACAATGGCCGCAAATTTCCCGGGCGCCAGCATGGCGAGATCCCAGGTAGCACTGCCTCCAGAGCTCAGTCCTGTGACAATGGTCCTGTTTGTATCAATAAATGCCACCGTTTCGATTTCATCGATCAATTCAAGCAGCTTATAAATATCCCATTTCTTCCCTTCGGGGCACTGCGGCGATACGACGATAAATGGAAAGTCAGTGGTATCATCCAGGAAAGATGGTGGACCATGAGTTTTGACAAGATCAAGGTTATCACCTCTCTCCCCACTTCCATGCAGGAAAAGTATCATTGGATATCCAGCCTCAGGAGCTTCCATATCAGGAAGATAGAAAAGATATTTCATGTGGGTTACTGAAGTCATTTCGCTTTGCTGACTCATTAATGCTAAAGATGTGAGGGTAAATAGGGTGAATAATATATTTCTCATTATGTTATTTGTTTGTTACAAAGATATGAATAAGATGTTGGGTGTTGGATGATGGATGCTGGATTAATTAACAATTAAAACTGATGGATATAATAAATCTAAAATATCTATGATCATCTATTCAATCCGTGTCATACGTGTTTTATTAAACACGAAGGAAACACAAAGTGCACACGAAGTTTCACAAAGTATTTCCTTTGTGGTTCCTTTGTGAAATCCTTTGCGTTCTTTGTGGTTAATATTTTCTTATTTTTGAGAAAACCGCCTACACATGCAAAACCTTCGGCTAAGCACACTATTTGTCAGCATATTACTTTTTGCCAGCTGCAGCATCTTTTCCCAGGACATATACTATAAAACCGGAAATGGCTGTACGATAGAGGGATGCAATACTGCAGAAGGTCAAAACATCAGCTTCCCGAAGGTTCCCATGTTCACTTTTATGCTGAATGAAAAGGAGATCAGCTCCGCCCAGGCCAGGGGTTCCATAATGCCGGAATATACCCTTCTCATGTTCAAACAAGGGATCACAGCCAAATTCCAAAAAACGGGCTATCTGACAGCCACAGTTGAGTTTATCAATAAAGGGGAGGATACCCTTATATTAGAAAATGTTGTTCCTTTCGGGATCGACCCAACACACACCTACATCACCTCCGATGGGCCATGGTCATTAACAAGGGCAAAACTATACCGTCCTGGTCATGGACCAATTAACGTAATCCTTCCCGACAATGCCTGGGAACTGGGATATGGCAGCTTCAGCATAAATGATACTCTGTCACTATCTGGATTATGCAGGAGGACTGAAGTGGAAAATGCACAGAAGCACAGGTATAAAACCACCATCTTCCCCGGCGGGATGGTGACCTATGAATTCCATTTTGAGTTATTTGAAGGCATCTGGCAAAACGGGATTAAGAAGATCTTTCAGGAAAACTATCTCTACGATCTTGATGAATTCGACAATAGTCTTTTTGAACGACAAGACCTGGGATGGGTTCGGCATGCATACATTGCCGGCCTGAATTTTGCCTGGGATGAGTATTTTTACGACCATAATGCACAATGGTATAGGCTCAGAGAATATTTGATGCAAGGATCCGAATTGTTTGGGGGATACGACATATATGCCCTCTGGCCAACCTGGCCCAGGCTGGGACTGGATGAGCGGAACCAGTGGGACCTATTTCGTGACCTCCCGGGAGGACTTCCTGTGATTCGGGGGCTGGTGGACTATATGCACGAATATGGAATAAAATTTTTCATTTGCTTTAACCCCTGGGATGAAAGCACGCGAAGAGAAGATCCGTACAAGGGCATTGCAGCCATCATCGAAGAAACTGACGCAGACGGAGTTGTGCTCGATTGCAGTGGTAAATCCAATGAACGACTACAAGAGATCGCCGACAGCATCAAGCCTGGAGTGATCATGTACAGCGAAGGTATGGCAGTGGTAAAAGATATGCCGGGAATCGTGGCAGGCAGGGTACATAATGCCATCTACTATTCTCCTCCCCTAAACCTGAATAAGCTGATCAAACCTGAATTTGCCATATTCCGTGTACTCGAGATACGAGATAAAGACCTGAAAAGGGAGATGGCCATCTCATTTCTTCAATGGGTACGGCGTTGAATTAAATTCGATGGGACCCGGGCGACCGACGGCTGTCGTTGATGACCTCAGATACCTTGGGAGAACGAGTATGATCCTGAGGAAAAACTCCAATGCATTCCATGCTGCTGATTGGACTCCCCTCCTCCCAACGCTTAAAGACAGCATCTGGGTTAATAAATGGCCGCTTGATAACAAAACTGTTTATACCATACTTTCCTTTGATCCTGCAGGCCATGAAGGTCCTCTTTTTGAAATAGATGATATAGGACAGTCTCACTATGTTAATCTTTGGAATCATGAGGAAATTGAACCAGTTACTTTTAATGGCAGGGTTTATCTACCGGCAAGCGTCGAGCAGTATAAATCTTCTTATAAAAACACCCGGAGGGAAGGCAATATAGCTTGTATTGCTGCCTTCCACAAGCATATACAGCTCAACGACCAACATCACCAATTATACTTATCGGTCGATGCCGGAGATGAAATCATACTCTGGAAATCTGATGCAAGCTATGGAAATGAGTTTATGAGTATTCCAATTGAAGAACCTGAGATCAAGCTTGATGGCTCCTGGCTGGCTGGAGAAGATAAGATCGTGATTCAGCTCTTTAAGGAAAACGAACTGATCGATGAGCGGATTCATCTATCCAAAAGCGGAAAACCATGGCTGATCTCCGAAAATAATACAACCTATAGCGAAATCAACAAAAAGACCAGCGAATTCATTAAAGGAGGTTCATTCTCATTTGTAACAGAACAGAACGACCAGTTTATCCCCTACCCCGGCCCGGCAAATCCTATCGATACCATCTTGCACGATTTCTACATAGATAAACATCCTGTCAGTAATGCTGAATTCAAAGCATTTGTGGAAGCTTCAGGATATACCCCGGAAAAATCTGCAAATTTCCTCAAGCACTGGAACAATGGAAACTATCCGGATTCAGTGGCAGATGCAGCAGTACGATACATTTGCTACAAGGATGCCCTGGCTTATGCAGCATGGGCCGGCAAACGACTCCCAACAGAGCTGGAATGGCAGTATGCCATGAGCAAAAAAGAGCTTGAGTATGGTCAGCTGTGGGAGATGACCAACGACCATTATAACAATGGCTCTCATGCATTTGTCATTATTAAGGGTGGAAGTTATTACAAGCCTGAGTCAAGCTGGTGGTACATACAGGGCGGCAAACAGCCTCCTGAGCGACAGCAGATGCTCCTGCAGGTCAGTCCTGGATTTGATCGGGCATCTACGGTAGGTTTCCGATGTGTACAGGACCCAGAGTAATTTTTTTCTTACCACGAAGGATGCACAAAGGAGTCACAAAGGTACACGAAGGGATTAGTTGATAACACGCTTTATTCCGTCTTTGAAATGACTTACATTAAAATTTGCCAATAAGCCTAATTTACATCCTGATAACTTCAAATATGTAAGTATTTGGGCCATATGAATATCACACAATGATTCTACAGACTTAATTTCAACTATCACCATTCTTTCTACTAATAAATCAATTCTATATCCTGCATTTAGTTTCACTTCCTTGTAAACCAATGGTAAAGGGATCTGCTTATCAACTTGTAAACCTTTTTGAAGTAGTTCATAATGTAGACAGTGCTCATATGCACTTTCCAGCAAACCCGGGCCCAGGTTTGTATGAACATCGAATGAACAGTCTAAAACTATTTTAAAAATCCTTTCCAGTTGCATATAAAAATATTTGGACTAACTCTTTGTGATACTTTGTGATGTACTTAGTGTATCCTTTGTGGTTAAACTCCTTCGCGTTCTTTGTGGTTATACTCCTTTGTGCTCTTCATGGTTAATATACAAACCCTCACTTATTAATACCCAAAATCAATAAATGTCCCACATTGAATAAAAATATATTAACTTTGTAACTTAAGCTGAATTCATTATGCCTGATACACACATACACAGTAAATGGTATAAAAAGTCCTGGAAAGGACTCTTCGAATGCTGGATTTACTAATCCATCCCCCCTATATTCTCACTACTTATCACTAACATTGCTTAATAGCAATCACTATGTACGCATATATATTCAACATCCAGCATTTCTCCATCCACGATGGGCCCGGCATCCGGACAACAGTCTTTTTCCAGGGTTGCCCGCTGCAATGTGCGTGGTGTCACAATCCTGAAGGCATCCCGCAATTCCTCGAAAATTCTGAAGGGAATATTGAGCATACTTCCATAAAAAAATATACCGTCGATCAATTGCTTGAGGAGATCCTGAAAGACAAGGTCTTTTATGATGAATCAGGTGGTGGAGTCACCTTTTCAGGAGGAGAACCCCTGATGCAAACGGCATTCCTGTTGGAAATGCTGAATAAACTAAGAGAACTGGAGATTCACACTACCGTCGATACTTCCGGCTATGCCCCTGCTGATATATTTAATGAAGTGGTTGGCCTGACCGACCTGGTTTTATTTGACCTGAAGATCATTGATAATAGAAAGCATCAGCTCTATACAGGCACAGGCAACAGCCGCATACACAGCAACCTGCAGTACCTGACCGACAACAATATCCCGTTCAGGATCAGGATCCCACTTGTAAATGAGATTACAGCTGACGATCTGAACCTGGATGAGATCATCACAATGCTAAAGGGAAAGGGAGATATCATTGTCGATTTGCTTTCATATCATGACCTGGCGCAGGGAAAGCAATTGAAAATGGGGATCAAAGGCGGCGGAAATATGCTTACCGCTCCCGATAAAAAAAGGATCACAGAGATCCATGATAAATTAATTTCACATGGTTTTGAAGTAAACATTGGAGGGTAAAACCTGATCATGAATAGCAGAATTAAAATATTACGGCAAAAAAGCCTGGACGCAGTGCCCTACATTACAGAGGAACGTGGCAGACTACTGACTGAATTTTATAAAAATGAGCTCAACCCTGAGGATTCTATTCCGGTAAAACGTGCTAAGGCATTGAGTTACATCCTGAACAACAAGCAGATATATATTGGAGATGGTGAACTCATAGTGGGTGAAAGAGGACCGGAACCCAAAGCAACACCAACCTTCCCGGAAATTTGTGTACACACAGCAGAAGATCTCCATATCCTCAACGATAGGGAAAAAGTTTCCTTCAAGTCATCACAGGAAAGCATACATACCTTAACACAGGAAGTAGCCAATTTCTGGACCGGAAAATCGATGCGGGAAGAGATATTTGGTCAAATGGATCCTTCGTGGAAGGATGCCTACGAAGCCGGGATCTTTACAGAATTCCTTGAACAACGTGCCCCAGGCCATACTGTGCTCGATGATAAGATCTACCGCATGGGGATGCTTGACTTTAAAAATAAGATCAAACAAAGCATCGAAAAACTTGACTTTGACCAGGATTCTGAAGCCAAAGACAAGAATGAGGAACTCATGGCCATGGATATCGTGGCCGATGCCCTTATCAGCTTCGCCTTGCGCCATGCAGATGCACTGGTAGAGCTGGCTAAAAATGAAACAAAAGCTGAAAGAAAAGCTGAATTGCTGGAGATGGAAAAGAACTGCAGGCATATCCCTGCCAATCCTCCTGAAAATTTCTGGCAAGCACTACAATACTATTGGTTTGTTCACCTGGCGGTGATTATAGAGCTTAATCCGTGGGATTCGTTTAATCCGGGCAGACTAGACCAGAACCTATTTCCTTTCTATGAAGATGGGTGCAGGGTGCAAGGTTCAGGGTTCAGGGATAAGGCGGAAGAGTTATTGCAGGCTTTCTGGATCAAGTTCAACAACCATCCGGCTCCGCCTAAGGTGGGTATCACAGCCAAGGAAAGCAATACCTACACCGACTTCTCCCTTATCAACACAGGTGGATTGAAGGCTGATGGTACGGATGCCGTAAATGAGCTGAGCTTTCTCATTCTTGATGTGATCGAAGACATGCGTCTGTTGCAGCCCAGTTCTATGCTGCAGGTAAGTAAGAAAAATCCTGATGCCTTCATCAACAGGGCGTTAAAAATTGTGAAAACAGGATTCGGCCAGCCATCAATCTTTAATACGGATGCCATCATACAGGAGATGCTTAACCATGGAAAAGACCTGACTGATGCCCGAAATGGTGGTGCCAGCGGTTGTGTGGAAACAGGGGCTTTCGGCAAAGAAGCGTATATCCTGACCGGATATTTCAATCTTCCAAAAGTATTGGAGATCACCCTGAATAATGGAGTCGATCCAAGAAGCGGAAAGAAAATTGGGATTGAAACCGGTGATGCGAGAAATTTTTCCTCTATAAATGACTTTCTCGATGCTTTCAACAAGCAATTGAATCACTTCATCGATATAAAGATCAATGGAAACAATACCATTGAGAAACTTTACGCTAAACACCTGCCAGTGCCTTTCCTGTCATTGATCACTGATGATTGTATTGAAAAGGGGAAGGACTATAATGCAGGTGGTGCAAGATACAATACAAATTATATCCAAGGTGTGGGTATCGGCAGCATTACCGACATGCTCTCTGCCATTAAATATCACGTATTTGAGCATAAAACAGTTTCATTTGCTGAATTACAGGATGCCATAAAAGCTGATTTCGTTGGTCAGGAAGATCTTCGGACTAAACTCTGGCTTGGAACACCGAAATATGGCAATGATAATGACGATGCCGATGATCTGATGCTCAAGGTGTTTGGAATGTATTATGATGCTGTCAACGGCCGGCCAAATATGAAAGGCGGTCATTATCGCATTAATATGCTGCCAACAACCTGTCATGTCTACTTCGGTAGCGTTACAGGTGCCACTCCGGATGGAAGACATGCTGGGAAACCACTATCAGAAGGCATTTCACCGATGCAGGGTGCCGATTTCAAAGGCCCTACAGCAGTACTAAAATCCGCATCTAAAATGGATCACCTGCGTACCGGCGGGACACTGCTAAACCAGAAATTCACTCCTTCCTTTCTTGAGGATGAAAAAGGGATCACAGCTGTCAGGCAACTGATTCGATCTTACTTCAAAATGGATGGTCACCACATACAATTCAACGTAGTTGATGCAGCAACCTTACGAAAAGCAAAGAAAAACCCGGAGGAATACCGGGATCTGATCGTCCGCGTAGCGGGATACAGCGATTATTTTGTCGATCTGACAGAAGAACTGCAGGATGAGATCATTCGGCGGACAGAACATGATGGAACTCTATTATCTGATATCTGATATTTGATATTTGAACTCTGAAGTTCCTTATTCAAGCTTGTTGTAATAAGCAAACAGCTTTACCAGGTCCTTCTGCTCTTTAACTTTTAAGTTCTCTGCTTTTATATATTCAGACACCTCATCCTGATGTTCTATCAAGGATTCCAGTATTGTTTTCTTTGTTATTAAAAGTCGTTCCAACTCATTGACTTCCTTGCGGGTGTAGTAGTCTTCCATTTTATATAGCTGATCATTTGAATTGTCATCATCACCATCAGTGACCCTGTACTTGATGTACCTTCTGAGGAGCAATTCACAATCTCCTTCACACAGCACTTCAAACCAGCTATTTGAAACTTCACGATCACCTCTTACATAAGTAGCATAGATAAACTTCTGCTCCCCGATGATTACCCATTCCAGTTCACAGGGTTTTGCGAATGCAAAAGTGTCACCTTCCATGGAACACTGCATCTTCTGATGATAAATGTTATACCTGAATTTACCTTCCATACTTGTTCCGTCGAGGAGCTGGGCATGGCCCTCTTCAAACTGCTTATTCATATACATTCCCGATGGGTCTCCGTAATAAAAATACTGGCTATAACCTCCGCCCCCTTCATTAAGTTCATTGATGGGTATCTGCGCTTCCTGGGAATTATAAATGAGTTCCTGTTGCTCAGGTGGATTATTAGAACTTTTAACCAAGCCTTCTTCCTGCGCCGGAAGCATGAGGAGAAAGGCAAATAGAAATGCGAAAAAAGCGACAATTGATTTCATGGCCCTAGAATTAATTCAAAGTCCCCATAAGATACGCATAATCAAGCAGAAAAGCAAGAAAATATAGCCATAAATTTATAAAGTCCCCTTCTCCTTTAGAAGAGGGGGATTTAGGGGGTGAGGTGAAATACAAACTCCAAACTCCAAACTTCACACTCCAAACTTTTTCCCTAACTTGTGATTGAATTTAAGCCTGACATTATGAGATCACTGATTAGCTGTCTTCTATTTATCGTTTTCACCCTTTCAATATCAGCCCAGACTATCCTGATCATCGGTCAGGGAGAAGCCTGGTCTGACCCGGAACACATGGAAATATTGAGGTATTTTTCCAAAGATGGCCCCGAGCTTTCCTGGCTTGACGGAAATACTGCCAACTGGAATGATATTGACATGGGGATGTATGATATTATATGGCTTCACCGTCCTGACAGCTTGCCATACGCAGATTTTGAGGATGATCCGCTCTATTATCAAGCCTTGCTTGAATATGCAGAAGATGGAGGGAATATCCTGCTAACACAGCATGCACTGGAATTCCTGAATAAAAGTGGCCTGGAAGCTGTTCCGCTTGAGCACAGGACAAAGCAATCAGAAGACAACGGCTATGGCCGGATGCTGGGGTTTCATGCTTTCAGGCAACATCCTCTTTTCGATTCCTTGCATGGCGGAGCATATATCTGGAGGCCACCCCATGATACCATAGTGACGCAATGTGGCTTTTTTGAAGATAATGTGCCTGAAAAAGGAAAGGTGATCGCCGTCGATTGGGATTATATTTTCGTGAGGGAGAATTCAAAACTTATTGTAGAATATGAATTTGGTGAGGGGAAGATATTAGGGATCGGGGCATATTTCAATCTCTTTGAACCCAACCTGAACCGACAGCATTTTGATGTCTTTTATGATAATGTATTTGGCTACCTCAGCGGGATTAAGGAAGATGCAGGGCATTACTGGCTCTATGGGGATCAAGATATTTCCCCCCTCGACTTTGTTCTTAAACGCCAGATCATTCCTGCAGAGGCACATAAATGGGAAATGGAAGATTCTCCACTTGCCCTGGGAAGAGAAAAAGCACAGCATGAATATTGTGAAGTGGCTGGCAGGCGACTGCTGGTCGCGGCATACGAACCGGGCGGAATCTTTGAAGTATGGGCACATCCTTTCATGGCCCTCAGGGATTATAAGGTGAAGATATTCTTTAAGAAGGATACTGCCATCTCCCTGCACGATGTGAACCCTTCCATTGAAGTAAGCCCTGCCAGCATCCTCAGGACTTACCATTTCGAAAATGAAGCTGTTCTCAAAGAAATCCTGGTGGTGTCACCCAATAATCCAATTGGAGTGATCCATTACGAATATGAAGGCCCTGTTGCAAGGCTGGGCATTCAATACAAAAGCAATATGCGCCTGATGTGGCCTTATTCCGGGAAAGTTTTGAAGACCTTAAAATACGGCTACCAACCCGGACTGAACGCCATCGAATTTAACGCTCCTGAAGCCGACCTGCTAACCTTTGTTGGGGCCAGCAAGATCCCTGTATCCCGATATGCTGGTCCTACCGGCATGATTGAACCAAGCTTCCCGGAGGGTGAAATTGTGACCCGGGAGTATGATCCTGGTTCAGATACTCTTTTTGAAGTCAGTGCAGGCCAACTATATGAACTTCAAGATAACGATCAGCTTGATATTATATTCGCTGCCGGAAATGAGGCCCGCGATACCATCATCAAAGCATATATGAATACCCTCTGGGATGCCGAGAGTATTTACCGTGATGCCGTAAAGCACTATCAGGATCTGCAGGATAATATGCTCTCCATCACCACTCCTGATGAGAACTTCAACAAAGGCTATGCCTGGGCAGTGGCTGCCACGGATCGTTTTTTTGTTAATACTCCAGGCTTAGGAACTTCCCTCGTGGCCGGCTATAATGGCACCGACCGTGGATGGGACGGTGGGCATGCCGTGAACGGACGACCGGGTTATGCATGGTATTTCGGTCGTGATGCGGTATGGAGTGCCTTTGCCATACTCGATTATGGAGATTATGATGGCGTGAAGGACATCCTCAATATGTTTATCAAATACCAGGATCTCAACGGCAAGATCTTCCATGAACTCAGCACCTCAGGATTTGTGCATTATGATGCATCGGATGCCACTCCACTCTTCATTATCCTGGCGGGAAGGTATTTGGCATATAGCGGCGATACTGCCTATATTAAAGATAACTGGACAGCCATTGACAAGGCATATAATTACTGTTTATCGACTGATACAGATGGCGACGCACTTATCGAAAACACCAATGTTGGCCACGGCTGGGTTGAAGGAGGGCATTTATTTGGATCGCATACATCCCTTTACCTGGCATCATGCTGGGTAGAGGCATGCCGGCTGATCAGCAAAATTGCACAATCACTGGGGATGGAAGAAAAAGGGATGGAATACTTCAAGCAATACCTTGAAGCACAAAAGAAGTTAAATGAATTCGAAGATCCTGAAACAGGATTTTACAAGCAGGGTATTTTCGCAAATGGGGATTACCACAATGAAAAATCAATACTTCCGTCCATACCTCTGTATTTTGACCAGGTACCCCTTGATTCAGGCAATCGGATGTTGAGGGCCTTCGCAAGCCACGAATACAGCTCAGATTGGGGTGTTCGAATGGCATCCATATATAATCAGCATTATCACCCTCAGGGGTATCATTCGGGTGCTGTATGGCCACTGTATTCGGGATGGGTATCACTGGCAGAATTCTTTAGCTTCAGGCATATCCAGGGATTTACACACGCAATGGATAACCTGAATAATTACAAGGATTTCTCACTTGGATATGTGGAAGAAGTATTGAACGGAGAAAAATACCAGCCTTCCGGAGTCTGCCCTCACCAATGCTGGTCTGAAACCATGGTTTTAATGCCAATTATTGAAGGTATTCTGGGATATGATGTAAATACATCAGAATCTCTGAACAGCTTATATCCTTGTTTTCCGTTTTCCTGGGATACTGTTGAGATCAGAGGACTTCGTAATGGCAGGCATCAGATTAACTTCAAAATGGAAAGGAATGCCGGGAAAACCCTATATTATTTCAATGGGGACTCTGTTGAACAAAGCATTGATTTCTGGCCTATGTTTCTACCTGGGACTACAATAAATAAAGTAAAGATCAACGGTATAAAAGCACCTGAGCAGGAAACAATATCTCTTCCACAGGGAGAATTCTTAGTGTATAGAATAAGTGTGAACCCGGAAACGCTTATTGAGATCAGTCATAGCGGTGGCATTTCCATCATCCCTCCTACTGAAAAGCCTGCAAAAGGCGAAATATCAAGAGGAATCAGAATCATAGATACAAATTGGGAGGATAATACATACACCATAGAAGTTGAAGGTGCTCCTGCCATGGCCTACGAACTGGAAGTGATCAATAATTTCGGCACGCCGAAATCCGTTGAAGGTGCCACATTCAGGGTGGAAGGCAACAGGCTTTTCCTTGCTATTGATTTCCCAGCATTGAACAGGGTTTATACTTTAAGGAAAATAAAAATATCACTTTAGCTCACTTTAGGCACTTTTTAAAATGTTGGATTCACTGGTTGCTGGTTACTGTATACGGTCCACTACTTACTGCGTAAGGCCATCAGCCAATAGCTAACAGCCCATAGCCCAACGCCTAATTTTTTGTATCTTTAAGTCATGAAAACAATCGGCATTATCGGTGGGACAACCTGGGTTTCTACTGTAGACTATTATAAACTCTGTAACCAGAAAGTGCACAAAGCACTTGGCAAGAACCACTCGGCCAGGGTTATAGTATATTCCGTAGATTTTGAAGATGTGATGACATTCAAGGCTGAAGGGAGGGATGATGCTTTGAAGAAAATGATGCTTGAGGCAGCCAACCGCCTGGATTATGCAGGTGCTGAGTGCCTTCTGCTGGGAGCTAATACCATGCACATGATGGCCAATTTCATTCAGGAAAGGATCACCATTCCCCTCATCCACATTGGAGAGGAAACAGCTAAAGTGATCGCGAAAAAAGGACATAAGAAGGTAGCGCTCCTGGGGACGAAAGTAACCATGGAAAAAGACTTTTACCACGATAAACTGTCTGAATTTAATGTTGAAGCCATTATCCCAGATGATGAAGATCGTGACTATATCAATAACACCATCTTTTCTGAATTCAGTAAAGAAATATTTACCGATGAGGCCAGGGAAGGCTATACTAAGATTATTGAGAAGATGGTAAACCAGGGTGCCGAAGGGATCATCCTGGGTTGTACCGAAATACCCATCCTGCTAAAACAGGAAAATTTTGATATCCCGCTGTTTAACACAACTGAGATTCATGTGGATGCCGCGGTTAAATATGCTTTGGGATAAGTTTGAGGTGTGGGGCGTGAGGCTTGAGAGATATATTGGTGATAAATCTTTGTGAAACTTTGTGCCTTGGTGGCTTTGTGGCTGGTTTGAGTGCTGAAATCTGAAATTCGGAATTTCAAACTAACTCAAAACCCGACATTCAAAACTCAAAACTTTAAGAAATGAAAGAAAATTTTGGCTGGATCATGACCCTCTTCGGTACAGCTGTCGGAGCAGGGATTTTGTTCCTTCCCATATCGGCAGGAATGTCGGGAATAATCGTTTTGCTGGTGGTCACCCTATTAAGCATACCAACAGTATATTTTGCCCACCGCAATATTGGCGTCATGCTCACCGAAGCCAAAGAAAAAGTAGATTACACTGGTGCAGTGAACGAATTTATAGGAATGAAAGCCGGGTTCTGGATCAACCTGGTCTTCTTCATTGCCTTGTTTTTACTTCTGATAGTATATTCCAGCGGATTGAACAATGATGTTGGTGAATTTATGCTGGATACAGGATTTACCAAAAATAACCTCTCAAACTCCATCTTTTTAAGCCTTCTCATCCTTTGCTTACTCATCTTTATCATCCGCATAGGTGAAAAGGTCATGTTGAGATTTATGGGTGGAGTAACCTTGCTACTGGTGCTTTTATTGATTGCTGTATCAGCCTATCTTATCCCTCAATGGAATATTGAGGTATTGAGTAAGATGTACAGTCCTGCCCGACTCAACAGAAAACTTCCTCTTGCTTTTACCCATATTCATTCTCTCGTTCTCCTATTACCCTGCTATGTCAAGCATGGTCATTGCATTCAAGGAAAAAGGATTATCCAAACACGAAGTGCTGACCAGAAGCAATAAGTTATCCTCATGTCCATGATCCTTCTTTTTGCCTTCATCATGTTTTTCGTGATCTCATGCATACTGGCACTAAGTCCTGAGGAACTTGAAAAGGCCATCAATCAAAACCTTTCTGTGCTGACAGTCCTTGCCGAAAAGTCAAAAGGTTCCCCACTGGAATATGCAGGTCCGATCATCAGCCAGCTGGCCCTGATCACTTCATTCGTAGGTACTTTTCTGGGTGCCAGGGAAAGTGCGAAGGAACTCCTGAAAGATCTCAGGGAGTATTCATCTGAAAAAAGTCCAAAAGGATTTATAAGGTTCTTACCTTTGACGACATACTGCTGTTAAGTTTCCTCGCTGTGATCTGGTTGGTCACCATATTTCATCTGCCCATACTTGATGTACTCGGTGAACTGGTCGCCCCTCCCATCGCATTCTTTCTGTGTATCCTGCCCATCTGGATCACCTATCGTGTAAAAAAGCTTAAAAAATACCGTAGCATAGCCTTAATATTTACCCTGTGTATCGGGGTTTTGATGGTGTTCTCTTATGTTGCGGGGAAGATGTTGTAATGGCTATTTAAATCTAATTGCCTTTACCGGGGTGATCCTCGTGATCACATAGGAAGGGATTAGCAGCATGAGTGTGCATAAGATGAATGTTCCCAGGTTTAGAATGAGGATAAACATCCACGATATCTCGATCGGAACGGTCGACACATAATAGGATTCAACAGGCAGGGGCACCAGGCTGAAAGTGGATTGCAGGAGGCAAATGCCAATCCCTACAATATTTCCCCATAGGAGGCCAATGCCAATGATATAAACTGCATTATAAATAAATATCTTTCTTACGCTGGTATTTTTTGTCCCCAGTGCCTTAAGTATCCCTATCATATTGGTCTTTTCGAGGATCAGGATAAGAAAGGCAGAGATCATCGAAAATCCGGCAACTACCAGCATGAGCACGATAATTACGATCACATTCATGTCCTGCAGCTCCAGCCAGCTGAAGATCTGCTCTTCTGTTTGTTTTACGGTTTCTGATTTCAGGTGATAACCTATTTGTGACTTCAGGCTGTTTGCCCAGTTCCTCTACCCTATCGAAATCATCCAACAGAATCTCAAATCCACTCACCATATCTTCATTCCAGTTATTCAGGCGCTGGATCTGCCGGATATCACCGTAAATATAATGGGCATCGAAATTCTTCAAGGCCCGAACTATATATGCCAACGATCTGAAACTTCCTTCCTCGGGGTTGTGATTGTCCTTCTGTTATAAAATACATCCTGACATCATCCCCTAGCGAATAATTCAGTTTTCGCGCCAGTACAGATGAAATTAAAATATCTGTTGATCGAACTGAATCAGTATAAATCGGCAAATTCTCCTTCTACTACCCAATCCCGTAAAATCGCCCAGTCGTAATCTCGTCCAATCCCTTTCAGTATCACCCCTTCCATCTGATCCTCTGTCTTGATGATCCCTCCCTTTGTGGCAAAAACCTGGATATCCTGATCCCATCCATGGTATCAATATGAGAATAGAAAGGCTGGTTTATCAATACAGGGGTTGATTCCAGTGATTTGTTGAAATCATAGCTTGTGATGGTAATATGTGCAGCAAAACCCGAAACTTTGTCCCTGATCTCCTTCTGAAAGCCTTTGAGTATTGCGATGGCCACGATCATCACGGCCAGCCCTAGTGCAATGCTCGATATGCCTATACGTACGGCAGGCCGGGAAAGGTTTTCCTTCTCTTTGCTGATGATGTGCCGTGTTATGAAATAGTTCGAATTTCATTGAATTTTGCTGGCTGACCCTGCAAATTTATTAAATTTAAGGCCTGTAGGGTCAATAACGTTTGCTTTAAAGCTAAATTATCCGGTCTTCCATATGCAAAACATAAAATCATTGTTCGCTATCATGCTTGTCCTGTTCACTTTTCAGGCCTGCTTACAGAACCCTCAGCAAGGCACTGAAGGATGATGTTGAGCTCCAAACCGGGGCCGATGCAAACAGCTACATATCTACCTTTACTTGAAGGTAAAAAGGTCGCCCTTGTTGCCAATCATGCTCGCTTGTTGGGGGATGTACACCTTGCTGATACGCCTGCTGAGTCTGGATGTAAACATGGTAAAGGTATTGGCCCCGGAACATGGCTTCCGTGGTACTAGCCGATGCAGGTGAGCATGTGGCACGATGGTAAAGATGTCAAAACACGGTTGCCGGTCGTTTCCCTCTATGGTGCAAACAGCAAGCCCACAGCTGAAAGACCTTGAAGGTATTGATATCATTCTTTTCGACCTCCAGGATGTCGGTGCTCGCTTCTATACCTATATCTATACCCTTACCTATGTGATGGAAGCTGCTGCCGAACTGGGAATCCCGGTATTCGTGCTCGACCGGCCCAACCCGAATGGATTTTATATCGACGGACCGGTGATGGAAAAAGAACATAGCTCTTTTGTTGGTATGCACCCTGTTCCGATGGTGTATGGAATGACCATAGGCGAATATGGAAAGATGGTAAATGGTGAATTCTGGCTTGGCCGATAGCTTGCAATGTGATCTTACATGTGATCCCGCTTAAAAAACTATGACAGGAAGTAAACTTTATAAACTTGCCGGTCAGGCCTTCCCCTAACCTGCCTACCTGGCAATCCGTATACCTTTATCCTTCACTTTGCCTGTTTGAAGGCACTGTTGTGAGTGTCGGACGGGGAACAGATCATCCCTTTTCATGTATTATGGGCATCCCGATTTTCATATCTGGCAGCCTTGTATTTACTCCTGAATCCCGCCAGGGGGCGAAACACCCAAAGCTGGAAGGAGTGCGTTGTTTCGGGCAGAACCTTATCGGATATGCTGATGCATTACTGAAGAAGTTAATGATCACTTCAACCTGCAATGGCTGATCGATGCCTATGAAGTTAATTGGGAAACGACAGTAGCTTCTTCACTCCATATTTTGAGAATCTTGCTGGCACGATCAAGCTTAGGAAGCAGATCATGGATGGAGAATCGATCAAAGAAATCAAAGTCCAGCTGGCAGGAAGACCTGGATGATTTCAAGACGATCAGGAAGAAATACCTGATTTATGAAGATTTTGAATAGATTAGTCCTAATTCGTCCGTCCGGGATATACTTTCAGGGCTTCTGCCAGGCAAATCATTGCTTTTTTCAGATCAGCAACATTCAGCACATAACTGATCCTGACCTCATCTTTTCCCCTGCCCTTTGGTGGAATAGAAGCCTGATGCCGGGGCCAGCATGACTGTTCCATTCTCAAATTCAAAATCTTCGAGCAGCCACTGGCAGAATCGATCGCAATCATCGATAGGAAGCTGGGCCACAACATAAAAAGCCCCTTTCGGAACCGGGCAATATGCTCCAGGCATGTTGTTGATGTATTCAACAACCACATCCCTGCGGGCAAGATATTCTTTCGCTACTGCTTCAAAATAACTGTCAGGAGTATCAACTGCAGCTTCAGCAGCCACCTGCCCGAAGGTTGGCGGGCTCAGCCTGGCCTGGGCAAATTTCAGGGCTGTACTCATCACCTCCTTGTTTTTGGAGATCATGCAACCAATCCGGAAACCACAAGCACTATATCGCTTACTTACCGAATCGATCATGATCACATTCTGCTCAATACCCTTCAGGTACATGGCAGAATAATTGCGTATTTCCATCATAGCAGAACTCCCTGTATACCTCATCGGTGATCAGGAAGAGGTCATATTTTTTTACAATATCCCTCAATATCTCCAGTTCTTCTTTTGAATAGAGATAACCGGTAGGATTGTTCGGATTACAGATCAGGATAGCCTTGGTCCTGTCGGTGATCGCTTTTTCAAAATCAGCAATAGGAGGCAGGGCAAAACCCGATTCAATATCGGAGAAAATAGGCACCACATTCACACCTGCATTGATCGCAAAACCATTGTAATTGGCATAAAAAGGTTCAGGAATGATGATCTCATCACCATGGTCCAGGCATGAATTCATGGCAAAAAGGATGGCCTCCGATGCCCCTGCACCAACGATGATCTCATCGGGAGTAATATCAATATTAAACTCTTCGATAATACTCACACAGCTTTTCCCTGTATGATAAGATCCCTGCGGAATGACTGTATTCAACAACTTTCTGATCAAAATTACGGATGGCATTCAGGGCCACCTCCGGGGTTTCAATATCGGGCTGGCCGATATTCAGGTGATAGACTTTGCGGCCCTTCTTTTTTGCTTCCTCGGCATAAGGAACAAGCTTACGAATAGGTGATTCGGGCATTCGGTGCCCTTTTTGTGAAATCTTAGGCATGTGTGATTTGAATTGGGTAATAAAAAACCTCCGGCATTGCTACCGGGATATAATTCTTATTTGTTTATCGGTGTTGCTCCGGTGTTTGTTTCTTTTTCCGGCATAACTTCAGTTGGTGCCTTCACCACCTTTCCCTTGATCTGAAGCTTGATGGGGTTATTGGAAGCATTGCTGTAAATGGTTACAGTTTTATTGAAAGGCCCTACCCGGTTGGTCGTATATGTCACCTTGATCACATCATCTCTTACCAGGCAATATCGGTTGCTTGGGCCATGTAGGTACTGTACATCCACAGCTTGACTTTGGCCTTGATAAGAATCAATGGCTCTTTACCATCATTACTGAACTTAAATTCACAACCACCATCAGAATTTTGCATAATGGTGCCATAGTCGTGAACAACTTTATCGAAAGTGATAACCGGAGCATTTGGATTGTCTACCGGCTGTTCGCTGGTCTGGGCAGTAAGTTGAAAGGCCGCAAAAAAAACAAGGGCCAAAATGAACAATGACTTTTTCATCTTGTATGTTTTTAGTTTAATAAGAGAACTGCAAAATTAATAATTATTGTATCAGGAATCAATTTTCGATTATAATTTTTATATTATTGATGCAAAAGTCATTCCATTTTACACCGATTTATTATGAAAAACAGTCATTTTCCTTATCACATTTGTTTCAGTTGCAACATTCTCCTGTAACAACGCTACTCAAAACCAATCTGCCGAACCGACGGTGAGTACCGGGATAGGCTCCAGCGGGCCAGATGCTATCATCTACAAAACAAAAGCAGATTTTAACAATCTGGTTCCTGTCATCATGAATCGACTGAAAAAACCGACATTGTCTCCTTCCCCGCTCCGGGCGACTTAAAATATAAAGGTGAGCCGCAATTCCAAGCATGCTCGAAGGATGGATTTCTGCTTGATAACCGCGGAATTAACGAAAATGCGGTCTTTCTAGAAGTAACCTATGAAGCATATATGTCGCTGGATAAAACTCCTTCGAAGGATGAGTTGATGGCATGGATCCTGGAAAAGGATCCTTTCACCGCAATGTATAATTGTGGAAAAAGAGCCACTTATAAAAATGAAATTGAAGATTTAAACACTTACATCCTTGAAAATGATTTCAGTAGATTTATAAAGCTGAAATAGGTTTGCATGATGGAGCCTATACTTGTACAGGCTGTAAGCTTCCATCTCTTTTTTTCTTAGCTTTGTGATATAGCAAGACCCGTTTATGCCTGTTCAGAAGAAAATTCGGTGCATTTTCAGGTGTCTTTACGCCTTCTATCCTCACCATCCTTGGTGTGATCATGTACATGAGGCTGGGATGGGTTGTCGGACAGGCCGGTATCATCACAGCCATTGGCATTATTGTGCTGGCACATGTGATCTCCTTTACTACCGGGCTGAGTATTTCAAGTATTGCTACAGACAAGAAGATCAAGACCGGGGGCATCTACTATATGTTGTCTCGAAGCCTTGGGCTTCCTATGGGCGGATCCATCGGGATCACCATGTTTGTCGGTACAGCACTCAGCATTTCGCTTTATATCATCGGTTTTTGTGAAAACTTCCTTGGCATTGAAATGATCAGGGATATCACCGGATTGGGAAATACCATACAGGATTTCAGGATCCTGGGATCCATCATACTGCTATTACTGGTGCTCATTGCATTCATAAGCACGTCCATTGCCATAAAAACACAGTTCTTCATTCTTGGGGCCATCGTGCTCTCGCTGGCCTCCATTGGCATTGGTTTCTTTACAGGTGACCATCCTCAGCTGAAAATACCAGCTGGCTACCGGTGGCTGATGGTATTTCCCTGACCACTGTATTTGCCATATTTTTCCCTGCAGTAACCGGCTTTACGGCCGGAGTAGCTATGTCGGGGGATCTGAAAAACCCACAAAAAAATATCCCTTTTGGCACACTGGCATCTATTGTAACCGGCTTGGTGGTTTATGTTGCTCTCGCATTGGGCATTGGCTTGCTGGTTGACAGGGAATTATTACTTACCGACAATAACTTCCTGATGAAGATCGCCTGGTCATCACCCCTGGTAGTAGCTGGGTATCTGGGGTGCAACACTGTCTTCTGCCCTGGGTGGGATACTGGGTGGGCCTCGCATACTTGCAGGCCATGTCGCGCGACAGGATCACACCGAAATTTTTCGGTAAAGGCTTTGGTGTCAACAATGAACCACGCAATGCACTTATCCTGACCTTCCTGATCGCCGAATCAGGCATTTTGATCGGGGAACTTGATGTGATGGCTGCCATCGTGTCCATGTTCTATATTGCTGCCTATGGCTTCATCAATCTGGCATTTGCCCTGGAAAAATGGGCCAGCGCCGACTTCAGGCCAAGCTTTCAGATATCCAAATGGGTGGGGATCATCGGTTTTGCTGCCATGTTTCGGTGTCATGTTCAAACTCGACACACCTGTCATGTTCCTGTCAATGATCATCCTAGCAGGAATTTATCTATATATCAAAAGAAAAAAACTAGAACTCGATTTCGGAGATGTATGGCAGAGCGTGTGGTCGTCAATCGCCCGCTCAATCCTGCACCGAATCGACCGCAAAGGGCTGGAAGAACGCAACTGGAGACCTAACGTGATCCTTTTCAGCGGAGGAAGCAAAAGTCGTCCACACCTGATACAATTTGGTAAAGATATGGTCGGGAACCAGGGCTTTTTGTCAAATTTTGACCTCATCCTGAACCATTCATCCACATGTTCTCTTCAAGAAGCACCAGCAAGCCGTGGAGGATGAACACAGCAAAGGACATGAGGGCATGTTTACCCGAATTCAGGAATGTAAGGATATTTATGAAGGTATTGAGGCCATCTCCTCAACTTATGGCTTTTCAGGGGTTGAGCCAAATACCAGTACTTTTTGGCTGGGCCAGACAGAGCCAGGATCCTGTTCGATTCGCCAGGATGATACGATCACTCGGTGAGCTCGACCTGAATATCCTGATGATGGATTACGACAAGGATCATGGCTTTGGCAAAAAGGAGATCATCGATGTCTGGTGTCGCGGAGGTGGAAATAACTGCAACTGGTACTTTCTTTGGTGAAGTTCATGTGGCTTTCGGAGAACTGGAAAAATGCGCGTATCCGCATACTGATGATCAACCCTATCAATGAAGATAAGGAGAAGCTGATCATTGATGTGGAAGATATATTGGAATCTGTGCGAATGGATGCGGAGATCAAGGTGATCAACAACCAGATAGAAAAGCGTCCTGTAAATGAACTTATAGAAGTTGAATCATCGAATTCAGATATTGTCTTCCTCGGTATACCCGATATCAGGGAAGGTGGTGAACAGGATTATGTGAACCAGGTCAACCACCTTTGCGAGAATGTTGGAACGGTTGTCCTGGTGAAAGCATCATCCTATTTTAAAGACCTGGAGATTGGCCATAGCAAGGGGATGGTCAAACAGGAAAAATCTGATTATTCGGAAGATGATATTGACCTCGTCATCAGTCGGGGACTGAAGGTTCCTGAAATCGATTACCCCATTGATCCGGCTGCTGCTGAACAGCTCAGGATCATCTTCAATGAACTTATAGCCATGAATGAGGAGGTGTTCAACACCCTCCTCGTCGATCTGTTCAGCCTGAACCGCTCCGTATATGCTGAAATAATTAATACTTCAGCTCAGCTGCTGAGTGAACTGAAAGAAGAACTCCCCGCAAATTAAGGGTACTGAAGAATGGAAAGAAAGGATCAGTGAAACTTATAGGAAGATATTCAGGGAAACCCATGATATCATCAATAAGCAGGAAGAAACAGCATTTAATGAACAGGATGAGATTTTGGAATCTACCATAGTCATTTTATAAAGAGAAATGTGCTAAAACTCATCCTTCAAGCTCCTGAAATTCTTTTTAAAGGCATCACCCGGCCGATCTGTCCATTAAAAAAGGCGACAGTTGGAAAACCATACAGCTATAAAATGAGGAAGCAGTTATTATATGGTTCCTTTAATAGATACAAAAAAGCAAAAGGTCAGGTTCCGCAAGTTGGTTGCATCGCATTTTGACATGCAGATCTATGCATTGTTGACTGAAGTCTTTCAAAACTGGGGCATGATCAGCATGCAGCAGGTTATCAAAACACAGGGATTCAACAACAGGATCTTTGATCAGTTACTTCCTCTTGAACAAACTTTCCCCGAGATAAGCGCCAGCCGCAGATCTGATAGATGAAAAAATCGCAGGGGTACAAAGATTACCGTGAGCAGATCGATAAGCTAAATGAAGCCTCCCTTCAAACTTTCTATACCCTGATGCTTAACAAAACCATGTTTGTGGTCAGGCAGATCAGCAAGGAACTCCAGGAGGCTAATACTTCCGGCTTTATTAAGAAAAACGAAAAGCTGGCCCTTGGCAAGGAAGAGGAAGCCCTTGTATTTCCTTCCATTCCAAAAAAATGGAAAAATAACCAGGTACTGCTCAATAACTTCACAAGTCTTGAACTGGAACTCTTTAACTTTATCACACACGCTAAAGACTTATTGCACAGGCTGTTTCAATCACTCGATACCCAGATCGATAGCCAATTCATTACCCATTTGCAAAATATAGAAGCAGCAAAGCATCATTCGACGCAAATTTTTCATGATACCCTGGTGGATGCTGCAGATCAGTTAGATGCCGAAGGATTTGATGAAGAATGGAAAAACAATTTATCGGAAACACTAAAAGGGCTCAGAACCTTTGCTAATGAAGTGAGCAATAAGATCGAATTGCTGGAAAGGGATATCTTCGACAACTTCAAAACAGGTCAATATTCTGATCATAGATCGGTAAGCCTGAGAGCCAAAAAGCTGGTAGAATATATCCTGCAACAGGAGTTTGTTGAGCAGGTAGAGGCTGCCACCACTGAAACCATGGATTGGTTCACCGTGGAGATCAAAGATGCCCACGAACTTATCGGACAAACTATTACCTTGCTGAGCATGATCAAGAATGATTCGGGCAAGGCCACAGATATGCCACAATTAGCGGAGTCTATTTCGATTTTCAGCGCACATTTGCAGAATGCCGATAAGAATAAGCTCCGCATGCTGAATCAGATCAAAGAAAGAACAAATGCCTTAGCCGACAAGTTTTCGCTTAATGCCATTACAAGGCGAAGCACTGTCTTTAAAAAGTTTATTCGATGATCTCATTTTTTCTAATTTAGCCATCCGCTTAATAATAATTGAGACATGGTCACACAAGCACTTATTGATCCTAAAAGCATTGTTGTTGTTGGAGGTTCAAACGACATCCGGAAACCCGGGGGGAAGGTCCTGAAAAACATCCTGGATGGTGGTTTTAAAGGCAAGATATACGTTACAAACCCAAAAGAGACAGGAAGTACTGGGAATAAAGTGCTTCAATGATCCTGACAGCATTGCCAGAAGTTGACCTGGCAATCATCGCCATTGCAGCAAAATATATCCCCGAAACAGTTGAGGTCCTGGCCAAAGAAAAAAATACAAGGGCTTTCATCATCCTGTCAGCAGGTTTTAGTGAAGAAAGTGAAGAGGGAAAAGACACTAGAGCAAAAGATCGTAGATATTATGAACAGTGTTGATGGCAGCCTGATCGGCCCAAACTGCATAGGGGTCATGACTCCCGAATACCATGGGGTGTTCACCCTTCCAATACCAAAACTTGACATGCAGGGATGTGATTTTATCAGCGGATCAGGAGCTACCGCCTGCTTTATCATGGAAGCCGGCATCCCGATGGGATTACCATTTGCCAGGGTGTTCAGCGTTGGCAACAGTGCCCAGATGGGCGTTGAAGAGATTCTGCAATACATGGACGAAACCTACGAAGAAGGTAAAAGCCCAAGGGTTAAACTGCTGTATATTGAAAATATTGATAAGCCTGCCTTATTGCTCAAGCATGCTGCCTCCCTGATCAGAAAAGGCTGCCGCATAGCAGCCATTAAAGCCGGCTCTTCTGAAGCCGGAAGCAGGGCGGCATCTTCTCATACAGGTGCCCTTGCAAGCTCTGATGTGGCTGTAGATGCACTCTTTAAAAAAGCGGGTATAGTGCGCTGCTATGGAAGGGAAGAACTGATCTCCATTAGCCAGTGTATTTATGTATCCTGAACTTGAAGGTGACCGTTTAGCAGTGATCACTCATGCAGGTGGCCCCGCAGTCATGCTCACCGATGCCCTCTCCGAAGGAGGCCTGAAGGTGCCACATATCGATAATGATCATGCAGATGAATTGCTGGAGCATCTCTATCCGGGCTCTTCGGTTTCTAACCCCATCGATTTTCTTGCCACGGGGACCGCAGAGCAACTGGGACCATTATCGACTATTGCGATCAGAAATTCGATGAGATCGATGGCATGGCGGTGATCTTTGGCACACCCGGCCTTTTTCCCATCTATGATGTTTACGAGCTTCTTCATGAGAAAATTAAATCATCGCAAGAAGCCCATCTACCCTATTCTTGCCGTCAACCTTTACAGCAACAGAGGAGATCAGCTGCGATGATCGAAAAGGGACAGGATCATCTTTTCTGATGAGGTTGTTTTTGGCAGGGCATTGACAAAGATCAAAAACACAAATCCTCCTGCTCCACAGCATCCCGAACTTCCCGAAATGAATACTGTCAGGATCAGGGAAGTGATCGACAGTTGTGATGACGGCTATATTGAACCAGAAAAAATACAGGCTTTGTTGATGCCGCCGGCATACCACGGATTCCTGAAGCGGTGTCAGCAATCAAAGTGAGGCTGTTGAAGCTGCTGAAAAAATGGGTTATCCAGTGGTGATGAAAGCTGTTGGACCAGTGCACAAATCCGATGTGGGAGGCGTACGTCTGAATATCAAGGATGATGCAGAAGTACCGTGATGCATTCAGGAAGATCATGGAGATCCCGGACACTACTGCGGTACTGATCCAGCCTATGTTCAGCGGCATTGAACTTTTTGCAGGTGCCAAACGTGAAGAAAAATTCGGGCATATCATGCTCTGTGGCCTGGGCGGGATCTTTATTGAAGTACTGAAAGATGTCAAGCTGGACTCTGCCCGATTTCAAAGACAGAAGCACTTGAAATGATCAGAGGCCTTCAGGGAAAGCCAAGATACTGGAAGGTATCCGCGGTCAAAAAGGTATTGATGAAAGATGTATTTGCCGGGATCATCACCCGGCTTTCAGCCTTACTGATCACCGCACCGGAGATCTTTGAAATGGATCTGAATCCCCTTATTGGAAACAAGGAAAAGATCATGGCAGTGGATGCAAGGATCAACATCAAAAAATCATAAGGCCTATGATTATTAAATTAGTCGTTATCGCACTGTATGCCGCCATGATCATCACCATTGGCATCATCGGCCTGCGAAAAACGCGTTCATTTAATGATTTTTTCCTGGGAGGAGGAAAGGTTGGTCCCTGGATGACCGCCTTTTCATATGGAACTGCCTATTTCAGTGCCGTACTTTTTATCGGCTTCGCCGGAAAGATCGGATGGAATTTCGGCTATTCAGGACTATGGATCGCGCTCTTCAATGCCCTGGTTGGGGTTTTGCTCGTATGGGGGGTATTTGGCTGGAGAGATCAAACAGATCTCTGTTAAGTACAAGGTGAGCACCATGTGCGAATACCTTGAAAAACGCTATGACAGCCCGTTCCTGAAGCTTGTCAGGGGCCTGGTGATCTTCATTTTTATGATCCCCTACTCCGCTGCTGTTTTATGGGACTATCCTACCTCTTCACATCCAATTTCAACCTGGAATACTGGCATGCACTTTTCTTCATCGGAATATTTACAGCCTCATATATTGTGCTTGGAGGATATAAGTCGATGGCCATGATCGACATGATCTTTGGCATCATCATGACCGGCGGAGTGATCATTCTTTATTTCTCCACATTGATGAAGGCGGTGGTATGACCATGATCACCAATACACTTGAAGGCGATAGAACCCAAACTCACACAAAGCGTCGGCCCTCCGGGACTCTGGCCACTTGTTTTCGCTTGATTTTCCTCACCAGTGTAGCACCCTTTGCCATGCCACAGCTGGTGCAAAAGTTTTATGCTATCCGTGACAGGAGATCGATACGAATTGGGATGATCGCATCTACCTTCTTTGCACTCCTGATTGGAGGGGTGGCCTATTATATTGGGTCAACCACAAGGGTATTTCATTTCTCCTGCTGATCCGGAATTCAGCCATGTTTTCGCAAATGGCATCCCAATGTACGACAGGCTGATGCCGGAATTGCTTGCAAAAGTGATTCCTGAATCATTATCGGTAATCATCCTGCTGCTGATCCTTTCGGCCTCCATGTCGACACTGGCTGCCCTTGTGCTGATTTCAAGCTCGTCACTGACCAAGGACTTTTATCATGGATTCATCAATAAGAATGCTTCCGATAAAAGCTTACCAGACTTGATGCGTATTGGCAGTGCATTTTTTGTCTTCCTTTCGGTATATGCTGGCCTGGCTTGACCTGGATACCATTGTTGCCATACTGGGCATTTCCTGGGGGGCACTGGGATCCTTCTTCCTGGGACCTTTATCTGGGGTATGCTATGGAAAAAAGCCGGGAAAGCAGGTGCTATCAGCTCAGGTATTCATTGGCCTCAGCACCTGCCTGGTACTTTATGCTAGCAGGCATGCCCTCGCCCTTCTGCAGGAACCATCGGGATGATCACTTCCCTGGCGCATCAATCCCATTGTCAGCTATTATTATTCGGAAAAGGAGAAGCAAGTGTTTAAGAGGAAGCTGCAAATATCATCTTTCTCCTCTTGCTGGTAGCAGCCTGCAATCCATGCCCAGAGAAACAATCAGAATGGGGCATCCGTTCTCAGGGTTTTGTGAATGCACAGGCATTTTTTGATACACGACAAATCGTGGAAGCCCGGGCCGGGCATGGTCAGCCTCTTTCCGATGAATGCCTGACTACGACCGTGACGGGAAAGATATCAATGCCAAGGCACATTTCAACCAGGCGGCCATGACCACCCGTTTACAGGAACGATATTCGGCCCGAATGCCCTGGGTGCGCAAACCCTGGGTGTGATAGAAACAGATTTTACCGGCTCATCCAATGCCGACAATAATGGATTACGCTTACGAGAAGCCTGGGTGCAGTTCAGCTGGAAACACTTCATGTTGATGGTAGGGCAATACTGGCACCCGCTATATGTTCCTGAGGTAAGGCCGAAAACCATTGGACTGAACCTTGGTGCACCCTTCCATCCTTTTGCCAGGCATAAACAGATCAGGTTTACATACAATACCGGACATATACATGTTATTGCAGTGGCGGCATCACAGCGGGATTATGCCAGTACGGGGCCCGATGGCAGAACATCCAAATACCTGCAGAAATGCTGTAATTCCCAACCTCGATCTGCAGTTTCAATGGAAACCCGGCGATCATGTGATCGGTGCCGGAGTCGACTATAAAATGATTCAGCCTCGATTATCTAGTCGATTTTCCCCCCGCAGGGGAATATAAAACCGATGAGAAAGTCAGCTCATGGGCAGTCACTGCCTTTGCCAAGCTGGATTTTCCGGTATTAGCTGGTAAAAACACAAGTGGTATGGGGACAAAACCTTACGGAATTTATCATGCTGGGAGGATATGTTGAAAAGAATATCGATTCTTCTGCGCATAAGATCACTTATACACCTACATCTCAAATTTCGGCCTGGGCCGATCTTTCCACAAAAGGCAAACTAATAAAATTTGGCTTGCTTGCCGGATATGCAGCCAACCTTGGCTATGATGGTCCGCAATGGGTAGCTATTATGGCCTGGGAGAAGATATCGCCTATCTATACAGGTTTTCTCCCAGGGTAGAATGGTACTCCGGGCAGATTCATGCTGGGACTGGAACTTGAATATACTGTAGCTGCATATGGAATTGCAAACGAGAACGGAATAGTTAATGATACTAAAGAACTATGGAAATTTGCGTTGCCTGGTGGCTGCCTTCTATTTCTTTTAAAATATAATTTCTATATTTGATTATCTTAAAAACGCGGATAAAAATGAAAGACACACCCATTAATCATGAAATTGTAAGCCAGAAGATCAACGAAAGCCCGATAGAGAGTGTAGGCAAGGCATCTATACAGGGATATCAAAAAGCTTATTGACCAGATCGAATTGGCTACCGGAAAAAAATATATCCGCATGGAGATGGGAATTCCGGGACTGCCTCCTACCCAGATAGGCGTTGAAGCCGAAATAGAAGGCCCTCGACAGTGGCGTTGCAGCTATATATCCTGACATCTTCGGCATCGCCCCCCTGAAAAAAGAGATTTCCCGCTTTGTGAAACTTTTCCTGAATGTGGATGTCAGCGAAGAAGGATGTGTCCCTACCGTTGGGTCCATGCAAGGTGGTTTTGCCGCATTCATGACGCTTAACCGCATGAGAAAGGAAAAGAATACCACCCTTTTCCTGGATCCCGGATTTCCGGTGCACAAGCAACAACACAAGGTGCTGGGAATTGATTTTGAGATCGTTTGACGTTTATAATTACAGGGGTGATAAGCTTTACGATAAACTGGAATCTTATCTTTCGAAAGGACATTTTTCCTGCATGTTGTACAGCAATCCGAACAATCCATTCATGGATATGCTTTACCGAAAAAGAACTGAAAATCATTGCCGAACTGGCTGAAAAATATGATGTGATCGTGCTGGAAGACCTGGCCTATATTGGGATGGACTTCAGGCAGGATTGTTCCAGGCCCGGAGAACCTCCTTACCAGCCTACAGTTGCTCAGGTATACCGAAAATTTCATCCTGCTAATATCCAGTTCGAAAGCATTCAGTTATGCAGGGCAGCGCATTGGCATGATGGTGATCTCCAACAAGCTTTTTAACAGCAGGTTCCCCGATCTGAAACGGTATTATGTGTCCGATCAGTTTGGTTATGCCATGATCTTCGGATCCATGTATGCTCTTTCATCCGGAACAGCACACACACCTCAATATGGCCTTGCTGCCATCCTTAAAGCCGTAAACGACGGTAAATTCAACTTTATTGAGATTGTGAAGGAATATGGAGAAAGGCAGGGATCATGAAAAAAATATTCCTCGATAATGGTTTTACCATTGTATATGATAAAGATGAGGATAAGCCCATTGCCGATGGCTTTTACTTCACTTTTGCCTATCCCGGTTTTACTGGTGAAGATTTGCTGAATGAGCTGATCTACTACGGCATCAGTGCTATCTCCCTGGCCATCACCGGAAGTGAACGACTCGAAGGTATTCGTGCCTGCGTTAGCCTGGTTAAAAGAGAACAATTCCCCGACCTCGAAGACAGACTGCAGGAGGTTTCATGAAGATCACCCCATTTGAAATCAGATATTGAGATTTGATATTTGAAGTTTGAAGTTGCCCTGTACCCGTAATAATTTTCGATATTGGGTGCCTGCCGGCAGGCAGGGTTGGATCTTAAATTATCTTCGATACTCGATATCGATCTTCGATCTTCGTTTCGATTTCTAGTCTTTCACTGTACCCAGCACCCAGCACCTTGCCTAATTTATACTCAATATAAATTACATTAACGATATCTAAATTAGACAGTACTCCATCTAATTTGCTAAAAATCGTACATTCGTAGCACTTTTTTATAGCAGATATTATCTAAACTAACAAACGATAAAATGGCAAAATTCAAAGGAGCAATCGTTGTTGACATAGACCGCTGCAAAGGATGCGAAGTTTGTGTTGGCGCCTGCCCGCACGATGTCATCGGCATTGCCAATGAAGTGAATATCAAAGGTTACAAATATGCATATATGCTCAATCCCTGATACTTGTGTCGGTTGTGCCAATTGTGCAGTTGTATGCCCTGATGGGGTCATCACGGTATACCGTAAAAAAATGGAATCATAATTCAGTCAAAATAAGATAAGAATGGGCGAATTAAAGTTAATGAAAGGCAATGAGGCGATAGCGGAAGCGGCCATCCGAGCAGGTGTGGATGCCTATTTCGGTTATCCTATTACACCTCAATCAGAAGTGATGGAATACCTCATGGCAGAAAAACCGTATGAAACGACAGGGATGGTTGTTTTGCAGGCTGAAAGTGAAGTTGCAGCCATCAATATGGTCTATGGAGCTGCTGGTACAGGCAAAAAAGTGATGACATCTTCTTCAAGCCCGGGTATCAGCCTGAAGCATGGAAGGTATCTCATATATGGCAGGTGCAGAACTGCCATGCGTCATTCTGAATGTAGTCCGTGGAGGGCCCGGTTTGGGAACGATCCAACCCTCACAGGCAGACTATTTCCAGGCAGTTAAAGGCGGCGGACATGGCGATTATCGGATGATTGTTCTGGCTCCTGCTTCAGTGCAGGAGATGGCTGACTTTGTCAGCCTGGCTTCGATCTTGCATTCAAATACCGGAACCCTGTGATGCTCTCAGGATGGCGTTATCGGACAGATGATGGAAAAAGTGAATCATGCCCGATCATACTCCCAGATGGACAGATGAAGATAGTTAAAAAGATGCCCCTGGGCAACTACAGGAAAACCTGCAGCAGGGAGAGAAATATTATAACCTCTCTTAAACCTCGATTCTGCTAAGCAGGAACAACATAATATCCATCTGCAGGAGAAATACAGCAAGATAGAAGAACAGAAGTTAGATTTGAGAAATTCATGTGGATGATGCCGAATACCTTTTTATAGCTTATGGATCCAGTGCCCGCATTGCTCAAAAAGCTATTCAACTGGCCAGGGAAAAGGCATTAAAGCAGGACTTGTAAGGCCTATCACCCTTTTCCCTTTCCCAAAAAAAGAGATTCATCGCTGGCAAACCAGGTTAAAGGTATCTGTCACTGTAGAAATGAGTGCCGGACAAATTGTTGAAGATGTCAGGCTTGCTGTGGATGGCAACAGTACCTGTTGAACATTTTGGAAGAATGGGAGGTATTGTTCACTCTCCGGAAGAAGCTTTAAATGCACTTGAAAAAAAATTCATAGGAGGCTGAAAAATGGATGAGAAACTATTACAAGGAAATAGTTTCCGAAGAAAACCTGGTCTACAAAAAGACCCCTTTATGACCGAAAAAGTACTGAGTTATTGTCCCGGTTGTGGCCATGGTACAGCTCACAGGATCATCATGGAGGTGATCGATGAAATGGGCGTTCAGGAAGACACCATTGGTATTGCCCCGGTTGGCTGTTCTGTACTGGCTTATGATTTTATGAATATTGATATGCAGCAAGCTGCCCATGGACGTGCTCCTGCACTGGCTACCGGTATCAAACGTAGCTGGCCCGACAAGATAGTATTCACCTACCAGGGTGATGGTGACCTTGCCGCTATCGGAACAGCTGAAACTATCCATGCCTGTAACAGGGGAGAAAACATTATTATCATTTTTATCAATAATGGAATATATGGAATGACCGGGGGACAGATGGCCCCTACTACCCTGCCCGGAATGAAATCATCTACATCTCCTTATGGCAGAGATATTCAAATGATGGGCCATCCACTGAAGATTACCGAACTGGTTGCCCAACTTGCCCGGCACACAATTTGTCACGCGCAAGCAGTACATACACCGGCAAATGTCAGGAAAACAAAAAAAGCCATTAAAAATGCAATTGAAAACCAGTTTAATAAGAAAGACGGGCTATCATTCGTTGAGATTGTTTCAAACTGCAACTCAGGTTGGAAAATGACTCCTGTCCAATCAAATAAATGGATGGTAGAAAATATGTTCCCCTATTATCCGCTGGGAGATATTAAGAGTTGTTGGTGAAAGCTTCAGTTAAATAATGATTAAAACTGAATATTTACATCATGACAGAAGAAATAATCATAGCCGGATTTGGAGGACAAGGAGTCCTTGTCCATGGGTAAAATTCTTGCATATTCAGGCATTATGCAAGAACAAGAGGTTAGCTGGATGCCTTCATACGGACCAGAAATGCGTGGTGGCACAGCAAATGTCACCGTTATACTCAGTGATGAACGGATCAGCTCCCCTATCCTCACCCGTTATGATACAGCCATTATCCTGAACCAGCAATCAATGGATAAGTTCGAATCAATGGTAAAACCAGGTGGAACTCTGATCTATGATGGAAATGGCATCACCCATCATCCGGAAAGAAAAGATATTAAGATATTCCGTATCGATGCAGCTGATGAAGCGGCAAAGATGGGCCTGGCAAAGATATTCAATATGATTGTACTGGGAGGATACCTGAAAGTTAAACCTGTCGTTAAACTGGAAAATGTGGTCCAGGGACTTAAAAAATCCTTACCTGAAAGGTATCATTTTCTTATTCCGGATAATGAAAAAGCTATATATGCGTGGAATGGAAATTATTCATCCTGTTTCCTAGGATATCAGTTTTCTATTTTCGATCTTCTATTTTCAGATCTTCGATTTTCGTTTCTCCCAAACAAATCCTACCTTTACATATCCAATTCAGTATAAGCAGGATGGCGAAGAAAAAATACAGGGCAGTACCCGCATATTACGGTTTCAGGATCTATGCGATCTCTACCCTCTTATTTATGTTCCTGGTATTCCCTATAACAGGTATACTTCTGATCAAACATGCCCCCGATCTGCAGAAATATCGTACCGGTGAATATAGTTTTAATCTACCTGACAGCTTACGTATTGGTGCAGATACGATTGCCATGGTCTACAATGAGGTTGACACAGGTGCAATCGATAATCTTTTGCCTGATACTTCTCTCACATTAACTGACGGGGAGGACTCATTAACATTTTTTGTAGAAAGCAATGCAGGAAGTGAGGGAGTGAATGATGATGGTGAGGACAGACTCAATGAGGAAGATCGGATGACAAGCCACTTTAGCAAGGTATCGCGATTGTGGGTACGCCTGCTCTTCATCAGCTTCTTCCTGGGACTTGCATTTAACCTGCCGTTTAAGCTGTATCTGCGCAAAAAACGAAGAAATAAGAAGATCAAGGATGGGCTATTAAAATTCTGCAAGAAGTTTATTCTGAAAACACCCCTCATTAATGCTGGATACTGTTTATCACCTATGGGATCACCTCCGGATTTATGCTCTACCAGCTCTTGTTCCATGGCGATTTCAATGAGATCACGGTCCGGTTCTACAGGCAGTTTTTCTTTATCATGGTGGTTTCGTCCACGCTGAATGTCATGTTTGTTTATTTCTGGCAGAAACACAGGGTACATATCAAGTATCTTGAATTCTTTTATTACAGCTGATGAGCTCCGAAAAAGAATTTTCAATATCAAAGTTGGCAAGATTAAAAACAGGTTGTGGATCTCAAGTGCCATGACCACCTTTCTTCCCCTGCTGATCGTATTATTCTATATGCTGATCAGCATTACCAATGTGCATGATATCATGAAGGGCCACCATACAGAGGATCAGGCCCAAATACTGATTGGAAAATATGAAAGTTATTTCGGCGAAAACTCCATCAATTCCGATACCGGGGTCATCTATGTGAACCTTTTCGACACCTACATCATGCTAATCGGAACTTTCAGTGGCATCATGATCTCATTTTTCTATCTACTTCTGTTTATTCGCTGGACCACACAGGATATCGTTTATCCGGTAAAGGAACTGCTGCTGAATATGCAGCGAACCGGGCGAGGGGAGATGGAATCCTATAGTATTGTGAGAACCAATGATGAGATCGGTGAGCTGACTGAAGGCTATAATGAGATGAGCGATAAGCTTAAAGACTATATCGAAAATATTTCAAGTCATGAATGAGGCCAATGCCCGCTTTGTCCCACGGCAGTTCCTCGAATATCTGGGAAAAGAAAGTATTGCCGACATCCAGCTGGGCGACCAGGTGCAGAAAGAGATGACAGTGCTCTTTAATGACATCCGTGATTTTACCAGCCATTTCAGAACAAATGACGCCAAAAGAAAATTTTAATTTCCTGAATAATTACCTCGGATATATGGAGCCGGTGATCAGGAACAATGGTGGTTTTGTAGATAAATATATCGGGGATTCCATCATGGCCCTGTTTCCTGACAATACCGAACATGCCATTCATGCTGCCATTGAGATGAGGATCAAACTGGCAGAGTTCAACCATATCATCAACCAATTTGGTAAGGCTCCGGTCGACTCCGGCATAGGCATACATACAGGTTCGCTGATGCTTGGAATTGTTGGCGGTGAAGGACGGATGGAAGGCACAGTGATCTCCGATGCTGTTAACCTGGCTTCACGACTCGAAGGGCTGACAAAACTTTATGGCTCGCACATCCTCATAACTGAAGAAACCCTGATCAAGATCAATGATCCTACATTGTATAATTACCGTTTCCTTGATGTTGTAAAGGTTAAGGGTAAAAAAGAAGCCGTTTATATATTTGAGATCATCGATGGTGATCCTGAAGATATCAGGGAACTGAAGAACAAAACCAAAGATTCATTTAATCAGGCTATACAACACTACAAGAACAAAGAGTTTCAGGACGCCCTGACATTATTCAACGAAGTGTACGCCATCAATCCTCCGACCAGGCAACAGCCTTATATATTGGACGTTGCCAGAAATTTATTACTTAGGATTCCCTGATGACTGGGACGGGATCGAAAGTTTTAATTAATTTATATAACAAGATCAAACATTATATCGTACAAACGTTTTATAAAAGCAGACATCTCTTATATGAACTATCCTGAAGCCAGAGATTATATAGTCACAAAGCTGGTTGATGAGCTCCAAGCTGATTTGACCTATCACAATATTGACCATACCCTGGATGTGCTGAATGCTGCAATAGTTTTGCTGAACTGGAAAAAATCAGTCAACATGATAAAGTACTCCTGGAAACAGCTGCACTTTTCCATGATTCCGGAATGCTGAAAACATATATCGGGCATGAAGAGGCCAGCGTCGAGATCGTCCAGGAAACGCTACCCCGCTTTGGATATGACAAGAAAGATATCGACCTCATTTCTGAAATGATCATCACCACAAAACTTCCGCAAAGTGCCAACACGTATCTTGAAAAGATCCTTTGTGATGCCGACCTGGATTACCTTGGCAGGGAAGATTTCTTTATGATCGCACATCAGCTTCAATATGAATGGAATGTATTGAATATCAGACATACTACACTCAGAGAATGGTATGAATTACAGATCATGTTTCTGGAAAATCATTCGTTTTTTACAAACTCGGCCATCAGGCTAAGGGACGAAAAAAAAGCCGATAACCTGAAACAAGTTCAGGAGTTAGTTTGTTTTATGAGAAATAAATAAGCAATCGTGAGCACACAAAAATATTTCTATATTTGTCTTGATAACTTAAAGCCTAAAAAACACTTAATACTCACCATGGAAAGCATGTTAAAGAAGATTATCCTGGTACCCACCGATTTTTCAGAAGTATGTGCCAATGCTATAAACCAGGCTGCTGGTGCAGCAAAGCATCTACAGTATAAATTAGTACTGCTTCATGTGATCGACAAAAACACCAAATCCTTCCTGAAAAATGAAGGACAGGGTGCTGATTATGTTAACAGTCAACTCGAAAGCATTGCCGCGGGCGTTATAGCTGAGTTTGGAATTGAAGTTGACACAGTAGCCAAAGAAGGTGATATTTTTAACACCATCAGTGAGGTGGCTACAGATGTTGATGCATCTATAATGTACCTTGGCACTCATGGCAAGGTTGGTATGCAGAAGCTTACAGGTAGCTATGCACTCAAGGTAGTTACGAGTTCTCCTGTTCCTGTTATTGTGGTCCAGAAAAGGCAATTTGATGGACCATATATCAATATCGTATTCCCGATCACCAGCGATTCAGGCATCTGGGAAAAGACCAAATGGGCAGCACATATTGCGAAGCAATTCAAGGCAACCATTCAGATTTACCAGCAGTCAGGAGAAGATATTGACAAAGCTGTGGCAGGAATCACCCAGCATTTTCATAAGAATGATGTAAAATATACCATTGATGTAGCTTCTAAATCAGGAGGCTTCTCAAACCAGGTGATTGGCTTTGCCACTGCCAGCAATTCTGATATGATCCTGATCATGACAAACCCTGTAAAGGGCGTATCTTCCTTTATCCTTGGAAGTTATGATGAAGAAATGATCTTCAATACGTCACAAATTCCTGTGATGTGTGTTAACCCACGCGACTACAACTGGAAAAAGATCGTACCGTACTAGAAGATTGATAACATCTATTATTAAAGCCCTCCTTATTTATATGAGAGAGGGCTTTTTTATGTTACAAATACGAAAACTCTAAATTCTAAACCCTAAATCCTAAACAAATTTCAATTTCCAAGGCCCAAAACAAATTCCGAAATAAATAGAATTTAGTGTTTAAACTTAGGTTTAGAATTTAAAGTTTAGAGTTTAGAGTTTAGAGTTTAGAGTTTAGAGTTTAGGGTTTAGGGTTTAGGATTTAATAAGAAGAAGCATCAATTATACTCCAATATCAGCATGGTGATATCATCCGCCTGCTCGGCACCGGATGCGAAGGTCTTCACTTCGGAAAGGATCAGGTCGGCGATCTCTTTTGGGCTTCTCGCGGCATAATTGGAGAGCAATTCTGACAGCCTGTCCTCTCCGTAGAGTTCATTATTTGTATTTACCGCCTCAGATATGCCATCAGTATACAAAACGATCTTTTCACCTGCCATCAAAATAAGCTCACCATATCCGTATGGCACATCAGGAAGGCTTCCCAGGGGGATCCCATGGGTACCCTTAAGGGTTTCAGGTGCCTGGCCTGATTTGAGCAGGAATGGGAGGTTATGGCCGGCATTGGTATATACAAGTGCACCCGTATTCATATTTAATTTTCCGATAATAAATGTAACGAACATCGATTGCTGGTTATACAACTCGAGGTCACGATTGATCTGTTCAGCGATCTCTGCGGGTTCTAATCCACCGCTCACCTTTGCCCTGAACAAAGTCAGTGTCTTTGCCATGAAAAGTGCGGCCGGAATCCCTTTTCCCGAAACATCCCCAATGGCAAAATACAGGTATTCATCTCGAACGATAAAATCATATAGATCGCCACCTACCTGACGCGCCGGCTGCAAGAGGCCGTAAAAACTGATCTTTTCCCAACCGGGTATTTTCCCGGCAAGAGGAAGCATTTGTTGCTGTATGTCGCTGGCGATCTCTAACTCACTTTCCATGCGTTCCTTAAGTGCCGTCGTTTCTTTTAGGTTTTGGATATATTCTTTTAATTGAACCTGCATAATGCTGAATGACCTGCCCAATTGTGAAATTTCATCATTGGCCTTGAAAGAAGGGATTTGAAAATCAAATTCACCTGCCCCGATCTTACGTGTGGCGAAAGCCAGCTTTTCAATTGGTTTGACAAAACGTCCTGAAATGTAAAATATCAGTACGGCAAGGATGATAAACCCGGCCAAACCAATTGCAATAAGCTTCATAAAAAGAATATGTATGCCTGCATACAACTCACTTTCAAGAAAAACAATGCCCAACGACCAGTCTGCAGACGGGACACTGGCATAACTGATCCACTTTTCCCGATTTTCCTTTGACCCGATGGATCTCAATGACATGATCCCTTTTTCACCATTGATCATGCGCTTAAAAACCGCTGCCATCCCGGGTGCTTCGGCTTCATCGAAGATATTATACACCTTCCTCCCCTCAGTTGAATCTATGCCCGGCCAGGTAACAATATTTCCTTCGGAAGAAATCAAAAATCCAGCTCCTGAATCAAAGAACTTGATTTCCTTGATCAATTCCTGAAGGCCAACAAGGGAAATATCTGCTGTAACTACCCCTGCAAACACAGGACCATTACCGCGATCACGATAAAATGGTACTGAGTATGTTGCCATGAGGACTTCACCACCACCATCGTCAAAATATGGCTCAGACCAGACACCCCTCCCCTCTTCCTTTGCCATTGTATACCAGCCCTTTGTCGTATAACTATAGTCATCCTCTGCCAGGTCCTTGAAGACAATAGAATCGCCCGAATTATATAAATATGGTGCTAAATACAGGGTATCCCGACCTTCAATCCGGGGACTAAAAGCAATGCTGGCCCCATAGAGCCATGGATTATTCAGGATTACCTCTTCAATGACTGCACGTGTACCAATGAACATGACGGTATCACGGTTCTGAATAACTGATGAAAGGTTGGCAGGAATATTTTCAACACCCTGAAGCACATTCTCGATCCGCGCCACGGTTAATTCCGTTAGCTTTTGTGCATCATTTTGCGCATCATTCAATGCCAAATTCCTGGATATGATGTAGTTATAGAACAGTATGGCAGACAATACCACAAAGCCCACGGACAGAAGAGAAATGCTAAGTTTAAATGCCAGGCCCTTGTTTTTAATCATGATGCTAAGTTAGTAAAAAGTACTTTAGATGTTGGATGTTGGGTGTTGGATGTTGGGTTAAAAATCATAGTGGGACTTTGTGACCTGGTGCCTTTGTGGCTCTTGTGATGTTGGATTATGAATTATCCTCTTTCGCTAGCGCCTCCGCTGAGTAGCTTCTGCGCTCGCGGAAAGCTACAGAGGACACAGTGGATTATGGATGTTGAGTTATTGACAAACAATAAATACCCTTAAGATTACGTAATACCTTGTACCTGATACGTAATACCTTGTACCTAATACGTAATACCTCGTCCTCTATAAAAACGAAATGCAAACTCTTACATATTTTTCCTATTTTTGTTTAAGTAATTAACCATTCTAAAATATTTTATATGGCACAGCAACTGAAGGATATTGTTCTCGTTCCTACCGATTTTTCTGAAACATGTCAAAACGCCATTAACCACGGCGTTGAAATGGCTGAGTTCCTAGATTATAAATTGCTTATTCTCCATGTAGTCAACAGGGATACGAAAGCCCAGCTTAAAAAGGAAAAACAGGATGTCTCGGTGATCGCGGAAAAGCTCAATGACATTGCCAATGATATTCGTGAAAAATCCAGGATCACAGTTGAAACCCTCACACGTGAAGGAAGCATTTTTGACGAGATCCATGGCGCAGCGTCCGATAGTGGGGCCAAGCTCATGGTTTTGGGTACACACGGTAAGAAAGGCATGCAATATCTGGTCGGAAGCTTTGCACTGAAAGTGGTAACAAAGTCACCTGTTCCAACCATCGTAGTTCAGGAAAAATCTTTTGGAAAAGGATATAAGAACATAGTTTTCCCTATCAACAGCTTTACTGAAGCTCGCCAACAGGTACAATGGGCAATGCATATGTCAAAAACTTTTGGCTCATTCATTAATATTTTCAGACAACCGCATACAGATTCTATTATGGCAAATAAGATGAAGGTTGTTACTGCTCAAATCGAAGAAGCATTCAAGGAAAATAATATTCAGTACAGCATAACAGATGCTGAGAAGTCGGGAAATTTTGCCGAAAGAATGATTGATTTTGCTGTTGTAGAAAAGGCCGACATGATCATGATCATGACAGATGCTGATATTTTTTCACCTGATTTCAATGCAGGTGCCTGGGATGAGAAAATGATGTTCAACAGGGCTCAGATTCCCGTAATGTGCATTAACCCTATTATGACCGGGAAGGTATATTACGAATTCATTACACTGATCTAACAGAAACTCCCTTATTTAAAAGTTAAATTCATTTCATATAAACCATTCTTATGCGCGCTCATGGTTTCATAGGCGGAATTACAAAAGAATGGGAGGATCATCCTTTGCGACTCATCATTATCCTGGCCATCATCATCAGGCTTGTCGCAGTTGTATTTTCCAAAGGCTTTGGGTGGTTCGACGACCATTTTCTTATCATCGAGGCATCCCAATCCTGGGTAGATGGCTTTGATTACAACAAATGGCTTCCGGAAACTGAAGGCAACAACGGTCCTACCGGGCATAACCTTTTTTATACCGGCTTACATTTTATCATTTTTAAGATTTTCGCTTATCTCGGGTTTAATGATCCACAATCCAAGATGTATGTAATCAGGCTTTTACATGCCGCATTATCAATGATCGTAGTTGTCCTGGGTTATAAACTCACACTAAAATTATCAGGACAAAAAGCTGCAGGCATCGCAGGTTTAATGCTGGCCTTGCTCTGGTTATTTCCGTTTATCAGCGTAAGGAACCTGGTTGAGTTCACCTGTGTGCCTTTCCTGCTATGGGGTACCTGGATCTTAATGAAGGATCAGAAGAAAAGAAGCCCTTTTCTGCAAGGCCTATTTGCCGGATTGATATTGGGTATTGCTTTCAGCATGCGGTTTCAGTCAATGGTATATATTGGCGGTATTGGCCTGGGTCTGCTTATCCTTGGACGATGGAAAGAGGCCATCAGTGCAGGGATCGGGGTTGTCATTACAGCTTTTCTGCTCCTGGCTACGATCGACATTTACATCTGGGGTTATCCATTTGCTGAGTTGCTGGAGTACATTAATTATAATATGCACAGCTATGCGGAGTACATCATTGGCCCCTGGTATCAATACATCCTTGTTTTGGTGCTTGCACTCATCCCTCCCATCAGCTTTTTTCTGCTTTTTGGCTTTGTCTATGGCTTCATCAAAGACTGGAAGAAATACCTGTTAATATTCCTACCTGTATTCCTATTCCTTGTGTTTCATTCATATTACCCGAACAAGCAGGAACGGTTTATCCTGCCGATCATTCCATTTATCATCATTGCCGGCACGGCCGGATGGGTACAATTCCAGCAGCATTCAGCTTTCTGGAAAAAGAATAAACGATTGAGTTTCATCTCCTGGAGCTTCTTCTGGGTAATTAATATCACCGTACTCCTGGTAATCTCCACTACCTACAGCAAAAGGGCACGTGTAGAAAGCATGGTTTATCTTTCAAAATATCCCGCAATTGATAATATATTGGTTGAGAACTCCAATAAGTCAGGGATCAATCTTCTGCCCATGTATTATCTCGGGCAATGGGTCGGCTATTCAGAAATTACCAATGTAAGACCGGCCGCTGAAGTGGCAGTATGGTATAAGGAAAACTATCTTCCGGAGCCCGATTTCATCATTTTTGAGGGCGAAAATAATATCGAAAAAAGGCGTTCTGAGGTCGAGAAATCATTTCCTGGTTTTGAATATGAGACAACGATATCACCGGGTATGATCGACCGTATTTTATTCTGGCTCAACCCTGTAAATGAGAATCAAAATGCGTATATTTACAGGAATACACAAGATTATCCAAACAAGATCGAATAAGCAGGATGAAGGCAGAAGAGGCACAAAGGAAGATTGAAGAACTGAGCCATCAGCTCCATCAGCATAATTACAATTATTATGTTCTTTCAAAGCCTGAGATCGGCGATTTTGAGTTTGACATGATGATGGAGGAGCTGATACGTCTTGAAAATGAATTTCCTCAATTTGCTGATGCAAATTCTCCCAGCAAACGCATTGGTGGAGATATCACAAAAGATTTTCCAACTGTTGAGCATAGGATTCCCATGTTATCCCTGTCGAACACTTACTCTGAAGAAGAGATCATGGCCTTTGACCAGCGCATAAGGAAAGAGCTTGAAAGCTCCCCGGAATATGTATGTGAGCTTAAGTATGATGGTGTTGCCATATCTATTAGCTACGAACATGGAAAATTTGTTAGGGCCGTTACCCGTGGTGACGGGACCAAAGGTGATGACGTAACTGCCAATGTCATGACCATCCGAAGCATTCCACTCCATTTGCATGGCAAATATCCTGATTTACTTGAGGTTAGGGGAGAGATCTTTCTTCCTCATGAAGGCTTTATGAAGATCAATGCCGAACGGGAGGAAGCTGGTGAGGATCCCTTTGCCAATCCACGGAATGCAGCTTCCGGCAGCATCAAGATGCAGGACTCGGCCGAAGTGGCAAAACGCCCGCTGGATTGCATCTTCTATGGGATCTATGGTGATCAGCTTCCATTTGAATCCCACTATAAAAATCTGAAAGAAGCAAAGAAATGGGGATTCAGCATTTCTGATTATATTATCAAGACACATGATCACAAGGAGGTTTTTGAGTTTATCCATGAGATGGCAGCAGCCAGGCCGGGATTGCCCTTCGATATCGACGGGGTGGTGATCAAGCTCAATAACTATGAAGAGCAGCGGGCCCTGGGTTCCACTGCCAAGAGCCCTCGCTGGGCCATTGCCTTTAAGTTCATGGCAGAACAGGCCACTACACGCTTGATTTCAGTGAGTTACCAGGTTGGCAGGACTGGAGCTGTTACACCAGTAGCCAACCTGCAGGCTGTCCAGCTTGCAGGGACGACGGTAAAGCGTGCCTCCCTCCATAATGCCGATATTATTGAGAAGCTCGATTTGCATGAAGGCGATATGCTACAGGTGGAAAAAGGCGGCGATATCATACCAAAGATCACAGGCGTAGTTCTGGAAGATCGCAAAGCAAACAGCAAGGCTGTGCATTTCATCAAAGTATGCCCTGAGTGTGGCACAAGCCTGGTAAGGGAAGAAGCCAAGGCAGCCTACATTTGTCCGAATGAGGAAGGCTGTCCGCCACAGATCAAAGGACGCATAGAGCACTTTATCAGCCGGCGTGCGATGGATATAGACAGCCTGGGGGAAGGAAAAGTGGAAATACTGTATGATCAAGGGCTGCTCCATGATATTGCTGACTTATACAGGCTGAGATATGAAGATATCCTTGGCATTGAAAAGGTATACCCCGCTGATGAAGATAAAAAAGAGCGAAAAGTAAGCTTTAAAGACAAGACCAGCAGTAATATTATCGAGGGTATTCAGGCTTCGCTTGGCATACCATTTGAACGTGTCCTGTTTGCTTTAGGAATCCGTTATGTTGGAGAAACAGTAGCCAAAACCCTTGCCCGTCAATTCAAAACGATGAATGCCCTGGCCGCAGCCGATGCTGAAAGCCTTAAAGATATTCATGAGATCGGTGAACGGATAACAGCATCTGTGTTAAGCTATTTCAGCAAACCGGGGAACATTTCCCTTATCGAGAAGTTGAAAGTGGCAGGATTACAGATGGAAGTGAGTGATACAAAACGCCATCTACCACAAAAGCTTGCAGGGATGTCGTTCGTGATCAGTGGCAGCTTTGATACTCATTCGAGGGATGAGATCAAAGATCTGATCGTGCAATATGGTGGCAAGAATTCATCGGCCCTATCCAAAAAAACCAATTTTCTCATCGCTGGTGCTAAAGCAGGCCCCTCAAAGTTGGAGAAGGCTGAGAAGTTTGGGGTTTCGGTGATTTCAATTTCTGAATTAATAGGAATGATTGAATGACCTACAGAAATTCAATTAAAATTTTCCAAGTAATAATCAGATAATCTTAATAGCGTGCCTCGACAATGTTATTCCCTTCGGTCATGAGCTCCCCCGAGAACTCGGGGTCGGTTCGCTTGGCATGACAACGAGAGCATCAATAGAGTGCCTCGACTACGCTCGGCATGACAACGAGAGCATCAATAGAGTGCCACAAGGTCGACTACGCTCGGCATGACAACGAGAGCATCAATAGAGTGCCTCGACTACGCTCGGCATGACAACGAGAGCATCAATAGAGTGCCTCGACTACGCTCGGCATGACAACGAGAGCATCAATAGAGTGCCTCGACTACGCTCGGCATGACAACGAGAGCATCAATAGAGTGCCTCGACTACGCTCGGCATGACAACGAATAGCGCTGATAAAATGTGGGTTCTCGTCTCCGCTCGAACCCATTCATTAAAAAAGGTCGAGCGTAGTCGAGACCTTAAAGTTTATATAGGACCCCTTGTCATGCTGAGCGAAGTCGAAGCACATACTTTTAACTATAATAGAAAATTATCCATATTATCCTTGGAGAAAATTCAATCTCCGAGTTCGAACGGCATAATAAAAAAAACCGGCAGCCAAAACTAATTGACTACCGGTTGGTATCATTGAAGCAGCGAATGTGCTATTCGCTGATCTTGCGTTTTCGTGCGTTGTAATATTTGCGGGCTCCATATCCCAGGGCCAGGGCCACAAGGATCAAAAAGCCTCCTGCAATGGGGGATCCACCAATATATGTTCCTCCTCCTCCTGGGGTCCCTCCCCCACCTGGAGGACCCGGTGGTGCAGCCGTAACAGTACTACTTACTGCTATCATGAGCAGCATAAACATTAGAATAATTTTCCCTATTGATAATTTCATAATCGCGTATATATAAAATAACTGATCGTATATATATATCCGTAAGTTTACTTCGTGATCAGCACTTTTTCAGAGTAGACTGCTTTATCAGTAATCACCCTGACAACATAATATCCGGTCTTATCGCTCACAAATATACGGGTCACTGAAGCGTTCACCATAGATTTGTTTGCCATCAGGTTGCCGGTTATATCATAGACTTGGATTTCTTTAATAAGTTGCTCGCTATCGTTTACAATAAATGCGTCGGTACGATCGCTGTATATCTTAATTGGGTCGTGGGTCAACCCATCTTCAATCCCAAACTCCAGATCATAGAAGTGCAGATAAACCTGCCAAGCTCATCATCTGGAGTCGCATCGAAGGAGTAAAATCCTTCATTCCTCATATCGATCCATTCCTGTGACGGGAAGAAAGTATCTTCCAGCATGATGCTCACGCTTTCAGGAAATGTAGTCACCGACTCCGCATCTACATGCAGCTTATATTCAGCTTCTTTTGTAGCTTTAAAATGCAGCGGGATGCTTGTTTGTTCATCCGTGATCATGGGCCGTGCATCAATGCCACAGATTTATACCATCTGAACTGACTGTATAAATCTCAGTAGCAAACTCTTCATACATGCTTGCCCAATCCTCGCCATCATGATTTAAGTCATAGGCGGCTGTAACCCCCTCATCTTCTTTAAAACGAATATAAACCTTATCAGAAGTCATATTGCCACCTTCGGTGTAAACATGGAGCAGATTAGGTAATGTTTCTTTTAAATAAGGGTGAATCCTTTGTTTCCTCGCACTTCTAGGAATATTGAACTGTGAAACACTTCCAGTAGCTTGAATCCAAAAGGATTGTCCAGGCTGAATAAGCCTTGCTGAACTATCTCCCCCTGTTCCTTCAACATAGGAATCATAGGTGCCAGTGGCAGGATCCCACACCCAAACCTGGTTTAAAATACCAGCTTGTGGACTAAGATCATCCCATATAATGGGAGCAGTATAAGGATTCCCAATCATTGCCCATTCATTGGCTTCAATTCCATTAAAATTATAATTAAGGTCTGTCTCCAGCAGATTATCATAAAATACAACATCTTGCACAGTATCATATGCAGTTACTGAGTCATTGTATAAGCTCAGAACAAAGCCATAACCAGAGGGTGTATTTCTAGAAGGCACATAGATGTTCCACCAATCCTGAAGGATGGTGTTCCACTCATATGCGTAGGAATGAAAATGTTCCATGTCCCAGTCATCAAGGATTACATTTTGAACAGGTGCTGCCACCTGGTGCAGGTAAAATCCGGCATCAAAATCTTCAAAATAAAGGGTTCTGTGCACTTCAATGTGGCCGTCTTCGACAGAATAACCATTATAGTCAATAGATCCATTGGTGATTAGAGCAGAAGAATATATTGTTGGATTTATATTTGTTGTTGATTCGAGAACAATATTTGTATCTCCTTTTAAAATAATATTTCCTGAAACTGTAAGTCCACGGTTGGCAATAACTTTTAGCTGTGCATGATGATTTACTCGAAGATTATTTACAATGCCATATTTGGAAAGCATCCCATATGCTCCAACCTCATTTGCAGGATTATTCGGATAGATAATATCATCAGTCGCTCCTGGTACACCATTAGGAGACCAGTTTGAAGCATTATTCCATTCAGTATTAGTGACACCAGTCCAACATTTTGTATTCAGTGCAATGTCGCAGTCCGAATCAAAATATGATTCATTTAAACTATTAGTAAGATTACCTCTCCCCACAAGACCTGTATTTAAAGCATCCCATGTAACAAGTGATAAAACACTAGAATTAGCTATCGTTAATTGAACCGTAAAAGCATGCCACCATATATCTTGTGGAATATCAGCGGGTGCTCCCGTCGGTGTAGTTGTGATTCTCACTATACCTAAAGGAGGATCAATTGCAATGGAGTGACTATACCCACTTGTTAAATATGTTGGGTTTGTATATGATATTACAGGGTTGATCAATGGATTACCGGTTGTGTTAAGGTTACAAACCCATGAAGAGCCACCGAAAGCAGCTGGATTTGATAGATTATTATAATTGTGCCAATTAGGGTCGTTATTGGTACGCTTAAAGTAAATATCAAAATAGAAATTGGTCCCAACAATTCTTGGGTTTTCAATCGCTAAATCTCCTGTCGGCTGACTGAAACCTATTGGTATTAGTATCAAGAACAAAATAAGGATAGTAAATATCTTTTTCATATCGTTTGTTTTTCTATTAACTAAAACTGCAATTTTGCAATTGTTATGGAATTTGACCAGATTTATTGATGTTGTTATCAATATACTGTTTGTCAGCATAAGTAACAATTCCAGAGAAATTAGTATCAGCAAGTCTATAACCAGATTGATTTATTTCGTTATCAATAGGTTGTTTATCAGCGTATGTAATAATACCAGAATTATTTGTCTCGCCTGCGTATAAAGCAAATTTATTAGGGCCGGTATCAACTAAAGTTAAAGAACCAGTTCCATAAGCTTTTGTAACTGCATCTGTAAAATCATACGTATAATTATTAAAACTCTCAGTTGGAGAGGACGATGTCATAACTGCTAAATGATTTCTCTGTATAATTACAAAATAAGCATTGTTAGTAATCAGAGTTTTAAATGGCAATGGACTAACACCATCCAGACCGACAATTGAACCATCTTTCATAAGGAAGCCAGCAACAGTTCCAGCAATGGTAGCACTTGTCGCGGATGCAGCATCTGTAGCATCACGGACCTCAACAAGTACCCAGTCAACTACATCTGCAGATGGAATTGCTGCAACTGATTCTGTCCCAGTATAGCCAATATGAGCATAAGCAGTAGCTGCATCAAGCGGCATATGAGGATTTAAATCAGTGATCATTTCATTCAATACATCTCGATATGCACCCTGACAGATCACTTTCAAATCACTCAATATCCTAAACTCAACCCCGGTAACGTTGCCATCATCATTGAAATCGTCAAGTAAGAATGTATTTGCGCCTGTGTTCACCGGATCGCCAATAAGCCAGCCGGCACCATCATAAAGTGCACCGCTAATATCGGCCTCTGTATAGCCACCAGCAACTACAATATCAGCGTCAACATAAGTGCCAGTGAGATCGTAAGTATAGCCGGCAGTGATATCTGTATTTACCAGGGTCCAGTAACGTTCCAGGTAATTATCGAGGCTCACGTTATCAGGCTCTTTGCTGGCAGTTACATTGAAACCAGCAGTTGCAGCTGCGCCAAAAGTACTGGAGTTGAAATCAAGCTGGATGGGTGAGTATTCACCTACACTTCCAAGTGGAAAAAAGAAAGCGGCCGGATCGCTGGTACCTGCAGGAAAAGCCTTTAAGACCTGTCCGGTACCATCAGCCTGTATCATGGCTGTGGCTGAGAAAGAAGTAGTGGCTGATGCGCTTGCCGCAACACCAAATGTTAGGTTATTGCCGCCAATGTCGAAAACACCTGAAGTGAATTCCATTGTGCCACCTACCAGAGCTGCTACACCCAGGTCTACACCATTTCCATTGTTGACCGTGAGGTCTTCAAATTCAGAAGGTGTTGATCCAAGTATATTTTGTGTGGCTGTGCCATTGAAAACAACTTCACCCGTGCCAAGGTCGGCTGTGCCGCCATTAGTAAAGTCACCTGTCAAGGAAACAGTGCCGCTATTGGTCAGGGTACCCCCGGTTTCAATCGTAACATCAGCAGTAACAACCACCGATGTCAAGCCTGAAACCATCATGGTAGAGCCATTCTTAATCACAATGTCGGCAAAAGCTGAACCAGATATAAATGCGACAATGGCAATCATGGTCATTATGCCAACCGCAAAGAGTCTAAGCTTTTTCATATTGTACAGTATTAATTCGTATCGTATCGTATCGTATCGTTATTTATATTAATTCTATGCAAAGGTATTAAATATATAAATAATTACAAGTAAATGTAATTATACAATATATTTTTAACGATTCAAAAATCCGGGATCAAGTTGCAGAAAGGATTGAAATAACTTCAAAAACACCGGATTTGGACGGTTGCCTTTTGAGCTATCACTCTCATTTCGTGAAACTTACAATAATATGATAGAGTTGACCTACTCTATCATGAATCGTTTATTTCTAATCAACAAATTAATGAACGTTTTGTTCTCCTTTACTTAGCAGAATTTTCCTTTTACAAAGTTAAGACATTAGCTGCCTGTCTGATAAGTAAATATACGTATTTTCCAGCTACAAGTTTCCTGCAAAAATTGCATATCACCATTTGAGCTGGACATCATTCATCCAATAAGTCGCCAGAGATAAAGAATTTGGGTTTTCGTAAAATCGTGGTAAAGATACATTATTAATATTTAAAAACAAATTTAGTAGGCATTAATACCCAGATATGTGATTTATGATGCGTGCCCAAAATTATTTATCTTATTGAATATCTGCTATTTATAAAATTTTATCTGCATAAACACAAAATTCAAACTTTTTCTTTCTTTTTTCTGATTTATTCTGCTTTTTTCGTATCAAGCATCGTTTATTATGTAGTGTTCGTATATATTAATACAAAAATCTCGAAATTGTCACACTTTTTATTAAATTAAAAATATCTGGTAGATATTCTACCTGGTCCATCTGACAATTCAACACCCAATACTCAACACCCAACGCTTCTTTTGAATAAAAGTGCTTAACTTTCGCTTAGTCACTCAGGCTGCGCCCGGGTCATTAAATGCTTCTGCATTTATTTTTTTATATTCCAATCCTTCAGCAGACAAGAGGAAATATCATCCTTTCTTTGTGAGTTCAAAAGATGAGGGTGGCTGCAACGGGAACAGGCGGTGACAGGGAGTAGCCCAGGGATAGCCTTGCGGGAGGAAAACGGGGAAGTTACGGTTTCCTGTTCCCTTGATCTTTTTGGTTCTTTTTGATCAAGAAAAAAGAACAATAAAAATAGTATTACGTACTTTTTTGCTTGACAAAAAAAAGCGCGTGTCCGAAGACGCGCGCTTTCAGTTATTTTATGCTATAATTCTAATATGGTTTCAGACTTCCTGCACCTGAGATGTCACTTTGTACATGAGGTTTGCCTTTATACCTTACTGATGCTGCACCTGACACTTCTACTTCAAGGTTGCCGGTGACATGGATCCTGGCATCTGAAGCACCGCTCACTTCAAGCTCGCAATGGGAGATCTCAAACTCTAGGGCATCGATCTCGCTGGCCCCGGACAGGTCGAAGGTGGCAGTCTGTGCTTTTCCATAAAGATTGATCTCGCTTGCACCACTGAAATCGGCATTGAGGCTTGCCGCATTGATCTTCAAATTGATCTCTGAAGCGCCGCTTCCGTCAATATCCAACTCATCAAATTGCAGCATTTCCTCAGAAGTAACGCTCACTGCACCACTGATATCGATCATCTCCAGTTCCTCAAAAGTGAGGTAGATATTCAGTTTTGTTGCCTTGTTGATGTTTTCATCGGTATAGATCTCCAGGCGGTCGCCCTTCACCTCAGTCTTGATATATTGCATCAGGTTCTTGTCGGCTTCAATAGTAAGTGCTTCCGATTTCCCCTGGTAGAGGTAAACGTGGAATGCACCACTCACCTCCAGGCTGGTAAAGCCTGAAACATCACGGTCTTCTTTTACCACATTACCATCTCCTTTAACGCCTGTGATATCAAGGCAACTGCCCATCAGTCCTGAGCTGGCAAGCAGCAGGAGAATGAATATCGCTAAATAAGTTCTTGTTGTTTTCATAACTTTTTCTTTTCAGTTTATTATTCTTTTTTTTATAGATCCCTCGCCGATGCTCGGGATAATTCGACCATGTATTTTCAATTCGCTACGCTTTTGAAAATACGGTCTCATTAATTAATGTCAACATCACAATTCTTTACGCGTACCACTACAGTAGATGATGAGCTTTTATCGTCGCCAACAAATGCTTCAACTTCTTTCTTAAAGTCTTTCTCTATCTGCTTAGTAATACTAGCATTGCTTTCAGGAAAATCGATACTGCCGAAGCTGGAACTGGCACTCAGCTTATAGCTTGCTGAGCTGCTGATATCCAATTCAACCCCTCCAAATTCACTGACGATGTCGATGGAAGAAAATCCACCCGACACACGGCTCACCTCTACACCTCCATAGCTGGAATTCAGGTCGAGCTTGTTAAAAACCTCACCAATTTCCAAGCCTGAAAAGCTAGTCTTGGCTCGCATGATGTCCACACTGCCTATTTCCAGTCCATCATACTGTGAATCAAGGATCAGTTCCGACACTTCTCCGACTTCGGCATTGCTGAACCTGGTATACAAGTCTAAATATCCTGCCTTGCCCAGTTCTACATTTCCGTATTCGATAACAAGCTCACTGGCCTTCACAGTATTGATCTCGGCATTGCCGAATTTTACTACCACACGGTTTTCCTTCCCTGAAAGCTCGTCCAGCTCAAGGTTACCATAGCCAATTTCAATATCGGTTTTGCCTGCCAGTTTTCCAACATAGGCATTTCCGAATTCGTTTTTTAGTGTAAGTGCATTCGATGCTGGCATCTTTACCTCATACTCAATTTCCATATCGCAATTCTTGCAATTCAGTTTCCCATCAAAAGAAGTGATGGCTTTTACCTGGTCATTGCTGCCGCTGATCTTCACATCGATCTTGTCCAGGATGCGTTGGGATTCTTTATCTGATTTAGCATCAACCCTGACCTCTACATTGATCTCTACCTGGTTCTTATCCCAGATCTCAATGTTTACTGTTCCGAATTTGTTGCTGATCTGTACTTCGGCATCCGCATTTACTGCGTAGCTTTCATTAAAGCTCTTTTTGAGTTCCTGTGCCGACATGCTTGACATAGCAAAGAACAGCATCAGGCTGATTAAAATTGAAATGTGTGTAATTCTCTTCATTTTTCCGGTTTTTAGTTTACAATTGACAAATTTTTGTAATGATATTATCTAATATTTTAATTCTTGTTCTGTAATTGGTAACAAGAGCTCCGTACACCCGGTCGTTAGATGCATCATTATTGAGTTCTTCCTGTAATGCCCCGGCATCTTTTTCCAATAGTTCGAGTTGCTCCCTGGCCATCTGATCAATCTTGGCAGCTTCTTCTTCTGAGGCTGCGCAATTGGATATATCGTTTAATTTCTGATCGGTAAGCCTGTTATAGTGATCCACCACCATGCTGAGTTCATCATTCATGGGGCCGGCGGTCACTGTGGATGAATTGCCCGAATACTGAAATAACAATACACCTGACAGTCCGGCAATAAGGATAATAGCCGCTGCATAGCGCCAGATGTTGCGGCTTTTCTTCCGCTCGTCGGCATGAAACTCCAGATCCAGCTTTAATGCAAACCTTTCGGCATGCCCATCTGCTGGCTCGTGCACATCATAGTGCTGGCGATTTTTCTTAATTTTTTCTTCAAGTATACTCATGATACTTAGTTTACAAGTTCATCAATCTTCTGTTGCTTTAACCAATCCCTCAGCCTGGTCCTTGCCCTGGAATAGCGGGTCCGGCTGGCATTATTTGAGATATCGAGCACCTGTGAGATCTCCTCATGATCATAGCCTTCCAAAAGGAACAGGCTCATGATCATGCGATCATCATCGCCCAGCTGCTCTATACCCATCCTGATCTGCTCAGTTTTGTATGATAAGACCTCCAGGTAGTTTTCCGTAGGATCATCAGCAGGCAGGTCGATGCCTGCCTCTTCGATCGAAATTTTTTCTTTTTCTTTCTTTAATTGGTCGATTGCCCTGTTGATCACAATCCTTTTCATCCATGATCCAAAGCTCGCTTCTCCCTTGTAGTCGTCGATCTTCTGAAATCCAGTCAGGAAGGCTTCCTGCATGACATCCTCTGCCTCTGCGCTGTTTTTTACGATCCTGAATGCTGTGTTGTACATGGCTTTATAATATAAATTGTAGATCTGAAGCTGTGATTTCCGGTTATTCTGCCGGCATCCCTCGATCAGGTCTTCATGCATATGAATTGTTCGCTTCATCAAGGCGTTCTTTTAGGTTAATGACGTCGATTTTTTTTCAATGTTACAAGATAAGGGAAAAAATAGGGACTAGGGACCAGGGACCAGGTTCTGGGTGCTAATTGTTCTGACGGTATTTATAAAAAGAATATTTTTGTTCTGGCTAAAATTAATTTATGGAAGGCAGGGGTAAAACAAAGGTTTATATCTATTTCGCGGCATTGCTGGCCATGATCTTCTGGGGGATGTCATTTATATGGACATCCATCGTTTTTGAATACTACCCACCGATCACAACCATCTTTCTGAGGCTGCTGATCTCCGCTGCATTTTTGTTTATCATCCTTCTGGTTAGCTCTCATCTTCAGAAGATCCGCAGGGAACACATGCTCCTTCTGCTGGCATCAGCCATTTTTAATCCTTTTTTTTATTTCCTGGGGGAGAATTACGGATTGAAGTTTTCGACTGCATCCATCAGTGCCGTTGTGATTGCTACCATTCCTGTATTTACACCCATTGCTGCCTGGCTGATGATCAGGGAAAAAGTTTCCTGGCTGAATATTGCAGGGATCATGATCTCCTTCTTCGGTATCCTGGTGATGCTCATCAATCCGGATTTCAGCTTTACTACCGAGCCCAAAGGCATTCTCCTTCTCTTTATGGCGGTTGTTTCTGCTGTGATTTATTCGGTGCTATTACAAAAGCTTACGGTGCATTATAATCCGGTTAGCATTATTGCATGGCAAAATCTTCTGGGGGCAGTTTTTTTCCTCCCCTTGTTTCTGTTGATGGACCTGGGAGAATTTGTCGCTGTTGTTCCTGACAGCAGGCTGCTTGCTGCCTTATTCTCACTGGCCATATTTGCATCTTCACTTGCCTACATACTTTTTGCTACCACAATCAAGCATATAGGGGTTAACCGGGCCAATGTGTACAGCAACCTTATCCCTGTTATTACGGCTATTGCCTCCTATCATATACTTGATGAGATATTTACACGTTCAAAGATTGCCGGGATTGTCATTGTCATTTTTGGAGTAATCGTTACACAGATCAATAAAATCAGAAAATAATGGAAAAGAAGAAAATTATTGTTCTCGGGGGAGGCCTGGTCGGCGGCCCTATGGCCAGGGATCTGGCCAACGAATTTAAAGTGAGTCTGGCCGACATCAACAGGCAAAACCTCAACAAGGCCATCGGCGATTTTCATATCGAAGGGATAGAATGCGACCTGTCGAAGGAAGAACTTGTAAGGGAGCTGATATCTGATTATGACCTTGTGATCAATGCGGTTCCGGGGCATATGGGATTCGAAACCCTGGAAACGGTGATAGACTGTGGAAAAAACGTGGTCGATATTGCTTTCTTTCCCGAAGACCTTTTCCTTCTCGACGGCCTTGCCAAAGAAAAAGGTGTAATTGCAGTATCAGACATTGGTGTTGCCCCCGGCATGAGCAATATTCTTACAGCCTATGCCTCATCACAGCTTGATGAAACCCATAAAGTAAAGATCATGGTAGGTGGTTTGCCAAGGATCAGGCAGCAGCCCTGGGAATACAAAGCCGTATTCTCCCCTGCCGATGTGATTGAAGAATACACAAGGCCTGCCAGGATCGTCAGGAACGGAAAAGAAGTGATACTGCCCGCTCTGAGCGAAAAAGAACTGGTTGAAATTGAAGGAGTTGGAACACTTGAAGCTTTCATTAGTGATGGACTTCGGTCATTGATCAGGACCATCGATGCCCCCGACATGGAAGAAAAGACATTGCGATATGAAGGTCATGCCCGATTGATGGAGATCCTTCGCGATTCGGGCTTTTTCAGCCAGGAAGAAAAACAGCTGGGGGACAATTACATCAAACCACTTGATCTGACCTCTGCGCTCTTGTTCGATCAATGGAAACTGGCTGAAGGTGAAATTGATATCACGGTAATGAAAGTGATCGTCAGTGGGTTAAAAGATGGCTCTAAAACCAGCATCATTTATGATCTCTATGATGAATATGATCCTGTAAGTGGCATCCATTCAATGGCCAGGACTACCGGTTATACCGCAACCATCACTGCCAGGATGATCCTGAATGGGATGTACGATGCCAGGGGGGTATCTCCCCCTGAATATCTGGGGAAGATAGCGTCATGCGTAGATTTTCTTTTTGAAGAATTTGAAAAGCGGAACATCCACTATAAAGTGAGTATCGAGCAATAGGTATTCTCAACAAAAAAGCGCTTCACCTGGTTTGGCGATGCGCTCTTAAACTTAATTTGCCTTTAAAGTTATCTGGTTCTGATTCTGAATACGAGTCCTGCATTTATTATTAAGTTAACAGGAAATGTCGTTGAATTTACATTGAGGTAGCTGTTTTCGCCGCCTTCGTCAGTTATGCCCCGGAAATGTTTTCCACTTCCCATGAATACAGGAAGTACCAGGTGGGCCTGCAATCGGAATGCAAGGACACGGTCGAAATAAATTTTCAAACCTGTTTGTGCACCAACAGAAAACCTGGGCATATTTTCCACATCTGATTTAGAGATATTGTAGTTTGCCAAACCCATGCTGGGCCCGCCAAAAATATATACATTTTTATCGAGAGCTCCTTCCAGGGTCCATGCCATCTGGAAGTATGTCACCATCATAGTATAATTTTTTTCAGTGATGAGATCGGAATAATCTTCTGACTCGTTCCATGTGGCACGTGTGAATGAGTTTGACAGAAGTATTTCAAACCTGCTAATACGGTTTGATGTGGGGAAACTGAAATTTGCGCCTATATTAAGCAAATCCTTCACGGTCATTGTCCCTTCGATAAACCTGATTTCGTTACGCACAGTATATCCAATCAGCGGAGTGATCTCGACATCCTGCGCTCGAATTCCTTGCGTAAGGAATAATGTGACCAGCATTATAATTCCTAAAAAGCGCATCCTCTTCATAACTTATTCAATTTTTGCAATGTTTATACTACAATTTCAAGCCTGGGTTTAATTTTTAAGTTTTAGTAATCTTATGGTTTATACTTTCTGGTGGCATAAATGTTTCATAAATATAGATATTGTTTTTTGTCGATTTCATGGACCACCAGTAAAATCAGTACAATCTCCATGTTGTATCCGTATAAACACGTAGACAGGCATACTGGTTCATTATACTTATTAACATGTTGTTAACCAGTTAAACAAGGTGCAGGGTGCAGGGTGCAGGGTGCAAGGAATGAGGATCAATACTTCTTCTATCTTTGTACTCCGAAGCCTTGGCGAAGGAGTATTCTATCCACTTCTTCCATCTTTTATCTCTTTCATCCATCCACTTCAAAATTTCTTATCTCACCGCAACCTTTTGATGCCAGAAAAACGAAATCTGAAATCTGAAATACGAACTCAGAAATAAGAAATGCCTTGAAAGGAAAAAATCTATCATTTCCTTTAGGCCGTAGCTTGTCAAATCAAAAAATATGTATATTTGCAGCCGCAATAATGGCGAGGTAGCTCAGTTGGTTAGAGCGTCGGATTCATAACCCGGAGGTCTCGAGTTCAATTCTCGATCTCGCTACAACAAAAACCCTGCACCGAAGGTGTGGGGTTTTTTCTTTTTAAGACGAACCCCAAGCTTGCTTGAGGGTGAGGATTGAAAAGAAAAAAACCACAAGCGAGCGCAGCGAGTGAGGGTTTTTGTTGTAAGCCTCCCCCAATAGAATCGCCGAAGGCAATTCTCGGAAGTGACTAGTTCCTAGTGCCTAGTAGCTAGTGCCTAAGTGGAGTGCATAGTGAATAATTAATAATTGAAAAACCACAACCGAGCGCAGCGAGGTAGGGTTTTTGTTGTATGCCCCACCCAAACAGAATCGCCAAAGGCAATTCTCGGAAGTGACTAGTTCCTAGTGCCTAGTAGCTAGTGCCTAAGTGGAGTGCATAGTGAATAATTAATAATTGAAAAACCACAGCCGAGCGAAGCGAGGAGGGGTTTTTGTTGTTTGCCTCCCCCCAACAGAATCGCCGAAGGCAATTCTCGGAAGTGACTAGTTCCTAGTGCCTAGTAGCTAGTGCCTAAGTGGAGTGCATAGTGAATAATTAATAATTGAAAAACCACAACCGAGCGCAGCGAGGTAGGGTTTTTGTTGTAAGCCCCACCCAAACAGAATCGCCAAAGGCAATTCTCCCCTACGGGGGAAATTCTAAATTCTAATGACTTAAATTCGAAACAAATTCCAAATTCCAAACTCATCATCCATCATCCATAATTCATAATTCATAATCCTTAATCTATTTATTTGATTAAAGCCCTGTGATTTAGTATATTTACGGAACCAATAGGGAACCTTCCCACCAAATGCTCTGCTTAATCAAAGGCTGAAAACTTAATAGTAGAGCGATGAAAAAAATATTAGGTATCATCATCCTGGCATTCTGCCTTGCAACAACCTATTCACAGTCGTGCCTGCCTGAAGGCATTACATTTTCTACACAGGCACAAATTGACAGCTTTCCTATCAATTACCCCGGATGTACTGGGATTGAGGGAGATGTGAATATAAAAGGTAATGACATAGTTAACCTGGATGGACTGTATCCATTGACAACACTAGGGGGAGGTCTGAATATCCAGTATAGTGATGCTCTAGTCAGTATTTCAGGGATTGGCAATTTGACATCAATTGGTGATTTCCTGTCTATCAAGGACTGCGATGGATTAGGTTCCCTATCAGGATTGGATAATCTGGCATCATTAGGAGGAAGGCTTCATTTATATAGCAATGATGCCTTGACCAACCTGATCGGATTACAAAATCTACATTCCGTTGGAGGTTATATCTGGATTCGATACAACGATTCTCTGAGCAGTTTGACCGGCCTGGAAAATATTCAGTCAAGCGGTGACTATGTTGTAATTCAGGGAAATGATTTATTGGTTGATCTGAATGGGCTGAATAATCTCAGCAGTGTTGGAACATACCTGAGTATCCGGAATAATGATGGACTCATCAGTTTAGCCGGATTAGAAAACCTGGTTTCTGTTGATGGAAATGTAAAAATCATAAGCTGTCTTTCCCTGGTCAATTTAACAGCTCTCTCATCACTCCAGCACATTGGAGGCTCCCTCAGCATTAATAATATCTCTTCTTTGGAGAATCTTTCAGGCCTGAACATGTTGTCAGAAATTGGTGAAAGTCTTCAAATCGTCAGCAATCTCTCTTTAAGCAGTATACCAGGTTTAGAAAATTTAAGCTCCGTTGGGGGCAACATTAAGATCCAGAGCAATGATGCATTGCTCAATGTATCAGGCTTGAGTCAGCTGGAATTAGTCATAGGGGATCTTTGGATCTATAATAACAGTGCCCTTTCTAACATTGACGGATTTGACAATTTAAATGAAGTCAGGGGAGATTTGCTTATAAATGACAATGATACTTTAACCGATATCACTGGTCTGGGAAGTTTATCTACGGTTGGAGAAAACATTATCATCAGAAACAATATATCATTGGAGAGTTTATCTGGATTGACCGGAATCTCAACAGTGGGAAACCTGCTTCAGATCAGCGACAATCAATCACTGCTCAGCTTAGCAGGACTGGAAAATATTAAATCTATCGAAGGCTCATTTTATCTTAGCAATAACGATGCATTGATCAATCTGTCGGGATTGGAAAATTTACATTCTATCAGCAGATCTCTCGAAATACAGTATAATGAAATATTGCAAAGCCTTGAAGGGCTTAATAACGTTAAGAGTATCGGGGAAGATTTTGAGCTTAGCTGGAACACATCAATAAGCAACTTATCAGGACTTGAATCACTAAATTATTTAGGCGGAGAAATAGCCGTTAGATACAATGATTCCCTGGAGACTCTATCCGGACTCAATAATGTGTCCAGTGTTGGGAGTAACCTTTACATAATGGAAAACAATTCGCTGGTCAGTTTATCGGGACTGGAAAATTTGAATTCAATTGGAGGAGAACTCTGGATATACGACAACAATTCGCTGAAAAACCTAGTCGGGATTCAAGAACTCATGAGCATAGGCACTGATTGTTGGGTGACGGACAATCAATCATTGGTTAGTTTATCAGGCCTGGATGCCTTAAACTTCGTAGGGGGCACACTTCGGATAGGTTCCAACAATGCTTTAAAAATTATGGAAGGATTCCCTGAATTATCTATTATCGGAGGAAACTGTGGGATCATTGATAATAAGTCACTTACTGATATAAGTGGTCTGGATAATCTCGCCATTATCATGGGAGAGCTTTGTATCTGCAATAATGATTCTCTCACAAGCTTCAGTGGTTTTGATCACCTAGCTGCTATTGAAAATGGTCTCTTAATTGGAAATAATGACAGGTTGAATTCACTGTCAGGATTAGATAAAATAAACTCCATCGGCGGGAACCTGCTATTAAAAAACAACAAAAATTTAGCCAGTTTAAGCGGATTAGAAAATTTGTCGACCATAGGCGGTGATCTGTTGGTATTCGGAAATGATACTTTAAGCAATTTCTCAGGACTGGAAGGACTTATATCAATAGGAAATAACTTCTGGATTTCTGATCAATTTTATGGGATTGGCAATAAAAATTTAATAGACTTCTCTGGTCTAGAGAGTTTGAATATCATCGGAGGATCACTATATATTTTATGCAACGAATCTCTTACTAGCTTGACAGGATTAAATAAACTTTCATTTATCGGGGAAGATCTAGCGATAGACGGTAATGAAAAACTTATCAGTTTAACAGGACTTGAAAGCTTAAATAAAATCAATGGAAGTTTGTTTATTGAAAATTGGGAAGGTGGAAACCCGCTTCTGCAGAATTTTTCTGGCCTGGAAAATTTAACTTCTGTTGGATATGATCTAGTTATTAACGGTAACAATGCCATTACAACATGTACCGGGCTGGAAAATCTCGGTTCCATTGGCAACAGCCTCTATATTTCTAACAACCCGAAGCTGGTCAATCTTGAAGGACTGGAAAGTCTGGTATCGATTGGCGAGGGTCTTTATATTGGCGCTCCCGGATATTCAGGAAATGATAACCTGGTCAGCCTGGATGGATTGAATAAACTTTCTTTTGTAGGGAATAATATTGCCATTCAAAACAATCCAGCCCTGCACAACTTATCAGGACTTGAAAAACTAAATCATGTTATCGGCAGTCTGTGGATTGGGCGTAATGAGGCCCTGACCTACTTATCAGGTGTCGAGAACATTATCTCGATCGGAGGATCACTTGGAATTTATAAAAATACAGCCTTACTCGGGCTCAACGGTTTGGAGAACCTTAATTCCATTGAAGAAAGCCTTGACATCTATGACAATTGGGCCCTGAACAGTTTATCTGGGTTGGCTGATCTTAATACTGTCGGAGGACGGCTGAAGATCAACAATAATTATGCCCTGCAGGAATTAGCAGGATTGGAAGGGCTGAATACAATTGGTGGCGGGCTGGAAATATGGGAGAATATGAACCTTAGAAGTTTATCTGGTCTCCAGAATATTCATACAATAAATGGCAGTTTTTACCTGAGTCGCAACGAAGCACTGCTCGATCTCCTGGGATTAGAACAGCTTGTGAGTATTGGAGGCGATTTAAGAATTGATGGTAATCACTCTCTGACCAGCCTGGCAGGATTGGATAATATTGAAGCAGGTTCCATAAATAGTTTGAGGATCGTTGATAATTATCAGTTAAGTTCCTGTGCCGTTCAAAGCATTTGTAATTACCTGGTGGTCTCAACTGTATGGCACAGTATTGAAAATAATGAAAGCGGATGCAACAGCATTGCCGAAGTTGAAATAGCCTGCGGCATTACTTCATTGGAAGAAAACGAATTGACCGGGAGATTAACAATTTTTCCAAATCCGGCAGACGAGCTATTGAATATCTCCCTTCCAAATATGACGATTGATGAAGCCAGCATCTATACGTTTACCGGATACAGGGTAATCCACAAACGGCCTGTAGATGGGCCTTTGAACATTTCAGGACTCCAGGCAGGCATTTACATGGTTGAGGTAATGGTCGGAAATCAAAAGATCAGGAAGAAACTGATTGTGAGATGAAGCACAAAATATACAGAATTCAAAACTCAAAGCTCAAAATTCAAAATCATATTAGATGAAGAAATCATTCACATTGATCGCGATCATGGCCATTTGTTGCCAGATCATATATTCCCAGTCATGTTTACCGGAAGGAATTGAATTCTTCACACAGGCAGAAATTGATGCTTTCCAGACTGAATTTCCGGGCTGCACTGAAATTGAAGGAGGCGTAATCATCAGTGGATCTGATATTGTTGACCTGGGTGGACTGAGTGTGCTGACATCCATCGGTGATTATCTCAGGATCTACGATAATCCTGCACTGAGCAGTTTAGAGGGACTGGAAAACCTGGGTACAATTGGTGGATGGCTATATATTCATGACAATGATTTACTGACAAGTCTGGCAGGCATGGAGAATGTCAGCACTGTGGGCTGGAGCCTGACCATCAGCGATAACGATACCCTAAGCAGCCTGACGGGCTTAAACAATTTGAGTTTTGTGGATTGGTCGGTTGATATTTCCGGAAACAATGAGCTGGCAGATTTATCAGGATTGGAGAATTTGTCATCTATTGGGTGGGGGGTTACAATAAGCAACAATAATTCATTGGAGGACCTGTCAGGGCTTGAGAATTTAAAATCTATTGAATGGACTTTTGAAATTGAGAACAACACTAAGCTGAGAAGTTTTTCAGGACTGGACAGTCTGTTATCCATTGGTGGCAGCCTGATCATCGAGCATAATGCTGCCCTGGTTAGTTTTTCTGGTCTTGAAAACCTGGCTTACGTTGGGTGGGATATGAATATCAATAATAATGATTCGCTCACTTCTTTTAGTGGGATGGGGAATGTATTGACAATAAGTAAAAGCCTCCATATAAACGAGAACGATAAGTTGCTTAATTTCATCGGCCTGGAAAATATCATTTCCATCGAGGGAGACCTGCAAATAAGTAACAACTATGCCCTCACCAATCTGATTGGACTGGAAGGACTGACATCGATCGGAGAAGACCTTCAGATCGGAGGAACTTATTTTTATTATTATTGGCCTCTTGGTAATCCAAACCTGGAAAACTTAAACGGCCTGGAGAACCTGAGTTCCATAGGGGGGAGCCTGATCATTTTTGCAAATGATTCACTCAAAAATCTATCAGGACTGGAGGGTTTGGCGACAATAGGAAAAGATCTTTCAATCGGTAGTTATTTTTACTATGGCTATTATGGTAATTCAAATCTGCTCAGCTTAGAAGGATTAGATAATCTGAGTGCTATAGAGGGGAATCTCAACATCAGCTTTAATGAGAATCTGGGTAACTTAACAGGCCTGGAAAGCTTGATCTCCATTGGCGGAAACCTTGGAATAAATCAAAATTATTCACTATTAAATTTGAACGGACTGGAACAGCTCAGCACTCTCGGTGGCGGACTGTACCTTGAGTACAATCCGGTCCTTGAAAATCTATCAGGATTACATAGTCTGGGTTCAATTGGAAACACACTCAACATATACAATAATGATGCATTGATAAGCTTAACTGGGCTGGAAAATCTGAGTTCAATTGGAGACAGATTAGAAATAAAGGCCAATAATGCTTTGATCAGCTTATCGGGGCTGGATAATCTGTCCAGCATAGGGAGTGATGTGGTTCTTCATTCTAACGACAGCCTGAGAAATATTTCAGCACTGCTAAATCTTAATACTATCCATGGATATCTCGGTATTGGTTATAATCCATTATTGACAAATTTAATGGGGCTGGATAATATTACCACTATAGAAGGCGATCTTCTCATTTATGCCAACACAAGCCTGGAAAGCTTAATGAGCCTGGAGAACCTGACATTTATTAGTGATGAACTAAACATTAATCGAAATGATAGTCTCAGTAGTTTAGCAGGCCTGGAAAACATCCATCTGGACTCTGTACATGTTCTGCGTATTGAGGATAATATTGGATTATGCACATGTGCGGTGCAGAGTATATGCGATTACCTTGATGAACCCTATGGGGAAGTACACATTGAACAAAATGCCGCAGGTTGTAACAGCCAGGCAGAAGTAGAAGAAGCCTGTGAAAGTGTGGATATAGATGAGCAATATTTAATAGAAATTATAAAGATATACCCAAATCCAGCATACGGTGAAGTCAATATCTCTGTAGAAGGTCATGCAATTGAGGAGGTAAGTGTATATACCCTGACTGGGCATAAGGTATTTCATAAGAGGCCTGAAAATGGCAAGATCGATATTTCAGCATTGAAGGCAGGGATGTACATCGTGGAGGTCATTATCGAGAACACAAGGATAAGGCAGAAGTTGGTGGTGCAGTGAGCAGGAATCGCCGGAGGCAATTCTCGGAAGTGACTAGTTCCTAGTGCCTAGTAGCTAGTGCCTAAGTGGAGTGCATAGTGAATAATTAATAATTGAAAAACCACAGCCGAGCGAAGCGAGGAAGGGTTTTTGTTGTAAACCTCCCCCTTCAGAATCGCCGAAGGCAATCTCGCCCCTATCGGGGAAATTCTAATGACCTAGCGCCTCCGCTGAACAGCTTCAGCGCTCGCGGAAATCCGAAACAAATTTAAAACCTTGTCCCCCGAAGCTTTAGCATAGGGGGATCAAAACTCAAAACTCCGTCCAACATCCAAAATCTAATTGACAGTAATAACACTTGGAATAAATCGTCCAATATCGTGATTTCTAACAATCCCCAATACCTGCAGATACCCATCATGTAATGTTAACAAAGCTGATATATAATACATCACATGGGATACTTTAGTTGGATTTTCTGATGACTCCTATTGGGGTCTAATGGAGAAATAATAATTTGCTATCTTAGCTTATGTATGAAGGTCTCATTCTTTATCATTATCATAATCCTACTTATTATATCGGCTTCGGACTCCTTTTGTCAGAATAGAAAAATGAAAACTCTGTCTGGAAAAGTTATCGACCACAAAACCACACAGGGAATTGATAGCGTTTTAATTACGACCAGAGCCGCTGAATATTCAACAATGACAGACAAAACAGGAAATTTTAAGCTCACAGTACCCCGCAAGTATATTAGATTTAGGTTCAGACATAAAGACTATAAAAATAGAGAGGAAAGAGTATTCTCATCAAATGCAAATTTAAATATCAGGATGGGTAAGATAAAAAGGTATGGGCCGGCAACACAGAAGTTCGCCATCGCCTGGCTACCATTAAAACTATTGTGGGGTGCACTTGGTATAAAAGTAGAAGGATTTATTAATGATAAAATTTCTCTCGGAACTTACTTTGATTGGTATATAGATGGAATTCAGTATTTTGGAGGAGAAAAATACACCGGGTTTAAAGCATCACCTTGTTTCAGATACTACATTAAAAGAGATGTAAAACGGGGAGTTTATGCTCAGGCTACTGGAATCATTGGCTACTTTGATTTTCACCCTCTGAATTATTCTGGTGGTGACAGGTATCCATATGAATATTCAACAACATATATGTTCTGGATGGGAGGTGGAGGAATTGCTTTTGGGGCCTACTTTGTGCTTAGTGATACCAAGCTTAAACACATGTATTTTGATGTGAATGCAGGACTTCAGATATTCATGGCTCCCTGGCCAATGGAGGCATATAACAGTAACGGTATGCGTTTTGAACATTATCCTCAATGGTGGTATATTGGCGGCCCGGGTAGCATCATCGAATTCAAACTAGCCATAGGAGGGATGTTCTGAAATTGAAGGAGATATTTGAAGGAGATGGATAATAATAGAAATGGAGATAAGATAGAAGAAGGCGATAGATGATAGAAGAAGTACTTCTCCTTCTAATATCTCAATCTCCCTCTACCATCCACTTCTTCATTCTTCTATCATCTATATAAAAAGCCCCGATCTCTCGGGGCCTGTACTGCATCTGACGGTTCTGCACTCGTCAAACAGAATTATGGGTCAGGGCAGGATTTTCTTATGAAGAACGAAGACCGAAAATCGAAGATCGAAGATCGAAAATCGAAAATAACTTCAAACATCAGATATCAAATATCAGATATCAGATTTCTTAGGTCTTTACAAGCTAAAGATATATTATGAAATAAGTATTTCCTAAAGGCTTTCACTTAACGGCCGAAATTGCTCAGTTAACGGTACATTAAAATCAGCTAACGGTTTGAAAGTGGATTTGCTTTTATCTCCATTTTTTTCGACTTTTACACGAATAACGAACCTTTTTTTAATTCAATCCATCTACCATGAAATTCAGATTCATCCTCCCCCTGGCCTTGATCATGCTGATCCTGGCCTCATGTAACGACAGCTGCATGACTGACAATGTAAAAGAAGCTAAAATCATCGGCAAACCGGTACTCGAGCTAAACAGCGACCTCCAAAGCCCGGAAGTGTTGTGGGCCTATGGCCGGCTGGGTGATGTGCAGATTTCACCTGATGGTAATAAGTTATTATACGGGGTTTCCTATTATAGCATCGAACAGAACAAGGGCAATCGTGAACTGTACCTGATGAACCCGGATGGAAGCGATCAGGTCCAGCTCACACATTCACCAAAAAGTGAGTTCAATGCACTCTGGCGGCCGGATGGAAAAAAGATCGGATTCCTGTCATCTGCTTCAGGCAGCGTACAACTCTATGAAATGAATCCGGATGGTAGCGGTGTGCAAAAAATATCTGATATCGAAGGAGGCGTGAGCGGTTTCAGCTATGCCCCTGACATGTCGAAAGTGCTCTTTATCAAGGAGGTGATGATAGAAAATCCCTTTGAAGAGCTTTATAAAGGCCTCCCACAGGCCAGCGGTCGCATCAACAACGACCTGATGTACCGTCACTGGGATCATTGGGTAGATTCTTACAGCCATATTTTTATTGCAGATTATGACAAAGGAAGCATATCTGAATCCAGGACATCATGGAAGGTGAGCCATGGGGATCACCGCTAAGTCCTTTTGGAGGAATGGAGCAGATCAGCTGGAGTCCCGACAGCAAAACCATTGCATACACCTGCAAGAAAAAAACTGGCATGGCCTACTCTGTTTCTACCAATTCTGACATATATCTGTATGAGCTGGAAAGCGGAAAAACAAAGAATATTTCGGAAGGAATGCTGGGCTTCGATATGGCCCCGGTTTTCTCTCCCGATGGAAGCATGATCGCCTGGGAAAGCATGGAAAGGGATGGCTATGAATCAGACCAGACAAGGCTTATCATTTATCATACCGAAACTGGTGAAAAGAGGGACCATTCAGCTGCATTTGATCAAAATACAGGAGGTTATGCATGGCAAGGGAATGAAAGCATCTACTTTATCAGCGCTCATCTTGGATCCTATGAGATATTCAACTATAATCTTAATAGTGAAGCATTTAAACAGGTAACGGATGGCATCCACAATTACAACTCTATTGCCCTAGCAGGAGATAAGCTCATCGCTACTAGGCAATCGATGTCGATGCCTACGGAAGTCTATTCGGTTAATCCGGCAGATGGGCAAGCTGAACAAATCTCATTCACCAATAAAGAATTGCTCGACAAGATCACCATGGGCAAGGTTGAAAAACGCTGGATCAAGACCACTGATAACCAGGCCATGCTTACATGGGTGATCTACCCGCCAAACTTCGACCCTGCCAAAAAGTATCCTGCCCTACTTTATTGCCAGGGTGGCCCACAAAGCATGGTCAGCCAGTTCTGGTCATACCGCTGGAACTTTCAGATGATGGCCGCTAATGGCTATATTATTGTTGCCCCCAACCGGCGAGGTGTTCCTGGATTCGGACAGGCATGGAACGAGCAGATCAGTGGAGATTATGGTGGACAAAACATGAAAGACTACCTCGCGGCCATTGATGAGGTGTCAAAAGAACCATTTATTGACAACGAGCACCTGGGTGCTGTAGGTGCAAGCTATGGCGGATTCTCAGTCTTCTGGCTTGCCGGGAATCACGACAAGCGCTTCAAAGCCTTTATCTCCCACGATGGCATGTTCAATTTTGAAGCACAATATCTTGAAACGGAAGAAATGTGGTTTGTCGACTGGGACCTGGGCGGCGCATTCTGGGAAAAAGACAACAAAGTGGCCATGAACTCCTATGCAAATTCACCACATAAATTTATCGACAAATGGGATACGCCTATTCTTATTATACATGGAGAACTCGACTACAGAATCGCTTATACACAGGGTATGAGTGCCTTCAATGCTGCAGTTCTGAGAGGTGTCCCTGCCGAATTCCTCTTCTTCCCTGACGAAAATCACTGGGTGCTTTCACCTCAAAACGGGATCTTGTGGCAAAGGACATTCTATGATTGGTTGGATAGGTGGCTTAAATAGCTACAAGGTACAAGGTACAAGGTACAAGGTACAAGGTACAAGGTACAAGGTGCAGGGTGCAGGGTTCAGGGTGTGAACAAAATTAAAGATGACATGTTTAGTGGAATGCTTGTCAAATCAATTACTTTTGACCCCTATTAAAAACCAATTGTTTAACCTAACACTATCCTATGTTATTATTTAATGTCAACTGGGACCTGTTTGCAGACTACTTATACTCCTACGGTCCTAAAGTTATTGGAGCTATTATTGTTCTTATCATCGGTCTCTGGGTGATCAAGCTGATTACCA
>CAVWDP010000003.1:0-264366 GCA_963753835.1 uncultured Bacteroidales bacterium | reverse complement strand
AGAAGGAGATTTCTTAGATGGCGGTAAGAACTATAAGCTGACTATTCCTGCAAATGCTCCGGTTAAACGTTTTTGGGCTGTAACGGCTTACGATCCAACAACACGGGGTTTATTAGATGCAGGTGGAAACATCAACAAATCTATTGGAAGCATGGATAAGCCGGATGTGAATGCTGATGGTTCTGTTGATATCTATTTTGCAGCAAAAGCGCCTAAAGGAAAAGAGAAAAATTGGGTACCTACTAATGCTGAGAAAGGCTTTTTTGTGGTCTTCCGTTTTTACGGTCCTGAAGAAGGATATATAGACAAAACATGGGTTTTGAACGACTTTGAATTGATCGATTAAACTTGATCGTTTTCTAAATGAAAATAAGAATTTCAGGTATTTTAATCCTTCTCATAATGATGGGAAATCTTGCTTTGCAGGCACAGCAAGACTCCCTCATCATGAACACGGGCGAAACTCTTGTGGGTGAGATCAAGGGCTTTGATGAAGGGGTGGTAGTGATTGAAACGGACTACAGTGACAAGGATTTTAATGTAGAATGGGATAAGGTAGTTTCCATCAATACCGAAAGAAAGTTTGTGCTGATCAGTTCTGAAGGAGATCGGGTTTTCGGCAGGCTGGTTTCTATGAAAGATGATCCTTCCAGGGTGATGATCATGGATGAAAAAGCAGGCTACCCAATCATGAATCTTGAGGAAATCGTTTTCTTTAAAGAAGTAGATGACACCTTTTGGAAACGCCTCGAACTGAAGCTGTCGGCCGGATATACGCTAACCAAAGCCAACAATAGTCATCAATTCTCAGGAAAATTGAACCTCGGATATCTTTCGAGCAGGTTTAAATATGACTTTCATGTTGGAGCGATCCGAACCATTCAAACCACTGAAGATATTACGGCCAAGGTCAGCCGGACAGAAGGAGGCATTGGTATGGTGTATTTTATTGTAAAAGACTGGTTTGCCATACTTCGATCGGATCTATTGCAAAGCTCTGAAATGAAACTCAACCTCCGGGCCATTACCAAAGGTGGGATAGGCTATTATGTGTTGAAAAACAATAAAATGAATCTTGGGTTTGCAGGTGGGGCTGACTGGAATTATGAAGATTATGAGGATCCGTCAACTTCGGATAGAAACAGTGCTGAAGCATTTCTGGCAGTAGAATACAAAATATTCAACATGGGTGACCTCGATATACTTACTTCAGTAATTGCATACCCGAGTTTAACAGAAAAAGGAAGGTTCAGAACAGACTTTAATTTCAATATTGAATATGAATTCCCATTCGATTTGTTTATCAACCTGGGCTATGTCCTAAACTACGATAACCAGCCGGCTGAAGGAGCAACTGAAAATGATTATGTGCTGACAACCACTATTGGATGGGAACTATAAAAATGAAATATTATTAACAACAATTAAATATTAAGTATTATGAAAAAACATTACAAACTCTCGCTCATACTCACCTGCATCTTCATGCTGGGTATATCAACTGCCGATGCGCAGGAAACAATCCCTGCAACGCCACAAGAAAAAGCTGCTTTGTTGGCTAAAAAAACGGCAAATCCGATTGCAGCCCTTATTTCCGTTCCGGTACAGTTCAATTTCAATTTTGGGCTGGGGGAATACGACAGATTTCAGTTGGTTACCAACCTGATGCCGGTTATACCCTTTCGTTTAAATGATAAGATAAACGTAGTGAACCGGATCATTGTACCCTTTATCTATCAACCCGATGTTTCACAGGAAAGTGGAGGGCAATTCGGTGTAGGGGATATCAATTATTCGATGTTTTTTACATCCGCAAAAACACACAAAATTATCTGGGGTATAGGCCCTGCACTTAATATACCAACAAGGACACATGATGTACTGGGTAGCCCTGAATTTGGGCTTGGACCTACATTCATCGCTTTAACCATGCCCGGAAACTGGGCCATTGGTTTTACGGTAAACAATGTTTGGTCATATAATACCGACAATCTGAATGCCCTCTTTGGCCAGGTATTCATAGTATATACTTTCCCATCTGCCTGGTTTGTGCAGTTTATGCCTACGATCACCGCCAATTGGACCGCCCCTGCAGGCCAGCAATGGAGTGTTCCGCTGGGAGCCAATTTTGGTAAAGTGGTGATGTTCGGAAAACAACCGGTTAAGTTTATTGCCGGAGGTGGTTACTTTGTAGCCAAACCCGATAATGGTCCCGACTGGCAGATCTTTGCACAGGCGGTGTTTTTGTTTCCGAAGAAGAAGTAAGAGAGGCGGGACGCGGTTTGCTGTTCGCGGGATGCGGTACAAAGAATAGAAAAGACTCTTTTGATTTCATTGCAATATTGATTAAATTAGGTTCTTATTATCATTGAGTTAGTAATAGTTTTACCATAATAGCGTATGTCACATTTTACTCGCATTACCAGTCGAATACTTATTCTTGCAAGCCTTGTCCTTGTATTTCATAATGCTGAATGCCAGGAGCAAAAACCAACCAAAGAAGAAAAAAAGGAAAAACGAAAAGCTAAAAAACAGTACAAGATCGATCACGGGAAGGTGATGATCATGCCCCTGGCCGGCCCGGCTTACACACCGGAAATGCAATTCACGCTTGCGGGAGGGATCATGCTGTCGTTTAAAACGAACCCAAAAGACAGCCTGATACAACGTTCATCCAGCCCCATCATGCTGGGGATCAGCACAACGGGTGCCTATTTTATCGGCACCAAATTCACTTCTTTCTGGCTGAAAGACAAACTCAGGATCTATGCCGACCTTAATTTTAAAAACATGCCAGATAATTATTGGGGGGTAGGCTATAAAGAGGGCTATACTACCGAGAAAAGCAAAGATACCACAGCTTATACACGGACCTGGTGGCAGATATATCCAAAATTCCTCTGGCAGTTCAAGAAGAATCTATTCATCGGTCCCCTGATCGACTTTAACTACACCAAAGGAAGCAAGCCAAGTCCTGGTGTAGCTGAAGACCCGTTTTACCAGGAATTCAACAACAAACCATTTAACGCCGGACTGGGCCTGGTGTTTCAGTATGACACACGTGATGTACCGGTCAATGCATGGAAAGGGACATTTGTTGAGGTTTCAGTTGGCTTTTATGGAGGTTATCTTGGTGGCAACAATACCTACCAGGTGCTGGTAACCGACCTGCGCAAATACTGGACCATCAAACGCAAAGGTCAGACCATTGCCGCGCAACTCAAAGGCCGCTTCAGCAATGGTGATGTCCCTTATGGAGAGATGTCGCAACCGGGAACCCCTTTCGACCTTCGCGGGTATACCTGGGGGCGCTATCGCGACGAATCGATGGTATTTGCCCTGGGTGAATACCGCCTGATGTTCAAGAAAAAGGATGGAGAACTCAGCAAGTCTGGTATTGTGGCCTGGCTGGGCGTAGGCTCACTTGGTGAAACTGTACAATATTTCAATGACTGGCTTCCCAGCATAGGCATCGGCTACCGCTTCGAGGTTCAGCCCCGCATGAATGTGAGGTTCGATATTGGCATAGGCCGCGAATCGCAAGGGTTCTACTTTAATTTCAACGAAACCTTTTAGAATATAGAATAAGAACAAGGAATAAGAATAAGAACATGGAATAAGAATAAGCATTAGGGAAGTAGGAGGTAGTTGATTCTGACTTTTTCCATGGCTATGAATGGATTTTAGATTATTTTTATTAAAAAAAGAGCCCATGAGCACAGATAAAGACAATTACAAACTCATCGTTGCCGGAGCTATTGGTGCCATAGGCGGATTGCTCCTGAGTGAGTATCTCCGTGGAAAAGATGAGAGCCACAGGCCGCTTTCCAAACACCTGTCTACCTTGAGTGAGGTTCTCGAACAGCTTGAGGGTATTGACACAAAAGAGGTGAAAGACCTGAAGGAAAGAATTCACAATATCATCAAAACAATTGAATCGAATTATGGCATCACTAAAGGATAGTATTGATCATATAGCAGATGACACCAGGGAGATCATCATGAATCACCTGAAGCTGTTTTCGATCAGGCAAACAGAAAAACTGGCCCGCTTTTTCGGGCTTCTTTCCACTATTTTTATCATATCCATCATCCTATTGATCGTGATTATTTTCTTCTCCTTTGCCCTGGCGGGAGTGCTCAATAATCTGCTGAATACATCCGTTTGGGGTTATCTGATCGTTTCAGGCATTTATATCCTGGTTATTATCATCATTCTCATGAACATGAGAAAGACCAAAAAGCCCCTGCTATCCAATGCCATTGCTAAGTCTATTGCCGCAGTTTTTGATATTGAATCTACCCGGCCTCTGGACCTCGATGGTTTAGAAATGGAAAAAGAACTTGCTAAGGAAAAGATCAGCTCAAATAAAGATAAGATCGATACCAGTCTTCAATTGCTCCGATATTCATTGATGGAGTCGCTTATTAAAAGAGTTTTTTGGATTATTTAGCTCCAAAAAGAACGATGATATTTCGGATGAAGAAGAATCAGATAAGAAAATAGATAAGAAGAAGAAGAAAAAATAGACCCAGAAGGTCATTTCGACCGTAGGGAGAACAAAGCGAAGTGTTTTCATGAGCGAAGCGAGCAAATCTATTATTTAATGTAGCCTCAGATTTCTCCTTCCGCTTCGCTACAGTCGAAATGACTTTATACTTGCTATAATAAACCTTAAATAGAATGGTCCTTTAACATAAATTTAAAGCATATGGAAAACGAATCATTACTACCGAAAGTAACATCATCATCGGCATTTTTTACCCTTGCAACTTTAACGCTGGTTATCCTGGGATTGATTTACTTCAGTGGTATTTTGAAACCACTGGTGATCGCATTTCTTTTTTGGTTTATTATCAGCCAGTTAAAACACTCCCTAGCCAAAATCAAGATCAAAGGGAAAGCTTTGCCTTCACTGGTCAGGGGCATCCTTGCCTTTGTGATCATCATTTTGGTTTTATACCTGGTTGCCGAATTACTGATCATCAATATTGAAGGGATCGTGGCTTCCATGCCCGAATACATTGCCAACCTCGATCAGCAATTTAATAAAGCAAGTAGCTTGATAAATAACCCAAAATATGCCAATTATCTGCAGGAGTGGCTCCAAAAGCTTGACCTGTCAGCCATGGCAACCTCAGCGATCGCTTCCCTTTCTGGTACGGTTGCCAATTCGGCTGTTGTGATCGTATATGTGATCTTTTTCCTTATGGAAGAATCAACCACCAAGGTTAAATTCAGCAAACTTTTTCCCACACATGGAAAAGCATATAATAAGTTCAAAAGAAATTTAGCAGGTATAAATGATTCGATCCGCTATTATATTTCATCCATGGTTGGGATCAGCCTGCTTACTGCTGCAGTGAGTTACGTGATCCTGTTGATCCTGGGGGTTGAGTATGCCTTCTTATGGGCCTTCCTGGTATTTATATTGAATTTCGTCCCCTATCTCGGCCCGCTGGTTTCATCTTTGCTGCCTGCTGTATTTGCAGTGATCACCACAGGCCACCTGATGCAATTTGTATGGGTTTTTGCCTTGTTGGAAGGTGTTCAGATCCTTATTGGGAATTTTATTCAGCCCATGGTACAGGGTAAAGGAACCAATCTCGGACCCATCACTGTTATTGTTTCCCTGGCTATCTGGGGTATGCTCTGGGGAATAGTAGGTATGATCCTGGCAGTACCTATTACTGCTGTTCTGGTGATTTCATGCAGCCAGATTCCTTCGACCCGGTATCTATCGATATTACTATCTGAAAAGGGGGAAATCCCGGATCTTGAAGAATAAATTTATAGAAAAAGGCCTTCAGTGATGAAGGCCTTTTTCATTTTCCGCTGCTAGGAATTGCCTTTTCTTAACATTCGCTAACATCTGGCCCTGAGTTTTAACTTCTTCTTAACTTGATTTAACACCTCTTTAACCGTTGCAGGCATTCAATGGTGGTAAATTTGGTATATCAATTAAATCCACTGTCATGCATTTTATCAAGCTCATCCTTGTTGCCATCGCTTGCGAGCTTCTTGCATGTTTTGGATTTTCATCCGATCAGGATACAAAAGTGAATGCCGTCAGGAAATGGAAATTGTACAGCCGGTCATGATCATCGAAGAAGCTGCTGCTGAAGTACCTCAACCCTCAGCACATGAAACGCTTTACATTCTTCATATCTAAGCTCAGTTTTCAATGACTTAACCCCTTTTGAATATCGAGTATCGAATATGGGATTGACTCATTTTGAATAGTTCTTTCACCACTAAGGATACACCAAGGAATACACAAAGGTGCACAAAGAAAATCCTTCGTGATACTTTGTTAAGTACTTCGTGCTTCCTTTGTGGTAAATAAATCTGAAATGGACAATACACATTGGACAATGGACAATGAATTACTGCCTACTGCTTACTGCCTACTGCCTACTTTTCCCCAACGCCCAATGCCTAACGCCTAATGCCTAACGCCTAATTTATAATACAATCAGCTTTTCACAGCTTGAATGTTCTTCAGTCCTTACATGAAGAAAATAAGTGCCGGGTGGCAGGTCATTTATGGGTAAAATAAGCTTTACAGAACCTGAAGTCATGGTTCTGTCCATCAATGATTTAACACGCATCCCGTTTATAGCATGCAGATCCATCTGAACCCTCTGGCTATTTTCCAGTTCGAATTGCAGGTTTAGCTGACCCTGGCAAGGGTTAGGGAAGAGGTGTATATCCATTTCCACGGCATAAGGTATGGGCAACTCATCCGGGATTCCTACCCACACAGGAGCTCCATATTCATAGGGACCCATATCGATGATGGCTACTCCTCCTCCACTGCCATCCCATACCCGTACATTGCCAATAATATCGGTGTGCGGAAGGTCCATCCCGGTAGTATCCGATGGTCCGGCATCAATACATGGCGAACCGGCAGCCAGGGAGAATGCGTCACCTCCGATGCCAGTAAACATGGGATCATTATTAATATTATGTTCACCCCAGTTCAATGTTGAAAGGGGATCGATATGTACAGAATCGGTGCCGTATTGAATATCACTGTAGTTGATATTTGCGATCCCTCCACTTCCATCGTGATCAACTAACGCGATCTGGTCATTAACATTTCCCCAGAAGATGCAGTTTGTTATATGAGCCTCACATCCAGGTCCTACTGTCATTCCGGCTCCATAGGTTGCTTCATTATCAGCAAATGTGCAATTCAGCAGAAACATTTCAACCCCTCCCCACAAGGTAATGCCTCCGGTATTCGTGTTTCCCCCACCTGTAGAACCGATATTTGAAGCAATCAAGCAATTTACCAGTGCACCACTACAACCCTGTACAAAGCCTGCCGCTGCTGTATAATTGCTTGCTGTGTTCCCGATGAATTTACTATCCTGTATCCAAAAATTTACACTATCTCCCATGATCAGCAAGGCTCCGTTTGAAACGCATGAATTCTCAACAAAATCACTTCCGTTGATCATAACTTCTACCATCGCATCTCCACCGGCTTTCCGGATCAGGATGCCTGAAGTTTGTGACGTAGCGACATTTTCTTCGATAAGGCATGAACTAATATCTACAACATACATCATGCTCCCCATGCCTGCAACGTTATAATTTATGGCTCCTCCATAATTGCTGAGGTTACCAGAAAATACACAATCCACAATGAAAACATCTGAGTTGAATACATTCAGCCCTCCACCTTCATTCGTACTTTCATTGTTTATAAAAGTCACATTTGATAGCTGGAGACTTCCACCAGCACAATATAGCCCAGCTCCTTTATGCGCCATATTGTTGCTTATAACCATGTCTGTGACTAAGGGGAATGAGCCATTAATGGCGATGCCTCCACCATTTCCATTTTCACTTGTGTCCAATCCATTGATCACCGTAAAGCCGGTGAGGCGGGCATCGAAACCCAGGTCTATCATATCGATCACCTTGCCGGTAGTATCCCCATCAATGATGGTCGTGGCAATATAACTGGTATCTCCGGTAGTAAGGAAAAGGGAAGCCAGTGTAATTGATTTGGAATACCAGATCAGGTGTTCCTTATAAGTGTCCGGCTGAACGAGAACAGTATCACCATCAACGGCTGCATCAATCCCTTCCTGTATTGTACTATAATCGGCTGGGATGTTGATGATCTGGCTGCTTGCATAAAATGGAAAGGCAAAGATTAACAGGAATGCTAATTTTTTCATAACGAATTTGATTTGGGTTAATACTAAGTAATCTTAGGATCCGGCAGAAAAAGGAAGCGTTTTTTCGTAATCGAAGGTAAATATAATCAATTCGATGGGCTTAGTCAAGTGAGGCCTGGGGTTTGAGGCGTAGGGCGTGGGGGAAACTTCTTCTTTCTTCTATCCCCTTCAAATATCCTCTTCGAATATCGAGTATCGAGTATCGAGTATCGAAAATGGGATTAATTCTTTTTGAATAGTTCTTTCACCACTAAGGATACACCAGGGAAAACACAAAGGTGCACAAAGAAAATCCTTCGTGATACTTTGTGGAGCACATCGTAATTCCTTTGTGATAAATAAATCAGAAATGGAACATGGACAATGTAAAATGGAAAATGAATTTTTGCCTACTTCCCACCGCCTAATGCCCAACGCCCAATGCCACAATCTCACTCTTAAACCCGCTCGAGATCGTAAAGACAACTGTATTCCCAGAGGGGAAATATTTGGATTCCTCGAAGTCCTTCCCCATGCTGGATTTCAGTTCAACATTATGGGTTCCGCTTGGAACAGACCAGCTCCTGCTTGAGGTCCCTTCAACCTCCCCAACAAAGTCGGAGTCGAAGTAGACATCATAATCGAAGCCAGTTTCATTTTTAACCATCATACCCGAATCTCCGCTGAGTTCGGTTTCTTCTTTTTTACAGCCAGAGGAAATGCAAAAGGTTACGCCAAGGATCATGGCGAAAACGATCAGATATACTTTTTTCATGACAATTAGCTTTGGGTTAACACTTGTCATCTTAGTTTCCCGCAGTAAAGGGAAGTGTTTTTTCGTAATCGAACGTAAATATAGTGAATTTGAGGAGGTTAGTCAAGTTTGGGGAGATATTGGATGTTGAGTTTTGGGTGTTGGATGAACTTCTTCTATCTTCTATCATCTTCTTCTATCTCCTTTTCCCTTCTCCTTCTACAATCCCCTTCGAATATCAAATATCGAGTATCGAAAAGGGGATTTTTTCATTTTAAATAGTTCTTTCACCAATAAGGATACACCAGGGAAAACACAAAGATGCACAAAGAAAATCCTTCGTGATACTTTGTGGAGTACATCGTAATTCCTTTGTGATAAATAAATCAGAAATGGAACATGGACAATGGACAATGGACAATGAAACATCCCCGTCCCCAGTACCTAGACCCTAGTCCCCAGAACCCATTGAAAGAACACTGACAACACGTACAAAAAAGATCATTGATAGCAGCCCGAAAGCTTATCCTGATTTAATTCTTAACAATCTTGATCTGCTCATTGAAAGTGCCACCGTAGATATTTACAAAGTAAATGCCTGCCGGATGGGCTGAAAGATCAATGTTCTTCTTATTATCTTCCATCAATGAAGAGTGTACAACTTTGCCAGCTATGTCAGTGATCAGCACCTGGACACTAGTGTTCACATCCCTGAGTGTTAGCATAAACACCCCATTATTGGGATTAGGATAGATGTTCGCCTTATTGCTTATCACTTCACTGATCCCGACATGGGGACTATTGCTCACCATCACATTATCGATATAGATTGGATTTCCGTAGAAGCTGTATGTTGAAAACATAAGTTTCACCTCCTTCTGGCCGGCCCATGAAGAAATATCTATTTGATTGCAATCGCTACCATATCCGGCTCCGCACCAATCCTCTGCTACTTCAGGAATAAAATCTTCAGTTGTCAAGGGATGGGTTGCAAAAGAGCCTTCACCATCATCACCTCCCGAAAAGATCCTTGTCCAGCTATCACCACAATCCGATGAAATGAATATGATCAGTGAATCCGAAGCCGTTTCATGAAATTTTGCATAGGCATGGTCAAAATCGAGGTATGCTTCGGTATATTCTGTCAGATCAAGGGGAGGACTGATCAGGTTATCGGTTTGTCCGATTCCGAAGATCTCCCTGAAATTAACACGTGCCGCCATGATTCCGGGTTCATTTCCCCCTACCTCTACCAATTCCCATGTTATATTATTGTCGGGATTTTCAACTGTCCAGGCCTCATCCAGAATAATGGTCTCAAAATCTTCCTCAAATGGCATGTCATATCCTCCAACATTTATAAAGTCTGCTTTCGTTTCACTGCCACTGCCATTTGCATTGATGGCTGTTAGCGTAACTGAATAATAACCATATTCATTACACAACACATGAGGGTTTTGAGAATTTGCATTAGTTCCGTCCACAAAGGTGAATGTTCCCGGTGTGATCTCCCATTCCCAGCTGGTCGGGAAATATTCAGTCAGGTCGGTCAATTCAATTTTATCACCCATGCAAACAGCATTTGTATTCGCCTTAAAGTCAACTTCCGGTAACAGAGTCGTGCTTGAAGTAATATAATCCTCTTTCGTCATGGTGTTTGAGCCCAGATCATTTGTAACTGTGAGGCTAACATCAAAGGTGCCTTCTGTCGCATAAACAATGTTTGCGGGATTCATTTCATTGGAACTGGCAGGTGTACCGCCTTCAAATGTCCACTCATAGGTTGTTGGCGGACCAAATGACAATGAATAGAAATTAACAAAATGACCTGTTGGGATCACGGTATGATCTGCTTGAAAATCAGCAATGGGTGCAATCATATGTACATCGGATTCCCACAGTCCGCGTCCATAGGTGCCTGCACGGATCTTATTGTTGATATAATTGATCTCCAGCTCACTTACGATCACGTTTGGTAAGCCTTCCATGAATGTCTCATATTGGTCGAGCGTATTGTCGATATAATAAACCCCTACATCCATCCCTACATATAACGATTGCATAGGGTCGTTAAAAAAGGCAACACAGTTAGCCGGAATGTTCGGAAGGTTAAATGAATGATTTGTCCAGCTGTCTCCGGCATCTTCCGAGATGAAGAGTTTATTCCCATCACTATATCCTGAGATAGAAACAGCGATCAATTCGGGATTTGACGGATGTATGGCAATGTAAGAAATAGCATTTGAGGGGAGCCCGCTATTGACTGTAAACCAGGTTTCACCACCATCTTTAGTCCTTTTCAGTGTATTTCCGTACGAGGCGAAAATATAATCCGGATCTGACTCAGAGATGGCCATCTGTCGTACCGTGTTGCTGAAGTCTGATATGGTGGACCAGCTTTGCATCCCATTTGTTGTTTTTCTAACCCCATTGTTGTTACCAACGTATATGGTTTCGCGGATCCAGCGGGTGAATCACAAAAGGAGTAACCCAGTTACCACTTCCCGGCTGGCTAATTTCCACTCCAGGTTCATCCCGCCAGTATTTGATTTGTAAAAGTTCCCAAACTGGCTGGTCCCATAAACAATATTCTCATTGGAATAATCTACCAGGCATTCCATCCCGTCGGCTCCGAGCCATTCATGCCAGTAGTCGGTAGTATAGACGCTTGTCCCGTTATCCTGTGAACCACCCATTAATTTATAGGGATGATTTTTTGATCCACCTATCCTGTAAAACTGGCGGATACCGATGCCGGTAGTCAGGTCTACCCAAGTATTTCCGCTATCTTCCGATTTACAAACCAGTCCGTCAGAGCCAACATACAATGTTCCTCCTTCAAAATGCGCCCAGTGCATATCACAGTGTGTATAGCCCCTGGGATTATTGTAGGTCCATTCTGTTGTGGATATCCAGTTCACACCTCCATCCATCGATCTCCAGGTAATAATTCCCAGCAGGTGTACTTCATAGGCATCCAGGTGAGAAACTGCCAAGCCAAGGTCGTAAGAGGATTGACTGCTGTTATCATTCCCTTCAGGAGAATAACCGAGCATCTGGGGAGAATCTGCCTTTAAGTCAAATGTTTCCCCACTATCTGTCTGAGCGATATACACCGCCAAATAATCCATTCGTACCTGCACACATGAAATATACAAATGTCCGGGTTTGCCTCCGTTACGGCGATCTGGGCTCTTCCGTTGCTTGAAGGCAGGCCATCAGAAATTTGGGTAAAGGAATCACCACCATCTGTTGATTTAAAAAATTTCTTTGTAATGGCATAAATGGTGTTCGGATCACCTGGTTTGAATTCAATATCATCAATATGTCCACTCAGAATATGCTCCCATGTATCAGCCCCGTCATATGATCTGTACAAGCCATTATTGACTGCACAGTAGAGCGTACTCGGATCATCGGGATGAATGAGTAGTTTCTCCACCGTCAGGTTTTGATATATAGAATGTACCATTCCTGTGGTATCCCAATTTTGTCCGCCGTCGGTTGATTTCAACACCCCGATACTATAATTATCTGAGGCGTCGCGGTCACCAGTTCCAATATAAATAATATCGGTATTGGTATAATCGATGGCAATGGCAGATACGCCCATGACCGGTAAATGGTCGGTCAATACTTCCCATGTTTCGCCTTCGTCGGTCGTTTTCCAGCATCCCCCTGAGGGTGCACCGATGTATACGATGTCTGAATTGTTGGGATCGACCGCCACAACATTCACTCGTCCGATACCTGGATTCCAATGGCCAGTATTCTCTTCCCAGACGCGGGGTCCAAGCTCTTCCCAGTTACTTTTTACTGCAGCACGTGAAGCGTATTGAGCATTGAATCTTTTCATTTCATTCCAGAGGTGGGCCTGGTTAGGTCTTTCTCCGGTAGGGAAAGTTCTGTCGTCATTCATATATTCCCAGCGCTTGTATATTTTATACATCGTTCCTCGGCCGGTGCCAACCACTTCAAAATATGCATCGGCTTCACGTTGCACGTCGAAGAAGTTAACTGTTGGGTCCTGCATCATGATGAACCATTTCGGTTCTCCGTCAATTAATAGTTCTTGAGCATTCGTATTGTTATAGCAAGATAATGTTGCTAAAAACAAGATAGTTAGGATGAGCTTTTTCATAGGAAAGAATTTAAGGTGCGTTTATATTTGCAAATATACAACATCCTTAAATATTTTGGGAGTTTGGGGTTGGGGGAAATGAGATTTGAGACTCATATTCGAAACTCGAGACTCGAGACTTGAGACTCGAAACTCGATACTCGATATTCTATGGCTCTCAAACGCCAGCTAAGTCCGCTAGCGCGCGTCTCTGACGCGTGCAAATGTCAGCGCGTTTCCAAACGCGCATTAGTTCAGTATGTAATGAGCTGTGAACTTTCATTAATAACATCAATCCATCCAACGACAGTCAGTGTTACGAAATATGTATTTTCGTTCTCATGCATTTTGTATTGGTCCGACATAACAAAGCAATAGGTATCTATCTATTAATGCCATTTGGGTAGAATTGTCATCCCTGAAAGTTTGATTATTTTATGATAAAATCATTTCTCTCGTCAGGAGACGAGGAAATAGTTGCACGCGTCAGAGACGCGCGCTAGCGGGGAGATAGAGTAGAGAGTGGGTTCTGAATAGAATATCAAATCTAGTCCTTCAGGCACCGGACACTATAAGCATTATACTTACTGCTATTATAACGGCGGATCCTGTCTTCTTCGTAAGTCAGGAGGCGATACATTGCATTATCACTCCACTGTGTATCTGTCCAGAATAAGGCCCATAATCCTTTATAATTGAAATCGGAATCAGTCCCGCGTTTGCCCGCTGCAAGAGCAGAAAACCCACTACTGTTGGTCCCATTTCCATTTGAAACCCATCCGGAAGTAGATTTAAGTTTCTTGCCTTCATCTGTTCCTCGCCAACCTGCCAGGTCGGCCTGGCTTTGACTCATACCGAGTGCCTTTTCCATTTCTTTCCACTCATCATCAGTTGGCAAATGCCATCCATCCGGGCAGGCCGTACGGGCGGATAGCCAATTGTAAAGTCGGCCATGAGTATCGCAATACCCGGAATTATTATCATAACACCAACTATTGGACGTTTCGTAGTTTAGATTTTCTGCAAACCATGCCTGGTTTCCAATATCTACAATGTCATAAACCTGTCCATCACGTGGGTCCGTAAAAGTGGGTCCTCCGCTTAATGTTGTAAAGGACTTCTGTACACCATATCCTACTCCGGCACTATTAATGGCATAGGCCTTATAGAAATACTCTGTAGATTGATCCAGGGCCGCAATATTACAGTCAAAAATTCCTGTTCCGCTTCCCGATTGTATCTTGAGATCATCAGTGATATTAGGATTTGAAGAAGCACTATAGCATACTCCCCGTTCGGTTACTGTTGCGCCACCGTCAGCAGTAACGTTTCCACCTGTTTTAGCTGAAGATTCAGTAACATCTGCAGCATCCTGGGTGGCTAATACCGGGATGGTCATCTGCGGGTCCGGTGGATCTTCGGTTTTACCTTCTTCTTTCTTACAAGAACTACAAAGAAATGATCCAATTAAGATTAATGATAATATGAGAATTATCTTTTTTGATTTCATAGCTTCATTATTAAAGGTTATAAGTTGTGATCAAGCAGCCCAAATGGCAGGCAAATTGCATGTTGGTGGTGTAAATATAATAAATCCCAGAGTCATAGTCAAGTAGGCTAATCCGCTAGCGCGCGTCTCTGACGCGTGCAAATGTCAGCGCGTTTCCAAACGCGCATTAGTTCAGTATGTAATGAGCTGTGAACTTTCATTAATAACATCAATCCATCCAGCGACAGTCAGTGTTACGAAATATGTATTTTCGTTCTCATGCATTTTGTATTGGTCCGACATAACAAAGCAATAGGTATCTATCTATTAATGCCATTTGGGTAGAATTATCATCCCTGAAAGTTTGATTATTTTATGATAAAATCATTTCTCTCGTCAGGAGACGAGGAAATAGTTGCACGCGTCAGAGACGCGCGCCAGCGGGGAGCGGGGAGGGGGGGCCCGCAATTACGCTCCAAACTTTCATATTATTTTCGATACTCGATATTCGAAGGAGATTACAGAAGGGGATAGATGATAGAAGAAGTAACAAAAAAACTCGCCGTGGCGAGCTTTTTTGTTGTACCCGGAGCCGGGGTCGAACCGGCACTTCCATAGGAAACTGGTTTTTGAGACCAGCGCGTCTACCAATTCCGCCATCCGGGCATCGTACTCCGTAGCTTTAGCGTAGGAGTACAGTCTGAATTAAGACAGTCTCTAATTAATTTAATGCCCTCCTTCGCTATAGCTTCGAAGGGCGATGCAAATTTATAAATTAAACTTCATCCACACAACTCCCTATGATTATGTGAACACCGAAGATCGAGAACCGAAAATCGAGAATCGAAAATCAAATCATTCCCCATTCTTATTCTTATTCCTTGTTCCTTGTTCCTCTGTTCCTCTGTTCCTCTGTTCCTCTGTTCGTTATTCTTCTTCAACCGGTATAAGCTTAAAAAAGGCCACCCCGTGATACGGTACCTCTAAACCAAAATACTCATTAAAGGTTCCGTGTTCACGTTGTCGCCAGAGGTCCCAGATCCTGTGCTCCCCACTAATTCCGATATGTTTTGCTCCAACAGTAAGCTTCAGGCGCTCTCTTTCACCATCCCACTGAAATGCTTCCACCGGTGAAGCATCCTTTCCAATATTGAAGATAGCAAGGGCTGTGGTGCCATCATACAGCTCCTTTGTCCAAAGCTGATATCTAACACCATCATAAACCATTTTGCCCTGTTTACCCAGGGGATCCTGGTTTACAGCTATCACTTCATGATTGGTAAGCAGGTTCATTGTAAAAGCATCCATTTGTGCCAGGTCGCAACCCAGGAGCATGGGCGCAGAAAGCATGGCCCATAATGTGATGTGTGTATACTGCTCATCCGGAGTAAGTCTTGAATCTCTTAGCTCAGGGCCCCAGCCCAGCTTGCCTACCACCAGCATGTCGGGGTCATTCCAGTGGCCCGGACCGGCATAGGGTGCTATTTCGTCCTGGCTGAAGCCAATCCCTGCCATGCTCCTCCAGGTGTCTGTAATATCGTAAGTAGTACGCCAGAGGTTGCCGCCAACTTCTTCTCCCCACTCCCAAACATCACCCCGACCATACTGACACATGCTGTAAACGATGTCCCGGTCTACCTGATCCAGTACTTCACGAAAATGGATATAGGGTTTTTGTAACTCGGCGAGGCTCTCATCTTCTGCGATATTATCATATGAACACCAGTCGTACTTAACATAATCGATGCCCCAGTCGGCCCAGGTCCTTGCATCTTGTAATTCATGCTCATAGCTTCCCAGGTAACCACCACAGGTTGTCGGTCCGGGAGAAGAATAGATTCCCAGCTTCAGCCCCTTATTATGAATATCGGTGGCCAGCTGCTTCATATCAGGAAACTTTTCATTGGCAAGCAATTGTCCATCCTTTGTCCTTTCAGCTGCCTCCCAACCATCATCGATGTTGATATACGTCCATCCGTAATCAGCAAGCCCAAGTATGACCATGGCATTGGCAGCGATTTTCACTTTGCGCTGATCCACACTCAGACCCCATACATTCCATGAGTTCCAGCCCATCGGAGGAGTGAGTGCCAGCCCCTGGCCTACGATGATCTTGAATTCCTTTTCATCCTTTCCAAATTTGTTTTCTGCAGTAAGTGTAAGATCATAGGTGCCATTAGCAGGAGTGGTACCCCTGATAAAGCCCGTATGCTCAAAAAAGTGCAGGCCGTCAGGCAGACCCTTTACGCTGAATTTGATCGGACGGGTTCCTGTTGTTGGAATCTTATACAGGAATGGACTTCCTTCATTGGCTCCATAAACCACAGGCCCGTTAATCCGTGGTTCTTCGGGAGCAGGCGGGGTCAAATAATACTTTCGTGATATATCCTTGTATACTACCTCTGGTACCGTATCATGGTACAATATCCTTACATTTACCCAGTCAGCATGGTCATAATGGATGCCGTCATCGCCATCCGACACATACAATGCAAGTTTCTGAATACCGCTTATATCCACGATCAAAAGCTTTGGCTTCATAACCCTTTTTCATCCTTCTGCTCTCCCAGAGGATCTCCTTGTCGCCCAGAATATAAAATTCAACTGATGCCTGTTCCCCGCTCTCATCATCCACGCCCACTGCACCCTTGATCCGTTCAGCTGTACCATGAAGGTTGATCATGAACTTACTAATAGCATGTGTCCCCACGCCGCGCTTAAAGCTTTCACCTGCAATGGATAATTTATTATCATCACAGCTCCGATTTACCTTTGGTGATGACCAACCCTGGTCCATGGCACTTAAATCGGCTTCATCAAGCCACCAGCCATTATCTTTCTCGCTCTGTGGGATGCCGTCACCACAAGATGTAAATATTATTGCACTGAGAATTAATAGAAAATACTTCTTCATGTTATGTGTAGATTTAAAAGGGCCTGCAAGATACCAATTTTATGAAATTCTAAATCCTAAATTCTAAACCCTAAACTCTAATTTCTAAACCCTAAATACTACGTGCGGAGTGCGGAGTTCGAAATTCAAAGTTCTGATTTCTGATTTCTGAGTTAATCATATATATTAAGCAGAACTACCACGGCAACAAGCACGAGCAGAAGTATCGTCCAAATCAGCATTGCTCTTTGGCTGTATTTCTTTGCTTTTTTTTCTTCCCACCAGTATTTGGGGGAAATCCCTGCAATGATAAAGGTAAGGATCCCGGCCAGGTTCACACAAATGGTGTTTGCCAGGAATACCAGGAAGGCATGCATGCTCTGGGTCCACTGCCCTGCCCCGGCAAACAGGCCTGCACGCATCAGGGGTGGAAGCAAGGCTACGGCAACCATCACACCTACAAGGGAAGAAGATCCTCCGCGAAGGATCGTTACAGCTCCGGCTGCGCCACTCACAAAGGCAAGCATAATGTCGCTTAAACGGATACCAACATCATTGATGGTTCCCAACTCAACACTGTAAAACATTCCCCAGGCAAATGCTATAATAAGGGAAATGGCTGTAGCCACAAGTCCGGTGATGGCTGATTTCCGAACAAGGGAAATGTCGCCAAGTACAGTGCCAAAGGCTAAAGCAATGTTGGGCCCCAGCAAGGGAGCGATCACCATGGCACCTACAATAACGGGGATATTCTCGGTCAGGATGCCAATACCGGCAACAACGGAAGAGAGCACCACCATGATGAGGAAGTTGCGGTTCATCTCCGAAAAATCAGTAATGTCATCATACAATTCGGCCCGGCTGATCCGGAGAAGAAATATTTTTTTCTTTTCTTTCTTTTCTTCCTCAACAGGCGCTTCCTCTTCTATTTCACCCTGACGGGGGATCACTGCCTCTACAGGGCTTAAGATGATGCGGAAGCCGGGAATATCTGTGTATTTTTTCTCCAGACGATCGATGATTTCTTCAGCACTCTCAGCCTCACTAAGAAAGCCTGCCATGACCCTTTCCTCACCAGAAACGTTCCACCAGGGTTCAGTGATCTCATTTCGCTCCAGATATTCGACCAGTTCATCTTTATGTGAGGCCGGAAGAAATATCTCAATTTTACGTTGTGACATACTAATATTGTTTGATAGTTAAAGGTATGAAATTCTATACTAAGTGCTTATTGCAATCAGTGCTACTGGCTACTGGCTACTAGTTACTAGCGACCAGAAACCAGCAACCCGTGACCAGAAACTGCTATATATTATAATTGTATAAAAATAAAAATGCAAAATAATTTAAAAAATACTTGACAAACCCATCTGATTATCATATATTTGCAAAGTTCACTTTTTATGAAGTATATAAATAATGAACCAACGAATTGAAAAAAACTAAAACTGAAGCATGTTCAGAAAAACAAAACTCAGGGGTCCGATCGGGAGAATATATCCGATATTTATCATCAGCGCATATGTGTTGGCGATAGCGGAATTTCTGATCAGAAAGGAGTTATTCCTTGATGGTATGGACATCAGCAAAGGGCCGCTTATCGTCACCATTATTGCCAGCCTCTTTTTCGCAGTCATGGGCGCCTATCAGTGGTGGCGATATCACTTATGGGTATATTTTGGACTTGGTCTGCTAGCCGGGGTTTCTACACTACAGAGTATGTGCCAGTATTCCGACTACTTCACACCTCAATCTTATATTATCAACATCATGCTGGTGGTTATCTTCATCGTGATAACCTGGCCGGTCCTGGCCGGACAGGAGCGTTTTGAGATTAAAGCAAGGCGTTTGTTCAAACTTGCTGCCGACAGCATTGACGAAACCTCTGCCGGTTTCACAGCACGCCCATACTCTGCCGGTAAAGCCGATTACACATCAGAAGAGCTGGCCGGTTTTGCCAGATACCTGAAATCAAAGCACATTGCAAATCCTGTTTATCGTAAAGAGGGGATCTTCATGTGTTTTTCCTTAGGACGAAGTCTGATGCTTGACCCTGAACCCTCCAGTGTAAGCTATGTCCTTTTTGGAAGTGACGGGAACCTGAGTGTACACATGGCTGCTTTCGATTATAAGCAATATACCAGACGATTCACCTTCGATCAGCTTTGCAGTTCGTTGGGAGATACCATGCAGCGTTTCCTTGAATACTATAAGGATGGACATGAGAACCGAATAATCATTGAATTAAAATCAGTATAAAAATTATGAATTATGGATTATGGATTAAATATAATAAACCAGTTTAACCGATTTAACCGATTTAACCAGTTCAACCAGTTCAACCATTTTAACCAGTTCAACCAATTCAACCGATTCAACTAATTCAACCAATTCAACCAGTTTAACTAATTCAACCAATTCAACCAGCTTAACTAATTCAACCAATTCAACCAGTTCAACCAATTCAACCGATTCAACTAATTCAACTAATTCAACCAAAAATGAGTGGAAATTCAAGCATAAAATGGCGCCCAATATGGAAATTATGGATCCCTTTCATTCTCTTTCTGGTTCCATTGATATTGGAAAACCAGGCATTTGGAACGCTATTTACACCATATGTATACAGCATCATTGTGCTGATTGCCGGAATCATTTACTATATCAGGCTGAGGCTGTGGCAGGCCCTGGTGGTCATGATGATGACCTCTATAGCGGTTTCTACCTATTTTCTTGCAGCCAGACCCATGCAATCTATTGAAACATTTGGTTTAATTGGGCTTCATCCCGGGCGGGATTTTCTCATATGGATAAAAACCTACCTGACCATGCCGGTATGGTTCGTGATCCTTATTTTCAACGCCCTAATATATTATTCGATCGGACAAATATTTATGAAAGCGCTTCAATTGGAAAAGAACGCAATTCGTCTTTTTAAACTGGCTGCAAGGGAGGTTTCCGGAGAACAAAACGGATTTACTGGCCGTCCATACCAGTCGGGAGAGCATTCTTATAATCGTAGCCAGATCATCGGTCTGGCCTCTTTCCTGGAAGAAAAAAAGATTTGTACGGCGGAATTTCCAGAGAGCGGGATCAGGCTTATCTTTTCCATGGGAATCAGTCCACTGAATAACAAATACAGGGACGAGCTAAGCTATGTAGCCTTTGGGAATGATGGCAGCCTGACTATTTTTATTTCAGAAAGCGACTACAAACAATATAAAAAACAATACACCTTCGACCAGCTTTGTGAACTGATGGGTAAAACCTTTCTGCGCTTTGCTGATTACCATGATAACAAAATTGAGAACCGAATATTAACAGAACTAAAATCAGTTTAATAAAAGATGTTGGATTATGAATTATGGATGATGGATTACACTTAATTAATCCCCCGTCCCCCGAACCACGAACCAATAGATAAAACCAAACCGGAATTAAAGAACAGTATCATGAAAAAAATTAAGAACACCCTAAAACTCTTGCTCATCACAGGCATTATCCTTTCTACAGGAATATCATCCAGGGCACAATTTGAAAGAATGTATTATGCCGTTGAGATCGATGGTGTGCTTTGTGGTTATGCGACCTCCGATATCAGCCAGATTGAATACAATGATGTTGAAATGCTCGAAGCGCATGATACGGTACATTTGATGCTGAAAGCCCTGGGACAGGATATGGATATGCAGATCATCTCCCGCCATGTCTTACAACCCGAAACTTATGATGTTGTCCTCAATCGTTCGACATTCGACTACGAAAGTGGTAATGTGATCTCAACACAAACGGAAATTTTCGACGATTACGCCCTACGTACAGAATTTCCCAGGGAAACAGCCGATACCATCTGGCTGAAGGAAAAGGTGATCTTCGACAACCCGCTCAGCTCTCCCTATCTGATAGAGGATTTCTTTGTTGGCGGGGCCGAAGAAAAAACATATCATGTTTATGATTATATCCGGGGCCTGATTGTTGAGCAGCAATATACCCTCCTGGGAGAAGAAGGGCTTTTCCTTGCCGGAAAGGATTTCAACACCATGCTTTTTAATATTTATAATACGCATGATGGTACCAATACACGGGCATGGGTTAATCTCGAAAATGGCATGACCATACAGTTTGAGATCCTGAATCGGAAGATTTATATGGCTGAAAGCACAGTCGTTAAACAGATCAGCACTGCTGACCTCGATAACAGCATCTTTGCCAAAGTGGATGAAAACATCTCCAACTTCACCGAGATGTCGTATTTGAAAGTAAAAGCTGACATCAAGTCGGCTGGTGAAGCCATCAGTGTGGAGAGCCTGAACTTTCCCGGACAAAAATTCGAAGGCACTGTGTTTGAAAATCATATTCAGGGTATATTTGAGATCGAGCCCATCTTGTATAATGGAGAAGGAGCTCCTGCCTTTCCAACTAGCTATGAGGGAATTGAAAAGTTGAAAAAATACCTCGAGCCTGAGATTTTCATAGAATCCGATCATCCTGATATTATCGCCAGAGCCGAAAAGATCACCGACGGTGCCGAAGATTCATGGGACGCAGCGATCCGGCTGAGTAAATGGGTTGGGAAAGAAATTCGCGGAGCCGTTCCTGGTGGAACTACAGCCATCAACACACTTCGGGTCATGGAGGGTGAGTGTGGTTCACATTCGCGCTTGCTAACCGCATTTTGCAGGGCCGTAGGCATTCCTGCCAGGCTGTCAATCGGCTGTATGTATTCACCATGGTACGGAGGAAGCTTTGGGCAGCATGCCTGGACGGAAGTATATATGGGGGAAGATGTTGGCTGGATAGCCATCGATGCCACCATCCTGGAGTTTGACTATGTCGATGCAGGTCATATTAAACTGGGAGAGGGAGCGACATTTCACCCGGAAAGTATGGAGATCCTTGACTACAGGATCGGTGATGGGGAATCTATGGATGAAGCAGCCGGTATCCCTGCAGACTGTGAACCCCTGATCGGTCCTTATACCGATCCGAAGGACAGGAATGTGCTGGAGGTAATATATGATGGGGGAGTTGCCCTCGACATCAGGGAAAATCTGGTCCTCGCCCTACATGAGCCTGATGAGAAAGGGCGTCGCTATGCCAAGCTGACTGATGCAGTTTATTTTATTTTTCCTGAAAATGAAAGTGGAGAAGTTGATAAAATGATCATAGTCGAAAAACTCTTTGCAATGAAAGACCTTGATGCAGAGATCTCCATTGATGAAGAAACTCCTTCCGACCTGAAGAAAATGGTCGGGCCTTATGTGATCACGCAGATTCAAAAAGAATTTACGGTGGTTTGGCATGAAGGGCAACTCTCCATGATGGTACCGGATGTTGAGGATCCAAGGCCATTGGAGAAAACTGACATTGAAAACCGCTGGCGCGATCCCGTCGACAAGAAAGAATACGTTTTTGTTGTGAATGACGACGCTACGGTACGTGGAATGAATATTTTCGTTACGGTTGAGCTGAATAAGGGTGCTACAGCATCCTGGATCATTGATAAAACCCTTGAGGAGGAAGGAATGGTAGCCGCGGTTGCCAAATTTACCGAGTTGTGGAACAACAGGGCCTTGGACCTGGATCACACCGAGGGTGACCTGAACAAGCTGGGCTATAAATACCTCGGGGAAGATCGTATTGAAGAAGCCCTCATGGTGTTTAAGCTGAATGTAGATGCTTTTCCACAATCATGGAATGTATATGACAGCTATGGGGAAGCCCTGATGAAGAACGGGGATATCGAGGAAGCTATTGAGAGTTATCAAAAGTCAATAACGCTGAATCCGGAGAATGAGAACGGCATAAAAATGCTGGAAGAAATTAAGTTAAAAGAACAGGAATAAAGTTAAAACCATGAATGGATCACGAAAACTCAGACCCGATTTTTCAGTCAATGGACTAGCACAACCATTGATCTTACTGGTAATATTTGCTATTATCTGGGCGTTGTTTGGCATCGCAGCAGGATTAAAATTTATAGCCGCTGCATACGGATTTTATGCAATATTAAGCCTGGCATATAATTTCCGAACAGAAAACCACTGGTTCCTGGGGCCATTTATATTTCAGTGCACCATGATTGCATTTGTCCTCATGATACCCAAGGTTGGTGTATTTGCTATACCCGAAGCCAGTTTCAAACCCCTTATGCTCATTGTTGTGTTGGAAATGGCAATGCTACTATATGTTGTGAGTACTAAAAAACTCAAATGGCGCGGCTGGGAAATACTGGAAATGGCTGCCAGGAATGTGGAGGATACCACAAACGGCTTTACAGAAAGGCCCAAGTTTCTGGGCAGGATTGAATTTTCTAAAACAGAACTGGCTGGCTTTACTCATTTTATGAAAAGCAGCCTCATCGCCTGGCCCATCAATGAAATGAATCGGGTGGTTTTTGTTCCCATAGCAACGGGGAGTGAATACCGACTGCCATTGGGTTTTTCCAACGATTTTTCGGAAAACACCTGGGTAGCCATTGACAGGGAAGGAAATGTTACTGTGCAGATCTCAAAAAAGGACTATATGAAATATAAGGAGTCTTTGGCCTTTGATCAATTGGTGGAATCATTGGGTCATCTGTTTATCGATTTTTTTGAACGCTATAGAAAAGGAGAGGAAGGGCGGATCATTTATGATCTGAACAGGATCAAAGCCCATCCTTTCTCATAATTAAGAACCAAAATGTATAGGAAACTTAAATCACCGATATTAATTACTGAAGGATAAGATGGATTTTAAACGAGCCGCCATATTGGGATCCTACATTTCGAAGGATTATGCCGAAGACCTCTTCAGGTTGCTGGTAACCTACCAGGATATCTCAGCATCGGAAGCTGCTTCACGGCTAAACCTTCACATCAAGACTGTACAGGACTTCCTTGAAGCCATGGCTTCGCTCGATATCTTATCAAAAAAAGAAGTGCTGGAGAAAAAACGGCCCTATTTTCGTTATGCCCTGAACACCCGCTATATAGATATGAAGATCGACCTGAATCCGCTATTCAATATAAAGCAGCAGGAGTCAAAAAACAGCAAGAAGATCAGGGAAAGAAGTAATGCAGGGGTACGCTTTTCCACATCCCGCGACGGGCAATACATCAGCCACGTGGCTTTGTGGATCGGCAAAGGACGCGACCGCAAGGAACGCCGGATCAACCTCAGCATCCCACAGGGTAAATTTCTTTTTCACCTACCGTTTCCCAGTGCCGAACCTATGGGAATTGAAGACATTATGATTAAAGCAGCTGTGGATGACACCCACCGCTCGGAAGTGCTGGATATTGTGAAAGTCCTCGTTGAATATGGAGTGATAGAACAAGAATAATTATGGATTATGGATTATAAATTATGGATGAATTCACTACTTAACAATAAAAAATACCTTAAGAATTTTACAATCAAACTAAACCCGGAAATCATGAAAACAAAGAATTTTAGAACACTTAGCAGTATTGGCTGGATCATTTTAGCAGCCACGATCATTTCCCTGTCAGGATGCGCAACGAATAAAGCAGCCTGGGGGAGCTTAAAAAAGGGGATGGTAATGAAATATCAGCAAAACCCTGAAAAAAACCTGAATTACAGCAGCTCCACTTCCTTTGAACAGACCATGAATGTGATGGATCAGGAATTCACCATTACGTCCGAAGGAGAACAGTTACTCAAAATGAAACCAATAATAGATAAAGATAATGATTTGACTTATGAGGTTACTGTTGAAGCCATGTCATCAGATCTCAATACGCCGCGTGGTGAGATGACTGCAAAAACGGAAGAGCTGATCGGAAAATCGTTCAATCTCACCATCAGCCCCCTGGGCAATATGATTGATTATTCAGGTGCAGAAGCCTTAACTTATGACCTTGGAAGCGGTGAAACCAAGAGCTTTTCCAGTGAAGTACAGGCCTTCTTTCCTAAACTTCCTGATCATCCGATCAAGATCGGTGACAGTTGGGAAAGCACAGATAAGATCATAGAAAACACAGCTTCCGGCAAGCTGCTCATGGAATTTACCAACATGAATACCTTTGAAAAAATTGAAACCTTCAATGGCTACGAATGCATGAAGGTAAATGTTGTGTTTGTGGGTACGCTGAAAGGCGAAGGAGAACAGGACAACATGACCTTGATTACTAGCGGGGATGTGGAAGGAAGTAGCACCTGGTATTATGCCTATATGGAAGGCATTTTTGTTGGCCTGGCCACCGAAGGAATAGGAAATACAACAACCGAAATCATCGGCGGACCACAGGAAATGAGCATACCGGCCAGCAGGGTATATTCCATGAAAACAGACCTGGCAAATAAGTGATCCCAATTTGTGATGAATTCATTACATATCATCCTGATTTCCCTGCTCTTGTTTTTTATGGTGATCCATGTTGCATCTGGCATGAAAATGTACATTTATGCGGTGAACAAAGGAGTAAAGCCATCTTTCTTCCTGTTGCGGCTGAAAATCTTTTCCGCAGTTGACAAATACAGGCTCATCACCAAACAGGAGTTAGGGAAAACAGGATATTTATTTTATGTCTGGATCATCTCTGTGAACCTGGCTTTAACATCATTTATTGCATTGCTATTACTCGATTTGCTCCCGGTCATCAATGAATATATTATCGTGATCAGCAACACCAGGGCAGCAAGCATTTTCTCGAATATCCTTATGCAGTAATAGTCCTGCAGATTATAAATATGAAATATTGATATGGTCCGCATACTTGATCTAAATCTGAGTTGTTCAGAATGTGTTCCCCGGATACTTGTATATCTATTGCTGTTTTTATCGATATCAGGCTGTGTAATATCTTCAGAAAAGAAAACAATCATGGTCCCGATGCGGGATGGGATCAAACTCTCAACAAAACTCTGGCTCCCAGATGATGGGGAAAGCCAATGGCCAGTAATATTGATCCGGACACCATATGGGAAGGAAAAGCATGGATTTTATGGAACATATTTCTCAGAAAAGGGATATGTTGTTGCGATACAAGATGTCCGTGGACAAGGAGGTTCTGAAGGGGTGTTTGAGATCTGGTTCAGTGACAAAGATGATGGCTATGATGCGGTGGAATGGCTGGCCGGGCAGGATTGGTGCAATGGTAAGATCGGGATGACAGGAGGATCATATAATGGATGGGCTCAACTAGCCACAGCGGTTACTAAACCTCCACATCTTGTCACCATCATTCCCATCGTAACCATGGGTGATCCCTCCATTCATCATGTTTATCCCTTTGGTGTATTGGGATTAACCCAGGAATTGCAGATAATTTCTTTGTTTAACACCCACTACGGATCAGGCGGGGAGAAATATCAGCTAAAATCCGGGTGGAGCAAAGATCTCTTATCTCTGCCGGTATCTGATTTGGATAAAAAATTATTTGGAAAAGAAAATCCAAAGTGGCGAGAACATATTCAACATAAGCCTTTTGATCCCTACTGGAAGAAAGTTGATGTCATTGATGAACTGAAAAATGTAAGCATTCCTGTATATATAATCGGCGGATGGTTTGATTTTGGTGGCATCGGCACAAAAGCAACGTACATGAGCCTGAAAGAGTCTGGCAACGATCAACTTAAGTTGCTTATCGGGCCATGGATGCATCAGACCATTGGAAAGTCAACATCCGCTGGATATTATTTTGGAGAAGATGCTGCCGTTGATTATTTCAATGAGCAATTAAAGTGGTTTGATTATCACCTGAAAGGGATCGACAATGGCATGGCGGAAGATCCCCTGGTAAAGATATTTTCTGTTGGCAAGAATGTATGGGTTGAGGGAGAATCCTATCCTGTTAGTGATTCAAAAGAACTGAAGCTTTACTTATCAGCCTTGGCAAAATTAAGCACTACAGCACCCAAAAATCAGGTAGAGGATAATGATACATACACTTACGATCCGGACAATCCTACTCCTTCCATCTGGCATGACAATACACCTGACCATCAGACTATCCTTGATGGAAGAAATGACTATCTGATCTTTGAAACTGACGCTTTTGAAGAAGATAAACAGGTGCTTGGACCAATTAGCGCCACTATATATGCATCAAGTTCAGCAATTGATACTGACTGGTTTGTTTATTATATGTTGATGGATGACGCGGATGAAATGCAGGCATTAGGCCGTGGGCTGGTCAGGGCAAGATACCGAGGAAGTAAAAAAGAATTGCTGATCCCTGAAGAAATCTACCAATACGAAATAGATCTCTGGCACAGCAGCTTTTTGATCGAGAAAGGATGGAAAATGCGGGTACTGATTTGCTCTTCAGCATTTCCGCATTATGCCCGCAATCTCAATACAGGAGGGGATAATGAAACCGAAACCCAATATATTAAAGCAGATCAAAAGATCTACCACTCAAAAGAATACCCTTCACACATCAGATTCACGGTAATAGAATAAGCTGTATTCAACAATCTTTTCCCGGCACCCGGTATCCAAGACCTAGGACTTGGTGTTTTTCATTTGCACGAACCGAATATTCCCCGTATTTTTGCACGGATTTTCAGAACCTTAAACACTGAAACCCATGTCAAAGAAAAAGCTCGTCAGTATATTTTCCGGCCGTGCATCTACTTATCTTGCCGAGAAGATCGCCGAAGAATTCGGTATTGATCTTGGAAATAATATCGTGACGGAGTTTTCTGACGGGGAATTTCAACCTTCCTTCGAGGAGAATATCAGGGGCAGGGATGTGTTTATCATTCAGTCGACTTTTGCACCCACCGACAACCTTTTTGAGTTGCTCATGATGGTTGAATCCGCCCGCAGGGCCTCTGCCAGAAACATCGTTGCTGTAATCCCTTATTTTGGGTTTGCAAGGCAGGACCGAAAAGACAAACCCAGGGTTTCCATTGCTGCCAAGCTGGTGGCTAACCTGCTGGCAGTAGCGGGAGTTACCAGGGTGATCACCATTGATCTGCATGCCGACCAGATCCAGGGGTTTTTTGATGTCCCGGTAGATCACCTGTATGCATCATCGATTTTTATCCCCTACCTGAGAGAGCTTGACCTGCCAAACCTGACCATGGCATCACCCGATACCGGCGGTACACGGAGGGCGGCAACCTATGCCAAGATCATGAACACCGATTTTGTGATCTGCTACAAGCAGCGGGCAAAGCCCAATGAGGTAGCCAAGATGGCATTGGTAGGGGAAGTGAAGGACAGGGATATCGTATTGGTGGATGACATCATCGATACTGCAGGAAGCATGACCAAGGCAGCACAGCTGATGGTCGACAACGGAGCAAAGAGCGTACGGGCATTCTGTACACACCCTGTTTTTTCCGGAGAGGCTTTTGATCGTATCGAAAATTCACCTTTTACAGAAGTGGTGGTAACAGATACCATTCCGATGAAGCGAGAATCTGACAAGATCACCGTTCTTTCAACAGCCCGTCTCTTTGCAGATGTAATTGGCAGGGTGGAAAGCAACAAATCAATCAGTTCATTGTTTAAATTCTAATTATACCAATAATCATTTAATCTATTAATCATGAAAACAGTATCATTGAGCGGTTCTCCTCGCGAGAACGTAGGGAAAAAAGATGCTAAAACAATTCGCAAGCAGGGACTTGTACCTTGTGTGCTTATGGTGGAGAGGAACAACTCCATTTCACCCTTGACGAAAGGGATTTTGCCAAAATCGTTTTTACTCCCGACATTAGCGTTATTAACCTGACAATTGGCGACACAGTAATCGACACATTGTTGCAGGATGTGCAATATCATCCGGTAACTGATAAGATCCTGCATGCCGATTTTCTCTGGTTTAATATCGACAAGCCCGTGAAGACTTCACTCCCTGTTAGGACCATTGGTGTAGCAGTTGGTGTACTCAAGGGCGGATCTATGAAACAGGTGATGCGTAAAATTGCCGTTAAAGCATTTGTTAAAGACATTCCGGATTATATCGATGTAGATATCTCTAAACTCGATATTGGTGATTCTTTGACAATCAAAGATCTGACAATCCCAAATATTGAATTTCTGGATCGTCCGAACAGCGTAATCATTTCTGTTAAAGTAACCCGCATAGCCGTTGAAGAAGAAGAGGAAGAAGAAGGCGAAGAAGGTGAAGAAGGTGAAGGAGGAGAAGGTGCTGAAGGTGCTGAAGGTGCTGCAAAAGATGGAGACAAACCTGCTGAAGGTGGATACAAGCCTCCTGAAGGTGGATACAAACAATCTGAATAGTCAATAATACAAACATCATATCAAGGGATGCATTCTTATGGGTGGGTCCCTTTTTTTATTGGTGCAAGGTGCTGGGTGCTGGAGAAATGCATTTTCCCTGGACCTTGCACCCTGAACCCTGGACCCATTTTACTATCTTTGCAAAATGAAGTACCTGATCACCGGACTTGGAAATATAGGGGATGAGTATGCCAATACCAGGCACAACATCGGCTTTATAATTGCAGATGCCCTGGCACAGGAGGCTGAAGCAACTTTTAAGTCTGAACGATATGCAGCTGCCACAAAGATCAGGTACAGGGGCAAAACCCTGGTCGTGATCAAACCATCAACCTATATGAACCTGAGCGGAAAAGCAGTCAGGTACTGGATGGAGAAAGAGAATATCCCTGCAGAGAGAACACTCATCATCACCGACGACATCGCCCTGCCCCTGGGAACCCTCCGTATGCGTAAAAAAGGCGGCGATGGAGGCCATAATGGGCTCGAAAATATCATCATTACCCTTGGAACAGAGGCATTCCCCCGTCTGAGGGTAGGCATCGGAAACGATTTTTCACGTGGATACCAGTCTGACTATGTTCTTGGCAAATGGACCAGCGAAGAAGAGGAAAATATGATCCCAAAGGTGAAAACAGCCATTGAAATGGTGAAGAGCTTTATTGTAAAGGGCATTGATCTGACCATGACAGCCTACAATAATAAATCCTAAGCTCTAATACCTAAATTCTAAACAAATTCAATGTTCTAGATTAGAATAGTTTAGGGTTTAGTATTTTGAGAATTGGAATTTGCTTAGAATTTAGAATTAGAGTTTAGGTCTTAAGATTTAATCCTGTTCCGGATGATCTCAGCAATTTCTTCGATAGCAATACGATCCTGCTTCATGCTGTCGCGTTCGCGGATGGTGACCGTGTTATCTTCCAGTGTTTGATGATCAACAGTGATGCAATAAGGGGTTCCAATAGCATCCTGTCTTCTGTAGCGCCGGCCAATGGCATCTTTCTCATCATACTGGCACATGAAATCCATTTTCAGCTTGTCCATGATTTCCCTGGCTTTTTCCGGCATACCATCTTTTTTTACCAGGGGCAGGATGGCGGCCTTGATCGGTGCCAGTACGGGAGGTATCTTCATCACCACACGTTCGGAACCGTCTTCAATTTCTCTTCTGTAAAAGAGTGACTGATAACGGCCAGGAAAGTCCTGTCGAGGCCAATGGAGGTCTCCACAACATAAGGCACATAATTCTGATTCAATTCAGGATCGAAGTACTGCAATTTTTTGCCCGAATACTCTTGATGGGCATTAAGATCGAAATCAGTCCTGGAATGAATTCCTTCAAGTTCTTTGAAGCCGATCGGGAATTCAAATTCGATATCAGTGGCAGCATTGGCATAATGTGCAAGCTTTTCATGATCATGAAAGCGATATTTCTCAGCCGGAATGCCCATGGAGAGATGCCATTTCAAGCGTTCTTCCTTCCAGTATTCAAACCACTTGAGTTCTTCGCCGGGTTTTACAAAAAATTGCATTTCCATTTGCTCGAATTCACGCATACGGAAGATAAACTGCCTGGCGACGATCTCATTTCTGAATGCCTTTCCGATCTGGGCGATACCAAATGGCACTTTCATTCTGCCGGATTTCATCACATTGAGAAAATTCACAAAAATCCCCTGTGCAGTTTCCGGACGAAGGAATATTTCATTGGCCCCTTCAGAAAGGGAACCCATTTGTGTTGAAAACATGAGGTTGAACTGACGCACATCGGTCCAGTTTCTTGAGCCGGATACCGGGCAGGCAATTTCAAGGTCTTCAATCAGGTGTTTGAATCCCGCCAGGTCGTCGTCATCCATGGCCGAATAGAGGCGCTTTTTGATATCCTCTATCTTCTCATTATATCCCATCACCCTGGGGTTGGTAGCCACAAACTGCGCCTCATCAAAACTGTCGCCGAAACGTTTGGCTGCCTTGGTCACTTCCTTGTTGATCTTGGTTTCAATCTTAGCCAGATAATCCTCTACCAGCACATCTGCCCTGTATCTTTTCTTGGAATCTTTATTGTCGATCATGGGGTCGCTGAAAGCATCAACATGCCCAGAGGCCTTCCATATCGTGGGATGCATAAAGATGGCCGAATCCACACCAACAATGTTATCGTGGGCTTGCACCATGGCTTTCCACCAGTAGGCCTTGATATTATTCTTCAACTCTACACCATACTGTCCATAGTCGTAAACAGCACTTAAACCATCATATATCTCGCTCGACGGAAACACAAACCCATACTCCTTGGCATGGGAAATCACTTTCTTAAAAAAATCCTCGTTGTTTGCCATGCTGCAAAAATAGTAATTAGTACATAGTATCAAGTACAAAGTATTATGATTCTCCCAAATCTATACTTTTCGATACCAATCTGCACTATTCAATAGGATATAATCATTATTCATTCTTTACCGAGAAACGGTAAAGTATTTCCTGCCCAAAATCATAAGGAAACTTCCTGATCACATTCCCTTCCATGTCATGGATTTCCAGTTTCCCATTCTTGCCCATCAGGTCAGGGTTTTCATTACGATACCACCAATGGCGATTCATGCCATCCTCCACCTGATCTGTCAGCCGAAATTCATAACAGCCCGGCATTAGGCTTATCTCATCCCTGAACAGGGTGTCGGTTGTAAAGTCTTCCCTTGAATATACTTCTGCCCCACACTCATCGGTAAGTAAATAGGCATTGTCACGCTCACGGCCAAGGTTGTTCGTCTCGATATACAAAACAAATTGTGCCGGTAATATTTCGGGGGGGACAACCATCGAACTCATTACATTATTTCCCGGCTGCTCATCTTCACCCTTGTTCGGGTTAAGAAGCTCCACCTCAAAAACAAGACTCCTTTCATGATCCTGCCAGTCGGGGGCAGGAAGAAACACCTCTTCTTTTTCCAGAAACTCAAGGTTTCCGCTCCAGCGATATTCGCTTTTAGGACCATCTTTCAGGCCATAGCTGATTAAAACGGTTTTCAATGGAAATTCGCCCAGGTTCCTGATCATGATAATGGGATTGGAACAAATTGGATTGATACGGCTATAGGTGTCCTTGTTGCTTGGTGCGATGATATCTTCAATGGCTGCATTGAGTTTAAAATTCGGCGGACCGTAGGAGAAAAGCTGGTGCGACATGCGAAATTCGCCATCCTTTTCACCATTGTCTCTGTACATCTCAATGCCATAATCAATGCTGACAGTATCGCCCGGATGGATAAACTCTGTTAGTTCAAAATCATGCTCGTCAACTTTGGTTCCCGGACACCATCCTGCCCTGTCGAAAGGCCAGGTACCACCCTGGGGATAGATGGCATTAAAACCACAATCGGTCCAAACATTCCAGCGAAAATGATCCCATTCATTTATATAGTAGGTATGGGTCTTGCTGTCCCATTCACAGCAGTTTCGTGGGCCATTATGCCCATGGCCGGAAATCCTTGCCCTCAGCATAAAGCCTGAAGCTTTCGGGTTCAAAACGATGCTTCTGGCCTTAAATATGGAGTCATCGGCGAGATGAGCTATACTTATACAACCCTTGCGGGTATAGGTTTTCCACCGACAATACATCCCTGGGCGGGCTTCCCTCAATAAAGATGAATCTCATATCAAGCATCTCCTGGTTATTGCCTGATTTCAGGTCGACCTTTCCCCTGAGCAATGGAGCATAATCCGTAACATCATATACCCATGTCCAGCCATTCTCCCCACCCATTTTAAGCCGCTTTCCATAAGGGGTGATGAAGCTTCCCAGTTCAAATCCTTCCACGGTATCGCCTTTCGGCAGATAGATCATCGTGTGGGTATGATAATCCCATTCCCCGCAGGGGTATTTATCTCCTTTGGTAGCCGAATCACATTTAAGCGATCGTATCATCAGGATCTTCTCCCAGCTGCGATCATCATCGGGAAAATCAAACACTCCTCGATAAGGGGAGCTCCAGCCCTCCGGACTGGGATCATCCCAGCTAAAGGTTTGAATGCGGAGGGTGTCGCTTTGAGCGAAAACAGATCCGCAAAAAGCAATGATCATGAAGAGGGAGAGGAAGTTTTTCATGGCAATTGATTTGATGTGGGGTAAAGGTAAGGATTTCAGAATTCACCTCACCCTGTTCCCCTCTCCAGAGGAGAAGGGGAATGGGGGGTTAGTGGGTGAGGTAAATAGTCCTAAAATTCTATCCTGTAACTAATCGATGGAAGCAAGATAGATTCCTCATCTTTATCAATGGTGTTGTTCTCATAATTGTATATGTAACCATAAAACTCGGGTGAGCCCAGAACATTAATTATTTGTATTGAAAAGATGCTCGAATGTTTTGGTTTGTTGATACGATAGTTGAGCGAAACGTCAAAATGAAATACATTTGGTTTGCGATCCTCAAAGGCCCTGGTCTCATCATAAATCACGTCCTGTGCAATTTCGCTGGCTTCAACATCTACCGGACTGATCCGGTCACCGCCGGTGAAATTCAGCCGGCCGCTGATACCTACCACATTGCTTTTATTTCTTTTTCCAAGCTGCCATTCTTTTCCCACCATAAGGTTTGCCACATAGCCTTTATTAAAGCGTGAACTACGTTCAATCTGGTCCCCTCCCACATATTTTGCATCAAAGAGTGATCCCGTTACCAGGAAGAAAAAACCTCTATGAAGGTATCTTTCCAGGGTGAGGTCAATGCCGAAGTTTGTGCCCGTTCCATTGTTAAGCAGTGCTTCGTTAATAAACCATTCCTGCTCCAGGTTTAACATTGAATATGATGTATTATCGATGACGGGGATATTATAAAGGTGCTGATAGTAAAGTTCCGCCTTAAACCGCATGTTTTCATTGATCGACAGATCATATCCCAATACAAAGTGATTTGCTCGCGAAAAATCAAGGTTCTTATTAGGCATATTGCTGCCCTCTGGACCCTGTTGTTCTGCCAGATAGATGCCGATCATTTCAAGCTGGCTATGGTTCCCATATCCAAAACTTAGGGCCTGCTTAGGATCGAAAGCCCATCGGATGGCAGCCCTCGGCTCTACTGTATAGTGACCATTCAATGTAAAGTATTGCGTGTGAACCCCAAGGTTCAAAGTCCATTTTTCTGTCAGCATAATCTTCGATTGGGAATATGCCTGGATCAGTGTACTGTAGCCGTCACTATTGGCATAGGTAGTCATGGGCTCCCCGGCTTTTTGAGCCGCCTGGATCAGTACATCATAAAATACATGGTTTACGATGATCCCGCTTCGGTTGGTGTGTCGGGCACTGAATTTATGGTTGAGGTATGATGAAAGCGTAAACTTCCAGGTGTCATTTTTAACTTTTTCCACCGGGTGGAGAACAAGCATGCTATCCTGGCGTGCAAGGTCCCATGATATTCCATTTCCAGATGCCGCCAATGATGTGTTCAGAAAAGAACTCCGGCCAATGATAAGTTTGTTTGTAAAACCTACTACCCCCATATCTTGCTTACTGTCAGCCTTCTCTGCATCTTTCTTATATTCCCATTCATCGATATTCTCATTGACTTTTTGTCCTGAGAAATCGAGGGCACCAATACCCCATAGCGAGAAGGTGCCTGCTTTTTTGGTGGGAAAATTTAGTTTAAAAGAGAGATCCTGATATTTAATTCCTCCTGCATTTTCAGGCAGCAATGGTGCGATCAGTGCAAATGTTGAATAACGGTAGTTGAAAAGGTATGACGATTGTCCGCCCTTTTTAAACGGACCTTCTGCGCCAACATCAAGCCCCAGGGTTCCGACCTGGAAACTATATTCACGTTTTTGATTGTTTCCATTACGCATTTTAATGTCGAAAACACCGGAGAGGCCGTTACCATATTCTGCCGGATAGGCCCCGGTGTAGAAATCGGAATTGGCCATAAGCTGGGTACTTAGCGCGGTAAAAGCACCTCCGCCAAAAACAGTTATGTTGGCAAAGTGATTTGGATTACTGATCTGTATCCCTTCCATCCGCCACAAGAGCCCTTTTGGTGCATTTCCCCGTATCACGATCCCGTTCCCCGACAGGTTGCCAGAAACTCCGGCAAAAGTAGATGCCAGGCGGGCAGGGTCATCCATCCCCCCGGCATAGCGCCGGGCCTCGTCCATGTTTATCTGTTTGGCACTAACCGTTGCCATTGTGTTGATGGCTGCATCCTTATTATCCTCCGCTTTGATTACCACCTCATCTAAACTAGTAAGGGATTCCTGTAAACGAAAATCAATAACAGCTTCCTTGGAAGATCCCAGTTGAACCTCTTTCATTATATAGGGTTCATAACCTATAAAACTGGCCTGTATATCATAGCGGCCAAGTTGAACATTCTCAATTGCAAAATTTCCGAATGGGTCTGTCGTGGCTCCGATCAGTGGATCACTGTCGAGAATGATCACTGTTGCACCTGGCAGAGACACCTGGCTTTCGGCATCAATTACCTTGCCCCTGATTGTTTGTGTTACGGTTTGCGCCCCGAGCTGCGCATTGAACAAAACTGCTAACGCTAAAATTAGACTCCCCCAAGATTTCATACTGCTTTTTGAATAAATTGGTTAAAAAATAGTATCGTTCCTCATCCACTAATTTTAGTTACAAAATCTGCTTTTAAATAGATTTGATTGAAAAGTAAAAGTAAGAATTTTCTATCACGGCAAAGAACGCAAAGACCTTTGAAAGGACACAAAGAAAAGTCTTCGCGAACTTTGATCAATCTTTACTGGTCAAGTGGTTAAATAAAATCCTAAATTTATACCCAAAACCTACCTCCTATGAAATTCCGAATCCCATTTTTCCTATTACTTGCCCTGGATCATTAATGCCTGTTCCACTTTCGATGATAAATTTGAATTCATTGCCGGAGACCTTGGCATCAATATGGATAAAAATGGCAGGATCACCCACCTTTATGATCTTGATAAAGGAGGAGATCATTTACTGGTTGACTCCGCATCCTATCTCATCCACATGCGTTTTGAGGAGGAGATTATAGCTCCCATATCTGTTGATTTCAGGCGTGGGGAAAACATGCTGTATTTCAATTTCCCGGGCGACAGGGAAGTGAAAGTGAAAGTGAAGCAGCATCAGGATTACCTGTCATTTGAGTTGTTCAACATCCGTTCAACTGATAAGCCTGATCTCGTCATCTGGGGACCCATATATACCGATATTGGTGAAACCATAGGCGAAACCGTTGGGGTTGTCAGAAACATCGATTTCGCCATCGGTATACAATCCCTCAACCCTAAAACCCTGGGAGGGTATCCCTGGCTGGAAAATGATGTAATGCCGGAGATGGATTATTTCGACCAGGGCGATTATTCTGACCTCAAAAAGGGAGGGATCGGCCACACACTTTACCGTATTGAAGCTGCCCGGCCGGTGGAGGGCGGCAGTGCACTGCATGCTTATTGCCGAAACCGCTATAACGATAGGTCTGTTGCCAACTGGGGATACAATAATTATCTGATCAAATCCTATGATGATGGAGGTCTGATCGGCTCATCTGTGGCCATTTTTGGCTGCTCCCCTGAAGAAGTGCTCAACAGCATTTCAAGTATTGAAACTGCTGAGGGACTTCCCCACCCAGAATTGAATGGCCAATGGAGCAAGCTGGCCCCGGAGGCATCTTCGGCCTATATGATCCTGGGCTTTGGTGAAGACAATATCGACAAAGCAATAGCATATACGGCGCAGGCCGGACTCAAATACCTCTATCATAGCGGTCCCTTTGAAAGCTGGGGGCATTTTAAACTGAACAGATCCTTCTTCCCTGATGGGAGGGAAAGCCTGAAAAATTGTGTGAATAAAGCCGACCAAAAAGGCATCTCAATCGGTTTGCATACGCTTTCTAATTTTATTACCACCAATGATGCCTATGTGAGTCCACGGCCCGACAAACGCCTGGCTGAGGTCGGATACAGTATCCTCGCCAGGGCCATCAGCCCCTCTGCAAAAAAGATCATGATCAGGGATCCCTCCCGTTTCAATCAGTTCAAAAACAATTACCTGAAAGCAATTCGTATTGGTGATGAAATCATTCGCTACGCAGCCATCAGCGAAACCGAGCCCTGGACACTGATTGATTGCCAGAGGGGAGCATTTGGCACCCTCCCTGCAAGACACCAGCAATCGGATACTGCATTTAAGCTGGCCGACCATGCCTATAAAGTGTTGCTGTCGAATCCGGAACTGACCTTTGAGATCGCGGAAAATATTGCCTTACTTTATAATGAAACCGGGGTGAGGCAGATCTCTTTTGATGGCCTGGAAGGCTGCCGTTCCACAGGACTGGGTAATTATGGAGAGATCCTTTTTACCAGCACCTGGTTTAATAAGTTAAATGACAACATCCGTTCGCATTACATTGCCGATGCCAGCCGCTCCTCTCACTACTTCTGGCATATTTTCACCCGAATGAACTGGGGAGAACCCTGGTATGCCGGTTTCCGTGAAAGCCAGACCGAATACCGCCTGAAGAACCAGAAATATTTCGACCGAAATTACATCCCGAATATGTTGGGCTGGTTCCTGATGAAACCCGAAACCAGCCTGGAAGATATAGAATGGTTACTTGCCAGGTCAGCTGCTTTCGATGCCGGTTTTGCTTTTGTAAGCTCGTATGAGTCATTTGAAAAGAATGGCTTCACCGATGAGATCCTGGCTGCTATCGCCCTCTGGGAGGATGCCCGCATGAAAGGCATTTTCTCCGCGGAACAGAAAAGCCTGATGGAAGATGTGAACAACGAATTCCGGCTGAGCAAAAGTGATGATGATGCTTATCAGCTGACAAGGATACATACGTTCAGGATCACTCATGAATACCGCCAGCGGCAACCGGGTGAGCCTGTCACCACATCCATCGAATTTGAAAATCCAGGCAATGCACAGATGTTGAAATTCATCATAAGCTCAAAGAAGGGCACTGTGATCAATCCGGAAATTGAGATCAGCGGCAACAGGCTGATCACCATTCCTGTGAAACTCAATGAGGGGGAACACCTGAAGTTCAATGGGGAGTTTGCAAGTGTGTTCTCTCCCGATTGGCAATTACTCAAATCAATCAGTCTCGAAAAGAGCATATTGAATGTCAACACAGGAAAAAATACGATTGAAGTATCATGCAATTTTAGAGGAACTGAAGGGGAAATGCTTTTGGAGCTGCGATTGCATGGAGAAACATTCTTGATAGATTAGTATTTTTAGTCATTTCGAGCGAATACGAGAAATGCAGTTCTCGAGTTTCAAGTTTCGAGTTTCAAGTTTCGAGTTTCGAATATCACTGATTAATGTAATATTTTATGAAAAAAACATCCTTTTTCATTATTCTGCTTTTGGGCTCCATATGCATACAGGCCCAAAACTACGCATACCCCTACCTGGATCCTTCAGTGCCGATTGATGATCGTGTGACTGATTTGATCATGAAATTAAGCCTTGAAGAGAAAGCCTCTTTAATGCTGTATAACAGCCCGGCTATTGATCGCCTTGGAATACCAGATTACAATTGGTGGAGCGAATGTTTGCATGGGGTTGGGCGTGCCGGAGAAGCCACTGTTTTCCCGCAGGCTATTGGCCTGGCGGCTACATTTAATGTTGATTTAATTTTTCGCATAGCGGAAGCCATTTCTGAGGAGGCCAGGGCCAAACACCATGCTGCAGTCCGTAAAGGTCATCGGGCACAAAATATGGGACTTTCGTTCTGGTCGCCCAACGTGAATATTTTTCGCGACCCTCGATGGGGCCGGGGGCAGGAAACGTATGGAGAAGATCCACACCTTACGTCAAGGATGGGCCAATCCTTCGTAAATGGGCTTCAGGGAGATCATCCAAAATACCTCAAGGCAGCTGCCTGTGCCAAACATTATGTTGTACACAGCGGTCCGGAAGCCTCCCGTCATCATTTCAATGCCATACCCGGCGAGATCGACTTCAGGGAAACTTACCTTCCCGCATTTCGAAAACTTGTTGGGGCCAAAGTAGAGGCAGTCATGTGTGCCTATAACCGCACCTATGATGAACCCTGCTGTGGAAGTCCTTTTCTTTTGCAGGATATTTTACGAGACGAATATGGATTCGACGGACATATTGTTTCCGATTGTTGGGCTCTCGATGATATCTGGGCAAGGCACCGGGTGGTGGAAACCAGGACAGAAGCAGCAGTCATGGCAGCAAATGCCGGTGTAAATCTGAATTGTGGATATATTTATAAATATCTCCCTGCTGCTGTAGATTCAGGGATGATCACCGAAGAAAAAGTAGATCAGATCCTCAAGCCTTTGCTAAAAACCAGGTTTAAATTAGGCCTGTTCGATCCCGACAGCCTGAATCCATTTGCCTCTTATGGGCTAGATGTAGTGAATTGCCAGGCTCATCGCGATCTGGCCCGGAAAGCAGCAGTTCAATCCATTGTATTGCTTAAAAATGATGGTGTATTACCCTTGAACAGGGATAGCATTAATGGAATTTTGGTGACCGGCCCCATGGCAGCCGACCTGTCTGCCCTGGTGGGAAACTATAATGGATATTCCGGAGAGATGGTGACCATCCTCGAAGGTATTGTTGGACATGCTGGTCCTGCCATTGCCGTAGATCACACCACGGGCGTATTGCTGAACAACGACAGCATATTTTATGGTTTCTGGCATACAGGATTTGCAGATGTAGTGATTGCTGTGATGGGCATCAACCGGTTACTTGAGGGTGAGCAAGGGGATGCCATGCTGAACCTGGAAGGCGGTGACCGAACCCGTATTGAGCTGCCGGAAAACCAGGTGGAATACATCCGGAAACTGAAAGAACGGATTGGCGATAAAAAGCTAGTTGTAGTAATGACCGGAGGCAGTGCTATTGCCATGCCCGAAGTGGCTAAAATGGCTGATGCATTATTGTTTGCATGGTACCCGGGAGAAGAAGGGGGTAATGCAGTGGCTGATATCATTTTTGGTGACAAAAATCCTTCAGGCCGGCTTCCTGTTACATTTTATAAAAGCACCGACGACCTCCCTCCTTTCGATGATTACAGCATGGCTGGCCGGACATATCGTTTCTTCAAAGGGAAAGTATTATACCCCTTTGGGCATGGATTGTCTTACAGTACTTATGAATATGGGCCTGCGCACATTCAGAATTATGACAATGGATATTTGTTGCTAAGAATGACGATTGAGAACACCGGCAACGTGGCAGGCTTTGAAGTAATCCAGGTATACTGTAAACATCCTGGCTCAGCTCCCGGAACCCCAATAAAAACCCTGGTTCATTTCGAGAGAATTGGCCTGAATCCTGGAGAAAAACGGGAAGTCATCATGTACATTGAGAAAGATTATTTGAAAAGGTGGGATATTGATAAGGCCTGCTACATGCTTCCCGAAGGCCAATATCAGCTCCTGATCGGTGCATCATCAGAGGATATCAGGATTGAGGTCCCATACGAAATTCCATAATAACACCCGTTATTCGATTTTCATATTCGATACTCGTTACTCGTTACTCGGTATCCACAAGGAATTGTAGAAGGAGATTTTTAAAGACGATTGCAGAAGAGGATAGAAGATAGAAGAAGTACTTTTCCTCCTACCATCTCCTTCTCCTTCCTATATCCACTTCTTCATTCTTCTATCTTCTATAAAAAAACCTGCCGATTCTGTGGGTATGAAAATTCGGGCTAAAAGCTAGGATGTTGGATGGAATGGAGAATTGAGATGGTCGAGAGTAAGATGAGAACGTTGAAAGAGTAAGGACAATGCGATAGATGAGAGAAGAAGTACTTTTCCTTCCACCATCTCCTTCTCCTTCCTATATCCACTTCTTCATTCTTCTATCTTCTATAAAAAAACCTGCCGATCCCAAGAGTCTGAAGATTCAGGGCTTCAAACTGGCGTGTTACTCAAGAATTGTATGTGCTATTTGTTCGTCCATTGACGATCATAGCCAGGAAATTCCTGGTACTCTCGATATTCGTTACTCGATACTCGATACTCGGTATTCACAAGGGATTGTAGAAGGAGATTTTTGAAGACGATTGCAGAAGAGGATAGAAGATAGAAGAAGTACTTTTCCTCCTACCATCTCCTTCTCCTTCCTATATCCACTTCTTCATTCTTCTATCTTCTATAAAAAAACCTGCCGATCCTAAGAGTCTGAAGATTCAGGGCTTCAAACTGGCGTGTTACTCAAGAATTGTATGTGCTATTTGTTCGTCCATTGACGATCATAGCCAGGAAATTCCTGGTACTCTCGATATTCGTTACTCGATACTCGAGGTATTCACAAGGGATTGTAGAAGGAGATTTTTGAAGACGATTGCAGAAGAGGATAGAAGATAGAAGAAGTACTTTTCCTTCCACCATCTCCTTCTCCTTCTTATATCCACTTCTTCATTCTTCTATCTTCTATAAAAAAACCCTGCCGATCCTGAGAGTCTGAAGATTCAGGGCTCAAACTGGCGTGTTACTCAAGAATTGTATGTGCTATTTGTTCGTCCATTGACGATCATAGCCAGGAAATTCCTAGTACTCTGATATTCGTTACTGATAACTCGATAACTCGGATTCAGCAAGAGATTGTAGAAGAGAGATTTTTAAGGACGATTGCAGATAGAGGATAGAAGAGAGAAGAAGTACTTTTCCTTCCACCATCTCCTTCTCCTTCTTATATCCACTTCTTCATTCTTCTATCTTCTATAAAAAAACCCCCTGCCGGGTAAAGCAGAGGGTTCAAGCATTATCAAAGGGTTATTGCTTGATGAGCTTTGTGGTAAATACTTCACCATCGCTGATCACCTTCACAATATATAAACCTTTCTTGTAGCTGGCGACATTGATGCTTTCCTGTATATCAAGTTCTTTCCCTTCAAACATCAATTGTCCTGTGACGCTGAAGATATATACTTGCAGATCTTCCGATCCTGGTACCTCAATCTTCAACTGATCCTGCACAGGGTTAGGATAAATTTTCATTTGGAATTCCTCAATTTCATGTGAGGAGACAAATGGTTGACTGAGCGGGGGTTTAACTAACACCAATCGTGCATTAGACGTATTGTCATAATTTGCTGTAATCCTGATATCATCAATATAGACATCATCCCTGTTCCCACTGGCATCACACATGAACCTGATTTTCATATCACTGGGGAAAACATAGTCTTCCTCAAACACATTTACTGTAGCAACATAGAATGCGTTATTGTCGAAATCTATTCCCTTCGTAAAGACGGCCACAGTATGCCAGGTGGTTCCATCAAAATACTGTACCCAGAAGTCTTCTTTGGTATTATCCATACTGATCGCAATGAAGTAGAATTCTATCTCCAGTTTAGTATAATTATCCGTATGAATATCTGCACCATTGGTCATATAAAATGAAGATGCAACACCGGAATTATCCTGAATGTCAGCAGCATTGCTTCCACTCCATGCGTAGGTTCCAGAAGTATACAGTGAACAATCACCGCCTCCGTCAGTCCAGATGCCCCAACCTCCTTCAAAATCTGTAAAACTGAGTTCGGTGCTTGTTGGCGGGTCAGTAACTGTAATGTAGTCGACCTTGGTTTCTGTATCTGACCCATCGGCATTGCTTACGGTAAGCTCAACGGTATAGACTCCCACAGTATTATAGTTTACGTTTGGATGTTGATCTGTACTGCTGGAAGGATCCCCACCATTAAAAGTCCATGACCAGGAAGCTGGATTATTTGTTGAAAGATCGGTAAAGCTAACCGACTCACCTGTAAACACAGATGTATTATTGGCACTGAATTCGGCAACGGGTGGTGTGGGAATTGCGTTAACCGTTATATAATTGGTTTTTGTTTCAGTATCTGACCCATATGCATTGCTTGCTATGAGCGTTACGGTATAAGTTCCAGCGGTGTTATAAATTATTTGTGGATGCTGGGCATTGCTGCTTGTTGGTGTTCCTCCTTCGAAAGTCCAGGACCATGTATCAGCATTGTTAATACTAAGATCAGTAAACCGAACACTTTGTCCTGCATCAATCGTTGTTATATCAGCTATGAAATCAGCCACTGGCGGATCAATCACCGTAATATATCCAGTCTTGGTTTCCGTATCGGAACCGATGGTATTAGTGGCCGTCAAAGTAACAGTATAGGTCCCTGCAGTACTATAGGATATACTCGGATTCTGCTCAGCGCTGTTTGCAGGTGAACCTCCTTCAAAGGTCCATTCCCATTCAGTTGGATTGTATGATGACAAGTCGGTAAACTGTACGCTTCCACCAGTCCCAATATTGGTATTGTTTGCTGAAAAATCAGCTTCCGGTGGATTTGGTGTGCTACTGCCGTTTACCTCGATGAGGTCAATCGCAATATCACTGTAATAGGTTGATCCGGCACCACTTCCGACAACTCCCCTGAAACGAACAACAATATTGTTTTGTCCGCCCCATGCAGAGAGATCTATCACCGCTTGTTCATATGGGTCACCCTGTGCACTTTGCTGGGGCCCAACGGCTGACCATACACTGTTATTCCAAACTCCGTCGTAAACATCCACATGCAATGAAGCTATAGAAACCCCAAACATATGGTAGAAAAATGATAGCTCTGGTGTTTGAAGGGCAGTGAAGTTAAAAGTCGCTTCCAGGTGGGCTTCATCGCCATTAGCCCTGGGACTTGATGATTCAGTAAACATATAATAGCTTCCATCGTGGGCACCTAAGGGGCCGGTCGAGCTGGAAGGAGTTCCTCCGCTGTTTCGGCTCCAGTCGAAATCATCATTGTTTCCCTGGCTCCATAAACCTATACCATCTTCCCAGCTCTGTGAATATGGGAATGTATTAATGATGTATGCATTGGGATCGATCTCCTTGATGGTGATATCATCGAAGGAAAATCCATCGCTGGCTGTAGTGCTGGTGGCAGGGTAGTTATCCTCCTGCCCGAAACGGATCTGAAAGGTGGCTGAGGGTGATTGCCCCGCTCCGCCGAGCAGTGCATCAATATCAACTTGATTCACATAGTTCCAGGCACCTGCAGTTCCACGATTCGAATACAGGTCGTAGATCTCTATCCAGCTATCGGTATTGCTACCCCTGATCCAAACACGGTCGTTCGCATGTGATTCTTCTCCATGATGCATAAAATTAAATGACAGCTCCAGGCTTGAGGAAGCAGCATAATCCGTAAGGTTCAGCGTAGCAGTTAAGTAATTTACCGAATAGCTTCCTGATGGATTCGCATCAATGGTTGCCGCATGACTTCCTGATAAATAGAAACCACTACCTGCAGTAAAACGTAACCGCCCATTGGCAGTTTTTTCATAGCTCCATTCCGGCAGACCATTAACACTTGCTGTATTGGCCGTATAGGTTGTCGTTATGGCTCCTTCAAAATCTTCAGTCCACGGTAGTGAGAATGGCTGCGGTTCGCTGGCATTGATAAAAGAAGTCTTTACTTCTGAGTCTGATCCATATGCATTTGTAACAACGAGTGTAACATCATAACTTCCGGCTGCATTAAAGGTAACTTCCGGATATTGCGAGCCCGAATTTGTCCCGTTCACAAAAGTGACTGTTGCCGGATCAAATGACCAGGTCCAGCTTGTGGGACCGTTGGTTGAAAGATCTGTAAAGGTAACTGTTGAGCCAGTAAGAGGATTTGTTTCATCTGCTGAAAAGTCTGCAAGCGGAGGAAGGGGTGTGGCTGTTCCGATTCCGGTCACAACCAAAGAAAACACCTGTGATCCTCCTGAAAGTGATCCATCATGGTCTACAACTATTGTGTAGTCCATTCCAGCGATAGGGTTGTCGATGGTAACCACCTCCACATTGTCTACATTATTCTCTCCACTACGTGTGGCTGCATTGGAAGGGTTATTCCGGTCAAGTTTCCAGGGGTAATACGTATTGGAAGCCTGTGTGATCCTAAGATCGAGTTCATTCACGATCATCGCATCGCTTGGATCGAGTGAAGCACCTACCGGTGTCCCTGCAACGTCTGTCCAAACGATGGTCACCTTTAAAGGCTCACTGCCATCTGCAGTAACTGTTCGCTGATAGCTGGTTCCGCTATTCAGTGTTATTTCTTCTATGGTATTGAGAGATGCATCATCAGATATCACCTCAGCAGCTGTGAGAGTATTCATCAGTCCCCATCCAAATTCATAGTCAGGGCCATCATAACTTCCAGCTTCATCCGCGGTATGTATGATCACCGCTTTAAGGCTTGAAGCAAGCATAAAGGTTCCTGTTCCGTTCAGGTTTTCATAATGTTCCTGAAGAAGGATGGCAGATCCTGCAGCCGAAGGGCTCGACATGGAGGTGCCACTCAAAGATGTGTAATCAGTGTTGTTGCCATTATCAGTAGAATACAAGCTTACACCGTTTGCAACCACATCAGGTTTGATACGGCCGTCATCTACAGGTCCCCAGGCGCTGAAAGAGCTGATAACCACACTTGAAGGGTCTGTATAGCCTCCGGGTATATCATTAACCGCACCAACGGATAAGACATTCTTGGCTAAGCTGGCATGTGATACACAATCGTACGGACCATCGAGTGGATATTGCGGATTCGAAGGGCCATCTCCACGATCATTTCCTGCTGATTTGAAAATCAGGTAATATGGTGCATTGTATGCGATTTGATCCCAGGATTGTGCCTGGTCATCATAGAAACCAAAAAGATAATCCTCCTGTGTACTGATGCTGGTATTCCCATACCACTGCCATGTGGTTCCTGTCCATACCCAGCCACGACCATACCCATAGGAGTGGTTTGATACGAGTGCATTGTTATTTGCTGCCTCACTGGCCATCTCCGCTTCATCACTATTCCAGTCGAAAGCCCTTAAATCTGCATTAGGAGCCATTCCCTTGGCATTAGCAACCACACCGGAGGCGATCATTGTGCCTGCGACGTGTGTTGAGTGATAGTGGGTGGTGGTAGCCCCATCTCCCATAACAACCCTTCCGCTGTATTCCTGGTGAGTGCTAAGTACTGCACCGCCATCCCACTCATGCACGGTCATTCCGGTGCCATCGAGGCTATAACCATAACCTCCACCCGAATTAACCTTATTGGTTGAAACGGTAGCCGATGCATTGGTGTTATTGGTGATATAATATTGTGGCTGACCCAGATCATCGATGTACATCAGCTCCATCAATACTTCATCATTGTCAATAATGAATGGGAGATTGTTCTGATTTGCAAAGTTTAAAGCTTCTGCTTTTTTGACCTGGAACTCTGCTGCCTTTTGTTGTGAGAATTCATTCAGGGCAGTCTTGTTGGTCACTGCCTGACCATTTATTTGTGCCGCCACAAAAAATATGCAGCTAAGCATAATAGTAAGTTTCTTCATAATTTGATAAAGCTTTGGTTTTGTTACAAATTGTTTACCCTCGTAATTCGTTCAGGGTTTTCCGCTTTGATCGTTATTAAGCTTGAAAACAAAGGCTTGCCTCCGGTCAGGATGGATGCCTTATAACCCTGGTATCAAATTTAGACATTAAGACATGTGCACCCGTTAAGTGATTATATCCATTATTGCCTAGGGGTTTTTACTTAGTTGGGGATGTTTTTGTTACAAAGTGAAGTAATTAGAGTAATTAGAGCACTTAAAATACTTAAAGTACTTAGAGTACCTGGAGTACTTAAAGTTGGGGATGGGGGGGCGGGAGATGAGGAGACTATGAGAGGGTGAGAATATGAGAGGGAGAGACTATGAGAAATGGGAAATGAGTATGGCGTTTAGCCTTTAGTTTGCTGACGGGTCTTGATCTGTTGCAAAACCCTTTTAGTGGGAAAGATGTTCATGTTTTTAAGTACAAATCTATTTGCAGGGGTCAGGGCGGTCATCTTTATCAAATCACCATCAAGCATGGCCTGGTATCCATCTGAAGCCACTTCAGTGGCTGTAAATACCTTTTCCTTTGAAAAAAGAGGCGTTTTATCAAGGCCTGATGTCTTTTCAAATTCTGTTGCGGTAGCTCCTGGGCATAGGGCGGTTATGCTTATGTTGGTTTTCGAGAGCTCTCCGGCTAAGCCTCGGGAAAAGGAAACAAGAAATGATTTTGAGGCATAATAAATTGCCTGCAGTGGTCCTCCCGGAGCAAAAGCAGCTGATGATGCAACAAACATAATTTTACCCAGCTTAGCTTCCAGCATTCCAGGCAATAATAAGTGGGTAAGCCTTACCATGGCCATTACGTTCACCATAATCATTGATTCCTGTACCTTCCAGCTTATCTCATGAAAATATCCCTGCTGGCTGAACCCAGCATTGTTGATCAGGTAATCGACCTTAAGGCCCAGCCTTTTTACTTCCTTGAATATTCTTTCCGGTGCATCCTGCTCTGCAAGGTCGATGGCCATGATATACACCATAACATCATACTTCTCTTCCAGTTCGGTTTTGATCAATTCCAGTCGGTCCCTCCTTCTCGCGATAAGTAAAAGATCTCCTCCGCAAGCGGCATGTATTTTGGCCAGTTCTTTCCCTATGCCAGCTGAAGCTCCTGTGATCAGGGCTAGTTTTCCGGACTTTTTGTTCATCTGTTGCTTCTTTCTGTTATCTGATTAAGTTTGGGGCAAAGATATTTAAAGTATTTAGAGTACTTAAAGTACTTAGAGTACTTGGAGCACTTGGAGTACTTAAAGTTATGGAGTGGGAGACCATGAGAAATGGGCAATGGTCAATGGACAATGGACAATGACAAACGCCCGCCAGGTTGGAAAAACCAAACGTGACGGACGCATTTTATATCCCAGTAGCTAGCACCTGGCACCTTTAGTTCACGCTAATAATACTACCTGAGCCAGTAATATCACTTGTGATCTGCGGATATCCCATAAAATATATTGACCCGCTGCCGGAGATCTTGACATCAAGAATATCTGATACATTTACAAACATATCACCAGACCCTGAGATGTTTGTATAACAGTTTTTCAGTTCAAATTCGTAAGCCTTCACTGCCCCGGAACCGCTGATATTAAAATGAGCTATGGTTGCGGATCCATTAAACTGCATGCTTCCGGATCCGCTAATGGAAGTTTCAATGGTAGTGCATACTACAGTCATGGAGGCATCTCCTGACCCATTAATGCTTATGCTGAGATCGTCGGCATCAACCGAACCTGTGATATTTCCGGAGCCGGATAATTGCACCTCAAGGCTTGTGGTGACTACGGTTCCGAGGTCGATGATACCAGAGCCGCTTAGTGAAACACCATTTACATCCGGCGTCCGGATATAAAGTTTCATCGGATAAGTATTCTTCAGATTGTCTTTGGTGTCGATGATCAGTGTGCTTCCCGACATATTGGTCCTGATGCTGGAGATCAGGTTTGATTCGGCTTCAATGGTTACTTCATAAACAGAATCCTGTATGATATACACATCAAAGGAGCCTTCGTTCACGACCTTGTTAAATGCAGGCATGCTGCGGGTTTCAGTAGTTACATTTCCGTTCCCTTTGATCCTGGTCCCGGTTTTATTACAGGCGGTATTTACAAGGAAAAAAGCTGTGATCAGCGCAATTAGTGTTGTTTTTGTTTTCATGATGTAATTGTAATTTTTTTACCCTTAAGGACAAAAGAAAAATTGAAGGGTTGCAATGACACAAAAATGCAGGTTTTAATTCACATGTACTCATTAATCGGTATTTTTTAGAAACTTTATATAATTCCGGCAATTTATACCGTAAATTTATACTTAATTCCGTGATAAATATTAACCCCAAAAATGCCATCTTATGAAAACGTTTTTCATTAACATCTGCTTACTGATCCTTGTGCTGGCAGTTACTTCCTGCATGCAACAAAAGTCAGATCAAGAAGTTGAATCAGGAGAAATTGATCGTAGTGTTTTACCCATTAAGGAGCCTGCTCCCCCTCTTTATACAGAGCTTGATGTTCGGGATGCTACACCTCCGCCACCTTTTGAGGTGAAAGCACCTGAAGACGCTCCTAATGTTGTGATCGTTCTGATCGACGACCTGGGCTTTGCCGGAACAAGTAAGTTCGGCGGTCCGGTCAGCACACCAACTTTCGATAAGATGGCAAACGAGGGGATTTATTACAATAATTTCCATACTACCGCCGTATGTTCACCTACCCGCGCTGCCCTAAAAAGTGGCCGCAATCACCATGTGAACAACATGGGTAGCATTATTGAAACAGGCACTGCCTTTCCTGGAAATACAGGAAGCATACCGCAAAATGTTACGCCTGTGGCTGAAATGTTGCGCCTGAATGGATATAGCACTGCTGCATTTGGCAAGTGGCACGAGCTTGCTGCCTGGGAAGCCAATGTTTCAGGTCCTTTCGATCGTTGGCCAATCCATCAGGGATTTGACAAGTTTTATGGTTTTCTTGGTGGTGAAACCAACCAGTGGGCTCCTTTCATTTATGATGGAGTTACTGCTGTTGAACTGCCAGATGATCCCGAATATCATTTCCTGGAAGACATGACCGATGAGGCAGTAAGTTGGATCAAATTCCAGAAGGCATTGACACCGAACAGACCCTTCTTTGTATATTATGCACCGGGGGCTACCCACGCTCCTCACCATGTTCCCAAAGACTGGATAGAAAAACATGAAGGCGAGTTCGAAAAGGGATGGGATAAAATGCGTGAAGAAATTCTAGCCCGACAAATTGAATCCGGCATCACCCCAGAAGGAACTAGGCTAGCTGATAAACCATCAGCCATCCCTAACTGGGATGATCTCACTGATGATGAAAAAACACTGTTCAAACACCAGGCAGAAGTCTTTGCTGGTTTTATAGAAATGATGGATTATGAAGTTGGCAGATTGGTAGATGCTATCGATGAGGTTGGCCAGCTTGACAATACCCTGATCTTTTTTGTTTATGGTGATAATGGTACCAGCGCAGAAGGAGGTCGCAATGGTATGTTCAGCGAGATGACCTATTTCAATGGTGTGCATGAAAAAGTGGAGGATATGCTGAAGGTAATGGACAAATGGGGTGGCCCGGAAACTTATCCACACATGGCCTCAGGATGGGCCGTGATGTTCGACACACCATACAAGTGGACCAAACAAATGGGTTCAGATTATGGTGGCACAAAAGTTGGCATGGTGGTACACTGGCCAAAAGGTATTAAGTCTAAGGATGAACTTCGCCCACAGTTCCATCATGTGATCGATGTGGCACCTACTATATTGGAAGCTGCTGGATTGCCAGAACCTGTCGAGGTAAATGGTGTTGAGCAAATCCCAATGAATGGAGTTAGTATGCTATACTCTTTCGATGATGCATCCGCAAAAGACCAGCATACTCAGCAATATTTCGAAATGTTTGGAAACAGGGCCATGTATAAGGATGGATGGCTGGCCAGAACAATCCACAAGGCACCCTGGGAGCCTGAACCACGACGGGCGCTTTAGCGAGGATATCTGGGAGCTTTACAACGTCAATGAAGATTTTAGCCTGACAAATGATCTTTCACAAGAAAATCCAGAAAAATTGAAAGAATTACAGGAGCTGTTCATGAAAGAGGCCGAAAGGTATCATGTACTGCCAATAGATGACCGTGTTTTTGAACGTTTACTGGCAGAAAAAGTTGGCCGCCCTGACCTGATGGGAGGCCGCAGCTCACTGACCCTTGCAGAGGGCATGACAGGCATGACAGAAAATACTTTCCTCAACATAAAAAATAAATCCAAAACAATCACGGCTGAAGTGGAAGTCCCAAAAGGCGGTGGTAATGGCATTATCATTGCACAGGGAGGCCGTTTCGGTGGATGGGCATTGTATGTAAAAAACGGTAATGCCGGCTTATGATTACAATTTTCTGGGGCTCCAACGTTTCACTATTGCATCATCTAAAAAGTTGCCTGAAGGAAAATCCACAATTAAGTTTGATTTTGCCTATGATGGTGGAGGATTGGCCAAAGGTGGAATGGGTACCCTTTATGTCAATGGTGAAAAGGTGGGAGAGGGAAGGATAGACCATACCCAGCCAATGGTTTTCTCTGCCGATGAAACAGCCGATGTGGGGATTGACCTGGCTACACCAGTTGTTGAAAGAATAGGTTGTGAGAAAGAATCAAAGTTTACCGGACACATTCCGAAAGTGACAGTTGAAGTTAAATAAGTATTAATATTAAAAAATATTTGAACGATGAAGAAGTTATCAATTTTGTTGTTGGTGCTGTTCACACTAACATCCTATGCACAGCTTGACAAAGACCAGCTCTCACTTGACATCAGCAAGGCAGATGCCGCAAATATGGAAGCCCTTAAAGGTTTTATCTGGAAAAAGGAATCCGTTGTAACCGTTGATGGCGCTGAAAAGCTAACTGTCTTGAATGAGATCAGTATTGATGAGGACGGAAAGCCAAATATAACGAATCTGGATGCTGACACTGATGTAAAACAAAAAAGAGGCATCCGTGGCAGGATCCAGCAAAACGCTGTTGAAGGTAATATGGATTATGTTGAAAAAGCAATTAATCTTGCCTTTGATTATACTTACTTGAGTAAGGGGCAACTGTTGGATTTCTTTGACAAAGCAGAAGTTGCTGAAAAGGATGGTATCCTTGAGGCATCAGCCAAAGATATATTCATAGAAGGCGATATGCTAACTGTACAGGTTGATGCAGAATCAAAGCTGTTCATATCCAAAAAGTTCTCAAGCATAATGGATGGAGATCCTATCAAGGGTGAGATAAACTATAATGAGTTTTCTTCAGGGATCAGTCATGTTTCAAATTCATCTCTCAGCCTGCCAGCGAAACAAGCAATGATCAATTCTGAAACAGGGATTATGTAGTCAAGGTGAGATAATCTGCTGAGAAAGTGATTATAGGAATGGCATGTTAGGCGCTGTCATGGGTGGCATCGGTGTTAAATTTTAATAAAAAATATGATCAATGAATAAACCAATTCAATACTTGATTGTTTTTGTGCTTTTTTCAAGTTGCATTTATTCTTCATTCGGACAAAGTGATACATATTATCCGAAAGGAAATCCCGACAAATGGAAATTTGAGATCACACCCTTCCTGTGGTTGCCGGCGGTTAGTGGAGAAATAGAATCTTCATATTTAGATAAGAATTTTAAAGTGCCGGCAGTGGATATATTGAGCAACTTGAATGGAGCATTCATGATCAATGCTGAAGTCTCAAAAGGGAAAGTTTTTGTGTCGCCATCCTATATTTATACAAAGGTGGGAACTGAAAAAGTTTTGAAAACGAACGATGCCGGGGAGGAAATTATAAGCGCATCACCCACATTAACCATAAACATCGCAGGTGTTATTATCGGGATACATGAAGTTGTTTGTAAAAATCTAATCATCGATCCCTACCTGGGGTTCCGGTACAACAGTTTTAAAACAATAATTGCAATAGATGGGATAAAGGAAACCTCCTCTGTAGAGGAAAAAGCTGATTTTTGGGATCCGGTAATGGGCCTAAGGTTGTTGTATTTCCCTCACCCACGGGTGCCAATTATGTTTAAGTCGGATGTTGGAGGTTTCGGCATAGGATCAGATTTCTCATGGACAGCCACTCTTAACGGAGGATATACCATTTCGCCTCAGGTAGACCTGTTTGGTGGCCTAACAGCATATGGGACTAACTTTAGTGATGACGCAAAACAAGGCAGCACTGCTGGTTTAAAAATGGCCATGTACGGCTTTAACGTGGGAGTGAAGATCATTCTTCCAAAAAGATATAAGGATCCGGCTATCTTTAAAAAAGCCCGTAAAAAATAAAGGGGTTTCCTGGCTTTAAATAGATTACTTCGCTTAACAATATAAATATGCCCGCAAATAACAGTTCCCAGAAGAGATGGATCGAAACTATATCAACCATCTTGCTCTCAGCAGCCACAGTGCTGTCGGCATGGTGTGTTTTTCAATCAAGCCAGTGGAGCGGGGAACAATATTTCAGGATTGATGATGAAACAGCAGCAAATCAGTTCAGGTTGCAGTATGAGGTAGCAGCTGCACAGCGGAAAACGGCCGAGTTGCAAATCTTTTTACAATATACCTTAGCAGTTTCCGAAGGAAATACAAAGCAGGCTGACTTCTTGTATAGCCGCTTTCCTCCTTCTCTGAAGAATGCCTTTGATGCATGGATAATCTTCGACCCATATAACAAGCCAAATGCCCCTATGTCGCCCTTTGAGATGAAGGAATATGTTGTTCAGGAGGTGATTGAAGCTGCCAAATATGAGAAGGAGGCCGCCTCATTTAAAAAGGCTGCCAATGTTGCCGATAATCGTTCTGATAATTATGTGCTGGTATCACTTATATTGTCGATGGTATTGTTCTTCTGCGGGCTGAGTGGCGTAACAAATTCATATACAAATCAAAGAATCCTTATCGGCATTGCCCTGCTGATCTTCATCACATCAATATATTTTATTGCCACCATGCCGGCCATGTTCTAATGCGGGCCGGGACTAATGTAAGTTATAGGTTAATTCAAAGTTGATTCCCCAGTCAAAGGCGGAAGAGGTAGTATTCCGGGGGTGACTATCATATGAATAATAGAATTTAAATCCTATTTGCAAGTCATTGCCATACACACCTATTTTGGGATTGATATTAAATTCCACCCTATACCTCCAATCCCCGGTGATGTAGGGGATCAGGGATAAATCACTATCCACCCAAATTTTGGGATCGGTATACTTATATACCTTCCATGCTGTTGTAATGATTCCGGCCAGATCGGTAAAGCTCTCCGGATCATCATATGGTGTTTCCCGTCTGTACACTTAAACCTGCTGCAACATAGTATCTGTTCCACCAATTGTATACAATATCCCTGATCCCTAATGCAGCTAAATTCAACCTGAGTTTATACCCCAATTGAGAGTTTTGACTTCCACTGAAAAAGGTACCAGCGGACCAATAATTCCGGAGACTCCTTTGATAGCCAATCGTAACATTAACATTCGTTGCGCTTAAGGTATCGGCCTGGAAAGTGTTGTCATTATTCCAGCTGAATTGAAAAGTTGATTTACGCCTCCGGTAATTCATATTGCCGGAGAAAGCCAATGAAGCAACATCGCTACCCTTGGAATAATTAAACCCAAGACTGACATTTCCTGTTGTTCTCAACCAAAAACTTTTTCTGATCGGGTAAACTTCTACGATATCATTGACATTAACAAGTTCCGACCCATTTGCAGATACGATCTTAACTTTTCGCTCAACATTTGTGGTATCAAATGAGCCAAAATAGATCAGGCCGTTTTTGAGCTTCACCTCAAACTGCTTATCACTTTTAATGTTATTAATATTCGGGGTTTCCAGTGAAATGGTCCCCATTCCCTGCATTTTCCATGTCACCACGCCATAATTCAGTTTCCTTAACTCGCCTGTAAGTATATTTCCATTTACATGATAAATAGTATCGGTTTTCTGTGCGTTTAGCTGTGATACAAATAAGATGAAGAAAATAAATAAAATTGGTATGCTATAAGTCTTATACTTCATCTTGCGATCAAATCTATTAGAAAACAGTCTAAATTAAGGAAATTTAGCGTAAAGAACCTGTTTTCTGAGAATTTACAAACAGAAAAAGTATTTTGTGTGAGAGTTGCTATGAAAGGATTTTGAAATAAGATTTTCCTGGAACGCATATTTAGAAGAAGCCCCGTTCCTGCAAATCAATGATCAGGTCGGAGGAAGTCCTATGTTGTGTTTTTTTCAAAATATTCCTTCTGTGGGTATCTACCGTATGGGTGCTCAAAAACAGTTTTTCACCTATTTGACTACTATCCAGCCCCTCCTTGATCAACTTGAGAATCTCATATTCCCTGTCGGTAAAAACACATCCCGTTAAGATTAATTCTTTATCGGGGACCCTGAAACAGGACAGGTCTTTCCCCAGATAAAAATTATACCCGTGTTTTATTGGCCCAAACCAATCAATGTCAGTACCAATAAATATTGCATAAGTAGTTGGTCTGGGAATATTACTTGTAAAAGCATAAGCCTGTATGAGGAAGTTGATATAATGGCCCCGGGCATGCTGGAAGCGAAAATTACTTGACATTATCTCGTAATCACCGCCAATGCGAAAAAGGTCATTGCATAATTTAAACATCTTTGACCTGGCAACACTGTGCCTTTGTAGGTCATCAGGATGAGTGGTTGACAAATGATATCCCGGGTCAAAATCAGATGGTTCGATCCCCAGAGATTCCCTGACTGATTCACATGTATACAGGATCTTTAACTGAAGCATATCACCAATGTAGAAAAACTGCTTGTTTTTCTTCATCATCGCATTGATCTGCAACATCAGCGGATCCTCTTTGCTGATCCCCTCAAAACCTACAGGCAAATAGGTGTCGATAAACTTTAGTAATAACTGATAATCCTTTGAGACGTTCATCTTGCGATAACAAATAAAGACTTATGACCTTTTTTCTACAGTCTACTTTACTTTTCAAAGATAGGGGAATATACTCAATAGTAGGTATATGATGTGATTTATTGTGAGGAGATTATTGCTTCTGTAGCCATTAATCTGGCATGGCTTCTGCTTTTTCTTTTTCAGCTCTTGCTTTTTCTGCTTTTTTCTTTCCCATAGGGAAAGTTGCAGTTACATATAGGGATGAATTATAAGCTTTGGGACCCAGATCATTTTTATAAATATTGGTTAAGCCGACATAGTACCAAACTCCAATTTTAATCCCCGATTTCTTAAATTTGTACCCAATACCACCATCAACTCCACCATCAAACCATTTATACAAACCATTATTTACAACTCCTTTTATCACCTTATATTCCAGTTTATTACCTTCCACTTCTGCCTGGTAGAGATCGCGTGTTTTAAATACCAGGCCTATCTGCGCACCTACTTCAATGAAAATTCCACATTTCGACATATACCTCAGGTTAATCGGCACATAAAATGTATTGAATTGTTTTTCAACAGTCACCATTAGCAGCTGGAAAACCCATTATAAACGAATCATTAATTTGTCGATTCCCTTCATAATCCATCGGAATATTCCTCGCCCCAACATTCGATTTTACATAAACGCCTGAGATAATATACCAGGGTGATTTCTCTTTTAAAAGAAAATCAAAATAAAAACCCAACATCCAGTTATTTTGGCCTTTAGCTCACTTGATGCCACGAGATCGTAGAGAAGTTGATTCCACCATTGCAGACCAAACTCAATTTTACCTGTGTTGAGTTTATCCCCAAAAAGAAGGGAAATCAATACCTGGCTCTGAGAGGCCGAGGCAGACATAAGAATTATAAGGCCAGCTATAATTAATTTTCGCATGGTGACAATGTTAAGTGTTATTAATTTTCAAACAAATATAGATGTTCGGGTTTGACAATCTTAAATTATTCTCTACTTACTATTGAGTATTTTGTTTGAATCGGGTTTATTTCCCCTAAATACTCATGAATAAAGATATCAAAATAAGTGATCAAAAAAAAACCGGGCTGAATGCCCGGTTTTTCTGATTCCGTTTGATTAACGGTTTATTGAAATACGTTTTGTTGTTGCAATGCTTTCATTACTAATTTTCAAGACATAAATCCCGTTGCCTTGTTCTGAAAGGTCAATGGTACTTTCATTGAAGTTGTCGTACTCAGCAACAAGCATTCCTGTAATGGTATAAACAGAAACCCTGGCATCTTTAACCCCTGAAATATTGATAATTCCTGTAGAGGGGTTCGGGTAAACTTCAACCGAAAAGTCATCTGGAGTCTCTTCTATTCCGGTTGGATTCAGACAAAAATCAAAGCTGGCTTCAAAAGTGAATGAATCACCGGGAATTTCTCCAAGTACCATGCCGTCCCAGGTCATTACAATGTGCCCGGTTACTCCACCATACGACATGCCATCACCATAACTATCATAAACAGTAAAGGTATAGCATTCCTCACTCTCAAGACAACTGGGGATATCATATGTTGTTTGTTCTCCGGTGTATCCGTCACCTGAAGCGATCACATTACCATCATAGGTGATATCCCAGCTGGTTTCCATGGGGTAGTTATCTGTTAAAATGCTCAGCATAATTTCGCTGCCATCTGTGTTGATGATAAAGTCTTCAGTTAATGTATTATTTGAAGGATCTTCGTCAGGTTCATCGTTTGGATTATTGGCCACGACTTTATATTCGTGTTCACCATTCGTAATATCCATGATCTCCGGCAAGCTTACAACTTCTACAGCATATTGCTCAAGATCACCAGTCCATGAGAATGTGTTTTGTTCCACATCATCAACATATGAAACAAGCTCGATGGTAGTTAAATTTTCAGTCCCGTAATTCTGCAACCTGAACTCAGGAACAATAGTCGAATAACAATTAACTCCTGTTGGTGCGGAGATCCCAAGAATGTTTGCATCATTTACCGTAGTACAGAAAGGTGGGCATTCTACAGCAATGGTGTAATGTTGAGCTGTTGAGATCTGACCACTTTCAACGAGAAGGAAGTTAGGACAAATCGTATAAATAGTTGGCCAGTAGGGGATCGCATAATCTGAGGTAACCTGATTATTATTTGGAGCAACTGTAGGAATAATGGGATAAGGAGTACCTGTTACCCAGTTTCCCTGTGATCCGCTGCCACCATTTAGCTGTGCAACCGTTCCTTCATCACCCTCGATAAAGAAAACCATTACATCATCCGTAGTTGTATCACTTACATTCGGATATCCTGCAGGACCATGGTTAATGTACAGGTCTTCCAGGGCACCTGAATTGTGGTAGCTCCAGCATGGTCCGCACCATACTGCTGAGAAATCAATAACAACTGTATAGCCACTATCAAGGTAGGTGTACAAATTATGCTCTACGCCATCAAGGTCAGTCATAGTCCAGTCAGGAGCAATGCTGCCATCTGGTAATTGAGAAAATGAACTCAGCGCTATCATGGCACTGAAAACAAAAAGTAATAATTTTTTCATTGTAATAAGAAATTAGTTAGTAATAATTAGTTCTGTTTGTTGCCTGTAATAGAGGCAGTTCCATAAATATTTTTAGTCGCTTCAAGGAAGTTGTGCAAATATCTAAAATCTTTCTGAGTAAGCACTCATTAAATCCATTTATTTGAATTTTCATATGTAAATGTGTAATTATTTTACAATATGAAATCATTTATCTCCTCAGTAGACAGGGAAATAGCTGCACGGTTGCCTGTTGGCAGACATGAGTCTGAGACACACATTAGCGGGAACATGCAAAATGTAAAATGCTCATTGTTAAATGCTCAATGATAAATGCTCAATGATAAATGCCCCCCCCTCCCTGCCTGGGGAGAAGGTGTTGGGGGTGACTTATAACGCATTTCCAAACTAGTGCCAGCCGGGAACTCGTACTCTCGCAATCTCATAATCTCGTACTACCGAGCTCTTTATATCTCATCATTGGGATCCTCTTCGGGGATCATCTTTTTTGGTAGTAAAGCTATGATCTCAGAGGCGATCTCTTCAATGGATTTGCTGGTCACATTTATCTTCTGCCAGTCGGGATGAGAGTCAAATATCCGATTGGCATAATTGATCTCCTTTCTCACAGATACAGGGTCAGCATAGTTTCCGGTATTTCCTCCCAGGCGTTCTTCACGTGCATGGCGTAACTGGATAAGCCTTGCAGGGTATGTGGTGAGGCAGAAGATTTTTTCGTCTGATATCTGCAGAACTTCGTCAGGAACAGGATAGTCCAATATAATTGGCACATTCGCTACATACCATCCCCTGAATGCAAGGTAGATGCTCAGGGGGGTCTTAAAAGTTCTGGACACTCCTAAAATGATGATCTCGGCATGGTCAATATTATGGATTCTTTTGCCATCATCATGCTTGAATGCGAACTGCATGGTTTCTATCTTACGGAAGTAGGAATCGCTTAACACGCGGTATAATCCCGGCTCTTCTGAAGGATTGGCAGAAAGGTGATCGGAAAGCCTGTGAAGCAGTGGCCCCATCAGGTCGATACTTTCAACATGGTGAATGCGGGTGAGCCTGACAAGTTCCTCCCTGAGCTTGTCTGTTACAAGTGTATGGATGATAATCGCCTTTTCAGCTTTTGCCCGCGAAACGATCATCATCACCTGATTAATATTGAGGATGTCGCTGTACCTTATAATTTCGGGATTACTCCCCTTGAACTGTGTTAGTGCAGCTTTAACGGCTTGCTGGGCAGTCATGCCGGTACCATCGGATATGACATAGATCGTGGGCATTTATTGCTAATATAAGGAAAATGTGCAATGTGAAATAAAAAAGCCCCATGACTTTAGGGCTTTTTGGTGTTGCCTGACCAGGGCAATAATAATTCATATTAATTTTTATATAATACTATAATTAATTTCGTTTGAAACAGAGAATGTACACTTAAACTTTTTAACTGAAAAAGCCCGAGTTAATTTGGCAGAAAACAGGTGTGTAATTATTATATTAAAGAAAGACTAGGGGTACACCCTTGTATATTCCACAGTACTCCAATTACCTCCCCAGGGGTTTATTGTATTAACATACAGTTTGGTTCCATTATTCCTGAGGTTGAATTCGCCGGTGCCTGAGAATGCGGTTTCCTGGACAACAAGATTTTCCCACCGAAACCATAGTTCCTGGCCCTGAAAAAATTCATCAGTCTTCAGTTTGGAGATATACCTGAATTTCAATGATCCGATACTCACAAAACCCTGCTCCCAAACCCTCTTCCAATCACCTTGCTTGATCATATAAAATCTACCTTCTGTGCCTTGTATATGTACAATGATTTCACCATTGTCCCAATAGCCATCAAGATTAGTTGCTGGCGTAGATGAATTAGAATTGTCTTTTTTACATCCTACAAATAGCAAGACAATTATAGGTAGTAACAATAGTAACTTTTTCATATAAATAACTTTTGGTTTTAATGAAATAGAACTATCTCAAAAATACAACCATATCATTACTATGTCAAGTGTACGTAAAGAGTACAGAATTGTAAATCAAAAATCCCAGTTGAATCCAACTGGGATTTTTGTTGCCCGACCAGGGCTCTAATTATATAACTTGAATTTTTTACTGCTCTCTATTTCTGTCTTTTACAATCTTGATCTATTTTATCAGTTTAAAAATATTAATTTCGAGAACAAAACCTCAAGAATATTGGATATCGTAGATATAATTATCAATAAGACGAGTTGGCTTTACACCAAGCTGTATGAGAATCCTTTATTCTTTTTCGACTTATGGTCGTTGGTTCATCTTTGGATTGGGTTTATATTATTCTTCTTGATTAAGTCTACCAGAATACGGAAACCATTTTTATACTTATTCTTTATTCTGTTAGCTTATGAAATCATCGAATTCTCTATTGGGTCATTCGGGTTAAGGGTTTTCCAGTCAGAAATAATTAAAGATCACATATCAGATATTATTTTAGGTATTCTGGGAGGTCTAATTGGACTGATATTTAATACTTATCTCAAAAGAAAACCCAATCACATCAGATTTCAATATTTGCTCATAGCATTCCTTTCAGGGGTTACATACTCATTTCTTTGGGTGGGATTTTACCAGTATCAATACAATATGTCCTTCTTCAATACACCAGGAATCAATTTTGGTGCTTTTTTGTTCTGGTTGGCCGGATCATGGGGAACTATCGAATTCTTTCGATTATTCAAAAAAAGGAAGCTATGGGTGCGGATACTCATTACTTGGACCACTTATATTTTCGCTTTGTTTATGTTCGAATACATTGCCTACGAACAAGTCGAGATTCATGAAGTAAGCAGAAATGGCGAGAATCCCTTGATCTTTGGATTGATTCACGGAACTTGGTATTTGCATCTTGTATATTTAACACAAGCTCTGACTTCAGTCTGCATTTATCTAGGGCTTTCTAAATTAATCTTAAATTATTTTGATTATCAGAACCCATTGATAAAACAAAAAAAACCAAATATCTTTTAGTCTGATAATTAAACTTTCTTGTTTGTTACGCGACCAGGGCTCCCTTCGGCTTCGCTCAGGATAAACTTCTCGCCCTGGTATGCAAAAAGGTCCCGCGAAAACGCGGAACCTTTGTTGCCCGACTAGGGCTTCCTTCGGCTTCGCTCAGGATAAACTTCTCGCCCTTGTATGCAAAAAGGTCCCGCGAAAACGCGGAACCTTTGTTGCCCGACTAGGGCTTCCTTCGGCTTCGCTCAGGATAAACTTCTCGCCCTAGTATGCAAAAAGGCCCCGCGAAAATCGCGGAGCCTTTTGTTGCCCGACTAGGGCTCGAACCTAGACTCTTCTGAACCAGAATCAGACGTGTTGCCAGTTACACCATCGGGCATCGTACACCGAAGCTTCAGCGTAGGGGTGCATCGTGCGCCGAAGCTTTAGCGGAGGCGTACAGCCCACACTCTATTCTTCGACTTATACTATTGTCCCTTTTCGCCAATGCGTTCGCGGAAGTTTACGAAGGACGCTGCAAATATAGTAAGAAAATGAAAAAATCTTAATTTGATTTTTGAATCCTCGACCATGAATCCCTCAAGGCAACTGTACGGTTAAAAACCAGATTTCCTTCTGTTGAATCTTTTGAATCAACGCAGAAGTATCCCCTGCGTTCAAATTGATAGCGGGATCCTGGAAGGGCTGTTGCCAGGCTGGGCTCAACAAAACCATTTTTGATCTCAAGAGAATCCGGGTTGAGATTGGATTTGAAATCTTTTCCTTCTTCAGCCTCGTCAGGGTTCTCAGTCAAAAAGAGCCTGTCATAGATCCTGATCTCGGCCGGAAGGGCATGTGCTGCCGACACCCAATGGATCGTTCCTTTAACTTTTCGTCCTGCAGCCGGGCCACCGCTTTTGGTGTCTTTATCATAAGTACACCTCAGCTCCACTACATGGCCATCATCATCCTTGATCACTTCTTCACATTTGATGATATAAGCATAACGCAGACGCACTTCGTTGCCAGGCGATAAGCGGAAAAATTTCCTGGGCGGATCTTCCATGAAGTCATCACGCTCAATATAAATCTCACGTGAAAATGGAATCATCCTTGTTCCCTGCTTTCATCTTCCGGGTTGTTGATGGCCTCCATTTCTTCAGTTTCCCCTTCGGGATAATTGGTGATCACCACTTTCAGCGGATCAAGACACCCATCACCCTGGCTGCTTTCTTATTCAGATCCTCCCGGATACAAGTGTTCCAGCAAGGCCACATCGATCACATTATCTCTTTTAGCCACACCAATGCGGTCAGCAAAATTCCTGATAGACTCAGGAGTATATCCCCTCCGGCGCAGTCCTGAAATAGTTGGCATGCGCGGATCATCCCAGCCATTTACAAGTTTTTCCTGAACCAGCTCCAGGAGTTTCCTTTTACTCATTACTGTATAGCTAAGTTTCAGCCGCGCAAATTCGATTTGACGCGGCCTGTATCTGCATCGATGAGCTTGATCCAGGAACCAGTCATATAGTGGACGGTGGATTTCAAATTCCAGTGTACAGATGGAGTGGGTGATGCCTTCCAGGGAATCCGACTGGCCGTGGGCAAAATCATACATGGGATAGATGCACCATTTGTTACCTGTGCGGTCATGGGGCTATGCATGATGCGGTAGATCACGGGGTCGCGCATGTGCATATTCGGAGAAGCCATATCGATCTTGGCACGAAGCACCCTAGCCCCATCCTCAAAATCTCCGTTCTTCATCCTGCGGAATAACTCCAGGTTTGCTTCTGGTTCACGATCACGGAACGGGCTCTTCGTACCTGGTCGGGTTGGGCCCCCTCTTTGTTCGCCAATCTCTTCTGCTGTCTGGTCATCCACGTAAGCATTCCCATCCAGGATCAGCTTTTCAGCCCAATCATAAAGCTGTTCGAAATAATCGGATGCATAATAAAGGCGATCTTCCCAGTCAAAACCCAGCCATTTTACATCTTCTATGATCGAATTCACATATTCCTCTTCTTCTTTCGTGGGATTGGTGTCGTCAAAACGCAGGTTGCAAAGACCATTATAATTGTTCGCCAGGCCAAAATTGAGGCATATTGACTTGGCATGGCCAATATGCAGATAGCCATTGGGCTCCGGAGGAAAACGGGTGCGCACGCAGCTTTCGTTTTTATTAATCCGAAGATCTTCTTCGATAATGGATTCGATGAAGTTTAATGACTTCGTTACTTCCTTGTTTCCTTCTTTTTGGCTCATGTTGGGGGCTGTATTAATAGCGGTGCAAAATTAAGAAAAGAAATGATACTGGTTACTGGTTACTGGTTACTGGTTACTGGTTGCTGGTTGCCGGAACACTGGAACACTTTTAACTAACTTAAAACTCAACACCCAACACTCAAAACTTAGTAAGTATGCTTTCAACCGACCCCAAATACCCACTTCCAAACAAATTCACATGTACCATGAGTGGATAAAGGTTGCAGATCTCAATGCGTTCGCGCCAGCCGGGTTCCATGGGCCAGGCTTCATTATAGGCATCATAAAATCCGGAGCCGAAAACCCCAAACAATCGCGACATGCCTATATCCATCTCCCGGAAGCCAAAATATACAGCCGGGTCGATAATACATGCTTCCCCTTTTTCATCTACCATGTAATTGCCGCTCCACAGGTCGCCATGGATCAGGGATGGGGGCTCTTGTGGGAACAGCTCTTCCAGCCTGCTGAACAGCCTTTCAAATGCCTGCTTCACCTTCGAAGGCAAGAGTCCGCTATTTGCAGCCATCTCCATTTGCACCATCAGGCGTTGCTCCATGAAAAAATCTGTCCAGCTGTCGTGGCGCTCGTTGTATTGCTTCAGTGAACCTATGTAATTATTGTGGTCGAGGCCAAAAGTATCTGCCGTATGGCGATGGAGTGCAGCCAGTTTTCTGCCGAAGTCTTCCCAAAAACTGTTTGTCTTTCCGGCTGAATCAAGATATTCCAGCATAATGAAAGTATGCGTTCCATCATCGCCATGTGCAATCACTTCCGGCACCCGAACTTCTCCCGCAGTATGGAGGAGTGCCAGTCCTCTCGCCTCCTGCTCAAACATGCCGGGGTAGGCAGAAGCCCTGTTATATTTCATGAAGAAATTCCCGGAATCAGTTTCCAGCCGATAGGCATTATTGATCGACCCACCGGAAAGGGGAAAGGCCCTGTTGATGTGAACATCTTGACCTGTTTCGGTCCCGAGTACGGCAATAATTTCATTGTTCAGGGAGGAGGGTAGCATATCTCGTTTTTACGAATATACAAAAAAGGCCGGTCAGGAATATCCTGAAACCGGCCCTGGAAGATATATAGGGGTAGATTAAATGATCGGAAGTTCCAAATCAGGTTTTCTGCGAAGCAGGCGTTCAATCAAAAAGAGGGCGCCAATAGCAATTATAATCGTGATAGTGATGGAAGAAACAGTAAATCCTTCAAAAGCTGTAATCAGGCCATTGCCAAGATTGCTAATGAAATTGCTCATCCGGCTTCCATCAAGCTCTATGCCTGTAAAGATGTTGCCCATAAATGAAAAATCAACAAAAAATACCATGACAACCAGGCCGACAAAGCCTATAAATATGCTTGCCCATATCCACCATCCGCTCCACGACCATCTTTCTTCCTCAGCCACTGCACCTTCAGCATCAATTATATTCATCACCTTGTCGGCAAAGCCTTCGGGTGCTTTTTCGATCTTATCCAGGGCAAAGATTTCCCTGAAAAATCCATCTTTATGTTTGTCTTCTGTTACCATATCATTTCTCCATTAAGCAACGGTGTTGATATTTTGATCCACCAACACAGTCATTTCTTTCAATAATTTTTTTCTGATCCGAAATAGCTTCACTTTAACATTGTTTTGTGTAAGTCCAACAATTTCACTGATCTCTTCAAGATCCTTGCCATGATAATAAAACAGGCTTATGATCAGGTTATCTGTTCGGGGAAGAACTCCCAGGGCCTTTTTTATCAACTGACTTTGCTTTTCTGTTGAAAGCCCCATGATCTCCTGCTGCATTTCATCCTCGCTATAGTTTTCGATCATCTCATCATCCATGGCAAGAAATTCAACTTTTTTCTTCCTGGTGTGGCTTACTGCCGTATTGTATGCGATCCTGTATATCCAGGTTGAGAATTTTGCTTCCGCCTTAAAATCAGAGAGCTTGCTATAAGCCTTCACAAAAACATCCTGGGCCACTTCTTCCGCTTCTTCAGTTGATGATACCACACGATGTACGATGGTATAAACCAGGTCCTGGTGTTTTTCCACCAGCATGCGATAAGCTGCATTGTCTCCATTTAGGACCTGTCGGATATAATATGGATCTTCCCTGAACTTCATTTACTAATAAGACGCGTTGGGGGCCTTGAGGTTACAAGGTACATTAAATGATTGTACCAGGTATTAAGTATTAGGTATTACGAGTATTGTAAAAAAAGAGATAAAAGAATATCGTTGTACTTAGTACGTAGTACCTAATACGCCCACTTGACATACACCGATCCCCAGGTAAAGCCGCCACCGAAGGCAGAGAGGATGATGTTATCGCCTTTTTTCAGCTGGTCTTCCCATTCCCACAGGCAGAGTGGAATGGTGCCGGTTGTGGTATTGCCATATTTCTGGATGTTGATCATCACCTTACTTGGGTCAAGGCCCATCCTTCTTGCTGTAGCATCGATGATACGGAGGTTCGCCTGATGAGGTACCAGCCAGGCAATATCGTCGGAGGTCAAGATTGTTGCGCTCCATCATCTCTACCGAAACATCGGCCATGCCTTTAACGGCAAATTTAAATACCGACTGGCCTTCCTGGTGGACAAAATGCTCTTCGTTGGCAATAGTTTCAAGTGAAGCAGGTTTTACAGAACCGCCACCCTTCTGATAAAGGTATTGCCGGCCTGATCCATCAGTATAATGCTTTGAATCCATGATCCCGACATCTTCTGTAGTAGGCTCCAGCAATACACCTCCGCCTCCATCGCCAAAAAGTACACATGTGGTACGGTCAGTATAATCGACCATCATCGACATTTTTTCGGCGCCAACCACCAGTATCTTTTTGTGTGTTCCGGTTTCAATAAACTTAGAGGCAGTTGTAAGTGCAAATATAAATCCGGAACAGGCAGCATTGAGGTCAAAGCTCCAGGCATTCTTCAGGCCGCACTTATCTGAAACGATATTGGCGGTTGCAGGAAATGCATAGTCAGGGGTAACGGTCGAAATGATGAGCATGTCAATCTCTTCCGGCTTAGTCCCTGTCTTTTCCAGAAGGCCTTTTACAACTTCAGCACCAATTACCGATGCACCCTGACCTTCACCTTTCAGTATATGCCGCTCCTTAATTCCCGAACGGGTGGTGATCCACTCATCAGAAGTATCAACCATCTTTTCGAGTTCGGCATTGGTAAGTACGTAATCGGGCACCCAACCATGAATACCTGTAATTGCTGCTCTAAGTTTACCCATAAGAACTTATTTTTGCGGGGTAAAATTACGAATGTTTTTGAAGCTCGCCCTGAATTTTAAGCGAAAGGTTTGCTTCATGTACGTTTTTTGCCAGGAGGATCATATTCTTGATGGCATTATCGTTCGATATCCCGTGCCCAACCATTACAGTGGATTTAATTCCCAGGATAGGCGTTCCGCCAAAGTTTTCGTAATTGAGGCGTTCCACAAAGTCATCGTACAGTTCACGCTTTTTCAGAAGATGGTACATGGACTCAAGCTGCTTGAGCACCACATTACCTGTAAAGCCATCACATACCACTACGTCGGCCTTATCTTGAAGGATATCACGGCCTTCTACATTCCCGACGAAATTAAAATGCGTTGAGTCTTTCATTAGCTTATAAGTTGCCTGGGTAAGTATGTTCCCTTTTTCAGCTTCCGCCCCAATATTTAACAGGCCCACCTTGGGGTTTTCAACATTGTAAACATACTTTGCATAGAAAGAACCCAAAATGCCAAACTGGTACATCACTTCCGGTTTGGGATCGGGGTTAGTCCCGATATCAAGCAAAAATGTACTTCCGCCATTTTCTTTTGGCAAAACCACCGTTGTACAGGGCCGGATGATCCCCTTGATCATCTCCATGCTGTACATTGATCCCACTACCATGGCACCACTGTTTCCTGCACTGGTAAAGGCATCGATCTTTCCTTCCTTCAGAAAATGAAAGCCTATTGAAATGCTCGAATGTGGTTTCTGGGTAAATGCTTTAATGGGCTGCTCACTCATCCCGATCACATCCGGGGCATGGATGATCTCAAACTGGCCGGGATCAGCATTTCTCTCTTTCAGCAAATTTCGGATTATGGATTTCATCACCAAACAAAACGAGGCGGTCAGTTGCTGGAAATGATTGCAATGCAAGAATAGCACCATCAATGGTAGCATTCAGGTGCATAATCTCCGCCCATAATATCTAATCCGATATTCATGTTCAGTCAGGGTTACTATGACTAATTAACCGATAACGATAGGGAATTGTTCAGCCTATTCACCTTTGGCCATTACAAGCTTACCTTTATAATAAAGATCGCCGTCGACATAATATGCCCTGTGGTAAATATGCACGGTTCCGGTAGTGGGACAGGTAGCCAGCGTAGGCAGGGTTGCCTTATAATGGGTCCTCCTCTTGTCTCTCCTGGTCTTACTGATCTTTCTTTTTGGATGTGCCATTTGAATTCAATTTTTATGTTAATCTAATTTATTTTTCAAGTCTTTTAATGCCTCCCAGCGTGGGTCAGTTTCGCTTTCTGTATGTTGTTCCAGCTTGTCAACTACCGTTGGGTCGCAAAGGTCTTCCCCCTCCGGGTGTACCCTTTTATAGGGAAGCTTAAGCATGATATATTCATAAATAAAACTGCTGATATCGATTCGCGAATCGGTTTCCGGAATGATCAATATCTCATCCGACTCTTCCATCCACTCCTGTCCAAATTTTACGATCAGCCTATCTGTGCCTTCAATTGAAAGGTCTAATGGCGCCAGGCAACGATCGCAGGGCACCTGAACCATGCCGCTGATGCTGAAATTAAAGATCAGCATTCTTTCCTTTCGTTCCATGCTTACATCAACATGGAGATCACCCTGTTTTACTTCTGAATACTCAAAGCTTTCAAAGAACTCTGCATCAATATCGAATGCGTAATCATGAACTCCTTCTTTCAATCCCAAAAAGGGAATAACAAATTCTTGCAACGCCTTCATGATAACTTCCCTTCAAAATTTCGGGCTGCAAAATTAGGGATAGTTCTTGTTTTATACAAATAATATCTGATAAAGGTGTTGGATGTTAGGTGTTAGATGTTGGGTGGGACATAAAATTGTGAGTTCGCCTGTAAAGTTTTTTATTAATTATTCCTGGTGAAAACCACCTCAATTTAAATAATTCGACCAATTCACCAACTCAACACTCAACACCCAGCACACAAAACTATTATTGTGAAATTTTTAACAGATTTCTTCAAAATCTGAAAATTATGTGTTTATTTTGCACTCTTGAATAATGCACTGTTTAAAAACCATCAAGACTAAAGTATCATGTTCAACAAACTCATCGCTGCGATGCTCCCCTACTTCCCGAAGAAGTTCGTATGGTTATTTTCTAAACGTTACATTGCCGGTAAAACCATACAGGATGCTGTAAGAGAATCGCGTAAACTCAATAAAGAAGGCATTATGGTCACTGTTGACCTGCTTGGAGAGTTCATCACCAATCTAGAGCAGGCAGGAGAAAACAGGAAAGAATATATCGACATCATCCAAACTTTTGAGAGAGAAAACATTGATGGTAATTACTCCCTGAAACCCACCATGTTCGGATTGCTTCTCGATGAAGAGGTTTGCTATAACAATATCAGGGAGATCGTAGCCAAGGCTGCTGAGTATTGCAATTTTGTCAGGGTTGACATGGAAGACTCTCAATGTGTCGACAAGGAAATCAAACTCTTCCGAAGACTGAAAGATGAGTTCCCCGAAAATGTGGGACTTGTTTTCCAGGCATATCTGAAACGCACCCTGGACGATATCAAGGGCCTTGGAGACCTGAACACCGCCTCCAACCCTATTAATTACAGGCTATGCAAAGGCATTTATGTTGAGCCAGCAGAAATTGCCTATAAGAAATATCATGAGATCAATGAGCACTTCCTCTCTGACCTCGAATATATGTTTGAAAACAACATTTACCCGGGCATCGCCACCCACGACAAGCCACTGGTTACAGGCGCTTATGAGCTGATTGAAAAACATAAGGTGCCAAAGGAGATGTACGAATTCCAAATGTTGTATGGAGTAACTCCTGAATTGCGCAAATCCATTGTTGAAAAAGGGCACCGTATGCGTGTTTACGTCCCCTATGGGTCCCAATGGTTTGCCTATTCTACCCGACGACTGAAAGAAAATCCCAGAATGGCCAGCCTGATCATCAAAGCCATGTTCTTCAGGGGATAAACAGCAAGCAACATCGCCTCCCGGCACTTTCTTATTTTCATTAATTCATTGACTATTAGCATAGGTTAATTGAATAATTGCCTGATTTTACCTAATTTTGCAAGTTCTTAGTCCACAACAACTGACATTATGGAAAAAACAAGGGTATTATTTGTGGCCCAGGAAATACTTCCCTATCTGGAAGATAGTCCCATGGCAAAAATAGGAAGGTATTTACCGCAGGGGATACAGGAAAGAGGCAAAGAAATCAGGACTTTCATGCCACGCTATGGCAATATCAATGAACGAAGAAATCAGCTGCATGAGGTGATCAGGCTTTCGGGCATGAATCTTATCATCGATGATACCGATCACCCTTTGATCATCAAGGTTGCATCGATTCAGCAAGCACGCATGCAGATCTATTTTATTGATAACGAAGATTATTTTCACCGCAAATTCACCCTGACAGATAAAAACGGAAAGTATTTTGAAGATAATGATGAGCGAACCGTCTTTTTCACCAGGGGAGTCCTCGAAACTGTGAAAAAACTTGGCTGGGGGCCGGATATCGTGCATTGCCACGGATGGTTCACCTCTCTTCTACCGGTTTATCTTAAAAAAGCATATAAGATCAATCCTTTGTTTGCTGATGCAAAAATGGTGTTATCGGTTTACGATGATGAGTATACAGGAAGCCTCAACCCGGCAATGGCTGACAAAATGAAGGTCGAAGGCTTAACAAACAAAGACCTGGCACACTATAAAACTCCCGACTACGTTAACCTAATCAAAGCAGCCATCGAGGATTCAGATGCCATCATTATTGGTAGCGAAAAGATTAATCCAGAAATTGAAAAGCACCTGAAAACCATCAAGAAGCCTGTTTTACCATACCAGGATGAGGATTCCTATATCGATGCATATTCGGAATTCTATGATGAAGTCCTTAAAGGTTAATTGAGCTGTTTAAAATAATATTGACTGACCTTAACTCCGGGAAATTGAAAAATAGTAGTATTCTTTCGGCCTGCCTTACTGCCGTCATCATAATTGGACTTTTCACAGCATGTAACAAGAAACCCGATCAGGTCGGGCTTGGCCTGCAGCCGGTTTCAGCCGAGCTGTCGGTTATTTTTGACCAAAGTTCCGGTTTGCTTTCACATTCTATTCGCGAAGATTCAGTCAGAACGGATGTAAATGTGATCAAAACAGGAATGTTGGGAAGTATGCTTGATCCCGTTTTTGGAATCAGTACTGCTGAGATCTTTTCGCAGTTCAGGCTTTCTGAAAATGGTCACAATTTTGGCACCAACCCTATACTTGATTCTTTGATCCTTTCATTGTCATATTCCAGCTTTTATGGCGACTCTATGTCAAGTCAGACCATACGGGTATATGAACTTGATCAGGACATGAACCCTGATACTTCCTATTATTCTACCCAGAGCATCAGCGATTATGGCATCGAGCTGGCCTCATCTACATTTGTTCCTGCTCCGGGCGATAGTGTAATCGTCGACGGAGGAATGCAATCCCCCCAATTGCGTATCCGCTTATCAGATGATTTTGCACAAAAGATAATGAATGCCGATCCTAATGTTTTTGATGATAATGAAAGCTGGCTTGCCTTTATGAAAGGACTCCACATTACCTCAGAGCCTGTCCAGGCAAATGGCGGGATGATGTTGTTTGACATGCTTGCCCTTCATACGGTATTATCGATCTATTATCGTTCCGAAGACTCCCAGGATACTTTATCATTTCAATTTCTGAGCAATAGTAATTGCGCCCGTTTTACAGCATTTGATCACAATGATTATATGGATGCCTCTGCCGAATTTCAGGCTCAGGTCCTGAATGCTGATACTGCTGCAGGGGAAGAATTATTTTATCTACAAGGCATGGGTGGTGTGAAAGCCCAGATTCGCCTGCCTGATATCCAGAAGTTCTTCGATGACGGTCCTGTGGCCATCAATGAAGCTAAACTGATATTTAATGTTTATGATGATGGGCTTGGCCTTATGGGTCCGCCACAGTTAGGACTAGCGATCATTGACGAAGAGGGTAATTATTTGCCCTTGCCCGATGCTGAAGAAGTGTCATCATACTATGGTGGTTACCTGAATGATGCAGAAAACCAGTATTATTTCCGTATTTCTCGTCATGTACAACGCGTACTTACCGGCCAATCTCCTAATTATCCTTTGGCATTGCTAATCACAGGAGCCTCTTTCAGGGCAAACAGGGTGATGCTCTACGGCCCCGGCCCATTGATGAATGAGGATCTTAAGATGGTGCTGAATATTACCTATACCAAGGTTAATTAAACCGGGTTTAATTGAACTCATAAGAGAAGTCATTACCTTTACCCCAAATATAAAAAGCATAACAGCATGTGTGGAATTGTTGGATACATCGGCCCCAGGGAAGCATATCCCATCCTGATCAAAGGATTAAAAAGACTTGAATACAGGGGATATGACAGTGCCGGTGTGGCTCTTCTCAACAGCACCCTGAATGTGTATAAGTGCCAGGGGAAAGTCGCCGACCTGGAGACATTCATAAAAGACAAAGACCTGAGTGGAAGCCTTGGAATGGCACATACACGTTGGGCCACACACGGTGAACCCAACGACTCCAATGCACATCCTCACTTTTCCAGGTCTGAAAACCTGGCCATTATTCACAATGGGATCATTGAGAACTACCAGACCCTGAAGGAAGAGCTGATCAACCGCGGGCACCAATTTGCCAGCGATACCGATACTGAAGTCCTGATCCAGCTGATTGAAGATATCCTCGATAATGAGGAGGTTGAACTCGAAGAAGCGATCAGGATCGCCCTGAACCAGGTGGTGGGTGCCTATGCCATTGTGATCATCTCCAAAAACGATCCCAACACCCTTTATGCAGCGCGCAAGGGATCACCATTGGTGGTTGGTATAGGAGAAGATGAGTTTTTCCTGGCATCAGATGCTACCCCTATCGTTGAGTATACCAAAAATGTGGTTTACCTGAACGATGAAGAAGTGGCCATTCTAAAGCGAGATGGAGACCTGAAGATCAAAACCATCAAGAACAGGGAGCAAACCCCATATGTTCAAAAGCTGGAACTCAACCTGAGTGCCATTGAAAAAGGCGGCTTCGACCATTTCATGCTCAAGGAGATCTATGAGCAGCCCCGCTCGATCAGGGACAGCTTCCGTGGAAGGTTAAGGCCCGACGGGGAAGTGGTTTTAGGTGGCATCATTGATTATGAGCAAAAGATATTCAATGCCCGCAGGATCATCATTATTGCCTGCGGCACCTCCTGGCATGCCGGTTTGGTGGGCGAATACCTCATAGAAGATATTGCCCGTATTCCGGTAGAGGTTGAATATGCCTCTGAGTTCCGCTACAGAAATCCTGTCATCACCGAAGATGACCTGGTGATCGCCATATCACAGTCGGGGGAAACCGCCGACACACTGGCAGCCATTGAGCTTGCCAGATCGAAAGGGGCAACCATACTGGGAATCTGCAATGTCGTAGGTTCATCAATTGCCCGGGCTACAGATGCTGGGGTATATACACATGCCGGTCCGGAGATCGGGGTGGCCTCCACCAAAGCTTTCACAGCCCAGGTCACCGTTCTGATCCTTTTGGCACTGCGAATCGCGAGAAAAAAGGGCCATCTCCCGCAATCAACTTATCATCAGTATGTACGGGAAATGGAACTGATTCCTGCAAAGATTGAAAAGGTGCTTAAAGTAAATGATTATGTGAAGGAGATCGCAGAAAAATATAAAGACGCCCGCAACTTTCTTTATCTGGGGCGTGGATACAATTTCCCGGTTGCACTCGAAGGAGCATTGAAGCTTAAAGAAATTTCGTATATCCATGCCGAAGGCTACCCGGCAGCCGAAATGAAGCATGGCCCTATTGCCCTCATCGATGAAGAAATGCCGGTAGTTTTTATTGCTCCCAGCACAGGAACCTATGAAAAGGTAATCACCAACATCCAGGAGGTGAAAGCCCGAAAAGGAAAGATCATTGCCATTGTCACCGAAGGTGATACCGTTGTGAGAGGCCTGGCCGATTATGTGATAGAGATCCCTGCAAGCGAAGAACTGCTGACTCCCCTGATCGCCACCATTCCGCTTCAGCTTCTGTCATACCACATGGCCGTGATCCGGGGCTGTAATGTCGATCAGCCGAGAAATCTTGCGAAGTCGGTGACGGTGGAGTAGAGAGGAACGAAGACCGAAGAATGAGGAACGATGATCGAAACATCTCAAACTTCTGAAATCAAACATCAAATATCAGATTTCTTATAGTCTTCCCGCAACCGCTTTCCAATCCACGAGATTCCAGAAATCAGCAATATAAGCAGGCCTGGCATTTTGCTTATCAAGATAATAAGCATGCTCCCAAACGTCGCAGGTCAGCAAGGGTGTTAGTCCATTCCTCAGCGGACAGTCGGCATTGCTGGTTTGCACGATATCCAGATTGCCATAGGCATCTTTCACCAACCAGGCCCAGCCTGAACCAAACAATGTAGCCGCGGCTTTTGAAAATTGTTCTTTAAACCCCTCAAGGGATCCAAAAAACTCATCTATATTTTCAGCCAATTGGCCTGTAGGCTCACCTCCACCATCAGGGCTCAGGCAGTTCCAGTAAAAAGTGTGGTTCCATACCTGGGCAGCATTATTGAATATACCGCCCTCGGCCTTGCCTATGATCTCTTCAAGACTGGCATTTTCGAAGGCTGTGCCTGGAACTAGATTGTTCAGGTTGTTCACATAAGCCTGGTGATGTTTTCCATAATGATATTCCAGCGTATGCTTAGAAATATACGGTTCTAATCCATCCATAGGGAACGGAAGTTCCGGCAAGGTAAAAGGCATAATTGTAAGGTTTAGGTTAATATTCTCTTGGAGTAAAGTTACTGAAATTCTAAATCCTAATTTCTAAATTCTAAACAAATTCCAATGATCCAAATCTAAATAAAAGAAACTACCCTCTCTTTCGGAATAGGTTAAGGTACTTTTAATTTTTGCGAATTTTGGTTTTTGTGGCTAGCTTGAAGATAGCGTAGGGATATGGTTTTATTGATACCTGGTTTAGTGTTTCAGTGTTTAATTTTTGAAATTATAATTTTAAACTAACTCAACACTTAATGGACTATTCCCCTTTCTCCAGATACTCAATCGCCCTCAGGAAGGTTTCATCAATCCGATGATAAATAGGATAGAACCCATCATCATCATACAGGTTCCGTGCAATAAAGGCTTTCATAAGTGTTTTTATCCTGTATTTTGACTCTTGAATGCCTTCTGGGTCTTTTTTGATCCCCATTTGTTCGGAATAGGCAATAAACTCATTGAAAAGGGAATTGCTGATCTTGAAATTATGATCAAAATCATCAAATGAGCTAAATTTCCCCAGTTGCTTACGGTGGCTGTCGGTATAGTCAAAGGCAAATTGAAAGATCAGTCCCTTGTCGAGGAGATGATTGTAATAGGCCGGATAGTCTTTGGCATCATATGGAACATAAATATCAGGCATGATGCCGCCACCACCGTATACTGTTCTCCCGCCGGGAGTAATATATTTCAGCGAATCGTCAAAGTGGATACTATCGGCATTCTGTATTTCCCCATTATGAAAACGCTCATAAAAAGAATCATAATAATCATCCTTACCATTTTCATAGGGACGCTGGATACATCTGCCGGTTGGTGTATAATAGCGTGCAATGGTTAATCTTACTGCCGAACCATCAGGAAGGGTGAGCTGTTCCTGTACAAGTCCTTTCCCAAATGACCTTCGCCCGATGATCATTCCCCGGTCGTTATCCTGAATTGCTCCGGCTACGATCTCGCTGGCCGAAGCTGATCCTTCATTGATCAGGACAATGAGGTCATTGCCTTCAAATTGCCCTCTGCGGGTGGCATATGCAAAACTGCGTGGACGATTATTCCCTTCAGTATAAACGATCAGCTGATCTGCTTCTAAAAATTCATCTGCCATCTTGGTGGCTGCCTGCAAATACCCCCCGGTATTCCCGCGTAGATCAAGGATCAGGCTTTTCATACCGCGACTGATCAGGGATTTCAATGCAACAGCAAATTCCTCATAAGTCGTGGCGGAAAATTTACTGACCTTTATGTACCCTACAGAATCTACGGATAAATAAGCAACATCGACACTAAAGGTGGGGATAACATCACGTATGATGATAAAATCGAGTAGCCCTTTAATCCCTTTTCGGTAAACTTTAATGTCAACCTGGGTACCCCTGGGTCCTTTTAATAACTTAATAGCACCATCATTATTAATTCCAACACCGGCTATCAGGCTATCATCCACCATAACAATACGGTCGCCGGCAAGCAAGCCAACCTTTTCTGAAGGACCTCCGCTAATCGTCTGTATCACTGTAATTGAATCGCTTTCAATCCTAAATTGAATCCCAATCCCTTCAAAGTTACCCATGAGTTCTTCATTCACCTCAGAAAGAATATCAGCTGAAAAATACTGGCTGTGCGGGTCAAGGTCCTCCAATATCCCCAATATGGCATCTTCCGAAAGCTCGTCTTTGGATACGGGATCAACATAGTTCCCCAGGATGTAACTCATCAGGTCGGAAACTTTGTTATAGCGTTCGCCTGAGGGGGCAAACATCCCACCATGGGTTTCTGACCTTGGAGCCAGTTTTATTCCTGCCCACATACCTAGTAGCAGAACAAGGGCAAAAACTATGGGGAGATAATATCTGAATTTCCAATCTTTAAGTCGCATATATATAAGGGCCTGGTTTTAAAAAACATCGCAAAGCTACAAAATACAGCTGAACAACAGCACTCATGATTTACCAGCGGTGCTTATTGCTTTTCCGCTGCCTTTTCGAAGCGTATGGAGGCCGAATTGATGCAGTACCTTTTACCTGTGGGCGGGGGGCCATCATCAAAAACATGTCCGAGGTGTCCGCCACATCCCCCACAAATCACTTCTGTCCTGACCATTCCATAAGACTTGTCTTCTTTATATACAATGCTTTTTTTAGATGCGGGCTCAAAAAAGCTTGGCCAACCACAGCCAGAATCAAATTTGGTGTCAGATCTAAATAGCAGATCGCCGCATGCAGCACAATAATACGTGCCGGTATCTTTGGTGGCATAGTATTCGCCGGTGAAAGCCCTTTCGGTAGCACTCTCCCTCAACACCTGGTATTGAAAGGGGCTTAGGATTTCTCTCCACTCTTTATCTGTTTTCGCTTTGGGAAATGACATATCCTCTGAATTTTGTGATGTGGTATGGTTGGCACAGGAATAAAAAAACAAGGCTATTGAAAATGCAGCAGCAATTGCCAGGACCTGTCTTATATTTTTCATGCTCATAATCTGATTTTACTTACTAACATCTCTAAGCTGCTTTTTGTTTTGATAAAAATATCAATCCTCAATTTGAATTTAAAACTATAAGTCCATATATTTAGGGAAATTAGTTTTAATCTAACCCATTTACCAATGAAAACGCTTATAACTTTTATTTCTACACTTTTCCTGTTTCTTTTCGTTTTTCCTGTCCAAAGCCAGCCAGGTAGCCTGGATCTTACATTTGGGACTGATGGCACCGTGGTGTATCCGGTAACAGAATACCGCGAATTGGGCTTAGGAATGGCGGTGCAGCCTGATGGGAAAATCGTGCTCGCAGGATTGCAGGAGATAGATAATTCTTCAGATTGTGCGGTAGCACGATATAATGCTGACGGAACTCCCGATAACACTTTTGGAACAGATGGTTTTACACTGATTGATGCCGGAACAGATTCGGATGCAGCCTGGTGTATGGCCCTGCAGAACGATGGAAAGATCCTGCTCGGGGGCAGCATTTATAATCAATTTTCTACTGTGGATGATTATCTGCTGATCAGGTTAAATACTGATGGCTCACCTGATAATACATTTGGCAGTGGTGGAGATGGTATAGTCATAACAGATATCGGTGGCTTCTGGGATAATGCTTTTGCTATTGCCATACAGGACGATGGGAAGATCCTTTTGGGCGGGGATGGATACGAGACTGATAAGCGAAAAATTTGCGTCGTGAGATACAATACCGATGGAAGTTTGGATGCATCTTTCGGATCAGGTGGAATTGCATTACATTCCCTGGGTACGGGCGATGATCGTACCAGGGCTATTGCTGTGCAAGCTGATGGTAAGATCCTTGCGGCCGGATATTTTGATGATGGGGTTGATGACCAAACTTGCCTGACAAGATTCAATGCTGATGGTACTGTTGATAATTCTTTTGGAAACAATGGTTCAGCTACGCTTGATATTGGAGGAAATACTGACAGGATATTTACCATTTGCATCCAGCCCGATGGAAAGATCATTAATGGGGGATTTTCCATGGATGCCTCCTTGGAAATTGATGCATTATTTCTTCGCTATTTAAATGATGGTACGCTTGATAATAGCTTCGGTGGTGGCTCTGGTATTATGTTACATGATTTCGGCTCCAATGCTAGTGTTGTTGATATCAAAATGCAAACAGATGGTAAAATCCTGGCAACAACAGAAGGGTTTTCATTTGAACTTGTGCGTTTGCTGGAAAATGGACAGAGAGATAATTCATTTGGTGACAATGGCAAAGTGAATACCAGCATTGGAAATTATTGTGGGTCTACTTCCCTCTCCCGGTATAGTGATGGGAAAGCCGTACTCGGAGGCCGGTCATATGATGGCACCAGCTTCAACTTTGCCCTGGCCAGGTATCACCTTGAAGATGCTGGAAGTGTTGTTGAACAAAATGAAATTTTCAAAAATATTAGTGTATTTCCAAACCCGGCTAACGGCGAATCTATTGGCCTGAACTATCTGCTTCAAACAGATGAAGAAATCAGCATTGACCTCACGAACATAAATGGTCAATTGGTCGACAATTTGCTGGAGGGTAGTTCACAAAAAGCCGGCCGGCATACTGAAACCCTGCAGATTCCCGGGAATCTTGCGCCGGGCATATACCTGCTCCGACTCCACTCCTCACAAGGATCGGCAGTGGTAAGACTGGATATTCAGTAATCAAATTCGAACTCTGAACTTTGAACTTTGAACTTTGAACTTTGAACTTTAAGTACTTCAAGTACTTCAAGTATTTCAAGTACTTTAAGTACTCCATATACTATCCCGGTGTCTCAATCCGTTATCCCTTTGCATATCTCTACCCCACCATTTTCTTTAATATGTTTTCACGAAAAGGCATTTTGCTTATTGCAATCATCGCGTTCACAAGTTCGGTGTGGGCGCAGGGGTTCAGGGCTGATCAACTAAAGAACGGACGTGTCCAAAAAGCTTATGAAGAATGTAGCTTTCATATGAGGTCTCTGGTGCAGGCCCGGGGACTGGATACAAGCTCACTCCACATATTTATCAGGGCTTTTAAACATGAACAAAAAATGGAAGTCTGGGGCTGCGACAGCCTGCATGAGCGATTCGTGCTGCTCAAAGAATACCGGATCTGCAGGATATCAGGTGAAGCCGGGCCAAAAAGGAAACAGGGCGACAGGCAGATTCCGGAAGGTTGTTATCATATCGACCGCTTCAATCCCTGGAGCCACTTTTATCTTTCCCTGGGAATCAATTATCCGAATGAATCCGATATAATCCTGGCTAACAAGAATCGCCCGGGAGGAGAGATATTTATTCATGGTTCCTGCGTAACCATCGGCTGTCTGCCCATGACCGACGACCACATCAAGGAGATCTACATCTACGCCGTGGAAGCCAGGAACAATGGACAGCAATATATCCCGGTCCATATTTTCCCCTGCCGGATGGATGGAGAATATTACACTGCACTTAAAGAAAGCATTACGGAAAATGAAGACTTGCTTGACTTCTGGAATAACCTGGAAGAGGCTTACCTCTTTTTTGAGATGAACAAAACCTTGCCTGAAATAAGTGTAAACACCTCAGGCGATTATTGTTTCCAGTAAGAATCGCCTCAACTGGCGTCTACTCCACTTACATGCAGGTATAGGCATCTCTAATATTAAAATTCACTAACTTTGACCGCCTGAAAAAGTTTAATTAACTTATCGATTTAAAGAATACACAGCATGGTGATCATTGGTGGAAGGAAATTGGAGAGTACCGATTTTTATGAGATATTATTCGGGGGAGCAAAAGTTGAGCTGGATCAAAAAGCTTTAAACGAAGTTAAAAAAAGCTACCAGTTTCTCGAAAGTTTTGCCAACGACAAAGTTATTTACGGCATCAACACCGGCCTTGGGCCAATGGCTCAGTATAAGGTAAACAAGGAAGACCAGGTTCAGCTTCAATACAACCTTATCCGAAGCCATGCATCCGGATCGGGCAACAATATCCCCAACCGGGCAGTGAAAGCCCTGATGATCGCACGCCTCAATAATTTTATGCAGGCTTACTCCGGAATACATCCCGAAATTCCGATCCTTCTAAAGGATTTTATTAATCATGGCATCATCCCGCTTATTCCCGAACATGGCGGCGTTGGAGCCAGTGGCGATCTTGTACAGCTTGCCCACCTGGCTTTATGCCTGATCGGCGAGGGGGATATGTTTTACCAGAATTATACCCACCAGGGGTCAAAGGTATTTGAAGATGCCGGGCTGAAACCTGCCCAGGTGTATATTCGTGAAGGACTTGCGCTGGTAAATGGTACTTCCTGCATGTCGGGCATAGGGATCCTCGGCGTGATCAAAGCCCGTAAGCTACTCGACTGGGCCCTGATGGCCTCAGCCATGATTAATGAGGTGGTGGAAACCTATGATGACCATTATTCATATGAGCTAAACAGGGTGAAATTGCATCCCGGGCAAAACAAGATCACCGACCGTATGCAGCAATTATTGCAGGGTAGCAAGCTGGTACGCAAAAGGGCTGAGCACCTGTATAATGGAAACGGAAAGGTAGAACAGGTCTTCACTAGGAAGATACAGGAATATTATTCGCTGCGTTGTATTACCCAGATTCTCGGACCCGTTCTTGATACGATTGATAATGCTGAAAAGGTGATCCTTGATGAGATCAATTCAGTAAATGATAACCCGGTGATCGACTACAGGAACGAAACTGTTAACCATGGAGGAAACTTTCATGGGGATTATGTTTCACTTGAAATGGATAAACTCAAGATCGCGATCACGAAGCTGTCGATGTTGTCGGAGCGTCAGCTGAACTTCCTGATGAATGACAAGCTCAATAATAAACTCCCCCCTTTCGTAAACCTTGGTACGCTTGGATTAAACCTGGGCATGCAGGGGGTTCAGTTTACAGCTACCTCAACCCTGGCTGAAAACCAGGCCCTCTCAAATCCCATGTACGTACATAGCATCCCCACCAATAACGATAATCAGGATGTGGTGAGCATGGGAACAAACGCTGCCTTAATGGCCATGAAGGTGATCGACAATTCATTTGAGATCCTTGCCATTGAGCTGATCTCACTCTTGCAGGCAATCGACTACCTCGAATATGCCGACAAGCTTTCACCGAGCACTTATGCGGCCTACAGTACCTTGCGAAAGATAGTCCCGCTTTTTAGGGAGGACAGCCCGAAGTTCAATGAGATCAGGCGGGTAAGGAAGTATATTATGGCAAACGATGCAGTATCAACTTAATGACTAAAGTAATGGAATATGCACTTGTAACCGGAGGGTCACGTGGCATTGGCCGGGCCATCTGCCTCAGCCTGGCAGAATATGGGGTACCATGTGCTGATCAACTACAATACCAATGAAGCAGAGGCTGCCTTAACACTTGAGCTTTTAGAATCGTCCGGGGGCAGTGGAGAACTGATCCCCTTTGATATTTCCGATGCCAGAAAAGTCAGTCAGGCCATCCAAGGCTGGCAGGATGCTCATAAAGAGGATGGATATATCAAGGTTTTGGTGAATAATGCCGGCATCCGCAAGGATAACCTGATGGTGTGGATGGAAGAAGAAGAATGGGCCTCAGTGATCAACACCAACCTGAACAGCTTTTATTATGTTACCCGCCCCCTGTTGCAGGATATGATCGTAAACAAATTCGGCCGGATCATCAATATTGTTTCCCTGTCGGGGAAAGATGGCATGCCCGGTCAAACCAATTACAGCGCAGCCAAAGCAGGGGTTATAGGGGCCACCAAGGCACTCGCCAAAGAACTTGGTAGAAAAAAAGTCACTGTTAATGCCGTGGCTCCCGGATTTATTAGAACCGACATGACCAATGATCTTGATGAAAAACAATTTAAAGGACTGATCCCTGTTGGTCGCTTTGGCGAAGCAGAAGAAGTTGCAGCCGCTGTCGCCTTCCTGGCATCAGAAGGAGCATCCTATATTACAGGTGAAGTGATTTCAGTGAATGGCGGTATCAGCACCTGAGAATAATTTTTATTTTTGACGATCAAAAACAATTTCTTTTAAAGAATATGAAACGCGTTGTGATCACCGGAATGGGTATTTATTCTACCATCGGAATTAATCTTGATGAAGTTCGTGAATCATTATATCATGGCAAATCAGGAATTGGTCTTGATATGGAGCGACAGGCCCTTGGATACCGCTCACGTCTGACAGGAATACTGAAAAGCCCTGATCTGAAAGGAATCCTTGACAGGCGGTCACGTGTTGGTCTGCCCGAACAGGGCAAATATGCCTATGTGGCTACGCTTGAAGCCCTTAAAAATGCAGGAATAGACCAGGATTATCTGTTAAAGACCGAAGCAGGTATCCTTTATGGAAACGACAGTTCCTCTGTACCTGTAATTGAGGCTATCGACCTGATGCGGGAAAAGAAAGACACTACTTTGCTGGGATCAGGATCGATCTTTCAGTCGATGAACTCAACCATCAGCATGAACCTTTCCGTGATCTTCAAATTGCGGGGAATCAATTTTACAGTGAGCGGAGCCTGTGCCAGTGGATCCCATTCGCTGGGAATGGCATACCTCCTGATCAAACAGGGCTTGCAGGAATGTGTGATCACAGGTGGTGGGCAGGAGATCAATCCCGAGTCCATGGGTAGTTTTGATGGCCTCAGTGCTTTTTCAACCCATGAAAGTGAACCACAAAAAGCATCCCGGCCCTTTGATCGTGACCGTGACGGACTCGTCCCCAGTGGAGGCGCTGCCACGCTGATCCTGGAAAGTTATGATTCCGCTATAAAACGGGGAGCCCCAATATTGGGCGAGCTTATTGGCTATGGATTCTCTTCAAATGGAGACCATATTTCTGTTCCCAATACCCAGGGCCCGGTAAAATCCATGTCATGGCATTGAATGATGCAGGCATCCATAAAAGTGATGTTGATTATATCAATGCACATGCTACCTCCACTCCTGTTGGCGACGAAAAGGAAGCGCAGGCTATTCATGAAGTTTTTGGTGAATTGCAGCCCCTAGTCAGCTCAACAAAATCGATGACCGGTCATGAAATGTGGATGGGAGGGGCCAGTGAGGTTGTTTATTCCCTTCTTATGATGAAAAATGGATTTATCGCGCCTAATATTAATCTTGAAAATCCTGATGAGCATTCAGCTAAGTTGAATATCCCGATTAAAACCGTCGAAAAGGATTTCGATATATTCCTTTCCAATGCCTTTGGTTTCGGGGGCACCAATTCTACCCTGATCATTAAAAAAGTAAAATAATAATCACTACTTTTGCGCAATGAATACCTGGTATAAATTGTAGTATTATGGATAAGAATGAAGTCGTTGACCTCATTAACGGTTTTCTGGTAGAGGAATTTGAGATTGAAGAGGATCTTGTTCAGGCAGATGCTACCTGGAGTGATATCGGCATCGACAGTCTTGATTTTGTTGATATTGTGGTGATCATTGAAAAAGAATTCGGCTTTAAGCTGAAGGGAGAAGATATGGTCAATGTGAGGACACTCGGGCAATTCCACGAATTCATCTATCAACGTCATTCATCTCAAAATTAAACATGTCATCCTGGGACGGAAAAACCCGCGGCGGATTAACCGGCTACCGGATCTTTGTTTATATTCTTAAAACTTTCGGCCTTCAACCGGCCTATTTTCTTCTGCGTTTCGTTTCTTTCTATTACTTTCTCTTTTCAACAAAGTCAAACAGGCATATCCGTTTTTATTTCAGGCAAGTCCTTGATTATGGATACTGGCGATCACGCCTGAGTATTTACAAAAATTATTATGTGCTCGGACAGGTGCTGATCGACAAAGTGGCAGTAATGGCCGGCATGGGAAAGCGATTTACCTATCATTGGGACGGGGAAGAGCATTTACGGAATATGGATGATGGAGGCCTGCTGATCAGTGCACATATTGGTAGCTGGGAAATCGCAGGAAACTTTTTGCACCGCCTCGACAAGCGTTTTAATATTGTGATGTTCGACGAAGAGCATCAGAAGATCAAAAACTACCTTGATGATGTACTCAGTGAGAAAAACCTCCATGTGATACCACTGAAGGATGATCTGTCGCACCTGCTGGCCATCAAAGAGGCCCTGGAGAATAAAGAGCTGGTGGCTATACATGCCGACCGTTTTGTTGAGGGCTCAAAAACCATTCCTCACGAGTTTCTTGGTAAAAAAGCCTTGTTCCCTGAGGGGCCATTTTATCTTGCTGCACGATTCGGTGTGCCGATCACTTTTGTATTTGCTGTGAAAGAAACAAACAGGCATTACCATTTCTTTGCCAGCCCGGCAAAAAAATACGAAATAGCATCAAAAAGGTCGATCAGCGAGCATGATCTTCGTCCAATGATTAAAGATTATATTTGCGAAATGGAGACCATCATTGGGAAGTACCCACTGCAGTGGTTCAATTATCACAAATTCTGGGAAGAAGAAAAATAACAATTAAACAAAGAATAATGGCAAGAAATTACGGTGACGACAATAAGTCTGCCCTGGATGCCAAGAGTGATGCACAAAAAATCGCTTTTGCGCCCATCATGTTCCAGGCAGCAAAGGCACTGCGTGATTTGAAGATCCTTTCTTTCCTGAGAAAGCATAAAGAGGGCAGCACCCTTGAAGAAATCGCTTCCCACGCACAAATCTCTGAATATGGCGCACTCGTACTTCTGGAGGCCGGGTTGAGCCTGGAGATGATCATGGTGAAAGACGACAAATACTATCTCACTAAAACCGGGTATTTCTTGGGTGTTGATCAGCTTACACGGGTAAACATGGACTTCTCACACGACGTGAATTATAAGGGCTTTTATCATTTACAGGAAGCGATAAAAGAAGGGAAGCCCTCAGGCCTTCACCATGAATTTGGCCCCTGGCCAACAGTTTATGAGGCACTTGCTGAAATGTCGGATGAATTTCGTGAAAGCTGGTTTGGTTTCGATCATTATTATTCCGACACATCTTTCCCACAGGTGATGCCGGTCATCTTCAAGAACAATCCCAAAAAGATCATGGATGTTGGTGGCAACACAGGTAAGTTTGCCATCAAATGCGCAGAATATAGCGAGGATGTGGAGGTCACTATTCTTGATCTGCCCGGGCAGCTGCAAGATGCCGAAAAAAATATCAGTGAGCGGGCTTTTGATGCCCGCATAAAGACTTATCCCATTAACCTGCTCGACTTTTCAAAACCTTACCCCAGGGGCTTTGACATCATATGGATGAGCCAGTTCCTCGACTGCTTTTCTGAAGAAGAGATCGTTAATTTGGTGAGCAATGCCAGGGATGCCATGGACGAAAATGCGGAGCTTTTCATTATGGAGACCCTCTGGGATAAACAGCGTTTCGATGCTTCAACATACAGCTTGCACGCAACCTCCTTATATTTCACCTGCATTGCAAATGGCAACAGCCGCATGTACCATTCTGAAGACATGCATCGCCTGGTAGAAAAGGCCGGATTAAGGGTAGTTGAGATGATTGAGGACGTGGGTGTAAGCCATACTATTTTAAGATGTAAAAAATGAGGAAGAAAAAAGCCCTCATCGTCTATTATACACAAAGCGGGCAGCTAAAGGATATCATCGATTCGGTTTGCAGCCCAATGCAGGACGACTTTGAGTTCACATTTGAAGAACTGGTGCCCGTCCCGGCATTTCCTTTCCCCTGGAAGGGAATGTCGTTTTACCAGGCATTCCCCGAATCTGTTCAGGAAATCCCATGCCGGCTGGAAGACTTTGCCTTTGACCCTGATGAAGATTTTGACCTGATCATACTTGCCTATCAACCCTGGTATTTATCTCCACCCATCCCATTCACAGCCTTTCTTCAATCAGAAGCCGCTGCAAAGGTCCTGGCGGGAAAGCCTGTGATCACCATCCTCGGATGCCGCAATATGTGGATCATGGCACAACAAAGAGTGAAGAAGAGGATCGCCGACCTGGGCGGAAACTTAATTGGCAATATAGCCCTGGTCGATAAACATCACAACCTGGTGAGTGTCATTACCATTGTACGGTGGATGCTTAAAGGTGAGAAGCATGGAAAAGGATTATATGGCAAATTGTTTCCAAAGGCCGGAGTGGATCCGAAAGACATCCGGGAGTCTGGCAAGTTTGGGATTATCATTCAGGATGCTTTCAGGAATAATGAGCTTTCGTCATTACAAGATGCACTTCTGGATCGTGGAGCTATAAAGATCAAAGCTGTTTTGATGACCATTGAACAGCGTGGTTTTATGATGTTCAAGCCATGGTCGAAGTTTGTTCTGAAAAAAGGCAGTGCCGGAGACCCGGCCAGGGAGGGGCGCTTAAAGATGTTCCGTGTCTACCTCTTTACAGTGATATACCTGGTTTCTCCCATCGGGAGTGTGATCGTCTGGCTCATTCATAAGCTGAATTACCGCAACACCAGAAAGACTGTAAATTACTATTCACACAATAAATTATAGACGGGTTTCCAAACTTATCGGGCTGGAAACCCCAAACCCATTTCTTATGAAAACGAAAAGCTTTTTTCCCATTGCATTCATGATCTTCATGATCATCTCATGTAGCAGTCCCATCGACGAAGCATACAATGAAAGTATAGAGATCCACCGCATAGAAATAAACAAGGAATTTGCTGATTCGGCCACCAGTCCATTAACAAAAGAAGGCCTGGAGCACTTTGAGGGTTTGGATTTTTATCCGGCTGATAAAGATTATTTAGTGGAGGCCCGCTTCATATTTAATCCGGATCCGGAACCATTCGAGATGGAAACCACCACTGATCGCAAACCCATTTATGTAAAATATGGTGAGGCCCATTTTAGCCTGAGGGGTGAAGATATTATACTAGAGATCTACCAAAGTGATAAGGCAAAACAGATTGAGGAATTCAAAGAGCATCTCTTCCTGCCATTCAAAGACCTTACATGTGGTGAGGGATCCTATGGTGGAGGAAGGTTTATCGATCTCAAGATCCCCGAGGGAGAAACCATCATTATTGACTTTAACAAAGCTTATAATCCTTACTGTGCTTACAATCATAAATATTCCTGCCCCATACCCCCCGAGCCCAACCATCTGAACATTCCCATCCCGGCAGGTGTTAAGGGATATAAAGATCATTAATCATGAGCAGCGGAAAAGCAAAGGGTATTGGCGGAATCTTTTTTAAGTGTCAAGATCCCGAGAAGATCAAAGAGTGGTATCAGCAACATCTTGGTCTGAAAACTTATGAGTATGGAAAGTTTGTGCACATCCTTGATCCTGAAAATAACAAGATCGAATTATGGGAACCTCTTGACGGGGTTTTCACTGATCTTTACGAAGGCACAACCAATAAGGAGTAGGGCCTGCTTATATAATATTGGGCCGGGAACCATAAAACATTTTAACTTTGCCAAACAGATTGATCAGTTGGAGATATGGAACAGAAAAAGCCAGATACGGTATATATTAATCGCTTATCAAAATTCCTTCCGAACGAGGCAATAAGCAATGAGCAGATGGAACAATACCTGGGGATGGTAGGGGGTACACCCTCAAAGGCAAAGCCCATTATCCTGAGGAATAACCAGATCAAAACACGCTATTACGCCCTCGATAAGAATGGAAATTCAACACACAGCAATGCCGAATTAACTGTAGAGGCTATCAAGGGTCTCTTCGGTGACGGTTTTGGGTCTGAAGATATTGATCTCCTGGCATGCGGCACCACATCTCCTGATCAATTATTGCCATCACATACCTCTCAGGTCCATGGAAAGCTAATGAATAAGCCGGTAGAAATACTTTCCCCAGCCGGATCTTGCGCTTCAGGCATGCACTCTATGCGTTTTGCCTACCTTGCCATCCTGGCCGGTGAGCGACAACGTGCTGTCAGTGCCGGTTCAGAAAAATTCTCCTCCTGGATGCTGGCTAAAAACTTCAAAAAAGAACCAGATAAAAGAGCTGAAATTGAAAAAGAACCCATCGTAGCCTTTGAAAAAGATTTTCTTCGCTGGATGCTTTCTGATGGTGCTGGAGCGGCCTTGCTTTCACCCGAACCGAATAAAGACGGGCTTTCGTTAAGGATCGACTGGATCGAAAGTGCTTCATATGCCAATCAGCTGGAAACATGCATGTATGCCGGGGGAGAAAAAACAGCAGATGGTGACTTTAAAGGATGGCGCGATTACCCGGCTGACGAAATACTGGAGAAAACACTCCTTTCTCTCCGGCAGGATGTTGACCTTCTGGGAGAAAACATCGTTCCGGTTGGAAATAAGTTCTTTCTCGATATAAAAGAAAGAAGGGGGCTGGATATGAATGATATTGAGTGGTTTCTGCCACACATTTCTTCCGAATATTTCCGTGGACGCATTGAGGAAGAACTCATCAGAACCAATATCCCTATCCCACAGGAAAAATGGTTCACTAACCTGAAAAATCTTGGAAATGTTGGCGCAGCATCGATTTATTTTATGCTTGAAGAATTATTTCATTCGGATAAGCTCAAAAAAGGTGATCGCATACTATGCATGGTCCCTGAAAGCGCCCGCTTCTCATATGTCTATGCATTGCTTACAGCTGTTTAGGCAGTAGGCGTTGGGCGTTGGGCATTGGGCGCTAATTAGCCTGCACCCTGAACACTGAACCTATTATCTTCTTATCTTTGCCCTCAGATTAATAATGTATGCTAGCATCAAGCGAAACGGTTACGAAACTAATCCCTCAACGTCCGCCCATGGTTATGGTTGATACCCTTATTGACCATGATGATCAGCGGACACTTACTGGATTTACGGTTACAGATGATAATCTTTTTATGAGTAATGGCCGTTTGCTGGAAGCAGGGATACTTGAGAACATGGCACAGTCGGCAGCTTTGCGTACAGGCTGGATCACACACAGGGAAAATGATAGACAACAAAGCTTCAGGCCTCCGGTCGGAGTAATCGGGGCTGTGAAGAATTTTAAACTTTTTCAGCTACCTTGTGTGAATACGCATATTGAAACAGAGATCATCATTTTAGCAGAGGTCTTTAACGCCACCATGGTCAAAGCTATCATGAAGGCAGGAGAAGAAGTCCTTGCTGAAGCAGAATTAAAAATATTTATCACAGAAAACCAGGAGATAAAGGAATCGTGAAAAAGCACGAAGTACCACAGGACGATGAAGGTTTGCAGCAAGGGAAATTCCGCGACATGTGTTATGCGGTTGATGAAAAAGGTAAATATGTTACCGTGCTCAGTACGGGCTGGACACCTAAAAATGCAGCCCTTCAACAGGCATGGGATGAAGTAAATGAAAAAGTTGAAGCCGCCCGCCTGGCTGTACTGGAAGGCAAAAGCAGCATCCTGTCCTGGCATATGGAAAAAAACATCATGGCCATCAAGTTGCTGTCGCAATATACAGGTATCCCGAGAAGAAAGATAAAAAAACACCTGAAACCATCCATCTTTGAGCACCTTGACGAAGCAACACTCAAAAAATATGCTGAAGTGTTTAATTTGTCCGTTGAAGAATTTACAAACATCAAACAACTGCAAGAGGCATAATGAGTAAAGATATTAGCATCGAATTCAAACACCACCAGGCGGCACATTGTGAAAACGGAGTGACCTCAAACCTCCTCCAACATTACGGAGTCGACCTGAGTGAAGCTATGGTTTTTGGCCTGGGTTCTGGAATATTCTTCTCCTACATGCCTTTTTATAAACTGAACGGCTTACCGGTGATTTCTTTTCGGCCATACCCCGGCATGATCTTTAACAGGGTTTGCCGTTCGTTGGGTGTTAAAATCCAGCGACATAAGTTCCCGGGTAAAGCTGAAGAGGCCATGGATGCCCTCGATGAGATTCTTGCCAGGGGGATCCCCGTTGGATGCCTTGTTGGTGTTTTCCACCTCACCTATTTCCCCGATCCATACCGATTTCATTTCAATGCCCATAACCTTGTTGTTTATGGAAAGACAGGCGACGAATACATCATCAGCGACCCCATCATGGAAACCCCTGTTAGCCTGACCTATAATGATCTGAAGCGAGTACGCTATGCAAAAGGTACTTATCCCCCGAAGGGGAGAATGTATTATATGAAGGATGTGCCGGCAAACTATGATCTCAATAAAGCCATTATACATGGGATCAGGAAAACCAGCAGGCAAATGCTTACGATTCCCATCCCGCTTTTTGGTGTTAAAGGCATCCGCTATATGGCAAGACGAATGAAAAAATGGCCGGATAAGCTTGGTAAGAAAAAAGCATCCCTGTACCTCGGGCAGGTAGTGCGCATGCTGGAAGAGATCGGGACCGGTGGTGCCGGCTTTCGTTTTATGTATGCTGCCTTCCTGCAAGAAGCAGCAGGGAAACTTAAACAGGACTGGCTCAATGATTGCTCAGCAGAAATGACTGAAGTGGGTGATCGCTGGCGTGAATTTGCCATCATTGCAGGGAGGATATTTAAGGGAAGAGGCCGAAAAGAAGAATCCTATGTTGCTGCCGCGGAAATCCTCATGGATATTGCTGACAAGGAAGAAAAGATTTTTAAAAAACTTAGCAAGATCAAGCAAGGCTGATGGATAAAATTGCTATACGGCTCGAAAGCATTTCCAAGACATACCGGGGCAATATTGTCCCGGCCGTAAAAGAAATCAGCCTGGAAATACCACTACATGCAAGATTTGGTTTGCTGGGACCAAACGGAGCCGGCAAAACAACAAGCATCAGTATTATTTGCGGACTATTGAACTACGACAGTGGTAGCGTGTTCATCAACGGTATGCGACTTGAAAATAAGTACCGGAAGATCAGGCAAATGATCGGCCTGGTACCCCAGGAAATTGCGCTGTATGAAACCCTTTCTGCCAGGGAAAACCTGCGGTTTATTGCAGAAATGTATGGTTTGAGAGGCAGGGAGATGAAAAAGCGGATCGAAGAATGCCTGGAAATGGTTGGCCTTGCAAACAATGGCCACAAAGCAATCAGGACTTATTCCGGGGGGATGAAAAGAAGGATCAATCTGGTGGCCGGAATCCTTCACCGACCCGAAATTCTCATCCTTGATGAACCCACAACAGGCGTGGATGTACAATCAAGAAGCATGATCCTTGAATTCCTTCATGAAATTAACCGTGCAGGTACTACGATCATTTATACCTCCCACTACCTGGAAGAAGCTGAAAACCTTTGTGATTCTATTGCCATCATTGATCACGGAGAAGTGATCATCCATGGAAAAACAGGCGACATCATTAAAAGTAATGAAGAATATACCGACCTGGAGAGCGTGTTTTTACACCTCACTGGCCGAAGGCTAAGAGACTGATATGCATAAATTGGGCGCATCCATTATGAAAGAGGTACTCATCCTGATCCGGGATCTGGGTGGGCTTGCCATTATTTTCATCATGCCCATGGTGCTGATCTTTGTAATGGCCCTCATTCAGGACAGCACCTTTCGCAAGCTGGATGAAACAAGCTTGTCGGTGCTGTTTATCGATGATGACCTGGACTCCGTTGGACTGTTTATTGAGCAAGGCCTGATCAATTCAGAAATGATCTTGCTAGAAAAAGAATACAATGGGAAAATGCTTGACCGGGATGCCATGATCAGCCTGGTGAGTGAAGGCAAATACCAGATCGGTATCATTGTTCCTGCAGGAGCAACTGAAACGCTTAGAAATAAAGCAGCCTATCTGGTCGAAAAAGCTTTCGAGGATAACGAATCCACCGTAGTCGAATCTGACTTTGAAGCATCCATGCTAATCCTGTATTTTGATCCTGTGATCAAGCAATCTTTCCGGGAAACAGTTCGTATGGCCCTTTCAAAATTAACATATGGAGTTGAATCGAAAATGGTATTTAAACTCTTTGCCGAAAAGGTTTCTGACATACTTGACGCTGAAACCACACTCGAATACGATCCCAGCGGAATTATACGGATTGAAGAACGGGATGCTTTAAACAGGCGTACGGAGATCATTCCAAACTCAGTGCAGCACAATGTCCCTGCATGGGCTGTTTTTGCCATGTTTTTTATCCTGATCCCCCTGACAGCAAACATCATCAAGGAAAGAAAAACCGGCAGCATGCTGCGCATCAGACTGATGCCCGGCTCTTATATGGTCACCATTGGTGCCAAGATCATCGTGTATCTTGTCATCAGTATCATACAGTTTGTGCTGATGTTACTGGTTGGCGTTTTGATTCTGCCTTTATTCGGATTGCCATTGCTTGAACTTGGAGACCATGTCCTTGCTCTTCTTGTGATGATCATCGCTACCGGTCTTGCCGCTACTGGTTATGGTATGGCGCTTGGCTCTATCGCAAATACACCGGAGCAAGCGGCTGCATTTGGCTCCGTATCGGTGATCATCTTTGCCGCACTGGGAGGAATCTGGGTCCCGGTTTTTATGATGCCCCCCATCATGCAGAAAATAAGCGTGATCTCTCCGCTGAACTGGGGTCTTGAAGGATTCTATTCTATATTCCTTAGAGGAGGAGGAATCATCGACATCCTGCCGTGGGTAGCCCTGCTCACTGCCTTTTCCCTGGTTTCAATGGCAGTGGCATTATATTTCTTGCAGCTCAAGAAGAATTAATCATCCTTAAAATTGCTATTTTCGCAGTGCCATGAAATCGGTTTTTGCCGGAGCGGAAAATATCATCTCACCTTTGGGACTTACTGTTGATGAAAACATCAGCAATATCCTCAAGGGTAATAGCGGTATTGCCATTGATGATAGTGGGATCTATTCCCCTCTTCCGCTTCCTCTTTCTAGGATCGATTATGGATTGCTTACAGATCGTTTTCACAAGATCCTCAAACAGGATCCCTATACACAGATGGAAAGGATGTTTATCCTGTCCATAGCGGAGGCCCTGGATCATGTCGATCTGGATGTTAGCTCTCACGATACGCTTTTTATTATTACAACCACCAAGGGTAATATCGATCTCCTGGACCATGCACAACAGGAGAAATTCGGGAAAAGGAGGGTTTTCCTGCACGAAATGGCGAAAATGATCAGCGGACATTTCAAAAATCCTAATCCTGCTTTGATCGTTTCCAATGCCTGTATATCCGGTGTTCTGGGCATTGTTTACGGTGAGCGTCTGATCAGATCAGGGCGATACAAAAATATAGTGGTGAGCGGCGGAGACCTGATGTCGGAATTTATTGTTTCCGGGTTTCAGTCCTTTCAATCACTCAGTGAGAAAGCCTGTAAGCCATTCGACAAAAGCAGGGATGGACTAAGCTTAGGAGAAGGTTGTGGAACGATTATCCTGACATCAGAATCCTCTAAATTTCATGAAACGCCCATGAAAGTACTTGGGGGTGCAGGCAGCAATGACGCCAACCATATTTCAGGACCATCAAGAACCGGCGAAGGTCTTTTCCTGGCAATAAAACATGCGATGCATCTGGCCGACATTGCTCACACAGAAATTGAAAGCATCTCGGCACATGGTACGGCCACTGACTATAATGACGAAATGGAAGCCAAGGCATTCAGCAGGGCCGGGCTGGAAGCAGTCCCGATGAATAGTTATAAAGCTTACTTCGGGCATACCCTGGGTGCTGCCGGTGTGATCGAAGCAGCTACCTCCCTGCAATCAATGAAACGAAATATGCTTTTCCGCTCCGCGGGATACGAGGAACATGGCGTATCTACCAATATCAATATCATCCGTAAACACGAAGAAAAAGAGATCAGCAACTGCCTGAAAACAGCTTCTGGATTTGGGGGCAGCAATGCTGCTGTGGTGTTTCAAAAAAAATAATATGCCGCTGCTAATTAAAAAATATTGCTCAATCTCCGGCACACACATCAGGGTGAATGGCACATTGTATTCGATGATGCAGGACAGGATGGGTTTAAAAATTTTATCCGGGCAGCATACCGGCATTTTGATACCGACTACCCGAAGTTTTTCAAGATGGATCCGCTCAGTAAGCTGGGGTTTATGTCGGTGGAGGTACTGCTGAAAGGAGAGGATATCGCTGGCAGGCATCCCATTGAAAAAACAGGGCTTATTTTGACCAATGCCAGCTCATCACTTGAAGTAGATGAAAAGCATCAGGATACCATTCGTGACCGAGGAAAGTACTTTCCAAGCCCCTCTAATTTTGTGTATACTCTTCCAAATATTATGGCAGGGGAAGCCGCCATCAGGCATAAATTTCGTGGTGAAAATACTGTTTTGATCAGTAAGGATTTTGATGCCAGATTGATCTTTAATATAATGATCTGGCATTTAGCAACTGGCTCGCTTGATTGTTGCATTTGTGGCTGGGTAGAACAATATGAGAACAATTATGAATCGCTCTTGTTTTTAGTAGAAAGGGATGACTGATCAAATGAAGCCAAAAGTTATCTGAAGATATTATCTTTGAGCCTTCAAATCTCTTTGAAATTTATAAACAAGAACTATAATGGAAGAATTAATTCAAAAGCTGAAAGTAGAGATCATTGAGGTGCTGAACCTGGAAGAGATGGAACCGGACGATATTGATACCGATGACCCTCTCTTTGGTGAAGGCCTGGGGCTTGATTCCATCGATGCACTTGAACTCATCGTCCTTCTGGAGAAAAACTACGGAATTAAGATAGAAGATCCGAAAGATGGTCGTAAAATCTTCTTTTCGGTAAGGACCATGGCTGAATTTATCACCGAAAACCAAAAATAATCCCATGAGCAAGGTTGTGGTTACGGGCATGGGGATGATCACCGCCATTGGAAACGATGTTGCGGAAAATCTCGATTCCCTAAAAAACCGCAAGCATGGTGTCGGGCCACTTACCCATCTCGAAACCTCCCTAAGGGAGAACTTGCCTGCCGCAGAGATCAAGTTCAGCAACGATGAGCTGGCTGCAATGGCAGGGATCAAAAATTCCGAAGCTTTTACACCGCACTGCATTACTGGGGCTGATCGCAGCACAGCAGGCCTTTGAATGCAGGCATTGGCACGATATGGGATTACCGACAACACAAGAACAGCCGTTGTCTCTTCAACCACAGTGGGAGGAATGGATAAAACCGAAAAGTATTACAGCGATTATCTGGCCAATAACACTATTCCCACCTTGTCGACACCCACAATTGCAGCGACAGCACCATGAAGATCTGTGATCATCTTGGGCTGCGGCATATGAATACAACCATCAGCACAGCCTGTTCATCTTCTTTAAATGCGATATTGCTTGGTGCTAAGCTGATCAAACATGGCCTGGCCGACAGGGTGATTGCCGGAGGAACTGATGCATTGTCGAAATTCACCCTGAATGGTTTTAATACACTGATGATTCTCGACAAGGAACATTGCCGGCCAATGGATGCCAGCCGTACAGGGCTGAATACTTGGGGAAGGTGCAGCATATATCGTCCTTGAGTCGGAAAAAGAGGCCAAAAAACATAATAAAGAGATCTTTTGTGAGATCAGTGGCTATGCAAATGCCAATGATGCCTATCATCAAACAGCCAGCTCTCCTGATGGATTATGGGCCATATCTTTCGATGAAGGAAGCCCTTGACATGAGTGGGCTTAGCCCGCTGAGATCAATTATATCAATGCCCATGGCACAGGCACGGACAACAATGATCTGACTGAAGGGCTGGCAATTGAAAGGATTTTTGGGAAGGAATATTCCCCCCGTTTCATCCACAAAACCCTATACCGGCCATACCCTGGCAGCAGCAGGGGTAGTGGAAACATTTTTTCCATCCTGGCCATCAGGGAACAGCTTCTGTTTCCAAACCTGAACTTTACAAAAAAGATTGAAGAACTGAGTTTTGAACCCGTAACTGAATTGAAAGAAGGCCGGAGATCAATCATGTGATCACCAACTCCTTTGGTTTTGGGGGGAATGATTCAAGTTTGTTTTGTCAAAATATGAATAAATGCCAGATACCGGGTGCAGAGAAAATATCCAGAAATAAAATGAAAGCATATATCAGGGGCATAGGAAATATTTCACCGCAGAACAGCTGGGATAAGGCTGATTTTCCGGGAGAAATGGTCACTGTATGAGGGCAATCGGCTGAAATGTATCGAACCTGATTATAAGGAGTTCATCAAGCCAATACAAATGCGGCGCATGAGCCGCACGCTGAAAATGGGTGTTGCCGCAGCCGGAAAATGCCTGCGCGATGCAGGAGTTGAGGTCCCCGATGCCATCATTGCTGGAACAGGACTGGGGATGATGCAGGACACGGAGAAATTCCTGACCTCCATCCTCGACAATGATGAAAAATTCCTCACCCCGACTTCCTTTATACAATCAACACATAATACAGTAGGTGCACATATTGCAGTGATGCTGAAATGCAATAATTATAATCTCACCTATGTAAATGAGAACCTTTCGTTTGAAAGCGCCCTGCTCGACAGCATGATCCGCATAGAGGAAAATCCGGATGAGAAGATCCTGCTTTCAGGTATCGATGAACTGACAGATGCTTACTTCACCATTACCGAAAATGCTGGATTCTGGAAAAAGGGAGTCTCGGAGAAATACTGACCTGCTCAAGCATGAAGGGAAGGGCTCCATCGCCGGGGAAGGCGCTGCATTTTTTATGGTTACCGGAAAAAGCCATCCTGAAAATTATGCGCGTTTTATGGGGGTCAACACTTTTTACAAGCCTGAGACTGATGAGGAAACGCTTGAATTTATTCAATCCTTTATCTCCTCCCATGGGTTGGCATTAAAAGATATTGACCTGCTGATCACTGGAATGAATGGCGATCCTGAAGGGGATGAAGTTTACAGGAGAATTCAGAAAAAACTGTTCAAAGATACCCCTTCTGCATTACTATAAACACCTTTGCGGGGAGTATTATACCTCATCGGCCTTTGCAGCCTGGCTGGGAGCCATGATCCTGAAAACACAACAATACCCCGAAAGTATTCTCCCGGATGAACAGCAGGCTCCACTACATTTCAGGAATATCCTGATATATAACCAGGCCAATAATACCAATCACGCATTAATTCTCCTTTCGGCATGTTAGTCTACATGATTCCGTCTTTGCTTATCATCATCAGTCTGTTGTTGATCTCTATACTTGCCTGGGGTTCATTTAATATTTGCGCAGGATTGTACATCAGGGCACATTGCAGAGCAAATACATCTAAAAAAAAACTTGCTCTCACTTTTGACGATGGCCCGCATGCCACCATCACCCCGAAGGTTCTCGATATGCTGAAAGCCCATCATATTAAAGCTGGCTTTTTTTTGATAGGAGAAAACATCGAACAAAACGAAGAAATCGCCCGCCAAATTTCGGAAGAAGGACATATTTTGGGAAGTCATTCCTATTCCCATGCTAACAACTTTGGATTCTGGGGAAGTAGGAAAATCACTGCTGATCTACGCAAAAACGAAAGCCTGATCGAGCGTATCAGCGGAAAAAAAACAAGACTTTTCAGGCCACCATTCGGTGTTACTAATCCGAATATTGCAAAGGCTGCACGATTATTGGAATACAGTGTCATCGGATGGAGTATTCGCTCACTTGACACTGTTAACAAAAGTAATAACCGGATAATAAATCGTGTAGTAAAGCGTCTAAAACCAGGTGGTGTGATCCTGTTTCACGATAATCATGAGCGGATCATCCCTATCCTCGAAGAGGTGATCAAAAAAGCTACTGACGAAGGATATGAATTTGTATCACCGGATGTATTGTTGAATATAAAAGCTTATAGATAAATGAAGACTTTATTATTTGGCTTCTGGCTGCTGGCTACTGCTTACTGGTTTACACCGGTACCGGGAGAACTGAGCATTACCATTAGCAACATCTATCCTGTTGAGGGTGAGTTGTACATCGCAATTTACGATAATGAGGATTCATATATGGATATTGAAAAAACAGCTTTTAAGAAGATCGATCCCCATAAATGCAACATCTCAAACCATCGTTTTTGATGGAATCCCTGATGGGGTATATGCCATTTCAGTCTTCCAGGATCTGAACGGGAATGGAGAACTTGACACCAGCGGATTGGGGTTTCCCCGGGAACCCTATGGCTTTTCGAATGATGCACGTGGGAGGTTTGGTCCGCCTAAATTCAAAAATTCAAAGATTGATTTTTCCAATAAGCAGGAAATAAATATCAAACTGGTGAACGATGCAAAAAAATAGACCGCATACATCTGCCTATATGATTTTTTTGGCGATATGGTTTGTTTTTCCTCCGTCCGTATTGGCTCAGGACGATTTTCGTCCCTTATTAATATCAGCGAATTCAGGGAAAAAATGATTGACGCCTCTGCCACAACACACAACATTAACAGTGATTTTAAGCAACTAAAGCATTTGAGTTTCCTCGAGGAAGATGTAGAAAGCAAGGGCAGGTTCTTTTTTCAAAAAGAAAATAAACTACGCTGGGAATATTCCGAACCATTTTTCTATCTTATCATCTTCAGTAACGACACTGTCCTTATTCAGGATGACCACAAAGCCAATATTTATGATGCTGCTTCGGGCAGGATGTTCCGTGAGATCAATGATATCATGCTCAGCATGGTCAATGGAAGCATCCTCGAAAGCGATAATTTCACAATTTGAATATTTTGAAAGTACATCAGCATATAAACTGGAGTTGACCCCGCTCGACGCCAATATGAAGGAGTTCCTCCGCACCATAAGACTCTTCATTAATAAGAACGATCATACGGTGGATGAACTCTATATGATTGAAAGATCAGGAGATTATACACGCATCCGATTCATCAATAAACGACTGAATGAAGATATCCCGCAGCATATTTTTGATCTACCTTAGTCTTTTGCTGACCCTTTCGGGATGCTATATGTCGCAATTCAGCAAAAGTGGAAAGCTTGATATGAGCGATCCTGAATACGAGGAGCTTATGCCGTTTCCATCCGGCTTCGATAAGGCTTTGTATAAGGCGCAACTGGAAGTGAATGGGCGTGAATTCTCCGGCCTGATGATGATCAAAGCATTTGAGGATGGGAGCTATAAGCTGTCACTTTTTTTAGTGAGCTGGGCTTAAATTTTTTCGACTTTGAATTGAAGGACATTGAGGGACAAGAATCAGCTCAACCTATATGTAAGAAATATCTATTCTCCACTCGACAAGGACATGCTGCTGAATAAATTTGAAAAGTATTTCAGCATGTTGCTCGGGCCCGGCCAGCCGGAACTACACAAAAAACCTACCTGAATGAAGCAGGTGTTGGAATCATGATCGTGATGAAATCCTATAAAGGAAAAGATGGGTACCTCGAGTACAAACCTATTTGAGCCATATAAGGAGATCGTGAACATTGGGGGCCTGTTTAATAAAGACCGTATTACAATCACCCTCTCTCCGGATCGTAATAACAACAGCCCCGAGAGCATCCTCATTGAACAGCCTGGTTTTCGTTTACGGTTTAGCCTTGAGCTTGTTGAATAAGTTATCCGGTTACATGGCTACATAGTTTCAGTGTTTCAGTGTTACAGTGTTCCATGGCTACATGGTTAAATGGCTAAGTAAGGTAGGGATACAGAATATACAGAATACTCCCTTTACACTTATAACTAACTCAAAACTCAACCCTCAACCCTCAAAACTATTATATTTGTTTGATGAGCCTGAAGTCTTTATACAATATATGCGGATTGAAAGTAGATGGGAATGGATTCACTGCTACGATTATATTTGATCCTGACCACTCCATTTTTAGCGGTCACTTTCCCAGCCAGCCGCTTGTACCTGGTGTTTGCCTGATCCATATTGTGAAGGAGGTCGCCAGAATTATATTTGAGAAAGAAATAAGCCTGACATCTGGCAGCAATATTAAATTCCTGCACATTATAGACCCTCGCGAAAATAATGAAGTCCACATCAATGGTACGTACGATAGGGAATCAAATACACGAATCAAAATCATTGCAAGTATTTCCGGTAAGGAAAAGTATTCTTCAAGTTCAAAGGCCATTTCAGCCCAGAAACCCTGAAACACTGAAACCATGTAGCCATGTTTTCACTACCTTTGCTATAATAAACCACAACTTATCCACTATGAAAAAATCAATCCTGATCAGTATTATTCCTATTTTATCTATTTTCATATTCATCGCTGCCCAAAGCCCGGCACCGGTGGTGATTACATCTGCAGATGATGTTGAGCTTGACTGGCCGGAGGAGGTGGTGACCCTGCTTCAAAACTCGTGTTTTGACTGTCATTCCAGCGATGGTGGCAATATAAAAGCAAAAGGAGCCCTGAATTTTTCCAAGTGGGCAGGTTATAAGCTTACCAAAAAGATCAATAAACTTAACGGCATCATAGAGGAGGTGGCTGAAAAGAAAATGCCACCAAAAAAATACATCGCCAATAAACCCAATACCGAACTGTCGGAAGACGAGATCAAGACAATCGTTGATTGGGCCAATGCAGAAGCAGACAAACTCATAGAAGAAGAATAATTACACCATGTCATGAAAAAGATAGGACGCATCAGTCTGTATATCCTGCTGGGATCATTTCTCTTCATTCAATTCCTGCGAGTAGAGAAAAATGTTAGTGAAGAAGTATCTCCCCACGACTTCCTTGAGGTTAATCCTGATCTTCCACTGATGCTTCAGTCGGCAATCAAAACATCATGTTACGACTGCCATTCCAATAATACCAATTATCCATGGTATGCCCATATTGCTCCTTTTTCCTGGGTCATCGATCAACATATCCGGAATGGGAAAGATGAATTGAATTTCAGCCAGTTTGATACCCTCTCCGTTAGGAAAAAGATCGCTCTACTGGACGGGGTCTGTGAAGTGGTAAGCGACAGTACCATGCCTCCGCAGAATTATCTGATGTTGCACCGTGATGCAGCCCTCGACTTTGACGATATCAGTGCTCTTTGTGATTGGATAGATGGTGCTGCATTCAGGATCATGAGGGAAAAAAGATGATTTTGTGAAACTGATGTAATGGATAGCGAAAGCCTGACCCTTCGAAAGAGATTTGAAAAAAACAAATGTTGTGTTATTGTACCCACATACAATAATGAACAAACTCTTGCCGTAGTATTGGATTCCATCTTAGGCTATACGGATCAGATTATCATCGTTGATGATGGCTCTACCGACGCTACAGCTGAAATACTGAAGGGATATTCCGGCTTTAACCGCTTGCTTTATTTTAAGAACAGGGGCAAAGGCTATGCCCTCAAAAAAGCTTTTGGCTGGGCCCGGATGAAGGGTTACCAATATGCAATCACCATGGATTCCGATGGTCAGCATTTTGCTTCCGATCTGCCAGTATTTTTGTCAGCCCTGGAAGAAAACCCTGACACGCTGATCGTTGGATCCAGGAACATGAAGGAGGCCGGGGCTCCGAAGAAAAGCAATTTCGGACTAAGATTCTCTAACTTCTGGTACACAGTGTGTACAGGCATTAAATTGCCGGATACGCAAAGCGGCTTCCGGCTGTATCCTCTGGGGAAACTGGAAGCAATGCATTTTGTGTCACGAAGATTTGAGTTTGAGGTGGAGGTCATCGTGCGGGCAGCCTGGAGTAAAATACCGCTAATGCCCATACCCATTGAGGTTTATTACCCACCAAGGGGTGAAAGGGTAAGCCACTTCAGGCCATTTACTGATTTCTTCAGGATCAGCGTCCTGAATACAGTGCTGGTGTTGCTGGCCCTGCTCTATTACAGGCCATACCTTTTCTTTTCAAAACTAACCTGGGGGAAATTCAAAGAGATGATGCGCCGGGAGCTTTTCAATCCTGAGGAAACTAATGGGGTGAAGGTGGCATCAGTCATGGTGGGTGCCTTTATGGGTGTAGCTCCCGTATGGGGATGGCAGATGGCCATTGCCCTTGGAATTGCCATTACATTCAAACTAAATAAGATCATTACACTGGCCGTATCCAATATCAGCATACCTCCCATGATCCCGATTATACTCTACCTGAGCTATATTACCGGTGGGATGGTGATGGGAAAGGGTGCAGGGATTCATTTCGACAGCAGCTTTACGCTGGAATTTGTAAGTGAAAACCTCTTGCAATATGTGCTGGGCTCATTGATTTTCGGCCTTATACTGGCCGCTGTGCTTGGATTAATCACTTATATTGCATTGCGAATTTTCAGAAAGCAAGCCGCAGCATAGATCTACAAATAAAGCATGGGACAATTATTCACAGGCATATATGGGTTTTTTCGGAAGCATGTATGGGCATTTGTCCTCTTCCTGCTTCTCCTGCTGTGTTTTGAAGCCTGGTATGGATCACACATCATTCCCGAAGAAGATATCAATAAGGTGATCCCTGCTTCCGAAAAGAATCAAAAACTCGATCAGGTTCTGGAACATGCAAAGTTTGCCGACCGCCTGGTGATCTGCATCTCTCAAAACGAAACACTGCCCACCCCCGATCCTGCCCTGCTTACCGCTTTTGCAGAAGCATTGATAGATTCGTTGCAAACCCCTGAAGCCAAAATATATATTGATACCATAGAGGGTAAGTTCATGCCGGCATCCTTTTCAGGGATCTATGACCTGATGTATCAGAACCTTCCGGTTTTTCTTGATGAGCAGGATTACAAAACCATTCATCATAAGCTGGGCGATTCGGCCATCCGCCTGGCCATTAAAAAGGATTATGAAGCATTGATCTCCCCGGGGGGATTTGTGATGAAAGAGTTTATTCTGAAAGATCCGCTCAGCCTCACACCGATTGCACTTAATAAGCTGGAAAGTTTACGGGTGAGTGAAAATTTTGAATTGTATGATGACTTCATCGTTTCAAAAGACAGAAGGAACCTCCTCTTCTTTGTGATTACGGCAAACCCATCAACCGAAACAGCAAAAAATGCCGAGCTCCTATCTCTGATAGATCAATATAACGTAAGACTGACCCAACACTTCGGGCAGAAAGCATCATTGCAATATTTCGGTTCCATGCCGGTTGCCATTGGCAATGCCTCTCAGATCAAAAGAGATATCATTACCACTGTGAGTATTGCTGTGATTTTGCTGGTCATATTTATCGGTCTCTATTTCCGCCGAAAATTAGTTTTCCTCTTGCTGTTCCTCCCTGCATTGTTAGGTGGTGGTTTTGCCCTGGCGGTGATATTCCTGTTGAAAACAGAGGTTTCAGCCATCTCTCTGGGGCTTGGCTCTGTAATGCTTGGGATCTCAGTTGATTATGCATTGCACTTCTTATCCCACCTCCGGAATACCGGATCGGTCAGAAAGGTGATCAGAGATATTGCCAGCCCGATCATGATGAGCAGCATCACCACAGCATCAGCATTTCTATGCCTGCTTGTGCTTAGATCTGAAGCCATGCGCGACCTGGGTTTGTTTGCAGCTTTAAGCGTTTTCTCGTCAGCCATCTTTACATTAATCATACTCCCTCAGTTTTTTAAGGAAAAACAGAAGGTGACATTTAGGAAAAGCTTTATTACTGTCCTTGTTAACCGTATTGCATCCATTACCTATCACAAGAATGGGAAGCTCGTATGGCTGATCGTGATCCTGTTTATTGTTTTTCTCTTTAGCTCCGGCAAAGTGAAATTCGAAAGCAATATGGACAGCATGAACTATATGTCGGAGGATTTGATAAAATCAGAAAATTACCTTGATAGCATTTCCAGCTATAAGCTGCGGTCAGTATACCTGGTATCTTCTGCCGACAATCTTGAAGATGCCATCCTGCTCAACGAGGCGATAATACCATCCGTTGAGGAAATGATGCATGATGATATAGTGAAATCATACATTTCTGTTCACTCCTTTTATCCCTCTCAGCAAATAAGGGATGAAAAGCTGCACGTATGGAAGAAGTTTTGGAACGATTCCAGGGTTAATGATGTTATGGAGTCCATTGAAGCCGAAGCAGCAAGCTACCGCTTCAAGGCAAATACTTTCGACGGCTTCTATGATCTTATCACCAGGGAGGATAATATTGAGTTGTCAAACCTGCAGCCGCTAATAGAAGCCTTTCTTGCTGAATATATCACGGAAACTGACAGCCTGGCCATGATCACCACGGTTTTAAAGGTAAGGGCTGAAGATAAACCTGCTGTTTATGAAGTTTTTGATGGAAATGAAGAACTCATTGTCTTTGACCGTCAATCGCTGACTTCTTCCTTTATGGAGGGGCTTAAAGATGATTTCAATCTTTTGATCCTTCTGTCTCTCGTTGTTGTTTTTCTAATTCTCACCATTTCCTTCGGAAGGATTGAGCTTGGCATTATTACCTTCATTCCACTCTTGATCAGCTGGGTTTTTACACTGGGGATCATGGGATTATTGGGCATCCGCTTTAATATCTTCAACATTATTATCTCCACATTTATTTTTGGACTGGGCATCGATTATGCCATATTCTGTATGCGTGGTTTGTTGCAGGAATACCAATACGGAAGAGAAAAACTAATCTCCTACAAAACTTCTATACTGCTGAGTGGGATCACCACTATTGTTGGGATCGGGGTGCTGATCTTTGCAAAACACCCGGCCTTGCAATCTATTGCAATCTCGGCCATCATCGGGATCTTCTCCGTGATCTTCATCACCTACACATTGTTGCCACGATTGTTTAATTTCCTGGTGGTACATGAAGGCCGCAGCAGGCGGTGGCCGGCAACCCTTAAAGACTTTCTTTTTTCAATCAATACTTTTATAATATTCCTTGTTGGGGTGATCATACTGAATCTGGCCGGCCTTATACTGAAGTTCCTGGTCCCCATGAAGGAATCAAAAAAGAAACTGCTTTTTCACCGCATGCTGTCGGTAGCCTGCATGGTGATCGTTTATGGTTCTGTCAACATACGTAAGACCATCAGGAACCGGAGCGGGGATGCTGATAAAAAACCTGCTGTTGTGATTTGTAACCATCAGTCTCACCTGGATACTGTGGTTAATATTCTTCAGAACCACAAAATGATCCTGCTTACCCATCCCTGGGTTCAGAAAAGTATTTTCTTTGGCTGGTTTGTGCGCTTTGCCGAATTCCTTCCTGTAGATAAAGGCCTGTCGCCGATCATGGATCAGATGCGCAAAATTGTGAGTGAGGGTTATTCTGTTTTTGTCTTCCCGGAAGGGACACGCTCTTACGATCTTGGGATCAAACGTTTCCACCAGGGGGCCTTCCTAATTGCCAGGGAATTGAATCTTGATATCGTACCGGTGATTTCCTATGGCTCAGGCAATGCTATGCCCAAATTCGAACCATTCCTGAAAACTTCACCGGTTAGCATGACCACCCTTCCCCGGATCAAACCCGACAGTCCGCTCATTAAAGATACGCTGCTTGCCACCTCGAAATCAGTCAGGCATCATATGCAAAAGGAATATGCCCTGATCCGGAAAGAATTTGAAACTCCGGCTTTTTTCCGTAAAAAAGTGATCAGGAATTACCTCTATCGCGGTCCTGTCCTTGAATGGTATATGAAGGTGAAGATCAGGATGGAAGATCACTACCAGCTGTTCCATGAGAATCTTCCTGATCAGGGCTTGATCACAGATATCGGATGCGGTTATGGCTTCATGTCATATATGCTCCAATTGATGGCTCCGGGAAGACAGATACTCGCCTATGATTATGATGTTGACAAGATCGACACGGCCAATCATTGTGCGCTCAGGAACAAGCATACCCGCTTTATTCATGCAGATGTAACCCAGCTTGACCTGGGGTACAGCGATGCATTTGTCCTGGCAGATGTGCTGCATTATATGCCTGAAGAAGAGCAGGAAAGGCTGATCACAAAATGTGCTGCAAAACTAAATGAAAATGGCGTGATCATCATCAGGGATGCTGACGCCGGCATGAAGAGAAAGCACATGGGAACTAAATTTTCTGAGTGGCTTTCTACCGGTATCGGTTTCAACCTTACCGAAAGAAATCAACACAAATTGTACTTTAGCTCGAAAGAAATATATCTGGGTATTTTTACAAACCTGAACCTGGAGGTTCTGGTCATCGACCACACAAAGGCAAGCTCTAACCTGCTATACATTTTAAAGAAAAAGCCATGACCAAATACGACATAGTCATCATCGGAGGTGGGCTTGGAGGGCTTGAATGTGGGTTGATCCTCAGTAAAGAAGGCTTGAATGTTTGCGTGCTTGAACAGCATCATAAGATCGGTGGAAACCTGCAAACTTTCAGCAGGGATGGATGTACTTTCGATACTGGAATGCACTATTTCGGCAGTATGGAAGAAGGACAGTACCTCTATAAATACCTCAAGTATTTTGGCATTGCTGACCGGCTAAATCTAAAACAACTGGATATTGATGGCTTTGATGTTATAAGCTTTGATGGGGATGAGCGCGAGTACCCGCTGTCTCAAGGATATGAACAGTTTGTCGATGGTTTATTAAAGCTGTTTCCCGGAGAAAAGCCTGCCATCGATAAGTATGTTTCAGGCGTCAGGGCCATTACAGCTGATTTTCCATTGTATAAACCCGCCGCTGTGGATTCATATCACATTCCCTTATCTACCCTTGGGAAATGCGCCTGTGAATTTCTCGATTCCCTTGGCAGGAATGATCGCCTGAAAAATGTACTGGCCGGGGCAATATCGCTCTATCCTGGGAATCCTGAAAATACCCCCATGTATGTTCATGCCTGTATGCGCGATTCGCTGATCAGTAGCTGCTGGCGACCCGTTGATGGGAGCCAGCAGATCGCAGACCGCCTGGCAGAAGGCATTGAGAATTTTGGTGGAACCGTGCTTAGCTCCCAGCGGGTGAAAGAAATACTGATTGATGATCAGAAAGCAGAAGGAGTATTGCTCGACAATGGAGAAAAGATATTTGGCGAACGCATTATTTCGAATGTGCATCCTGTAAGCACCTTCAAGCTGATCGGGGAAGGAAAGGTCAGAAAGTTTTATCGCAAACGGATCACCGGACTTAAAAATACATTGGGTGCATTTTCGCTCTATGCAGTCTTAAAAAAAGACAGCTTCCCATACCTGAACAAAAACTATTTCCACTATAATCAAAAAGGGATTTTGCATTCCGCTTATGATAAAGATCGCTGGCCGGATAATTTTTACTTTTACACCCCTGCAAGTTCAGCTTCGGATAAATATGCCGAGTCATTCACCATTATCGCAGATATGACGTTTGAAGAGGTGCGCCAGTGGCAGGGAACGAGCATTAATCGAAGAGGTGAGGACTATAAAGATTTTAAGGCCGAAAGAGCTGAAAAGTTGCTTGAAACTGTAGAAAAACGTTTCCCGGGAATACGTAGCAAAATACTAAAAACCTACACCTCCACCCCGCTCACCTTTCAAGATTACACGGCGACCCATGAAGGCTCAGCCTATGGGATAATGAAAGATTGCCATGACCCTTTGCGATCGATCATTTTGCCAAAGACGAAAATCAGCAATCTGTACTTTACCGGGCAAAACCTGAACCTGTATGGAATGATGGGGGTTACGGCTGGAGCCGTAATCACATGTTCAGAAATAGTGGGGCTTCAATATTTAACAAATAAGATCTCCAATGGTTAAGAAAAGAAAACGAAAAATATGGCGATATATCCTTGGAGGTATCTTATTGGCCATCCTGGTTTTTATCATCTATTTTAAGATCGTGACCCGGATAAGCCCACCCACTGAAATGGATCCAATGGAAATGGGGTTTGAAAGGGAAAAAATCCATTCGGATTTCTATCGCTGTGAAGGGAGCTGGCTCAAACTGAATGATTATGGATTATGGGAGCTTTATATCGAAGGCGATCCCTTCGAGCTGGGCGTAAAAAATGGCTTGCTTACCGCCGAACTGGTAAAAACCCAGGAGGATGCCTTTGTGGAGCAGATCAAGGTGATGATCCCATCTGAATCCTACCTCAAATTCCTGAAATATTTTACTGCCTGGTTCAACCAAGACCTGGATGAATATATCAAACAGGAGTATCTCCTCGAGATCTATGGCGTTTCTGCATTTGCTTCGGACAACTATGGCTTTATTGGACAAAAATATGATCGCATCCTGAACTACCACGCGGCCCATGATATCGGGCATGCCCTGCAAAATTTGAACCTCGTTAAATGCACAGCCTTCGGGGTTTGGGATAAAAAGTCGTCCGACAGTTCAATATTGATCGGGAGGAATTTCGACTTCTTTGTAGGCGATGCCTTTGCCGAAAATAAGATCATCGCTTTTGTGAATCCCGACCACGGGTACAAATTTGCCAGTGTAACATGGGGAGGAATGATAGGCGTGGTATCGGGCATGAATGAAAAAGGCTTGACAGTTAGTCTCAATTCTGCTAAATCCGACATCCCCTTCGGGGCGAAAACTCCGGTTTCCATCATCGCAAGGGAGATCTTACAATATGCATCAAATATTGAAGAAGCATTTGCCATCGCTTCCTCCCGGAAATCATTTGTGTCGGAAAGTTTTTTAATCGGTTCGGCTTATGATCATAAGGCCGTGGTTATTGAAAAATCAACCGACACCACACTGCTTTACGATCCAAACACAGACAATATTATCCTGACTAACCATTTCCAATCAGAATATTTTAAAAACAGCCCGCTGACCGCGGAAAATATGGCCAATGAAACTTCTGTTTATCGCCATGAAAGGGTGCAGGAACTGCTGACAGTCCGTAGGCAGCTCAACTATATTGATGTAGCTGCCATTCTTCGTGACAGAAAAGGATTGGATGAAGAAGTGATCGGCAATGGAAATGAGAAGGCCATCAATCAGTTGATCGCTCATCATTCAATCATTTTTAAACCTGAAGAGAGACGATTCTGGATCAGTACGGCACCCTGGCAGCTGGGGCCATATATTTGTTATGACCTGGACTCGGTCTTCAAAATAATGGCTAAGAGGGGAGATGAGATCCTGCATCTGGGCGGAATGGAAATTGACCATGACCAGTCGATGTCATCGGGTAGTTCCGAATATGTTGATTTTATGAAATACAGGGAATTATTAATCGTATTTCAAGATGCGATTAAAGAAGAGAAGAAAATCCCCTCAGAGGAAATTGGGGTGGAAGAACTTATCAGATCCAACCCTGAGTTTTTTCAAGTTTATGTCACCCTCGGTCAGTATTATCAAATGCTTGACAGTGACACGGAAGCCATTAAATATTATAATTTAGCACTGGAGAAGGAAGTGTCTTCTGCTGACGAAAGAAAAAAAATTAAAAACAGTATTCGTGACTGCCAAGATGAGTAATCAAATGAAACATATTCCTGAGATAGAAACCAGGCCGCAAGGCGAAATCAGGGCATACCAGGATGAGAAGTTGAAGGAGATGCTGGCTTACATCAGCCGGAATTCAACTTATTATTCAAAGGTCTTCAATAATTTCGGGATTAATACTTCCAGGATTAGTGGGCTGGATGACCTTCCCCTCCTGCCGGTAACCACCAAAGATGAGCTTCAGCGCTACAATGATGAGTTTTTTTGTGTTTCGCGCGATAAGATCATTGACCTGATCACTACTTCGGGTACGCTTGGGGATCCCGTTACCTTTGGTATGACTGACAAGGATCTTGACCGCCTGGCATATAATGAGTACCTGTCTCTTTCCTGTGCCGGGGCCACCGAAAAGGATACCTTCCAGTTAATGACCACCATCGATAGGCGTTTTATGGCCGGACTGGCATATTTCCTGGGGGTTCGTAAACTTGGGGCGGGTATTATCAGGGTCGGTAATGGCATGCCGGAATTGCAATGGGATACAATATGGAGGATGAATCCTACGGCTTTTATTGTCGTTCCGTCATTTCTCCTGAAGCTGATCGAATACGCAGAGGAGAATAATATCGACTATCGAAATACCGGGGTGAAAAAGGCAGTGTGTATAGGCGAAACCTTAAGAAATCCTGATTTCTCCCTCACAACACTGGGAAACAAGATCCTCGACAAATGGGATATTGAACTGTATTCGACCTACGCCTCCACCGAGATGAGCACTGCTTTTACCGAGTGTGAGCATGCAATGGGTGGACATCAGCATCCTGAGCTTATCATCGTTGAATTCCTGGATGAAAATAATGAGTCGGTTCCAGATGGGGAGGCAGGAGAGGTAACTGTGACCACGCTTGGAGTAGAAGGGATGCCCCTGCTTAGGTTTAAAACAGGTGATGTTTGCTATCACTATAATGAACCATGTGCCTGTGGCAGGGCCACCACCCGCCTGGGGCCTGTAATCGGACGCAAGAAGCAAATGATCAAGTTCAAGGGTACTACTTTATATCCTCCAGCCCTCTTTGATATTCTCGACAATATCGAAGGAGTAACAAACTATGTAGTGGAAGTTTCCACCAACGATCTTGGAACCGACGAGATCATAATAAGGCTGGGAAGCAAGTCGGACGATGAAGCATTTGCCGTAAAACTAAAAGACCATTTCCGGGCAAAGCTTCGTGTGGCACCATCTATTGTCTTTGATTCGGACGAGAACATAGAAAAGATACGTTTCCCGGAAGAAAACAGGAAAGCAATAAATTTTATTGACAAACGAAGCCATTAATCAACCCTGATTCCGAACACAATTCCTGTACGCACATTTCTTCCGGCTTCATAGCCAGCAACAAAGTCGACACGGAGAAAATTAAATATGTTTTCTATTCCGGCATTGATCTCAAAATAGTTATTCTTGAATTCAGAAGTGAAGTACCTGAAGCCAGCTAAAGCTTTCCATCTCGCCTTCCTGATCCAGGGAAGCTTGTTAAAGATGAAGCCGTTGAAATGATGTTCAGCATATGCCTCCACATAGTTCTTATTGGTGGAATGTTCATAATAATCCAACAACTGAAAAGCATTCAGTCTGAACTTACCAAAGATGGTACGATTTCCATTGAAATGATGGTAATCCATGAACTCCATTCCCCGGTTATTCAGGAAGGTTCCATACAGTCCTCTGTATTGCAGGGTGCCGAATGCCCCGATCTTCTGATTCCCCTCAATAGCAATCTTCAACACATCATAATCTGCGTCGCTCCCCAGAAAATTCGGGATTCCTTTAATATAGCTGATCACCAGGTCAGGATATTTAGATCCTATCACTGTTTTTTCAGGAATAGACATATATTTCTGGAAAATCCTGAACCTGACAGAAACATATAATTTCAATGATGTGTTCGAGGAAAAGGCAGGCTCCTGGTTGAGAGGATCCTGCGGATCATTGCTGGTGAATCGGTTCTTGCTGCTCTTTACCCACGAATAATTGGTAGTATTCACTAATGCCGATCGTCCTGCATACTCAGCACCTGCAGTCAGGTAGAGGCCATTGGTTAGCTCTGAAAAATGAGAAATGTCAACCCAGCTCTTTTCATAAATCTTCATATAGTTATTCCCATCAAGTAAAGTATAGAGCGTATTTACAAATGGGGAAATGGGGTTGAGCGCGTTATATTGTACAGGTTTAATTCCTCCGCTAACCCTCACCCTTGCCGATTTATCCCGGTTGTATCGATAGCTTGACTGAAGGCTGTAGCCCCAGCGATAATTTGAAAAGCCATAAGAAACATCCTGTCCGATACTCAAATATTTCCCTCCCGAAAAACTCTTGGAAAAGCCTGTGTTCAGGTATAGATTTACGCCCTGAACAGTATTAAAATTCAATGTGGCTATGGGTGAGCCGATGCTGTATCGTGTACTGTCGTGCCTACGGTAATAAGAATAACCACCTATGAGGTCAACCCATTTGAATTTATTGTTCTTTCTATCTAAAGAGTCCAGGTATTCCTTAGAGCTTCGTAGTTTCCGCAAACTATCTTCTTTGAAATAATTCTTCCTCTCCTCATTTGTTAGCGGAATTGGGCGGTTTTCTTCCCAATACATTGAATCTTTCTTGTTGGCATCATCGTTGGCACGTATGATCTCGTTCCCGAAATATCTTTTCTCAAATTCATTATTGAATACATAGTCCGTAAACTGTGAGTGGAAGATGCCATTCCCTGCAAAGCGTTTCCCGAAAAAATTAACTGAAAAGAAAAACTGCAAGCGCTGGGTGAGTTGCATCCAAAGTGTGTCATTGATCGGCACCATGGTTTTGGCAATCTTCACTGAATCAATAAATGGCAGGTTGGCATCTTTGCTGATATGCAGGTCGAAGCTGTGGATCCGCCATGAATTCTCGATAATATAAATATACCCGCTGAAGACCGGGTCGATTTTTCTTTTAGGGATCACCTTGATCTTATTCACAGTATAGTTTTCTTCAAAATACGTCCCCTCAAGTCGGTATTTGTAATAAAAAAGTGCGTTTGAGGCTATGGGTGAAATAAAGCCCTTTTCGTCCATGTCGACAGGTATCACAATTTTGTTGTTGTAAAAATTCGACATGAAGAAAGTAATGAAATTAAAACCGAAATCCTGATCATCCCCACTCACTTTTACCGAGATCATTTCTTCCTTGAACTGGTCGGGCTGCTCGAAACTGATGATCGATTCTGATTCAGACAGATATACTATGCCTATAATCGAATCTTGTTTTGTATTCAGGGAGTCTCCGAACATTTTATCCGGCGCTTCTGTAATCCTGAAAATTCCTTTAGTATAGGCCTCGCATATATAGTTTTCTACCTGACGCAGGTATGTTTTTCGCATGCTGATCGCATGCCTGATGATCCGGTATGCCGGGTCTTCTGCATCTGCCGATATTACAACCTCATCGAGAGAAACTTTCTCTTCACGCAGGATGATGTGAAGTGAAATTGAAGCATCCGTTATGATGATCTTTTCACGGTGCTGCTTATATCCAATATATTGGAATATCAATTCATATTCCCCATCGGGGATCTCTAGCTCAAAATATCCTTCGGGATTAGATGCAGTCCCCAGCGTGCTTCCCTGAATATAAATACTGGCAAATGGAAGCGGTTCTCCTTCCTCATTGTAGATATGGCCAGTCACCAGACCTGCCCTGCCAATGAGGCTAATAGAAACTAAAATGATGATGAGCCATATTCGCATCCTCACAAATTTAACGTTTACGTTTAAATCAATACAAACTTTTTTATCATGTTCCTTAAATTCTGGCACCATCATTGCAAAACGACTTGCATTGCACATGCCTACATTAAAAGAAAATTGATTTAATTTGTAAAGCCAAATTTTAGTACGATGAAAAATTTAGAAATTTATATCCCCATTATCATTCTTTTACTTTTTTCCCGGCCTGCAACAGCACAGAATTCAGACTTTCTTATGGATGAACGGGACGGTAATATATACCTGGTAGCCAAATTCAATGATACATGGTGGATGTGCCAAAACCTAAAATTTGATGCCGGGGAAGGATCTATCTGCTTTGAAAATGATGAAACCAATTGTATGTTGAAAGGCCGCCTGTATAACTTTGAAGCAGCCCGGAGGGCATGCCCGGAAGGCTATCATCTGCCAGGCGATGATGAATGGAAAGCCCTTGAGTCATACATTGGAATGAGTGATAAGGATCTTGATCAAAACTATAACAGAAATTCGGGAACCGTGGGTAAGCTCCTCAGAAAGGGTGGGGGGCTTAGCTTTGATGCGGAATACACAGGCCTGGTCAACTTAAGCGGGAATGGCCTGCATACAAATACAAAGGCATGCTTTTGGACTTCCTCAGAAGATGGTGAAAAATATGGATGGTCGAGATTAATTGATAAAAATAAAGATGGCGTAGACCGTATTCCTAATCCAAAAGATTTCAAACTATCTGTTCGATGCGTTAAAGCCGGCGAGCCGGAAGAGCCCAAACCAGAAGACGCTAAGGATGTAAAGCCTGATTAAACTCAAGCACATTAAATACTTTAAGTACTCTAAATACTCTAAGTACTCTAAATACTTTAAGTACTTTCCATGCTTCCTCCCATTAATTCACCTTTGCAAACTCTACCGATACTTTGGCAGCCTGAAAATTGATCCCTCCTCCGGGTAAGGGAGCTCCTACCGGAAGTGATGTATCATAAGGCATGGGTAAAGCATTAATATTACCCAGAAGTTTATTGTCAGGCAAGGTCACTTCTGTAATATTTACTACAAAATCGGCTGGATCAGATATATTGAGTCGGAGAATAGTATTATCAAAAATAGGCTCCCAGGTTCCCTGCTGAGCTTCATTGCTTTCACCCTGACAAACATACCAGGAAGTAAAATCTGCCCTGAGCTGCAAGGCGGCATTATCAGCATTATCGCATGGAGCAGCCCCAAGCAAGCCCCCTCCAACAAATATGTAAGCATCGTCGCCTACCTGGTAATGGTTCGTATCACCATTTACAATAACTGTAATGGGCTGAGTAAAAGTTGCTGCAATAAAAGTGTATGTCCCTACCAGTGGATTCACCGGAGCAGGTGGGTCATTATTATCATTATTATCGTCTTTTTTACATCCAACAATAATGATCATTGCCAATGACATGAATGCTAATATGCTGATGATTGAAATATTTCTTATTTTTTTCATGGTCCGTGTTTTTTGCAAATTTATAAAATTGTACTTACTTCCCTCCATTTTTAAGGAATGAAATAACCTCTTCTGTTGAGTCTTCCAGGCTGTCAGAGCAAATATCCAATACCAGGATATTGCCAACATTCCATTGTCGGATCACTTTTTTCAACAAAGGTCTCCTGACTACCCACAATTGTACCATTCTGCTTGTATCCAACAGTCTTTCAATATCCAAGGACCAACCCTTTCCTTTCAGTTCAACGGGTCCGATCTCATCAATAACAAGTAAATCATTATTGTCAATATTGATGCTTTCCAAAATCCTCCTCCCAAACTCCTCACCCTTCGGATTAAAATAGTATTTACCATACTGCAACCATCCCTTTGATGGAGAGTTTCGAATATATACCTGTCTTTCGCCATCAATTAAATGCTCCAGGTCATAGCCGATCCGGCCATGTTCATCATGAACACCCCTGGCGACGAATCCATCCACTTTGATCTTATTTTTCTTTAGCAATTCGATCAATTCAACAAGAAAGCTGGTCTTCCCTTCCTGTACATTGCCAGTAATAATAATGACCGGGCTTTGATCGGCCAGTTCTTTCTTCAGCGCCGGGTAAACATCTGCTGCCTTGCGCACGATGATCGCAAGCGAGTTCACAGGTTTTGAGAAAAGTTTTTTTACTCCAGGAAGAGAATCAATGATTCCTGGCAAGACAGAAAACGCCAGGCCCACCGCATGATAAACGCTGGCGAATCCATGATGATATAAAACCGTTCTGATAATAGGATTTCGCAACTCACGACTGAGTGCGGCAAAGCCTGTCAGGATAACAATAGCCCTCAGATTCATTTTTAAGCCAACTGCCAGGCCTTCTAAATCCCAGAGGACCCCTTTCGACAATCCGTTCCAGAAAACTGCAGCCAGCAAGGTAATCGACATAAACCATATCCAAAAGGATGGTTTGCGGAAGGAACGCATGCTGCCCCTGTACCAGTAAAGACAAAAGGCGGCATACAAAAGTGATGGCAAAAAGGAGATGGCCAGAGGAAGGGAGTTCAGCATGAACAGGCAGGAAATGATGCAAAATATATGATAAAGTAAAAACCAGGGAGACATTTTCTGATCTTTAGTCTCATTAAAAAATGATGACTGCCGATCAGGAACGATTTCATTCCCTTCTGCCATCCTGATATTTACTGATCTCTTTCCAGCCAAATAACCAATGATCGCTCCAGCTATTCCCAGTAACAAATAGGCGAGCATAACTGTGCTCAGTAATAATACCGGATCACCCTTCGTCATCCCCATTTGCTTGATGATATATTTATAGAGCTGATCAACAATGATCACAAGGTCAAATCCATAAGTTACCAGCAAACTGACAAGCTTGTGCATCAAGGCACTCAATACCGCCAGGGCGCCACCCAACAAATATCCCAACAGGTTTCGGCCAAAAAGCATGATCACAAATTCAATGATCAGTGCTTCACTGAATATCCCGATCATGGGACCCAGGATGATAGCAGAGGGCGACATGGATTTTAGCAGTGCAGCTATCAGCCCTGCCCGCCAAATAAGTCCTCTGTTGTCCCATATCTGCAAAAATGCAATGACAAGAGCTACACTGGAAAATGATAGTAAAGTGCCGGCAAAAGGAATACGCAAATTATGCAAAAAACTTCCAATAATGATCTCAAAAGAAGCCCACAGGCTCCCCACAACGGCTGCCTTTAGCCAGGTTTCACTTAATCGGGCACTGAATCTTACAGGCATCGGCTTAATCTGGATTAATCAGCGAAATTATCAAATTCATGGAATATTTTCACAGCTAAATGATATAGGATACATCCGAACTTTGAAATCTGAACAATGAACTTTGAACTTTGAACTCTGAACTTTGAACTCCAAACTTTAGGCACTTTAAGTACTTTAGGCACTTCAAGTACATTAAATACTCTAAGTACTCTAAATACTCTAAGTACTCTAAATACTCTAAGTACTCTAATTACTCTAAATACTTTTATCCTTATCTTGTGTCCAAATTTGCAAATCGCATCAGTATATGAGACTAGAAAAAAGGGAACTCTTTGTGTATAGTGTTTTGGGGCTCTTTATACTGCTTTTTTGTTCCCTTTCTGTATATTCCCAGCAAGTTAGCGTGAGCGGAAGGGTAATGGAGGCCGGAACCGATGAACCCCTTACTGGAGTAAATATTACTATCCAGGGAACTTATGCCGGCACAGTGAGCGATGTGGAAGGATATTTCAGTCTGAAAACAGATACCCCGCTACCTTTTGTTATTGAGTTCTCATTTATCGGCTATGCTAAAGTGGAGGTGGGGATTTCCGGCTCCCTGTCAGACCTGCTGATTGAAATGGAAACAAGGGCTATTCTTGGTCAGGAAGTTGTCATCTCTGCCTCCAGGGTTGAAGAGAATATTATGGCTTCGCCGGTCACCATTGAAAAATTGACCAGCAGGGATATTGAGCAAATCCCCACAGCCAACTTTTATGATGGGCTGTATTCCATTAAGGGGGTTGATATGAATGTGCACAGCCTTACTTTCCGCTTTCCAAATGCGCGTGGGTTCACTGGAGAAACCAATGTTCGCATGAACCAGCTGGTTGATGGCGTGGACAACAGTTCACCAGGATTGAGTTTCTCGGCAGGTAATATTTTCGGTTTATCCAATATTGATGTTGAGGGTGTGGAATTACTCGTTGGTGCATCTTCGGCGCTTTATGGCCCCGGAGGAATGAATGGCGTATTGCTGATGAACAGCAAAAACCCTTTCGACCATGAGGGACTGACTGTTTCCCTTCAGGGTGGACTGATGCATATTGGTGATGAATATACCACCGGAGTGGAGCCCATGGTAAATCTCGACTTTCGATATGCCAAAAACTTCAATGATAAATTTGCATTTAAAGTTACGGGAACTTATCTGAATGCCACAGATTGGTTCGCTGTGGATTTTCGTGACAAATACCGGCTTGATGATCCAAATTCAACCAGGGAAAGTAACGAGGGCTATGATGGGGTGAATGTTTATGGAGATGACATTGTAGTTCCGGTGAATCTTCAGGAAGTAGCACCAACTGTGCTGGCCGGTGTAGCTGATGCACGAGGTTTGGTTCCTGGGTCTCCAGAATATGAAGCATTTATTAACGACAACCTTCATCTTTTCCCCGACCAGATCATCACCCGTACTGGCTGGAAAGAAAGCGACCTGGTCGACTACAATACACGTATCCTCAGATTCAATGCAGCTCTCCACTATAAATTTGGAAAGAATTATGAGGCCATCCTTCGAGGAGGAACCGGGAACGGAAGCAGTGTATATACAGCTCAAAACCGCTTTGCATTCGATAATTTCCAGATGTCAAATATTCAGGCAGAGGTGAACAACCCTGATTTTTATGTCCGCTCATATTATGTTTGGGAAAATTCAGGCGACACTTACAATGCTGGTGGCGCCGGTGCCATGATCAACGAGGCGTGGAAACCCAGCGAAAAATGGTTTGAAGATTACATCGCTTCATATACCCAGCAGATATTATTGGGCGCCTCTGAAGAGGATGCCCTCAAGTTTGCCCGGCTGGTTGCCGAAAACAGGGATGAACACGGAAATGTCTTTAATCCTTCCGAAAATGCTTTCCCATATGCAGGGTCAGATGAATTCAACACATATTTTGAGAATGTTATTAAGACCCCCGTTCAGGATGGTGGTGCCAGGGTGCTCGATAAAAGTAAAATGTTTCATTTAGAGGGTATGTATAATTTCAGCAAGTATATTCCCTGGTTCGATCTGCAGGCAGGCGCCAGTTACAGGAACTACAACATCAACAGCGAGGGAACCGTGTTTGCCGACACACCGGGAAACCCGATCAAGATCAATCAATACGGAGGTTATGTACAACTTAACCGTGTATTCCTTCGTGACCACCTCCGTGTAACGCTTGCAGCACGCTATGATAAGAATGAATACTTCAAGGGCAGGGCCACTCCCCGCTTGTCAATGGTATATTCAATTGATAAAGACCTTGACCATACCCTCAGGGGATCGGTACAAACAGCATATCGCTTCCCGTCCATCGCTGATCAATGGGTGAACCTGGATGTTGGGGCCTTCCGGGTAATTGGGGGACTTCCAGAGGTTCATGCATTATATGATTTTGATACCAACCCGGTTTATCCTTTGAGCAGTGCAAATCCTGTTACCGGAGAACCAGTTTTGGACGATGGCCCTTTTATAATCCCGGAATTTGAACCTGAACGTGTGACTGCATATGAAATTGGATATAAAGGATTATTCCTCAATAAACTTCTTTTCCTGGATTCGTACATATTCGTAAACCGGTTCAGTGGTTTTCTGGCAACCCAGGTGCTGGTACAAAACCCAAATGAGGATGATGAAAGAAGGTTTCAGACAACCATCAGCACCGATGAACCGGTAACAGCCTGGGGCTGGGCATTAGGGCTCGACATGCTGTTGCCAAAAGGATTTTTTGCAAACGGCAATGTAGCCTACAATGCGCTGGAATCGATCGAAAACCGTCCGCCTGGATTCCAGTCACGCTTTAACACTCCGCGCTACCGCTTCAACCTTAGCGTTGGAAAGCGGCAGTTTCACGACCAGGTCGGATTTAAAATAAGTTATCGTTGGCAGGATACCTTTCTCTGGGAATCAGCCTTCGGGGTAGCACAAATGCCATCGTTTGCCACGCTTGATGCACAGGTTAGTTATACATTTGAATCCCTGTTTACTACAGTAAAGGTAGGGGGCTCCAACGTGCTGAACGATTGGTACACCACCAGTTTCGGGAGCGCCAGTATTGGTGGTCTTTATTATCTGACACTTGTTTTTGACGGACTGAAAGGAGAAGGCAAGTAAAAGGCCTGTCAGTTCTATAATTTCATTTCCCGGGATACGTTAATACAATCATGAGCCTTTTCTTTTATCCGTTTCTGATATTATTATTTTCTTCCTGTATCGGACCTGAAGGTCATCAAGATCATGAAGAATCTATCCAATTGTTAAACCCAGGGGGACAAACAATTGCCGGCCGCTTTAATACTCCGGATGGATTCCAGAGAGTCTTCTATGACAGCATTAGTTTTGCTTATTTCTTGCAACATCTTCCGCTGAAGCCTTCCGGGTACATAATTCATTATTACAATGGAGATGAAAAAAGAAACAATAATGTTGCTGCCGCTGTGGTCGATATAACAGTTGGAGATAAAGACTTGCAGCAATGTGCCGATGCTGTGATCAGGTTGCGTGCTGATTACCTTGAAATTTCAGGAAGGGAAGATGAGATTGTCTTTAATTTTACCAATGGAACACCTGCATACTGGGCCAAATGGAAAGATGGTTACCGCTGTACAATAAGCGGAAACGATGTTCTCTGGGAGAAATCTGCTGCGCCTTCAGAGACGGACCAAACCTTCGCCAATTACCTTGAAACAGTTTTTATTTACGCCGGTTCTTTATCGCTGGAGAAAGAATTAATTACAGCAAATATTAGTGACATTCAGCCCGGCGATGTATTTATCCAGGGCGGAAGCCCCGGTCATGCTGTTATTGTTGTTGATGTGGCCATTAATGATCATGAGAAAGCTTATTCATGCTCGCACAAAGCTATATGCCAGCCCAGGATATTCATGTACTGATCAATCCAAACGTTGACGGCATAAGTCCATGGTATCGGTTAAAGGAAGGAGAGAAGCTAATTACACCTGAATGGGTGTTTGAAGCGGTTCGCTGAAAAGATTTCCTTAGGACCAACCCTAATTTAAGAATTGCTTTTGTAAAGGGTTGGCAACCTACATATATTTCAGGAATTCTTCCTTTGTTGTCGGATCTTTGAATTTTCCGGAATATGATGCGGTAAGCGTTGAGCTGCTTTCATCCTGTATTCCCCTTGAGGACACACAGAGGTGTTTGGCGTCGATAACCACAGCCACATCTTCGGTATTCAGCACTTTCTTTAATTCCTCGGCGATCTGTACAGTTAAACGTTCTTGCACCTGGGGCCTCCTGGCAAAGTAGTCTACGATCCTGTTGATCTTTGAAAGTCCGATTACCTGGCCACTAGAAATGTAAGCCACATGTGCTTTGCCAATGATTGGCAGAAAATGATGCTCGCATGTTGAATTCAGGGAAATGTTCCGCTCGACAAGCATCTCGTTATAATTAAATTTATTCTCAAACACCGAAATCCTGGGCATGTTTTGTGGGTTCAGCCCGCTGAAGATCTCTTTCACAAACATCTTTGCAACCCTGTGTGGAGTCCCCCTTAGGCTATCATCATTCAAATCCAGGCCCATTGTTTGCATAATCTTTTCAAATTGGCCTTCGATGATCTCCATCTTGTCCTCTTCGCTCAGGTCGAATGCATCTGGCCGCAAGGGCGTGTCAATAGAAGTACCCACATGATTATCGCCAATCAGTTCAAAGAGATCTTGCTCCGGCTCGCTGGTAAATACATCATTACCATTTATATTTATCGTCTTGTTCGACTTTATTAATTCTTCGTATTTCATGATATTATTTTCTAGTTTGTCGTTTAAAGTCCGCAATTCTTACATCAGCAGTGCGAAAACTTTCAGATATATAACAAGCTAGATAGTTAATTTGTTTAATCTTTAGGTTTTTTATTTAAACGGCCCGATGGGCATCAAAATGAAAGTAGGCTTGTAAGACCTGTATAATTTATTACATGATTGAGTGAATTGTTTACCCTCCCTGGGGGTAGAACTTCACGCTGAGATTATATGTGGCAGGCTTGAGGGGGATTCTTTTATAAATGGTGGAGGTGAGTGTCTGGAGGGATGGGGGGCATTCCCCAATATAGATACATCAAGTGTTGAATCAAAATGCAATAAATTATGAAAATACGCTGATACATGAACAATGCAATACCTTCTCGTGTTATTCTATTAGTACATCTGTAACCATATTGGAAAAGAATTGAATAAACTACATTATATAATATTCGCTGTATTCTTTACTGTATTAACAGTTGGAACGAGCATAAGCAGGCACTATTCAGGCGATGAGCTTTATTCTATTGCCTTATATGGAGAAGCTGATTCATGCTGTGAAGTGCCTAGTGATTGCTGTGATGATGAAACAGATGTAATCCAATTTAGTGCCGATTATGAATTTTCAATAAGTACCAGCTTAGATCATAATGAAACAGTTATTGATCTATTTGCTGATTATTCAATCAATATATTACCCCAATTTGAAAATATGGAAGATATTGATAGGAATTATTATCCTATTGATTCTCATCCTCCTCGAGAGACAGATACCTATCTCTCCGAAATCCAGGCATACCTTTTATAGTCTTTGAATTTTAATTTGTGGTCCATAGTCTTGTTTAATCAAGGAACTATAGGACCCTGTCGTACAATTATAATTCATAATGACTATAATTTTTGGGTATGTTAAACAAAGCAATAAAATTTTTCTTAGAAAACAGGCTGGTAGTATTCCTTGTGATAGTGACATTGGTATCCTGGGGTATTATATCATCGCCATTCAGTTGGGACACCGGGTTTTTGCCAAAGGATCCGGTTCCTGTGGACGCAATTCCTGATATAGGTGAAAACCAGCAAATCGTATATACAGAATGGCCTGGAAGATCTCCTCAGGATATAGAAGACCAGGTATCTTATCCTTTAACGACTGCACTTCTCGGAATTCCCGGGGTTCAGACAATTCGCAGCAATTCTATTTTTGGAGTATCAAGCATCTATCTCATATTTGAAGAAGGAATTGAGTTTTACTGGAGCAGAACAAGAATACTCGAAAAACTGAGCTCATTACCTTCTGGAACATTACCCGATGGTGTAACACCGTCTCTTGGACCGGATGCGACAGCTTTGGGCCAGATATACTGGTATACGTTGGAAGGTCGTGATAAGGAAGGTAATCCTAATGGTGGATGGGATCCTCACGAGTTACGTACAATCCAGGATTTTTATGTAAAATATTCTCTGACAGCTGCAAAAGGTGTTGCTGAGGTTGCTTCTATAGGTGGTTTTGTAAAGGAGTATCAAATCGATATTGATCCCAATGCAATGAAGGCTCATGGTGTCACAGTAGCTCAGATAATGCAGGCCGTCAAGAATAGCAATCTTGATATAGGAGCCCGTACGATTGAGTTCAATCGAGTCGAATACCTGATAAGAGCAATAGGATATGTTAAAGAGCCTTGAGGACCTTGAAAAGAGTGTTGTAGAGGTGAAAAACAATGTTCCTATCAGGTTGAAAGATGTTGCTAAAATTCAGTTTGGACCTGCTACGAGGCGTGGAGGCCTTGATAAAGGTGGTTCAGAAGCAGTAGGAGGTGTAATTGTCGCAAGATATGGCGCTAACCCCTTAGAGGTGATTAATAATGTTAAACTTAAGATTGAAGAAATTGCACCTGGTTTACCATCAAAAACATTAAATGATGGATCGTTTTCAAAAGTCACTATCGTACCATTTTACGATCGCACAGGCTTGATCAATGAAACCCTTGGAACCCTGGAAGAGGCCTTAACACTGGAAATCCTGATTAGTATTATTGTAGTCCTGGTATTGGTTATAAATCTGCGGGCTTCTTTCTTAATCTCAAGTTTGTTACCAATTGGTGTTTTGATAACATTTATTGCCATGCGCCAATTTGGTGTAGATGCAAATATTGTGGCGCTTTCAGGAATTGCTATCGCGATTGGCGTAATGGTGGATGTGGGGGTTGTATTCACAGAGAATATTATCAGGCATCGGGATCTGCCAGAAAATAAAGGAGCGTCTGGAAAGCAATTGCTCCAGGTAATCTATGAATCTACTGTGGAAGTAGCCCCTGCAGTTATCACAGCTTTAACAACAACAATTGTAAGCTTTCTGCCAGTCTTTGCAATGGAGGCCGCTGAAGGTAAACTTTTTAGGCCCCTGGCATTCACTAAAACATTTGCGATGCTAGCTGCATTAATGATTGGATTGGTTATCATTCCAACTTTAGCTCATCTAATATTCTCGATGAAAATTAACAGGCGAAGAATCCGTCAATTCCTTTATATAGTAATGATTCTCGCGGGTGTGTCTTTCCTCTTTTTTGAGAGATATGTTGTTTCTCTGGCGCTTGTCCTGTATGGGATCAATAATTTATTCGAATATAAATGGCAGGGGAAACACCTGAGGTATTTTAATATCATCAACATCGGGATAATATTATCTGCTGTGATTTATTTCCTTAACAAAGAATGGATGCCTCTAGGTGCTCAGAACAGTGAGATTGGTAATCTTCTTTTCGTCGTGTTAGTTATTGTTATCATTCTTGGCATTCTTATGTCTGTTGTTTTCTTTTACTCCCGAATCTTGAATTGGGCGCTTAATAATAAATGGAATTTCTTAAGTCTGCCAATCATGGTAATCCTATTTGGAGTTTTAGCCTGGCAGGGATCCGATAAACTTTTGGGGTTCTTACCCGGGTCTTTAAAGAGCTCATCTATATTCGTATCTATCAGTAAAACCTTTCCAGGGATCGGTAAGGAATTTATGCCAGCTCTTGATGAAGGTTCATTTTTATTGATGCCCACTACTATGCCTCATTCCGGTATTGAGGAAAACCTTGAGGTTATCAGAATCCTTGATAAAAAGGTTAATGCTATCCCTGAAGTAGAAAATGTGGTTGGGAAATGGGGAAGAGTGAGTTCAGCACTTGATCCTGCCCCAATATCAATGTATGAAAATGTGATCAACTACAAATCTGAATATGTCCTTAACGAAAAGGGTCACAGGATGCGATTTAAAGTGGATGACGAGGGCGCATATCTATTGAAGGATAGTACGTCATACAATAGGGATAAGGGTGACATGAGAATAGTTGAAAAAGAAATGCTGATACCTGACTCAAAAGGCGAATATTTTCGCCAATGGCGGGATCATATTAAATCTCAAAATGATATTTGGGAGGAAATTGTAAAAAGTTCAAATGTGCCCGGGTTTACCTCTGCCCCTAAATTACAACCAATCCAAACACGCCTTGTTATGTTGCAAACCGGTATGCGTGCTCCTATGGGAATTAAGGTGTTTGGCCCTGACCTTGAAAGCATTGAACAGGTGGGATATCAGCTTGAAAACCATTTGAAGAATGTGGAAGGAGTAGAGCCTATGTCAGTCTTCGCTGATCGTGTAGTTGGAAAGCCGTATTTAGAAATCAATATTAACCGGGATGCCATTGCCCGATATGGCATTACTATTAAAGAATTTCAAACTCATATCAGCAGTGCTATTGGGGGAATGCAGTTAACAACTACGGTTGAGGGAAGGGAAAGGTTTCCTGTCAGGGTACGTTACCTTAGAGAGTACAGGGACAATCCTGAGGACCTCAAAAAGATCCTTATACCATCACCTACCGGTGTACAAGTCCCCCTGGGAGAACTGGCTGATATCTCATATACTCGTGGACCGCAACTTATAAAGAGCGAGAATACTTTTCTGGTCGGGTATGTAATCTTCGATAAAAAAGATGGTTTTGCTGAAGTTGATGTTGTGGAGAATGCCCAGGATTATTTAGATGAAAAAATAGACCTGGGAGTACTTGATATACCTGCAGGAGTTAATTACAGGTTCACCGGTAATTACGAAAACCAGATCAGGGCCACCAAGCGCCTGCTCATTGTTATTCCAATATCACTGATCATAATTTTTCTCATCCTTTATTTCCAGTTCAGATCAGTAACCGGGGCTGCTTTGATATTCTCCGGTATATTGGTCGCTTTTTCGGGCGGATTTATTATGCTCTGGTTTTATGGCCAACAGTGGTTTTTAAATTTCACTATTGGGGGCATAAACATGCAAGATATGCTTCAGGTCCACACTATCAACTTAAGTGTAGCTGTATGGGTGGGGTTTATCGCACTTTTTGGTATTGCTACAGATGATGGAGTCTTGATCAGCACATACCTTAAACAGCTATTTGATAAAAAGAAGCCAACATCTATAGCTGAAGTCAGGTCAATGGTTCTTGAAGCCGGATTGAAGCGTGTCAGGCCCGCAATAATGACTACAGCTACCACAATCATAGCCTTATTGCCAGTTCTTACTTCAACCGGAAAAGGGTCTGATATTATGATACCTATGGCTATACCAATTGTAGGAGGTATGTTGATAGCAACACTGACCATATTTGTCGTTCCTGTACTATATAGCATTTGGCAGGAAAAAATTGTGAAAAGGAGTATTAATAAAGAAAGGGAGGTGTAAGATGAGATTAAGAATCACAATAATTGCAATTATATTTATGATAAGCGGAGGGCTCTCTGCTCAGGATATTTTATCAACTTACCTTAAAACAGCAGCCAATAACAATCCCGGGCTGAAGGCAAAGTTTAGTGAATATATGGCTTCCCTTGAAGTAGTGCCACAGGTTGGTTCCTTACCAGATCCCCAGTTCGCTTTTGGTTATTTTATTCAACCCGTTGAAACCAGAAATGGTCCTCAGCGAGCGAAATTTTCTTTAACACAGATGTTTCCCTGGTTTGGAACATTAAACGCCAGGGAAGAAGTCGCAATAAATAGAGCTAAGGCCAAATATGAATCATTCGAAGATTTCAAATCCAATCTGTTTTTTGAAGTAAAAGCTACATACTATGACCTTTACTTCATTCAAAAAGGAATAGATATCACACTTAACAATATCCGGATCCTTGAAAGCTTTAGAAGTCTTGCATTGATAAAAATTGAAGCTGGGAATGCATCTGCCGTGGATGAAATTAGGATTGAAATGGAATTGGCAGATCTGGAGAATGATCTTGCTTTGCTAAAGGACAAATGGAATATTGGCATGGTGAAATTTAACAATCTGCTTCATATAGAAGAAGGAAGTGAAGTGATCATACCTGTTTCCCTATGGGATGATGATTTGCCTTATTCACGACAGGATGTTCTGGACAGCCTTCGATTAAATAATCATCAGATCTTAAAGTTTGATTTTCTGGTATCATCATATAAAGAGAATGAACGCTTAGCTCGAAAAAACGGACTCCCATCCATGTCAATAGGTATTGATTATATCGTAACTGGAAAAACAGATGACGATATGCTTGATCAGAGCAATAATGGACGGGATGCCATTCTATTCCCCAAGATCGGAATTACTATTCCACTGTACCGAAAGAAATACACAGCAATGGTGAACGAAGCTATTCATATGCAGGATGCAACTATCTCTGATAAAGAAGAGAAAGTAAATTCATTAGAGGTGTTATTTGAAAGGACCTATTATGAATATATCGATGGACAGAGAAGAATTAGCCTGTTCCTTAAACAGAAAGAATTCGCTCAAAAGGCCATAAATATTCTTGAGTCAGAATATGCTACCAATGGAACAAACTTTGAAGAAATACTACGCATGGAAAGGCGATTACTTAAATACTCCCTTGAATTGGAAAGGGCGTTTAGTGACAAGCAAGCATCAATTGCATTTATCAATTACCTAATAGGTCAATAAAAAATATAAGATGAAAACACACAAAATAAAATCAATAAAAGGAAAACAAATCCTTATTGTAGTGATTACGCTAATTCTCGGGATTATCATCGGAGGATTATTCTTTAGTAGCACTGAAGTAAAAAATGACGAACATGATCATGAAGTTGTGGATAGCAATGAGTCAACAATTTATACTTGCTCAATGCACCCCCAGATTAAGCAAAATGAACCAGGGCTATGTCCTATTTGCGCAATGGACCTGGTCCCTCTGAACACAGTGTCAGCTGAAGGCGAAAACGTTGATCCGGATGAAATCCAGATGACAGCATCAGCCATTGAACTTGCTAATGTTCAAACTGTAATTGTTGAAAGGGGAATCCCAGAAAAATCAATTCATCTTCTTGGAAAGGTGAAACCGGATGAACGTAACATTGCAGAACTTACAGCACGATTTGGCGGAAGGATAGAAAAGTTATTTGTGAATTACACAGGACAGCATGTAGGGAAAGGACAAAAATTGGGAACTATATACTCACCCGATCTCATCACTGCCCAAAAAGAGTTGCTAGAAGCAATTAAGTATAAAGAAACAAATCCATCATTTTATAAAGCTTCTCGCAGTAAACTTAAACTCTGGGAATTGACAGATGCTCAGATCAATGATATTGAAGAAAATGGTGAGCCCTTGCTATATTTTGATATTCTGTCCCCAATAAGTGGTACAGTAACAAAGCGTCATATTACTGTCGGGGATTATGTGAATGAAGGATCGGCTCTCCTGGAGGTCATAGATCTTTTCAAAGGTCTGGGTTATGTTTGATGCATATGAAAGTGATCTACCCTGGATAAAAGAGGGAGATCCTGTAACTTTTTCATTGCAATCATTACCGGGAAAAACTTTTACATCAAACGTTAGCTATATTGATCCTTTTATTGACCCTGCTACAAGAGTTGCTCAGGTAAGGGTTGAAGTTAAAAACCCCGGCATGCAACTCAAACCTGAAATGTTTACTAATGGGATTCTCGAATCATCTATTGCTGATAACTCAGATCAACTCCTTATTCCCAAATCATCAATATTATGGACAGGGAAACGGGCTGTTGTGTATGTTAAAATTCCTTCTCGTGAAATTCATTCATTCCTTTATCGTGAAATTATACTTGGCCCTGAAGCTGGTAACTTTTATGTTGTTTCGTCAGGTTTGGAAGAAGGGGAAGTGATTGCAATGAATGGTGTATTTAAGATTGATGCAGCAGCACAATTAGCGGGAAAACCAAGCATGATGAATCCCGATGGTGGGAAAATATCTACTGGCCATGACCATGGACAAATGGAAATGCAGGAGGAGAATACGAATCAATCAGAAAGTGTTGCTGAACATGTCATGATTAAAGTTTACGGCAATTGCAGCATGTGTAAGGATCGTATTGAGGAGGCTGCCAATTCCCTGAAGGGGTTAATAAAGCATCCTGGGATTCTGAGTCTAAAATGTTGCGTCTAGAATATGATCCTGAGACGGTGAGCAAAATGGATGTGGAGAAAGCAATTGCGGCTGTTGGACACGACACGGAGAACCATTCCGCACCGGATGATGTTTACAGTGAACTCCCAGGATGCTGCTTGTATGATAGAAAAGAAATTGAATGAAATGTTAACCCTACTTTGTGGGAAGATATAAAGGATAGCTATACCCCATCCCAAAGCAACAAAGAAACTACCGAAAGAAGCAACAGCAAAACCGACAATGATAAAAGAACTTTCTGAAATAACGGTATTTTTTTGTCGCCAGCAAATGCACATTCAAAGGCAATCCCGATACTCAGGCTAAACGACAGGCCCAGCATGATGCCGAAGAAGGTTGCCCCCATGCCAACAGTAAAGGTGATCATGATCGCCAGACCAAAAACAAAACCCAGGACATATCCTGCCCCCACCGGTATTCGCTTTCCTTTATCGGTCTTTTTCATAAGCAAAATAAAAGGGGCCGGTAACGACCCGACCCCTGATAACCCTGATTAACAACCTGAGAAAATTTACAGGATGTATTTTAAATATTTTTTTTATCCCAGGCTTCCCAAGCCTACTTCCTATATAAGTATAAAAACTGTGCCACAAATCATATTGTCCTGCCTAAGAGCTAGTTATGGTAATTTATGAGCACTCATGCCAGTATAGAATTGTAACTACGCGAACATTTATTGATCGTTGTCGGACAATATTTCAGGGACTAGGTACGGGGGACGAGGGACGGGGGAATATTCCAAACAGCTGTAAACAGACTTAACCAATTCAACCAGTTCAACCAGTTCAACTAATTCAACCAATTTTCTATCTTTGAAACAAATCCACGATCATGAAGAAATACATTTTATTTTTCGCATTGTTCCTCTTCACAGTCTCTGCTTTCAGCCAGGTAAAAATCGGCTATGCCAACCTGGAGTTTATTCTCAAAAATCTCCCCGAGGCTCAGCAGATGAATCGGGAAATAGAGGATTACAGGAAGGTGCTCAACGATCAGATCCTTGCCAAGCAGCAATATTATCAATCGATGCTTGAGGACTATTATGAAAAGGAGAAATCCGGGTTTTCCGAAAGCCTGCTTTCCACCATGCGCGAACAGATTGTTGCGCTGGAACAGGAGATACAGATCGATGCAAGCAATGCCGACACCAAGATGGCTTCCATGTCGGTCCAAAAACTGGAACCCATAACAGCAAAGATCATCACGGCCATTAATAAAGTATACGAGGAAGAAAACTATGATTTCATCTTCAATAGTGCAGATGGTACCGGCAATTCTATTGTCTTGAAGGGGCCAGAAACTGCCAACCTGACCTTCCGGATACTGAAAGAACTTGGAGTAGACATTGAAGAATGATCCAATTATGAAAAGAACTTTATTGATCTCAATGATCGTTTTCCTGATGCTGCTATCGGGTAAATATATTCAGGCGCAAGAATCCCCTGAAGATAAGGCCGCAAGGATGCAGTGGTTTTCAGAAGCTAAGCTCGGTATATTCATCCACTGGGGTATCTATGCAGTGAACGGGATCGATGAGTCCTGGTCCTTCTTCAATGGCTATATCTCCCATGATGATTATATGAAACAAATGGATGGGTTCAACGCGAAAAACTATGACCCTGAATATTGGGCTTCTTTGATCAAAGAAAGCGGAGCAAAGTATGCAGTGCTCACCTCGAAACATCATGATGGGGTCGCCCTGTGGCCTACAAAATGTGGTGATCTCCATTTTAAAAAGGATCTTGTCAAACCATTCATGAAAGCCCTGCGGGATCATGACCTGAAGACCGGACTTTATTTTTCTTTGCTCGACTGGTCACATCCCGATTATCCGAATCTCACACGCAAAGAAAAGCGCTATGAAGATGACTCCCTGCGTTGGGATAAGTTCGTGGAATTTAATTTCTGCCAGCTGAATGAGCTTCTCGATAGCTACAAGCCCGATCTCTGGTGGTTTGATGGCGACTGGGAGCAAAGTGCCGAAAAATGGCAGGCACCACTGATCAGGGAAACCATTTTAGCCAAAAACCCGGATGCCATCATCAACTCCACGGCTGCAGGGATATGGCGATTATGCCACTCCCGAACAGGGTTTACCGATTGTAAGCCCTGATGAGGAATACTGGGAGCTGTGCATGACCATGAATGATTCCTGGGGTTATCAGCATAACGACAAAAACTATAAAAGCCCTAACCAGCTTATCAGGATTTTTGTGGATTGCATCAGCATGGGCGGAAATCTTTTACTTGATATCGGGCCAAAAGCGGATGGCACCATTCCCGATGAACAGGTAAAAATTTTGAAGGAACTCGGCCGCTGGACCAACAAGCATGCCGAAGCCATTTATGGAACTAAGGCCGGCATATCACCGCCAATATTTTTATGGGCCAACAGCCCTTTCGGCCGACAAGAAAACGCTTTATCTGTTTCTCGACGGCAAACCCAATGGGCCAATCATGCTGAAAGGGCTTGAAAAACAAGGTCAACCGCATCTGGGTAGTGGGCAATGGCACCAAACTGAATTACGACATCAAAATGAAACAGTACTGGAGTTCTACACCCGGCATCGTATATATCGATGTGCCGGAGGAGGTGCTTGATCCACAGGTAACCGTAATATCAATTTTCTTGGACGGAGAAATAGATTTATACAAGTAAAATAATTTCAAATTATGAAACATTTTGTCTTTTTCCTGATAGCCTTTTGCCTTTTGCCGTTTACCTTTTTCCCTCTTTCTGCTCAGCACGGCGAGCAGAAATATTATCCCGAAACCGATCCTGCTGGTACTTGAAAAACTCGATCAGTGGCAGGACATGAAATTTGGCCTGCTCATGCACTGGGGAGCCTACAGCCAGTGGGGCATTGTGGAATCCTGGTCGATATGCGCCGAAGATGAAGGATGGTGCAGGCGTAAATCCGATAATTACACCGAATATAAAAAGGAATATGAAAACCTGAAAACCACCTTCAACCCCGTCAATTTCAATCCTGAAAAATGGGCAGAAGCAGCCAAAGATGCCGGGATGCGATATGTGGTATTCACCACCAAACACCATGATGGATTCTGCATGTTCGATACCAAATACACCGATTATAAGATCACCGATCCGGAATGTCCCTTTCATCACCAATCCGAAGGCAAATGTTGCACTGGAGATCTTCGATGCTTTCCGTGATGAAGGCATGTGGACGGGAGCCTATTTCTCAAAACCCGACTGGCATAGTGAGGACTACTGGTGGCCCAATTTTGCCACGCCCGACCGGAATGTGAACTATGATATTGAAAAGTATCCTGATCGCTGGGAAGATTATGTACAGTTCACCCATAATCAGATCATGGAATTAATGACCGACTATGGCAATATGGATATCCTCTGGCTCGATGGCGGCTGGGTGGCTCCGATGAGCGAAGAAGAGATCCGCGAGCGTGTAAACAAGCCCGGATATAAATTCATCCATTATCAGAACCAGGATATCCGAATGGGTGAGCTCAAAGAGAAAGCACGTGAAAAACAACCCGGCCTGATCGTTGTCGACCGCGCTGTTCCCGGTCCCAATCAAAACTATCTCACCCCGGAAAACAGAGTGCCGGAAAAGATGCTTCCCTATCCCTGGGAATCCTGCATTATCGCCGGTGGCGGATGGTCGTGGGTACCCAATGCAAAATATAAATCAGGACGGGAAGCGATACATTTGCTGGTTGATATCGTTTCCAAAGGAGGAAACCTCCTTTTCAACATTGCACCCGGTCCTGATGGCACCTGGCATGATGAAGCTTATGATCTGCTTGCGGATATCGGTGACTGGATGAAAGTAAACGACGAGGCCATCTACAATACCCGGCCTGTTGCACCCTTTAAAGAAGGTAATGTGTGTCTGACCGAGGGTAAGGATGGCAGCACCTATATCATTTACCTTGGGCAGGAAGGTGAAGATGCTCCGCCCCCTGTCATCAGCATGACTTCCTGGTCACCCCGGGAGGGCTCAGAGATATTACCTTTGAGCGTGGATGGTTTTGTTGATATGGCTGACTGGGAGAAGAATGGTGAAGGCTTTGTGTTGCATGTTCCGGAGAAGTTTCAAAATTCTCCTCAGTGCAAATATGCCTGGGTGTTTAGGGTTCTCCCGAAATAGTATTAGATATTAAGTACAAGGTATTACGATATTTTCCATTTCACATGTGCCATTTTCACTACTGCTGGCTCGAATAAATTGTCATGCCGAGGACCCCGAGTACTCGGGGGACGAGGGAACTGTTTGCTATTACTCTCAAGCTGATTTAAATCAAAACCCAACACTTAACTCTCAACACTTTTTGACAAGCGGGTCTTGATTTTGTATCTTTAGGCCTATTCAGAAAATCTGGCGTCCGGGGAACGCCTGTTCTGGCTAAATCTTTCTCACCTGTCAAGCGGGCTAATGATCCGCACCGAGGGTGATATCATAAGTTTTTCATAAAGCTATTTTAGTGAAGTGAAATAGGTACACGGTACAGGGTTCATGGTACAGGGAAATTATCCTTGACTCTTGCACCCTGCACCCTGCACCTTGAACCCTGAACCCTATAATGAATTCTTATGAAAAAACTTATCCTATCAACAATCATCCTGATGATGGCAGCTATAGCATCTGCCCAGATCATTCATGTCCCGGCCGACCAGCCAAACATCCAGGCTGGTATTGATGCTGCCCTAGATGGAGATACTGTATTGGTAGCCGAAGGCACCTATTATGAAAATATCAGATTTAAGGGCAAAGCCATCACCCTGGGAAGCGAGTACATTATGGACGCCGACACAAATCATATCCATAACACGATTATCAATGGTAGTCAGCCCGTCAACGCAGATTCAGCATCAGCAGTTATGTTCATTTCCGGTGAAGACACAACGTCTGTAATTAATGGGTTTACAATAACGAAAGGACAGGGAACGTGGTCAAATGTTACTCATGCCCATGCGGGTGGTGGAATATTTTGCTTTAATGCGGGTGCAAAGATCGTCCGTTGTAATATAACTGGTAATGAACTCTTGCACGACAACTATGCTCTTGGAGCTGGCATTAGTAGTATGACAACCAATGGTGATTTCAGTATTATCATAGAAAACAATTCCATCTCAGACAATGTAATTTCAGTCACAAATACCATGGCAGGTGGGGGTGGGATTTTTATTGGAGCCACAACTCCGGCTGCAACGATAAATGCAAGAATTGCTTTGAATAAATTTGAGAACAACTATTGTGAATGCGGTGGCCGGGCGGATGGTGGTGGTGTAAAAACTGAACTTGCGACCATGGCAGCGGGAACCTTTCATATCATTGGAAATACATTCTTGAATAATTCTATTAAAGGAAGCTCTACCCGAGGTGGTGGATTATGTGGTATCGGGACAGGTGGGATTATTACAAATAATATTTTTAGATATAATTACATTGATGAGAATAGCGGTCAATTCAGGGGTGCTGCTATTGCATATAAAACCTCCTCCACTGATATTGAAATAACCGGAAATCTGTTTATTGAAAATATTTCCCCCATTAACACAACAGATGCATCGGGAGCGGTCAGTATAATGGATTCGTGGGAAAACAGGGTGATAATAGACAGGAATTTCTTTTTAAACAATGAGGCAAAAGTTGGGGCTGGTTTATTCGTTAGAAGGGGCTATAATCTCTTAGTAACCAACAATGTATTTTATGGAAATTCAGCAGAATACGGGGGTGTAATGAATTTATATAATCCGGATACTGATAAAGGTCTAAATAATGCAGGGCGCACATATCTGCGTGCAGGAATTATTAACAATACTTTCGCTTTTAATACTGCATCATATGAGGGTGGTGTCTTGAGGTTTGTAGGAACTCACACTCCCCCGATAATATTCAATTCAATCTTTTGGGGGAATACTGCTCCAAACGGTCCCGATATTATCAATTCAACTGAGGAGAAAATTGTAATCTATTATACATTAATTAATGAAACTGAAATTAGTGGAGTGTGGACAGGCGAACACAACATTAATGAAGATCCACTTCTGGAGCCGGGAGATTCTCTTTGTCATATTAATGGAGGACCTTGCCAGGATGCCGGTATTGATGAGCTTGAAGTGGTTGGTGTAATTTATCCAGCTCCAGATATTGACTATGAGGGAACTCCCAGGCCCCAGGGGCAATATTGGGATATAGGTGCAGATGAATGCATAATGGTGGGGATTCCGAAAATTGTAGGCGAGGAAAGTGCATTTAACTTAAAAGTAAATCCAAATCCTACCTCAGGTGCGGTGCACCTTCGATATTCGATACTTGATACTCGATACTTGATACTCGAGATCTATTCCTCTGATGGAGTGAAGGCGAAAACCCTTTTCGCCGGGAAACAACAAGCCGGAGAACATAAAATGCATTTTAATTTAAGTAACCTGCCAAATGGAATATACGTGCTGAGGCTGCAGGCAGGAGAGCAGGTGGAAACGGAGAAGGTTGTGCTAATAAAATAAACATATGCGCGTAGCTTGGTTCTTGGTGGGAATTCCTTAGCGTGTCTTTGTGGTTCCTTTGTGAAGCCCTTCGCGACCTTTGTGGTAAAAACCAACTCAAAACTTAAAACTCAACACTCAAAACTTAATTTGCTATATTTGTTCTGCTCAGCCTCTTCCTGAACCAGAAATAAGGGGCCTATGATTTACCCAAACTTATCAAGATGGAAATAACCCGACTATTTGACATCCTGGAACTCTACCGTACTAAATACGCAGGTAAAGAAGATGCCTTTGCCAAAAATGTTGATGGTAAGTGGATCAAATACTCCGCAGAGGATTATATCGATCTCAGTACCAATGTGAGCTATGGACTGCTTGAGCTTGGACTTGAAAAAGGCGATCGTGTAGCCACCATCTCACAAAACCGTCCCGAGTGGAACATGATGGATATGGGCATCGCCCAGGCAGGGCTGGTGCACGTACCTATCTACCCGACCATCAGCTCCGCTGAACAGGAATACATCCTGAACCATTGCGAAGCAAAAGTGCTGTGCGTATCTGACCAGATGCTCATGAAAAAAATTCAACCTGTGCTCGAAAAGGTACCTTCGCTGAAAGCTGTTTATACCTATAATGAAATAGACGGCGAAAAACATTGGCTGAGCCTGGTGCAGCTGGGGAAAAGTGCCGCAGATAAGCTAAAACCTGCCCTTGACGACATCAAAAAGACCACCATACCTGAAGACCTCTTAACGATCATTTATACTTCCGGAACCACAGGCAACCCCAAGGGGGTGATGTTGTCACATCATAACCTATTGAGTAATACACTTATATCAAAGCCCCGACTACCCATTTTACATCCTGAACGAGCCATCAGTTTCCTTCCATTATGCCATGTTTATGAACGCATGGTTCAGTATATCTACCAGATCAATGGCCTGGGTATTTATTATGTGGAAAACCTGGCTAAAATCGGTGATTTCGTGCGCGAGATCAAGCCTCAGATCTTCAATACTGTTCCACGATTACTTGAAAAGGTATATGATAACTTTATTAAGAAAGGTAAAGACCTTACAGGAGTTAAAAAGATCATCTATTTCTGGGCAGTGAAGGTTGCTCACCAATACAAAAATCCTGGCAAGAACAGCTGGTGGTATGAGCGGAAACAGCGACTCGCAGATAAGCTCATCTTCAAGCACTGGCGTGCCGGCCTGGGCGGAAACATCAAAATTATCGTCTCCGGTGGATCAGCCCTGCAGGAAAGACTGATCAGGATCTTCTGGGCTGCAGGCCTGCCGGTTTATGAAGGGTACGGACTAACCGAAACCTCTCCCGTGATCGCTGTGAACGATCCCCGCTCATTTGACAGGGTTCGCTTCGGAAGCGTTGGTCCTATCATGGAAAACCTTGAAGTGAAGATTGCTGAAGACGGCGAAATCCTTTGTAAAGGACCAAGTGTAATGATGGGATATTATAAGGACGAACAACAAACCCGGGAAACTATCAGTGATGACGGCTGGCTGCATACAGGCGATATTGGAATACTTGAAGATGAACTATTCCTTACCATCACCGACAGGAAGAAAGAGATCTTCAAGAACTCTGCCGGTAAATACATTGCACCGCAGGTGATCGAAAACATCATGAAGGAGTCAACGCTCATTGAGCAGGCCATGGTTGTTGGGGAAAATGAAAAGTTCGCCTCTGCCCTCATCTCTCCAAATCTTGATTACCTACACTTCTGGGCCACCAAGCACAAAGTCCATTTCAAGGATAACAAAGACCTTGTACAAAAGAAAGAGATCATCGCCCGCATGCATAAAGAAATTAGCAAGGTGAATAAGCGCCTGGGACAGGTGGAACAGATCAAACGTTTCCGCCTGGTGTGCGACAGCTGGTCACCAGAGACGGGAGAGCTCTCCCCAACACTCAAACTAAGGCGCAAAGAAATTTATGCCAAGTATGATCATATCCTTGGTGAGATATACTCGGTGGGAGATAAAAACTGAGAGATATCTGATATCTGATATTTGATATTTGATATTTGAAACCTCGTAAATATTCTTTTGTTTGAATTTTGGAGCATGGAATTTTTATTTTGTTTAGAATTTAGGGCTTAGAATTTAGAATTTCCAATTTGCGGTATCTTTACCAAATGAAATCTCTGTTTCTGTTTACGACAGTATTTATCATATCCCTTTCCATCACCGCCCAACAAGCAAATTGGCTAAAGGGCTATACCGAAGATGTCACAGGTGAGGTCCTTACCTATCATTCCCCCCACCCTGAGGTAAGCACTTCCCTGCTTATCAGGAACCAGGATTCGACAAATCATATTGCCTGGTTGATGGATGAGGTACCGGCCAACACAGATGCTGAATCATACACCTTTGTTTGGATTTTCGGTATCGATGTAAATATTAATTCATACCCCTACAGGCTTTATCTGAACGATCAATACATCCTCACCTTCAGCAACCCCCGGGATACACTGCTCAAAGAATGGACTGTTGACGGGCTTTATGGAACCTCATTAACATTCAATGCCAGCCTTGTTGATAAATATGGTGATTTGATGGGTTATGCTTTTCTGAATGTCCCGGCTAAGCTGCTTAAGGAAGGACAACGGCCTCAGATCAGGATCACTGCTACTTCCTCAAATGATCCTTGCTGGTATATGACCCACAGATACTCCATGAATTCAAATCTCCTTGTCAAGCAAATGCCGGCTGTCATGAATACCCCGGAAGGTGAAAGCTTTGTGCTGAGATTCGATATCCACCATTTCGGAGAGAAAACAATTGCCCGGATTACAGCCAGCGGAAAGACAAAAGAGCTTCCCATCAGGATGGGTGTAAACTATACTTATTTTCCTGTTTCGGGGAAGGCCGGCGACCTTATCAATGATATTTCGGTTAGCATTGATGGACTTGTCCATCCGTTTCTCCCAGTCACCCTCTCTCCTGTGCCCCCTATCTCCCTCTACCTCCTGCATCACAGCCATTCTGATATCGGGTACACACACCACCAGAGCGAAGTGGAAAAAATGCATCATGAATTTTTCAATGAAGCCGTCGAGCTCTTCGATAAAACAGAAAATTACCCGGAGGGAAGTCGTTTTAAATGGAATGTGGAGGTATGCTGGGCTGTTGAGTCTTACCTGGAAAGCTGCAGCCAGAAAGAAAAAGAAAATTTCATTCGGGTAGTGCAGCAGGGCGGTATCGGACTTGATGGCCTGTGGGCCAATGAGCTGACTGGCCTTTGCAGTCCGGAAGAACTGATCCGGCTGATCCAGCGAAGTGCAGCAGTGGCCAATGAATGTGGAGTAGCTCTTCGTTCGGCCATGATCACCGATATCCCGGGATATACCTGGAGCCTTGTGCCTGTAATGGCCAAAAGCGGGATCCGCTATTTTTCTCCCGGAACCAATGTCTTTCACCGCATTGGCGATATAAAGGATACCTGGGGCGATAAACCTTTCTACTGGGTATCAAAAAGCGGCGCTGATAGTGTTTTGACCTGGTTTCCCGCCAGGGGATATTCCTGGTTCCATACCGGGCTTGGCAGTGGCGAGCCGAAAAACCTGCTGACCGAAGAGCCAATTTTCGAATACCTTGATCAGCTTCAGAAGGAATGGTATCCCTATGATATTTCTATCATAAGATATAATATCGGGTCTGACAACGGGCCACCTCATAAAGCCTTGCCGGATATCGTGAAAAGATGGAATGAAACATACATTACCCCAAAGCTGTACATTGCCACCACAGCAGAAGCATTCGAAATATTCGAAGAAAAATTCGGAAACGAACTCCCTTCATACGCAGGTGACCTCACACCATACTGGGAAGATGGATCCATTTCATCTGCCTCCGAAACAGCCATGGTAAGCGAGGCTGCTGAGCGACTGGAGCAGGCTCAGTCACTATGGGTGATCTCCGGCAATAAGCACTATCCGCTCGAGCAGATCGAAGAGGCCTGGAAATACATCCTGCTATACGATGAGCACACCTGGGGATCGTGGAACAGCATCAGTGCCCCCCACGACCCTTTTACCCTGAGGCAATGGAAAACAAAAAGATCCTTTGCCCTGAAAGCCGACAGTATTACAAAGGCGATCATGCAACAGGCCATCGCAGCATTGGGTCCAAAACCTAAAAAGAACCTACATGCCTTTGATGTCTGGAATACCCATTCCTGGACAGTGACTGATGTGATCATGCTGGAGGTGCCGGATGGTTTTGGTAATGCATATGTTACTGATCTCAATAACAATCGACTGAAATCACAACACCTTTCTGATGGAAGCCTTGCCATATTAGTAAAGGATGTTCCTCCATTTTCTGCACGCAGGATATTCTTAAAGTCAGACAAGCATGCCCTGAGAGATCCTGAATCCTGGCAGCATCAGGCAGATGTTAATATTTCAATCGATCATGAAAGCGGTGATATCACCTCTTTCAGGCATCCTTTGTTCACGGGAAGTATTTCTGATATTTCAAAAGGCTTCGGGCTGAACAGCTACATTTATGTTGAAGGAAGAGACCCGGTCAATAAACGTATGGCCAGAAATTCACAAATAAGCTATCCCGACAAAGGAGAGCTTGTGAACAAGATCCGCATTGAATCCGATGCGCCAGGAGCTGAGCTATTATTAAGGGAAATCACTATTTATAATGGCCTCGATCGAATCGACATACATAACACCATATACAAAAAAGCAGTGCTTGAGCCCGAAGGCGTACATTTTGGGTTTCCCTTTGGAATCCCCGGGGGGGATGTTCATATTAACCAGGCCTGGGACTACTATCAGCCTGAAACAGAACAGTTGCCCGGCTCCAATCAGAACTATTATACCATGGGTAGATGGGTAGATGTTTCTACAGAAAACCATGGTGTTTGTTTTGTGTCGCTCGATGCACCCCTGGTGGAACTTGGTGAAATATCAACAGATGCCACAATTTACGGCTGGAAGGAAAAACAGGAAAACACCCAAACGATCTTTTCCTATGTAATGAACAATTACTGGGAAACCAATTACCTGGCAGCACAGCCCGGCAAGGCCGATTTTCGATATTCCCTTTACCTTCACGAGGGTTTCAATGCCTTGGCCAACGAAAAGCGTGGCCTCGAGCGGGCACAAGCATTGATCGTTGTTCCATCTTCCGGAAAGAAAAGCCTTCCAGAAAGCCTTATTACTATGGATAATGACCGGGTAATCGTTACCGCCTTGATTCCCGGAGATGATAAACAACATTTCCTTATCAGGTTGTATAATCCCGGTGAAAATCCGGAAAATGTTTCTTTCACCTGGAATTTATTCAATCCTAAAGAAGTTTCCATTTGTGGCCTTTCAGGAGATGATCCCGTTGTGCTCAAGGGACCGCTGCATCTGAAACCACATGATTTTCAAACCTTGCGTGTCGATTTCTAGGTACATTGAAGCCTGAACTATGAAAAATTCAAAGTTCAAAGTTCAAAGTTCAAAGTTCAAAGTTCTGATTTCTGATTTCTGATTTCAAAACAATTTCCTATCCAGTCTTGTTATATCTGTCTAAAGAAGAAATTATGAAGACAACATATCACAGTGCAGATTCAAGGGGTTTTGCTGATCACGGCTGGCTGCAGGCCCGGCACTCTTTCAGCTTTGCAGATTATTACGATCACGACCGTATCCATTTTGGGAGACTGCGAGTATTGAACGATGATATCATAGCTCCTGGTAAGGGTTTTGGCACGCATCCGCACAACAACATGGAGATTATCACCATTCCGCTTCGCGGCAGCCTTGAGCATAAAGACAGCATGGGCAATGGATCCGTTATTTCTGCCGGAGAGGTCCAGGTGATGTCGGCCGGAACGGGAATTATGCATTCAGAATTCAATCCTTCACAGGAAAACGATATAAGCCTTTTGCAGATCTGGATTTTCCCTGAAGAAAAAGATGTTGAACCACGCTATGATCAGAGGCACTTTGATGAGAAACTCTTTACTGACAGCATTTACCGGATTGTGAACAATGAAATGAATGACAGCTCGCTTTTCATTTATCAAAAAGCTGTGCTTTCACTTAGCAAACCAATGAAAGGTAAGGAGCTGGAATATGAAATTCATTATCCTGGAAATGGGGTATACGTTTTTATAATCGAAGGAAAAGTAAAGATCGGTGACAAATTTCTTCTGCAGCGGGATGCATTGGGAGTCTGGGAAACTGACACCATTAAATTAAGTGCCCTGGAAAGCTCTTTTATTTTATTCCTTGAGGTTCCGATGACCTAAAGAGGTTTGATACCAGAACTCAGAGGAACGAAGTCAGAAGTGAATTAAGAAATGAAGAAGGATATATTTCAGAATTCTGGTATCGCTTTTCTGGTATCTGAATTCTGTAGAATGGAAAAGGCCCCCGAGGGGGCCTTCGCCAAAACAAATAAACTAAGGAGTTTTCGTGATCAGGCACTGCCTCTGGCCTTTTTCTTTAAACTTCTTCTATCTTCTATCGTACATCTTCTCTCTTCTCTCTCCTTCGAATATCGAGTATCGAGTAACGAGTATCGAGTATCGAATATTGAATATCCCTCATATACTTCAAACATCAAATATCAGATATCAGATATCAAATATCATCAGCACCCTCCTTCATCCGCATGCTCATCATGACCTCCGCCCAGGGCATCCAGGTTCTCTTCATACTCAAGCGGGTAAGCCATTTCCCATGCCTTCCATCCCCCGTCAAGGAACTTAACATTATCATAGCCCAGTCTTTCAAGGTAATCAGCAGCGATAACTGATCTTTTTCCCTTTTTACAATAGACTATGATCTTATCTGATTTTTCAGGAGGATAGATCATTTCATTATCCCAGAATTCTTCGTTACCCATTTTAAAGATCAATGATCCGCCGGGAATATTGATTGCTCCGGGAATATAACCGTAAGCATATTCGTTCATTTCCCTCACATCGATCAGGTAGAAAACATCCAGGCTGTCCATCATGGTTTTCAGCTCTCCTGAATTAATTACTTCAAGACCTTCCATGGCCTGGGCCACGATCTCATCCGGCCCGGAAACCTTTTCTTTACAGGGGCAGGAACAGGAAGAAAAAAACATGGCTGCCACCAGGGCAAGCATTGATAGATATATCGTTCTTTTATACATGGCTTTAGTGTTAAGTGTTGAATTTTGAGTTTTGAGTTTTGAGCTTTTAATAATCTCCTTTGTATACTGTATATTGAATATTATTTCTTCTTCTTTTTATTGCCGTTTGATGGCTTAACATACTGATTTGCACTATCAATAACATCTTTCACCGCAATTTCAGCTTCATGTTCATCCATTTCTTCCCAGCCTGTAACCATTGCCTTCAGGTTTGAGAATATTGTACGGCCTGTTGTGATCAGGTAAAGATGGATCACAATAAAAGTGATCAGGATATAGGCTCCTATCGTATGTATATAAGCTATCGGCATCAGGCTGTCGAGTTCAATACCCTGAAGCGGATAATTAAAATACAGGTATAGAAATCCCGACAGTAACATCACCGGGATTACCAGGAAGGTTAAGGCGAAATAAACCAGCCGTTGCAAGGGATTCAGTTTACTTAATAAACGTTTCCCGGTGGGATGAGGAGCATTGTTGAATATGCCAATCAGGTAATAATTCAGCTGCGCACTCATATTTTTCTTTGTAGGAATATACTGTTTCCATTCCCCGGTAGTAATATGCCAGAAGATGGTAAACACAATCAGTACCAGAAACGCCCATCCGGCATTATCGTGCCATCTAACCGCATTTTCATAACCAAGCAGTTGATAAGTTCCATGAATCTCGAAACCTGTTAGTAAAAGGAAAAAGATCAGGAAGGTTTGGGTCCAGTGCCAGAAGCGTTCAAATCCTTTATATAAATATACTTTTTTCATCTTATTCTCCTCCCGATAGGTTTTGGTTTAACGGACAGCGTTTCCGGTAAATGATCCTGCATATTGCATGCACGATCACACCAATTAACGGCAAGGAAGATCAGGGTAATACCGGAAGCTTCTATCTTCATGTTTTTATCCCTGCCAGGCAGGTAAAAGTCTGTTAGCGAGGCAAGTCTGCTGTTATTGCGAGAATGGCAATCGATGCATTTCAACGACTTCTCTGCCGGGGAAACCATATGGCTCAGCGGCCAGTACATTTCCGTTTCAACAAAACCGTATTCCCCGCTATAGGGAAGTCCGAGGTAGGCCATCCCAGCTTCGGATGAAGCGCCCCAGTCAAAATCAGTCCACATCGCTCCTTTTCCTGTCTCCTTATCCCAGAGTTTTGGCTGGATCAATGTCATATTTACCGGGTCGTAGATTTGTTTTCCACGATGCACTTTCACTGGCCAGATCTTTGCTGGCTGAACAGATTTTTGGTACTTGCCTTTATCTCGATAGGATCCGTCCAGGGTATTCATTTGCACCGGGATAGTGTCAATCTTATCTGTAATCAGCTGGTGATCGGCAATACCATTAAACCAGTAGTACTCCGGAACAACATTGTTTGCCCAGACAAAAGTGCCCTTGATCGACATGTATTTGTGGTTTCCATCCACATCAGGAGTATGGAAAGCATGGCCGTTTTCATCAAGCTCACCGGCCGACGACCAATCCCAGTACATTTTCGTGTCGTTCACCTTGGCATAAACCGGGATATGGCAGGTTTGACATGCTACACGCAGATTATGATCATCAAGGATCTTGTCCTGGTGAGGCTTGTCTGAATGGCATTGTTCGCAGGTGGCCCTGCTCTTATTTTCTGAAGAAAGGGCATACAGTTTGCCGGCCATCTGGTGCTTTTCAGTAACATGACAGTCGACACAGCTCATGTTTTCCCCTTCGGTGGTCATGTGCACATCAACCTCCCTGGAACAATCCAGCAAAGACTTTTCCAGGTCACCGTGCTTAACATTGTTTCCACCTCCACCCCAGAAGTGACAAACACCGCAATTGTCTCGTCCGGGACTACCAACATGAGTTGAGACATAGTTGAGGTTTACACTGGGATCAGGATAGCCAGCACCGCCTTTTTCTTTTTTATATGAGCCTGTCTTGTCATGACACACCAGGCAATCAATATTGGTGGGCTCTTCAAAGTCAAAGTCTTTGTCGGCCCAGCCGTAGCCAATATGACAACGGGTACAGGTCGCCTCACTTGCCGACACCCCTATACAGAAATTGTTCAGGATGTTCTTTTTCCCAAGCGGCATTTCTTCGCGGCCATCCAAAACCTCATTGCGTTGCCATTTCCAGTGAGATGTTTGCAGGATTTCCTCATGCCTGTTTGTGTGACAGCTCAGGCAGGCTGCCGTTACAGCATGCGCATCTGCAAATGGCTCATTAAGTATATCAAACTTTGTATGATCCACCGAGGGGGTCATGTTCCTGTCGGCCATTTTAACGTAGTTAACCACCGTCACCCCGGGATCATTTAATGAATCGTTGAGCTGTATTACCGCAAGTAAAAGAAGGGGTAAAAACAGAACAAACGCAATAACAGAAAACTTCCTCATAACTTTTTAGGCTTATTTGTTTTGTTAGGTTTATCAGTTGTTACAAAATTAACAGTAGGGGCGAATACTCAAACATGTAGAATATGATGCTGGTCTATCATTGTATTGATATAGATCAATATTTTTATACTCCGGTATTGGTTTCAATATTGATTTACCTTATCTTTGTACTTCTACAATTAATCAGAATTGAGATGGTAGCAGTTCGCACAAGTTGTACGGTGGCAGATGATCATTGCAAGTGTTTTGAGGCACTGACTGAAGAACAAATGGCCTTGCTTGAAAAAAAGCAGGTTACCGTTGAATACAACAAAGGTGAGATCATCGCTAAGCACGGGGCCTTTGCATCCCATGTTGTTTTTTTATGTGAAGGCCTGGTTAAGGTATATCTGGAGCATGGCAATCAAACACTTATTCTGAAGATCATCAGTCCGGGTAATCTTGTTGGCCTGTCATCGCTCTCTGAGGGAGAAGAAGTCTTTCAATATTCAGCCGCTGCCTACCAGCGATCTATTGCCAGGCTTATCGATATTTCTACGTTTAAGCAGCTGATTCGCGAAAATGGCCTCTTTGCATCAAAGGTGATCAGCATCCTTAGCGAGAACAGCAATCAGATCAACAACCGTTTTTTCTGTCTCACCCACCGACAATCCTATGGCCGGCTGGCTGACCTCCTATTATGTTTATCCGGTCGTGTATTTAAATCTAATAAGTTTGAGCTCGACCTCACACGTAAAGAGCTCGCAGAGCTGGCTGGGATGTCGACAGAAAACGTGAGCAGGATCCTTAAGAAGTTTCAGGATGATAAGCTGATTGAGTTAAATGGTAAGACCATTTCCCTCAGTGATCTTGATGCACTGCATCGTATTTGTGACCTGGGATAAACTATTGCCTGATTTTTCTTTTCAAATTATCTTCTAGTGTTACCATATGGCGTATTCAGGGCTGTTTGCCAACATGGCCTGACCGATTTAAATTTTTACCTTTAGTATTTCCAGACGTACTTATTATAGAACGAACTTTTTAAACAGATCGTTTTGCAAGAAATAATTCAGAAAATAAAAAGGGGAGATAAAAATGCATTCAGAATGCTGGTGGAAAAATATCAGCAGCAGGCATTCAGGCTTGCATTCAGAATGCTGGGAGATGAGGATGAAGCCAGGGATGTGGTCCAGGAAAGCTTCATTAAAATCTGGGAAAAGTTTAATACATATAATGACAAGGAAAAATTCTCAAACTGGATGTACAGGATCGTAAGTAACAGGGCTATTGACAGCATAAGGGCACAGAAACGCAGGCCCGTAATAAGCCTCGAAAAAATAATCCCGGAAACGCTGGCTACCACAGAAAGCGGTATAGATATCGTCCTGGAAAACCGCGAGGCCGGGGAACTGATAAGGTCAATCACATCCGGGCTGCCCGAAAAGCAACAATTGGTTTTCAGTTTGCGCGACCTGCATGGTTTATCCCAGAAAGAAGTTCAGGAGATCAGCGGCCTGGCAGAGGATACCATAAAAAGCAATCTTTATCATGCCAGGAAGGCAATCAGGGAAAAGCTTACCAGCGTCTTAGCATATGAAAGGAGTGAATCATGAAATGTGAAAAGGCAATACAGAATATAGACAAATATTTCAGCGAGTGGGCAGGGGAATTAGGTCCGGAAACCAGGGATCATCTTGAAGCTTGCCGTGATTGTCATAGGCATTTTATGGCCCATGGCAAAGCCTCTGGCCTTATCACTCATATCCGCGATTTCGAACCCGAATTAAGCGATCCGTCGGGCCTGACTGATGACATTATGGACGCCCTGCATGACTCAGAAAGTGAAAAGGAGGTCAAACATCTTACCATTTTTCAAAACAAAATATTTCGCTGGTCGATTTCTGCCGCAGCTGTCATCTTATTCTCCCTCTTTGCCTTCGAGCAATACCTGGTACTCGATAAAATCAATCAGCTGGAAACACAATATCAAAATGTGCCAGAGGCTGAATTTGGCAGAAAGGGCCTGAATAAGCTTAACTCCTGGGAAATACGGACACTCAGGAGCTTCAATCATATCAAAACAAATAACAGGGAGCTGGTTGAAAAAATTAGCTCAATGGCCAATAACATTTAAAACAAGAATGCCATGAAAACAAAACATTTGATCTATATGGTTCTGCTCATAGGCTTTGCCCTGAGCAGCTGCCGTGAAATCACCATTAAAACAACCATCAACAATGATGGGTCTTTTACAAGGCTTATAACCCTGAAAGGTGATTCAGCTGATGTAATTAAACTTGATTTGCCATATCCGGTTGATAGCAGCTGGGTGCGGGAATTTTACAGTGACACTTCAGATACAACCAAATATATCTGCACATACACCAAAACCTACAAAAACGATGATTTGCTGAATGCAGAAATTCACAATGACACCAGTTGGAGAAGTCAAATACAGCGTGATGTAGAGATTTCAAAAAGGTTTATGTTCTTCTACTCCTTCATTACTTACCGCCAGGTGTACAAAGCCGCAAATCCAATGGCAGAGGATTATCACGGATATCTCAACAATGAGGATTTATTATGGCTTTCAGAAGTGAAAACACAGCAAAGCAAGAAAGATAGCATTCGTTACGACAGTGCGGATGCCCGGTTAGACAGATACTGGACCAATGCCCTGCTTATTGGAATTATGGATGACCTTGAAAAGGGGCTCAATCAGCTTGATGAGCCCGGGCTTAAAGATTTTGACCTGTCATTGTACAGAGACAGCATTGCTGCAAATGTTATGAAATGGTCGGATGGCAAATTTGAAGTTGCTATTGACGCCCTGGTGGCCTGGTCAGGAAACCCGGAATTGGCCCGTCTTCATGATATTGAACCTCCTGTTTTCCAGGACCTTGATGAATTGAATATCTATATAGCAAAGCTGATTTTTGCAGAAAAATATACACTTGAGGCCGAAATGCCAGGATTGATCACCGAAACCAATGCTACCATGATGCATGGGAATACAGTTAGCTGGGATATTGCCCCCCTTTCTTTCTACTTCGAGGATTATGAAATGACGGTGGAGTCGCGGGTGGTTAACTATTGGGCGTTTATTGTAAGCGGAATTGTAATTCTTCTATTGCTCATCGCACTGATTGTGAAATTATTTAAATAGATTTCTGGTTGCTGGTGGCTTGTTACTCGTTGCTGGTCTACTGATAATTCTGAATTCAGCTTACTGTCATGTTGAGCGAACCGACCCCGAGTACTCGGGGGAGCTCATAACCGAAAAGAATAACATTGTCGAGGACCAACCGATTAACCAATTCAACTGATTCAACCAATTCAACTGATTCAACCAATTCAACTGATTCAACCGATTCAACTGATTCTACTATATTTGCGCCTTACAGATCAATGCATTAATTAAAATGATCCTTCTCGACAAGCCATTAATTTCAGATTTTGTAAAACAAAGTATCCGTGATGGCCATTTTCAGGCCCTGGATACTGGTAATATGATAGCAGCGGGAGAGCTTAATCTTCTTCATGACGAAGACGTCATCATTAGTATGCAGAAAAGTCCGGCTACAAATCTTCATACTACATCTGAGAATGCCCTGGCCTGGATTTATGAGAACCTGCGCTTTACTGACCTGCCGGAAAAGATCAGTCTGTTCAAGGATAAATATGCTTTCCGGAAACTATTGTCAGATCTTTATCCGGATTTTTTCTTTAAAAAAGTCCTTTCCGGGGATCTTGACAAGCTCGATATCAGCACATTTCCGCTTCCCTTCATAATAAAACCTGCTACCGGCTTCTTTTCCATGGGAGTTTATAAAGTGTTTGATGACAATTCGTGGGAAACAGTTAAGAATCAGATCGGAGAAGATATTGTCAGGATCCGCTCCATCTATCCAGATGAAGTGCTGAACCTGGATTCCTATATCATCGAAGAATGTATCAGGGGTGATGAGTATGCCTTTGATGCTTATTATGATCATGATGGTAAAGCGACAGTTCTTGGGGTACTGGAGCATCCTTTTTCAGGAGAAGGGGATGTTAGCGACCGGGTTTACAATACCTCCGCAGAAATTGTCAGGAGCAAGCTGGGAATCTTTGATGCATTCCTGGAAGATCTTGGCAGTCGGGCACAATTAAAAAACTTTTCCCTGCATACTGAGGTTAGGATCGATGAGCATGGGAACCTGGTTCCTATAGAGGTAAATCCATTACGTTTCGGTGCCTGGTGCACCTCCGCCGATCTGACCCATTATGCCTTTGGGTTCAATCCTTATGAGTACTATATTAATAACATAAAACCCGACTGGCCAAAGATTCTTTCCTCCTCCGACGGAGATATTTACAGTATCATTATTTTGGATAATTCGACGGGATATTCCGCAGATGAGATCAAGTCGTTCGATTATGAGGCCCTTATTCATGACCTTGGAGAACCTTTGGAGTTACGCAAGATAGACTATCACCAATATCCCATTTTCGGTATTCTTTTTACCCATACGGATGCATCAAATTATGATAGGATTGAGCAAATTTTACAGGATGATCTAAAAAAATTCATTATTTTTTCATAATCTTATCTGTTTATAATTCAGGTGGTTAGGTGTGTCAATCTTAATTTTGTTTAATTATTTTATCTTTTTGTTAAACAAAATAGTGGTTACTGTTGTTACTTATGTAATTCAACCAAACAATAACATAAAAACAACAAATCATGAAAACAATAAAAAGATTCGCCATCAGCTTGTTCGTACTTACATTATTTACAAGCTTAACAGTAATTAGTTCAGCCAATGCCAGGACTGTTAATGAGGGAACTCCCGAAATGACGGTAGTAGAAATTGCCATTGCAGACGAACGTTTCAGCATTCTTGTTGAGGCCGTCAGTAAGGCCGGTCTTGTAGATGCATTAAGCGCTGAAGGACCATACACGGTATTTGCACCAACCAATGATGCCTTTGAAATGCTTTTTGAAGACCTCGGTGTAAATGGTGTTGAAGACCTCACAGCAGAACAGCTGACCCCGATCCTGCTGTACCACGTCTTAAGTGGTAAAGTAATGGCTGCTGATGTTAAATCCGGAAAAGTGTCCACATTGAATGAGGATGCCTGGATGAGCATTGATGCCAGCAAAAAAGGAGTGAAAATTGACAATGCTTCTGCTGTCATTATTACTGACGTAGAAGGCTCAAATGGGGTGATCCATGTCATTGACAGGGTTCTTCTTCCTGAAACTAAAACCACTCAATCAACTAAAACCACTCAATCAAAAAGTGGCTGTAATTAAAACAGCAATCAATGTCCGGGGCATCGTGTTTTCATGTTTGCCCCGGCATTTTTGAATCAAACAAACCCACAGAATCAAACAAACCCACAGAATTGAAACATAACAAACAATTTTAATTATTAATAAACACGAAAAACAACAATCATGAAAACACGCAAAATTAAATTCAACTTGAAATCCATCGCCTTAATGATGGTCGCAGTAGTCGTTCTTGCTTCATGTAAAAAAGATGAAACAGAAGATATGACCCCTGCTCCTACACCTATTCCGCAAGAAATGAACATCGTTGAAACAGCCCAATCGTTGCCTCAATTCAGCATCCTGGTAGATGCTGTTGTAAAGGCTGGTCTGGCAGATGCCCTGAGTGCTGACGGCCCAATGACTGTTTTCGCACCAACCAATGATGCCTTTAACATGCTGTTTGATCAGCTTGGTGTCAATGGAGTTGAAGACTTAACTGCAGAACAGCTGACCCCGATCCTGCTTTATCATGTTGTAAGCGGCAAGGTAATGGCTGCAGATGTTACTAGTGGTTATATTCCTTCTTTGAATACAACTGCTCCCAACAACAACAGCGTACTTATTCTAGCTGATGCCAGCAAAGGCGTACAGTTGAATGGAGGAGCGAACGTAACCACCGCTGATGTGATGACCTCAAATGGGATAATTCATATCATTGACAAGGTTTTGTTGCCAACCGATGTTGTTGACATCGCCATCCACAATTCAAATTTCAGCATCCTGGTAGAAGCGGTTGTCAAAGCCGGATTGGTTGACGCGCTTAAAGGAGATGGTCCTTTTACCGTCTTCGCGCCAACAAACGCTGCTTTTGAATCATTGTTCGCCACATTGGGCGTAAGTGGTATTGCAGACCTGACAGCTGATCAGCTGACCCCGATCCTGCTTTATCATGTAGTAAGCGGAAATGTCCGTGCTGCTGATGTAACAAGCGGTATGGTCCCAACCCTGAATCCTGATTCAAAAATTGACATTATGGTTTCTGATATGGGTGTGAAGCTCAACGGAACCTCAAATGTAATTGCAACAGACGTACAAGGTACCAATGGCGTGATTCACGTGATTGATGCCGTAATCCTTCCCTAAGTTAGTTAGATAAATCTTACCCCGTCTGCGCTCTTGTGTGGACGGGGTTTTTAATGCAAAAAAAAATGAAAACTTTCCTTATTATATTCTTTGCTTTTGTGGTCTTTCTCGCATTCGTTCAGGCCTCGGTTGTGAAAAACACTGATAATACTGAACAGCAAGAGTATGAGGTCATTGAAACTGATGGTACATTTGAGATCAGGTATTACCCCGAAGCCACAATGGCCAGCGTGTCAGTTGACGGGGATTACAGGAATTCGTCTGGTGCCGGCTTTCGTATTCTGGCAGGATATATTTTCGGAGCCAATAGCGAGGACACTAAGATTGCCATGACAGCCCCTGTCCATATGACGGAAGATTCGAGCGGGTACTTTATGAGCTTTGTCATGCCTGCTGGATTTGATACTACCAACCTTCCATTACCTGACAACGGTCAGATCCGGATCCATAATTCCAATCCTGCCTACACAGCATCGGTCCGCTTTGGTGGGTTTGCCAGTGATGACAAAATAGAAGAGCAAAAACGCTTTCTCGAGGAATACCTTATCAATAAAGGGATAGAATTCCATGAGCCCTTTGTTTATCTGGGATACGATCCGCCATATCAAATGGTAAACAGAAGAAATGAGATTATGGTAAGGATTGATCATAGGAATGAATAGATCCCGGTATAAAAATAAAAAAGGCGCTTCCTGACTTCGCTAAAGCTTCGTCGGGTAAAATGCGCCTTTGTTTGAGGTCTCGAGCGGATTCGAACCGCTGTACGAGGTTTTGCAGACCCCTGCCTAGCCGCTCGGCCACGAGACCAGGTTTGCAGGGCAAAGATACGGCTTTTTTAAAAAAATGCATCCAATCCGAAAGCTAGTTGGATCTTATTGATTGATCCTGGGTACTTGATGCTAGTCACTGGTTGTGTGCCTGTAACTCAAGTTTAGGTTTTTCATCAAGTAGATTTTATTAAATATTACTGCCGACGGGGGGACATTTTATGATTTTGGGTATAAATAAGTATGTATAAATCAATAACATCGTGAGTTATAAAAATCTGAAAATTTGGGAACTCTCATTCAAAGTGGTTGTCGATATACACGAAATGACCAAAGCCCTTCCTGGTTTTGAATTTTATGAAACTGGCTCGCAGATTCGCCGGTCATCCAAATCGATAAAATCCAATATCGTTGAAGGGTATGGTAGAAGAAGGTATGTTAAAGAATATATTCGCTTTCTTATCTACGCTCAAGCATCAAATGATGAAACCCTTGATCACCTAGAAACTCTTTATGGGTGTGGATCATATTCTGATAAGGAGAAATATGAAATAATGAGGAAAAATTTAAATGTATTAGGCCGAAAAATCAACATGTTTATACAAACCCTGGAATCATCAACTAAGATGTGACTAGTCGCCAGTAACTAGTGACCAGTAGCCAGTAACAAGTAACCAGTGACCAGCAACCAGTAGCCAGTAACCAGTAACCAGTGACCAGTAGCCAGTAACCAGTAACGATATCTTAATAAATCTACGGATTGTAATAATGAGATGGGGTCGGCAGAATCCTACTTCACTTTCCCCGAAACAACCTTCAGGCATTGGGGGCAGAGGCAGGAACTTTTGAGCTTGGAAACATCCACACCGGATCGCTTCAATTCAACATTACCACTGCATAAACAGCTGTCAGGACTCAGGCATTCAAAGCCATGGCCACATTGACAACTTATTTCTTTAACCTTGTATTTTCTGTCTTCACGTTTCATTCTGCTCGCATTGTAAGGCTTACATTTTTCATTTTCCCGCCTAAAGGCGGATTCATCTTGGAGATCTTTAGGCTGGCCGAATTCACTTCGGGAAAACTTTCCTTCACCGCATCAAGTATCCTTCTTCCAACATGCTCCAGCAACTTCGACTTGATCTCCATTTCTTTCTTCACTAACAAATAAACTTCCTGATAGTTCACGGTGTCTGCCAACTCATCTGACATTTCAGCTTTATCAGTATTGGTTTCCAGATACAAGTCTACCAAAAAACGCGTGCCTATGATCTGCTCCTCCTTGAAACAGCCATGATAGGCATAAAATTCCATTTGTTCTATCGAAATCGTTGACATATTCATTCTGGTTGCTGGTTCCTGGCTACTAGTGCTTATTACTATCTGAAATTTCTTAGAAACCAGAGACCAGTAACCAGTAACGGTCTATAATATTAAGCTCAATTCAACACACTTATTCCTTTCTCAATCCTCTCCACAGTCTCCTCTTTTCCCATCATCTCCATAATGGTAAACAAATCCGGGCCACTACCGCTCCCAACAAGGCACAAGCGCATGCCAATCATTACCTTGCCCATGCCAATCTCTCTTTCCTCCAAATATGCCGCAATGCTATCGTGAAGGTTTTCACGCACAAATGGATCAGCTTCCTTAATAACGCCCAAAACGTCCGCCAGTAATTGACCGCTATTCTCTTTCCAGCGCTTCTTAACAGTCTTTTCATCATACGACTCAGGGGCCTGAAAGAAGAATGAGGCCTGATCCCAAATCTCATGCACGAAATTAACCCTTTCCTTCACCAGACCCACCACCTTTTCCATGTACCCTGCACCCTGAACCCTGAACCCCTTTTCTTCAACAATCGGAGCGAATTCATTAGCAAGCTCAACATCGTCTTTTTTCACCAGGTATTGATGATTGAACCAGATGGCCTTTTCCGGATCAAATCGTGCTCCCGACCTGCCCACGCGATCCAGGCTGAATTGTTCCCAGAGGCTTTTCATGTCGAAGATCTCCTGCTCTGTTCCCGGATTCCATCCAAGCAAAGCAAGCATATTAATAAAAGCATCGGGAAAATAACCATCCTCCCGGTATCCCCTTGAAGCCTCCCCACTTTTAGGATCGGTCCATTGCAGCGGAAACACAGGAAATCCCATCCTGTCGCCATCGCGCTTACTCAGCTTTCCTTTGCCATCAGGTTTAAGCAACAGGGGCAGATGAGCAAATTTTGGCATCTCATTTTCCCAGCCCAGGTAGCGATACAAAAGTACATGCAGCGGGAGTGATGGTAACCACTCTTCACCACGGATCACATGCGTGATCTTCATCAGGTAGTCATCAACTACATTTGCCAGGTGATAAGTAGGCATGCCATCAGATTTGTACAATACCTTATCGTCAAGCGTGGAGGTGTCGACCGCCATGTCTTTCCTGACCTCATCATGAAGCTGAAGGCTTTCTCCTTCCGGAATCTTTATCCTGATCACATAAGGATCACCCACAGATAATCTTCGCATAACCTCTTCATTTGTCATGCTCAGTGAGTTTTTCATTTTCTTACGCGACTCCTGGTTATAACTGGTATAGGTTGCTCCCTGAAGCCTCTAGCGTCTTTACGCATATTGTCCAGTTCCTCTGGCGTGTCAAAAGCATAGTAAGCATGACCACTTTTAATCAGCCTGTCGGCATAGTCAAGGTATATTTCGCGTCGCTCAGATTGCTTGTATGGCCCATAATCTCCCCCTATGCCAACACCCTCATCAAAGACTATCCCACACCATTTGAACGACTCAACAATATATTCTTCGGCACCGGGTACAAACCTGTTTTGATCTGTATCCTCAATCCGCAGGATCATTTTTCCTCCATGATGTCTGGCAAAAAGGTAATTATATAATGCTGTTCTCACGCCGCCAACATGTAATGGGCCGGTTGGACTCGGTGCGAAGCGAACGCGGATGTTGTTATTATTCATACGAAACGGATTAATCGTGCAAAGATACGGAAATGCACCTCACCCCCTTAACCCCCGCCCCCCTTTTCCCCCTCTCCTTGAGGAGCGGGGGCCGGGGGTGAGGTGTATTGTTAAATCTTCACAAAACGCCTGGTAAAGGTCTCGTTTCCGTTATGGACCCTGATCAGGTAAGAGCCCTGCGGCAGATCACTTGTATTCACCTTAATGGTTTCTCCTGAATACTCGCCTTCAGTCATGACGCGCCCCGTCATATCCTGGATGCTGACCTGAACTTTACTGTCGATAGTGTTGGCCATGTAAACATTCAGGTAATCCTGAGCCGGGTTGGGCCCAAAAGTGAAATAACACCGGGTTTTCAGTTTCTTCGATTCCTACTGATATAGAACCGGTTTTGTTCAACACCCAGTTATTAGGATCGACCAATATTGCACCAACTTCACCCTCTATCGGAATGGTAAACTGGTTAAAGTTTGCATCCTGGTATAACCTGATGGTTGTGTCACCCATCGTTGTACCCAGCTTGTATTCCATCGACATTTTAAATAAAGGCGTAACAGATGGCTTAGAGGCTGTCTGAGTAATATTCATATTCAGTCCATCTTCTGTCTGGTTCCAGACAATACTATAAGTTGGGTAGCCTTCTCCATAATACCATTGATCAAAATAATCTGAGAAATCCATCCCACTAAGTTCTTCAACAACTCCTTTAAAGTCGTCGCCGGTGGCGGTACTATCAGTAAACCTGTGTTGGAATTCATCCAGGATGTTGAAGAAAAGCACGTCGTCATCCAATTCAAAGCGGATCATGTGAATGATGGCAGCACCCTTATCATAGGAAAGCCTTCCGTTAAATATTCTCCAGATATCATCCAGGTCTTCTTCGGGAACATAAACACTGCCTCCCGGGCTGGAAAGCACATTGCTGTGTGTGGAGTTCATCCAACTGTTGGCCGATCCCTGGCCTGATCAAACTTTGCCTGGCCAGGTATTCACCATAAGAAGCAAAGCCCTCATTGATCCAGATGTCCTGCCAGGTACCACAGGTAACATTATCACCGAACCACATATGGCCAAGCTCGTGTGATACCAGGTCGTAACCAAATCCACCGATGGTGGTCATCGTTTGATGTTCCATTCCACCACCAAGCGTGGTCAGGCAATGGCCATATTTCTCTTCATGAAATGGATACAGGATATAGAGGTCTGAAAATAGTTCCAGGAAATCAACTGTTTCGTCTATGTCATCCTTATAGGCGTTAATAATAGCAGGGTCGTCATAGAGAAAATTCTGTATCAGAATTGAATCACCGCCCAGCTCAGCTGGTTTGGCATAAATATTATACTCCAGGTAATCAGAAACAGCAAATGAAATAAGATAGTAGTCGATGGGGTATCTTGATTTCCATTCATACCTGAGCTTATTGTCAGGCATTGGGGTTATGGCTGTAAGCAATCCCTGGGAGCCTACCATATACTCTTCGTCGCAGGTTACAAATACCCAGCATGAATCGGCCTTATCGGGCAGCACCTGTTTTACAGGAAACCAGTCGCGAGCTGAATAGGGCTCAGAAAGAGTGTATGTTACATCCTTGTTCCATTGGTTGGAGTAATCACTGGTAACACCGGCAAAAAAACCACCCGAAGTAGGAGTACCATGATAATAAACCTGCACCATAAACTCATCTCCCTGGGTCATGCTTGTGGGTAAGAACATGTAAATATGATCGTTTGTATGATCAAAGTCAACCATGACTCCGTCAACAAATGCAGAGTCGACAAACATGGTGTTGCCATCAAGATATTCAAGAGCAAGTGTATCCATCGTGGTAGAAACCACCTCGGCATGAATAGTGGCATTTCCGCCAACTGTGACATTTGAAGGGCTAACCTCAATGTCGAGGAAATAAAACTTTACATCGTATTGCCACAAGAGGTCGTCCTGAAAGTAAAAAACAGCATCCGCTCCTTTGAGGTGATGCCCTTTAGCATGATTGCAGTTCATATGATCGCCTTCGGGTTCGTTCCATTGACCAAACACGAAAACAGCCATGAAGATAAAAGTAGATAATAGGGTCAGTTTTTTCATTTTTAGTTTAGTTTTTTAATTGAGGGCTCAATATTAGTCATTTACTTAACATATTGGGACGATTTTTGTTTAAATAACACAGGTTTGGGTCATTTCTATACAATTTTAGCTCCTGTGGGGCATAAGCTGTTCGAAATCGACGCTGAATAACTACCTTTGTGTACTATTTTGAAATAATTTCTTTTACCAGGCCGTTGGCATAGAGAGAACAAGATTTTGATGCAGGATAATTACAACATATTGATCAGAAAATTAAAGCGGTTCATTCGTAAATACTATATGAACCAGATTTTCCGTGGCGGTATATTATTTATTGCTGTATTCTTTTTGTTTTTCTTGCTGGCCAACATATTTGAATACTATACCTGGAGCAGCTCCGTTGTTCGAACGACATTGTTCTATACCTACCTGGCCCTGAATCTGCTCATTCTTTTCAGGCTAATTATTCTTCCCCTGTTTAGGCTTTTCAGGATAGGACGTACAATCAATGATGAAGAGGCAGCAGGCATTATTGGGGCATATTTCCCTGAAGTCGGCGATAAGCTGATCAATACCATTCAGCTTAAGAGGCTCAGTGAAAAAAACGGAACCCTGGAGCTGCTGAATGCCAGTATCGATCAAAAAACAAAAACCCTGCACCCCGTCCCCTTCGTAAAGGCTATTGATCTCAGTAAAAACAAGAAGTATCTGAAATATGCCATCCCCCCGGTCCTTGTGGTTATTATTTTGCTTCTGGCCTCCCCCTCGATAATTACAGAGCCCTCCGAAAGATTAATCAGGCATCGTGCACAGTTTGAGCGGCCCATACCATTCACCATTCAGATTTTGAATGAAAGGCTGGAGGCCATGCAATATGATGACTTCACCCTTAGAATACAGGTTGAGGGAGAGCAGGTACCTGCCGGGATCTCTTTTTCATCAAATGAAAACCTCATCCCGTTTCGTAAAGAATCACCGGGGGTTTTTGTATACACCCTGAATAAACTACAGCATGACGTAGTATTTGATATTATTGCAGAGGATTTTCGTTTCGGGGCCTTTGTGCTGAAGGTACTTCCCAGGCCCATCATAACCAATTATTATGTGTCACTTGATTATCCATCATATACAGGAAAGAGTGATGACGCATATGAAAATACCGGTGATTTTGTAGTTCCTGAGGGAACTTTTATTGCCTGGAAGGTCATTACAAGGGATACGCGATCGGTATTATTCCGTTTTCCTGGCGATAGCATCCTGCTGGAAGAAAAGGGATCAAATGCATATCAGTATAAAAAAAGACTCCTCGAAAGCACGACATACTCAATCTCAGCTGCCAATGAGCACCTTTTAAACCCAGATACCCTTGCTTATGCCATTACGGTTATTCCGGATGTTTATCCATCGGCCGTTTTTGAAGAGTTCCGGGATTCGGTTTACGATAAGCGCCTGTATTTTCGTGGGCAGATAAATGATGATTACGGTTTTACCGATCTGACTTTCAATTTTGAATTTCTGAATAATTTCGACTCTGCCCGGATTGAAGGCCAAACATATAAAGAAACCGTTCCTATTTCATCTGGATCAACCAAACAGTTGGTGTTTCATCATTTCGACCTGAACAGGCTCCAGGTGGGTCCGGGTGACGAGATTCAATATTATTTTGAAGTATGGGATAACGACGAAATTAATGGATATAAAAGCAGCCGCTCGCATAAAATGATTTTCCGGGCTCCGGGGCTTGAAGAGATCAACGAACAAACTGCAGCGGAGAACAGGGAAATGAAAGATGAGATGGAAGACATCATCCGCGAATCACAAGTGCTGCAACATCAAATAGAAAAGCTTAATAAACAGCTTATTAATAAGGAAACGTTGAGCTGGCAAGACAAGGAGCAGATCAGGAACCTGTTAAACCAGCAGCAGCAACTGGCCGACAGGATGGAGATGCTTCAGCAAAAAAATGCTGAGAATATTGCACGGGAAGAACAGTATAAAGAGCAAAATGAAGAAATTGTTCGCAAGCAACAGGAGCTTCAGGAATTGTTTGAGGAGGTGATGAGTGATGAGATGAAAGCTTTATTTGAAGAATTGCAAAAAATGCTGGATGAGCTTCAAAAGGAAGATGTGCAGGAGATGCTGGAGAAAATGGAGATGAATGCCGAGGATATTGAAATGGAGCTGGATAAAAGCCTTGAGCTGTTTAAACAGCTTGAATTTGATAAGCGCCTGACAGAAACAATTGAGAAACTAAATGAGCTTGCAGAAGCCCAAATGGAACTATCAGAAAAATCAACTGATAAAAGCAATAGCAAAGAGGAGGTCTCTGAAGAGCAAAAGGCCCTCAATGAAGCATTTGAAGATGTCAGAGAAGATCTTGATGAAATAGAATCGCTGAATGAGGACCTTGAGGAGCCTCATGAGATGATGGAAACAGAAGAAATGGAGAACAGTATTCAGGAAGAAATGGAGAACAGCCTGGATAAATTGCAGAAAGGAAACAGGAAAAAGGCCGGAGAATCACAAAAAAAGTCAGCTACAGAACTGGGGAAAATGGCCGAAATACTGATCAATATGCAGGTTCAAATGGACAACGATGCCATCGCAGAAGACATCAGGGTTTTGCGAGAAATCCTTGAAAACTTATTGATCATTTCATTCGAACAAGAAAGTATCATAAAAGATCTCAGCCATACAAATTTTGCAGATCCTCAATATCAGGAGATCATAACACGCCAGTACGAGCTTGAAGAAAATATGCAGATCGTCGAAGATTCTCTTTATGCACTCAGCAAACGTCAGACAATGATCAAGCCCTTTATTACCAGAGAAGTTAATAAGATCCATAAGAGTATAGACGATGCTAATGAACAGCTACAGGAGAGGAAAAAGGGGAATGCATCCATGTCACAGCAATATGCTATGACCTCTGTCAACAACCTGGCCCTTTTGCTTTCAGAAGCACTGAATCAGATGCAGCAACAGCAAAGCATGAATATGTCGGGAGACAAAAGCTGCTCTAATCCCGGAGCCGGCAAACCCAGCAAGATGCCCCAAAATATGGGAGAGCTACAAAAGCAACTCAATCAGCAAATGCAAAAAATGAAAAACGGTCAGCAAAGCATGGGTGAGGATGGAAAAGGCGGCCAGGATGGAAAGAAGGGAAAGCCAAAAAATGCAACGATGAGCGAACAATTTGCCCGAATGGCTGCTGAACAAGAAGCAATTCGCCGTCAGATGCAAGAATATTTGGAAGAATTAAAAGCCGGCGGAGAAACCGGGAATGCCGGCTTGAATAGCTTGATGGAAGATATGGAAAAAACCGAGCAGGACCTTGTAAACAAAAGGCTTACGGAGGAAACCATGCATAGGCAGGAGGAGATTTACAGCAGGCTTTTAAAGCATGAAAAAGCGCTGCGAGAGAGAGAAAAAGAAGAGCGCCGTGAATCCAGTGAAGCAAAAAGTCAGGAATATAGTAACCCTGATAATTTTTTAGAGTATAAAAGAATACTATCTAAAGAAGTTGAACTACTAAAAACGGTTCCACCCGATTTAAAACCTTATTATAAACGCAAAGTGAATGAATATTTTTATAACTTTGGGAATTAAATGCATCAATTATGGGTAGGAAGGAAAAACTTTCGCTTGACTCAAGACCTGAAAATATCAGCTCCATTGAAAGGTTTGTAGAAGAAATTTGTGATTATTATAATATCAACGATACTTATTTCGGAAACATCCTGATTGCCCTTACCGAAGCATTTAATAATGCCCTACTGCATGGCAATGGAAATGATCCATCCAAAAAAATCTCAGTCGTATTTGAATCAAAGCCAAAAGGCCTTTCCTTTACCGTTTCTGATGAAGGCAGCGGTTATGATCCTGATGTTGTCCCCGACCCTCTTGACCTGGAAATAGATGCAGACACCAAAACAGGTCGTGGTCTTTTCTTGATGCGCTCGCTTTCCGATAAGTTTGAGATAAAGCATGAGGGAAGCAGTGTTGAAATGTTCTTCCGTATTTCTGGTGTGGGACACGAAACTATGAAGAAAAGAATTGGCCATTTCAACGAGTATTTCCAAACCAAAAAGCAAAAGGTTTAAGCTTGTTTTTCCACTAATTTGCACATGAATCCCCTGATACAATTCTTCTTTGAAGATGTTGATTTCAGTCTAAACGATAGTCAACAGATACATGACTGGATACTGAAGGTTATCCATGAAGAAGATCAAGACGCAGGAGTGATCAATATTATCTTTTGCAATGATAACTATCTGCTTGACCTGAATCAGCGCTTCCTCGACAGAGAAACCCTCACAGATGTTATTGCCTTTGACTATCGCGAAGAGAGCAATGAGGTTTCCGGTGACGTATTTATTAGCATTGAGCGCATCAGGGATAATGCCGAAAATTTTGATCAGTCATTCGATATTGAAGTTAGGCGGGTGATCATCCATGGCATACTTCATTTATGCGGTTACGCCGACAAATCTAGTGACGACAAGGCTTTGATGACCTTGAAAGAAGATAAATACCTATCTTTGCTTTCGCCCTAAAACAGCTGTTTTTTATTTCAATTATTGAATATGTTCGATCAATATGATGTGATCGTTGTTGGTGCCGGTCATTCCGGGTGTGAGGCAGCTGCCGCTGCTTCCAGGCTTGGATCATCTGTGCTTTTGATTACCATGAACATGGCTAATATGGCACAAATGTCATGTAACCCGGCTATGGGCGGAATTGCTAAAGGTCAGATTGTCAGAGAGATAGATGCGCTTGGGGGCTTGTCGGGCATTGTCACTGATAAGACAATGATACAGTTCCGAATGCTCAATAAATCTAAGGGGCCAGCCATGTGGAGTCCACGGGCTCAAAGCGACCGCATGTTGTTTTCCATGGAGTGGAGAAATCAGCTGGAGCTCATTTCCAATTTAGACTTTCTTCAGGATATGGTTACTTCCCTCGTCATTGAGAATGGCCGGGTTAAAGGAGTGAAAACATCCATGGGCCATCGGATCCCTGCCAGATCAGTGATTCTCACCAATGGCACTTTTCTGAATGGCATCATACATATTGGAGAAAAGAAGATCTCCGGCGGAAGGATGGGAGAAATCGCCTCAAAGGGAATTACCGAAAGCCTGGTGGAGCTGGGCTTTGAAGCATCCAGGATGAAAACCGGCACACCCGTTAGAATTGATGGAAGGACCATTGATTTTACTAAACTGGATGAGCAGCCCGGAGATGAGCAGCCCTCAAAGTTTTCTTTTACCGACACCCCGGTCCTAAAAAAGCAACGGAGTTGCTATCTGGCCTATACTAATAAAAAGGTGCATGATGTGTTGCGCACTGGTTTTCATTTTTCTCCCATGTTTGCCGGCCGAATTGAAGGCGTAGGTCCCCGCTATTGTCCATCCATCGAAGACAAGATTGATCGTTTTGCCGGCAAAGACCAACATCAGCTATTTGTTGAGCCGGAAGGCTGGACCACCATAGAGTATTACCTGAATGGCTTTTCTTCCTCGCTTCCGGAAGAAGTGCAGTATAAGGCGCTTCAAATGATCCCTGGATTTGAGCAGGCAAAGGTCTTTCGCCCCGGCTATGCCATAGAGTACGATTACTTCCCTCCTGTTCAATTGAAGTATTCGCTGGAAACCAAGCTTATTAAGCACCTTTACTTCGCTGGTCAGATAAATGGGACTACCGGTTATGAGGAGGCCGCAGCCCAGGGCCTGATAGCCGGAATTAATGCACATCGCAAGCTAAACGAACTCGACGATTTTATTCTTGGGCGTGCCGATGCATATATTGGCGTGCTGATCGATGATCTCATTACTAAGGGGGTTGACGAACCCTATCGGATGTTTACCTCCAGGGCTGAATACCGTATATTGTTAAGGCAGGACAATGCTGATCTTAGGCTCACGCCCAAAGGACATCAGATTGGCCTTGCTGACCAATCACGAATGGATAGCGTTCTGCATAAAGAACACCTTCTTGAGGAAATCATTCGTTTTTGTAAAAAGGAAAGCGCAAAGCCAGAGGAGGTAAATCAGTTACTTGCTGACAAAGACACCGACGCCCTCAAGCAGAAAGTAAAGATTGACACCCTTCTTCTTCGCCCACAGCTGCACTTTAAAGAGTTAATCAGTAGTATGCCACATTTGTCTGGATTTTTAAGCGGTCTTGATGGCATCAATGATGAAATTATTGAACAGGCAGAGATACGGATTAAGTATCAGGGATATATTGATAAAGAAAGGGACCTGGCCAATAGGTTGGGCAAGCTTGAAAATGTGGTAATCAGGGATGAAATCGATTACCAGCAGCTTGGCTCTCTTTCATTTGAAGCCCGGGAAAAACTGAGTAAAATTCGTCCAAGGACAATCGGACAGGCGGCCCGGATCAGTGGGGTTTCACCTGCCGACATATCTGTTTTGGCCATTTATCTTGGAGGTTAGGATTTGATTGTTCCACGTGAAACTAATTGGGCTATGGGCGTTGGGCAATGGGCGTTGGGCAATTGGCGTTAGGCGTTGGGGAATAGGCATTGGGTGGTTAATTTATTTATAATTCGTCTAATAATAAATCCCCAGAACCCAGAACCCAGAACCCAGACCCCAGAACCATAATCCATAATCCAACATTAATTATTAATTATCTTTGCGCCTTGAGTTCCACGTGAAACAATGGATTTAAAAAACATAACTCGTTGTATTATATGTAGTTCAGAATCATTTTCTGAACATATTCAATGTCGTGATCATTTTGTAAGCCAGGAATCCTTCAGTATTTCAAGCTGTAAAGATTGTGGTTTCTGTTTTACAAACCCTCGTCCCGATATTGATGGCTCAGCGGCATATTATGACTCATCTGCATATGTTTCGCACTCTAAAACATCCCGCGGACTGATTAACCGATTATTTCACCTGGCTCGTACCTTCACTATACGCGATAAAAAAAGACTTCTTAAGAAATACACCGCTGGTAATCAGTTACTTGATTATGGTTGTGGGACAGGTGAATTTCTCTATGCAATGAAAAATTCCGGCTGGGATGGCATTGGAATTGAACCCAATAATTCTGCACGAGAGCATGCCATAAAATCTTATTCCCTGAAGGTACACACCGAAGATGATTTAAATGCGATTCCCAATGCTTCTCTTGACGCCATAAGCCTCTGGCACGTACTAGAACATGTTTATCCCATCGAAGAGCGCCTGGCCGAATTCTATCAAAAGTTAAAGCCAGGCGGCACACTATTTGTTGCGCTTCCTAACATGAGATCCTATGATGCAAGGAAATATGATCGTTATTGGGCCGCTTATGACGTCCCCAGGCATATTTATCATTTTTCTCCTGAATCCGCAATAAGGTTGATGGGAAATTTTGGATTTGACCATGTTGCAAGCAAACCAATGCTGCTCGATTCATTTTATATTTCAATGCTAAGTGAAAAATATAAGAGTGGGTCTCCAAAAAATATTCGCGCCTTCTTTTTTGGCCTTTGGTCAAATCTGAATGCATTTTTTGGAAAAGGAAACTATTCAAGTTTAATCTATATCTTTAAAAAGTCAAAATAAAGCAATTTCAGCGCCTGTAATAAACGATCGCCTCTGTATGGAAGAACTACCCTTGGTATGGGAAATCGTGGCTCAGAAAGCCTTATTTTGCCTCACTGTTTAATTGTCTGATTTATTGTTTGTTAGGTGGATAAAATCAATTATAATCGTCAATTTGCTAAAAGATTTTTCTTTTATGCATCCCTGGTAGCTATCTTCATATTTACATCTATTATATATGAGGCTTTCATCATAAATCGCAATTCTCCGGAAAAAATTTTAAGCAGCGTTCAGGTAGATTTTAATAAAGCCGAAAAAACACTCGCTATTTTTATCGATTCCCTGTCACAGGAAAAATACCTCCGCCAGACAGAATATGCCGACACCTTTATCAGGGAAAAAACTAACAGCCCCTTTGCATATTATTTTTTCGTCTACAAAAACGACTCCCTGGTTTACTGGTCCGACAATTCAGTCCCTGTTCCCCCCAACATCATCTTCTAATCCAGTTAATCGTGGAGCACTATTGTTGGCCAATGGGGTTTACTTTTTTCAGGATACCCTGGTGAATGAACACCGTCTTTTAGGCCTGTTTCTGATAAAAAGAAAATATGCCTATCAGAATATATATCTTGAAAACCGTTTTCAGTCAGGATTTTCGGCGCCTGCGGAAACCGACGTTTCTCTCAAGGCTGGTAATTTTGATGTCTTTTCAGGAGATGCTTATGCTTTCTCAATAATTCCACCTGAAGATCCAAATCCCGGAGTGCTGCCCTCCTTGCTCCTGCTCGCCCTTTATGCATTTGCCTTTCTGGCTCTAAACGCAGCTATTTTTCAGTTATATCTGCGATTCGGCGCTTTCTTCAAATCCCGCTTACTGATAATCATTGCATTTTCTATAGACGTTATCCTTTTGCGCCTCCTCATATTTGTTTTTAAGATCCCTGCTAACCTCCATGCCACATACATTTTCAACCCGGGCTCATTTGCCGCATCTGACCTGGTGCCTTCTATGGGTGATTTCCTTTTTAATGCGCTAACGATACTTATAATTTCATACACCCTCTTTATTACTTATAAAAATATCAAGCTGAAACGGAATAAGCCTGCCTTTAGAAGATTTTTTCTCATCTTCTCACTATTCCTGCATGTCTTTATTTTTTACAGGCTGTTTCTATGGGCGGCCAATAGCCTTATCATAGACTCATCATATTCGCTTAACCTGAACCAGATCTATTTTCTGACAGCCGACTCGTTGCTGGCTCTTATTGTTCTGACAATACTGCTATTCAGCTTCTTCTTGATTTCTTACCGAATTCTTGGTCTTGCCTTCCATTATTCCAGACGCTCTTTACTCCAATACTTCGGTTTTCTTCTTCTTACAAGTGGGGTTTATGTTATTATTTGCACATTTATACATGGCTGTGATCTCCTTCTGTTTATACCGCTGTTTATTTATGCAGTCGCCTTCTATTTTCAGGCCAAAACAAGGCCAGATCTTAACAAGGTGGGCTTCTCTGGCGTGGTGCTTTATCTTTTTCTATTTGCTATTCTCAGTACATCGGTGCTCGCAGCTTTCAACACACACAGGGAAATTGAGCAACGCAAGCTCCTGGCCATTGACCTGGCAAGTGGCGAGGATCCCCTTTCAGAATACATATTCCTATCTGTCGTCGAAGAAATGAAGGCCGATACGCACTTGATGAACCTGCTCGCAGCCGCACCCTACAGCCTATCAGATGAGGACTTCGCTATCAGCTATATTGAGGACAACTATCTTGCTGACAGGCTTCGCAGATATGAGTGGATGGTCACCATTTGTACTCCCGATAGGAGTTTATCGGTGCAGCCAGAGGCGTTTGTAGTAAACTGTTACGATTACTTTGGGGATATCATTGATCGTATTGGGCAACCTGCCCTGGGCAACGGACAATTCAGATATGTTAACGAGGCCAATATGAGCAACTATATCTCTGTCCAGGACTATGTTTTCGAAGACAGGGCTGATACAGTAACCGTATTTATAGAATTATTCTCACTCTTTATTCCGGAAGAAGGCCTGGGTTATCCGGAGCTACTCATCGATGAACAGGTCAAGACATTTGCCGAACTTGAAAACTATTCCTATGCACGTTATGCTGACAACAATCTGGTGTTTAAATATGGTGATTATGCATACCGCACCAAACTCAGCAGGTATGGGGAATTACAGTCCGGGACCTTTTTTACACATAATAATGCCGACCACTATATTTCAAGAATAGATGAAAATGAGTTCCTCATCATTAGCAAGAACACAGCGGGATTCCTTGAGGTGCTTGCGCCTTTTTCCTATTTACTTATTTTCTTTACACTCTTTGTCTTATTATTTATAGCTGTTGTAAATGTACCATTCACGCGTATCGGATTTGAATTGAACTTTCGCAACCAATTACAACTGTATATTATATCGCTTATTATTATAGCCTTCGTTATTGTTGGAGGCATTACTGTTCGCTATGTGATCAACCTCAACACCAACAAAAACAAGGAGATCCTGCAGGAAAAAACTCATTCTGTACTTATCGAGCTCGAGCATAAACTTTCAGGCGAAGAGCAATTAACTGCCGACATGGAGGAGTACCTTACAGGCCTCCTTATTAAGTTCTCACAGGTTTTCTTCTCCGATATCAACCTTTATGACCTGCAGGGTAACCTTCTCGCTTCATCTCGCCCACAGATATTTCAAAAACAGTTGATATCCACCAAAATGAATGCTGATGCTTATCGTGTCCTCACCCTGGATAAGAAATTGCTTTTTATTCATACGGAGACCATCGGTGATCAGGATTATTTTTCAGCCTATGTGCCTTTTATGAATGCAGAAAGTGTTGTGGTGGCCTACCTCAACCTTCCGTATTTTGCTCGTCAGACTGAGCTTCAGAATGAAATTTCTGTGTTTCTAAATGCATTTTTAAATGTCTACGTTTTAATGATTGCCGTTGCCATTTTCCTGGCTATATTAATTTCAAGATACATCACGCAGCCCTTGCGCCTTATCCGGGATAAGATGGGAAGCCTGTCTCTGGATGGAAGCAATGAGAAGATAAAATGGTCAAGAAAGGATGAGATCGGCACCCTTGTATCAGAGTATAACAGGATGATCGATGAACTATCACGATCGGCTGAGCTTTTAGCTAAGTCTGAGCGGGAAAGTGCCTGGAGAGAGATGGCCAAACAGGTGGCCCATGAGATTAAGAATCCCCTTACCCCCATGAAGCTGAGTGTACAGTATTTGCAAAAAGCATGGGATGAAAAATCTCCTGACTGGGAGGAGAGATTACAGCGTTTTACTCAAACCATTATTGAGCACATCGATACCCTTTCTGCTATTGCATCAGAGTTTTCTGACTTTGCCAAAATGCCACAAAAAAAAGAAGAAAAGATTGATCTTTCGGAGGCTATTAAAAAATCCCTTGATCTCTTTTCTGATATTGAAAACATCGCGTTTTCCTTTCATGCCACATCACCTCCCCCACACATAGTATTGGCGGATAAAAATCAATTGATCCGTGTGTTCAACAATCTTCTTCAGAATTCTGTTCAGGCAATCGGACAGAGCCAGCAGGGTAGTATTAAGGTGACCCTTGACTTCGAAGAAAACAGCTACCTGATCATGGTGGCTGATAATGGCCCCGGTATTCCTGATGAAATGGTTGACAAGATATTCTCACCAAGCTTTACAACCAAAACCAGTGGTATGGGGCTAGGACTTGCACTTGTGCGTAGCATTGTGGTTGAGGCTGGCGGGAGTATCAGCTTTGAGTCTTCGGCGGAATCCGGAACAGTGTTTATGATCCGCCTTCCCGTATATCAATCCTGAATAAAATTTTTCCAAACACAATAAATCTGCCTGTTATTAACTTCTATTATCAAAGCATCGGCAATTTGATTATCCTTTTTACATTTGCATCTAAAGACAAGCCCAGGTATTGAAACCCTTAAAAAAACTAGCCGGTCAAACAGCCGTTTATGGCATGGGAACCATCGTTCCCCGCTTGCTAAATTACCTGCTTTTAACGCCCTTTTACACCCGCATTTTTGTTGAAGGACAATATGGTGTTGTCACAGAGCTTTATGCTTATGTAGCCTTCCTCCTTGTCCTGCTTACCTATGGAATGGAGACCTCCTATTTCAGATTTGCTGAATCAGAAAAGAACAAAGACGGAGTCTTCACAACCACGCTGAGTGCTCTCTTTGTTACATCATCCCTCTTCATTGTTCTGGCACTCTGGTTTTCCAATGATATTGCCGCACTGATCCGTTATCCGAACCATCCGGAGTATATTATTTATTTCGCTATTATCGTTGGTATTGATGCCTTTTCAGCGATACCCTTTGCCAGGCTAAGGCAACAAAACAGGGCCTTCCGCTTTGCCTGGATCAAGATCATAAACGTGGTCACCAATATCTCCTTTAATTTCTTCTTCCTTGTTTTCTGTCCATGGTTTCTCAAAACCAATCCTGATTCATCACTTAGCTTGATCTACAATGCAGATATTGGGGTGGGCTATGCTTTTATTTCAAACCTCATAGCCAGTGTTGTCACCCTTATTCTTTTGTTGCCAGATATCTTCAAAATAAAGTATTCCTTCGATCGTAAACTTTTAATTAGAATGCTCTCATACGGCTTTCCATTATTACTCGTCGGTGTGTTTGGAATGATCAATGAGGTGTCGGACAAGGTCCTTTTTAAATTTCTTTTAAGTGTGCCAGAAAATGTAGCCGACAAGGACAATTACATTCTCGGACAACTTGGTGTTTATGGGGCCAATTATCGCCTGGCTGTATTAATGACCCTGTTCATACAAATGTTTCGATATGCTGCTGAGCCCTTTTTCTTCTCCCACGCCAGAGAGGAAAATGCTAAACGATTATATGCCTCTGTGATGAAATATTTCATCATTTTCTGTCTGCTGATATTTTTAAGCGTTACCCTGTTCATAGACATTTTTAAATACTTTATCGGTCCTGATTTCCGCTCAGGTCTCGGCATCGTTCCCATTATTCTGCTGGCTAATCTGATGCTTGGCATATTCTATAATCTCTCGGTATGGTATAAGCTAACCGATAAGACAAAGTATGGCGCAATGATCGCATTTGGGGGAGCCATTATCACTGTTGTTTTGAATGTTTTACTTGTACCAAAATATGGATATACAGGAGCCGCATGGGCACATCTTGCATGTTATTTCTCCATGGTTGTGCTTTCATTTATTGTGGGTCGCAAATTTTATCCTATTGTTTATGACCTGCGCAATATTTTCCTTTATTTTATCATTGCCTTTGCTTTTTATTTCCTTTCACAAGAGCTGCCTCTTGCTGAGGGAATAAGCAGGTATTTCATTCATCTCATTTATATTGTAATATTTCTGGGTGTTGCTGTTTTTCTTGAGAAAAGAAAATATAGCGCTGAATTTCGATAAGCCCGGCCAAACGAATAACTTTGTATGTAGCAGCAAGCCCCTCATGATATCAACTGACTATCAAAATCGCAAATACGTCATTATCGCAGTATTCCTGTTTGTAGGAATACTGTTTGCGATCCGTCTCTTCATGCTGCAGGTATTAAATAATGAATACAAGTTGTCGGCTGAAAATAATGTGCTTCGATATATTACTGAATATCCAGCAAGAGGGCTTGTTTATGACAGGAACGGCCTGCTGCTTGTGTATAATGAGGCAGCATATGACTTGATGGTGGTTCCCCGCCAGGTGCAAGCTTTCGATACTACCGAGCTTTGTGCTCTGCTCCACCTCAGCCCTGAGTCTTTCAGGGATCAGCTTGAGAAAGCCAAAAAATATTCCTATCGTAAACCATCTGTTTTTCTTGAACAGATCTCTCGTGAAGATTTTGGGTTCCTGGAAGAAAAACTCTATAAATATCCGGGCTTTTATGTGCAGTCGCGAACATTACGAAAATACCCGCAGCCGCTTGCAGCACACTTGCTTGGCTACATAGGTGAAGTGAATAATAACGACCTGAACAAAGATGATTATTATGACCAGGGTGATTATATAGGCAAAAGCGGCCTGGAGAGGTCTTATGAAAAGCAACTTCGGGGCGAAAAGGGGCTTAGGGTAGTGATGGTGGATGTTTTTAACAGGGAAAAGGGTTCATTTTCAAATGGTCAATACGATACTGCTGCGATTGCAGGTAACGATCTTCATATTTCCTTTAATGCAGAACTGCAAGCCTATGGAGAACTGTTAATGCAAAATAAGATTGGCAGTATCGTAGCCATTGAGCCTGCAACAGGAGAAATTTTGGCGATGATCACCTCCCCATCTTATGACCCCAACCTGTTGATTGGGCGCGTAAGAAGTGAAAATTACACCCGCCTGAATGAGGATTCACTGAAGCCCCTGATGAACAGGGCGACCATGGGAACCTATCCTCCGGGCTCAACCTTTAAGGTGGTCGGGGCTCTTGTAGGAATGCAGGAATCAGTATTATTTCCATCAACACAATATCATTGCGAGGGGCCGGAGAGCCGACCTATCAGGTGCACCCATTATCACGAAACTCCCCTCATGCTGAATTCAGCCATCCAGAATAGCTGTAATCCCTATTTCTGGAAAGTCTTTCGCTCCGTGTTGACAAAGCCATCCTATGGTCACGATTCCGTCGGTTTCCAGCATTGGCATGATCACGTCCTTAGCTTCGGCTTCGGGCAAAAATTCAATACCGACATTCCTTTCGAACTCAAAGGTAACATCCCAACACAATCATACTATGATAACATATACTCTAAGGGTCATTGGCGAGCTCTTACAGTACGATCCCTGGGAATTGGACAGGGTGAGATCCTGGTAACCCCATTACAGCTGGCAAACCTTTCAGTTATAATCGCAAATAAAGGATTCTACTACCGCCCACATCTTCTTAAAGCAGTTGGAAATATTGAAAATCCCTATGGATATTTTGTTGAAAAACAATATACCAGCGTTGAGCCACGGCACTTCGATTTCATCCGTAATGCCATGCTTGATGTTTTTGAAGGCGAGCACGGTACTGCAAGGTGGTATCGGATTGACTCTGTGCATATGTGTGGCAAGACAGGAACTGTTGAAAATCCGCATGGCGATGATCACTCCATGTTTATCGCCTTTGCCCCTTTTGATAATCCCCAAATAGCCATGGCGGTAATTGTTGAAAATTCAGGATTCGGATCAACCTGGGCAGCACCAATAGCAACACTGCTTATCGAAAAGTATCTTCTTGGAGAAGTAAAACGAAAACCGCTTGAGGAAAGAATGATCAATGGAAATTTGATAAACAAAGAATGAGGGAACGAAAAGGTATATTGAAAAATATTGACTGGATCACAGTTTTGTTGTTCCTGGGGCTCGTATTTATCGGATGGATAAACATTTACTCTGCAGTTTATAATGAGGATCACAGCAGTATTTTCGACTTTTCTCAGCGCTATGGCAAACAGCTAATCTGGATTTTTGCTGCTATTGGAATTGCTTTTATTATCCTCCTGATCGATGCCTCTTTCTTCAACACATTTGCGTACTTTATCTATGGCACAAGCATTTTATCCCTGCTGGCTGTGCTCGTGATTGGAGTTGAAATTTCCGGGTCTAAATCCTGGTTCCAATTCGGAAGTATAGCCATTCAGCCTGCTGAATTTGCCAAGTTTGCAACATGTCTGGCCCTGGCCAGGTACCTGAGCACTTTTAATGTTAGCCTGTCTAGTATGCGCACAAAAATAATAGCAGCCATCCTGATATTGCTTCCGGCAGGCCTTGTTTTGCTGCAAAATGATACTGGCTCAGCCCTGGTATATGTCGTTTTCATCCTGGTGCTTTTTCGGGAAGGCCTGACGGGTAACATCCTGTTGGTCGGCCTTCTCGTGGTCCTTCTATTTGTGCTTTCGCTGATGTTTGATAAATTATATATCATCGCCTTCCTGGTATTTATTTCTGTGATCCTCTTCTACTTCATGAGGCGGTCAAGAAAAAATATCATTGTTTTATTAAGCATGCTCATTATTGCCTCTGGCTTTGTTTACTCGGTCGACTATGCCTTTGAAAATATACTTGAAGCCCACCAGAAGAAACGAATTAACGTATTACTTGGCAATGAGCTCGATCTTAGGGGGGCCGGATATAATGTGCATCAATCCAAGATTGCAATTGGTTCCGGAGGCATTGCAGGAAAAGGCTTTCTGAACGGGACACAGACCAAATATGATTTTGTTCCGGAGCAGGATACGGATTTCATTTTCTGCACCATTGGAGAAGAGTGGGGGTACCTGGGCTCGCTTGTGCTAATCTTTATGTTTTTAGCCTTATTGATACGCCTGGTGATGATGGCCGAGCGACAACGATCCAACTTCAGCAGGATATATGGTTACGGCCTTGCATCCATTCTTTTTTTCCACTTTACTGTTAATATCGGCATGACAATAGGCCTGTTGCCCGTTATCGGAATACCGCTTCCGTTTATAAGCTACGGCGGATCATCTCTTTGGGCCTTTACCATCCTTCTTTTTATCTTCATCCGGCAGGATGCCAGCAGGCTGGAGCTATTATAACTTCTCACAAAACATTTATCATCTATCATTGTTTAGCTTATAACACCCCTTTATATGAGCAATGCTACAGCAAATCGCCTGATCAACGAAAATAGTCCGTACCTGTTACAGCATGCCTACAATCCTGTTTCCTGGCATCCCTGGGGAGATGAGGCATTTGCTGCCTCTAAGGAGGCCAACAGCCTGATGGTGGTAAGTATTGGTTATTCAGCCTGTCACTGGTGCCATGTGATGGAGAAAGAGTCTTTCGAAGATATGCAGGTTGCCGCCCTGATGAACAAAAATTATATTTCTGTGAAAATAGACAGGGAAGAGCGTCCTGATATCGACCAGGTTTATATGCAGGCAGCATACCTGATTACCGGCAGTGGAGGTTGGCCCCTGAATGTGATCACTCTTCCTGATGGCAGGCCGGTATATGCCGGAACATATTTCACAAAAGATAAATGGTTGCAGGTATTGGAGTACTTTTCAGAACTACAGCGCTCCCAGCCCGAGCTTCTGCTTAACCAGGCTGAGAATATTCATAGCGAGGTCGGAGCTTCACTTGCGGGCCCAACATTTAATGAGAACCAGGCCTATAATAATCAAGATATTCATCATCTGTACAAGGGCATCATGAAAAAGATGGATCCTGATCTGGGTGGAATGTTCGGGGCTCCAAAGTTTCCAATGCCAACAATCCTGGAGTTTCTTTTGACTCATGCACTAAGAACGGGGGAGAAAGAAGGTCTTGAAATGGTAAAAACATCCCTTGATGTAATGGCTGCTGGAGGAATATATGATCAGCTGGGTGGTGGATTTTGCCGTTATTCCACAGACGCAAAGTGGCGTATTCCACATTTTGAAAAAATGCTATATGATAATGCCCAGCTTATCAGTCTTTACGCCAATGCCTATAGGAACTCGGGGAACAAAGATTACCAGCATATAATCAGAGATTCAATAACATTTGTACGCCGGGAATTAACATCTCCCGAAGGGGGATTTTATTCCGCCCTTGATGCAGATAGTGATGGGGAGGAAGGCCTTTTTTACCTGTGGTCAAAGGACGAAATTAAACCGCTGGCGGGAGAGCACACTGCTATTATTTGTGACTTCTTTCATATTTCAGCTGAGGGAAACTGGCTTTCGGGGAAGAATATTCTATACAGGGAAACTGCTGGCCCAGCTATTCCAAATAAAGCCCTGATTAGTAGTAAGGATTTTACGCGTATAAAGCAGCGCATGCTGGATGCGCGCGCTTTACGTAGCAGGCCCGGGCTGGACGACAAGATATTGACATCCTGGAACGCCCTTATGTTGATCGGTCTTGTGGACGCCTATCGTTCTTTGGGAGATGAATCTTATCTCGCCCTTGCTATCAAAAATGCCAGGTTTCTTGAACAACATATGATTACAGAAGATTATGTACTATACCGAAGCTACAAAAATGGCCAGGCTAAAATCCATGGTTTCCTTGATGACTATGCCTTTCTGGCAGATGCATTCTTACAGCTTTACAGTGTAACCTTCGATGAGCATTGGCTGATGCTTGCCAACAGGCTTTCAGAATATGTCATCGAGCACTTTTACGATGCCTCAAAACAACAATTCTACTACAATTCCAAGTCTGCACCTGAGCTGATCTTCCGTCCCTCTGAATTAAGCGATAATGTGATCCCTTCTTCATCTTCCAGAATCATCAGTGTGCTTACCCGTCTTTATGGTTATTTGAAAATCAATGAATATCAGAAAATATCCAGCAGTGTCCTTATAAGGATGAAATCTCAGATCCTGAAAAATCCTGCATTTCATTCCGCCTGGGGAATCCGTTTAATTGAGCATCTTTTGCCCAACATCGAACTTGTCATAATGGGACCAAAGGCAAAAAAGCTACGCAAGGAAATTGACAGGCATTATTTCCCGGGTATTTTGATCTCTGGGGCAGAAAAAAGGGGGGACATTATCCCAGTTTGAGTATAAATATATAGAAGGACAAACTTTAATCTATGTGTGTCAGGATGGTACCTGTCAGAAACCGCTTGAAAATTCTGAGGAGGCAAAATCCCTGATAGGAGCCTTGCTGCAACAGGAAAATAATTGAACCATTCACGGAAATTAATTCCGTATATTTACATGCCAAAGAAAATCAATGGAAAAGCGCTGGGTTTATAAGGAACAGGGAGATGAACAGCTTGTTCGACAGTTGGCTGATGAACTAAGTATCGACCTGAATCTTTCCAATCTTCTCGTCCAGCGGGGCATCCACACTTTTGATCAGGCAAGGTCGTATTTTCGCCCCCAGCTTGAGGATCTGCACGACCCATTCCTGATGAAGGATATGGAAAAAGCCATTGACCGCATAGCGCTTGCTATAAAAAACAAAGAAAAGATCCTTGTTTATGGTGATTATGATGTTGATGGTACCACCGCGGTTGCCCTGATCTATACTTTTATTAAACGTTTTTACCACAACATCGACTTTTATATCCCAGACAGGGATACTGAGGGTTATGGAATTTCTTACCAGGGAATTGATTTTGCCCGTGAAAACAAATTCTCTCTTATGATCATCCTTGACTGTGGTATCAAGGCTATTGATAAAACCATCTATGCAAAAGAACGCGGTCTGGATTTCATCATTTGCGACCATCACAGGCCCGGTGACGAGATCCCTCCTGCCTACGCAGTCCTGGATCCAAAAAGAAATGATTGCCCTTATCCCTTCAAAGAGCTTTCGGGGTGCGGGGTAGGGTTTAAGCTCGCTCATGGGTATGCCCTAAGGCATGATATTCCTATTACCGACCTCTTGCCTCTTCTCGACCTGGTTGTTGTAAGTATTGCCGCTGATATCGTTCCAATTACAGGCGAAAACAGGACGTTGGCACACTATGGACTTGACCTGGTGAACAAACAACCCCGCATCGGAATAGAGGCAATATTGCTTGTGGGAAATGTGAAGCGAACAGATCAGCCCGACAAAGATTATGTTTTCAATAAAGAATTGACTATCAGTGATCTTGTATTTATGGTTGGTCCCCGTATTAATGCAGCAGGTCGTATCGAAAGTGCTAAAAACTCGGTCAGGCTGCTTGTTGAAGAGGATAATAAAAAGGCAATGGAAATTGCACGCAAGATCAACACCCTGAACGATGAGCGTAAAAGCCTTGATCTCCATGCTACTACCGACGCCCTTCGCATCATCAGGGAAAACCAGGAGCTGCGTGAAGCAAATTATACTGTTGTTTATAATCCTGAATGGCATAAGGGCGTGATTGGCATTGTGGCTTCCCGCCTGACCGAAACTTATTACCGGCCTACAATTGTCCTGACCTATTCGAATGGCCTGATCACGGGTTCAGCAAGGTCGGTCAAGGACTTCGACATTTATGATGCGGTGGATGCCTGCAGCAATCACCTGGAACACTTTGGTGGTCATAAATATGCTGCCGGTCTATCGCTTAAGGAGGAAGATTTTGAAAACTTCAGAAATTGTTTCAGGGACTATGTGAATAAGCATATCACCAAAGAACAGTTGGTGCCGGAAATAGAAATAGATTCTGAAATTATACTCCGCGATATCAATTCCCGTTTCTTCAGGATATTAAGGCAATTTGCGCCTTTTGGCCCGGGCAATCTTTCTCCGCTATTCACAACCAATGGTCTTGTTGATACCGGCAAGGCACGTGTTGTGGGCAAAAATCACCTGAAGCTGGAGGTGGTTCATCCCGATATTTCGGGCTTTCCTTTTTCCGCCATCGCGTTCCAGCAGGGACATCATTATGAAGACATCAAAGAAGGAAAACTCTTCAGCGCATGCTACCACATAGAAGAAAATGAATGGAATGGTGTAACCTCCATCCAGCTTAACATCAAAGATCTGAAATTCGAAGATTAATCACCGGAAATTAGCCCTTCTCTATACTAGCTTTCTTTCAGTCCTAAGGAATATATTGTAATAAATGCTCCAAAAACCAATGCAAAAATGCCGATCATATTCATGGTTTGCGCATAGGTCTCAAAAGGATTATAGAACAGGACAAATCCCGCAGCGATTACAATGATGGCGTTCAGTAATAACAACCATTTTGTTCGTACCCCCTGATTGGCACTCATCGAGGCAAACAACTGTGTGAAACCAACGGTAATTGCCCATATCGCAACAAAAATAATGAACAGCTCAATGTCTGCCCTGGATTGGTGATATATGATGATAATAATCCCCAGGACAAGGTCCAGCATTCCCTCCAAAAACCATATTCCCCATTTTTTATGATGCCGGATGTTGATAATGGATCCGGCCATGAGAAACAGCCCGCTTAAAATGATAAAGCCACCAAAAAGCTGGATAAGCCAGTCGGTGGAGGCGTTGGGAACAAATAAGGCGATTAGTCCGAAAGCTATGGCAAATACGCCTTTAAGGGTATATGTCCACCAGTGTCTGAAGTTTTGTTTTCCCATAATTCTATTGATTGATCACCGTGATTTATTTTTAAACCTTATACCTCATCCTTCTTTGCATTCTTGGCTATAAATGAGAAATATACAAGCAGCATTCCAAGGATAATAAATATTCCGCCAACTATTTTTAATATCAGACCAGCAACATAATGGGGGTCTAAAAGCAACAGGAGGCCAATGGCAAACATAATGATTCCCCCAAAAATAAACATATAGCGAAATTCGCTTTTCTTGCGCAGAATAATGCCCAAATATATCTTGAACAGGCCCAGCAACAATGCCCAAATTCCGATGAAGATGTAAAACAGTTTCAATGTTTCGCCCGGAAAAACCATTATGAGAATACCAAGCAGGGTGGATATGATGCCCTCCGTCAACATCATCGCATGGTTTTTGTCCTTGCGCTGCTGATCCCAGGCCCCCAGAAGCAGTAAAATTCCTCCTATCAAAATCAGAAGTCCAAAGTAGATTGATATGCTTAACATTAGGCTGTCGGTGGCAAAAAGAGCAAGTGCTCCGAATAATATCGCCAGCAATCCATTGAACAATATCACCCACCAATTTTTTTGAAGATTTGTTTTCATGGCTTAAAATTTTTTCTTGTTTTTAAAAAAAGACAATAAAGGCACGGATCAGCATGAAAATACCAAAAACACAAAGCCCTACACCGGCAATCCAGTTTACCCATTGAATAAAGTGCGGAGTAATATATTTTTTGATCTTATAGGCTCCGAAAACTTTTAGCATGTCGGTGGCCAATATAACTAGCAATGTGGTCGAAAATAGAATAATGACAGCATGGGTTTCGCCCTGATAGTTCGCTGTAATGGTCGTTACCCATAATATCCAGAAAAGCCATACAAAAGGATTGGTAAAGTTCAGGAAAAATCCTTTGAGTATGAAGGTGACTGGGCTCGGCTTATCATCGTCTTCCTGGTCGTCATCCTCCTTTATCTTCACTTTTCGCGTGAATGTTACCACGCCAAAAACTATAAGGATAATCCCCGTAACAATGCCAAAAACAAGTTGGTTTTCGGGGGTTTCGTTAATAATCTGCAGGGCTCCCAGCAAACAAAGGGTAACCAGGGTGGCATCGCTCAGAAAGATTCCGAAAGCAAGCTGAAACCCGCTCCAAAGTCCTCGGTGAATACTTGTTTGTATCAGGGCAAACAAGGCAGGCCCGAAGCCAAATAAAAAGGCCAGGGTTAGTCCCAAAATAAGTCCTTCCCAGATAGGGGTTATCATCTATGTTTTGCTTTTAAATTCTTTTAAGTATCCCTCCCACTGCTCATATTTTTCGCCTTTCAATACCCTGGGAAATTTGTTTGCACCGCCCTCTTTTCCATGGATCTTCATCCAATTTGAAAATGCTTTGGGCGGCAGCACTTCGAGAAATACATCAGTAACAGCAGCAATTCGTTCCACACGGTAGTCATCGTTGAGCACCTTGAGGTATTCATCTATCTTTTCTGCGGCAATTGTTGGATCCAGGTCATCATCTGTGCCCAGATACCATTTATGCGCAAACATGCTTCCATGACGAAGGCCAGCCACGGTAAACTCTCTAATCTCAATATTAAATTCGTCCTGAAGCATTTTTACGGCCATATTCATATTCTCCTGTGAAAGGTGTTCGCCGCAAAGACTTAAAAAATGCTTTGTTCTTCCGGTAATGACAATTTCGCAATTTTCTTTTGAAACAAATTTTATGGTGTCTCCGATTAGGTATCTCCATGCACCGGCACAGTTGGATAATAATAAAGCATATTCCTCTCCCTCAACAATCTGTTCAAGGATTTTTGCTTCCGGGTTTTCAACCATGTTCCCTTCGGAGTCAAAGTTTTCATCATTAAATGGTACAAATTCATAGAAAAGACCATTATCAACAACAAGTTGCATTACCCGCTTATCAAGCCTGCTTTGATAGGCAATGTAGCCTTCCGATGCCAGGTAGGATTCATTATAAATCACGGGCTTGCTAAATAGCTTTTCAAAGCTTTTAACATAGGGGTCGAAAGAAACACCGCTATGCACATAAACAGCCAGGTCGGGCCAGATATCGTGAATCGTTTTGAGCTTATGGTGTTCGATTATTCTCTCCAGGATAATCTGTATCCAGGCCGGCACGCCTACGATGATCCCAATATCCCAGCCGGGAGCCGACCTCACGATCTCATCAAGCTTAGTATCCCAATCTCTTTCACGAGAAATTCGTTTTCCAGGTTTATAGAAATGCTGAAACCAGAAAGGGATATTCCCTGCCGATATACCTGACAGGTCGCCTTCATAATAGCTGCCGTTATAGTTGAGGTGGGTGCTTCCCCCGACCATCAGAATGCCTTTTTCATAGAATTCGATCGGGAACTTATACCTTGCTGTCGATACCAGCTGCCGTATGCTGGTGCGCCTGATGGCCCTGATCATGTCTCCGGTTACGGGAATTTGTTTGCTCGATGATTCTGAGGTTCCAGAGGTAAGCGCAAAATACTTGACCCTGCCAGGCCAGCTTACAAATCCCTCCCCGTTAATCGCACGATACCACCACTTTCTAAACATGGAGTTATAGTCAAATGTGGGAACATTTTCCTGGAAAGACTTAACAATATCTCCCCTCCCCAGCATTCGCTGAAAATCATAAAACTCTCCAAAAGCGGTGTTTTGGGCCTTGGTGATCAGTTTTCGCAATACCTTTATCTGCGCCTTATTACAATCCTTCTTCCTGCGAATTTCAATAGGAATGCTTCTAAGTTCGTATGCCCTTTTTATGATCGTACCAAGAATGGCCATGAATTCGGCAGATTGAGTTTACGCGATAAAAATAAGAAATAATTAGGTATTTTTATAACACCATACAGCAAGCATGAAAAAGCATTACTATAATACCCTGAAGCTTTTACTGTTAATAACAATCCTTGTGATCATTTACATTGCAGTTATTCTCTTTGTCAATGTTCTTCGGGATTATAAGCCAGAAAATGGCCCTTTAAATATTGCAGCATGCCACAACATGCCAAACTGTGAATCGCAAGATTCTTTTTCGGTGCTTAGCTGGAATATCGGCTATGCCGGACTTGGCAATAACTCAGACTTCTTCTATGATGGCGGGACAATGATCAGGCCTGAGCGGGAAGATTATGATGCTTACCTTGGTGGTATTATTGGGCAGCTTCAGTTTTTTGACAGCCTCGATTTCATATTGTTGCAGGAGGTAGATACATCCGCCCACAGATCATTTGGGCTAAACCAGCATGAGCTGATCTCTGAAGCCCTCAGTTCGCATTGCGGTGTTTTTGCAAAAAACTATGATGTTTCTTATGTTCCCATGCCGCTTTTTAATCCAATGGCAAATGTAATATCCGGGCTTTCCGTATTTTCCAGGTATAAAATTACAGGGGCAGAGCAAATAGTATTTCCTGGAAATTATACCTGGCCAACAGCTCTTTTTATGCCGGATCGTTGCTTCGTAGTATCTGTATTTAAAACCCCTTCAGCAAGAAATCTTCATGTCATCAACACCCATAATTCGGCCTTCGATGATGGCGAGCTTCGTAACAGCCAGGTGGCCATCTTGAACGAATATATGCTTACGGCCTATCATAGGGGGGATTATGTTATTGCCGGCGGAGACTGGAACATCAATCCCGGGGCTTATAGTAATGATCCGTTTCTCAGCGGTGATCTGCCGTTTATGCTGAAAGGTGTAGCGGGTGTTGCAGCTCCTGGACCCGGATGGGAAGTGGCTTTTGACCCGGCTTATCCAACAAACCGTGATGTGTCGTCGAACTATATCCCCGGCCTCACACCCACCACCATCATTGATTTCTTTGTTTGCTCGCCCAATATCAGACTGCTCGAGGTTAAAACCTTGTATGATGGTTTTCAAAACACCGATCATCAGCCGGTTTATCTCCGTTTTAGCCTGAATTAATCAATGCTTGCAATCCATTTATGAACCCTTTCTTCTTTCAATTGTTTATTCTAAAAACTTCATTACTATGAAAAAGAATATGGGTATTGTCGACCGGGTATTAAGAATTGTCCTGGCTATTGTTGTTGCAGTATTGATCTATATGGGAACCCTTACGGGCACAGCAGCTATTGTTCTTGGAATTCTGGCTGGCATATTTTTGCTTACCAGCCTTGTAGGCAGCTGTGGTTTATACACACTGTTTGGATGTAACACATGTACGGTTAAAAAAAGCTGATCAGGCGAACAGATCCGAGGCAATGCCGTCGGCAAAAAGCTTCCCCTTTTTAGTTAAAAACAGCCGCCCCTTCTCTAATATAAGGGTGTTTTCGGCTATATGTTTGTTTGATCCGGCCATGAGCCCGGCAGCATACTCCTCGCCGAACTCTTGCCGTACCACGACTATATCACAGCCCCATATTGTTCGGAGAGATGTCATTACATACTCATTAAAGCGCTGATCCGTGCTTAGGATCTCTTCCTCGAAAGATTCATTGTAATACTCCTCCAGATTCAGCCACGCCCGCATCGAGGGCCTGTTCCATCTCCTTGAAAAGCCATTATATGAGTGTGCCGATGGCCCAAGGCCCAGGTAATGTCCTCCGGTCCAATAAAGACTGTTGTGCCGCGAATAGGCCCCCTCTTTTGCAAAATTGGAGATCTCATAATGAACATATTCATGTTCTTCTGTCAATGACAGCAGCATGTTGAACTGTTTCACCGTTTCAGCATCATCAGGGGGGGAGGCCTTTCCGCTGGATATGCGATGATGCAGGGCTGTTTTTTCTTCAACTGTCAGTGCATAGGCCGATAGGTGAGAAATACCGTACGCAAAAAATTTCCTGAGGTTTTCCTCCCATTTCTTTTCATCCATGGTTGGAATACCATAGATCAGGTCAATGGTCATGTTATCCATGCCAGCATCCTGTAATCGTTTTATGGCAAGCTCCGCATTGTTGCCGTCATGAACCCGGTTCAGATAAGCCAGATCGTCATCGAAAAATGATTGTATCCCCAGGCTAATCCTGTTTATTTCAGTCTTTCTGATCTCATCGACCCATTTGGTGCTAATATCGTCAGGATTTGCCTCTATGGTGATCTCTGCTTGCTCCGCTACCTTGAAATGATCGCGTACCCCGGAAAGGATATTGTGTATTTCAGTGGCGCTTAAAAGAGATGGGGTGCCCCCCCCAAGGTAGATGGTGTTTAGCTCTTCGCCATCAAGATAATATTTTTGCAGTTGCATTTCTGCCATTAGCACTTCTTCGTATATAGACCTGTGCTTCACAGAAGCCAAAGAATAAAAGTTGCAATAATGGCATTTTGTCTTGCAAAAGGGGATATGTATGTAGAGGCCGGCCATATAGAAATAGTCCGACAAAATTAAACCTAATTTGCCTACAATGCTTCCTTACTTGGCTGTTAGTGATTTTTGATGTAATTTTATCCTGTCTTCAAAACCACTTATCATGAAAAGAAGAGATTTCATATTAAAAGGCTTTGGTGCCGGTATACTGGCCGGTTCCGGGCTGACAGCAAAGGGTTTTTCGCGACTGATTGGAAATCCCGCTTCACCCGAAGAGGGAGATTTTGACCTGGTGGCCGTAAAGGGTTCTGATCCTGCAGCAATGTTCGATGAGGGAATCAATTCGATCGGAGGAATGAGCGAATTTGTGAAACCCGGACAAACAGTTGTGGTAAAGCCCAATATTGGCTGGGATGCCGTACCTGAACGGGCAGCAAATACAAACCCCGAATTGATTGGAAGGATCATCAAGCGATGCTATGAAGCCGGTGCAAAATCCGTCAGCGTTTTTGACAATACCTGCGATGAATGGAAAATGTGCTATGCCAATAGCGGGATAGAAAAAGAGGTTAATGCAGCGGGGGGCACTATTATACCCGGAAACAGTGAAAGCTATTATAAAGAAGTGCAGGTGCCTGAGGGTAAAAGCCTTACCGTAGCAAAGGTTCATGAGCTTATCCTGGAGTCTGACGTTTTCATCAATGTGCCTGTACTGAAAAGCCACAGCTCTGCAAAGCTTACTATTGCCATGAAAAACCTGATGGGGGTGGTATGGGATCGCCGCTGGTGGCACCAGAATGATCTCCACCAATGCATTGCCGACTATACTACTTTCAGGAAGCCTGACCTGAACATTATCGATGCCTACAGGGTGATGAAGCGCAATGGCCCCAGGGGTGTTTCTGTTGAAGATGTGATAAGGCTTGACCAGCTGATCATTTCCAGGGATATTGTTGCCGCAGATGCTGCAGCAACAATGATCTTTGGCCTCGAGCCTGATGATATCCCTTACATCGCTATTGCTGACGAAATGGGCATCGGAACCAAAGACCTGTCTTCTCTGAATATCAACAGGATTACAATGTAAGCGATGGGTTTCGGCGTCTTGAAAAAAGCCAGACTTGTCATTTCACTGATCTTTTTCCTGCTGATCACATTTCTCTTTATTGACTTTACAAACACACTTTCCGGTAAGATCATCCAGGGTTTGCTCTATTTGCAATTTATTCCTTCCCTGCTATATTTTTTGAAGTTGGCCGGTCTTGCAACCTCCGGATTCATCATAATCGTTCTGTCAAGCCTGGTATTCGGAAGGATCTATTGTTCTACGATTTGCCCACTGGGGACCCTGCAGGATATAATTATCTGGGGCAATAGGAAGTTTTCTCGACGAAAAAATTTCAAGAAGCAAAAAGCATTCAGTTTTTTGCGATACGCTATTCTTTCTGTTTCAGTTCTCTTTTTGTTGCTGGGCCTATTAACCCCCCTGCTTTTTCTTGATCCCTACAGCAATTATGGGCGAATCATTGCGAATCTCTTCAGACCACTATATCTTTTAATCAACAACCTCGGGGCACTTATCTTTGAATCAATGGAGATTTATACCCTTTACAGGGTAGAGCCAGGGGTTACACACTGGTTATCAGTGGGTTTGTCGATGGCGGTATTTCTTCTTGTATTCTGGATGTCTGCCAGATTCGGACGATTGTTTTGCAATACCCTGTGTCCGGTAGGAACCTTGTTGGGTTTGTTTTCGCGTTTTTCTTTCTTTAAAATCAGCCTCGATCAGGCCCTGTGCACTTCCTGCGGAAAGTGTTCCAATGTGTGCAAGGCTGGTTGTATAGATGTGAAGGAAAGAGAAGTTGACTTTAGCCGATGTGTAGGCTGCCTTAACTGCCTGACATCCTGCCCGTCAAATGGTGTTACTTTTAGCAACAAAATGCATAAAAAAGATAAGATTATTGAGCCCTTTGACCCGTCCAGGCGTAACTTCCTTGCCGGAACTATTATTGCCACTACCTCCCTGGTTCCTATTGCCCTCCTGGCAGCGCCTCAAAGTCAAAAAGGAGGCCGTTGTCGCTCACCACAGCCTGTGAACAGGCAATTTCCTGTTTCTCCGCCGGGGTCTATCAGCCTTGATCATTTCAATGGGAGCTGTACCGCTTGTCATTTATGTGTCAGCGCCTGTCCCACCCATGTAATAAAGCCATCCTTGTTTGAATATGGACTGGCCGGCCTAATGCAACCGCGATTGGATTACCATGCAAATTATTGCAACTTCGATTGTGTCATCTGCAGCGAAGTTTGTCCAACCGGAGCCCTGCGGCCTTTGAGCTTAGAAGAAAAGCATGTACTTCAGCTCGGCAAGGTGAAGTTCGTCAAGCACAACTGCATTGTATTTACAGAAGGTACCGATTGTGGGGCTTGTTCAGAGCACTGTCCAACCAAAGCTGTAAATATGCGACCTTACAGGAAAAAGCTTTTCCTGCCTATTGTCAATCCCGATATATGCGTAGGTTGCGGTGCATGTGAATACGCCTGTCCAACCGATCCGAAATCCATTTATGTTGAGGGAAATCCTGTACATATGATTGCAGATAAGCCCATAATAGAGGCGCTTGAAAAGCCGGATGCCGGAGAAGATTTCCCCTTTTAGCTTTCTTTCCTGAGAACGATCCTGAAAGTAGTATCCTTATGGGGATGAGAGTGTTTAACGTATATCTTGCCCTTGTGATAATCCCTGATAATCCGTTTTGATAGCGACAGGCCCAGGCCCCACCCTCGCTTTTTACTGGTATAGCCCGGATTAAAAATGGCCTTGAAGTGAGACTTGGGCAGGCCCTTCCCTGTATCGCTAACATCGATGATCACATTGTGTTTCTCTTCCATCAGGGAAATGGTGATCTTGCCCTGTCCCGACATCGCATCTATGGCATTTTTTATCAGGTTTTCGATTACCCAGCTGAACAGGTGAGCATTAACCGGGATGATAATCGGCTTATCCCCGGGAACCTGTATGTCATAATCAATCTTTTTGGAGGTCCGGGATTTGATATACTCCGTTGAGTTGTAAACAACATCAACAATGTTGATCGGGTCAAGGCTTGGCGGAGAACCGATCTTTGAAAAGCGATCGGTAATGTTCTCAAGGCGGTCGATATCCTTCTTGATCTCATCAAGCGCATCATCCTCCATTCCCTTGAGTTTCAACAGTTCAAGCCAGGCAATCATTGAGGAAAGGGGAGTGCCAAGCTGGTGGGCCGTTTCTTTCGACATGCCCACCCATACCCTGTCTTGCTCTGATCGCCTCGAAGTACTGAAAAGAAAATATGTGATGAGCAGGAATAGGCCAATCACGCCAAATTGCACATAAGGATAGATCCGCAATTGTGTTTGCAGGGCCGAGCTTTTGTAAAAAATATACCTTTTTTCATTGCCTGCAAGCGTAATCTCGATGGGATCGTTCTCGGAGGCCATTTGTTTGAGGGTTCTCTCCAAAACCAGCGAATCTTCAGGGTTTTTCCCTTCAATGTTACCGCTGATGATAATTTGCCGCTTGCTGCTATCTGTAATTATAACCGGAACAGAAACTGCATTTTCAACAACCTCTGAAAGAAATGACTCGCTCAGATCATCAAGAACCTGTCTCAGCTCTGTATATATATTAGACTCTTTAAAATACAGGATTTGAAACTCTCCGGGCAGATACTCAATCCGAATAGGGTTGTATACCGTAAACTCCTTCTTAAGCTCACCATCCAGCACATCATATTTGCTTACCCTATCGTCAACATTCCGAGCATGAATAATGCTGTCATTATCCTTTGTCATAATCACCGGGATGGTCTGATTTCCAGTAATGATCTTGTAATATATATCCAGCACCTCTGAATCCATTTCGGTATTCATGTTTTTGGAGGCATCTGCAAGGATTTCTGCCCGCTTTCTTTCCTCTTCCCGTATCTGCTCAAAAAAAACATCCGTATAGGCAACCAGGTTAGCCTTTCGCTGTATGGCATCAGCCCATATCCTTACATTGTTTCGCTCCGATCTTGCAATTTTATTAACAAGTACATTGGTGTACCACAAAGATCCCGTCACTATAATAACCGCAACCGCAAACAGACCCCACTTCCATCTTTTCTTTTTGGTATATAAATTCATGCCTTTCCGGTTTTTAATAATTCTTTACATCTAACGCAGCAATCGCTTTGCTATTTTGTTTAGCGAATTTGTAAATTTAGAAAATAAATCAATCTTCTTATATCGTTGAGACATAATGGAGTCAGGGCGACCCCTGCTTATCAAACTTTTTTAATTGAAAAAGGCGACGATCCGGGCTATTTTTTGTTAATAATAAATGTCCTTTTCTATCTCATATAAACACTATACCTAATTTTTTAGTTGTATTACTAAATAATTAGTTGTATATTTGGCACGATATATGGAATGAATTGCCATAGAAGAACTTTTTTTTTATTGCGTTTAACTAAGCATTTAGTTGCCAAACTAAAGAAACAAGAATAAATATGAAAGAACTCACAAAGGCCGAAGAAGAACTCATGCAGATACTGTGGCGCCTTGAGAAGGGATTTATCAATGATATCCTTGATAAGCTCCCCGATCCAAAGCCTGCATATAATACTGTGTCAACAATTATTCGCATCCTTGAAAAGAAAGGATTTGTTGATCATATGGCTTACGGAAAAGCACATGAATATTATCCCCTGGTATCAAAGCAGGATTATACCAAATCCTATTTCGGACATTTTATGAAAAACTATTTCGGAAACTCCTACCGCGAAATGGTATCGTTTTTTACAAGTAATGACAGCCTGAACATTCGAGAACTTGAAGAACTGAAGCAGGCAATGGCAGAAGAGATCATCCGCAAAAAAATTAAGGAAAATGAATAATATTGTTACCATATTGCTACAGTCTTCTATCAGCGTTGCAATTCTATTTCTATTGTATTACACGTTTCTGAGGAGAGACACTTTCTTTAAAACAAACCGCTTCTACCTGATAAGCGCCCTGGCTGTGTCGGCCCTTGTTCCTTTTATCGACTTTTCATTTCTGTTATCGCGGGGGGAGCAAGTTTACCTTGTCTTGCTTGATCCTGTGATCATCTCTCCTGATGGCATACAGGCTTCAATGGAACAGCACACAAATCTTTTCCAAATTGGGCTCGCCATCTACCTGACCGGTGTTTTTATATTTTTAGCTCGCTTTATCTATCAGCTGGCCCAGCTATTGACATTGGTAAGAAGATTTGGTGTTTCAAGACATCATGGCTTGCGTATTGTTTTTACAACCAAAAATATTTCCCCTTTCTCTTTTTTCAACCTGGTGTTTATCAACAACAAAGAAATTGATTCTCCGGAATCACAAAAGATCATTGCCCACGAGCGGGTTCACATCAGGCAGTGGCATAGCCTTGACCTGATCCTGCTCGAACTTATCACCATTGTACAATGGTTCAATCCTTTTATCTGGTTTTATCGCCATGAAGTCAAAACGCTTCATGAGTACCTGGCCGATGAAGGAGTATTACACAGCGGGGTAGACGCAAACGTCTACAGTGCACTGTTGTTTCAGCAGAGCACGGGTATCCAGATCAACGATCTGACCAATAATTTCAGTAAATCACTATTAAAAAGGAGGTTCATGATGATGACCAAAAACAAAACAACAAAATTCGCAAGGCTAAAACTTTTATTCGTTTTTCCCCTTGCATTATCAATGATGCTGGTAATTTCCTTCAGTTCAGATGCAATTGCACAGACAGAAGAAAAGGTTGCGCCACCACCACCACCCAAAGAGGCTGCTTCGGTCGATAAGCCCATTAAGGCAGAGAAAAAGCCTAAACAAATTACGGTTATAGAGGTTGAGGGGGAGCAGGAAGAGCCCCCAATATTTACCGTGGTGGAAGACATGCCAAAATTTCCTGGTGGTAATAAAGCCATGTATGCATTCCTGGGCGAAAACATTAAATATCCTGATGTAGCTAAACAGGAAGGTTACCAGGGTAAGGTATTTGTCACCTTTGTCGTAGAAAAGGATGGGAGCGTTTCTAATGTTAAGCTGGTTCGTGGTGTGCATGAAAGCCTTGATAAAGAAGCCATGCGTGTTATTAAGATCATGCCCAAGTGGGAGCCCGGAACACAAAGAGGCAAGGCCGTCAGGGTACAATACACCCTGCCAATAAAGTTTACTTTGGATAAAGGAAAATCGGAAGAAAAAGCCGAATAAATTAATCTGATTACGCTATGGCTGCCATAATTTACTGATAATTATGGCAGCTTTTTAATACTCCGGTAATGATAAGATTTACCCTGTTGATACTACTTATCTGCATATTCTCCTCCCCCGACATTAACGCCCAGAATTCCAGGCCCGAAAAGGGGCTCTCTGACCGTGCGCGAAATGGGAAATACGTTGAATACTGGGATAAGGATAGCACGCAGATCAATGCCCGCGGGCATTTTTGTGCAGGAGCTCCCTGTAAAACCTGGAAGTATTTCAACTCCGACGGAACACGACGCAGAAAAGTAAAATACGGTGACCGGCTGAAGATAAAATACTATTCTGCTTCGGGCAAACTCAACAAAAAAGGTTTTGCGATGCTTGATATTAATTCGAAAGAGATCCACTTTTATTGGCATGGTAAATGGAAATATTATAATGAGCGCAGAAAACTATATCGAGTCGCTATTTTTAAATACGGAGAAGAAGCTGAATTATTAATGGGTCCGATAGATCCCATTTACATCGAATAAATGGTGTAGTACCAACAATAGCGTGCATTTCCCACTGTTCGCTTCTGAACATCGCGTGTCTATATCGGACACACTTTTTGCATTCTCTCTATTTGCCCCCCTCAACAACTATTTGTCTTTGTGGGCCTTATAACGATGGCACACTTTTGGTGATTAGGTTTAGCCAAAAGACCAAAATAATTATGATAACCCTTAAGAACTTACACAAATCCTACGAGGTCGGCCAGAATAAACTACACGTCCTGAAAGGGATTGATCTCACCATTGAGCAGGGTGAGCTTATTTCAATCATGGGGTCGTCAGGATCAGGAAAATCTACTTTATTAAATATCATTGGCCTACTTGATACTTATGACGAGGGGGAGTTGATCCTTGACGGCGATCTTATCCGCAATTACAGTGTGTCTAAAATGCGCGAATTGAATGAACGGAAAGCCGCCCACCTGCGCAATGAAACCATAGGATTTGTTTTTCAGTCATTTAACCTTATTTCTTTTAAAAATGCCAAGGAAAATGTCGCCCTTCCTCTATATTACCAGGGAGTAGGCAGAAGAAAGCGCAACCGGCTGGCCATGGACTTCCTTGAGAAGATGGGCCTGGAGGAATGGGCGGATCATCTTCCGAATGAATTATCGGGGGGGCAAAAACAGCGTATTGCCATTGCCAGGGCACTCATTTCAAAACCAAAGGTAATTCTTGCCGATGAGCCCACGGGAGCCCTCGACTCCTCTACATCCATGGAGGTGATGGAGCTTTTTAAGGAGATCAACCAGGCCGGGATCACAGTGATTATAGTTACTCACGAAAATGATATTTCACGAAAAACCGATCGCATTATCCGCCTCAAGGATGGTCACATTGAAAAGAATATTAGAAATGGCTTTCACAAGCCTCCCGTAGAAAAGCCTAAAATACTGCAAACCGCATAAGACATCCGAAAATGTTTGATATTGACAAATGGCAGGAAATTTTTAGCACCATCAAAAAAAATAAGCTAAGAACCTTATTAACAGGCTTTAGTGTTGCCTGGGGGATTTTTATGCTTATCATCCTTCTTGGTTCGGGATATGGTCTTGAAAATGGCGTGAAGCGCGAATTTACCGGAGATGCGGTGAACTATCTCTCCATTAATGCTGGCATAACCAGCATGCCCTACAAGGGCATGAAGCCCGGCAGGCGCCTTCGCTTCACCAATGAAGAAAAAAACCAGCTCGGTGGCCTGGAGGGTGTTGAAAAAAGCTCCGGTCGCTCGGCTGTATGGGCAAACAATACCTTGTCTTATAAAAATGAATACGGAAACTTTGACATTTACTCCGTGAGTCCTGATTATAAGCATGTTGAGTCTCTTATAATTCTTCAGGGAAGATACCTTAATGAAATAGATGAAAACGACTATCGCAAGGTTGCAGTTCTTGGCAGATTGGTTGAGGATGCCCTTTTCAAGGGAGAAGACCCGCTTGGCAAATACATTAAGGTCAGCGGCGTGCCCTTCAAGGTGATTGGCACCTTCGATGATCCGGGGGGCGACCGCGACCTGACCAGGATCTACATCCCTCTTTCCACTGCTCAAAGGGTCTTTAATATGGGAAATCGGGTAGGCAGCATATTGCTTAACCTGGGTGATGCCAACGTGGAAGAAAGCTATGAGATGATAGAAACGATAAAGGCTGATTTGTCGGAAAAGATGAAGTTTGATCCCAGCGACCCCAGGGCACTTTTCGTTTATAACAGCATTGAAAACTATCAAACCTTCATGAATCTTTTTGCCAACATCCGCTCTTTTATCTGGATCATCGGGATAATGACCATTATTGCAGGAATTGTTGGCGTTAGCAATATCATGATGATTGTGGTGAAAGAAAGAACAAAAGAAATTGGGATCAGAAAATCAATGGGGGCTACGCCCTGGTCGATCATCAGCCTTATCCTCCAGGAGTCGATCTTAATTACTGCCTTTGCAGGATATATCGGCCTTGTACTGGGGGTCGGGCTACTCGAACTAGTCTCAAATGTATTGCCGGAAACAGATTATTTCGCCAATCCGGAAGTCAATATGCAGGTGGCTGTTTATGCTACGATTCTATTGATATTGTGTGGGGCCCTTGCTGGATTTGTGCCGGCCCGAAAAGCAGCTTCCGTGAAGCCAGTGATTGCCCTGAGGGATGAATAAAAAAGTAATAATTGTAAAAAAACACTCACAAATTGAGAATATTTGATTCAGACAGGTGGCAGGAGATCTTCAACACGCTGAAGAAGAATAAGGTCAGGACCTTCTTTACGGCCTTTGGTGTTTTCTGGGGAATATTTATGCTGGTGATCATGATGGGTGCTGGCTCCGGGCTGGAAAATTCTGTTGGTCGGGATATGGGCGAAATGGCCACCAACAGCGTCTTCATGTGGACCCAGAGAACTACCATGCCTTATAAGGGCTTTGATCGTGGGCGGTATTATAATTTTAGAAATGGAGATACCAGGGCTTTGCTTGAAAACATCCCGGAAATCAAACATATTGGGCCAAGGATACAGGGCCGAGGTGGCACTGGTAATAATAATGTTGTACGTGGTGAACGAACGGCTGCTTTTACAATCCAGGGCGATTATCCGGCCTATAACCTGATCGATCCCGTAGGGATACGCGAAGGCAGGTTTATAAACGAGCTCGATATTAACAACTACCGCAAAGTTTGCGTGATCGGCGACCGGGTGAAGACTGAAATGTTTGCCCCTGATGAAGATCCAATGGGGCAATACATCCGCATCCAGGGAGTGTATTTTAAGGTGGTTGGGGTATTCAAATCTAAAAAGCCCCACCGGGGGGAATACGAAGACCAGGTGATATACCTTCCCTTTACAACACTACAGAGGACATATAATTATGGCGACATTGTGGGCTGGTATTCTATTACTTCACAGGACAATGTGCCAGTATCAGTGGTTGAAGAAAAAGCAAAGGCCCTGCTCAGGCAACGCCATACCATCCATCCTGAAGACATAAGGGCCGTTGGTTCGTTTAACCTTGAGGCTGAGTTCAATAAAATGACGGATCTGTTTGCAGGCATACGGGGGCTTATCTGGATCGTGGGGATAGGAACCCTGCTGGCAGGTGTGATTGGGGTGAGCAATATTATGCTGATCATCATAAAGGAGCGGACCAAAGAAATTGGCATTCAGCGAGCCATCGGTGCAACACCCTGGACAATCATATCGCAGGTTATTCTTGAATCAGTTATACTAACAACCCTTGCAGGATATTGTGGATTGGTTCTGGGTGTTGGCATTGTTGAAGGCGTTAATTATTTGCTGGTGGTTTCCGGGGCCGAAAGCGAAATGTTTGTCAACCCGGAAGTTAATTTCAGTGCAGCTATTCAGGCCCTTGAGGTGCTGGTGGTTGCGGGAATTTTTGCCGGTGTGATCCCGGCTTACAGGGCGGTAAGCATGAAGCCTATCGATGCCCTCAGAAACGAATAATTGTAAAACTTAAGCAATACTAGAAATGAAAACCTTTTTCAGAGTTTTAATCATCACAGTCATAGTGGGAATATTTGGTTTTACCATCTACTATCTATACGGAAAATCAAAAGAAACACCGCTAATCTACGAAACCACATCTGCTTTCGTTAGCCCGAATATTATTAAAAAAACCGTGGCAACGGGATCGGTAAATCCACGAAAGGAAATCGATATTACACCAAAGGTTTCAGGTATCATTGAAGAAATTTATGTTGAGGCCGGCCAGATGGTGAAACAGGGTGATGTGATCGCAAAAATTAAGATCATCCCCAATATGGTAAACCTGAACAATGCCGAGTCAAGGGTTAACCGGGCAGAAATCTCTCTTGAAAACGCCAAAAGGAAGTTCGACAGGAGGAAAGAGCTTTATAATGACGGCGTGATCCCAGCTGCAGAGTTTGAACAATACCAGCTGGAATACGAAAATGCACAGGAAGAGCTGAGTTCTGCACAAAACAACCTTGAGTTGATCCAGGAGGGGCAAACCAAAACCGCCGGAACAACAACAAATACACTGGTGCGCTCAACCATTGCCGGAATGGTGCTTGATGTGCCTGTAGAGCAAGGCAACTCGGTAATTGAAAGCAACACCTTTAATGCTGGCACTACCATTGCCACGGTGGCTGATATGAATGAAATGATCTTTGAGGGAAAAATTGACGAAACTGAAGTTGGAAAAATAAGTGAGGGTATGCCACTTATCCTTCAGATCGGGGCCATTGAGGATGCTCGCTTTGATGCCGTACTAGAACATATTTCCCCAAAGGGTGTGGAGGAAAATGGGGCCATTCAATTTGAGATCAAGGCTGATGTAGTACTCCGTACCGACCAATTTATTCGGGCAGGATACAGCGCAAATGCGGATATTGTTCTGGCAAGGGTCGACAGTGTGCTGGCAGTACCGGAAAGTGTAGTCCAATTTGAAGATGATACTGCTTTTGTTGAGATAGAAACCGATCCCCAGGTATTTGAAAAAAGAACTGTTGAGCTGGGCCTGTCCGATGGTATCAATATTGAGGTCGTTTCTGGAATCACAGAAAGCGAAAAGATCAAGGTTCCGATAAGATAACAATGGTATAGTAAACAACTCTATTCCTTTCATTTATTGACAGATTCGTCAGTTTTTGTCAATAATATTCTTATTTTCGCAGCTATAAGAATCCCTTAAAACATGCGTATGAAAACCAAGATTTTCTTTTTAGCTGCACTGCTTGCCTTTGCAGTATTTGCAAATTCCTGCCAACAAGATGAAGGTGGCGAGAAGCGGGGCGACAGGCAAACAATTATTCCTGAAGAAATAGCACTAAATGCTGTGTCACAAAAATATGTCGATGAGCGTTTGAGTATTTATGCTCCTTTTAAACTAACAGCAGACCTTTCACATTTATCAGAAAATGAGGTTGAGATCATTCGCATCCTTTATAAGGTTGCCAGGATTATGGATGGCTTGTTCTGGAAGCAGGCAATTGGACAAAAACAGGGCTTTAAGTCCCGCATTAGTGATACTAACACCAGGCTGTTTTCGAGGATCAATTACGGACCCTGGGACAGGCTCAATAATAATAAGCCTTTCATTGATGGAATTGGTGAAAAACCCCCTGGGGCTAATTTTTATCCGGCAGATATGACCAAAGAAGAGTTTGAGGCTTTTGACGATCCTGATAAAACCAGCTTATATACCCTGATCCGCAGGGATGAAAATGGTTCCCTTAAATCTGTTTGGTACCACAAAGCATATTCAAAAGAGCTCCTTAAGGCCTCAAACCTCCTCAAGGAGGCGGCCGCCCTGGCTGAAGATCCGGGACTTAAAAAATATCTTGATCTGCGCGCCGAAGCATTGGTCACAGATGATTATCAACCCAGTGACTTTGCATGGATGGAAATGCAGAATACCAACATAGACTTTGTTGTTGGGGCTATTGAGAATTACGAGGACGCCTTGTATGGTTATAAGGCCGCCTATGAGTCTTTCATCCTGCTCAAGGACAAAGATTGGAGCCAAAAGCTTGAGAAATTTGCTGCCATGCTCCCTGATTTACAAAAAGGACTTCCTGTCGATGATGAATATAAGCAGGATGTACCAGGAAGCAAGGCCGACATGAACGCCTATGATGTAATTTATTACGCTGGCGACTGCAATGCCGGAAGCAAAACTATCGCTATTAACCTTCCGAACGATGAAGAAGTACATGTAAAGTACGGCTCAAGGAAACTGCAGCTCAAAAACTCTATGAGGGCCAAGTTCGAAAAGATCCTGGTGCCTATCTCGGAAATATTGATCGACCCCGAGCAGCGGCAATATATAACCTTCACTGCTTTCTTCGAAAACACAATGTTTCATGAGGTTGGCCATGCCATGGGTATCAAGAATACCATTAACGGAAAAGGGACGGTTAGAGAAGCCCTGAAAGAGCAATATTCATCAATAGAAGAGGGGAAGGCTGATATCATGGGGCTGTACCTGGTAACAAAGCTTTATGAAATGGGGGAGCTGACCGAAGGAGAGGTAATGGATAACTATGTGACCTTCTTTGCTGGCATTTTCCGCTCAAGTCGCTTCGGAGCTGCAAGTTCGCACGGAAAAGCCAACATGATGAGGTTTAACTATTTCGAAGAGCAGAAGGCATTTACGCTCAAGGAAGATGGCACCTATTCTATCGATTTCGACAAAACATATGATGCCATGATCTCGCTGATGCAGAAGATCCTTGTTATTGAGGGTAATGGCGATTATGATGCAGCAAAGGCATGGGTGCAGGAAGCAGCCATGATCCCGCCCGCATTGCAGGCTGATCTTGATAAACTTAATAACTCTAACATTCCTGTTGATATCGTATTTAAGCAGGGCCCGGCTACCGTAGGATTGAAATAATTCATTTATAAATTAAATACAGACTTAGTATGAAAAGACTATTATTATCGCTATTGGCGGCTCTTTTATTCGGAGGGGCAGCCATGGCATATGAGCCTCCTGATGAGGGGATGTGGCTTCCAATGTTTGTTGAGAGGCTGAATTATGTTGATATGCAGGAAAAGGGACTTCAACTTACCGCTGAAGAAATATACAGCATTAATAACTCCAGCCTGAAAGATGCCATTGTTGGGCTTTCTGGTGGTGGGGTTGGCGGATTCTTCTGTACAGGAGAGATCGTTTCCGACAAGGGCTTGTTATTCACCAATCATCATTGTGGATATGATAAAATACAGACTCACAGTACTGTCGAGCATGATTATCTGAAAGACGGTTTTTGGGCCATGAGCCTGGAAGAGGAGCTGCCCAACGAGGGAATGGCTGTTTCTTTCCTTGTCAGGATGGAAGATGTTACAGACAGCATCATCCCCTTTCTTTCTGATACCCTTACTGAGGCAGAGCGCACTGCTGAGGTTAGAACCATGCGGACTAAGCTTGCTAAAAGGGCTGAGGAAGATGGAAAATACGCAGCACGGGTTTCTTCTTTCTATGGTGGAAACGAGTTTTATCTGTTCGTATATACGGTTTATAAAGATGTACGCCTTGTAGGAGCGCCTCCTTCATCCATCGGTAAATATGGTGGCGACACCGACAACTGGATGTGGCCCCGCCATACCGGAGATTTCTCAATCTTCCGCGTATATACAGGCCCCGAGGGTGAGCCTGCAAGCTATGCCGAAGAAAATATTCCGCTGAAACCGAAACACCACCTCCCTGTTTCAATCGATGGTTATAAAGAGGGTGACTTTGCCATGATCTGGGGCTATCCCGGTGGCACTGAGCGCTATCTTACTTCTTTTGGAATTCAATATAAGCTGGATGCATTTTTACCTGTTTTGGTTGACATTTTTGGGGCCCAGATAGAATCCTGGAAAACCCATATGGATGCCGACCAAGCTGTAAGGATCCAATATGCCTCCAAGTATGCAGGATTAGCGAATGCCTGGAAATTATTCCTGGGCCAAATCCGCGGACTTAAACGCCTGAAGGTATATGAAAAGAAGCAAAAGATCGAAACAGCATTCCAATTATGGGCCGATGCAACTCCTGAAAGAAAAGAAAAGTACGGAGAAGTACTTAAAAACATCGAAGAGGGTTATGTTGTGCTCACCGGCGAATTTCCTGTCTTGGCATATACAGCTTTGGCAGCCAACTCTCCAGAGATTCTTGGATATGCAGCACAATACGGCCAGTTATTGGAAATGCTTGAGGAAAAAGCTGATGATGTAATTATTGATGAAACCATTGAAAGCCTTAAGGCAGGCATGGAGGGTCATTTCAAGAATTATTATGCACCCGCCGATATGGATGCCTTTGCCGCTTTAATGGAAATCTATCATAATAATGTTCCTCTCGATATGCAGCCTGAATATTTCAAGGAGCTTGTTGGGGACATGAATGGTAATTTTAAATCATTGGCAGAATATGTCTTTAATACATCCATTTTTGAAAGCGAAGATCAGATTGCTGCCTATCTTGAAAAGCCGAAAGCCAAAACCTTGGCCAAGGATCCTGCGCTTAAGCTTGCTACAGAATTCACAGGTATGATGGGACAGGTTATGGGCCAGTATCGTCAAGCCAATGCATCGATAGGGGAGTACGACAGGTTGTTTATCGCTGGCCTTCGTGAAATGAACCCCGACAAAGTCTTTTATCCTGATGCCAACTCAACCATGAGAATGACCTACGGTTCTGTGCAGGATTATATCGCTGCTGATGCCGTATTTTATGACTACTACACAACCATGGCCGGCGTGATGGAAAAAGAAGATCCCGCCAATGATGAATTCTTTGTAGAAGAAGAGCTGAAGGTATTATTTGAAAACAAGGACTTCGGCCGATATGGCGAGATGATCGATGGAAAAGAAAGAATGGTCGTTTGTTTCCTTACCACCAACGACATTACGGGTGGTAACTCAGGAAGCCCCGTGATCAACGGAAATGGTGAGCTGATTGGTATTGCATTCGACGGAAACTGGGAGGCCATGAGTGGCGACATTGCCTTTGAGCCGGAACTTCAGCGAACCATTAATGTCGATATCAGGTATGTGCTCTTTATCATTGATAAGCTTGCAGGTGCTCAAAACTTGATCGATGAGCTTACAATTGTTGATACTCCGAAGCCTAAAGTGGTGAAGTCGATAAATGTCGAAACCCACAAGGTAACAGAGAAGGCTATTGAAAAATAACTTCTTTGAGAAAAACTAAAGGGCTTGTGCGATATCACACAAGCCCTTTTTTTATTGATGAATGATCGTTTCTGAGAACGATCTTTGTCCGTCGTTCAGCTGTAATAAATAGCTTCCGGCAGGAATGTTTCCTGTCTGAACCACAAAGCTGGCTGAACCTCCGGCAAGCGTTTCTTCTAACACAAGCCGGCCTTGCATGTCAATAATTTTCATATTGATAGCCCTTCCGGAAGAACCATCTAGTTTGATATTTAAAGTTTCCCGTACAGGATTTGGCCAGATCCCTGCAATCGGCAGCTCCGGTGATTCATCAATCGAAACCCAGGGATCCGAATTCCAGGTAGCCGTGTATAATCCTCGCCCATGGGTTGCAGCCAGCACAGTATTATCGGCCTTCCTGAGTTGCAGCATATCAATTCTTACATTGGCCATTCCTTCAACATCAGGAACCCATTGCCGGTCGGCCAGATGTAAATGATTACAAGTCCAGATACCAAGCTCTGTGGCCAGCATGGCCTGTTTTGCATCATGCGGGTGATAAATCGCCCAGCGAACAGGCATATCTGGTAAATTGCTTTCCACACTACTCCAGTTGTCGCCACCATCATAGCTTTGCCATACCGAGTTCACCCCATAGTTTGAAAATGTGACTAAAAGGGTGTCCTCAGATCCGCCGATAGCCACGCAAGAAATAGATGCAACAGGAAAATCCGGACCGGTAATTTCAGTAACGTCCGGGCTGGCCTGTGCATTTTCAACCTTGAATAATCTTCCGCTATGCCCACCAACAAACAGCGTTGTTGCATCAACAGGCGAGTGTGGTGAATACTTCACGTGTGTAAAGGCCGCAGTTGATCCGGTACCGAGAGAAAAATAGGTGTTGTTAGGATTTTGTGGAATATTGGAAACCCTCATAAGTTGGTCGGCCCTGTATCCCCAAAAACTGCAGGCGTTCGCATATAGTCTGTTCAGCTTATAATCGTAATCTGCCGGGCAGATAAAGGTGCCGCTGTATTCTCCTGCATCTTCCTCCGGGTAACCATTAACAAACACTGTATACCTGTTATAATAAACCGAGGTGATGAAGATCTCGGGCTCATCCACATCCCAGAAGCAAAACGCACCATCACCCCCATCCACCATATCGTTAATATCCAGTGCATCTCCCTGAAAGTAAAGTGTGCCATTGTCTTGCAGGCCACCTATATAGCGATTGTCGCCTGGCACCGGAGAGATGGCACAGGTATAAAATTGCAGTGTGCTGAAATTATTGTTTTTTTCTTCAAAAACAGGATTGCTTGAGCTTGCGTTTGCAGTATAAAATACGCCCCCATCACTACCGAAAAGCATTTCATTTTCAGAGCCCGGCTTATAAAGTTGCACATGTTGATCAGCATGTACATAGTCGTCACCTCCGCCATAATACATTAGTGCCCAGTCGCTCTGATGCAACCAGTTGTTTCCTCCATTGCCGGTTGACCATACATCAAGCCCGCCAACATATACATGATCCGGGTCAGTGGGGTCCACGCCACAGGTAAGCGCATGCCACGCCAGGGTGGCATAATCATAGTCGGGAAGGTTGATTTCATCCCATGTTAGTCCCCTGTCGCTTGTTCTGAAAATATATCTTCCCCTATAATAAACAAAGCCATCCTCTTCACCAACTGCAAATAAAGCATATACAATGCTGTCGTTGGAAGGGGAGGGCGCCAGGATCACGCGACCCGCTATGTTTTGTGATTGGTGGCTTTCGATCAATAGTTTTACATCTTCAAAGCTTGTCCATGTTCCGATGGTTCCTTCGTCGGAGTAGAAAATTGTTGCTCCGCCTTCCAGCTCGGGGGTTTCCATGCTTCCAACATAGATCCGGCCATCATTTTGTATCTTGATATCAGAAACGGCATATGGTTCATCCAGTCCGGGGATATTTGGCAAAACCTGCTCCCAGCTCTGTCCTCCATCAATTGACCTGAAAAGTCCATTGGCGGGTTCGCTCTGATGTGTGGCGCCCTTATAAATTCCAGAGGCAACGGCGGCATAGATCACGCTCAGATTGTCCTCATTACGAATCTGAATATCCGTTACATATTTAAACCCTTCGGTTGAAAGAAGAAAATCCCAGCTCAATCCACCATCTTCTGACTTTAATATTCCCATGCCTACGCCTGACGATTCACGATAGATCACCCTGGCAGTTTCAGCCTCGCCTGTTCCGGCATAAAATGTCTGCGAATTATTAGGATCGCTGATAATACAGCTGATCGAGAGGTTTGACAAAAAATCGTTTACAGGTACCCAGGCACTTTCATCATCGGTAATATCATTGTTATACCACAGTCCTCCGGTGACCGCGCCGGCCCATACCTTATTACCCGAAACATCATTGGGATCATACATGATGGCCCTGGTTCTGCCTCCCATATCAGATCCTGCGGTTTCCCAGTAGAGGGTGTTGCTTTCTTTCAGGGAATTATCCTGCATCTGGCGGGTTAGCTCCCAGGCAACTTTTAAGCGCTCAACAGGAACCTCGGCAAGTGCTGGATCCATAATGCTGAAATAGTTTTGTATTGCAGCCAGGTCTGGCCTGTCGGGACGGTTCTCTCCTTCCGACTCCAGGGTAGTGCTTTCAGGGATCTGTGCAGCCATGGCCAGCAGCTCTTTTTCAAATTCATCCCTGGCGTCTTGAGTAGGGGTATTTGTAAGAAATAGCGAGATCGCAAACACTGCTAATAAGATTCCGGCAGCAAAGTAGGTGGATTTTTTAGTCATGATAATTGGTTTTGTGAAACAAGATGACAAATGTAAAGATGTCAATATTGTTTGACAAGATAATTCATCAATTTAATTTTTGTCACCCCCCACCAACAAAACAGCCGGATGAATTAATATCCGGCTGTTTATAGCCAACAAATATAATTGCTGGTAAATATACCCCTTACTCCTTTCCGAAAAGATCAGGTATGGGCTTTAATGTTATTTATTATCCTTAGCTGCTATGACAAACAATGTACTGCAAATAGCCAGGAGGCTAAATGGTATTGATGCATAGAAGTAATTCCAGTAATTCGCAACATTAAGAAATGGGTTCTCGCCGAACATCCACACCAGATAACCGATCACGCCGAATAATACCATAATGCCAGCAAGTGTCCCAAGAATCATCCCGGAAATCTTTGCGATTTTTATACAGATACCCATAGTTGTATTTATTGTTTTATTAGTTTGCTGGTTACGACCCCTTTATGAGTTTTCGCCTGTAAAACATACATGCCGGGAGCAAGGTCGCTCAAATCCATTTTTATACTTGTCTCTCCAACTAATTCATGCCTGACAAGCTGACCCTGGTTGCTATAAATTGACACCTCTTCCATAGGATAAAGCATACCAACGTTCACAAAACTAGCTACCGGGTTTGGACGGATGAGCAATTCTGCATCTTCTGCTTTCAGGTCTCTTACACCGGTCGGGCCAAACTCAAGCCAGTCAATGATCCTGTGCACAAGAATATTCCTGGTAATGGTATCGCTAATAGCGGCAACATCAATGGTTGTAAATACGCTCCGGTAATATTCTGTTTCAAATTGAATTGCCGGTGGGCCTGGAGAAATATACGGATACTGCACAGTCATCAGGCTTTGGCCTAAATGTTCTGCAATGCTGTCGCCATAAAGGCCATCATCAGTGTCGGTTGTGAAGATGTCAAGGGTTGTAAATGCCAAACCTTCTGCAAGAGAGCCCGGAGCGCCAAGGAATGTCGCCGAATCAGCAATCGATTGAGGATCTTCCGGCTCAATATGATATACATCCTGAACAACCTCAACAACACCAAGCATGTCATAAGCAAACTCTCCTTCATTAAAGGTTCCAGCACTCGGGTACAAGTCATAAAGCCAGTCCTGTGCATTCAGGAACAGCTTACCGCCTCCCAATGTCATATAAAGCGTTAGCTCAAATTCATCACCTTCAGCCATTGTCTCGAACCCCGTCCAGGCTTCACCTGTAAACCAGAGTACAACATCAAAATTACCCATATAGGTAGCATCCGGGCTATCCGGGTTTGCATCGGTTACATCCCAGTGCTCATAGGTATAGCCGGCAGCATCCAGGGCGCTCTTGATCATGGGCCAGGTATCGGTATAAGTCGAAGATGTGTCACCTGCCCAATCACGGTCAACACATAGCACGGTTTGTGCATTTAGCTGGGAAATCATCAGCATGGATGATGCCAGCACAAAAAAGAATAAGCGTACTAATTTTTTCATAATAATAAGGGGTTTGTTAATAATTCAGTAGCCATAAATATATTAATTTTTTATGACTATGACATTATTTATTCAATATATGGCGTGTTTTAGTATATAAACGGTCTCTTTTATCTTATAAAAACCAATCAGTGAGGTTTCATTTACTTTGTTTTGGCAGCCATCTTTTATAAATTTACCAGCGATAAAAGCTCCTTCATATGAAAACATCCCTAAAACATTCTTCAATTTTAATATTCTTGATTCTGTTTGGCTCCTCAGTGTGGTTTATTTCATGCGCTGACAATCAGGGCACAGCATCTCAAAAAACCAGCGATCCCGAATGGATCATTTTATTCGATGGAAATAATGCCGATGCCTGGCGTGGTTTTAAGCGGGATGATCTTCCTGCTGGCTGGAAGGTGCAGGACGGTATGCTGATCACTTCCGGTGAGGGAGGGGACCTTGGCGGTGATATCATCACAAAGGAAATATTTGAAGACTTCAGGCTTTCGCTGCAATGGAAAATTTCGGAAGGCGGAAACAGTGGTGTCTTTTTTAATGTTATTGAAGGAGATAATCCGGCCGTATATGCTACCGGTCCCGAATATCAACTTATCGACGACCTGGGCTTCGAGTATCCCCTGGAAGAATGGCAGATGTGCGGGGCTAATTATGCCATGCACAATGCCGATACAGCAAAGAAACAAATTAAACCGGCCGGAGAATGGAATAGTTCAGAAATACAGCTTAAAAATGGGCTTGTAACCCATTGGTTAAATGGCGAAAAAGTGGTAGAATACCGGCTCTGGGATGAAGATTGGAAAAAGCGTGTTCAGGAATGTAAGTGGAAGGATTATCCGTATTATGGACTTGCCATTAAAGGCCATATTGGCCTTCAGGACCATGGCAGTCCTGTATACTTTCGGAATATTAAGATCAAAGACCTGACCGATGTGGGCGCTCCTCTTTTTAGGGGAAATGACCTTGAAGGTTGGACCGTTTATGGTACTGAAAAATGGTATGTGCAAAATGGTGAACTGGTTTGCGAAAGTGGGGAAGATATGAAATATGGCTACCTGGCCACCGACAAGTCATATCGGGATTTTGTCTTGCGCCTTAAGTTCTTGCAGGAATCAAATGGCAACTCGGGTGTTTTCTTCAGGTCGTCAATAGAGGGAACACGCATCAGCGGATGGCAGGTAGAGGTTGCTCCTCCTGGTCATAACACTGGTGGCATATATGAGTCTTATGGTCGTGGCTGGCTAATCGAAATTCCGGAAGAAAAAGAAAATATTTTAAAAATGGGTGAGTGGAACGACCTGATTATCAGTGTTGAAGGCACACGCGTGATGACCTGGCTAAACGGTCAGCTGATGGTTGACATCACCGATGAGAAAATTGGTGACGCTACAGGATCCGTTGCCCTACAGATCCATGATGGCGGTGGCATCAAAATAAGATGGAAAGACATTTATTTACGGGAAATAATCAAAAGCGAAGATGAAATACACTAAGGCGCAACTAAGCTGGCTTGTTATCCTGAGGGTGGCCATTGGATGGCACTTTCTCTATGAGGGCTTGGTTAAACTTATGAACCCCAACTGGAGCAGTGTCGGCTTCCTCCTTGATTCCCGGGGTTTTATGGAATCGTTTTTTCATTCATTAACCGCCAGCCCCAATACCATTTACATTATTGATCAGCTGAATATCTGGGGGTTGATCCTGATCGGTCTCGGGTTGATTCTTGGATTCTTTGCACGGCCGGCCTGTATTTTCGGGATCATTCTTTTAACAGGATATTTTCTTTCCCACCCTCCATTTGTTGGATTGAGATATGCGGTTCCCAGCGAGGGAAGCTACCTGATCGTTAACAAAAATCTGGTTGAACTCATCGCACTTGCAGTGCTGTTTGTTTTCCCAAGCAGCAGAATTATTGGTATCGACCGTTTTATTTTTAAGAAAAGATGAACAGAAGAGATCTACTAAAAGGACTGGCCACAGTGCCGGTATTGGGCGCCTTTGCCTTTGCATGGTATAAAAAGAGGCATTACGACCAGTATCTTAAAAGTAATATTCTTGAAGAAATTAAGCTAAGGGCTACTGCACCCGAATTCCCTCCGGCAGGATCTATGGACAAACCCATCAGGCTGGGATTGATCGGCTATGGGATCAGGGGGAAACACCTGGCCAGGGCAGCAGGATTTGCACACCCTGGGCTTATCGACAGTTGGAAAGAGGGGGCTGAAAACAACAGTTCCGACGACAGGTATAAACAATACCTTGAGCAGGAAGATCTTAATGTTGTGCTGAACGGTGTTTGTGATATTTTTGATACTTATGGCCGTATGGCCAGAGAGGCGGGTGCCAATATTAACCGAGAGGGTAGTGGGGGAATAATGGGGCCGCTACCAAAACGATATGATAACTACCTCGACCTTATCAATGCCAACGATATAGATGCAGTGATCATCGCCACACCAGATCATTGGCATGGGCCAATGGCTATTGCGGCTGCCAATGCCGGCAAGCATATTTATGTTGAAAAGCCGATGACCTGGACGGTAGAAGAAACCTATACGGTAAGAGAGGCTGTGAAGGCCAACAATGTTGTTTTCCAGCTTGGACACCAGGGACGCCAGACCGAGAGTTATTACAAAGCCCGCGAAGCCATAGAAAAAGGTTTGCTTGGAAAAGTTACACTGATCGAGGTAACCACCAACAGGAACGATCCTAATGGTGCCTGGGTATATCCTATTCATGAAGATGCAGATGAGAATACCATCGACTGGGCTCAATTTATTGGTCCTGCACCCGATCACCCATTCAGCCTTGAGCGCTTTTTCAGGTGGCGTTGCTGGTGGGATTATAGTACCGGCTTATCCGGCGACCTGTTAACACACGAATTCGACGCCATCAACCAGATTCTTGGCCTGGGAATACCCCATTCTGCCATTTCCAGTGGCGGGATTTATTATTTCAAAGATGGCCGAACAGTGCCCGACGTTCTGCATACTGTTTATGAATATCCCGACAGGGACCTGAGTATGGTTTACAGCGCCACCCTGGCCAGCAACCGCAAGCGAGGGAGGGTAATTATGGGACATGATGCCTCCATGGAACTGGGCCATGATCTGCTCATCAAGGCAGACCGCAGATCGACACGATACAAACAAAAGATCGATGACGGAATAATTGATCCCGACCTCCCACTCTTTACCTGGTCTCCAGGGATGAAAAATGTGGATGCCGTGACATCTCCTACCGAGCAATATTTTGCAGGAAGAGGTTTATTATACACTTACAGGGGAGGGAAATGGGTTGATCCAACCCATCTTCATATAAAAGAGTGGCTGAATTGTATTCGCAATGGCGGCACAACCAGCTGCAACATTGACCAGGGCTTTGAGGAGGCTATGGCAGCCCATATGGGCACTATCGCCTTCAAGGAAAACCGCAGGGTTTTCTGGGACGCTGAAAATGAAAAAATTGTTTGATCATCACTCAAAACTCAGCCTATGAAACGTCGTACGTTTATTAAAACAACCAGCGCAGGAATGCTTGCGGGAATGCTCTTCCCAAAACACCTTCTTGCTAACTTTCCAGCTAATAAAAGCATTGGTTTACAACTATATAGCCTGAGAAATGAAATAAAAGAAGACCTGGCGGGAAGTCTTAAAAAAATATCCGAAATCGGATATAAAACCCTGGAGGCAGCGGGATATAGCGATGGCAAATTCTATGGCATGAGCCCCATTGATTTTAAAACCCTTGTTGAAGATCATGGAATGAAGCTTACAGGTTCGCATGTGACTTTCACCAAGGATGATGTAGGCATTGTATTAAATGCTCACATGGAGGCAGGAATTGAATACCTGGTATATCCCTGGCTCAATGCTGAACAGCGAAAAGACATTGACGCGTATAAAATTGTTGCCGATAAATTCAACACCATGGGGGAGATGTGTAAGGATAATAACATGAAGTTTGGTTATCATAATCATGATTTTGAATTTAAGCCGATTGGAGATGTGATCCCTTACGACATCTTGCTCCAATTTACTGAGCCTGACCTGGTTTTTATGGAACTCGACCTGTATTGGATCACATTTGCCGGCCAGGATCCGATAAAATATTTTGAAAAATATCCCGGCAGGTTTTTATTATGGCATGTGAAAGATATGGCTCCTGGTGAGTCAAAAGAAATGATTGAGGTGGGCAGCGGAGTTATTGACTATCCGGAGCTGTTTAAGCACGCTTCCCTTGCCGGAATGAAAGCGTTTTACATTGAACAAGACGATATCAAAGGTGATGGCTTTGAAAGTGTTCAGAAAAGTTTTGATTACCTCAGTAACAATATTTAATGAGACCCCCTATCAATACCGGTATCATTGGTTTTGGCTTATCGGGCAAGGTTTTTCATGCCCCATTCATTCATTCGCATCCGGGTTTCAAGCTCTCCACTATTGTTGAACGAAACAGACAGGATTCCAGGAAAATCTATCCTGATGTAAAAATATTAAAGCATCACCGGGACCTCCTCTCTGATCCTGCTATTCGTCTGGTGGTAGTGGCCACACCAAATATCTTCCATTTCCCAATGACGAAAGAAGCCCTGGAAGCAGGTAAGCATGTGGTTATCGAAAAGCCGTTCACTCCAACAAGCAGCGAGGCCGACCACCTGATCAGGCTGTCGAAAGAAACAGGAAAAAAGATCTTTGTTTTCCATAACCGCCGCTGGGATGGTGACTTTCTGACGATTAAAAAGCTGATTTCAGAAGGAAAATTAGGGGAAATAAAATACTATGAGGCACATTTCGACAGGTTTAGCCCGGAAATGAAACCTGGTGCCTGGCGCGATCTAGACATGCCTGGAGGGGGAATCTTGTTTGACCTGGGTGCCCACCTGATCGATCAGGCTCTTTGCCTTTTTGGTCTACCCCAGAGCATCAGGGCAGAAATTAAAAAAGAAAGACCTGGCAGCCCTGTTGATGACAGTTTTGATCTTCATCTTATTTACCAGGACAAAACCATTGTGCTTCAGGCCGGAATGATGGTCAGGGATATCGGGCCTCGCTTTATTATCGATGGAGTGGAGGGAAATTTTTCTAAATGGGGAATTGATCCGCAGGAAAGCGCACTGAAAGCCGGAGAAATGCCCATTGGTGAAGACTGGGGAGCAGAAGACCAGCAATTCTGGGGTACATTGGGTGTTGGCCAGGCCACCCCTTTTGATCTTTCAAGGGTCCCTACAGAAAAGGGTAACTATATGGGTTTTTATGATAACGTATATGATGTGCTGTTGAAAAATAAACCCCAGGCAATACCCCCCGAAGACGCCAGAGATGTTATCTTTATCATTGAAAAAGCTTTCGAGAGCAGCATAGAGAATAGGGCAATCAAAATCAAATAATCGCTATAATAAAACTCGTAACCTATGGAAAAAAACAAGAAAAACGGCATTAGTCGCAGAAAGTTCATCGGCAACGTATCCCTGGCAACGGCGGGAGTAACCATTCTTCCCAGCCATGTGATCGGTGGGCTTGGCCATCTGGCCCCCAGCGACAAGCTTAATATTGCCGGAATTGGCGTCGGCGGTGTTGGTGGAACCAACATCAACAACTGTAATAGCCAGAATATTGTCGCCCTTTGCGATGTTGACTGGGACTATGCATCGGGCATGTTTGAAAAATATCCAAATGCTAAAAAATATAAAGATTACCGTAAGATGTTTGACGACATAGGTGATGACATCGATGCGGTTGTTATTGCCACTCCTGACCATACTCATGCCATTACTGCGGCCGCATGCCATGAAGATGGGGAAACATGTATACTCCAAAAACCCCTTACACACTCAGTTTATGAATCCAGGCTAATGACAGAGCTGGCGAATAAACATGGCGTTGCCACCCAGATGGGTAACCAGGGAAACTCCGGTGAGGGCATCAGGCAAATCTGTGAATGGATATGGGACGGGGCTATAGGAGAGGTGACTGAGGCTTATGCATGGACCAACAGGCCTATCTGGCCACAGGGTCTTGAGCGGCCGACAGAAACGCCGATCTCTACCTCCAACACTGGATTGGGACCTCTTTATCGGGCCCGCACCATGGCGTCCGTATAATCCTGTTTACCATCCATGGAACTGGCGTGCATGGTGGGACTTTGGAACGGGTGCATTAGGCGATATGGGGTGCCATATTTTCGATCCTGTTTATAAGGCGCTTAGGCTAGGTAATCCTGACTATCCTGTATGGAAGCTCTACACAGGTAAATACCGAAAGCGCCCCTATAGGCATCTGCAGTTCATTATGAGTTTCCCGACAGGGGAAAACATAAGAAGCTTAAACTTGTCCCGGTAAAAGTGAGCTGGTATGATGGCGGGCTGCTGCCCCCAAGGCCGGCAGAACTTACCGACGGGGAGCCTATGGGCGACTGGAGTGGCGGATGCCTGTTTATTGGCACTAAAGGAAAGCTTATTTGTGGAGCCTATGGCAGGAACCCAAAGCTGCTTCCCGGAAGAGCTTGATAAGAGCTATAAGCGGCCGGAACCAAGCCTGAGAAGAGATTGATAAGGCAATGGAGGGTGGCCATGAGCTTGATTGGATCAGGGCCTGTAAGGAAGACCCTGACAGCCGAATAGAGTGCAGCTCCAATTTCGGATATGCCGGACCAATGAATGAAGTTGTGGTAATGGGAAACCTTGCAATCCGCCTCCAGGACCTGAAACGCAAGCTGAAATGGGATGCGAGAAAAGATGATGATAACCAATATAGGTGATGATGACGAGATCAGGGTTGTAACAACAGATAAGTTCACCGTAATCAACGGACATCCGCATTTCGATACCCAGTATGCAACCATCAAAGCCAAACCTGCTGCTGAAGAATATATCAAGCATAACTACAGAGAGGGCTGGAAGCTATAGTAATAACGATAAAAACAATTAGCATGAAAAATACACTAATAATAAGCCTGATTATTACCATCGCATTATGCGGTTGTAATATGCAGGAAACGAAAAAAAAGAAAACAAAAGAACAGGTGGTTGCCATTGACGCAACATCCAGGCCAAATACACTTTCCAAAACAGGAGCTTGAGGATGGATGGATGCTGATGTTCAATGGCCTTACATCCGATGGCTGGCGCTCATATAATGGAGAGGCTTTTCCTGAAAATGGTTGGGAGATCGTTGATGGAACCATTCATGTACTTGGTTCCGGCAGGGGAGAGGCCGGAGGAGGCGGAGACATTTTGTTCGATAAAAAATTCAGCAATTTTGAGTTGACCCTGGAGTGGAAGGTCTCTGAAGGCGGAAATAGCGGAATTTTTTACCTCGCCCAGGAAATCCCTGGAGATCCGGTATGGAAAAGCGCGCCCGAAATGCAGATCCTCGACAACGATAAACACCCCGACGCTAAGCTTGGTGTAGATGGAAACAGGGCCGCAGGTGCATTATATGACCTGATCCCCGGAAAGTTCGAGGCTGTTAAGCCGGCAGGAGAATGGAATGAGGCCAGGGTGATGGTTTATAAAGGCACTGTTGTTCATACTATGAATGGTGAAAATGTGCTCGAATATCACCTTTGGACCGACGACTGGAGAAATATGGTTGCTAACAGCAAGTTCAAGGATTACCCAAACTTCATGAATCCCGCATCGGAGGGCTACATTGTCCTGCAAGATCATGGTGATGATGTATGGTTCAGGAATATTAAGATCAAGGCACTGTAGGTGTGAGGCCCGGGGCTTGAGGCGTGGGGTTTTTATAATTTTCGATTGATTGATTATCTACATTTGAAAATCAATTTATTCCAGCATTTTTTTTGGAAGAAATATATCAAATTGAATGCCCGTTTTGATACCATAGGAAAACGCCCCAAACCTATCCATATTGTGACCACCTCCCTCATTAACTTGCTGGCTCATAAAAAATTCAATTCGGATTAGAAACAACCTAGTCAGTCGATAATTTATTCCTGTACAAATAAGAAAATCGGTCTGTTTTTCTTGATTATATGATTTGCCAAAATTAAAACCTTCATATACGGTTCCATCAACTTTTTCTGAAGTTTGTTCTGCCGATAACAATTTCCCAAATACTACTCCTACTGAAATGAACGGATAAAACTTGTCTTTTTTATTAAACCTAACCTCAAACAAAAGAGGAACATTGCCATACGAATATTTTCGCTCAATTTTTTTATCATGCCAGCTGATCTTATTGTCATAGTTAATGACGTAGTTTTTCGTGTCATAATAATACCCCGACCGTAATGAAATTGTGCTGGTTCCAACTGGAATATTTACCATCAGGTATCCACCTGCAGAATAATTGAAATTCAATGCTGATTTTGAGTTTTCATAATCATCCATACTATACCATGTCGGACCAAAAAGCGTCTGGACTGAAAATTGGGCTTGCTGAGACAACATACCAATAGGAATTAGTGCTAAAATCAAAACAATTACCAATTGGTAGAAATCTCTCACTAGAAGGTTTTTTTTTATTCTATATGCCAAATTTACATAATGTTACTATTCCCAGTGCGCAGTCTGAATGATTCGATTTGAATTGAACGACAACAACCAGACTGAAGACCTTGTCCGGGGGTGTCTTTTTTTGGTATCCTGCCTGCCGGCAGGCAGGTTTTTTGGACAAGCAACAAAGTACGAAGGAAGAATTCGGTTTAAGATTGTTGATAGTTAATTTTTGAAGGAGATGGAGGGAAGGCGATTGAAGATAGAAGAAGTAAAAAAGCCCAGCATTTCTGCTGGGCTTTTTTGTGGTGCCACTCGGAATCGAACCAAGGACACACGGATTTTCAGTCCGTTGCTCTACCTACTGAGCTATGGCACCCTTTGTTTCAAACGGACTGCAAAGATAAAACAGAAAATTAATTTTAAAAACCTTTTTGTTAACTTTGAATAAATCTATTGGTTTTCTGTGAGTTACATAACATGCAATTGTTAATAAGTGGCCTTTTGTTCTCCTTCAGGACAATAAAATAACTACCTTTGCGGCAGATTTTATCCCCGGCAATATGAACCTTGTAATAGATGTTGGCAACACCTTGGTCAAAATGGCCATTTTTGACCAGGATAAAATTATCCAGATCCGCACCCACGCCAGCCTCGACCCTGCTGCCATTAATAGCACACTGAAACAATTTCCGGCTACAAAAGCCTGCATTATCGGTTCAGTGCGAGATCTTCCTGATAATATTCGGGAGCAGATTTCAATACCGATTCCACTTCATATCCTTGATTATAAAACAAAACTGCCCATCAAACATCGGTACACCACATTCAACACCCTGGGGGTCGACAGAATTGCTGGTGTTGTGGCAGCCAACCATTTGTTTCCGGGTAAAAATATCCTGCTAATTGAGGCAGGAACATGCATTACCTATGATCTTATTGATTCCGGGGGGATTTATTTAGGAGGCAGTATTTCTCCGGGTATTCACCTCCGCTTTGCGGCTTTGCATAATTTTACAGACAAACTGCCGTTAATAGAACCTGAAAAAGACCCTGTCCTTATTGGAAATTCAACGGAAACATCAATCCGGTCGGGAGTAATTAATGGTGTTAAAGCCGAGCTTCGTGGAATCATTTCCTCTTATGAGGAGAATTATGAAAATTTAACAGTAATATTAAGTGGCGGCAACCTTGATTATTTTGATAAAAACCTAAAAAATAACATCTTTGCAGTCCCAAATATCGTTTTAACCGGCCTCAATATAATTCTAGCATTTAATGATAAGACCTAATACTGCCCCCCTGATTGTTGCTTTACTGTTAATGTTCTTTGTCTCGGAAACGGCATTAGGACAGGCCAGTATCAGCTCACCGTATTCGCGATACGGGGTTGGCGAGCTATGGAAAAATCACTACAGCGTTACGCTTGCCGCTATGGGAAATGTTGGTCTTGCCATCCGCAGCGACAATTATATGAACATTAAAAACCCTGCTTCATATACGGGCTTTGATTCCACCTCTTTTCTTTTTAATATTTCTGCTCTCGGGATGTATAACACGCTCAAAACTACGGAGATAAGCCAGAGCGCAGATTATGGCTCACTCGGCTATATCTTATTTGGTGCACCGGTTACAAAGTGGTGGAGGACAAGCTTTGGCCTGATCCCGTTCAGCAACGTCGGATACTATGTATATAATGAGGAGTTTGTTGAAGATGTGGGTACTGTTCGTTTTATATATGAAGGAGGCGGGGGCTTAAACCAATTCCATCTTGGAAATGGGTTCAAGATCACTGATAATTTATCTGTTGGAATTAACGCCTCTTATGTGTGGGGGGTGATCGACAGGCGACGCATAGTCACTTTTCCGGACTCATTATCCAAACTCAGCACCCGCATAGATAACTATGATCATATTTCCGATGTCATGTTCGATATTGGTGTTCAGTATTTCATTCCCCTTAAAAACGGAATGGAGATTGGGACAGGAGTGGTTTTTAAGCCCGCTGTGAAGCTGAATTCAACAAGACAATACATTGCCCAGAATTTCTTTAGTGGTGGAGATGATATAGATATCCAGCTGCCAAAGGATACCGTGGCATATAATCCTTCTCAAAAGGGAACCCTTGATTTTCCTGCAGGAATTGGTGGTGGTGTGTCCCTGAGGAAGGGCAATCACTTTCTTGTTAGTGTTGATGTAAGCTGGAGAAACTGGGAAGAATACAGGTCATATGGCCGAAGCGACTCCCTGCAGAACAGCTTTTCTCTTAACATTGGGGGAGAATATATTCCCAATCATAATAGCATTACATCATACTGGCATAAAGTTAGATACAGGGTGGGTGGCCGTTTTGAAAACACTTATCTTGAAATCAATAATACACCGATTAAAGAGTTTGGTATAAGTTTTGGACTAGGTTTTCCGTTCAGACGCTCTAAATCAATGCTTAACTTTGCATTTGAGTTTGGAAACAGAGGAACAGTTAAAAATAACCTGGTTCAGGAGAATTTTTTTAAATTTACCTTTGGTCTGTCGATTTACGAAAAATGGTTTGTTAAACACAAATACAGATAATAACATCTAAATTATAGAGAAATGAAAATCAGGTTCATATCATTAATGCTTGTAGTGGCATTGGTAGCGGGAATTTCGCTAACCTCAAAAGTAGCTGCACAGGGAAAGTATGGCGCCACCCCGGAAGATAGCGTTGAATGCATAATGAATCTATCCCTGTACAGTGAGTTTTATAAGCAGTGGAAGGCCAGTGGCTATAAAAGCACATCTGTGAATGATGCCATCGGCCCCTGGAGAAGGGTTTACAATTTCTGTCCGGCCGCCAGGCAGGGTACATATTTAGATGGGGCTAAAATATACACCCACTTCATCAAACGCGAAAAAGATGCTGACGTAAAGAATGCATACATTGATACACTGATGATGCTGTATGATTCACGTATCGAATATTTTGGGAAAGAAGGATTTGTTTTAGGAAGAAAGGGTGTTGACCTGTATCAGCTCAGGCTTGCAGATTATGAAGAGGCATATAAAATTCTTACCAGATCTGTTGAGCTGGAAGGAGATGTCTCATACCCTGATGTACTTGTATTCCTGATGCGCGCCACCAAGAAAATGATCGACGAGAAGAAAATCTCAGAAGATATTATTTTCGACAATTATGAGATTTGCAGCAAAATCATCGAAGTCAACCTGGAGACAAATAAAGACAACGAAAGGAAGCTGTCCAACTGGGAGAATGTAAGGGGTAATATCGACCTGATATTTGAGCCTTTTGCCACCTGCGAGGCCATCATCAAAATCTATACTCCCAAATTCCAGGAAAACCCTGAAGATTTGAAGATGTTAAAGAAGCTTACCAGGCTCCTTGATAGGAAAAAATGTACTGATGATCAGCTATATTTCGATGCAACCGTAAAACTCTATGATCTCGAGCCTTCTCCTGAATCAGCCTATATGATCGGTAAAATGCTCATGAAAAACCAAAAGTACGGGGAGGCTGTGGATTACCTGAAAGAAGGTGAAAAGCTTGATGATAGTGAAACGAGAGCTGACGCCTTTCTGTATGTTGCAGAGTGCTACAGGAACTTGAAAAACTACAGTTCCGCCAGGACATACGCCATGAAAAGTATCGGCGAGCGCCCCAATAATGGTAATCCGTATATCATGATCGGTGACATGTATGCGGCCAGCAATAAAACTTGTGGCGGAAACGAAATTGAAAAGAAAGCTGTTTATTGGGTAGCCGTTGATAAGTATTACAAAGCTAAACAGGTTGACCCGGAAGTTGCTGATGTAGCCAATGACAGGATCAGGTCATATTCAGTATATTTCCCGCCAAAGGAAGATATTTTCTTCCACAACCTGAACGAAGGCGATGAGTACATTGTCGAATGCTGGATCAATGAAAAAACAAAGGTCAGGGCGGCAAAGAACTAACCAATAATACACTGAATTGAAACCCCTATTTAAGGAATTCAAACTATTTTACACATTACAAAGCATTGTTATGTTTTTCATAATAACAATGCTTTTCGCATGTAAAAACGACCTGAGTGAAATCGCCGCAATGGATTTCAGTGATACTATTCCTGATGTTTCTGCCAAGAATATTGATTTCACCTTCAGCGATTCTGCGGAGGTACAGATCAGGCTCACCGGTCCTGTGATGCATGCGTATGAAGGAGATGACCCGTACATGGTTTTTCCAGATGGTTTTCTGGTAGAATTTTTTGATTCCCTATTAAATATAACAACGACCATTAGTGGGAATTATGGCATACATTACAGTAAAAAGAAACTAATGGAGGCGCGTGAAAATGTAGTAGTGATCAACTTTGAAACCGGTGAACGCCTGGATACTGAAGAATTAACCTGGGATCGAAATAAAAAACTGATCTACTCTTATAAATTTGTCAAGATAACCTCAGATGACGGAGTGTTGTATGGTGATACCCTCTTGGCCGATGAGGATTTTTCGAAACGAAGGATTTTACATCCTTCGGGAGAAATTGACGTTAAGGAAGACGAAGAATAAAGTGTCGCTTAAAGCTGATGGATTATATTTTAATCATACTGATAACATTGCTGTTCTCTGCATTCTTTTCGGGGATGGAGATTGCATTTGTCAGCTCAAATAACCTGAAGATCGAGCTTGATAAAAGTAAGGGCTTGTTGTCGGGAAGGATATTATCGCACTTTAATCAACACCCTTCACGCTTTATTGGCGCCCTGCTCCTCGGGAACAACATTGCCCTGGTTGTTTATGGTATTGCTATGGCTGACTTGCTTCAGCCAATGATTTCCGGCCTGCTACCCGGATTTTTTGATTCTGAAGTTATTGTGCTGTTAATCCAAACCATCATCGCAACCCTTGTTATCCTTTTTACAGCTGAGTTTCTTCCAAAGGTTCTTTTCAGACAAAATCCAAATGCCATCCTTAATTTTTTTGCCATTCCCGTGTTTCTTTTCTATTACATGTTCTTTCCTATCATTTATTTGTTCACAGGCCTTGCCGGATGGCTTTTACGGATTGTTTTTGGAATCAAATCCCTGCAGCAGGCTTATGTTTTTAGCCCGGTAGACCTGAATGACTATATTGTTAATTTTTCCGGCGAAACACTGAAAGACGAAGATGTGGCCCAGGAGATACAAATGGTGCAGAACGCCCTGGATTTTACAAACGTAAAATTACGGGCATGTATGGTGCCCCGGCCCGAAATATCAGCCGTCGACGAAAATGTATCGCTCGAAGAGCTTCGAAAAGTATTTATTGAAACTGGGTTCTCCAAAATCCTGCTTTTTAATGAGTCGATCGATAATATTATCGGATATATACACTCCTCCGATCTTTTCAAAAGCCCCAGGGATATCAAATCAATTATGCGCTCAGTATTCTATGTTCCCGAAACCATGCTTGCAAATGATGTCCTTTCGATGTTTTTCAAGCAGCATAAGAGCATTGCCATAGTTGTTGATGAGTTTGGTGGAACTGCCGGAATTGTAACCATGGAAGATATCATTGAAGAAATATTTGGCGAAATTGAGGATGAATATGATGAGGATGAGTTTACCGAAAAGCAAGTTTCTGATAATGAGTTTATTCTGTCTGGCCGGCTTGAAATTGATTACCTTAACGAAAAATATAATTTTGAGATGCCGCAATCTGATGATTATGAGACAATTGCGGGATTTATCATCAATAACCATGAAAGCATCCCAAATCTTAAGGAAGAGATTTCTGTTGGCAGATTCTCCTTTACTATCCTGCAAGCCAGCGAAAACCGCATTGAACAGGTGAGGTTAAAAATCGACTGATTTTGTTCACAATCTCAAATTAAATCATACCTTTGCAAATTCTAAAAAATACGAGGAAATGGCAGTAATAGGATATATTAGGAAGAACTCTGCGATAGCAGTTATATTGGTTGGAATTTCACTTGTTGCATTTTTGGTCGGACCAAATCTTATTGATTGGGCTAAAAATGTTCTTGGATACTCAAGCGGACCCGGATCAAAACGTGAAGTTGGAATAATCAACGGGCAATCATTGTCTCTTATGGAATTTGAGGGGCTGACTCTTCAAAACGTAGAGCTGACAAAAATTAACCAACAAAAGCCGGATCTCACTGCAGAGGAAATATTCAACATAAAAGATCAGACCTGGACACAAAGGCTGAACGAAGTGATCATGCAGGAAGAATATGATAAGCTCGGCCTTAAAGTAACAGCAGACGAAATGATCGACCTCCTTCGTGGCAATGACCCACACAGGCTGATCAGGCAATATTTTGTGAATGAGAGCGGAATGTATGACCCAAACCTGGTGGTGCAATACATGCAAAACATCGACCAGCTTCCACCAAGAGACAGGGCACAATGGGAAAATTTTAAAGAGTTTATCTACAATGATCGCCTGAGTAGTAAATATCGGGCGCTGCTCAGCAAGGGATACTATGTTCCGGATGCCCTGGCCGAAATGGACTATAAAAACTCTTCCGATGGTGTGGGTTTCAGGTTTGTAGGTATAAAATATGCCGATATTGCTGACAGCCTTGTTGAAGAGTCTACTGATGATCAGTACCGGGATTATTATGAGGAAACAAAACACATGTACTTTGAAAACAAATCAAGGGACATAGAGTATGTCATATTCAATATCCTTCCTTCTGACGAAGACCTTCAGGCAATTGAAGAAGAAACGATGGATATTTATGCTGACTGGATAAGAAGCAATGATCCTGCTGAATACGTAAATAACATCCCTGGCAATAGATACGACAGCAGCTGGTATGCAAAAGGCGAGCTTTCTGTTTTTATCGATTCGCTGATGTTTTCAGAAGAGCTCGGTATTTTTGTTGAGCCCTATAAAGACGGTGCAACATGGTATATGGCTAAGTTGATTGACAGGCAGGTCCGTCCGGACTCCGCCAGTGCTGAGCATGTTTTAATTGCCTATGAGGGTGCTTTCAGGGCCGACCCCAATATTGCTCGCTCAAAAGATGAGGCCGCACTGCTTGCCGATAGCATTTATAATGTTCTCAGGGGAGATGTCACCAAGCTTCCTGAAATTGCAACAGCAATGTCGGATGATGGGTCGGTTGCTAACAACAACGGCAACATTGGCTGGTTTAAAGATGGGCAAATGGTTTACGCTTTTAACAAAGCGGCTATTAATGGTGAGGTAGGAGACATTGTGTTAACAGAAACCCCATTTGGTTATCATATTATCCATGTGACCGGCCTCACAGATGCTGAAGAAAGGGTCAGGGTGGCACAGATCCAGGTTCCTATCGAGTATAGCTCCAAAACCTTTGACGAATATTATGCAATCGCTTCGCGTTTTGCAGGAGAAAATAATACCAGGGAAAAATTCGATCAGGCAGTAATTGATCAGGGGCTGGAAAAAAGACAAGCCCAATACCTCAGGGAAATGCAAATAAACCTGCCCGCAATGGAAAACACCAGGCAGGTCGTTCGCTGGACGTTCTGGGACGAAAGGGAGCCTGGCGAGGTTTCTCCTTTATTTGATATTGGCGGACAATTTATTGTGGCTGTTTACACTGTTGGGCGAGAAGAGGGCACAATACCCTTTGAAGATATGAAAGAACGACTGGCAACACAGCTCTTAAATAAGAGAAAAGCTGATTATATCAAGGAAAAGATCAATGAACTGGGCACAGACGATATCTACGTTATCGCCCAGGCTTTTAATACCACGGTCGACACCAACGAGAATATAACCTTTAGTTCAAGAAACCTGCCTGGTTATGGAACCGAGAATAATGTACTTGGACAACTCTTTACCCTTAGTGAAGGGGAGAATACCGGTGTCCTTGAAGGTAATGGCGGTGTTTTTGTGATGGAGGTTGATATGTTATTTAAGGCTCCCGGTCTGGATGATTATGCATCATACGCTAGTCAGAAAAAGATGGGTTTTGAGTCGTTCCTGAATAATAATTATCCTTACAGGGCACTTGAAAATAATGCTGAGATATTGGATTACAGGCGGTATTTCTATTAATATATCCGTATAAAAAATAAATATAAGCACCTCTTCCGGGGGTGCTTTTTTTATGCATTCATACGCATGGCCTCCACCGGATCCAGCCTTGATGCCATCAGGGCCGGAACATAGCCTGCAACCAGGCCGATCACCGAAGAGGTTACCAGGCCAATGAGGATCTTGTTCCCGGTTAAAATGATTTCAAATCCAAGCATATTAGTGGCCGCATAAGAGCCTGCAAAAACAAGGATCAGCCCAACACTTCCTCCAATCATCGAAAGAAATATTGCTTCAAAAAGAAACTGGATCAGAATAAAAAAGTTCTTGGCACCAAGCGATTTCTGAATGCCGATTATATTGGTTCTCTCCCTGACCGACACAAACATGATGTTGGCGATTCCAAAACCGCCAACCATCAGGGAAAATCCACCTATGATCCAGCCCACCATGGCAATAATGCTAAATAGCTGATCAAAGCTCTGTGTAATGATGTCGGTCTCATTAATGGCAAAATCATTATCGGCAGAGGGCTTTAGTTTATGGACTGAGCGAACAATCCCGGTTAATTCATCAATAAGCTCAGCATTGGAAACGTGGGGTAATGCCCGGACAAGGATCGTCGTAGACAATTTTCTGATATCCAATACGGTTCGGGCATAGTTCATGGGTATGATAACCTCTTCGTCAGAGGTGTTCCCGAATAGATCCTCCCCTTCTTTTTTTAAAACACCGATCACTTCGAGCTTTTGATTGAACACCTTCACTTTTCTTCCTACCGGGTCGAGTGTATTAAACAGGTTTTCTGCAATATTCGCTCCAAGTATGATCACATTCTTGCCGCTATTAGACTCTATAGGCGTAAAATATCTTCCATTTGCAATTTCCATGGGCATGATCTTTGCAAAATCATGCGTGATGGCCATCACATTAACATCTTCAATCCGGTTATTCAGGTAATGTACATTCCTGCTCACATTTATAAACAGGGCTGCGCCCTCAGAAGCCACACTTCTATGCTGGATCTCACGGAGGTCTTTCATTGTTGGATCCGGCCGCTGATAATACTTCCACCACGGATATTCCCCACCCATTGACCAGGGCCACTTCTGAATAAATAATACATTGCTTCCAAGCGAGTCGATGCCCTTTCGCATTGAACGTTCAAGAGAATCAAAAACGGTTAATACGCTGATAATAGAAAAAATTCCGATGGTAATACCGAGCAGGGTAAGGATGGTCCTGGTTTTATTCACCATTAACTCGTGAATGGCAAAATAATAACTCTCCCGTAAAAGTTTAAAAAATATCATGCGCCCGTAGGATCAAACAAAATGTAAAGTTATGCAATATATTTAAAAATATGCACTAAATTTGGGGTTTGCGGCTTTCACAGCATCATTACCAAAAACATTTCTTTGTGAAAAAAATTAAAAGGGCATTAATATCTGTTTACCATAAAGATGGACTGGGGGAAATTGTTTCCCTGCTCGATAGTTTAGGTGTTGAAATTATTTCAACGGGCGGAACTTTTGATTTTATCACCAATTTAAACATCAAAGCCACAACTGTTGAGTCCCTTACTTCGTATCCCTCTATTCTCGGTGGGCGCGTTAAAACACTTCATCCGACAGTTTTTGGTGGCATATTGGGAAGGCGTGACAATGAGCTTGACCGGGCGCATTTTAGCGAATACAACATTCCGGAAATTGACCTGGTCATTGTTGATCTCTATCCTTTTGAAGAAACGCTGGCCGCTACTAATGACGAAGCTGAGATCATCGAAAAAATTGACATTGGTGGTATATCCCTCATCAGGGCAGCTGCAAAGAATTTCAAAGATGTTATGATTGTTCCCTCCATGGATCATTATGGTGAGCTCCTGTCGCTTTTAAGGGAGAAAGAGGGGTCAACCTCCATAGAAGACAGAAAACGTTTTGCATCCTATGCTTTTAATATCTCTTCTCACTACGATACGACCATATTTAGCTATTTTTCAGATGGAGGGGAGGCTTTCAAGCTGAGCTTAAAAGAATCAACAGTTCTTCGTTATGGAGAAAACCCACACCAGCAGGGAACGTTTTATGGTAAACCTGAACAGGTATTTGAACAGTTGCACGGCAAGGCAATTTCATATAACAACCTTGGTGACCTCGATGCAGCCGTGGGCCTGATTGATGAATTTTCGGAAACCACCTTCGCCATTCTAAAACACAATAACGCCTGTGGGCTTGCCTGCAGGCCCGAATTATTTGATGCATGGAAAGATGCACTTGCGGGCGACCCCGTATCTGCTTTTGGTGGAGTACTGGTGACCAATAAGGCTGTTGACAAGCTGACTGCTGAGGAAATCAATAAATTGTTTTTTGAAATAATTCTTGCCCCCGATTATGATAATGAGGCGCTTGAAATACTAAAGGGGAAGAAAAACAGGATCATCCTGAAAAGAAAGGCGGGTGAGATACCATCAATGGTTTTTCGGTCCCTTTTAAACGGAGTGATCGTACAGGATAAGGATATTAAAACTGAAACGGCCAGTGATCTTCAGACTGTAACGAATAGGGCTGCCTCCAAAGAAGAAATTGAAGATTTGCTCTTTGCCAATAAGCTCGTTAAGCATACAAAATCAAATGCGATTGTGCTGGCCAAAAACAAACAGCTAGTGGCTAGCGGCGTTGGACAAACATCCAGGGTAGACGCCCTGAAGCAAGCCATTGCCAAGGCGGCTGAATTTGGTTTTGAATTATAGGGTGCCGTGATGGCATCAGATGCATTTTTTCCCTTTGCTGATTCTGTTGAAATAGCAAACAAAACAGGCATTACTGCTGTAATTCAGCCCGGGGGGTCGGTCAGGGATCAGGATTCCATTGATTATTGCAACGAGCATGATATCGCAATGGTTTTTACCGGATTCCGGCATTTTAAACATTAATACTATAAGGATATGGGACTTTTCTCATTTTTTACAAAAGAAATAGCGATTGACCTGGGAACGGCCAATACCATCATTATTTATAACGACAAGGTAGTGGTGGACGAGCCCTCCATTGTAGCAATTGAAAGAAATACCGGAAGGATCATCGCTGTTGGAAAGCGGGCCATGATGATGCATGGAAAAACCCACGAGAATATTAAAACGATAAGGCCATTGCGCGATGGGGTTATTGCTGATTTCCAGTCGGCAGAATATATGATCCGGGAGATGATCAAAATGATATTTCCCAGGAAAACGATGTTTCCGCCTGCCCTGAAAATGGTTATTTGTATCCCTTCGGGCATTACAGAGGTAGAAGAACGTGCCGTTAAGGATTCGGCCGAACAGGCCGGGGCAAAAGAAGTAAAGCTCATCCATGAACCCATGGCTGCAGCTATTGGAATCGGTATTGATGTATTGGAGCCTACCGGTAATATGGTGATCGATATTGGCGGCGGCACCAGTGAGATCGCTGTGATTGCCCTGGGAGGTATTGTAAATAACAAGTCGATCAGGATTGCCGGCGACGATTTCACCTACGACATTATGGAGTATATGCGCAAGCAACATAATATCAATATTGGTGAAAGAACTGCGGAAAGGATCAAGATTGAAGTTGGGGCTGCCATTCCCGACCTTGAAAATCCTCCTGAGGACCACCCGGTACATGGTCGTGACATGCTTACAGGCATCCCGAAAGAGATCACCGTTAACTACCAGGAAATAGCCAATTGTTTGGATAAGTCGATCTCAAAAATTGAGGCTGCCGTACTCAATGCCCTGGAGATGACACCTCCGGAGCTTTCGGCTGATATATATCGCACAGGGATTTACCTGGCTGGAGGCGGCTCGATGTTGCGAGGCCTCGACAAGCGGCTTCACATGAAAACCAAGCTGCCCATTCATGTTGCCGAAGATCCGCTCAGGGCTGTGGCCAGGGGAACCGGTATTGCTTTGAAAAACTTTGACAAGTTTACATTCCTTATTAAATAGGATCCCCCCTGACACAGTGATGGGGAAAAATTGATTTTTTAAAACCCGGAAATGGCAAGTCCATGAAGTATCTGTTTCTCTTTCTGAAAAAACAGTCGTTCTTCTTTTTGTTCGTTTTCCTCGAACTGACAGCCCTTTTATTGCTGGCTAACCATAATAATTTTCAGAAAGCTGGTTTTATCAATTCTTCCAACATAATTACCGGGTCTTTCCATTCCGCATTCTCATCTATTGGTGATTATTTCTTTTTGAAACAAGCCAATAAACAACTGGTCGGTGAAAATGCACAGCTGAACAAGCTGCTTCAACAGTTTCCCACTGCGACAGACAGCCTGTATGGGCGAGATACGACTTATGCGTTCATCCCGGCCAGGGTGATCAGCAATACAACCAGGAACAGGAACAACTACATCATGATCAACAAGGGAAGTAATGATGGGATTGAAAGAGAAATGGGCCTGGTTTCTCCACAGGGGGTGGCTGGGATCATTGTGGAGGTTTCCAGTCACTATGCCACTGCCATGTCGCTCCTTCATAAGGACGCAAGGATCAGTGCCCGCCTGAAAAATAATGGACAAATGGTTAATATTAGCTGGGATGGTATCGACTACAGGAAAGGTATGCTTGAAGACATTCCTTCCCATATTACCCCCATGGCTGGTGATACGGTTGTTACCAGTGGCTATTCTTTTCTTTTTCCTGAAAATTTATTGATCGGTGTTGTTGGGGAGAATGTTTTTAAAGGGGGAAGTCTTAACAGGGCAGAGTTGATCTTTTCTACTGATTTCAACAATCTCTATTATGTTTATGTAACCAAAAACAAGGCCTCGGCAGAACTTGACAGCCTTAATATGAACCTTATTGATGAATAGCATTGTATTAAGAAATATCATTCGTTTTCTGGTCCTGGTTCTCATCCAGGTTTTTGTGCTGAATAACATCCGGGTCAATGGTTATGTCAACCCATACCTATATGTGATGTTTATCCTTTTACTGCCTTTTGAAACCCCGGGTTGGTTATTATTGATATCGTCATTTTTCATTGGGCTTACTATCGATCTTTTTGCACATACGCCGGGAATGCATGCTTCTGCAGCAGTGTTTATGGCATTTTGCAGGCCGGGCTTAATCCGCCTCCTCTCCGGCAGTAAGGGTGTTGAGTCGGGCATGGAGCCGGGGATCAAAGACATGGGGTTCCAGTGGTTCTTTCTTTATTCATTGGTCTTGATCTTTTTACACCACAGCTTGTTTTTCCTTCTGGAGGTGTTTCGTTTCAATGAATTGCCGCAAACCCTCTACCGAATATTGTTCAGTACTTTTTCGACCCTCGTTCTGATATTGCTGACAGAATACCTCTTTATTAGAAAGAAAGAAAAAGATTAATGAAATTTATTAGCTTTATATCCTGATAATTAACTATTAAAAAAACATAAACTAACATGAAAAAACTTTTTTATTTACTGCTGACTGCTTTAATTATAGCATCCTGCACAACTGAAAAAAAAGAACTTACCTACACCCTTAAGATCAATGTTGATACCGTGGTTGACGGCTATGCTTATCTTCAGAAAAGGATAGATGGAGAATGGGTTAAACTTGATTCTGTAACCATGGAAGATGGCGTTTTTTCCATGCAGGGCGTTGTAAGGTTTCCTGATATGCAATACATATTTATCAAGGATATTAGGAGAAATGTACCCCTCTTCCTTGACGGGGGAGATATTGTTGTCAATGTTTTCAAAGACGACTATGGTGCTACAACCATTACAGGTTCTCCTGCACAGACCGAATACCAGGTTTTTCTTGATGAAAAAGGTGTGTATGATGACAGGATGCGGGCCTATTACAAAGATTACAGGGCCGCCAAAGATTCCGGACTGGTTGAGCTGCAAGATAGCCTTGAAGTGTTGATGGATAAGGCCTACGAAGAACAAGAGGTCTTTATTAAAGAGTATGTTTTTGTACACAATGACAAGCTTACATCACCATTTATTGCTTACAGGAATTCCTACTCCTGGACAGTTGAAGAGCTTGAAAATATTCTAAATAATTTTGATCCATCCCTTGATTCACTGCCCGATTCAAAGCTGCTTGCAGAAAGGGTGGCTGTTTTAAAACTCGTGAACATTGGCCAGCCACTGGTTGACTTCACAATGAAAGATACCAATGATGTTGATGTATCTCTCTCAGAAGTTAGTAACGGAAAATATATGCTGGTAGATTTCTGGGCCGCCTGGTGTGGGCCATGCCGTGCAGAAAATCCAAACGTTGTTGCCTGTTATAATGACTTTAAAGACAAAGGCTTTGACGTGCTTGGTGTATCTTTTGATCAAAGCCGGGAAAAATGGATACAGGCTATCCATGATGATGGTTTACCCTGGCACCAGGTTTCCGACCTCAAGGGTTGGGATAATGCAGCCGGTAAATTATATGGTATCCGATCGATCCCTTCAAGTGTTTTACTCGACCCCGACGGCATCATCATTGCTAAAAATCTGAGAGGGGATGATTTGAGGAATAAGCTTGAAGAGCTGATGCCCTAAATGATACTTGATACTTGATACTCGATACTCGATATTCGATATTCGTTATTCTTATGGTCTAGCTGTCTTTTTCCTTATAAAGGGTGTTGAATGATTTTTTGGCCAGTGGTGGGAGTTCGCGGTGCGGGCCCCAGTTGCTTCCAAGGTATTTTTTAAATACATAGTTGCGCACTCCAAAGCCACCCATATCCATGTATTTTCTTTTCAGCATCATTTTTTTCATCCCTTTCATGCTGCGCTTTTCACTGCCGGTCACATATCCTTCCTTAACCGAATCGTTTCTGTTTAACAACAGTAGCATATGCAGGGGGATCTTTACCGGGCATACCTCTGTACATGCACCACAAAGACTGGAGGCAAAACTCAGGTGTTTATAATTATTCATCCCTTTCATATAGGGGCTGATCACAGATCCTATTGGGCCGGTATATGTAGTATTATAAGCATGGCCACCTATGTTTTTATAAACAGGACAGGCATTCAGGCATGCCCCGCATCGAATACACGAAAGGGCTATTCTTTGCCTTTCCTTTTTTAATAACTCTGTGCGATTGTTGTTGAGCAAGACCACGTACATTTCTTCCGGGCCATCAGTCTCTTTATTTTTTTTAGGACCACTCACAATCGAATTATAAACCGTAACATGTTGGCCTGTACCAAATGATCCAAGCAGGGGCCAGAATAATTCCAGATCAATAAATGATGGGATTAGTTTTTCAATACCGGCAACAACAATGTGAATCTTTGGAAATGACATGGAAAGCATCCCGTTTCCTTCATTTTCGGTGAGGGCTATAGAGCCGGTATCAGCGATCAGAAAATTACTTCCGCTTATTCCTATATCAGCAGTGGTGAATTCATTTCTCAGCTTTTCACGCACAAAACCTGTAATTTCTTCTGGGGAACTGTTTTTGTCAAGATCGAATAAATTATAGAACAATTCTGCTATGTCTTCTTTCGACTTATGCATCACCGGGGTAACAATATGATATGGTTTTTCCCCTGCAAGTTGTACAATGTATTCACCCAGGTCGGTTTCAATTGAATTTACATTATTGGCCTCAAGGGCATCATTAATGTTTATTTCCTCTGTGGTCATCGATTTGGACTTGACCACTTTTCCAGCCTGGTATTTTTCTACTATCCTGAGGATTTCCTTAACGGCTTCTGAAGTATCCTGGGCCCAGATCACCTTTCCTCCCCGTTTACTAAAGTTGGATTCGAATTCGATCAGGTATTTTTCAAGATCATTGATTATCTTGTACTTCAGGTGGGCAGCCCTGGTTTTTGCAAGTTCAAGATTACAAAACTGGCCCTTTCCGATTGATACGGCAGCGTCGTACTTGGAAATATTATACTTTATGGTCTTTCTGTGATCCTTATCAAAGGCCTTTTTATTGGCATCTTGTATGAATTTCTTTTTAATTTCAGGCATCTTGCTATTACTTACAAAGTCTTTGATATTTTTTGTACCCTGCGCTGATGTCTTCCTCCCTCAAATTCAGTATTGATAAACATTAGTGCCATTTCCATGGCCAGCGCTTCATCGATAAATCTACCGGGTAGATGACAAGATATTCGCATTATTATGTTCACGAGCCAGTTTTGCCTGTTCCAGGCTCCAGCATAAAGCTGCACGAACTTTTGGGTATTTATTGGCAGTCATCTGGGCCCCGTTTCCACTTCCACATAAAATTATACCCATTTTATATTCACCATCATTAACAGCTTTTGCCAGGGGATGAATGAAATCAGGATAATCAACACTTTCCGATGAATAGGTACCCATATCCTTAATTGAATACCCCAGCTTTTTCAGTTTGGTCTTAAGAAATTCTTTCATTTCAAAACCACCATGATCACAGGCCATCGGAAGATCTTGCTGTTTGTCGAACATAAACTGAAATTTTTAACAAAGTTAGCCTTTTTTAAAGCTACACGAATACGTTTGTATTTTAAAATTTTAAGAGTCTTTACACTTATAAACAAAGTATTGTTAATAAGGCTTCCAAAATGTTATTTAATGTGAATAGAAATTCTATTTATCCCATTATTCATGAAGAAATAATAAATTCGCATAGTTTTCTGCAGTTTATGAGAAATTGTTGATGCTATTTTCAACAGAAAAACACCATACTTTTAAGACAAAATTATTCACAGTATAATAAAAATGAATTTGTCAATAACATGATAAAGTATTATTTTTAAAGGTATTAAGAATAGTAATGTAGTCTGTATTTGTTAATAAAACTGTATAACTTCAATTGTCAAGAATATCGTATAAAAGTTTTCAAGAGAACTAACAGGATATATACATTATAAGAATTTTATAAGATAAATATTATAATACATAATTGTTGATAAGCTAGGTGGATATGAATTACAGGGATGAGATCATCAAATTAAAGAAACAAAAGAAAGCAATTATTCTTGCTCATTATTATCAGGTTCCGGAAATCCAGGATATTGCTGACTATGTTGGCGACAGTTTGGGTTTATCGCAGCAGGCAGCAGAAGCTGATAGTGAAATAATTGTTTTTGCAGGGGTTCATTTTATGGCAGAAACTGCAAAAATACTAAGTCCGTCTGCTAAGGTTTTACTTCCTGATCTTGATGCAGGATGTTCCCTGGCTGATTCATGCCCTCCAGGTGCTTTCAGTGAATTTAAAAAGAAACATCCTGACCATATAGTCATATCATACATCAACTGCAGTGCAGCCATTAAAACGATGTCGGATGTAATCTGTACTTCAGGAAATGCGAAACAAATCGTTGAATCATTTCCTGCTGATCAAAAAATAATTTTTGCTCCGGATAAAAATCTTGGAGGATATATCAATAGTATCAGCGGAAGGAATATGGTTTTATGGGACGGGACCTGTGAAGTTCATGATGTATTAAATACAGAAGCCATCATTAATCTTAAAATTGAACATCCTGATGCGAAACTTATAGCCCACCCTGAATGTAAAGCACAGGTGCTTGAATTAGCCGATTTTATTGGATCTACAACAGCAATGCTTAACTATACATCTACTGATGATTCACAGAAATATATTGTAGCCACAGAAACAGGTATTTTACATCAGATGAGCAAAAACTCTCCAGGGAAAGAATTCATCATTGTACCTACCGATGAGACATGTTCATGCAATGATTGCCCTTATATGAAGTTAAATACCATGGAAAAACTTTATAAATGTATGCTGAATGAAAAACCGGAGATCATTCTGGATCAGGAGACAATTGAAAAAGCCAGGGAGCCGATCAATAAAATGCTCGATATCTCCCGAAAATTAAACCTTATTAAATAAATGAAAGTCATCAGATATATTCTATTCTCATTGGCACTCTTATTTAGTGTCATGGCGTATGCCCAGGATGAAGTACTGGCTGATGGATTTACTGTTTTTTATCATCCTAATGGCGAAAAAAGCAGTGAAGGCATAATAAAAGACGGAAAACCGGAAGGATACTGGAAAACTTACAGTGAAGAAGGAATATTATTATCAGAAGGAAACAGGAAGGATCACCTGCTCGACAGCATCTGGAAATTCTATGATGAAACCGGTGTATTGAAAATGGAGATCAATTATAAAGAAGGAAGAAAAAACGGGATAAGAACAACATACAGGGAAAATGAAAAGATAGAAGAAAACTTCATTGATGACCTGAAACAGGGAATAACAAGCTATTATTATCCTGAGGGACAGCTTAAAAAGACAGTGATCTATGTGAATGGCCTCGAAGAAGGGATTGCCAAAGAATATGCTGAAGATGGAAGGATCATACAGCTGATCACCTATAAAAAAGGCTTTATTTCGAACAGGGAAAGGATCAACAGACTGGATAATGAAGGGAAAAAACACGGAAACTGGAAATATTATTTTGATAACGGAAATCTCCAGCTGGAGTGTATCTATAAGCATGGATTGAGAAATGGATATTATAAAGAATATGATATAGATGGAAAGCTGATACATGCCTATAAGTTCGTGGATGGAGAAAAACAGGAATATGTAGCTGAGCTGGCAAAACTTGATATTAAAACCGAATATTATCCTGATGGAAAAGTAAAAGTAAAAGCAACCTATAAAGATGATAAACCTGAAGGGGTTTGGAGAGAATACACAGAAGACGGAGAAATTGAAAAATCCTATATTTTCAAGCACGGAAGGATCATTGGTGAGGGGATCATTACAGAAAAAGGAGAAAAAACCGGGGCCTGGAAAGAATATTATGATAACGGTGTTTTAAAAGGAGAAGGTTATTATGATACAGATATAAGGGTTGGGCCCTGGACATTTTATCATCTCAATGGCGAGGTAGAACAAAAGGGTTTATATGATAGCCTGGGCCGAAGTGAAGGTGTATGGAACTGGTACTATTCATCGGGGATACTGCACAGAAAAGAGAACTTTAAGGAAGGCCTTGCAGATGGATTGATGACCGAGTATGACGACCTGGGTAACATTATTACTGAGGGCACATACTGGAAAGGACAGGAAGATGGATATTGGTTTTACGAAATGGGTGATCATCGGGAAGAAGGTGAATTTATTGAAGGTATGCGCGATGGAGAATGGAAATCTTTCTACGCAAACGGGGACTTGAAATTTAAAGGGAAATTTATTGAGGATAACCCACATGGCGAACATCTTTGGTACTGGGATAATGGAAAGCTGAGGGATAAGGGCAATTATATTATGGGAAGAAAGCATGGCGACTGGATCACTTATAATTATGATGGCTCTGCATTTTTGGTTATTACCTTTGAAAATGGAATAGAAAAGAAATATGACGGGGTGAAGATCAATCCGGAAAATGTAATTGATGAGGAATAATTCGTAATTTTGCCACCCTAAAACTAAAACTAAGGAAAAATGATGATTAAAAATTTGTTATTAATTCTTTTAGCAACTGTCTTTATCTGGTCATGTGGAAACCAACAAACCACCAACCAGGAACAAGTAATTGAAGAAGAAGTTGTTGTAGAAGATGCGCCGGTAGCTTTGACACTGGCCGAATTTAAAGAAAAAGCCGAAACGCTTGTTGGAAGAGAAGTTACACTGGAAGGTACAGTGATTCACGTTTGCCAGCATGGCGGACTGAAAATGTTCATTACCGCCGATGATCCCGATATCAGGATCAAGATTACTCCCGGTGAAGAAATGGCTGCCTTTGATCCGGAACTTCAAGGATCATATATAAAGGTGCTTGGTTTTGTAGAAGAAATGGAGTCGGAGGTTGTTGGTGAAGGCCAAAATGCCGAAGAACATGAAGAAGGACATGTAGAAGATGCTGACCACGAGAACATCTACCACAAACCACAATATTCTGTGTCATGCCTCGAGTATGTAGTTGTGGAGCAGCCTATCGAAGAATAATAAATTCACCAGGCACAAAGTATTTATAAAAGAAATTAATTTGTCAGGGATCAGTAATTATGAAGACCATAGTTATTGATCCCTGAATTTGATATAATTTTTTATTATGGCCAGGCTTACATGGAGAAAATGGTTCAGGGTGATCCACCGGGATTTTGGCTACCTCTTTTTTGGGGTAACCCTGATCTATGCAATTTCAGGCATTGCTATTAATCATCTCGACGACTGGAATCCCAATTATATCATCACCGCTGAAGACATACAAACAACGCTTGATCACAGGTCAGACAAGGCCGATATCCTTGAAATGCTGAAGCAGCACGATGAGTACAAAAACTATAAAAATCACTATTTCCCAAGCGAAAATGGTCTAAAGATCTTTCTTAAAAACGGGGTTGTTTATGTAAATCTGAGCTCAGGAAAAGGCCTGATCGAAAAAAACAGGCGGCGTTCGGTCTTTCGTGAAATGAATTACCTTCATTATAACCCCATTAAATACTGGACCTGGTTCTCGGACTTATATGCAGCCGCCCTGATCGCACTGGCCATCACCGGCCTGTTCCTGGTCAGGGGAAAGAAAGGAATCACCGGCAGGGGAGCCTGGCTCACTGTTTTAGGAATCCTGATTCCACTGATTTACTTGCTCATTTATTTTTATTAAAATGCAGGAACTGATCTTTTTTATCGTATTTACAGCCTGGTATGCAGGCGCCCTGATCGTAGCCGAGAGGATAGGTAAGAAAAGCAAATTGGGGGAAGAGTGGACCTTTTTTATTGGCTTTATGTTTACCCCAATTGTTTCAGCCCTATTAGGACTGTCTTTTAAAAACAAATAGCCACGAAGTCACCAGGGCACAAAGATTCACCAGGGGTTATGGGTGACATACTGACCCATCGCCCAACGCCTATAGCCCATCGCCCACTACATCATTTCAAAATCCATCTGCTTCCTGCTCAGGTCAATCTTTTTCACCCTGATGGTCACCTGGTCGCCCAGCTTATATTGTTGTCCGTGGCGTGAACCGATCACCTGGTAATTGTCTTCATCAAGATAGTAGAAATCATCTTCGAGATCCTGCAAACGCACCATTCCCTCACATTTGTTTCCAATGATCTCAATATAAATTCCCCACTTGCTTACGCCCGAGATCAGCCCTTCAAACTCCTGGCCGATCTTATCCAGCAGGAACTCAGCCTGTTTATATTTTACCGATTCACGCTCAGCCTCTACGGCACTTCGTTCCATAAGTGAACAGTGCACACACTTATCTTCATATACTTCCTTACTAACAGAAGGTCCGCCCTCTAAATATTGTGCAAGCAAACGATGCACGATCAGATCAGGATAACGACGAATAGGCGAAGTGAAATGCGAATAATATTGAAAGGCAAGGCCATAATGCCCGATGTTGTCGGTTGAATATTCAGCTTTTGCCATGGTGCGGATGGCAATGGTCTCGATCATGTTTTCCTCTCCCTTGCCGGCAATTTGTTTAAACAGTTCATTGAATGATTGAGCCAGGCTTTCCTGTGAGTTGATCTTCAGCGAATATCCCAGCTTACCCAGGAATTCAATGAATGTATTCAGTTTTTCCGGTGAAGGGATATCATGAATACGGTAGATAAAAGTTTTGGGTTTTTCGGGTGGCTTTTTCTTTCCGATAAATTCGGCCACCCTCCTGTTGGCCAGCAGCATGAAGTCTTCGATAAGCCTGTTCGAATCCTTTTGTTCCTTAATGTGAACACTCAGTGGCGTACCATCCTCATCCAGCTTGAACTTTACCTCCTGTGTGGCAAAATTGATCGAACCATTTTTAAAACGCTTATCCCTTAGTTTTGTAGCAAGACCGTGAAGAATCCCGATCTCATCAGCATATTCACCCTTGCCCTTTTCTATGATGTCTTGCACCACATCATAGTTATACCTCCTGTCGGAATTGATTACTGTGCGCCCAAACCACTGGCTGATAACCTTTGCATCTTCATCCAGCTCGAAAACTGCTGAAAAACACAATTTATCCTCATTGGCGTTGAGGGAACACACATTGTTCGACAACTTTTCGGGCAGCATAGGAATGACCCTGTCAACCAGGTATACAGAGGTGGCCCTTTTATAGGCCTCTTCATCCAATTGAGTTCCCGGTTTCACATAATGGCTAACATCAGCAATATGTACACCCACCTCCCAATTTCCTGAGTTCAGTTTTTTCAGGGAGAGGGCATCATCGAAATCTTTTGCATCCTCCGGGTCGATGGTGATGGTCCAGATATTCCTGAAATCCTTTCTTTTTTTAATCTCTTCTTCGGTAACCTTTCCAGGAATCTTTTCAGCTTCCTTTTCAACATGGGCAGGAAAGCCAAGGGGAAAGTCATGCTCTGCCAGTATCGATTGCATTTCAACATTATGCTCGCCGGGATTTCCCAGCACATCTGTGATCTCTCCGAAAGGATTTTTTGAATGCTCGGGCCACTCAGTGATGCGCGCAACAGCCTTTTGTCCGTTTTTTGCTCCCTTCAATCCCTCAAGGGGAATAAAAATATCGACAGGCATGCTCCTGCTGTCGGGGATGAGGAAGGCAAACTTATTGGATACCTCCACTATACCAACAAACTGCTCCCTTGCCCGCTTCACGATCTCTACGATCTGCCCCTCGGGCTTCTTGTCTTTTCGTTTCGGGAACAACCTCACCTGGACCACATCTTTATGAAGGGCATGGTGGGTGTTGTTTGGAGAGATAAAGATGTCATCACTGTCATCTTCCGGGATCACATAGGCCTTGCCGGTATTCTTCATATCAACTGTGCCCGTAATGGTATTGGAGAAGTCCTGGCGCTCCCTGGCCCAGGCCGGATTAAGCCTGAACTTGCCGGGCCTGACCTCTTCCACAACCTCCTCCTTGAGCAATTCAGAAAGGACAGTGTTTACCAGGTCGCGGCCGGCTTTATCTTTAATGGCCAGCTTGGCGGAAATTTGTTTATAATTGAAAAGCCTGACCGGGTCAGCAGAAAAAATGCTGAGTATGTTGTCTCGGAACAGGCTTTTAGCACCACGACGACGTTTTTTGTTATATTTTTTTGACATATTGTTATTGTTTTACTATTCCGGGAATAGCCCGGATAAGATTTTTAGTGTATTCTGTTTGTGGGTTTGTATAAATTTCATCAGCATCGCCCATCTCAACAATTTTGCCGTTCTGCATCACGGCCATCCTGTCCGACATATACCTGACCACCGACAGGTCGTGAGAGATGAAGATGTAGGTTAACTTTAATTCCTGCCGGAGCTTATTAAGAAGGTTCAGTACCTGTGCCTGTACAGAAACGTCTAGTGCTGAAACAGACTCATCACAAACGATAAATTCAGGGTTGACAGCCAATGCACGGGCAATACACACCCTTTGCCTTTGCCCACCCGAAAGCTCGTGAGGGTATCTTCCGGCATGATCCGCATCCAGCCCTACCTGCTCGAGCAGCTGAGCCACCCTGGCTTCCTTTTCTTTTTTATGGTGTATTATACCGTGAACCATCAGCGGCTCCCCAACAGCCGAGCCAATGGTTAATCGCGGATTAAGCGACGAATATGGGTCCTGGAAGATAATTTGAATCCGTTTTCGGAGAGCCCTGAGCTCCCTGCCATTGACATGACTGATATCCTTTCCATCATAAACAATCTTTCCCGAACTCTGTTCAATCAGCCTGATCAGTGTTCTTCCCAGGGTGGTTTTTCCACATCCCGACTCACCGACAAGCCCCATGGTTTCTCCGGGATAAACTTCCAGGCTCACATCGTCAACAGCCTTAACATAGCCACGGGATTTGCCAAAAATGTTCTTTCTCAAAGGAAACCAGGTAGAAAGCTTTTCTGTTTTTACAATTGGTGGGTGTGAATAGATCTCTTGCTGGCGGGCCTTCCTTTCGTTTTCATTTATAAGGATATTTTCGGCCGACAAAAGTCGTTCGGCATGATCTTCCGAATCAAGAAAATCCTTTACAGTTAAAAGCCTGGAAGGGCGCTTGTCGAGCGGGGGGCGGCAGGAAAGCAGTCCTTTGGTGTAGGGGTGCCCGGGATGATGAAAGACAGTATCGGTTTTGCCCGATTCGACTATCTCTCCACGGTACATTACAATGACCTCTTCGGCAATATCAGCGATAACGCCAAGATCATGTGTGATGAACAATATGCTCATACCATGCTTTTGCTGCAGGTCGTCGAGAAGCCTGAGAATATCTTTCTGAACAGTTACATCAAGGGCAGTAGTGGGCTCATCAGCTATAAGCAAAGCGGGCTCACAGGATATGGCCATGGCGATCATCACACGCTGCTTTTGTCCGCCGGAAAGCTGGTGCGGATATGACTTTAATATCTCCCTTGGGCGGGGCAACTTTACCTCATTGAAAAGATCAAGACATAGCTCCCTGGCAGTTTTACGCGAAACATCTTTATGCTGACGAATAACCTCAGTGATCTGGTTGCCACAGTTGAAAACCGGGTTGAGGGAGGTCATGGGTTCCTGGAAGATCATAGCGATCTCATTTCCCCTGATCTGACGCATCTTTTGTTCCTGAAGATGCAGCAGGTCTGTTTGCCCCTGATTATAATCGAAAAGGATCTTTCCGCTTGTTACCTTTCCCGGCGGGGATGGTATGAGGCCCATAACAGAAAGTGCTGTAACGGATTTTCCAGACCCCGACTCACCCACAATACCGGCAGTAACACCTCTTTGCACAGTAAAGTCAATATTATTCACAGCCCTGACAATACCCGACTCTGTTTTAAATTCAACAGAAAGGTTTTGTATGCTGATCAGGGGATTCTCGTTCATCATGATGGGAATAATAGTCAAAATTAGCTTTTTAAGAGGAACAAATTCAAGAAAGCAGTATTAAGTTATAAAGACTGTATGCCATGAGCCTCCTAATTGATTTTCTTTCACTTGTTTATCCTAACACCTGCCACGTATGTTCCAAAAGCCTGTTCAGGCATGAACGCGTCCTGTGTATGAAATGCAGGCACCATTTGCCTCTTGCCCGCTTCACAGAAGATCCCCGCAATCCGGCAGCACAGGTTTTCTGGGGGCGGGTACCCACCCGAATGGTCATCACTGGCTTCCTGTATAATAAAGGAAATGCAGTTCAGCAGCTGATCCACAAATTCAAGTACCGGGGAATAAAGAGTATCGGCATATTCCTGGGGGAAGAGCTTGGCAAGGAAATAGCCAAAAACCCAATTCATGAGGATGTCTCCATTATTTTACCTGTGCCATTACATCCCAAAAAACAAAAACGAAGAGGTTTTAATCAGAGTGAGATCATCGCCCGGGGCATTTCGGCACATGTTGCTGCAGAAGTCAACACCTCCATTCTTTTCAGGAAGACTTCTTCCGATACCCAAACCCGCAAATCAAAATATGAGCGATGGGAAAACGTGGATAGCATCTTCGGCCTGAAGAACGAAGACCTCATCAAATACAAACACATCCTCCTGGTCGATGATGTGATCACCACCGGTGCCACCATTGAGGCCTGTGCACAGTGTCTGTTAATGATAGAAGGGGTGAAGGTAAGTGTGGCGGCAGTGGCTTTCACCCGAGTTTAAAAAGTGACTAAAGTATTTAAAGTGACTAGAGTATTTAAAGTGACTGAAGTATTTAAAGTGACTGGAATATTTAAAATTATGAAAAAGGATAATAAAGCATTTGGGAAACAAATGGAAAATAGAACAAAAATATTTGCGCTCAAGATTATAGAGTTGTCATTATCGTTGCCCAATACTATTGAATACAGGGTTATTAAAAATCAGATAGTAAAATCTGGTACCAGCATTGGTGCCAACTATCGGGAGGCAAACACGCCCAGAAGCAAAGCTGATTTTAGAAGCAGAATAAGTATATGCAGAAGTGAAACAAACGAAACAATTTATTGGTTGGAATTAATTAATGAGTCTAGACCTGAGAAAAAAATAAAAACAATCGAAATACTTGATGAGGCTACTCAGCTACTTGCAATCTTCACCTCTATTTTGAGTAAAATCAAATAAATGTTTCCAGCCCTCCACTATAGCCACTTTAAATACTCTAAATACTTCAGTCACTTTAAATACTTATTTCTCCGGCCAAACCAAACTATCCCCCACCTCCGGAACCAGGTACTTCGAATACTTCTTCCTGTTACGACGGAGCTTTCTGTCGAGTCGTGCCTTTTTATTGAAAGCATTGTATAATAATTGTGTTGGGCCGGTAAAATGAATGCCGGTGGCGGGAATATTTGCCGGGTCATTTTTTAACATAAGGCCTAGGTTTAAGCTCATCACGTCGAATTCGCTTTCTGCTTTCGGGAGACGGGTATTGAGAAACACTGTCCTGAAGAATCGCCGGGGTGGCAAAGGAGAAACACGCAATTCATCCATCATGATGGTGTCGGGAAGGAGAAAAACCATGAGCTCGGGCCTCAGCAACAGGGTATTGATGTGAATAAAATGATCACGAAGGCCAATGCAGGAGAACTTCAGGGTATCCGCATCCCTGACAAGCAATTCAAAGCTACCATCCTGACCGCTGACCGTCCCTGTTCCTTTGCTCAGATTCAGTACATGCACATTAGGTATTGCCACACTGTCGACAGAATAGAGGGCATATCCTGAAAACAAAGATAAACTATCAGGTGATGCTTCCTGCCCATACATGCCGGTGCTTATTAAAAGTGTTGAAAATATAAAAAACAGCTTTTTCAAGGGACCTCCGCTATGATGTCCGTTTATTCTTCAATGATAGAGCTAATGCCTGCACAAATCCTTTAAATAAACTTAAGTAAAGTTAAGAATTGTTAACAACAGGTCGTGGATAAGAATGTTGTTTTACCACCCCCAGGCATTACACCATTTTTCTACTTTTGGATAATTGATATGATTTGGCAAATGATTTAGCTTTGCCCCCAATAAGTATTTAAAAAATGTGGCAAATCAAAGAATCTTTATCTTTGCCCCCAATAGTTGTAAAATTAACACTTAAACAAAATGAAAAAATCTTTACTTTTTGGACTACTCTCTTTAATTGTTTCTGTTTCTTTAATGGGGCAGGGGCAAGTGCCGAATGGCGACCTGGAACTCTGGGAAAATATGGGCCTGGGATTTGAGGATCCCGAATTCTGGCAAACTCCTAATGAGTCAACACTGATAACCACCATCTTCACTGTAACGAAATCAACAGATGCCGCCATGGGCATTTACTCAGCAAAGCTTGAGTCGAAATTGCTTGCAGGCGAATTTGTATCTCCCGGTGTAATCACCCTTGGGCACTTCACCGTTGACTATATTAATAATACGGCCTATCTCACAGGTGGGATACCTTTTACCGACAGGCCGCTGGCCCTGAACGGAAGCTATAAGAACTTTCCTGCGGCCAACGACTCAACCCTTATCACAGTCCTGTTTACAAAATATAACCCCACAAAGGGAAAATCTGATACCATTGGTGTTGGGGTGATGTTTGGCACAGAAACAGTGGATACCTGGACAAACTTTCATATTCCGATCACTTTCTTTGTTGAGCTTGCACCGGACACCATGAACCTCCATGTGGTTTCTTCAAACATGACCAACCCCAACAAGGATTCTTATATGTTTGTCGATGATTTGAAATTTGAATATGAAGCAGGAATTGGCGATAATGAAAACACAATATACACCAGCATTTATCCGAATCCCGCCAATGATCAGATTTCGTTTTCATTTGAAAAGGAAGTGAAGGCTGAGCTGAAAATATTCAACAACGAAGGACAGGAGCTTGTCAATGCCAGCATTAATGGTATGGAACATAAGGTAGATGTAAGCAAGCTTGCTTCGGGCACCTACTTTTATGGTCTTTTTGAGAAGAACAAAAAGATCAGCTCCGGACAATTTGTGATCAGCAGATAACAACTAAACAAACTACTTATGAACTTTAAGAAATTTAACTTAATCGTTATAGCTGTATTGGTAACAGCACTTTCATTCTCATCATGTAAAAAGGATGAAGAAGAAAATACCGACACACCTCCTGCAGCACCGGTAGTTAATGATGCCCTGCATGTATATGGGGATTACTTTTATGTAAACTGGATAGGCGTAACAGGTGCAACAGGCTATTTTGTGGATGTTGCCACAGATCAGAATTTTGCAAACATCCTGTTAGATTACAACAATAAGGAGGTTACCATCAATGGGATGTTTATTGTTGAGGATGTGGCCCCGAGCACCACTTATTTTGTGCGGATGAGGTCGGCCAATGTCTATGGCGCCAGCGCAAACTCTGCAGCCAAGCAATATGTTACAAGGGCAGCCAACGTTCTTCCAAATATGGATATGGAAGATTGGATCGACTACCCCAACTATGAAAGCCCTTCACCGGAAGGCGTTTGGACCTCGGCAAACAAAGTGGTTGACCTTAACCCGGCCATTTACCCCCAGCTGCTTTTTAAAACTGACGATTCCCATTCGGGGATGTATGCTGCCAAGGCCGTGACCAATGAAGCCATTGGCTTGCCACTACTTACAGGGAGCCTTTCAACCGGAGTATTTAATGTCGATCTCGACGATCCGCTGAATAGCATGATCGTGGGTGTGCCATATAAATCAAGGCCGACCAGGTTCCAGGGGTATTATAAGTATTTTCCTATTGACGGTGATTCCTGTGAGATCAGAACATCGCTTACCAGGTGGAACACAGAAACAAAAAAGAAGGATAAGGTAGGGGAGGCGATCTTCCGCACAACGGAGACCATTGCTGACTATACATTTTTCGACTTTGAGGTGGTATATTTCCTGACCGGAAATCCTGATACTATCGATATGGTTTTTGCTGCAAGCGCCGGAGGGGAGTATTTCATTGGCGGGATTGGAAGCACCATATATGTTGACGACTTTAACCTCATTTTTGAGTGATAAATAAATAACGGCTATCTTTGCCGTCGAACAACTTATGAGACCTATCATTTTGACAGCCATAATACTATGGCTTACAGTGGGTAGTTTGCATGCTCAGAAAATGGAATTTGGGCTGAAGGGCGGACTAAATATCGGAACCCCGGTTGGCGTTGCGGAGAAAGGTGCTTCGGGCAGTGTGGGAGTCGGGCCGATGCTGGGCATGTATTTCGCCTATGACCTGGGTACCCGGTGGATGCTGCACGGCGAATTCCTGTATTCATATAAAGGCTCTAAATTTCACACACCTGTTTCAGGAGATACGATCTACAGATACAATACCATCACCCCAACAGACACCATTCCCTCTGAGGTGCATACCATTTATCGCGGCACTGTCGATGGGAAGTTTGATAACCGCTACATCGATGTTCCTTTATATGCTTCTTATAAGTTAAGCCAGCGTTTCCTGCTGACCTTTGGAGGCTATGTTTCCTATCTGGTTTCAGGAAAGAACACAGGCTATGCCGACATTGAAGTGGGCGATCCGGCACATCCCTTTACCACGGTAACTGACGAACCATTTGATCAGAGCAGTGGGCTGAACAGCTGGGACTATGGCTTGCTGCTGGGAACAACCTATGTGACGAAGCGCAGGATGAACTTTGGCGCGAGCGTGACCATGGGCCTGCGTTCGGTATATGAGAATAACTACAAATATATCGATGGGGTTGTTCGAAATGTGTACCTGCAGACCTTCGTACAGTTCAGCATCACCGATAACGATAACTAAAAAAGTGCCTAGTGCCTAGTGCCTAGTGCCTAATGCCTAATGCCCAGTGCCTAAAGTCCTGGTGCAACGATTGCTGTTTTCTTATAACGAACGATCTTTCCCCCAACATCTGTTAGCTCGATCAGGATCACATACATTCCGGCAGGTGCCCTGCTGTTGTTATCGTATATGCCGTTCCAGCTATAAGCTCCAGAGCTGCCCAGCAGTTCATTATTAACAAGCTGCCTGACCAGTTGTCCTGCAGCATTGAATATCATAATGCTGGCCAGGTAGCCGGGCCGGTCTAAACGATAATGAATACCAATCTGGTTCACCAACCCATCATATCCCGGCCTGCATACTTTCGGAGAGATGATAATGCTTTCCTTTTCACTGCCGGCCTCCATAAATTGCGAGTTTTTATAGCCCGGAGTTCCAAAACCGGATAGTTGAGATGCTGAATGCCAGTTTGTGGGGTCGGCCGATAGCCGGTCGGGATGCAGACGCTCCAGGGCGACCCCCTCCACCATATTGAGTAAAGGGTAGTGCATATCCTCATGATATGAAAAAGCATCCAGGATATTCGCTTTTTCATCCTGTAGCAAAACCATGCCCTGTTCGTTGCTGTATGCCGGGAAATCGTCCAGCTCCAGATGGTTTTTGGTGTTTGAACAGATGTAAAATTTATCCACATCACTATAATCTTTACAGAGCAAGGCATATTCGCCGGGCATCATCACATGGCATGTTTCGCGGATCTGAGAAAAAGTGGTATCAGGAGGGGCGGGAGGCTTGTGCTTTACAGATCCCAACAAAATCCCGCCCAGGGAAATGGCTTTATCGGATCGGTTGTATATTTCTACATAATCACCTCCTCCCGGAAACGGGTTAAATAAAACTTCATTGATCACCAGGTCCCGAAACAGGGGTTTGGCCGGAAGGCCGAGCATATAAATACCTGTTATGAATGTCGTATCGCCCACACAATTTAAGATCTCTGCCTTACAGGATAGGCCATAGATGTATCCAGGGTACAGCTTCTTTTTGGGGTAGAGGATGAAGGATGTGAAATAAAGGTCCTCGGGCAGGATGGCCATGATGGGCCCGGCCCCATGATCAATGCTAAATATTTGAGGCGACAGGGTAAAGTTATTAGGCATTGTTTGGCTGAACTGCACACTGATCCTTACTGAATCTATGGCGCAAACCCTGATAATTTCAGGGGCAATAAAATAATTATCAAAAACACTGTTCTCTGCCCCCGGGCTCCCCCCTTTATAGTTTTCTGTGGCCTTCCAGTTTTCCGATAGCAGGCAGGGATTATACGGATTAATTTGCTCAAGCGACCAGCCTCCTTCTGCCTTTTCCTCATCTCCATACCACCCATCTTCATAACAAACAGAGGACATTGGCTCTCCTTCTTTATTGATCAGCATCAGATCCTGCCCTGAATTGGTCAGAGAAAAGCTTTCCAGGCCAAAAAAGCTGCCGTAAGTTTTTAGCTGCGCTTCGGCTTCTACCTTACCAATGATCAGATAGCCTCCGGGCTCAATATGCGCCCCTGTAAGCGCCTTTTTACCCGCACCCAGGATGAGTGTCCATCCCGTAAGATTAAGCGGAAGGGGGGTCGTATTGAACAGCTCCAGGTATTCATATTCGGGAAGCTGTACTGCAGGAGTTGGATCAGCCATGATCTCATTGATCACCACATCATAGCGGCGGGGATTGTAACGGGAAAATTGCAGGCTGGTATCCCGCATCACATTTCCGGAAACATCAGAGATCCCGGCCATGTTTAGTTGCAATAATTTACCATAAGGGAGGCTGTCGCTAAAATGCAGACCCACCCTTGCCGGGTCGTCCTCATTCTGGAGAGCAGATGCCGGATATCCAACACCACCATCAATTAAATATTTTGTGTTGTCTTCAGCGCTATGGCTGTCGAGGTATTCCGAAAAGATCACCACCACATGCACCGGGCTGGCAAGATCTGTTCCCAGGGCCAGGGGTGGTGTGGTGTCATACTGCCGAGGACCGGCATAAAAATTATCAAAATAGAATTTCTTGCTGTTGGAGGCCGTGTATTTACAATACACCCCCAGGTACAGGGTTGCGGGTGCAGGGTTCCAGGAGCAGGATCCCTGATCCTGAAAATTATTTCCACCCTCATAATCTGCAAACAGCCGCCAGCTATCAGCCTCCCGGATTACCCTTACACTGCAGTTGAATGAAGAGGCTATAGCTCCGGGATCACCACATATCAGGGTGGAGGTATCTCCATCTTCCTGTACCATCAGCCTGATGGCATCATTCGATCCGCTTTCCCCAAGTTGAACAAAGACCCCATCAGGCATATTCATAGTCTGGGCCGACTGAGCCAGCAAATAGATTCGGGCATGATTATTTGCTGAAGGACTGAAAGCTTCACGCACCCAAAATCTCCATTCCATTTCTTCAAATACTTGCACGGGCGTGAACAGGGCTGCACTTCCTTCTTCATTAGCATCGAGCTGCAAGTGGAGATCAGCATTGACGATAAAGCTTCCGGCATTACCGCTCCAGGGAGGGTCCTGGCTGAAGTTTCCGTCAGTGAAATTGTCGATCACCTGGCCGAATAGCGGGCCCGGGATCAAAACAATCATAAGAACCCAGCGTTTTATTAGGGCCGGTATATCCATCGAATTCGTATTTTTGTCTGACTTCTACTGATTAATACCATTTTTGGTAAAATGTCCGCCCCGGCGGAAGGAATATTTTAACATGAAAATCGCAATTATAGGCGCAACAGGACTTGTGGGAAGGATGATGCTTCGGGTGTTGGAGGAAAGCAGCCTTTTCAACAATATAGCATTGGTGCCTGCGGCATCCGAACGCTCCGTTGGAAAGAAGCTGTCGTTTCGCGGAAAGGAAGTAATTGTTTGTAGCCTTCGTGATGCATTGCTTGAAAACCCGAACATAGTGCTGTTTTCAGCCGGTACCGATATATCACGCGCCTGGGCACCAGAGTTTGTTGATAAACATGCCTATGTGATCGATAATTCTTCTGCCTGGCGGCAGGAAGAGAATGTTCCGCTGGTGGTACCGGAGATCAATGCCTCTTCTATAGATAAGAATACACACATTATTGCCAACCCCAACTGCTCCACTATACAAATGGTGCTTGCGCTGGCTCCCCTGCATCAGCAATATGGCATCAAGAGGGTGGTGGTTTCCACCTACCAATCGGTGACAGGCTCCGGGGCTGCAGCAGCGAAACAGCTAATGGATGAAAGAAATGGGGTTGAAGGGAAAAAGGCCTACCCGCACCCCATAGACCTGAATATTTTTCCGCATGGGGGAAATTTCCTTGAAAATGGCTATACCACAGAAGAGCAAAAACTACTTGATGAGACCCGCAAAATATTGGGCGACGACGAAATTCAAATTACAGCTACCGTGGTCAGGGTGCCGGTATATGGCGGGCATTCAGAAGCGGTGAATGTAGAGCTCAGGCAAGCATTTGATATTGATAAAGTGAGGGAATTGCTGGCAGCCACTCCGGGCATTACCATTCAAGATAATATTAGTGAAAATGAATACCCCATGCCCCTTTACGCAGAGGGGAAGGATGATGTTTTTGTTGGGAGGATCCGCCGTGATGACTCTGTCCCCAACGCCCTGAACCTATGGGTGGTTTCTGATAACCTGCGCAAGGGGGCCGCAACAAATGCGGTACAGATAGCCGAATATCTCGTAAAAAACAAAATTGTATAGGAAGTGAAGATCTATCAAGGCCTGGAAGGATATGAGAAGGTGAAGAACCCGGTGGTTACCGTGGGTACTTTCGATGGCGTGCATATCGGACATAGCAAGATCTTTCAGAAGATGACCGCCATTGCCCGGGCCAGCGATGGAGAAACGGTCGTCATCACCTTTCATCCACACCCCCGCCTGGTAATCCATCCCGACAGCAAAGACCTGAAGTTTATCAACACCCTGGAACGGAAATATGAGCTGATCGGCGAAAATGAGATCGACCACCTGGTGATCATACCTTTTACCCCTGAGTTTGCATCAACCAATGCCGATGTATTTGTTAAAAACATCCTTGTAGATAAGATCGGGGTACATGAGCTTGTGGTGGGCTACGACCATCATTTTGGTAAAAACAGGGAAGGCTCCTTTGAAGAGCTTCTTGGCCTTGCAGAGGCATATAATTTCAGGGTGGAACAGATCCCCGCCCAGGATATCGACAATATTGCAGTGAGCTCCACCAAGATCAGAAATGCCCTGAAAAAAGGAGACATTAAGGCTGCCAATAAACTGCTGGGTTACGAATATTCCATCACCGGCACAGTGGTGGGCGGGCAAAAGATAGGTCATAAATTAGGCTTCCCCACAGCCAATGTCGACCTTTTAGACGTATACAAGCTTATCACCGCCAACGGTGTGTATGCCTGCCGGATCATGTACAAAGGAAAGCTGTGTCTGGGTATGGGAAATATCGGCTACAGGCCCACCACCAACAACGGGGACCTCACCATTGAAGTACACATCTTTGATTTCGATGAAGACATTTATGGAGAAACCATCACCATCTTTTTTGTCGACAGGATCAGGGATGAAGTAAAATTCAGGGATCTTGATGCCCTGAAGAACCAGTTAATCAAGGATAAGAAGACGGTTCAGGGGATATTGTAGGTTACATGGTTACATGGCTATATGGCTATATGGCTACAGTGTTATATGGCTAAATTGTTAAGATATTATATTGCTTTCACCGCAATGACGCTAAGTCGCTATGTTACGCAAAGGATTTCTTAGTTATTCTTTGTGCCCTTGCGACTTTGCGGTAGGGTAATTCATAATCATTATAGCCACTAAAACACTAAGATTCACTAAGAATGTTGAATTCTGATCTAAGAATAATAAATTGTTTATATCCAAAACTACCTGGCGCCCGACGCCTGACGCCTGACGCCTAATTTTTCAACCCACCACATCCACAACAGGAATATCACCAGGTAAAAGAGAGGACGGAAGATATAGTCATGGCTGAAATGCCAGTACTCCGGCCAGTTGTTCATGATCACCCCCAGTCCCACCATACGGAAGAGGTTGGTCAGGTGCATGACGATGATCCCCAGCGGGATGAACCAGAGCTTTTTCTTCCAGGGTCCAGGAAAAAGAAGCATCAGCAAGGCAAACTGTATCATCTGCTTCAGCCCCGAGCAGCCCCTGGTTACATACATGATATCTCCATCCTGGAAATATATATACATGGTTTCATCCACTTTGACAATATCATACATGCCTGCGATCATCCATACCGATTCCCGGTATACCTCTCTTGCCATGCTGCCCATCAACCCATACATAAAATCGCTGATGGGCGCATAGTTAAACTGAGTTTGCCAGAGCTTCCATACCAGGTGGATCGCCAGGGTGATGATGATGAAAAGGGCAACATCCTTCAACGAATCGAGGCGGTGCTTCCGGATGAACTCCTGTATACCTGTAAGCATTTTACTCATCTTATTTCCTGCCGAAGTCGGCCGGGATCTCTCCCCAGGCCGCAGTTTCCCACTTGATGATCTTATTGGGGTATTCGTTTGTTTCAAGCCAGGTGATGGCACGGTCGACCAGCTGAAAAACCTTTTTATTATTAGACTGCCTTTCCAGTTTGGTCTTGATCTTTTTATCACGGATCCACTTCATGGCGGTTCTTGAATCTGTATATATGGGGAAAGCTGAGTTTCTTTCAGCCAGGTAGGCCAGCCCGTGAACGATGGCAAGAAATTCACCGATATTCACGGTAGAATTCTTAAATGGCCCCTGCCTGAACAATTCCGCCCCTGACAGGGTGTCTACACCCCTGTACTCCATGATTCCGGGATTTCCGCTGCAGGCAGCATCCACACTGATCGAATCGCCGAGGGGTTTTCCGAAAGGGACTTTTTCAGCCTCTGTAAGCTTGCCGAAATCCTTACCGATATAATTCCGGTGATCGTCTTCATATGCCTTATGGGCCAAATCCTTATCTACAAAAGATTTATACCTGGCCCCATCGAAGTTCCTGATCTGGCGTTCGCATTCTTTCCAGTTATCATACACCCCGGGCTCCTTACCCACCCAAACAACATAATACTTTTGTTTTGCCATACTTGCTGATCTATATACAAAGTTAACAAAAGAAGCGCTGCTTGTCTTATCTTTGCATCAGCAATCTACGTAACGATGAAAAAGCAATTATACAAAGCGCTGTTTATTCTTGTGATCATGGCCGGATGTTCTGCCGGAAATACAAGCGAAGCTTATTACGATTTTCCAGACAATTTATGGAATCGCTTTACTAACCCCGAGATCGAAATGGAGGTGGAGAAGCCAGGTGTTTTTTACAACATGTATATCTTGCTGGAGTATGATGTCAACATCACCCAGAAAGAATTTCCGGTAGCGGTGATCATCACCACCCCTTCGGGTGAGATCAGAAGCAGGAACATCACGCTTAAGCTCAATAAAACGGGTATGGCCCGGGCCCTGCTTAGAAGAGATTTTGCGTATGCCGAAAAGGGTATTTGCTCTTTCGAAATAGAAAACCGTTCACAAAAAATGAAAGCACCCGGGATGAAGAGGATTGGGATTGTGCTGGAGAAGATTCAATAATTACGAATTATGGATGATGGATTATGAATAGTTAAATGGCTATATGGCTACATGGCTAAATTGTTAAACAACAAAATAGCCATGTAACCGTGTAACACTGTAACCATATAACCGTGTTTCTCTGTGTTCTCTGTGTCTCTGTGGCGATTTTTCTGTTGAAATCCGTAACTTTGTTAAAAATTTATAATTGTCACCCGGAAATGCGCCCTTACAGATGATTTTGCCAGCCCGGAGCGTTATTATATCAAAAGCAATCAACAAAACCCGTTAAAAACCCTGAGATATGAACGAACATGCCCCCACCACCACCAACAGCGGCCGCCGCAAACCAAACATAGCCATGATCGCCATCCTGGTCATCCTGGCACTGGCAGTTGCAGGATTATTGATCTGGATCTTTTCCATCAAGTCAGACCTGGATGTACTAACGGCCGAAAAAGAAACACAACGTATTGAACTCCAGGGACATCTGGATTCATTAATGTACGAACACGAGCAGATCAAGCTTGAATATGGCACCCTCTCGGATTCGCTTTATATTAAAGACAGCATCATCCAGGAAAATGCCCAGGAGATCCGCAAGCTGCTCGACACCCAATGGGAATATTACAAGGTGAAAAGAAAGCTGGAGCTGCTTCAGAAGGTCAGCCAGGGATATGTGCGCCAGATGGACTCATTGTATGTCGTGAACCAGGCCCTGACAGAAGAAAATATTGAGATCAGGCATGACTTGCTGGAGGTGCGCAGGGAAAATGAAGCCATCAACCGCGACAAGGAACAATTGAATGAAAAGGTGGTACAGGCCTCGGTTCTGCAGGTATACAACATGAGCGCCATGGCCGTACGCGACCGGGGGACAGGAAAAGAGAAGGAAACAGATAAAGCCAGCAGGGTGGATAAGATCAAGGTGTGCTTTACCCTGGGAGAAAACAAGATCATCGAGCCGGGAACCAAGGAGCTTTATGTAAGGATCGCCAGGCCCGACAAGCTCATCCTGACCAAAGACAGATCAGACACCTATACCTTTATGTATAAGGGTGAAAAGATACAATACTCCATCAAAAAGCTCATCGACTACCAGAACCTGAGCATGAACCTGTGCCTTTACTGGGAAAAGAGCTATGCCCAGAAAGATGTTATGAAAGGCGCCTACCACGTGGAGGTGTTCTACCAGGACGAGGTGATCGGGCATACGCAGTTTGTGTTGAAATAGGCATTGGGCGTTGGGCGTTGGGCTTTGGGCTTTGGGTGAAATTATAATTACCACCTCTTTGTGGACCCTGGTGTCTTAGTGACTTTGTGGCTATTTAATCCATAAAAAAACCCCGCGCATAGCACGGGGTTCCTTCAAATATCAAAGATCAAATATCAGACTTCAAATATCTAATGCCCATCGCCAATCACCTTAAAATGATCACCGGTTTCATCAACAATGATCTTATACCATTTCTCTCCGTAGCCGGGTTGTTTTAGCTTGGGAGTGGTGTATTTATAACCTTCCGGAACGTCCTGTGCTTCTTTCACATTACCATCCATAAAGCGGGCGAAAAGAAAGCCATAGTAATCTTTCCAATCCAGTACAGTTGCGTTTGCCACCTCAACAGAATAGTCGGTGAGGAAGGCAGTTGCCATATTTGGGTCAACATCATATAGCTTTGAAGCGGCCTCGTCAATGGTGGGGCTCATATTGATGAATTCCTCTTCAGCGGCCTGCTGTTTGGCTTTAATTTCCGGATGGATAAGGTCGTAACGTGTATAGGCGAAGTTCGAGATCTGGTTAAACACCCAGAAGCCTGCATCATCTACAAACTCCATCAAAGAACCATAACCCTGTGCAATCAGTTCGGGTGATCTGGTCATACAGGAGTACAGCGGCATGTAAACAGAAGATGCGGCATCATCAACACCCCACCAGATGATTCCACCTAATCTTTCGGGCAGCCAGTTGCGGCTTTGTGTCACAAATGAGAATCCTGTTTGTTGTGTAGCTGTGGCTCTTTCGTTGCAATAGGTCACATCGTCTACCTTCCAGGTGAGTGGACGCCAGCGATAAGGGTTGTGGAATGGACCTGCACCAATATCAACACTCATGTCAAGCTCGGTTCCTTCAAGGTGGTTGCGCATGAAGTTCATCATGTCGTGTACCGAGATCTTGCGTTCAGGCTTGATCCAGAGCGGCATGCGGTTGCTTGCAAAGCCATTGGGGTTTTTGCTGCCATCGGCAAAAGTTTCATTGTGCTCTACATGGCCTTTCACGTAATTGATATACTGTCCCATATCGGAGTGTACATCATTGAACATGGCCCAAACCCTGACCTCGCAGAAACGGGCTCCGCCAAAGTCAACAGGGGCATAAACATCAGAAAAACTGAAGTCTTTGTCTTTTCCTTTAAAAAAGCCTTTTTCCTTCGCAAATGAGATCACATCAGCAGCATAGATGCATTCAATATTTTCATCAAAGATCTTATCCTTGTCTTCGAAGGTGATGGAGGTTTTGCCATCTGCCAGCGGGAAAGTGGTGATCCTGGCCTGGTTGGCATGTGCGCAGATATATCCGTCGGGCACCCTGCGGGCCACCCAAACAGCACCTTTATAACCTTCGCCCTTGCCAATGAGTTCCATGATCCACACTTCGTTGGGATCGGAAATGGAAAAGGACTCACCGGAGCTGTAATATCCGTATTCTTCCATGAGGCTGCCAATGGTAAGGATGGCCTCGCGGGCATTCTTTGAGCGTTGCAGGGCGATAAAGATCAGGCTGCCATAGTCCATGATGGCGCCGGGCTGTTTTCCAAGCTCAGAACAGGCCACCATAGGTGGTTTCACCAATGCCTACCTGCCATTCGTTCATGTTGCCAACCACATTATAGGTTTCAGCTGCCTGTTTGATCTGTCCGAGATACTTTCCGGTATCCCATTCATAAACATCCAGCATGGCACCTTCGGGCCAGACCGCTGCCGGCCAGTGGTATAGCTCCCCGTACAGCACATGTGAATCAGCAGCATAGCTGATCATGGTAGAGCCGTCGGTGGAAGCACCTTTAGTAATAAGGAAGTTTGTGCAGGCATAACTCGAAAGACCCGCAAACAAAAAGATCGCTGTTAATAGTGTAATAAGTTTGTTTTTCATATGAATAAATGGTTACATGGTTACAGTGTTTTATGGTTACATGGTTACATTGTTACAAGCTACATGAGCTAAATGGCTAAATGTCTAAATGGCTCAATGGGTAATTTTTTAATGGCTGGTAAAAATAGGTAATTATTTAGAATCCTATATTGAAACCTAAGTTTATGGTTGTGGTGTTTCCCCAGTACATTTCAGGAGTAAACATCGTCAGGTATTCCTCCGCAGTGATGCCATCCACGTCGTGGCCCTCGATATTGCTGAAGAACACACCCAGGAAGACATAGGCATTGTTGATAAACTCATATTTTCCTTTCAGGCCGATCATGCTTTTCTGCCAGGTGATGTCTTTCATGATAGGAGCCTCATCAGGAGGATCGTATTCGCCATAAACATAATTGTTTCCATGCTTGGCGTAATTATAGCTCAGGTCGACCCGCAGTCCACGGATGGGCTTATAGGTCACGGCCATATAGAAAGTCCATGGAGTTGTCGCGCATATAATGCCCCAGGTTATAGCTGTTCGATTCAAAGGTGGTGGTTGAGATCCTGTGCTGGTATGTCATCGGCAGGGTATAGGTATACTCACCGGTAAGACTGACGTCTTTCAGCGGCCAGTTGCTGAGCCGCCCCCCCTTTATAACTCAGGAAGTTGTGTTCATTGCTGTTGGTTACCCGGCTGATGGAAAACTCATCCACAAAAAAGGAAAAGAAGAGGTGCAGGTGTTTGATGTTCCTGGAACTGATATCGAAGAACATCTGTGAATTCTGCCCTGCATAGTTATTGGTTGAGTTCAGGGTATGGTCGACTGATTTATAGAAGAGGAAAGGCACCAGGTAGGCCGCCTGCACACCAATGTCGCTGTAAACAATGGAATTCCCCAGGGAGATGTTCAGGTGTTTCCAGGGGATGAAGGTGAACATATTGGCAGCGATATATTTGCTATGCATCACCTCCCGGTAGGTATCACCATCCCAGTATGAACGGCTGCTGTCGATCACATCCGATACCAGCCAGCCGTGGATGTAATTGAATTCAAACCACCTGGCCGGCTTGATCTCCAGCTTGATCTGTCCAAAGGAAGGAGTTCTTCCGGAAAATATGTTGGATCCGTTATAATTATTACCCCATATCAGCTGGTCCTTAACCACACCAATAGCCCCCCAGTTCCAGGAGATCATGGCACCACCACGTGCCTCACTGTAATCTATACCACCCTTCTGGCTTCCCTTCACAGGGTCACCGGCACGCTGGTTGAAGTAGGTGGGGTCGGTCAGGGTGACATTTTCGTGATTATCCTTCAGGCTGGTATAGGCCCCGAAGTTCTTGCTGATATAACCAAAGAGTTCAGCCCCGCCATAGCGATGGAATGCCGATTCGTTTGAGTTGATAAAATACTCTATGCCGTATATGGGCCGCAGTGAAAAGGCCACCAGGCTGTCGCGATAGGTCACCGCAAGGGGATTTAGCGAAGTCGCGATATGGTCTTTCTTCGGAAAGATGTTCAGCGGCTTCATGCCTTTGGTGTTATAGACCAGTTCCAGGCGATAGTCCTTCATAGTAGAACTCGATCTCCTGCTGCTGGCGCTTGCTCAGCTGGTCTTTTTGCTCCGAGGCCTCCTGCAGCTTTTCAGCAATGAAGGTCCTGGAGTAAGGCTTCACAACGGAGTTGATGGAAATGAGCTTCTCATTCGCCAGCTCATCCAGGAAATCATAAATGTTCGTGCGTTGCACGGATTCATAAACCACCTGTCCGGAAACACCGAAGCTGATGAGTAGTAATAAGATGATGGTAAGTTTTTTCATGAGAACTTTATTGAACTGTTAAATTGCTATATCGTTGAATTGTTTTAAACCACAAAGAACACAAAGGATATCACAAAGGAACCACAAAGAACTACACCTAATACCCCTTGCACCCTGTACCTTGAACCCTGCACCCAGATTTACTTGCTTCTCGCTTTTTTAAAGATGATATTATAGGTTGCTTTCCAGAAATACCTGCAATCCGTAATAAATGGCCGTTTCATGTAGGCATCGAGGTAGCGGTGTTCTGAGGCCTGTATCTCTTCCAGGGTCCCGGGCATGTCGGCATAGAATGGCGGTACCAGTCCCGGGCGGGTTTTGATGCGCTTGGCCTTCAGCTCTTCATCGTAAAGCTCATAATAATGCTGGCTCAGCGGCCTGACGCCAACGATCTTCAAATCGCCCTTGAAGAGGTTGAACAGCATGGGCAGTTCATCGATCCAGAAGCGGCGCATGATCTTGCCGGCAGTATGTACCCTGAAATCATTCTTGAACTTTCCGCCTTCCTGCAGATCCGACTGTTCATACACATATTCCTGCAGGTATTCGGCGTAGGGGTGCATGGTGCGCATCTTGTATACGTATATCGTCCGGCCATTTTTGCCTATCCTTTTTAGCCTGATCAGGGGGCCGTAGGTGGCATGGTAGTCGAAGGAGGGATGCCTGTATTTTCCTGGCGGTGAAGTAGATGTGATTCGTTCATCATCCGCTCGGCCACCACCTCATATCCACAGGAATACAGGCGTCCGAAGGTCTCTGCCCGCGACATGGCCCGGTTCCGCCCCTTGGTGATAAAAAAGTATACACGTTTTACTACAGGCAGCTTGGGGATTACCCTTTTCCATAGGAAGTATAGGAATGTAAATGAGGTAGTTGATCACCGGCGGGTATTTCCTCAGTATCCTTTTCTTCACCAGCACGTTGGTCTGTACGCAGCCAATAAAGATCCCGCGGTCGGGAAGTTTGGAATTTACTGCTTCAAAGAATTTGTTGATCCGCTGGATGTTGTTCACCTTCTTCAGGTTCACAATGGCATTATAATATTCTACAGGCTGGTTTTCGATGTTGAAGACGGTGGTGGTCGACACCAGGAGGGTGAACATATGCTCCAGGTCGATCTGCTCTTCAATGAAAGCATACACCTCTTCCCCCGCATTGCTGATCACCAGCTCCTTGTTGAGTGGTGGGATCGGGGCATCTACTTTTGCCTGCAGGATCTCATCCGACTTCACCAGCTTCAACTGCTTTTTAAGGGCTTCCTTTGTGGCTTTCCGGAAGTCGTCGAAGTGGTCGGCATCACGCCGCAGCTTGATCCCTGAAAAGAAGAGATAACCCAGCACAAACTCCAGGGCAAAGGAGACAGCGATGGTCCCGAACACGATCATCCTCGAGTACTGGAACTGCTGGAAGGCATAGATCAGCACCGTGACCGTGGCCAGGATGATAAGGTCGCCCACAATGATCGGGAAAAGCACATCCCTGTAGTCTTTCTTCTTATGCAGGCGGTATTTATCGATGACCACCGAGACCGATATCCAGATGAACAGGAAGTAGAGAAAGGGCTCCCAGTACTCCGGCAGGTAAACACGCTTCGAGGCCGGCTTCAGCCATATAAAAAACATAAAAGCGACAGTTACCAGGAGGATGTCGGCGATGATGTAGTATAGGCTGCGGCGTTTCAAGAGTATCGGTTGATTGATAGGTTGGTAGATAGAGTGAAATGGCTACATGGTTACACGGTTACATGGCTACATGGTTTATACGGATAAATGTTTATATGGTTGGGGGACATTTTTGAAATTATAGTATTAATAGGTATGGAAACTAAATTTATGTCGGTCGAAAATTATGGAGCCTATAAAGTATCTTATGAGCTATCCAATTTTGTATGGAACATTATTATTCATTGGAGTTATTTCGAAAAAGACACACTTGGTAAGCAATTTGCCAGGGCTATCGATTCTATTTCAGCAAACATTGCAGAAGGATTTGGTAGATTTTCAAAAAAAGATAAAATCAGGTTTTACTACTATAGTTTAGGGTCTGTTTATGAATGTATAGACTGGAACAATAAATGTTTTGAAAGAACAATAATTTCTAAGGATGAATACATTCATATTAAGAATAGACTTGACAACCTACCACGAGAAATAAACCAATTAATAAAATACACCAACCTAAAATTAAAATACTAACAAAACAACCATTCAGCCATGTAGCCATGTAACCGTGTAGCCATGTAACCGTATAGCCATGTAACCGTAATAGCCATGTAACCATGTAACCGTGTAGCCATATAACCATGTAGCACTGTAACCATGTAACCATTATATTTTCTTCAGCAGAGCAAGTACATTATACCCAAGCTCCGCAATGTTATAAAGGAATCGATTATTGATCCGTGTCAATCTTCCGTAATTGACAAGTTCTCCTCCAAATCGTGCCTTAAAATCCCGAACCCCGTAGGGCATGTCGGGTTTCCCTACACCCATAAAGTCGAAACACTTGATGTTATTATTGATGGCGTAGTCGAGAGCGGCCCAGGTGGCCAGTACACTGGGGTATTGTTCCTTGTAATCTTTGTCGAGGCCGCAAACATACCATTCGTATATGCATCCGTTTTTAAACACCGGGGAGAGAATGCCGCCGATAACCCGTCCATCAAATTTGATAAGGCGGATAATGCCAATTTGGGCATTGGGCGTTGGGCGTTGGGCATTAGGGAGTGATGGACGATAATATATAAAATGACTCAAAAAATGACCAGTCGGGCAGGGGTTTGCGGATCTTGTAGCGGTACAGTTTGAAAAGGATCTTATAAAATTCCTTCACCTGGCCGATATTTTCCGGCTCAATGATCTCTGCTCCACTACGCAGGCCTTTTTCAAGTTGCCGGCGACGGCTTTCACTGAGGTTTCCAAGGACGTATTCCTTTGGGCTCTGGGCTGTAGGCTGTAGGCTGTGGGCAGAAATCTCATTGTTCGATTTTCGATCCTCGATCTTCGGTCCTCGATCTTTCACCTCCCTGCACCTGAACAATATAATTTAGTCTTTCAAGATAAGAGAATCCATGCTTCTCAAACACCTGAAGGTGCTCTTCCCAACTGAAAAAATTGCGAAACTGGATGAACAGGGCTTTCTTTTTGGTCTGAACGACCACCTCTTTCAGAAGAAGGTTCAGGCTTTCGGTCTGCTTTTCTTTAGCTCCTGAAAGTAAGGGCCCGCCATAGATCACAAAGCGTGACGAAAGCAGTTTCCCGATGCCACCTTTTTCATGAATAAACACACCCAATAAAATACCGCACAGTTCATCCTTTTCATCAAATGCTCCCAGCACCAGCGGTTCGAACTTTTTGGTCTTTGCAAAAAGCCCAAACATCTCCGGCGACTGGAACACAGTGCCATTGGGATGGGATTCAATGAATGAGGCCCAGGTGTTGGTGGATATGTTGGTAGATACTTTCAATGGTTACATGGTTACAGTGTTACAGTGTTACATGGTTACAGTGTTACATGGTTATAGTGTTACATGGTTATAGTGTTACATGGTTATAGTGTTACATGGTTACAGTGTTACATGGTTACAGTGTTACATGGTTAATTGAAGATAATAACCGTGTAGCCATGTAGCCATGTAGCCATTTAACCGTATAGCCATGTAGCCATTTAACCGTATAGCCATATAGCCATTTAACCGTGTAGCCATTTAAACATTTAGCCATTTAACCTTTCCTAACAATCACCCTCTTTACAAGGTTTTTAATGTTCTGCCAGATCAATTCCTTCAGCCAAGGTAAAGGTCTGTCCGTCCAGCGCTGGGGGTGGAAGGTTAGCATGAGCTGATCCGGGAGTTGTTTATTTTCGGCAGCGGTGATGATATCGTTTGTTGATCTAAAGACCAGATGTTGGGTGTTGGATGTTGGATGTTGGGTGGATGTTCGATCCTCGATTTTCGATTCTCGGTCTTCGATCTTCACCTTATCTCGAACTGAAACCCTATCTCCATCCCACCGTCTCCCGGTATCGGTCAGGTATAGTACTTTGTTAAAATCAATATCTAAATAGGGTTCTCCGATAATGCCGAGGGCTTTATAATCATATTTCTCCCAGAGGCTGCGGTTGTCGTATTTGGAGAGGGGGGAGCCGTGCATGCAGATGGTCTTAATGGGAACGATCTTGCGAAACTTATTCAGATTGCGGCGGAAATCATAATAAGCTTTATTTACATCTCCCCGACGGTGTCCATGGTTTCATAATGGTAACCGATCTCATGCCCCATGGTGGCAATTTCACGCATGACCCGGCCATCAAAGCTTTTCGGAACCACCCTGAAATAATAAGTCCCCTTGATTTCCATGCCTGCCTGTATCTTCGCGAAGCGATAGGAGTTCCACTTTTTCGCATCCACATCATGACGGAGAACAATGACTCTTTTAGCTGGGTTTTCAAGAAATTCAGCAAAAGGCTGGAAGGTGTAACCGGCCTCCTTCAGAGATGTCAGTAAGCGCTTGTATGTTTTAACTGTAAAGTCCATCGTTACAGTGTTACATGGTTACAGTGTTACATGGTCAAATAATAATCAACCATTTAACCGTGTAGCCATGTTACCATTCATTTTATGTTTGAAATTAAGTATCGAAATTTCCCTCCCTCTCCCGAATCAAGAAACTGATGCTGACTGATATCAACCGTATTAAAAAACGGCATTAAAGCATCTTTTAATTTCTTCACATCCCCCTTAACTCCATCCGAGTAGCCGGGGCCCTTTACCCTTTGCCTTCTTTATTTCCACCCTGAATTCAATTTCCCCTTGCTTGTTCTGAACAACCTGAAAACGCAGCATCTTATTGCTATTAATAAACCCGACCTGGTCGAGGAGGTTGGCAAAGAAGATCCCGTTTACCGAAGAGCCATCTTTTAGTATAATGTTCTCATTGGCCCGGCCATGGAGGCTTGTTATCCGCGGAGCGGATGATCCACATGAGCATGGCGAAGAGTCGATCTCTCCAATATCTCCATTTTTATATCGGATGAAAGGCTGGGAGTGGTTATCCAGGTTGGTTACGATCAGGTTATTGTGCTCATCTGCCTCCAGGATGCAATGTTCCATGCTGATGTGCATACCATTGTGTTCCTTGCATTCGAAGGCGATCGAATTACACTCTCCGCAACCGTATTGATTGAATAATGGCGCCTGAAACACCTCTTCAATCATCTTCCTGTATTCCGGAAAGAGTGTTTCTGATGTGGAAGAAACAGCGATGGGATTGATTCCTTTGATGTTATTTCTTTGGATATAATCCGCCAGCAAGAGTATGGCCGAAAGGTATCCGCGGATAAGCGCCGGCTGAAAGCGTTGGATTTTCCTTGTTATCACTTCTAAATATTCATCGTTAAACGAGAAGGCATCATAGCCCCTAAAACTGTTGATATAGTTTTGGGTTTTGAGTTTTAAGTTTTGAATTAATCTTCGATTTTCGATTTTCGATTTTCGGTCTTCGCTCTTCAGAGTTTGTACGTCTGTGCTGCCCCAAAGCTCCACCTCCTTCATCCCCGGCTCAACCCCCATCCAGTCGTAGAAGCGGTAGTATGCTGCCAGCGCCCAGGAACGTGTTTCCTGATCTCGGTAGATCCGCAGCGGTGGCCCTGTCGTCCCTCCCGTCCTCCCTACTTTACACTTCTTTATGTTGATCTTATCCGATAACAATGCATCCCCCGCCTCCATCACCATTCCACGATCAACAATCGTCCATTTCTCAAAGCCTCCCAATCTCCCCCTCTCAAAGTCTCTCCCTCTCAAAGTCACCCCCTCTCCCAATCTCCCAGTCTCAAAGTCACCCCCTCTCAAAATCTCCCCCTCTCCCAGTCTCCCAGTCTCAAAGTCTCTATAAAAAGGCACATTTAAAATAGCAGAGGCTAAAAGTTTCTCAAGCTTGTCATCTTGCAACTTCCGCATCCTCTCCAGTTCCCAATGCTGACTTTCATCCAAAAACCGCATTGTTTTACGACGTGGGTTCCTTTGAGGAGGTCATATAACATAAGGCCTTTGTTAGTCATTGTATTGGTTCGGGGGACGGGGTTCGGGGTGCGGGGAAATTTAAAAGTGTTTCAGTGTTACATGGTTACAGTGTTAAATGGTCGCTTTTGTCATCCTGAGCGCAGCGCCGTCGGCAAGCCTTTGGCGACCGATGGCAGTCGAAGGGCATAATTCATAATCCATAATTCATAATTATTGTAACCACAGAGGCAGAGGGTTCACAGAGTCTCACAGTCACATAGTCAATAAATTTCCTAACACATAAACCCCAACACCTGGCGCTAAAGATCTTATTTAAACAATTTCACCACTCCAAAGTCTATCCAGAAATTCCTTCCATGGTAATACCAGGACATTATCAATTTTTCTGGGAAGGGGGTCGTTGCTCACCAGGATAAGGTTTTTGACCTTATATTCTTCAGCAAAATTTTTCAATCCTTTTAAATGCCGGTAATTAGCATGATCAGTAGATTTAACCTCTATGGCAGTTTCATGCTCACCAAGAATAAAATCAACTTCAATATTTGAAGATGTTCTCCAATAAGAGATGGAGTAATTTAAGCCTGAGTAATTGCTGTGTGAATATATTTCGTGATAGAGGTAGTGCTCGAAGGCTTTACCAAACACTTCACTCCCGGGTGTTATTGACTTTCTTTTCAGCAGATAATTCGCAATGCCCACATCAAAATAATAGAACTTCGGACTTTGTATCACCCTGCGCTTGGGTTTTTTCTGATAGGACGGGAGAAACCTGCCTATCAGCGTATCTTCCAGGATTTGAAAATATTCTTTAATTGTGGGAGCACTTACTCCACAATCGGATGCTATATTAGAATAATTAACGATCTCTCCATTTGAAAATGCGGCTGCTTCAAGAAAGCGTGAAAAGGCTGTAATGTTTCTGATTTTGGCTTCCGCAATAATTTCATCCTGCAGATAATTACCGATATAGGCGGAAATTAGTTTTTCGGGGCGATTAGAAATATAGTGTCGGGGCAGGAGGCCATGGTTTAATGCCCTCACCAGGTCAAAATCATCGATCTCCTTATAAATAAGGGGATATAATTCATAACGCAATGCTCTTCCTCCGAGCAAATTAGTCCCTGATCGAATAATTTTTCTGGGACTGGATCCGCTCATAATGAACTGTATTTTTTTGTTCACCATCAACCACTGAACCTCATTCAATAATTCCGGTATTCTTTGAATTTCATCAATGATCACCGGCCTGGATGTATCTGCTGCAAGCGTCGTCTCCTTTAATATTGATTTATTTCGCTGCAAGCGTTCATAAACATCCGATAACAAAAGGTCAAACCATAGAGAATCAGGGAATAGTTTTTTTAACAATGTACTTTTGCCGGTCTGTCTGGCACCCCACAGGAACAAACTCTCCTTACCGCAATTCTCTAATATTTGTTTTCGAATATACATGATAATACAAGGTGTTACTTTTATATATCCTGATAATTTAAAGTAAAGATAATCATTTTAGTTAAATATTAGATCATGGTTTATCATTGTGTTGGTACACGACGCGCGGTGCGCGGTTCGTGGTACGGGGTTCGTGGTACGGGGTTTGAGGTGCGGGGAATATAATAGTGGTTCAGTGTTTCATGGTTACAGTGTTACATGGTTACAGTGTTACATGGTTACAGTGTTACATGGCTATAGTGTTACATGGTTAGAAAATTTTTACCATTAAACCATTTAGCCATTAAACCGTGTAGCCATGTAACCATATAGCCATTATTATTTATTTAAATTTGTATTGATAATCCGGCTCCTCCTTCATCACCTTAACGCTCTCCGGGTAGTTCTCAATAAACCACACCATAAATGCCGTTACATCGATTTTGTCGGTGAGCATTTTTTGACGGCGGGATTGGAATTCGTCATCCAGGTTAGACATGTTAAGCAACTCTTCCAGTTTTTTATAGAGCAACTCGCTTTTCCCTTCGGGTATCCCAAAGGTAAGCTTGTATTTGTGCTCCAATTCTTCAAGTACAGAGATCTTCCCGGCAAAACTGCTGTATCTGATCGAGGGCAGACCAAGCATTGCCGCCTCAACACTCATGCTCTGGCTGTCAGAGATCAGAATAGCGGAATAGGCAAGAACATGGTGCATTTCTGCAGGCTGTACATTAAGCCTGTAGGATTCATATTTATCTTTTAATTCACCTTCTGATGATATATATGCTGTAATGTCATTTTCTCCCAGGATATTAATGATCTGGTCAATCAGCATCGTATTTAAGCCCTTCACCCCGAAATCATGATGAGCAGTAAGTTTTGCGAGACGGATGATGACATATTTTTTATTCAGCTCATACTTTTCTGGGACCGAAGGATCAGGAGTGAAAACTTTTGGGTGAAGATAGGCCAGCTTCATATACCCATCGTAGCCCACCTTTTTATATTCATATTTACCAACATTATTTACAGTGGGCGTGACAATAGCCTGGGCAAATGGAAAAGTGATCTTTGCCAGGGATTTGATCACAGGATAATCATCTTCCGTCAAAGTAAAACGGTTTTTCCTGAACAGCCACCCTATTTGGGATATAGATGGATCCCCACCAATTAAAATATCAGGTTTCAATTTTAAAACGATTGGGAAGCATTTTCAGGTTCCTTCTGAGCAGGCTGAAGGCGATGGATAATTTTGATCTTCCCCTTTCCTGCTGTTGAATATTGATGTATTCAAAACCATCTGCTTTCACGAGGTCTTCCAGCACGTCCTTGGTTTTGATCAGGATGACCGATTTATGGCCATTGGCTGTTAATTGCCTGATGGTTTCCCGAAAGAAAAGATACTGGGCAGGATGTCCGCAGTAGAAGAGTATCTTCATTATTCTGTTTTCGACGGTGTTTCTTTAGGTTCGATCTCCTTGATAACCTTTGCAGGAGTTCCCCCGGCAATGGTATATGGAGGAATATCTTTCGTTACTACAGCGCCAGCTGCAACAATTGCATTTTCACCGATGGTTACGCCTGGCAGTATGACCACGCTGACGGCAATCCATGCACCCCTTTTGATATGAACAGGCGCTATTTTTGTTGCCTCTTCTCCAAGAATTTCCCGAATGGGTTCTGTAGGGTTTGAATGGGTGAGAATATTGACATTCCCTGCCAGAGAAACATAATCTTCAATGGTAATAAGGTCAGGACGTGCCCGATCCAAAACATTGCCTCCACCAAGAAAGACGTGCTTACCAACTTTCACTCCCCGCCAACGCTCCATGGTACAACGGAACCTTGATCCGACCGGAAGACGGGTCATTGCAAAAACCTGAAGGAGTTTTCTAAAGAAAGACTTGAAAAGCGCCCCCGTTGTCTCTGCTTCAAGATGTGCTGAGCCCATATGTTTTTGAGCTGTTTTAACAAATAATTTAGCCATATCTTATTTGATTAATTCGGTATCTTCTGGTGGTATCACCAGGGCTTCCCCGGTGATTACTTCTTCACCATTCTGATTTGTACAAATTGTCTTCAGTAGCACCCTCTTGTCTTTTGGAAAATCAATTATCTCAAGAGTGGCTGTGACTTCATCACCTATTTTCACAGGTGCCGTAAATCGCATGGTCTGAGACAGGTATATGCTTCCTTTTCCCGGCAAATACTTTCCAATAGCTGCCGAAATGAAGCTACCAACATGATAACCATGGGCGATCCGTTCCCCGAAAATAGATTCTTTGGCATATTGTTCATCGATATGCACCGGGTTATCATCTCCTGATACCTCCGCATAAGCAAAGATATCCTCGCTTGTGATCTTCCTAGTGAAGGTGGCCTTATCGCCTATTTTGAGTTGTTTCATTATTAAACTGTTACATGGTTATATGGCTACATGGCTGGTTAGGATTTAACCATGTTACCGTGGAGCCATTTAGCCATTATTTAATACCGATTTATAAACCTCAATCAACCGCTCTGCAATGATCTTATCATCCAGATGCCGTATCTTCTCCCTTCCATTCGTCCGCTGCCCGAAATCCAGTGCCATTTTAAGCTTTTCAGCTACATCCTCAGGCTTAAATGAAGTGATATAACATCCCTCCGTGTCTCTAATCACCTCTTTCACATCCCCAACATCTGTTGATACAATTGGGCAATTGCAGGCCATGGCTTCTTTGATAACATTCGGAGACCCCTCCCATTTTGATGTAAGAATTATTACATCTGCAGCCGACAGGTAATATGGAATTAGCTTATGATCAACATTATGAACTACTTCGAGCCTAATGTGAGAATCATTTAATTTTTGAATTGCGCTTTTTGCAAGGGTAAAATTCTTTTCAGGGCGATCAGGATTGGCTAAAAATAAAACCCATTTACAAGACTCATCAAAGCCGGTTTTTTCTCTTGCATCAGCCCTGTTAATTTCTTTAAACACCTTCAAATTAACACCATTGGGTATAATTTGTGCATTTTGAAATCCTAAGCGATTGGCCATTGATTGTGATTTTACAATTACAGCCGACCATCTATATTTACAAAATGCCCTTACGATCATTTTCTTTATACCGCGGACTTGAATATCGCTTCCCATCAAAGAACAGATAACCGTTTTCCTGGTAGATAAACCCGCAACATATCCTGAAAGAGAATAGTGAGCATGGATAAGGCTTATATCATTTTTTCTAACGTATTTTCTAAGTTTCTTTATGGTTTTTAAATAAGCACCTAGGCCCATACCCCTTATTAAGAATGATCTAATATTATAATTCTCAAGAGAGTTTAACTGGGCTATAACAATAGGACTAGCATGTCCGCCCCCCTTTTGACGGCTTACAAAAAGTATCTTTTTTATAAATGCTTCCACAGTATATTATACAAGACCTCTTCCGGCAAGCTTAAACCAATTCCAAGCCAATATTATTATTATAACAAGGATTAAATATGGCAAATAATATTTAACTACTCCTCTGTTAATTTTTGTAATTCCGACTGCTGCCAGTATTAACAATATTGGCACTGCGGGCTGGTGAAAACGCTCGGATAAAGCAAACGGACTACTGGCTAAAATAAATAGGTATGAAAACACAAAAGATAGAATCAATACATGTTTTCGTAAAAGCTTACGCCTTATAAGATATATTAGTGCAGCGATAACAAAAAAGCCATAGATGTTCTTAATAAAATTACCACCTGCAATCATCATTTGCTGTTGCTGAATCTCAATATTTACAAATGTTGGAATTGGTGCTATAAAAATTCTGCCGTATTGAAGGTGCGCAGCTGGATAATAATCTGGTGGAAAGAGTGCTCAAACTGATTGTCCGGGGCCGGAAAAACGCGCAGTTTTACAAAACGCTGGCAGGAGCCCATGTGGGTGATGTGATCACCACACTGATTGCCACCTGTGAACTGAATGGCATCAACTGTTTCGACTATCTGACGGTGCTGCAACAGTACCGGCGGATGGTGGAAGAAAACACCGGGAAAGTGGTTGCCCTGGAATTACCGGCAGACGCTGGAGGAGAACCAGACCCTCACCTGATCAGGCCAACCTGTAAATTCAACCAGAAAGCCAACTCAATCAGCCCGCATTTAACTGACGCGGTCAGAATCACCCCTGCATAACTATTTTTTTGATGGCATTTTGAAATACCTCAGCCAGGATTCAAGGGTTACGCAAAGCTCCCGTAAGCACACACCATTTCCTGCTGACATTGGTGACTACACAGTCTGGTCTAATCGCTCTTCTATTCGCAGGCTGAGAATATGGCGCTCTGGAGTCCGGTAAAAGGAAGCCTTTTGTTGACAAAGGTTATCAAAAAAGATAACAATAATGTATGGCATGGAATATTACATTCTATAGTGAAAAAGTAGAGGCCGACACTCTGGCATTACCACCAGGTATTTTGGCCAATCTTTTGCGCACGATGGAACTGGTTGAACAGTTTGGTCCGAATTTAGGGCGTCCGCACACCGCGCCGTTAGGCAATGGGATATTTGAAATTCGTGCAAAAGGGCGTGAAGGCATTGCCCGCTCTGTTTTCTGTACTATCAAGGGGCAGGAACTGGTGACTTTAATGACCAAAGTAAAGAAGAAAAATGCTCTCCCAAGCGCCAGATGGACATAGT
>CAVWDP010000002.1:1357500-1474148 GCA_963753835.1 uncultured Bacteroidales bacterium | reverse complement strand
TTATCAAGTTGGACATGCATTTCATTATCAAAGGCTGTAAATGTAAAATCAATGCTTTGTCCGGACACATTTAGAAGAAAGAATATTAATAATAGGATGGAAATAAGTTTTTTCATTGCACTGCTATTTAAGTTTGTAGCCTTTGATTAAGCAGAGCATAAGTAAGGGAGGTTCCCGTTGGTGGTGTAAATATACTAAATCACAGGGGCATAATCAAGGAACCAGATGATGGATTATGAATTATGGATTATGGATTGAGTTTTGAATTTTGAAGTTTGGATTATTTATCCAACATCCAACACCCAACATCCAACATCTATTTTGAAAACTTCGCTGACTCTGTGATCACTGCACCAACAACTTCTGCCTTATCCTGGTATTCTCAATAGTGACCTCCACGATGTACATGCCTGGTTGGAGATGGGAAATATCTATTGTGCTATTCACAGGTCTTTCTTGTATAACATGTTTGCCTGTGAGGGTGTATACAGTCACCACATCTATGCTGTAGCCTTCAGCTGATATATTGAGTTTTTGGCTGGCTGGGTTGGGGAATAATATTAAGTTGACAATAAAGTCAGGTTTACGAACAGACACTATTCCACAGGCGTCTTCTACTTCCTGTCGGCTGCTACATCCATCTGCATTGTCACTGATCTCAGCATGGCTAAGCGGATTAGCCAAATATGCACAAACACTTTCAACTTCGCATGTACTCAGCATATCATTCTCCTGTATATAAAGCCCGCTAATGGAGGCTGGCAGGATGTTGTCCAGGCCTGACAAGCTTTCAAGAGTATCGTTTCCTGTGATATTGAGATTAATGCCAATTCTGCTAAGGTTGCTTAAGCCGGTTAAGTCGATTAACGCATCATTATTCTTAATGGTCAGATTGTCATTTACTCTAACAAGATTATCCAAACCCGACAATACCGTCATTTCATAATTATTCATAATAATAAGGGATTCGCCGATGGTGTCAAGTCCGGAGAAGGCAGAGATATCAATTAAATGTGGATTTGGTAATGGGCTATACCAGAATTGGCTACCAATAAAAAGGCTTTCCCCAAGGTGACTCAGGTTGTCCAATCCATCAAGGCTTTGTAGGGTGTCGTTGCCTGCAATAACTAAATCCCCACCCACCGATACCAGGTTTTCCAAACCTGTCAGGTCAGTCAGGAGAGGATTGCCCACACCACTCTGACCAACAGTCATTCTTCCTATATGAATTGCTCCAGCAACGGAAGAAACCACATTCAAACCATGTAAATTCGTGATATCGTATCCATCGATGAACACATCTCCTTCCAAATCTGTGCAGCCGGGATAATTCTCCTGGAAATGGTCAATATCGGATTGGCTGAAGAAATAATAAGGTCCGAATGGCAGGCAGGGCATGATATTTCCACATGCATTGGAAATTTCAGGTGCACTATTACAGCCATCAGCATTCTGATAAATTGAAACAGTTCCATTCGGACTGGCCAGATAATCACATATGCCTTGCACTTCGCATGTTGATAATGAATTATTATTAGTAATGGTAAGATCAGAAACAGAAGCGGCTTCGATGTTATCCAGTCCGACGAGACTGCCCAAAGCATAATTACCCGATATGGTCAGATATGAAGAATCCAGTGACGTTAAGTTGGCAAGGGCTGACAGGTCATTCAGGAACACTGTATTTTGAATCTCAATGCCGTCTCCAATTGAAACAATTGATTCGAGCCCGGATAAACTGGTCAAAGAATCATTCCCATAGATAGACATCAATCCTCCAATGGCTGTTAAATTTTCCAGTCCTGTGAGATTATTGAGTTCTCTATTATGAATCACATCAAGTCCTCCTCCCAGGAAAGACAATCCTTCAAGTCCGGTGAGGTTCTCAAGGGCAAGGTTGTGCCCTATATCAAGGAATGATCCTATATAACTCAGATTTTCAAGACCCGTAAGATCCGAAAGTACATATGTTTGAGAAATGAACAAGGTACCTCCTATTGAATCTAAATTATCCAGTCCTTCCAGGCCAAGCATGTTTGAATTGGTATAAATATGGAGATCAATGCCGACCTGGGTAATGCTTTCCAAACCACTAAGGTTAATCAACTGGCTATTACTCGCTATCGATAGATGCCCACCAACCATAGTAATGTTATGCAGACCACTTAAATCCTGAAGAACAGAGTTCATACTAATCCCCAGGTCTCTCGTAACATCTGTAATGTTTTCAAGGCCTTCTACACTTATCAGGCTATCATTTTGCTTTATTCTCAGGTCTATCCCTACTGAGCCCAGGTTTGCCAATGCACTGAGATCCTTCAGGACATCATCGCCCTGGATAACCAGACTACCTCCAATAGAGTCGATATTATGCAATCCTGATAAACTGACCAGGGCATCACACATATTAATATCTAAATCCCCTTCCACCCATGTAATATTTTCCAGTCCAGTAAGTTTGGTCATCATCCCATTATCGTGAAGACTCATATTTCCATTAATCTGGAAAAGCCCCTCAAGTCCTTGCAGGTCGGTTATCAGGTCATTATGATATATTCTCAGGCTTTCACCAATACTTATTAAATTGGCAAGGCCGCTAAGATCAATCAGCTCAAAATTATAACCCACCTCGACTTCCCCACCAACATTTTCCAATCCCAGAAACCCGGATATGTCGGCAAGCTTTGGATTGCCTCCATAGTACACATCTCCGATGTTAAGGTTCCCACCAATGGATGTAATATTATCCAGGCCTGACAAACTTGTCAATTCCGGGTTGTTCCATATATACAGACAGCTCCTGCAATTAGTGACCTGGCTTAAGCCATTCAAATTAGTGATATCTTCACCCCTGATAATAACATCGCCTTCGATCACCGTACAATTTGGATAATTGATCGGGAAACTATCGATCTGGGATTGGGTAGTAAATTCAATGCCTTCAGGCAGGCAATTTTGTGAAAATCCTATAAAATAAGATAGTACAAGGCAAATTGCAATCAGCAATATTCTTTTCATCGCTCTATACTTAAGTTATCGCTTTTGATTAAGCAGAGCTTAATGCAGGGGTCCCCGTTGGTGGTGTAAAGATACTAAATCACAGGGGCAGAATCAAGGAACCAGATGATGGATTATGAATTATGGATTATGGATTGAGGATTGAGTTTTGAATTTTGAAGTTTGGATTATTTCATCCAACATCCAACACCCAACATCCAACATCTATTTTGAAAACTTCGCTGACTCTGTGATCACTGCACCAACAACTTCTGCCTTATCCTGGTATTCTCGATGGTTACCTCCACGATGTACATGCCTGGTTGCAGGTGTGAGATGTCTAATATTCCATTGTCAGGACGGGATTTCATTACCTGCTGACCAGTGAGAGTATAGATGCTGACCTCGCCAACCTCCTCTCCATCATCGGTTGATATGTTTACCTCTTGGTTGGCAGGGTTGGGATATAGCAATAAATTATCGCTGAAATATTCTTCATCAATTTTCACTGCATTTGCTTCACAGGAATCCAGTACTTCTTCCAGACTGTTACAGCCAATAGTATTATCATGTATCTCAATTTTTCCGTTCGGACTATTCAGATAAGCACATACACTTTCCACTTCACAAGTGGACAATAAAGAATTATAATTGATATAAAGATGTTCAATTGTACTTGCTTCAATGTTATCTAATCCCACCAGGCTTGTCAGGATTTCGATTTTTATAAATTTCTACGGTTCCTCCAATGGACGTCAGGCCCTCCAATCCAGTCAGGCTGGTCAGTGCATCATTTCCGATTATATAAAGGTGTAGTTCGATAGAAGTCACATTCTCCAATCCTGCCAGGCTGGTCAGTGCGTCGTTATATTGTATACTCAAGTCCCCGATGGAAGTGATTCCTTGCAATCCTGTCAGACTTGCCAAAGCTGAATTATTATAAATGAAAAGGCTTCCGTCGATGTATGCTACATTTTCAAATCCTGTCAGACTTGCCAAAGCTAATTACCCATAATTGTAAGGACATCTCCGATGTAAGTTATTCCCTCCAATCCCGCCAGGCTGGTCAGGGCATCGTTACCACCAATAAAAATGTTTCCCCCAACAAAAGATAAACCTGCCAGTGCAGACAAGCTGATTAAAGCGGATCGCCCACAGGACCACCTTGGTCTAAAGCGCCCATATGATAAACCGCCCTCTATAGAAGTAAGGTTCTCCAGGCCGGTCAGGCTGATTAGAGTATCGTTGCTATTAATGGCAAGGGATCCTTCGATACAGAAGTCTACCCCCTCAATCCTGCCAGGCTGGTCAGAGCATCGTTGTGAACAATGGAAAGGTAATCTCCTATGGAAGTAAGACCACCCAACCCTATCAAGTTGGTCAGGCCACTGTTATTCAATATCCTAGTCCCCCACTGATGGAAGTCACATTATCCAGCCCAGCGAGGCTTGATAGGTTTGGATTACCATAATAATAGTCCAAAATCCAAAGGTTACCACCTATGAGGTCAATACACTTAATCCATCAAGATTCGTTATATCAAGCCCATTAATCTCAACATCTCCATAAATTTCTGTACATCCGGGATTGGTTATTTGAAAACTATCTATTTGTGCTTGTGTTGTAAATATTATGCCCTCTAGCAAACAGAATGTATTATACGGTTATCTGACAGAATATCATGTGACTCAAGGAGAATAACATATAATTTTTTCATACCTTTACTCATCTTTAGGTTATTGGCTTTTGATTAAGCAGAGCATAAGGAAGGGTTCTTCGTTGGTGGTGTAAATATACTAAATCACATTGCGTTTATCAGAGAAATACTTGATAAGTGTTAGGTGTTAGATGTTATGTGTTAGGTGATTAAATCTTAGTGGAACTTTGTGACTTTGTGAAACTTTGTGGCTCCTTTGATTATGGATTATGGATGACTCCGAAGTTTGAACTCTGAACTTCGAACTTCCTTCCATATTCTTATTCCTTGTTCCTTCGTTCCTTGTTCCTTGTTCCTTGTTCCTGTGTTCCTGTGTTCCTCTGTTCGTTATTCATCACGAGAACCGCACGAGCGGGAGTCTATTTTAACACCATCATTTTCCTGATAAATACCACTCTATCAGTTTCCAGGCTAAGGATATATATACCGGCTGTTATCTTTCCGGGCGTCCATGGGATGGAATAATTTCCTACAGGAAGAATATCATCAACCAGTGTTGCTATTTCACAACCAGAGGCATCGTATATTTTAAGAGTAATGGCCGATTTTCTCGTTAACCGGAATGGGATAATCGTTGAGTTACAGAATGGATTCGGGTGATTTTGGCTCAATATCACAGTGTTAGCATGAGGATGTTCGTCCACTGAATGGATTCCATTTTCATTGTACTCCAGCAACCCTTCATCAGTGGCTATCCATTTATTCCCGTATTTGTCGATTCCTACCTGGCGGGTTATATCTGTTTGAAGCAGGGAATTTTCTGTGTTGAAAATGGTCCAGTTCACATCATCATAAACCGCAACACCTCCCCAGGTTGCGATCCATTTTTTCCCCTCCCCGTCGATCGTAACATTCATAATGAATTCATGGAGAAGCGGGGAATTTGACATATTGAAAAGGTGAAACTCATTATCATCAAACCGTAGCAGTCCGAAAGATGTGCAAATCCATTTTATTCCTGATGGATCAACAGTTATCTTCCAGAAATCTGGAGCTGGAAGGCCAGGAATGCTATACCAGATTGTCCAGTCCTGAAAATTATACCTGTTAAGACCGAAGCCGGTGCCTACCCATAGCACACTGTCCCCTTCAAGAGCAAGTCCTGCAACACTATGATATGATAATCCGGAGTTATAAAGGGTCCAGTCGCTATCGTCATACGTGATCATAAAGTTATCGGTGCCGATCCATTTGGTGTTGTCTTTGTCCACTTTAATGTCGGTCACCCAGTGATGAGGCAGAGGAGAGTTACTTGTGGTAAATGATTCCCAATTCTCGCCGTCAAATTTTGCCAGTCCTCCTCCATCCGTCCCGAACCACATCACCCCGTTATGATCTTCGATAATAGAAGTAACCCGGTTGTGTTGCAAGCCGGAATTGGCAGTAGTATAATTGTTCCAGTTAGTGCCATCAAATACACCGGCCCCATATTGATTCGTGCCGACCCAGATATTATCTTTGGTATCAATATATACAGTGAATAGGACATCCGACGGGATGCCCGAGTTGGAGGTGTTAAACAATTTCCATTGCGGATTACCTTCTTGTCCTGTTAAAGTATGTGGAAAGAGAAAAAGGGTTGAAATAACTAAAGAAATCAACCCGAATAAGGTTAAATGGATCATGGTTTTCATGGCGGGGGCCCTCTGATTTTAGTTTGATGACCCCTAATTTACTGAAAAAAAAGGGATTAGTCAAGTGAACAGATGATGGATTATGAATGACTTCGAACTCTGAACTCTGAACTTCGAACTTTCTTCCACATTCTTATTCTTATTCCTTGCTTTGCCCAACGTAGCGAAGCGAAGGAGGGTTCCTCTGTTCCCTGCCTGCCGGCAGGCAGGTTTATTCCACAAGAAGCTTCTGTCTGAGCCTGGTATTCCCCGCTAGCGCGGATCTCCTGATCGGTGCTTCATAGCTGCTTGTCTCCTGACAAGCTATTTTGCTACTTATTTGAAGAATAGGTGTGACCTTTTGAATTTTTAGGTATTAATTATAGAAAGCATAAATTATCACCTATGTCTGATAAGTATAAAATGCATGAACAGGGAAAAGCTTACTTTCTTACACTTACGGTTGTTGAATGGATTGATGTTTTCACAAGGAACAACCACAAACTTGCAATTGTTGACTCTTTAAGATTCTGTCAGAAAAACAAAGGTTTGGAAATATTCGCATGGTGTCTGATGCCAAGTCATCTGCACATGATAGCCCGTTCAAATGGTAAGAATGAGCTTGTTTCGATCCTCAGGGATTTTAAAAAGTATACATCAAGAAAGATCATTGATCAGATTATAAACGAACCCGAAAGTCGAAGAGAGTGAATGCTAAACAAATTTGCATATGCCGGCAAGCATTTAAAAGCTATCCGGAATTATAAATTCTGGCAAACCGGAAATCATGCAGAGATCATATATAGCCCTGCTTTTTTCTACAATAAGCTTGATTACATTCATAAAAACCCGGTCCAGGAAATGATTGTTACACAAGAAGAAGACTATCTGTTCAGTTCTGCAAGAAATTATGCAGATCGGAGCTATTTAATTGAGATAATCAATGAATCCCCCAGACTTGTTACTTATTAAATGCAGATAATGAATGGATCATTTCAACTAAGCTATTTGCTCATCTGGAGATGAGCAACTATCAGGCACGAATCTGGAGATTCGCGCCAGCTGGGGTAAAAAGAAAAGAGCCGTCTGGTCTGGACGGCTCCTCTCAAAATAAACAAAACCAAATCTTTATAAGGCATAATTATAATGACAATATTTGTACCAAAGATTAACATATATATAATGAGCTGTTTGCGGTTATTCTTAATTAATAATTTGTCCCATTCTTAGAAATGCATTCCCAATTTGAGACAATTATAATTATCTATTACCCCCACTAGCTCATTTCGCAAAGCGCATATAAAGCTTCTACTTGTCGATGATCTTGTCCGAAGTGACAGGGGGATTCCCGCATATGCTCAAAATACTTACCACTGATGCCCCCAAGATCATTAGCTGTAGCCACCCATACCGGTGTTGCCGCGCCCTGATCTGGCGTTTCGTGACCTCCATAACCAAGATTGCTGGCCAGCGTGGAGTGTACATCGCCAGGATGACAGGCATTCACAGATATATTCTTTGCAGCGAGTCGAGCGGAAAAAGCCGCTGTGAGCATGCGGTCGGCCTGTTTGCTCTGACGGTAGGCCGTATCATTATTATAAGGCCTGTTCTTAAACTCCGGATCATTCAAATCAAGATTTCCCGCCCAGTATGAGGCTACATTGACAATCCTGGCCTTTGTTTGATGCTCCATTATTGGTGCAAAATATTTAATCATCCAGAAATATCCCAGTACATTGGTGGCCCACTGCATCTCTATCCCTTCCGGGCTTTCTTCCCGGCTGCGAGGCGTTACCGCAGCATTATTTATGAGTACATGTAAAGGCCTATCCCATCGTTTTGCCATGGCCATGATCTCCGTCTTTCTTGAAAGATCACATATTTCATGGTCAATATATGTGTTTCCTGACTTCCGGATCAGTTCCTCCTCAAACATTCTTGTCCGCGCCTCATCTCTGCCAACAATGGTTACATGATAATTGTCCTTTTCGGCAATGAGTCGTGCAATACTTTTTCCAATGGCTCCAGTGGCGCCAGTAATGATTGTGTATCTTTTGTCAGCCATATTATAATTTTATCCTAGTATCGTTTGGTCTATGCTATAGTAAAATTAGGAAAAAGTGATTAATGTGAGCTAATACACCTGATAGTTAAGCTCTTGCAATCAGGTTAGTTAGATGGCTAAAGAAATGCATTCACACAAATAATATTCCTGTTAGCATGGATCAGGAGATTCGCGCCAGCTTGGAAAAAAATACGGCCCTATTTGCAATATAACATTGAACAATGTGCTTATACTTCGTGTCCAACGGTGAAAATAGCGGTTGGGTCGATAAATACGCTCCAGGATTGTACGAATTGCTGGCCAGCCTCAGTTCCCATGAATTCCAGCATAGAATCCAGGTCTGACACTTCTATTTTAGCAATATAAAGATAAGGTGGGTCTGCCGGCAAATCACCAATTGGTTCAGCAACAGCCGGTCCCAGAACCTTGTCTATCTTCCACGTTTTGAAATCAGCACACCATGAAGCACCCCTGACCCCCGGGATTTTTGTTTCAATAAGATAATTATCATATTTTTCAGATAATTGGTCAGCTTTAAGTTTGTAAACTGCAAAAAGTGTTGTCATATTTTTACCTCCTTTCAGTAGTAATCTGTGTACCTAAATAGGGCCGTATTTCTTTCGGTCAAATATCATAGGATAATATATCAAGATTTCCCCAAGGTATTATATTCCTGCTAAGGTTAATAGCCATTGATTAAGCAGAGTATAAGGAAGGAAGGTCCCCTTTGGTCCTGTAAAGATACTAAATCACAGGGGCATAAGCAAGGTGTTGGGTGTTAGGTGTTGGATGTTGGATTACCTAGAACTACCTTCATCATTCTTATTCTTATTCTTATTCTTATTCTTATTCCTTGTTCCATGTTCCATGTTCCATGTTCCTTATTCCTCTATTCTCTATTCGACAAGGAGCTCCTGTTGGATTTTATCATTCAAGAAAAGCGTTGGGCTTTAGTTATAAGATATTCTCGTAACTTTATACATACGAATAAGGTCGCTCACTTTTGAAGATTAAACCCGGTATGAATTATGGAAAAAACTGAAGGATATTTATATATTGCTACAGGCACAAGGTATATTGATGAAGCAATAGTTTCAGTTAAAAGTTTAAGGCAATGCAACCCGGACGTTCATGTGACACTAATCACGGATGAACCAGTTGATATTTCCTATTTTAATGAGATAAAGGTTCTTGATGTTGACGAAAGCGATTCCTATGAGCGAAAAAATTACAAAATACTTGGTCTGCAACACTCTCCTTATGATAGAACACTCTTCATAGACACTGACACATATTTCATTGCAGACTGCAAAGAATTGTTCCAGCTTTTGCACTATCATGACATCCTAATTGCCCATGCTCCTGGAGACCGAAGGGAAGTTATTATCAATGAAAAAGTACTTGAAGGTTACTTAGCATATAACAGTGGCGTAATCGCATTTAACAATAATGAGATAGTCAACAAACTATTTAAAGATTGGTACATCCTGTGCTTGAAGAACATATACAAAGGTGATCAACCGCCCTTAATGCATGCTCTCCTCACAAATGCTGTTAAAATTTATGTACTTCATCAGAATTACAATTTTCGACTGCCTTTTATAGTCTCTTTTCCAGCCTTTAGCGTAAAAATTCTGCATGGAAGGAATCAAGACTTCCGGAAAATTAAGAAAATTGTTAACAAAGATATTTCCGTACAAAGAGCCTGGAATCCCAATAATGCTAAAATGATCCTCAGGGATTTCGAACGCGTAGCGCATTCTCGAAAAAATTATAAAAGGAGAACAAATAGGGAAAAAACAGAAAAAAAGAAGATCCTGCATAAGTATATAATATGGCCTTACCATACCTTAATTCGGAATATCACAAAGATTATAAGACAATAAAACGTGTGTTTAGATTCAGAGGGGTAGTATCCTGTAGTATGACTGTAGATGGTTCTTGGTTGGTGGTGTAAATATACTAAATCACAGGGCGATAAGCAAGTACAGCGATTATGGATTATGAATTATGGATGTTGGATTTTCTTCATAAACCGATTCAACTGATTTAACTAGTTCAACTAATTCAACCAGTTCAACTAATTCAACCGATTTTAAAGTGCCTAAAGTTAGTAAAGGCTATTTGTATTGAGGCCTCTCAACTGATCACTCAAAGTAATCATACATACACGATTCCTCTATCCAAACAAAGGATCGAAAACAGCATTGTTTATCTCCTGCAGTGCCACAATAAAAACAATTGTTAAAATAGCACCCAGTATTAGTCTGGTAATTATTCTATATCCTGGCCTCGATCTCAGGATCCAGACAAGAACTCCTGCAATAAAAATGAATATAAAGATCCAGTCAAGTGAATGTCCTGTATAACTGAAGCCCAGAGCAGCCTGTGCTTCCTGAAATTCCGTTGCATCATGTCCCCTGCCCAGGATTAAAAATCGTAAGGTGTAAATTCCTGGTAGGGCGAGAACTCCTGCAAGAATGCTTGAACTGATCATTTTTTTGCCGAAGGCATAGAGGAATATTATGATCAGGACCAGGATCAGCGTAGCCAAAACTCCACCGAGAGCAACATATTGCTTTAGATTCAATGGAATGTCAGCTGAAATATACTCCATAGCAGGAGTTGGTATAGCTTTATATCCGTTATACCATGCCGGGATGCAATGCCCTATTTCATGAATAAATGCTGAGCAAAAAATTACCAGAAAATATAGCATCCAAATCTTCAACTCTCTTCTAAATTCCAGGCGCATAAATATTGTCCATTAAGAGTAAATCATTTATCTCTCCCCATGCACATCACTATTATTTAGACAAGCATTTCGCTTTTTGGTTACAAAGTTGAAGTTCATTGCACTCAGAATCCTCACTTCCTTTTACACAGTTAAAGGATAACTTCTCCACAAAGAAGTAAAACTTATAATTTCTTGTTTGAATTATTGCTCATATATTTGCTCCTAATTCAATATCGATTCTGTGATATAGCAATTGAACATATTTTTATTATTAAACCCAATCCTTAATAAAAGACTAAAAAATGAAACCAAGAACTCTGATTACATTATTACTTGTTTGTGTTGCATTAACAACTGTTACGGCTCAGAAAGCCAAGCATTTCGAAATTGGTCTGCAGGGCGGATATGGTAGCGTATGGATCATTAACCAGAATAATTACGGTATACAAGAAATGGATTATGAATATACCTGGGGCGGAGGCTTCAACTTCCAGGCAGGTTATAATTTCAACAATAACATTGGTGTATTTACCGAGGTCGGCGTGCTGAACCAGGGCCAGAAGTATCAAGACGTATTGCATAACGAAGAAGTTAAGCGCTCCGTAGATCTGAAATATTTAAATATTCCTGTATTCTTCAAATACTCTTATGGTGAAAGCAGGGCACGCTTCAGATTGCTCGTGGGTCCTCAATTCTGCTTCCTCCAGAAGGCTGAGCAAACCTACCAGGTAAACGGTGAGGATTTTTCAGAAGAAAAAGAGGACAAAGACGGCAATGTGTTTAATGTCGGCTCTAAAGACATTACAGAGCGCTATAATAGCATGGACATTGCCATTGTACTTGACCTGGGTGCTGACATTTTCCTGGTCACTGATATGCTGTATCTTTCAGCCGGTGCTCGTATTTTCTATGGAGTGACGGATATCAATGCCAGTGCTTACCAGCTCGATAATTATGATGGCAAATACGAGCCATCACACAATGCAGGTGTAACCTTTATGCTGGGACTTCATTACATTATTGGAGGGAAATCTGGCAATTAAGCCTTTCCTTTCTATAGAGACATTGGGATACTGGATACTGGATACTAGATCCTGGATCCTGGTTACTGGTTACTGGTTACTGTTACTAGCTACTGGCTACTTAAGATGGTACTTAGATGGTACAACTAAAGGTCCTTGGCCAGGGACATGGCACAACGGATGCCGTCGGCAGCACTGGAAACAATACCTCCTGCAAAGCCGCTGCCTTCACCAATAAAGTAGAGGTTGTCAAAGCCGATACATCTTCCATTGCTTTCCCTGCTTACTTGAAGCGGTGATGAGGTTTTGCTTTCGAGTCCCATAAGGGTTCCCTGATCAAATCCCCGCAAACGTTTAGCAAAGTCCTTGAGCCCGTCTGCAATAGCACTGCTGACAAATCCAGGAACCATTTCGGAAAGCTTTGCAGGAACCATGCCCCGTGTATAGCTACCCTTTAATGTGCCTCCGGAAGCCTGCTGCTTCATGTAATCCGACACCCTGGTAGCAGGGACTGCAAGTCCGCCTGAGAAGTTGAAGAACTTTTCTTCCAGCCGATCCATCCAATCAAGTGCCTCGAGGGCTGAACAAGGCCCTCCTGTGAGCATGTCGGGATGAACACCCGCCACAATTCCCGAATTGGCATATTCGCCATTCCGTGTATAATAACTCATACCGTTTACAACACTCCTTTCCTGATAAGCTGCGGAAGGTACTACGTAACCACCCGGACACATACAAAAAGTAAATACTCCGGTTCCTTTTGCCGTTTTTGTGGCAAGTCGGTATTCAGCGGCTTTTACACCAGGCAGGCTTTCTTTTCCCCATTGGGCAAGGTTGATCAGTTTTTGTTCGTGCTCGATGCGGTGACCGATGGCAAAGTTCTTTGTATTGAATTGAACACCTTTTTCAATGAGCATGCGGTAAGTATCGTATGCAGAATGTCCGGTAGCAAGCAACACATATTCTGCATCTATCTCCCCTGCCCCGGTAATCACTGCCTGTACCCGGCTGCCCTTAACTACAATGTCTTTCAGCAAAGTATCGAAAAGGATTTGTCCGCCAATAGAATTGAACTTTTTTCTGAGATTGGGCACAACAACCTTAAGATTATCGGTCCCTACATGGGGATGGGCCATATACAGGATCTCCTCAGGCGCACCTGCGTCCACATATTCATTCATAAAGAACTGCCTCTCGGCAGAGATATGCTTTGATCGCGAGGTAAGCTTGCCGTCGGAAAATGTACCTGCCCCTCCCTCCCCAAAAGCATAGTTATTGTCAGAAGAGAACATCCCTTCCTTCTCCAGCATGCCAATGGCATCGCTACGCTTATCAACTTCCGATCCCCGCTCAAGGATGATCACATCAAAACCACTAAGTTGCAATACATAGGCTGCAAAGAAACCTGCAGGCCCACTGCCTGCCACCACTACCTTTTTATTTCGCTTACGGTATGGAATTCCCAGCGGTTTAAACAACAGAGAGTCTTCTCCCCTGAATTCAGGGGATTTAACCACAACATTTATCAGCCAGTGAATATTATCTTTCTTGCGCGCATCCAGACTCTTTTTCTCAGTCCTGAAGGAAAAATCTTTCACCCCAAGCTTTTTGTGGATCGCTTGCCTGATGTCTTCCTTTGTATAATTACTAGGAAGCTTTATCTGGATGCTTTTGTATCCCATGGGACTGGGTATTGAGTGTTGAGTTTTGAGTTTTATAATACGTATACTTGTTGCTGGTTGCTGGTTACTGGTTACTGGTTATAACTTAATAATCTTCTCCACTTTAGTATGTCCACCGTAGTTAAAGTGCAGGTAATATATTCCTGACGGAAGGTGATTCATATTTATCTCTGCATTGAAATCAGTGCCATCAACCGACCATTCCTTTTCCAGGACTGTGGCCATCATCGAATTTATCAGCCTGACGGAAATCCTGGCATCCCCGTATCCCTTGACCTTCAGATTGAGATTCCCGCTTGTAGGATTGGGATATACACTCAGTACAAACGGATTTTCCTCTTCATCAATTTTGACTGTATTTCCAATGCCAAATTCATGAACAGCGAAACCTCCAAAATCGGGATCGAAGTTGTATAGCGCTATCCCGCTGGCATCCCTGATCGAGAAAAAACCTTCCCCCTGGCTGGGCTGATGCCAGAATTCCAGTCCGTTGCCACCCGTATCATCTATACGTAATTTATAGCAGCCGGGCTCAAGCATGAATTCATCATTATACTGGGTATTGCTTTCGCAGTCTTCCCGTTCAAAGATCACGTTTCCATCCCCATCATACAGCACCCAGGATGATTGATAACCTGCATTATTTGTTTTCAGTTCGATATCGATCAATTCATTTTCCGGATAAATGTCAATATTGTCGAAAACAGATGTGCAAGCGTTGTTATAGATATATTCATCCTGCTGGCCATTCGTATTGGTGATGGTCACTGTAAAGAGATTACCTCCTCCTAACCAAAATGTGAGATCCGGCACCGGTAATACCACAGTTTCCGTTTCAAGAAATTCGAGTGAGCCGGTCCATGAAAAGGTTTCCACATCCCCACCATCAATGGAATAGGAAAAGTCAAGGCTGCTAAGATTTGCAGAACCATTATTCCGGATCACGATCTCCGGATAAGAGCAGGCCGGATTAAACCTCTCCTGGCTCGCATCTTTGCTGTTAGGCTTCAATATTCTCACTATCCCTGCATCAAGTCCGAAATTGGGTGGCCCGTAGGTAACCATTTGCTTGTTGACAATGTAGTTTGAGGCTCCGCTGGCAGTAGTTACATTATAATCAAAACTATGTGACTGGCCTGGAGTGACATGCTCAGTGATGTCGTACTCGTAAATATCGCTGGGATCACCGGGCACCAGCCCGCCCTGTCATAAATCCATGTTCCTCCCTGCGGATATATTGGAATGGTTGAGCATTCTGTCCAAACGAGCCAGTCATACTCAATATCTCCTCCATCAATATTTATGGTATGGTGTCTTTTAATAAATTCACCTTCCTGCCCGTGTCCTGTGATCACTGAAATCAATTTAAAGGATTCACCATCAGGGTGCATGGGCACATCCCGTGTTTCAAAAGTTCTGCCGCTCTGAATTGACGTATATGAACTACTTGCCTCTCTCCAGATCTGGTTAATCTCGATCACATCACGGGCTGGAGTCCCAATGATATAGGCAAATTTTATATCCATGTCTTCCTGCCGCTGCCCTCCCCTTTCTATTGTCAATCTTTTTCTTCCCTTGAGTACAGGCGCATAATCAGTTAGATCGAAAAGCCATGTCTTTCCTTCCATGCCCAGATCCAGGTAAATACCATAAGGCGTAACAAATGACATGATAGGAAACTTTGCCGGATAACGCTTATAATAAGTCAATTCACTGATAGAGATTGATCCGGTAGCAACAGGAAGAATAGAGTCAATGGCCAGGCCTTCAGGATCATAAGTAAATTGGTATTGAAGCCCCCATAATTCCTCAACAGAAACCTCAGCTATACTGTCATCTTTCATGGTCCCATAATTGTAAACGATTTCGTATTCACGCACGATATTGGGATCGATAAGCACAGAGTCAGTGACAATGACCTCATTCACCGTCAGGTCATAATCTCCCTGGATAAAGGAAAGGTTAGGCCTTTCAGCTACTTCGCTAAACCCACGAATGATATTATTCCCACGCTCATATTTCCAGTTCATATTCCCATCAATAGTTGTGACCTCTGCGTGTGGGGAGGCATCGTTCAGGGTAGTTCCGCTTCCTTCATCAAACTTATAATAGGCAAGAAGGTTTGTGTAATCTGGGTGTGAAGGATCGATGGGTTTCAGCAACCAGTCTTCGACGGTTTCCTGCGTCAACTCTTTATCCCAGATGCACAGTTCATCCAGTTTCCCGTTGTACAATCGGCTTTTTTCAGGATTTGAACCAAAAACCAATTCTTTTATATCTATTAGCCTTGTCTTACCCTCGCCTGAATGCCATAGCGTTCCATTGCGGTAGATGGTCATCATGCCCGTAGTGGTATTTTTTGTGAAGGCCCAGTGGCTCCAGCTGCCTTCAAACTCTTCAGGAGCAGCTTCTTTATTGATCCTGTCGTATCCTCCTGAGAACCCGCAATCAAAATATATTGATGAGTTCCCCCAGGGGAGATGCACATTCAGCTGACGGTTGTTGTTGTCATCATTTCCATAAATTACCATCGTATTGGCTGGCAGGATATCTTCATTCCCGTATGCCCAGAATGACACTGTTATTTCCTCAGAAATCGTGGCAAATGGTCCTGCCGGGATATCAATCACCCCGAATATATTGTTCAGGCTGTATCCATTAATAGCTGTTATCCCCATTGTTGAAGCCATAGCCTCCCCTTCAATCATCAGTAGAGCATCAGCGACATGATTTGTAAAAGAGAATTCAACAAGTATATTGGATGAACCATCCCAGTTAAAGGGAGTATGGAATTGTATCCTGTTAGTTCCTGTACTGAATGGCTGATCATGAAAATACACTTCCGTAAAACCGTTAGTATCAGGATCTGCATTATCCAGCTCAGTTTTACTTGTATTTTTAATCTTCACTCTGAGATATTGAGCACTGGCTATCCCGCTGAGCACTTCCATCTCAAGGGCATGAATCTCACCGCTTTGAAGGCCTGCTGCATCTAATTCTGCCTGGGTAAAAAGATATTGAGATTTTCCGCTATTATCGTCAGTACTCAAGACATGTGGTATTGGCAGATCACCTGTGCCAACGGTATATATATTTTCTGAAATTGTATTGTTGATGATGACTTCCTGCTGGCTGTACTGGTAATAATGATGGAGTGGATAGTCAACATAACTGAATAAGTTGTCCGAAAAACCAGTTATGACATGTGAGTTAGTGAAACTGATCACAGAATCCACCCGTGAAGAATCGTGGATATAGGTATTACAGGAATAATCCCATTCGCCACATCCCCGGTTTGTATTCGACTGGTTGGAAACCAGGCCATCTTTGCATCTCATGTTATACATCATGATGATCTTCTCGTAGGTTTGGCCGGGGATATCAGGAAAATCGATCATTGTATCCCTCCCATTCGGGCTTGTCGTCTGGGTATAATTAATCGTCGGAATAAGGATGGTATCACCTACAGATTGGGCAAAAACTGCAATTGAAAAAGAAACAAAGAATACGGTAAATAGGGTTCTCATAGTGGAATGCATTTAAAAGATTAAGAACTCCAAAAGTACGAACTAAAAAGATAGGATTATGGATGTTGGATGGATTCTAAATTTTAAAATTTTGAATATTAAATATTAAATTAGATATCCATTTTCCCAGCCTACAGCCTACAGCCTACAGCCTACAGCCTATAGCCCCCACCCTATCCTGACTGTCCAATCCCGGCAACTGAATGTATCAAAAGTAAACACCTGACATGTTAGAAAAATAAATATGCCTGTAACATCCTGATTAATAGCTTGTCTTTTATTCTGGCATACAATTGGATCAGCATAATTTCAAAAACCAAAAAGATGATCTTTACCCAGTTTAAGCTTTTCCTAAGAAACATTTTGAAATACAGACTGTATTCTATTATCAATGTGGCAGGACTTGCGGTCGGGTTTTGTGTATTTGCGCTGATCACACTCTATGTTTTGAATGAATACAGCTACGACCGTTATAACAAGAATTATGATAACATTACACGGCTGGAGATCGGTAACTGGTGTGTTATCCCGGCAGGAGTTGCCCATTTACTGGATGGCCAGATACCGGAAATAAATAGCATTGCACGCACCATGAAAGCCGGCAGCAGCCTGTTTTCCTATCAAAAAGATACCTTGCATGATATAAAAAAAGACATCACCCTGCCTGATGGACTATTCGTCGATTCTGCCTTTTTAGAGATGTTTGACCTTAAAATGCTTTCAGGGGATCCATCATCTGCCCTTGCCGAGCCCATGACCATTATACTGACAAAAGATGCTGCTATCAGACTATTCGGAGACGAGGATCCTTTAAATAAGCTTGTGAAACTTGATAATAAATACAGTGCCATAATTACCGGCGTGATTGATGATTCACAAAATATGCACTTTGTGTTTGATTATTTGCTTTCGCTCACCTCATTGAAAATGATCAGGGGGGAAGATGTGCTGGATAACCTTTCTACGTGGAATTACCTTTGCTATCTCCAATGTCATGAAGATTATCGGCCCAATGAATTACAGGAAAAGATATTCAATCTGCTCAAATCCAATGAAGAAGGCACTATTCTCGGAACCAATGCCACTCTTGACATTATCAAATTACGACCACTGAATACAATATACTTCGCAACCAAGCTTAATCATGAAGCTGGTGTGACACATGGCAATAAATCGCTTGTAGATGCTTTCATCATCATCGCCATCTTTATTCTGGCCATCGCCAGCATAAACTTTATAAACTTAACCACTGCCAGAGCCAGCACAAGGGCAAAAGAGGTTGGGATCAAAAAGGTGATCGGCTCTACACGAACAAACCTCACCATACAGTTTTTAACAGAATCGATATTCCTAAGCCTCATCGCCCTTATCATCGCCATCATGTTGTTGCAGATCCTTATTCCTGAATTCAATAATATTGCTGATACTCAATTCAGCATCAATACAATTTTAAGCCTGAGGGGAATGATCTCCCTTTTATTGCTTTCACTACTGATAGGAATCATTTCAGGGTGCTACCCTGCCTTTTACCTGTCAAGATATAAGCCTTTAAATGTCCTGAAAGGATCAACAGTCAGGGGCAGGTGGGGCGGCATATTCCGTAAGGTACTAATTGTAATACAGTTTATTATTGCAGCTGTATTGATAGGAGGTACATTAATCGTCAGCGAACAGGTTAAGCTTATCAAAAACAAAGACCTGGGATTTGACGGGAAAAATGTGGTGAACATCATCCTGGAAGGAAACGTCAGGAGTTCGTTAAAGGATTTCCGCCAGCAACTCCTTGCAAGTCCGTATATTGAAGCTGTATCCTTTTCACATGGGGTACCGGGGCGTACCAATAATACCTTTACGCTTGTATGGAAAGATGAACCTATTGAAACAAGGGTCACCTCTGCTGACCCTCAGTTTTTTGAACTTTACGATATACAATTATTGAGTGGGCGATTCTTTGATGAAAACCTTCAATCAGATAAACTCAACACAGTCATCATCAATGAAACTGCCGCAAAAAAGATCGGATGGGACAACCCAATCGGCCAGGTAGTGAATACCGACCGGGAGTCGTCGAAGTATTTCCTTGCCCAGAATTTTACGGTAATTGGAGTAATAGAGGACTACCATCTCGAGTCACTGCATGTTCCAGTTGTGCCCATGGCAATTGGATGGGACGATAAGGTTCACTGGCAGGGCAGTATTAAAATTTCAGATAAAAATAAGGAGCAGGCCCTGGAGGCAATTGAACAGGTATGGACCCATTTCAATCCCGACTTTCCCTTTACCTATAGCTTTCTGGAAGATCGTTTTGACCAGATGTATAAAGCAGAGGACCGCCTTCTGCTAATTGCCATATACTTTTCATTCCTGGCTATCATCATTGCATGCCTTGGCTTATTTGGACTTTCGGCTTTCATGACCTCCTTGAGAAATAAGGAGATTGGGATTCGAAAAGTCCTGGGGGCAACGATTTATGCCATCATTAATAAATTTTTAAAGGAATTTTCAGTGTTGGTCATCATCTCAAACATAATCGCCGTCCCCTTATGTTGGATGACCATGGACATCTGGTTGGCTGATTATCCTTATCATATTGATATCCCTTATTGGGTTTTCCTGGGATCCTTCCTGATAACCTTACTGATTGCACTCCTGACAGTTAGTTTCCATTCATACAGAGCTGCAATAAAAAACCCTGTACTGATGCTAAAGTATGAATAGGCACAACAACACATGTTTGCTTGATTAACCATTTCGAAAGATTGATAGAAGGAATTGCTTCACTTCACGAATAAGCAGCATAGTTGTATGCGTCAGCGACGCGCGCCAATTTGGATTAGTTTATGGTTTGCTTCAGCAATTCCCCTAAAAATCATCCGAATCCCAGTCGGATTCATCCAGTTCCGTTTCCAGCTGTTCTCCCTTTTCAGCCAGGCCAAGCTCCAGTTCGCATTTGGGGCAAAGGTCTACCTCCCAGGAATCAGAATCAAACGAAATGGCGCAGCGGATGCAAATTGTTTCCATATTTTGTCCATTTAAACCGCAATAAAAGTAATTCATTGTTTAGCTTCATGCAACAAGAAAATAAAATTATTACTGATCTTGATTGATGCTGGGTGCTAGGTGCTGGGGGCTGGGGACTGGTTACAGCCTTCAGTTAACAGTTATCAGCAAACAGCTATCAGCTATCAGCCTACAGTCAGCTGATCCTGGTTTCCTGCATTTTTAAATTTGCTTTTTACTCAATTTTATACTATTTTTAATCAGTTTATTGCCAACATCTTATGACTAATAGAGGCAAGAATTTATCATTCATGTTCATGCAGGAATGATCATCTGTTTTGCATACATTCATAAAGCCTGAATTATCTTCAGGCAAAAGCAGGCATATTTATTAACTTAATTCATATCCTTATGAAAACGAGGAGAGCACCCTTGCCCATCGTTATCCTGCTTATTTCCATTATCACAGCATTCACAACATCATCAACTGCCCAGACGCCGATCCCGGCAGGGGCTGTAAACGGCACATGGTCCGTGAGCGGATCACCCTACCAGATCATGGGTGAAATCTTCATATTATCGGGTCATTCACTTGTGATCGATCCCGGGGTTACTGTTGAGTTCCAGGGACATTATAAGTTTCTCGTACAGGGCTCATTAATAGCCAAAGGTGCGAATAATGATACAATTTTTTTTACTATTAACGATTCCACGGGATGGCATGATATAAATATCACTGATGGTGGATGGCATGGCATTCGTTTTGGATATGGAGGCCCTACCATCGATTCATCCAGGTTCAAATACTGTGTATTTGCTTTTGGTAAAGCCACCAGTCAAGAATACCTGGACAAATCCGGGGGTGCGATCGCTGTATATCAGTATGATAACCTCATGATCTCCAATTCATTCTTTTACAAAAATGCTGCACTTGATGCAGGTGGGGCAGTGGCCATTGCCGAGTCAAACATCACCCTGGAAGAAAATAATTATTTTCATAATGCAGCAGTAAATGGGGGGGCCATCGCTGCTATGGGTTCTTCCCCGAGCATTGCAAAAAGTTTCTTTGTCGACAACCATGCTTCCAATTCAGGAGGGGGCATCAGTTTGTTTTTAGGATGCAATGGTGATATCACGGCCAATCTTTTTGCAGGTAACTTTGCTGATTATGGTGGTGCAATGCAGTTTGAAACAAATTGTAACCCCTTGGTCCTAAACAACCTGATATATTCTAATGTCGCTTATGTAGAGGGCGGAGGTGCTGATATTGAAGGCAACAGCCAGGCCAGTTTCATCAACAACACTATTATTGAAAATATTGCACTTTTTGGAGGTGGTATTGATGTTGAGGTGAATTCAAGCCCGGTATTCCGAAATTGTATCCTTTGGGGAAACACAGCTTTTGTTGATGGTCCTCAAATCCATCTTTTTTCTGAAGATTCCGATCCGGATTTTTACTACTGTAATATTGAGGGAGGGATAGATTCCATCGGCACCTGGTATGGGGGTAGTATCTACCTGAATTATGAAGGAATCTATGAAAATAATATTGACCTCGAACCAATTTTTACATCGCTTGGTATCTACCAGTATCTCCTGGATGACGAATCACCCTGTATTGATGCCGGTGATCCTGATCCAATTTATAACGATCTGGAGGACCCGGGACTACCTGGAGTTGCTTTATGGCCTTCAAAAGGCACCCTGAGGAATGATATGGGTTCATGGGGAGGTCCATATGTGTGGTACTATGATATTACCACATCACTTGATGAGCTTCAAGGCAAGAGCAATGCCAATCAAACCATTGAAAGCTTCCGTTGCTTTCCCAATCCCTGCGGGCAAAATTGTCATATTGCATATTGGAACAAATTGAAACAGCATATCTCAGTTGGTGTTTTTGATATATCCGGTAAGCTTGTCGCAGAGCTATATAATGATATCCAGGCTGAGGGAAAATACGATTTGACATTTAATGCAGGCTCATTAAACGATGGAATCTATTTTGTCATCATACAGTCAGGGAAGAAGGTATTCTCAGAAAAGATAGTGGTTATGAAATGATCAATGCTAATCATCATCGGAATAAACTGTTGCTAGTTCCTTGATGCTAGATATTGGATTCTGGTTGCTAGTTGCTGGTTACTGGTTGCTGGTGCTGGAAGTTTGGTGTTGGATTAATCTTCCATTTTCCATTTTCGTTATTCCATGCTCGTTATTCCATCTTCTCCTCCCTGCCTACTGCCTATCGCCTGCCCTGAGAGAAGTCGAGGGGCCTACCGCCCGTCCCCCCCATATATCATCTTCAAGCCTTTGCTTAACGAAGCCTGATAAATAGATCCGTGGGTTTCTCCTTCGTAAACTGAGGTCTCGAATGACCAGACCAGGATAATTACGAGATCGCAGAAGATCTGCCATTTTGTGCATATTGTTGATATACTTTTCACTCTCCAGGCTGCTTACGCACATATAAATCCTTACCGGAAGATCATCATGTTGATCGGAAAAATCTCTTTCCAGCCCATACATAAAAGGTTCATCCCAGCTAATTAAAGGACTGCCAATGAAATACCGCTGAAAGGTCTCAGACTGCTCAAACAGAGCATATAGGGAAAATAATCCGCTCAATGAAGCCCCGGCGATTGCCCGGTCCGAAGAAATCCTGAAATCTAATTCAATGAATGGGATCAATTCCTGAACCATAAATTGAAGGAACTTATCAGCCCCTCCTGAAGTCACCACAATATCATCCCTACCACTTTGATCTCTTAAATATTCCTGCCATTTTGCAGGACTTTTTCACGGGATGAGATGTTGGTGTGAAATCACGATCTCGCGCATCGCAGCCCAATCCTCTATCCCTTTAATAGGATAGGCAATTCCAACAATGATTATATCCGGGATTTCTTTATTCAAAGTTCCCAGTATGTGGCTCACATTATCAGCAATCCCGAATGAAATATTTGCATCCAAAACAAAAAGGACCGGGTAGGTAGCCGTATCCTTTCGATAATAATGGTATGGAAGGGGAACATAGATCTCAAAATCATCATTCACGATTTCAGAATGAATTGTACTGCATAGAGTGCTGAACATTTTTACTTCAGCGGTTTTCAGGTTTCGTTGCCTCTCGTCTCAATTTGTACTTTTTGTGCACGAAATGAGCAAAAGTATGATCACAAATAATGTAAGTTTTCGCATAATTGTATTATTAAGTCAGCAGCTTTTGATCAAGCAGAGCATCTGGCAGGAAGGATAAAGATAGTGAATCAGAAGGGATTAGTCAAGAAGATGGGGACTGGGGGCTGGGGCTAGGTGTTGGATGTTGGATGTTGGATGTTGGGTGTTGGATGTTGGATGTTGGGTGTTGGGTACTGGGTACTGGGTGCTGTTTGTTGTAAAAAGTTATCAGCCATCAGCTATCAGCTAATGGTCAACCTCACAAAAACTCTTCTTTCTCAGTCTGTTTTCTTAATTAATTGTTAAAAAACACTATTAATCAGCCAATTATATAAATTTTTGACAAAATTATATAATGATTTTCTTTAGATATGGGTATAATTTTGATTCATCATTTGTAATTACATTTTTTCATTAAAAAAAACAGCCTTATGAAAAAGAAACTACATATCATGTCGCCCCTGAAAAACATTTCTACCTGGATCCTGCTGGCCCTTTATCCATCCTTTATTCTGTTGATGATATCCATATTCATCTTTTCCAACTAGTCAGTACCAAGATAGATGAATAATAAAGTTTAAATAAATAATTAAATACATTGTATTATGAAAACATCAAAACTAGTAATGATTGCAAGCATCCTTGCCGTAACTGTATTGAGTTTTTCAATATCGCCAGGGGTGACTGCCAAAGATCTGCCCAAAGACCGGCCATTTGTTAAGGCCTTCGATATGACATTCGATCAGGCTATTCAGAAACCAGATATTCTCAGGGCAATGTATGAACAGATTGATGACAGTAATTTACCAGCGAATTCGCCGCATTACACTGCGGTTATTTCATATATGAAATCTGATATTCATATACGAGGATCCTACAAACAGTGGTATTTTTTCTTCAGAGACCAGCTATATTACATGAAGACACATATGCAATAATCTCCTACAAAAAATGAAAATTTAAAGCCTGTGGGTTCCCGGGCTTTTTCTTTTTAATGTTTAATTTGTAGGATGGTGGATACTGGTTGCTGGTTGCTGGTTACTGGTTACTGGTTGCTGGTTGCTGGTTGCTGGTTGCTGGTTACTCGTTGCTGGTTACTCGTTATTCGATACTCGATACTCGATATTCGATATTGCCTACTACCTACTGCCCATAGCCCAAAGCCCAAAGCCCACAGCCCAAAGCCTAAAGCCTATAGCCCATTGACAAGGAATCATTATATTTGAAGGCCTGATTAAATAAGTCATTCCTATGAATCGAACCACCTTCCTTCTCCTTGGCATATTATTGATCCTGAGCTCTGTCAACAGAAAATAAGTATTGTAAGTAAGGGCAGCAGTTCATACACTATTATTATCCCTGTAAAGGCCAGTAAAAGCGATTCCACGGCTGCTTTCTATTTGTCGAAATACATCCAGGAAATGAGCGGGGCAGAAATCCCTGTCGTATTGGATTCAAATCCTTCAGGTGAATTTGAGATCTGCATAGGACACACCAACCGTAGTGAACTTACTGAAAATGAATTTTCTCCTGATGGATACAGGATCATATCAATCGATGATAAGATCTTTATTCTGGGAGGTGAGCATAAGGGGACAGTCTATGGGGCTATCCATCTGCTCGAACATTGGGGATGCCGCAGGTTCAGCCCCGATGAAATGTTTCTTCCTGAGCTGAAAAACTTAAGTCTTGACAAAATTGATATCAGCGTTGCCCCGGCAAACTCCTTGCGCATCATCAATGGGATGATGACTACTGATCATGAATATGCTGACTGGTTGCGTATCAGCACCATTTCGGAAGTAAGCCCTCCGGGGTACTACGTGCATACCTTCCATAAACTGCTCCCTCGGGAGGAATACTTCGGTGAACACCCTGAATACTATGCATGGCTGGGTAATAAATACAGCTTCGACCAGCCCTGCATGAGCAATCCTGAGGTAAAACGGATCATCATTGAAAAACTCCGGGAAGAAATGGCCTTCCAACCCGATTTTGATACCTGGGCGGTATCCCAGAACGATAATTTTACCTATTGTCACTGTGAAAAGTGCATGGCAGTTATCGAGGAAGAAAGTAGCCCGGCCGGGCCTTTGATCCGCCTGGTAAATGAGGTGGCTGCTGCCTTTCCTGATAAGACCATCTCCACACTGGCCTACCAGTTTTCCCGCCAGGCACCCATTAAAACGAACCGGCCGATAACGTCATGGTGAGGCTTTGCACCATTGAACTGAACCGCAGCAGGCCCATTCAGCACGACAGTCTGAGTCAACTCTTTTGTAAAAGATATTATCGACTGGGGAAAGATCTGCAAGAATATCTATCTCTGGGACTATACCATAAACTTTAATCACTCCGTGGCTCCTTTCCCAAACCTGAAAGTACTTCAACCCAACATGCAGTTCTTTTATGAAAACAATGTTAGAAAGCAGTTCCCTCAGTCAAATCTGCAAACAGGACATGAATTTGCTGAATTAAAGGGGAAGCTCCTCTTGCCCTCATGTGGGATCCTTATGTAGATATAGATTCAGTCAAACGCGATTTCATGACCCATTTTTATGCCGAGGCTGCTCCATATATGACCGCTTACAACGATCAATGGAAGCGGAACTGGACAAGTCAGGAAAGATCCTGTATATCTATGCTCCCCCCAACAGCCATGCCGATGGTTTCCTGTCCGCTGAGAATATTGCAGACTATAATGAACTATATAACAAAGCAGAAGCTGCAGTTGTGGATCAGCCGGAATTGCTGAACAGGGTCAAAGTATCCCGTTTGCCGCTACAATATGCCATCATGGAGATCGGAAAGAATGATATGTTCGGGCCCAGGGGCTGGTATGACGAAGTTGATGGCAACTTTGTTCTCCGCCAGGAAATGAAGAACACCCTGGAATCTTTTTATGCTGTATGCACGGCCAACAACATTACAACATTAAACGAAAGAAGCCTCACACCGGAGATTTACTATCAAAGTACCCTCCGTTTCATTGATGTAAAGGTTGATGGTAATATGGCCTTTAGAAAGCCCGTAAGCACCTCTCCTGCCCCGGCAGAGAAATATGCCAAAGGCAATCCGGCCATACTCACCGATGGCGTGCAGGGCGCCCATGACTTTAATGTGCACTGGCTGGGTTGGTGGGGCATGGATGCCAGCATCAACCTGGACTTAGAGGTCATTGCAAATCCCGAAAGAATTGAAATCGGGACCCTCTGGGATGGCAGAAGCTGGATCCTGCACCCTGCTACCATCACCTGCCTAGTATCGAAGGATAATGTAACCTATGAGCAGATCGGCAGTCTTTCTATTTCAGGAGATCAGAAAGAGGAAGAAGTGACACGGAAGTTTACTTTCTTTCCTGAAGGAAAGAGTTCCGCTATGTTCGTTTTGAGATCGAAGGCTTTGGCCCATTACCACGATGGCATGCCTCCGAAGGAGAACCCTCGTGGTTCTTTGTGGATGAGATAACTGTTTTCTGAAAGCTGATGGCTGGGGGCTGGGACTGGATGCTGGGAGCTGGATGCTGGGAGTTAGGGGTTACGGCCTTCAGCTATCAGCCAACAGCAAACAGCCCAACGCCTATCTTCTATCATTGAACTTAAACCCTCGCGCTTTGTTTATATAATAGTTTAGACCGATTGTATTTAGTTATTTATATATTTCAATAATATTAATAATAATAATTGCGGTATGAAACTCTTCATTAAGAATATGGCTTGTATTCGTTGCATGAAGGTTGTGGAAAATGAACTTAAAAATCTTGGTTTTCAAGATTTTACCATGCATGCAGGCGAAGCTGAGATCAGAGATGAACTTTCCGGAGATCAATTGGAAGTTTTCAAACACTCGATAAACAAGCTCGGATTAGAATTGATCGATGACAAGACCAGCATCATCGTAGAAAAGATCAAAGATGCCATCAGGGAACAGGTTTACCGTTGTGAGGAAGCACCTAAATCTAATTTCTCGGAGCATCTGAGCCAGAAATTAGGATACGACTATAAACACCTCAGCAAGCTTTTTTCAACCTCTGAAGGCATTTCCATTGAAAAACGCCTTATCAAACAAAGGATAGAAAGGGTGAAAGAATTATTGATCTATACGGATTCTTCCCTAAATGAAATTTCTTACAAATTGCACTACAGCAGTGTTGCCCATCTTTCCGGCCAGTTTAAGAAAGAGACTGGCTTAACCCCCTCCTATTTCAGAAAAATTAATAACAAACTGCAAAATAAGGCTCCAGATCAGTTCCCTGGTATTAAGCAATAGCAAAAACCGATATGTAGTTGAGCTTTTGCTTTAACTGAATTCTCTGCGCTCTCATCCGCAACTATCTTTTCATATATGTTAATGGCCTCATGCAGATTCCCTTTCCCCATTTTCCACCATCAATCCTTTTTGAAAAAGTTGCTTGGCATCCTGGGCATAGGATTGGGTAACAAAAGCAGTCATCGATAGAAATGCCAGTACGATAGATATTCTAATAAATTTATTCATAGCAGTCATTTTAATAATGGGTAAAGGATTACAAAATTTTATTTCAGTACATTTTTCATGAGGTAATTTTCAATCATCCATTTACGGGTATTAAAAGCAACATCACTTCCATCAGGCGACCAATTGAAACCCCAGATATAAGTGCCTGATTCAAATGAATTATGAATATTATAATTATTCAGCAGCTCACCTTCAATTGTAAAAACAGCCAGGCCTTCCTTATTAATGGCCAGGATCTTTTCCCCGTCAGGGGAGAAAGCTGGAGCCGAATAGGGTTCCTTAGAACACTTCCACCTTCACCCGTTTCAATATCATATACCATGAGTTTTTTTCGTTATTCAATTTGAAGGCAACTCTTTTGTGGTCATACGAGAACATTAGATGCTTGAACACATAATACTCTTCACCTTCTATCTTTACAAGCTGAGTAGTTTTTTTCTGGCCAGATCAAACTGATAAATGCCCGGGCCTAAATCAGTACTATTCTCAGCATAAATGATTGAATTATTGTCTGGGCCCCATTTTACGTAGGTAAAACCGTTCGTAGGCAGCATTAGGCTTTTCCATTCTTCGGTAGCGATATCCAACTCGTAAAACATGGCTTCATCATTTGAATTTTTGATAAAAATTCCAATAGCCTTTGTCATCCGTGATGCGCAATCAAGTGCTGAAGGCAGCTCATTATCCACTGAATCCATCCGCATGAATAGGATAGTGCCGAACTTCCTGCCCATCCGGCATCATGATCACTACCTCACCGCCATTTTCATCCGAGATAAATGCAAGAAGCTGTCCATCGTGCGAATATGAAGGAGTCACGTTTGACCCTGGGGTGCATAGTTGATTGGAACAGGATCTCCTGCAGGAATCCCTGTTTCAATGTCCATAGGTAAAGTATAAATATCGTGAAGCACCACCGCCATTGTACAGCAAATACCATGTTCATTCCAATTGCTAAGGGAAATATTTTGCATCGCCTCTTTAACCATAACAGCTTGTTCTACAGTCTTGCCATCCTTCATCTTCATACGATAAAGAAATGATTCTCCTTTGGTTTCCTTGATAAATACAATGTATTCACCATCCGGTGACCAGAGTGGGTTCTTCTCGTTCATAGGAAAGTTGGTAATCTTTGTGGAGGAACCTCCACTGCTTTCCATAATGTACAGGTCGAGTTTGTCTGGTGGACCATCAGAAAATACAACATATTTCCCATCAGGTGAAACAGAGGCATCGCCATCCGCCCATTTACCGCTCCATTGCGTCTTATGTAATAGCGTGATATTGCCATCCTCGGCCGAAACCATAGCTATGGTATACATCCCGATTGTATCCTGAAAATAAGTTAAAATGTGCTTCCCGTCATTTGTCCATTCCCTTGGAATGATATTAGCTTGGTTTTCTTTGAAACTAATGTACGTTTTTCTCCATCAAGGCTGGATATCTCAAGCTCCATATTGCCCTCCTTCCAATCATTACACATGTATACAACCTCTTTCCCGTCGGGTGACCAGATCGGGTAATATGTCACCTTAGCATTGTCTATGTCGGTCCAGGTATAATTTGTGACCAGTTTGATCTCTTTAGTTTGAAGATCCTGTATGGCTACATTCTGACCAACAGAAAAATCAATCCCCAGGAGTGTTGAACCATCAGGTGATATGGATATACCATCAAGCATTGTCGCCCCAGCTAAGCCAGCATCCTTCCCATAGAGATTGATCATCTTGAAATCATCATCACTTTCCTTAATGCTGAGTTCTGAGAGCCGAGAACTGGCCACCTGCACTTCATCTGCATAATTCTTATAATTCTCTAATACAAGTTCATAGGCCTTAATGGCTTCCTCCTTGCCCATTTTTTCGTAACACAGGCCGATATGCAGTTGCGCCTTTGCTTTCACTGAATTCTCTGCACTTTCATCTGCAATTACTTTCTCATATATACTAATGGCCTCCAGAAGATCCCCTTCCCCATTTTCCACCATAAGTCCTTTCTGAAAAAGTTGTTTGGCTTCCTGGGCATAGGACTGGGTAACAAAAGATGAGAAGAAGAAAATTGCAAGAATGAGTACTAGGGATTTGTTTTTTACATGTCATGGTATACCTCCATTTTGGGGATTAACAATTTATACAAGCAAAATTACGGTATCAAATTCCCTTCATTGTCACATGTCCGTTGGCGAAATGTAAAAGTTGTGTCATGGGAATGTCATGTCAGGGTTCGAATTTATAGCCTGCACCTCTTATACTTGTAATATGAATGGGATTAGCGGGATCTTTTTCGAATTTCTTTCTGAGGTCGAGGATGTAATTATCCACGGTCCTTGTTGTTGGCGTGACCTCATATCCCCAGACTTTATCAAGCAGATCGTGGCGGTGAATAACCTCTCCCTCATGCTCGATCAGATATTTCATGAGTGCAAATTCACGGCTCGAGAGCTTAACCTCCTTTTCTGCCACAGTGGCTTTGAATTTCTTAAAGTCGATAGTTACCTCGCCAAAAGAATAGGAATCGATTTCTTTTGATGTGGCCTGTGTCCTTCTTAACACGGCCCTGATACGAGCCAGCAGTTCAGGTATGCTAAATGGTTTTGTGATGTAATCATCAGCACCAAGATCCAGGCCGGCAACCTTATCGATCTCGGTTCCCCGGGCAGTGATCATGATTATAGGAAGTTCAGGCTTCTCTTTTTTCAATCTCCTGCAAATATCATATCCATTGATACCGGGCAACATGATATCCAGTAGAAGTAAATCAAATTTTTTCTCAAGAGCAAGTTTCAAGCCTTCCTGGCCATCAGCAGATGTCATCACCTCGTAACTTTCAAAACTTAGATTATCCTTCAAACCCCTTAAAATGCTCACATCATCTTCGATGATCATGATGGTCTTTACTTCATTTGCTTCTGAGAGAGTATTCATTATTCTGCGTTTAAAACTATAGTAAATGTGCTTCCCTGTCCTATGTGCTTGTGACCAGGATCCTGGCATTATGGGCCTCCACAATGTCTTTTACCACCGTTAATCCAAGCCCTGTACCGGTATTTTCCGAGCATCACTGCTTTCAATCCTATAAAATTTCTCAAAGATCTGATGCAGCTTATCTTCAGGTATACCAATCCCTTTGTCTTCAACCTCGATATATATCAATTTATCCTTGATCCATACCTTCACAAATAATTCTTTCTTGTCGCGAGGAATACTTAATGGCATTGCTCATCAGATTAATGATAGCTTGCTTGAGCGCATCAGGATCAGCATGCCCGATGATCCCATCCTGAATTTCGGTCCTGACCTCAAATTGTTTTTCTTTTGTCCAGTACTCCAGGTCGCTAACTGCGGATTGTACAAGTGCAGAAATATCCACTTCATCAAAGTGATACACCAGGTTTGCCCTTTCCCCTTTTTGAAAAGTCCAAAATATTATTGATCAGCCTTTTCAGCCTGTCGGTTTCTTTCAGGATAATGCCCAGGTATTCCTTTTGATCAGATGATGTCTTCACTCTCCCAAGCAGTATCGACTCGGCAAACATATAGATTGAAGTGAGTGGGGTTTTTAATTCATGAGTGACATTAGAAACAAATTCTGACCTTAATTTAGATAAACGGCGCTCACGGTGGATATCCCTGATGATCAGGAATACGCCTAATATAGTCCCCCCTATCAACAGGACTATGGCCACGCCGTATATCCAGCTCGTTCTGTAAGATCTGCCTCTGAAGCAAATGCTCGTTTTTCAGTTTTATCAATATGGATTTGTCGGGTGTTAATAGGCTTAAATTTGCTATAGTGTATCAATTTCCTGCCGCTTTTCAGAGGGTCAGCATTGCTGATGCACAATTCTACATCATACCCGAAGCGATAATCTGAAGGGATAGCCATATTGATGGAATTCGACGACAGGCTATCAATATTGATTGTAAACCCGAAAATAAATTTGAATCTGATTCAAAAATAATGATGGCTTTATCATTTTCAGCAATCGCCCTGATTGACTTGATGTCCTCCCCTATTGCGATACTATTGATCTTCCTGCCCGCATGTAGGAAGTCTTCCAGGAGACCGCCATTTCTCATAATAAATTCGAGTCTTCTTCTCAGTTCTTCGATCCCGGTTTCAACTTCTACTTTTTCCCAGATTGCAAGGAAGGATTGATAATCATCCAGTCCCTGATGTCCATCCAGCAATACCGTTGTACTATGATTCAGGGGGATGTCTCCGCTCAGCATTTTTGAAATTGTAAAATTGATCCGGCTAAAGATCAAGCCCGTGTTAGCTGTGTCGGATAGTTTTAGCAACTGTGGAATACCATAATTCAGGTAAGCTAAACCATTCCGGTCATTAATATTATAATATTCCGTAACCAGTATTATAGTGGTTCAGTGCCTGTCGGGCATTACTGGCCTTAAAATATGCTCTTGCTAAAGCATTGATCGCCTGGGCCGAATCTGCTTTACCTGATGCATAGCCCAAGGCCCTTTGATACCGGAGCAGTGCTTCGCCATAGTTCCTTCTGAAAAATTCAAAACTTTCTGCAGCAGTAAATTGCCTGTTGTAAGCATTTGTATATGATTTTTTTCCTATGACCAGGTCTTCAGAAAAGCGGGGCCACAAAAACTTTCCGTCGGGATCCATGATAAATGGGTCATCGACATAAGCCAGTGTATCTGTATATCTGATCAAGGCATATTGCCCCTCTTTGATTTAGACACATGGCCTGAAAAGCCTTTATTGATCTCATTCAGATTATTACGAAAGTTTTGATAGATAAGATTGCCATACTTTCTTGCTCTTCCAGAACCCTTCTTTCCATTAATTCCTGGAAATTGGTAATATTCTGAATACTCAGATAGCTGAGAATGCTTCCGGGAATTGTTACCGCAAGAATGAAAATAATGGTGAGCCGGGAAAAGGGTTTTAACTTAAATTTCATCAATATTATTAATCAATAATATTCTGGCCGTAATATATGGATGTATGACTACTCAATTGTCATAGAAATGTCAAAAAAAGGATTAGATTTTCGTGATCTACAATCTAAAGATAATGCATTGCAGATATTTAGTCAAGTGATTATGGATTATGGTTGCTGGTTGCTGGTTACTGGTTGCTGGTTGCTGGTTGCTGGTTGCTGGTTACTGGTTGCTGGTTGCTGGTTGCTGGTTGCTGGTTGCTGGTTGCTGGTTGCTGGTTGCTGGTTGCTGGTTGCTGGTTGCTGGTTACTGGTTGCTGGTTACTGGTTGCTGGTTGCTGGTTACTGGTTGCTGGTTGCTGGTTGCTGGTTGCTGGTTACTGGTTACTGGATTCTGGATACTGCGTTACTGCCTACTGTCGGCTGTCAATTGTCCAAACAATCTCCTTTTCCAGGCAATTTCTTAAATATTTGTTAAAAAATACTGCTAATCAGTAAATTATGTAAATTATTGACAAAATTATATAATGATTCTCAGCATATGAGGGTATAAATTTGGCTTGTGATTCGTAAATGAATTTTATCATTAAAAAAAACAGCCTTATGAAAAAGTTAAAAGTTTCGATGATGAGCTTAGCAATGATTCTTTTTGTTGCTGCAACTGTTTATCCTATGTCCTCTAACGAACCACTCCCAACCACTCCTCCCACTATTACTTATGTAGTTAATGTTCAAATGTCACAAAAAATTTCTTTATGTAACACATACCATGTGACGCTTCGCGATCAAAATGGTGTTTTGGTTACAGAACCTCAACTTTACCAGGAAGGGGTATCTTACTATTCTTTTCATGAAAATGGTCCCGTTAGCGGAACAAGGATTGCAAATCTGGAAGAGAATATTCCTTCAGATAATCCCTCGTGCACGCTTTCAATATACACAGAGCCTGATGTGATGAAGACGAGGTTTCGTAATAATAAAATATATTTCTTCGTGCTATATCCTCTGACGGGCTCAAACAATCACTAAGGCCGAGAATCGAAAATTAAATAAAGCATTTTAGAACGCTTCGCATAGAGGCGTTCTTTTTTGTTTCTGAATCCTGGATACTGCCTACTACCTACTTGGATCTGGAAGTCTTCATTCAATGTTTTTTGAAATCACAGAAGAGTAAATTTCAACTGTAGTGCTAATTGAGCTTCCTATCAATTAAGAAAGGCAATTTGTAAGATTCCTCTTCAAACAGGAATTTATTGTATTTATATTTGTGATCCTTAGTGATTTAATATCAACAGAATAAATATGATACTTCTTAAAAATACAATACGGTCGATTATCCTTATTTTAGGTCTTGTTTCTGCGCTTTCTACAACGGCCTTTGGGCAGGAAGAACCCACAAAAGATGCTCTGGGGGAAAGTTTTTACAAGTATATATCTTTCAACGGGGAACAAAGCCTGATTGCTTATTACGTTCCGGCGACATATGATTCTCTATCCCCGAGCAAGATGATCCTTGCCTTGCACTACTGCGGAGGCAATGGGCAAGCTGATGCTATAACTTATCGGAATCTTCTCAGGGACCTGGCCGATATGATCAATGCCGTAGTTGTAGCGCCATATTGCCATAATACCGGTGCACCATCCTATTCAATTCCCGATCCGTCGATTATTACAGTGAGTGTTGATTCCACAAGGGAATTTCTAAATATCGACACAAATTACATTTACTTTACTGGTGGTTCATGCAACGGGCGCTCTGCATTTAAATATGGCCTGGATGAAATATATGATTTTGTAGGGATAATCCCTTTCAACGCATATATCCCCAGCATAACCCAGGGATACTATAACTTCGATTCAGAACTACCCAGCTGTATATGTTCAGGTACAGTGGATCCCAGCTATAGCAAAAATGTGAGGATGTATGATAGCCTGGTAGCACATGGTGCTGTTACTTACATGAATTCTATGCCTGGCATCGGACATGAATTTAATTTTCCGGGATTTACAGATGAAATGAAAGAGTGTATTGATTTTATTGATTCTGTAACATTAATTCCAACACACACTTCTCAATACAAAAAACTAAATAACAGTGCTCTAATCTATCCCAATCCTGTAGGTGAAGTAATGAATATTCAGCTTATCTGTCAGGAGCCCAATGAGGTCAGTATTGAACTATACAATGCATATGGCAGAAAAACTCAGCAATTATATTCGGGTATGCTCAATAAAGGATCGAATAAGATCAGTATTGCAGTTAGAGCTGAAGATTTCTCAGCTGGTTTGAATATTATCAGGATCTCAATGGATGACCAGGTGATTTATAAGAAGGTGTTGGCTGTACTATAAAGAAAGCCTCCAAAAGTAAGGAGGCTTACCTATAGATGATACTCGATACTCGATACTCGATATTCGATACTCGATACTCAAAGGGGATAGATGATAGAAGACGGGGATAGAAGATAGAAGAAGGGGATAGAAAATAGAAAGATAGAAGATAGAAGAAGTACCTCATACCCCAAGCCTCACACCTCATACCTTACTAATCTTTAATACACCTCACACTCAAACCATCAGGCTTGGTATACGTATAGGTGCCTATATTATCGACCGACTTGTACAGGCCTTTGAAGCTGGCATAATCTGCATTTTGTGAAGTAGATGACCAGTAATAGGCACTTTCATTTATCTTACCAAAATAGCCGGCTTTATCGCGATAACCACTTAGCTGGGCATTAAATTCAGAGGCCCCACCAGGTTTCAGGTTTTTCCCGGCATAATGGATCCCTCCATTATAATTAATAAGCTCAAGCCACTCCTGGTCGTCAGGAAGGTGCCATCCGGCAGGACAGGCGGTCATGGCTTCGTCCCAGGTATACAGGCGGCCCCATTCTGCGCATTTAGCATCTTCCATGTCATAGCACCATGATCCGGACGTTGCAAAATTCAAGTTCTGCATCATCCAGGTCTGGCCATTACCCGATACAAAGATCTTATATTCCTGTCCATCACGCTCATCAAGCAGTATATCATCTTTTACTGGTTCAGGCTCTGGTTCTACTTTCTTCTTTGGTTCCGCAGGAGGAGGTGGCGGAGGCTTATGTGCTTTCACCTGCTGCTTGGGTGCTTCCAGGGCTTCCCGCTGATCCAGTGAGTCAATGGTGCTTTGAATAGCAGCCGCAACTGCTTCTTTCTTTTCCATTTCAAACTTCTCCTTCTGCATGCAGTTATAATAAACGCAAGCAGCAATAAGGATCAGGAGAAGGATGATAAAAACGACGGTTCTTTTCATAATAGTATCTGTTATTTTTTTGTAAAGATATAAAAATGACCTTCTACAGGCAAAGATTATATGCCCAAAGTTTAGGAGAAAAATTTAATGAAGAAGAAGGTAGAATATCCTACTTAACCAGTAGCTTCTCGTTGATAAGCGTTTCGCCTGTGATGATGCTGACGATATACATTCCATCGTTCAGAGAGCTTATATCGAGGCTGATCTCAGCCTGTTTAAGCGCATTGGCATTAAGCTTCCTTGATATCACTTCTTTACCGCTAATATCATAGATGCGTATGACGGCCTCTTTGTCCAGGTCATTGTTCCAGCTTATCCTTACTGTATTTGTAGCTGGATTGGGTAAAAGTTGTATGCTGGTTTCATTCTCCTGCAGATCATCCGTCCCTACCATAGAAACGATTTCCTGGTTAAATATAATATCACCACTCGACGTACCGGCAAAGACCATAAAGTATAATTTATAAATATTGCCATTGGGAGAATTCACAAAGAAAACGAGTGAGTCTTCCAGGTTCCATCCTGAGGCAAAATCAAACCACTTCCAGTCCCAGCCTATCACTGTTTTGGCAGTATCCATGGGTTTTGATGACCAGTCATTAAAATCCAGGGTGACGGGGTGAAATTTATTGCCCGGGCTGGTCACATTGTTAAAAACACCGGAAACCAGATAATACTGGCCAATAGGTTGCAGGGCCTGGTAACGAGTAAAGAGGAGATCCCAATCCTCTGTATCAGGCTCCCTGTCTGATAATTGTCCTGATTCAAAATCGAAATATACAAAGTTCATTCCCAGGTAATTATCAATATCCAGGGTTTTCTCCTTCTGAGAAGAATTATCAAGGTCGGCGTAGCGGATAATATACTTATTTTCATCTGCTTGCTTCTTAACGATCCAGACTTGCTTAAAAGTTCCGTCAGCCAGTTGAATGATATACAGTGAGTCACCGGTAATATCACTTGTTGCAGGGTTTTTGATCCCCCATCCATAATCAGGATACCCTTGCGAATTCCTGTTAAAAGCACCATTTTCCCAGCGGTCTTCTCCATTGTACAATACAGGCCAGGTTGACAGCCCATTAGTATCCAGATTCAACCAGGCACTTGTATCTGCTTTCGGGTAGGTATATAATTTAACGTGATCATACAGACTTGTTCCACAGTTAGTGATGATGCCTCCACTCATGGGGTCGGTATAAAAACCAAGATCCCAGTCTTCTCGTTCCATGAAGTCAACAACTCCACCTTCCATACTATAATACACATCATAGATATACCCTTCTCCCATAGAAACCATTTCCTGGCCTCTGGCCATATTTGACAGTGTCATTGCACTGAAAATCATTGCTATAAATATTACATTTTTCATGATGATCTAGATTTAATTTTCCAAAAATTAATGAACAAAATTCATTTAAGCATTTAAATACTCAAAATGGCTTACGAAAGTATAAAAGAGATTTTACTTTTGGCTATAAAACATGTCTTTTTTCAGCTAAAGTGATATATATCATCCTAAGTGAACATCATCATTTGTCCTTTCCTTATACAATTGATCAAATTCTATATATTTACAGCAGATTGCAAATAGATTTTTTATGAGTCGGGAAGAGTTTTCACTTGCAGAGGTATTTCGTGATGCTAAAAAGCACCAGGAGGTTGCAGGCATTATATCAAAATACCTGCAAAACAAGGATGACATCCGTAATATCGCCCTGAATGAGCTGAAGTTATCTGAATCGAGAAGTATCCTTGATCTAGGCTGTGGCTTTGGATTTTTTACGGAGGCACTCAAAGGAAGAGTACATCCCGATGCTACGATAACTGGCATCGATCGCTACCCGGAGTATGAATGGTTTTATTTCCAATCATGCGAAAAGGCCGGAATTAAAGCTGATTTCAGAAGCAATGGCATTCAGCTTCTCAAAGAACTGGATGACAATTCGTATGACTTGATCCTATGCAGCTATGCGTTATATTTCTTTCCTGAAGTCATCGCTGATATCTCACGGATCTTAAAAAAGGATGGAGTGTTCGTAGCCATCACCCATACCCTGCCCCATATGCAGGAGTTTTCTTCTTATGTACGTAGCATTCTAAAAAAGAATGGCCTCATCGTCACCATTGATTTGCCCTATGAGACACTTATCAGCAGGTTTTCAAATATAAACGGTCCGGGATTGCTACAAGCAAATTTTAAGAGCGTTATTTCGAAAGACTACAAAGCAATGCTTTCATTTGGTAGCAAAGACCATATTGACCTTATCAAATATTTTGATTTCAAACATTCTTTTTTCATCCCGGAGGTGATTGACCCGGAAGATGAGTTACATAACAAGGTAGCTTCCAGCATTAAGGCTGATCTCGAACAAAGAGATGGGCTGAGGATCACTAAAAATGATGTTATCTTTGTTTGTACCGGACCCGCACCATCCAACAACTATGACGAATAAGCGAAAATATTGTACAAGCTGTGGCCAGAAACTTTCATCAAAGCATGAAGGGGATGCGCTGAGGGATTATTGTGAAAGCTGTCATTTGTTCTTTTACGACAATCCCCTCCCTGTGGCATCCAATATTGTTGTGAAAAATCGCAATATCCTCCTGGTAAAGCGAAAAAACGAACCTTATAAAGGATTATGGTGCCTCCCCATGGGTTTTGCCGAATCTGGTGAAAGCATTGAAGATGCCGCCCTGCGAGAACTAAGGGAGGAATCTGGAGTAGTGGGAAAGATTATTACATTGGTTGATGTATCATCGAGCAAGAGTGATGTGTATGGGGACCTTTTGCACCTAACTTTTGAAACAGATTGGATTGAAGGAGATCTAATGGCTGGAGATGACGCATCGGCCCTGAACTTTTTTCCTTTAGAAAATCTGCCTGATATGGCATTCAGCTCAAACGTTAAGGCCATCCAAAAGTTTATCTCATCAAAAAAGGAATACTGGAGCATCATTGATTCATTTTCCAGGTCGGTGGGATTAAAAGAGACCAGCCAGAGTACCGGTGATTTTTTATCGGACAAGCTGGTTATGCTTATCGAAAAGAATGCAGATATTATTACAAAGCATTGGCTGGAAGAGGTGAACACAAGAAAGTCTACGCCCTCATACGCCAAATATGATCCACAAGCCCTGTTTTCACGGAACAACGAAGTGATCAGGCAATTCGATGATTTCCTGGGAGGAAAATATTCAGATAAGGACATACGCAAGTTTTACAGGAAGCTGGGTAAAGACCGTAAAAAAGAAGGCTTTGCGTTGAGCGAAGTACTCAGCGCCTTGAGTTTGAGCAGGAAATGTATCTGGGAATTTGCTCTTTCACATGGTATGTGGGACAAACCCATTGGCATTTACATAGCACTTGAGCTGGAAAGACGGATGATGTTGTTTTTCGATAAGGCCGCTTATCATATCTCACGCGGGTACGAAAAGTGAAGGATATCAGGGTCCTGTATTGGCAGCCTCCAAATTAAGACTAAAAAAGATTGAACGATACAGCTTAATCCCATTCGCTATATCGCTCAATCGTTCAATCTACTTGATCACCAGCACCTTCTCCCTCTCAATAGGCATATTGTTCAGTGATACTTTCACAATATATATGCCTGCTCCAACGTCCTGACCCGTGTTGCTGTTTCCATCCCATTTCACAGATTGTGATCCGGGCGACTGGCGCTCATTAGTTACTGTGCTGATCAGGCTGCCGCGGATATCATATACCTCAATAGCAACATCAGCAGATGATTGCAGTTCATAGGTGATCGTACAGCTATTGTTAGTCGGATTTGGGTAAATATTCAGATTAAGGTTCTGCTGCATCCCTTCACCTATCGACTCATTGATATCGATATACAGGAGGTAATCTTCTGATTCACCTTTATCAAAGTTGAAGGCTCCATTCCAATCGAGGAGCATCATGTGTTCCCCAACTGAGAACCTTGTCCATAGATATCCCACATAGGGTCCGGCCATGAATGGAGGCGGATTCAAGGCAGATAGTGGTCCGCTATAGCCTGGAGGTACTCCGAAATTGACCAGCACATGTTCAGGGATTGTAATACCGCTGCAATGCACTGCCGTATCAAATGCCCATCTGCCATCATGATTGAAATCCATCAACACATTCACCAGGGCTTCGATGGTATCGAGGTTGGTTACATCGATATCCAGTTCAGGCCCCCAATGTACCCAGCTGCAGATAGTATCAAGCACACCTCCTGTTCCTAAGCATGGTACCACCTGGGAAGTCCCTCCAATAACCTGGATGGTATATGGATGAGGCAGGATCAAGCCGGCATCCCCATCGGTAAAACATTCATCGTTATCATAAGGCATAACAAATGGACTGCATAAACCAGCATTTCCATCGGGTTCGAAATCCTTTGCTGGTCCGAAAAAGATCATTTCATCAATCTGATGTTCTACGTAGTGATTGGCAGGGCCAACTGAAGTACATGTTGGGAAGGATCCCAGTAGCCCTGTTGATGGATAAGCCAGCACTGCTTCCGGGGCATCACCGTATTCAGCATCCAGCACAGGCGTTCCAATTTCAATAAGATAATCTTCTGTTTCTCCATCTTCAAACACCCCATGACCATCCCAGTTCAGGGGCAGCATCGCTTCTGAAAGCGTAAATCGAGCCCAAACATATCCGCCATGCGGGCCAATCAGGAAATTAGGAGGTGACAGGCCTGAAAGCGGGCCTGAGTATCCAGGTGGAACAACAAAATTGTGCAATACATGTTCCGCTGCCACAGCTCCCGGGCAATTAACTATATCACCCCAGTCGCCATCCATATTCCAGTCGAAGAGTACATTCATATATCCAATAGCCTGGTTTGGCATGAAATTATTCACCTGGATATCTACATTGGTTCCCCATGCGGCCATGGTGCATGAAAACCCAAGTTGAGCGGCCGTTGAACCCGGACATGGTACCACTACCCCGCCCTGAATGGTGTATGAGTCAGGGAAGAGCAATCCTGCGTCTCCATCATTGAAGCACTCATCGTTGTCGTAGGGTGTAAATGAGGGGCATAGTCCGGAATTCCCTTCGTTTTCAAAGTCCACCAGGGTTCCGAGAATACCTCCGAAATTCGAATGTTGTATATAATTACTGGCAGGCACATTCATACAGGTAGGGAAGTTCCCCATAACACCTGTTAAAGGGTACGCCATTACACCATCCGGTGCATCGCCATAATCAAAATCACCTGTGCCGGAAGCTGTATCTACCCTGATCAGGTAATCTTCTGTTTCGCCATCTTCAAACCAGCCATTTCCATACCAGGAAAAGGGTACAGGCATATCTGAAATGGTGAACCTGCACCAGAAATAGCCGGGTTCTGGTCCAATAATGAAATCAGGTGGGAGCAGCCCGGAAAGCGGACCTGTATATCCAAATGGAACAGCAAAATTATGCAATACATGCTCGGGAACCAATATATCGTTACAATACACTGTATCGCCCCATACACCGTTCTTGTTCCAGTCGATGAGGACATTCATCAGTGCATCTCCTTGTGATCCCATATTATTAGTAACATCAATATCAACATTAGCGCCCCAAACGGCAGTATCGCAAGGATAGCCCAGTCCGGTACCAGAGGAACCCGAACAAGGTACCACAACCCCACCTATTATAGTAAAGGGTTCAGGCATAATAAGCCCGGCATCTCCACCGGCATAACACTCATCGTCATCGTAAGGAGCAAAAGAAGGGCACAAGCCTGCATTTCCATCTGGTTCAAAATCAACCATCGGCCCAAGGTGGGCACCAAAATTCAAATGTTCTATCCAAATCTGGTTTGCCGTTGTCATACACGTTGGAAAGTTACCCATCTGGCCTGTGGATGGGTAGGCAAGGACATCATCAGGGGCATCCCCGAAATCGCTTTGCAATACAGGGCCTATGTGCAGGAGATAATCTTCTGTTTCTCCATCTTCAAAGAAGCCATGTCCATCCCAATTTGGTGAAACAGGAGCTTCTGAAATAGTAAACCTGGCCCAAACATATCCTGTATTAGGTCCGATCATAAATCCTGGAGGCATCAATGCTGATAGTGGTCCGGCAAATCCCCAGGGGATCACAAAGTTCTGCAGCACATGCTCGGGTTGTGGCGCTGTCGGGCAGGGCACCATATCACCCCATCTGCCGTTCTGGTCAAAGTCCATAACCACATTCATATAGCCCGGGGTTTCGGGTGGCATATTGTTACTGACATCTATATCAATGTCATTGCCCCAGGTCGCCATTGTACAGGTGTTTCCTAATGTCGTTCCTGTGAATCCTCCACAGGGGACCACTGTATTACTCACAATAGTGTAGGGTTCCGGGAAGAGGAGGCCCGCATCGCCATCCATAAAGCATTCATCATTATCATACGGTGCAAAACCTGGACACAAACCGCCATTTCCATCAAGTTCAAAGTCAAATGAAGGTCCCAGCTGGGCTCCGAAATTTGTGTGCTGTATCCAGGTCTTACCAACATTCATGCAGGTTGGGAATGCGCCAATAGTGCCGGTTGACGGATAGGCAGTGACTCCTTCAGGAGCATCACCGAATTCTAAATCTGCTTGAGCGTGTACCGGAATTGCCAATACAAAACACAATATAATCGCCAGTAAAGATTTTGATAAAGTTTTCATTGCTAATAGAATTAAATTCAACAATCTATTTAGAAAACTTTTTGAATTAAGATAAGATAATGGTTAATCTCTAAATATACGACAATATATATTGCAAATCAATATTTTTTGGGTCTTGTAGATATTTAGTAAGGAATCATAGTGATTTTGGATTTTGGATGTTGGATGTTGGATGATGAATGAGGTACGGGGGACGCAGTGCGGGGTACGGGGATTTAAGAAAATGGTACATGGGCAATGGGAAATGTAGAATGGGCAATGAATAACTGCCCACAGCCCACAGCCCATAGCCCATAGCCCATATGTGCCATGTAGGATGAAAGTTAAATTATAGTATTTTCGCATATAAGTATTGAAGACTCATGCGCATCATTATTTTAGCTGATCCCCTTGACAACCAGCAAGCCGGCATACATTATTATACCAAAAGCCTGGTGTCCCATCTGGTTAAAACTGATTCTGAAGCAGAGTACTATATCCTTCGCAGGAAGAAAGATGATTTATTTCCGGCTGAAAGACAAATCATTGTTAAGAATTATAAATTCCCGGCTTATGCAGCATTACGGATGTTCTGCATTATCCCACGAAAAATCAGGAAGTTAAAAGCCGACATTGTCGTAGAACCTGCCCATTTCGGGCCCTTTAACCTGCCAGGGAAGGTTAAACGTGTAACTGTAATCCACGACCTCACTCCTATTCTCTTTCCCAGAATGCACCGATTTCATAGTCAGCTTTTGCAGCGGATATTCTTGAAAAGTATTTTAAAAAAGGCATCCCTCATCTTTACAAATTCCGATAATACAAATATTGACCTTCTGCATTATTACCCTGGGGCAAAGGATAAAACTAAACGGATTTATCTTGGAAGGGATGAAATGATGGCCTATACTGATAAAAGCTCAGCTGTTGATAAGATCACCGCAGGGAAGCCCTATTTTTTATATACAGGCACTATAGAACCAAGAAAAAACCTGAATATACTATTGGAAGCATTTACTCAGTATAAAGACCAGACCAGGTCCTCACACTTGCTCTTGATCACTGGTGGAAGAGGATGGAAATCAGGATCATTTTTCAAAAAACTTAAAAATCATCCTCACAGAAAAGATATTGTATTAAGCGGATTCGTGGATCGTCAGATCCTGCCCGCGCTCTACAGTCATGCTGAAGCCTTTATTTTTCCATCGATTTATGAAGGATTTGGTTTTCCGGTGCTGGAAGCCATGTCCTGCGGTGCTCCATGTTTGCTATCCAATGCCTCCAGCCTGCCTGAGGTTGGTGGAGATGCTGCCCTGTATTTCAATCCGGAAAAGGTTAATGAGATTGCTGATGCCATGCTGAAGATATCCTCTGATAAAGAGCTTAGAAAAGATCTCTCCGAAAGAGCATTGATACAGGCTGAGAAATTTAGCTGGGACGATTATGTTACCCAATTTGACATTGAGCTGAAAAACCTTCTTTAATATGAGGATATTATTCATACTCGAATTATACTATCCCAATATCGGGGGTATTGAGAAGCTGTTTAAATCCCTGAGTGAAAAGCTGGTCGAAGAAGGACATACTGTTACCGTCATCACCACCAGATTCAACAAAGATCTTCCCATAAATGAAGATATTAATGGAGTAAAGATCAAACGCCTGAGGATCTCTTCGCGTTTTGCTTTCACTTTCTTTGGTGTATTTGGAATGCTGAAAGAAGCAAAGAAGGCTGATATTATTCACACTACCTCCTATAATGCTGCATTTCCGGCCAGGCTGGCAGGCTGGCTTTCAGGCAGAAAAGTCATGATCACCTTTCATGAGGCCTGGGGAAGATTGTGGTTCAAGCTACCGTATGCAGGCATGATAAGCAAATATTTGTATTACAGTTATGAGAGGCTAATATTGAGGATGGGGTTTTATAAATTTATAGCTCCTTCAGAGTATACTGCGGACAGCCTGTTCAGCCTAGGTGCAAAGGAAGACAAGATAATCCGAATCTATAATGGAATAACATATACCGACTATGTGGGCGGACAACACAAGCCACCAGAGCAATTTGTTTTTACATATTTTGGCAGATTAGGTATATCAAAAGGGCTTGACCTCATCCTGGAAGCAGCTCCCCGCTTCCTGCAAGCACACCCGGATGCCCATCTCAAGATGATCATCCCCAGCACTCCAAAGGGCATGTATAAAAAGATCAGGAAGCAGCTGAAGGCTATCCCTGATCAAAACTATACTCTTTATCATCACTTGAGTGAGCAGGAACTTCAAAAGGAACTTAAGCAATCAAGTTGCATCATAATCCCCTCCTACAGTGAAGGATTTTGCTATGCTGCTGCAGAGACTATCGCCATGGGTATTCCTGTGATTTCATCCGGAAAAGCTGCGCTGAAAGAGGTGGTATCAGGCAAATATATCACCATGGAAACACATGATACAAAAGGGCTCTCAGATGCGCTTGAAAAAGCATATAAAGGCGAATGGGAGAACACCGCCATCAAGCATTTTCATTTTGATGATACTATGAAGCAGTATCTGGAATTGTACAAATCGCTGGATACTTGATACTGGATACTAATCTTTGTCTTCGATTTTCTCTTTGTTCTTCGATTATCTCTTTTCGTTCTTCGATTTTCTCTTTTCGTTCTTCGATTTTCTCTTTTCGTTCTTCGATTTTCTCTTTTCGCTCTTCGATTTTCTTCAGCCTTTGCTTAAGCAATCCGATTTCCTGTGCAAGGGATTTGTTTTTATCTGCCAGTTTACTGATAATGATGGAAAATTCGATCAGGATCAGGAAGATCGCCATCAGTAAGATCATGAACAATGCAGCAGGAGGATAAGCCACACCAATTAATTCAGAGATATAGTCAAGTCCACTTCGCCAAAATGAGAAAAGAATAAAAATCAGGCTAAAGAAGATCCACAATAAGGAATACTCTTCTTTCAGCCGCTGGCTCCTGATCAGGTACATGATCAATAAAAACAGCAACAGGCTTACAGCAATTGCTACTAATTGTATTTGACTGATCCCTCCCATATTTACTTTTTTTCGTTTTCTGTAATGATACGTGACCTGATAGATGCCATGAACATGGCCAGTAAAACCTTGAACATATAATAAGGACCCTTAGCTAGTGGTATAGATGAAACCCCTCCCTGTCTCTTAAGCATCTGTGTGAACACTTCTTTCATGATAAAGTGGTTTCTACCAAGCAGGATAACCACTTCCGGTTCCGGAAAATCTGTTGGGTAATGGTTAGCCAGGAAACAAAAAGATCTACGATTATATGCCCTGAATCCTGAAGTATGATCAGTGATCCGTTGCCGGATCATGAGGTAGCTGAACAACTGAAAGATCCGTATCCCTATTCGGCGTAATGCATATGTTGTATAACCATCGGTCTTTTCGTTAAAGCGTGAACCGATCACAACATCTACCTCTCCCTCCTTAATGAATTTAATTAGTTTACTGATCTCCTCAACCTGATGCTGCCCATCTCCATCAAATTGAAGGGTGATGTCATAATTCCGTTCCTTTGCAAACTTAAAGCCTGTTTGAACAGCCCCACCAATACCCAGATTGAATGGGAGGTTAATTAAGTTCGCTTTCCCGCATTCTTCGACAATCCTGGCGCTATCATCCGTACTTGCGTCATTAACAACCAGGATGTCATATTCCGGAAACTTCTCACTTATCTCAACGATGATCTTGCCAATGCTTGCTGATTCATTGTAAACAGGTATGATGATTAGAGTTTTCAATAGTCGATTTCTTTATTTCTGCTGTATAAGTCCTTCTAGCATCTTCACATATTCTAGATCAACAGCTTCATTGGCAACCTGTGCTTTCCGGATCCAATTCATAGCCTCCTCATAATTATTGTTGTAAAAGTACAAATTTGAAATGTTTATGTAGAGGATGGTTTGATTCGGATTGATTTCGAGAGAACGCTGAAAGTCGGAGAGTGCCAGTCTGTACTCCTTTAGCTCCGATGCAACCAGTCCCCTCCAGGTGAATAATAGGTAATAATCATCCTGCAAGCTGATGGCTTCATTGAAATTTAGCATGGATTGCTCATACACACCTTGTTTAGCAAGAATCACACCTTCTAAATATAGTTGTATATATTCATACCTGGGTTTTGCTGCGCTTACAAGTTGTATATCTGCCAGCGCTTTTTCATATTGCTCCAGTTCCAGATAAGTCAATCCACGATTCAGGTAGGCCTGGGCAAAGAGGGTATCACCGCTCATTGACCTGGTGAATAAAGATATAGCCATTTGCAATTCAGTATTTCGTTGCTGAAGATTTTGGGTATGATTTGAATTAATCTTGATGGCACTGCCCAGGTTAACCATTGCTCTGCCGTTTTCAGGATTTTTGTCCAGACAATCTTCCCAAAGTGCCAATTCCGACTTCCAGACTCGATTCCTGTTATATGTGCCAACTGCAAGTAAAATAAATATTATAAGCCCGGCGGCATAAACTAAATACACTGATTTGAATGATATCCACCGCATGATGACACCTGCCAGGATCATTCCGATACCGAACATTGGCAGATACATACGGTGCTCCATCATGATATCCCTGATCGGGATCACACTTGATTCGACAGATATTGTGATGAAAAACCAGAAAAGCCCGAAAGAAATCAATTTATTCTTTTTAAAGCTGATGACACCTAGCAATATCATAGCGGAAACGAGTATTATTCCTATAATCTCATTCAATCCGATTAAAGGCCTTTCCAAAATAATGAAATAGTCTACATTCTGATTGAGTGGCAACAAAATAAGAAGGAGATATTTGTGAAGAATTCCAAGTTGTCCGCTGAAATATTCCAGGCGTGTAAATTGATTCGTTCCGGCAGGAAGGAGACCAGAAAAGGCCATTCCGATGAACAATAGGGCAATGGCTGAGATCCCTACAATCACATATTTCTTACACATCTTTCCATCCGGTTTCCTGATAAAAAACAACTCGTACAGCAAAAAAGCTGCAGGAAAGGTGATTGCATTTTGCTTTGACATTACACCTAGCACACCCGCAAAAAGAGCCATGACCAATAACAAGCCTGATCTCGGGTTCAAACCCTCATACAGGAATGCATACCGGCCTTTGGCATACAGCATTACTGCCAGCAAGTAAAAAAGAGCGGCTAACACTGTCATTCGCTGAACAATGTAGGTTACTGCCATGGTTTGCAATGGATGAAGCAAAAACAGCAATGCAACAAAAAGCGCACTTGCATTTTTCATTCGTTGGTCGAAACGATCATCCCCCGACAAAAGGGAAAGTGTATATCTGGCCAGCAAATATGTTACAACAGCCGTTAAGATATGAAGCAAGAGGTTTATGACATGGTAACCAAGCACATTTTCATTACCAAGATGCCAATTGAGGGCTAAGGTGAACTTTGAGAATGGCCTGTAATTGATATCTGTCCATATGGAAAGATCACTAAAAGAACCCAAATTATGTACATTTTCATTCTTCACAATTTGTACAATATCATCCCAGCAAAATGCTCCGTGAAAAGAATTGGAATATGCCAGCAGGCCTGCAACAAACAGCAATACAATGACTGGTACAACCGGTTTTCTCAAGAAAGATACTTTTTTAGCTATAATTTTCCTTATCGGTTTCACTCTTATTTCCCAAAATCCAAATATATCAAAATCTGGCCACACTATCTTTATTTAATTATCTTTGTCACGATAAAAAAACACACGAATGGCCCCGGGATTAGCAGCACGGATATATGGATTTTTACCTGAAAATAACCGATTTGAAAGAATATGGTTACTGGCAAAAACAGACTTCAAATCACGCTATAACGATAGTGCACTTGGATTGATCTGGGCCTTTGTCTATCCGCTCATCAGAATCCTCATTTATTATATTGTCTTCTCCTTTTTTTTCTCTAAACAAATACCCAACTACGGCTTTTATATATTCTCTGGGATCATCCTCTGGATGTATTTTCAGGAGGCCACCAAGAAAGGAATGGGCGTAATCAAATCAAAACGTTACCTTCTTGAGAACATACGCTTTAACAAGCTCGACCTTTTTTATTCCGGTGTTCTGACAGGCTTGATCGGCTTTGCGGTAAACCTTGGGGTGTTGATCGCATTTATGATCGTCATGGGCCTTTACCCAAGCTGGCAATTGATCTACTATCCGATATTTGTTCTCAACCTGATCATTCTTTCTCTTGGTGTGGGACTGATCCTTTCCACCTTGAACGTGTACCTGAAGGATATCACCCAATTGTGGGACCTGGTTTTACTGCTCATGTTCTGGATCAACCCGATCTTTTTTGCCAAGCAACGGATATTTGAGATGTTCCCGGCCTTGCTGTATGCAAATCCGCTTGCCGGAATAATTATAAACTCCAGGGATGTGCTGATGTATGGTAATGAGCCTGACTGGTTTCTGGCAGGGTATAATTATTTTTATGCCCTGGTAATCCTGGCAATAGGCCTTTGGTCTTTTAAAAAGTTTTTCCATAAAGCCATTGAAAAACTCTGATATGGACGAAAATGTAGTTATAAAGCTCGAGAATGTCAGCAAGACATTTAGAATCAGGGACAAAGCCGAGGGAAACCTGATGCAGAAGTCCTGGGCTTTCCTGTCAGGGAATAATATACGGAAGATAGAGGCGGTAAAGAATGTCAATTTTGAGGTGAAAAAGGGAGAATTTTTAGGTATTGTCGGAGCCAATGGAAGCGGAAAGTCAACCCTTATCCATTTAATGACAGGGGTTTACCGACCCGATAAGGGAGGGAAAGCAGTCATCAATGAACGATTTATCCGCCTCAGCCTCGGACTTGGATTCAATCCACAGCTTACCGCCAAAGAGAATATTTTTCTGAACGGATCAATCATGGGCGTGAATCTCAGTACATTAAACAAGAACTTGCGCAAGATTATCGAGTTTGCTGAGCTGGAGAAGTTCGCAAACACCAAGATAAAATACTTTTCCCGTGGTATGAGGGCACGCCTTGCTTTTGCAGTGGCAACTCATGCTGATGCTGATATCATCCTGATGGATGAGTTCTTCGGCGGTGTAGGAGATGAAAAATTCAAAGCCAGGTCGGATAAAGTATTTAAAAAGATATTTATTGATGGAAGGACAATCGTTCATGTCAGCCATAATTTAAGAACAATAAAAAGATATGCAGACAGGGCCATTTTATTACATGAGGGTGAGTGCCTTGGTATTGGGCCGCCGGATGAGATCCTTGATCTTTATAAAAGGACAATCAAAGTGGATAAGCTCAGTATGCGGGAAGAATAATACCCTGGCAACAGAAGACAGGCCAAGAATTGTCATTGCCTCTTTCCCAAGGTCAGGAAATACATTCATGAGGAATATCTTTATGGATGTATTTGGCATATTCACATTTAACAATATACAGGTTTACACAAAAGGCATCCGGGAGATCAAAAAACTTGAGCGGATGAAGAAATTCCGCGCTTTATCGGTTAAGGGGGAGCAAAGACTCGCAAAGCTTAGAAAGAAATATGATACGGCGTAGTTAAAACACATGACCTGCCAAAGAACATTTTGCCTGTTTGCCACCCGGATGCCAAAGTGATCTACATTATTCGTGATGGCCGCGACGCTCTTGTTTCCATGGCCCATCACAGGAAAGACATTGTTGAGCCCGGGACCGACTTTCTGAAGAATCTGAAGGAAGCACTCTGGGCACCCATGGGATCTTTTTTCGGCGGATGGGGTACCAATGTTGACCAGTGGACGAAAATAGCCGACAGGGTGATCCTTTTTGAGAAGCTGGTGAATGAACCTGAGATTGAGATTAATGCCCTGCAACGGCTGCTCGACCTACCCGTGCCTGACATGGACAGTATCCCAACTTTTGAATCGCAACGCAGCGGAGAGTCATTGTATGGTGGAAGGATAAGGCCCAGGTTAAGCAGGGAAGAACAGGATGCCTTTAACGCCAAAGTTTTACCGGAGCGGCAAACAGGGCGTTTGGAAGAATGAAATGCCCGAAGACCTGCAAAAAAAGTTCTGGGATAAATACGGAGATACTATGACGAGGGTGGGATATAAAAAAGAAGGAGGCCTTGTATAATGATTGAACTTATTTCACTGCATATTCCTAAAACCGGTGGCCGATCAGTACGTCGGGTATTGAAAAACATATATGGCGACAGCCTTGACCTGCGTCATGAGAAAAATGAGTTTTTCCCTGACAACAAGCAAACGCCCCCCCTCGACCCCGGTGTGCCACAGCATATCAGGGCAATACATGCCCATTTGAGTATCAGGCAGTTTATGCCAATCATTGAAGCCCATCGTCCCAGAGTGATCACATGGGTAAGGGAACCGGTGGAAAGGCTTATATCCAACTACTACTTTTTCATGAAGCGGATCCGCCTGAACCTGAATATAGCAGAAAATCAGCTTGGCAAGAAGGATTATAGCTTCTTGAATATGCCGGGGAGGCAGGAAAAGAGAATAAACTGTCGGCATTCATGGAAGGAATGAAGCCGGAAGATTTCTTTTTTATCGGGCTTATGGAAAGAATGGAGAGGATGTTGCTGAACTAAGCAAGAAAATGGGCTGGCCTGAAAAAATAAAAGCATTTCATGCAAACAGTAATATTGATTTCAAATATAACAATGACTGTAAAACACAATATAATGACATTGATGAAGCCATGAGGCAGGAGATTGCAAGGATAAATGCAAAAGATATGGCGTTATATCAAGAGATCAAAAAGATGAGGGGCCTGTTATGAGTCTTTTTAAAAAAAGTGATAAGATCAGAAACAATATCGAATTGGTGTCGCTTCATATTCCCAAGACAGCCGGTACAAGTTTCCGGAATATACTGAAGAATGAATATGGCTCATCAAATGTTGCAAGGCTTGATATCCGTAAAGAAATCGAGGTGGATGGGAAGGTGTTCAGCGGTTCTCACCTGAAAACAAAAACAAAGGTGATCCATGGACACTTCCCTTATCAATCGCTGATCGAAAGATTTCAAATAAGTGACGACTGCCCTGTGATCACCTGGCTGCGTGATCCGGCCGAAAGGGTAATCTCGAATTACTTCTACCTGGATAAGATGCTGAGGAAAGAATTACAGGGCAAACTCAGGAACATCAATATGCTTGCCAGGATGGAGAAGACCCTGCTTGAATACGCAGGCACAGAAGTGAACCGAAACAGAATGAGTAAATTCTTGAATGGGATCAGCCCTGAGGAGTTTTATTTCATTGGCATTGCTGATTTCTTTGAAGAAGACCTCGAATACCTGGCGAAACAGCTAAAATGGTCCAAATATTCTGTGCTTACCCAGAATATTACGGGGCATAAGGAGAAAGTTGATGAGTCGGTTTTGCAAAAGATCAGGGAGTTTAACAGTGATGACTGTGATTTATAAGCGTGCCCTTGAGATCCGGGCAAAAAGAATAGCACCGGCTACATGATCTGGGTTGCATCATATCCACGTTCCGGAAATACATTTGTCAGGAACATTTTACACGAAGTTTATGGACTTGAGTCGAGTGAATACCATATTGTTGAGGGCCACCCTTTCGACGAAGACTATTTTGAGTATCCATTTGTAAAAACACATCTCCTCCCCCATGAGATCAAGCCTTCCGATCCGGATATCAAGGCAGTTTGCCTTGTAAGGGACGGACGGGATTCCCTGGTTTCCATGGCGCATCAGCGCAAGGATATTGTTGAGCCGGGATCTGATTATTATGAGAACCTGAAAGCAGCCATATTTGCTGAAAAAGACAGTTTTTTCGGTGGTTGGTCAAAGAATGTGGAAAGCTGGGTAAAGAGGGCCGACCTTATTATCCGTTACGAGGACCTGATCAAAGATCCCATCGGCCAGATAGAACGCCTGCGCACTATTATGGAACTGCCGGAAGCAAATCCGGAGAAACTGCCTTCATTTGAATCCCTCAAGAAGGGTGAGGCCGTTTACGGTGCCCGAAAACACTGGGGCTATAGTGATAAAGAAGCCGTTAGTTTTGCCAATAAGGCTTTCAGGAAAGGAAAGAGTGGCAGCTGGAAGGAAGAGATGCCGGATGTACTGCACGATCTATTCTGGACCTACCATGGCACGACCATGTCAAGGCTTGGATACCGGATCGATGGGACGCTGGGACTACCAGATGCTGAACTGGATCATCATTTTCTCACAAAAATGGGAATTAGAACCTCCGCCAAAGCCTCAGAAACAGAAACAAGATCCTTATAGAAGCAAACAAGCTTGATACACGCGATAATGATGGCGTAAAAAGGTATATTTCCAGTATGATCAGTGGCCTTTCTCCCCTGACTGAAAATCAGAACAGCAAATGGGAGATCGACCTTTTATTCAATAAAAACATCGTACCGCTTAAGGAACACCTTCAGGAGATGGAACGATCCTGGGACAAGGCGAAAACCGGGGGAGCAAGCCAGGAGCAAATAGGCCAAAGAAAGAAAAGCCTTTTTGAAAAACTGGAAACATTCATGCAAAACCTGCTTCCCGATAAGTGGGTGAACTGGCTCACAGAGAGGAATATTCTTATATTTCACAAAATATATGATTTTGCCAAAAAGATCATGCTGACCCTGGCTTATTGGATCAGATCCATAATCCTATTCTTCCCAAAGATCATATATACCTTTTATCTGCAATACAAACAGCGAAAGGAACAAAAGGCCATCTCTGAATCAATATCGCACTATGACTTAATTCATGTACCCCTTCAGCAACATTACTGGCCTTTCAGGTTTTCGAAAGTACCCATGGTATTTACCATCCACGATTTTACCCACCGCCTGTTCCCCAAATTCCATACCGGCATCAACATCAGGAATGCTGAAAATGGCTTAAAAATGATACAGAAGAAAAATGCCCACATCCTTGCTGTTTCTGAGTCCACCCTGAAAGATTCTAAAAAGTTTCTTTCCCTGCCGGAAGAAAACCACCACCTTGTATATGAAGCTGTAGAAGAGGACAAATTCAGGTTTATGGTGAACCGGGAAGATAGCAGAAAAGTGCGTGAAAAATATGGGATCAGGAAGGACATGCCCTTCATTTTACTCCTGGGAACCATTGAGCCACGCAAAAATGTGCTGAACAGTATTCATGCCTTTCAACAGCTTCATAAAAAGCACCCTGAGCTGAAACTTTCGCTGGTGATAGCTGGCAAACAAGGGTGGAAAATGAAAAAATTTGTCGGATATAGCAGTTTGATCACCTTTACCGGCTTTGTTGACGACAGTGACCTTTCCAGCCTCTATTCAGAAGCATTTGCACTCAGCTATGTATCATATTATGAAGGTTTTGGGCTTCCGATACTCGAGGCCATGCGCTGTGGAACCCCTGTCATATACGGCAACAATAGTTCCATGCCTGAAGTAGCCGGAGAGGGAGGATTGGCTGCAGATCCCGATAATATTGATGATATTTGCAAAAAATATGAGATGCTTTGCTTCGATCAGGAACTGAGGGAGGAACTTGGGAAAAAAGGCCATGAAACATGCGCTGAAATTTTCAACCCGTAACAGCACCCTGGAACTATTGAACGTATACGAAATAATTATTCATGCTTCAAAAACGAGCTCATTACTTCCATGATAAAAAAAGGAAAACATATTCCGATTGACAGCCTTGAAATAAGCCTTATCGACAGGTTTGAGAGCATGGTAAAGTTGTTTCCGGAAAAGACAGCTGTAATCGATGGTGAGGAAAAAATCTCTTATCAGGAACTTGACAAAAAAGCCAATCAACTGGCAAACAAGATCAAACTATCGGGAATACATCAAAACAGCATGCATTATTCATTGAGCATGGTCTGGCACAGGTGATAAGTATAATAGGGATATTGAAATCCGGCTGCGCATATATTCCGGTCGACACGACCTGGCCTGCCCATCGAATCGAGCAAATACTGACTAAATCTTCTGCAGGTCTGATACTCACCAACAACCTCAACCTTGGCCAGGCCAAAGCATTCTCAAGGCGATGCCAGATACTGAACACAGAAGAGCCGGAAGAAGCATCAGAGGTTTTCACCAACCAGTCAGGCCCTGATGATATCATTCATATATTATTTACATCAGGTTCCTCAGGAGAGCCTAAAGGGGTGTATACGGATCACCAAAGCCAGGCCCACTTCGTTAAAAGGTTATCTGAATTCCTGGAAATCAGCCCTTCAGATCGTTTTGCATACCATTTCTCAATAGGATTCTCGGCACACGCAATGCCTTTATTGGGCATACTGCTCAACGGAGGTACCTTATGCATGTATGATCTCAAGAAAAAAGGTTTCCAGGGCCTGGCCTCTTTTTACTTAGAGCAGGAGATCAGCCTTGCCCTGATGATACCCTCAGTGCTCAGGCACTTCCGCATGACCCTTACAAAAGGGATGAAATTGAAACATATCAGGGCTTTGCTCATTGGAGGCGAAACGTTATATTACAATGACATCAAGTTGATACAACCATATCTGAAAAGGCAAACCGAGATCATCAATATATATGCATCTACGGAAGCATTCCTGGCCAGGGCCTACAGGATGATCAATAGTGAAGCTGTGTTGAAGCAGAATATTATCCCCATTGGTTATGAGATTGATGGTATGGAAATCAATATTCTTGATGAGGAAGGACAGATTTGTGAGCCTCAACAAATTGGTGAGATGATTATCAAAAGCCCTTACCTAGCTAAGGGCTACTGGAATGACACTGAGAACACCGAAAGGGATTTTAGTCATGAAGGTGGCATGATCACCTTCAGGAGCAAAGACCTGGCATATACCCTGGCTGACGGGGCAATTGTTCATGTCGGAAGAAAAGATTCGATGGTTAAGATCGCGGACAACGGGTCGACCTGGGAGAGATCGAGAACATTTTATTATCCAATCAAATCCAGGAAGTTGCTGCCGTGATCAAAGAAGACCCTGTCGGGAATAAGAAGCTGATCGCTTATTTTGTTGCAAGCCCCGAATCTGACCTGAACGACCAGAGCATGAGGAATTATCTTATCAAGCACATTCCGGATTTTATGGTTCCTTCATACTTCAAAAGACTTGACACTTTGCCAAAAACAGAGTCGGGAAAGACAGATTACAAAGCCCTGCCTGATCCTGAATGGGAAAAGCAGGTTGACGAGGACTCCTATAAAGACGCCGGTACTCCGACTGAATTACAGCTTATCGAAATCTTTGAACGACAACTGGAGATCCGCCCAATAGGTACCCGGGATAACATTCTGGATTCCGGACTGGATTCACTGAAGCTATTTGTTGCCTTCGACACGGTCGAGAAACATTTCAAGGTGAAGGTCGATATCGATTTCCTGGTTGAAACGCCAACTCTAGAAGCGCTCGGAGAATATATTGACAGACAAAGGATAAAAGCGCATTGAAAAAAAGAAAAATAATAAAGCGGCTTATTGCAGTATTCGACTATCCATGGGCCGGAAAGTGGATTCCGTACGGTACCGGGAATCGCATACTGAACAGATTCAGCAAATCATCCTATGCTGAGAAATACCTTTTCAAACGTAAGATCAGGTCCTTCACTGCTTTCCTGGAAGACATTAAGGTTGAGCGAAACCAGAAAGACTTTGCCAAGCAAAAATTCGTGATCGATTACAAGAAAAACTGGCGTTGCATGTCGGTATCTCATATGAATAGTCGTCAGATCAATAAGTATTTCCATCTCGAAGGTTATGAAAAGTTCAGGGAATACTATAATGAAGGGAAAGGGATAATTTTGATTGGCAGTCATTTTGGTGTTGCAGCTGTTATACTTTCACTTTTCCCGAAGATTGGATTCAATGATCTGCACACAATAGTCAGAGAGGATGCCCTCGAAAGTTCAAAATTCAAAGATATCAATAAAAATCTTCAGGTGAAAAGCCTGATGTTCAATAAGCGGTCGAATGCTGAATTGATGAAATCCCTTTTTAAAGCAAAAAGCATCCTTGATGATGGTGGTGTGATACATATAATGGGTGATGGCCAGAAAGGGAATGCCACTTATACACTACGGTTCATCAATAAATTACGGTCGTTCCGGCTAAGTTTTACTGAACTCAGCCTGGCTACAAATGCATATTTGATCCCTGTATTTGTGATCATGGATGAAAGGGGGCATTTTCATGTTAAGTTTTCTGAACCTCTTGACAAGGGGGCAGAATCAATGTCGCGTGAAGATAAAACCAGGCACATACTTGAGCAATATGCCCGCATACTCAGCAATAACTGGAAGGAACACCCCTTACAGGTTAACCAGGGGCAGATTGAGAGCTACCTGAGGTACGTAAACTACATGGGAGAAGAGGTCGGCGAATCCTAACCTCAGGAAGAACGTCTGAAAAGTAGTCGGAACAATGGCATATCCTTCATCCGTTCATTAGCATCCCAACACACAGAGACATCCTTCAATTCAAAGTATGGCGTGAACAAGGCAGTGAAACTTTCGGCTACATCATCCTGTATATTTTCGGCAGATGTATTGAAAAGTTTCCTGGCCCTTTCTTTGGCGATAAACAAAACCAGGAGCCCATCATTTTCAATGATCTCGGCTAAACTGTCTACATACTCATTCAGATTTTTTCTTGGGATGTTCGGAAGGGTACCCCTGTCTATCCCCACCTGAAAGGTCCGGTCGCCTAATAGCGGAACGGTGGCATCCCAAACAACGAATTCAAGTTTGCCCTCCTCCTGACCATATTCCTTAATTGCCTTACTGATGGCAGGTTCAGCAAAATCAAACCCAAGCACATCATAGCCACGACTTGAGAGTTCTGCAGAGATGAATCCTGAACCACAACCTATATCTACAATGCTGCAGGAGTCTGGAACACTTCCATCGTCGATCAAATCCTGTATGTAAACAGGAAATTCTTCAAGGGCCCATCGAGGATTAAAGTCCGCCTGGTCCCAACGCACGGTCCAGAGGTCTTTCTTCTCATTAGATTTATGGCCATCTTTTAGTTCGGATCTTCTGCTTTCAAAGTCCTCGTCTCCTCTGCTTTGTGAGTTCATAAGTTAATTTTTAGGATGCAATAAAGATAATGAATGCTATTGAGTTGATATAAAAAAACCCGCCAGAAGGCGGGTTTTTATTCAGATTGCTATTTTTACTTTTTAAAATCGAGATCGAAGGTCCAGGACCCGTAGAAGAATGATCCTATCTGCGGCATTCCGGTTGCCTGAGTATATTTGAAATCAAATATATTGGAACCTCCAACCCTAAGGGTTGACATCAGTTTTGGTACTTCAAAGCTGAACTGCAGATCGACAAGGTTATACGATTTGATCTCGTTCGGATAGGGTGCAAAAACCGATTCCCAAATATAATCATCAACCCATCGCCAGTTCAGGCCAAAGCCCCAGCCTTTATAGATCTTTCCTTCCATCCCAAGGTTAACCTTGTGGGCCGGTGTATTGTATGCCAGTATAAAATCTTTTTCAAAGTTGGTTGTATCCAGCTTGGAATAGGTATAATTTCCATATATTTTAAGCGTAGGCTTGATAAAATAGGTTAAGCCAAGACTGAAGCCATAGGTATTCATATCCTGATTGGTGTTGGTGGCCACAAGGTAACGGGTATAGTTCCTGGTTTTGATGGCCTGCTCCCCACTGGGCTCGCCTGCAACGGCATCGCCATTAGGCCTGGCAACCTCCGTATAGGTGATGAAATCAGAATACATATTGTAATAAAGACTTAGATCAACAAAAAACTTCTTGGTGATCAAGCCATTATATCCAAGTTCAATACTTTGCAGCTGTTCAGGCTTCACGGCTTCGACATAGGTGGTTTGTAATACTTCCGGATTGCTGCCATCGTATTGCATAACCGATGAGAAAGTATATGCATTTCCGAATCCACTGATATTCCCGATGGTAAATCCATAACCTTTATTTAGATACTGGTACTGGTCGGTTACTGCCGGGCTGCGGAAAGCTGTTTGTCCTGTTAGCCTGAGCACATGAAATTCGTTCACATTAAAAACCAGCGCCAGTCTGGGTGACAGCTGCAGATCATAATTGGAACTTTTATCCAGTCTTATGGAGCCAAAAACCTTGAGACGGTTTTCGACTGCTTCCCAGATTGCCTGTACAAAACCGCCATATTCAGCAACATTGATCTTTGTGTCAGCAGTATCAGAAAAAACAGTCCCGTGAGAAACAGGATTTGTATTTCTGAAGGAAGCCCCGACATTGAGGTCAAGCGTGCTAAAACTTTGGTTATAAAGTGCTTCCACGTGATAGAGCGTTGTTTTACTTTGGAAGTTAGAACCATAAGGCGGCGGATTGCTTGTCACCTTATCAAATGCTGCATCCCATTCTGGTGTTCCGGGTTGAAGCCATTCACCATTGGCAGCCATCATCGCCTGGTTCCCGGCAGTTTCTGACCATGAAGGATTGTATGGATCACTAAAATTATTGCTCAGGCCGGCAATGCTTGCAACATATGCGCCCAGGTAAGTTGGATCAACATATTTAAGTGAGGAAAATCCCATATTCACCCCTGTTGCCGGCAGGCTATATGTATTTTTGGTATCATCCTGGCTCATATATGCCTTGAATGTTAATCCCTTATAATCCAGGCCTAACATATGCTGCATCTGGTAAAAGCCTTCCAGTGGAGCGCGATTATTTCCCATATAGATACTCGTTCCTGTAGAATAGCGGCCTTCGTACTTCAGCATCATCTCCTTCATCACCTTGTAATAGAGCCCTCCACCAATCTTAAAGTTATTGGTTTTACCATCATACATTTGTGATTCCATATAACCCGGCATCATGAATTGAACCATTCCGGGATTTGCATCAGGGTATAGTGCTGCATAATCCCTGAATTGCTGGAATATTGGGACTCCGGCATCTGCCTGGTTTTCAACCATCTGATTGAAATTCTGAGGCGGAGTAGGTTGATTCCCATAACGATTGGCTTTGGGATCATCTGCAATCCAATCCTTTGCTGTCATGGCAGAACCCGTAATTTTAAATCCTAGTTTGCCTTTGGCAAAAACATCAGCATATCGAAACTGAAACTCCCCAAATTCACGTGTGCCGGCCTTAACTTTCATGCTGAACCCACGATATTTGAAAGGGCTCTTGGTTGTCATGCTCAGTACACCCTGCATAGCATTTGGGCCATACATTGCTGATGCGGGTCCTGAGATCACCTCCACACTTTCGAGGTCCAGGTCATTCACACCGAACATATTTCCGGTAACGATATTAATGGTCGGAAGCTGGTTATCAACCCCATCAATATACTGAACCACACGTAATTGAGATGTGGTATTAAAACCCCTGGCATTAAAGACTTTAAATCCTATACTATTATTGATGATCTCGACATCACGCATATTTGAGAGCCCACCAAAATAATCTCCTGAGGCTGTGTTTTGTATTTGTCTGACATTCAGCTTCTGTATAGTAAGCGGAGCTTCCATGATCTTCTCATCCACACGGGATGCACTGATGACAACCTCTTGACCCATGATAACATCAGGCTCCAACTTGATCTGAAGTACAATTCCTGGTTCAGCATCCAGTTCAACAGTCCGGTAACCGATATAAGACACTTCAATGGAGACTTTATCAACACTTTTTGTTTCTATACTGAAAAAGCCATTCTCATCACTGACACTTCCAAGGTTCGTTGTTCCCCTAACCTTGATATTGGCCATTTCGAGCGGCTCGCCGCTTTCCAGGTCATACACATAGCCACTGATGGTGGTAGTCTGAGCATATGACCCTGCCGAAAATAAAATAAGCGCGATCGCAAACATAAACAATGGTAATATTCTTCTCATAGTATTAGATTTTGGTTATTATTTTATTATTATTCAGTATACTTCTCTAATCATTAGCAGGAATAGACCTGCCGTCATTTCTTCTAAATACAAGATGTGGAGTAATTACATCACTATACTCATTCATAATCAATTGACCTCGAATTGATTGAATATCCAGCGTTTTTAAATATTCTCGCAAAGCCTCTTTATCCCCCTTTGTTTCCTTCAGTCCTTTAATCAGGTACCTGGCAATTGACATCCCGTATACATTGAGCCAGTTCATATCGTAATCATATTTCATTTGGAATTCTTCATTAGCAGTTTTATACAATTTGCTATTGAAGTCAATATAAGGCCTGGGAAAGTAAATATTATCTGAAAACCCGCCCAATGCATTCCAGACCATATCATTATCAATGGTGTTATTGCTAAAAATAAAAATATCGTGGTCGCGTTCCCGAATTTGCCGGCACGCATTGATCATGGCAGATCCACGTCCGATAACAATAATGAATTCCGGATCCCCATTCATGATCTTGTTGATCTTATTGCGCAGGTCCATATCAGATGATTCAAACACTTCACCGGCCATCATTGTCCCACCTTCCTCAACAAATTGCTCAGAAAAAAAACGCACAGCATCGCTTCCCATATCATCATTGACAACCAGCCATGATCCTCTTTTTACATTCAGCCTTGAATAGCCGTATGTGGCCATCATAGGCATGTTATCAGACTCAAGCTCAAAGTCACGAAAAGCCCAATCATATGGATTGGCAATATACTCCGCACTTGATAAGGTAAGCAGCGCAGGCACTTCGTGCTGTTCGATAAGCCCGATGGTGGCCTGAATAATTGGCGTGTAACCACTTATTATCAAATCTACTTCATCGATTTCAAGGAATCTTTTTGTGATACTAACTGCATCTTTTGGATTCAGCTTATTATCCTCATATATCACATGAAGTGCCTTATGATCAAATTGCTTATCATAATAATTAAATGAAAGATCAAGGCCTTTTCTTAACTCCTCAGCAAAATAACTGCCATTCCCTGTTAGAGGAAGATTGATTCCAATCGTATAATTGGGTATTTCCCTATCTCTTTTGGATTTCTTTTCCTGCACAGTCTCATTACAGGCAAAAGTAAATACTGATAACATCAGGATCAGGGCGAAAGATTTGCGCATAAACAGGTGGTTTCTGGTTATCAGCTGACAATGTTAGCAAGATATTTTAAGAATATTGCTAACTTAATATATATAGCCCTGTTAGCTAATTAATGTTGGCTGGTGGCTGGTAAGTTTACAGTTGCCGGTAGTGTATGATCCAAGAAGACAAATATCACTATTTTCTTCAATCCCGATCAGGAGCCATCCATATTGATTGAACAATTCCTTAGTAATAAAAAAATGTTCAATCTTATGCAGATCATTCACCCTGGCCTTTTCTTTGCGGATCGGGTTCAGACCATTCTTCATTGGGTTGATCCATTTGGCAATGGCGACATCACTAACACCAGTGATCCTGCTGATTGCCCGAAAACCCATCCCCTCAAGGTACAGATGGACTGCAAGCCGCTTAGTTTCAGCATCCACTCCTTTATTATTTATAGTAAAATGCAGTCCACATTCTTTGCATAAATATCGCTGTCTTCCGTTAACAAATCCGGCCTTAACAAAATGATGACTATTACATTTTGGACACCTTATGTGATTATCCTGCATAATAACTATATTTAGTTCGCAAGGTAATAAAAAATGATAATTAAAATAAAATGATATTTCCGTCCCGAATGACATAGTGGGTATCACAGAATGCTGTAGCATGCTGTTTTTCCTGTGCAATCATGATAACAGATGCCTTTGTAGTGTCCTGATATTCATTCAGGATTTGTAGAACATGATTGGCATTGCCCGGGGAAAGTCCGGCAAATGGTTCATCGAGTATCAGTAAGGATGGTTTGCTAAAGACTGCCATGGCAAGAGCCAATTGAGTTCGTTCTCCCCCGCTCATTGACCCTGCAGGAAGTTTGACTACTTCACGGTCTTTCAGCAAAGTAAATGATTGGGCAAGTTCCGTGTAGCGATATTCAAAGTCCTTTTTATTCCTCATCCTAGCTGACACCTGGAGGTTCTCCCGGACACTCATCTGTGGAAAGACCGGAGCTCCTTGCATGAAATATCCTATGCCTGAAGATGCAATTCCATAAAGAGCTGATTCAAGAATATTTTTTTGATTGAACAAAATCTTTCCCTGAATAAAGGGAACGAGGCCAAATATACAATTAGCAAAAGTTGTTTTTCCTGCTCCATTTCTGCCAAGAATAGCAAGTCTTTCACCATCCCCTAGCTCAATATTTATGTCAGAAAGGATATTGTTCCCTTCATGATATGCGGCAGTTATATGTTTTATCTTTAGCATTAAAGAAGATAGCTTTGTTTCACTTCTGCATGATTGAGTACTTCCTCAGGTGTACCTGAGAAGCGGATGGTTCCTTCTGCCATATAGTGGCAATAATCAGTGAGTTTACTAATGAATTTCATATTATGTTCGATCAGGAAAACTGTTTTCCCCCTTGCCCGCATCAGGTCGAGAAAACGAAACATGGTTTCAAATGATTCCGGGTTCAATCCCGAAGATGGTTCATCGAGTAATAACAGCTCATAGTGTCCGACCAGTATGCCTGCCAATGACAGCATACGTTGACCTGCAAAGGAAAGAGAGGAAGCAGGTTTCGCTCCAACTGCCCATAGATCCCTGAACTCAGCAAATTCCTTCAGTTCCTCATAGATCATCTCGTTTAAATTCCTGTCGGATTTCCTGTTCATCAAAGGATGAAAAACATTATAGAACGGGGACTCCGAACTGGCAGGCCTTGCCTGGATCAGCAAATGATCAATTACGCTGAGATCACTATATACCCTGGCTCCCTGAAACATACGCCCCACACCAGAAGATGCAATTTTCCATGGAGCTGCACGGGTGCAATCAATAGTATTGCCACTATGATGATATAATATACTTCCATCATCCGCTCTCAGCAATCCTGAAATAATGTTAAATAGCGTAGTTTTTCCAACTCCATTTCCTCCAACAAGGCTGGTTACCATGCCACGCTCCAGACTGATCGACAATTCGTTGATCACATTTTTGTATTCATGCCCAAAAGCCCTGCCCTTTGCACCAAAATTAATGGCAAAGCTTTTACTGATGTTTTTTATTTCCAGGGCCGTATCCATAATTACAACTTTAGTTCGCCCAGCAAGCCATTCGGTCTGTATCTCATCACAATGATAAGGATCAGCCCAAAGACAATTTGTTGCATTGGTGCAGCAATATTTTCCGGAAGTCCGGCAAATCTTAATAGCTCAGGAACCACGATAACAAAAATGGCCCCAGCGATAGCACCCCTGATCGTACCACTCCCTCCTACGAGTACAGCGATCAGTATAAAAATAGACTCCTCCAGCTTGAATCCTCCAGGATAGATATAGGTCATATATGTAGCAAAAATGTACGATGCCAGGCCAATAAAAGCACTGGATATTACAAAAGCAAGCACCTTCATCCGTCTGGTGTTTCTTCCCATGGTTTGTAGAACGACTTCATCCTCTCTTAAAGCTTTTAAGGCAGTGCCATATGGTGAATGGTAGATCTTATAAAAGATAAATACCACAAGAGCGGCCAGGATGGCACTAAGTGTCAGGAAATCAGTTGGTCCTGCCAGGTCAGCAAAACCAAAAATCGACACAGGTCCTATCCCACTCAATCCAAGAGACCCATTTGTTACCCCTGTTAGATTATTTAGCAATGCAAACACAATAAACTGGAAGGCCAGGGTGGCCAGGATGAAATAATCTCCCTTTAGTCGTACCGATGGAAGGGCTATTAAAAGGCTTATCAATCCATTGAGCAGCATCACAATGAGGAGGGACGGTATCAATGAGAGATCCAGCACGATGATACATAAAGCTGTAACATAAGCGCCAACACCATAAATGGCAGCCTGACCAAGTGAGATCATCCTCGATAGGCCTACGATCAATCCTGTGGCTACAGCCAGGATGACATAGATGTTGATCAAGATGATGATATGACTCAAATATCCCATAATCAGAATGCTCTCGATTTTTCAGGAACCAGGCCCTGAGGTCTTACTAGTAGAAAAAGAATTAGCAGGATGAACGTGACCATCATGACCCATCTGCTATCAAAAAAATATTCGGTTAAGGCCTGCATAATTCCCAGCAACATGCCACCGATCACAGGGCCATCAAAACGACCTATCCCGCCAATAACAAGAGCTACAAAGGCATTTATGAATACAGGAATACCAAGATGAGGATTGATGCCAACATCAAGAGCATATAGGCCGGAGGCTGTTGCTACCACAACACCTGAAAGTATAAATAACAAATTTTTAAGGTTTCCAGTGTTTGCGCCAAACACACGGCTCAATCGCTCATCATCGCGTAATGCCCGGATGTGAATACCCATGGATGAATATTTTAAATAAATGAAGAACAGGCCCATGAACACCATACTAATCAACAGACTCAAAACTCGAATACCAGGAATAAACACTCCATGTCTAAGGCTTAATCCTGAGAGATCAAATTCCACATACCTGGCTGCATTTCCAAAGAAAAGTTCAATCAGGCTAACCAGCAGAACGAGAACGCCGACAGAACTGATCATCAATGAGTTGTGAGACCTCCCTCTTTTAATCAGCGGAGTATAGATCAACTTGTGACAAGCAAGGCTCAGCATACCAGAAAATGCGATTGCAATAATAAAAGATGCCAGTAGCGGCCACTGTAAATATTCTAAAAAGATATAGAGTATATAGCCAGCCCAGATGTAGATTCCGGCATAGGCAATATGGAAAATCCTTGTGGTATTATATACCAGGCTGAAGCCCAAGGCTAACAGCGCAATCAGGCTTCCGTTCACAACACCATTTATTAGAAAATGCCAGATCATGTAACTGGGATCAATGTTCTACGTACTACTAATCCAATCGTGAAAGGCAAATATATGATATTTTGCCCTTGTCGGCATTGTGACTCATATTTGAACCAGGACTTGCAAATATTGCATGTTTATTTGTACTTTTGCATCCGCTAAAGGTCGCGTAGCTCAGCTGGATAGAGCAACAGCCTTCTAAGCTGTCGGTCCCAGGTTCGAATCCTGGCGCGATCACACAAAAGCCGCCCTTGTGGTGGCTTTTTGTTATTAGGTCAGAAATGAGAACCTGGTGTTCGAACCGAGCCCCGAAAAATCGGGGCGAGCTCACGAGCCTGCCAAAGGCATGGCGAGTAATCCTGGCGCGATCACACAAAAGCCGCCCTTGTGGTGGCTTTTTGTTATTAGGTCAGAAATGAGAACCTGGTGTTCGAACCGAGCCCCGAAAAATCGGGGCGAGCTCACGAGCCTGCCAAAGGCATGGCGAGTAATCCTGGCGCGATCACACAAAAGCCGCCCTTGTGGTGGCTTTTTGTTATTAGGTCAGAAATGAGAACCTGGGGTTCGAACCGAGCACCGAAAAATCGGGGCGAGCTCACGAGCTTGCCAAAGGCATGGCGAGTAATCCTGGCGCGATCACTGAAAAAGCTACCCTTGTGGTGGCTTTTTTTGTGATGTGGGTGGATGAGAACCTGGTTCGAACCGACCCCAAGTATTCGGGGGAGCTCACGAACCCGCCAAAGGCGAGGTGAGTAATCCTTAAAAATAAATTTCACCATAAAGACAACTTATCATCATTTCATAAGTCTATCAAGGAAGTACAGCAACATTATTTATTATATATATTGAATTTAAACTATATATAGGTAAAATTTGTCTTCATAATTACTATATTTGGCCTCCTAAGAAAAACCAACTTTATGAAATTCAGACTGCTACTCTCTTTACTGCTTTTACCACTTTTTGTATTTCCCGAAGGATCGAAAGAAGTATGGCGCAACCTGCCAAACCATACTACCTGGCTCTATTTGTGTAATGACCTCACAAATCACTGTCAGGGCTTTGGAGGTGACCCCAGGAGCAACTTTGCAGTATATGGGTGTGAACCGGATGAGCGCTTATATTTTATAGCTGAAAATAGTGATGAAGTAGTCTATATCGGATTTCAGGGTGACCCTGATCAGGCTGGATGGCACATTGCATACCGAATAAAAGATGAGTTCGGAACTATCGTTCAGGCTGAAGCTAACCTTCCTACTGCCGGCACAGGCTTTATTAACAATATTGGAGAAGCCAGAATTGGGCCCACACAGATTTATGGGGCTGGCGGCTACGATGCTTTGCTATTTACACCACCTGCCGCAGGAGAATATTTTATCGAATTCTCACTACAGAACAGTTTTGGTAGTCCAATCTCTGAGTCATTTTACATGAACCTCTTTGATGTAACAGTATATAACTCTGTGGCTGCAGAAGTTAAACCCGGAAGACTATATTCAAAGAGCTGGCAATTTATTGACGGCGAGGGTGGATTCGGTGGCTGGGATCGTTAATTCTTCCACTTTCTATATCTACTCAACCGACAGCATTGTAACTTCCGTTGAATATGATAACATGGAAGGAAGAGCATGGCTGATGTTCTGTAACCAATATGGTGTTCAGAATACAGGTAATTTCCTTATTGACCGAATGTCGATTGCAGGCCCAGCATATGTACCTCAGTATAATATTTTCCTGAATGAACCTGATTCGATTACTTTTCCCAGCTGCATCCACTCCTGGCCAGGTAATTGATGTATGGGCAGAACCATTCTGTGATGGCTCCCAGATATTTCATGTTACGGTAGATAAACCCGGAAATGTTGATATTTTACTGGATTTCGACCCTCCCTTCAACGACTTAAATCTTCAAGCTGCTGTTACTACCGGCGTAAACCAGATCCCCTGGAATGGTCTGGATGGAGTGGGTGCACCGGTGTGGAATGGCACCAACATAGACTTTACTATCACCTATATCAATGGACTGACCAATCTTCCTCTATATGATATTGAAGAAAATCCAAATGGTTTCCGAATTGCACTTGTTGCACCCACAGGAACAACCCCCTTGGTATTCTGGGATGATTCCAATATTGGAGGGGGTGTTAACCTTACCGGATGTAATAGCACCCCACCAAACCCGGGTTGTCACTCATGGGGGCCTGACAATGCAAACACATACAACACTTGGTGGTATACAGCATCAACCAGCTCCCTTCCGGTTACGATCTTTGAAATGCGTTATCCGGGAACACTTGGTATTTAACCAACCGCCACAAAGTTATTGCGCCGGAGAACAAGATGTCCGATCTCAGTTTCCGCTGACTTTAACACCGAAGAATATCACTTTTCATACACAGGAACCGGAGCAACCATTAACCAGGCAAACCCAAGCGGATTTTATTATTTCCGATCGATTTTTCCCTGAATGCAACTCCGGGAAATATAGAAGTGTATGGATCAAATACAAACTGTGGTGATGGGCCAGTTACCATCCTACCTGTTATCATTGCGGCTGTTCCAAGTGCAGAAATCACTGTTTTGCCAAATGACACAGTTTGCTTAAATGAAGAGATTCAATTCTTCGGTAATAATCTCCATGGGCTCCCCATTCAAACATGGTTTTGGGATTTTGGCGACGGGAATACCATTGGAGGACAAAATGTCACACACACCTATACATCAACATTCAATGGCCTGGTGCGACTGATCATCGTCACGACCGAGTTTTGCCTCGACACTGCCTACTACCCAATTGTTGTTGTTAATCCAACTATTGATTTTACTGTTTCTCCCGATCCCAGTTGTATTGGGGATACTGTTTACTTCACCGGTTCAGGTGATGCTACATTTACTGATTGGAATTGGGACTTCGGAGATGGAAATACAGGAATTGGAAAAAATATCTGGCATATCTATACAACCCCCGGGATTAAGACGGTAAATCTTGATGTTTGCAATAAAAATGCAAATCATGATATAGAAGTCGTCCCTCAAGCCATCGCCGATGCAGGCTCTGACGAGACCCTTTGCGAGTCAAGTCCTTTTGATTTTTCCACGGCCACCATACCGGCCTCTGCCAGTGACTTTACCTCCCTGCAGTGGACAACTACAGGAACAGGAACCTTTGACAATGCCAACACGCTTCATCCCATCTACACCCCACCCCCCGGGGAGTTTGGCACCTTCACCTTTACCCTCTCAGCCTTTGCCATCGCACCATGCAGCGACTCTGTCTCGACCATGCAACTGGGCATCTTCGACGGGCCAGAGGCTGACTTCACTTACTCACCCATCGACTCGATCTGCGTTGGGGAACAGATCAGCTTTAATGCCACATCTACCACAACCATTATAAACTATCAGTGGAACTTCGATGATGGAAACTTCAATGCAGGACAGAATGTTACCCATACATTTGCCAGCGCCGGACTCTACAACGTAACTCTGGTAGTTACCAACTCGGATCTGTGTACAGATACAGTTATTTACCCCGTACTCGTTTCTGAGCTGCCCGTGGCCGACTTTACTGTTATCCCCGGTCCGGGTGTATGCCGCACAACAGAGTTTACCTTTATGGGTAACAGCAGTACTACTATAGAGAGATGGCACTGGGACCTGGGCGACGGTACTACGGCCACGACCCAGAACGTTAGCCATACCTATACCCTGGCACAGGTCTACAATGTAACCCTATCGGTTTATAACGAGAACTCATGCCGCGATGTGATCACACAGCAGGTTGAGGTGTTTGAGCTGCCCGTATGTGACTTTACCATCTCCCCCAACGACACTTCATGCGTTGGGGAAGTGGTCGCTTTCAATGGATCAGGAACCCCCGACATAGTCAACTGGGACTGGGACTTTGGCGACGGTAACACTTCAGCAGGACAGTTCGCTACCAACACATACCTCTTGCCCAACACCTACGACGTACGATTAATAGTAACCAATGCCAATGGATGCCAGGACACCATGACTTACCAAAGGGTGGTCGTGCAGCCGGTGATCGACTTTAGCATGAACCTCTCCCCTACCTGTGAAGGATTCATCGTTGACTTTACAGGCATCGGTGCTTACGCGTTCACCAACTACGTATGGGACTTTGGTGATGGTGGCAATGCCATCGGAAAGAATACCACACATATCTATACCACACCCAACACCTATACTGTTACGCTCACCTTCTGCACCTCCCAGATACAGCACGACATCCTGGTCAACCCGGCGCCTTCCGTGTTTGCAGGTCAGGATACTATCTCCTGCGAAGACGTGCCCTTTGATCTGTCGACCCTGCCATTTCCTCCCACGGCATCAAACTACAGCTCTCTGCTCTGGAGTGGCGGATTGGGAACCTTTGATGACCCAACGGCACTGGCACCAGTTTATACTCCCGCCCCTGGAGAGCTGGGCTTTGTCACACTTACACTGACAACCTCCGGCATCGCTCCTTGCGCCGACGCCGCTTCTTCGATGACCATAGAAGTGATCGAAGGGGCTTATGCCTTTGCCGGAAGTGATGAAGAGCACTGCCAGGATGAACCATTCGACTTTGCTAACTCAGCACAGGTACCAGCAGCCTATAACGAGATTTTCCGCATGTGGACCCACGACGGGACAGGAACCATTCCGGATCCCACACTCGAGGTACCCACATACATCCCCGCTCCAGGGGAAACCGGGATCATCAACTTTACCTTCATAGCATCCAACGTCATCAACTGCGACTCGGTAGATTATATGGCCCTGACCATACACCCCACATTCTTTGAAGTGCACCAGGACAGTATCTGCTTTGGCGACTCACTGCTGCTGCCAGGAGGCACATGGGTCTATGGAACAGGAACCTACTACGACACTTTATCATCAGTATGGGTATGCGACAGTGTGATTGAGAGCAATGTTTATGAATGGCCGCAGATCGATGCCGACTATTTGATAGGACCCCGCGACTCGGCATGTATCGATGAAGATGTGTTCTTCACACGAACCGGCTTATCATCACTTATAGACTGGATGTGGGATTTTGACGATGGAAGCTTCTCCACTGACCTGAACCCTATTCACGCATTCTCATCACCGGGTATCTTCGATGTGATGTTCACCTTTACCGATATCGAAGGTTGCCAGGATACGGTCATACACCAGGTGTACGTATTCCAGCATCCCGATGTAGACTTCGGTACCAGCGCCAGCTCGGCCTGCCTGAACTCTGCCATCAGCTTCTTTGGCCAAAGCAGCGATGCCATAAGCCTGTGGCAGTGGGACTTCGGCGACGGAAGCTTCGGGACTGGACAGAACACATCACACGTATACACCGACTATGGAGCCATGGCAGTTACCCTCACGGTGACAGCCGACAACGGCTGTGAGAGCTCTTTGACCAGGCTCATCTTCGTGGCGGCACCGCCAACAGCTGACTTTACATACAATATCGATAAGTGCGACACCATACAGTTTACCGACCTATCATCAGCTCCCCCGGGATACTTTTTGGTGGAATGGCTCTGGGACTTCGGCGACGGGACCACCTCCGATCTGCAACACCCATCACATGTGTTCCCCGCAGGTGGCCTTTATGATGTCAGCCTGCTGATCACCTCTGACTCCAGCGGACTGCTTTGCTATGACAGCATCACACACCAGGTGCTCGTGCCCGATAGGCCTACGGTTTACTTCACATGGTCACCAGAACCCACATGCCTGGGAGAAGTGACCAACTTCTTTGGTGCAGCAGGAGTCACCATCCAGCAATGGTACTGGGACTTTGACGATGGCAACTTCGCAACAGCACAAGATCCCGATCACACCTTCGCCGCAGCAGGCATCTACAATGTAATGCTGATGGTTACTGACAACAACGGCTGCTGGGATACCATATCGCACGATGTCACCGTAGCAGCCATTCCGGATGTGGCTTTCACCGTTGACCCCAACCCCAGCTGCGCAGGAGCACAGACCAGCTTCTCAGGCTCATCATCAGCGGTGATCAACACCTGGCTGTGGGACTTCGGCGACGGAGGATCTTCCATAGAACAAAACCCCCTGCATGTATTTACATCACCGGGAACTTACCTGGTCACACTATACGCCGGAGATACCAACGACTGCTTTAACCAAACATCACAAACCGTAGTGGTCAACCCCATGCCGCTGGCCAACTTCATACACAACGCGCCGGCATGCTCTAACGATACCGTATTCTTCTATAACCAGAGCGTATCGCCCAACGGGGCCATATCACAGTGGATATGGGACTTCGGCGATGGGAACTCCACCACCGTCAACGCACCCGACGATCCGGACGTATTCCACCTGTACGCCAGCGGAGGAACATACGATGTTACACTCACGGTGGTAGACCAGGACTCATGCTCCAATGCCATCACCAAACAGATCAGCGTTACCGCAGGGCCTATAGCTGACTTTAACTACGTAGACAACTGCGCAGGGCTGCCCGTTGAGTTTACCGACATCTCTTCTCCCAACGCAGGAACACCCATCGTGTCGTGGTTTTGGGAGTTCGACGACCCCGCATCAGGACCTCTGAACACCTCTAATCTGCAGAACCCAACACATATGTTTACCACATCAGGCACCTTCGATGTGCTGCTGGTAGTAACCAACGTGGATGGATGTACCGATACGGTACAACTGCCTGTAGAGATAAGCCCGGGCCCACAGGTGAGCTTTACCACCGACAGCGACTCGGCTTGCATAGAAAGCGACATGCAGTTCTTCGGACTAAGCTCCTCATCAGTAACCTGGACCTGGGACTTTGGTGACGGAGGCGTATCTGTGCTGCAGGACCCCATACATGTGTACGCATTGCCAGGAACATATCAGGTAACAGTGATGGTGGAAGATGCTAACGGATGTACCAACTCATACACAGCTCCGGTATTCATCTCCCCACTGCCCATTGCAGACTTTGTATTCTCTGCACTGCCATGCTCGGGATCTCCCATAGACTTTAGCGATATATCATCTCCCATGAACGCCTATATAACACAGTGGCACTGGTACTTCGGTGATGGAACAGACACCATCATCCTTGCACCGGGACCGGGAGATGTATCGCATACATACCAGGCACCGGGAACATATAACGTCTCTCTGGCCATTGAGAACTCCATCATGTGCGAAGACTCAATGAGCTACACCATGCAGGTGATACAGGGACCCGAGGCTGCCTTTGAACACACTGGTGAGACTTGCCAGGGTGGAACCCTTGAGTTTACCGACCTATCACAAGGCTTCGGCTCAATCATACAGGCATGGTTGTGGACCTTCGGTGACCCGGCATCAGGAGCCAACAACACCTCATCGCTGCAGAACCCAACACATATATACGATCTGGCCGGAACATATGATGTCTCCCTCACAGTGACATCCAGCACAGGATGCCAGCATACCATCGTGGATACGGTAGATATCAGCCCGCCACCAACTGTGGACTTCTTTACTAGCCCCGACACCACATGCTTCGGTGAGATGACCGCATTTTTTACAGATCCCAGCGTGACCCTGATCGCTGAGGTGGTCAGCTACGCATGGAACTTCGGTGACCCGGCATCAGGTATCAACGATACCTCCAACCTGCAGGATCCTGTACACATGTATACAGCACCGGGAGTATATACAGTTAAACTGACCATTGTCAATATGGATGGATGTGAGAACTCATCAATACACACTGTCGAGATCAACTCACCCCCGGTGGCTGACTTTGTTTATGAGCAGGCCTGCCTGGGCGACAGCACACTGTTCACAGATATGAGCATATCCACATCTGCCAACATCACCCAATGGCTGTGGAACTTCGGTGACCCGGCATCAGGTGCTTTAAACAGTTCTACACTGCAGGATCCCGGACACGTATTTACTGCACTGGGAACATACAACGTGGAGCTGATCGCAACAGATCAGATCGGATGTAGCGACACCATCGTGCAAACACTCATCGTAGACTATGCCCCAACGGCACACTTTATACATAACCAGCCCTGTGACCCGCCGGGAATGATATTCTTTAATGACTCATCATATACTCAAACCGGGGCATCACCTATCATTGAGTGGCTGTGGGAACTTGAGCCCGGATACTTCTCATCTGAGATCAATCCAACATACACCTTTGAAGAGTTCGACACATGCTATGTGGTTTACCTTACCGTAACAGATGCCAACGGATGCCAAAACACTTTCATGGACTCCATTTGTGTGGACCCACCTCTGGGAGTCGACTTTACCGCTTCACGCGTATGTAACGGATATGCCAGCTTCTTTGACGGTGAGTACGCCCCTGAAGGAGATACCATACTGGAATGGAGGTGGGACTTTGATGATGGCAACAGCATCACCACACTCACAGATACCACATCATATGTGTACAGCCAGCCAGGGACCTATTTTGTGAGCCTTACCATTGAGAACCTGGCAGGATGTGAAAAAACAATGGTACATGAGGTGACCGTGGATGCACTGCCCCAGCTAGAGTTTACCTTCAGCCCGTCGCTATGCGATGAGCCTACAGCCTTTACAGATCTGACTGACCCGGGCTATGGTGCATTCATTGAAAGCTGGATGTGGGACTTTGGTGATATCGCCTCAGGAGCAGAAAACTTCTCTCAAGAGCAGAACCCCATGCACCTGTACCCACCCACTGACAGCACTTACTTAGTGCAGCTGATAGTAACCAACTCACACGGATGTACCGACTCCATTGAGATGGAGCTTACAAAAGGACTCTGTATGCAGGCCATCTTTGAAGTATCAGGAGAGAACCAGTGCAACAACACTCAGGTGTGCTTTATCGACTCTTCTTACATCGTGGGAGATAACTACTCCATACAATCATGGATGTGGGACTTTGGAGATGGACAAACACTCGAGTACAACCACCATGCAGACTCTGTATGTCATCAATATACTGAGTGGGGTGAGTATATGGTATCACTGGTGATCACCACCCAGATAGATGGAAAGCTTTATGCTGACACCATGCAAAGGATCATCAACGTGAGTGCCATGCCTGAGGCTGTAATGGCCTTTGAGCTGCCTTGTGCCATGACTGGAACACAATTTTATGATCTGTCCGCCACCAACGGCATCGACATTGCATTATGGAGATGGGACTTCGGGGAGCTTAGCACCGATGCAGACACCTCAAGGCTCAAAGACCCTGTGTACACATACCCGCAGGCAGGACTCTATACGGTCAGGCTCATCGTAGAAAATGAAAACGGCTGTGTGGACACCACCTACACAGATGTGCGCATATACAACACACCCGTGGCAGGGTTCAGCGCATCGCTGGCATGCGCCGGTGGGATGACAACATTTACAGATGAGAGTGAAGTAGCCGAAGGGGAACTCACATACTGGAGGTGGGACTTTGGACACGGTACATCTTCACAAGAGCAGAACCCTTACCATGTATACCCTGACTCGGGCACCTACCTGGTAGAGATGATCGTAACCGATGAGTTTGGGTGCGCAGACACGGCCAACACCTCCATCAGCGTATTCCCGGTCCCATTGAGTGCTTTTGACATTGTCGATAACTATGAGAACATACAGGGACAGATACTGCTGGATAACACCTCAGAAAATGCCATCAGGTATGAGTGGGACTTTGGAAACAACGAAGGTTCTGATCTCACCTCGCCCGTAGTGCGCTATGAGCAAAATGGTACATACATCATTGAGCTTATCGCCTGGAACGACAATGAATGTCCCGACACATCATACATGCAATATGAAATACTGTTCCAGGGACTATACGTGCCAACAGGATTTACACCCGATAGCAAGGACCAGGCACTCAAAATCTGGAAACCAGTAGGCGTGAACCTGGAAACATATCAGGTCACGGTGATCAACAAACGAGGAAACACTGTCTGGCAATCAAACAAACTCGATGAAAACGGATCGCCAGCAGAAGGTTGGGATGGCAGAACTAACGGCGAACCCATGCCATCAGATACATACATGTGGACCATATCTGCCAAATTCAAAGACGGCAGAACATGGAACGGAACTGATGTAGGAGACGGAAATACCAATACCTATGGAATGGTGTTGTTGATTAGATAAAAAAAAGGTGCAGGGTGCAAGGTCCAGGGTGCAGGGAATAAATAATTACCTTGCACCCTGAACCCTGAACCTTGAACCCTGAACCCTATACCTATTTATTTATTCCATCAGAAAATAACAGCCGCTCTCTTAACATTATCGATACCAGACAACTATTCATAGAAATTATTGTCTATGAATTGATTAATAATAAGATTTTTTTGGTTATTGAGGTTCGGGATAATAACTTTGCTATCATAAAGCATACCTCAAGCTGAAATTCTTCCCTGGAGCAAAATGATATCTAAAGCTAAAAAACATATCATCAGGATTGGCCTCATTGCGTTATCTCTCTGCTTTGCTAACAACGTAACGGCTCAGCTGATTATTGATCAAAGCATGACCCCTGAAGAATTGGTTCGAACTGTTTTGCTTGGTTCAGGTGTAACTGTTTCGAATATCGTATTCACTGGCAATGCGGCCAATGCAATATGTGCTTTTTCCGATGGTTCCACCACTAATTTGGGAATTAATGAGGGGGTCATTCTTTCTACAGGTCTGGCTGCAGAGGCAGCTAATGGTGCAGGTGTCCAGGCCAGTACCGGCAATGGTGTTCCCGGAGATCCAGACCTGAATAATATTCCTGGCGTGATTGGCACAAATGATGCTGCAACACTTGAATTTGATTTTATCCCGCAAAGTGATACACTAACATTCAGATATGTCTTCGGTTCTGAAGAATATCCTGAATTCGTTAACCAATTCAATGATGTATTTGCGTTTTTTATTTCCGGACCAAACCCTGCGGGTGGCTCATACACGAGTGAAAATATAGCCCTGATACCCGGAACAACTGATCCTGTGTCTATTAATAATGTAAACAACGGTCCAACTAATTCTGGGCCTTGCATAAATTGTGCGTTCTATGTGGATAATACCGGAGGTACGACCATTGTTTATGATGGCTTTACAACAGTGTTGGAGGCTCTGGCCATCGTAACACCCTGTTCAACCTATCATATGAAGCTAACCATTGCGGATGATATAGATGACGTTTGGGATTCAGGTGTGTTTCTGGAAGCCAATAGCTTTTCAGCAACAGGACTTATGATCTCTGCAGATTTCAGTTCATCTTCTGTTGGTTATGGTTCCCTGATCGAAGGGTGCAATGATGCAACTATTTATTTTGAATTGGTAGAAGCTTTGACTGACCCATATGTAGTGCACTTTGATTATCTGGGAACAGCCATAAATGGAATTGATTACAACTTACTGCCTGACTCAATTGTAATTCCTGCCGGATCTTTAATAGACTCATTGAATATCATTCCAGTTCAAAATGATATGATCGATCCAACCAGGACTTTGCTTATTGCTTTTGATTATTTATCATCCTGTGATATGGAAGAAGACACCATGAGTTTTCTTTTATTGGATAATACCATAGAATTGTCAGGACTGGACACATTATACTGTTCTTCAGATCCGCCTCCGCTGCTGACTTTATATCCACCTACAGGAGTGCTGACTGGCCCTGGTACGTTTGGAAATCAGTTTTTTCCTGGATCTGCAAATTCCGGAATTAACATTATTCAATTTACAAATTATTTTATTGATACCACGGTTCGACCCTGGGATACAGTATGTGTCAATCAGGTTATAGATACTACATATGTTCAAGCAATACCCATTTGCGATGCAGGTTCGGATGAAACGACATGCCAGGGAAGCCCCTTTGACTTCAATTCATCTGTAACAATCCCATGGGCTTTCAGCTTTGATTCTCTCAGGTGGTCTGGAGGCATTGGCACTTTCAGCGATCCAGGCATACTTCATCCCATTTATTATCCAGACCCCTCAGAAATTGGTGATATTACGCTCACGCTCACAGCATATGGCATTGCCACCTGTGGAGATGCAGTAAGCAATATGACCTTAACGATCTTTGCAGTCCCTTATGCAAGCATTTCAGCCGTACCAGCTGATACCTCTTGCATTAATGATACAGTTTTCTTTTCAGGTTCTGCTGTGTCTGCTGTTGATACATGGGTTTGGGATTTCGGGGATGGAAATACGGGGAATGGACAAAATTTGTTCAATCTTTATGCTGCCCCCGGCACGTATCAGGTATCATTGATCACAACAAACCTGGATGGTTGCTCCGATACAACATATTTTGATAAGATTATTTCTGATCCTTTTATAGACTTTAGTATGAGCCCCAACCCTGCCTGCATTGGTGATACCGTATGGTTCACAGGCCTGGGAGATGCAGTGACGTATGCCTCCTGGGATTGGGACTTTGGTGATGGTAATACTGGTACTGGTAAAAATATATGGCATATCTATGCCTCTTCAGGGATACATTCAGTCACACTTGACGTATGTTCAAAAAGCCTTGTTATTGACCTGGAGATCATTCCTCAAGCCATTGCCGATGCGGGCTCTGACGAGGCCATTTGCGAGTCTATTCCTTTTGATTTTTCCACGGCCACCATACCGGCCTCTGCCAGTGACTTTACCTCCCTGCAGTGGACTACTACCGGAACGGGAACCTTTGACAATGCCAACACCCTTCATCCCATCTACACCCCACCACCGGGGGAGTTTGGCACTTTCACCTTTACCCTCTCAGCCTTCGCCATCTCACCCTGCAGTGACTCCATATCAACAATGCAGCTGAGTATATTTGACGGGCCCGAAGCTGCTTACAGCGTCACACCCATCGACTCGATCTGCGTGGGCGAACAGATTAGCTTTAATGCCACATCCACCACTACCATCGTCAACTGGCAGTGGGATTTTGACGATGGCTTCTTTGGCTCGGGACAAAATGTTCCGCACACCTTCGCCAGCGCTGGACTCTACAACGTTGCACTGGTAGTTACCAACTCGGATATGTGTACAGATACGGTCATTCACACTGTCACAGTATTTGAACTGCCTGTGGCCAACTTTAATGTGTTCCCCGGCCTTGGTATATGCCGTACTGAAGAGTTTAGCTTTATGGGTAACAGCAGCACCACTATTGAGAGATGGTATTGGGACCTGGGCGACGGTACTACGGCCACGACCCAGAACGTGAACCATACCTATTTCCTGGCAGGGGTATACGATGTGACCTTATACGTATATAACGAGAACTCATGCCGTGACACCATCACACAGCAGGTGGAGGTGTTTGAGCTACCCATATGCGACTTTACCATCTCCCCCAACGACACTTCATGCGTTGGGGAAGTGGTCGCTTTCAATGGATCAGGAACCCCCGACATAGTCAACTGGGACTGGGACTTTGGCGACGGTAACACTTCAGCAGGACAGTTCGCTACCAACACATACCTCTTGCCCAACACCTACGACGTACGATTGATAGTAACCAATGCCAACGGATGCCAGGACACCATGACTTACCAAAGGGTGGTCGTGCAGCCGGTGATCGACTTTAGCATGAACCTCTCCCCTACCTGTGAAGGATTCATCGTTGACTTTACAGGCATCGGTGCTTACGACTTTACCAACTACGTATGGGACTTTGGTGATGGTGGCAATGCCATCGGAAAGAATACCACACATATCTATACCACACCCAACACCTATACCGTTACGCTCACCTTCTGCACCTCCCAGATACAGCACGACATCCTGGTCAACCCGGCGCCTTCCGTGTTTGCAGGTCAGGATACTATCTCCTGCGAAGACGTGCCCTTTGATCTGTCGACCCTGCCATTTCCTCCCACGGCATCAAACTACAGCTCTCTGCTCTGGAGTGGCGGATTGGGAACCTTTGATGACCCAACGGCACTGGCACCCGTGTATACTCCTGCCCCTGGAGAGCTGGGCTTTGTCACACTTACACTGACAACCTCCGGCATCGCTCCTTGCGCCGACGCCGCTTCTTCGATGACCATAGAAGTGATCGAAGGGGCTTATGCCTTTGCCGGAAGTGATGAAGAGCACTGCCAGGATGAACCATTCGACTTTGCTAACTCAGCACAGGTACCAGCAGCCTATAACGAGATTTTCCGCATGTGGACCCACGACGGGACAGGAACCATTCCGGATCCCACACTCGAGGTACCCACATACATCCCCGCTCCAGGGGAAACCGGGATCATCAACTTTACCTTCGTGGCATCCAACATCATCAACTGCGACTCGGTAGATTATATGGCCCTGACCATACACCCCACATTCTTTGAAGTGCACCAGGACAGTATCTGCTTTGGCGACTCACTGCTGCTGCCAGGAGGCACATGGGTCTATGGAACAGGAACCTACTACGACACTTTATCATCAGTTTTTGCCTGCGACAGCGTGATTGAGAGCAATGTTTATGAATGGCCACAGATCGATGCCGACTATTTGATAGGGCCCCGCGACTCGGCATGTATCGATGAAGATGTGTTCTTCACACGAACCGGCTTATCATCACTTATAGACTGGATGTGGGATTTTGACGATGGAAGCTTCTCCACTGACCTGAACCCTATTCACGCATTTTCATCACCGGGTATCTTCGATGTGATGTTCACCTTTACCGATATCGAAGGTTGCCAGGATACGGTCATACACCAGGTGTACGTATTCCAGCATCCCGATGTAGACTTCGGTACCAGCGCCAGCTCGGCCTGCCTGAACTCTGCCATCAGCTTCTTTGGCCAAAGCAGCGATGCCATAAGCCTGTGGCAGTGGGACTTCGGCGACGGAAGCTTCGGGACTGGACAGAACACATCACACGTATACACCGACTATGGAGCCATGGCAGTTACCCTCACGGTGACGGCCGACAACGGCTGTGAGAGCTCTTTGACCAGGCTCATCTTCGTGGCGGCACCGCCAACAGCTGACTTTACATACAATATCGATAAGTGCGACACCATACAGTTTACCGACCTATCATCAGCTCCCCCGGGATACTTTTTGGTGGAATGGCTCTGGGACTTCGGCGACGGGACCACCTCCGATCTGCAACACCCATCACATGTGTTCCCCGCAGGTGGCCTTTATGATGTCAGCCTGCTGATCACATCTGACTCCAGCGGACTGCTTTGCTATGACAGCATCACACACCAGGTGCTCGTACCCGATAGGCCTACGGTTTACTTCACATGGTCACCAGAACCCACATGCCTGGGAGAAGTGACCAACTTCTTTGGTGCAGCAGGAGTCACCATCCAGCAATGGTACTGGGACTTTGACGATGGCAACTTCGCAACAGCACAAGATCCCGATCATACCTTCGCCGCAGCAGGCATCTACAATGTAATGCTGATGGTTACTGACAACAACGGCTGCTGGGATACCATATCGCACGATGTCACCGTAGCAGCCATTCCGGATGTGGCTTTCACCGTTGACCCCAACCCCAGCTGCGCAGGAGCACAGACCAGCTTCTCAGGCTCATCATCAGCGGTGATCAACACCTGGCTGTGGGACTTCGGCGACGGAGGATCTTCCATAGAACAAAACCCCCTGCATGTATTTACATCACCGGGAACTTACCTGGTCACACTATACGCCGGAGATACCAACGACTGCTTTAACCAAACATCACAAACCGTAGTGGTCAACCCCATGCCGCTGGCCAACTTCATACACAACGCGCCGGCATGCTCTAACGATACCGTATTCTTCTATAACCAGAGCGTATCGCCCAACGGGGCCATATCACAGTGGATATGGGACTTCGGCGATGGGAACTCCACCACCGTCAACGCTCCCGACGATCCCGACGTATTCCACCTGTACGCCAGCGGAGGAACATACGATGTTACACTCACGGTGGTAGATCAGGACTCATGCTCCAATGCCATCACCAAACAGATCAGCGTTACCGCACGGGCCCATAGCTGACTTTAACTACGTGGACAACTGCGCAGGGCTGCCCGTTGAGTTTACCGACATCTCTTCTCCCAACGCCGGAACACCCATCGTGTCATGGTTCTGGGAGTTCGACGACCCCGCATCAGGACCTCTGAACACCTCTAATCTGCAGAACCCAACACATCTGTTTACCACCTCAGGCACCTTCGATGTACTGCTGGTAGTAACCAATGTGGATGGATGTGCCGATACGGTACAACTGCCTGTAGAGGTAAGCCCGGGCCCACAGGTGAGCTTTACCACCGACAGCGACTCGGCTTGCATAGAAAGCGACATGCAGTTCTTCGGACTAAGCTCCTCATCAGTAACCTGGACCTGGGACTTTGGTGACGGAGGCGTCTCTGTGCTGCAGGACCCCATACATGTGTACGCATTGCCCGGAACATATCAGGTAACAGTGATGGTGGAAGATGCTAACGGATGTACCAACTCATACACAGCACCGGTATTCATCTCCCCACTGCCCATTGCAGACTTTGTATTCTCCGCACTGCCATGCTCGGGATCTCCCATAGACTTTAGCGATATATCATCTCCCATGAACGCATATATAACACAGTGGCACTGGTACTTCGGTGATGGAACAGACACCATCATCCTTGCACCGGGACCGGGAGATGTATCACATACATACCAGGCACCGGGAACATATAACGTCTCACTGGCCATTGAGAACTCCATCATGTGCGAAGACTCAATGAGCTACACCATGCAGGTGATACAGGGACCCGAGGCTGCCTTTGAACACACTGGTGAGACCTGCCAGGGTGGAACCCTTGAGTTTACCGACCTCTCACAAGGCTTCGGCACAGAGATACAGGCATGGTTGTGGACCTTCGGTGACCCGGCATCAGGAGCCAACAACACCTCTTCGCTGCAGAACCCAACACATATATACGATCTGGCCGGAACATATAATGTCTCCCTGACGGTGACCTCTAACACAGGATGCCAGCATACCATCGTGGATACGGTAGATATCAGCCCGCCACCAACTGTGGACTTCTTTACTAGCCCCGACACCACATGCTTCGGTGAGATGACCGCATTTTTTACAGATCCCAGCGTGACCCTGATCGCTGAGGTGGTCAGCTACGCATGGAACTTCGGTGACCCGGCATCAGGTATCAACGATACCTCCAACCTGCAGGATCCTGTACACATGTATACAGCACCGGGAGTATATACAGTTAAACTGACCATTGTCAATATGGATGGATGTGAGAACTCATCAATACACACTGTCGAGATCAACTCACCCCCGGTGGCTGACTTTGTTTATGAGCAGGCCTGCCTGGGCGACAGCACACTGTTCACAGATATGAGCATATCCACATCTGCCAACATCACCCAATGGCTGTGGAACTTCGGTGACCCGGCATCAGGTGCTTTAAACAGTTCTACACTGCAGGATCCCGGACACGTATTTACTGCACTGGGAACATACAACGTGGAGCTGATCGCAACAGATCAGATCGGATGTAGCGACACCATCGTGCAAACACTCATCGTAGACTATGCCCCAACGGCACACTTTATACATAACCAGCCCTGTGACCCGCCGGGAATGATATTCTTTAATGACTCATCATATACTCAAACCGGGGCATCACCTATCATTGAGTGGCTGTGGGAACTTGAGCCCGGATACTTCTCATCTGAGATCAATCCAACATACACCTTTGAAGAGTTCGACACATGCTATGTGGTTTACCTTACCGTAACAGATGCCAACGGATGCCAAAACACTTTCATGGACTCCATTTGTGTGGACCCACCTCTGGGAGTCGACTTTACCGCTTCACGCGTATGTAACGGATATGCCAGCTTCTTTGACGGTGAGTACGCCCCTGAAGGAGATACCATACTGGAATGGAGGTGGGACTTTGATGATGGCAACAGCATCACCACACTCACAGATACCACATCATATGTGTACAACCAGCCAGGGACCTATTTTGTGAGCCTCACCATTGAAAACCAGGCAGGATGTGAAAAAACAATGGTACATGAGGTGACCGTGGATGCACTGCCCCAGCTAGAGTTTACCTTCAGCCCGTCGCTATGCGATGAGCCTACAGCCTTTACAGATCTGACTGACCCGGGCTATGGTGCATTCATTGAAAGCTGGATGTGGGACTTTGGTGATATCGCCTCAGGAGCAGAAAACTTCTCTCAAGAGCAGAACCCCATGCACCTGTACCCACCCACTGACAGCACTTACTTAGTGCAGCTGATAGTAACCAACTCACACGGATGTACCGACTCCATTGAGATGGAGCTTACAAAAGGACTCTGTATGCAGGCCATCTTTGAAGTATCAGGAGAGAACCAGTGCAACAACACTCAGGTGTGCTTTATCGACTCTTCTTACATCGTGGGAGATAACTACTCCATACAATCATGGATGTGGGACTTTGGAGATGGACAAACACTCGAGTACAACCACCATGCAGACTCTGTATGTCATCAATATACTGAGTGGGGTGAGTATATGGTATCACTGGTGATCACCACCCAGATAGATGGAAAGCTTTATGCTGATACCATGCAAAGGATCATCAACGTGAGTGCCATGCCCCAGGCTGTAATGGCCTTTGAGCTGCCTTGTGCCATGACTGGAACACAATTTTATGATCTGTCCGCCACCAACGGCATCGACATTGCATTATGGAGATGGGACTTCGGGGAGCTTAGCACCGATGCAGACACCTCAAGGCTCAAAGACCCTGTGTACACATACCCGCAGGCAGGACTCTATACGGTCAGGCTCATCGTAGAAAATGAAAACGGCTGTCTGGACACCACCTACACAGATGTGCGCATATACAACACACCCGTGGCAGGGTTCAGCGCATCGCTGGCATGCGCCGGTGGGATGACAACATTTACAGATGAGAGTGAAGTAGCCGAAGGGGAACTCACATACTGGAGGTGGGACTTTGGACACGGTACATCTTCACAAGAGCAGAACCCTTACCATGTATACCCTGACTCGGGCACCTACCTGGTAGAGATGATCGTAACCGATGAGTTTGGGTGCGCAGACACGGCCAACACCTCCATCAGCGTATTCCCGGTCCCATTGAGTGCTTTTGACATTGTCGATAACTATGAGAACATACAGGGACAGATACTGCTGGATAACACCTCAGAAAATGCCATCAGGTATGAGTGGGACTTTGGAAACAACGAAGGTTCTGATCTCACCTCGCCCGTAGTGCGCTATGAGCAAAATGGTACATACATCATTGAGCTTATCGCCTGGAACGACAACGAATGTCCCGACACATCATACATGGAATATGAAATACTGTTCCAGGGACTATACGTGCCAACAGGATTTACACCCGATAGCAAGGACCAGGCACTCAAAATCTGGAAACCAGTAGGCGTGAACCTGGAAACATACCAGGTCACGGTGATCAACAAACGAGGAAACACTGTCTGGCAATCAAACAAACTCGATGAAAACGGATCGCCTGTAGAAGGTTGGGATGGAAGAACGAACGGGGAACCTATGCCATCAGATACATACATGTGGACCATATCTGCCAAATTCAAAGACGGCAGAACATGGAACGGAACTGATGTAGGAGACGGAAATACCAATACCTATGGAATGGTGTTGTTGATTAGATAAAAAAAGGGTGCAGGGTGCAAGGTCCAGGGTGCAGGGAATAAATAATTACCTTGCACCCTGAACCCTGAACCTTGAACCCTGAACCCTGTACCTATTTATTCCATCAGAAAATTAACATCATTTCCTTGCTCAACTTCTTCCGGTTCTTGTCCGAAGCGGAAAATCCGAAGCGGGCGGCTTCCCTTAAGCTTCAGTTCAAATCCATCTACTTCGAAGAGTGAGCTTTCACGCAGGCCGGCTACCGTTATCTCTTTGTTCACTACGAGGAATTCCTCGATACGTTGTTCGCGTGTTTCTCCTCCATGTCCCTCAGGATTGGCATCCAGGTAATGGGGATTGATCTGAAATGGAATGAGGTTCATGCATCTGAAGCTTTCCGGCTCAATGATCGGCATGTCGTTGGTTGTCATCAGGCTTGGGCAGGCAACATTCGAGCCGGCACTCCAGCCCATATATGGTACGCCATCGAGTGCACGTTTGCGGATGGCATCCATGATACCCGTTTTATGCATCATATGCACCAGGTGAAAAGTATTCCCCCCTCCTACGGCGATGGCTTCTGCATCATTGACGGCTTGAATAGGATCGCTTTCTTTGTGTACTGAATAGATATTATACCCAAGTTCTTCAAAAACGCCTTTTACACGCTGCTCATAAATATCATACGACTTATGAATATCCCCGTCAGGAGATAGGCCCACGCCTGCATAGGGCACAAAAAGTATATTTTTAATCCCTGTTGATTCGAGAAATTCTGAAATGTAAGGCCGTGGCCATCCGAGGTATTCTTCTCCGTAATTGGTTGAATTGCTGATGAGTAACAAACGCATATTATTTAAGTTTTGAGTGTTGAGCTTTGGGTGTTGAATTATTTTCGATTTAAAGGAATAAAAGTAATAAAATTGTTTGATGTTCTTTGAGGCTGTTAAAAAGTAATATTGATCTGATTCAACTGTAACTTCTGAAGGGTTTTGTTGTCATACTATTATAAGATCTAAAATAAACAACACAACGCTAATGAACCAGATAACAAAAACCCTGCTTCTTTCCATTATTTCAATCCTTTTCATTTCGATATCATACACGGGTCTGTCCTGTTCGAGTTTTAAACTTCAAAAGGGAGATGGCCTGGTGTATGGACATAACCTGAATCAGGGAGACATCGGAGTTCCGGGACTCCTCTTTGTCAACAAAAGAGGGATATTCAAAAAAGGCAGGAGCTGGAGTGAATTAACGACACCTGAAAATTCAAATCCATCGGATCACAGCTGGATATCAAGGTATGGATCCATCACATTTAACAATTTTGGAAGGGATTTTCCCGATGGAGGCATGAATGAGGTTGGACTATTTGTATGGGAAATGAATGAAACCATCGAATATCCCAAAAATGAAGCACTCCCGAAGCTAAACCAGATGAACTGGATGCAATATATGCTCGACAATTGTTCATGTGTAGATGAAGCTGTTCAATGTGCCTATGATTTTGAGATCGACGGGTGGGGATGGCATTATTTCATAGGTGATGCAAAAGGAAATACAGCCGCAGTTGCCTTTATTAAAGGAGAAGTTGTGGTTCATATGAATGAAGATATGCCTGTTCCGGGATTATTTAATACACCTTATGATCGTGAACTGGAAATACTGAAGTATTACCAGGGTCATGGAGGGTTTTATGAACCAGACCTCAACAGCTCAAAGGTTCCAAGATTCGTCAAAACGGCCGTCATGGTCGAGGAATATAAAACTGAGGAAGATATTGTTGATTACGGTTTATATATGCTTGATAAACTTATGGTCAATGATATCCCCGAGTGGTCAATCCTATGTGATGTCAGGAAGATGCAAATCTATTTCAAAACCAGGATCAATCCTGAAGTAAAGGTGATTTCTTTTGCCGACATTGATTTTTCAAATACAGGCCCTGTCATGGTATTGAATATGGATGTAAAGGAAGGTGGTGATGTAATCAGCAAGCTCACACCTTATACCAATCAAAAGATGAGAGATTTCTACGAGGATTACATGTTGCCCTTGCTTCCCGCTGAGTTTTTTACCGGAGCAGGCATCACCATGGAGGACTTTCTTGATCGTGTATGTACACATACTGATGCTGCCAGTCTGAAAGAAAACCAATACTTTGCCGGTAGATGGCAAAATATTCCTGATAAAGATGAAGACGATATTGAGGCGATGATCATATTTGAAAGTAAAGGCGATGCAGTTAGTGTCATGGTATCAATCGATGAAGGAAATACAGAATTTTACCAGACCGAGCATCTCCAAATGCTACGAAACAAGTTCCTTTTTACCTTTTTAACCACAAAAAACACTTTGATCGAGGTGAAAGGAGAGTTTAAAGAGGAATATATGGAAATTGATTTCAATGGGATAGAAGATCATTATGGGCATTATGTGCTTTACAGCCAGGAAAACTGAGAATTTATAATTTACAGTTTACAATATTCAATTTACAAATTGATGTTCGATATTCGAAGTGGATAGAAGATAGAAGAAGTGGATAGAAGATAGAAGAAGTGGGCACAAAAAAAACCGCAAAATTTGCGGCTTTTTTGTGCCCAAGAAAGGACTCGAACCTTCACTCCTTTGCAGAAACTAGTCCCTGAAACTAGCGCGTCTACCAATTCCGCCACTTGGGCATTTCGAATATCGAATTTCGAAAAACGACTATCGAGTATCGATCATTCAGTGTTGTGATTGAAAATATAATTATCAACAACCCTTCTTAAATCACTATCTCCCTCTAAAATCTCCTTCTCCAATCAACTTCTTCATTCTTCTATCTTCTATCAATCTGGTGCCCAGAACAAGAATCGAACTTGCACACCCTTACGAGTACATGGCCCTCAACCATGCGCGTCTACCATTTCCGCCATCTGGGCTGTTGAAAAACGGAGTGCAAAGATACAATTTTTTTAAATAAATTTCCAAATAATGGAACTGGAAATTATTGATATAAGTACGGTATTACGTATTACGTATTAGGTACTAGGTAAAATAATTAATATTAATAACTTTAGAAGTTACCCAACATCCAACATCCACATATTTCGGTGGGCAAAGCCAACTTCCTCCGGCATCCAACATCCAACACCCAGTACCCATTCTTTTAATATCTTTGCATCCATTAATTTAAACCAATACCGCATGTTCACGAAAAGCGACCTTGAGCAATTCAAAAAGAAAAATATTAGTCTGGAAAATATCAATCATCAAATTGAAAATTTCCGGAACGGATTTCCATTTGTAAAACTCTATGCTGCAGCCACACCGGGAAATGGAATCGTGGTACTTGATGAAGCACAGTTATCATCACTGGAGAATGATTTCAACGAGAAATCCGCGCAGTACTTCATCACCAAGATGGTTCCCGCTTCAGGAGCCGCCAGCCGAATGTTCAAAAGCCTGTTTGCCTTCATAGAAGAAGAACAAGCTGAAAAAAATCAGGAAGTCACACAATTTCTTGAGAAAATTGAAGATTTCGCTTTCTATCCAGCCCTGCAAGAAGTTTTAGCCCATGACGAATATGATCTTGAACAGCTCCTGGCCGAAAAAAACTACAAAACGGTGATCAAATATCTCCTTACCGACATTGGACTGAACTATGCATCTCTCCCGAAAGGCCTGTTGATGTTCCATAAATATCCGGAAGGTGCACGTACACCCCTGGAGGAGCATATGAGGGAAGGCCTGGAATACAGCAAGGACAAGGATGGCACAGTTCATCTACACTTCACAGTCTCTCCAGAACACAAGAAAAATCTTTGCTGAGAAAGCATCTTCAGCTAACAACTGCATTCTGTAAAGGGAAAGATATACAATTCGACATTACATATTCTGAACAAAAACCTTCCACCGATACCATTGCCGTAGACATGGAAAACAATGCTTTCAGGAATGCCGACGGTTCTATCCTTTTCAGGCCAGGTGGCCATGGTGCCCTGATCGAAAACCTGAATGAACTGGATGGCGATATTGTGTTTATCAAGAATATCGACAATGTGGTTCCCGACAGTCTTCAGCAGCAACCACATACATATATAAAAAGGTATTGGGCGGCATGCTGATCGATCTGATGGAAAAATCATTTCGATATCCTCTCACGCATCGAAAAAGGAGGAATGAATACCATCGCAGTCAGATGAAGCTATCGAATTTGCTCAAAGATGAACTGAACATCCACTTCCCTGAAGGCATGAATTTCTTCTCCCTGGAAGATAAAAGAGGGATTATAGTTGATAAGCTGAACCGCCCGATCCGCATATGCGGCATGGTTAAAAATGAAGGTGAACCTGGCGGCGGGCCATTCTGGGTTACCGACAGCATTGGGAATACAACACTGCAAGTAGTTGAATCATCACAAATCGATCTGAATGATTCAGCACAACAATCGATTGTAGAACAGGCCACACATTTCAATCCTGTTGACCTGGTATGCAGCCTGAAAGATTACAAAGGCAATAATTCGATCTCAAAGAATTTGTCGACCCCAAACAGGTTTTATTTCAATAAAATCAAAAGATGGCCGCGAACTGAAAGCACAGGAACTGCCAGGGCTGTGGAACGGTGCTATGGCACACTGGATCACCGTATTTCGTGGAAGTTCCATCGAAACCTTTAATCCGGTTAAAACCGTGAATGATTTGCTGAGGCCACAGCATCAATAATTAAGACGTACCAGGTACTGGAAGTAGTACGTATTACGAATATATTACGGTCGTAGGTACCTAGGTACCTAGATACAGTAATACCTTTCCATCAGGGCGCCAAACGCCTGATCTTCCATTGTCCATCAATCAGGAGTAAATTGGATTCTATCATTCAGCCTATTCTCCCTTCCCTGCCAGAACTCATATGTTTCTGGTTTCAGGATATACCCACCCCAATATTCAGGACGTTGGGATTTCAACCTTATTCCCGGAGACATGTATTGCATTGAATTTATCGATCAAGGAACTCCCTGTCCGGGAATCTCCTGACTTTGCTCGGTGAGACTATCGAAGAAATCCTGCTTTCCATTGGCCTGGATTGAAAAAATTCATCTGATTCTTCTGTAGCTGGTATCTTTTCAACTTTTCCTTCAATCCGTACCTGCCGGTCCAATCCTGGCCAGAAAAACATGACAGAAGCCTGTGGGTTTTCTTCTCAAATCCTGCCCTTTGCGGCTTTCATAATTGGAAAAGAAAACCAATCCTTCGGGACTGGCATCTTTAAGCAACACAATACGCACAGCAGGTTTTCCGGAAGAATCTGCGGTAGCCAGTGCCATGGCTGTAGGATCATCAATACCGGAACGCATAGCATCTTCCATCCAGTCCATGAACTGTTGATATGGATCGTCAAGAACCTTCTCTTCCAGTAATTCACCAGCTAAGGTATTCCCTGCGAAAATACATTGAGTTTTTTATCTGGCATCGTGATATATATATAATTCAATCTATTAACATGATAATGCATTGTTTGTTCAGTGAGTGGTACGATTCATGAATATTATTTATTAACTTAGCCATATAAACTCCTGGCCGGAAAATGCTATACTAGATGGCAAAAACCACAAAAAAGCTGCCTATTTCAGTACTCTATGCTGAAGACAAAGCCTCTCTCAGGAAGAAGTATGGCTGCTGTCATGAAAAATATTGTGGAGGAATTGCATATTGCTGAAGATGGTAAAGCAAGGCCTGAAGATCTTCAACAAGGAAAAGCCTGACCTGGTGGTCACCGACCTCAATATGCCTGAGATGGGTGGCCTGGAAATGATCAGCGGAGATCAGGAAACGGAACAAAGAACACGCGCATCATCATCATGACCGCACATGATGCCAAAGAAAATTTTCTGGATGCCATTAAACACAGGGTAAGGGGATACCTCATCAAACCTGTTGAACATGAAGAACTGGAAAGTCAGATCAGGGCACTGGGCCGCGAAATAATCCTCGACAAAACTATGGATGAGCAGCTCCGACGTCGAAAGGAAGCTGAAAAAGCCCTGATGGAAAGCGAAACCATCCTGAAAGCTGTAAACTATGCATCAGAGCTCTTCTTTAAATACAATTATACCACACAAAGTATTGCAGATGTACTTGAAACGACTGGGCGAAGCAACGGATGTTAGCAGGGTATACATTTTTGAAAATTTTGAAGACAATAAAGAGCAAGCTCTTACCAGCTTGCTGTTCGACTGGGCTGCCCCCGGTATTGTGGATGATGTTGATGGTAGCCTGCTACAGGGAGATCTATTATAAAGATGGATTTAGCAGGTGGGCCAAGACCCTTGCAAAGGGAAACCAGTGTACGGGAACATTGACAAATTTCCACGTTCTGAGAAAAAGTTACTGGGTGAGATGGGACTGATCTCCATCGTGATCATGCCCATTTTTGTCAACAACACATGGTGGGGATTTATTGGCCTTGACGAATGTTGCAAAGCCAGGGAATGGACCGAAGCAGAGCTGAATGCATTGGGTACAGCTGCCGACATCATTGGTGCGGCCATTCATCGCAAGCGAGTGGAAATTGAACTTGCTGAAACTCAACAATGAGCTTGAAAACCGGATACAGGAGCGAACCAAGGACCTGATTAATGAGATCTCTGACAGGAAAAACATTGAAGAGCTGCTCAGAGAAAGTGAAGAAAAATACCGGCAGATATTTGAAAATGCCAATGATGGAATCCTGCTTACCGTTGAAGGCATCGTGCGCTTCATCAATCCCAAGATCTATGAAATGACCGGCTATATGCCCAAAGCATATCATCGGGAAGCCATTCAGTGATTTCATGCATATCGACTACCGTGATCTCATCATGGAGAACCATATGAAACGCCTTCGTGGAGAGGATGTGCCGGAACGATACGACATTAAATTCATCGATAAGAAAGGGAAACTCAATGGTTTGAGATCAAATCGACAGTGATCACCTGGGAAGGGGAAACAGCAGTGCTTACTTTTGTTTCTGATATTTCCGCCAGGAAAAAGACAGATGAAGAGCTTAAAAAGCTGAACCGCACACCTTGGAACAGCGTGTGCAGAAGGAACTCGAAAAGATCAGGAAGCAACAGGCATATGCTGATCCAAAAATCTAAGCTCGAATCGCTTGGAGAACTGGCTGCAGGCATCGCCCATGAAATCAACCAGCCCCTTGGCAGCATCAGCATGGGAATCGATAACCTTATGATCAAGATGCAGTCGGGTGAGATCACGGAAGAATATACCAAGCAGAAAAACAGAATCGATCTTTAGAGATATCGACAGGATAAGGAATATCATTGAGCATGTCAGGATATTTTCCCGCGACCAGCATAATGCAGTACTGGAACCCATCTCCATTAATAATGTTGTAACGAATGCACTCTCCCTGATTTCCCGACAATATGATAACATTGGGCATCGATCTGCAGGTTAAATATACGACTCGCACCGACATAACCCTTGGGAATATTTATAAGCTTGAGCAGGTCATTATGAACTTGCTGTCAAATGCCCGATATGCCGTCATGGAGAAAGAAAAGGCCAACATTAAAGGTTATAAGAAAGATGATCAAGATCAGCACCTTTGCAAACCGGAAAAGTCTGTGGGTTGATCATTCACGATAATGGTACCGGTATTCCGGAGAGTATCATCGGAAATATCTTTGATCCTTTCTTTACTACCAAACAGGAAGAAATGGGAACAGGGCTTGGACTGTCGATCATTTATGGTATTATCAAGGAAATGAAAGGGGAGATCAAGGCCGACTCAAAGGAAGGAAAACACACAAGGTTGGTCGTAACACTGCCAATTTACAAGGATCAAAAGGAAAAAAACAATTAATTCAGATGGAATGAAAGAACTAAGTGTACTCGTACTTGATGATGAGTCCCGCATGCAGGATGAGATAGAAGAATTCCTGAGCGGGCAGCAATACACGATCTATAAGGCCGGCGCACCCTCAGTAGCCTTCAGTATCCTTGAAAAGAACCGACATTGACATCCTTATCCTGGATGTGAAACTCCCTGAGATGGATGGGCTGGAAGTGCTGAAGAAAGTTAAGAATATATATCCTGATATGGAAGTGATCATGATCTCTGGTCATGGCGACATGAATACTGTGATCGAAGCCATGCGCTATGGGGCTTTCGACTATTTTCAGAAACCTTTCCGCCTGCCGGAGATCAATCATGCCATTGAACGAACCAAGCGTTTTATCCTGCTTGGCGAAAAACTTAAAAGTACCGAGCACAAGTTCGACCTGCTCTCCAACGAGATACAAAATGTATTTGGCCATGAACTTATCACCGAAAGTACTGCCATGAAAAAGGTGGTTGAGCTGATGAGCCGGGTAGCTACAGCTGATACTACTTCCGTATTGATCACAGGCGAAAGCGGAACAGGTAAAGAACTGGTTGCCAGGGGGATACATTTTCTAAGTAAACGTAAAAAGCAATTTTTCTATTCCGTCAATTGCTCTGCTGTTCCCGAAACACTTTTTGAAAGTGAGTTTTTCGGGCATAAGAAAGGAGCTTTTACCGACGCCCGGGAAGACAAGGAAGGCTGGTTTGAGATTGCTGATAAAGGAACCCTTGTTCCTGGATGAGATCGGCGACATGCCAATGAGCCAGCAGGCCAAACTCCTGCGTGTGCTTGAAGACAAGAAAGTCAGCAAAATCGGCTCCAGGGTAGAAATTCCCGTGGATGTGCGGGTGATCACTGCTTCTAACCGTGACCTTTTGAGCTGAGCAAAAAAGGAAAATTCAGGCCCGATCTCTACCACCGCCTGAGCACTTTTGTGATCGATATCCCTCCCCTGAGGGAAAGAAAAGACGACATCCCTCCCTTGCTGGAGTATTATATATATTATTATGCGGAGCAGATGGGAAAACCCATCAAAAGCATTGATGCTGAGCTAATACGAAAGAATGACCGATTATGATTTTCCCGGGCAATGTGCGGGAACTGAGAAATATGGTTGAGCGGGCCATCATTCTTTGCGACAAAGAAAATATAGGCTGGGAGAACTTCCGGTACAATATTCCCGGAGCAGACATTGACGATTCTGTTGCAGGCATACCGGAAGATACTCTCGACCTTGCAGAAATTGAAAAAAGCATGATCCTAAAAGCCCTTGAAAAGGCAGGCAACAATAAGTCGAAAGCTGCAGAACTCTTAAATATTACCTGGCAGGCGCTGGATCGGAGGATGGAAAAATTCGGGCTGAAATAGCCCAGGATTTTGGGTGTTGGGTGTTGGATTATGGGTGTTGGATGTTGGATTATGGATTATGGATTATGGATGTTGGGTGTTGGATTGGTTTTAGGTGCTAGGTGCTAGGGGCTAGGTGCATGAATGTCTTCAGCAGCAATAGCTGCATTAAAGATGGGTGTACGGTTCGAGGTGTGCGGAACTGATAATCAAATAAATGCGAAGCATTTAAGGGCCCGGGCGCAATTCGAATCCCGTGAGTCACGGGGTGAGAATCTTGTCCGGGCATGTCATTTTTTTGGTACTTTTTTTTGGACAAGCAAAAAAAGTACAAAAAGATATATTGATAATATCCGAAGGAGATTGATGAAGGGGATAGAAGATAGAAGAAGTAAAGTGAAATAAAAAAGGCCCCGAAGGGCCAATTTTTATTTCACTTTATCAACAATCGCCTTAAAGGCATCCGGATGGTTCATGGCCAGATCGGCCAGTACTTTCCGGTTGAGATCGATATTTTTCTCTTTAAGTTTTCCCATAAATACTGAATATGACATTCCGTACTGACGGGCAGCGGCATTGATCCTCTGGATCCATAACGCCCTGAAACTTCTTTTCTTGTTCCTTCTGTCGCGGTATGCATATGATAATCCTTTTTCATATGCGTTTTTTGATACCGTCCAGACATTTTTTCGCCTTCCAAACTGGCCTTTGGTCGCTTTCATGATTTTTCCTTCTGGCTCTGGAGGCTACTACATTTACTGATCTTGGCATTTTAATTTTCATTTTTTACTTGAGCGCCCTGTGACGAACAGACTTTGTGGTCCTTTGCAGTTTAACACTAGTTTTACTTTCTGCTAAGCATTTGCTCGCACATTCTTTTCATCAGCCTTGTCCACGATGGCGTCATGTGTCAAGATTGCGTTTCCGCTTCTTTGTCTTCTTCGTCAGAATGTGGCTTTTGTACGCATGCTTTCTCTTAATTTTACCAGTCCGGTTAAGGTAAACCTTTTCTTGGCACTGGATTTCGTCTTCATTTTTGGCATTACTATACAAATTATATATTGATAAAATTATTTCTTCGGTGCGATGATCATGATCATTCTTTTTCCTTCCAGCTTTGGCAATCTGTTCTACCTTTCCGTATTCTTCCAGTTCCTGGGCAAACTTCAGAAGAACAATCTCTCCCTTTTCCTTGTAGATGATCATCCTTCCTTTAAAAAACACATCCACTTTAACTTTTGCACCGTCCTCAAGGAATTTGATGGCATGTTTCAGTTTGAAGTTAAAATCATGGTCATCGATATTCGGGCCCAGCCTGATCTCTTTCACAACTACCTTGGCCGTTTTGGCCTTGATCTCTTTCTGTTTCTTCTTTCTTTCGTACAGGAACTTTTTATAATCAACAACTTTACAAACCGGCGGATTGGCCTTGGGAGAGATCTCCACAAGGTCCAGACCTTGTTTGTCAGCCATTTCGATCGCATCTTTGATATTATAAATGCCGGGTTCAATATTTTCACCAACCACCCTCACAACAGGCGCTTTTATCTCTCTGTTGATCTTGTGTTCGTTTCCGGTTCTCCGCTGAGGCCCCTCTAAACCTTCCTCCACGGTAAATTTGTTTTGCTATAATTAAGTCTCCTATATTAGTTCGTACTATATTTTTATATCGAGAAGCCGTCAATTTCTTCATTTACCATTTTCACGAACTCTTCTATTGTAAATGTGCCTATATCGCCTTCACCATGTTTCCTTACTGAAACTGTTCCTTCATTCTCTTCCTTCTCCCCTACTATCAACATGTAAGGGATTTTTCTCAATTCAGCATCCCGGATTTTCCGGCCTGTTTTCTCACTCCTCTCGTCAACGAGGGCGCGAATTTCGGAATTATTCAGCAAATTTAAAACTTTTTCTGCATAATTGTGATATTTTTCGCTGATTGGCAGGACGATAGCCTGATCAGGAGTCAACCACAAGGGGAATTTTCCTGCACAATGCTCGAGCAATACAGCCACAAAACTTCCATAGATCCGAAAGGCGCCCGGTGGATCATGACCGGTCTGTGTTTCTCGTTGTCAGCTCCTACATATTCCAGTTCAAAGCGCTCAGGCAGGTTGTAATCCACCTGTATGGTACCCAGTTGCCACTTCCGGCCGAGGGCATCCTTGACCATGAAGTCCATCTTGGGGCCGTAAAATGCAGCCTCCCCTATTTCAACCACAGCATCAAGACCACTCTCTTCAGCAACTTCCAGAATGGCCTTTTCCGCTTTTCCCAGTTCTCATCCGATCCGATATATTTCTCTTTGTCATCGGGGTCGCGTAAGGAGATCTGTGTAATGAAATCAGTAAAATCAAGTGCCTTGAAAATGATCATTACGATATCCATCACACCTTTGAATTCATCTTTCAGCTGGTCAGGAGTACAAAAAATATGGGCATCATCCTGGGTAAATCCCCTTACCCTTGTCAGTCCGTGAAGTTCACCGCTTTGCTCATAGCGGTATACAGTACCAAATTCGGCAATCCGTATAGGCAGGTCCCTGTATGACTTGGGCATGCTGTTGTATATCTCACAATGGTGAGGACAGTTCATCGGTTTCAGGAAAAACTCCTCCCCTTCAATAGGTGTAGTGATGGGATGGAATGAATCCTTTCCATATTTATCATAATGGCCTGAGGTCTTATACAATTCAACTTTCCCAATATGTGGAGTGATCACCTGCTGATAACCCATCTTCTTCTGAACTTTCTTGAGGAAGCTTTCCAGCCTTTCCCTGAGCTCTGCACCTTTAGGGAGCCATAGTGGCAAGCCCTGCCCTACCTTTTGGGAGAATGTAAAGATCTCCAGTTCAGCGCCCAGCTTCCGGTGATCACGTTTTTTGGCTTCTTCCAGCATTTCAAGGTATTCGGTCAGTTCTTTCTGCTTTGGGAAGGTAATACCATAAATCCGGGTAAGCATCTTGCGTTTTTCATCACCACGCCAATAGGCCCCTGCAATACCCAGCAGTTTGACTGCCTTGATCATACCTGTATCGGGTAGATGTGGCCCACGACAGAGGTCTGTAAAAGTTCCCGATTCGTAAAAAGTGATCTCACCATCCTCCAGTTCTTCAATGAGTTCGAGCTTATATTCATCACCTTTTTCAGTGAAATATTCTATGGCTTCCGCCTTGCTAACTTCTTTCCTGCAAAGGTCTGTTTTTCTCTTGCCAGGGCCAGCATCGTTCCTCTATCTTTTTGAAATCTGCATCCGAAACCTGGTATTCACCAAAATCAATATCATAATAAAAGCCATTCTCAATATCCGGACCAATGCCGAATTTCACACCCGGATAAAGTTGCTCAATAGCTTCAGCCATGAGGTGGGCAGAAGAATGCCACATGGTAGCTTTTCCTTCATCATCATTCCAGGTAAGCAAATTCAGTGTGGCATCTTCATTGATAGGACGTGTGGCATCCATCACCTCTCCGTTCACTTTGGCCGATAACACATTTCTTGCCAGTCCTTCACTGATACTCGTGGCTATTTCAAGGCCGTAGCTGCCCTTTTCATACCTGCCTGACCGACTTATCCGGTAATGTTATGTTGATCATATTTTTTTTCTCAAAATTGGCTGCAAAAATACTGATAATATGCGGAATCTTAACATTAAATCATTCTTAAACTTTTATATATCTGGTGCCACACGTCTCTAAATGGAGAAGGGCTAAGGGTTAAGGGTTAAGGGCTAAGGAGTAAATACATTCTTTAGCCGTTAGTCATTCGCCTTTTGCCATTTAACCGTTGACAATTTCCGCTATTAACCAGGCGAACTAAATTAGATGCTAAGGTATAAATCAAAAGCCCTGGCGGGATTGAATAAGCCTGTGTATCATTCCAGATATTTTTCTGGTCATTTTAACAAACGAATCTGCTTTATCTTGTGAAATAATACCTACTTCTTTCGCAAGATATAACTGTGTTCTTAATTCAGCAAATTTCTCTATTTTCATTTCAATATTACAAATTCCAAATTCATTATTTCAGGTTACCCTTTGCCCTATACCCTATACCCTTTACCCTTTACCCTTTACCCTTAGCCCTTAGCCAGTATTAGGTATCCTCTATCTATTAATACCAAAAACAAGAAAATGTCACACCTCAAAAAGAAGTAATATTGTAAAATATCAGAATAAAAATTCCAGGTAGCCCTTAGCCTTTTGCCTTTAGCCTATTTATAAAATTAGGATCTCCGTCCTCCTGTTCTTCGCCCTGCCCTCTTCTGTTTCATTGTCAGAAACCGGTTGTGACTTGCCATAGCCCTTAAACTGAAGCCTATCCTGGCTAATGCCCGCAGTGACCAAAAAAGAAAAAACAGCTCCGGCCCGATTTTCAGATAAGGTCTGGTTGTATTCTTCTGTTCCAACAGCGTCAGTATGACCACAGATCATAATGCTGACACCGGGATTCTGAATCAAAAACGCATTGAGTTTAAGAAGTTCCAGCTGTGATAGTTCGTCCAGTGTATATTGATCAGTGTTAAAGAAAATATTATTGAGCACAAATGACTGACCGGCTTTTACCGGCTGCAGGTAAACATCCATATTTACTGACTCCTCCCTAACATCTGTCTCTTTCAGGTTGAAATTTTCAGAATAGAAAAGATACCTTGGTTTGGAGATATTCAGGGCATAATTTCTACCTCCGGGAAGGGCTGCAAGATAATGTCCATTGCTGGCATCTGATTCGCATCTGACTGACAAATCACCGTTTTCAAGATCGTACAGCAATATTTCTGCTGCTATGGGTTCTTTGGTATCGGCATCATATACATTCCCTTCCAGGTAGCTGACTTTATATGGGGCGAGGCTTGCCGGCAGATCAAATCTGTATATATCATATCCACCAAAGCCATCCTCCTGCTTGGAGGATAAGTATGCTGCTTTTCCATTTGTGGCTACAACAATATTTATTTCATCAGAGGATGTGTTTACCGGCCATCCCAGGTTTACCGGCTCGGCCCATTGGCCGGTACTATCCATCCTGGTGATGAACAGGTCGAATCCACCCATGCCAATATGACCTTTAGATGAGAAATACATCGTTCTTCCATCAGGATGAATAAAAGGTGCCATCTCTTCTCCATCTGTATTGATGGTCTTACCGGCATTGATGGGTTTAGTCCAGCCTTTGTTCTGGATAAATCTGGTATACCATATATCGGATCCACCTTTTCCTCCGGGCCGGGCTGAAACAAAAAACAGGGTTTGCCCATCTGCTGAGAAACATGGTTGTGAATCCCAGGTTTCCGTATTTACAATCCCACCCAGGTTTTGCGGCTTTCCCCAATCCTCACCATTCTTGCCACATACATAAAGATCGCAGCTTCCATGTCCTCCGGGAGCACCACATGAAGTAAAAAACAGGAACCTCCCATCAGGTGACAGGCTCATCGCCCCGATATTGCCTAATTCATATAGATCAGGTAGGGCACGCCCGGCAAGTACCCAACCTGTGTCTGTCCTGACGGCCATTACAAATCCCTCAGTATAGCGTCCTTTAACCAAGGTATCGGGCTGCATTAAAGTAAATACCAGGTTGGTTTCATCCAAGGTGATGGAGTTTACATATTCATCATGTTCAGAATTAATGGATTCGCCCAGGTTTTCAGGTTCATAGGGCACAGGGTTTTCAAAAGCATACTGTCTGAAAGCAGCAATTTGCACAAGGTCATTGGCAATCTCCTTTTGATCTTTCCTGATCCCTTCAATCCCTAAGAATTTCTTTAGCGAAATGCCTGCATTGGCATAATCCTCCTTATCGAAATATGCTTTCCCAAGGAGATAATATAATGAAGTGGAAAATGCAGGATCGATTGCAATAGCTTTCTGATAATTGGCGATGGCTTCATCGAATTTTCCACGGTCGTATGAAAGATCTCCAAGAAGTATGTATGGATCAATATAAGCCGAATCAATTCTGATGGCCTTTTCAAGGTCTTTCTCTGCTTTATCTAATGAAGAAAGTCGCCAATGCATGAGTGCATCATTGAAGGCCTTCTCTGCCTTGGGTGATGGCTCATGTTTCTCATCCTGTGCCGACACCACTATTGACGGAACTATGAGCAAGAAACAAATCAATATTTTTATTAAAACCCTAAACATCTATAAGTAGGGAGATTAAGGGATATGCATGTATTTGTGGCTTTGCAGAGAGATCTGCCATTGCGGATTTTCCAGGATAAAATCTACGATCGCAGGCATCATCTCCTCGCTTTTACTCCATTCAGGCTGAAGAAATAACAGGCAAGCGGGGTTCACCCTGTCTTCCTGTTCAGCAGCCCATACAAAATCTTTCTCCTCTCTGATTATAACTTTAAGTTCATCAGCTTTATTATAAACTGATTCCTGTGGAGGTGTCTTTTTCTTGGGTGAAAGGCAAATCCAATCAAAGGAACCACTCAGTTTATATGCACCTGATGTTTCGAGGAAGATACTTATGCCTTGCTCATGAAGTCCCTTACAAAGGAATTCCAGATTATATATGCCGGGCTCTCCACCGGTCAGTACTACTGATTTTCCGGGATATCCTGCTGCTCTCGAAATCATGTCTTTAACATCTGTGAGCGGGTGAAGCTTTGCATTCCACGACTCTTTCACATCACACCAGTGACATCCGACATCACATCCACCGATGCGGATGAAGTATGCTGCCTGTCCGGTATTAAATCCTTCCCCCTGCAAGCTGTAAAATTCTTCCATTACCGGAAGCAACTTTCCTTGCTGCAACAATATTTCCTGTGCTTTATCCAAACGAGAGGGTTTATGTACGGGCTTAGCCGTAAATTTCTTTTTTGTGTGCTTTCAATGTATTCTGAAGCAGGCTGGTGATGGTCATGGGCCCAACGCCACCGGGAACAGGAGTGATATGACTGCATTTTTTTGACACATCCTCAAACTTCACATCCCCCAATAATTTATATCCTGATTTGGTTTTTTCTGATGGAACACGGTGTATCCCAACATCGATAACGACGGCATCCTTCTTCACCATATCGGCTAGTAACAAATTCCGGACTACCAATGGCAGCAATCAAAATATCAGCTGAAGCAGCGATATCTTTGATGTTTTTTGTTTTACTGTGACAGATGGTTACCGTACAATTTCCGGGATTGGCTTTCCTTGATAGCAAAATGCTAACCGGAGTACCCACGATGTTGCTTCTGCCCAATACTACACAATGCTTCCCTTCAGTCTCAATTTTGGAACGCTCCAACAACTGAACGATCCCATAAGGCGTAGCCGGAAGGTAGGCTGGCAGGCCTGATACCATGCGTCCAAGGTTAACGGGATGAAAACCATCAACGTCTTTCACAGGATCAATATTCTGGATCACTTTTTCTTCTGAAATATGGTCAGGAAGCGGAAGTTGTACAATGAAACCATCAATCTCAGGATCCTTGTTCAGGAAATCAATCAGCTCAAGCAATTCATTCTCTGGCGTACTTTCGGGCAATTTATAGATAGAAGAAACGATTCCAACTGATTTGCAAGCCTTTTCTTTGGCTGCAACATAGGTCTGGCTGGCTGGGTCTTCACCCACAATGATGGCCGCCAGGTGGGGTGATGTATCATGATCATCGATAAGTTTGGCAACTTCAGACTTGATCTCCATGCGGATCTCTTCCGCAATCTTTTTTCCGTCGATTATTTTCATATCCTTAATGCTGAATTAGTGGATCAGCGTTTCATTCCTGGAGCGCCCTTCATATTCTTCATCATCTGCATCATGTTCCTGCCGCCTCCTTTGGTCATCATACGCATCATTTTGCTGGTCTCTTCAAACTGCTTGATAAGCCTGTTCACCTCCTGAATATCGGAGCCACTGCCATTAGCAATCCTTTTGCGCCTGCTACCATTTAATAATTTCGGATTTTCACGTTCTTCATTGGTCATGGAATGAATGATCGCCTCTATGCCTTTAAACGCATCATCATCCATATCGAGGTTTCGGATGGCCTTACCCATTCCGGGGATCATTCCCATCAGGTCTTTAATGTTACCCATCTTTTTGATCTGCTTGATCTGAGAAAGGAAATCATTAAAGTTAAATTCATTGCGGGCGATCTTTTTCTGAAGCTTATGGGCTTCCTTTTCATCAAACTGATCCTGGGCACGTTCAACAAGGCTGATAATATCACCCATGCCAAGGATCCTGTTGGCCATACGGTCGGGATAAAAGACATCGATGGCATCCATCTTTTCACCTATCCCGATAAACTTAATGGGTTTATTCACCACTGCCTTGATCGTCAAGGCAGCACCACCACGTGTATCACCATCCAGTTTAGTCAGCACAACGCCTTCATAATCCAGCTGTTCATTAAAGGCTTTGGCGGTATTTACAGCATCCTGTCCTGTCATGGAATCAACAACAAACAAGGTTTCCTGGGGCTTGACCTGCTTTTTGATCGAGGAGATCTCTTTCATCATCTCCTCATCAATAGCAAGCCGGCCGGCAGTATCGATGATCACCACATTGTATCCCTTGCCTCGGGCATATGAAATGGAATTTGATGCGATTTTCACCGGCTCCTTACTACCTTCTTCAGTATATACCTCCACGTCCGATCTGTTCACCAAGCACTTTCAGCTGTTCAATAGCAGCAGGCCGGTAAACATCACCAGCAACCAACATTGGTTTAAGTCCTTTTTTAGTTTTCAGGTAATTGGCCAGCTTGGCTGAAAATGTGGTTTTCCCGAACCTTGCAATCCGGCAATCAGGATGATTGCAGGATTTCCCTTTGAATCCAGCTCCTGCATTTCTCCGCCCATGAGGGCAGCCATCTCATCCCTGACGATCTTTACCATCAGCTGGCCGGGAGAAACTGAAGTTAGCACATCTGCTCCAAGGGCCTTTTGTTTCACATCATCAGTAAACTGCTTGGCGATCTTGTAGCTGACATCAGCATCCAGCAATGCTTTCCGGACCTCCTTTAAGGTCTCGGCAATATTGATCTCTGTAATATGTCCCTGCCCCTTTAGTATCTTAAAGGAGCGTTCGAGTCTGTCACTTAATCCTTCAAACATTCTTCTTCAATTTTTAGTGGCGCAAAATTAATCAATTTTTAAATGTGTTTGGCCTAAGACTTGCATGTGTGTTGCAAAGGCAGTAAATATCTTAACAAGGAATTAACAATAAATTGAGTTTTAAAGTTGCACTAACTTTAAAATATGCTTAAGTTTGATATTAATATTTCAAAATATTTCAACCATGAAAAAACTAATAACCCTCTTGTTCATTGTTGCAGCATTTTTTTGCCAATCACAGCAACCGAACATATTCTCACCAATGAATACCTATTTCAGGATGAAAATGAGATCATTATTCCACAAGTTGATTATTCAAATATCTTCATCGTTTTTAATGAGCATATCACAGATGCAGGCATCACACAATTTGAAATTGAATATTCCGACCTGGCCTGTGACAAATCCCAGAATTTTCCATGGCCCAACAAAAAGTTGTATGTACTGGATCACTCCAAAAGAATAACACCTGAAACAGCTGAGGAGTTCCTTTCTGTATTGAGGGCAGATCAGAAAATTCTCTCAGCCTACCCTGCTTTTATCAGGGAAAATGATGTTGCTTTTCTTGACAACATCTTACTTCTGAATATGCCAGCTAAGAAAGCATCTGTAAATGCTGTAACAGCCCTCATTGAACCTTTCCAGGGACAGCTGCTTGAAGAAATAGATCTCATTCGTTCAAGAACATATGCAGTCAGCATCCCCTCTGGGCTGAACATATTCAGCGTATGCATGGAACTAATCAAGCACGAAGACATTGCATTTGCGCAACCCAATTTTCAATTCACTGCTCACTCTGGTTTTGTTCCGAATGACCCCATGTTTTCTGATCAATGGTTTTTGCATCAGTCCAGTGATGCTGATATTGACGCAACCGAAGCCTGGGATATCACTAAAGGATCCACTTCGATAGCTGTTGCTGTGATTGATGGTCATGGTTTTGACCTGGATCATGCCGAAATGGTGGGGAAATATATTTCCCCTTACAATGCTGTTGATGACAATAATAATCCTGCAGCCGTAGAAAGTGAAGAAAACCATGGCACCCCCTGTTCTGGCCTTATCGGGGCCCTGACAAATAACTCGACAGGAGTTGCCAGTGTAGGATACAATACTGTGGTTGTACCAATCAAAATGGGATTTAATTTTGGTACCGGAGGTACATTTTCAACCACTGAACTTATACTTATACGCTCATGTGAGCATGTAATGACCTCTCCATACGACATTGTGGCTGTCAGCAACAGCTATACGATGGGATCATGGGCCAATATTGCGGTGATCAGGTCAGCATATGCCAATATGAGGACAGATACACGCTCAGGACTGGGATGTGTAGTATTGGCATCCACGGGTAATGAAAATACATATAATTCAGTCGGATATCCATGTCATTTCCCCCATGTCGTAGGTGTGGGTTCAACAGATCGTTATGATGGACGCAGCTTATTTTCAAATTGGGGTGATTCAACAGACATTGCTGCCCCTGGAACAGACACATGGACTATTGACAGGACAGGCATACCCGGATATTCATTAACAGATTATTATGAGTTCAGCGGAACCTCAGCATCTTGCCCAATTGCAGCTGCTATTGTAGGTCTGGCAGCTTCTGTGAATCCTTTGCTTACAGGTCATGAACTGCAAACAAGACTCTATAGTTCCTGTGATAAAGTGGGGGCATATACATATTCCAATAATCCAGCTTATCCTTATGGCACCTGGAGTCTGCAACTGGGATATGGCAGGGTGAATGCCTTTGAAGCAGTACAAGGTAGTGCTGCTCCCGATCCACCTACAAACCTGATGGCTGATGTGAGCGGAAATAATGTGCACCTGAGCTGGACCGCACCAGGTGGTGGTGGTGGAACAGAAGAGGAACTTATCTATGATAACAATGTTTCTACCGGTTCATACAGGTACCCCGGTTACACCATGTCAACACGCATGTCACCTTCAGGACCATGCCAGGTACTTACACTGAAATATTATACAACAAATCAGGGAGTGAATCAATTTAATGCCAAAGTATTCACCTGGGAGGGTAGCCAGCCGGGCACAACAGTTTTACATAACAGTACAGAATCGGCTCCTGATAATGACTGGCTCGAAGTAGATGTTAGTGGTTCGGGGATCAATGTTACCGGCGATTTTGTAGTCGGCTTCGGTTCTGTTGACACCATGTCTTTTCTGGGTTATGATGCAAACCTTAACAATGGCAGGTCATGGGATTTTCATGAATCTGGACAGACATGGGCTACATGGGACGAAGCCTACCTGATCCGGGCCGTTGTTCTTTATCCAAACGGTAAAATTGCAGAACTGGGAGTAGAAATCCCGGAAATGACCAATATGATCACAAAGAACCACAGCCGGACAGGCGGGTTGGGGCAGGCGAACAATGCAGAACCTATCCCGAACCAGTATAGCAAATTGCTTGGATTACTCGGATATAAAGTTTACAGAGACGGGATTGCACTAAACACCACACCGATCACCAACGTTTATTATGATGATAACGGATTGGCAATAGGTACCTATAGCTATACCGTAACAGCCCTGTATGATGAGGGTGAATCAAATCCTGCCGGACCAGTACAGGCTGTCATCACTGGAAGCACACTTGAATCGCCTACCAACCTGCAATCATCAGTGAATGGCAGTACTGTTAACCTGAGCTGGGATGCTCCCTCAGGAGGTGGTGAACAATGGATCTATTATCACGATGGCACATTTGAAAGTTCATTTGCATCCTCAAATGGTGGAGCAGGTTTAGCACAGCTATTTACACTGGCAAGTTTTCCTGCTTTCCTCGATGAGATCAGGTTTTTTACGACCTATTACAATAATTGGGATCAACATATGAGCATATATGTGCTCAGTGGTGATGGCACTACCATATTGGGAGGACCATATTATACCAATGGAGTAAATAATAATTGGATCAATATCTACACCCCTGTAATCATAAATCAGTCCAGCTTTATGATCGCCACATATAATGATCTCTCAAATGGTCCATATGTTGGTGTAGACGACAGCTTCTTTAATCAGACCCTGTATTTTGGAAGCCACACCAGCGGTTTCACAGAATTATCACAATTAGGTAATTACGAATATGTCGGAAGCCATGAAGCAAAGGTGTTATATGCAACAAAATCAGGCAGGACAGCTGGTGAATGGTTGCGACCATCCGGAAGCCACAAATCAGCAAACACTCCTGATGTACATTATGAAAAGGAAGCATTGTCGGCAGACTATACTTCAGGTATCTGTGCGTTACTGGGTTATAACATTTATCGCGATGGAACCAAGATCAATACAGGCACATGGACAAACACCAGCTATACAGATTCAGGACTTGCAAACGGTTCATACTCTTATGGTGTATCGGCTGTTTATGATGAAGGAGAGTCTTTTCCAGCAGGGCCTATAGAGGTTATAGTTAATGCGACCGGCCTGGAGGCACCTTCCAACCTATCTGCTTATGTATCCAATAATGTTCCTCCTCAGCTGGACGGGTCCCGGAGTATCCCAGGAAGAACTGATCTATGATAATGAGTTGCTACAGGTGCCTACTTTTTTACCGGGGTGACCATGTCAACCCATATGTCACCCACAGGACCGTGCCAGCTTATGACACTTAAATACAAAACATCTATCGATGCCGGTGATAATACTTTTCAGGCCAGGGTATTCAACTGGGCAGGAAACCAGCCGGGAAATACGCTACTATATGACAACACCGCCACAGCCATTGAAGGCTGGCTCGAAGTAGATGTTTCGTCTAATATTATCAATGTTGATGGTGACTTTGTAGTCGGCTTTGGTTCTGTCAATGAACAAACCTACATTTCCTACGATGGCAACCTGAACAACGGACGCTCATGGGATTGGGATGAAGGGACGACAAGCTGGACAAGCTGGGATGAGGCATACCTGATCAGGGCTGTGGTGCAATATTCTGATGGAACCCTTGCCGAATTGGGTGGCGGAAAAGACTTGTTAGGATATAACTTGTACAGGGATAATGTACAGGTAAACACTAGTTTGATACTAAATACAAATACTACTGATAATCTGCCGGGATGGGGTACTTTTGAATATAATGTTACTGCAGTTTACGATGAAGGGCAATCAGCCTTTTCAAATACATTTACTTTACACTACTATCTTGGAATAGAAGAACTGCAGCAAATAGATGTGAAAGTATTTCCAAATCCAGCTTTGGATCATTTTATGATTGAGTCGGATGAGCAAATCAGGCTTGTTTCCTTGCATTCTTTAGATGGAAAGAAGCTGGTATCAGCTGAAAATACCGGACTAAATTACAAGATGGATGTGAGTGGGCTGAATACAGGATTATATATCCTCAAGATTCAAAATGATAAGGGTACTGGAATATTTAAGGTCCTGGTCAGATAGTCAGGGAATTACATTTTATCCGGAACCTTAATCCCTAACAGGTCCATGGCAGACCGGATCACGGAAGCTGTAAAATGGAAAGTGACAGCCGGAAGCTGGCTTTTGCCTCATCTTTCTCTTTAAGGATACTGATCTCCTGATAGAATTGGTTATATTCCTTTGCCAGCTCATATGCAAAAGCTGCCATGGTAGCAGGACTGCAATCTCTGGCTGCATCCATGAGCATGGCTGGAAAAGTGTACAATATCTTTATGATTTCCTTTTCCTTCGAAAATACTTCCCCATTAAAAACTTCTTTGGCAGGCATCAGCCCTTTTGTCCCTACTCTTCTTAGCAATGACTGAATACGGGCATAAGTATATTGGATAAATGGCCCTGTATTCCCGTTGAAATCAATGGATTCTTCAGGATTGAAGAGCATATTCTTTTTGGGATCCACCCTGAGGATAAAATATTTCAAAGCCCCCAGGCTGATCATCTCAAAAAGTTGAAGCCTCCTCTTCACTAGCTCATCAGCCTTCCCAAGTTCATCGGCCATGGATTCAGCAGTTTGAACATCTGGTCCATCAGGTCGTCTGCATCAACCACAGTTCCTTCACGTGATTTCATTTTCCCGTGAGGCAATTCCACCATACCATAAGAAACATGTTCAATGTTGTCAGCCCATGATCTGCCAAGTTTCTTTAAGATGATCTTCAGCACATCAAAATGATAGTTTTGTTCATTGCCAACTACATACAGCAGGCTATCCGGGATGATAATCATCATGTCTGAGCTGTGCAGTCCCAAGGTCCTGGGTCATATACACTGAAGTACCATCAGCACGCAACAGAAGTTTTTCATCCAGGCCATCTTCGGTGAGGTCGGCCCATATTGATCCATCCTCTTTTTGGAAAAGAATACCTTCTGCCAGTCCCTGCTTCACAATCTCTTTCCCAAGAAGATATGTATCCGACTCATAATATATCTTGTCGAAATCAACGCCCAGGCGTTCGTAGGTTTTATCAAATCCTTTATAAACCCAGCCATTCATCGTTTTCCACAATTCCCTGACTTCCGGATTGTTACTTTCCCATTCCTGCAGCATCTCCCTGGCCTCAAGCATCAGATTGGACTGCTTTTCTCAGCTTCCTCTGTCATTCATGCCATTGCTTTTAGTTCCTCAATCTCTTTTTTAAGCTCCTGATCAAATCTAACATAGCAATCGCCAACCAGCTTGATCTCCTTTCCGGCCTTCAGATTCCGGTGTCTGTTCCATCATACCACTTTTTCCATGCGATCATGGATTTGCAAATATGTATGCCCCGGTCATTTACCAGGTTTACCTTTACCACCTTTTTTCCGTTTGCCTTGAGTATCTCTGCCACCGACCACCCAAGCAGGTTGTTCCGGATATGACCCAGGTGCAAGGGTTTGTTTGTATTCGGTGAGGAATACTCGATCACTACCGGGCTACCCGAAGTGCTGAGGTCTTTCCCAAATTGGGGATTAGTAAAATTTTCAGATAGAAAGCCCGTCCAGAATGGTGTTCCAACCACAATATTCAGAAAGCCCTTGATCACATTAAAGCCTGTTATCTCCGGACAATGTTCGGCAAAGTATGCACCTATCTTTTCGGCACTCATCTCAGGCTTTTCTCTGCTTATCTTCAGGTAGGGAAAAACATTGAGGGTATAATCACCTTCAAATTCTTTTCTTGTTTTCTGGAGAATGAAATCCCCGGAGGGTATGTTGGCAGAATAAAGTATTTTAAATGCCTGGGAGGTGAAAGCCTGGATGGTAGTTTCTATCATTAGTGAAGTTGGTTTCTCAGTGTAAAATTAAGATAATTATTAATATACCTGAATACAACATCTCCATCATCGTAATTATCAGACACATACATAAGAGGTGGATGAAAAAGAAAAAAAATTCACCCCTTTCCCTCTGATTCTCAACTTAAACTACTAATTTTGCAAAAATTTTTTTAATCCGGTTTTTTAACCAATATAAAAAAAGAGGAATTCTATATGAAACGTAATGTAATCATTATCGGTGCTGCGGGAAGAGATTTTCACAATTTCAACACTTATTTTCGCGGTAATGAAGACTTCAATGTTGTTGCCTTCACTGCTGCGCAAATTCCCGATATCGATGGTAGGAAATACCCGGCCGAACTTGCCGGAGACCTCTACCCTGATGGTATCCCGATCTTTGCAGAAGAAGACCTCCCAAAACTCATTAAAGAACTTAAGGCTGACGATTGTGTGTTCTCATACAGCGATGTTACTTATCAAAAAGTAATGAGCATGAGTGCCATCGTTAATGCTGCAGGTGCAAACTTCATGCTCTTGGGACCGAAAGACACCATGGTAAAATCAACCAAGCCGCTGATCGCCGTAGGTGCTGTAAGAACAGGTTGTGGAAAAAGCCAGACTTCAAGAAGGGTTATTGAACTTCTGATGGAACAAGGACTTAAGGTTGTTGCTGTTCGTCACCCTATGCCTTATGGTGACCTCGTTGAACAAAAAGTTCAGCGTTTTGCCACTGTTGAGGACCTTGCTAAACACAAATGCACAGTTGAGGAAATGGAAGAGTATGAACCACACGTAGTTCGCGGAAACGTGATCTATGCCGGTGTCGACTATGAAGCCATTCTACGTGCAGCTGAGCAAGATCCTGATGGTTGTGATGTTGTGATCTGGGATGGCGGAAACAATGATTTCCCATTCTATATGCCTGACCTGAACATCACCGTTGTTGACCCACATCGTCCAGGACATGAGCTTACTTACTATCCGGGAGAAGTTACACTTCGCCTGGCTGATGCAGTTGTGATCAACAAAATGGATACAGCCGGTCCTGAAGGCATTCAGGAAGTAAGAGACAATATTGCTAAGGTTAACCCCAATGCAGTTGTTATTGATGGAGCATCACCTATCAAAGTTGATGATCCCTCTCTGATCAAAGGCAAGAAAGTTCTGGTTATTGAAGATGGCCCAACGCTCACCCACGGTGAAATGAAGATCGGAGCCGGTACCGTTGCTGCACAAAAATTTGGTGCTGCCGAACTGGTTGATCCACGCCCATACACTGTTGGCAAACTCAGTGAAACCTTCGAAATCTATCCTAACATCGGAACACTGCTTCCAGCCATGGGATATGGTGAAGAGCAACTGAAAGACCTCGAAACAACTATGAATAACGCTGATTGTGATGCCGTCGTTATTGGTACACCTATCGACCTGAACAGGATCATCAATATAAAGAAACCCAACACCAGGGTATATTATGATCTGCAGGAGATCGGCTATCCTGACCTGAAGGGTCTTGTCGACGATTTTGTTAAAAAACACAATCTTAAATAATGATCAAAGCGACTCAATTGAGTCGCTTTTTTTTTACTAGTTTTTAACATTGTTCTTTATCAGCATTCATTTTTAATAATTTTACATCCAAAATCACTGACAATGAAAATGAAAGACAGAAGCCTCGTCTCCATCAGCGATTACACCATCGAAGAGCAGCTCGATATCCTTGAAACTGGCTGCCGAATTTGAGAAGAATCCCAGGCAAAATATCCTTGAAAAACATGTGGTTGCCTCCTTGTTCTTTGAACCTTCAACGCGGACACGCCTGAGCTTTGAAAGTGCTGCATCTCAACTGAGTGCCAAGATCGTAGGTTTCAGCGAAGCCAGTTCATCCAGTGTATCAAAAGGAGAAACCCTAAAGGATACCATCCTGACTGTCTCCAACTATTCCGATATCATTGTCATGAGGCACCCAAGGGAAGGCAGTGCCAAATATGCTGATGAGGTGGCACCAGTACCCATCATCAATGCCGGCGATGGGGCACATCAACATCCGACCCAAACCTTGCTCGACATGTATTCAATCATGAAAACTCAGGGTAAGCTTGATGATCTCAACATTGCTTTTGTAGGTGACCTGAAATACGGACGTACCGTCCACTCGCTCGTTGAAGCCTTCTGCCAGTTCAATACTACATTCCATCTAGTTTCACCTATCGAGCTTAAACTTCCGAGCTACGTAAAACAGCATATCAAAGACAAAAATCTTGACCTATCACCAGTATACGGAGATGAATGAAGTGATTCCGAATGTGGATATCCTGTACATGACACGGATACAGAAGGAACGATTTTCAGACCCTATTGAATACGAAAGGGTGAAAGATGCATACATCCTCGGCTGCCTATGCTGGAAGATGCTAAAAGAGAATATGAAAGTGCTGCATCCGCTCCCGCGTGTGAATGAAATCGATGAGGATGTGGATAATAGCCCGCAAGCATATTATTTCCAGCAGGCAAAAAACGGAGTTTATGTAAGAATGGCATTGCTTGCCTCTATCCTCGGAGTTGTTTAATGCATAAAACCAAAATCATGGAAGAAAGAAAAGAACTAAAGGTCAATGCCATTGAAAACGGTACTGTTATCGATCATATCCCAACACAGAGTGTATTCCAGGTGATTCACATGTTGAACCTGAACGTATGTGATAACCAAATCCTTTTCGGCACTAACCTTGAAAGTAAGAAATTCGGGAAGAAAGGCATTATCAAGGTAAGCAATCGTTTTTTTGCACCAGAAGATGTGAATAAGATCGCCCTTGTTGCACCAACTGCAACCCTTATCGAAATCAAGAATTATAAGGTTGTGAAGAAGAAGAATGTTGTGATCCCAGATGATCGTAACTACTTTTATTAAATGCGTGAACCCAAATTGCATCACCAATCATGAGAATGTGATTACCAAATTTAAGGTGATCGAAAGAAAGACGTAAAACTACAATGCCAGTACTGCGAAAAAATACTGCCAAGGATAACTTCACATTTATTTAGGCCTCTCAGCTTCCGGCCCTTAAATCGAATTCAGATGGGCAATTATATTAAAGATCTTATTGCCGAAGGCGAACACCAGCGGCTCGACTTCAAGTTTGAGATTTCGGATTCGAAGAAGATCGCACGATCATTGGCTGCCTTCTGCGAACACTGATGGTGGCCGCTTGCTTGTTGGTGTTAAGGACAATGGAACCATTGCTGGTGTCAGGTCGGAGGAAGAATATTACATGGTTGAGGGCGCTGCCTCAATGTATTGCAAACCTGAGGTTGAGTTTCAGCACCAAAGAATGGCGGATTGAAGGAAAGCTGGTACTGGAGATCATTGTCGGCTAAAAGCAAACTTAAACCTCACTACGCTCCTGACAAGGACGACAACTGGAAAGTATTTGTCAGGGTAAATGATCAGAACCTGCTGGGAAACAAGGTTCTTCTTATGTTATGGAAACATCAGAAAAGCGGGCAGGGAGTGGAGATCAGGTACAGGGAACAGGAAGAGTTGCTGATGCATTATTTACAGGAAAATGGTTTTATAACCCTTTCAGGATTCAGCAAGCTGGCCGGCATCCCACGTTTCCTTGCTGAAAAGATCCTGGTAAACTTCATCTTCTTGACATCGTAAGTATGAATATCACGGATAAGCAAACCTATTACCGCTTGTGTGAACACAGGGCATGATAATTGTAGGCATTGGGCGTTGGGCATAGGCGTCAGGCTGATGGAAATATCAAATTATGCATGTAATCGATTATCATGTATCATGTATCCAGAATATGCTATTAATATTGTAGTATGAAAAGGATCTTGTTTGGATATTCATTGTTGATCACAATGCCTGATGGGATTTGCCCAGGAGGATCCTTTTTATGATGGAAGCCTTTCAAACAGGTATAATCCTATGTATTCAGCCGGAGGATTCGGTGGCCTTGCAGAATGCCCACTATCATTCAATCAGCGATAAAAAAATGGATGTGGGTGTGCAGCTGGCAACATCAGTTTCTACCGATTTCAATAAAGGATATTCTTTTTCAACCATGGTGGCTCCGGAGATCGGTACAGGATCAATGAGCGTTTTACTATCAGGGGAGGCGTAAGCGTTTCAAATACTGAATATGGGAATACGCTCGTTTATTCACCCTGGGGCATTAATCGTTTTACCGGTAATATCACGCAGGGGATGTTGTATGTCAGCGGCGATTACATGATCAGCCCCAAAGTGATCCTTTCAGGGACAGCCTATAAAGAATTCTCAATCGACCATGGTGGTCCGGAAACCGGTTTCAGACCGGGTTACGACGGAAAAGGTGTGATTATGAACCTACGGCTCATGCCTACAGAAAACATGTTCATTGATGTGGGTGCTGAGTTTTATCAAGGAAACAACCCATGGAGGAATGGTGCTTATAGCCCATTTCATCATCCATCAGGACCTTATTGGTGATGAGACTTGAGACTTGAAACTTGAGACTTGAAACTTGAGAGTTGAGACTTGAAACTTGAGACTTGAAACTTGAGACTTGAGACTTGAGACTTGAAACTAATTCAAAACCCAAAACTCAACACTTCAACATACCCAGCACCCTGAACCCTGCACCCAACCCTTATATATATTATTGTATAACTATATCTTTTCACCAGCATGATCATCATATTATCACCAGCCAAGTCACTTGATTTTAAAGATGCAGGGTCCTGCTGACCTGAGCAGCATGCCTGGAATTTGGGAAGGACCTGAGCCAAGCAGGCCATGCTGGCATACCAGGGGGATGCTTATCGTGGATTGGATGCGAATACCATTGAATAAAGGATGAATTAAGATGGGCCCAGGAGCATTTCAGGATACTGAGTGGCTTGTATGGAATACTGCGTCCGCTGGATTTAATTTTACCTTACCGTTTCGAATTTGCAACCAAATTGGAATTAGGACGGTATAAGGACCTGTATTCCTATTGGAATGATCACCTGAATCGTTCATTATTTGATTTAAAAAATAGAGAAGGAAGTCACATACTGGTGAACCTTGCCTCGGCAGAATACTACAAAGCCATTGATGTTCGATCATCAGGGTTTGATGTCATTACTCCTGTCTTCAAGGAATTCCGCAACGGTGAATACCGTTTCTTCAGTATGTTTGGAAAGCGGGCAAGGGGATTGATGGCACGATATATTATTGAAAAGAGGATTTCGGATCCTGAGCAGATAAAGTTATTTGATGTGGAGGGATATTCTTTCAATGCGCCATTATCGGGAGACAGGGAGTGGGTATTCACCCGTTAGCACAAAAAAGTTTTACTGTAATATATGGGTTTTCAAGCCCTTAAAAAAAACTTGCATTTTTTTTGATATATTTCTTGTTTTATTAAATTTAATGTTTGTATTTTTGCAGCCGCTTTCGAGCGAAAGTTCTTTTAAAAAGTTAGGGAATTAAATAAAAAATATGTTAAATATTTTTGTGGTTTAACAAAAGTATATTACTTTTGCAATCCCTTTTTGAATAAAGGAAACAAGACAAGTTCTTTGAAAATATTGAAATCAGCCTAAGAAGTAGCAAATATCCCTCAATTTAATTGAGAGTTTAATAGATCTTGAGAACATTAACAGACTTTTTACAATGAAGAGTTTGATCCTGGCTCAGGATGAACGCTAGCGGCAGGCTTAATACATGCAAGTCGAACGGTAAGATCTCGCTTGCGAGATACACGAGTGGCGCACGGGTGCGTAACGCGTATGCAACCTACCTTCAACTGGAGAATAGCCCCGAGAAATCGGGATTAATACTCCATAATATCCAGCTTTCGCATGTTAGCTGGATTAAAGCTCCGGCGGTTGAAGATGGGCATGCGTGACATTAGTTTGTTGGTGAGGTAACGGCTCACCAAGACTACGATGTCTAGGGGTTCTGAGAGGATTGTCCCCCACACTGGTACTGAGACACGGACCAGACTCCTACGGGAGGCAGCAGTAAGGAATATTGGTCAATGGACGCAAGTCTGAACCAGCCATGCCGCGTGCAGGATGACAGCCCTATGGGTTGTAAACTGCTTTTATACGGGAAGAACCCCCTGTACGTGTACAGGGTTGACGGTACCGTATGAATAAGCATCGGCTAACTCCGTGCCAGCAGCCGCGGTAATACGGAGGATGCAAGCGTTATCCGGATTTATTGGGTTTAAAGGGTGCGTAGGCGGAATGATAAGTTAGTGGTGAAATCCCCCGGCTCAACCGGGGAACTGCCATTAATACTGTCATTCTTGAGTATAGTTGAAGTGGGCGGAATGTATCATGTAGCGGTGAAATGCTTAGATATGATACAGAACACCGATAGCGAAGGCAGCTTGCTAAACTATAACTGACGCTCAGGCACGAAAGCGTGGGGAGCAAACAGGATTAGATACCCTGGTAGTCCACGCTGTAAACGATGATCACTCGCTGTTGGCGATACACAGTCAGCGGCTTAGGGAAACCATTAAGTGATCCACCTGGGGAGTACGGTCGCAAGATTGAAACTCAAAGGAATTGACGGGGGCCCGCACAAGCGGAGGAGCATGTGGTTTAATTCGATGATACGCGAGGAACCTTACCTGGGCTTAAATGTAAGACGACAGTCCCCGAAAGGGGATTTTCCTTCGGGACGTCCTACAAGGTGCTGCATGGTTGTCGTCAGCTCGTGCCGTGAGGTGTCGGGTTAAGTCCCATAACGAGCGCAACCCCTATCCTTAGTTGCCATCAGATAATGCTGGGGACTCTAAGGAAACTGCCTACGCAAGTAGTGAGGAAGGTGGGGATGACGTCAAATCAGCACGGC
>CAVWDP010000002.1:0-1352500 GCA_963753835.1 uncultured Bacteroidales bacterium | reverse complement strand
GGTGAGCCTGCAGGAGGATTTTACGAAAATATTTATATAGACTCCACAAGCACCCTCGATTCGGTCTATCATTTCAACATTACCAACAAATTCATGTGGTCGAACCTGGGATATCTTGACTCGAATGAAAGGAAGCCATTTTACCTGTACGGGGCTGTCAGGCATGAATACCATGAGCTTGGAGGATATGCCGAACGAAAGTACTTTAACCAGATCATCCCCTCGGCAGGTGTTTACTGGTTGATCAAGAATACCTATTTGATCACAGGTAAAGGCGAGCTTGTTATGGGTGATTTTAATGGTGGCGATTACCGAATCGATGCTCGTTTTGCATATATTCCGGGAAAAACAGAAAAGAAATACGGCCGTCTTGAATTCACCTATCAACAGGCCAAACAGAAACCGGGCTGGTTCTATCAAAACTATTCGGCCAATAATTTCCGCTGGGATAATAATCTTAAGAGCACAAACATCACTTTGTTCTCCGTATACTATAAACGAAACAGGCTCAAGGCAGGGATTGAATATCAACTACTTGGCAATTATGTTGCCCTGGATTCGATGGCCATTCCCCATCAGGCAAATAATCAGATCAGTGTTTTAAAAGCAACTGTTTTCAAGGATTTCCGAATAAATATAGTTGGTATCGACACCAAGTTTGCGTATCAGAATGCATCCGACAATAACTTTATTGCACTGCCGGATTTTATGGCTGAAGTTGCCGTTTTTGTAACGATCCCATTATTTAAAGGAGCCACAACCATACAACCTGGAGTCCAGGTATATTATAACACTTCATATTATGCGGATGCATACATGCCGGCTTTGCGCAGTTTCTACGCCCAGGGTAACAAAGAGATCGGAAACTTTATCTATGCTGATATCTTTTTCAACTTCCGGATAAAAAGGGCTAGAATGTTCTTCAAGTACTCTCACTTCAATGCCCTTTTCGGACCCTATAATTATTACATGGTCCCCTCCTACCCGATGATGGATGCAGGGTTCAGGTTTGGGATCTCGTGGAAGTTCTTTGATTAAATCGTAATATTCCCAAACCTGAGCTACAAGAGCCTAGTTCCTAGTGGCTAGTGGCTATTTGAGTGATGATATTTTAATGATTGCAAAATGTGAAGATTGGGATCATAGAATGATAAAATTCAAAAGTAAATTTCACCCAACACCTAACACATAACACCTATAACCAACTCAAAACTCAACACTCAACACTCAAAACTTGTCCTGAGCGAAGTCGAAGGGCTCAAAACTTAAAGCTATCTCCTCCGCCTGCAGGTCCCCTTCGATGAACCACCAAAGAAGATACTCACGCCCAGGATAAATCCAAGGTTATAAGTCCAACCGTTATTGTTGACCTCATATATGGTAACATTATCATTAAATATGCTGATGATAAAAGCTACCAGGGAGATCAAACCATGCCAGAGGCCCATCCAGAAACCGGCCGGGTCCATATCAAATTTTTCATTCCCTGCTGTGCAGGATGTCAGGAAAAGTATTGCCAATAAAGCGATTGGCAACCATTTAAGATGTTTGTTTGATTTCATATAACATAAATTTGGTAAATATCTTCCTACAAGATAATAAACCTTTTTCAAACCTTGGTTGGTCAAATATTAACAATGGGATGGTTGAAACTTGAGATTCTTGAGACTTGAGACTGCATGCTGGTTACTAGTTACTAGTTACTGGTTACTGGTTACTGGTTACTGGTTACTGGCTACTGGCTACTAGTTACTTTTCACTGTTAACTAACTCAACACTCAAAACTCAAAACTCAAAACTACTTGATGCCCCTCTGCTTCTTAATCTCCTCATAAGCTGCCTGAACCATCTGGAACTTCTCAGTGGCGGCCTTTTTTACATCTTCGCCAAGGTGGGATACTTTATCGGGGTGGTACTTAACTGCCATCTTGCGATAAGCTTTCTTGAGCTCTTCCTCATTCGCATCGGGAGTAACTTCAAGTATGCTGTATGCATTGTTGATGTCTTTTACAAACATCGCTTTGATCGACTTCAAGTCGGGCATCTTAATTCCCAGGTAAGAGCTGATGGTCTCTATCAGATCCACCTCCTTAGGATGGGTATGCCCATCGGCACCGGATAATCCAAAAAGGTAATGCAAGAGCTGCAAGCGAGACGAATAATCCATAAACTGCGAAATCTGCCTGCTCACATCAGCAACACTAAAATCCTGTTTCAGTATCTCTCTGAGTGCAAGCAATTGCTCCTGCCCTGCCTGAGGACCAAATTGTCGGATCAGGAATGCTTTAACATACTCAAGCTCAGCCTTTGTAACCCGATTATCAGCTTTCATCACTGCTGCTGACAATATCAGTAAGCTAACATTAAAATCACCCCTCCCGCTAGTGCCGGATTTATAAGCATATTTTCCTGTTTGCATTCCATCAAACATCGACCCGAATGCAAAACCAAGAATGGCACCAATCGGGCCACCAAAAGCCCAGCCAAGTCCGCCACCAACCCATTTTCCGTATTTCATACTGCTCCCTTTCTGTTTTGTATTTTGATTTGCAGCACCAGCCTTACGGTTTTTACTTCTGGTAAAGAGGTAATAACCAACAATAACAACCAGGATTATTGAAAAGGCGATATCCATAAATCTGCTTTATATGACAATGTCAATTATAGTGCCAATTCGGGATTTCTGAAATATTGGCAGGCCCCTATTAGGGGAAATTCTAAATTCGAATACCTAAACTCTAAGCAAACACAAAATTCAAATATGCCAATGAATAATGCACCTCACCCCAACCCCTCTCCTCAAGGAGAGGGGCGTTTTGAATTTTGAATTTGAAAAATTAGGATTTGTTTCGAATTTAGGTATTAGGGTTTAGAGCTTATCTACTGTATGTTCTTCTCCATCGGAAGGCCAAACTCCTCTACCATCTTGATATCCAGAGTTTCGAGCTGGTCAAGAATTGGTCCATAAATCTCAGGAATCACAGGAATATATACCCCTTTTGCAGCGATCTGTCCCTGCAGGATCATGTCTACTCCACAGGCAGCCGGCAGGGCAACAGTGCGTGCAATGGAAGTATCGGTTTCCTGTGTGCCATAGTCAACCATGGTTGAGCGAATTACTTCTTTTTCTCCATCATAATCGGCAACAAAAGTATGCTGCAGCACCACCATATCGCGTTCTGTTGGGCTGATCATCATTTTGCTGATCATCACGTCTGAAGTTAGCTCGAAAGGAGAATCCTCTGCCCTGTCGACTGAGTCATCACTGAAAAATCCAAGCCATTCGAGGGCATCCCTGACATAGCCGTTTTCATCTCCGCCAACCTTTTCAGCAATTGCTTTCTTCAGGCTATCAATTCCGGGCAAGCCCGCCACTTTGGCTAACAATTCTGCATAGGTCATGCCATCCATATTCATTTTGTCATTGGAAAGCAAGTTAAGAGCTTTCATTCCATCAAGCACTTCACACCACTTATCATATCTGAAAGTTCCGCGAAACATTGTGCTTGTCTCAGGGATACCATAAAGCTCAACATAAGGAAGCGAATCCCTGTTGGGATATACTTCCAGCGGGCCAACTGTATCAATATCCACCTGGATCGGATCTTTAAAAAGGTCTTCTGTTGGAATATACTTTTCAACTCCTCTGCGCAGGTAATTTCCATCATTATTGGATGCCATTACAACACCTTTAGGTGCCCAGCTAAACTTGTAGTTGAATGGGTTCTTTTCCACTTCAGGTGCGACCAGTGCTCCACAAAATGAATAGAACTCTTCAATTTTGCCACCTTTTTCATGTACATGGTCGATAATCCTCATGGCCGACATATGGTCGATGCCCGGGTCAAGGCCCAGCTCATTCAGGATGATGATACCTGCAGCCTTGGCTTCTGCATCCAGGGCCAGCATTTCAGGTTTCACATATGATGTGGTTACCATGTTCTTCTTATGCTTGATACAGAGTTTTGCCACCATCAAATGGTAAGCATAAGGTAGCAGACTGACAGAAAGGTCGTGTTCTTCTACCAGGCGATCAAGGGTAGCCTCATCATCAACCGTCCAGGCCAGTGAAGTTCCATTCGGATGGTCGCCGATCATGGCATCAGCTTTAGATTTTGTACGTGTAGCTACAGTTACCTGGTAGCCTTTGTCTAGAAGATAGGTTACGATGGGCTTCACCACCATTCCTGCTCCGAGGATCAAAACTTTTTTCATGTTTGATTAGTTATTAGGTGTAGGTATTTGATTAATTGTCTAAATATTCAGAAATATATTCATAATCAGGAGTTAATTTCCCCTGATGCAGTATCATGGCTCTTTTGACCGGTCCCGGGATGTCAAGATCAGCAAATGGCACATCATAATTTGCTGCCGCGATGGCTTTTACATAGCCCACAAGGGCATTACTGAAGGCGTTGGATGACTCCCTTGGCAGTTCACTCGGCAGTATATCGACGGCCATATCAAGAACACCTTCCCCTTCGAAACCCATGGTGGCTTCACCGGTATTGGGATTAAATACAAACACAGGATCCTCGATCTCAGTACCTTTATGAGTGCACTGGATAGAACCATCTGGATCACATGTCACGTCACCAATTACTGTGAGTTTTAGTTTTCCTTTGTTAAAAAGTTGTTTCAGATATTCATTTGTCAGAATACGGGGATATTGTTCTGCCCAGTACATGCAATTCATGAGGATGCTCAGGTGAGGCACATATTGCTCAAAAACATTATGGTATTCTTCAGGATGTTTATAATAATGTTGTAGCTCAAATTCTGTACTAGCATCATTTGGTTGCGACAGATCCCACTCTTTAAATACAGTTTTGTAGATCACATTATTTGGCAGATCGTTCCTGTCCTTCAGTGTCAGCAGCTCCTCCGGGGAAACTTCCATGGAGGGCAGCAAACCGGCAATCTCCTGGGCACCAATGGAAACATTTCCATAACCGGTAAACCCAATTGTAAGCGGACAAATTTCTTCCGGGAGTCCATTGGCAGCAATCTCAAGTCCAACTTGTCGGATTTCTTCTTTCGCTTCTTCCAGTGAGTCATAAGTGTGTGACTGCCTCAGCTTTGCAAAAGGGGTTTCTACGCCCTGTACTTTAAGCCTTTGGCCTAAGGACCAAAGCGAATTTATCATTCCTGCCAGTCCGGCAAACTTCCCGAAGAAGATCAGCCTGCGACCCATCTCATCAGTCACCTTCTCGTAGTCGATCAGGTTCACACCTTTCTCCATCATCACTTTCAGCATGGGCATGTTATAGGGTTGCCCTTTGATCACATGGGAGAAGAAGATGTAGGTCTTCCCTTTTTCAAAGAAATCGATGGGCATTTCTTTTACACCAAATACCACATCTGCCGGACTGAGATCAGTAACGATCTTCGCCCCTGCATCTTCAAATTCTTTATGGGTAAAAATACGTTTTGGTGATTCCTCAACGATAAACTCCAGTCCCTGTTCGTTGATAAGTTTCTTAACATGCTTTGGGATGAGTGCCACCCTGCGTTCCATCAGGTATTTATCTTCGTGGCGGATTCCTATGATATGCTTCATTTGCAATGAGTTAAGATTGATAATGATCATGCTCCTTAGAAGCAAACAAACATACAAAAATTAAGACGGAAAAAACCAAGAAATTGCCCAGATATTTTCAACAAGTGAATAGTGCCAGGTGCCTGGTTGCTAGTGCCTAAATTGAATGTTCAAATATTTAACTATTTATTTAACTAATTCAACTAGTTCAACCAACTAATCCCGATCTTCCGTATCATACGGTATCTTGATCCAAATCGGTCTGTGGTCGGACATGGCAGCGATGATCTCAAACCTTGTCATTCCATCCCATTTTGCCTCCTGATCAAATTCTACCACGCCAATTATTCCTGATTCCCATGTAATGGGATATATAGGGATGGAATAGCTCGTATGCTTTGAAAGTAGCAGATGATCGTAGGCAGGCAACTGATGGTCTTTTTCAGTAATATTCTGCTTTTTGAGGATAGTCGTCCTTTTGGAAGCTTCCCCGGCTTGAAGAGGCTCGTTGAAGATTACCCTGTAGCCTGCCGTATCGGTGACAATACTATCGAAAAAGGCTGTTTGTCCATCCGGGTTGGCATTAAAGTCGCCAATGATGAATATATCTTTTTCCTGAACATTCAGATCAAAGACCTGTTCATTCAACCATTCATGCAGAAAAGTTATTTCCGATGCTCTCACTTCCTCTATTTTATCATTGAATACGGTGTGGATGGTAACCATTCTGAAATCAAAGCCCTCTATGCTCTTTACCTTAAAGTCGGAAACTATTGGTACTGCCCGGAAATGCGGATTGTTAATGATGGGAGTACTGATAAAATAATAAGGTGTATCCGGTTTCAGTATCTCTACTCTGTCGATATCCCAAAAATAGGCGTAACGCTCAACATAGTTATTCATATTGTCTCCGGGATTGTTTTCATACCCACTTTCTTCACTAAAAATATAGGTGTAGTTGTAGCCCCTTCTCCCCAGTTCATCTTTAAGGGAATCAAGTCGGTCAGTAAAGTGAGTACCCTTTACTTCCTGAATGGCCAGCACATCCATCTTCTGTACAATATCGGCCATGGCCGGGTAGTCATGTTTATCGTTCGTGGAACTTCCAAACCATTTGATATTCCATGAACCGATCACAAGGTCACCCTTAGGACTTAAAACAGTTTGCCCAACTATTTCTGACCATGCCTTGTGCACATATCCTGTATCCTGATCATATCGGATCTCATACCAGAAAGGGATAGTATCGGTGATCAACATAGCTGTTTCCCCAGGCTCTAGGCTCCCAATCACAGTCCCGGCAGAAGATGGCAAGTCACGGACATTGAGGTGGCTTATTACACGATCATTTGGCCTTATATTTTGAGAAAGAGAAATGAAAGAAAAAAAATAAAACAGGAGAATTAATGAAAGGATGGTTTTCATACAGCCTTGGGTTGGGAATGATGTTATGCTAAGTTAGTAAAAAACAGGCACAGGAAGTGATGAGTGCCAAGTGCCGAATGAATAATTTAAAATCCAAAACTCAAATTTTAAAATTTAACATCTCCTCCAGATGCGACTTTTTCACTTATTTGGTATTAATACAACAGAGAGACAATGCATTAATATGGAAATTCAGAAAATTCAATCCTGCATCTATGAGGTTAGAAGGAAAAAGGTCATGTTCGACTTTGACCTTGCGCAAATCTATGATGTTGAAACAAGGGTGCTAAATCAGGCAGTTAAGAGAAACATTGATCTTTTCCCAAAAGATTTTATGTTTCAGTTAACTGAGAAGGAATGGAAAAATATGTCATCACAAATTGTGATGACATCATCTAAAAAGCGGCCTAAAACTTCTCTGCCACAAGTATTTACTGAGCATGGCGTTATCATGCTTGCAAATATTTTGAGGAGTAAAAAAGCAAGAAAGACCAGTATTTCGATTGTTCGTGCATTTATTTTATTGAAACAAATGGCTTATGACTATAAGGAACTATCTCAAAAGGTCGTTCAGCTTGAGAGCAAGTATAATCGACAATTCAAGGATGTATATGAGGCCATCAACTACCTATTGGAAAAAGATAAAACAGTCGAAGAACAGCAAAAAAGAAATAGGATTGGTTATTAGTACCTATTATAAGATTCAATATCCAGAGTGCCGAGTGCCAAATGAATTATTTAAAAATAAAACCCATCATTTATAACTGACCCAACACTCAAAACCCAACACTCAACACTTTAAGGATATTATTTTATCATTAAGAGTGACCTTTGAATTCAATTTTTTCGTACTTTCGTAGACTTATATTCAAAAAGTCAAGTATCTAAAAATCAAAAACATATATAAAATAGCATAACTATAATGAGTAATCAAAAGCACGTTTACAAATTCGGGAATCGCACTGCAGAGGGCGATGCGACAATGAAAAACCTGCTGGGTGGCAAAGGCGCCAACCTGGCTGAAATGAACCTGATCGGTGTGCCGGTACCTGCCGGATTCACCATTACCACAGAAGTATGTAACGACTATTATATTAAAGGAAGAGAAAATACCATTGAAGCCATCAAGGCTGAAGTGGAAGACGGTGTTAAGTTCCTGGAAGAAGTGATGGGAACCACTTTTGGCAGCGATGAAAACCCACTGCTCCTCTCTGTCCGTTCAGGGGCCAGGGCTTCCATGCCGGGCATGATGGATACCGTTCTGAACCTTGGTCTCAATGATGCAGCCGTTGAAGGTATTGCAAAAAAATCAGGAAACGAGAGGTTTGCATGGGATTCATACCGCCGCTTTGTACAGATGTACGGCGATGTAGTTATGGACATGAAACCTGCCTCAAAAGAAGATCATGATCCTTTTGAAGTCATTATCGACAATTGAAAGAAGAAAAAGGTGTTGAGCTCGATACCGACCTTAGCGCCGACGACCTGAAAGAAATGGTGCGCCGTTTCAAAGCAGCTGTAAAAGAAAAAACAGGAAAAGATTTCCCTACCGATCCATGGGAACAACTCTGGGGTTCAGTTCTGGCTGTTTTCAATTCATGGAGGAACGACCGCGCAGTTTATTACAGGAAACTGAACAATATTCCTGATGAATGGGGAACAGCCGTGAATGTACAGGCCATGGTATTTGGTAACATGGGCGACAATTCTGCTACAGGTGTTGCCTTTACCCGTGATGCCGGAACCGGTGAAGATATTTTCAATGGTGAATACCTGATCAATGCACAGGGAGAAGATGTTGTTGCCGGTATCCGTACACCACAGCAGATCACCAAAGAAGGTTCACAACGCTGGGCCGAACTTGCCAATGTTTCTGAAGAAGATCGGGCAGCAAACTATCCTTCACTGGAAGAGGTCATGCCGGAGATGTATAAGGAACTCGATGAAACGCAGCAAAAACTGGAAGATCATTACAAAGACATGCAGGACCTTGAATTTACCATTCAGGACGGAAATCTCTGGATGCTGCAGACCACGTAATGGTAAACGTACAGGTGCTGCCATGGTACACATTGCCATGGAAATGCTGGCGAAGGAAAGCTGGATGAAGAAACAGCACTGATGCGCGTTGAGCCCAACAAACTCGACGAACTCCTCCACCCTGTATTTGACCAGGAAGCCATACAGAATGCACAGGTTGTTGCCAAAGGACTTCCGGCTTCACCGGGTGCTGCAACAGGACAGATCGTTTACCATGCCGATGATGCCGAAGAATGGGCAGCCAAAGGCAAAGACGTATCCTTGTTCGTATCGAAACATCACCTGAAGACCTGAAAGGGATGAACACTGCCAATGGTATCCTTACCGCACGTGGCGGGATGACCTCACATGCAGCTGTTGTTGCACGTGGAATGGGTAAATGCTGTGTTTCCGGTGCCGGCAGCTGTAAAGATCGATTATAAAACCCGTACCATGCAAGTCGACGGTAAAATATTTAATGAAGGCGACTGGATCTCACTCAACGGAACAACCGGCGAAGTTTATGAAGGCAAGATTGCAACCATCGACCCTGAACTCAGCGGAGACTTTGGTGAACTGATGGACCTGGCCGACAAATATGCGACCATGCTTGTCCGCACCAATGCCGACACACCTCATGATGCCAGGTAGCCCGTAACTTTGGTGCACAGGGTATTGGCCTTTGCCGTACAGAGCATATGTTCTTCGAAGGCGACCGTATTAATGCCATGCGTGAAATGATCCTTGCTGATGATGAAGAAGGCCGCAGGAAAGGCCTTGAAAAGCTTCTCCCTATCCAACGTGAAGATTTTGAAGGTATCTTTGAAGCCATGCACGATCTTCCGGTAACTGTTCGCTTGCTTGATCCTCCACTGCATGAGTTTGTTCCTCACGAAGAAGAAAACCAGAAAGAGATGGCCGATGAGATGGGTGTCAGCCTGGAAGATGTAAAAGAAAAAGTTGAAGAACTTCAGAATTCAACCCCATGCTCGGACACCGTGGTTGCCGCCTTGGAAATACCTATCCTGAGATCTCAGAGATGCAGGCACGTGCCATCATCGAAGCTGCCCTGAACCTGAAGGCAAAAGGCATCAATGCCAAACCTGAGATCATGATCCCACTTACAGGTACACTGAAGGAAATGAAAATGCAGGAAGACATCGTTCGCAATACTGCTGAAAAAGTATTTGAAGAACGTGGTGAACGGATGGATTACCTGGTGGGTACCATGATCGAAGTTCCCAGGGCTGCTCTTACTGCCGATGAAATTGCAAAATCAGCTGAATTCTTCAGTTTTGGAACCAATGACCTTACGCAGATGACCTTTGGTTATTCAAGGGATGATGCAGGAAAATTCCTGCCTGTCTACCTTGAAAAAGGCATCCTGAAACATGATCCGTTCCAGGTACTCGACCAGATAGGTGTTGGACAACTTGATGAGATGGCTGTTAAAAAAGGACGCAAGACACGCCGACATCAAGATCGGTATCTGTGGCGAGCATGGTGGCGAACCTTCATCAGTTGAATTCTGCAAACCCTGGGATTTGACTATGTAAGTTGTTCACCTTTCCGTGTGCCTATCGCACGTCTTGCAGCAGCACAGGCTGCGATCAAGCAGAAATAAACAGTTTTAATGTAGTATTCCTTAGGAGTATTTCGAGCGAAGCGAGAAATTAGTAGAGATTTTTGTAATCGGATTAATCTCCTACCAGTCGAACATGGCTGATTATTTTTTCTGCTGGTAAATCTTTCAATTCAATGTAGACACTATTATAAATTTACTTATTATTCTCATATTTTCCTTTTGATAATTTTTAACAACGAAGCATTTTTCTTATATTTGTTTTATCACTGATTCAAACTTATTCTTCATAATCATGGCAGCAGATATGAACAAAATCAAAGCAGCGTTGTCTTCCTATGGCATTCCCAGAGTTGAAGAAATCTATTACAACCTTTCCTATGATGAACTTTTTGAACATGAAACTGATCCATCACTGGAAGGTTATCGATCGTGGTTATGTGACCGATACAGGTGCAGTGGCCGTAGACACAGGGATCTTTACCGGGCGATCGCCGAAAGACAAACACATTGTTGATGAAGAAACCTCCAGGGAAAACATCTGGTGGAAAAACCCGCAGCGAAAAGCTTCCGACAACAAACCTGTAACTGAAGAAAACTGGAAAAAGATCTATGCACGTTGGTGCGAAACAACTCACATGGAAGAAACTTTATGTACAGGATGGCTTTGCCGGTGCCAATGAAGATACACGATTGCGCATTCGGGTCGTGACCGAAGTGGCCTGGATGGCACATTTTGTTAAAAATATGTTCATCAGGCCTACCGATGAAGAACTGGAAGAATTTGAACCTGACTTTGTCATGCTTAATGCCTGCAAAACCACCGACCCCGACTGGAAAGAGCATGGACTGCACTCTGAAGTATTTGCTGTATTTAACCTAAAAGAGAAAACGTGCTGTTGTAGGTGGCACCTGGTATGGTGGAGAGATCAAGAAAGGCTTTTTCTCCATCATGAACTATTACCTTCCACTACAAGGGATTGCAGCCATGCACTGCTCAGCAAACATGGGTGCAGAAGGTGATACCGCCATCTTCTTTGGTCTTTCCGGAACCGGGAAAACTACACTTTCTGCTGATCCAAAACGTGCCCTGATCGGGGATGATGAGCATGGCTGGGATGATGACGGCGTATTTAACTTCGAAGGTGGCTGCTATGCAAAATGCATCCACCTGCGCGAAGAAAACGAACCTGATATCTACAGGGCCATTAAGACGGGATGCCCTGCTGGAAAACGTAGTATTCGATGAAAATGGGAAGATCGACTTCGACGACAACACCAAAACTGAAAATACCAGGGTTAGCTACCCCATATATCATATCGATAATATTGTTAAACCTGTTTCTAAGGGAGGGCATCCTGAACATGTGATCTTCCTGACATGCTGATGCTTTTGGTGTATTGCCACCGGTATCAAAGCTTACCGAAGACCAGACCATGTATCATTTTCTGAGTGGATATACCGCCAAGGTTGCAGGTACTGAAAGAGGTATCAAAGAACCTGTCCCTTCATTCTCTGCCTGCTTTGGTGCTGCATTCCTGCTGCTCCACCCCACTGTGTATGCACAAGGAGCTGATTAAAAAAATGCGTAAGCACGGATCCACCGCCTACCTGGTGAACACAGGCTGGGTTGGAGGTCCTCCGGGAGTTGGTGAACGCATGGACCTGCCTTCAACACGAAAGATCATCGATTCCATCATTAATGGAGTACTGGACGATGTTGAATATGAGCAAACAACCTACTTCCAGCTATATATCCCTAAAGGTGTTCCCGGTTGCCCAGAGACATCTGCAATCCTAAAAATGCCTGGCAAAATGTGGAAGACTGGGATAAGGCAGCACAGGAAACTTGCACAGAAGTTTATCGATAACTTCGAGGAATTCACTGATACTGAAGAAGGAAAACGGCTGGTTGCAGCCGGACCTCAGCTTCCAAAATAAAAAAAGGCTCATTGGAGGCCTTTTTTCATCACTGTGAGACAATCTGATTCGTTGATGAAATTCGATAATTCGATACTCGATACTCGATACTCGATCTTCAATTTTCGATCTTCGCTATTGGTTTAGCATTACAGGCATCACGAGCATCAGCACGTCTTCTGCTTCGTTGTCTTTGGTTACCGGATGCAGAATACCGGCCCTGTTCGGAGCCGACATCTCAATAATGATCTCTTCAGAATCGATGTTTGTCAGCATTTCCTGGAGAAAGCGTGAGTTGAATCCAATCTCCATATCTTCACCTTCATAGCTGCAGGTTAGCCTTTCCTTCGCTTCATTTGAGAAATCAATATCCTCGGCTGAAAGCATCAATTCCTTGCCGGATAGTTTAAACCTGACCTGGTGTGTAGACTGGTTGGCAAAAATGGCTACCCTGCGGATAGAATTCAGTAAGGCATACCCGGTCAACAGTGAGTTTATGCGGATTGTCGGTCGGGATGACCGCTTCATAATTCGGATACTTGCCATCGATAAGGCGACAGGTCATCTTCACATTGTCAAAGTTAAATTCAGCATTGGTCTGATTATACTCAATGTTCACTTCACCTTCTGACGGCAGTAAAATGTTCTTTAGCTGGTTCAGTGGTTTCTTTGGCATAATAAAAGAAGCAGATTCGCTGGCACTAAAATCGGTCCTTCTGATACCTTACCAGCTTATGTGCATCAGTGGCAACACATGTGATATCATCAGGAGTTAGTTCAAGGAAAACACCTGACATCACCGGCCTGAGCTCATCATTTCCGGTTGCAAATAATGTTTTGTTGACCGCATTTACCAGTAATTCCGACATCAATGGCATACAGAAACAGTTTCTTCCAGTTCAGGCGCTTGCGGAAATTCATCGCTTTTATGCCCGCTCAGTTTATATTTTCCCTCTCCTGCAGAGATCTCTACGCCAAGAGTTTCCTTGTTGATGGTAAACTGAACAGGGATATCGGAAAAGGTCTTCAGGGTATCGATCAGTATCTTGGCCGGAATAGTCACTGCACCGGGATCTTCAGCCTTATCTAGTGGAATGCTGACTGTCATGGTAGTTTCCAGATCGGAAGCCGTGATCATCAACGCATCCTCTTTCAGTTCAAAAAGGAAATCATCAAGGATAGGTAAGGTGTTGCTGGTATTCAACACTCCGCTCAGTGCAGTCAGGTTCTTCGACAACAAGTGAACTTGAAACGATGAATCTCATATGTCTTGTTTTTCAGTTAGGATTAATTCTTATTTCGCTATGTAAAAATATTAAAATTTTTCACAAGATGCGCATTTTACTTAAAATATTGGACGCCCTACTTTCTGCCTTTTGTATAAAAAATCGTGATTCGGTGCCATCTAGCAGGCGTCTAATATTTTTTAAATGGGTAACAGGGAACAAAAACTGCAACTGCTGCTGACAGCATAACCAGGGGGATTTCTGTATTTCCAAATAGATAATATGAAAGAAAAGGAAATGAAATACAGGCGACTATTGAAGCCAGTGAAACATATCCACTTAAGCAGAAAGATCAGATGAAGACGCCAAAAGCTGCAGGACCACTTAAAGGATAAAGGGCAACACCCACTCCCATCAGTGTTGCAACACCCTTGCCACCCTTAAAACCGGCAAAAAGCGGATAAACATGCCCGAGAACTACTGCAACGGCCTGTGCCGAAGCCAGGTAATAGAAATATTTTTGAGTAATATATACTATCGAGGAAGTAGGTAGCACCAGGTTCACAGCCAGCCATCCTTTAAATGCATCCATCAGGAATACGGGTATGCCGGCTTTCCAGCCCAAGTACACGAAAAGTATTTGTTGTTCCCGGCATTTCCACTCCCTTCATTCCTGATATCTTTTTTGAAGAAGACGATGCCTATCCAGATGGAAAAAGGAATGGAGCCCAGCATGTATGCCAGAAACAGAATTCCGATGATATATATCCAGGTGTATTCCATTTAAAGTGCTTTGATACTTAGATGCTAAAGTCTTAGAGTGAGCTAAAGTGCCTAATGTTAATCAACTATTCAAGTACTCTAGTTCACTTTAGGCACTCTAAGTACTTCCAACTTATTCTTGATCCCCTTTATCTCTTCCATTTTTCGTTTAAAATCGACCATCTTGCGCCTGCTGGATATCACAAATTCATATGGGGAATCTTCATCTCTTAGAATAGATGATACTTCTATCCTCATTCAGGTTCAGTATCTCATTATTGAACCCTTCATCGGAAGATATTGCCTGGAGGATATAGTTCCGGTAACTGAAGAAGTACCATTCGCCCTCCGGCAGTTCAAAATAAACATTGATCACCCCATATGCCACTTGGCTTTCGCTCAATTTCAACATATCCCGGCACCGACGCGGTTCACAACTTCATCCCCTATGCTGAATACACCTATATCTCCATATGAAACCAACGAAGCTGTGGACCGGTTCCAGTGGAATTTTACCTTGTTCAGGAAAAATGCATATAGTTTATTCTTCCGGAAGCTTTCTGATGGTTCCGAAATTGGTCAGATCTGCCATGATCTTTTCTGCCTCCACCTTCAGGAATGCGTTGTTGCATGAATGTTAGAAAACCCGGAGTCGTTGGTTTCTGTTCCCGGCAGATTGGTTTCACTCATCCTTCTTGTCATTCGCCGCAGTACATTGTCATCGAAGAAGAAATCAAAACCCATGACAAGTTCAAATCGTGTTGAATCAGGAATAATATAATGTCCTGGCCTTGCCCAAACAGTTCAAGCCGACATGGGGAAGCTCCAGTTCCAAGATCAATCTCCCCTACTCCTTCCAAGACACATTTGCTCGTTGTGCAAGGCAAGATAATTTGTCACTCGGCGTTCCTTATCCCGGTCAGAAACCATGAATGTTTCAGTATTCTATGTCGTGAGATCAGATCCCTTTGGAGACTAATAGCCGCATATATCTCCTTCCCTTTCTTTGCCGTGTAAAAAATGCCGGGTAAAAGTCCCTCAGTTCCAGGGTGAACATTAAGCTTGCCATGACATGGTCCCCATCGGGCCCTCGTAAGCTGTCGGGAACCGGGATAACGATGTTTTCCGGATCGATAAGCGTATCCAACAGTGCCCTGTCATCATAAGTATCGAAACAATCCTGTAACGCTGAATGAACCATCAAATTCTAAATAAGGTTCCTTGTGGCTCTAGTTTCACCTTCCCCGGATAAGAATACCATGGACTAAGCATAAATGCTGCCGTATCGGATAGATATCCTGAACGCATAGGTCCTTCCGAGGGAATCAACCGTTATACTGCTCAGGGAAATTGACTGGGATTCTCCTACAGCATCCATGTAATCGATTTCGCCATTGGCAACATAATTATGCCTTGAAAATATATTCACGTTGGCATTATAGATATGATGAAACTTGCTCGAAGTATCGATAATAATATCAGCATATTTCAGGGTCTCGATCTGAGCATCCTGTAAAATATTCAGCTTACCATCTCCCGGGAAGACTGCAGCATCGGCAACCCTGATAATCTTCACATCCTCAGCATAAATGATATTCTTTTGAAGACTATAGTTGGCTCTTGTACTGAAAAACCGGAGTGAATCCTGATCTGTGCGTGTGGATATGAATTCTGATCCAGTCAGATCAAGATCGATAAGCTGTTGCTTCGACATACTATTTAATTCCGGGATCTCTTCTGCAATATTATTCCTCATGATCATACTCTGCTGGTCCATCTCCCACTCAATCTCATCCATATAACATATAAACTGGTTGAAAGGAATATCTATAAGGGAAGAAACACCCGTAGAGATGAATTTTCCATTTCGCTGATCAAAGTCGAGGTCGGTTCTGAAATCATTGGAATAAAATGCCAGGGTATTAAAGCTGGTATCTGTATATAAACTAAAATCAGATGTATCGGCACCCATACTATGATGACCAAAAACAAAATTATCCGATTCGATCACAGCCCTTTCGAATGTAAAATCTCCAGCCCCTTGCTGCCCATCAGGCCTTAGCGACATCATTCCCCTGAACTTTGCTGTGCTATCGTACATCAGGAATGGATCATCAGCCATTGTTATTTCCATGAGGTTTGAATCGGGGAACCAGGTCTGATATGCTTTGCCTATGTATGCATCCGTGTATTCAACATCTCCCAGCATCTTCTCAACTATAAAGCTGTTGGTAACTGCAACCATTGAATCAGCATAGAAATCAATTTCGGAAGCCTGTGTCAGGGAGCTCAGATATTGTATACGACCCGCACCATGCAAACCGCTGTTATCCATGATGACAGTATCATGAAAAGTAGCTTTCCCATCATATAAAGGGAGGCCTTCTTCCGCTGTCAGACTATTCAAGTCCAAGTGAATAGTCAGGCATCACCCTGAGAGGATCTTTAATAGGAGGCAGAATACCTCCGCTGGCCAGGTAACCCTGGAACTTCATGCCAGTTGTTGAGAAATTATCAAGACTATCGAGAGTAAAGGGATCTAACTCATAATAAAATTCACTTCGGTTGAAAGTGTTTGTGTCCCCGGTATTTACATCATAATATACGAATGACTGATCAATACTGGTGAAGATGGGGTATTGCGGATAAGTTTTCAATCCTGACTTATTGTGAGGCTTATCGATCATCATATAGCCATTCATATTTTCCACCATGGCCTGAACCCGGTAATACCTGGCCTTCTTTTCTTTTCCTGTTGTATCCGGAACCTTGACAAAAAAGCTCATGGAGTCGATCTGAGGCATATTTATCATAAAGGTGTCGTATACAAAAGAGCATTCCCTGGCATAGAATTCAAATAGTCCTGCCCTTATCCTTCCCGAAAATCCAAAATCCTTGTTCTTTTTCAATACGATCTCTTCATTTGTCGGGTAGATATAAACCCTTTGTGAGTCGCTCAGCGATATTTGAGGCACGCCGCTGATCACCATATCAAAAGTTGCAAGTTCAACAACGGCATTGCTCACATTATTTGTTTGAGAAGTAAAATGAATTACATCATAATCAGTATCCCCATGATGGGCCTTCAGGTAGTCATACAGGCGCTGTTTTATCATAGCCTCCCGCTTATCGGTACTGTAAACAACAAAGCCCCTTGAATCGAGCAGCAGTAACATAGAAACTGCCTGTTCAACAGGCATGCCAATAAAATCGGCAAAGGCACCTACCTGCACTATATTCGTGGAATATCGATCGGCATACCTTTTCACCTTGAACAGGGGATTCACATCATCGATGCCCTGCAGCTTATAATATTCAGAGGCAGAATAATACCTGTCCGACTCAAAGTTGTCTTACTTTCCTGGCTGATGCCCCTGACCATTTCAAAGCTGATCTCTTCCGAATTCATTACCCAGTATAGGGCCTCAGCTATACATGTCCACTTTGTGATATGCATCAAAAAATGGGCTTTGTGCCAATCCCCTGTTCAACCTCACCAGACTGAGCAGTTTGTTTTGATGATTATATCTCATCTGCAAGCCCGGATGATAGATAGAATCCTGATCAAAATAAATGGAGAAAGAAGCCGGGCTGGAAACGATCTCATCATCTTCCAGCTCAAAAAGCCTTGATCGTATCACAGCAAAGTAATCTCCCACCTTTCTTGAAGATAAACTTCGCTGGCTTGTCCCCTTCACCGCTAAAGATCACCTTTCTTCCCGTCATGCCAACACCACCGATGTAATTGATATTCTCATATAAACTCGTTACTTCGAAATCTTTGAAGTATGATGAGAACTGAGGATAAGAAGCCCTTTCGCCAGGTGGACTTGAAAACACTTTTTCAGTCAATACACCCTGGATAGGAAAATCGAAATAGACCTTATTATACAATACAGCCGAATCAGACGTAAAAGAGAGAGTTTTCACATCCACTTCAAAAGTTCTTACTTCAGCATAAACTTCATCTTCATTAAATCCTGCCCTGCTCCAGTTGACCCTGCCATTCCTGCCAATGAAATTTTCCTTGGAAAGATAGAACTTCCCACTTGTTTGCTCAATTACTGTACTATCTTTTCCTGTAGAACAAATCAGGTCCAATTCAGGAAAATCAAGGAATAACAAACTGTCATATCCAAAGGAAAAAGAAGCATTCCTGAAATACCACGCTCTTGAACGAGTTTCATACAGCATGGAGCTTTCGAAGAGTTTGCGTGTATATTCAAGAAATTCCGACATAGATTTAGAAGTACGTTGCGTTCCCAGGGTATCCAGCTCGCTAGCCATAGCTCGAAGCTTTCATCTGCCTGCCGGGAGTCAGCAAATAATACCATGCAGGAAACAAAGTCGTAAAAGTGTGGATAGGACCGCATACCTTTCCGAAGCATTGCATTGGAGATCTCATATATTTTATCCCTGTGGTGGGGCTTAAATATGATGACTCCCAGGATCCGGCAAAGTTTTCGAGTAGTGCCTCTCCTTTGGCCAGATAATCCTTATTGCTTGTGTATTGCAGGATACTGGTAATATCCAGGTAAAAATCATTCTTATTGTCATGCACCTCCTTGATCATCTGAGCCTGATTGATCATAGGTAACACCAACAGCAGAATGATAGCTAAAGGGATATGATGTAAAAATGCTTTCACGCCCTTTTGCTTATTCACAGATAAAAATTGCGGCCATCCATTTATTTTTAATACTTGTACTTTCCAGTCGGAGTCCTGAAGCCAGCGCCTTCTCTTCAATTAATGGCAGGTCATCGGCATAAAAACCACTCATTACCAGACTGCCATTCTTCGTAAGTACACCAGCATATCGCGGGATATCCTGTAATAATATATTACGGTTAATATTGGCAAATATTATATCAAACTCCTTGTTTTTGAGCAAATCAGCATCTCCAAGAAGGACTTTGATCTCATCGGCATCATTCAGGCTGATATTGTCAAGCGAATTCTGGTAAGCCCATTCATCATTGTCAATTGCCAGTATTTCCGATGCTCCCATTTTATGAGCCAGGATCGCCAGGACTGCAGTTCCGCAGCCCATATCCAGCACTTTCTTTCCGCCAATATCCATTCCCGTGATCAGTGAAAGGATTTGAGAAGTAGTTTCATGGTGCGCTGTACCGAATGCCATGCGGGGTTCAATAATAATGTCATAAACTATCCCCTCAAGCGCTTGATGAAAAGGGGCCCTGACCATCACCTCATTGCCAATGACAACTGCCTCATAAGCTGATTCCCAGGCAGCATTCCAGTTCTTATCGGCAATAATACTCACCTTCTTAACATCAATGCCATGCGATTCCAGAATAGCTTTCTGCTCTTTTTCGTTCAGTTTATCTGATTCCCGGTAAGCCAGCACGCTTCCTTCCTCCTCGACAAAGCTATCAAAACCCAGCTCCGAAAGCCTGGCTATAATAATGTCTGATGAGTCATCTTTTCCTGATACAAGGACCCTTACTTCAATAAAGTTCTTCATAGGCATCAGGCTGATCTGATGATGGAAACAAAATCATCCGCTTTCAGAGATGCACCACCGATCAGTCCTCCATCAACATCGGCCTGGGAGAAAAGTGTTGCAGCATTGCCTGCATTGCAACTCCCTCCGTAAAGGATCAAACACTCATCAGCCGTTTGTTTAGAATATTTTTTCGCCACAAGAGCCCTGATGAATGCATGCATTTCCTGTGCCTGCTCCGGAGTGGCTGTCTTACCCGTTCCAATAGCCCAGACAGGCTCATATGCGATAACGACTTTTTTAAATTCTTCTTCACCAAGGTGAAAGAGCCCTTCTTCAAGTTGTGAGCTCACCACTTCCATATGCATATCATTCTTCACGGTCATCAAGAAGCTCACCACAGCAGTAAATAGGTATGATACCATGTTCCAGAAGAATGTTTGCCTTGAAGGCAAGATCTTTATCTGCCTCATAAAAATATTGCCGCCTTTCTGAATGCCCTATGATGCAATAATCTACTTCCACAGACTCGAGCATGCCGGCAGAGATCTCTCCGGTATATGCCCCTCCTTCATGCTGGCTTACATTCTGGGCTCCTACAAATAAAGTTTTCCCGGATGCCATATCAGTGGCAAGTTCAAGGTATAATGCCGGGGGGCAAACCACCACGTCGACATGATCGGGAATCCCATCGTTTTCTATATCTTCGAGTATCAGCGAAAGAAGATCATCGGCTTCAGCGAAGCCCATATTCATTTTCCAGTTGCCTGCTACTAATTTTCTTCTCATTTGTGTTTTGTTTAAGATTACTGATTAAAGGATCACTATGAAACCCTGACCCGGGGATCAAGGAAGCCATAAATGATATCCACAAAAATATTAATTAATACGAGGATCACGGAAATAAACAGCACCGCTCCCATGATCACCGGAAAATCGTACTTCTCAAGCGCATCAACGATGACCACCCCAACACCTTTCCAATCAAACACATACTCCACGAATACAGCCCCGGCCATCAAGGAAGCAAACCAGCCCGACACGGCAGTAATTACCGGATTCATGGCATTTTTCAGAGCATGTTTTGCAATGATCCTGAATCGGCTCAATCCTTTAGCTTTGGCAGTGCGGATATAATCCTGACCAAGCACATCAAGCAGAGATGTACCGCGTGAGCTCCACAACAATTGCCAGCGGCCTGATACCAAGGTAAGTGCCGGGAGTATCAGGTTCTTCAGGTCAAGGTATTCTCCCCGACCATAATCATCGACCGAATATAGGCTCCCAAACATATTCAAGCCCGGTGAACTCCACCAGCACAAATGCAAATATCCATGCATTCAGTATGGCAGCAAAAAATGATGGGATCGACATTCCAAGCACAGAAAAAACCAATGCCACGCGGTCAAGGACCACATTTTTTTTCACTGCCAGCAATACCCCAATGGCAAGCCCGAAAATCAGGGCAAAAAGTATTGAAACACCGGCCAGCAACATGGTTTTAGGAAAGGCTTCTGTTAATATTTCCGACACCTTTACGTTGCGACTGGTATGAACGCCGCAGATAAGGTTTCTTGATATAAATGCCACTTTTCACCCATCGGGATCAAGCGGTATCCGGTATACTTATCTTCGTTGAAATACCAATAGCTTTCTGCATCTTTAGAATGATGAAAGGAAAGCGGGGAAATATCATTCAGAAAGTTAAAATATTGAACATGCAGGGCTTTATCACGACCAAGATCCTTATTTATGGCCTCAACCGAAGCAATATCGGCCCGTTGTCCGAGCATCATCCTGGCAGGGTCGCCCGGAAGAATATTGAATAGGATGAAAACTATGGTGACCACTCCAAAAAGGACCAGCAATCCGTACCACAATCGTTTTATAATAAAGCGAAGCATGAGGCTTATTCATTCATGAATTCTGTCTCTACCTCCTCATATGATGGAAAGTCGTTGTAATGCCACTTCGTCCAGTACAATACCATCTTTCATCAGCATCAGCCCGGGATTAGCCCTGATCATGGTTTTCAGGACCGTATCATCGCCATAATAAAATTCCAGGCTCTTCATCTATCAGGATATCCTCCTTGAAATTAGTAACCATGTCAGGAAACTGCTGGTGATCACTATTAATGAATACCCATTTGCATCGGCTTCACTAAAAGGCCTTGGCATTGTTCAAATGCATCCTTATCGTGTATTCTCAAGGTCATAGGCGATCAGCAGGAACTGAAAATCCGGATTTGCAATGAAAGCTATGCGTATATCCAAATCATCCGAAGGCATCTTCAATCATGAGTTCATGGGCCCTGAGCACTTCAGAATCATCTACGCTTTGGTTTACAAATTCCCATGGGCCATCCACACTGAATCCTGCCAGGGAAATTCACTGGAGATAAATCTCCGTTTCTTACCCAGTTTCCTATTCTTATAAGTGAGGTAGATCTTAGCTCACCCCCACCTTCAGGTATCCATATCGCTACCAACTTTCCACTCCCTGAAATCAACTACAGGCAGATGATTAATGTTAAAATTGGAGAACCACACAAACCCGACAGTAAAAACAGTAAACATTGCGAAACTGTACAAATAACGCACTTGGTGGCCTGTATTTCTTCCTGCCAATAAATATAATGGCAGAAAAAATGATCAGGACATATATTCTTATAAAAGGTCTCCCAGTTTGTCAGTTTGATGGCATCTCCGAAACAACCACAGTCGGGTACCGGTTCCCATATGGCATCGCCCAGTGTGAGTATGGTGAAAAATATCATGAGTGGAAACAGCAGCCAGGATGTTCTCTTTATCGCTGCATTGAAAAACAGGGAAATTCCCAATATAAATTCAAGCGTACATAAGGAAAACAGACAGGAACAATGCAAATGGGATAGCCCATTCGGTACCGTATGCGATAAAATAATCTTCAATTCGATAAGCTGTTCCCAGTGGATCGATCCCTTTAACCGTTCCTGAGAAAATAAATACCAGACCGACCAACAGCCGGCTGAAGTTCCTTATAAGTTTCATGCCTGTTCTTCCTGTAATTGGATTAGTGCAAACACTGCGTAATTGATGATGTCGAAGTAGTTGGCATCTAGTCCTTCAGACACGAATGTTTTTCCGTCGTTATCCTCTATCTGCTTCACCCTTAGTAGTTTCATTAGAATAATATCAGTAAGAGAACTTACCCTCATATTCCTCCATGCCTCATCATAATCATGGTTTTTATTGAGCATGAGGTCCCGTGCTGCATAGAGATATTTGTTGTATAATTCGATACCCGTATTGTCATCCAGGTCTTCCTCTTCTGCAACTCCCAGATCCAGCTGAATGAGGGCCATAACTGAGTAATTGATGATTCCTATGAATTCAGGAATACTCCCTTCATCCACCTTGCTCATTCCTTTGCTTTCGATACTTCTGATCCTGCTGGCTTTAATATATATCTGATCGGTGAGGGATGGAGTTCTGAGAATGCGCCAGGCAAAGCCATAATCCTTCATCTTTTTTTTAAAAACCTCCCTGCAGCGGACGATCACTTTTTCAAATTGCTGTGTGGTTTTTTCCATCATTAATAGTAAATTAGCAAGCGATAAAGGTACATCATTTTCAGGAACCTTACAGATGAATTCAACAGCTAATTTTCCCGATCTTTCTTCACCTGCGGTGATGGGCATCCTCAATGTCACACCTGATTCTTTTTATGACGGAGGACATTGTGGGGATGAACCCGGCAGTCTGGTGAAAGCCGGGGAAATGATCAGTGCCGGTGCCACCATTATCGATATAGGAGGTATTTCAACAAGGCCTGGTGCGGTGGAGATCAGCCCAGGTGAAGAATGGAAACGCATAGAAAATGTGCTAAAGGGGATCAGGAAAAATTTTCCAGATATCTGCATTTCCGTTGACACCTACCGTGCTGATATTGCTGAGAAAGCCCTGGGTCATGGCGCTGACATGATCAACGACATTTCCGGGGGAACTTTTGATAACAATATGGCATCACTCATTGGGAAGCTCAATGTTCCATATGTGATCATGCACATTCAGGGCAGAGCCGGGCAATATGCAGCAGGATCCTTCATATAATGATGTGGTGGAAGATATTGCCACTTTTTTTGAACAGCAGATCAATATTTTTAAAGAACAGGGAGCCTCGCAACTCATCCTCGATCCCGGCTTCGGGTTTGGAAAAACCATTGAACATAATTATACCCTGCTTAAGGAGTTGAAAAGGTTTATATCATTTGGTTTTCCAATTCTTGCAGGGGTATCACGAAAGTCGATGATCAACAGGGTGATTGGAACCTCCCCGGAAGATGCGCTAAACGGCACGACGGTATTGAATACGATCGCCTTGCTCAATGGTGCAAGTATCCTGAGGGTACATGATGTGAAAGAAGCTGTTGAAACGATAAAGCTTGTAGAAAACCTCTGAATCCCGAATTCTCTTATTCCCTGGTTCTATTCATCTTCATCAGCAGAGGCCTGTTGTTTTGGTTCATCACTAAATTCCTTTTCCAGGAATGATTTGAGTTCTGCCACACTGGCTTTCGATACCAGCTTCCCTTCCACTGAATATGAGATCTTACCGTTTTCCTCAGAAACTACAATAGCAATGGCATCAGATACTTCAGTTATTCCCACTGCAGCCCGTGACGTAATCCAAGTCGTTTAGGGATTTCCGTATTCCCTGATACAGGGAGGATGCATGCTGCGGCCATGATGGTATTCCCACTGATGATCACGGCACCATCATGGAGTGGCCCCTGACCATAAAAGATATTTTCAAGTAATGGTGCCGAGAGCCGGCGCTTCGGATCACTTCGCCTGTATTGATATATTGCTTCAGTTCGTTTTTCCTGGTCAGGATCATCAGGGCTCCCTGTTTTTCATTCAGCCATACGGTTGCTGGCCATACTATCGCATTCGGCATCAATACCTGGCAGTGAGTCGATATTCAACCTCCAGAACAGGAATCTTCTCCCTTTGCTTCGCATAAAGGTGGTTGTACCCAGGGCAAGCAAGAATCGCCTGATCTCTGGCTGAAAGATCACGATGAGTGCGATAAAACCAACGCTGATAAAAGCACCCAAGTATCTTGCTCAATAGTTCCATCTGCAGGGCATTTACCACCTGCCAGATCAACACTACAGCCACGATCCCGAAAAAAATATTGATGGCCACTGTCCCCTTCAGCAGCTTATACAGCTCATATAATAAGCACAGCTACCAGGATAATATCAACAATATCGATCCACCTGATCTGAATAAAACCGGTGATAAAAAGCTCTGTCAAAATAGATTTATTCTTTTATACTGTTAAAAGTGAAAGGGTTTTAAAAGTACTTAAAATACTTAGAGTACTTAGAGTTCATATCTACTCTACTGCTCTTTAAAATCCATCTAGACTGCATAGCAATAAGTCAAGGACTTTCTTATGTTCGGGATGCACCCTGTAAATATCGAGGGTTTCCAGTGAATGGAATGTGGATGTTAAAACAAGATCATATGCAGCGGGCTTGGTCATTGAGATTCATTCCTAGCTTCCATGCTTTGCAGTTCAGGGACTTTCCCCATCAAGCCTTCAATGGCCGCCTTCTGAGGTTTTTGGCATTTGGCCGCTTTTCTCTTCCGGAGCTCTTCAAAGTCCTTTGAGGCGGATCATGACGATATGCTTGATCATTTTATCTTGGCATTTACGATCTCAAGTATCACTTTCTCCTGCTTTAAGGCTTCCTTTTCAATTTCCGCACCGCGGGATAGAAGGTCATTCACAAATTCCTTATCATCCACACCATCGGCATTGATCTTCACATTCAGGTATGCACCCATCACAGCAGTCCGGGCACACAGTGCACCAACACCGGCATCCGATACTGAAGCTTCCAGGCCATTTTCTGCCATGGCTTTCATTACTTCCATAGATTCAAGCGAGCGCTCCATCACCCTGAAAGGGATCTGCATGGCATATTTTGATGCTTCCTGGATGGCCTCATGCCTGGCAGCCTTCTCCTCATCTGTTCCTTTGGGCAGATCCAAATCCTTCCATGATCTTGTTAAATGCTCGTGTATCCTCATCAACCAGGAATAATAGTTCTTTTTTCAATGCCTGGCCTTTTTCTGCCCAATCAGAATAGTCCTTCCCAGCGATCGTCCCAGCCACGTTTATGCGACGACAGGTTCGCCACCATCGTACCAAGAGAAATTCCAAGGGCCCCAACATAGGCAGAAATAGAACCTCCGCCCGGAGCAGGCGATTCGCTGGCAGTCTCATCAGCAAAATCGGCAAGGTCCATATCCACCAATTGCTCTACTGGCATCATCGCTGATCATATACTCAATGATCTTTTCGTTTGGATCAAAGGGCTTTAGGTCGTCCAGCCCCATTGATATGATGGCGATCTTCAGCAATTCCTTGTCGGAGACACCGGTAGATCGTTTTTGCTTTTCGAAGGAAATACTTCCCGGCATCCAGCATAGCCTGAAGGGGATCAGACCCACCAGTTCTGAGCCGGTCACCCTGATGCCCCGTGCTTCTGCCTTTTTGCAGGTTTCATCAAAAGCCACATGTACCGGGGTGATGCTGATATTGGTCAGGTTCATCGAAATCTGGGCAACGCCGTATTCTTCAATAAACCAGCCGATGGCCTTTACTGACTTAAGTGCCCCCGGGATCATGATATTTTTCCCATTTTCATCCTTGAGGATCTTACCGGTGATTGAGCCACCTTCCCTTTTCAGGACGGCCACGTTCACGTATATCAAATGCAATAGCATTTGCCCTGCGAGTAGAAGTGGTATTCAGGTTCACATTGAAAGCTACGAGGAAGTCCCGGGCACCAACTGCAGTAACCCCTGCTCCGGCATTGAACTCAGCAGGGCCAAAATCAGGTTTCCAATGCGGATCTTTCAGTTTTTCCGCCATCCCTTCATACTCTCCGGACCGGCAATTGGCCAGGTTTCGTCTTTCCTCTGTGAAGGCTGCATTTTCATAACAATAGATCGGGATATTGAGGCCTTCTCCAATTTTTTTTGCCAGTTTACGGGCATATTCAACTGTTTCGTCCATGCTGATATTGGCAACAGGTACCAGGGGGCATACATCGGTTGCACCCATGCGTGGATGTTCTCCCTTATGTTTCCTCATGTCGATCACTTCGGATGCCTTCTTAACAGCCCGGTAATGCCGCCTCGATTACAAATTCCGGTTCTCCCACAAAGGTTACAACTGTGCGGTTAGTAGCCGCTCCCGGATCAACATCCAGCAGTTTAACGCCTTCTGATCTCTCTATTTCATCAGTGATCTGCTTGATCACCGCCATATCCCTTCCTTCACTGAAGTTAGGTACGCATTCGATTAGTTGTTTCATTACTTATATCAGTTTGTTTATTCCTTGTCTCATTTAATATACAGGGCATTAGGCGATGGGCTGTGGGCGCTAGGTAATTATAAAATTAACCCAACTTTAAATACTCTAAGTACTTTAGGCACTTTAAGTACTTTTCACCACCTCCCCTTCAATTATTACTTTTTCAATCTTATCACTACCATAAGCATAAGGCAGGTATTCGAACGATGGAATTTCTTTTGTTATGAGGAGGTTTGCCTTCTTTCCTTTTGCAATGCTTCCGTATTCTTCACTCAATCCCATGGCGTAGGCCCCATTTATAGTTACAGCATTGATGGCCTCTTCAGGCAGCATCCGGTAGGCAATGCTTCCCAGGGAAAGGATCAGCTGCATATTCCCCGATGGTGATGATCCCGGGTTGAAATCGCTGGCCATGGCCACAGGTAGTCCGGCATCGATCATCTTCCTGGCCGGTGCATAGATCAATCCCAGGAAAAATGAGGCACCAGGCAAGAGTGTTGGCATGGTCTCAGAATCCATGAGGGTTTTTATCTCATCCTCCCCTGTGTATTCCAGGTGGTCGACAGAGAGGGCATTGTATTTCACTCCGACCTGCACCCCGCCTGAGATAATCCAGTTCGTTGGCATGTATTTTTGGCCTCAATCCATATTTCATGCCGGCATTCAGGATGCGGTCGGTATCTTCCACCGTAAAAAATCCGCGATCACAGAATACATCAATATAATCGGCAAGTTCTTCGGATGCCACCTGCGGGATCATCTCATTAATAACAAGGTCGACGTAATCTTTTTGTTTCCCTTTAAATTCTGCAGGAACGGCGTGGGCACCGAGAAAGGTAGAGACAATGCTGAGTGGGGATAATTGCTTTGAGTTTCCTGATCACCCGCAACATCTTCAGCTCATTTTCGGTATTCAGGCCATACCCACTCTTGATCTCCACGGCCCCAGTCCCATAATTCATGATCTCCTCCAATCGTTGGAGTGCCGACTCAAGCAGCTCATCTTCAGAAGCTTCATTCATACGTTTTGCAGAATTCAGGATACCCCCACCACGTTTCGCAATCTCCTCATAGGAAAGGCCCTTGATCTTATCGATATATTCTATTTCCCTGCTTGCCGGATATACAAGGTGGGTATGCGAATCACAAAATGCTGGCAGGACATACTTAGCATTTGCATCAATTTCTAAAAGGTCAGGTGGAGCATTTTTGAGTGCGCGTTCAATAGCCGTCATTTCACCATAATCCAGGATCCTGTCTCCATCGGTGATCAACCAGGCATTATCAAGATGAGGAAGATGAGCCATTTCCTTACCTGCTACCTTTTCCACGCCTTCCTCTCTCAGCTGGAGAAGAGATTTTATATTCTTGATTAATAGTGACATATGCCCGGATTCGAATGTATGATCAATTGAACAGCGAAAATAATAAAATTAGTATTAAGTATTAGGTACAAGGTATTACGATTTGGATTTAGCAATTATCTATTTACAACACCCTGCACCCTGAACCCTGAACCTTGCACCCTTCATGCAACCTATCAAGCTTTCCTATAGTCTGTATAAATAGTAAACAATGCCAATGATTTAAGATAAATCTTAACTTGTAAATAAACTATTATATATATATTTGCGACCTATTGAAACCAAACTAAATTAATTAATATCATGAAGAAATTTCTACTGTTAAGCCTTAGTATAGTCTTTCTTGCTTTTTCAAGCGGAATGGCTGGCGAAGTAACAAAAGAAGACGCCAAAAAAGTGGCTATCAATTCCTTTTTTGAAAAAATGAATCAGTATGACCAGGGAATATCCTTTGCTGACGTTGTCATCTCATATGAAAATACAAGGTACCTGGATGGTATTCCGGCCTTTTATTCGTTTGATTTTGCAAATGGAGGATATATGATCATCTCAGCAGATGATGCCTATGTTCCTATCATTGGTTACTCCTTCAGGGGCGAATTTCCAAAAGGGGAACATGCATATTCTTATGCAAGCTTTCTGCAATCTTATGTTGACCAGGTAGCTTATATACGTGAAAACAACATCCAGCCTGAAACAGAGATTCTTGCCGAATGGAAACATCTGCTTACAGATGAAATTTCCACCTTGAATACTTCTAAAGATCCTAAAGATGTCGATCCCCTCCTCACCAATATGTGGAACCAGGACTATCCTTATAATGTATTGTGCCCTGCAGACGCAGGTGGTTCGGGTGGATTTGTTTATGTAGGTTGTGGAGCCACTGCCATCTCGATGATCATGCATTATTACCGCTACCCGCTTAGCGGAACAGGCAGCCACTGCTATACGCCAACTTCACACCCTGAATATGGCCAGCAATGTGCTAACTTTGGAAGTACGACCTATCAATGGGATGGGATGAGAGACAACATTGATGGCAAAAACCCCGGTGCTATTGCTGAATTCTCTTTTCATTGCGCTGTAGCTTTAAATATGGATTTCGGACCAGATGGATCCAGTGCATATTATTCTGCCACAGTCCCCGGGCTAAAAAATTATTTCAAATATGACGTTGTCCAGGGGCTTTATAAGACAAATTATACACAAACAGTGTGGATCAACTACATGAAAGCTGACCTTGATAATGCTCATCCTTTATTTTATGCCGGTCAGTCAACATCAGGCGGGCATGCCTTCGTATGTGATGGCTACCAGGGAAATGATTTTCACTTCAACTTTGGCTGGAGTGGTTCTGGCAATGGCTATTATGCACTTAATGATGTTGGTGGTTTCTGGGGCAATCAGTTCATGGTCAAGAATTTCTACCCTACTGATCCTGCCTATCCATATTATGCATCAGGCCATACTGTGATCACACAGCCAAGCGGCCAATTTACAGATGGCAGCGGCCCCATAGAAAGCTACCAGCCAAATACAGATGCGACCTGGTTGATCGACCCACAAACCACTGAAGACTCAATTACAGATATTACCATCAGCTTTGTTGAGTTTGACCTTGGAGCAGGTGATTATCTCAGGATCTATGATGGTGAAACAGCTGCGGCACCAATGCTGGGTGAATATACAGGAAGCACGCTTCCATCACAGCACACCAGCACAGGAAACAAGTTGTTTATCGCCTTTAGCACTGATGGCAGCGGAGAAGGAAGTGGCTTTAAAGCTGAGTTCAGATCTGACTACCCTACTTATTGCTCCGGAATATTTGAGATTACAGACCCGGTAGGGACCTTTGATGATGGCAGCGGAAGCTTCCATTATGGACCAGGGGCAACATGCATGTTTAATATCGAACCCCCTGATGCCAATACCATAACACTCACTTTCAATTCCTTTGACACAGAAGTAGACAAGGATGTGATGAAAGTGTATGACGGTACTACCCTCCTGGGTACTTTCTCCGGTAATGACATTCCAGGCCCATTTGTCGTTGAAAGCGGCAATGCATTCATCACGTGGAGCACCAATTCATTCAATAGTTTTCCTGGTTGGGAAGTAAGCTACGAGATCGATAATGTGGGTGTTGAAGAAAAAGAAGCTTTCACTCAGCTCGATATCTTCCCGAACCCTACCACCGATGCCTTGAATGTAAACTTCAAGCTTAATCGTAACCAAACTGTCGAAATGCGTATGGTGAATGTTACCGGTGAAGCAGTTTACTCCAAATTACTGAGCAATGTAACGGGAAATATCAGCAAAAGTATTGATGTCAGCAATTTTGCCAAAGGCATTTATATCCTGAACCTGACTTCTGCTGAAGGTTCTGTAAATAAGAAAGTGATCGTTAAATAACACGTCTTGAAAATATTGGTCATTTCGACCGAAGGGAGAAATCTGAAACTCAGATTTCTCCTTTTTTATATAGATGTTAGAAGAAAGAAGAAGTGGATAGTAGAAGGAGAAAGAGATAGTAGAAGGCTAAGGTACTTCTTCTCTCATCTATCTCCTTCTCCTTCTAAAGTCTACAATCTTCTCTATTATTTCATGTACTTCTTTGCTTGTCCAAAAAAGTACCAAAAAAAGACATCCCCGGCCAAGGTTTTCACCCCGAATACTCGGGGTTCAAACTGCGTCCGGGTCCGTAAAAGCATAACATTTATCATGAGTATGAATTTGCGGTATTGTAAGTCTTCGGCTGCAATAGCTGCATTTAGAGCGAAATTGCGCCCCAAGAACCCGGGGTAATGCATGAAGCGAAAAAATGGCAGCGGTTTTGTCCCGAGTACTCGGGATAAAAATTGCCTTAGAAGACTTTCGATTCTTTGGTTCTTTCTTCTAAAGAAAGAACACATAACAGATTTCTTCTAGTACTTTTCCCTTTATGGAAAAAATATATAAAAACATCTTTTTATTGTTCTTTTTGCTTGACCAAAAAGAACCAAAAAAAGTCAAGGGAACAGGAAACCGAACCTTCCCTATCCCAACACACAGCCCCCCCTATGCAACTCCCTCTCACCGCCTGTTCCCAATGCAGCCACTCTAAACCCGAGGACGTTATGAATAAGCAGAAAGTCCATCTCAGTTTGGAGACAACCAATCTAAACCAATAAAGAAATCAAATACCAGGATGTACTTTTTTACTGACTTCTTTATCATAAAAAAGTATATTTGTAATAGTTCATCATTCAAATTCTTATGACTATGAAAAACCTTTTTACCCTTGCACTACTACTTTTTAGTCTATCAATCCTGAATGCCGGAGAAATAGATAAAACTACAGCCGAAAAAGTGGCTAAAAACTTCTTCTATGAGCGCATTAACCAATTCTCTGCAACGGACTATGATGCGGTCAAGACAAGTGAAGTTATTCAATTGACAATAGAGGGTGAACCCATGCTGTTTGCCGTGAATATGTCAAATGCCGGTTATGTACTGGTATCGTCACATGATAAGGTCAGGCCTGTGGCAGGATATTCGCTAACAGGAAGATTCACGGGTGAAGGATTACCACCTCAGCTGGCAGAACTTATTGAGATTTATAAGTTGCAGGTAAATGAAGCGGTGGAGAGCAATGCATATACAAATGAGGAAATTGCAAACATGTGGGAACACTTGCTCACTGATAATCCTGATAACCTAAAGCCACTCAAAGCCGAGAAAGCTCTTGAGCCCATGTTGACAACAAGCTGGGACCAGGGACAATATTATAATGAAATGTGTCCGGCAGATGGCGGCGGACCCGGAGGTCATTGTTATGCTGGTTGCGTTGCAACGGCACTGGGCCAGGTAGTAAATTACTTTCGATGGCCGGAAACCGGAACAGGATCATACACCTATGATTGTCCGCCTTATGGAACCCTGACAGCTGATTTTGGCAATACAACCTACGAATGGGACGAGATGGCAACATCGCTGAACAAGAGCAATCTTGCCGTGGCGCTCTTACTCCACCACCTCGGCATTGGTTGTGATATGGTTTATGGGCCAGATGGTTCGGGAATGTATAACCATAGAGCTGCCTATGTTCTGCGTACTTTTTTCAAGTATTCGCCTGAAACGGTTTATGTATACCGCGACAGCACCAGCATGGACTGGGATAGCCTGATAATTGCACACCTCGATCGATCTATTCCTATGTACTATGCCGGATGGTCGGTACCAAACCTCTATGGCCATGCATTTGTGCTGGATGGATACCAGGATGGGAATTATTATCATTTCAACTGGGGATGGAGCGGATCATATGATGGATACTTCTACACTGAAAACCTGAATCCCGGTGGATCGAACTTTAACCTGGCGCAGGAACTGATCATCAATGCTTACCCTGATACCATTAGCTATAGTTATCCATACTATTGCCAGGGCGAAAATATCCTGGATGGAACGGATGGCACTATCGACGATGGCAGTGGGCCGGTAAACGATTATATGCCGGATGCCAGTTGCAGCTGGCTCATTGCTCCTGAAGATTCAGTAAACAATATCACTCTACAATTCCTGGGATTTAATACAGCCTCTGGCGACATACTCAATGTGTATGATGGTGAAACTACTTCAGCCCCTTTACTGGGTAGCTTTCAAGGAACTGAATTACCTGGGGAAATTACTTCTACTGGCGAAAAGATGCTCATTACTTTTATTTCTGATGCTTCCGGAAATGCGCCCGGATGGCTGTTGAGTTATGAGGCAGAGATTCCGGTTTATTGCAATGGTATGACAAACATGTTTGAGCAATCCGGAACATTCTCAGATGGCAGCGGTCCACAGGATTACCATAACGGATCCACCTGTTTGTGGATGATCAATCCACCCGGAGCCAGTGAACTCACCTTGAGCTTCAATTCATTCCATACAGAAGAGGAATTCGATGTTGTAAAAATTTATAACCCTGTTAATTCAGAACTACTTGCGGAATACTCCGGAGATATTATTGCAGACCCTGTAACATCTCCATCAGGGCAGATGTTTATCACCTTTTCGACCAATTATACGATCACCGCACCAGGTTGGGAAGTGGAATATGTGACAGACCTGGTTAATGTTGAAGAAAACCTTTTAGAGACAAGTGTAGAGATATTTCCAAATCCGGCTACAGATCATGTGAGTGTATCATTCCTTTCAGAAAATATTGAGCTATTAGACATCAGTGTCTCAGAAATGAATGGAAAGCTTGTTCACTCCCTGACTACACAGGTAAATGTCGGGAGAAATATGATCAACATGAATCTTGGTGGACTGGAGACCGGTATTTACCTGGTCAAACTTACTTCTACCGGACAAGCAGTTTACAAAAAACTAATTCTCAAGTAAAAGGCTGTTATTGTTTTCCAGGCACTCCTGTAACTTTTTTTTGAATTTCCAGCACGTCATTTGCCTGGTTTCAAGCAAACGTGAGAGTTCATATGAAGAAATGTCAGGTTTGTGGCAGACCTGGTACATTAATTCAAAGGCGGATGGCAGTGGGAATTTGCAGGCATGAAAGACGGTATGGGCTGTTGCAGACTCTTCAGCCTTACAACGTGTGCATCTCCGGGAATGGGGTTTCTTGCCACTACAGTAATTAGTGTTCCCACACTTTCGACATTCAAAGCCCTTGCGCCATTTCTTATCCGCAAGAAAAGCAAGACATTGCTCTTCAGTCGAAAAATCTCCTTTAAATTGTTGTAGGTCTATGTATTTAAACAAATTCTTCATGACAAGCTGACAATTTTAGGATTTGGAACAGTTTTTGACAAAGATAGAAAAAAGTGATAACATTGCGATTTATAAATTAATCATTATCTTTGCAAATCAATTAAATACAGAAATTAACGATGAAGAACTTCAGGACCATTTTATTACTACTTGCGGCCATAGTGGCAGTAAGCTGCAGCAACTCCACAGAGACCAAAGCCCAGGCTGATAATAAGACCCAGACTACCGAAAATGTAGTTGATGAGGGTAAAACCATTCACATGAACAAAGAAATGTTCATTGAACGTGTTATGGATTTTGAAACCAATAAGGAAGATTGGATCTACCTTGGCGACAAACCTGCCATCATTGACTTTTATGCCGACTGGTGTAAACCCTGTAAGCTGATCGCTCCTATCATGGATGAACTGGCTGAAGAATACAAAGGACAAATCTATATTTACAAAGTAGATACCCAGGTTGAGCGTGAGCTGGCTTCTGTCTTTGGTATCAGGAGTATCCCTGCGGTACTTTTTATTCCGATGGAAGGACAACCTCAGATGTCGACCGGTGCGCTGCCGAAAGAAACATTCAAGAGTGCTATCGATGACTTCTTGCTGAAAGCACCAGCTGAAAATGAAAACAACGAAAACAACGAAAACAATTAATGAAAGGATATAATCAATGGAATTATTAACAAAAGAAACCTTCCTCGAAAAGGTATTTAATTTCGAGAAAAACAAAGAGTGGAAATTTGAAGGAGAACTGCCTTGCCTGATCGACTTTTATGCTGACTGGTGTCAACCCTGTAAAATGGTTGCCCCTATTCTTGAAGAACTTTCTGAAGAATACAAGGGAAAGATCAACATTTATAAGATCGATACTGAGGTAGAACGCGAATTGGCAGGAGCCTTTGGTATCAAAAGCATTCCTTCTATCCTATTCGTTCCAAAAGACGGACAGCCACAGATGGCTCAGGGTGCTCTTCCAAAAGAAACCTTTAAGCAGGTGATTGATGACGTACTGCTTGGAGAAGCGAAGGAGAACTAATAATACATCGTCATTTCGACTAAAGTGAAACGTAAGGAGAAATCTGTTTTATATATTTAGATAGATTTCTCCCTTTCGGTCGAAATGACCAGAATTTTTAAAGGGGCTGAAATTCAGTCCCTTTTTTTATTTTTGCAAATATGGAGCCCGTTCAGAAAACGATCTTACTTTCAACAGCCTACTTCCCTCCTATTTCATGGATAAAGGAATCTATGAAAGCCGATAAGGTGTTGATCGAAGCCCATGAAACTTACCCTAAACAAACCTACCGCAACAGATGCAAGATAATGACTGCCAACGGAATCCTGCCTTTGAGCATTCCGGTTACGAAAATAGAGGGTGGAGCTACTAAAACAAAAGACATAGAGATTTTTTACAATGAACCTTGGCAGCGACTTCACCAGCGAAGCATTGATGCAGCATATAGCAATTCTCCGTTTTATCTTTACTATAAGGATGAGCTGGACGTGTTCTTCAATCAGAAGTATCGATTCCTGCTTGATTTTAACATGGAAATCGCTGACACCCTGTTTAAGTTGCTGGGTAAAACAGTTGATTTCAAGCCAACAACAGATTATATCCATAAGCCTGAAGGGACAACAGATCTTCGTAACAGTTTTTCACCAAAAAAAGAGGTTAGGGAAGATCAATTCAAGCAATATCACCAGGTATTTGAAGAAAGGTTTGGATTTAAAGCCGACCTGAGCATCCTCGACCTCCTTTTTAATGAAGGCCCGGGGGCGCTGAGTGCCATGAATAACGCATAAGAACTCTGAACTCTGAACTTTGAACTCTGAACTTTGAACTTTATAATTATACACTTCAAATAGGCACTAGGTACTAGGCACCAGGAACTACTAGACGCTTTCCGGGTATTCGATCCTCACATGAAAGATCGTCATCAGCTTCTTCTTAAAGATCTTTTTTATTCGTGAAATGTCCTTCATGGTGATGTCGGCATTAACAAATTGCCCTGTTTCCATCTGCCGGTTGATAATTTTTTCTACCAGCCCATCAATATTCTGAATATTATGTTCTTTCAGGCTTCGGGAAGCTGCTTCCACTGCATCAGCCATCATCACAACTGCTGTTTCCTTGGAAAAAGGAATTGGGCCCGGATAAGTAAAATCACTTTCATCGATCTCGTCTTCCGGGGTCTCATTTTTATAAAGTGTATAAAAATATTCAACCCTGCGTGTACCATGGTGGGTCCTGATAAAATCGATGATCTGCTCAGGTAGTTTAAACTTTTTTGCCTTTTCGATCCCCTTGATCACATGCCCAACAATGATCTTTGCGCTCTCTTCATGAGTGAGATCATCATGTGGGTTAACTCCGGTAGACTGGTTTTCTATAAAATACATGGGATTATCCATTTTCCCAATATCGTGATAGAGTGCCCCGGTCCGCACCATCAAGGCATTTCCCCCAACTTCATAGATAGCATCTTCTGCCAGGTTGGCCACCTGCAATGAGTGCTGAAAGGTACCCGGTGCTTTAAGTGAGAGCTCCCGTAAAAGCTTATTATTCGTATTGGAAAGCTCCACCAGGGTCACATCCGTGATGAAACCGAACAGTTTTTCAAAAATATAGATCAATGGGTATGAAAAAAGTGTCAGTACAGCACTTCCGCCAAACATGGCAAACATCACCGGGTCAATTTCTTTCACAGTTCCATCCTGTACGAGTGTGAGGCCAAAATATATAATTGAGTAAGTCACAAAAATCCATACCGAAGTGATAAAGAACTGTCCCCTCCGTTGCAGGTTCGCCACATTCATGATGGCTATAATACCTGTAATCAATTGGAGGAAGATAAACTCAAAACTGTTAGGTACGAGGAAACCAAGAATAATAATGGTGATCAGGTACACGTATAGCGCCATCCTGGTGTCGAAGAAAGCACTGATGATAATTGGCACCAAACATATTGGCACAAGGTACAGAAAGGCAGGATCGATGCTGAGGGTAAGGCTTGTCAGCATTGTAATCAGGATGATGTTAAGGAGGATGAGCATGATCTTCCGATTATCGGCCAGGATCTCTTTCCTGAAATAAATGAAGAACAGTAAAAGAACAGAAATGGCTATGGCGATCAGCAGCAACTGTCCGGCCAGGATCACATAATAGGTTTCTGATCCACCCAGGTCTTCTTCATACTTTGCCCGGAGCGAATGAAGCACCATATATCGTTCAGCATTTACCAATTCACCCCGTGAGATGACCCTTTCTCCTTCCTGTACAAGTCCAAAGGCCGGAGAGATAGATGCAACAGCAGCCTCTCTCTCCAGGGAGGTCTTTTCTGCATCAAAAACGATGTTCTGCTCCATGAAACGGATAAGCAAAGTTGAGAGTACTTCTTTTGCCACCCCATCTTTTTCAGATAGTTTTTGTTGCAGCAACTCATTGGCAGAGTTCAATGTTAGCAGGTCTTCCAGATCATATTCTTCAGCCAGGTTATTGCGGACCACAATAATTGGATATTCTCCAGGCAGGCTTTCGATTTCCGGTACCATATCAACAATACCGCGATCAAGAAAATAATGGTAGATCTCCCGGAATGTTTCCAGGTTTCGGGCCCGATACCCGGCATTATCCAAAGAATCCGGCACCAGACTTTCCCAGTGCCTGATAAATTCCGGCTCCAGTGTTTCTTCTATCAGGAGGCTATCAGCATCGACATAACGGAAATAGAATGGCAGGCCCTGTAAAGCATCCACCTTTTCTTTTGCCAGATCTTCATCCAGTTTATAGATTGGAAAATCAAATGGGGCATACAGGTCTACGTGCAGCCATGGCTTGCCCTTGCTAAATTCATACTTGAATTTCCCTTCCTGTGGGAAAATCCATACGAGAATGGCAATAGCCAATAAAAACAGGAAACCTTTAAATATCTGTTGATATTGGTTTCTTATAAAAAGAAAGAGTTTTTTCATCGCGATCTGAATCTGGGGCGAAATTATACAATTTTCAACTTTTCTATAATTCCGCCTCCTAATATATAATAATTTTATATATTCGTCTAATAAACAATTTATTAAGAGATTAGTTGCATTATTAAACAAATTATTTTGGAAACACTTCATCAAGATGGCCTGAAGACCTTTGGATTTTGCAATCACAGTGTAGTACCTGTGCGTACAGAACCCTCCCACAGGGCAGAGAGATGTACAGAACTACTTTTTGGAGAACTATATGCCATAATTGAAAGTTTTGAGGATTGGCTGCACATCAGGATGATCTATGATAATTATGAGGGGTGGATCAATAAGGCCTCCTTTTATGAGATCAGCGAGGATGAATTCAGGCGATTGCATGAGCTGCCTTGCAGTGTGAGTACAGATGTTGTGCAACTGATCGAGAATCGAGGCCTGCAGTCGTGGTTTCCAATATTATTGGGCAGCTCTTTCCACGGACTCAGCAATAAAGCATTCTCAGCAGGAGAATATGAATATTTCTTCGAAGGTTTAACCGAATCCATTCCCCAGGATTGCGGGAGAGAGAAAATTATTGAAATGTCGATGATGTATCTGCATTCGCCATATGCCTGGGGCGGGCGGTCACCTTTTGGCATCGACTGTTCGGGCTTCGCTCAAATGTCATATAAGCTTGCCGGGGTACAACTTCTTCGCGATTCTACGCAACAGGCAGCTCAAGGCGAAACCATCAGCTTCATCACAGATGCAAAGCCTGCCGATCTCTTGTTCTTCGATGATGAAGAGGGCATGATCACGCATGTCGGCATCTTGCTTCCGGAGGGCCGCGTCATTCATGCTTCAGGCTGTGTTCGCATCGATAAGGTTGATCACCAGGGGATCTATAATATGGAAAGCGGGCAGTATACTCATCAATTGAGGTTGATTAAGAAGATTCTATAGAATAAGGAACAAGGAACAAGGAATAAGAATAAGAATAAGAATTAAGAATTAAGAATTGGAGCCTGTTGCTTATTTGAAGTTATATTGCAGGCCGAAATAAAGGTGGGGAACAATCTCCTCGAACATAAATATAAATCCATCAGTGGCGCCTATTCCATACCCGCCGAAAATCTCAAACTTATCTGATATATTATATTTGACACCAACACTGATGCAGTTTTCAGCGGTAAGTTTTGTATCGGATTCGAGTTCAGAATAAAGGCCAGTGTAATACCAGTACTCTTCCTGATATAGAGAAACATCCAGCTGAAGGAATACATCAAAAATTTCATTGCGTGTTTTCAGCACGATCATATATCCCATGTTAAGACCATAGGTATTCTGATCATAGCTTACATCAGTATCTGCTTTGATCTTCTGCTTCGAAATATGGGTATAATGAGGGCCGAAATACAAATTATGATTTCCCTTCCGAACATTAAGGGCAAGGATGCTATGGTATACGGGCATGTTGAACTGCTGGACCATCTTTACTCCATAACCCCACTTTTTCTTTTCTTTTTCTCTGACAGTAGACGGGACATTTTCATTGAAGTTCGGTAAACATTCTTTTGTCCACGAATAACCTTTGATCTCACTTGTGTTTAACTTGTCAGGCCGGCGTATATCGCGTTTAGGGTAATAATAGAAAACATACTGATCATTCACAAAAGAGATACAGCAGTTGATAGTATCTCCATCTTTCGTATATATCTGGTCAAGATATTCCTGAGCCGTTATCATGAGACTCATGAATGTAAATAGGAGTGATATAATCGCTCTTGGTATCAATGTAATAAGTTAGATTCGGGTTAGAAATCTATAAACAAATATAGTCAAATACTCAACTAAACAAATATGAGTTTTGTTTATTTATCAACAATATTTAACAAAATAACTTATTAAAGGATAGACAGTTAAACGTGTATTGACCTTCTCGATAACCGTTGGACAACTCCAGATAAAAGTTAATAATGATTAAATTTTATTAGCCTTAAATGCCCTGGAAATGGTATTGAAATTTCCTAGCAAACTTAAACAATCTTTATGCCAATAGCAAGGATTATTTCTAGAAAGTTGGAAATCGAATTGCGAATTATAAATTATGAATCATGACTTCTTACACACCTTCATGGATTTTATCACTGAAATAATTCCTTCAACAAACACACGATTATAGAGATTTTGGGTAGTCTCAGATCTATTTATATAATGCAAAGATTCTATGTTCAACTGCTTACTTAATTTATCATGCCAAAATCTAAAAATAATCTGGAATCATTTTAAATTTTGTTGTTTTAAACAAGATATCAACTTCTAAAACATTCATTATAAACGAATAGAATATTAGTACAATTCACACTGTTTATATTGTTAACATTTTTTTAACAGATGCATTAATAATACTATTTACATTTACGTGAAAATCTTTAAACCAAAATTCATTTACTATGAAAAAAGTTTACCAAATTCTATTGCTAGCAGTCTTCGTGCTGCTATCCGGCGCAGTAGTTGCGCAAGGTACGGTCACTGGTATCATCAGAGATGCTGATACCGATGAGAACCTCCTCGGAGCAACCGCGGCCATTGAAGGAACAACACTTGGAACCACAGCGGGCATCAACGGAAGTTTTTCTTTCTCAGCCCCTGCAGGATCACATGTGTTGCTTATTCGTTTTGTCGGTTATGAGGAAATCAGTATGAATGTTACCGTAAAGAACGGTCAGGTTACTGATCTTGGCATCATCCCGGTGAAATCGACATCGATTGGCCTTGATGAGGTGAAGGTGATTGCTTCTGTTGCAGTTGACAGGAAAACACCTGTTGCTGTTTCAACAGTTAAATCTAAGACTATTGAAGAACGACTTGGCGGTCGCGACCTTCCTGCGATCCTCGATTTCACACCCAGTGTGTATGCTTCATCATCAGGTGGTGGATATGGCGACGCCCGTGTGAACATCCGTGGTTTTAACCAGCGTAATGTTGCTGTACTCATCAACGGTATTCCTGTTAATGACATGGAAAACGGATGGGTATACTGGTCAAACTGGGCAGGCCTGGGAGATGCCGCAAGCCAGGTTCAGGTACAACGTGGTCTTGGTGCTTCAAAGCTTGCCATCAACTCTGTTGGGGGTACGATGAACATCATTACCAAAACAACAGATGCTGAAAAAGGCGGATCATTCAAATATGAAGTATCTGATTATGGACTTCAAAAAATGACACTCAGCCTCTCAACAGGAAAAATGAGCACAGGAACTGCCATCTACTTTGTTGGTTCACGCACATGGGGCAAAGGCTATATTGACGCTACAAGTGTTGATGCCTGGAGTTATTATCTCTCAGTTAGCCAGGACATCGGTAAAAAACACAAACTGGCATTTACAGCCATTGGTGCTCCACAAAAGCATGGACAACGCTCATCATGGCTCTCAAAAGAACAAATTGAAAAATGGGGTGCCAAATACAACAGTGACTGGGGATACAGGGCTGGCGAACCACTGAACCAGCGTAAAAATTACTATCATAAACCTCAGTTTGCAGCAAACTGGTACTACGACATCAACGAAAAACTATTCCTTGCTACTTCAGCTTACATTTCAACAGGTAATGGCGGTGGAACAGGCCCCTTAGGCGACTATGCTCCATATACTTCATTAGGACAAATTAACTGGGATGCAGCCGTTGACTGGAACTCCAACAATACAGGCATTGATACCACTTATGTTGTTGATGGAGACACCATGAGCCAGAGTCAGACAATCCTGCGTAACTCCGTGAACAATCACTTCTGGTATGGCGTACTTTCAACCTTGAAAATTGAGCTCAACGATAACATGAACCTCATGGTGGGTATCGATGGACGTTCATATAAAGGTGAGCACTACAGGGAAGTACGTGACCTCATGGGCGGTGACTTCTACTTTGAGGAGTATAAATATGCTGTTGACGGCGTTGCCGGAAGAAACCAGATCATGATGGTAGGCGACAAGATCGCTTATGACAATGACGGACTTGTAAGATATGGAGGTGCGTTTGCTCAGTTCGAGTATACTTCAGGAAACTTTGCCGCATTTGTTGCCGGTACACTGTCCAACACCTGGTATAAAAGGATTGACCGTTACAACTATGTAAATGAAGCTGACCAGGAAAGTGAAACATTAACCCAGATTGGTTATAATGCAAAAGCCGGCGCTAACTATAACATCAATGAGAATCATAATATTTTCGCTAATCTTGGATATTATTCAAAGGCTCCGGACTTTAACTTCTTATGGCCCAACTATACCAACCAGTTAAGTACCAAAGACCTCCAGAATGAAACAATTCTTGGGTTTGAACTAGGTTATGGCTTTATCAGCAGGTACTTCAATGCCCATGTGAATGGATATTATACCATGTGGAAAGATAAATCATTGCTTTCAAGGTCATTTAGCCAGGGTGGAGAAGACACTCGTTCATTCATCACAGGCCTCGACGCGACCCATATGGGAATTGAAATTGAAGCATTGGCGCATGTAACAGATGTATTTGATATCGGGATCCTTGCTTCAATTGGTAGCTGGGAATGGACCAATGATGTTCAAGCCATTGTTACTGACGACCAGACTTTTGAGCAGGATACAACCAATGTATATGCAGAAGGCCTGAAGGTTGGTGATGCACCACAGACCCAGCTTGGTCTGAAACTGCAGTACAACCCATTTCACAAGATACATCTTGGTACAGACATCATCTATTATGATAACTTCTACGCTGATTTTGATCCTGCTGACAGGGATGACCCGAATGACAGGGAGCAAGCCTACAAAGTTCCTTCATGGGTGATGGTTAACTTCTATGCAGCATATGACTTTAAAGTTGCCGGCCTCGGCTCACAATTTACCTTCAACATTTATAATGTATTTGATCAGGTATATTGGGCAGATGCTCATGATGGTTCCGGTCACGACGAAGCCAGTGTAAGAGGATTTTATGGCTTTGGCCGTACCTTCAACTTTGGTTGGAAGCTTTTCTTCTAGGAAAGCGACTGAAATACTAAGTATTTGTTAATACTTCTAAAAGCCGTCCATTATTGGGCGGCTTTTTTTATTTTTGTGCCAATTCTATAATTCTCTGAACATGAAAAAGATCCTCATATACCTTTTCGTAGTAAGCGTGGCAGTATTTGTATCCAGCTCATGCTGCAAAAAAGAAGAAAGCCAGCCATATCTGGTTGTGCTCTCCATGGATGGTTTCCGCTGGGATTATCCCGACAGCATACCCACGCCCAACCTGGACGCCATAGCCGCTACAGGTGTGAAAGCAGCCTCCTTGAGGCCTGCATTTCCATCCAAAACTTTCCCCAACCATTATACCATGGCCACAGGATTATACCCTAACAATCATGGCATCGTATTGAACTCTTTCTGGGATCCCGACAGTAACATTTATTATGCTATTCCAAAGCGGGAAGCGGTTGAGAATGGATATTTTTATGGTGGTGAACCTATCTGGGTAACTGCCGAAAAACAGGGAGTGAAGAGTGCATCTTATTTCTGGGTAGGCTCAGAGGCTATCATCGACGGCCATCAACCTTCAATCACTAAAAGATATGATTGGCGGGTTCCATATGAGGATCGCATAGATTCTGTCCTCGCCTGGTTACAACTGCCTGAAGCACAACGCCCTCACCTGATCATGTGGTACATGAGCGAACCAGACCATTCAGGGCATGATTACGGTCCTTTTGCAAAAGAAACCAATGAAGTGATCATGTACCAGGACACCCTGTTGGGAATTTTCATGGAAAAGATCGCAGCACTCCCAAATGCCGATGAGATCAACCTCATCTTCACATCCGACCATGGCATGCAGGCATCGCATCCCGACAGAACGGAGTACCTTGAAGATTATATAAAGGAAAGCTGGATAGCAGAGATCCAGGGATATAATCCCAATTACAATATCCTGGCTGAAGAAGCTTGCCTGGATTCATTGTACAATGCGCTGCTAACTGCAGAACATTTTAAGGTTTGGAAGTCATCTGAAGTGCCCGAACGTCTCAACTATGGCAGCAACCCACGCTGCATGGATCTGGTTGTTTGTGCCGACAGTGCCTGGCGTATAAAACTAAAACGTGATGGCAGACGTGCTAGCCTTGGAGATCACGGATATGATAACCGCAACACCGACATGCATGCCATCTTTTATGCAAAAGGGCCTGCATTTAAAAGTGGTCATAAGCATCCAACTTTCAATAATGTGGATCTTTACCCTTTATTTGCACATATTCTTGGACTGGTACCAGCAGAGGTTGATGGAGAGTTTGGGAATGTAGAAGGGATGCTGAGACCGTAGAAAAACGAGGAGCGAAAATCGAAGAACGAAGATCGAAAATCGAGGATCGAAATTCATTTTTGATGCAGCTTTTTTCTTACTGTTTGTATTGATTTCACAAAAATTGAGATTAGCTGGTTGTTTTCATCAAGTGTTTTTTCAAGTAATGCACCATCTTTGCAAAGCCTATTAAGCTTAATAAGCTTAAGATTTATATAGGATTCCCTCAATTCTTTTAAAATGATACTAAGCTTATGATGTTGGTCTTTTCTGGACTCCGCACTTTGTGCTTCCCCATAATTTAATGCAACACTTGTTCCTGATCTTATTAACTGAGATCTTAAATGATTCCCAACCTCTGTTCGTTTAATCTGATCACAAACGATTAGCACAATATTTGCAAATTCAATTAACCTGTTTTCAAAGACACCTCCCATATCTATTAATACTCAAAAATGGAAAATGTCACCCTTCAAGTTCGATTTTCGATCTTCGCTCTTCGATTTTCGGTCCTCAAATGCAGGTACTCATAGAAAAGCAATCATTTACAATTTAACGCTATTAGAAAGCAATAAGTGATCAAGAATAACCAACGCTCCCATCGCCTCAACAACCGGTACTACACGCGGCGCAACGCAAACATCATGCCTCCCTTTGCCTTTTATTGTGGTGGGCTGGCCTTCGTAGCTAACGGTTTCCTGTTGTTTTGATATGGTTGGGATGGGTTTGAAGATCACACGGAGTGTGATGTCCTCCCCATTGGAAATTCCGGCCTGTATGCCACCACTATTATTAGTGGCTGTCCGAATGTGGCCATTATGTACTGTAAAGAGGTCATTGTATTCTGAACCTTTCATCGCGGCAGCATGTCTTCCGCTACCGAAATCGAAAGCCACAGCAGCATTTATACTTAACATGGCTGATGCCAGGGAGGCCTGGAGTTTATTGAATATGGGATCGCCTATGCCGGCCGGCACACCTGTGATAACAGCCTGAACTTCACATCCAATGCTATCACCTTCTTTGCGAAGTGCAGTAAGGAAACTTCTCATCTTTCTGTTCAGGGTCTTATCGGGGCATTGCATAGAGGTGGTAGCAGCCAGCTCCATCTCCTCAAAGGAATAGTCACGGTCGATGCAATGCGGACCAATGCAGCTGGTTATCCCTGCCAGGAAAATTCCCGATCTGGCCAGCACTTGTTTGGCAATGGCTCCTGCCACTACCCTCACGGCAGTTTCGCGGGCCGATGCCCGATAAGCCAGGCGGTGATCATCGATGCCATATTTTTTATGATAGGTATAGTCAGCATGTGATGGCCGGTAAATTCCCTTCAGATATTCATAATCGTCGGGTTTGGCATTCTCATTTGGAATAACAAAGGCAATAGGGGCACCGGTAGTGCTGTCGTCAAGCAAGCCCGACAGAAAACGTGGGATGTCAGACTCTTTTCTTTTGGTGGCAGATCCTCTTCCCGGGCGCCGTCGTTCCATATCCCTCAGGATCAACTCCATATCGAGAGCAATGCCTGCAGGGCAACCGTCGATCACCCCCCCGATGACCTTTCCATGAGACTCGCCAAAGGAGGTGAAACGAAATACTGTTCCAAGAGTATTGCCTGCCATGATTCAAATATAGCAATAATATGATAATTAGGATGCTATATAGAGGGGACTGGGTGCTGGGTGCTGGGTGCTGGAAGCTGCTGGATTGACTACCAATTAACAGCAAACAGCAAACAGCTAACATTATTCATTTGCCATTTTGCGCAGATACTTCACCTTAGCCTCCATGGCTGCAAGGTCCTGCTTGGCCTTTTCGATCTTTTGCTCGAATTCCTGCTTCAACACATCGGCTTTTTTGGAGTTTGCAAAGAAACCCAGGTTGTTTTCCCAAAGGTTCACATCGTCCCTGAGTTTATTGATCTTATTCATGAGAAAGCTGATCTCTTTTCGGTATACCCTGTCAGCATCCGGTGACCCCTTCACCGCTTCCATGCGAGTATTATAGCTTGCATTGCTCAGCTCTGTTGAACTGATTTTCAACTCATCCAATTTGGCATCAATAACTTCCCGGAACTGTTTCTGAATGCTTTCCTTTGCTTTCATCGGCACATAGCCAATCTCCATCCATTCCCGCTGAAAACCTTTAAGGAGGTCAAGATTCTTGGCCTTATCCTTGCTAAAGTCATAAGCTTTGATATTTTCAATCAGCTTTTGCTTCTTCTCCAGGTTTTGCTGCTCATTTTCATGCACATTTGAGAAATGAGATGACTTATTATTGAAAGAACTCATCACAGGCTGCCCTGAAACGTTTCCATATCTTATCTGAGTGTTTCCTGGGAACTGGTCCGATCTTTTTCCAATCTTGCTGAAGTCTGATCAAATCCTGAGTTGTGGTTCTCCAATCTGTGCTTTCTTTAAGGTTCTCAGCCTCTACACATAGATCAACCTTCAGGTTATAGTTATTCATCTGTTCCTGTTTGATGCTTCCCAGGAACTCCTTCTTATTGGCAAAGAAAGTGTTCATGCTGCCCTTGAAACGATCCCATACCTCTCCATTCTCTTTCTTAGGGGCACGTCCGATGCTTCTCCATACACTGAACAGATCATTCATCTTGGCCGTTTGCTCCTGCCAGCCTTTCATGCTGTCAGGGGTAGTTGAGATCAGTTCTTCAGCCTGTTCGCACAAACCTGATTTAGCAAGCAGGTTTTGTTCTTGTTCCTCCTGCAGTTTGCCATAATGCTCACGCCGGCGTTCATTGATCTTATCGGTGGCAGCTTTGAAACGTTCCCAAAGCTCATCACTCTGTTCCTGTGGCACCGGTCCAATCTCTTTCCACTCATCATGAAACTTCTGAAGTTGCTTGAATGACTTTATGATAGAGGTTTCAAGCAGGAGCTCTTCCGTTTTCTCACAAAGCTTAATCTTCAGTTCAAGGCTTTTCTTCATATCAAGATCACGGAGCTCTTTGTTGATCTTTACTTTATCGAAAAACTTCTCTACCAGGAAGTGGTAGCTTTGCCAGAGGTTCGATACTTCACCGGAAGGCACCATCCCAACCTCTTTCCACTCGGCCTGGAGCGAACGGAATTCATCATACGTTTTCTTGAGTGTCTCTTCAGAGCTGATCAGCTCCTTAAGCTTTTCCAGTATCTCTTTCTTCTTTCCCAGGTTTTCGAGCTTAAGGTTTTCCTGTAGCTCGTTATACTTTATCTTGCTCTTGCGATATACTTCAAATGCTTTGTTGAATCTCTTTTCGAATGGGTTGTCCTGGGGCTTGTAATCATCTTTCTGTCCCCCTTCTTCAAGGAATTTATCCAAGGCTGCCTGTTTCTCCTCCTTCAGCATCTTCATAAAGGCAACTTTGATCAGGGCGATCTTGGTTTTGATACTTGTGATATCTTCAGCCTGCACCAATTCTTCTAACCTGTTCACTAGCTCTTCAGCAGTAAACTCCTCAAATGCTTCTTCTATTTCATCTGCTTCTTCCTCATCCACCTCATCCTCATCATCAGATTTCTCAGGAGTAACATCCTCCTTTTCAGCAACAGCTTCCTTTTCCACAGCTTCGGTTTCATCAGCCTTCGCTTCTTCAGCCTTTACTTCTTCAGCCTTAAGTTCAGGCGCTTCTTCTTTAGCTTTTACTTCCTCAACTAGAGGAGCTTCCTCCATAGCTTTTTCCTCCTCAACTTCTACCTTTGGTGATTCCACTTCAGTTTTCTTTTCTTCAGTCTTAACCTTTAGTACTTCCTTGCTCTTTGTTGCGGGCTTTTTTTTCTTCGCTGCTGCCTTCTTAGTTTTTGGTTGTTGTTTCTCGGTCACCGATGCTAATTCTTCCTTCTTCGGCTCACCGTCTTTCAATTTAGTCGCTTTGTCTTCTACAGCTTCGACGTTCTCCTCCGGGCTGACGGTTTCGCCTGGATTCTGATCAAGAGTTTTCTTGTTTTCCATAATCAACTTAGATGTTTCCAATGTGTCTAATTAAAGACTTTTAGGGTATCCTTAACAATAAGGACTGCAAAAATAAGAATATTTTGTATCAGGCAAAATCTTTTTCCTGATGGCGAAAATAGTATATAAACAGGGATTCCTAAAGTACTATTCAGAAATGGACTTATTGAAGATGATGTAGCCAAAATTAAAGAAGAAAGTATAATTTTCGTTATTTCGATCATAGTAGTTAACGCTCAAGCTTAATGGACCGAGAGGACTGTGCCAAACCACTGAAGTTGAAGCTATAACAGACCTATATGCAAATTCTTTACCGTAGGTGGCTTTCATATTTTCGTCGGCCAGGATCTCTTGATATGGCTGAAAGAGGTAGCCTTCAAGCCTGAAATCGATCTTCCGGTATATATCGAGTACAAACTTCAATCCAACAGCTCCATAATTATAGGCCCGGTATTTTGGCAGGAACAGCGTTTTACTTTCAAGCACCGGGGTGAAAGCAGGAGCTGCAAGTATGCTTGAGGTGTAGTTATCAAAGAATTGCTGGTTGGATATTAGCAATTCACCGTAGAACCCAACTGCCACGGGGCCCCAGTGATCAAAATAATTATTATATAATACACGTATCTGTAGCCAGGAGTGATCATGCTCACATTCAAATTCTTCAGCAGATGTGCTGCCCGGTGTATGTGTCTCCTTACCAAATACATATCTTGCTTCTGCCAGGAACCTGGCACCTGCATTTGCAAACTGTTTCCTGTTCAATGAATTAAGTTCAAAGGTCAATCTGGGAGCGACCATGTCGAATCTTGTTATATCTGCGGTATCCTCCCTCGCAAATACGTTACTTTGATAATATTCGTCTTTTTTTCCGCCATAGTTTAATCCAAGTACCAGTTTCCCCCTGTTTGTTGCAGGTATTCCAAGGGAGATGTAGCCGTAGCTTTCTTTGCAAATAAGAAATGTTGGTGTTTTATCATCGAAAAAATATGTAGTATTATTGAAATAGTTCTTGCTGTTCCAGATATAGCCCAGTTCCATGAAGAATGGCGTTCTGGTAGGGAAATCAACCCTTCCTCCCAGGGCGAAGGAATTATAGAACCTTCCCAGGTATAAATTGGTACTCAAGCTCATTGCCTGTCTCCCAAAATACCGATATTCAAGCCCAACAAATGCTGTATTGGCAGTACTCGAGCTGATATTCCCACCGAGAGATCCAACAAAATTTTCAGATTTTCTCACATTTAAATACAGGTCATAATACCCCGAAACTGCATCGTACTTCAGTTCAGGAAATATTGAACTTATCTTATCATCAGCAATGAGTTTAAAATACTGCAACTTAACCGTTTCAATATCAATCAATGCTTCTTTCTGTTTAAACAGCCGCCTCACATATTCAGATTGACTATTGTTCAGGCCTTCAATATGGATTGAATCAATCATGATCGGAGGTTTCTTTCCAATAAATTCATTTCTTCGAGCCATCAAAGTTGAACTGCTAACCCTTCTTTCAATCAGGTCGTAAATCCCCCCCAGGTTATCAATAACGGTTTGATAGCCCGTATTGATCGCTTCATCAGGCCTGCCAAAATCAAACAGTGCCCTGTTGGCAAGATCATGCTCCAGCAAAATACCGGAGGCGGTGTCCAGGTCAAAATCAGCCGGGGTCATCATCATATTTTGCAATTGTGAGATCATATCATCTTCTCCCGGTGCTTCATAATTACCTGCCGCTTTACTCCCGATAATCACATCAGGATAAAAAACATCCTCAGCTACATCTGAAGGGAAATTATTATACATCCCACCATCGAAAAGGAGCTTCCCATCTACTTTAATGGGTTTGAAATAAAATGGGAATGTCATAGAAGCCCTGATGGCTGTTCCCAGCTGCCCCCTGGCTAATGTTACGGCAGTATTTGAATCAATATCAGCTGCCACGCACCTGAAAGGCACAAAGAGATTGTTAAAATCATATTCAGAGGCTGCACTTGCACCTGCGTATAATTCAAGCAAATCAAAATCCATCTCATATGGAGGGATCAGGTTCATGGGCACCTTTGTCTTGATCTTTCTTTTTACATCATCATAATTGAATTTGATGCTGATCCAGGAAGCATCAGCCTCCTTTTGCTTGAAGTAATAGTTGTATTTATCTTCAATCACTCCTGTTGACCATCTCTGGAACTTGTCTGAGGACAAAATTATGGCAATTGAATCAGGAGAATATCCACTGGCATATAGACCACCAACCACAGCTCCCATAGAAGTACCAACAATATAATCGATTGGGATTTCATATTCTTCCAATGCTTTCAATACACCCACATGCGCCAGGCCTTTGGCTCCACCTCCACTGAGGACCAGGGCCACACGCTGTGACATGGCCTGTCCTGCAATCACAAAAAAAAGCAAAACGAAAATAAACCTATACAAAATCCCGCTTATCATTAATTTCAAATCAACAATAAAGTTACAAAATTCAGTTTAGAACAAGAAATCAAATGTAGGGATGTTCAGCCAGCCCTTATACGTATTCTAATGCCTGATCAAGGTCGGCAATGATATCCTCAACATCCTCAATACCGACAGCAAATCTCACTAGTTCATCACTGATGCCGGCCTTTTCTTTGGCTTCCGCACTTAGTTTGGCATGTGTCATTGATGCCGGATGCTGGATCAGGGTCTCTATTCCACCCAGCGATACCGCCAGAAGTGCGAGTTGAACATGATCCATTAATTTCTTTCCAGCTTCATACCCACCCTTAACGCCAAAGCTCATCATGGCACCGGGTCCATCCATTTGCTGTTTTCCCAGTTCGTATTGCGGATGTGATTTCAGGCCTGGATACTTAATCCATTCAATTTTGGGATGCTTTTCAAGATGTTCTGCCACCTTTATCGCATTCTCCTGTGCACGGTCGATCCTCACGCCAAGAGTCTTCAATCCCCTCCTTGTCATAAACGCCTGGTGGGGATCCATATTGCATCCCATATTAGTCATTACAGGGCGGATTGTACGATAATCAGCTTCTGTTTTGGGAATGATCATACCGGCAACAATGTCGGCATGGCCATTGATGAATTTCGTCATTGAGTGAACTACAATATCGACCCCGAGTTCGAGTGGACGTTGCAGGTATGGGCTGCAAAAGGTATTATCAACACAGAGTGGGATGCTGTGCTCATGGGCAATATTGGCCAGGGCACGGAGGTCGGTGATGCCCATTGTTGGATTCGCAGGAGTTTCAGTATAGATCAACTTTGTGTTCGGCCTGATGGAAGCCTTAACAAGGTCCAGATCAGCAGTATCTATGTAGGTATATTCCACTCCGAATTTTGAAAACAAAGTTTCTATTACAGCCCTTGCAGGACCATACAGTGCATCATGACTAAGGATATGTGAACCGGAACCAAGATATGCCATATAGATTGTTGTAATGGCTCCCATTCCGGAAGAAGTTGCAATACCGTCGAATCCACCTTCCAGCTCAGCAACACTTTTTTCCAGTTCCCTGATGGTGGGATTACCCAGCCGGGTATAGATATAACCATCACTCTCACCTGCAAAGCACTGCGCACCGTGCTCGGCACTTTGAAATGAGAAAGTTGATGATTGGTAAATCGGTGTTGTTGCGCTTCCCAGTGGATCTTTGAATCCACCAGCATGAATTAACTTGGAATTTATTCCTTTGTCATGTAAGTCCATACTCTTTCAAATTTGAATGATAGATTTAGTAATGCTGCAAATATATTGAGATAAATTATATTCATGATGAAATCTCCTAAATAATTCTGTAAGCAGATACTTTACAAAGTTCCCTTAAGGTGTTATATTTGTATAGATACACCAAAACCATATTCTGATGAGACTAAAAAATGGGTTATTCTTTATTTTGCTATTGCTTGCTTCTGGTTTGGTCGCTCAGAATTATGTCAGCACTGAGCCCATGAATAAAAATGCAATCCTTGAAGGATTTACAGGAGTTAGGTGCACAGACTGTCCGGTGGGAAACCACCTTATGGACAGCATTCTTGATGCAAATCCAGGCAGGGCCTTTTGCGTAAACTATCATCCTTCAAACTCCGGCTTCACTTTTCCTTATGAGGGCGATCTGAATTTACGAAGAACATTTCCAAACGTTTTTTACACAATCCCATATTGTGGGTCCTCACGGTTCATGCCAAGCACTTTAATAAATCGACGTGTTTATGACGGTGAAAGGCTTCAGGAACCTGAAAATTGGGTAAATCACTGTAATAATATACTCACGGAACCGTCACCAGCCAATATGGGAATTTATACGATGTATGAATTCTTCGAACATACGCTGTATATCATCGTGGAGATATATTTTACAGAGGATATGATTGACACGAACCATATCAATGTACTCTTGTCTCAGAATAATATCATCACCCAGCAGGCCGGTGCTTCAGGCCCATATTCACACCAGCATACCTTCAGGGGAGATCTTCTTGGGCAATGGGGCGATGTGATCACTGAGCCTACCACACAGGGAAGTCTTATTACACTCAATTACGAATGGAATTCTGGTGGATCCGGATACATAGTCCACAGTTGTGAAGTACTTGCGTTCATTGAAGACCAGTCGACAGGAGAAATAATCACAGGGATAGGAGTCGAAGTGGGTGATCAAACTTATCCCATACCCACTGCAGGATTCTCTGTTGATGATCAAACGGTAGCTGTTGGAGATCAAGCTATATTTACTGACGAATCACTTGGCAGTCCTACCGAATGGCATTGGACTTTTGAAGGAGGAGACCCAGCTACATCCGATGAGCAATTTCCACCGCCCATTACTTATGATTATCCTGGTCAATATACTGTGACGCTGGAAGTAATCAATCCGGCAGATACAAATACACTTACTCTTGATGATTTCGTGGATGTAGATTATCCCCCTGCTGCTGATTTTGAAGCTAATAACACCATGATCCTTGAGGGTGAAAGCATAATGTTCACTGACCTTTCTACCGGGAATCCAGATTCATGGGCCTGGTATTTTGAGGAAGGTACACCTGATTCATTTAATGGTCAAAGCCCACCTGAGATCTTGTATGGCACACACGGCATATACAGCGTTAGTTTAACTGTGATCAATGATTATGGTGAGAATATCTTGCTTGAATCAGGCTATATTCATGTGGGGGGCCTTGGAATATACGAAGAAACGAATAAGAAAGCTTTCTCGATCTATCCCAATCCAAGTCGGGGGATACTACATATTGAAGCAAAAAACGCTGATAAAATTGATGGAATTATCATTAGAAATGTGAACGGACAAGAAATTCTCTTCAGTCAACCTCCGCAAGGCATGCTTCATAAGCTAGATCTAAGTGGCATCGAAGCAGGACTATATATTATAGAGATCAAAACCCGGGAGGCGAAATACCTGGAGAAGGTGATTTTGAAATAATCGATAACAAGCTTTTATAAAGTCATTTCGACCAAAGGGAGAAATCTGTAGAAATTCGATATCCAAAAATAGATTTAATCGCTGCGCTCATGAGAACGCTGCGCTTAGTTCTCGCATTCGCTCGAAATGACTACTTTATCACATCAAGTTCTTATAGAAAAAGACAAACTTCACTAAAACGGCCAAAAATTATTATCGTTCCAGATCTGTTCTTTCAGGTCTTCATTGAGTTTATGTAGCAAATGATGGTGGGTCCTCTCCCAGTCGGCCAGCATCTGGTACATTTCCTTTTCGTTGGCATCGGTGGCTTCATCGGCCCTGCCCTGGTACACTTCAATAGCCCTGTTCTCAAAGTCGATGGCTGCAGAGATAGCAGCAGCCTCAAATCCTGCGGCGGAGATCTCTTTCTTCACCTGCTCGCTAAGGATCAGCACTACTTCGGTATCGTCAACCGGCTCCTCCATGTCGTTCTTTGAAAACTTACCATTTTTCTCATACTCAGAAAACTGCCTGGAAAGAAAATTAATATGCTCTTCTTCTTCCTCTGCCATCATAGTGAAGATCTTGCGTGCGGCTTCGCTCTCAGTCTGGCGAGCTGCAGTTGTATAAAATGCCTTACCCCTGCGCTCCAGCAGGATGGCTGTCTTTAGAATGTCTTCAGCGCTCTTACTCATTATTCCTTAATTTTAAATGTATAACTTTGTAAAAGCAACAAAGATAAGGCATGAAAGTTCAACCGGAAAATAAGATTGCAAATTTATTTGAATCCTGGTCGGGAAAGGCAGCCAACAGCATATCTACAATCGCTGCATCAGGTTCTCCAAGGAAGTATTTCCGATTGATAAATGAGGATCATTCTGTGATAGGAGCTTATAATCCCGACCTAAAAGAAAATGAGGCATTTACTTCATTCACAACACATTTTCAATCTTTGGGTTTACCCGTTCCTGAACTCCTGGCCAGTGAACCTGAAAACGGCATTTATCTCCTGTCAGACCTGGGTAATTTGCAGCTTTTTGAACTGATATCCACCAGGAAGAAACACGAACATATTTCTGACGATCTCTACTCCTACCTATCAAATACCGTGCGGATGCTTCCATATTTCCAGGTTAAGGGCATCAAGGGGCTGGATTGTTCAGTTTGCTATCCCAGAAGCGTTTTTGATCAGCAATCGATGCTCTGGGATCTGAACTATTTCAAATATTATATTCTGAAAACAGCAGGAATCACTTTTAATGAGCAGTTGCTTGAAAACGATTTTCTCCGATTTGCCGAATTCCTTAACCAGGCAGGGCAGGATTATTTCATGTATCGTGATTTTCAGTCACGCAATGTGATGCTTAAAGAAGGTAAACCATGGTTTATTGATTATCAGGGAGGCCGAAAGGGACCTTTACAATATGACCTGGCATCTTTCCTTTACCAAGTAAAAGCACGCTTTCCTGAAGAAATAAGGGAAAAACTGATCGATGAGTACCTTGATGAACTGGCAAGCCTTGACACTGTTGACAGGGATATTTTTATGAAATACTTCTATCCTTTTGTTTATCTGCGCTTATTCCAGGTACTCGGTGCCTACGGATTTCGTGGCCTTTTTGAGAAGCGTCCGCATTTTGCAGAAAGCCTGGAACCGGCCATGGCAACATTGGCGATATTACTAAATAAGCATCCACTGGAACCAGAACTGACCGAATTAAAATCAGTATTAAGGAAACTTACACAGAGCAGCAAGTATCTACCTGCACACCACCTTAAATCTGACCTGAAGGTGAGCATTAGCAGCTTTGCATTCAAAGCCGGCATCCCTGAAGATCAATCTGGTAATGGAGGCGGGTTTGTATTTGACTGCAGGATACTGCCTAACCCTGGCAGGCTGGAAGAATACCGTGAAAAGACGGGCCGTGATAAGGAAGTTATAAATTACCTTATCAGGTACAGGGAAGTAGATAAATTCCTCTATAATATTTTCGAAATCTGCGATCGTGCAGTGGAGAATTATATCGAAAGAGGCTTTGAGAACCTAAGCATCAATTTTGGTTGTACAGGTGGCCAGCACCGCTCTGTTTATTGTGCCGACAAATTAGCTGAACATTTAGCAAAGAAATATGTTATACATATCAAACTTAACCACAGGGAACAAGAAATAACAGAAAGCAGGATTGGTTCACATGAGCAAGAAGATTTGTAAACAACTGAAAGAAGGCGAAAAAATCAGGCATTACGACAAGCCGAAATACCTTTGCAAGACATGCCATGCAGCAACGGAAAAGGAAAAAGAGATCTGTAAGCCCAAGAAATTAAAACAAGCATGAAAGCCATGATACTGGCTGCCGGCAGAGGAACGCGCCTGCAAGCCCTTACCGAAAATACTCCCAAAGCACTGGTCATGGCAGGCGGAATGAGTTTGCTTGAAAGACTGATCTTTAAAATGAAAGTACAGGGGGTGACGAACATCACCATCAATGTGCATCACCATTCAGACCAGATCATATCCTTCCTCGAAGAGAAAGATTATTTCAATATTCCCGTCAGCATCTCTGACGAAAGTGACACCTTGTTGGAAACCGGCGGAGGGATCCTGAATGCTGCACCCTTCCTTGATGGAGACGAGCCCTTCATTGTACATAATGTAGACATACTTTCTGATATTGATCTCCGAAAAGTTTACCAGGCACACCTTGCATCAGAAGCTTTGGCTACGCTGGCCGTGAAAGATCGAAATACCTCAAGATACCTCCTGTTTGACGAAGAACAGCGCATGCAGGGTTGGGAAAACCGTAGTACTGGTGAGAAGATCATTCCCTCCGGAACGATAAATCAACTTATATCCCTGGCTTTTAGCGGAATTCATGTAATCAGCCCCGGGATTTTCCCTTTATTTACAGAGACTGGCAAATTCAGCATCATCGACACCTACCTGAGACTTTGCCAGGACAAGCTGATTAAGGCTTTCAGACATGATGATGGGCTTTGGATTGATGCCGGGAAGCCGGAAGGACTGCAATTGGCCAATATGCTGATGGGGAGCCTTTAGAAATTCGATATCCGGTATCCGATATGGGATATGCGAAGCTGTAGCGTTCAAGTTCAGACTTCAGATATCAGATATCAAATATCATATATCATTATTGCCTATCTTTAATGCGGTCAAAATTATTACTGCATGCCAGCTTTTCTTAAGAAACTTACTGAACATATTTTTGCAGAACAGGGCGACCGTTTGGGAGAAACATGTATTGTTCTTCCAAACCGACGTGCAATACTCTTCATCAAAGATTATCTGGCCGGCCTCTTGAAAAAGACAAGTTTTTTACCTGAATTTTATTCTATTGAGGATTTCGTTGCTAAGTGTTCAGGGTTAACGATTACCGATCCATTGCGTGACCAGTTTAGCCTGTATTCCCTTCATCGCGAACTCGAAGGAGATCAGTCCCGCAGCATCGAAGAATTCTTTCCTTATGCGTCATGGATGCTCTCTGATTTCAATGAGATCGACATGTATATGCTTGATCGGGATCAGCTATTCAATTACCTGAGTGACACCAAAGCCATGGCCCTCTGGAATCCCGATGGCAGGCCGATGAGCGACTTTGAAAAGAGATATCTTGATTTTTTCAGGTCAATAAAGAAATATTACCAGGGGCTGAATGAGTATCACGCTGAAAAACAGATGGCCTACCAGGGAAGTGCATTCAGGCAACTTGCAGAGAATATTGAATCCATGGCAGGAAGCTGGACTTGGGAGAAGGTGATCTTTGCTGGCTTCAATGCCCTCACCCCTTCCGAAGAAAAAATCATCAAACACCTGCTTAAAAGTGGAAAAGCAGAAGTTTTCTGGGATGCAGATGAATATTATACAAATGATCCATTGCAGGAGGCGGGAACATTTTTACGCAAATATTTCAAAATCCTGGATCAAAAGGAACACAGCTGGGTAGAAAATAACTTCGCAGAGAAGAAAGATATTCACGTAATAGGAGTGCCACAGAACGCCGGTCAACTCAAGTATGCCGGGGAGATCCTTCAAAAATTATTGAAAGAAAAAGGATCACTCGATAACACCGCCTTGGTCCTCTCAGATGAAAGCCTGCTTCTACCCGCTCTTAACAGTATCCCTGATGAGGCTGGAAGCTTTAATGTGACCATGGGGCTTGCCCTGAAGTATACGCCACTGTATGCTTTGCTGGATGCCACCCTTAGCATGCACAGAAACGCAGAACGCTTATCGCAAATGAGGAATGACGATGGGAGGTCATATTACAGCAAGGACTTACTTAACCTGATCAGCCACCCCTGGTTTCACATGCTAATAAACGGTGACAAAGGAGTGTTGGCCGACGATCTGAAAGATCTGATCAGGAAAAGCAACAGGATCTTCTTTCCTTCAGGCAGTATAAAAGAGCTTTTTAATGAAACTGGGACTGAAGGGGTGATGGAATTATTTCCCACGGAACCAAACCCGATTTCTGTATTGGCTGCCCTGAAATCCTTACTCATCATATTACGTAAAGGATTTATCGGGCTCCGTCAGGATTCCAGTCGCGAATATGAATTGGAGTTGGAATACCTCTTCCGATTCAGCAATCTTTTGCAGCGACTCCATGATCTGATATCAACTTACAAGACCATCAGTACCCTGAAAACGCTGCAAATGATCTTTCGCCAGCTTTCAGGACAAGAGCGAATTGCTTTTCGCGGAGAGCCCCTGCAAGGTTTGCAGGTAATGGGAATGCTCGAAACACGAACACTCGACTTTGAAACAGTGATCATGCTATCTGTAAATGAAGGAGTGCTACCTGTTGCAAAAATGCCCAACTCTTTTATTCCCTATGATATGAAACAGGAGTTTGGGCTACCTACCTACCGCCATAACAACGCTATTTTTGCATATCATTTTTATCGACTCCTGCAAACACCAAAAGAGGTATACCTGCTTTACAATACGGAGTCAGGATTATTGGGTGGAGGTGAAAAAAGCCGGTTTATTACCCAGTTACAGCATGAAGGTCCGGGATATAATCCCCAGCTGAAAATAACAGAAGAGCTCCTTTCCATGCCACCCCCTTCAGGAAACAGGGATACATCGATCATCATCGAAAAAGATGAGCATGTATTGCGGCTCCTCAGCGAAGAAGCCAGAAAAGGTTTTCATCCAAGTTCTCTCAATAAATATATTAACTGCCCCCTGCAATTCTACCTTTCACGAATAGTAAAAGTAGAGGAGGCAGATGAGCTCGAAGAAACCATTGATGCAAAAACTCTTGGGACCGTTATCCATGAATCTCTCAGGAATATCCTCGAAAAATACAAGCATCAGGTGCTCATAAAGGAAGTTTTTCATGATTTAAAAAAGGAAACCAAAGCTGAGGTAGCCCGGCAGTTTCAAAGGTATTATCACGATGACGATATCAGCTACGGTAAAAATTACCTGATCGTGAATGTGGCCCAACATATGCTCAATCAGCTTTTTGACAGGGAAGCTGCCTGGCTGAATGATAAAAAAGAGTTGGTTATTACGGGCCTTGAAAAACAATTCTTTACTACGGTTAAACGTGATAATGAGATCATAGGTGAAATAAATTTTAAAGGCACCGTCGACAGAATTGATACAAAAGAAGGGCAAAGCAGGATCCTCGATTACAAAACAGGTGGTGTTACTGCAAGTAAACTTAAACCTAAGACCTGGGATGATCTTTTTTCTGATCCGGAATTTAGCCAGGCATTCCAGCTAATGATGTATTCATGGCTTTTCATAAAGAAAATCCTCAAGATCTGGAACTTAAGGCAGGGATCATCTCTTTACGGACGCCGGGAAATGGCCTTCTTGCTGGAACCCGTTGAAAAAAAGGTCATTGATCTACAGATATTAAGGGAATTTGAAAACAACTTATAATCTTATTTCAGGAAATTGTTGATCCTGATATACCGTTTATTCAAACAGAGGATGACAACAGGTGCAAGTATTGTAGCTTTAAAACAATTTGCAATAAAGTCGTCATAAACGGAATTTTTAAATTATAACTAATCCAACATCCAAAATCTAAATGCCTTTCTATAAAAAGCAGTGCAGCAGAAATCTATTACGAAATTCATGGTTCAGGACCAGCAATTCTCATGGTAGCCGGCATGTCCAGCGATTCCAAGAGCTGGCAGTTCATTCTCGATAAAATGGCAAAAAATTACCGATTGATCATTTTTGATAACAGGGGATGCGGCAGAACTGAGATGATGGTTCAGCTTTCGATTTAAAAGACCTGGCCAGTGATGCCTTTGGCTTGCTCGATCATATTGGACATGAGAAGGTTCACCTATTTCGGGTCACTCAATGGGAGGTATGATTGCCCAGGAGATGGCATTGATGTACCCTGATCGTATCGATAAGCTTGTGCTGGCCAGCAGCAGTCCTCAATTGTCAATAAAAGCCAAAAACATCCTCGACGATCTTTATGAAAAATGGCTCAATGGATATGATGTGGCTGATTGGTTCAGGATCATGTTTCATTGGTTGTTTACTAAAAAAGCCCTTGAGAACAAAAAATTTATGGATGCCGCCATCATCTTTGCACTGGCCTATCCCTACCCACAGACGCTGGAAGGATTTAAGGGACAGGTAGATGCCATCACAGGCTTTGATGCCAGATCACGCATTGAGCAGATCAAACACAATACCCTGATCATGAGTGGTGTCGAGGATATTCTCATCCCGCCGAAGAATCTAAAGCCCTCCTAAACATCAGCGGGCCAACAACATTTAAGCTCATTGATGGCGCAGCGCATTCTATTCATGCCGAACAACCGGGGGCGTTTTCCCGGAAGTTTGTGAGTTTCTTTCTTGATCAGTAACATTGCTGTAGGCTGTAGGCTGCTGGCTGACTGCTGTCACTTATTAAGATTTAGGGAGGAATCTTCAGGGTTCTGATCATGAATCCAAGGAAACTTCCAATTTTCACAGAAGTTTGTGTTAAGGTTTTATGACAACTCTTATCAATGTAACCACACGCCAATGCAAAGTCTATCCATATTTGAGTCTCAGTGTTTTCCATGTCGCTATCAGATAATTTGCTTATAAAATGTGCAGGGTATTGGCGCTTTCTATATGCTTCCCCAATATTAGCACATACAGATCGGGATGATCTTCTGATTTGATCAGTCAATGAGTACTTCTCTTCCTTAGGAAATGATTTTGTAATCTCAAAAATATTTCATAGCTTGTTCAAAAGCCAACTGATATACTTTTGTTTTCTTAAACATGCAGTTATAGGTATTACTGAAATTAATCTTTGTCTAAATATTTATACCATTTTTTAGAAAAAGTCCGCTTTGGATGAAAAATAAATATGAAATAACAGCCAACAGCAATCAGCCAACAGCCTCCAGCTAGCAGCAATCAGCCAACAGTCTACATCCAACCGCAAACCAGATACTACCATTTATCAACACAACAGGTATATATTCAAAAGATTCATATATTGCATATTCTTCTAAAAACCAACCATCAAACAATATCAAAAACCATGAAAAAGCTTATTTATTTACTCTTTTCACTCAGCATGCTATTCATGTTGGGCTGTACGCAACAAAAAGATGCAGAACTGAGCATTGATTATGAAAAATACACCCTTTCCAACGGACTGGATGTGATCCTGCATGTCGACAAATCGGATCCCATTGTGGCGCTGGCCGTTCAATACCATGTTGGGTTCGAACAGGGAAGTACCCGGAAGAACCGGCTTTGCCCACCTCTTTGAGCATATGATGTTCCAGCAATCTGAGAACGTTGGACAGGATCAGTTCTTCAAACTGATACAGAATGCCGGAGGAACCCTTAACGGAGGAACAGGCAATGATGCCACTACCTATTTTGAGGTGGTACCCAAAAATGCCCTTGAAATGATCCTCTGGCTCGAATCTGACAGGATGGGCTATATGATCAACACTGTAACACCGATAGCATTTGCCACTCAGCAAAATGTTGTTCAGAATGAAAAACGGCAAAGGGTTGACAACCGTCCTTACGGACACACTGGCGCAGTGACTGCGCATAATTTCTATCCCGAAGGGCATCCTTACAGCTGGACTGTGATCGGTGAAATGGAAGACCTTACCAATGCCACCATTGAAGATGTAAAAGAATTTCACTCAAAATGGTATGTACCTAACAATGCCACGCTTGTACTGGCAGGTGATTTTGAAATTGAGCAATGCCAAAAAACTTATTGAGCAATATTTCGGAGAGATCCCAAGAGGAGCATGATGTTACTGGATCCCGATCCCATTCCTGTAGTCCTGGAAGAAACCAAAAAGCTTTACCACGAAGATAATTTTGCCCGGGCTCCACAATTCCGCATGATTTGGCCAACAGTTGAAGAATATAATGATGATGCATACCCCCTCTCCTACCTTGGTGAACTTTCTCAAGCGGCAAAAAAGCACCCTTGTATATCGTCCTTGAAAAAGAGAAAAAACTTTCATCAAGCCAGTATGCCTATAATGGCAGCCAGGAGATCGCAGGAACATTTAATATTGGTGTAACTGCCAATGAAGGCGTAAGCCTGCAGGATGTGGAAGATGCCATCTTTGAAGCATTTTGATGTTTGAAGAAGAAGGATTCACCGAAGAAGATGTAGACAGGATCAAAGCCAGCCTCGAAACTGATTTCTACAATGGGATCAGCAGTGTGCTGTACAAGGCATTCCAGCTGGCTAACTATAACGAATATGCCGGTGACCCCGGATATTATAAAACCGATATTGAGAGGCTGAAGGCTGTAACAAAAGATGATATCTGGAGGGTGTATAACAAATATATCAAAGACAAGCCATTCTTTGCCACCAGCTTTGTGCCTAAAGGGCAACTCGATCTGATCGCCGAAGGTTCGGTTGATGCAGGTGTTGTGGAAGAAGATGTCATGAACGCCACCGAGGTTGAACATGGATGAGATTGAAGAGGTTGAGATCAGTAATGACCGCAACCGAATTTGACCGTTCAGAACAACCTGCAGATGGGCCCGACCCGTTGCTCAACCTGCCGCAGTGTGGACATGAGAGCTGGACAACGGCATGAAAGTGTATGGCATCGAAAACAATGAACTTCCGCTGGTTCAATACTCAATTGTACTAAAAGGAGGCCATTATCTCGACAAGCTCGACAAATCAGGTGCTGCTTCATCTGCTGGCTACCATGATGATGGAAGGAACAGCAAACAAAACCCCCCAGGAACTGGAAGAAGCCATTGAAAAGCTCGGTGCATCAATTTACATGTATGCCTCAGGACGGATCGATCAGCATCAGTGTGAATACCCTTGCGCAGAAATTATGAAAAGACCCTTGCCCTTGTAGAAGAGATCCTTCTTGAACCAAGCTGGGATGAAGAAGAATTTGACCTGGCAAAAACCGCCGTCCTCAACAGCTTGAAAAGATCAAAGGCAGATCCCAATTCCATCGCCAGGAATACCTTCAATGAACTGGTTTATGGGAACGAACATATATTCTCATACTGGTATCGCAGGGGACTGTCGAAACTGTAGAAGGTATTACCATGGATGACCTGAAAGATTATTACAATGCAAATTTCTCACCCGTGTAGCAACTTTCCATGTGGCCGGTGATATCACCGAAGCATAAGGTGCTTAAGTCCCTCAGGGGCTTGATGAAAAATGGGACTGCAAGAGATATAGTTTTCCCTGAATATAATTATCCGGAGCCACCTGAAGACATCTGTGGTATATTTTGCCGATGTTCCCGGTGCAAAGCAATCGGTGATCTATATTGGAGCTCCTTCTATGGCACGCACCGATGATGATTATTATCCGGCCACCGTGATGAACCATAAGCTGGGTGGATCATTCAACAGCCATGTGAACATGGTGCTCAGAGAAGAAAAAGGTTATACCTACGGTGCACGCACCTACTTTACAGGAAGCTATGTTCCTGGATATTTCCTGGCATCATCCAGTGTCCGCTCATCGGCTACGGAAGAATCAACACAGATCTTCAAAGACCTGATGGAGGCATACAGGAACGGGATCACCGAAGAAGAAATGGATTTTACAAAAAATGCACTTGTGAAATCCAATGCACTGCGACTTTGAAACCCTCAGGTCACTGCTGTAGCATGCTTCAGAATATCAGCATGTATGAACTTCCTTTCGATTATGTGAAAGGGGAAGAAGACATCGTACTCAATATGGATCTTGATCAGCATAAGATGCTTGCACAAAAGTACATCGATCCTACGAAAATGTACTATGTGATTGCCGGTGATGCCGCTACCCAGATGGACGCACTGAAAAGCCTTGGATTTGGGGATCCGGTGTTGGTTGAGGTGGAATAGGCGTTAGGCTTTAGGCATTAGGCTTTAGGCAATTGACAGTTGACAGTTAGTTATAACTAAATTAATATTAGGGATGTTATCTTTATTGATGGCATCCCTTCGTCTTTGTAGGAAATTGAGATGATGGATAAATATAGGTAAGCTGGAGTTATAAAAAAGAGATTTCACACTAACTACCTACTGCCTACCGCCTATCGCCCAACCTTCACTAGCCTGCTGCTCTCAACTCTATTGCCTGCAGAAAGTTTGCAGAAATAGACCCCCGAAGGCAGATCCGCTGAATGATAGCTAACAATATGACTACCTGCAGTCTTCACCTCATTCACCAATTCGGCGACTTCTTTACCATAGATATCATACAATGACAGTCTAACATGATTTTCTTCACCAATGGTGTAACGGATGGTGGTATGATCTGAAAACGGATTTGGGTAGTTAGAGACCTTAACGAAGTTTCTTTCCGGATCAACTTCATTGACACCAACAACCTCCGGCGTGATGTATGCATAATAAACATCTTCCTCACCGTTAAGTGTATTTGCCCAGGCAAGGTGAGCACCGCCTTCATCGGAGACCATATCGAAATAATCGCCCATCTTCTTTTGTGGCGGAGTACCAGGCCAACCTACATGAGGATCAAAAATGTCTGACAATTGTTTATTCACCGACCAGGTCATACCCTGATCTTCAGAATATGAGTAGAAGAGGGCCGACTTTTGATGAAGCCCCCAGGGGTCGGAGCGCGTATCAAGCCAAATAGCATCGATACGTCCATTCGGTGCTACAGACATAGTTCCCAGCCATTGATAATCTAAAAGAGATGCGTCATCATTAATGCGGACAGGGTCGTCCCAGCTTATACCTCCATCAGTACTCCTGGCAAACATAACATCTGCAGGGTCTGTATTGGAATTCCTTGTAACGGAAGCAAGCACATAAACATTGCCTCTGCCAGGGCCATCTGAGCGATCAACGTCTACCCAGGCCTGTCCCAGCAAGCCATCCGGGTTAATATCTGTCCAGCCTGACAGGTGACCGTCAATATCAACACCAGTGCTCAAGGTCCAGGCAATGCTTGAACCCGGTACCTGGGCATTTGTTGTTTTGGCTACCATGATATCGCTAAATTCGCTTGTACCAACAACATACAACTCACCGTCCGGTCCTACCGAAAGAGTTCCCCAGTATGGTTCTCCTGGAATTGTTGTACAAGTCTCATAGCTGTTGCCATAATTGGTTGAACGTGTAAAATATTCCGGATGACAATAGCTATAGTACTTGGTCCAGTTGGAGTAAATATTGAATTCTCCTACACCATCCGTATTATCGATGCGCATCCACTGCTTATCACCTCCCTGCGCAAAGGTACCCTCATCCCATTCTACAGTTCCGGCCTGCGCCCTGTAAACTGTACACACAAAATCACCATTGGTATTATGAGTCAGACTGTTATAATAAAAAGTCCCCTCAGGATCAACATCAAGGACGGGATCTGAGCGAAAAACACCGGGATCAATATTTCCCGGATAAGTCCAGCTTTGACCCCCATCAAGAGAATAAGCATACCCTGCCTCACGGTGTGCGCTTTCCACATTATTAAACTGTCGCCAGCCGATCATGATCCTGTCGGGATTGGTCGGGTCAACAGCAATAGAGGGCTCGTTGGCAGCATCTCCCAAAATATTTTGTCCGTCAGAATTAACATTTGCCTGCTTTGTAAAGAAACCCTTGGTTTCAAATGAATATGCAGGTGAGGTTTTGATCTCCTTCAGTTCCACTGGGATCGAATTTTCTCCAGGCACTTCATGGTGCATCCTGGCTCTTTCGGGTACAGTGGTCGTTTGTGTAAAAGCAGTGGTACACAGTCCCAGGATCAGGGCTGTGAGAAAAGTAGGTTTATTGTTGCGCATATTAAAGTATAATTAAGTTATAATCTTCAAATATCAGACAAGCTGGGTGAGCAATTGGTTGTTCGGTAAAAACACATTATTCGTGAAAAACCAAAGCTTCATAAATATAAATATCAGCGTTCTTCCATCCATCCCATCCAATGCGGGCCTTATCACGGGCACAATGGCCAAGGAATTCCTCCAGGCTCCAACCAGTTTCTGTGGCTACCTGGGGCAGGAAGGTTCCTGAGGATGATCCCTTTTTGATATATATCCCATGTTTACCAAGCTCTATCTCATCAATGGAGCTGATTTTTTTCATAGGTGTCAATACAGAAATCTCCAGTTCGATTTCATCAAATTCTTCCTTTTTAACCTTTGAAAAACGGTAATCCCTTGTTGAGGCTGCCAAAGCCATTTGCTGCACTACTAAATACAATGGATCGGCAGGTTCAAAAGATCCAATACAACCCCGGAGCTGGTCATTCTTATTCAGCGTAACAAAAGCACCACAGGGTGTTTTCAGATTTTTAGAAAAACCTTCGGTATTCAGTTTGGGTGTTTTCCCGGTGTTCACATATTCTTCCATCGTCAACCTGGCGATGCCCAGCAAATCAGCCTTATCTTTTTCAGTGAGTGTAAATTCAGCATCTGCCTGTTCCTCTCCACCAGCAGTGACAGCAATAGCATAATATCCTACAACCCTGCTTTTATCTGGATAATAACTGGCATCACCTGAGTTCATATATTGTACCTGGTGATACTGATTTTCAGGATTATCTTCTGTCAGGTTAAGCAAGGTCAGCACAGAGCTCCAACCACACATGGCCGTCGCCAGGTTTGGGATACCAGAAGCTTCATTGGTCTTCAACACTTTCATGAATTCCTTTTTAGAATTCGTGGTCACAGCATCTGCAGTCTTCTGATCCACCTCACTGGCATCTTCATATTTCGGATAATGTGAGAAATCGGTACTGATCACAAAGAGGTTCTTCTCATTAAAATATGGTCTGAGCGCTTCGGCAATATCCTTACATGCAGCAGCATCCTGTGTTCCAATCACAATCGGGATGATCTTAAAAGGCTTTTTCAAATGGTATTGAAGGAAAGGCAACTGAACCTCCAGGCTGTGCTCTGTTTGGTGGGCTTTCGCCTGGAAAGAGAAAATGTCATTCTCAGTGATCAGTTTCTCAGCCAAATTACGATCGACTTCGACCTCTCCCAGGGGAGTTTCATAATTGCCCTTGCTGTAAATGGATCCTCCCCGATAATGGGCAGTGTGGCTGGAAGCGATCACAAATACATGTTCATACTCCTTGTCAGGATCCACCTGATTGTATCCTGAAGCAGCTACTATGCCTGAATAGGGATAGCCTGCATGAGGCACTATGATGGCCTGTACATGATCATATTCACTTTCCTTTGCCTGTTTGAAAAGCTGTTGCAGGTCAGTATTCAGACCGGAACTGCTTCCAGCATAAAACTTCCCTGCCGCATAGGCTTTTCTGTTCACAGGTGCCTCCAGCGGATCCTGTGAATGGCAGCCAGCTGAAAATAAGGATAAGATGATCATAAGGCTGATGAGTTTGCTATTTTTCATTTGTTAGTAATTAATTGACCAACAAGGATAACAAAGATAGTAAAAGCAGATGGTAAAACGAAGAGAATTGGGTATATTTGATAGGTGCTAGGTACTGGGTGCTAGGTGCGAGGCATTCCGGCTTTCGGCCCACAGCCAGCAGCCAACACTAATCAGAAAATGAAGTATAAAACACTTGCATTTATACTGGGATTCACCTGTTTCATTGTGCAGCTGGTGCTGATCAGGGAATTCCTGAACCTTTTCATGGGCAATGAACTTGTGATCGGTGTCATGCTGGCCTTGTGGATGTTGATCACTGCCACAGGTGCCGTATTGGGACGATATGTTTATAAAAAAGATAAAAATAAATTATCGATATTCTTGCTGCTTTTTCTTCTTGGGATTTTCCCCATCGCAGGTGCTCTATTTTCGGTATGGCTGCGAAGCATGCTTTATGCACCGGGAGTGATGATCAGCCTTCAGGGGATTATTCTCCTGAGCATGGCCGGCCTGGCTGCCTTTTGCCTGGTATCGGGCATGATGTTTACATTACTTGCTTCTGCCACCTTTCCTGAAAATCAAAAAAACAACATCTCCCGCATCTATGCCTTTGAATCTCTTGGCAGCTTTGTAGGTGGAATAATATTTTATTCCATCCTGGTGTATAATCTCAACTCCATGCAGATCCTCCGCCTGGTTCTGATACTGAATCTGCTGATTGCTATCTGGTATGCTTCACGGCAAAAAAAAATTATTGCATCGATCATAGGTATTTCTGTTTCCATGTCCCTCATCATTTCGATCTTCTTAATGGACCTGGATATTCAGGTATCAAAGATGCTTTACCCGGATCAAGAACTATTACTAAGCAAAGACACACCATTTGGTAAGTTGGTTGTTACAGAAAAAGCCGGACAACATAACTTTTTTATCTCCGGAAATCCTATTTTGATCTCCGATGACATTATCGACCGAGAGGAGAAAGTGCATTATGCAATGTGTCTTCACCCATCTCCAAAAAATGTTTTGATGCTTTCTGGCGGTCTTGACGGATCAGGAGATGAAGTGCTGAAATATAATATTGAACACTTTGATTATGTTGATAACGATGTATGGTCAATGGAGGCTGCAGAGCACTTCAACGGCCTGCAATGGCCACCCGCTATACATATTGTGACCACAAGCCCACGTTCTTTCCTGCAGGAAACTGATCAGATGTATGATGTTATCATACTTAACTCAGCACCACCGTCCACCATAGGCAACAACAGGTTTTACACTAATGATTTTTTTCAAAAGATGAAGTCAAGACTTCACAAGCAGGGGTTAATGAGTATCCACTTGCCTGCGGCTGGTAATTATTTAGATGTTGAAACTGCTCTACTTTATAGCACGATCTTCAATACCCTGAAAAATAATTTCCTCCATACCAGGCTTATTCCTGGAAACAATACATATTTCATTTCTTCTGATGAACCCCTGTCGGGAAATATTACAGAGATGATCAGCGATAAAGGAATTTCAACTTCTTATGTCAACCGTTACTATCTCGATGACCAGCTTACTGATGAAAGGGCCGGTCAGATGGTAGAAGCATTGGATATTGAAGCACAAATAAATACTGATGCTCATCCGCTGGCAGCATTTCTAAGCACCTTGAGGTGGCTTGGGATGTTCCAGATTCCACCCTGGCTTGTCGCCCTGATCCCTATGATCATCATGATAATTATAGTTATGAGACTTTCCCCTTTCAACATAGGTTTGTTCGCAAGTGGGTTCACAGCCTCAGCAGCAGAATTTTTACTGCTGGTCTCTTTACAAATGGTCTATGGATTTATTTATCAGATGGCTGGTATTGTTATCATGTCTTTCATGGCCGGGCTGGCCGCCGGAGCCGCTTTTCTGCATACTTTTTTCTCAGAAAACAAAAAAGCATTTATCAGGATACAGATGATCCTGGGCATCTTTGTTGGGGTATTGCCATTGCTCCTGATAGGATTGGGAAACATCTCCTATTCCTTGTTGCCCGCTGCACTTATTTGCTTTTTCACCTTTATTGCAGCAGCATTGCTGGGAATACAATATAGACTTGCAAGCAGGCTAAAGTCGGGTTCTCTGGCAAAAGTTGCTTCATCCAGTTATGGTGCAGACCTGGCCGGTGCAGCATTTGGAATGTTTTTCGTGGCGGTTTTCATCTTCCCATTGATCGGGATGATCTATACCGGTTTGCTGCTTGCATGGGTTAATTTTATGGCTGTGGGGTGATTTATTGGCGGACAAAATAGTTTTGAGTGTTGAGTGTTGAGTTATTTGTGAATTTTGAATTGTGTTATCTTTGAGAATAGCATTGAATAATGAATAAGAAATTAACAAAACGGGAATTTATCAAATACTCCGCACTGGGTACTTGCGGATTGGCATTAGGTTTGAACCACCTGGAAACAATCGGCAGGAATATACTGCCCGAAGTAACTGCTCATCCAGATGATCTCTGGAAATGGAGCCGCGAAGCCATTCATTATATTGAAACACCAAAAGGGATCAAATGCAAACTTTGTCCGCAGGTCTGTGAGCTGAAAGAAGGGGAAACGGGAGATTGCCGGACCAGGCTGGTTAAAGACAATAAACTGCATACCATCGCATACGGAAATCCCTGTGCCGTACATATTGATCCAATCGAAAAGAAACCTTTATACCATTTCCTCCCTGCCAGCAAAGCTTATTCTATAGCTACAGCAGGATGCAACCTTGCTTGCCTGAACTGCCAGAACTGGAATATTTCTCAGGTCAGCCCGTATGAAACCAGGAATTACAATCTCATGCCTGATACAACTGTAAATGAATGTGTTAAAGATGGTTGTGCTTCCATTGCATATACCTATAGCGACCCTATCGCTTTCTATGAGTACACGCTGGATACTTCAAAGATCGCCAGGCAGCAAGGCATTAAAAATGTATTTATAAGTGCCGGATATATCAATGAAACACCTCTTCGTGAGCTGTCGGGCTACCTGGATGGTGCCAACATCGACCTGAAAAGTTTTGATAACGAGATCTATGAAATGTTAAATGCCGGAACACTGGATCCCGTACTGAATACACTGAAGATACTGAAAGAGGAAGGTGTGTGGCTGGAGATCACTAACCTAGTGGTTCCCACCTGGACCGACGATCTCGACATGATCAAAAGGATGTGCTCCTGGCTGGTATCAAATGGATTTGAAGATACACCATTACATTTTAGCCGATTCCATCCCTTGTACAAGCTTACCAATCTCCCTCCTACTCCTCACAAAACACTTCAAGATGCCCGTGCACTTGCATTGGCGGAAGGAATGCATTATGTTTACATTGGCAATGTACCCGGCAGCGGAGCTGAAAACACACTTTGCCATCATTGCGGTGAGATTGCGATTGAAAGGAAAGGATACAGCATTCTCAGCAATAATATCGTGGATGGAAAATGTGCTCAGTGCGATGGAGCTATTCCGGGAGTCTGGTAAATAGTAGGCAGTAGACAGTAGGCAGTAGGCAGTAGACAGTAGGCAGTAGGCAGTAGGCAGTAGGTAGTAGACAGGATCAATTATCTTGTGACCTTTAGCCTTTAGCCTTTGGCCGTTAAGCAGTAACAAGCAACCAGTAACCAGGAATAAATGACCCTACACAAGCAGATTCTATTTATCGGCGACAGCCTGACAGAATGGTTTGACCTGGAAAGCTATTTCCCTGATGTACCCGTCATGAACCAGGGCATTGCCGGCGACACTACCTATGGCCTTCTCGAAAGAATTGATGGGGTAATTGCTAATCCCAGTTCCAGGACTTTTCTCATGATAGGGATTAATGATATATTCAATGGTTTTATCAAGGAAGATATTGTTGAAAACCTGCAGCTTATTATTGAAAAGATACAAACACATTCAGCCAATTCTGAGCTTATCGTTCAAAGCCTCCTGCCCGTTAATGAAAGCATGCTGGGTTCACCCAACTACCTGAACAAACTCATCAGGTATATCAATAAAGAATTGAAATCGCATTGTGATGCCCGCGGGGTCCGATTCCTTAATCTCTATCCTGACTTTCTCGAGGGCATTGAAATGAATAAGGGAATTTACCAGTGATGGCGGGCATCTCTCCAATGCCGGATACGATCTCTGGGCGGAGAAGCTGCAAGGCTATCTTTATTAAAGATACCCTTGAAGAACGAAGAACGAGCAACGAGCAAAAAACAGCATTGAGCTGGCAAGTGGTTTCAACAAACCGACAGCCAAATTGATGGGGGTTTCTCCTTCATTTAACATTTAGCGTTTAACGTTTAGCATTTAACATTGAATTTTCCATTAAACATTGGAAAAAGTCTTCAGCAGAGAAGATGGGGTTCGCGAGACTGAGAACACGGAAATAAAATAAATGTCTAGCATTTACGCCCCTGGCACAGTCTGATTGATGCAGTAATTTTTGAAATACCAACATCTATAGAAGACCTTGACCGGGGTGCCATTTCTTTGGTTTCCCTCGGCTCCGCTCGGGACAGGCTGTTTCTTTGGGCAAGCAAAGAAATGAACAGAAAAATCAAATTCTACGCCAATACCTGGGCTGCAGTTCCTGGGCGGGCCTCCGCTTCCAAAACACTAGCTATAATGCATCAGATATTTTTGTAATTTTAAACAAACCAATACCAAACGCACCATAGCAGCGGCCGATATGCCAAATTAAAATATAATGAAAGCATATTCATCCAAATAAATTAAACTTATGAAGACAAGAATTATTTTCTCTGTACTTGCAATACTCATTTGTTTTTCATGCAATTATAATAGTAGAAGTCCGTCGTTTATTAGCAATGGTATTATGCGCTTTTTTGTCGGAGATTTGGAATGTACAATAATTAAAGATGGAAATGCGATCTTTCCCCTAAATCAATTTTTTGATTCAATAGACTATCAGAAAACTATTCCTGTTATCGAGAAACTGCATATTGATGCCTCGAAAACCAGCCTTTCCATTAATATTATGGTTTTAAGAAAAAACGACATGACAATAGTTATTGATCCCGGATTGGGTAAAGATATAGGATCAGGTGAAGGGAGGTTAATGGAAAAACTCAGTCAATTAAAGATAGATTCATCTGAGGTAGATTATGTAATACTTACACATGGACATTGGGATCATATTGGAGGTATAGCACGCAGTGATGGTAAACTGAATTTTCCAAATGCTGAATATTTTATGTCAGAAACCGAGTGGAACCTTTGGACATCTGAAGAAGCGTTAAATAAAATGCCGGAAAATTATGTACAGTTTGCAAAAGAGAATCTGCCACCTATTTCAGATAGAGTAACTTTAGTAAACGGAGATGAGGAAATTTTTACCGGAATTAAATTGATCCCTGCTCCTGGTCATACTCCTGGTCAGTTTGCAATATTGATAAGCTCTAAAAACGATCATTTACTTTATCTTGCTGATGCTATGCATTTCTCCTTCCAATCTTTGATTCCTGGAGTGTCTCCTTCATTTGATATGGATATTGATCAATCAATATCCACCAGAGAAAAACTAATTAAGCTAGCCTATAATAATAATTATAAGATTTTTGGATATCATTTTGATTTTCCCGGGCTTGGAAAAATTATAGATAATAAACAATTCGGTTATGAATATAAAGAATTAGAAATTGATCATTAATAACTTGGCACCACCGCAAAACCTAAACTGCATTAAAACGCAGTTTAGCCAAACCATTAACGAACAAAAACCCAAATACAAGATGAAAAACATTCAGAAAATTTATCGTCTTAATAATTACGATTTCTTTTTTAAGTTGCAATTCTGATCTGGACAAAAAGAAATCGGTTGAAAATAATGAAAGTGAATTACAGCAATATGAAATTGTATTTTCAGACTTGAAAGAGCATTTAGCAAAAGAAAACGGGAAATTATGGAATTACCAACTTTACGGTCCAATTTTGTTAGTAGATGAAAAAAATCAAATAATCATCGCTAACGAACCTGATAGCAACAAAGTTTTATCAAAAAACGGAAAAGTATTTACCGGCTCTTTGCCAAAAGAAATGCTTGTTGCTGAAACAACCATTAATTGGAATGGGAAACTTTGGGCTATGGTTCCCTTACCCCTACCAAAAAATCATAATGAACAGTTAAGTATTCTTACTCATGAACTCTATCATAGGATTCAGTCAAAAGTTGGTCTTTCAATCCTTCAGCAGAATAAATGCGACCATTTAGACAAATTGGAAGGTAGAATTTATTTGAAACTGGAACTCGAAGCATTGAAAATGGCATTAAGAACAAATGATGAAAATGCCCAAGCAAGACATATTAAAAATGCGCTACTTTTCAGAGCATACCGATATCAATTATTTCCAAATGCAAAAGAAAATGAAAACTCATTGGAACTTAGTGAAGGTATTGCTGAATACACTGGAACTATATTAAGTAACTGGGATGATGAAGGTTTAAGAAATCACTACATTCAAGCAATTGATACTTTGTATGAGAACAAAACTTTTGTTTGGTCATTTGCATACAGAACTATACCGATCTATGGTTATTACATCAATAAAAAAAATAATGACTGGAATAAGGAAATTAACAATAAGACCGATTTAACTGATTATATTATCCGCACAATTTAATGTTCAAATTCCTATCAACTTAGAAGGAAACTATTGAAAAAAACAAAAAGGAATATTATTATCAGGACATTTACGATTTTGAAACTGAAAGAGAACTAGAAACAAAAAGAATTATTCGCAGGAACTTGAAATAAAATTTCAATCAAATCCAACTTTAACACTACCCTTTATAAGTATGAACATCAGATTTAGTCCAGGCGATATAATCCCATTTAAAAATATTGGAACTGTATATCAAAACATTAGAATTACTGACAAATGGGGTTCTTTAACAGCAGAGGAAGCATTGGTAGGAAAAATGTGGGATCAGGCCGTAGTCTCTGAACCAAAAGAAATATCTGACACAATAATCACGGGAGATGGATGGAAACTTGAACTGAACGCGGATTGGAGATTAGAAAATAATTGATGATAATTACACATTGAAAAAGAAATAATCAACGCCCAATAATGTATATAGCATAGCCCCCCCTTTTCATCATTGCCCATTGTGAATTGTTCATTGCTCATTTTTCATTTAAATTGCCAATTTTGTATTCAATCTACCCGGCATTGGCCTCGCTACCGGGGACGACCCAACGCTTCCATAACACAAACTATAACGCAAGCAGATATTTTCGTAACTTTATACAAACCAAAACCAAACGCGTCATAGCAGCGAACGTTACGGTGGCATTTTAACGAAGACATCATCCTAAATGAAATTCATAATGTCGTAAATTTGAAAGAAAATACATGATATTACTTTTATTCTATTTATTTCTGGCTCTAGTTGTTTCATTTCTCTGTTCTATAATGGAAGCCGTGCTTCTTTCAACACCACAATCCTTCTTGATTGTTAAGTATGAAAATGGAAATGCCTGGGCAAAATCATTTGTTGATTTAAAAACCAATATTGATAAGCCTTTATCTGCAATTTTATCATTAAATACAGTAGCACATACAGTTGGTGCAGCTGGAGTTGGAGCACAAGCAGTCAAAATATTTGGTGAAGCTTCTTTTGGAATTATATCAGCTATTTTAACAATTTTAATTTTGGTAATCACAGAAATAATCCCGAAAACGATTGGAGCCAGATATTGGAGAAATCTGGCCATGATTTCTTCTCGAATTATACAAGTCATGATAATTATTACCTATCCATTAGTTGTTATGTCAGCGGTCATTACGAGACTTATTTCAAAAAACTGGCAAGAGCAAACTACTAGCAGAGAGGAAATTGCAGCATTAGCAAATATAGGAGCAGATGAAGGTATTTTTTCAAATAAAGAACATAAAATAATTCAAAATTTACTTCGGCTCAAGAATGTGAAAGTAACAGAAATAATGACACCAAGAGTTGTTGTTGCTGTCGCCGACGAGAAATTATCTCTAAAAGATTTTTTTAAGAATAAAGATTATCTAAAGTTTTCTCGCATCCCAATATATTCAGAAAATGATGAAAACATAACAGGGTATGTTTTCAGGCAGGAAGTTTTTGAAAAACTGGCAGAAGACCAACATGATTTAAAACTGAAAGATGTTAAACGAGAGATAGTTGTAGTTCCATATAGTATAGTGATTATTTGCATTGTGGGAAAAACTATTGGAAAAAAAAGAGCATATTGCATTAATTGTAGATGAATATGGTGGTTTAGATGGAATTGTAACAATGGAAGATATTATTGAAACTATGCTAGGTCTAGAAATAATTGATGAAACTGATACCATAGTTGACATGCAAAAATATGCAAGGGATAGATGGAAGGAAAGACAAGCGAAATATAATATAATCGACAAATTAAATAAACAAGACGAATAAAAAACGCCACCTAATATGGGGTCATATTTAGTCCTGAGTACTCGGGACTATACATACCGCCAACCGGTATGGAACATAGCCCCACCCCAGCATTCCTGTTCGTTTTTTGAGAGAAGCCATAAAATGGTTTGTAGCCTTTAGTTGGCAGGTAATTTCAATTGGCCAACAGCTAAAGTGATGGGGGTCCCTCATTCATTTAACATTTAGCGTGTAACATTTAGCATTTAACATTGAATTTTCCATTAAACATTGAAAAAGTCTTCAGCAGCAATAGCTGCATTTTGAGCGGAATTGCGTCCCCCGAGTATTCGGGGGAAGGCGCATGAGGCGAAAAAATGTCAGCGGTTTAAAATCTGGATTCCGGATTTTAAAATTGCCTTTGAAGACTTTGATTCTTTCGTCCTTTCTTCTAAAGAAAGGACATAAAAATATCATGGAAAAAGCAAAGAAATGAACAGAAAAACAAATTTTGCGCCAATGCCTGGAGCGCATAACCCGAGCGGGCCAAGGCTTCCATAATATTTGCATAGCATCAAATATTTTCGTATTTTTATAAAAACCAGCAAATTATGCGCCTTAGCACCTACTGTTTCGTGCCATTTCTCTGAAGTATAAAGAGTAGGAGTCCAATAAATATCATTAGTTATCATCTAAGAATGTTGAAAGGAGAAGAAATTATCTTTAAATTAAAAAATAATGCTTATCAATAGCATAACACAGTATATAACAGGATACGATGAAGTACTAACTTAAAATAAATATCATGAAAGAACAAATTCAAATTTTATTAGAAAGCTCACAACAATTTTTAAATGAAATTGCAAGAGCAATTCCTCAAATTATTGGAGCGATATTAATCCTTTTGATAGGATGGCTAATAGCAAAATTTATAAAAAGGATTTTTGTTAAGCTTATGAAATTAGTAAAGCTAAATTGGCTTACTGAAAAATCCGGTATTGAAAAGTTTCTAAAAGATGGTGGTGTAAAAATTACCGCAATAGATTTAATTGGAAGTTTGGTCTATTGGATTATTATGTTAATTGTAATCATGGCTGCATTAAACACCTTGCAATTAACAAGTGCCAAAGAATTATTTAATCAGATAATATTATACATTCCCAATATAATTGTTTCAATTTTAATTTTATTATTAGGATTATATGCTGCTAAATTTGTCTCTCAGGCAATTGCCGTTGCATTAAAAAACATGAATGACAATTCGGCTCAACTTATTGAGAAAATTACATATTATGCCATAATAGTTTTAACAATATTTATAGTTTTAAGTCAATTGAATATCGCTGAAAATATAGTTACAATTGCTTTTCTTTTAATATTTGGTGCATTCTGTTTAGCATTTGGATTAGCATTTGGATTAGGCGGAAAAGATTATGCTGCAGATTTGTTAAAGAAACTTAATGATAAAGAAAAGAAGTAACGAGATGAAGTAAAACGGCACACAACACACCCTTTCATCCTTGTTCTCTAATTGGAAGAACTATAAAAAGCATATTGGCATTAGCTCGTAGGAGATTAACATAAACTCGCAGTCAAAGTGATGAAGCTCCTTCGGGGGGACCGTAGACCAAAGAGCGAGCAAAGAGCAACGAACATAAAAAAGACCGAAGTACGAATTGTTCGTTCTTCGGTTCTTTTCGTTCTTCGTTCTTCGTTTCCTCTACACCACTCCCTGGTCGAGCATTGCGTTGGCAACCTTAAGGAAGCCTGCAATGTTCGCACCTTTCACATAGTTGATATATCCGTCTTCTTCTGTTCCATGCTCAACACATGCTTCATGGATACTGCACATGATATGGTGAAGTTTTTCGTCAACTTCTTCTTCGCGCCATCCAAGTTTCATGGAGTTCTGCGACATCTCCAGTCCTGAGGTAGCCACACCACCTGCGTTTACTGCTTTTCCGGGTCCAAAGAGCATCTTGTTCTCCAGGAATATCTCAACGCTTCCGGTGTTGAAGGCATATTTGCACCTTCTGCCACACAGATACAACCATTCTTAACAAGGTTTTCAGCATCTTCTTTATTCAGTTCATTTTGTGTAGCACAAGGAATGGCAACGTCACATTTCACTTCCCATGGATGTTTTCCCTGGTGGAACTGAGCTTCGGGATACTCATATGAATAAGGTTTTACGATATCCTGGTTAGAGGCACGCAGTTCGAGCATATATTCGATCTTCTCGCCTGAGATGCCTTCCGGATCGTAGATATATCCGTCGGGGCCTGAAAGTGTAACCACTTTACCACCCAGTTCATTGACCTTTTTGGCTGCACCCCATGCAACGTTACCGAAGCCGGAGAGACAAACGGTTTTTCCTTCAAAGGTTTCACCTTTTGTTGCAAGCATTTCTTTTGCAAAATAAACAGAACCGTAACCTGTAGCTTCCGGACGAATGAGGCTGCCACCCCAGTTCATGCCTTTACCGGTAAGTACACCTGTGTTTTCGCGGGCAAGTTTCTTATACATACCATAGAGGAATCCGATCTCACGTCCACCAACGCCGATATCACCGGCAGGTACGTCTGTATCAGGGCCGATAAGGTGCCAGAGTTCCATCATGAAAGCCCTGGCAGAAACGCATGATCTCTGCATCTGATTTTCCTTTGGGATCGAAATCTGATCCACCTTTACCGCCACCCATAGGCAATGTGGTGAGGCTGTTCTTGAAGATCTGCTCAAATCCAAGGAACTTCAGGATACTGAGGTTCACACTCGGGTGAAAGCGCAGTCCACCCTTGTAAGGTCCAATGGCATTGTTGAACTGTACCCTGTAGCCAAGGTTTACATTCACCTTACCATCGTCGCCCATCCAGGAAACTTTAAATGTAAGTACCCTGTCAGGTTCGATCAGCCTGTCGATAATGCCCGCTGATTCGAAATGCGGGTTCTCGTTTACTGTTTCTTCAATTGATTCCAACACTTCGCGTACAGCCTGGAGATATTCTGATTCTCCCGGGATGTTTCTTGGCGAGGTCATTCATGATTCTTTCTAAATCCATTGCCTGAAAAATTTAAATATTTATACCCGGTTATTTGTTATTAATTCACATTGTGAAAAATTTCACAGTGCAAATGTACAGGTATTAAAAATACAAAAACAAAAAAAATAGGATTTTTTTTTAACAGTAGAATACAGAACAAGGAACAGTAGAACAGTAGAACAGTAGAACAGAGGAACAGAGGAACAAGGAATAAGAATAAGAATGTTGAAGTATATTTTTTTACAATTAATTATTTAATGCGACATTTTTTGACTTTAGGTACTTATAAGTAAGGAACAAATAATTCAAAATTATGACAGTAATTTAATCTAGATCAAAGAATGATTGATTTTTCGGTATTCAGTAATTCAGCACATTCGAATCCCTGCCAAAAACAAATACAGGAACATATTTCTCTGATCAAATAATGAGATCTGTTTCCTCTTCACGTTCTAAATTACAGTGAAGCTCAAAGTGCAGAACTCAAGGAAAGACTTTATCTATAAGCGTTAAAATTTGATCTTAAAAGAGTTGAGGGAAACCTATTCAGGCTTGAGAATCATGTAATAAGCTGGACAAAACATCAATCTGGAGAAGTTAGCCAATTAATAAAAGAGAATAATGAATTAATTTGTATCCTGGTAGTACAAGCTATTAAGACAGCGAGAAAAAATATGAGTCAACTAAAATGATATTATAACTATTTCATTTCTCATTATCATTTTATTCTTATTCTTATTCTTATTCCTTATTCTTATTCCTTGTTCCTCTGTTCCTTATTCTCTATTCAACTACCGGTTCACCATACTCATATTCAACCACATAATCCACCTCACCATCAGGACGGTAATAATACTCCTTACCATGCTTGAGATTGTTCACATATTGTGTACGGGTATACAATGAACCATCCGGGATCCAGAAACGTTGCTCACCTCTACCGGCCTCATATTTTCCCTCTCCTATCAGGCTCGCCATATTCATCATAATAAAGCCAGCACCTTCAAACAGGCCATTCACGAACTCACCTGTGATCTGCAGTACCCCGTTGCCATGCCATTTGCGATATGTGCCATGGAAGGGTATCATTGACATAATACTTTTGTTCGATTCGCTTTTCGGGATATGAATACTCAACCGCCACGCCATGACGAAGATTGTTTACATAGGTTTCATCGGTTTCCTTCCGTCCATTGTCATGATAACGAATAAGCACGCCATTGATCATATCGTCGACATAAGGGACTTCCTGCTGGATGGTACCATCTTCATAATACCATCTGGCAGTGCCATTGAACTTATCGCCTGTATAGGCAGTTCTGATTTAAGGTTTCCGTTTGCATAATATGTTTTATCAATTCTCGAGCAGGAGGTGAATGATGATTACGAATGATAACAGGACAAATATATACGGTTTCTTTTCATTGTATTCGATTATTATATCGGGATTCCGCTTCGCTCGCTACCTCGCTCTCGGGATGACAATTTTTACTTTAGTTAATTTAATGCATAGGGACCTTTTCAATTTTAAAATTCCGGTAACGGCAAAAGTTCCAGACTGGTTTTCAAAGCCTGCCGGATAAGCAGGCGCAATCCTATGTTGCCTCTCTCAGTACTTCTCTTTATAGTATGGCAGGCATTCCTCACAATCAGGCCCAAAGCGCATCAGCGCACCAGGAAGTAGCTGGCCATATCATACCCTCGAAGGCATAATCATTCGGATGTGTCTTATATCGATCCCTGAAATCAATGATAAATTCTGTACTTCCGGATCTTCATAATCCATATAGGAATCTGTGAAATAATGAACGTTCAGGTCCAGCAGGTAATCTGTTTCCAGGTTATCGAGCAGGTTCCATTCCGGCATACCCACCACGGTAATATCAAAGGTATCTTTCAGGTCATTGAGCCTGGTCAGTGACCTCAGGTGCAAATATCTCGTTATTTGCTGATGACAATCACCAGGTTTCGACGCTAACAAGGAAGCATGCCTGATGATCCCGTACACACTGTCCGTGGCATAAATTACTTCCGCTATGCCATTTGAGAAGAATGTACTGTCGTTCAAGATTGCTTCGATCTGTGCCGTCTGGATCAGGCGGTTCTCAACCATCAGATTTCAGGGAGCGTTTACCCGGTGCCAGGTTTGTATCTGCTTCGGAATATTCAATGATGATGATCATAGATGAGCGCTATTCGGCACCTTTACCCCATAAGGAAGAATTAATCCAGCGATTGCCTGATCTCTAAGATTTCATCTTCATACTGAAACTTATTATTTCGTACAAGGATGATATTTGCACCCGGGATGGTATTGCTTCTACAAATTTTGGCAGCATGGGTGTCTGGGCCTCCCTGTGAAGGCTTGACTCTTAATACATTGTCATGCGTAAGCACTTCTGTCCGCCTGGTAAGCGGATTCACGATCTTGATGTCAAACATCTCGGCAAAATTCGATACCAGCTTGAAATTCCTGCTAAAGAAAGGCCCTATGATCAGATCCATGTCAGGCCAGTTCGGGTTCCTGCAGCACCTGGATGGTTTTCGATACTTTCTCATCCACATCATATACATATAGCCTGACCTTCAAACCCGTCTTTCCAGATTCTCCATTGCCATCAAGAAGCCTTCATAAAACTGAATGAAATTGAATGACTTATAGTTTGGAGGGTCCAGGGCAGTAAGCTTCCCGTCGATACTTCAATATTCCTCCTTCCTCAGCATACAAAGGGATCATGAGGGCAACCTTAAACTCCTTCCTGTAGCGATACATCTTTCTCATAACACTTGATGCTGTCGCTTTTACAATCTTTCGGAGGAATATCATCAGGGGGCGTAACCACAACATGTATATCATCTGGGTAAAATATCTGTTGGAGGGCCCACAGGTATCATCAACATATCACCGGGGAGAAACCCTTGAACGATAGCCGGGATTTGCCTCCTTCATGGCCGTTACACTGATGGCATATTTCGATGCTATCTTCTTGAGTTTTGTCTTTTCCCTTACACGATGTGTGATGTAATTTTCGGGATTCACCGTCATGGGATCCGGATCACCTCGCCGGGATATATATTTTCCGTGAGCCCTGGATTGAACATGCCCAGGCTGTCGATACTGATCCGGTATTTCCTGGCGATGCCATACAGGGTTTCTTTTGCTTTTACGGTATGTTCATAAAATTTCTTTTCATCCTCTTGTGGTGCGCCTTCAGTAACAAGCTCCGGAATTATAAGTGTCTGTCCTGGGTTCAGATTGTTAGTCAGACCTGGATTTGCTGTCTTCAATTCGGGAATACCAACTTTATATTTCCTTGAAATGCTGTATAGAGTCTCCCCGGCCAATATCTGGTGGACATTACCCTCCTTCACAACCACTTTGTTACTTTCATCTGTTGGTTGGACCGGATCCTTCATCGGTATCTTGATATATTGACCGGTCTTCAGTCCGTCCACCCATTCCGGGTTAGCCTCTTTCAGCTCATCAGCAGAAACATTATAAATCCTGGCAATCCCATACAGGGTTTCGCCTTTTCTCACAATATGGAATATATACCTGAACTCCCCTTTCCGCAGATCATCTGTAATAAGTTTTTCCCTGCTGGTTACCGGAATCGTAGTACCTGTCCGATCGATAGCCCTTGCTCTGCAACCGGATTCTCGTATTTGAGTTCATCCACAGGCACATCATAAGCCTTTGAAATAGAATACAAGGTTTGTCCCTGCTCCACGGAGTGGATGTAGAAATCCTTTCCATCAAAGTTTTCTATAACATCAGATTTTACGATCTCCTGGGCATACAAGAAGCCTGGCCCGCAAAAAAGGGCTAAAGTGATCAGTATGACCAGCCAGTGTTTTCTCATTCAGCTAAATTTATTTATTCCCATTCAATTGTTGAAGGCGGTTTGGAACTGATATCATATACCACCCTGTTCACGCCTTTTACCCTGTTGATAATATCATTGGAAACCTTTGCAAGAAATTCATATGGCAAATGCGACCAATCGGCAGTCATGCCATCTGTTGAACCTACAGCCCGCAATACAACTACATTTTCATAAGTTCTTTCATCCCCCATTACGCCAACCGATTGTACTGGCAATAAAACTGCCAATGCCTGCCAAACATCATCATACAAGTCCATGTCTTTTTCAGTCCTTCAATGAAGATGTCATCAACATCCTGCAGTATCCTGATCTTTTCAGCAGTATACTTCACCGATAATCCTGATGCCAAGTCCGGGACCCGGGAAAGGATGCCTGCCCAAGAATGTGCCTCAGGCATATCCATTGCTTTGCCTATCTTCCGCACTTCGTCTTTAAATAACGAATTTAAGGGCTCAATTATTTTCAACTTCATTACATCGGGAAGCCCACCCACATTATGATGAGACTTGATGGTGGCTGAAGGGCCTTTCACCGATATCGATTCTATCACATCCGGATAAATGGTTCCCTGGGCAAGCCATTCCACATCTTGTATCTTATGAGCCTCTTCATCAAAAACTTCAATAAATGTGCGACCGATGGCCTTACGTTTTCCTTCGGGTTCAGAAATACCCTTCAGTGCATCTAAAATCGCTCTCTTTGAATCAACTCCGGTTACATTCAAACCCATCCCTTGATATGATTCCAGCACCTGGTCAAATTCATTTTTTCTGAGCAATCCGTTATCAACAAAAATGCAGTGAAGGTTTGGTCCCAATTGCTTGATGTAAGCAACATGGCCGCAACCGAGGAATCAACACCCCCTGAAAGGCCAAGTACCACTTTGTCATTACCCAGGGTTTTTCTTATATTGTTCAATGGTTGTTTCAATAAAAGAGTCCGGAGTCCACGATTGATTGCATCCACAAATATCTACGACATAGTTCTTGAGTAAAATTGCATACCTTCAGTTGAATGATAAACTTCAGGATGAAACTGAATGCCATATGTTTCTTCTCCTCAATCTTAAACCCTGCCACTTTAACATCATGTGTGCTGGTGATCACCTCAAATCCTTCCGGCAGGTCCAGTATGGTATCTCCATGCGACATCCACACCTGGCTGCCGTTGCTCATCCCTTTCATCAGCTCACTTTCTTCCGAGATGTACGCCAGGTTTGCCCTGCCATATTCCCTGACGGCTGAAGGGGCAACATTCCCCCCATCTTGCTGGGCCATAAGCTGTGCCCCATAACATACACCCAGCGTCGGGACAATTTTCCTGAATAAACTTAGATCAGGATCAGGTACATCGTTTCCCCTGACAGAATATGGGCTTCCTGAAAGGATCACCCCTTTTACATGCTCATTAATTTCGGGAACTTTATTAAAAGGATGAATCTCGCAATAAACATTGAGTTCACGTACACGTCGGGCAATCAGCTGGGTATACTGGGAACCAAAATCGAGGATCAGAATCGTTTCTTCCATGGCGCAAAGATATTTAAATTGCACGACCTTACGCTTGCTGTTTGAAGGATTTATTGAAGGGTTTTCAACAGTTTTAACTAGTATGTGGACAAATTTCCATAAATTTATTTCTTGAACAAAACACCTCAATTTATGATCATCTCAAAAAAGGGATTAGACCTCATCAGGCAAGAAGAACCTGATCTTCAAATACAGGAGATCCTGAACGATCCCTCCATCCTTGAGAAATTGTCTGAATCGCATTCATACCCTTCACCCATGCCAACTAAGATCTGTTTCAGGATAGAAAAAGAGGGAGCAACTGATCGGTCAGATTTGTCTTAAGAGCATCAAATGGATCAACCACAAAGCTGAAATCAGTCTTTTCCTGCGTAGCGATATGCGATCAAAGGGTTACGGTTTAAAAGCTCTTCAGAGCATTATAGAGTTTGGATTTAACAGGCTGAACCTATACCGCATGGAGGCTGAGGTCATCGATGGAAACCTTGCACCTTTAAAACTAATGGTAAAAACCGGATTTACCGAGGAAGGCAGACTGCGAAAAGCCAAATATGTAAATGGAGAATACAAGGATCTCCTGAGGTTTGGATTGCTGCGTGAAGAATATCAAGAATGATAGTTGCTTTGATACTTTCGTAATACATTGGTACCTAATACCTAATACAAATAAAATAATTATTACCTTTAAAGTGCCTTGAAATGGCGGATATCTAAAGGACCGATATATTAATTAACAAGCTCATGGAAAACATTGAAAAAAACAGCTTTAGCACCACAATTGAGGAAAATGTCGCTGTCATCAGCATTAAAGAGGGTGTGTTTGACCTGGTAACTGATATCGACGAAAGCAATATTCTGCTTGATTATATAAAAGAAACTGAAGGATCTCCTGACATTAAAGCATTGATGATCATCAACGATAAAGGAAGTTACGGTGAAGAGGAATATCATAATTTCATCAGCAAGATACTGGGTTCGCAAGATCATGGCAATCAGAAGAGCCCCCCCAAATTTGAACATAAGGATATCCGTTTCAGGGAAATCAACATCCTCAACAGGATTATTAAGGTATTGTCGGAATACAGAAAAATTTGTTTTTCAGCTATCAATGGTGATATTGTTACTCCTTTTATCGGAGCAAGCTTAAGCATGGACATCCGTTATGCTACAGAAGGAACACGTTTTGTGATGGCACATAATAAATATGGCTTACATCCCTCAGGGGCTTTGCCATTCTTTCTTTCTCAATACATCCATCATTCGAGAGCCCTTGAAATTCAGTTCAGGGATGAATTCAGTGTGGAAGATGCTTACAACCTTGGTCTGGTTAACAAAATATTTCCAAAAGAAAACTTCAGAAAACGCTGCCTGCATGAGATACAGCATTTCATCCGTTGTGAAAATTCCACCATAAGTGTGACCAAGCGGCTGACAAACTATACTCGTAAAGCCCTGCCTGAATACTTCATGTACGAAGCAAGTCTGCTCAACCTGTAAAAAGCCTGCTTATTCCTTTGCCTTAGCTAACTAAACCGTTTACTGATTCAGTATTGACAATGATGATCAACTTACATACATTTGTCAGGAATAAAACCATCATGCATTCGTCACGACTATCTTCGCTGATCATATTTATCCTTTCTATGTTGTGTCTTAACAACATACAAAGCCAGAATCTTGTACGCAATTGTGATTTCGAGGAAAGGAATGGTTGCCCAACAGCACAAGGACAGATAAACAGGTGCAGGTGGTGGAGTTCGCCCGGCAATGGTTCAACAGACTATGTCAATGCATGTAACAATGGAAATTTCGGCGTCCCTTCCAACCAATGGGGATTCCAGGAAGCAAGATCGGAAGATGGTTACACCCACATTATTTCATATTATTCTACAGCTGGAACATACAGGGAATATTTACAATCGAAACTGGCATGTGAATTACAGGCCGGCCAGGACTACCAGGTCTCCTTTTTTGTTTCATGTTCAGACAATAGCCGTTTTGCTATCGATGGAATGGCAGCCCATTTCTCAGTTGGTGCATTGGTGCAACCTGGAGTTGGTGTGATCGAACTTCCCGGAGATGCTCATATCAGAAATCCAATGGGTCAGGTGCTCGACAACAAAACTCAATGGGTGGAAATCGATGGTATCTATACTGCCCAGGGTGGTGAAAAATTTATTACCATTGGAAATTTCCATCACAATGGAGAGCTTACTGTTGAGCCTTTCACCTCATGGAGCGGGAACTATAGTTCATTTTACATTGAAGATGTCAGTGTTGAACCAGTAGATCCAATATTTGACCTTGGACCAGATACCACCATTTGCCCTGGTGAAAGCATTACATACGACATTGGAAGTATTTGTGAGGATGCAGAGCTATTCTGGGAGAATGGATCCTCCTATCCCGTCAGGACGATCACCAATCCCGGAACCTATTCTATAGAAGGGAAGCTTGGATGTACAGATTTTTATGATCAAATAACCATTAGTCATCCACCTGACCCAGGACACTTTCTGCCATCTGACACTATTATTTGCCCTGATAAAATGGTAGAGATCATCCCTTACGGATCCTACGAATCATACCTGTGGCAAGATGGCAGTGATGCTCCCACCTTCACTACCGATAAATCAGGCTTATTCTGGCTGGAAGTGACCAACACCTACGACTGTACTTACCGCGATAGTATTAATATTGTAGACCTGAGCGAGCCTTTATTCACTCTAGGTACTGATACATTGATTTGCTTAGGGCAAGAAGTTATTTTGAATCCGGGTATCGACAGCATGTTTCATCATTTCCTGTGGAGCGATTACAGTCATAGCACTCAGTTGGCTGTTTCCGATAGCGGCGAATACTGGGTACACATAAGCAACCCCTGTGGGGAGATGGCGGATACAATTAATATTAGCACCTATAACTGCAACATGTCCGTGGCTGCTCCCAATGCATTCACTCCCAATGCAGATGGTTTAAATGATGTATTCAGGATAAAAGCAGAGAACATCAGTAATTTCAGCCTGTATATCTATGATCGCTGGGGAACCATGGTATATGAAGGTCGAAACCTGGAAGAAGGCTGGAACGGAGAATTCAAAGGCTCACCTGCTCCTGCCGGAGCCTATGTCTGGCTGGCAGTCTTCGATAGTGGACAGGAAGATGGTGAGCAGATACAACACCAGGAAAAGGGTACTGTAATACTGTTGCGGTAAAATCGATTTATTCTCTTACCAGGGTTTTCTCAAAAAATGTCTTATTGTCCCGCTGATCAATAACTTCCAGCACAAAGCTGTTTGAACCTTTATTTAGGCGATCATCTATATGATAGGTCAAGAGACTGTTTTTAGCATCATACTCCATAAGCAGCCATGAGCCATTGAGTGTGGCCCTGAAGCGCTTGATGCCTGATCTTTCATCCCTGATCTTCACTTTAATAGTTTTTCTGTCAGCCTTAATCTGTCCGGAGGCAATATTTACTGATGTCACTTCAGGAGCAATAGTATCAATCAAAACCACAAAGTTTCCAAATGAGCGAAGGCTGGCTTGCAAAGCACCATCTTTCCAGGCTCCACCATAAGAAATATAGTTGCCCTTGTCGGTAATCCTGGCCAGCAGAAGCTTAGCAGTATCAGCAGGGATTGAGTCAGGCACAATATTTACCTTGAAATATTTATGCACCGGGGTCTGATCGTGATGTATCTGGTGGATTCGAGAAAAAGTGCCCTCAGGCATTGTGGCTGTCCCATACTTAAACCAGAGCTCCTTATATAATACACTTCCCGACAACTCCATCTTAAAGTTTTCTGCAGTATAAGTATTGTTCTCCTGAATACTGAAATAAACAGCATTATCATGAGGTGGAAACCCTGCAGGGTCAGTAAATGGACTTGTTTGGATAATAATAGGCAGCTTTGAAATATTCCCGGCAAAATCGCTGATCACATATTCCAAATGATGGATCGTATCATCGTCAAAGGATAGAATACCTCTATTCGTCACATCTTTATAAATACTCAGGTGATTGTTCGGATCTATCTCCGTTCGCTGATACCTTCGCCTGTTATCGACATACTCCTCATAATCGATCAGGCTATTAATATATCGTGTCTCCACAAAATCGAACTTCTCAACGTCATGGCTGTAAACCAGCTTACCATCAGCAAAAAGCTGTACACTGTACACGCCATTCTTGTTATTAGCATCATTTAGTTTATCATAAGTGTTGACACCCAATGAGAACGGTCCAGAAATGCGGATTGTATCATGATCCTTCACTCGATGCTGTTCTCCCCAGCCATCAACCTGGTATATTTTGGGTTCGGGTTGGCCATCTACATAGGCACCGGGGCCTGATGGGTAAATCTTGATCCAGTGAATTTCAGGACGTATATAATCTTTCACCTTGTGCCCGAATAAAAGTGGATTCACAGGGGTCTGTGTACTTTCAAGCCTCATCTCAAAATGCAAGTGGGGACCATTTGAGCCTCCGGTATTCCCTGAGTATGCTATGAGCTCTCCTTTTTTTATCGGGAGTTCTTCCTTTTTAGGAAAGATATTCAGTTCAAAAGATTCATATTCATAATGCTTTGACTTCACATAAGGGCCTATCTGGCTGTTGAATCTGCTGAGATGGGCATATACAGATACGTAGCCATTTGGATGGGTGATGTATAAGGTTTTTCCGAAACCTGTAGCTGAAACTTTGATCCTCGAAACATAGCCATCCGCCACAGCATAAATATTTTTACCTGAAACCCCACCGGTCTTGATATCCATGCCTGAGTGGAAGTGGCCGGCACGCAATTCTCCAAATGTCCCTGAAAGCAGTATCGTGAAATCAACTGGCGAACGAAAATAATCATTGGGATATTCATTCTGGGCACCAAGCTGAAATGGATGCAAGGTCAAAACCATCACGATCATAATAATCACTGCTCTATATCCTTTGTAATCTATCCTCATAACAACAGGAAACAAAAATAGGCTTTCTTTTGTTTTTGTAACAGTGAATAATATCTCACAGCCCTTGTTTTTTTTATTAGCTTTGGCTGGAAGAAGTCCCACCGGGAAATTTAAATCCGATCAATGAAAGACCTCAGTGTTGGTAAAGAAAGCAAACTGATCTTCCAGTTTGCCACACCCATGTTGCTCGGCAATATGTTCCAACAACTCTATAATGTAGTGGACAGCATTATCGTGGGGAAATATATCGGAAAAGAGGCGCTGGCTGCCGTAGGTTCATCTTTTCCTATCATATTCGCACTCATCTCATTTATTATCGGGATTGCCATCGGGTCGACGGTGATCATCTCTCAATATTTTGGTGCAAAGGATTACGAAAAAGTGAGGAGAGCCATTGATACACTATACATTTTTATCTTCTTTGCCTCTCTGTTTGTCAGCTTACTGGGAATCTACTTCAGCACAGATATTTTTAAACTGATCGGGCTACCTGCGGATGTAATACCCCAGGCCGACAGCTACCTTAAAATATATCTTTCAGGGCTGGTATTGTTTTTTGGGTTCAATGCTACCAGCGCCATTCTACGCGGGCTGGGTGATTCAAAAACACCCCTTTACTTCATGATCATTGCCACCATCATGAATATAGGTCTTGACCTGCTTTTTGTTGTTGGCTTTGGCTGGGGGATCGAAGGCGCTGCTGTTGCCACCATCGTGGCCCAGGGAGGTGCATTTATTACTGCCATCATTTATCTCAACCGCACCCATGAGATCATCAACCTGTCGTGGCGAAAGATGGTTTTCGACAAAGAATTGTTCAGGGCAAACATCCGGATCGGGATCCCAATTGGCCTGCAGCAATCATTTGTGGCGCTCAGCATGATGGTGATGTACTGGTTGGTGAATCCCTTCGGGACAAATTCCGTAGCAGCATACTCGGTTGTGTTCCGAATAGATTCCTTCGCCGCTATGCCTGCCATGAACTTTGCAGCAGCATTATCTACTTTCGTGGGGCAGAATCTGGGTGCCAACAAACCTGAGCGTGTACGTAGAGGACTGATTTCCACCATCTTGATGACTTCTGTCTTTGCATTTACAATTTCAGCTATTGCCCTCACCCTCGCAGGACCTTTGATGCGCCTGTTTACCAGCGACCCGGAGGTGATCCGGATCGGCATGGATTACCTCTATATCGTCAGCCCGTTCTATGTAGTCTTCACTGCCATGTTTACCATTGGCGGGGTGATGCGTGGGGCCGGTGACACCATGATCCCCATGCTCATCACCTTCATTGCGCTTTGGGTGGTGAGAATCCCCCTATGCTACTATCTCTCCCTCGACATGGGTGTACTTGGTATCTGGTGGGGCATCCCCATGGCATGGTTTACAGGGGCATTGCTTTCTTTTATCTATTACCTGACCGGCAAATGGAAAGGAAAGGCATTGGTTAAGCACGGCGGTTAGGGATATTTGATATCTGATATCTGATTTTTGAACTTTGAATTTTGAACTTTGAACTTTGAAATGAATACCTATCCTCATTAGCTTTCTAAATTTCTACATTGAACTGTATTAATAAATAACTTTTAACTCAAAAAGTATCATTCTTGCTTTTGATTTTTACCTCTATTTTGTAAGTTTACCTTTTCAAAACAGACCAGGTTATGGCCATATTTTTAGATATATTCATGTTGATTGGCGGGATTGTAGTTGCCGTGGTGGGGGCAAATATTCTTGTCGATGGTGCAAGTTCCATTGCACATAAATTAAAGGTTTCATCGCTGATCATTGGTATGACCGTAGTGGCATTCGGTACTTCCATGCCGGAGTTTGCTGTGAATATTTTCTCCAGCATCCATAGAAATACGGGGCTGGCAATCAGCAATATTCTGGGTAGCAACATTTTCAATATTCTGATCATCCTCGGGATTGCAACATTTATCAAGGTGCTTCCTGTGCACAAGAATACCATCTCACGTGATATCCCAATGAATTTGCTTGCAGCCATCCTGGTTGGTGTTGTAGGAAATAAGTTGTTGATCAATGGTATCGGTGAATCAGCGATATTCCCAACTGACGGGATCGTATTTATTTGCTTATTTATCATCTTCCTATACTATACTTTCTATCATTTGAAACCCGATGATTCGGAGGGCGAAGCCCACATCAAAAAGATGAATTATGTAAAAGCCATCATCCTCATTATATTGGGGCTTGGCGGACTGATAGCCGGAGGAGAGCTCATTGTTAATGGGGCTACCAAACTGGCAAAATCGGCCGGTATGGCCGACCATATGGTGGGCCTGCTGATCGTTGGACCAGGAACATCCATCCCTGAATTACTCACCTCTTTAATAGCCATTCGAAAGGGGAAGGTTGACCTGGCTGTAGGAAATGTTGTTGGGTCTAACATTTTCAACATATTCTTCATCCTGGGGCTGAGCTCTGTTATTTATCCTTTACCCTTACATACTGAACTGAATATTGCAGTGCTTGTAACCATTGGAGCCAGCCTGCTTCTTTTCATATTCACTTTTATGTCAAAAAATAGCAAACTCACCAGGCCAAGAGGAGCATTGTTTATCGTGCTTTACCTGGCATATATTGCTTATATGCTTTTAGGGAACTGATGATATTTGATATTTGATATCTGATATCTGATATTTGATATTTATATCCTAATATGTTTGCTTACTTTTGATGTGATAAATCTAGATTGAAACTTATGAGAAAATCGATTGTGATATGTTTGCTTTCCTGCCTCCTGTTTGGTCATTACGGATTTTCCCAAATAACCTGGAATCAGATATCCCAGCCAGGAGTTTATCTTAACATAGCTGATGAAGATGTATCATTTTATTTCTACAATGAAAAGGTTGGATCACATGGAATGAAGTGGGTTCTTAATAAGTCTACAGATGGAGGACATACATTTTCAATGATCAAGACAAAAACTGGGGATATGGGATGCTACAGCATGGAAGAAATGTTTTTCATCAATGCCGATACAGGTTTCTTTTCCGAAGTGTGCCAGGGCATTGCCAGCATATATAAGACCCTGGATGGTGGTGCCAACTGGACCGACACTGGAATGGGAGGATCTTATGGGATCTCAATGTTTTTTCTGAGGGAGGATTATGGGTATTATTCCTTTTATCCGGGAGTACCAAATGATTCCTACCTGATGAGAAACGGAGCCCCTGCATTTATTACGAAAAAGTATGTTTTTGCCCATAATAACTACCAGTATCCGGGACAGAAAACAGAGATTTATTTCAAAAATGACAGTACTGGATTAATCATGTGCAGGGATTCATTAAATCATGCAGTCATCATTAATACAGCTAATTATGGTGTTAGCTGGACAGAAACAATCAATCTAAATAGTGAACAGTTTCATGATATGTTTTTCATTTCTGACAGCATAGGCTTTGTTGTAGGTACTAACGGCACTATATTGAGAACAACTGATTTTGGAGAGAAATGGAACAGCATTACGATCAATTTGCCTGAAGACCTGAATTCCATTGACTTCGCAGACGATGGAGTGGGATATATCACAGGGAATTTTGGCACAGTTCTGAAGTCGACCGATATGGGTGAAAGCTGGGCATCCACCAACTTTATAAACACCAACGACCTGATCTACGGTAGGCTTTTTGACAATGAAAATGCCTATATCCTGGACGCAAATGGAAAGCTATATAGCAATCAGAGTGGCTCAACTCTGACTGAAAACCGGGATGATGGAATAAGCATCTACCCAAATCCTGTAAATGACAAATTACATTTATTCGTTCCGAAGGATATTGAGTTCCACAAGCTTGAAATGTATGATCTGCAGGGAAGAAGCTTATTGATATCCATGGAAAATGAAATAGATCTCAGCAATTATTCCAGGGGAATTTATCTGATAAAGGTCGAAGCCGACAAGGGGATATTCAGGAGAAGAATAATCAAAAGATAAGGCTTAGAATAATATATTTGAAAGTCCTTCAACTCAAACAAGGTATCGGTAAAATTTTCTTACATTTACTCTCCCTTAACTTTGAAACCCATAATCATGAAAAATCTATTCTACTTGCAGCTCCTTTTGGCAGCATTTTTTATTTCGTTTAACTTTTCAAACACTATTGTTGCCCAGGAAAAAGATGTTCCAGTTTTCGAAGATGGTGAAGCGCAGATCGTACCTGCTTTTGAAGATTCTGAAAAATGGATCCGTCACGACCTCTGGGTCGAAACTGATTTTGACACCGATGGTGATGGAAAACCAGATCGCATGCATGTTGCCGTAACCAGGCCAGAACAAACAGAAACAGAAGGGCTTAAACTCCCTGTAGTTTATGTATCGAGTCCCTATTTCGCCGGTGTTGCCGGCGGAGGTCTGGAATATTTCTGGGATGTAAGACATGATGTGGGCACTGCTCCTCCGCCAAGGTCTCACCCGGGAGAGATCAAGCGCCGCGGTACACGGCCCATCATCTCGAATTCGCACCTCAACACCTGGATACCAAGAGGGTATATTGTAGTACATTCTTCCTCACCCGGAACAGGACTATCTGATGGTTCTCCCACAGTAGGGGGTGATAATGAATCACTGGCACCCAAGGCAGTCATTGACTGGCTTTGCGGACGCGCAAAAGGATACACCGAAAGAGACGGAAATGAAGAGGTTGAAGCATACTGGTGTACAGGAAAAGTAGGTATGACAGGAACATCTTACAATGGCACACTTCCGGTAGCAGCTGCTACCACAGGCGTTGATGGGCTTGAAGCCATCATCCCCATTGCACCCGGCACATCTTATTATCATTACTATCGTGAGAATGGATTGGTACAATCACCCGGTGGATGGAAAGGTGAAGACATTGATGTGCTCTTCGATTTCATCCACAGTGGAGAAGAATCTAAAAGGGAATACGCAAGGGAAACCATCCGTGATGGAGAAATAGCAGAAGGTATGGACAGAGTTACCGGCGACCTCAATGATTTCTGGGAAAGCCGCGACTACCTGCTCGACATGGAACCTTTCAAAGCTGCCTTACTAATGTCACATGGCTTTAACGACTGGAATGTAATGCCAGAACATAGTTTGCGTATTTATGAAGCAGCCAAAGCTAAGGGTGTTCCAACCCAGATATACTATCACCAGCAAGGACATGGTGGACCACCACCCATGAGCATGATGAACCGTTGGTTTACACGTTACCTGCATGGGGTTGAGAATGGCGTTGAGGAAGATGCCAGGGCCTGGATCGTTCGTGAAGACGATGAAAGGGCTAACCCAACTGCCTATGAAGATTACCCTAATCCTGATGCTGCTCCTGTTACATTGTTTCTCTCCGGAGGAGCACCAACACAGGGACAACTGCTAACAGCCCCTGCAGGCGAACAAGGTACCGAAACACTTGTTGATAATTTTTCCTTTTCAGGGTCAACCCTGGCACAAGCTGAGATAACCGAACATCGCTTGTTATTTGTAAGCCCAAAACTTACAGAAGAAGTCCATATCTCAGGAAAACCCAGTATCACGATCAAGGTTGCATGTAGCAAACCGGCTGCAAACCTTTCGGTATGGCTGGTATCATTACCATGGACTGAGCGCAGGAATGCAAAGATCACGGACAACCTCATCACCCGTAGCTGGGCCGATATACAAAACCACAGTTCTTTGTATGAAAGTGAACCGCTGGAACCTGGTAAGTTCTACGAAATGACTTTTTACCTGCAGCCAGATGATCAAATCATCGCTGCCGGACAGCAAATTGGCCTATTGATCTTTTCCAGCGACCGCGATTTTACACTTTGGCCTGATCCGGGAACAAAGTTAACTGTAGATTTAGATGGAACCAGCATCACGCTTCCAATTGTGGGAGGAGCTGAGGCCTATGAAAATGCCATTAAGTAATGATCAATAGAAGCAACTTATCATATTCATCATTGGGATGCTTCTTCTGGATTAATGAAACAAGATGGAATCAATCACAAAAATATTCAGGATAGGCAATGGGCCATCGAGCAGCCATACGATGGGTCCTAAAAGTGCCGCAGAGATTTTTCTGGCTAAAAACCCGGATGCAGCATCATTCAAGGCTTCTCTATATGGGAGTCTGGCACATACCGGCAAAGGACATATGACGGACTATATCATTCAGAAAACCCTGCCGAAACCTACTGAGATCATTTTCAAGCACGATGAAAGCCTGCCTTTACACCCCAATGGTATGCTCTTCGAATCATACGATGAAGAAGGAAAGCAAACTGATAGCTGGGAGGTATACAGTATTGGTGGCGGGAAGATCATGGATAAAGAAAATCAATCCATGGAGGAGCATATCTACCCACATAAATCAATGGCAGAGATTATCGCATACCTGGAAGAAAATGGGGGCACTTTCTGGGAATATGTGATTGAAATTGAAGGAGAACAGATCCTCAAATATCTCAAAGAGGTATGGGAAGTTATGAAAGATGCAATTCATCGCGGACTTGAGGAAGACGGAACCCTTCCGGGAGTACTGAAGCTCAGGCGAAAGGCTCCTTCCTACCACATCAAGGCCAATATGCAGAACAATTTTGCCGAAGACGACACCTTCCTTTTCGCCTATGCACTGGCAGTTTCAGAAGAGAATGCAGCAGCCGGCAAAGTAGTTACTGCACCTACATGTGGTTCATCAGGTATTTTGCCTGCTGTACTCTACCTGGCCAGCAAGAAGTATAACATTTCTGAAAAGAGGATACTTAAGGCCCTGGCTGTAGCCGGGCTATTTGGAAACCTGATCAAAGAAAACGCTTCCATTTCCGGTGCAGAAGTTGGATGCCAGGGTGAAGTAGGATCAGCCTGTTCTATGGGTGCTGCTGCCATGACCCAAGTACTGGGTGGAACGATCTACCAGATAGAATTTGCTGCTTCTTCCGGCCTGGAACACCACCTGGGACTGACCTGTGACCCAATCGCCGGCTTGGTACAAATTCCATGTATAGAAAGAAATGCTTTTGGTGCACAGCGGGCTCTTGATTCTGCCCTTTATGCTATCCATTCTGATGGCCGTCACCTAGTACCTTTCGACAATGTAGTGGAAGTGATGGAACAAACCGGACATGACCTTCCCCGCCTGTACAAAGAAACCTCACTTGGTGGGTTGGCAAAGATGGGATTGCATGGGAGAGAAGGGATAGAGAATAAAGAATAAGGAATAAGGAACAAGGAACAAGGAACAAGGAACAAGGAATGATGAGGTAAGTTCTGATTTCTGAGTTCTGATTTCTGAGTTCTGAGTTCTGAGTTCTGAGTTCTGAGTTCTGATCATTCTTCTTCATGAAACTCATACTCATACTTCAGCACATAATGCTGATTTCTTCCCTGGCCATGTGTGTCGAGAATTGCCTCTGATTCAATAACATTGCCTTCGTCGTCGAACTTACGCTCTATGCGTGACATGAGTTCCCCTTTTTCGTTTCTTTCTTCCTGAGCCACCGGATTTCCATTTTCATCGTAAACTATCTTTGTCATCACCTTCCTCTCGGGAGATTCCTCCTTCACACCCGTAATAAGCTCACCATCACGCTCATAGCTGACATTGAAAATAACATTTCCATTTCCATCAATTGAACTTACACCGTTTAACTGTCCGTCATCATCATATTGATTTACAACCCTTGATGTTGTATCGTTTTCAGCCATCCATGTTTTCTCTTCCCGAACATTGCCTTGCTCATTATAGATGGTCTCTTTACGAAAAACTACCTCGTTCTCCTCATTACGGGATTCATAGAGTATTTCATTATTTCCATCATAAGTAAAAATTTCCAGCATTTCCAATTCGTCCTCATTTGTTCTAAGCTCTTTCTCAACCAGGTTTCCGTCTGCATCATAACGGTAGGTGATGGTATCTTTCGAACCATCCAGATAGTTTTTATAGGCAAATTGCACCTTCCCATCAGCATCTACATCATATTCCATATCATCGATCAGGTCACCATTATCATCCCATGACCTATCGGCTATTTTAACTCCTTGCTCATTGTAGACATATCCGTAATGCTGCTCCACACTGCCATCGGCCTCATATTTCATTTCGCTGAGTGTTCTTCCTTCGAGGTCGTAAGTGGTTTTATTATAGATGCCTCCTTTTAACTCAAACTCCTCTGAATTAATATCTTTCAATACATAATCGTATTTATACAGGCTCGCAGATTTGATCTTGCTCATAGTATTTTGCGTTTAAAAATTTCCTAAATTTACTGCATTCTTTAGAGTTATCATTCGAAATTCATAACCAATATTTCCTCATCATGAAAAAAATTATTTTACCAATCCTAAGCCTCATTATCATTATGACCATAAGTTCATGCTGCAACGAGCAGGAAAAGATCAATTATCCTGTCACCAAGAAAGTTGACCAGGTAGACGAGTATTTCGGTGTGCAGGTAGCCGATCCTTATCGTTGGCTGGAAGATGACAATTCGGAAGAAACTGCCGAATGGGTTATCGCCGAGAATAGCGTTACCAATGCATACCTGGCAGAGATTCCTTACCGCCAGAGTATTGTGGACCGCCTCACTAAAATATGGAATTACCCCAGGTACAGAACCCCGGAGAAAAAAGGTGACTTGTATTACTTTAGAAAAAATGACGGTTTGCAAAATCAGGATGTTCTATACGTGATGGAAGGGGAAGATGGTGAACCGGAAATCTTACTTGATCCAAACACTTTATCTGAAGATGGCACCGCCGCACTGAGCAGTTGGAACATTTCCAAAGATGGAAAATATATGGGATATCTGATCGCAAGGGCCGGGAGTGATTGGCAGGAAATATATGTGATGGACCTGGAAACAAGGAAGATCCTGGATGATCATATCGAGTGGGTAAAATTCTCAGGCGTAAGCTGGAGAGGTGATGGTTTTTTCTATAGCAGCTACGACCCTCCAGATGAAGGGGAAGAACTTTCTGATGTGAACGAATATCACAAGGTATATTATCATAAGATCGGCACTGCCCAGGAAGATGATATCCTCGTCTACAATAACCCCGATTACCCCCGCCGGAACTATTATGTAGGAACTACTGAAGATGAACGCTTTCTCATTATGTATGAAGTTGAATCGACCAGCGGCAACGCCTTATATTTCATGGACCTTTCAAAAAAGAAAAGTGAATTTGTGAAGCTGGCAGATGGTTTTAAATACGATTATGGTGTTGTTGGAAATGTGGATGACAAACTTCTGATCCAGACCAATGAGGGTGCACCGAAAGGCATGGTGTATCTGGTTGACTCGCGCAATCTGAAAAAAGAGCGTGTAACACTCATTCCTGAAAGGGAAGAAGTGCTTCAAAATGTAGCCATTCTGGGCGGAAGGTTGGTCACGACCTATATGAAGGATGCTTCCGATAAAGTATATATAAATACCCTCACGGGTGAATTGATTGCAGAATTGGAACTTCCGGGCATTGGGACAATAGGTGGGTCATCAGGCAAAGCAGATGATCGTATCGTATTTTACACTTTCACCTCATTCACCTATCCCCCGACTGTATTCAAACTGGATATCTGGGAAAACAAAAGCGAAGTATTCTTTAAATCTGCGTTCGATTTCGATGCAAGCGAATATGAGACAAAACAGCTGTTTTATTCCAGTAAAGATGGGACCAAAATTCCCATGTTTATTATCCATAAAAAAGGCATTGAACTGGATGGAACCAACCCTACTTTACTATATGGCTACGGAGGATTCAATATCAGCCTGACTCCATATTTCAGTACAAGCAACCTTATCCTGCTTGAAAATGGTGGGGTATACGCCCTTGCAAACATCCGTGGTGGTGGCGAATATGGAGAAGAATGGCATCAGGCAGGGATGAAACAAAATAAACAGAACGTCTTCGACGATTTCATTGCTGCAGGGGAATTCCTGATTGATCAGGGATACACTTCTGAAGATAAACTAGCTATCATGGGTGGTTCAAATGGCGGACTCCTCGTTGGCGCTTGTATGACACAACGCCCCGACCTCTTCAGGGTTGCTTTCCCACAGGTGGGTGTACTTGATATGCTGCGATATCACAAGTTCACCATTGGATGGGCCTGGGCTACTGATTATGGTACCAGTGAAGAAGACAGCAGCATGTTCAGCTACTTGCTGGGATACTCACCCCTGCATAATATAAAAAGCGGGGTTGACTATCCTGCAACCATGGTATTTACTGCTGATCACGATGACAGGGTGGTTCCTGCTCATTCGTTCAAGTTCATTGCTACATTACAGGAAAAGAACACTGGTCCCAATCCCATGCTGATCAGGATCGAAAGCAAAGCCGGTCATGGTGCCGGGACACCTGTTTCAAAGATGATCGAGGAAGTGGCTGACCAGTGGTCGTTCATGTTCTACAATATGGACGTCAACCCTGTTTATTGATATTTGATATTTGATATTTGATATCTGATATCTGATATTTGAAGTGGATGAAATGAATTTGTCGCCGAAATATTTACTCGATAAGATCGATCTTACATTCCCGCTAATAGGTGTTTATGATGCACCTGAAAAAACAGAGTTCATGGATATGGAAACCCCTCCCCGCTCTATGCCCTCATGTTTTTTTGCTTTTTACAAGAAATGGGAGAAGGGAAGAACCATGAAGCTTAGCCCAACTAATTTTGGCTGTGGAGGATGCGGGACCTGGATGTTAGGTGAAACTACGCGAAGCAGACAGGAATACATAGAATTCCTGGCAGATGATGAAGGTTTGAAGGCCGACCACGAACTGATGGACCAATGGCTCGAATTTATGAAACCCCACAAACCTGAACATGGGTTACTTTTTATTGGACCCTTGGTTGAAGAGCATTACAAATTTCTAAAAACTATTACTTTCTTTGTAAATCCTGATCAACTTAGTGTGCTCATGATTGGTGCTCAATATTTTCATAATGTTGATGATCCTGAGCCGGTCAAGGCAGCTTTTGGTTCCGGCTGTATGCAAATGCTCACACATTTTGAAGATCTCAGCAAACCCCAGGCCATGATTGGGGCCACCGACATGGCCATGAGAAAATACCTGCCAAAGGATATCCTGGCCTTTACTGTAACTGTTCCCATGTTTGAACAGCTATGCAGTATTGATAATAACAGCTTCCTGGAAAAGCCCTTCCTTGCAGGATTAAAAAAAGCAAGGAACGGAAGATTATGATCGTCGATCCTCGATCTTCGATTTTCGTTCTTCGTTCTTCATCTGAAGCCAATTGGGGATGGGCTTGGTTTTGGGTTTCCTCCCGTAGAAGAAATCATCCATTTTTAGTGCAAAATACCTGAAGATGAGCGAATTTCTTAACATTTTTCTGACCAGGTTATGGAAGAAATTATCGGGATGTGAATACGGACAGTCACTCATGCATTTTCCACAGTCAGTTCCTGCAATACACCAGTAGGTATAACATGATTCCTGGTCGATCTGCCAGCGTTTAACCCCTTCAATATTTTTACGATCGTTGTGAGGGATCGCCCCTGAAGGACATACATCGGCACACTTCTTACAAATCTTGCAAAATTTGATCATATCTGAATAGTCCTTCTTTTGGATAGAAGGTAGTGGCAAGTCGGTTGTGACTACTCCAATCCTTACCCTTGGCCCTAATTCCGGGCTCATCAAAAGCCCCATCCTCCCGATCTCTCCCAATCCGGCATCCCTGGCCACGAGCGGACAAATTAGACGATAATTTCCATCGATATGTGCACGCGCCTGATAGCCAAGATTTCGAATGAATTTGGCCACATCGATAGCAATGACGGCTGCATTCATGTATTGCCGTGCCGATTCCATTACTGTTGGGCCCAGTGGAGCTGTATCCATGAGTTCCTTATCCATCTCCACAGTAAATGCAATCGCATGAGTATGTGGCAATTGAGCCTCTTTACCAAAATCTTTCCCTCTGCCAATCACACTGTACCAATGATAATCATGAACTGTTGTAAAACCAACAGAAATGGCTCCTTCTTTTAAAATCCATTTCTGTATTGAGGAGGCAATCATTTCCGGATCGGCAGATGATTTTTCCGGGTTTGGATCCTCGTCAAGAATCGGATAAAAAGCTGTGATGGATTCAAAAATGGCTTTAGAGCTATTGAAAGTAAATGGGTCATAAAAAGCAGCGCGATCGCTTAAGAGTCCAGGCTTCGACCTGAAATGATTGTCGGGGGCTTCATGATCGGGAAATTCGCTATAGTAATCCTTGTATCGCTTACTACCTGGCTGATAAAGATTCCTGGAAAACATGACAGTTTTCTCATTGATCTGTCCGACAGGGGTTTCACCCTTAATTTTTCGTTCAAAAAGTCTTGTGGGAAAGACAAGAAGTCCGATAAAAAGCCAAATAAGCAGGAATGAAGCAATTGCAAACCAATCTCCAATAGATGATTGCAACATTACAGGCAAAGAAGACAATATGATCAGAGGCAGAATCAGCATAAATGCCCGCAAGGCAGCCCTTCGTTCATTCTCAAGGAGGGAGATGATCGTTACATACAGTAGTGCTGCACTAAACAGGAAGCCTGTTAGTAGCAGTAAAACAGAAATAACCGACAGGTCTTGCATGTTTGATTTGATGATCAATCAACACAAAGTTATTCTTTTCGCCATAAAAGGCAACAAATTTGGCTGTGTGAAGTATAAAGGATTGGGCTACGTGTTTTTACTCATGCAAGAATAGTGATAGTACTTAATCTGTTATATATATATATTATGTTTCTTTAAGTGTTATAAAATGGCATCTACCTAATTCATAATAAATTCGTTGTTAATACATTGATTTAAAGAGAATTATCAGAATAAATTAAGATCTTAAAAGAAATGAAAAGACATTACCCTTTATCTGGCGTTATAATAGCAATTCTATTCTTTGCTGTTAGCTTTACAGGAAACACGCAACAGGCAAATCTTTACCTGTCATTCGAGGATGGTCTGCAACAACCAACCGACCAGGTCAATACAACTCCATCCAGGGAGACCATCAACGGCGATGAGGAGTACTATAAAATCAACTTCTCCTTTCACAGTGCTACAGTAGCTAACACCATTGTTGAAGGTAAAGACTATCAATTCCTACATATAGATGGTTTTATCAAGATGGGACTGGTAGGTGCTCCTGCACTTCCTCTTCGCAAAGAGGTTATTGCTATGCCTCCAGGGGCCGCAGGAAAGATCTCCATTGTCAATTCCACTTACTTTGAGTACGATGGATACATGATACATCCTGCATTGGAACCTGCAAGGGACACGGAAGGTGCACCGGAACCTGAATTCTGGATCGATGAGAAGGTGTATAACACAGATGCCTTCTTTCCGGCTAACATTGTCGAGATCACTGATGTAGCCTTGATGAGGGGTGTTCCACTAGCCTATACGGAGATCAGGCCGGTACAGTTCAACCCCGTAACCAAAAAGATCAGGGTATATACTCAAATTGAATTTCGCCTGGATTATCAGGGCGACAAAGCAAGCTTCAGCAACATTGCTGAAGGCAACTCATTGCATTTTACCAACTTGCTAAAGCGCAATGTCATCAATTCAGACAATATCCCAGATGGTAGTTCCAATACAGATTCAAAAGCAGGCGAAAAAAACTACATCATCATTACGCATGCTGAATATCTCAGTGCAGCCAATGACCTGGCTGCCTGGAAGCGTCAGCTGGGATATTCTGTTGAAGTTGTTTCACAATCATCATGGACTGCGGCACAGGTAAAAACAGCCATTGAGAATCTTTATGATTCATGGAACCCAAAACCGGATTACTTCCTTATCATTGGCGACCATACTGGTTCATACGCTGTCCCTGGAGATGTTGTAAACACTCCTTATAGTCCGCCTGATGATGGTCCATTTGCTACGGATCTTTACTTTGCATGTATGGATGGTAGCAGCGACTGGCATCCTGATATGGCCCATGGACGAATTTCAGTATCAAGTTCTACTGAAGCCCAAATAGTGGTCGACAAGATCATTAACTACGAGAAAATTCCTCCCACACAATCTTCTTTTTATACCAATGTCTTAAATTGTGCACAATACCAGGATGATGATAACAATGGTTATGCCGACAGGCGCTTCTGCCATACCACAGAGGATATCAGGGATTATCTTCAAGACTACCAGGGTTATTCTTCCACACGGGTATACCATACCGATGCTACAACGCCTCTTAGTACCAGAAAATATAACAATGGTTTATATTCAGATGGCCAACTGATCCCGACAGAATTAAGAAATGCTTCATTTAACTGGGCCGGTGGAGCTACCGAGATTACCAGTGAATGGAACGCAGGTAAATTTTTGGTGTTTCACCGGGACCATGGATATACAGGAGGCTCCGGATGGCACCGCCCGTACTATACGACGACTTCAATGAACAGCCTCAGCAATGGCGATCTTTTACCGGTTGTATTCAGTATCAACTGTCATACAGGTGAATACCAGCTTAGCAACTGTTTTGCGGAAAAGCTGACGCGAATGCAAAATAAAGGTGCCGTTGGGGTAATAGCTGCGGCCTACTTCAGTCTTAGTGGATGGAACGATGCCATGTCACTCGGAATGATCGATGCGATCTGGTCTGATCCTGGTATATATGGCAATTATGGTACTGGAGGGACAACCGCGAATTATACCATTGGTGCAGGCAACAATATTTACACCATGGGGGATATCATGAACCAGGGATTGTATGCCATGGAGCAAAACTGGCATGGAGGCTATGCTCCTGCGACAGCTGACATCCTTCACCAGTATGAATATGAACTCTTCATGTATTTTGGCGACCCTGCCATGAAGATCTGGACTGAGAACCCGAACAACAATGTGATTACAGCAACACACAATGATGATATTGATTGCTCCCTTACTTCTTTTTCAATAAGCAATTCCACTGCAGGTGCAACTGCAACATTGGTTTTTGACGAAGAACTGATTGGCGAAACAGTGTTGGATGGGTCTGGCAACGGAACAATTAACTATACAATCACAAGTCCAGGACTAACAGTACTTTTGACAATATCCAAAACAAACCATAAACCATACGAAGCAGACCTTAACCTCATTGGATCGTGTAACCCACCCATTGTAGAAACAGATCCAGCGACAGCTGTTACACAAACTTCTGCTACGATGCATGGGGAGATACTTAATGACTTTTCAAATACAGTTACAGAGAGCGGTTTCGTTTACGGTACAAGTTTAAATCCAATCATTGGTGGACCAGGTGTTACAAAATTGCAAACATCCCCGACCGTTACAATGGGCACATTTAGCCTTCCTCTCAGTGGATTATCTCCGGCAACTACCTACTATTTCAGGGCATATGCCATAACAGCAGGAGGAACCGGTTATGGCAGTAACGAAAATTTCTCAACTCTATGCGGAATGATCAGCAGCTTGCCATATACTCAGGACTTTTCTTCTGGTGCACTTCCAGCCTGCTGGCAAAACATCGATAACCAGGGCAGTGGACAGGTATGGGAATTTGATAACCCGGGTGGAAGGACACTCGGCTCATCCACGGGAGCAAATGGTTTTGCTATCTTAGATAGTGATTTTTATGGTAGTGGGGGTAACCAGGATGCAGACTTGATTACACCGGAATTTGACTTTTCGGGTTACGTTTCAGTGAACCTTTCGTTTGAGCACTATTATCGCTCCTATTCAGGATCATCGGGGACGCTCTCTTATAGTATCAATGGCGGAAGCTCCTGGAATATTATACAGACTTGGACTGTAACAACTGCAAATGCAGTAAGTTTTAATCAAGACATGACTTCAGATGTTGCCGGAGAATCATCCGTGATGTTCAAATGGAATTATACCGGCTCCTGGGGCTATTACTGGTTTTTGGATGACCTCAGCATAACTGGTGTTGAAGGTAGCCCGAGCATGGATCAGGTCACTGACCTGGTCGGAGGCTGGAATATATTATCATTCTGCGTAACTCCATCTTCCACCGATATGATGGACATTGTCCAAGCATTGGTTGATGGAGGCATGCTCGTCAAGATCACCGATGAAGCAGGTGGGTTTGTACAGTATATCCCAGGTCCCGGCTGGATGAATACAATCGGGGACATGAGCAATACTGAAGGTTATTATATAAACCTGAGTTCAGCAAGCAGCATCACAACAAATGGAACACCTGTCTCATACCCCTTCGACATTCCGCTGATAGCCGGATGGAACATCATGGGATATCCCTGTGATGTTTCACAGGATGCCATCAGCGTACTACAGCCGCTGATCGATGATGGTTACCTGGTAAAAGTGTTGAGTGAATCAGGCGGGATCATTCAAAATATTCCGGTCATTGGATGGCTCAATACAATTGTCAATTTCGAGCCAGGTGAAGGCTATTACATTAATGTGAACACTGCCAGCACTTTAACATTGACTGATCCATCAAAATCATCAGCCCCACAAAGCTATCCAGTTCCAGAACCTCCTACGGATTTCTTTGCAGGATATAATTCCAACCCATTCACTCCTATGAATATCGTGATACGCGATATACATTCAGATGGATTCAAAGTGGAAGATGGAGATGAGATCGCTGTTTATGATGGTGATCTACAGGTTGGATCAGCAGTTATTGTTCTCGACGGAAAAGGCTACCATAGCATTATCGCACGAACAGATGACCCGATCACGGAAATGACCGATGGTTTTATTAAGGGGAATGAGATCACTTTCAAGCTTTGGGACAAGAGCGAAGATGTAGTTTACTCTAATATTGAAGCAACACATATCCTTGGAGATCAAAAATTCAACCCCCTGGGCACCTTTATGGGCGACCTGAAGGTGAGCAGCCTTGGTATTGGTGATAATGGAATTCCTAAAGCAAATTATCTGGATCAAAACTTTCCGAATCCTTTTAGCGAACGAACACGTATAAGCTATGGTATTGCCGAGGATGCAGATGTTACGCTTAGCGTTTATGATATATCTGGCCGACTGGTGATGGTATTGCAAAACAGTCATTTACCGGCTGGAAAATACTTTATTGAAATGAAAAAAGAATCTCTCGAACCCGGAATATATTACTATAGCATAGAAGTTATTGGAAGCAGCACACGGTTCAGGGATACCCGAAAAATGATGCTTTTTTAGATATAGTGACAGACAGTCCTTGTTGGTCTATAATTTGGCAAGGATAGTTTTTTTTGAATAATAAATAATATCTAATAACAAAACATAATAAACAAAACCAATGAAGCGATTTTACTTTATCATTGCATTGCTGGGTATATTCATACTCACCATTAAGCCCTCATTCGGACAACATTTTACACCGGTGTACTCCGGGTTTCCTTATCAGTCGATGACTTTCGTAATTACTGCAGCTACCCTTGATGGTAGTGGACTCGTAGCAGGAGATGAAATAGCAGTTTTCGATCTAGACGCCACAAGTAATGAGATTTGTGTCGGATCAGTCGTATTAACAGGCCCAATTGGAGGCACACCGATTGCATTCCCTGCTGCTACAGATGATCCACTGACTCCAGCAATCGATGGATTTACACCTGGGAATCCAATAATTTTCAGGTATTGGGACAACAGTGCCGGAGTAGAAGTCATTTGCTTAACACCCACCTTCACAACGGGACCAGGATTAAACACAGTGTATACATCATTGGGAACTGCTTCAGTATCAGCAGCAGGAATAACCAGCCCCACTGCAGATGCAGGTGCAGACGATGATGTTTGCGAAACCGGGACTTATACGCTTTCCGGTACAGCAACAAACTACGCATCAGTAGCCTGGAGCACATCAGGAGATGGTACATTTACCAACGGCACCACACTTGGGGCTGTCTATACACCGGGAACCAACGATCTCTAATTCGGTTCAGTTGCACTTACACTGACTGCTATGCAAATTGCCTTGTGCTGTAGATGCTACTGACGATATGACGCTGAGCATACAGGGAACACCCACTGCAGATGCAGGTAGCGATGCAAGCATTTGTCAAGGAAGTACTTATACAATGCTAGGTGCGGCAACCAATCAGAATTCTGTCACATGGAGCACCGCAGGTGATGGTTCATTTACTAACGGAAACACCCTGGGAGCAATCTATACACCCGGATCAACTGATATCTCTAATGGTTCAGTTGTACTTACACTGACTGCTGAAGCAACTTCGCCTTGTGCTGTAGATGCTACTGACGATATGACCCTGAGCATACAGGGAACACCCACTGCAGATGCAGGTAGCGATGCCAGCATTTGTCAAGGAAGTACTTATACAATGCTAGGTGCGGCAACCAATCAGAATTCAGTCACATGGAGCACCGCAGGTGATGGTTCATTTACTAACGGAAACACCCTGGGAGCAATCTATACACCCGGATCAACTGATATCTCTAATGGTTCAGTTGTACTTACACTGACTGCTGAAGCAACTTCGCCTTGTGCTGTAGATGCTACTGACGATATGACCCTGAGCATACAGGGAACACCCACTGCAGATGCAGGTAGCGATGCCAGCATTTGTCAAGGAAGTACTTATACAATGCTAGGTGCGGCAACCAATCAGAATTCTGTCACATGGAGCACCGCAGGTGATGGTTCATTTACTAACGGAAACACCCTGGGAGCAATCTATACACCCGGATCAACTGATATCTCTAATGGTTCAGTTGTACTTACACTGACTGCTGAAGCAACTTCGCCTTGTGCTGTAGATGCTACTGACGATATGACCCTGAGCATACAGGGAACACCCACTGCAGATGCAGGTAGCGATGCAAGCATTTGTCAAGGAAGTACTTATACAATGCTAGGTGCGGCAACCAATCAGAATTCTGTCACATGGAGCACCGCAGGTGATGGTTCATTTACTAACGGAAACACCCTGGGAGCAATCTATACACCCGGATCAACTGATATCTCTAATGGTTCAGTTGTGCTTACACTGACTGCTGAAGCAACTTCGCCTTGTGCTGTAGATGCTACTGACGATATGACCCTGAGCATACAGGGAACACCCACTGCAGATGCAGGTAGCGATGCAAGCATTTGTCAAGGAAGTACTTATACAATGCTAGGTGCGGCAACCAATCAGAATTCTGTCACATGGAGCACCGCAGGTGATGGTTCATTCACAAACGGAAACACCCTGGGAGCAATCTATACACCCGGATCAACTGATATCTCTAATGGTTCAGTTGTACTTACACTGACTGCTGAAGCAACTTCGCCTTGTGCTGTAGATGCTACTGACGATATGACCCTGAGCATACAGGGAACACCCACTGCAGATGCAGGTAGCGATGCAAGCATTTGTCAAGGAAGTACTTATACAATGCTAGGTGCGGCAACCAATCAGAATTCTGTCACATGGAGCACCGCAGGTGATGGTTCATTTACTAACGGAAACACCCTGGGAGCAATCTATACACCCGGATCAACTGATATCTCTAATGGTTCAGTTGTACTTACACTGACTGCTGAAGCAACTTCGCCTTGTGCTGTAGATGCTACTGACGATATGACCCTGAGCATACAGGGAACACCCACTGCAGATGCTGGTTCAAATGCTGACATCTGCGAAACTGCTACTTATACAATGTTAGGTGCGGCAACTAATCAGAATTCAGTCACATGGAGCACCGCAGGTGATGGTTCATTTACTAACGGAAACACCCTGGGAGCAATCTATACACCCGGATCAACTGATATCTCTAATGGTTCGGTAGTTCTTACACTGACTGCTGAAGCAACTTCGCCTTGTGCTGTGGATGCTACTGACGATATGACCCTGAGCATCTACGGTCAGCCAACATCAGACGCTGGTTCAGATGGGTCCATTTGCGAAAATGGCACTTACTCATTATCGGGCTCAGTAACAAACGCACCAACCGTATTATGGACGAGCTCAGGTAACGGTACCTTTGATGATGATGCTTCTCCTACAACTGGATATACACCGGGAACGGATGATATTACAGCCGGTTCTGCAACCCTGACCTTGACAGCTTACGCTGTTGCACCATGCGGAGTTGATGCTAGCGATAATATGACATTGACAGTACAGGAACTACCAACAGTATCGGCGGGTGGCGATGACAACATTTGTGAAGGAAGCACATATACAATGGATGGTTCGGCAAGCAATCAGGCCTCCGTATCATGGGGCTCTGCAGGTGACGGATCATTTACTAACGGAACATCGATTAATGCCGTCTATACTCCAGGACCTACAGATATTTCTAATGGTTCTGTTGTACTTACACTAACCGCTGTGGCTACATCACCTTGTGCTGTAGATGCTACGGATGACATGACCCTCACCATCCAGGCAACACCAACAGCCGATGCAGGCCCTGACGCCATCGTAGCTTCCGGATCGACCTATACACTCGATGGTGGAGCTACTCACCAGTCGTCTGTTACATGGTCGACTGCAGGTGACGGAACATTTGATGATACAGGTCTTTTGGATGCTATCTATACGCCAGGAACCGATGATATTGATTTCGGATCGGTGGTGCTGACATTGACTTCTGATGCCACTACACCCTGTACAGGGACCGTAGCCGATGATATGACACTGTCATTCTCATACCTGTCTTCGTCAAACCTGAGTTTGGGATGGAACATCATGTCATTTTATGTTCAACCGAACGATATAGATATGCAGAGCGTTGTGCAACCACTCATCGATAATTCAACTTTGATCAAAGTGCAGGATGAGAATGGTGATTATGTACAATTTCTGCCTGGTCCCGGTTGGAGCAACACTATCGGTGATATGGCCAATACCGAAGGCTACTATATTAAGGTGAATGCAAACACTAACCTGGATGCGACCGGGATTTATGTAATATTTCCTTTTAATGTTGACCTGAGTACTGGTTGGAATATGGCAGGATACCCTGTTAAACAATCAGCGGATGCTATGACGCTATTGAACGACCTGATCACCAATAACAGTCTGATCAAGGTCATGGATGAAGCCGGTAATTTTATACAGAATATTCCTCCCTATGGATGGCTAAACACCATTGTCAACTTTAATCCAGGCGAAGGTTATTATATCAAGACCAGCGCTGATGATGTGTTGACATATGCACAGCCAACAAAGGGTTCATTGCCGGGAATTGTTCCGGAGATCCCTGTTACTGATCACTTCTTTTCTTCAGGCGCAAATCCATTCACCCCTATGAATATCGTCATTCAAAATATTATAGGCGATGGCTTTGTTGTTGAGGAAGGAGATGAGATCGCCGTATACGATGGTGATCTTGAAGTTGGAAGCGCTGTAATCCACAATGAATATAACGGACTCCAGGTGATCATTGCAGCAGGTGATGATCCTGCCTCAGAAGCGATTGACGGTTTTACTCCAGGAAACACGATTACATTCAAATACTGGGATAAGAGCTACGGCATTGTTTATGAAAATATCCAGGCTTACCATTATTTTGGAGATAAGAGCTTTGCAGGCCTTGGCACTTATGCCGGAGACCTGAAAATCTCAGCCCTGGGTGTTTCAGAAAACAATCAGTCTGACCTTGCATTCCTTGGCCAGAACTACCCGAACCCATTTACAAATAACACTACGATAAATTACGGCATATACCAGGATGGATCAGTTTTACTGAGCATCTTCGATGTGTCAGGACGAAGAATTCAGATTCTTGAGGACGCTTACAGGACAAGGGGCAGATACTCAGTCACCCTTAACAATGCTTCACTCGAACCGGGCGTATATTACTACCAGTTGGAGGTCAGCGGCAATGGTATCCTGTTCAGCCAAACCAAGAAGATGATCGTCCAATAAATTGGATAAAACATGAAAAAAATCCAAACCCTAATAGTGGCACTGAGTCTGACATTGTTTTGCTCAGTGCCCCTTTCAGGCCAGCATTTTGTTCCGGTATATCAGAGTTTATACCAGCCCATGAACATTATTGTTGATGAGGCACAGATCGGAAGTGTTGACCTGGAAGCAGGCGACGAAATAGGAATTTTCGATACTACTGATACAGGTCAGGAGATCTGCGTTGGGTCTGCTGTCCTCAGTGGACCAATCCTTCCAGGAACACCTTTTGATATTATTGCAAGCACGGACGATGCCCTGACTCCTGATCAGGATGGTTTTATTCCAGGAAATACGATATTTTATCGTTTCTGGGATAACAGTGAATCAATGGAGCTCATATGTGTTAGCATGACCTATGATCCCGGTTTTGATATTGTGTTTACTTCACTGGGAACAGCCCTGGGCAGTCTGGAAGGCATTATTAGCCCCACTGCAGATGCAGGTACTGATGATGAGACCTGTGAAGATACTCCTTATACATTGTCAGGAAATGCCACAGATCAGGCTTCTGTTGAATGGACCACATCGGGAGATGGAACCTTTAACAATGCAAGTTTGCTAGATGCTACGTATACCCCGGGAGCAGACGATATCAGCAGTGGGGTGGCAACTCTCACCCTTACAGCATTTGCTGTTTCGCCCTGCGGTGATCATGCGTCTGATGATATGACGCTGAGCATCCTGGCTTTGCCAGTTGCTGAAGCCGGCGAAGATGCCGAAACATGTCAGGATATGGCTCATGTGCTTTTGGGTATAGCTACCAACCAATCATCTGTTGAGTGGACCACGGCCGGAGACGGTACCTTTGATGATGCCACCTTGCTGAACGCCACCTATACACCCGGCAGTGGTGATATCAGCAATGGATCAGCAACATTAACACTCAGTGCATTTGCTACATTACCCTGTAGCACAGAGGCTACGGATGAAATGACCTTGGTCATACATGCATTCCCTACTGCTGACGCCGGTGAGGATGCTGGCATTTGCCAGGATGATACTTATACCCTATCAGGAGCCGCGACAGACTATGATGCGGTTCATTGGGCAACATCAGGCGATGGCACTTTTGATGATGCCACTTCTTTAGATGCTACCTATTCACCTGGTAGCGGCGATATCAGCAATGGATTAGCAACATTGACGCTGACTGCGGTGGCCATGGCCCCATGTAGCACTGATGCCGAAGACAGTATGTTACTCAGTATACAAAGTCTGCCAACCACATTTGCAGGACCGGATGCCAGCATCTGTGAAAATGAATCATATACCTTGTTAGGGATTGCTGCCAACCAGCTTTCTATTGAATGGTCTACATCTGGTGACGGGATATTTGATGATGCCACATTGCTTAATGCTACTTATACTCCGGGAGCAGGCGACATCAGCAATGGTGCTGTCAATCTATCGATCACTGCATGGGCAATTGCGCCCTGTGTTCCATTTGTAAATGATGTAATGACCCTCAGCGTGGTTCCATTGCCGGAAACCCCCAACACACCCGACGGACCCATCGAAGTTGACATTCATAATACTCCAACATCACAATATGAAACTCAATCAGCCCAGGGAGCAACGGCTTATGCATGGGCATTATCACCCATTAGCGCAGGAAGTATCATCGGAGGCGGTCTCGATGCAACAGTGACCTGGAATGCCGCCTACCATGGCCTGGCATATGTGAAGGTTTTCGCACTTAATAATTGTGGTGGGGTTATTTCCGATTCACTGGAGATTAATGTATATAATTCGGTAGGTTTAAGTGAAACCGGGATCAATCAGATCAAAGCTATTGTGAGTCCCAACCCAAACAGGGGTTTCTTTCAACTGAGTATCACTGCCTCAGAAACTGAACTGGAAATGACTTTATACAGCAGTGAAGGAAACCTGATCAAGCAAAATACACTTCAGGTCTCCGGGAACCTCGAATTAAATTATGATCTCAGTGATCTTCCGAAAGGAATGTATTTCCTGAGGTTGTACAATGAAAAAATAAATCTATTAAATAAGGTTATTATACAATAACTGAGACTTTACGTTTACAAACCATGACCGGCAGGAGCAATATGCTTCTGTCGGTTTTTTTATTCAGGAAAATTAATAGGGGAAGCAAAGGCAGGGTTAACAAGAAACTCATCATCTCTCAAGGTTCTGATAAATGCCAGGAGATCTTCTTTTTCTGCCACTGTCAACTGAGTGCCACCATTAGCAATATGATGCATCAGTGGATCGATGTAGGGCGACCAGAGCAGACCATGAGCATAAAAATCGATAACTTCCTCCAGGCTTGCAAAACGGCCATCGTGCATATATGGACCGGTCAGTTCAATATTCCTGAGCGTGGTGGCTTTATAGGCCCCTTTATCCATCGGATCGCCTGTAAAAGCAAAACGGTCGTCGGTGCCTGCAAAAATGGTATCCTTCCCATTATTATAAAAGAGGTTGGTTGTGAAAAGGGGGTTCCCAAATCCACCATGACAATGGAAGCAGTCGGCCCCTGCTTCTGTTGTAAACAGTACGAATCCATTCAGTTCTGAGGCTGATAGCTGTTCCTCACCACTCATGTAACGGTCAAACTTTGAATTGGCAGAGATCAGTGTCCTCACAAATTGTGCTATGGCCATGCTGATCCTTTTCATTGTTACCGTTTCTGTACCAAATGCGTTTTTAAACAGGGTCCTGTATCCCGGAATGGAAGCAATCAGTTCCTTTGTGCGAATGGTATCTCCATTCATCTCATGCGGGGCTACCACTCCCATCCAAACCAGGTCTTCAATATTATGCATGGCAGGGTTGGGATTGTCTTCCGAAAGCCTCCCATTCCATAGGTAACCATTCCCATTCCATACCAGGTTGATGAGTGGAAGCATCACATGTGGAGTAGCCTGGCCTGAAAGGCCATGGGGGTGGCCATCAACAAAATCGGGGTGATCAATTCCACACTCAAAAGCTTTTTCCTGAAAGTGGCAAGTACCACAGCTCATCAGAGAATCGGGATGTGTACGTCCGGAGAGCCGGCCATCGTAAAAAAGATACCTACCCAGTTCAACACCCTCCACAGTCATTGGATTATCTTCCGGTATATTCATCTTTTGTGGAAAGCCAAATGGCACCTCAATGACGTATGGTGTCGCACCTTGTGGGATAGGCACAGGATCCTCTTCATGCTTACATCCAAACAATGGCAAGAAGATCAATAAATAATATTTCAATTTAAAACTCAAAACTCAACACTCAAAACTTCATAGACATCATGCCCATTCTCACACCCCACCTTCATCGCATCCTGTTTCTGCATGATATCTCCGCCCCAATAGTTGTGATCATAGGTATGCGGGTTTTTAAACCAGCGGTCGACATGCATCACAATGTTAATGACAGTTTCCTGATCCCGTACAACGGTGAACCCTGATTCAGGCAGTTCAATTTCAAAATAATTCTGTATGAAACCTGTAATATCACCCGAATCCGGATCGTATATCTGTCCGATGCCCAGGTGGAAGTTATAAGGTCGCTCAAGACTGTTCGTATCCAACCACTTGCCATTCAATTTCAAGTAGTGATAACCTCCACCAAGATATTCTGGCCAGAACATCAGTGATTCCGGTGGATCAGTGAACATCAACGACTGGTTTTTCTCCTCATTGATGCCGAAAGTAAAGCTGATCCGTGTATAATCTCCCTCGGGGATCTCGTCATATACATTCCATTCATGTGTCGTAGGAATATCAGTATCCACATAATGGATGTCTTTCCATTCCTGTATCATCAGATCTACATTGGGATTGTGAAGTGTGACATCAGAAATAAAATACTGGATCTCATTGACCAGATACTCGTTTCCTGCTTCATTCACATATTTCCTGGTATCGAAATCCAAAACCTGACTATCACAATAGTGATGAAACCTGAAAGTGATCTTTCCTAACCATGGCCCTTCAGGCTCGGTTTCGTTGTCGGTACATGCAAAGAGAAAAGTAAGCAGCAATGAATACAATAATATTTTTCGAATTCCTGACTTCATCATTATGGAGACAAAGTTAGCCATAATTGGGTTGCCCAATTAACAATACTTCCTTGTTCCTCTGTTCTCTATTCATAGGGAACCGTTCCCGATACCGTCACATACTTCACCGTATCCTGTGAACTGGAGCCCTGCTTGTAAACTTTTCCATCGATAAGAATCTGGACCAGAATGGCGGAGTTGATGTCTTCATATATGGCGGATACGAAAACGATGTCCCCTTCTTCTGCTGTATAGGAATATTGCCAGCGATCCTGGGCACTTTCGGTTTCAATATGATCATTTATCAGAGAGCCATCCGCCACGTGGTAATTCACATCAAAACCTGAAATAGCTTTGGTGATGACATAAGAAACCTGTTTCTCTTTCGATTTCTGGCAGGAGATCATGACCAGAATGAAGGGGAGTATATATAGTATCCTTTTCATCTTCTTAAATATTAAAATAAAGATTGAGATAAAATACCCTGCCAGGTTCATTGAGATTTCCTCCTCCGCCTATGATCCTCCTGTTCAGGTGTTCATAGTATGCTTTGTCGAAAATATTTGAAACGCCACCGCTCACCTTGAGGTAATTATTGAAATTATAGGAAAAGTTAAAATTCAGCAGGACAAATCCGGGTGAAGCATCCTCCATATAGGCTGTTGAAACATTGTTTTGGGCTGCCACCATCCTGACATTCAGGTTTGGGACGAAGCGGCCATTGAAAAACTTATAATACACTGCCACAGCCCCTTCCAGAGGGGGGATTTCCGGCAAAGGATCGTTTTTAATGGTTTCACTGCCAGTAACCTCTCCATTTTCAATAATGTAGCGGGTTGTTTCAGGATTTATTCCCCTGGTACAGGCAGCCCTTGCCCTCACGCCCCATTTCTTGCTTGCTGGTGACTGATAGGTAAGTTCAAACCCACGCAGGTATACATGGTCTTCGTTATAGAATTGTTTTACTCCATAAACCCCTTTGGTTTGTGGTTTTGCTATGGATTCTGGCAGCAGTTGTCCAGTGATATAATCTGTAACATATGAGAAGAAGAAACCTCCTTCAATCATCCCGGCTTCAGGGAAGTCAAGTTTTGCCGACAGATCAATTTCATTATTGGCTTCAGGCTTGAGCTTTGGGTTTCCGAGATAATCATAGTTGTCGTATCCGATTGGAAGGAACATGATAAAACGCTCATTCATATCAGGGCTCCTGACACCACTGTCCCAGTGCTAGGTTCAGGGAGAATTTCTCATTGAAGTGGTATTGTCCACCAAAACTTCCGCTTAGGTTTGTGTAAGTTCGAACTCAGTGTCCTCATCCATATAAACTTCATTACCCATCTTCACCAGTTGCATCACACCGGATGTGGCCCTGTTAAAATCGATGCGTACGGCAGCATCAAGTACAAATTTTCCAAATCCCCGGCGATACAGTAAAAACAAACCATTGTTTTGTATTTGGGCATCATTCCAGAGCTTTTCCTTAAAGACAGGCATGGTGGGTTCAAGGATCTTTGTTTTGCTGCGATCACCATCCTTCAGAATATGCTCATAATCAGTGCCGAAGACGAAATTGTTATTGCCAAAATCGAAGCTGCCATCCACTCTGAATCCATAGTTTCTTGCCTGAATATCTGATACAGCTACCACAGTATCTGAGAAGGGACGCTGTTTATTATCCATCATGTGGCTCACATCGGAGATATAGACCTTTGCATTGAACTCATTGAATATTTCAGAGATCTTGAGTGATTTATAATCGAGAGAGATCAGCTGAGTATCGTCCTCTCGCTCATCCATGGGAAGTGCTGGAAAAAGCACATTCCTTCCATAAGACCGATCATAAGAAACTATCAGGTAATTATTTTTGAATGGACTCACACCCAGTTGGGCAGTGTAATTGTATTTATTGAAGCTCGATTTTATCTCATTGCCATCTCCATCCTTGTAATTGCCATATTTCTTCAGGTTTCCCGACAACGAGAAGAACACTTTATCATTGCCCCCATCTATGGAAAGCCTTTGCTTAAATCCGTTCCAATTGCTTTCATACCCTAACATTGCTCCCACATTGATCTTAAATTCCTTTTGTGGTATGGGTTGTATGGTCTTCATGTTGATCACCCCTCCGAAATTGGGGCCATATCTGAGGGCAAAAGGGCCTTTGATCACTTCCAATGAACGGATATCATCAACATCAATATGGGCAGTTGCAGGATCCATGCGATTGGGACATCCACCTTCGATCTTTTGTCCGCCATTCACCTGAACATTCAGTTGGCTATATTTAAATCCCCTGATTACCGGGTCAAGCACGGCCCCTCCTTTTCGAACACCATTCACGTTTGGGATGTTCCTCATCACATCGCCAATATCCCTTGCCGGCAATACACCGATCTCAATTCGTTCAAGATTGTTAATAGTAAAGGCTTGTTCAGGAAGCTCGGCGCCGACGATATCAACCGCTCTCCAGACTAACAAGAGTATCAGGTTTTTCTTGCTGTGCCAGTGAAATGTTCCCATGGGTATATAAAAGGCCAGATACCTAAAAACAGTATTCTTCTCATGATTTGGATATTCGTTAAAGCAAAATAGGAATTATTAATATTTAATGAAAGGCAATATGTTATTTTGTTGATGGTTCTAAATAGGGTTGATTTTTTGCTGCTGGATGCTGGTTGCTGGTTACTGGCTACTGGCTACTGGTTGCTGGCTGCTTGGGGTTTAATATTAGAAACTAGTGACCAGAAGCAAGTAACTGCATATAAAAAAAATCTAATGCTAATTATAAGATCCAAAGCCTAGTAGGGTATATATTATTCTGATGAAGAATTTTCGGTTTACCTTTGCAAAAATTCAAGACATGAGATTCAAGGTTGGAGATAAGGTTAAATTCCTGAATGAAACAGGAGGTGGTATTGTGAGTAAGATCGTGAGCGGGAGCCTGGTATATGTGGCCACAGAAGATGGATTTGAATTGCCAACTTCAACAGCTGATATTATCATATTAAATCCTGAAAGCAAGGCTGAGAAGATGTTTTCAGAAGATTTCGATGTTGATCTGAGCAAAACAGCCAGCGAATCAATGCCTGACCCCGTCTCATTTCCTTCCAGGCGAGTTAAATCAAATGCTGAAGAAACCCGTGGATTTATCTTGCTTTTGTTCCCGCCGACCAGCAATGGTATATCACCGGTGAAATTGAAGTACGGATCATCAATCATAGCAGGCATGACATCCTGTACAATCTTCTGCTACAGGATGATGACAAGCAATATTTTGGTTTCGATTATGGTTCTGTCGAAGCAGGCTCCTCAGCCATTGATCGATACCATCGACCGTGAAGGCTTGCCCGGATGGACTGATGGGATCGTTCAGATCCTGGTTCATTCGGAAGAAGACATCCTTCCTGCCTCTGCACGCTTCTTTTCATATTAAGGCAGGAAAATTCAGTAGCGAAGGAAGCTATCAGGATTCAGGACTAATGAATGAAAAAGCCATCATTTACCGGCTGGCCGAATTCAAAGACTCCAGGAAGGTGCCTGGAAAGCATGAAACGCTAAAGGTGGAGGAGGAACCCATGAAGTAATAGCAAGAGAACACCAGAAAGAAACCCTGATCGGCAGGCATGCTGTTGGGCCCATGCAGCTGTGGTTGATCTCCATATCGGTGAGATCGTCGACAATATTGCCGGACTCAGCAGCCATGATATGTTCCTGCTTCAAATAAATTATTTTGTTAAGACCCTTGAAAGCGCCATGACCAACAATTTCAGGAAAGTCACCTATATTCATGGGATCGGAAATGGTGTACTTAAAAATGCCATCATCGAAAAACTCAAAGAATATGAAGGTCTGCAGGAAAAGAGTGCCAGCCTTGCTGAGTTCGGACAAGGAGCTATCGATGTTTTGTTGCATTATAAATAAGCGGATACGATAAAAATTCAGGGCCTAATAGCCATAGATCAATCCTAGTACCTATTTTTTTTATTTTTGCGAACCAAACAACATTTAATTGTTAGATGAACTAAAATTACTAAACAAATATCAATTATATGAAAAGATTATTTACGCTTACAATTGCCCTGCTTTTATGCAGGCAGTATCTTTGTAAATGCTCAGGCACCTGCCGATACGGTCAAGTACTGGAAGATCGGTGGTGATGTTTCCCTCACATTTGGTCAAACAGCCTTTGTAAACTGGTCGGCTGGAGGTATAAACTCTCTTTCTCTCAATGGCCTACTAAACTTTCATGCAGATTACCAGAAGAACAAATACCTCTGGACCAACAACCTGATCATGGCCTATGGCATGTACAAGGAGAAAGACGATAAAAGGAAGAAAAACGATGACAAGATCGACTTCACCTCCAACTTCGGTTATGAAATGGTCAAAAACTGGTACTACTCATTGACCGCCGGATTCAAATCACAGTTTGACAAAGGCTTTCCTGACGACAATGATTCTGTTTATAGTTCTAAATGGCTGGCACCTGCTTATGTCACCCTGGGTCTTGGTCTTACGTACAGGCCCAATGAGAATCTGCAGCTGATTATTTCACCAGCCACTTACAGGATGACTATTGTGAATGATCAACGGCTTGCCGACCTGGGAGAATACGGTGTTGATCCTGCAGAATTTACCATGATCAACGATAGTACTGAGGTTTTAACAACAAATGGAAAGAAGGTCAGGCATGAATTCGGTTTTAACCTGAAATTCATGTACAAGGTTACCCTATGGAAAAATGTTGACTTCCAGACCAACCTCGAACTCTTCTCCAATTATCTTGAAAACCCACAGAATATTGATGTTTACTGGGATAACTACTTCACCTTCACTATCAACAAATGGCTAACTGCCAATCTGACCACCAGTCTGATCTACGATGACGACATCAATATCACGGATAAAGACGGAAACACCGGACCCAGAACACAGTTTAAACAAACATTTGGACTTGGAATAGCGTATAGGTTTGGACATCAGAACGAGTAGATGATAGCTGATATCTGATATTTGATATTTGAAGTAATTAAAATAATTTCTGACTTCAGACATCAGAGTTCAGATATCAGATATCAGAAGTCCGTCTCTTCTTTTTTCAAGAGTTCTTTTGTAGACAATAATCCACATGCAGCAGCAATTTCAAGTCCTCTGCTGGCTCGGAGTGTGGTGGTAACCCCTTTGGCATTCAAGGCATCCTTAAACTCATGAATGGTCTTATCATCCGAGCCTTCAAGTGGGGTTCCCGGGACAGGATGGAAGCGGATAAGGTTGATTTTCGCTTTGAGTCCATGCATCAGCCTCACCAGTTCATTAACATGGCGCCTTGTGTCGTTCACTCCTTTGAACATGATATATTCGAAGGATATTTTCCGCTGCCGCGGGAAATCGAATGATTTCAGCATACTGAAGATCTCAGGTATTGGATATACATTCTCGATAGGCATCAGTTTCTGGCGTTCCTCTTCAAATGGTGTATGAAGGCTAACTGCCAGGTGGCATTCACTCTCCTCAATGAACCTGCTCATGGCCGGAATGATTCCAATGGTGGATACCGTAATCCTTTTCGGGCTAATTTCCATGCCCCAGGGAGCAGTCAGTATCTCAAGGGCTTTCATGAGGTTATCTAAATTATCAAATGGTTCGCCCATGCCCATGAATACCAGGTTGCTTACCTGATCACTTTCAGGAAGGTTCCATAGCTGGTTGATGATTTCACCTGCACTGAGGTTTGCCTGAAAACCTTGTTTTCCGGTCATGCAAAACAAGCATCCCATTTTACAGCCTACCTGTGATGAAATACATAGAGTATCTCTCTTTTCTTCAGGAATATAGGCTGCTTCAATATAATTCTCTTTCCCGGAGGGGAAAAGATATTTCCTAGTTCCATCTTTCGATTCTTCAACATTGGTATGATCAATTGCGCCAATGATGTATTTCTCTGAAAGGATTTCGCGGGCATTTTTTGAGAGATTGGTCATTTCCTGGAATTCCGAAACCTTTTTTTTATAGATCCAGTCGGCGAGCTGTGAAGCAGTAAATCGTGCTAATCCTAGAGCAGCTGTTACATCCTGTATCTCCGACAGGGTTTTACCCAAAAGTGTTTCTTTTTCCATTAGAAATATATTTCAGCCATGATGTTTTCATAGGGGATTCCCTTTTCTATCAGCAGGTCCCTCGTTTCAACCACCATCTCCGCCTGGCCACAAAGATAGTACTTCTTATCTGGTGACAGCTTTTCCTGCTCCCAGAGATAATTGGTCAGCCGGCCTTCATACACACCATCCCCCTTTTCCTGAGAGCAGCATCGGATATAGTTCTCCTCTCCAAGGATTTCTATAAACTCTTCCTTGAAATAGAAAGAATCCAGGCTTCGGCCACCATGGATCAGGATCTTCTCTTTATGCAATCCTGAACGCATCATGGATGCAAAAGGGGCTACCCCGGTGCCTGATGCAATAAAAACTGCCGGTTTGGCTGTACCATAAAAGCTTCCAAAGGGTGCAGACACATATAGCGTATCACCGGCCTTTAGTGCTGCAAGGTTAGGACTCATTTCCCCATCCGGTTTAATGTTGTAAAGCAAACTGATCATGTCGTCGCGGTTGCCGCTGGCAATGCTGTACAGGCGTGGCTCGGCATTCGCTGAAATGGAGATACCAACTACCTGTCCGGCAACAAACGTTTGTTTCCGTGGGTATGATAAGACATAAACTCCCTTAGCAATTTCAATATTGCTTTCAATCCTTACGGGGTCGAGATCGAGATCATGAATGAAGTCGCCTGTGCTCATTTACTTAACATCATCGGAATAAACATTTAGAGGGTTCTATTGTTTATCAAATGTACATAAAAGTGTTGGGCCAAATACCACCTAACACATAACACCTAGAACCTAACACCATTTGTATATCTTTGCACGCATGAAAAAACTAATTATAAGCTCTATTATACTTCTACTTTCTTTCACTGGTTTTTCCCAGGCTGGCTTTGAATGGGCACAGGCCTGCGGACATCCTTTCTATGGTGAAACCAAGAGTGTGCTTACGACTGATCAAGAAGGCAATGTTTTCATGGCTGGCAGTTTTATTGAAACTGCGGTATTCGGAGCTGAAAGCATCAACTCAGCGGGCGGCACTGATATATTCATTGCCAAACACAATACAGCCGGAGAAGTACTGTGGCTGATGGCTGATGGTGGAGAAGATTACGATTATCTGCATGGTATTGCAGTTGATGATGATGGATTTTATACTTGCGGGACATTTTACGGCACAACCCATATAGGCTCTGAAACATTTACAAGTCAGGGCAGCCAGGATATATTTCTCGTCAGGTACGACACTGAAGGAATTTTTTCCTGGGCCAGGCATATAGGCAGTCCGAAAACGGATTTTGTGAACGCAATGTGTACTGATCCCGAAGGAAATATGATCATTACAGGCCATTATTATGACTCGATCTCCTTCGGGGATACCATGCTTTATGCAGCTGCTGCCTCCGACATTTTTCTTGCCAAGTATAATGTATCCGGCGAATTGCAGTGGTTGAAACAAGCCAGCGGTTCATCAAGCGACCAATCGTATTCACTCTCCTGTGATGATGAAGGGAACATCCTGTTTACAGGTTCCTACTATAATGATATACTGATCGGTGACACTTTGCTTACTACAATGTTCCCAACGGGTGTTTTTATGGCAAAAATGGACAATAACGGAACACTGCAATTTGTCTCGCAGATAGATGGCAATGGACTCATTGCCAAGTCTTTTGCCACATTCGACAGCAACGGAGACATATTCTTTACAGGGAATTTTACCGACCAGATCAACATAGGATCTTACTATTTCGATGCCGGTGCTTTTAATATTGACATCTTCATTACCAGATACGGTGCCGATGGTGAGCTTATCTGGGCTGATCATGGCTACGGGATTGGTAGCGACCAGCTTATTTCTATTTCTGCAGGACCTAAAAAAGACATATATATCTCCGGACATTACCTTGCCGACATTCATTTTAGTGATCTGACCCTGGCCTACAACCTATGCTGTGGTTCAGAGGAGATCTTTCTTGTGCGATATACTGAAGATGGCATCCCTGCCTGGGGCGATTCCATCACAGGAGAGCGGGCCAAATTAGAAGCGATTTGCAAAAATGAAAATGATGAACTCTTTGTAACAGGTATGTTTAAGGTTCAGCTTTCCTTTGGAGATATTATTCTTGAAGGTGGTGATGAATACACCAATTTCCTATGTGGTGTTGCCACAGGAACTCTTACATCTGTCCGGGAAGTCGAAGAAAAAGGTTTACTCAGCGTATACCCAATTCCGGCAGGTGATGAGCTGAATATAAGAATGCCCTCCAAGATTCACAATATCAATTATGAGATTATTGATATGTCTGGACGTGTTTTACTTGAAGGCCGTACTACCGGAAGCAGCAAGCTGGATATCTCCTCCATCCCGGCAGGTCAATACCTGTTTCGGATATATGATGCTGCATCAGGCATATCTGATGGAAAGATGATCATCAAGCGATAGATATCTGATATTTGATATCTGAAGTTAGAAATACTGTCAGCTGTAAACTTTCCTTATCTTTGGTATAAACCAATCCTTCTTTTGCCATGAAGAAGACTCTTTTACTGTGTATTCTGGCGCTTATCTTTTCTATTTCCGCCATACAAGCGCAGGATACCATTACGGAGGTCACCGTTAAGCGGATCTACATCTCAAAACACCCACAGGATCCGGAATATCCACAATTTGTGATATACTCGAAAGCCAATAACTTCCAGATGGGTTTTGGTGGTTATGTAAAGCTGACAGGAGCCTTTGATTTCAATGGTGTAGTGGATAACTATGATTTTATTACCTATGACATCCCTGTCGGGACAGGAGACTTGAATGATAAACGACTGTATTTTGATGCTCATCAGTCAAGATTCTATACGGAAATCCTGGGCAGCATCAAAGGTAGCGCGATGCGCTTATATCTGGAAATCGATTTCTACTCCCAGCAATATTACCCCCGCTTGCGACATGCTTACGGGCAATACAAGGGATTTCTGTTCGGGCAAACATGGAGCACATTCATGGACCTGGATGCCATGCCCAACTCGGTGGATTTTGAAGGACCTAATTCTGCAATTTCATTAAGGGCCCCCATGATCAGGTATACTGTGAAACTGTCGCATGCATTTAATATGCAGGCTGCACTTGAGTTACCGGAGGTATCCATGAGCTACCGGGCACCATTGACTTCAACCTATCAGTACATTCCGGATGTTATCCTTAATTTCAAATTCACGAAAGCCTGGGGGCACTTGCAGCTTGGTGGGATTTTCAGGACCATGACATATAAAGACACTCTGCAAAATAAGATTGATTACGTTTATGGCTATGGTGGGGCCATCAGTGGATTGTTCAACATTGCAAAAATGGACAAGTTTATGTTCCAGGCAGTGCTGGGTACAGGTATATCAAAATACATACAGGATATTGCAGGAGTAGGGATGGATGCGGCCACCGAAAGGTATAAATATAATCCTCCTGAGATGAAGCCACTCGTTGCAGGTGGATTTTACATTGCTTATCAACGATTCTGGAGAAAGAATCTTAATTCGACGCTGACCTATGGACTGACCTGGCTCAAAGACTCTCCAGCGCTGTCAGATGATACAGAATATAAACAGGGGCAATATGTTTGTGCAAATCTATTCTGGAATATTTTGCCAAACTTTGCAGTTGCCATTGAATACCTATGGGGGCAGCGGGATAATTATAATGGCAACAAAGGGAATGCCAACAGGGTCAACGGGATGGTTCAATTTAATTTCTAAGTATCAGGTATTTGGTACTACGTAATACGAATCAAAATACTTCGTAGTACTTTGTACTTAATACGTAATACATTTATCAAATGCTAAACGGCACGATAAGAAAGACCCCAATATCCCAGACGGTGTGGCTGATCACATTGATCAGCATGCTTTTATATCTCATGTAGAGCCATCCCCAGAACAAACCGCAAATGAGTGCTGCCAGCACAAGCACCATATTGCCGGTTGCTATATGCACAATGGTGTAAAGCAGCGTTGCTAAAATGAATCCTTTCATCTTCCCGAATTTCAATCCAAGTCTTCTTTGGAGATAGCCACGCCAGAAAAGTTCTTCACCGGGCCCGATAATGATAATCATCAGTATTCCGATCCTGATTGGGCTGGCATGCTGTTTGAAAGAATAAACATTTTGTATGCCCTCCCCTGCCATTTCTAAGACCATACGGATCAGGATGTTACCGACATAAAAAACAAGGAATAAAACCAGGGCTGCGGCTATGCCAATAATTACCTTTTTGAGGGCATTATCATGCAGGTCTCTTCTTATTTCCTGCCCATTGCTCCTGTCCAGGATAAAAACCAATGACAAGAGAACCACAAGGTTGGTGCTCATCCAATACCAGAAGTCGAATTGTCCGGCCTGTTTAAAGATAAACATGATCGTAAACAGGCACAACAGCAAAAAGGGTAATCCACCACAGTTGATTACCCTTATTAATATTTTCAGATGTATTCATGCTAGATCCAGATCCTGATCACAGCTTCCAGTACCAGTGCAATAGTACAGAGCAATCCAAATACCAGGTTAAATTGTGCAGTGGCGCCATCCAGGGCAACAAAATCAATAGGATTTTTAGGCTCTTTGCGATTTAATGCTTTTTGCCAGAGTTTCAGGGCCATTGGCAGTGACAGTATCACTATTCCGAAGGTAAAAGGCATGAAAGTCATATTTGGAAAAGCAAAATAAGGCAGTACGATAAGGGCAAGCACAACAAAGAATGGCCCGAAGATCAGATATCCATAATACCTGAGCGAAGCTTTATCGCCCAGCATAGATGCGATGGTATATATACTCCCTTCCCTGTCGGAGGTAATGTCGCGCCAGTTGTTTGCATGAAGAATGCCGATCACCAGCATTGACATGGGTAGTGCCCAGATCACGGGGATCCATGAAAAGGTGCCGGTTTGTACAAACCAGGCTCCAAGGGCTCCAAGTGTACCAAAGTTCAGAAACACAGCCAGGTCGCCCAGGGCATGGTATTTCAATGCTACTTTTCCTCCCAGGGAGTAAAAAATACCGATCATGACCCCGGGAACACCAATCAGTAATAGCCAGGGGCTGGTCAGGTATGCCAGCAACAGGCCCATCAAGGTACCGGCAGTAAATAGCAATGTGCTGGCGATCTTAGCCTCAGGAATAGAAATCAGCCTTCTGACCACACCTCCACTCACAGGTGCAGGGACTTTGTCGAGTCCTTTCCTATAATCAATAATATCGTTGAGCACATTGGCACCTGCATGTAAAAACACCATACCAAAAAAGGCCAGGAGGAAATACCATACATTAAAAACTTCGCCACCGTACACATAGGCCAGAACAGTACCAAACACCACCGGCATGGTTGATGCAGGGAATGAAAATGGCCTCAGTGAGATCCACCATTTTTTGAAAAAAGATATATTTTGTTGTTCCGTCATTCTAATTCTATATTGTTTATTTCCTAACAATTAAGCAGTTTAAATGTTCTAAGAGACTGCAAATTTACGAAAATTTGATGAGTTGAATATCATTCATATAGTCCTTTCCGGAAATTCTGTCCACATGCGGACATGAAGTGTTCAGATTCATACAATATACTGAATATACCTGGAAGGTCCTATTTCTAACCTCTTGATTACATACAATATACATCAGATGGCATAGTTTTAGCAAATTAAATATTGCACAAAAACCAAAACCCGGGAAGCTGAATAAATCAGCTCAACAGACGTAGGATACTGAGATGAAGAGTATAGATTTTATCACCGGACAGATTTATAATCTGATCGCCAGGAATTTCAGGTACAACCGATTCTATACGATGATGAATATCGGTGGGCTGGCAGCAGGCTTAACCTGTGCCATATTTATCTTACTTTTCCTGAAAGATGAACTTACCTATGACCAGCATCATCTGAATAAGGACCGCATCTACAGACTTGAATCAGATTTTACCGTGAGTGGCAGAAGCCAGCAGGTGGCCCTCACTTCTTTCCCCTTTGGGCCTGTATTCAAGGAAATGTTTCCTGAGATCGAATCCTTTGTACGCTTTCATAATATGGAAGCAATCGCTGTAAGATACAATAGCAAGCAATATTTCGAAACAGAACTACTTTACGCTGATTCAAGCATCTTCGAAGTTTTTAGTCATGAATTTATTTACGGGACAGCTGAACAGTCTCTGTCGGAGGTCAATACGATAGTGTTGACCAAAAGCATGTCAGAGAGATACTTTGGTGATGATGATCCGGTTGGAAGCTTTCTGGAGCTTGGGAATGGCATCAGCTGTATGGTGACAGCTGTTATTGCTGACGTACCAGGCAATTCTCATGTAAAATTCGATGGCCTGATCTCAATGGTCACCTACGCAAACATTATAGGTGAAGATGTATTCCATGACCTGGAAAGCAGGCAAACCTGGGCCATGAGGATCTTTACTTACATCCTGCTAAAAGAAAACTCTTCCATCGAAAGCATACATGAGAAATTCCCCGTCTTCTATGAGAAACATATGTCAGAACTGAGTCAGCTGTTCAATGGCACCTATAATTTACTGAGCAGTCCTCTCACCGACATCCATCTTTATTCCGGGCTGGAGTGGGATCTGCCAACAACTGATATCAGAACAATTTATTTATTCCTGGCTATTGGAGTCTTCATCCTTTTGATCGCGGCAATTAACTATATGAACCTGGCTACAGCACGATCGGCAGGAAAGGCCAGGGAGGTTGGAATCAGAAAGGTTGCCGGTGCTACACGAACACATTTGATCCGCTTTTTCATCTCCGAATCAATCGTTCTGTCACTCCTGGCCCTGATCCTGGCTTTGGGAACAGCGGATCTTCTAATACCATGGTTTAACAAGCTATCGGGCAAATCACTGGTATTACTTGATAGCGTATTTGATCCGGTCTTGTTTATTATGATCGGCATCGCCCTGATCGTGGGATTCATAGCAGGAAGCTATCCGGCATTCTACCTTTCAGCCTTCAAACCCATAAATGTATTATATGGCCGAATATTCAGGGGCAGGAGAAAAGGCCTGTCAAGAAAAGTACTGATGTGCTTCCAGTTTTTCATTTCGGTTTCGATGATCATTGCCACCATCGTAGTATTTCAGCAACTCAAACACCTCAAAAGTGCAGAACTTGGTTTTGATAAGGAAAACCTGATGGTTTTCCCGGTTATGGATACCACTGCACAGAAGTCATACCCGGTTTTGAGAGAAGAATTCCTAAGCATACCAGGGGTTGAAAAGATGAGCAGTGCCATGTTTATGATTGGCATGGGCGGTGGGATGGATATCCTGATGGTGGAAGACTCCGGGGGAATGGTAAAAGAACTGATCGGGATGAACTACATCAACCATCATTTTGTGGATGTCATGGGGTTAAAGATCACCCATGGTCGTGATTTCGATGAGAAAAACAGGAATGATGCCGAAAAATTCGTTCTGATCAATGAAACAGCTGCTCAAAAATTTGGCTGGATGGATGATCCATTGCACAGAAAGATTGCCGAGAGTGCAAATTATGAGCACAAATATGAGGTAATCGGAGTTATCAGGGATTTTCACTATACCCCATTGCATCAGGAAATCGGGCCAATGATCTTCTTTCTGAAGGAAGAACCACAACCTGAAATACATCTTAGACTAAGTGGACAGCATACAGGAAAAACCATTAAGATGATAGAGCATGCCTGGGCAGAAATACACCCCGACATCCCGTTCAGTTATGTATTTCTTGACCAGGAACTAGAGCATATTTACCTGAAGGAAGATAAGCTCACAAAGTTGATGGGACTGTTTACCCTCTTTTCCATTTTTATTGCACTCCTGGGCTTGTTCAGCCTTTCCTCCTACCTCACTGAGCAATACACACGTGAGATCAGCATCAGGAAAGTTTTTGGAGCCAGCTCATGGTCGGTAGTTTACCATTTGTCGAAACAATATCTTTTTCTGGTAATCATTGCCTGTATATTGTCCATGCCAGTTGGCTGGTACCTGATGCAGCTATGGCTGGAAAACTTTGCCTACCGAATCAAAATTCAGCCCTGGTGGTTCATACTCACCGGGCTTGCAGTAGTGCTTATTGCCGAATGCACTGTTATTTATCAGAGCCTGAAAGCAGCGAACAGGAATCCTTCGGAGACATTGAGGCATGAGTAGGAAGTACCAGGTATTAGGTACAACGTATTACGAAATTTATTGTCGTAGTACCTGGTACCTTATACTTAATACTCTTTCAATAAACTGGAATGAGTATAAATTAAAAAAGATCACATTCTTACAATCTGCATATTAAAATTATTTCTACATTTGTAGCAGATTCAAAACAGGAAGAGACCTATGAGAACAACACTCTTCATTATTACAGTGCCGCCCTGCCAGGGGTAAGCGTCCGCGTTTCTTCCTGATCCGTGAATCATTTCCCCCTTCGACAGAATGCCAACAGGTGAATTCCTGTGTGCTATAAATACATATTTATTCATCAAAACAAAAACATCATGAAAACAAGAAATTACACACAACTCAATGCGGTGGCTATTATCGCCGCCTGTTTTCCGTTTATCGGATTAAAAAATCAGAGTAAATCAAAGCTAAGACATCAACATTTTAAACGAAAACAACATGAGTAAACTATTATATTCTACAACAGTTTTATCTTCGTATAAAAATTCAAGAAGAAAACGATTGAAACAACTTTTACGCGACATCTGGGAAGCCATTAGTGGCACAGAGCAGGATTTCACTACCGGCAAACTCGGAGGGCAATCCTCCTGCTTTCTGTCCCAATGGTATTGGAGATGATGATGGAATCTATCTTTGCCGTTGTCGATATTTTCTTTGTATCAAAACTGGGGCCTGATGCAGTAGCCACCGTGGGGATCACTGAATCAATGATCACCATTGTTTATGCAATAGCTGTAGGCTTGAGTATGGCCACCACTGCACTGGTGTCGAGGCGTATTGGTGAGAAAAAACCTGGAAAAGCTGCAGGAGTGGCTTTCCAGGCGATCATTACCGGGCTGGGAATCTCCTTTATGATCGCGTGGCTGGGATGGTTTTATGCACCTGAGCTGCTGGGCCTGATGGGTTTATCGGATGAAGTCGCAAGAGAAATGTCAGGTTATACCGCCTGGATGATCGGAGGCAATGCTGTGATCATGCTGCTGTTCATCATCAATGCTGTATTCAGGAGTGCCGGGGATGCCGCCATCTCTATGCGTGTACTTATCCTTGCCAACACACTCAACATCATACTGGACCCATGCCTGATTTTCGGCATTGGACCTTTTCCTGAAATGGGCGATGACCGGCGCCGCTGTTGCCACCAATATCGGAAGAGGGATTGCAGTTTTATATCAGCTATACCTCTTGTTTGGCAGGAAACACCGCATAAGGTTGAGCATGGCCAATATCAAGATCGAGTTCAAGGTCATCAGGGAAATCCTGCGTATTTCAACCGGTGGTATCATGCAGAACCTGATCGCCACATCCAGCTGGATTGGATTGATGCGCATATTATCAGTATATGGAAATGAAGTACTGGCTGGATATACTATTGCCATTCGCATACTCATTTTTGCATTATTGCCTTCCTGGGGCATCAGCAATGCTGCAGCTACCCTTGTTGGACAAAACCTGGGTGCAAACAAGCCTGAAAGGGCAGAAAAAGCTGTTTGGATTACCGCGCTTGTCAATGTAGTACTGCTGGGAAGCATAGGCACCTTCTTTGTCCTTTTCCCTGAATTTTTCCTGGGCTTGTTTACCAATGAAGTAGCTGTAGTCAACTTCGGTTCCGAAGCCCTGCGTATAATCAGTTTCGGCTTCATGGCTTATGGGATGGGCATGGTGATGATACAATCCTTTAATGGTGCAGGCGATACCAGCACGCCAACCTGGATCAATTTCTTTGTATTCTGGCTTCTCGAAATTCCATTGGCATACAGCCTGGCTATCATGATGGGCTTCCGCGAATATGGCGTTTACTTTGCCATCCTCAGCGCAGAAACCGTCCTGACCATCCTGGCTGTGATCCTTTTCAGGCGAGGCAAGTGGAAGTTGAAGAAGGTTTAATTCGTAAAGTCATCCCCGGCAATGCCGGGGATCTTTATGATTTATTATCTTTATCCCACCAAAAACAAAAACCATGAGCAACCGCAGAACCTTCCTCAAAAACACAGCCGCCGGTCTTGCTGGACTGGGCATTGGACTCCCCGGACTGGCGAGCATTGGCAAAGAGATTGAGAATCATTTATCAACCCCTATTCCCCTGCCGGGACAAAAATCGGTCATGGGATTGCGAACTGAGCCACTATCAACAGTACGTATCGGTCTTATAGGCCTTGGAATGAGGGGCATGGGAGCTGTATCCAGGTTGCTGAATGTTGAAGGTGTGGAGATCACCGCTGTATGTGATATCCGTATGGACAGGGTTAAGAAAGCGCAGGGCATTGTTACAGATAAAGGCAGGCCCGAACCTGCCGCCTATGGAGAAAGTGATGATCACTGGATGAAAATGTGCGAACGGGATGATGTGGATCTCATTTACGCCTGTACACCGTGGAGATATCATACGCCTAATGCTGTTTATGCCATGAAACAGGGCAAGCACGCAGCCGTTGAAGTGCCTGCCGCCATGACCCTGGAAGAATGCTGGCAACTGGTTGATACAGCCGAACAAACCCAGCGCCACTGTATGATGCTGGAAAATTGCTGCTATGACTTTTTCGAGATGGCCACTTTGAATATGGCACGGAATGGTGTATTCGGAGATCTGATGCATGCCGAATGTGCATACATCCACGACCTCCGCTGGCTGAAGTTTGATAAAGAGAATGGCTACCAGGGCATGTGGCGCCTCGACTGGAGCAAGGGCCATACAGGCAACCTCTACCCTACCCACGGACTGGGACCGGTAGCACAGATCATGGGCATCAACCGTGGCGACAGCTTTGATTACCTGTCATCAATGTCGACAAACCAGGTGGGGATGTCACTATATGCAGAGAACAAGTTTGGCAAAGATTCGCCGGAGGCGATGGAAGAATATTTACTGGGCGACATGAGCACCACCCTCATCAAGACAAGCAAAGGTAAGACCATCATGGTCCAACATGATACCACCAGCCCAAGGCCATACAGCCGTATCCATCTTATCAGTGGCACCAAAGGCATTGCACAAAAGTGGCCTGCAAGGAAGATCGCCCTTGAGCCCGATGCACATTCCTGGCTGGATGAAGAGAAATATGATGCACTCATTAACGAATATGAGCATCCTCTGGCCAAGAAAGTAGGTGAAAAAGCAAGAGAAGTAGGCGGCCATGGCGGCATGGACTTTATCATGGACTGGCGACTGATCCAATGCCTGCGCGAAGGCCAGCCACTCGATCAAAATGTATATGATGCCGCTGCCTGGTCATCGGTTGTGGAACTGAGCGAGATCTCTACCCGTGACAAAAGCAATTCGGTGAAAGTGCCTGACTTCACACGTGGAGTATGGAAAGACACTGAACCGCTCGGAATTGTTTCATAATTCCAATTATAGATTATGGATGTTGAATTGTGGATGACTGGCAATTTATATTCTTAGCCAAGAATCTTACTTAAGATTGATAATTCTTCTCTTTTATCACCCGGTATAATCAGGTGATGGTTTCCAAGAGGACTATTTTTGAGTTCGTTGATCTCTTTGGACTTAAGTTGAACGTTTAGCTGTGTGCGACAGGCATTTTTAATGTACATGCCATCCACCACTTCTCCATGGGCATAAAAGACCTTATCGAGGCTATTATTTAACCTGAAAATACAGACATCACGTGCATTGAAACGCCCATGGATCGCAGTTCCTCTTCCTGTCTCAAAGTGGGTATTGATATGATATTCAGAGAGCAGTGATGTAGGCGCTGTACAATGTGCAAAAAGCACCTCTTCTCCATTAATCCCTGCCACATTGGCCATCCAGGGTAGCTCGCCGGTGAGTTCTTTGGCGATCATCAGAGCAGTAATACTGCATAAATCACCCTCACATCCTGCCGGGATGCCCAGGTCGTTCAGGAATGATAATCCCAGGCAGGCTGTCACACTGTTCTCCTGCACCAGAGAAAAACATTCCACTGTGATCGCATCCAGTTTGTGATCATCGATCACCTGCTTCAGCATGCTGTTCACCTTCCCGGCATCCTCAATATTGTATTGCCTTCCGGCATGATAACACGCAATAAAATCCTGGTGGGCTTCCAGTTTTGTATAATCGCCTGTATCTTTCCAGGGGATCCTGATCAACTCTATCCCCAGCTTGTCTTGCAGAAGATCGTCATCAATGCTGCTTGCCACCAACCAGTCGGATACTTCACCAATGAGTCCCAGTCTTTTTCCCTGGAGACTGTCGAGGGCGCTAAATACAGCCAGATATTTTTTGAAAACTTCTTTATCTGCATCATCATCCAGGTTAAGCAACACATTTCGGTATCCGTTTTGATTGCTGTATGCTTTGACCTCCATGGCTGATGCAAAAGCATTTGTTTTTCCTGTGGCTACCAACAACTGGAACCTCGATTTCTCCAGGCATTCTTGTTGCTTCCGCTTCTGAGCCGCCACTGAGAAACAGCAAAATCCGTGGCTTTTCAGAGACTTCAGCCTCAAAGCCATACTGTAAATAAAAATTATCCGTTGCATCCTGATGCAGCCTCTCCGCAGCACCGGCAAAGGCAAGAGTTTTGATGGGAATGGGAGACATAGGTTGATTTGATTATGTATTTACTTTATAAAGATACGAAATAATTGTCCATTCGACATTTTCCATTTTCCATTTCATAGAAATCATTGGTTTTTGGCATTTAATAATGGAGTTGTATCTTTAGCTGTTCATAACCCAAATACTATGAAAACACGAAGCTTACTGTTGATACTTTCCTTAATTCTTTTTGTCGGTTGTAATAAAAAAGTCCAAAATACAATCACACAGGGAGAAGCCCTGATGCAGGTGTGGGAAAGCGGCAATACTGATGAACTATCAAGTATTATGACCGAAGATGCTGAATATGAAGCTGCCCAGCAACTTTACACTTTCAAAGGCCTGGAGGAGATAGGTGGCTATATAAAGCATACAAGTTCTTTTGCGAAGGACCTGAATATCGAGGTCCTAGCTGTTAAAGCAAGTAAAAATTTTGCAGCAATTGAATGGATCATGACCGGCATCCAGGACCGGCCCATCCCCGGACGGGTAAATGCAGCAACCAATAAATCTTTCACATTGAAGGGAACTACCATCATTGAACTGGAAAAAGGCAAGATCACCAAAGCCACAGACTATATGGATGTGCTAGGTTTTCTTCTGCAATTGGGTGCCAGGGTAGAAATTCCAGGTGGTGTTGTGCTTGGCGGGATGAAAGCTCCAAATAAATGATGTTGGGTGTTGGATTTTGGATGTTGGATTACATCGAACTCTGAAATCTGAACTTTGAACTTTGAACTTATTTCATCATTCTTATTTTTATTCCATGCATCGCCCTACGGAGTCCGAAGGACGAAGGAGGGTTCCTTGTTCGTTATTCATTATTCTTCCCGGGGCTTGGAAACCACGGCCAGAGAATATAGTTCGATAATTCCTGTGTTGCACGATAAAAGTTTCCTCTTCCTTCTTCGTAGGTCATCTGCATTATCTCTGTTGGGCAACAGATGTAATCGACAGTGTACATGGCAGGCTTGCCATGCTCATTATATGTTACATAAAAGGTTCGGTCCCACATCAGAGAATCCCCTGCTGATTCATTGATGATCATCTCCGATAAACGGTTTCCTTCATATTCAATCAGGTATTGCTCATTCAGCGACCAGCCACATTCATTGTCAAATTCATACACATCGACTTCAGAAAGTCTCCCCTCCTGATACAGCAAGACAGTGCAGGCAACAGTATCCCAGCTTTCATTGATGTACTTCAAATTGGTTACTGCCGTCCATAAATTGCCAGTATATTCATAAATTGCTTTGAACCTCAACGACCAGGATGCATCTGCATAAGTATAAGAAAGCTTCTCTTTGATCCGCTCCTGGTCGAAGGTCCATGTAAGCTTCCTGTATGGCCGCCAGGCGCCAGTGTATCCTTCATCATAATCGTAAAAGATCATTTCTTCCAGCTTATCGCCCGAATAGTATCTTTCGTACTTATTGGTCAGGAACCATACCGAGTCCGACACCCCTTCCCTCTTCTCTACAATGAGATCATTATCAGGATATTCGTAGGAATACCTAAGCCAATCCTTCCAATCTCCTTTATCATCATATCGGTAGACGTAATAGACAGACAACTGATTACCATTGTAATGATAGATATCCTTGAATTCTTCATTCCCTCCCTTAAATCCAAAAATCTCAGTTACCCTTTGATCAACTGGCGGAACGATAATATCCGGGGTATCTGCATCCTTTTTGCAGGAATAGTTCAGGCAAATGGAAAGGATAAATAGCATCCTTATTGCTTTCAAAAGGAAGTTCCTTTTTGCTTTCATGAATCACAAATGAATTTTAAATTTTGAGTTTTAAATTTTAAATTAATTCATCATTCTTATTCCGTGCATCGCCCTACGAAGTCTGAAGGACGAAGGAGGGTTCCTCTGTTCTTTATTCTATAACCAGCTTCCTCCTCAGCTTTAAATTCTCAATGCTGACTTCAACAATGTACATCCCGGCTTGCAGTTGTGAAATATCAATGCTGCCATGTACAGGCCCTACTCGTAATATTCTTTGTCCAGTAATGCTATAAAATGACACCTCGTCTATTGTGCTTCCTTCAGCTGAAATATTGAGTTCCTGGTGGGCAGGATTAGGGTACACTAAAAGACTTGTTATATCATTAGTGATCAAATCTGGACTACCCCCGGCAGCTTCATACTCATAGGCCCCCATGTCAGGAGCATATCCGTTATAATTCATTGGAGGTATATAAACTGAATCATTGCCGTTATTATAAACCAGCATAACATCCTGGATACCTTCATCAATACATGGTGACCCCAAGCTTAATCGATAATCCTGGTTCTCATGATCCATAAAAAGTGGATCATGGTTTATGTTTCCATAAAGCCAGTTCACCACCCCTGGTCCATTGAATACAATTCCATCTCTTATATTGGAGTGAGAGACAGTAAGAGAGTCAGCTGAAATGACTACCGAAGGCAGTGAATCACCCCAGATTATTGTATTGACCAATACAGGTTTTGTATTATTCCAGCAGAAGAACTCTGCAGTTTGTTTATTGTTTTCTCTGGGATATGCCATATTATTGGCTATGGTAACGTTAATCAACACCGGGTTTGAATTGCCGCTGCAGAAGAACCCGCCAGCTACTATTCCTGTATTATCAGTTATGGTAACATTTCTTAATACAGGGCTGGAATTGGCAAGAAGGATGCCTGCACTTCCGTCATTTGTATATTCATTTTCATCTCCCCTGCCATCATTGTTCATAACTATGACGTTTTCAATCAGACAGTCATTGTTTCCCCAACAACAAATTCCGGCACCATTGCAGTTTGATGCTATATTATCTCTGACTTTCAGGTTTAAGAGTTTAGGACTGGAACCATAGTCCAAAAATATACCACCTCCATGAGTTTGTTTTCCGTATTTTGTTTGTCCGGATCCATTCATTATTGTAAATCCATTAATACTGGCAGAGGAATCTTCACCACCAACAAACTTCACAACACTCCCATTTTGGTTGCCATCTATCACTGTGTTATCAATGTATGATTCATCTCCTGTTGTAAGTATCAAGCTTGAAACGGTAATATTCTTACCATGGAAATTTATATTCTCAATATATGTCCCCGGTTGAACCAGTACAATATCGCCATCGGATGCTACATCAATTCCATCTTGTATGGTTTGCTGATCTCCTGGCACATTAATAGTTGACTGTGCATAAGCGCTTATGCATAAAATCATAAAAAATAAAAATAACACTTGATTTTTCATAGCTCCACTATTTAAGTTATCGCTTTTGATTAAGCAGAGCTTTGGCGGGAAGAAGTAAAGATAAGGAAAAACAGCTGAGGAGTCAAACGCCAGAAGGTCCTTCGTCGTTATACTCCTCAGGATGACAGGTGCTTTCTACATTCTTATTCCGTGCATCGCCCTACGAAGTCTGAAGGACGAAGGAGGGTTCCCTGTTCTTTATTCAACAACCAGTTTCCTCCAGAGCTTAAAGATTCTCAATAGTGACTTCTACGATGTACATCCCAGCTTTCAGTCGTGAAATATCGATTATGCTGCTTTCAGGCCCTACATGCAATATCCTTTGTCCAGTAATGCTATAAAATGACACCTCGTCTATTGTGCTTCCTTCAACTGAAATATTGAGTTCCTGGCGGGCAGGATTGGGAAAGATTCTAAGATCCTTCACCATTGTATTTGATGGTACTGAACTTTGCCCGATATATACGTTAAAAGCATCCATTCGCTCGGTGAAACCTGCTGAAGCAATAATTTGAATTTTCGATGAGCCGGTATTGGCCAAAGCTTCGAGGGTTAATATACTTCCATCAAGTGTTGCCTGAACAGTATCTGAATTTCGTTGTAGTAAATTGAAAACATGAGCGTATCTCCGACTAATGGCCGGAACAGTATCTCCTTTCATGAAATGGTAGTGTTCACTCAGATCAATACTTATTGAGTGGCCTGTGCTTTCTAAATCCAGGTTAGCAATTCGAGGGCTTAATTGGATGTAATTTGTTGCATTGAAATCTATCACAAGCGCACTATCCTCTATTGCCCTGAAGAATTGATTTGTCTGTACATCCAATATATTCATCGACATGTCCTGAAGGCCATCGGATGAGCAGGGTGTCAATCACATCGGCATCGCCAAGACCTAGATGCACACGCAAATTGGCGTATGTTACATGCCCGTTTATGGGTGTGATCTCACGTGTCTGTGTGATATGTTTTCCGTTAACAAATGCTTTGGCCTGAACTCGTGCTCCAATCGCTGTTCTGTTCGATGTAGTGCCTTCGCAGGTCAGGACCATCCATGAATTATTATTTCCTTCATTAACAAATAAGTTGTTATACCCATCATTGCTCCACGAATACCTAGTCAACAAAACATCAAGGTCTCCATCGTTATCATGGTCGAATAATAAAGCAGTATGTGAATCTTCTTTGGCCAGCGTATGGTCGAGAATATTTGTAAATCCACCATTTCCATCATTTAAATAGAGCAGATTATATGGAGTTGCTGATGTCAAGCCTCCGGACCAGGGAAGCACATTATTTTCAATGGTTACATAAAGATCCAGGTCGGCATCATTATCCAGGTCACCCCATACGGATGAAACCTTAAAAGAATTCCTGTACATTTCATCTTCAAAGACATGTTTGGCGAATTGCATATTCCCCAAATTTTCGTACAGTGCATTTAGCGGCCCATCAATGGAATCCAACGTGAAATTCAGGACATATAAATCCATATCTCCATCGTTGTCATAATCCACCCAGTTTACACAAGAGTTTTCGGAAGTCGAATCATCAACAATCACCGATGTCGGATCAAATTTTACAAAAGTTCCATCCCCATTATTCAGAAAACAAGCATTTTTTGATACAATTCCACCTTCAGGACCATCATAACTATATCCTCCATATACATCCATGTCACCGTCATCATCACAGTCTCCCCATGACATGCCATGCATGAGAACATATTCTGCTTCATGTAAAAGACCAAGGCTTTCATATTCCGCAAATCCTCCATTCCCATTGTTATAGTTGACGCCTCCATACCTGTTAATTCCAACTACATCAAGAAAGCCATCCTTATTGAGGTCAATTAAGGATGGATAAAATTTTGTGTTTGCTGATTGAAGCAAACTATGGAATTGGAAATCCCCATATCCATTATTGGAATACAGTCTCAAGTTGTAGTATGGAAGTCCGGCAAAAAAATCTATATCGCCATCATTATCAACATCCCCGAATGAGCTAAACATTTTATAATCAAGATTGCCTATAAATTTCGGCATCTCAATGTACATTCCGTTGCGCTCATTTTTGAAGATGCTAAATATTCTATCGGCGTATACAGCAGCATTGCCTACAAATAAATCCAGGTCTCCATCATTGTCCATATCAAAGCAGGCACTCGAACCATGTCCACCCCAGAGCTCGGTTATTGCCCCGGTATCAACCTTAATAAAATTGGGGAACTGTGCATTTACAGTAAACGACAATGTCAATACAAGAATAGATAAGAAAAGTTTTGTTTTCATAGCTCCACTATTAAATTTATCGCTTTTGATTAAGTAGAGCTTTTGGCTGGAAAAGGTAAAGATAGTGAACTAAAGAGGATTAGTCAAGATGTTGGATGTTGGATGTTGGGTGTTGGATGAAATCGAACGCTGAACTTTGAACTCTGAACTCTGAACTCTGAACTCCAAACTTCGTACTCACTCCCATGTTCCATGTTCAATATTCATTATTCTACTATGAGCTTCTGCCTGATCCTGACATGCTCAATGGTTGCTTCTACGATGTACATTCCTGGTTCCAGATGTGAAATATTGATATTGTTTTTTTCATGGCTAGCGTGAAGTACCTTTTGACCTGTCAGGGTGTAAATACTTACTTCATCAACCACTTTCCCATCATTTAATGATATGATGAATTCGTGACCTGCAGGGTTTGGGAATATCTTAATTCTTGATTTAAATTTTATGTCTGAGATCCCAATCCATAAACAAGCTTCTTCCACTTCTTCTATGCTATTGCAGCCCTGGGCGTTATCCTGGATTACAACATATCCCACTGGATTATTCAGATAGTAACAAATGCTTTGAACCTCGCATGTTGCTAGGATATCATTATGTGTTATGACCAGGTTCGTGATTGAATCAGCATCAATATTGTCCAGGCCTGATAAGCTTGTAAGGGCATTATTATTATTAATATTGATGTAGGTTCCAAGAGAAGTCAGATTATCCAGTCCTATGAAACTTGTCAAAGCTTCGTTGTTTGAGATCGAAAGCGCGTCCCCGATGATAGTCAAACTTTCAAGTCCAGTTAAACTGACTAAGCCAACGTTATCGTCGATCCGCACTGTTCCCTCGACGGAAACCAGATTGTCCAGACCTGATAAAGTTGTCATGGAAGGGTTGTCTTCAATAATAATTCCCCCCTCAATGGATGTCAGACTATTTAGTCCAATCATATTTGGCAAGACTAGGTTGTTGGAAACCCTAAAACTCCCTCCGATGGCAGGTAAATTGCCAATTCCCATAAGATTGGTCAGGGATGGGTTATCACTTATCTGCATGTCTCCCCCAACAGAAGCAAGATTTTCAAGACCTGTTAAACTGATCAGGGCAGGATTATTATTAATTTTCACATAAGATCCCACAGAAGTCAGATTGTTCAGCCCTGCTAAAGTGGTCAGGTAAGGATTGCCAGCAAAACCAATTTTCCCAATAGTTAGGCTTCCCCCGATGGAAGTAAGATTTTCAAGTCCCATTAAGCTTGCCAGTTTATCATTTTCAGAAATCCAAAGTTCTCCTCCTATGGAAGTCAAAACACTCAATTCTAATAAGTTAGTGATATCATCGCCCATAATCAATACATATCCTTCAATTTCAGTACATCCGGGATTATTTGACTGGAAATTATCAATTTGTGCCTGATTATAAAATATAATTCCTTCAGGCAAGCAGGATTGAGATGAAGCAGTAATTTGAAAGAAGATAACAACTAAGATTTTCAGTGTAATTTTTTTCATAGCTCTACTATTTAAGGTTAGTAGCCATTGATTAAGCAGAGCTTTTGGCAGGAAAGGGTAAAGATAGTGAATTGGAGGAGATGAGTCAAGATTATGGATTATGGATGTTGGAAGTTGGATGATTCAGAACTTCGAACTCCGAACTGCATGATTCAATCATCCATGAGGCAGCGTACACTCAGCCCTGCATCCTTGCTGAAGTCACCATTCCGGTATACATCCGGATAATAGTAGTAAATGAGTCGGTACCAGGAGCGCTTGCTTGTGCGCTGAGTGGATGTCCACCAGAGGCCATATCCACCAACCAGGTAATAAGATCCGTTGCCGAAGCGGTCGCCCCCTGGCCTGGCTGAAAAGCCCAACATGTCAGTGCCATTGCCGTCCTCCCACCACCCACTGCTGGTCTTCAGGTTAGTAGCCGCATCGTAGCCACGGTTCAGCCAATAGATATCCCATTCAGGGTCACCGATACCATAATGACTGTCGGCTACACCTTCCAGCAGTTTCCATTCTTCATCAGTTGGGATGTGCCAGCCTGGTGGGCAGATCCCCTGCCCCCCCTGCAGGTTAGTATAATTCATCATCTCTTTCCATGTGTAGAGTCCACCATATTTGTTGCAATTTGCCGGCAGGTCGCTGTGGCAGTACTTTTCAATCGTATCATTGTTGCTCGGCCACATGTAGCCACTGATAATACTGCCAACGTTCAGGTTTTCTTTCAACCAGCACTGGCTGTATACCTGCACTGTGTGATATACCTGCCCCTCGTATTCAACTGTTGGGATGCCCGGACAGGGAATGCCGGTCGTAAACTGAAAGGTATACTCATGACTTCCTTCCGGGCTGTCGATCATTCCTGATTCCATGGTATCACTGTAAGCTATCAGCAGTAAGTCATTGCCAAGGTTATATATAAAGCCTTCACTTTCTTTCTCAACTTTTAAATCATGTTTAAGAGGGGCACTCTCAATATATTCGATGGTGGCCGGACCAGTTTGTCCGGAAACAGATTTCAGGATCTTGATGCTGCCCTGCCTATCCTTCCATCCTACCGTGAAGAAGAAAATGCCGCCAGCACCAGGATCAATCCTGAAGGAATGCATGCCTGGGTTCAGCAGCATTTCAGATCTAAGGAGAATCCTTCCTTGTATATTTGACATGCTAAATCTCACCCGGTCCCTCTCAGGGATATTCAAAGAGATCGTGGTATATTCAATTGCCGGGTTGGGATGTGCTGGGAATACCCTGAATTCACTGTTTTCGGCAGGTATATCGGTGATAGCATTATAAGCTAAGGAAAGTACCGTATCAGGCCAATGCAGTGTTGTATCGCATTCGAGGGAGGAGTTTATCACCCTTACACTGTCAAGCCGAATATAAGCTTTGTTGTCGGTCCCGGTAAAGATCAACTCCATGGATGGACTTTGTCCAGATACGCTGATCATTGAGGTGACCAGAACTGTGGCAATTAATAGTTTCTTCATAACTCTCACATTATGTTTACCTTCATTAAATAATCAGACGAGAGCAGAAAAAAATCCTATTGGTTATGTAAAGATACTAAATCACAGCGCGATAATCAAGTACAGTGATTATGGATTATGGATGACTTCAAACTCCAAACTCCGAACTCCGAACTCCAAACTTCAAACTCCAAACTTCTAGCTACCCTATTTAAGTATTTCCTTTGCTCCCCGGCAACTTGTGAAAAGAAGTACTGCCACCACTATAAGTAAAATGGCAGGGAATGCAGTGAACCAAACATCACCGATTGTTTCAAAAACCCACTGATAAATCAGGGTGAGTCCGACAAAGAACGATCCCAGTGCTATGGTGAACACGAAGATTCTTTGTTTCACCGGGTTTTTGATGACCATAATTGCCCCAATGCCAAATGCAATAAGTACACTGCCTGACCAGCGGAGCCAGCCTGCAGGTACTGGTTCTCCACCCGCCAATTCCACTAATTTCTCGGGCAGGAACAGATAGCCCACCCCGTAAACCAGGGCTATCAACGCATAGAGCCCGAGCGAAAATCTAAGAAATGATAAACCTTTTTTTTGTTCCATGATAAATCTCCTTTGCTTTGGTAAATGTGTATTAAAGATAGTCTATTTCAGGCCTTTAGTCAAGACAATGAGTATTGAAAGGCTTCAAAATCCGCTTGTCATCCCGAGCGCAGTCGAGGGGCGAAATCTGAAATCTGAACTCTGAACTTTGAACTTACTTCATCATTCTTATTCTTAATCCTTGTTCCTTGTTCCTTGTTCCTTGTTCTTTGTTCCTTGTTCCTTGTTCCTCTGTTCCCTGCCGGCAGGGCATAAAAAAAGCCTGTCAAATTTGACAGGCTTGTACATTGCAAGGATGTTAAAAAGTCATATTAAATTAATCTACTTTTACATTTATTGCGTTTAATCCTTTTGGAGTTTCCTCTACATCAAAGCTTACTTTATCTCCTTCATTAATCTCATCGGTCAATCCATTTTGATGTACAAAAACATCTTTACCTCCATCATCAGGTGTGATGAATCCAAATCCTTTAGATCTGTTAAAAAACTTTACTGTTCCATTACTCATAATCAATAATTTAAATTAAAATAAAGTACAAAGGTAGTATAATTTCCGTCATTTGAATATTTTATGCATAATTACTTTAATTCTTGAGCATAATTTTTTGATATGGGAAGCATTAATCGCCTTACACATCCATATTGGGTGGCTGGGGAAAAGCAGGTAGATTTTAACTTATGATTTAAACTATCTGCAAATGCACTAATCAGACATTTGCATCCACTGGATAAACCTTTATTTCAGCTTTAACACCCATAACTCCACCTCTTCAGCAGAACGCCAATGTTGGTTTCTTTTTGTTTTTTCTGAAGCAGCTTTTACTGATTTTTTAAGGCATCTGTCCAATTCATAACGCCCCCCATTAAGGAGTTCCTTTTCTATTGGGTGCTCTTTCGTCACCTTGGTTATTTGCCCTAAATTGGAGAATAGCAGCACAATCCTACCTTCTGGCAGCAGTCGTTTCTTTGCCTCTTCAAAAAAATCAGGAAAGAGTTTGTCGGTATAATATATCGCTTCATCAAGGCGATCCAATTCATGTGAAGCAGGTAACCATGGCGGATTAAATACTATCAGTTCGGTTTGTTTCTCCCACTTACCGAATAAATGCCCACAATCAATTTCTATCTTGCGAGATAATTTCGTCCCTTCCATTGACTCTTTCAAACCAATAATCGCGTTGGGATTGATGTCTGTACCAAATGATTTTTGAAAACCATGCTTCACCAATAGTAATGAAAGTACACCACATCCAATACCTATATCAATTGCTGATTTTTTTGGTCCTTCGTAACGTTTTAACCAATTATCAAAAAGCTGTAAATGCTCAAAATGTGTTGGGAAATAAACCCCATAATACGGATGAACCTTGTTTCTTAATACAGGAATTATAATTCCATTACTATACCATTGCCAGGCACTATTTAAACCTTGAATTTGAGGAAAAGGCAAAAGAAAATCATTCGTTTCAGGATATAATTTCTCTAACCATCCAATCAATGGTGCTTTTTTTACTGTTAATTTATGTTCTTTAACTTGTATTAATACGAGGTTTGATAATTTTCTATATTCCGATCGAAACGCTCGTTGTTCCTGAAAAGATTCATTGGGATGTTTTTTTTTGAGGTAGGACTTCAATTCATTTAAAAGAGCCAATCCATTGCTATAAAATTCCTCAATTAAAATGTACTCACCCGCAAGTAAAGCATCAATAGTTTCTTGAATGTCTGTTTCTCGTATAAAAGATCTTATTTCAACTCCCGGGTTTATCGGTTCTGGTTTATTTACTTTTAAGTCGTTGCTTTTCATTTCATTTTTCATAACAACAAGGTAACGACATTCTTGGTATAAATACATACCCCCGGGGCAAATGCAGGCTTCAGTATGCAGAAATGGAGTTAATGGGTTGTCTCGGGCATGAATATTAATCCTTGATGCAGCGGACACTGGACCCGCCATCCCGGTCATAGCTGCTTCGGCAACTTTCATTAAAAGTATATATTAACCGGCCCCAGGCATAATTGCCTTCGTCTGCAGTTGAAGACCATATGTATGCATGGTTGTCACTATGGATAAACGAGCCATTGTGGAATCGAGCGCCGGCGGGAAATAAGGTATATCCATGAGAGTCAATTCCATTTCCATTAAAGATCCATCCGCTTGTTGATTTTATCCGGTATCCAATATCCAAACCCCTGAAGTCCCATCCATCCCACTCCGGATCACCAATGCCATGCTGACTGTCGATAGCTCCTTCAAGCACTTTAATCTCCTCATCGGTGGGAATATGCCAATCAGGTGGGCAAATACCTTGAATCCCGGCGGTATCGGAGTATTGCATCATCTCATCCCATTGGTATAAGCCTCCCCATTCATCACATTTTGTTATATTGTTATTATAACAATATTTTTCAATGGTGTCGTTATCGGTCATCTCCTGTGACCCCGGTATAATTGTACCCACATTCAGGTTCTCCTTCAGCCAACATTGGCTATATATCTGTATGGTGTTATAGACCTGTCCCTCGTATGTTACCGTGGGCGTTCCCGGGCAGGGGATGTTGGTGGCGAACTGGAAAGTGCATACTTCACTGGCTTCGGGATCATCCGGCATACCGGATTGGATACCGTTTGCGTAACCAATGTATAGCAACTCATCACCTATGTTGAAGAGAAAACTCTGAACATCCTCTGTTGCCTTTAGTTGTGGAGATGAAACCTTACTACCTATGTATTCGAGGGAGTTTGTTCCATTTGAGTTTGATGCAGTTTTCAATATTTTGATACTGCTGCTCTGTCCTCTCCATTGAGCGGTGAAGAAATATAGGTTTCCTTTACCCGGGGTAAACCGGAAGGAATGGGTTCCTTTATCCAGTAAGCTGTCAGATTTAATGATTACGCCGGCCTGTCAGATCGGTAATGATCAAATTCACCTGGTCCTTTTCAGGGATGAACAGAGATATGGTAGTTTGGTCTGTCACTGGATTGGGGAAGTTTTGAAAGACCTTGAAGGTTCCAACATTATTGTTGATTTCGGGTACTCCAACCTGGTAATCAAGTACCAACACTGTATCAGGCCAATACAATACTGTATCGTTCCCCTGGGTGCGGTTCATTACTTTTATGCTATCCAACTGGACGTAAGCTGCACTGTCAATAGCAGTAAAGGTCAATTCGATCGCTGACTCTTGGCCTATAGCGCTTATTATTAGACTATGTACAAATACTGCAAGTATGATTTTTATTTTCATTAGACCTGACTTTTATTTTTTTGTTTAATATCATTTTATTGATGGACAATTAATCTCGTAAACAACGGACACTTAATCCGTTTTCCCACGGAGTGCTGTTTCGATAGATTTCCATGATGTACCCGATCACAAACCGATACCATTTGTATTCGCCGGTATGCTCACTTGAGGACCAAAACATTGTGTGGTAAAGCGGCATGGTGGAAATTGCCATCGTTGAAATACCTGAAACCACCGGGCAACAGGGCAAAGCCATGTGAGTCGCTGCCATTCATGCCAGAAGCCCATCCGCTTTGTGACTTTATTCTGTTACCAATATCAGATCCCCTCATATCCCACCAGTCCCACTCGGTATCACCAATTCCATACTGGCTGTCGATTATACCTTCCAATACCTTCCACTCTTCGTCGGTGGGAATATGCCAGTCCGGGGGGCAAATACCCTGAATTGCAGGGACGTTTGAATATTGCATCATTTCATCCCACTGGTATAAGCCTCCCCATTCATCACAATTTGTTTCGAGGTTGTCATAGCAATATTTTTCAATCACACCATTATCCGTCATATTTTGTGCCCCCTGGATCATCGTTCCTACATTCAGGTTTTCTTTCAACCAGCACTGGTTGAATATCTGGACCGTATTGTATTCCTGCCCTTCGTAAATAACTGTTGGTGTACCCGGGCAGGGAATGTCATGTGCGAATTGAAATGTAAAAAACTCACTGGCTTCAGGAGCATCCAGTATACCGGCCTGGAGGTCGTTTGTATAGCCGATGTACAGCAACTCATCACCTATGTTGAAAAGGAAACCCTGAATATCCTCTGTTGCCTTTAGCTGTGGAGATGAAACCTTACTACCTATGTATTCGAGGGAGTTTGTTCCGTTTGAATTTGATGTGGTTTTCAATATTTTGATACTGCTGCTCTGTCCTCTCCATTGGGCAGTGAAGAAATAAAGGTTTCCTTCTCCCGGGGTAAACCGGAAGGAATGGGTTCCTTTATCCAGTAAGCTGTTAGATTTAAAGATTACCCGGCCTGTCAGATCGGTAATGATCAAATTCACCTGGTCCTTTTCAGGGATGAACAGAGATATGGTAGTTTGGTCTGTCACTGGATTGGGGAAGTTTTGGAAGACCTTGAAGGTTTCGACATCATTGCTGATTTCGGAAACTCCAACCTGGTCATCAAGTACCAACACCGTATCAGGCCAATACAATACTGTATCGCCCCCCTGGCTGCGGTTCATGACCTTGATACTTTCAAGCTGTACATATGCGGCATTGTCAATAGCTGTAAAAGTCAGGTTTATAGTTTGTCCTGATGCATTCATTATCAGGCCCAACATTAAAAAAAATAACAGGATGTGATTTTTCATAGCTCCACTGTTTAAAGTTTCAGCCTTTGATTAAGCAGAGCATAAGTATGGAAGGTTCCCCGTTGGTGGTGTAAATATACTAAATCACAGGGGCAGAATCAAGTAACCAGATGATGGATTATGAGTTATTGATTATGGATGGAGTTTATGTAGATTCTACAGTTCGACTCCTTCAACACGAAAGCTTAGGAGTTCAAATTTTCAATCATCCTTGAGACAGCGGACATTATAGCCACTCTCCTTGCTGCCATCGAACCGTTCTATCCAAGGATTTTCACCAACCAGATTGCGGCGCCATGCACGGAGTTCTTCCGCTTCAGTCGACGTCCAAAAATAACCAAAGTTGCCAATTAGGGCAAAGAAGCCATTGCTGTGACTTATGCCACCTGGTAAACACGAAAAACCAAACAAGTCACTACCGTTACCTTCTTCCTGCCAACCACTGGTGGTTTTCAAGTTGGTACTTGCATCAAAGCCACGGTCTTCAGCAGAAAGATCCCATTCGGGGTCCCCAATCTTGTATTGGCTGTCTACGGCCCCTTCTAAAACCTTCCATTCCCCATCCGTTGGGATGTGCCAGCCCGGTGGGCAAATGCCCTGGGTGCCCTGCTGGGTAATGTATTGCATCATTTCGTTCCACTGATACAGTCCGCCGTATTTGGTACAACTGTCCGGTTCGTTATCGTAACAGTATTTCTCCAAGATGCTGTTATCGGTCATCTCCTGGCTTACTGGTATCATCGTTCCCACGTTCAGGTTCTCTTTCAACCAGCACTGGCTAAATATCTGGATTGTGTTATAGACCTGCCCTTCGTAATCCACCGTGGGCGTTCCCTGGCAAGGGATGTTAGTAGCAAACTGGAATGTATATGTCTCATGTGAATCAGGGGCATCCAGCATTCCTGACTCCAGATTGTTTGTATATCCAATATACAATAAAGTATCCCCAAAGCTGAAAGTGAAAGCCTGTAGGGCCTCGGAAGCTTTGAACTGCTTAGCTGATTTAGAATTGTTAATATATTGCACTGAACTTGCTCCGTGTGAGTTATTTGTACTATTCAGGATTTTTATACTACTACTGTTTCCTCTCCAATGTGCTGAAAAGAAGAACAGACTTCCACCTCGAGGTGAAAATCTAAATGAATGATTGCCCTTATCAAGTTCTTGTTCTGATTTATGTAATACACGGCCCATAGCATCAATAATGATGACACTTACATTATCCTTTTCCGGCACATAAATGGATATTGTAGTTTTGCTGGTTACCGGGTTGGGGTAGTTTTGGAATACCTGCAACCCTCTATCAATAGTATTTTGTTCCTGCGTCCCCACCTGGCTACCCAGTAATAGGACCGTATCAGGCCAGTACAGGACGGTATCACAGCCCTGTATGTGATTTATCACCTTTATACTATCAAGTTGCTCATGAGTTGCATCATCAACAGCTGTAAAGGTCAATACAAGGTAAGGATTCTGTCCTGAGACATTTATCATCAAGACAAATAAAACGGCAACAAACAATAAATTTTTCATAGCTCCACTATTTAAGTTTGGCTTTTGATTAAGCAGAGCATAAGGAAGGTTCCCCGTTGGTGGTGTAAATATACTAAATCACAGGGGCATAATCAAGGAACCAGATGATGGATTATGAATTATGGATTATGGATTGAGTTTTGAATTTTGAAGTTTGGATTATTTCATCCAACATCCAACACCCAACATCCAACATCTATTTTGAAAACTTCGCTGACTCTGTGGTCACTGCACCAACAACTTCTGCCTTACCCTGGTATTATCGATAGTGACCTCCACGATGTACATGCCTGGTTGCAAAGATGAAATGTCAACTTTATTGCTTACAGGTCTAACAACGATCATCTGTTGCCCAGTGAGATTGTAAATACAAACATCTTGTATGATATACCCTATCTACTGATATGTTGAGTTCCTGGTTGGCTGGGTTGGGGAATAATTCAAGCTTATCTTTGATGTACTGCTCATCAATAAAAACAGCATTTGCGATGCAAGAATCTTGCACTTCCTCAGGACTATTACAGCCCATTGCGTTATTGTGTATGTCAAACTCTCCATTTAGTGATAACAGATAATCGCATACACTTTGAACTTCACAGGTAGATAAGGAATAATTGTTCATTATAATCAGATCATCAATTGATGCTGCATTAATACTATCCAAGCCCGCCAGGCTTGTCAGGGCATCATTGTGGTTTAGTTTAAGGTAACCCCCTATGGATGTAAGGTTGTATAATCCACTTAAATTGGTAAGGCCATTGTTATCGTTGATAATCAGTCCCCCAACGTATGTTACTGTTTCCAGACCGGTAAGGCTCGTTAGTAGTGGATTGCCCCCATAGCATGGAGAAGCCCACCCAAATATCAGTGTGCCATGGATGGAATCCAGGCTTTCTAATCCCGTCAAGCTTGTTATGTAATTACTCGTGAATTGAAGATTACCTCCAATTGAAGTAATATTGTTGAATCCTTCTAAGTTCACGAATGATGTCTCATAAATCCAAAGGTCACCCCCAATGGAATTTATCACATTTAATCCAAAAAGATTATTAATATCACTCCCACTTATTCTGATATCTCCCTCTAACTCTGTGCAACCAGGATAATCTGCCTGAAAATTATCTATATCTTCCTGGCTAGGGAAATAATAATTCCCAAATGGCATGCAGGGAATAGTAAAGCCACAATTATCAGCTATTTCTGCAGGATTATCGCAACCTGATGCATTATTGTAAATATTGATACTGCCGTTCGGGTTTGCTAGATAATCACATAACCACGTTACTTCACAAATGCTTAATGAATTATTATTGTAAATATATATATCAATAATGGTTCCTTCATCAATATTGTCCAGCCCTGCCAGGCTCTCCAAAGCATCATTATCTATAATTCTCAAACTACCCCCGATAGAAGTTAAACTTTCCAACCCTATCAGGCTCGTCAGGACGTAATTACTGGCAATTGTAAGGTTACTCCCGATGGAAGTCAAATTTTTTAAACCCGTCAGGCTGGTCAGGTTTGGATTGACACCCCCATAATTCCCCATCCCAATCTGGAGGTCTCCCCCAATGGAATTAATTACAATCAAACTATCAAGGTTAGTAATATCTGACCAATCCCATCCCCCAATACGCACATCCCCTTCAATCTCAGTACAGTTGGGGTGAATAATCTGGAAATTGTCGATTTGAGATTGCATTGAGAATGTAATACCCTCAGGCAAACAGGATTGTGAAGATACTGATACAAAACAGAAAATCAGGATAACGGCAAATAATGATTTTTTTTTCATAGCTCCACTATTTAAGTTTGGCTTTTGATTAGGCAGAGCATAAGGAAGGTTCCCCGTTGGTGGTGTAAATATACTAAATCACAGGGGCATAATCAAGGAACCAGATGATGGATTATGAATTATGGATTATGGATTGAGTTTTGAATTTTGAAGTTTGGATTATTTCATCCAACATCCAACACCCAACATCCAACATCTATTTTGAAAACTTCGCTGACTCTGTGATCACTGCACCAACAACTTCTGCCTTATCCTGATATTCTCGATGGTTACCTCCACGATGTACATGCCTGGTTGCAAAGATGAAATGTCAACTTTATTGCTTACAGGTCTAACAACGATCATCTGTTGCCCAGTGAGATTGTAAATACAAACATCTTGTATGATATACCCTTCTACTGATATGTTGAGTTCCTGGTTGGCTGGGTTGGGGTAAATATCTACTTTATAGATAATGTTCAATTCATCCATAGAAACAATCCCACAGGCTTCCTCTACTTCTTGTTGGCTGTTACATCCAATAGCGTTGTTGTGAATCGGATTATTTAATTACATGTGTTATTTCCAATCAATATTGATGCACCGAATTGCAGGAATCTTGGTAAGAGTAATCCCATCTAAGTCAAATACATAAATACCAGTTCTTGACCCAACTGCAATCAAATCTCCATCGGGTGACCACGTAAGATCATAGCAAATTACTGAATCTTGACTGTCGGCAAAACTTTTAACCATGTATGTCTCCAAACCATCCATACTCGTTATAAAAATATTAGCATATATCGCTATACCAGCGCTATCTGTCATGTGTTTTGCGTGCGCAATCTTTAGTCCGTCTGGAGAACATTCTGCTTGATACCCGACATTATCAACATTTTTTTCACACGAATTATCAGATACATCCAGTACATAGAGGTTATTAATCACAGCGTTTGGAGGTCCGCTACCGGTATTATAAATAATATTAGTGGTTGAAGTTATCCAATCCAATGACCAAGAGGTAATAGTACGAAGTCCCCAGTCTCCTCCTGAAGGATTAATTAAGGAATACTCTCCGTTCTGAAAGTTTATTATCAATATACTCCCTAGAGTTATACTTGCTACTGACACTCCATCTGAAGACCAGGTTACCCTTCCACAGCCACGATCACTATATTCAGTTTTTGTATTTGTTCCATCCCTATCCATACTATATAAACCTAGATAAGGGCTTGCAAATGATATTTTAGAGTTATCTGGCGACAACGCGATTCCATTAATATGAAATACGCTATCAGGAAGTGGTAAATCAATTATTCCATACTTGTTTATTATTTTTAACTGATCACAGACATCATTATCTTGCTCAATATATTCTTCAGTGAAAATTATATCTCCAGTCATACTTTCATGCCAACCAAGATGTAAATCGTCTGTGTCATTATTAATTTCTTCATCATTCTTATTGCAACATGCCACGATTAAGATAACAATTACATAGGATAGGATAGACTTTAGATAAGATGCTTTATTGCCATACATAGCTGGATAATTTTAGGTAAATTTTATATTCTTTTCATCATGATTTTATTCAAACTTAGTTACAACAAGTCCAAAGTACTATCACTGATGTAACAAAATCTATCACTGATGTAACATACATCATGAAAAATTAGGCTTTTGATTAAGCAGAGCATAAGGTAGGTAGGTCCCTTTTGGTCCTGTAAATATACTAAATCACAGGGCCAGAATCAAGAAACAGATTATGAGTTATAAATTATGGATTATGGATGCTGGGGGCTGGGAACAGCCAACAGCAATCAGCTACCAGTGTACTGCCTACTGCGTACTGCCTACTTCCACCTTGTTCCTCTGTTCCTCTGTTCCTCTGTTCTTTATTCAACAAGCAGCTTCTGCCTTATCCTGGTATTATCGATTGTGACCTCCACGATGTACATGCCTGGCCGCAGGACTGAAATATCAATGATGCCATTTACAAATCGCTTCTGCATTACCTGTTGGCCGGCTATTGTGTAAATTATTATTTCTTCTATTGAGTATCCTTCAGCAGTGATGTTTAATTCAACATGAGCAGGATTGGGAAATATTGACAAAAAATCATTGTTTAGCCAAATATCATTGTATCCCGCATGTGCTTCACATGAATCCTGCACTTCCTCAGGTGAATTGCAGCCGATGGCATTATCGGAAATGCTGACTTCACCACCAGGGGCTGCCAGGTAATTACAGATGCTTTGAACATCACAGGTTGATAACAAGTTGTTTCCAAACATTGTTAAATTAACGATGGAAGCAGCATCTATGTTTTCTAATCCTTCCAGGCCTTGCAGCGAAGGTACATACCGCAAATATAAATCTCCATTAATTGAAGTTAAGTTGGACAGGGCTGAAATATCTTCCAAACTATCCCCCAAAATACCACCACCAATAATCTGAATACCGTCGCTGATAGAGGTGAGGTTATCCAAACCATCAAGGCTCTGTAGTGATTGATTATAACAAGTCCAGGTATTCCACCAGCCGCCAATTACAAGGCTTCCACCTATGGTAGTAAGGTTTTCCAAGCCTGTAAGGTTAACCAGGATGTCATTACCTAATATTTCTAAATCCCCATTTATAGCAGACAAATTACTCAATCCTTCCAGGGAAGTCAGAATAGGATTGGCTCCCGTCATATTATTATTATTTCCAATTTGCAATGATCCCCCAATAATAACTAAATTGTTCAGCCCGTAAAGGTTTGTAATATCATTTCCATAAATCTTGACATCCCCTACAATCTCGTTACAACCGGGGTAGTTAATCTGAAAACTATCAATTTGAACTTGACTGGTAAGATAGAGGTTGTCTGGACATTGTCCATTTACTCCTACATGAATGCTCATCAGGATTGCTAAAAGAATTGTCATTTTTTTCATAGCTCTACTATTATAGTTTAAGCCATTGATTAAGCAGAGCATAAGGAAGGTTCCCCCTTGGTGGTGTAAATATACTAAATCACAGGGCCATTATCAAGATTATGGATTATGAATTATGGATTATGGATGCTGGGGGCTGGGAACAGCCAACAGCAATCAGCTACCAGTGTACTGCCTACTGCATACTGCCTACTTCCACCTTGTTCCTCTGTTCCTCTGTTCCTTGTTCTCTATTCTCCCCTTCTCTTAAAACAAAAAAGCTCGCCTTCGCAATTACGCTTGTAATTGTTTCGGCGAGCGAAGGTGGAGCTGGCGGGGATCGAACCCGCGTCCAAACAAGGAACAGGAATGCTTTCTACATGCTTATCCTTTTATTGATTGTCGGGGATGGCTCGGGAAGAGGCACCCAAAACCAAACCTTATTCCTTTTATCTCATCCGGAAGCCAGGACCTCCTCCGAACCAGCCTAAAATTATCTTGCGCCCCGTGATCAGACCGGAATCAGGCATCTCCATCTGCGGAACGTCTCGTCCTGCGCCTGGCGCGGGATTAAGCCAATCTACTAAACTTCGATTAGGCTGCGAGTGCGAATTTGTTATCGCCAATTGATAGTTGTGTGAAACCTTTTTACGGGAGTTTACACATTACCCGGCATGCTTACAGGCCCACTCATCTTGCTGTCAAAACCAAGAACAGCCCCTGTTTTTTTAAATTCTAAATCCTAAGCTCTAACCTGCCTGCCGGCAGGCAGGATTCGAAACAAATTCCAAATCCCAAATTTCAAAATCCAAAAAGAATTCAAAACTTAAAACTTAAAATTCAAAACTTTTGCAAAGATACGGCCTTTTTATATGTTGCACAAATACAGTGCCATGGGATGATTATAGGTTATGAATTATGGATTAATTCGAATTTCCATCCATAATTCATCATCCAACATCCATAATCCTCGGGCAGTTTACTGCCCGAGCGGTTGTGCATATTTCTTTACATCGGCTCCGCTGATCTCATGCTCGCAGAGGATGATCAGGCGCTCGATCACATTGCGCAGCTCACGAACATTGCCGGTCCAGGGCATCTTCTTCAGTTCCCTATATGCATCCTCAGTAAAAATACTCACGGGCTTACCTGCTGATTCACAGATATCTGTTGCAAAGTGCTCAGCTAAAACAGGAATGTCATCCTGGCGATCGCGCAAAGGTGGCACCTGGATCAGGATCACACTGATGCGGTGATAAAGATCCTCACGGAAATTGCCTTTGTCGATCTCCTCACGAAGGTTTTTATTGGTGGCTGCGATGATGCGCACATCCACCTTAATGTCTTTCTCCCCACCTACCCGCATGATCTTGTTTTCCTGCAGGGCACGTAATACTTTTGCCTGTGCAGATAGGCTCATGTCGCCGATCTCATCCAGGAAGAGCGTACCTCCATGTGCCAGCTCAAAGTCACCCTTGCGCTGCTTGATGGCAGAAGTAAATGAGCCTTTCTCATGCCCAAAAAGCTTGCTCTCGATCAATTCTGAAGGAATGGCTGCGCAGTTCACCTCTACAAAAGGTGATTTGGCACGTTCACTCTTCTCATGCAGCCAGCGTGCAACCAGCTCTTTCCCGGTTCCATTCTCGCCAGTGATCAATACCCTTGCCCCGGATGGAGCAACACGGTCGATCAGATCCCTTATCTCTACCATGTTCCCCGATTCACCAACCATATCATAGGTTTTGCTCACTTTCCTTTTCAGTGTACGTGTTTCGGTGATCAAACTGGCCTTGTCAAGGGCATTGCGTATAGTTATCAATAACCTGTTCAGGTCGAGAGGCTTGGCTATATAATCAAAAGCACCCTTCTTGATGGCTTCCACAGCTGTGTCGATATTCCCGTGCCCGGAGATCATGATCACGGGTGTATCTGCCTTCGACAGCAGATGATCCAGCACCTCCATCCCATCCATCCCCGGCATCTTGATGTCACAAAGGATCACATCATAGGTGTTCTTATCTGTCAACTCAATAGCTGCAGGGCCATCAGCAGCATCCTCCACTGTAAACTTTTCATATTCCAGGATCTCACGCAGGGTGTTGCGTATGCCTTTCTCATCATCAATAACCAGGATCTTTGCCATATAGGGAGTTTGTTAAATTGCCTGTCAAAGATAGTAAGATTTTGGCTGAGAACAATCAGCAACCAGCAGCAAGCAACCAGTAACTGGTCACTGGTTCCTGGTCACTATAGATTAAACTATATCCAACTTTTTATTCCTAACTTTGTCTATTAAGAAATAACTAATGATAAAAGCCCTTAAAATATCGCTCGTACTTGTTCTTTTCCTTTTTACGGGCAAGCAAATTTTAGCACAGGATGCTAATAGGGTCATGTCCGTCAAATCCCTCTCCGGAGAAAACTACCTTGACCCATTCGCTGGTGGAATGAATGCCTGCCAGTTTGGGGAGATCGATATTGATTGTGATGGCATCATGGACCTGTTTGTCTTTGACCGGCAGGGAAATCGATATATTCCCTACATCAACGGAGGAACTGAAAACCAGATTGATTACAGCTTCCATCCCGAATATATGGAAGACTTCCCTGAATTGACACATTGGGCAGTGTTTAAGGACTATAACATGGATGGGAAGACGGATATTTTTACATACAATGCACACTTTCCGGGGATTAAGGTGTACCGTAACACATCTACTGACAAATTGCGTTTTGAGCTTGTCGTCTATCCTTACCTGACTTCATGGTATGGAAGTGGATATGTGAATATCCTGGTCACCTATGCCGATTATCCAGGCATCAGCGACATCGATGGAGATGGCGACCTGGACATACTTACGTTCTGGGCACTGGGATCATTTGTGGAGATGCATAAAAACCTCTCTATGGAAACTTATGGACATGCAGATTCATTAATCTTTGAACGTACGACCTGGTGCTGGGGAGAGTTTGCCGAGAGCGAGGAATCAAATACACTTTACCTGGATACATGCTTTGGGAACAAATATTTCTTCCCGGAGGAAGTCACAGGAAAAGACAGGCATACCGGATCTACATTCCTGCTCACTGATCTGAACAACGACAATAATATGGACCTCTTGCTGGGCGATGTAGATTATCCACAGATCATGGCGCTAAAGAATGATGGCACCACTGAGGATGCTTATATTGGTACATACACCCAAAACTTCCCGGATGAAGATAATCCTTCCTGGATCTATTCCATGCCGGCAGCAGCCCTGATCGATGTAAACAATGACGGGCTAAAGGACCTTCTGGCCTCCCCTTTCGATCCTAATCCTTTTATAACTCAAAACCATCAAAGCGTCTGGCTATACCTGAATGAAGGCAGTAATGAGATCCCCGAATGGAAGTTGAATACAAAGAGTTTCTTGCAGGAGGATATGATCGATTGCGGATCAGGCGCTTATCCGGTCTTTGCCGACATCAATCTTGATGGATTGCAGGACCTGATCATCGGGAATTATGGTTACTATAAAGAGTCATGGTATGATGAATACATGGGCCTTCACTCAGAATATGCCAGCCGAATGGCGATTTTTATGAATGTCGGCGATGTAGACCAGCCTGTATTTGAATATGTGACCGATGATTTCGGGCACATCAATGAAATGAACATTCTTGGAGCTTACCCGGCCTTTGGAGATATCGACTCTGATGATGATGCTGACATGATCGTGGGCAGGGATGACGGCACCCTGATGTTCTACCGCAATTGTTCCTGCCTGGGTAACCCGGAAGATTTTGAGCTGGAACTCATCAATTACCAGGGGATTGATGTTGGAGATTACAGTACCCCGTTCATCTTTGATATTGATGAAGACGGGTTGCTCGACCTCATAATAGGTGAACGTGGTGGCAACCTGAACTTCTATAAAAACACAGGGGGGCAATATGAACCTGAATTCACTTTCATTACCGACAGCCTGGGCAAAGTCCTAGTAACCGATTTTAGTGTTTCATGGGATGGATACAGCACCCCATATATTTTCAGGGCAACCGATGGCAAGATCAAGGTCGTGAGCGGTTCAGAACAGGGTGATATATATTATTACGTGGACATTGAAGGCAACCTCCTTGGCGAGTTTACCTGGTCCCCCTTCCTCAGTAAAGAGATAGATAGCCTGTCGATCCATTGGAAGAGTGCATACCGTACATCCGCCGCTCTGGCAAACCTGAATAATGATCAATACCTGGATATGATGATCGGCAATTTTTCGGGAGGCCTCAGACTGTTCAGTACCATGGATGATCCTGAAGTTTCTATGGATATCGAAGATGAAGCAACCGTAAATCAGCTGAATATTCTCCTCTATCCAAACCCTGTGAATGATGTTCTCTATATTAGAATCAGAACTCCAGTGGAAAGCCTGCAGATCACTGTCCATAATTTATGGGGAGCAAATTTGCTCAGGATGGCTACCCGGGAGAACCCGGCCAGGATTGAACTCGGAATGTTACCAGAAGGATTATATTTGGTAAGTGTTGTAGACGAAGGAGGAAATACGAGTACTCACAAGATCCTTGTGTCGCATTAGCTTTTCTTAACCGTCAAACGTTTTTTTCTTTTGTTGATCTTCAACATGCTTTTGCCATAGTCGATGGAAGCACCATATTTCATTAAGATGTCGCTGCCGATCACACCGTCGATGGGTTCCATATCAAGTGCTGCATAGGAGTGGTTCACATGACTCATATCCAGTACAACAGCAGGATACTTTCTGATCACCAACTCACCGATTTTCAACTCATCCAGATAAAGAGCCTGGCTTTCCATATCGCTTGTCCCCAGTCCTGTTGATTTTTGCTCATTTTCCACCAGTTCAGGTTCCTCATCGAAAAAACGTCCTATCCGATCATTATCAAATACTGACCTGGAAGCCCCGGTATCCACGAGCATGCGTGCAGGAATACCATTCACGCTAACCTCCACCATCAGGTGAAAGCCGTCTTCTTCGATAGCAGTAACTTCAAGAGGAATAAAAGAAGGCATTTAAAAAAATTCAAAAAATAAATTACAAAATCCAAAAAAAACTTCAAACTCCAAACTCCACCCCTCGACTTCGCTCGGGATGACAAAGTTATATATTATTTGTAGTGGTGCAGCTTGTCACTCCGAGCGAGTCGAGGAGCAACACTCAACACTTTAAAAGTTCGGTTTAAGTGAGTATTTCTTGTAAAACTCATCAATGATACTTACCGCTTCTTCTGCAGTATCGACCAGGTGAAAGATGTCCATGTCTTCCGGGCTGATATTTGCTCTGCAAGCAGGCTTGGCTTTGATCCAGTCGATAAGCCAGTCCAGTATTCGCTGTCGACCAGTATAATCGGGAAATGAACCAGTTTGTCGGTCTGGATCAGGGTAATGGCTTCAAATAATTCATCAAGCGTTCCAAAACCTCCCGGCAAGGACTACGTATCCCTGGGCATATTTCATGAAGATGACCTTGCGAACAAAAAAAAAGTCGAATTCGATCAGGTTTTCAGGGTCGATGAATGGGTTGGCCTTTTGCTCAAAAGGAAGTTTGATATTCAACCCAACTGATTTACCACCTGCAAAGTGTGCACCTTTATTGGCAGCCTCCATGATTCCGGGTCCACCACCGGTGATGATACCAAAGCCTTTCTTTGTCAGCAAATATGATACTTCCTCAGCCAGTTTATAATGTCTATCTGTAGGCTTTGGTCCTTGCCGAGCCGAAATACTGAAACACAGGGGCCGATCTTGGCCAGCCGTTCAAAACCCTGCACAAACTCTGACATGATCTTAAATATCTGCCACGAATCATAGGTTTTTATCTCGTTCCAGTTCTTCGCCTTTATGGCTTTCCTAATCTTTTCTTCGTCTGATTTTTTCATGTTGGTTTGTTCGATGCTGTTGTGATATTAATTAACGTGGTCGGTATAGATATGTTATTTGTGTTTATTTTCAGGCGTTGGGCTTAGGCTTCGGCGTTAGGTTTAAGTATCAAGTCATCAAGTAATTCGAAACTTATAACTAATCAAATTTCAAATCTACCTCTATAATTCAACATCCAACACTCAATACTATTTTCCAATGAGCTCCTCCCTTAAATATTTCGCAGTATAGCTTTTTTTATCCTGATAATCTCCTCCGGGCTTCCTTCGCGATGATCTGCCCTCCCCTGTCACCACCTTCCGGCCCCAGGTCGATGATGTGATCAGCAAATTTAATCACATCCATGTTATGTTCAATGATCAAAACCGTATTTCCTTTGTTCACCAGCTTGTTAGCACATCCAGCAATACTTTAACGTCTTCGAAATGAAGGCCTGTGGTTGGTTCGTCGAGGATATACAATGTCTTTCCTGTATCTCTTTCGACAATTCGGCTGCCAGCTTTACACGCTGGGCTTCGCCTCCTGACAGTGTTGTTGATTGCTGCCCAATGTGATATAACCCAGTCCTACCTCTTTCAGGGTCCTGATCTTCTGTATGATGGATGGGATATTGTCAAAAAACTCAACGGCCTGGTTGATGGTCATATCGAGAACATCATTGATAGACTTCCCTTTATACCTGATCTCCAGGGTTTCCCTGTTATAACGCTTGCCATTGCATACTTCACACTGCACATACACATCCGGAAGGAAATTCATTTCGATCAGCTTCAGTCCGGCACCCTTACAGGTTTCACAGCGCCCGCCTTTTACATTAAAGGAAAAACGTCCGGGCTTATAGCCACTGATCTTGGCTTCGGGAATCTGCACAAAGAGCTTCCTGATCTCATCAAAGGCCTTGGTATAGGTTACCGGGTTGGACCTGGGTGTGCGTCCTATTGGTGACTGGTCGATCTCTATCACCTTATCGATATGCTCCAGTCCGATGAATGTCTTTATAAGGCAGTGGTTTCTTATCGGAGCGATAAAATCGGTTGCTGAGGATAGGATACAGGGTTTCGTTGATCAGTGATGATTTCCCACTACCTGAAACACCGGTCACACAAATAAAGCGTTCCCAGCGGGATACCGTCAGGTCAACTTCTTTCAGGTTATTACCTGCCGCACCCCTAAGATCATCCTGGCACCATTTCCCCTCCTTCTTTCTCCGGGTACCGGGATTATCTTTCTTCCCGACAGGTATTCACAGGTGATGGTATCACAGTTCTTTCATTTCCTTGGGGTGATCCCTGCCCAACGATCTCTCCTCCATGCATCCTGCACCCGGACCAATATCCACAACCTCATCTGCTGAGAGTATCATCTCCTTATCATGTTCAACTACGATCACTGAATTGCCCATATCACGCAGCTCTTTCAAAGCAGTGATCAGCCTAAGGTTATCGCGATGATGCAGGCCTATACTTGGCTCATCAAGGATATATAACACATCCACCAGTCGAGAACCAATCTGTGTAGCCAGCCTGATACGTTGCGACTCTCCTCCTGATAGACTCCTGGATGGTCGGTTAAGCGAGAGGTAATCCAGTCCAACCTCAAGTAGAAAACCTGTCCGGGTTTTGATCTCCCGTAGGATCTCCCGGGCGATGGTCTTCTTCTTCTCATCCATTATTTCCTCCACGCCATCGATCCATTCATCAAACTTTACCAGGTCCATGCCAGCCAGGTCGGAAATGCTCTTATCTCCTATCCTGAAATGCAAAGATTCCTTCTTTAGTCTGTCGCCTTTGCATTCCGGACATGGAATGCGGTTCATGAAGCTGCCGGCCCATTTCTGGATACTCCTTGAACTGGCATCGGCAAACTGGTTGGAAATAAAATTAATGATGCCTTCAAAATTCAAAGTGTAAGATGACATCACACCGGCAAATTCTTTTTTGATGATGAAAGTTCTCGTTTGAACCGTAAAGGATGGTGGTAATTGCTTCCTCCGGAATGTCGCTGATGGGTGTCGACAGGTCAAAGCCAAACTTTTGTCCGATCATCTCCAGCTGGTTGAAGATCCAGTTTTGCTTGTATTCTCCAATGGGTGCAATGCCGCCTTTTTTGATGCTCTTAGCCCGGTCGGGGATGATCTTTTTCAGGTTCACCTCGGTGATAGTACCCAGTCCACTGCATTTGGGACATGCGCCGTAAGGGGAGTTGAAAGAAAACAGTATTGGGTTCGGGCTCTTCATAAGAAATTCCTGAGCTGGGACACATAAGCAGTTTACTGTAATGCCTGGGCTCCTTTTCATCCTGTCTCATCACCATAACTGAGCCCTTGCCGGTCTTCATGGCTTCCTGCAAGGTGCGTGAAAGGCGTTGGCGTGACTTATCCCCGCTTCCAACCTTAACAGTATCAACCAATAATTCAATATCATGTACTTTGAAGCGATCAAGTTGCATGCCGAACTCCAGGTCCCGGATCTCACCATCAACACTTACCTTGAGGAAGCCCTGCCGGCGCATTTGCTCAAAATTTTCACGGTAATGTCCTTTTCTTCCCCTGATAACAGGGTGCCAGCACCATGATATTCTCTCCCATGTAATCTTTCTGCAACAGGCCAATGATCTGCTCTTCGGTATACTTCACCATCTGCTCACCGCTTACATGAGAGTATGCATCCGCCACGCGGGCATAGAGCAGCCGGAGAAAGTCATATACCTCGGTAACGGTCCCAACGGTAGATCGTGGATTTTTATTTACTGATTTTTGCTCGATGGAAACTACCGGACTCAGGCCCGTGATCTTGTCCACATCCGGTCTTTCGAGATTACCAATGAACTGCCTGGCATAGGCCGAGAATGTTTCCATATAACGACGCTGGCCTTCAGCATAGATGGTATCAAATGCAAGGGAAGATTTGCCCGAACCGCTTAGCCCTGTAAACACAACAAGCTTATTCCTGGGAATGGAAAGGTCGACATTTTTCAGGTTGTGGACCCTTGCACCCAGCACTTCGAGTTTTTGATTGTGATTACCAGAGCCCATACGGCGAATTATAATTCTTCAAAGTTCAATGTATCTCCAAAAATGACAGGATCATCATCCAGGTCATTTGTTAATGCATCATAGTCCAGGTATTCTTTTCCAGGAATACTGATAAGATAAGTCTTGCCACCCTTTACCTTCAGATTTTTATCCCTGAGCCAGGGATTGAATATCTTCAGCACCTTATAAGAGATATCATGCTCCTTCGCAAAAGCGAGTAGGTCTTTAATGTCTTTATCTACCGCGATTGTTTTAACCGGTATGGGAGGATAGAAATCCTTTTCCCGTAGGAACATCCCATAATGGGTCGGGTTCTCAAAAATGGTTTTAATGGCCAGGATACGAAACACATACCTGCTCGTTTCTTCACTCAGCAAGAGATCATAGTACGAATTCGATTTTTGTTCATCTTTTGCCTCACTGATCCGTCGATTGCCGGCATTGTAAGCTGCTGCCACAAGTGTCCAGTTCCCAAATTTCTTGTAGGAATCGCGAAAATATCTGCAAGCTGCCTCCGTGCTTTTCTGCACATGATAGCGTTCATCCACATCCTTATCTACCTCCAGGTCATAATCCCTGGCTGTTCCTTTCAGGAATTGCCAGAACCCAACAGCTCCGGAAGGTGACACTGGCATTGACCAGCCCACTTTCGATCACTGCCAGGTATTTAAAATCATCCGGAATGCCATGCTCTGCCAGGATGGGTTCGATCACTGGAAACCAGCGATGGGCACGCTTAAACAATAATATCGTTTTGTTATGCCAGTAGGTATTTACTTGTAATTCACGGTCGAGGCTCTCATGAACATAAAAAATATTCATTGGCACCTCCTCACCCGCAAAGTTCACTTGCTCAGGCACTGCAACTGCAAAGATCTTGTAATTCCGGCGGAATGCATCACGGTATTGCCGGTCGCTAACACCATCATCTCCCGTAAAAAAATAAAAAAATCCAACTGCCGAAAGACAGAGAATGGAAATTAGCACAAAAAATAGTATTCGCTTCAGCATCTTTTCGTTCTGCTTATAAAATATTTGCTAAAAAGGACTCTCAAGCTCCCTGAACAAGGGAGATTCACTGTCCTTAGGTGAAATGATGGGATTTTCGATACCCCATTCGATGTTCAGGTCAGGATCGTTCCAACGAATCGAATTCTCCGATTCGCTCTTGTAAACCTTCGTACATTTATAAATGAAAATGGTGTCATCCTCCAGGGTAACAAAGCCGTGAGCAAATCCGGGAGGGATCCAGAGCATGCGTTTGTTCTGTTCTGACAATTCAAAGGCTGCCCATTTACCATAAGTCTGGCTATCCTTCCTTATATCGACAGACACATCAATTACAGCTCCCCTTGCAACGCGAACCAGCTTTCCCTGCTCATAGGGAGGTTCCTGAAAATGCAATCCACGAAGCACCCCTTTCGCCGACCTGGATTCATTGTCCTGGGCAAATCTGGTTTCAAGTCCAGCAGCCCTGAACACTTCTTCATTAAAAGACTCGAAGAAATAGCCCCTGTCATCGCCAAAAACTTTTGGGTCGATAATCAGGAGATCGGGAAGTTCAGATTGGGTTATATTCATATTATTTTGTTTGGGTGTTAGGCTTTGGGCGGTGGGCGGTGGGCATTTAGGATTTGAGATTTAAAATTTATAATTAACCCAAAACTCAACACTCAAAACTCAAAATTTTTAGAGATGGATGACCTCACCATATGCAGCAGCCACTGCTTCCATCACTGCTTCCGACATGGTCGGGTGTGGATGGACTGTTTTAATGATCTCATGTCCGGTAGTTTCCAGTTTCCTGGCAGCAACAGCTTCAGCAATCATTTCAGTTACATTTTCACCGATCATATGAGCATCCGAGCCATTCCCCGTACTTGGCATCAAAGATCACTTTCACAAAACCATCTTTATTTCCGGCTGCACTGGCTTTTCCTGATGCAGTAAAAGGAAATTTACCCACTTTAATCTCATATCCTGCATCCTTTGGCCTGCTGTTCGGTCATTCCAACAGATGCTACTTCAGGATTGGTATAGGTACATCCGGGAATATTCCCATAATCGATGGGTTCCGGATCCAGTCCTGCAATCTTTTCTACGCAGGTAATGCCTTCATGTGAAGCCATATGTGCCAGCGCAGGTCCATGCACGATGTCGCCAATGGCATAATAACCTGTACATTGGTGCTATAAAAATCATTGACTTTTACCTTAGCGTTTTCCAATTCTATTCCAACTTCTTCCAGTCCAATGCCTTCCAGGTTTGGTGCAATGCCAACTGCCGATAAGACCATCTCTGCATCGATGACCTCTTCACCTTTCTTGGTTTTGACAGTCACCTTGCAGGTTTTTCCTTTTGAATCAACGTTCTCAACAGAGACACCTGTGAGCACTTTAATGCCGGCCTTTTTGAAAGACCTTCCAAGTTGTTTTGAAACTTCCACATCTTCCAGAGGAACAATTTCGGGCAGGACCTCGATCAGGGTTACCTCTGTTCCAATGCTGTTATAGAAGTAGGCAAACTCTGAACCGATAGCCCCTGATCCGACGACTACCATGGATTTGGGTTGTTTAGGCAGGGTCATGGCTTCACGATAGCCAATCACCTTCTTACCATCCTGCTTCAGAAATGGTAATTCCCTCGACCGGGCACCTGTAGCAATGATAATATGTTCAGCAGAGTATATTTCTTTTTTACCATCAGCATCAGTTACTTCAACCTTTTTACCAGGCAGTAGTTTTCCAAATCCGGCCAGATGATCAATCTTATTCTTTTTGAAAAGATATTGTATCCCGTTGCTCATCCCTGAGGCAACTTCACGGCTACGTTTCACCATTCCCTCGAAATCAGCATTGACATCACCATCGACCTTTACGCCATAATTTGCAGCATGCTTAACATAATTATAAACCTGTGCGCTTTTGAGCAGGGCCTTGGTAGGGATACAGCCCCAATTCAGACAAACACCACCCAGTTCGGATTTTTCAACTACTGCAGTTTTCAGGCCAAGCTGACTGGCCCTGATGGCAGCAACATAGCCTCCTGGACCACTGCCTATAACGATAACATCATAATTCATATGCCGGTGATTTTAAAATGAAATGCAAAAGTACGAAAAATCAACACTTAAGCAGGCAGATAGTTCACTATAAATTTAGGTGCAAGGTGCAGGGTGCAGGGTACAAGGTGCAAGGAAAACATCGTGTACCATGTACCCTGCACCCTGAACCCTGAACCCTGTACCTACGAATTATTTATACTGAATACAAATATGCAAAAGGAAAGCATACAATAATTCGGTGTGGTGTAATTTTTTATAATTTTAGCCCATTGGATTTTGAAAAAAACCGCTATTAAATAATAGGAGAAGATTTTATGTGTCCCAAAGGAAAAAACTTTTACATAGATGCTGCGAAGCGGGCAATGAAATGGCATGAAGAAAACATCAAAAAGATGAAGTCGTGCCGTTTTGATACCATTGCTGTTCACGGCATCTACTCTATGCAGGAAGCCATGGATTTTAACCAGGGCTCTATCATTGAACCCATCTACATGTCTACCTCACAGGCTTACCGTGACTCGGATGAGATGGAAGCCGCTCTTGGCTATGAGATTCCCACCTGGTGCTATTCGCGTATTGCCAATCCTTCGATGTATTACCTGGAAGGCGTTCTTGCCCTGATCGAAAGCTATGGAACCGGAGTAGATGCATCATGCATAGCTACTGCTTCTGGCATGGCGGCCATCGCCAGTGCAGCCGACAATCTCCTCTGTGTAGATCCTGAAAACCCTGACCAGAAAATGAATTTTGTTGCCACCTGCCAGCTATATGGAGGTACTTTCCAGCAATTTGCCATCCGTAAAGCACGAAGAAAGAAATGTGGAATGGCGCAAGGTGATCAACTCCGCCGACATCAATGAGTGGGAGTCGCTGATCGATGAGAATACACGTTTTCTATATGGAGAGATGCCAAGCAACCCCGGCCAAGCCTTTTTCGACCTGAAGAAAGTATGTGAGCTGGGAGAAAAATACAATCTACCGGTGATCATTGATTCCACTGTGGCCACCCCTGCCCTCATGCGCCCATTGGCATTTGGTGCTGACATTGTTGTCCAGTCTGTCACCAAATCACTGAATACCAGTGGCTTCAGTATTGGTGGAGCTGTTATTGCAAAGAAAAACATTCGTGCACGTTTTGGCAGTGATGCTGATGAAAGCTGACTTTGCCATGTACCTGAAAACCCTTCCAAACCGCGACAACGGGCCAAACATTTCTCCCATGAATGCCATCATGGCAGTGAATGATATCCGGACTATCCGTTCCAGGATGGACAGGCTCAGCCGCAGCACCCTGAAGATCGCAAAACATCTTGAAGGACATAAGCATATCGAGCAGGTAGATTATCTGGGGCTTGAAAGTCACCCATTGCATGAACTGGCTAAAGAATATCTTGTGCTTGTCGATTCGGAATACGATGAACAATATGGGGGTAAAGAAGTAAACCGTTTCGGCCACCTGATGTCGTTCAGGATCAAAGGCAGTGCCCAGGATACCAGAGATGTGTTTGATGCATTTGAAAGGATCTGGCGTGCCACCGACCTTGGCAGGATCAAATCTGTGGCCACTATCCCTGCCATCTCCACTCATTCGCAGCAAGGAGAAGAAGGCCGTAAGCTGGCCGACATCCCTCCTACCCTCATTCGGCTGTGTGTAGGAGGTGAACATCCGGATGATATCATCGCAGATATCGATCAGGCCCTTGCAGTACTGGATGGAAAGAAAGTGACAAAAACTGCACCCGAATACTCTGCTGGTGGAGCATCCTCTGCAAGCCTGGGCTGGTAAGCTTATATTCTATGGAAAAACAGATCTTATTTTATTCGACCAACCTCATTGCTGCTCCGCTACCCTTTCATGAGGCTTTATTAAAAGGACTTGCGCCAGACAAAGGGCTATATATGCCGGAATTTATTCCACGTATGGAAAAAGAAGAGATCCTGGCCCTGACCGATATGGAGTACCCGGAGATCGCCTTCCGCATCGCGAGGAAATTCCTGTACGGGGTGATCTCGGATGATGACTTACTGGCCATAACCAGGGATGCTTATGATTTTGATGTGCCCCTGGAACATGTGGTTGACCGCAAATATGTGATGCGCCTGGACCAGGGACCCACTGCTTCATTCAAAGATTTTGCTGCCCGCATGATGGGAAGACTGATGCAGGTATATCTGAAAAAGGATGGCAGAAAACTACTCATCCTGACTGCTACTTCAGGGGATACAGGAAGTGCCATCGCCAATGCCTTCTATGGGCTCGATAATATTGATGTTGCAGTACTTTTCCCGGAAACGGAAGTGACCAGCCAGGCAAAGGAAACAGATGACTACCCTGGGCAAAAATGTCAGGATCATTGCCATTGATGGCAAGTTTGACGATTGCCAGGCTCTTGTTAAGCAGGCCTTCTCCGATACTGCGCTTGATTACCTGAACCTCTCTTCTGCTAATTCCATTAATATTGGCCGGCTAATTCCCCAGATCGTATATTACTTCTATGCTTATGCGAAACTGAGAAGGTCAGAAGATGAGGAAATCGTATTTTCTGTTCCTTCAGGAAACTTCGGTGACATGATGGGTGGGATCCTGGCCATGAAAATGGGGCTGCCTGTGAAGAAGTTCGTAATTGCTACTAACGAGAACGATGAATTTCCTAAATATGTGAAGACAGGGATTTATGATAAGATCGTCCCATCAAAAAATTGTATTTCAAGTGCCATGAACGTCGGCCATCCGAGCAACCTTGCTCGCCTGGTAGCGCTTTATGGCGGAATGATGGATGAAAGCGGAAAGATCTTTACTCCAGCTGATATGGAGGTGATGCGTAAAGAAATCTGGTCGACCAGTATCAGTGATGAGCAGACCAGGGAAACCATACAAAGGGCCTGGAATGAACATAAACTCTTGCTTGAACCACACGGTTCGGTAGGTTGGGCCGGATTATGGGCCTATTGCGATGAACACAGCTGTGATAAAGATCAGCTTTGTGTCTCACTGGAAACTGCCCATCCTGCCAAATTCCCGGAGGAAATTGAAAAACTCCTGGGCTTAGACCCAGCCTTACCACCCAGCCTTGAAGGATTGGAAGGAAAGACTGAAAACTTTGATCATTTAGATAACGAATACGAAGAATTTAAACGTTATCTCATTGATAATTATTAACAGGCATTAGGCGTTAGGCATTGGGCGTTGGGCGGTAAAAGGTTTGCCCAAAGCCCAACGCCTAAAGCCCACTGCCCCAAATTTTCATTATGTACATCATCTGCTCAGACCTAGAAGGCGTTTTTGTTCCGGAAGTATGGATCAATGTAGCTGAACGAACCGGCATTGAATCACTCAGGATGACCACACGCGACGAGCCCGACTATGACAAGCTCATGAACCAACGGATCAAGATCCTCGATGAGCACGGTCTCAAGCTGAAAGATATCCAGGATGTTATCGCCACCATCAAACCATTGGAAGGTGCACTTGAGTTCCTGTGGTGGATCAGGAAGCGTACGCAGGCCATCATTGTTTCCGACACCTTTGCCCAGTTTGCTGATCCCCTGATGGAACAGCTCGACCGGCCAACGATATTTTGTCATAATTTGATCATCGATGATGAAGACCGCATTGTTGGGTATAAACTCCGTCAGCCGGATCCGAAAAAGAAGGTCACACAGGCCTTACAAAGCCTGGAATACAAAGTAGTTGCATTTGGCGATTCATATAATGATACCAGCATGTTGCTCCAGGCAGATGTTGGAATATTATTCTGCCCACCAGATAATGTGATTGCAGACTTCCCACAGCTTCCGGTGTGCAGGAATTATGAAGAACTCAGAATGATCCTTGAAAAATACATTTAATTGAATCAACATGAAAAATATACTTAAGATCGCCATTACAGCTACGTTTCTGATCACAGCAACGTCACTCATGCTTGCTCAGGGCAATCTCTCCGAAGAGGACATCAAAGAGATCAGGTCATCCGTCAGTTTTGATGAAGATACACGGGCGCTGATGAACGCCATCAGTTCAAACGACATCAGCAAGCTTGCCGTGAACCGGGAAAACCTGGGGAAAGTCAATCCTTATTTCTCGAACAAGGTAGAGATCAAAGGCATAACAAACCAGAAATCGTCAGGACGCTGCTGGCTCTTTACCGGTTTGAACGTGCTCCGACCGAAAGTGATTGAGAAGTATAACATGAAATCATTCGAATTCTCGCAGAACTATGGGTTCTTCTGGGACCAGCTGGAGAAAGCCAACCTTTTTCTGGAAGCCATTATCCCAATGGCAGACTTTCCAGCGACTGACCGTGGGTTTGATTGGCTGATGAAAAACCCTATCGGTGATGGCGGACAATGGACCGGTGTAGTTGATATCATCGAGAAATATGGTGCAGTGCCTGCTTCGGTGATGCCTGAAAGCAACAATAGCGAAAACACCCGCATGATGTCACGATTTCTCAGGAGAAAACTCAGGCAAGATGCACTTGAACTCTTTGAAGTGGCTACTATGGGGACAAAAAAAGATGCTAGGGAAGTAAAGATCAGAATGCTGGGTGAAATATACAGGATACTGGTACTTTGCCTGGGCGAACCACCTAGTGAATTCAGCTGGCAATATGAGGACAATGACGGCAATATTAGCGAACTCAAAACATATACGCCAAAGTCGTTTTACGAAGAAATGGTAGGCGTCGACCTGCATGAATATGTTATGTTCATGAATGATCCCACACGAGATTTTTATAAACTTTATGAGATTGAATATGACCGTCACATGGAGGAAGGCGGTAACTGGAAATATATCAATTTGCCTATTGACAAAATTAAAGAATTTGCGCGTGAATCAATCATAGCCAATGAAGCCATGTATTTCTCCTGCGACGTAGGGAAGCAGCTGGATCGTGAAAAAGGTTTGCTGGATATAAATAACTTCAACTATGATGATCTATTCGGTGTTGATTTCTCCATGGATAAACCCGGACGCATCAAGACTTTTGATAGCGGTTCTTCCCATGGAATGGGTTTAGTTGGCGTGAATATCCTTCCTGATGGCAGCACCGATAAATGGCTGCTGGAAAACAGCTGGGGAAAGACCGGACACGAGGGCTTCCTGATCATGACAGATGAATGGTTTGATGAGTATATGTTCCGTTTGGTGGTCCATGAGAAATTCATTGAGCAGGAAATCCTCGACATCCTGGATACAGAACCAATATACCTGCCTCCCTGGGATCCGATGTTTGCACCGGAAAATTAGGCATTGGGCATCGGGCATTAGGCATTGGGCGTTGGGCGTTGGGCGTTGGGCAGGAAAGAATGAAAACTTATTTTTGAGCCTTTATAAAGTTCTTTCTGTAAGAAATAAGTTTGTTAAGCATTTTTGCAATAACTTCTAATTCGCAAAGCAGTTCATTATACTCCACTTTATTAATGTAGCCGATCATTGATGCTATAAGAAGTTGCGTTCTTAGCTCAGCTAAAGAACCTTTTGCATTATAGAAGTAGCGAACTCCCATCTTATCGAATCCAGATTCCAGACCTTCTGCAATATTTGAAGGAATGCTTAACGCAGCTCTCCTGATTTGATCCCTAAATGAAAAGTCTTTTGAAATCTCAGCTCTCTGTGTCATCTTATAAACAGAAGCAGAAAGTTTGATAGAAAGATTCCAAACTTCAATTTTAGTTATGTCTCCCATAATAATAAGTCTTTTCTTATTAATACGCAAAGTGATGAAATGTCACAGGTTAAGGAATAATAATTTTCAAATCCCTACCTATCGCCCAATGCCTAATGCCCAATGCCCAATGCCCAACGCCTACAAATCGTGATTTAAACAATTTGTATATTTGATTGTTAATTATTAACAGTACAATAGATCAGTCACGAACAATCAACAAAAATCACTATGGCACAGCAAATTATAGAGACAATTGGTCATATAGAGAAGAAAGAAACACTTCAAAGCATTGGATACAAATACCTTGTATTGGAGTCGGAACATCCGTTCCCGGGATATCATGGAACAACAGTACCAGACCAGGATAATCCTAAATCACTCTTTTTACTTACCAAAACAAAGTACACCGACGAATTTATTATCAGGTCAATAAAGGCAGTTAAGACGAAACACAAGATTACATTTGACGGCACACCGGCAAAGGTATTCTTCAAAACCAGCATGGTGCAAAGCATCAGGATCAAGGGTCTTGAAAATTATGAAATGGTACCCGAAATCCTTAAGGCGTTCAATGATGAAGGCATTGCTTTCCTCCCGGCAAAAAAAGTAAAGCCATATTACGGGCTCATCAGGGTTACTAAGTATTTCCTGCTTAATCCCACCACAGATTGCACACTGCAAGATAGTGAGGTTGCCTCAATGAAATATTTCCAGGTGCCGGTAAAACTTGATTGGGACGATTTTGAGGAAATGACAACACATGTGAAGCGAAATATCGATGATAACAACTGGGATGCTGCGCTGGCCACCATATACAGAAAAACCGGCATCGAAGATCACATCAGGATCTACAACGACCAGAACTGTGATATGGAAACATTGAATAAGATCCGTAAGAAGTATACCCAGGAGATCAAGAAGTATATGGGGAAATAAGCTGTAGGCTGTAGGCTATGGGCTGTGGGCGATAGGCATTGCCAGTAACCAGTAGGCAATCAAGAATAAACAGCCTTTTTCTAATACTTAAACTGGCATTTCTACCAGACAATCATAAAAGATGCTAAATTTGAAGAAAAAAGCATCTTAGATGATCAATAAACTCAGAGATTTATTTTACGGCTGGCTCACCGACCTTGGGCTCAGTGAAAGCACTGCAAGCATGCTAAGGGAGTTATTAGGCATAGCCGTTATCCTCCTGTTCGCACTTCTTGGTTTCTTTATTGCAAGATTTTTACTGATCAAGGGTATTCATCTGCTAATTGCCAAAACAAAAAATAAATGGGATGACGTACTTGCCAAAAAGCGGGTGTTTATCAAACTGGCTTATTTAGCTCCGGCTTTCATCATCAATTATTTTTCTCCCTATTTTTTATCAGACTACCCAATTCTACTGAGGATTATTGAGGTTATCGCCTCCATCTATATGGTGATCGTTTGTTTAAACGTAATTCTGGCGGTAGTCAATGCATTCCTTGAAATATATGGGGGCTATGAGGTATCCAAAGAAAAACCCATTAAAGGATATGCACAGGTAGCCAAGATCATTGCCTATGTTTTGGCTGTTGTGTTCATTATCACCATTATATTGGGTGATAATAGTCTTGGCTGGGTAGCCGGATTCGGAGCATTTTCTGCAGTGCTGCTGCTGATTTTTAAAGATCCTATCCTGGGTTTTGTGGGTGGAATTCAGCTTTCGGCCAACAATATGGTTAAGATCGGCGACTGGGTTGAGATGCCGAAATATGGTGCAAATGGCAACGTAACCGACATTTCACTCACTACCGTAAAAGTTCAGAACTGGAACAAGACCATCACCACCATCCCCACCTATGCCCTCGTCACCGATTATTTCAAGAACTGGCGCGGCATGGAAGACAGTGGAGGCAGAAGGATCAAGCGTTCTATCAATATCGATATGAACAGCATCACCTTCTGCACAGCGGAAATGCTTGAGCGCTTTAAGAAATTTGAATACGTTTCGGAATATGTTGAAGAGACTGAAACTACACTGAACGAATACAACGAAAAAAGGCATATCAACAATGATATCCTGGTAAACGGAAGACGACAGACCAACATTGGAGTATTCAGGGCATATTTGAAGGGATATCTGAGGAACCACCCTCAAATACATGACGACATGACCTTCCTCGTGAGGCAACTGGATCCAGGCGGTGAAGGACTGCCCATTGAGGTATATGTCTTTTCAAAAGATCAGGCATGGGCCAATTATGAAGATATACAATCTGACATTTTTGACCATATTTTCGCAGTGGTACCCGAATTCGATCTCAGGGTTTTTCAGCAACCCACCGGGCGTGATTTTTCTAACCTCAACAAAACTCTTTGACCATGGCAAGAGCATATTTTAATGAAACACAAAGATTCCGGCAGTGGTGGATCTACCTGATCATAGTCATCACCATTGTATCATGGGGATACGCTTTCATTTCATCACTTCATGCGGAAGGACCCGACAAAGCCACGGACGATTACATACTGATTCTCACCAGTCTTGTCCCTGTTCTACTGATATTATTAATGCTTAGCCTTCGCCTGGTCACTAAGATCAGAAACGACGGCCTTTATGTCCAGTTCAAGCCCTTGCAGTTTAAGGAAAAACATATCAAACCAGATGAGATCAATAGCTTTGAAGTGAGGAAATACAAACCACTAATGGAATATGGTGGCTGGGGTATTCGTGCAGGTGGAAAAAAATACGGCAAAGCTTATAATGTTTCCGGGAATATGGGCCTGCAGCTTTACCTCAAAAACGGGAAGAAACTGTTGATCGGGACACATAAACCGAGGGAGGTGGAGAAGGCGATGAAGGAAATGTTGGGCGATAGGCAGTAGGCTGTAACCAGTATCCAGTATCTAGTATCCAGTATCTAGTATCTTTTTTCTCTCCATTTCCATCAGGGCAATCTTAAACCATACAGTGTAGTTATCAGGATTTCCCCTCATATCTGCCAATAATTTATCCACATCCATCCATTTCCATTCGGCAACCTCCTCCGGGTTGATCATCGGATCTTTATCATGAATGGCCATGAAGACGTGATCCAGTTCATGTTCAGTGAGGCCATGGTCGAAAGGAGCCTCATAGATGAAACTGAATATCTCTTTCATATCACATTGAAAACCCATTTCTTCAAGTATCCTTCTCTTTGTTGCTTCTTCCAGACTTTCCCCGGGACGGGGATGGCTGCAACAGGTGTTGGTCCATAATCCTGGTGAATGATACTTCGACAAAGCCCTGCGTTGCAGCATCATCTGTCCTTCATTATTAAAGACAAAGATGGAAAACGCCCTGTGCAACAATGCCTTTTCATGGGCTTCGATCTTCTCCATGGTACCAACTTCATTGTCATGCTCATCAACCAATATTACTTCTTCTATTGCCATAAGGGATAAATTCAAAAGCAAAATTAATTTATTTTATTACAAAGGATGCAAAGGCTGCTTAAATGTGCATGGAATCGTAAAGAGCGTTTTGGCTGTCAACTGTTTACGGTTAACCGTCAAGTAACCCAAAACCCAACACCCAACACTCTTTTTTTTGCTAAAAAGCAAAAAAAATCCTAAAAAACTTGACAAACCCATTTTAAATGTTTTATCTTTGACCGACCGTTCAATCAATAATATTATGCCACGGACACCTGAGCAGTTTGAAAAGATAAGAGCAGAGAAGCGGCAGCAGATCATGGATGCCGCCCTTGAGCTTTTTGCAAATGAAGGTTACCACAGCACTTCCATTAGCAGGATTGCTCAATCAGCCGGGATATCGAAAGGTTTGATGTATAACTATTTCGATAGCAAGGAAGACCTGCTCAGATCGGTGATGAATCAAGGCATGGAGGTATTAATGAATTTCCTCGACCCCAATAAAGACGGCATCCTGACAGATGAAGAATTTGAATTCTTTGTCATCAAATCCTTCGAAACACTCAAAGAAAATACAAATTACTGGAGGCTTTACTTCAACTTGATCATGCAAAGGGATGTTTATGCCCTTATACTGACGAAATATCAGCATTTACTTGAGGAAACAATGCAGCTTCTTGCCGCATATTTTGAAAGACATGGGGCTGAAGATCCCGTCTCGGAAGCCATACTGTTCGGATCGATCATGGACGGCGTGAGCATGACATACATTTTAAATCCAGATGGAACACCATTGGATAAACTTCAAGAATCTATTATTAAAAAGTTTGGTAAATAATATAATTGTAAATATACCATGAAAATAAAAACAACAATCTTAACACTTGTGATTCTGGCAGGCACTGTATTTTCAGGGATTGCACAGGAGCTTACCGCTTCAGAGATCATTAAAAAGGCCACTGACAAAGTGAATGGGCAATCAAGCAAAGGGACAATGAAAATGACGGTCGTGAGACCGACATGGTCGAGGGAAGTAGTGATGAAAAGCTGGTCGATGACGGACGAATATTATCTCATCCTCGTTACAGAACCGGTGAAAGACAAAGGGCAGACCTTTCTAAAAAGACAAACCGATATGTGGAACTGGATGCCCAGCATCAGCAAGATGATCAAACTACCTCCTTCCATGATGAGCCAATCGTGGATGGGATCCGATTTCACCAACGATGACCTGATAAAAATGAATTCCTACGTAAACCAGTACACCCATTCAATCATAGGGGAAGAGGTGGTTGAAAAACTAAACTGTTATAATCTGGAACTCATCCCAAAACCTGAAGCTCCGGTTGTATGGGGAAAAGTGCTTGCATGGATATCCAAAGAAGAATTCTACCAGCTGAAGCTGGAATTCTATGATGAGGATGGCGTCCTGGTCAATCGACAGGAAAGCTCCGAAATTACACAGTTCTCCGACAGGAAACTTCCGGCAAAGATGGTCATGACCCCCATGAGTGATCCTGGCAATCAAACTATCATAGAGATTATGGAGAATGAATTCAATATTGACATCAATGAATCCTTCTTTTCTCAACAGAATATGAAAAAGATCAGGTAAATCTACTAATTCGTGAAAGCATGAAAGAGTATCTAAAAATAGCATGGCGAAACCTATGGCGGAATAAAAAACGGACACTCATCACCGTTGCATCAGTATTCTTCGCTGTTTTCCTGGCCCTGTTGATGAGGTCGATGCAGCTTGGATCATATGATGCCATGGAAGAAAACACCATCAAGAATACAACAGGTTACATCCAGATCCATCATACTGGGTATTGGGATGATAAGACCATAAACAACATATTCAGTGATGATAGCATTTCAGCCTCTCTCGAGGGCATTCCCAACATCAGTCTGAGTGTTCCTCGCCTGGAGTCGTTTGCCCTTGGTTCATCAGGTTCAAATACCAAAGGAATTGCCGTCATCGGAACAGATCCCGAAATTGAAAGCGAGGCCAGTGGCCTTGAAAAAAGAGTAATCGAGGGAAGATATCTTGAAAAAGGAGATGATGGTGTTCTGCTTGTCGTTAACCTGGCCAAATTTCTGAAGCTTGGGATTGGCGATACCATTACCCTCATCAGCCAGGGATACCATGGGGTGACCGCAGCTGGGGTATATCCGATACGAGGTATCATCAGCTTTCCATCCACAGTGATGAACAATAAACTGCTGTACATGGACCTCGCTCAGTCGCAATATTTCTATGGTGCCCCGGATATGTTGACGTCAATCTCAATCATGCTCCATAACCCAAAGAAGCTGGCTTCCGATACCACTGCTATCAGGGAAATGATCGGCCCCGACTATGAAATCATGGAATGGCGTGAAATGAACCCTGAAGTGGTGCAGGGCATTGAAAGTGATAATATCAGCGGTATGTTCATGCTGGGTATATTATATGTAGTTGTAGGCTTCGGAATTCTCGGAACCATGATGATGATGACCCTGGAAAGAAAAAGGGAATTTGGGGTGATGGTCTCCGTGGGGATGCAAAGACATAAGCTGGCGATCATCGTCTTTATTGAAACCCTGTTCATTGCGCTTATCGGCGTGTTGGCAGGGATTGCACTGGCAACGCCACTGATGTACTACTTTCATTTGAACCCCATTCAGCTAACAGGTGAAGCCGCAAAGGCAATGCTGGATATGAATGTAGAACCTGTGATGCCATTTTCTATGGGATTGCCGATCTTTTATAATCAGGCGATTGTAGTATTCATACTCACCTGCATTGCTGTATTATATCCTCTGATCGTGATACACCGATTCAAGGTCTTAAAAGCCATCAGGGGACATTAGGATTTACAGTTTACAATATACAATATACGATATACAAAGTAATTTTATGATCCAATCACTCAACACTCAACACCCAACACTCAAAACTTAAGAATATGATTTGGTCCATAGCATGGAGAAACGTTTGGAGGAACAAACTCCGCAGTATGGTGGTTATCCTGGCCACAGCCATTGGATTGTATGGCAGCCTGTTTATGGTTGCACTGATGAATGGCATGATGCAGCAAAAGGTTGATGCTACCATTGAGAATGAAATCTCCGACATGCAAATACATAATCCCAAGTTCCTGGAGGATGAATCCATTAAATATGCAATTCCTGATCCAGGCAAGATATCAGCCTTTCTCAATGACAACGAGGATGTAGAAGCATTCTGCTTCAGGTCGAAAGCTACAGGTATGGCCAGCACTGCCCATTCGGGAAACGGGATCATGATCAATGGCATTGATCCCGACCAGGAAAAGCTGGTAACTGCTATTCATAATAAACTGGTCGATGGAGATTATTTCGTAAAGGAATCACGAATACCTTCCATCCTGATTTCTCAAAAACTGTCAGAACACCTGAAAACAGGAGTCGGTAAGAAAGTAGTATTAACAACTGCAGCCCTCGATGGCGAAACGGCACAGGCGCTCTACAAGGTTGAAGGGATTTACAGGACTTCTAATACTGTATTTGATGAACTAAATGTATTTATCCTGGCAGGCCAGCTGGAAAATATGGTTGCCCCGGAACAGAAGATTGTATCTGAGATTGCCATCAGTTACAGCGAAGGTGTTGATATTAATATGGCCAAAGCAAATCTGGAATCCGAATTTCCGGATATGAGTATACAAACCTGGAAAGAGCTGGCTCCCACCCTACTGGCCATTGTAGGCATGATGGACCAGTTTGGGTTTATTCTCATATTGATCATACTGTTGGCACTTACCTTCGGTATTATCAATGTGATGCTGATGGTGATCATAGAGCGGACCAGGGAACTGGGTATGCTGATGGCCATAGGCATGAACCGTTTCAGAGTGTTCAGGATGATCATGCTGGAAACCATATACATGTCAGTAACGGGCGCAATATTCGGGGTGATCCTCTCTGCAGCTACCATTGGGCTGACAAGCAAAAATGGCATCAACTTCGCGAGCTATTCAGAAGGCTTTGAAGCCCTTGGGTATAACGCGCATGTGTTCCCTGTGATCGAAACAACATTTTATATTTTCCTAGGTATTATGGTCATTATTGCTGCCATGCTGGCCTCTATCTGGCCTGCCCGTAAAGCACTTAAACTTGAACCAGCAGATGCCGTAAGGAATGAAAGTTAAAAGCGAAGCATTAAATAATAAAAAAAAGACAAACATAAATTTAAATTCAGATATCATGTCAATCATTCAAATCAAGGATTTACATAAAGTTTATGACGAGACCAGGGTACCGGTTTATGCCTTGAACGGGGTCGACCTGACCATCGAAGAAGGTGAATTTACAGCCATAGTCGGACCATCAGGGTCGGGGAAAACCACACTGCTGAACATGATCGGTGGCCTCGATAAACCTACAAGGGGTGAAGTAATAATCGATGGTACAGAGGTTGGTTCGCTAAAACCAAAGAAGCTGATAGACTTCCGATTACACAATATTGGGTTTGTATTCCAGGCCTATAACCTCATCCCTGTGCTCACCGCAATGGAAAATGTGGCTTTTATCATGCAGTTACAGGGTCAGTCGAAGGACAAACGACATCAAAGAGCTAAAGATTTATTAGCGGCAGTCGGAATAGCTGATAAGGCTGACCAGCGACCAGGAAACCTTTCAGGAGGACAGCAGCAGCGGGTTGCTGTGGCCAGGGCCCTGGCCTCAGAGCCTAAATTCATACTGGCAGATGAGCCCACGGCAAACCTCGATTCCAGTTCAACAAATGAGCTGCTGGATATTATGCAGAAAATGAATGAGGAGTCGAAGATCACCTTCCTATTTTCTACTCACGACAAAAGGGTGATGGATAAGGCCAAAAGGATTGTTACCATCGACGATGGAAAAGTATCATCTGATGAAAAGGTTCAATAAAATATTGCTTACAGCCCTCCTGTTTCTTTCTATGGCAGCAGTTTCTGCCCAGGACGGAAAGAAACCCAGGAACTGGACGCTGAACGGGCATTTACAGAGCCTGGGAACGGTTTGGGTTCAGGATTGGGAAGGTACATGGCAAACCCAGACCGACATTAAGAACCGCTTTGACTTTAAATGGTATCCCGGAAATTTTGCCATGCATATAGGCATGCGAAACAATTTCTCTTTTGGGATGATCCCCAGGCTCTATTACCCATACCTCGCTGACCTGGCCGTCCAGGATCCAGGCTACCTCGACATGACCCGGCTGATAGCCAAGGATACATCATATTATATGATAACCAACTTCGATCGATTCAACATCAGGTACACTGCCGGTAACTTCCAGGCTACAGTGGGGCGGCAACGCATCAACTGGGGTATCAATTATGTTTGGAACCCCAACGATATCTTTAACACCTTCGATTATTTTGATTTTGACTATGTGGAACGGCCTGGCTGTGATGCGGTGCATTTACAGTACTATACGGGGGCCACTTCTTCTGTTGAAGCAGCCATTAAGATCGACAGCCAGGAAGAGCTTACCATCGCCGGAATGTATCGATTCAACAAATGGAATTACGACTTCCAGTTCCTTGGCGGATATATGACCGGGGATTATGTGCTGGGTGCCGGCTGGTCGGGCAACATCAAAGGAGCCGGTTTTAACGGTGAGATGAGCTATTTCCACCCTGAAGAAAATTTTGGTGATACCTGTGGTGTATTAGTGGGTTCATTAGGCCTGAATTACACTTTCAAAAACAGCCTCATGCTACAGTTTTCCGGGCTATATAACAGCAATGGTACGACCGGTCCTGCCGGAATGGGAGCAGGCTTCTTTGTTCACAGGGAAGTTTCTGCCAAAACCTTCACCCTGGCAAAATACTCTTTGTTCGGCAACATCTCCTACCCTGTCACACCATTATTTACTGCCAGCCTTGCCAGCATGTTAAACCCTTCGGATAAATCCGTTTTTGTCGGACCCACTTTTGATGTCTCTCTAACCAGCAATATAGCGTTTATGATTACTGCACAAATGTTCTTTGGTGATCCGGGAACAGAGTTTGGGGATTATGGAACCTTGGCATATGGGCGGTTGAAGTGGAATTTCTGATAAAATCCTAAATCCTAATTTCTACCTGCCTCCGGCAGGCAGGATTCGAAACAAACTCAAAACTCAAAATTCAAAACTCAAAACTTCCTTGAACCCTGGCCCCTGCACCCTGTACCCGATGTTTCAAGCGAAAAAGCAATTAAATGGAAAAAAACTTTAAAATGTTGCGTATATCAAAAGAAACCTTTATTTTTGCAGCCCGAAAATAGAATGTAAATAATTATTATGTATTTAACGTCAGAAAACAAAAAGGAAATTTTCAAAGAGTATGGTAAATCGGAATACGATACCGGCTCAGCTGAAGGTCAGATTGCGCTTTTCACATTCCGCATCAAACATCTTACAGATCACCTGAAAATTAATAAGAAAGATGTAGCAACCAGAAGGTCACTCGTACTTCTGGTAGGTAAACGCAGGAGACTGCTCGACTATCTGAAGAAAAAAGATATCGAAAGATATCGTGCTATCATCAAGAAATTAGGGATCAGGAAATAATTTTCCTTCCTACCGGATATACAATAAAAGGCAATTGTTAACAGTTGCCTTTTTTTGGTCCAACTCCGACGTAAACTTTAAAAACAATCATGACACAAAAAGGAATTGAGAAATCATTCTCTCTGAAGGACGGAAGAACGATTTCAATTGAAACCGGCAGGCTGGCAAAGCAGGCCGATGGTGCTGTTGTTGTGCGTATGGGTAACACCATGATCATAGCAACGGTAGTAGCAAACAAAGAAGTAAGGGACGGATTTGATTTCCTCCCATTAACAGTAGAATACAAAGAGAAATACGCCGCTACGGGAAAATTCCCAGGTGGTTTCTTTAAACGTGAAGCCAGGCCCTCCGAAGCGGAGATCCTCACCTCACGACTTGTTGACCGCGCGCTCAGGCCATTGTTTCCCGACAATTGGCGTTTTGAAACCCAGGTACTGATCAGTCTGATATCAGGCGACATGGATACACCACCGGATGCACTTGCTGCCCTTGCGGCATCATCTGCGCTCTCAGTATCCGACATCCCTTTCGATGGTCCGATCTCCGAAGTAAGGGTAGCCAGGGTAAACGGAGAGTATCATCGTTAATCCAACATTTACAGAACTCGAAGATGCTGACCTCGACCTGATGGTTGCGGCCACGATCGACAATATTAATATGGTAGAAGGTGAAATGAAAGAAGTTTCTGAAGCAGAAATGCTGGAAGCTGTGAAAGTCGCCCATGAAGCCATTAAACAACAATGCCTGGCCCAGATCGAACTTGGTGCCATGGTGGAGAAAGCCAAAGTGAAGCGCGAAGCAGAAGAAGTTGAGGCAGATGAAGAACTTGAAAAAAGGATCAAAGATGCAACTTACGATAAGGTTGTTGCACTTGTGAAAACCTTCAACAATAATAAGCACGAACGCAGTGAGATAGGCAAAGCTATCCGCGACGAGTTTATCGAAAGCATGAGCGAAGAAGAGCAGGAAGAAAAAACCGGCTATGTAAAGAACTTCTTCCATGATATGCACAAAGAGATCGTTAGAAACGTAGTACTCGACGACAGGATTCGCCTCGACGGACGTAAACTTGATGAGATCAGGCCAATCTGGAGTGAGATCGACTACCTACCATCAGCGCACGGTTCAGCCATCTTCACTCGTGGTGAAACACAATCATTGGTAACGACTACCCTCGGAAATAAAATGGACGAGCAGATCCTTGACGGAGCTGTGGTTTCAGGAAAATCAAAATTCATCCTGCACTACAACTTCCCCGGGTTCTCTACAGGAGAAGCCAAGCGTATGATGGGTACCAGCCGCCGCGAAGTTGGCCACGGAAACCTGGCATTGCGCGCCCTCAAAGGTATGATCCCCAATTCAGATGAAAATCCGTATACGATCAGGATCGTTTCTGACATCCTCGAATCTAACGGATCATCATCGATGGCAACAGTTTGTGGAGGAACACTTTCACTCATGGACGCCGGTGTGAAGCTCAAAAAACCTGTTTCAGGAATTGCCATGGGACTCATCTCCGATACGGAAAGCGGAAAATATGCCGTTCTTTCTGATATCCTTGGTGATGAAGACCACCTTGGCGACATGGACTTCAAAGTAACCGGTACACGCGATGGAATCACCGCTTGCCAGATGGACATCAAGGTTGATGGCCTTTCATATCAGATCCTGGAAGAAGCGCTGGAACAAGCCCGTCAGGGAAGGATTCATATCCTCGATGAGATGGCCAAGACCATTGCAGAACCACGTGAAGATTACAAACCATTCGTACCAAGAATTGAGCAGATGATCGTACCTAAAGAATTTATAGGTGCCATTATCGGACCTGGAGGAAAAATTATCCAGGATATCCAGGCGACAACAGAAACCACCATCACCATAGAAGAAGAAGGAGATTTTGGCCATGTAGCCATTTCATCAGCCGACAAGCCTTCTATTGAAGCCGCCAAAGCACAGGATCAAGTCGATCATCGCTGTCCCGGAAGTTGGTGAAGTATATAAAGGTAAAGTCAAAACCATCACTAATTTCGGTGCTTTCATCGAAATTATGCCTGGTAAAGACGGTCTGCTGCATATTTCTGAGATTGACTGGAAACGTACAGAAGATGTTGAAAAGGTGCTGAGTGTGGGTGAAGAACTTGAAGTGAAACTCATCGGACTTGATCCGAAGACAGGAAAGCTGAAATTATCACGCAAAGTACTGTTACCCAAACCAGAACAAAAACCTCAAAATTAGTGTAACACAGCCGGTGGCTTTTCGTATAAGAAGCCACTGGTACACCTTATTTTCGGAGGATGATACCTGTATTCAAGTATCTTTCGATAGCGTAATCGTATCAGATCATTGATTTGAACGAAGCAAAAATGAACACCGCTGTATGAGGCAACTAAAAATCACTAAACAGGTCACTAACAGGGAAACTGCATCTCTTGACAAATATCTTCAGGAGATCGGCAAAGTGGAATTGATTACGGCCGATGAAGAAGTAGCCCTTGCCCAACGCATAAAACAGGGTGACAGGATCGCCCTTGAAAAGCTCACTAAGGCCAACCTCAGGTTTGTTGTTTCTGTATCGAAGCAGTACCAGAACCAGGGGCTCAGCCTTCCCGACCTCATCAATGAAGGTAACCTCGGACTGATCAAAGCCGCACAACGTTTTGATGAAACCAGGGGATTTAAATTTATCTCCTATGCTGTTTGGTGGATCCGCCAGTCAATCCTGCAGGCTTTAGCCGAACAATCCAGGATTGTAAGGCTGCCACTGAATAAGATCGGCTCGATCAACAAGATCAACAAGGCCTACGCCAAGCTGGAACAGGAGCACGAACGTGAACCCAATGCCGGTGAGATCGCAACACTCCTTGAGATCACCGAGAACGAGGTGAAGGAATCCATGAAGAATTCTGGAAGGCACGTATCTATGGATGCACCGCTGGTACAGGATGAGGATAATAATATGTATGATGTCCTGAAAAGTGACGATTCCAGTACACCGGAATCACAACTTTTGTATGAATCTCTCAAAAAAGAGATCGACAGGGCCATCTCAACATTAACTCCACGCGAAGCGGATGTAGTCAGGCTTTATTTTGGCCTGAACAGCAAGCACCCCATGACTCTGGAGGAGATCGGCGAGAGGTTCGACCTCACCAGAGAGCGTGTCAGACAAATAAAAGAAAAAGCAATAAGGCGGCTTAAGCACACATCAAGAAGCAAAATACTCAAAACCTATCTGGGTTAGCCTGCATGGCTACCTATCTTATTAAGTCATTTCGAGCAAAGCGGGAAATCTGTAGTTCTGCAAAAAAGCTGACAGATTTCTACCTACGGTCGAAATGACTTTTTCTTTTTTACGAGCTTCTGCATTGAGGCAGAATTCTTACTTTTACACAAAAAAACGGAACATGGCACACCTGATCGCACCCTCCATATTATCGGCTGACTTCGCAAACCTGCAGAAAGATATTGAAATGATCAACGCCAGCCAGGCTGACTGGTTCCATATTGATGTGATGGACGGTGTGTTCGTACCTAACATCTCCTTCGGTTTTCCAGTTATAAAGAAGATCAAAGAATTCGCGAAAAAGCCCCTTGATGTTCATTTGATGATCGTTGAACCCGATCGCTATTTCGAGCGGTTCAAGGAAGTTGGGGCAGATATCCTCAGCGTACATTATGAAGCCTGTAAGCACCTTCACCGATCGATCCAGGCCATCAAGGCCCTGGATATGAAAGCCGGCGTTGTACTAAACCCGCATGCTTCAGTCTATGTACTGGAAGATATCCTGGCAGATGTTGACCTGGTAATGCTGATGTCAGTCAATCCTGGCTTTGGGGGGCAAAAGTTCATTGAAAACACCCTTGTTAAGATCAAACGCCTCAAAGATCTTATTGAAAAAACCGGATCCAAAGCCCTGATTGAAGTCGACGGCGGAGTAAGCCTCAGCAATTCTGTCGACCTCATCCGTAGTGGTGCTGATGTTCTGGTGGCAGGAAATACTGTTTTTTCGTCCGACGACCCGGATGAAATGATTAGCAAGCTTAAGAATATCAAAGTATAAAGCCTATATAATGAGGCAAGTTGAAGATTCACCTAATATAATTTTCATCCTTGCTGATGACCCATAGCCCCAGGCTCTCACTCCCTTACCTGTATATGCAAGGCTAATATTTCAATTTTATTAGCTTCATCCTTTATATTTATTTTTTTACATTTACTTATATTTTAAAGGAAATGTAATGAGATCAATGCTATTGAAATCTGCAGTGCTCCTATTACTCCTTTCAGCTTGTTATCCCCTATCGGTAACAAGAATGAAGTGGCGTGTACACTGGGATAAGGATCTGAAAAAAGGTAAAAAAGAATACCTGAAAACATCAAAACCAAACAGTGCTGAGAAACAGCCAAATATTGTTATTTTATTGGTTGATGACCTGGGAAAATATGAAGTTTCTGCCTACGGAGCCACCCATATTTCCACACCGCATATTGACCAGCTCGGAAAGGAAGGTATCATATTCGATGAAGCTTACGTAACAGCACCTACCTGCGCACCTTCCCGTGCCGGTATTATGACCGGGAGGGTTCAAAACCGTTACGGATTCGAAACGCAGATCATGGAGTTTTATCCAACCAACATGATTGAATACCTGTCGGGAAAGTGGTTCATCAACACCGGGGAATTTATTATGAAGGCCAAACCGGATTTTCCCTCGGAATGGCAGGTACAGAAACAGGGTGTCCCGCCCACTGAAATTAACCTGGCAGAAGCATTAAAAACCCTGGATTACACAACGGGAATGTAGGAAAATGGCACCTGGGCATTTCCCATAATCACGTTCCCCTGAAGCGGGGATTTGATTATCATTATGGATTTCTTGGAGCATCCTCCCTTTACACACCCGAACGGAGCTGGAGCCATATCATTAATCACGAGCACTACAGTTTCAGTGCACAGTACCAGTGGAATACTGGCCGATATGGAGAGGCCGCCATACTTGAAATGGGGAAAGAGATCAAAGAGGAACAATACCTGACATTTGCCATTAGAGACAAGGCCATCAATTTCATTGAAGAAAACAAGGACACGAACTTTTTTCTTTATTGCACATTCTCGGCACCCCATGTTCCTTTCCAGGCACCTGTTGACTATTACTGCATGTATGATCATGTGGAGGATGACAACAAAAGGGTTTATTATGCCATGATCTCTGCCCTTGATGATGCCATTGGGGAAATACATCAGAAGATCAAGGATCTTGGACTGGAAGATAATACCCTGATCTTCTTTTTGAGTGATAACGGTGGCGCATCATACACCAAAGCTACTGACAATGGCCCGCTAAAAGGTGGCAAACTCTCCCAGTTTGAAGGAGGTATCAGGGTGCCCTTTATGATGAAATGGCCTGCAAAGATCAAAGCGGGGACGAGATATGAATATCCGGTTTCTTCAACTGACATCTTCGTTACCTCCCTTATTAATGCCGGTGGACAATTGCCGCATGACCGTGAATACGATGGTGTGAATCTGATACCATATATTATCGGACAGAATACTGACAGACCACACCTGCAGTTATTTTGGAGGGCTGATCATATATGGGCCATCCGGGATGGTGATTACAAATTGATATTAAGTACACGTGATGGCTGGGCAGAGCTCTATGACCTTAAAAATGACATTTCAGAAGAGTATAACCTGAAAGAACAATTGCCGGAACTTTATGAGAAGCTGTATGAGTTGCACCATCGATGGCAGGAAGACAATCTTCCTGAAAAGCCAATGTGGCCACGGATCATGGACAAGAAGTTTATAATTGATGGAAAAGAATACCTCTTTCCTGCTTAAAGCTGAGAAAATGAAAAAGCTACTGATCATATTCATCCTGTTCGCACCATTGTTACTCACCGCCCAACAGCCTAAAATGCATATTAAATTCTATTTGGAGGATTTAACGTTTCTTCATTTGTATACAGGATTGAAAATGTAGAGTCTGACCTTCTGGGAGGCTTTCAGATAGGAGGCGGATTCCGTATTAAGAAACGGGCCTTGTTCGGAGAAATAGATCTCGGATTTATTGCTCAAGGACTACATACTCTCCAAGGGATGAGCATGACCTGGAGGTCGATGATGAGGTCACTGTCGTAATGCGAGGCTTTGAAGTTCCATTGTTGGCAGGGTGGGTCCCGATAAGAACACCCGTGTTTGGCCTTTATCTTTATGGAGGACTAGCAAACAGGTTCTCTCTGAGTGGCAGGATATATTATAAAGATGAAGAAATAAAATTCAAGCCAAAAGATGCCAAACTCCACTTCTACAACCTGGGCGTTCGTTTTGGTACCCAGGTCGATCTGGCCATGTTTAATTTTGACTTCAATTACACAGTAGGTGTTACGAATAGCTTCAGGGATGCAACCAGGACAAACTCACACATATTCATGCTGAGTATGGGGTTTTTATTCTAAAGGTGTTGGACCAAAACTTCTTCTATCTTCTATCCCCTTCTCCTTTTTCAATCTTCATTCATATTTTACCTGATTCAACCAATTCAACCAAGAAAGGCCAATTCAACCGACCTTGCCCGCCGAAGCATTGCGGAGGCGGGTTCAACTAATTCAACCATTCAACAAAATATTACATTTGCAAAAACAAAAAAAGTTATGAATGAATCAATAAAATCCCTTTCCCCTTCCCGCCTCTGGCATTACTTCGGAGAAATTCTCCAGATCCCAAGGCCAAGCAAAAAAGAAGAAAAGATTGTCGCCTACCTGCTTGATTTTGGTAAGCAGTACGGATTGGAAACACTGCGTGATGATATCGGCAATGTCATTATCCGTAAACCCGCCACTGCTGGAAAAGAAAACCTTAAATCGGTAGTACTCCAAAGCCATATCGACATGGTTTGTGAAAAGAATTCAGACAAAGAGCACGATTTCGACAATGACCCCATTGAAGCCTATGTTGAAGATGGCTGGGTAACCGCCAATGGAACTACTCTGGGTGCAGATGATGGCATCGGCATCGCTGCCCAATTAGCTATTCTCGAAGCCAAAGACATAGAACACGGCCCCATCGAGTGCCTGTTCACCGTTGATGAAGAAACCGGCCTCACCGGTGCCTTCGGACTGGATACCAAGATACTCAACAGCCGAATTCTACTTAATCTCGACTCGGAAGACGACGGACAGATCTTCATTGGCTGTGCAGGCGGTAAAGACACTGTTGCTGAGATGTCATTCACAAAAGAAAATGTACCATCAGGCTTCGCTACATATAAAATCTCAGTAACCGGTCTTCGTGGCGGGCACTCTGGCGACGACATCCAAAAAGGATATGGCAATGCCAACAAGATTCTCAACAGGCTATTATGGAATGCTTCACAAGATTTTGGTATGCTCCTCTCTGACTTTGATGCGGGGAACCTCCGCAACGCCATTGCCCGTGAAGGCTTTGCTATGGTATTGGTTCCTAAGGGAAATGCTGCCGATTTCGAGGCTTATGCAACAGCTTATAACAAAACGATCAAATCAGAATTCAAGGTTACAGAACCAGCCCTGGAGGTGGCCTTCGAGCATGCGGAAACCCCTGCATACGTCCTTGATAAAAGAACCCAAACCAATCTTCTCAACGCCATCTATGCCTGTCCACACGGCGTGATCGCCTGGTCGCAGGATATTGAGAATTTCGTAGAGACCTCCACCAATCTTGCTTCAGTAAAATTCAAAGATGACGTTATAGAGATCACCACCAGTCAGCGATCATCAGTAGAATCAGCCAAGGATGATGTTAGTGCCATGGTGGCCAGCACCTTGCAACTGGCCGGTTTCAAAACCCGCCATACGGATGGCTATCCCGGGTGGAGCCCCAACCCGAAATCCGAGATCGTAGATATTACTGCCAAAGTGTATGAAGACCTCTTCAATACCAAACCAGAAGTACTGGCGATCCATGCCGGCCTCGAATGCGGTCTTATCGGCGACAAATACCCCGATATGGATATGGTTAGTTACGGACCCACCATCAGAGGCGCTCATTCACCGGATGAAAGAGTTGAAATAGAGGCTGTAGAGAAGTTCTGGGAAATGACCCTGGAGATTATGAAGAGAATTCCTAAATCATAGTGCCTAGTGCCTAATTGGAGTTTAGAACTATTTAATATCATATTTAATATTTAGTTAGGAACTAGCAACTAGGCACTAGGAACTAATTATATTCCCACCCCTACGCCAATCCTGAATATTGGATTATTGTAGGGTGAATCGATTGAATCAATGATATTCCATAGGATGGTGATCCCTATAAATGCATTCTGGCCTATCCACTGACGATACCCCCCTCCGAGGAAGAGGCCGGATACCCAGCTACGTACCTTAACTATCTCTCCATTGGCTGCAATATAATCCGGGTATTCATAATTCAAAGCTTCATACTCAGCATGTAAAAACAAGTCCCGAAAGAAAAAGAGATAATAGCGCAAAAAGCCGGCCATGCCGAAATTATTGGTTGAATATTTTATGGGCTCATCATTATATCGATAGTAAGTATAGTTGAATTGAGCACCAATATCAAAACTGGGGGAAAGGCGGTAAGCAATCATGGGGGCAACCATTAAACTGGTTGAGTATGAGGATATTCCAAATCCAAGACCACCTCCAATATAGATTCGTTTTTGCATCTTAAACTCGTCCTTTTTTTCAGAAGATTTTTGCCCGAACTGTCCGACGGATGAAAATCCAATCCCAAAGGCCAGGAGTAAAACTAAAAAGATTGAAATTTTATGAGTACGCATATTGAGATTTAATTTCGTTTGAACAAAGATAATGGAATCGATGAATTAATAGAACTGCAAATTGATACAATATTCTTTTTAGGCTAACGTATTAATGAGTACTTAAAGTACTTAGAGTACTTGGAGTACTTGGAGTACTTGGAGTACTTGGAGTATTTAGAGTATATAAAAATTTAGAGATATAGATAGGCACTAGGAACTAGGCACTAGGAACTTTTACGTAACTTTGCCCTCACAAATGAAGAACAAATTTAAATACATCATCCCGGTCCTGCTCATTTTGGCACTTGCTTTCTCTTCCTGCCGAAAGGAATATAAGGTTGATGATGATCCTTCGCTAAAGCTTGTATTTTCTACCGACTCTATCATTTTCGATACAGTTTTTACAACTGTAGGATCCGTTACACGTTACCTGAAGGTATATAACAATCATTCAAATGCACTGAACATTTCCACTATTCGTCTGCTGGGGGGTGCAACATCCTTCTACAGGATCAATGTAGACGGGCAACCCTCAATACAGGAAAATGATATTGAGATCGCAGGAAATGACAGCCTCTTTGTATTTGTTCGGGTGACCATTGATCCTACATCCGGCACAACACCCTTTGTAGTTTCGGATGAGATTTCCTTCATCACCAACGGGAATGAACAAAAGGTGGTACTGGCCGCCTGGGGGCAGGATGCCCATTACATCATTGCCGATAAGTCAATTGGTAGCTTAAGATACAAGATCGTTGCGGCAGAAGACAGTATGGTTACCTGGCCTGCCGACAAGCCTTACCTGGTATATGGCTATGCCGTAGTTGACTCCACAGGAAGCCTCACAATAGAGGAAGGTGCGCAAATACATTTCCACAATAAGTCAGGACTCTGGGTATACAAGGGAGGGAGTCTGAAGGTATGGGGTACAAAGGATAATCCAGTTGTATTTCAGCAGGACAGACTGGAGCCGTTTTTTCGCGACCTTCCCGGACAATGGGATAGGATATGGCTGAATGAGGGCAGTATCAATAATGAGATCAATTATGCTGTGATCAGAAATGGTTTTATCGGTTTACAGGCCGAAACACTTCAGGAACCGATGGGAAATCATCTGCTGCTAGCCAATACGATCATTGAAAACATGAGCGGTATTGGTATCCTGGGCAGGTATTATGCCATTGCAGGAATAAACAATGTAGTTAGCAACTGTGGCCAGCTTGGCATATTGCTTCAAGGAGGTGTTTACGACTTCAGGCAATGCACATTTGGCAACTATTTTAAGGATGGCATCCGCCAGGATCCCAATATGGCGGTGACCAATTATTACGTGGATCCCAACGATGTATTATACGTCTATAACCTTGAAGCCTATTTTGGCAACAGCATCATTTATGGCAATAAATCTGAAGAGATCCTGCTTGATCATGATGAGCAGGGCGATTACAAATATGTATTTGACCATTGTCTTCTTAAGACCGAAATGAACATCGCCAACGATACCATTTTCCCTGGATGCTTCAAGAACGAAGACCCTCTTTTTGTTGATGTTGATAATAATAATCTTGCCCTCGACACCCTATCCCCGGCCATCAACATTGGAAGTCTGGACGTGATCTTGTCGTCAGGGTATCCTTCCTATATCGACAAAGATATTCTTGGTATAAGCAGGATCGAAAGTCCCGACCTGGGCGCTTACGAATACATTCCTGAATAGTACCTGATGCCCAGTGCCTAATGCCTAATGCCTATTTTCAATGTATATTGTATAATTCGTATTTTTGAACTCCCTTAAAATTCATATTATGAAAGGAATTATAAAACTTATGCTGCCACTTGCCCTGGTGATGATGTTGTCAGGCTGCGTGCAAGAAACCAAAGAAAAAGAATCTAAGAGTGAACACATGAAGATCACAAAAGAAATATTTGGCCTGGTGGGTACCGATACTGCCTTCCTGTACACCCTGACCAATGACAATGGAATGTCAGTAAAAATCACCAACTATGGTGGGATTGTCACCTCCATCATCACACCTGATAAGGATGGAAAACTCGCTGATGTTGTTTTAGGATTCGATGATCTGCAGTCATACCTGGATGGGCATCCCTATTTCGGTTGTATTGTTGGACGATACGGGAACAGGATAGCCAATGGTAGATTTACCATTGATGGGATTGAATACAGCCTGGCCCAAAACAACGATATGAATCACCTGCATGGAGGGATTAAAGGTTTTGACAAAGTAATCTGGGAATCAAGGTCAAGAGCCTTTGAGGATAAGGCCGCTGTCAGGCTACGCTATACAAGCATTGACGGGGAAGAGGGTTATCCGGGCAATCTTAAGGTATTGGTTTCCTATATGCTTACTAACGATAATGAACTGCAAATTCAATATAAGGCGACCACAGACAAAGCCACACCGGTAAACCTCACACATCACTCATATTTTAACCTGGGCGGGACACAAGAGAATGCACTTGATCACATGCTGACCATTGCTGCCCATCAATATGTTGAGGTTAATGAGAACCTCATCCCTACCGGAAATTTGAAAGATGTAGATGGAACCCCTATGGACTTTAGCAATTCAAAACATAGTATTGGAGAACGAATTGCCGATGTCGAAGGCGGATACGATCAGTACTTATGTGCTCTTCAATATGGGTAATGTACTTAAAGTGGCTGATGTTTATGATCCTCAATCCGGAAGAGGTATGGAGGTGTATACTTCAGAGCCCGGCATACAATTTTATTCGGGAAATTTCCTCGATGGAAGCCTGACCGGCAAAAATGGGATTATCTATAATAAACATCACGGCTTTTGCCTGGAGACTCAGCATTTTCCTGATTCGCCAAATCAGCCGGATTTCCCATCAACTATACTGAACCCTGGAGAAGAATACGAACACACAACAATCTATAAATTCACTAATAAATAATTGTCACCTTGGGAAAGAAAAAGAAAATCAAAGAGCAAAATTCATCAGGCAAGAATTATTTACAATACCTACTGCCCCTGATCATCGTGATTGCTGCGCTGATCATCTATAATCCCACTATGGAAAACGGTGTTCTTTTCGGTTGGGACGACACCGAATATCTGTTTGATCCGGGCGTACAGGAATCAGACCTGGTAGAAATTTTCACAAATTATCACCTCGGGATGTACCAGCCCTTGTCTGTATTTAGTATTGCTATTAATTATAGCAGCACAGCTGAAAATGCGAAGCCCTATCATGCTACAAACCTATTTCTTCATATAATCAATATATTTTTGTTGTGGCTGTTCCTGTTAAAGCTCAGCCGTAAGAAAACTATTGCAGCTATAGGTGCTTTTCTCTTTGCGATGCATCCCATCAATGTAGAGCCAGTAGCCTGGATAGCTGCAAGAAGTACTTTGCTTTTTACAGCCTTCTACCTTGGAGGGTTGATTACCTATCTTAAGTATACTGAAAACAAAAAATTGCTTTACCTGGGCCTAACGATACTACTGGCAGCATTGGCTTTGTTCTCAAAATCACTGGCCATCAGCTTCCCACTGGTGCTATTTGTAATTGATTATTACAAAGGAAGGACCTGGAACTTAAAATTGTTCCTGGAAAAGATTCCTTTCTTTATCCTTTCAATAATTTTTGGGATCATTACTGTTAATGCAGCTCAAACTTTCGGGCATATCTCCGGTCTGCAATATGAATATTCATTGATAGATCGCTTCTTTATTTTGTGCCACACCTTTGTTTTCTACCTGGTAAAGTTTGTTGTACCCATTGAGTTGTCGGGCATCTATGCTTACCCTGATCTGTCTGGTGGAAGTCTTCCATGGCTGTATTATGTGAGTGTTTTAATTCCCCTTGCCCTGATCTATGCCGTTTACAGGTTTTGGAATAAGCAAAAGGAGTTAGTTGCAGGATTATTGTTTTTCAGTCTTGCCATTTCCCCTGTTTTGCCACTGTTCTGGTCAAGAATATTCGTGGCAGCAGACCGCTATGCTTATCTGTCCTTTATTGGCTTATTTCTGATTGCCGGAATCCTTATAGACAGGCTACTAAATAAAGATTTCTTTAAACAACAATCCATTCGCTATGGAATTCTTGTCATCTTCCTGGGTTATGGAACCTTTTTAATGTATGCTACAAATAAACAGTGCACATACTGGAAAGATGCTGAAACCCTGCTCAACAGGACACTTTTCCTTAGTAAATCCGGACCAGCCAAAGCCCTGGCTTATTTTTACCGGGGAAATGTTTACCAGGGAATCGCAGAAAGAAAGCACATGGAAGGCCAGCGCAGCAACAATGAAGGAATGGTCAGGAATGCCTTTATTTATTTTGGGAATGCGATTCGTGATTACGACTCCACCCTGGTATATAATCCACAATATATGCTGGCTTACAGCAACCGTGGCATGGCATATGGGACCCTGGCTTCCTATGATACTAAATACTTAGAAAAGGCGCGTGATGATTTTGATGCTGCCATCATGCTGGATCCTGATTATGCAGATAACTATTACAACAAGGCGTGGCTCCTGTATATTGAAGAGGATTTTGGGGGTGCATGTGAACTTTGGAAAAAAGCTGATAGCAAGGGATCAGTGGTCGCGAAGCAAGCCCTGGATCAGAATTGCAGATAGAGACTTGAGACTCGAGACTCGAACTTGAGTACCTGAGCACTTGAAACTAATAATATATTTGTGATCCGGGATTCAATAATTAAATCAATCCATAATTCATAATCAATAGATTTCCGGAACGAAGGTCTGTTCTTCCATTGGCGGCCTTACATAGCCTTTGCTGATCACCCTCTCAGGCAAGACTAGATTCTCACGATCGAGGTGTTTATATGGAATTTTGGTTAGAAGGTGATTGATACAATTCAGCCGTGCCTTTTTCTTATCATCGGCTTCAACTACCAACCAGGGTGAGAATTTTGTATCTGTATAGAAAAACATTTCATCTTTCGCCCTTGAATATTCCACCCACTTGCTCATGCTTGCCAGGTCAACCGGGCTGATCTTCCATCGCCGTGTTGGATCTTCCAGGCGGGCAACGAAACGTTTTTCCTGTTCTTCTGCACTCACAGAGAACCAGTATTTGATCAGGATAATCCCTGAATGAATGATCATATGCTCAAAATGCGGACAGGAACGCAGGAACTCCCAATATTCATCTTCGGTACAGAATCCCATCACACGTTCAACACCAGCACGATTGTACCAGCTGCGATCAAAAAGCACCATCTCCCCCGCTGCCGGAAGATGAGATACATAACGCTGAAAATACCATTGGCCCTTTTCTCTCTCAGTAGGATTGCCAAGGGCAACCACGCGACAGATCCTTGGATTGAGCGTTTGCGTAATTCTTTTAATGGTTCCTCCTTTGCCTGCTGCATCCCTGCCTTCAAAAACAACAACGACCTTCAAGCCTTTATGCTTGATCCATTCCTGGAGTTTCACAAGTTCTATCTGCAACTTCCCCAGCTCCTCTTCATATTTTTTGCGTGACAGGTGGTTTGAATCTTTTTCTTCCTTTTGATTAGTCATGGTTTTGGTATATGAGTTTCAAATATAGAAAAAATTGCTAGATGCTAGATGTTGGATGTTGGATGATGGATGATGGATGATAGATGATAGATGATATAATAAATAAATGTTTAAATTTGATAATAAGGAAGCTTTACCCATCATGAAAAACCTTGTCGTTACCTGTTTAGTGTGTTTTATATCCATAGGGATTTTCAGCCAGGAGTATGCATGTGGCTTTGCCTACAAGCACATGAGTGGAATACTTGGAAATGATGCCATTATCCTCGACATGCTAATCATTAACAATGAGGTAATGGGAAGCTGTGTGTTTCCTGATCTGCTAGTTGAGTCGGGTGATCTGGAAGGATTGATCAGGACAAATAGGTTGGAGGGCTTTATCGATGAAAATGGAGTGGCCACACTTCAAGCTTACAGCCAAAATATTGAAGTTGGCGAGTATTCAGGTAGGCTGGGTGAAGAATTTAGCGGAACTTTTCGCGAGCTAAAGAGCGGCATATCCCTTACTTTCGATTTAGAGGAGGATGATTATTCAGAAAGTATTCGACTAAAAGCCTATTGCATCGACAGGGATTCAATGCTGATTGATACAGCAGGTTCTCCAAATGCTCATTTACGGATGTCGCTACTCCTCCCGGAAAAAGCTGCTTCTATGGCAGAACTCCGGCAAAGCATCATGAAAGCATTTTTTGGTCAGCCATTGCCCGACACCTTAAGTGATGAATATCTTTTACCGGCATATGCAACTGCCTATTTCACAAAATATATCGAATCGAATAAAGACTTGTATGATGGCGGACATTCCTTTAACTGGGAGATAATCACTTCAAGCTATGTAAATATCAATACCAATGGGTTTCTGGTATACAGGGCCGACAATTATGCATATACTGGTGGTGCACATGGCATGGGTATTTCGCGATTCCTGGTGTTTGATAATATGGCCAATAAAAAACTGGAACTCAATGATATTTTTGATGTTGGCTTCGAAGATGAGCTGAGCAAGTTGCTTGAACGAAAATACCGGATTGAATATTACCTTGGACCTGAACAGTCGCTCACTGAAGCAGGCTTATTTGAGAACGACATCCCCCCTACTGCAAATTTTCACTTCACATATAACGGCATGGGTTTCTATTACAATCCTTATGAGCTGGCACCTTATTCCATGGGGTCAATCAGCATCATCATCCCATATGATGAACTCCTGCCCCTAATGAAAATCGATTCGCCTGTAATGAGGTTAATAAAATAGGTGAATTATCATATTCTAGTGTGTCATCTTCGTCGAATCTATTATTAGAATAGGACTCTTCTAATCAACAATATATCCTGCATCATATAACAAAGTCCATCCTGCTACCCAGGTATATGTATAAAATGCCCCTTTATATGCAACAACATCAAACCATGGATCAGGATATTCAGCCAGCATATCGAAAACATTATCATTGGGTATCAGAGAATACTGATCATTGTCACGAGTGATGCCAGGATCAGCTACCTTATTTTCAACGCTTGCAAAATAATTCTGAAAAATCTCATTTTGTTGGGTCACATCAACACCCTGGGCAGCATTGACCTTAAAGATCCCTTCAGCAGTCTGGTTGCCTACGTTGAAGAAAACATTATTGTTTATATTGAGGTTTGCCATTTCAAATTGCTTGTAGGAATCCTGGCTCCCCTCCACATATTCCACAAAACATCCTTTATCCTGAAGCACCATGATTGAATTGGCAATGGTTCCAGCCCCATTTGATGAGAAATCGAGCATCTTCTTTCCTGCCCCTGGTCCTCTTCCAATAAAAGTTCCATTATATATCTGAGGCATCGTATATGGCTGACCGGTGACCGGGTCTATCCCACCACCACATTCGATCACCTTATCTCCTTCACCCGGATCCTGTATAGCAAGCCAAAATTGTCCCTTCCCCTGGTATCCAAGGTCAAAATCAAACGCATCATCGCCGCATAAAGCTGCAACCATATACTTGCAATTCACATTGCCGCCAAAAAATTCGAAGCCATCATCCGAACAGGAGATTACCTCAATGTGATCAATGGTAGTTGCCCTGCCAACGGCTCCCAGGGTAAGTCCATTGATCTCATTACCTTCACCTATATTGGTCCCGGCATGACGGATCGAAACATATTGTAAGATGCCTGAGTCATCGTCAGGATTTTGCCCACCATATTCTCCGCGTGGTTCTGTAAGGGGAATTCCTTCGATATGTGCTTCTCCTGCTGAAAGATTTAAGGGCGCATCACCCAGGAGGATAAGACCTCCCCAGAGCCCCTGTGCATCCACAGGGACAGATCCCTCAAGATCGTCCCCTTCCACTGTAAAAACTATAGGCTCACTGGAAGTTCCCCTCGCGAAGATTTGTCCACCCCGGGCAACGATCAGGGCACTTGCAGCTGATCCCTGTCCTGTTTTGGCCCTGATCACTGTGCCAGCCTCAATAGTAAGTACCTGGCCATCATTCACAAATACAAAACCCTCTATCAGGTACGTTTTGTCCTTAGTCCAACTTACTGTTCCTGTTCCCTCACCCTGATCCTGAATGGTAACGGTGCCTTTCACTACCTCGAATTCACTCTTCCTGCAAGAAGACATAAGCATACTTAATATGAACAGAAGAGAAAGAATAAGCCGGAAATTAATAACTTTTAAAATCATATTTCGGTTTTAGTTATAATTTATACTCGAAATTCAGAAATAAATAAGCCTCATTGCCCAGGTTCTTGGCATAGGGAACCCAATCCTGGTAGTTCAGAGCAATTTTTACCTGTCTTATCGGTGAAAACTCAACACCCGCGATAATGGCGCTGCCATCGCTTTCCAGTCCCCAAGGTTCTTCAAACCCAGAGGGAATATTTGAATACACCTGGTCGTACCTGGCAAATATTTGCCACTTCCTAAATGGATAATATGACCCGTATAGCGAATAACCATATTTATCCTGTCCGTCCTCATAGTTGAAATTGAACTGGTAATTATATTCCACTCCACCTATAAACTTACTTCTAAACTTGTACCCAATGAAACCGGCAATGGTATTCTGGTATACTCCTTTTTTGATCATATCCCCATACACCCTTACGATCAAACCTTTAAATGGAAAAACTGATATTCCCAGTCCCCCTTTAAATGCATTGTCAGCCTGGAGCTTTGTATAGCCTTCGCCATTATAGACCCCGAGGTCTGCATGGATGAAATCGTTGAACCTATAGGTGATGTTCCATCCCAGGTCTGCCTTTGGTCCAAACCTGTATTCATCCATAAAAGATTTGAATATGTAGCGATGAGCCCAGTATACCTCTTGAGTCGCAAACTGAAATACATCAATAATCCCGAATTGCGTAGACAATTTTTTCCATTTGTACTTCAGATATGCGTTTTTAAAATATGCAAAACGCCTTAACAATGAATACTCTGATGCATCATTGGGACTACCGATATCCAGTTTCAGGGCGATCTCAAAATTCTTAGATAAATTATACTGGTAACCGAAATATGCCCGCTTTATCTCAAACCCGGCATCATCGGTTCCTTCTGTCAAGCTGGGTACTGAAAATTTGTAAATATCTTTAGGATGGGTTTTCCGTGAGGTTAAAATCCTCATTATCCGCCCCTGTGAATACCCCGAGAAGATATCAACAAAATCACCCATATTGTGGAAAACAAAAATGCTTTTTTCATATTCATGAACAGCTTGGTTTTATATTTTTATGAACTTAAGTCAAAAGTGAACATATTTTTCTCACTCTGCACCATGTTAGGGCAATTAAAAATTAACAATAAATTAACATCCTCTTTGGGAGCCTGTAGTCCAGTCTGTTTATTTTTGCCAAACCCAACCAAAATCCAATGGAAACATTTTACCTGATTCTTGTTGTCGTCCTTTTCGGTCTCGCCATTTCTGACCTCATTGTTGGTGTTAGCAATGATGCGGTAAATTTTTTGAACTCAGCCATTGGGGCGAAGGCGGCCCCTTTCAAAATTATAATGCTGGTGGCCGCCCTGGGGGTACTTGTTGGAGCAACCTTTTCAAGTGGCCTGATGGAAGTGGCCAGGAAAGGGATATTTCATCCGGGCATGTTCTACTTTCTCAGAGATCATGATCATCTTCCTGGCCGTAATGATCACAGATGTGATCTTATTGGATGCATTTAATACCTTTGGCTTGCCCACCTCCACAACAGTTTCTATTGTATTTGAATTATTAGGAGCTGCTGTTGCCATTTCCCTATTAAAAATATATAGTGATGCAAATCAATCACTTGGCGACCTAAGTGCTTATATCAACTCATCCAACGCATTGATGATCATCTTTGGCATATTGCTATCGGTGGCGGTGGCATTTACAGTTGGGGCTATTGTGCAGTACATAGCAAGGTTGATGTTTACCTTCAATTACAAGAAGAATCTGAAATATTTTGGGGCCCTCTGGGGAGGAATCGCCCTTACAGCTATAACCTATTTCATGCTCATCAAGGGGGCAAAAGGGGCGTCTTTCATGGACGACAGTGTTAAGGACTATGATCAGCACAACAGTGGTATGATCGTGTTGGTCAGCTTTTTCTTCTGGACGATCCTCTTCCAGGTACTCACTACCTTCTTTAAAAAGATTGATGTGCTGAAAATCATCGTATCTGGTGGGACTTTTGCTTTGGCTATGGCTTTTGCCGGAAATGACCTTGTGAACTTTATCGGTGTGCCGCTGGCAGGATATGAATCTTTTCTGGCATACCAGGCTACACCTGATGCCGACCCAAATGGCATGCTGATGTCGGCCCTATCTGGAAAGATCAAGACCAATACGTTCTTGTGCTGATTGCCGGCCTTATCATGGTGGTCACCTTATACAAATCAAAAAAAGCACGGTCAGTTGTGACAACCTCACTTGACCTTAGCAGGCAGGATGAAGGCAGTGAAAGATTTAGTTCTACGCTATTTTCGCAGGGTGCTTGTCCGGCAAACCAGGGCTGCTGCACGTGGCATCAATTATGTCATACCTAAAGGCGTTAGAATAGCATCGAGGATCGCTTCGACTTTGAAAGGGTCAAGGAAAGCAACATCAAGCAACAAAAGAAAGATGAAACGTCTTTCGATATGATCCGGGCTTCGGTAAACCTGGTTGTGGCCAGTATCCTGATTGCCTTCGGTACATCCCTTAAGCTTCCTTTGTCAACAACCTATGTTACATTCATGGTGGTGATGGGAACTTCACTGGCTGATGGTGCATGGGGAAGGGAAAGTGCTGTTTTCAGGGTAACAGGTGTTCTGTCAGTAATCGGGGGATGGTTCTTCACAGCTTTGTCGGCCTTCACTGTTTCTTTTATTCTTGCCATGATCATTTTCTACGGAAAGATGCCGGCTGTTGTCGGGCTGATCCTTTTTGCAGCATTTGTCGTTTTTCGTACACACCTTCTGCATAAAAAAAGAGAAGCGAAGAAAACAGCAAGAGACAAGAGCATAAATACAGAAGAGAAAATTAATGGGTCAAACATCCTTGAAAAATGTGCTGTTACAGTTACAGAGATTCTGGATGAGGTACCCAAGTCATTCTTTTCAGTCGTTAAAGGCCTGGCCAATGAGGATCTGAAGAAACTTCGAAAGAAGAGCAAAGAAACTTCAGTGCTGAACAAAAAGGCTAAATATCTTAAAGACAATATCCATCTTACAATAAATCAACTGGAGGAAGATTCTGTTGATACCGGGCATTTTTATGTTCAGGTGCTCGATTTCCTTCGTGAAATTACCCGGTCGGTGCATTTTATCGCTAAAACCGCTACAACCCATGTTGACAATAACCACAAAGGGCTGCTTCCTTCACAGGTTGAAGAATTGAATCAGCTCAACACCCGGGTAGCAGATCTGTATAGCGATATCCTGGTTTCGATCAAACAAAACAAGTACACGGAAATAGATAATATCATCAGGAAACAGACTCAGCTCCTGGAAATCATTGCACAGGTTAACAAGAAGCAGGTCAAGCGCATCAAAAACCAGGAGGCCGGAACAAAGAACAGCCTGATGTACCTGGGAATCCTTGGTGAGTTTAAAAACGTCTTATTCTATACCATCAACCTGCTAAAATCACAAAGGGACTTCATCCTGAAACAGGATACTGATAACATTGAAAACAAAAAGGTCTTAAGATCATTTCAGGGGGACAGTCCGGAACCGACCGGGCTGCCCTTGATTTCGCCATGCAGCATCGCTTCCCTTGCGGGGGATGGTGTCCCCGTGGCAGAAATGCTGAGGATGGCAAAATACCGGAACATTATCCCATTCAGGAAACTGATTTTGAAGATCCTTCCCAAAGAACTAGAAAGAACGTGGACGATAGCAATGGCACCCTGATCATATACCAGGATGAACTGGACGAGGGTACAGTGCTTACACTTCAATACGCCAAAAAGAACCTGAAACCAGTATATCTGATCAAGAAAGAAGGCAAGATCAATGCAATTGAGTTCGGTTTGTGGATGGAGATCAATAAGATCAAAGTTCTGAATGTGGCCGGACCGAAAGAGAGCCGTTCAGAAGGAATGCATGCCTTTGCTTTTAGTGTGCTGGTAGAACTCTTACAATAGTGCCCAGTGCCCAGTGCCTAGTGCCCAGTGCCCAATGCCTAATGCCTAACACCCAACACCATCCTATCCCTCCCCTGCATATCTTTCTTAAGTACAACATCCTTGAATCCGCTATCTTTAAGCAGATTCACCACTTCGCTGGCATTGCTTTCATTACATTCAAAATATAGTCTGCCTCCCGGATTATGATGATCCTGGGAGAACTCCACTATCTCATTGTAAAAGAGCAGGGGGTCGTCCTCATCCACAAAAAGTGCCAGCCCTGGTTCATGCTGGATGACGTTTGGCTGCATCTTCTCCCGATCAGACGGAGTTACATAGGGCGGATTACTCACGATAATATCATAATTGGCCAAGTTTGCACGTGATTCCTCATCGAGAATATCGATCTGCATAAGGTTCAGGGCAGTACCATGTGTATGATCATTCTGTTTAGCTACTTCCAATGCATCAGCCGAGAAGTCGATGGCATCGACCTTTGCCATTGGCAGCTTCTTTTTTATAGAAATGGCAATACAGCCACTGCCTGTGCCAATGTCGAGAATATTGATCGTTTTCTTAAGCTTCTTGTGATCGCTAATGATCCAGTCAACCAATTCCTCGGTTTCAGGTCTTGGGATCAGTACTTCCGGACCAATCTTGAATTCAAGGCCATAAAAGTTTGTTGTCCCCAGTACATATTGGAGTGGTTCGTGATACTTCAGGCGCTTCATAGCCCGCTGCAGAAAATAAATCTCCGACTCCTTTAGTTTCCTTTTCTTTTCCAGCACCATTTCTGCTTGGCTCAGGCCTGTAACATGAGAAAAAAGCTTACTGACTATGGAGGCAGCCTCCCCGGGAAGATAAATTTCCCTAAGTTGCATATGCATTAAAGCCTTTAATTCACCGAGTTCTGCTGTATGGATTTCCACACCCCTAAATTAACGATTTTCCGTATATTTGAATTTGATAAAAAAGGTGCAGGGTGCAAGGTGCAGGGTACAAGGCCCTATTGAATACAATTTTAAGATTTACTAATCCAACATCCAACACCCAAAACTAACTCAAAACTCAAAACTCAAAACTCAAAAAATGGAAGGTGACGTTCTGATCATTAATAATTATCACAGGAAAGCAGCGAAACAAGTTGTTGATTTGCTCTTATGTGATATTGAAAACGCTTCTGGGAAGTATTTTCTTACGGTTGCCGGTGAATCCGGGGCAGGAAAGTCTGAGATCGCTGCATCCATCGCCGCGGAACTTGAAAAAGCAGGCAAGAAGTCATTTGTTTTTCAGCAAGATGATTATTTCGTTTATCCTCCCAAAACAAATGCTGAAAAAAGAATAGAAGACATCGGCTGGGTTGGCATGCAGGAGGTAAAGCTATTCCTTCTGGATGAAGAAATTGATGCTATCCGGAAAGGGGAAACGATAATCGAAAAACCACTTGTGATCTTTGGCGATGATCTCATCACAACCGAAGAAGTGGATGTAAGTTCCTACGAGGTTTTTATCGCTGAGGGCACTTATACCACTGCCCTGAAAAATGTAGATGCAAGGATATTTATCGACCGCAACCTGAAGGACACAAAGAAGGCCAGAGCCAAGCGTGCAAGAGAAAAACAGGATGAATTTCTGGAACAGATACTCATAATAGAACACCGCATCATCAGCGCCCAGAAAAATGAAGCGGATATCATCATCACCAAAGGATTTGATGCCATTAAACAGGAGGACTATGAGCAACATTAAAAGGATTGCGATGCTGAGCACACATGGATATTTCGATCCTGTGCCCCAGCTTGGACGGACAGATACTGGCGGACAGGTTGTTTATGTGCTGGAGCTCGCCAAGGCCCTTGCCCGGGCAGGCTATAAAACTGATATTTATACGCGCTGGTTCGATCAGTCTCAAGCACAAATTGACCCCGTTCCGGACAACCCTGATGTACGTGTGATTCGCATTCCGGCTGGCCCCTGGGAGTTCATCCCAAAGGAATTCATTTACGATGTATTGCCAGAGCTTGCAGAGAATATGGTGACCTTTATCAATGAGAATGAACTTGACTATGACCTTTATCATGGACATTATGTGGATGCCGGTATTGTAGCTCTGGATGTGGCAAAAGCCATGGGTAAACCGGTATATTTCACCGCTCATTCGCTGGGTGCATGGAAACGCGACCAGATGGGTGGCGACCCTGAGGAGATGGAAAAGAAATTCAACTTCAATCATAGGATTGCAGAGGAGATCCAGATCTTCGATAATGTGAATGCACAATCACTTACTTCTATCGTTCAACAGGAAAAGCTGAAAGAACTTTGTGACTATGAGGCTGACAATATCGTGATCATCCCCCCCGGAGTGGATGTACACTATTTCTTCCCTCAAAAAGAAGGAGAAGAACCAGTAAAGACCTCCCTCCCCGACAAATATGTTTTCTGCCTGAGCAGGATCGACACCAACAAAGGACATGACCTCCTGCTCCATGCCTGGGATATTGTCAGGAAAGAAATAAAAGATGTTGACCTGGTGATCGGGGGTGGATCCCCTAATCCAAAACCCAGGGAGCTTGGAGTTTTTGCATCCATGGATAAGATCATTGCAGCGGCTGGCATGAAGGACAGGGTTACAAGGATCGGATATGTGCCGAATGAGATGATGCGGCCTTTTTACCAGCAAGCAGAGGTATTTGTTATGCCTTCCCTCTTTGAGCCTTTTGGTATGACCAGTCAGGAAGCCATGGCATGCGGAACACCTGTTGTGGCCTCAAAGTTCGGAGGCATCAGGAACACTATCAGGAACGGATATAATGGATTTCTTGTTGATCCTTCAAACCCTCGGGAATTTGCCGATGCAATCATTGGCCTCCTCCAGGATGAAGAGAAGTGCAAGAAGATAGGCCATAATGCCTACAGGGTGATCCTGGAAGAATACAGCTGGGAAGCTATTGCAAGGCGTCATTTGGAATTTTACAATAACTTCATCTAAGAAGCCATGGAATTATTCAGGATATTGGCAGAATTCACTAACGAAGGCAAAGCCGCGGCCCTATGTACTATCGTCGCCACAAAGGGTTCAACACCCCGAAAATCAGGAAGTAAAATGATCGTAAGGGCTGATGGCAAAACATTCGGAAGTGTAGGTGGAGGAAAGCTGGAACTACAAGTTATCGAAGACGCATTGAATGCCATAGAAACCGGAGAGCCAATGTTCAAGGACTACTCGGCGGGAGAAGAAAACGACATGCATTGTTATGGTGAATGCCAGGTATTTATCGACCCCCTGGCCAACAACTTCCCGTTGATCATATTTGGTGCAGGCCATGTAGGACAGGCGCTTGCGCGTATTGCTGTTAATTATGGGTTCAGGGTGAGCCTGGTTGACCCCCGTGATACTATATTCGATCAGCTGAAAATTGAAGGAGTGCTTGGCATAAAGGATGAATATGTTGAAGCTGTCAATAAAATTGACTTCACCGATAAAACTTTCATTGTGGTTTGCACACCCTCACATGCCTTCGATGAAGAAGTCACCATGGCATGTGCCGCTAAACCACATGCATACCTGGGCATGATCGGAAGCAGAAAAAAAGTGCAGCTGGCTAAAGAGCTATTCCAAAAGAATGGTCTCGACCAGCAGGCCATCGAAGAAATAGACATGCCCATCGGCATACCTATAAATTGTGAAACCCCGGAGGAAATTGCCATCAGCATCCTGGCACGAATAATTGATATTAAAAATCAATAATAATTTTGATGAGCCACGTGGAGCATAAGATCCAGTTCATTCTTGACGATCAGCTTGTAAGGCTTGATTTCAAGGATGGCAGTCTTATTCGCCCGGATACAAGTTTATTGCTTTACCTGCGTAGCATAGGACACTCAAGTGTGAAAGAAGGCTGCGGTGAAGGTGATTGTGGTGCCTGTACAGTTGTTATTGCTGAGATGAAAAATGATGAACTCAGTTATAAGGCCATCAATTCATGCCTGGTATTCCTGCCCATGATCCATGGATGCCAGGTGATCACAACAGAGAACCTCTCCTACAGGCAGAATGGTGAGCTCCATTTGCATCCTGTACAACAAGCCCTTGTCGATCATCATGGCAGTCAATGCGGGTATTGCACACCCGGGATTGTAATGTCCTTGTTTGCCTTGTGGAAAGATCAATCCCGCATTACACTTTCAATGGCAAAAGAAAGGCTGGCCGGAAACCTGTGCAGATGTACCGGCTATCAGCCCATTATTGATGCGATCATGGATCAATCAATGAAAAGCAGGCACGACCACTTCACAGAAAGTGCAAAGAAGATCAAGAAAAGTTTGATAGGCATTCTGGAAAATAGTCCTGATATTGAAATCCACACCGCTGAGATTACTTATTTTAAACCCGGGTCACTGAATGCTGCTCTCAAACTGAGAAAATCAAATCCTGAAGCTGTGATGATCAGCGGAGCAACTGATATCGGTGTTGCTGTGAATAAACGTAAACACAGGATCAACAGATATCTTGACCTCACATCGCTTGATGAACTCAAATTTATCCAAAAGAAAGAAAATCATCTCCGCCTGGGTTCTTGCATCAGTTTAGAAGATATGGCTGAAGCAATTGAGCATGATTTTCCGGCAATACATGATATGATCCAAATATTTGGATCTCACCAGATCCGTAACCTGGCAAGCCCGGGAGGCAACATTGCAAGCGCATCTCCAATTGGGGACTTGCCGCCTGTACTCATGGCTTATGATTGTGAACTGCAACTCCAAAACCATGAGAAAAAACGTTCTATTTCATTGGAAGAGTTTATTACGGGTTACCATAGCACACTACTTGGAAAGGATGAATTGATAAGTGCACTTCACCTCCCCTATCCTGACCCCGAAAACATCATCCGTTCATACAAAGTCTCTAAACGCAAAGATGTAGACATATCAACTGTTTCAGCTGCTTTTTCACTCATCCTTAACAAGGAGCATAAGATTGAAAAAGTAAAATTGTTTTATGGGGGGATGGCAGCAACAACCATCAGGGCTGGCAAAGCTGAGGATTTCCTCAAAGGAAAGGAATGGACTGAAGAGATGGCAATTGAAGCATCAAAAATCATCCGTTCTGAATTTAAGCCTATCTCTGATGCCAGGTCAGCGGCTAACAGCCGAAGGATCATGGCCGGAAATCTGTTGATCAGGTTCTGGGAAGATACTGTAAAGACAAAAGATGGCAGCACAAGATAAATACGACAGTGCAATACAACATGTAAGTGGTGAATCCATGTTCATCAATGACCTCAGCAGCGGGGAGCAATCCTTGCATGGCCATGTTGTATATAGTCCTTTTGCAGCGGCGAGTATATCATCAATAAACATTGAAGAGGCTATAAAGCTGCCCGGTATTCATGCAATTCTATCGGCAAAAGATATTCCCGGAGAAAATCAAATGGGCCCTGTAGTGAAAGATGAACCATGCCTGGCACAGAATGAGGTTACATTCATCGGACAGGCGGTACTACTCATAGCTGCTGATAGCAAGGAGAAAGCCCTGGCAGCAGAAGAGAAGATCAGGATTGAATACAAGCCAATCGAAGCCGTTATATCTCTGCAGGACGCTATTAATAAAAAGCTGGAATTGTCACCACCCCGGAAGATTGAAACAGGTGATGTTGACAAGGCCATGAAAGCCAGCGAGCATGTACTAAGCGGATCCTTAATCACAGGGCCTCAAGAGCATTGGTACCTCGAAACACAAACCTGCCTTTCAGTTCCACTTGAAGGCCGGGAACTGAAAGTTTTCAGTTCCACGCAACATCCATCCGAAACTCAGGCAATCATTTCAGAAGTGCTAGCATGGCCTAAGAATTCAATCACAGTTGAGGTCCGGCGTGTAGGTGGTGCTTTTGGCGGGAAGGAAACACAGGCAAATCACGTGGCGGCATGGACGAGTTTGCTTGCAGTAAAAACAAACCGGCCGGTAAAGATACACCTCGACAGGGATACGGATCAGATCATCACAGGAAAGCGTCATCCTTTCTTATCGAATTACAAAATTGGTTTTACAAAGGAAGGGCTGATAACAGCCTTTGATGTTGAATTAAACACCGATGCGGGCTCCTCCACCGACCTGACCAATGCCATCCTGGAACGGAGCCTATTTCATGTTGACAATGCATATTTTATTCCAAACTTGCGTGCGATTGGAAAGGCATGGAAGACCAATAAGCCTTCGAACACCGCTTTTAGAGGATTCGGTGCCCCCCAGGGAATGGCTGTGATCGAGCAAGCCATCGACAGGCTTGCAAGGTTCCTCGACAAGGATCCTGCCACAATAAGGAAAATGAATTTTTACGGAGAGGCAAACAACAATATCACTCATTACGGAGAGGCAGTTGAAAATAATCGTTTGCATTTATTGTGGGATAAGCTTACAGATAGTTCCGATTATTGGGGCAAAAAAGATGAAGTACAAGCCTTCAATAAAGAAAATAAATACAGAAAACGGGGCCTTGCATTAACACCCGTGAAATTCGGAATATCTTTTACTACTACATTCCTCAACCAGGCCGCTGCACTGGTCAATCTGTATACTGATGGCAGTGTGATCGTGAATCATGGCGGTATTGAAATGGGACAGGGACTTCATACCAAGATCAAACGGATAGCCGCGCTTGAGCTGGGGATTGACGAAGATCATATCAGGATCAGTCCGAGCTGCACAGATATTGTTCCTAACACCTCAGCCACGGCAGCATCTTCGGGGGCTGACATGAACGGGATGGCCGTTAAAGACGCCTGTACAAAACTTAAAATACGTTTAGCTGAAGCATTTATTGATAAAATAGCAGTCCCTGGTAATACAGATAATACTGAAAAAGAAGATGTAATATTCGAAAACAACAAGGTGTTTCTCAAAGAGAAAAAAGGCGTTTCAATGTCATTTCTTGAACTCATCAATACCGCTTACCGTGAAAGGATCAGTCTGAGTGCAACGGGGTTTTATCGTACTCCCGATATACATTATGACAAGGAAAAAGGAAGAGGAAGGCCTTTTCACTACTTTGCTTTTGGCATGGCAGTTTCAGTGGCAGAAGTAGATACACTTACCGGGCATGTCAGGCTTATGAGTACCGACATCTGGCATGATGTGGGTGACTCACTCCATCCTGCCATTGATATTGGACAGGTAAAAGGCGGGTTCATACAAGGCCTTGGATGGTGCATTACTGAGGACATAAAATATGATGCTGATGGCAGGCTCCTCAATCATTCACCTGATACTTATAAGATCCCTACGATTATGGATATCCCGGAGAAGTTCGTTGTGAACCTCATGGAAAAGGTCCCTAATCCCAACACCATCAGGAAAAGCAAGGCCGTGGGTGAGCCTCCCTTCATGCTGGCATTTTCTGCCTGGCTGGCTGTAAAAGATGCGATCAGTGCTGTTGCAGGACATAAAATCGAACCGGAGTATGCTTTACCTGCCACAAATGAAGTAATATTGCAGTCCGTTGAAAAACTCCGGAAATAACTTAAGGCATTATATCTCAAACTTATGATCTTTCTCATTCTAACGGTACTGCAATCAACAGCCATCTTTGCTGTATTGAAGCTGTTCAACAGATTCAGGATTGATAACTGGCAGGCCATCACCATCAATTATATCATAGCAAGTGGCCTTGGTTTTTTAATTTATAGAGGACCAATCAGTGCATCCATCATTTATGGCAAAAGCTGGTTTGAGTTTGCTGTTATCCTTGGAATCACCTTTATCGGCACCTTCTTTATTTTTGCCTTGTCATCTCAAAAAGTAGGTGTTGCTTTAACCTCTGTAGCCAGTAAAATGTCGGTAGTGATCCCCGTGATTGCAGGGCTATTGCTTTTACATGAAGAGATTACCCTTCTGGCAAGCATTGGCGTGGTCGTTGCTCTTGTAGCATTCTATCTCACCCTTGGATCAGGCGCCAACAGGTCCTTTCCAAAAAAATATGTGATCTTTCCACTCTTGCTCTTCCTGGGAAATGGGATCAATGATACCCTCATGAAGTATTCAGAACATCACTTCGTTGAAGATACAAATGACCTGGTGCTTTTCCTGTCAACAATTTTTATGGTTGGCATCGTCATGGGGCTGATCATCAGCACCAGGCGATATATTGATAAAAAGTACAGCATATCTTTTCGCAATATCATCGCAGGTATAATCCTGGGCTTACTCAATTTTGGCTCTACCTTTTATATATTAAAGTCGATGGGGCTATACGAAAGTTCAGTTGTTTTTCCTGTAACCAATGCCGGAGTTGTAACCCTCAGTGCACTGGTTGGATTCTTTTTCTTCAGGGAGAAGCTGAGCCTCAGGAACTGGATCGGGATCCTGCTGGCCATTCTTGCCATTTTGCTGATCGCTAATGCCTAGGAATTCATGATGTTTGAGGATACATATCATACTATAACGGCACCTTCTAAAGGAATTTACAAAGAGAAAGGAAGCAAATTTATTGCCATTGCATATCCGGTTCATACAGAAGAAGAAGTAAAAGAGAAATTGGAGGAAGTAAGGAAGGAGTATCACGACGCCCGCCATCATTGCTATGCATATGTGCTTGGTTTTGATAAATCAGCCCACAGGTATAATGATGATGGCGAACCATCCGGTACAGCGGGAAGGCCGATCTTCGGACAAATCCAATCAAAAAACCTGACAAATATTCTGATCATTGTGGTCAGGTATTTCGGGGGAACCAAGTTAGGGGTATCAGGTCTGATCACCGCATACAAAACCTCAAGCAAGGAAGCCCTCGAATCAGCTGATATCATTAGCCAAACCGTGAATGATGTTTATGAAATATCATTTGAATATCCACTGATGAATGAGGTGATGCGGGTGATCAAAGATGAGGAGATAAAGATCCTCGAACAGGACTTTCAGTTGAGTTGCAAACTCAAGTTTTCAATAAGAAAAAATTTCAGCAACCGGATTTATGAAAGATTCAGGAAAATTCATGGAGTGAAAATCGATTATTTAAAAACAGTCTGACACAATATTATAGAATATAAATCCATAGATTAAAGAAAATTTAAAATAATTGCATTTTTTTCTCAAGAAAAATCCAAAAAATCAAAGGTGTAAGATTCAGACGAATTTAATCCTGTCATCAGCCAATAGCATGTATTTCAGAAAAATATAGGGACAGGAAACACTTACAATACGAACGCCCATTTAGATACGACATTTTTTTTAATAAGTCAATAGCACATGGTGTTTTTTTTTAACTTTTTTTGATTCATATTTGTTAACTAATTTTTGCTGCCGGATACAAGACTCTGGAGAGCGGGAAGAAAGCCGGGGAAAAATACTTACGATTATTACTGAAATCTATTAATATTTTCGATAACGAATGGAAAGAACTGCCATTGAGGTATGGGAAAACTGCCTTAAAATCATCAAGGATAATATCCATTACCAAAGTTTTAAGACCTGGTTTGTGCCCATTCAGCCACTAAAACTCGAAAATAGCGTACTTACCATTCAGGTACCCAGCCAGTTCTTTTATGAATGGCTCGAGGAACACTATATCAACCTATTAAAAAAAACAATCAAGAAGGAACTGGGCCAGGAAGGCCGACTGGAATACAGCATTATCATGGATAATTCTTTTCAGTCGAACAACCCTTATTCAATCAAAGTCCCAACCTCTAATAAAAAAGCGGTCAAGAACCCGGCAGTACCTATGCCTATCGACATAAACAGAGGCAACGCCAAAGAAATTCCAAACCCATTCATAATCCCGGGTTTGAAAAAGATCAAGGTCAACTCACAACTTGTTGACTCTTATTCATTCGAAAACTTTGTTGAAGGTGATTGTAATCGTCTTGCACGTTCAGCAGGATTCGCAGTTTCTGAAAATCCTGGCAAGACATCTTTCAATCCACTATTAATTTATAGCGATGTTGGTCTGGGAAAGACACACCTTGCCCATGCAATTGGGATACAGGTTAAAACGAACTATCCCGAAAAAACAGTCCTGTACGTTTCTACAGAACAATTCATGGCTCAGTATATTGATTCGGTAAGGAACAATAATCAAAATGATTTCGTGCATTTTTATCAGATGATTGATGTACTTATCATCGATGACATACAGTTCCTGGCTGGAAAAGAGAAAACACAGGATGTCTTTTTCCATATCTTCAATCACCTCCACCAGAACAGTCAGCAGATCGTCATCACCTCTGATAAGCCACCTATTGAATTGAAAGGGATGGAACCCAGGCTTCTTTCCAGGTTTAAATGGGGCCTTGCTGCCGACCTTCAGGCACCTGATTTCGAAACCAGGATCGCCATTCTGCAGAAACGCTTATATAATGATGGCATTGAGATGCCACAGGAGGTACTTGAATACCTCGCATACAGCATAAATACCAATATCCGTGAGCTGGAAGGTGCGCTGATATCTATCCTTGCGCAATCATCACTGAATAAAAAAGCCATCACGCTTGAGCTGGCAAAGCAAATGATCGACAAGTTCGTAAAAAGCACTGCCAGGGAGATATCCATTGACTATATCCAGAAGGTAGTCTGCGATTATTTCAACCTCTCTCTCGATGTGATCAATTCGAAAACAAGGAAAAGGGAGATTGTTCAGGCCAGGCAGCTTGCCATGTTCTTTGCTAAAAAACATACCAAGGCTTCATTGGCCACTATCGGGCTTCATTGTGGCAATAAGGATCATGCTACTGTATTGCATGCATGTCGTACGGTCAATAACCTGATCGATACAGATAAGCAATTCAGGATCTACGTTGAAGACCTCGATAAGAAGATCAAGATGTAATGTGTCATCATATTTGCTCAATTCCTTATACACTAAACCCTTCGAACCCATCATTAAATGAAAATCCTGTTTGTTTGCCTGGGCAATATTTGCCGTTCTCCCCTGGCCGAGGGGATCCTGAAAAAGAAATTTGCAGAAAACAACATTAAGGGAACCATCCATTCAGCCGGGTTTGAACCTTATCACGAAGGACAGCATCCTGACCCTCGTTCTGTTTCAACAGCAGGGAAACATGATATCGATATTTCCTCTAAGGTGGCACGCCTCTTTAGTGTTGAAGATTTTGATTATTATGATAAGATCTTAGTTATGGATGCCATGAATCATGCGGATGTGATGCGGCTAGCCCGCAATGAGGAAGACAAGCGTAAGGTTGACTACCTGCTCAATATGATTAGTGAAGGATCGAATGATGAAGTGCCTGATCCATATTATGGTGGCCCTTCGGGCTTTGATAAGGTATATGATATGATGGACCGCGCCTGTGACCGTATCGTAAAAGAGCTTCTTTAACAAGTCCGCTTTGGTATACCGCTTCTGCTAACAGGGATTTTTGTAAATTCGTCTTGAAAACAAAGCTATTATGCCTGTTCCCGACCTGCAAACCATCAAGCTGCTGCTGAGCGCATTCAGCCATATATCCACAGAACACCTGTCTTAAGCAGTGCAGGCATCAATGAACTGACAGGTGCTAAGATATTTTTCAAGTGTGAGAATATGCAAAAAGCAGGTGCTTTTAAGTCACGTGGTGCATGCAATGCAGTATTCTCACTTTCTGAAGAGCAGTTAAAGAAAGGTGTAGGCACACATTCTTCCGGCAACCATGCACAGGCCCTTGCCCGGGCTGCCGCAATACGCAATACAGATGCTTATATAGTCATGCCTGAGACCTCTCCCAAAGTCAAAGTGGCCGGTGTGGAAGGATATGGAGGAAAGATCACCTTCTGCAAGCCGACTTTACAGGCCCGTGAAGAAACTTTAAAAAAGATCATTGATCATACAGGAGCGCTGGAAATACATCCGTATAATGATTACAGCATCATTGCCGGGCAGGCCACTGCTGCTTTGGAGCTGTTGGAAGAAATCGGAGAACCCGAAATAGTCATGGCCCCTGTTGGAGGGGGTGGATTACTGAGCGGAACTGCCCTTACAACAAAATACACATCACCTAAAACCCTGGTTATTGCTGCAGAACCGGAGATGGCCGATGATGCTTATCGCTCTTTTTATGAGGGCAGGTTCATCCCATCTGATAATCCAAAAACCATTGCCGATGGTTTGCTCACTTCGCTCGGTAGCCTCACCTATCCCATCATCATGGATCATGTGGATGGTATTGTTACGGTAAGTGAAGAAGGAATCATCAGGGCAATGCGCCTGGTTTGGGAACGAATGAAAATTATAATCGAACCCTCTTCAGCAGTACCCCTGGCTTCGATCCTGGAAGAAAAGGTAGATGTTAATGGTAAAAGTGTGGGAATCATATTATCGGGAGGAAATATAGACCTCGACAAATTACCATGGATTGGCATGAAAACCACATAATGAATATTGAACATGGAACACGGAAGCTTGTTTCTCATTCCCACATTACTTGGCGAAAGCCGGGTAACGGATGTATTGCCAGCAAATCTTAAAGATATCATTACCAAAATCGATCATTTTGTAGTGGAGGACCTGCGTACCGCAAGGCGTTTCCTGAAGAAGGTCGATAATACAATTGACATAGATTCTCTAAGTTTTCATTTGCTTAATGAACATACTGAACCGGAAGATATCCCCCAGATGATCAATGCATTGCTTGAGGGCGATGATATGGGTTTACTATCCGAAGCCGGAACACCCTGTGTTGCAGATCCCGGATCATCACTTGTAGCCCTGGCCCATGAAAACAACGTCAGGGTTATCCCGGTTTCCGGGCCTTCCTCCATCATCCTGGCATTGATGGCATCAGGATTCAATGGGCAAAACTTTGTATTTCATGGCTACCTGCCCGTCGATAGCAAAAGCAGGCTTGCAGCCATTCGGAAACTGGAACAAGATGCCTACCGCAACGATCAGTCACAGATCTTTATTGAAACCCCGTATCGCAACATGAAGCTGTTCGACAGTATTATTGAAACCTGCCACCCGGACACTCGCTTATGTATTGCGGCAAACCTGACTACTGCTGAAGAGAAGATCCAAAGCCAGGGGATGGAAAAATGGAAAAAAAATCCGCCGGCCATTCATAAACAACCGGCGGTATTTCTTATATATAAATAGTACCAGGTATCAGGTACAATGTACTACGAAATTCAAACTTCAAATATCAAATATCAAATATCAGATATCAGATATCAGATATCAGATATTCTAATGTCCTTCCGGCCCGTGCACATGGCCGTGCTCGATTTCTTCTGCAGTGGCCTCACGTACGTCGATGATCTCACCTTTAAAGAAAAGGTCGATCCCCGCAAGTGGGTGATTAAAATCCATCTTGACCTTATCGTCTGATATTTCCATCACTTTTCCCATAATTGTCTGTCCATCATTATTTTGCATAGGAATATCATTCCCAACAAAGAGGATGGTTTCATCAATCTTGCCATCGATCTCAAAGATCTTTTTATCGAGATCTAGCAATGCATCTTCCCTGATCGGGCCATAAGCAATATCGCTGACCAGGGGAAAAGAATAGTCCGCACCCGGGTCCAGTCCAAGGATATTCTCCTCAAATTTTGGAAGCAAAAAGCCTGAACCAAAAAGAAAAACAAAAGGCTTGTCTTTGTTTACTTCCTGGATCATGTTACCATTCTCATCATTCTCTGTCAGTGTGTAGGTCATTGAGACCACGGTGTTGTTTCCAATTTTCATAAAATATTTTTTAAAATTCTTGATAAGTCGTTATCCGCTACGAAATTAATATTAAAAGTGATTTGTTTATAAATTACGGCCATTTTTTGTAATAATTTGATCAAAGTAGCGTCATATATTCATATTATTGCAATGAGCATTTAGAATTTCTTAAAACAGCAATATTGGAAGAAACCGTATTAAGTATTCAGAACCTGAGTAAGAACTATGGCAGGATCAAAGCTGTTAATGATCTTACACTCAAGGTAGAATCCGGGCATGTTTTTGGGATACTTGGACCAAACGGAAGTGGAAAAACGACCACATTGGGCATTGTTCTTTCTGTGATCAATGCCAGTGGTGGATCTTTCTCCTGGTTTGGGAAAACACCCTCAAAAAATGACCGCAAAAAAATTGGGGCTATTCTCGAAGTGCCTATTTTCTATCCGTATCTCTCTGCGGAAAACAATCTTAAGATCATCGCCGATATTAAGGGTTGTTCATATGATGGACTACCTGAAGTACTTGAGATCGTTGACCTCACGGAACGAAGAAAAAGCAAATTCAACACCTACTCCCTGGGCATGAAACAGCGGCTTGCTCTGGCAGCAGCCCTGATCGGGGATCCTGAGGTGCTGATCCTGGACGAACCCACCAATGGACTCGATCCGCAAGGGATCGCGGAGATACGGGAGCTAATACTGAAAATTGCCGGCAGGGGGATTACCATTATCCTGGCCAGTCATCTGCTTGATGAAGTTCAAAAAATATGTTCACACGTGGTTGTTCTCGAAAAAGGAAAGAATATTTTCACAGGAACGGTTGAAGATATCATAAACGCTTCCACCCTGGTTGAAGTTGGAGCTGATGAAATGTCTTCGCTGGAGAATAACCTTAGCGAGAACGAAAATGTGATTTCTGTGGAAAAGGAGAATGGCATCCTCCTTGTTAACCTGAAAGAAGGATACCTCAGCGCTGACCTTAACAAATACCTTTTTTCGAAAGGGACTACACTCACTCATCTGGCAATAAGAAAAAGAAGTCTTGAAAACTATTTCCTTGAATTAACGTCTGAGAAATGATTAAACTACTCAAAATCGATTTCAAAAAGATCCGGGGAAGTAAAGTTTTCTGGATCCTCACGGGATTATACGCCTTGCTGATCATCCTTTTCTTTTTCGGCATACAGGGCTTTCTGGATGACCTGGCTGAAGAAGCCAATAAAAAGAGCCCTATCCCGCTTCCCGGCCTTAGCGCCTATAGTTTGCCAGATATCTGGCATAATCTTGTTTACATTGCCGGGTTCTTTAAAATTTTCCTCGGTGTTGTTGTGATTATCCTCATTACCAATGAGTATTCCTATAAAACCATCAGGCAAAATGTGATCAGTGGCATGAGCAGATGGGATTTTCTTGGAAGCAAACTACTTACTATAGGTGTAATTTCATTTGGAGCGATGCTGCTGGTTTTCTTCATCGGCCTGATCCTTGGGATCATACATACGGATGATATCTCTTTTGGCATTCTATTTGGAAAAACAGAATTCCTGCTTGCCTATTTTCTGGAGATCTTTGCATTTCTGACACTGGCACTATTAATCGGTATACTGGTAAAACGTTCGGGCTTTGCAATTGGACTGCTGCTTTTGTATTACTATATTGTAGAGCCGGTTGGACGCTACTACCTTCCCGATGAAATAGATGCATACCTGCCTAAGCAGGCAATCGGAACCCTGGTCGATATACCAAACACTTCCATCATGCGACTTTTTGGTGTCCAATTCCAGGATTATATCAGCATTGTCGACACCCTGATTGTGGTGGCATATGTGGCACTGTTTATCGGGCTCTCCTATTGGATCCTGAAGAAGCGTGACCTTTAACAATAATAAATCGCTTAACTTTACACTGAACCATTTAATGTTTTCAGTGTGATGATGAAACGCAGATCCTTCTTTCGATCCTTCATTGTTGCTGTCATTTTCTTATCTGCCGCCTGTAAAAGCACAACCTATGAGTCGGTTTACCCAACGCTGTCAGATGGCAAATACGACAGTGAGTTCCCATACAGGAATTGTTCAGAGCAACTGGAGGATATTTCAACAGCCCTTGTAAAGCTTGATGTACTGGTCTTTTACAATACATATATTTTCAGTATTGACAGTAAGACCACCATCGATCAGTTGAAGGGAAATATTAAACTAAGTGATATCGCGATCTCAGCTGATGTATATTCTGAATCTGTTGGTGGTACAGCTATTACAATACAATATACAGGTCAAAGCATTTCTTACTTAAGCTGTGCGCATATTGTTGACTACCCCGACACCGTGATCACCTACTTTCCCTATCCCGATGATCAATATGTGCAGGTAGTTGGTATTAAGGCCCGGCAGCAGAACAGCATCAGCAACTCTCCTCCGGGTGCTAAGCTTGAGATACTGGCCATCGACCGGCGCAGCGATATTGCCATTCTTGGGAAAGAGATCAGCGGTCCGGTAACCAATGATATTTCAACATTTAATTATACTATGGGCGATTCAGAGGAGCTGGAGTGGGGAAGTTTTGTTTATATCATGGGCTTCCCACTCGGTCATGCCATGATCACCCGTGGGATTGTCAGTGATCCGGCACGTATACGCAAAGGTTCCTTCCTGATAGATGCTGTGTTTAACCAGGGCTTCAGCGGAGGGCCTGTGATCGCTGTCAGGGATGGGGTTCCAAATTTTGAAATGGTGGGTATGGTAAAGTCATCAGCTGCTGTCAATAAATTATATCTCACCCCTGAAAACACTGATAAGCTTGGAAGCCTGAACCTGTCCGAACCCTATCTCGGCGTAGTCAAGGTTACATCGGAAAAAGTCATTCAATACGGGATCACCTTTTCTGTAACGACAAAAACGCTTCGCAGTTTTTACAGAGAGCATCGAAAAGATCTTGAAGAAAAAGGATATGCCTTTGATGATTTTTTTGGGTTTAAGAAAGATTAATGTCGCGCCCCTACAGGGCGCACTATAAGGTATTTTTCTATTTTGTTATCAATGTTCAGCCCATACAGGGCTGGATAATATTTTCATTATTCCAAGTAGGTATAACGATAGTCCGGTCCCATAGGGACCCAACTCAAAATGTCACACATTGTCGCGCCCCTACAGGGCGCACCATAAGGTATTTTTCTATTTTGGTATCAATGTTCAGCCCATACAGGGCTGGATAATATTTTCATTATTCCAAGTAGGTATAACGATAGTCCGGTCCCATAGGGACCCAACTCAAAATGTCACACATTGTCGCGCCCCTACAGGGCGCACCATAAGGTATTTTTCTATTTTGTTATCAATGTTCAGCCCATACAGGGCTGGATAGTATCTTCTTAATAATATGTTGGGCACAAGGACAGCCGGTCCTGTAGGGACCTAACATCGATAGCCTGACGCAAAAGGAAAGGGTTTCAGCGCCCTGTAGGGGCGCAACGTTTAATCTACAATTTTCTTCAACGCGCTTAATCGCTTCAGCAAAGGTGGGTGGGAATAATAAAAGAAGACATAAACCGGATGTGGCCGAAGGTTACTGAGGTTATTTACAGAAAGTTTCTTCAGGGCATCAGACAGGGCTGCGGGGTCATAATTAACGCCGGCATATCGATCAGCTGCATATTCATTCCTACGTGAAATCGTATTGGTAAGCATGCCAAGCAAAAGGGAAAATGGTGAATACAGCAATCCAAAAACGATCAGGCCCATATGAAAACTGGGTTGCACTGCCCCTAAGGCTTCAGAAAGCACCGGCTTGTTGATAAAGAGCGACAGCACAAACAACATCAGTCCGGTTTGAATAATGGAAGTGATCACACCGGCCAGTGTATGCTTCTTCTTATAATGTCCGATCTCATGAGCCAGCACGGCAACAAGCTCTTCCGTTGTATGGTCGTTGATCAGAGTATCGTACAACACTATACGTTTCTTTGCCCCTAATCCCGTGAAATACGCGTTAGCCTTACTGCTACGTTTTGATCCATCGATTACATAAATATTCTTCAGTTTAAATCCAACCTTTACTGAAAAAGCTTCTATGGCATCCCGGAGCGCACCTTCGTCCAGAGGCTTCTGCTTATTAAATAGTGGAACGATCAGGTTTGAATAGAACATGAACATAAAAAGGGTAAAAGCTGTGATCACACCCCAGGCTATCAGCCAGAACCAGGGTCCTGTTTCCATGAAGATCCATACAACCAGTGAAAGTAATCCCCCACCTATCAATGCCGCAAGAATTAAGCCCTTGATCTTATCCAGGATAAAGGTTTTGACAGTCGTTCTGTTAAATCCAAACTTTTCTTCAATCACAAAAGTACCATAGATAGAAAAGGGTAATCCGAGAAGGTCGGCTGCCAGACCGAGGATCCCAAAAAAGATCAGCGACATGATGATGGGATTGGAACTCACTGACCAGACAAAGCTATCAAGCAAAGCAAATCCACCCAGGAACAACATCAGTAACATGGCAATGAAAGAAACAGTATCCGAATAGATTGAAAAACGGGTATTGGTCCGGGTATAATCCTGGGATATCCTGTACTTCTCATTATCGTATATACCCTCTAACTCTGCAGGGATTTGATTGCTCCACAATCGGCTATTCAGGTAATCGAGTATGCGTTCAAGCAGGTAATCAAAAACCAGTATCGCTATAATAATATAAAAAATAGTTTCTGCCATTAGTAACTTCCGCTCCATTTTCTAAGGAACCATTCCAGTCCCAATAATCCAAGTATAACAAGTAACACCCACCAAACATCTATGAATTCAATGTATTTTTTTTCGGCATGGATGAGTGGTTTCACATCTCCCCTTCCTTCCAAAATTGAAGCAAGGGTATCGAGCTGTTCGATCGGCACCAGCAGGCCACCTTGCTGTCCCGACAGTTCTTCCAGCATGTCATGGGCTGCCCGCAATGAGATCTGCTCAGCTATTACCGGGGTCACCACAAAGCCTCCCTGATCGGTGAAGATCTTATCCCCAAGCTGTGTTTCAGCTTTAAAAGAATAACTTCCCACACCCATCCGGCCAGCTTCAAGTGTGTAGGCATCCCCTTCCCTGCTGAAGATATACTCGTATGCATTACCTTCATCATCAACAATCTCCATGCGAACATCAGGATCACTAACTGGTTCAAAGCTTTCATTATATAGTTCCGCTTCAAAGGTAAGCGCTGTGTTTTCAGGGAATCGATTTTTGGCATTGACATGAAACTGTCGTTTATCATCTTTCACTGCCAGGAACTGTACATTCTTGGTGATCATCTCATTGAATAACTGATGATCTCCGCTTATCAACCAGCTTTTAATTTTCCATTTCCATAATCCGGTACCTGTGATCACACCGGTTTTAGTTTTCCTTCCACTTTGTAAAATCCATAATGGGTCTGAGCTTTCAATATCGCCTATTTTTTGGTAGAACAGGGTCATGGCCGAATTCGAGATATTATATCGTGCAAAAGGCGTGTTCATGGGAGGCAAGAACGGTATTAGATCGCCAAGTTCAGCACTGACATTATAGGTAGTAAAGGCATCATTCAATACCGGCAGCGCCTCATTCATCTCACTTCTGTTAAAGGCATTGAGCTGAATGCCAGCCTCCATTTTATTAAATTCCCGCAGATCGGTTTGCTCTCCAATAATTATCAGGAGTGGCACCCCTACGCTCTGCAATCGTTTGATGAGATTGGGCGACTGTGGCGAAAAGGATGGCAACTGGTGCAAGATCACAAGGCTATATTGTTGAGGTGGACCTGTAAATTCATCAATAAGTATATCATCTACCTCATAATTAATATTGCTTTTGATGGCATCCTTGATGGCAGAAATATCAGGATGAGGTGAATTTGCCAGGATGAGGATCTTCTGTTTCGACTGAAGTACCTCCACAAAGAGATCATAGTGATTATTCTCCAGTGTTATTTCATCCTTGTTTGATATTACCCGTACAATAAAGTGGTGTATCCCCGGATCTTCGGCGGGCAGATTCAGCCTGAGGGTCGTGGAGAAATTACTCCCCTGAACCAAAACCTGCTTGCTTTGTATGTTCTTACCACCCTCAGATATACTTAAATTGAGGGTCGTGCCCGGCATTTTCCTTGCATTGATTATGATCTCCACCGGAAAATCATTTCCCTGAAAAGCGATCCTGTTATAAAACACACGTTTCAAAAGTGCATCTCGTCTTTCTGAAGTATCGCCCAAACCAATAGTATAAATCGGGTAGCTGATGTCAGCAGCATGATAAACCGGATTAAAGCCTTTATTATAAATCCCATCACTGGCAATGATCAGGGCTCCGATATTCCTGTTCATGAACCTAACATCCATCATTTCAAACAATGAAGACATATCAGTCTCCCGCTCATCAAAAGCAAGGGTGTCGAAAGATGGGGTATTCACAGACATTACCTCATCACCGAAGGTAAAAAGCCTTACTTCATAATCATCTTGCAGATCTTCAACTAATTGGTTTAATGAAGCCCGGTATGTTGTCCTGTACAAAGTTGAGTCTTCATTCAATACTACCGACATGCTGTTATCCTGCGCTATAACGATCAGTGGTTTTTCTAAGTTATGGCTGCTTAGCTTCAGTAAAGGTGATAGGAGAAGAAAGGTAATAAGAGTTACCAGCATAAACCTGATTACACCCAGGAGGCGTTTCAGCCAAACCGGAAATTCGCTTTTTCTTTCTCTGAAATACAATATCATGGAGGCCAAAATACCGGCCATGATACAAAGCAAAATGTACCAGGCAGGGTATCCGGTGATGATATTAAAATCCAAAATTTATAAGACTTTCAGGATAAGATAATAACTGAACAATGACGCTGATATTATGGGTATACCAAAATATGCTATTGATGGATCAGGCACTATAGTTCATTCCTCCACAAACACTGAGTACCTGTCCTGTGATATATGATGAGAGGTTGGAGCCTAAGAACACACAAACATCAGCTACATCATCAGGAGTTCCACCTCTTCTAAGTGGGATGCCCTGGATCCATTCATCACGAACTTTATCATCAAGGGATGCAGTCATTTCGGTTTCGATAAAACCCGGGGCAATCGCATTACAGCGAATGCCCCTTGAACCCAATTCCTTGGCGATAGATTTAGTAAATCCGATGATCCCGGCTTTGGATGCGGCATAATTTGACTGTCCGCCATTTCCGCTAACACCCACCACGGAGCTCATATTGATAATAGAGCCACTTCTTTGCTTGAGCATCAAGCGCTGCACAGCTTTTGAAAGGTTAAAAACCGACTTCAGGTTAACAGCCATGATGATGTCCCAATCTTTTTCTTCCATGCGCATCAACAAACCATCCCGTGTGATGCCGGCATTATTTACAAGGATATCAATACCACCAAACTCAGCCAGTACATCCTCTACAAGCTGTTCACTCTGCGCAAGTGAAGATGCATCAGAAGTATATCCTTTTCCCTTCACACCAAGGGCGGAAAGTTCTTTCTCCAGCAATTCCATATTATCATCCCTGTTCAGATCAGAAAACGCAACATTGGCACCATGCTTTGCATAAGCCAGGGCAATCGCTTTTCCTATTCCTCGTGATGCACCCGTAATCAGTGCTGTTTTTCCTTCAAGAAGTTTCATCTGCTAATGATTTACTTTTAAATATTCAAATGGGATATCTGTTATTTTATAACTACAGTGTTCAAAGATAACAAAAGTAGCTAAATGTATCTCAACATCCCTGTTTCCTGCTTGTATGCAAGAAGAGGGTTTACCGGGAACATCCTGATGGCATAATCAAGCACACCTGCATGTTCAATGCCAAATTCACAACTAAATGTGGCTGTGCCATTTGTGGATGCTATCAGATCAAGTGGTCTCACAAAAAGGACCTCTTCCTTCCTGCCATCCTGTTTCAGACCAAATACCACTTCCATTCCAATATCCTCTGGAGAAAGAGATCCGCAATCCAGGATAACTTCTGCTTTAAATGACTCACCAAACCGAAGTGCCTGGCTTGAAGAATCAGGGACTTTAACAGATTTTACTACAACCTCATCCCAATGTTTGCTGGCCAGCGTTTTCCAATCAGAGAGTGACTTGGCCATGCTGCATTCATCAGCCTTGATGGCTACCGCACGAACAGCAAGTTTTGAATAATATTTATCATTATACTCATCCAGCATGCGCTTCATGGTAAATTCATGACAAATGTTTGCTGTAGAATTCTTGATGTAACTCACCCAGTTTGAAGGGACTCCATCATCATCCAGTTTGTAAAATTTCGGAACAATATCATCTTCCAGTATATTATAGATGGTTTCAGCATCAAGTTCATCCTGGAATTGCTGGTTCTCATAAGTGCGCTTCTCCGTCATTTCCCATCCTGCTTCAGGTTTGAAACCTTCTGCCCACCAGCCATCCAGTACGCTGAAGTTCAACACGCCATTCATCACTGCTTTCATGCCACTCGTACCTGATGCTTCCAGCGGACGAGTGGGTGTATTTAACCAAACATCAACACCCTGCACAAGCTTCCTGGCAACATGCATGTCGTAGTTTTCGATAAATATGATCCTTCCCTGAAATTCAGGTTTTCTGGACATCTCGATGATATGACGGATCAGGTCCTGTCCGGCCTTATCATTTGGATGTGCTTTCCCGGCAAAGATGAATTGTACCGGGCGTTCCTTATTGTTGATGATCGCTGCAAGCTTCTCCTCATTCATGAAGAGCAACTGTGCCCTTTTATAAGTGGCAAACCTGCGGGCAAAGCCAATGGTGAGCACGTTTTCGTCCAATCTTTCGAGGGTACCTACAATATTTTGCGGAGATTCCTGCCTACGTGTCATTTCACCGGTCAGGCGGGTTTTGAGAAACTCGAAGAGCTCCTCTTTCAATTGCTTCCTGATGCCCCAGATGAGGTGATCGGGCACTTCTCTGATCATTTCCCAGTATGACTGGATTGACTGATTATCATAGAATTCTGGTCCAAAGGTTTCCCTGAAGAGCTTCCTCCAAAGGCGTGAAGTCCAAGTCCCAAAGTGTACTCCGTTGGTCACATGGCCGATTTTAATCTCACTCGGGAAATAACCCGGGAATATGCCTGCGAACATCTTTCGTGATACCTCACCGTGAATCTTGCTCACCCCATTCACTTCCTGCGATAACTTTAAAGCCAGCACACTCATTGAGAAAGATTCATGATGATCATGGGCATTCATCCTGCCCAGGCCCATAAACTCTTCCCATGGGATGTTCAGCCTGGCAGCATAATGGGGAATATAGGTCCTGAGAAGGTCTTCACTGAAAGAATCATGTCCGGCAGGAACAGGTGTATGTGTTGTAAATAATGTAGATGACCGCACGACCTCCCTTGCCATGGGGAAATTGATAATTCGTCCCTGTATTAACCTGCGCATACGCTCCAATCCAATGAATGCGGCATGACCTTCATTACAATGATAAACCTCCGGTTTTGCCTTCATGGCATCAAGTAGGCGGATCCCACCAACACCAAGCAGTAACTCTTGTTTTAAGCGGTGCTCATTGTCGCCCCCGTATAGCTGATGTGTGATGGTCCTGTCTTTTGTCTGGTTATCTTTGATATCAGCATCAAGCAGGTATAAAGGGATACGGCCAACATCGAGGCGCCATGCCTTTGCATATAAAGAACGACCCGGAAGTGCAATGCTGATCTTCACCCATTCACCGTTCTCATCCAATACTTTTTTTATTGGAAGATGGGAAAAACGTTGACGATGGTATTCTGAAATTTGTTCCCCGTGTGGTGCCAGTTGCTGGTAGAAATATCCAAAGCGGTACATCAGGCCAACACCGATCATATTCATGTTTGAATCACTGGCCTGCTTAAGATAATCCCCGGCAAGTATGCCAAGCCCACCAGAATAGATCTTCACCGATTCGTGCAAGCCAAATTCCATGCTGAAATAAGAAATCAGGGGATCATCTTTTCCCGGCTTTTCGGCCATATAATCGTTAAATCTCTTCTGTATGACATTCAGCGAGGTCAGAAATTCTTTATCCTTTTCAAGTTCCTTGTAGCGTTCAAGCGTAAGCATTTCCAGAAGGGCAACGGGATTGTTCTCCAATTCTTCCCATAACATCGGGTTCAAGCTCTTGAATAGTTCCTCTGCATCGCAATTCCAGGTCCACCAGAGGTTTCTCGACAATTCAAACAATCCTTTAAGCTTTTTAGGAATCTCAGCCTTAACATTAAGCTTTTTCCACTTTGGGTTGGTGTCGCTGCCGGAGGCAGGCACATACTCCCGAAGCCTGAATTGCTGTTGCTTTCCACGGAACAACTCTGAGCGATGACTTACTTTTTCAAGAGCGATCGACCAGGCCTGTCTGTAATTTTCAACAAATGACTCCCACAGGGCACCTTGAGAAATCTCGCGTGCTTCCCTGCATGCCGCTGCATAAGCCTTGTCATTCATTTCCAGAAATGCGAAAAGGGTATCGCGTATATCTGAAATTACTTCAGCATCATTGTCATCGTTGCGTTCTGATACAACAACTCCTGAATGCTTAACATCATAGCCTTCATTCACCCAGGCCCCGAATCCTGCCAGCGAAGTGGTGATGGTGGGTATACTGAAGGCAATACTCTCAAGCGGTGTATAGCCCCAGGGTTCATAGTAAGATGGGAATACAGAAATATCGAAGCCGATAAGTGTGTCGTAATATGGCAGGTTGAAAATACCATCCTGGCCATCGAGGTATGCCGGAACAAAGATCACTGTTACCTTATCATCTTTCCCATTGTTCAATCCCTTTTCCCTGAATCTTTGTATGCTTGGATCCAGGTGATCATCAAAGAGGTAATGAGAGAGGTATACTTGCTCTACATTTTCAAAGGAGTGTTCTTCGAGCCGTTTTACAACATCTTGTCGTGGCCCGGCCTGGTTTGAAGGAACTGTAATAAAGGCCACCAGGTTTCTTGGCAGATCTTGCCTATTCAGATCAGCAAGTGCATCGATAAAAATATCAATTCCCTTATTCTTAAATTCATAACGTCCACTGTTGATCACCAGCAGGCTGTCTTCTGCCATTTCCCTGCCGGTTACAGCTTCTGCCACAGCGAGGATCTTTTTACGTGCAACTTTTCTTTTTTCAAGAAATTCCTCCCCTTCGGGGACGAAAGTATCTTCAAAGCCATTCACAGTAATTACATCAGGATCTTTATCAAGAAAATGCCTGCATTCCGCGGCAGTGATTTTACTGACCGTTGTGAAGCTGTCGGATTCATTGGCCGAAATTGATTCCAGTGATTGCTTGGCTACAACCCCAAAGTTGTTGGCTGTCCTTCCTGGTTCATATTGATCAAGCTTTCCATATAGCGGAAGGCCATTCCCAGCAACTGATCTGCCCAGGACGGTAGCGTGACTTGTAAAGACAGTTCCCACCTGGGGAACATACTTTTTAAGATACAGGGCCCCCGTTCCTGTCATCCATTCATGGAATTGGGCAATAATCCTATCCGTTGCAGACAGGTTGAACTCATAAAAACTTTCGATCACCTTTGCAGCGGCATAACCAAACATGGCTGGTTCAATATAGTCCCACTGTCCGCTGAGTGAATCAAGTTTAAACTGTTCCCAGAGGTCAAAAAATATTTTATCCTTTTCTCCGAAAAGTGGTTTAAAATCAACAAGGATCACAATAGGAAAGCCACTGACATTCCATCTCCCTACACGAATATTGAGTCCCTCTGCTGCAGCTTTATCGCGCCAGGAAGAAAAAATTTCCCTGTCTTCGATAAAATCCGGGTGATCGCTGGTTTCCATCCAAACATCAGGGCCAATGAGGATGTATTTATCGCCATAATCCTCAACGATGGTCCTTGCCTTTGTGGAGATGACGGTATATATTCCGCCAATTTTATTGCAAATCTCCCAGCTGGTTTCAAATATATAATCGGGTTTTAAGATTTGGTCGCTCATATGTTTTAATAAAAAATTCCTGCTAAAATATATTAATTCAAGTTTTGCCTGTAAAAAGTTTTTAACAAGCCTGTATGCTCTTCAGCATGCTTAATTTTCAGATAATCATGTTTGATTAGCCCAGTGAGAATCGTGTTGTGCCCCCATCAACTGAGTATACCTGTCCGGTGACAAATCCCGATAGAGGCGATAACAACCAGGCTGCAAGGGAAGCAAAGTCGTCAGGATCACCTATCCTTGCAGCAGGGATGCCTGCAATGGTCCTGTTCCTGGACTCTTCGAAGGTGATCCCTTCCAATTCGCTTTTCTTCTTAAACAGCCTGTCAACAGCCGATGTCTCATGGTATCCCGGCCCGATAAGGTTCACAGTGATCCCTTCAGCAGCTACTTCCAGGGCAAGGGTTTTCGATGCACCGGCAATAGCCATGCGCAGAGAATTGCTCAGCACCAGGTTTTCTATGGGTTGCTTCACGGTTGAACTTTCACTGAAAAGAATACGACCGTATTGCTGTTTCTTGAATATGGGTAATAAACGCTTAACCAACTGCACCTTCCATCTGAGAAGAAGTTTGTAGGCCTCATCCCAGTCTTTCATCTGTGTTTCTTCGAATGACATGGCAGGGGGTCCGCCTGCATTGATAAATACTCCGGAGAGTTCCCGTTCGCCAAGCCGCTTAATGATGGCATCAATAGTATTCTCTTCTGTAATATTCCCGCAGACTATTTCACTATTGTCGGGATATTTATCTGTCAATTCTTTTAATTTATCTTCCCGCCTGGCCACTGCAATCAAGCTTGCCTTATTTTCAAGCAGGGCTTTTGCAACAGCATTTCCAAGTCCTGAACTTGCCCCAATCACAATAAACAACCGGCCACTGATCTTTAAATCCATCCTCTTGATCTCCTATCCAAAACGCTACTTCTTAAATAGCTTTTTGAGCTCTTTTTCTATGTTATCTGTATACTTCTTCAGGTCAGATGTCTTTACTTTTTTCAATTCATCCTCTAACTGTTCATATTGTTTCCTCGCACGTACGCCCAGGTTTGGGATGATACGATCCCTCACGTCTTCGCCTGAAGCCTGCAGAACACAAAGAAACTCTTCTACTTCAACACTGCGGATCAGCTCTTTGATCTTGGCATTCGACATGGAGGCGATATCTTCCAGTATCTTATCACCTACCTTTGTTTCCTTTACTTTCTTGCCAGCCTCTTTTGCTTTTTCTTTCACTGTTTTTCCCAGTTCAGCAGCCTTTTCAACAACATCATCTAAGTTTTCCTGAAAACTTGGTCCCTTGCAAGCCTGATCAACCCTGATCATGAAATCTGCCAGCACATTCATATAGTTGATAAAAGCTTCGTAAGGCGTCCCGTAAGGGTTAAAGTACTTATGCACATCACCATCGGAGAACCACTTGGTACACATATAGTAAAAGTGGTCAGAAGTCTGCAAATATCTCCAATCGCGGATGATGTCGGGATCCTTACAATGGTTTATCTTATCCTTAAGGGAATAAAGTTTGTCAAAGGCTTCATCCTGCAGTTCATTTCCCAACCAGGCAGTAAGGTCTCTCTCTTCGTCAGCCCATGAAATTGGATAAGGCACATGCACTGAGGATACCGGTTGCAGCTTTTCGCCTAATTCTGAGGGCGTATTGAAAGTAAAGTTTGAATGCGAAAATACCCTTCCTGGCAATGCACGCATAAATTCGAATATCCCTGTTTCAGGCCACTGGTGTTCACCAAAGGTTTCATAATCCATAAACAGGTTGACCACCTCTTCCTTTGGGTCTATTTCATTTAGCCAGCCAACAAACTTCTCAGTTGTAAGTGGCCAGTCACCCCAGCTTTGTTGTGAGAACCTGAAAGCGATATCGTCACTCAACCTGAAGTTCTTTAGCAATAGCTTCAGTCTTGGGTTGATGGCATTGGCATACATATAGTTCGGGCTTTTCCATCCCAGCACATGCTTGGCCCCTTCGGTTAGCATAAGGTTAAATCCCATCTCGGCTACCATCTCCCCTATGCCATCGGAATAGATCAACTCGGTATTCCTGAAAGTTGTTGGTACCTGTCCGAAATGCTTTTCGACTTTATCTTTTTGCATTTGTACCTGCTCAAAGAACTCTTCTTTGCTTTTTAATGCAGCAAGAGAATGGCTCATGGGTTTCCGCAATAAATTCAACGTTCCCTGTTGCAGCCAGTGCTTTGTAGCTGTCGAGCACATCAGGAGCATAGGCTTCAAACTGGTCGATAGCCGTTCCGGAAATGGAAAAGCTCACCTTAAATGCAGCACCATACTCATTGATCAGATCGAGCAACACCTGGTTCATGGGCAGATAACATTTATCAGCCACCCGCCGCATGATGAACCTGTTCTGCTGCTCATCGTAATAGTGATGGTTAGACCCGATATCGAAAAAACGGTAAGTCCTCAGCCTGTAAGGCTGGTGAACCTGGAAATAAAAACAAATTGACCTCATATTCTTATTCTTCAATTATTTATAATACACTTTCATAAACTTCTTTAACTTTAACTGCAGCATTTTCCCATTTCAGGTTGTCCACTTCATCTTGCCATATCGCCTGAACATCTTTGACAAGCCTTCGTAGTGAAGCAAACCATAAATGGAATCGGCCATGGCATCTACATCCCAGAAATCGATCTTCAGGGCATGTACAAGGATCTCCGACACACCTGATTGCTTTGAAATGACCACCGGAACATTTGAGCGCATGGCCTCCAGGGGCACTATCCCAAATGGTTCTGATACTGATGGCATTACAAAAACATCACTCAAACCGAACATATGATCGACATCATCCCCTTTCAGGAAACCCGTAAAGTGGAACCGATCGGCCATCCTCAGTTCAGCAACACGCCTGATGGTTTTATTGAGCATATCGCCACTTCCTGCCATCACGAAACGTACATTTGGATCTTTATCAAGGACCTTTCTGGCCGCTTCAACGAAATAATCAGGGCCTTTTTGAAAAGTGATCCTTCCTAGGAAAGTTACCACCTTATCCTTGACGCCCCTATGATATTGGTGATCGGGCTTATCACTGGGTTCTACCGCATTGTATGCAACAGAAACCTTTTCCGGAGGAATACCATATCGCTCAATCACAATATTCCTTGTAAGCTTACTGACAGCAATGACATGGTCGGCTTCTTCCATGCCCTTACGTTCCAGGTCATAAACATTCTGGTTCACGTTTTCCCCTGAACGATCGAACTCGGTGGCATGCATATGAACCACCAGTGGTTTTCCGCTCACACTCTTGGCAGCTACACCAGCAGCATAGGTAAGCCAGTCGTGGGCATGGATCACATCAAATTCGCTTGTCGCAGCAACAGCAGATGCAATGAGGGCATAACGCTTTACCTCATCCATCAGGTCGGTGCCATATTTGCCGGAAAATTCGAACTTCTCCGACAACACAATATCTTCGCTGCTTACCGACTCCAGCTCTTTTGCTTCCATGATCCTTTTGAACTCTTCAGGACCTACATACGGAATGAGGTTAGAGCCGATCTCCATGTAGGTGATCCGTTGCCAGTATTCTTCGTATTTCTTGTCCTTGAAATCTACGCTGATATCACTTGCATTGATCAGTCGGACAGCTTGCTGGTCTTCATCACCGTATGCTTTCGGGACGACAAACTGCACTTCCACGCCATGCTTCATCAAGCCTTTAGTCATGCCATAACAAGCAGTTCCAAGGCCTCCTGTAATGTGTGGAGGGAATTCCCAGCCGAACATTAATACTTTCATCAGCCGATTAGTGATTTAATGGTTATCATTTTCTTTTCCTGTTATACTTTTTTATTAAAGCATGTGTCCGGAGCAATTCCGATACACTCCATGCCTGCGATATGGTTCCTCCCGGAAGGTGTGGTGGGTCACCATCATATACTTCCGATACGGAGCCAATGCCTGCCTCCAGCATCACCGGTTCAAAACCTTTATATAAGCTTTCGATATAACTTACACCTGCTTTGCCGTGGATCCTGAGGTATGCTTCAGCAAAATGCCCGAAAAGCCATGTCCAGACGCTTCCCTGGTGATAGGCTTTATCACGTTCCGCCTGCTTACCGTAATAAATTCCTTTATAGTTGATATTTTTAGGGGAAAGGGTACGGAGTCCCCTTGGCGTAAGCAATTCTTTCCGAACAACATCCACCACGCCCATGCACATTTCTTCGTTGATGGCCCTGTATGGCAGTGATGCTGCGATGATCTGGTTGGGTCTCACCGACCAGTCAGTAGTTTCTCCATCAGCATAATCAGCCAGGTAGCCTCGGCTTCTATCCCAGAAATGTCTGAGCAAACGAAGCAGGGATCATTTCAGCAATGTGTGCCCATCTCTTTATAAACTTTTCGTCACCTGCTGCTACTGCCAGTTCCAGGCTAAACATGATGGCATTATACCAGAGTGCATTGATCTCAACAGCCAGTCCGATGCGGGGAGTGATCGGTTTGCCATCTACCACTGCATCCATCCATGTGAGAGCATGGCCCGTGGCACCAGCCCATATCAGGCCGTTATCCTGCATATGGATATTGAAATCTGTTCCTTTCCTGATAGCCATCGAGAATCAATTTCATCTTACGACTATAAGTATCCCATACTGCCTTCTTATCACCAGTATGATCGGCATATTGCTGCAAGGTCCAGAAAAACCAGAGTGGCGCATCCACAGAATTATATTCTGTATCATTTCCCTCCCCGATATTTGGGAAAAGCGGGCCCTTGAGGTCGGCGACCATAGAGTCAAGTACCGCCTTACATCTTTTTGGCATCATCATTTACCAGGGTCAGGCCCGGAAGAGCGATAAAAGTATCTCTTCCCCATCTTCCAAACCATGGAAATCCGGCAACCACCCAGGTTTTATTATCCCTTTTGATCAAAAATTGCTGCGCTGAATTCTTCAGGCAATTCTCAAAATTATCACGTGGTGTTCTTTTTTTCACTTCAGCAGTGAAAGCGCGCTTCATGGCAGCAGGGTTTACTTCCGAAGTACCGGCACAAAAAACTATGCTTTCGCCCTTTTTAATTTCCACCTCAAAAAATCCCGGAACCAGGAGGTCTTCCTGGTAATCATATCCCCGTTCCATCTCTTCCTGGTATTCAATATTGTAATACCATTCAGGAATATGGGTATACTCTACCTTCTTCGAAAACTGCATGAATAGCGGAGTGTATCCGTTATACAAACGCATCCTGATGCCATTGGGAACCTTGCGTATGCTTGTCATTCACATTGAAATTGGCCTTCGACAGCTTGTGTATATTCCTGAAAGCCAGGAAAGGATTAAAACGGAGTTTGGTCGGAGAATGAGCATCCTCCAGTGTATATCGGATCATCATCCTGTCGTGCGATTCGGCAAAGATCATCTCTTTCCGAAGCAAAACACCTCCTACCCTGTATAAAGTATTTGGAATAGGTTCTGTGTTAAAATCCCTGACATATTTATGTCCTCTGGGATTGTAAACTCCACCCGGGATATTTATGTATGCCCAGGTTAAAGCTGGCATCATGCTGGATCACCACTTCATCCAGATTGGAGAGCAATACATGGTTCTCATTATCGATCCCGGGTTGGGGGCGACCAGTAGTCCATGGTATTTCCTGGTGTTACAGCCTATGATGGTACGGCTGGAATACGCTCCTGCCCGGTTTGAACGTATCAATTCCCGTTTGAGCGAATATCCAAGATTTATTAGCTGATTCTTATCAAATTCGATGTAACTCATTTCTAAAACAATTGCCTGATTTCTACGTGATCAACAGACTGCAAAATTAGGGCTTTTTTATCTGGTATAAATAAATATTAATTATAATTAACATAAATTTAATAAATTGTGTCGCGAATAATAACCTTATCTAAACAACAACTTATGAAGAACTGCATTTTTACGCTGACGATGATCGCATTTTCTTTTACGCTAATTTTCTCTTCACAAGCACAAGAAAAAAAAGTACTTTCCCACGATGATTATGACCAATGGAAAGGCATATCAAATACCCATATCAGCAATAGCGGTAAGTATGTATCCTATGAAGTTTATCCATACCAGGGTGATGGCATGCTATGGCTATATGACGTTAGCAGCGAGGAGTATAAAAGTTTTGAAGGTGGGAAAGGGGCAAATTTTTCTCCCGATGAATCTTTTATTGCATTTAAGATCATGCCCCGTTTTGATACTGTCAGAAAAGCAAAGCTCGATGGTGTAAAGAAGGATGACCTGCCGATAGATTCGCTGGGCATTTACCTCATTGGATCTGACAGCCTGGTCAAAACCGGCATGATCAAATCATTCAAAGTCCCTGAAGAAGGTAATTCATGGCTGGCCTGGCTGCTCGACAAAAAAGTTGAGGTTGAAGATACTACTGCAGCAGATACTTCTGCAATGGAGGAAAAAGAAAAGCCCGACAAAAAGAAGAAAAAGAATAAGCAAGAAGGGAAAACCATGGTGGTTTACCATCCTGAGAGTGGTGAGCAAGCCTCTTTTGATCATGTAACGGATTACGGATTTTCAAAAAACGGGAATTTGCTTTCATTTATAACGACAAAAAAAGACAGCATCGACTCCGTCTTCGTGCACTATATGATTTATCCGGGGATTAAGTCGCAGTTGATCTATTCAGGACCAGGATATGCAAAGAAACTTGGCATCGATGAGCAGGGAAAACAGTTGGCCTGGCTATTTTCCGCCGATACCGGGAAAGTTAAGATATTTGACCTCTGTCTATGGGAACTAAATAAAAATAAACATGCCGTGGCTGTCGACACCAGCGCATCAGATATGCCCGATGGTTGGTGTGTGTCGGAGAACAGCAAAATTTACTTTTCGGAAAACGGCAAGCGACTTTTTTTCGGAACAGCATGTATCCCTGAAGAAAAGCCAAAAGATACCCTTACGGATGATGAGAAGGTGAGTGTTGATATATGGAATTGGAAGGACGACCGCTTGCAGCCGCAACAGCTAAAACAGAAGGACAGAGATCTAGAGCAGGCATATGATGCCGTTTATCACATCCCTCTTGGCAGGATGGTTCAACTTGGAGATGAAAACATCACCCGCATCAGCATGGACAGGGACCATAATGGTTTGTATGCCCTTGGGATGGCCCGTAAACCTTATTACAAAGAGACTTCCTGGGATGCCGATGGCTACCAGGATGTGTACCTGATCAACCTGGATAATGGTGAACATAAATTACTCCTGGAGAAACTGCAATCCTCTGCCTACCTATCACCCCTTGGCCGCTATGTGGCTTATTATGAGGAGCTGGACAGTAGCTGGAATTCGTTTTCGGTGAAAAGTGGTGAATTCAAAAAGCTGACAGCCGATATCCCGGTCAGTTTCAGTTATGAAGAATTCGATATGCCGACAACACCTGGTCCGTATGGTATCGCCGGATGGACAAAAAATGATGATCAATTCCTGGTATATGATCGCTACGACATCTGGGTGTTGGATCCTGATGGAGATGAAGAGCCGGTGAAGCTGACAAATGGAAGAGAAGCTGAACTGCGTTACAGGTATAGCAAACTTGATCGGGATGAAGTGTTCATCCCGGGAAAAGAAGGGCTACTATTGCGGACCTTCGATGAGATAAGCAAAGATGCAGGTTTTTCTACCATTAATCTTTCGGAAGAATCCGGTCCGGAAAGCATTTTCCTGGCGCCCTATAGCTTTTACACTCCGAAAAAAGCAAAGGATGAGGATAAGATCATCTGGCAAAGGATGAGTTTTACCGATTATCCTGACCTATATATCAGCAATTTAGATTTTAGCGGGCAGAAGCGATTGTCTGATGCTAACCCACAACAAAAAGATTATTTATGGGGCACTGTAGAGCTGGTTCACTGGACCTCCGCTGATGGTGTTGATCTTGATGGTTTGCTTTACAAACCTGAGAACTTTGATCCCGACAAAAGCTATCCCATGCTTGTGTATTTTTATGAGTTGTATTCCCAGGGCCTGCATCGGCATCATGTTCCCAAGCCCAGCAGATCGACTGTGAATTTCACTTATTATGCGAGCAATGGTTACCTCGTTTTTGTACCCGACATTGTTTACAAAACCGGCTTCCCCGGCCAGAGCGCCTATAATTCGATCGTGAGCGGTACCCTGAAGATGATGGAAAATCCATGGGTCGATGCAGAACATATTGGCATACAGGGACAGAGCTGGGGTGGATACCAGGTGGCCTACCTGGTTACACAAACCAACATGTTTGCCGCAGCCATGGCCGGAGCGCCGGTAAGCAACATGACCAGTGCCTATGGCGGCATACGCTGGGGCTCGGGTATGAGCAGGATGTTCCAATATGAGGGCAGCCAGAGCCGGATCGGTGGCACCCTCTGGGAAAAGCCATGGCGATATATTGAAAACTCACCCGTTTTCTTTGCCGATAAGGTAGAAACACCCTTGCTGATGATGCATAATGATAAGGATGGTGCCGTTCCCTGGTACCAGGGAATCGAATACTTTGTGGCCCTTCGAAGGCTAAATAAACCGGTTTGGATGCTCACCTATAACGGGGCCCCGCATAACCTTCAACGCAAGGCCGACTGCAAAGACCTCAGCATACGCATGCAGCAGTTTTTCGATCACTTACCTCAAAGGTGCCCCGGCACCGGTATGGATGGAGTATGGTATACCTGCCGTGGATAAGGGGAAGAAGATGGGGTATGAATTGGTCGAGGACTAACTCGTATAAACTCTAAATTCTAATACCTAGACCTGCCTGCCGGCAGGCAGGTTAGGTATTAGGGTTTAGGATTTCTCCTATTTGGAGGGAAACCTCTCCGAAATATATTGTAATGCTTCCCTGATCTCAAGGCTGGCCGAGCTCGGCCCAGTGCGGATATAAAACTCCTCGCCAAAGCCTTTTTGTCTCAGAAATACAGGTGCAGGGCTGCGCAGGCAGCGTACATGGCAAACGGTACCTCCATCGATCTTTTCAAGGGTTGTGCGGATATAAGGGTGTGACCTCCTGGCCCATGGAGGCTTTTACCAGGTTCCAGAAATGAAGCAGAAATTTATCGTCGTTTTCGAACTTGTCGATCTCAACACCTTCCACCCTGCCATTATCTTCCACTCCAATGAGTAGGTGACCGCCGCTGGAATTGAGAAAGGCTGAAATAGTTTTCAGGCTGGCATGCTCTATGGCCGGATTTTTCTTTTCCTGCCTGATATCCCACCGAAGGGAAGTCTTGAATTCGAGGTTATATCCCTCCCCTGCCCCGATGAGATCACGAATGCCGGGGTCGGGCACACTGCCGCGTCCGGTGAAAAATGAAATATGCTCCAGGGCTTTGATGGCATGGGTATGAAGTTCTTTGTAAGCCTCTTCCGGATTTTCCTTGTCAAGTTGAATATTCCCGACTTCTTCTCCATACAACTCACATGCTTTCCGAGCATTACCACCCATTTCATACCCAAGATTGATTGCCAGGGCAGCAGTAGCATATTCTGAGGGAGTCATTTTTCCCATGATCAGCATCATGGGAAGGATCATACCAGAGTCATGAATACACGACAGCAAGTTGATGGCTGCCTTCTGGGCATCCATGAGGCCCTCATAACTTTCCTTGATCAATGAGAGCATCTCTTCAAGAGAAGGCATGTCGCCACCTTTTCCTTCGGTAAGTTCATCAGCGAATACTTTCAGCCGGCGCCCAACTTCTGGCATCCCCCAGAAGATCAGGTTGAGCATGGCCGGATGATCTTCCAGGTATGACAATGCTTTCTCAGCATCCAGCAGGGAGCTTCCCTGGCCCAGGATCAGCTGAACAAGTGGATCTTTTTTAAATAATTCTTCAAAGCCTGAAAGCAGGCTATCATTCCCCTGCTCAATATTGTCACGTTGATAACAGAAAAGTGCAAAGCTGTTTGCGCTGAACAGCTCTATTTCCCCATAAATGGTCAGTTTGGCCAGGATATGCTTCAGTAGGCGAATGTCAGGATCAGCCACCTCATTTCCTCCAGGGGTTTCGAGCACCTTATCGGCATAATAAATGGCATGATCGTGGTCGCGCATGACCAGGTCGAGCTTACGGGGATCGATGGGATTCGGATAATTCATGTATTGCTTCTTTTGACAGGATAAAAATAGCGTTTAATGGCGACATGCCTGTTCAAACCCTTGAAAAATTCTTAAATTAGCTATTGGTTTCCCAAAAGCCCCGCCATTTAACCAATAGAACAACTTAATTAAAGCTATATGAGCTCAGAAGTGAAGTATTTCATTTGCAGGAATGAGGATTGTCAAAAAGAAAGAGAACTTACCGGAGGAACGGTTTTCCCATACCAAATTCCTGAAGACGGGGATCCATTTTTTTGTCCATATTGCAAAAGCAGATATATTGAGAATGAAGGGGAAACCTTTCTCCTTTGGGATCAGGGAGATAAAATATTTGAAAGTAGCGAGGACTATCAAAATTTTGCCAATCAATTCGAAGTCAATCAAATATATTTCCCTAAACTGGTATTTAGGAACATCAAGGAAGAGAACTACACAGGCAAGAATCTCTCATTCAACAAATGCGTGATCGATGAGCTTGTTATTGAGGATTTAGATATTTCAGCTGCGAATTATCCTATAATTTTTTCTCATTGTGTTGTCAAGAATATCCGGATAAGTAATTCCACGATCATTAAGACAAGCATAAATAGCTATAAAAGTTTATGGAGCTTTTTTGGTATAAACCTTTTTTACACAAGCGTTCTGGATAGTTTCAAAATTGAAGGATGTGAAACCAGCCTGATGATCTCAAATTGCCAGGTAGATTGTCCTATAGAATTTTCGAAGGGAAGCAAAGCAGAACTACGTCCTGAGCCATAATCAAAACAGTATTGAAATCAAGAAAAAGGAAGGATCTGTTGTCAAGCAATTATTCGAAGTTAAAGGCAGAACTCCTTCGGCTTCAAAAGAAAATATCAAGTCCTCGGGAAAAACAATAAAGGGTAAAAGCATTGGCGAATTGCACATTGATCCTGATACTAAGGAAGCAAGCATCATAGAAAACTGCTCAATCGATGAGCTGTTCTTTACAGAGGGCTCCAGTATTAAAGGGAAGTTACTTTTCAAGAATTGCGATTTTCAAAGCATACATCATGTTCCATACTGCTTTGAGCAGGATCTGATATTTCAAGACTGCACTTTTAAAAAGGAACTCCTGCTTACAAGATCACACTTCAAGCAGGCACTGGTATTTGAATTTTGTTCCTTCAAGGAGAATACCATATTTAATGATTTAAACATTGTAGACGACTTTCACCTGAATTTTTCAGCATTCAAAAAAAGCCTGGTTATATCAGGTAATAAGTGTAGTGGTTATATAAAATGCCATATTAATACAGTCCAAAGTGGAATAAAGTTCGAAGACAATGTTGTATCCAGGGATGTTAATTTCAGGGCTCTTCAAATTGAAGGCAACTTCAATCTGGACCATAACGAAATTGCTGGTTACCTTTTTATTAGACAGATGAACGTAAAAGGTAAATTGGAAATTAGTATGCTCAAAGCCGATTCCCTTACGATCGACTATGTCTATATTGATGATTCATTTAAAATGGCAACCTCTTTTCTGAGTAACGATCTCAGAATCCTCAGGTTGGAAACAAAAGGAAAAGCCGAATTCATAGAAAATATCTTAGGCGGAAATATCAATTTCGTGAGATCCTTTATTGAAGATTATTTTACCGTCTTATCAGTAAAATCAAGATTAAACTGGTTTACAAATCTACACTGTAAATCCGCATCTACCTTCGATACATGCAGCTTTAGCCAACAAACTTTTATTTCACAAAATATTTTTGAAGGAATAAATACATGGGGAACCATGAATGTTCATAATTTTTCATTCAACCACAATTCCCTACACGATGGACTGAAAATTAGTAAGCTTGAGGCCAAAGACATTATAATGGAAGAAAATTTCGTTACTCAGGGAATAGATATTGACAACGCTAATATTGATGATGTAAACATAGAAAGTAATTGGGCATTGAATTCTACCTTAAAGAATATAGCCATAAACAGATCCCTCAAAATTGTCGATAATGTTTTTATTGACAAAATACATCTGGAGCTGTGCAGAATAATGCAAAACCTTGATATAGAATATAATATTGCTGAAGATTTTACACTCAGTAGAGCTGAATCAGGTGATTTCTTTTTTTACAGAAATTTCGTACATCAGCAAACACTTGTAGAAGAAAGCAAGACGAAAAATATTGAATTTGCTGAAAACCAGTTGTGCAGTAGAGGAAGCATTAATAATATTAAATCAAACAGGGTATCCCTGCATAATAATAGCATTGAGGAGAGCCTGGATTTTTATAATGTTGATGCAGATGACTTCTATGTCTTGGAGAATAATATTGCTCATACTTTAACACTCAGCGCTACTAAAATCGAAGACCTGATCTTAAAGGAAAATGAAGCTTATCGAATCAGAATAACAGATGGGAGCTTTAGTGGAATCTCCATATCAGATTCAAGATTTCTAGGTATTATTGAAATTTCTAATGTAACTGCTTCAAGGGACATCGGGATAACCAAGAATGTGATTTACACATTAGATCTGTTTAACAATTTAGTCAATGACGTTAAGATAATGAACAATGAGATCTTGAAGTATATAAACATTGACGACACAAAAGCAAACGATATCTTTTTAAGAGGGAACGAGGTAGCCAGGGATTATGAAGCTACCGATGAAGATAAGGCGGAATATACTCCTCCCGGAATAACAATAAACGCTTGTAATGTGGAGGGAAATCTTGACATTAGGGACAATCATACCATCGAATTACTACAGATCAACCTGACTTTTGCAGATACACTATTGTGCCAAAGAAACACAACAAAATACTTAGAGATCATCAGGGGAAAATACAGAATGGCATACGTCATCAATTGTTTGGAAATCATGGATTTTCATTGCAATTATGTGAGCATCAGTAAAGATATGACTTTCAATACAATTGAATTTCATGGCAAATTTAAAATGCAGTGGTGTAAAATTGAAAATGACCTGGGATTTTCAGGGGCAGTATTCAAGGATAGTTGTACCATAATGAAAAATACTGTACTCGGTTCTTTGGAATTTGCATCATATAATGAAACAGTAATAAGGTTCCGGTTTTCTCCCATCCAGGTGAACCGTGAATCCAGGCCTCACCTTCTCCAAAACCACAACACCTTCTATTTTAATGAAGACGTCAGCGTCAAAACCTCATTCGATAAAGATATTCATATACAGAACAATAAGTTCAATAAGGTAAGTATAAAGGGTTCGGAAGTGAGATCCCTTTTATATTTTGATAACAATGCTGTTGAGGGAAGCCTAAGTATCGGAGATCAGTTTATGTCGAACGATGATCATGACATTACTTTTTCAAAAGCCCTATCAATAACAAAAAATAAGATAAACTCAGCTTCATTTGATAGGCTTTGCTTCCAGTCACCTGTATGCCTACAACATAACAACTTTAACAGTGACCTCACTTTTCATGATACCAGGCATCTGAAGAACCTGGATTTTTCCGGGTGTTTTGTAGGTGGTTCTTTTGAAGTCCACAATTCAAAGCCCTCCAACGACGATGGGGACCTCATCCTCGACAATACCTTTGTTGATAAAAGAATATCATTTAACAATTACTCTCCTGCCAGTTTTTCATTTACTAACGCCACATTCAATGGTTTTGAGGTACCCCAGAACTGGAGAATGAAGAGGAGAAAACTTATTGACAAGGACAGGCTAAAGAGGTTTCCCTGGCCATTTAAAAATTGGCAAACTTTCTCAAGCTGGTTCAAAATTTTACGGCATGGAGACAAAGGTGCATACTTATTCAAGGAAAACTTCTATCAAAAGACCAATAACAAAAAGTCAGGACTGCCGTACAGCTTCATGAAAGAATATTATGAAGCGGATGTGGATCTTCAATCAATCCCTGAAGACTGGAAAAAATTACAACAGGCGCTATTTTTCGATGGTAAAAAATTATCAAAGCTTGATCAAACCCACCGTAGAGATGATGAAGCTACCGATGAGCAAATTCTTCGGAGCTGCTATTATGACTTTAATCAGTCCATCCAGGAGTCTTTTTCACCTGTTTATTTTAAATATTTTGATGAGGATCAAATGTGGCGCATGATGGAAGCGTCACGTCATTTCTCAACCGTAGAAAACAATTATATGGACAAAGAAACCAAAGCCATTATTGAGAAGCTGAGGCCTTCTTTAAATTGTACCATAAAATTTTATTATCCTTTAATGATCACAGCTTTGCCCCTCTTGAAATAAGCAGCTCCAAAGCTAAGTGGAAATATAAAAACAGCGTTCGGAATCGATTGGAAGAGCAATATAAGGTGCTCAGGCACATCTGGGGAAGCAACGGAGAACTGAAAGAGGAAGACATTGCATATTTTAACTGGATGCATCACAAAAATCTTCTAGATCTCCGTACCGCCATCACCAATAAACAAAATTAAGCCCTTGTTTCGATACCTATTACATGAGAAGGTGTTTGGATGGGGTGTAAACCTGCCCCGTATTGTCATAAATACTTTAATCATGTCTTTCATTTTTGCTATCATATATCATTTCATGTTCCATGCAATACCGGACGTGGAAGTATTCTGGGACGATGAACGGATAAAAGGGACTGCTATTGGTTTTTGGGATTCAGCAGTATTCGCTCTGCAAACTACATTTAGCGCCGGGCTGGGCGACTGGGTTCCACTTCGCTCCGGGGCAATAAAAATACCCATGACCATCAATGCAGTTCTCGGTGTCTTATTCGTGACCTTCCTGATCGGTGCTTATGGACGTAAGATGTTAAGATAGTCCACTCTGGGGTGGGAGATACTTCTTCAGTCTTCTATCCTCTTCACCATCGCCTTGAGACTTCGTGACTTGGAGACTTGGAGAAGTTGAGAGTTAGCCCCTTCAATTAGGCACTAGGAACTAGGCACTAGGCACTATTAGGTGTTGGATGTTGGGTTTTGGATGTTGGATTAATTTTAAATTTTAAGTTTTGAGTTTTAAATTAATTCTTCATTTACAAATCTCATTTCTTCACTACCAATCTTTACTAATAAATAATCATTAGCCTGCCTGCCGCAGGCAGGGATCTCATCCTTCAAATAGGCACTATATTGGGTTTGGAGTTTATTTGGATTTTGAAATTTGAGGTTTGGAGTTTCTCTTTTTTCGTATCTTGGTCTGGCTAAACCAAAACAATAAAATTATGGACGATTTAAACGTATACACCGACAAAGGAATTCAATTTATAGCTGATTACGGCCCCAGGGTACTGGGAGCCCTGATAGTATTAATACTTGGCCTCTGGCTGATCTCCTGGATCACCAAACTTACCAGAAAAGGCTTCGAAAAAGGAAAGGTAGATGAATCACTGATACCCTTTCTTGCTGCCCTGATCAACTGGACCCTGAAGGCTGTACTTATTATCTCAGTAGCCTCAATGATAGGCATTGCCACTACCTCATTTATTGCATTATTGGGTGCTGCAGGACTGGCCATCGGCCTGGCATTGCAAGGGACACTCACCAACTTTGCAGGGGGTGTGATGATCCTGCTTTTCAAACCCTATAAGATAGGAGACCTGATCGAAGCACAGGGATACCTGGGTGCTGTGGAAGAAATACATATTTTCGTTACCAAGCTTCGTTCACCTCAGAATGAGCTGATAATCATTCCAAACGGAGCCATATCAAATGGCAGCATCAAGAACTATACAGAAACAGGTGCCCGCCGTATCGACTGTACCATTGGAATATCTTATAATTCTGATGTGAAGAAAGCCCGGGAGGTACTCATGCAGGTGATGACCAATCATCCGAAAGTGCTCAAGGATCCTGCTCCCATTGTAATGGTTTCCAACCTTGGCGACAGCTCCGTTGACCTGGCCGTACGACCACATGTACTCCCCGAAGACTACTGGGATGTTTATTTCCATGTATATGAAGAAGGCAAACTGGCACTGGATAATGCTGGAATCACCATCCCATTCCCACAGAGGGATGTGCATTTGTTTAAGCAGTAGGCTTAAACAATTAAACCCTAAGCTCTAATACCTAAATTCGAAACACCCCTCGACTTCGCTCGGGATGACAATATAGTTATATTGTGAGAAAAGAAGGGGGTGAGGTAAATTGGAATTTGGAACTTCGTGCTTTGAATTTGTTTAGAGCTTAGGTATTAGAGTTTAGAATTTCCCCTGTGGGGCCCTATTCTTCTGTATAATACAAATCCATACAGGGCCCGCAAATTTTATTTTGATAATCACCGCTAACCATGCGTTCGCGAAAGGTTTGGTATGCCTTGCCATTCCAGATCTCCTCAAGGCTGGCATCTTTCACGTTACCCATGACATTTTCAGCGTTGTAGTCGCGGCAGCAGGCCACAACATCACCATTCCATTGAACGACAACATATTGCCATGAAAAAGGACAAACCATGAAAGGTGGATACTTATTATAATCGCCCAGACCTTCCATCTCCTGTTCCCCCCAGGGAAAGAACTCGCGGATCTCTGCTTCAATTCCATGCTCCTTCCAGAATTGAACAAACTCAGGGATCTTATGCGCATTTGCGGCCATCGAGATCATTCGTACAACAAGCTTTGTGGATGAATCTTTTGCTAAATTCCCAACCGCCACTATATTTTCTATCGCCTTTTCATAATCAATCTCCCGACCCCTGATCTCTTTAAAACTTGTGGCATCAAAACCATCTAGCGAAACGATAATCTTGGATGCATTGCCGCTAATCAGCTTTTCTGCAAGATCGACCTTTAGTTCAGGAGCATTAACCGAGAGTACAGTTACCAATCCCCTATCCGCCGCATAAGCATTCATTTCAGCAATTTGCGGATGAAGGAGTGATTCCCCAAAATGAAAAAGCTCGATCTCTTTCATTTTAATTTCCTCAGGAAATGTGGCTACTTCGTCCATAACCTTGCCAAACAATTCCATTTCCATAAACCCCACTTTTCGTTTCATGTATTTGCCTCGTGGGCACATAATACAATTATAGGGACATGCATTGGTGGGTTCGATCTGGTGTAAGTGAGGAAAGCGGGTGCGCTTCAGCTCAAATAGTTGTCCCCAGCCTTCCCTGCTGCTCAGGAAAGATGGCAGTTCGTTGTTCTTCAAGCGGCGGTTTACAGATTCAGCGATAGTGGTAGAATTAAAAGTCCATATATAAGAAAAGGTCTTCATCACTCGAGGAGAGTATGAACATCAACATAAATAGCATGGTAAACCAGAGTGCTGTTAGCCAGCCGGCAATACGTGGCTTAAAATACTTGCAAAAAAAATGGTAGGTCATGATAGAAATGTATTAATAAAGTCTACAATCAATGTAGTAACCGGGAAGCTGGCAACAACAAATATAATCGTTATCAGGATACCGATAAAAGCATGTATTCTTCTAAATAATATTGAAGATGGCAGCTTGTCCTTGATAAAGGCCGACCATTTTTCATAAATAATAATCCCCACAGAATGATACAGTCCCCAAAGCACATAACGAATACTGAGTTCATGCCAAATGCCGATGGTGATCATTGTTGCAGCAATGGCGATGTATGGCTTACGTGTTACAGCAGCAACAGGAACAAAAATATATTCCCTGCACCAGTCAGTCAATGACATATGCCATCTATACCAGAACTCCCTGATATTCGTTGCCAGGAAAGGATAATTAAAATTTTCGGGAACTTTAAATCCGGCCATGGCTGAGATCCCTATCGCGATACTGCTATATGCACTGAAACGGATATAAAGGTCGAGCCACATATGAGCAGATTCCAGGAACAATGATTCAACATGGCCTGAATGTGACAATAGCTCGTTAACCCTGCCTTTAACGAGGGTATTCACCACATAATTTCCCAGGATGATCAACTGAGCATATCCATAAAAAACACGCTCCAGCCCTTTTGAGAAAGCAGCTGTATCCCACTTCCTTCGTCGGATATTCCGAAGAAATTCAGGAAAGAGGTTGATGGGGCCGATCAGATAGGTTGGAAAGAAGGACATGTAGGCCAGGAACTCGATCAGTGAATGTGGGCGAATATTATTCCTGTAACTGCCCTGTACATAGGCTAACAGTCGAAAAGTGAAATACGAAATTCCAAGTGGAAGCAGAATCAATCCACTTCCGGAAAAATATTTAAACAAAAGAAAGGAACCAAAGATGATCACGATGAGTGCAATGGCAAAAACCCATCTTGTCTTCTTTATCTTATGAATAACAAGATAGCATAACAAGGTCTCTACGATCAAAACAAGCCCCGCGTAGGGAGCCTGCGAAAAAACAAATGCAAGCCCGAAAGCAGTCAGAATATAAGGGCTGTATTTATGAGATGAGATCCAAACTATTGTCAGGAATGCGAATAACCAGATAAAATATGTGAGTGATACAAACTCCATCAATTTTCGTTTACCGGGTTTAATTCCTTGAGTACACTAACAAGCCAGGAAGAATATAATTCAGCTCCTTTTTTATTCACATGGGCCGCATCCCTGAAATACTTTTTTTGTCCAAGATCATATGGAAATGTGATATACCCAATGTCATACGCTTGCTTGAATTGTTCAATCAATTCTTCGTGTTCTCGCTGCAATTTAAGTGGCAATATATCTTTAGCCTCCTTTGATCGAGGCAACTCAAGGATGTACACCAGTATTCCAAGTTCATGGGCCTTCTCAAAAAATGCAGTCCATTCAGGGAAATCATTGATCGACCGTATGCGATACTTCCGGGCATGCTTATAATATTTATCCCAATATTCCATTCCCATATCTTCCTCAACCTCTTCTTCGAAACGGGGATCCCCCAGCATTGTTTTTTGTAAATTAGGACTGTGAGAGACAAGTCTAACAGGAATTGATCTCAGCGTTTTCCTATATTCATTCAATAAAAGGGAAAAGTCAAGCTTAACTTCAACAGCATTCTTAAACATGTTGATACATAAGATATTGGATTCGATAAGAAGGTAGCTGGGGCAGGCATTACTAATTGGATCAATATAATGGTTAAAATCACCCAAAACCACACGTTTTCTATAAATGACCTCATACTTTATGTCCTCCTTTGCCTCATCTATAGCCATTTCGAATGTACCGTAATTACATAGGGCCCTTTTTGTTAAAGAGGATCCCATGATGATCACATCAGGTTTATTCTGCCTTGAGCTCATATTCGATTCAGTATGATCAAGCAATAAATCCTCAATATAAGCATTCATGAACCCCACGTTATACCACATGAAAACAGCAAATCCTCCCCCAAATACAAGCAGGGTCAAAACCATGGTTTTGATCCACACAGATATAGGAATTGCCTTTGAAGGGTCAGGAGTTTTTATCATTTGATCTTTGTCTCAACGATAGTTGATAAATCAGATAGTTTCTTAACATTCATTACTTCTACTGGTGTAAATGTGATATTAAAATGCCTTTCAAGGTCACCGATCAATACCAGGTGTCGAATAGAATCCCATTCAGGAGTTTCCTCTGCAACCATAGTTTCCTTTATCTTTTCTTCCGGGATCTGTAGGCTGTGGGAAACGATTTGCAGAAAGCTTGACTTTGTATCCTTTATATCCTGATTCTCCTGATCCATTCTATCTATCTGTTCCCTTATATTTGGCAACATTACTTTTCCTGACCGCCCCCTGGGCAAACTTTCCATAAAATATATTTTTGTCGGAAGTTTCTGATGTTCTAGATGCTGACGGCAATAATCAATGATCTCATCTTCATGTAAAAGAACACCTTGTTCTACACATACAGCACATGCCACCTTTTCCCCCCATATTTCATCTTCGATGGAAAAGGTTATCGATTCTCTAATATCAGGGTGGGTATTCAGGACTTCTGTTATTTCTTCTGGGCTAATGAGGACTCCTCCGGAAACTATGGCTGATTTCTTCCGGCCGACGATCCTGTAGCAACCATCATCACCGAGGTAACTCAGGTCGCCTGTTTTAAGCCATTCGCCTGAAAACACTTCTTTGTTTGCTTCCGGAGCATCCAGGTATCCGCTCATCACCAGTGAGCCACGCATCCACAGCTCTCCCTTTTCACCTGCCGGCAATTTCTTCCCTTCATCATCAACGATCATGGCCTCACAATCTACAGGAACTCCTATTGTACCAATGATATGAGAATCATCATCTGGTCCGGCAAATATGCCTCCCGCCACTGTTTCAGTCAAACCATACCCATTGATAATCATGGTCTGGAATTTATTTTCGAACTCTTGCCAGATCTTCACCTCCAGCATTCCACCACAAGAAATCACATATTTAAAGCCTGGATGCTTAAGCGTTTCATCATCATCCTGCTTAAATTGATAAATCAGTGCGATCATGGTTGGAACCATAACCCAATGTGAGATATGCTGCTGATAGATAACATCAAAGGTGTCTTCGATCCTTTGAATACTAAACAGGAATGGACGATATAAAGTTGACCTTGTAAAAAGTGCCAATACCGGGCCCTGTGTCATCCCATCGGTGTGCGACAACATTAAGTTATTGTAAAGGCGCGATTCAAAATCAAGTTCATAAACCCTGGCCAGTGATTCCATATGAGAGAACACTGCACGGTGTGACATCCTGACACCCTTCGGGGCTGAAGTGGTACCAGAGGTGAACATGATAAATGCATCAGATTCAGGATCAATATCTGTGGGGATGGAAGATTCCGGCAAGGCATCTATGCAGGCAGGAAATGATTCGGACCGCTCTTCCTTTTTACGTAAGAGCTTATCAATAACACTTTTGCCACTTTCATGCTTGAGGGTGATAAGTGGTCTTGAATCGGTATGCGCGAGACGCCACTTCCTACGTAATCCTTCATCAATAAATATGCTGTGCGGCTTACAATGCTCGATAATAGCATTTGAACGATTGCTCCCACCATCAGGATCGAGCAAAACCACCGTGACCCCATTTGCAACAAGAGAAAGGGCAAAGAAGCATATAAAAGGCTCATTCGTGATGAAAAAACGATTCGATCGCCTTTCTTAATGCCTGAGTTGTGCAGATAAGTAGTATACTTTCCTATGCTCTTTTTTAGATCTCCATATGAAATCGTGCGATTCTCAAAAACAATAAATGCTTTATTGCTTTTCTCCCTGAATGCCTGATTAAAAATATCGTGGATGTTCTGATTGAAGGAGTTCATAAAGTTTCTCAGTTAATTTTTGTCTTTCAATTTTACCCAGGGTATTCCGTGGCAACTTTTCATGAAATATATAACACCAGGGAGCCCGGTTTTTTCCGACCTTAAGAAACATGGATTCCTTTACAGTGTCAATAAATTGTGATTCTGCATTTGTCGGATACTCCTCTGCAACAATAAATGCGATGATCCTTTCATCTTCTTCCTGGTGTATATAGCTGCACGCACAGGCCTCTTTGATTCCAGGTGATGCCTCCAGTGCCATATCAATCTCCTCAAGGTGGATGAGCTCTGCATGAATGGTTTTGATAAAATTCTTCTTCCTCCCGAGCAACTCATAACAGCCATCTGCCCTCCTTTGAACAATATCGCCGGTATAAAATCCACCATCAATAAGTACTGCTGCAGTTTCTACCTCTCTCTTATAATATCCCTGCATAATATTGTCGCTCTTAACCACCAATGCTCCAATAGAAGGATCGTCATATCCTGGTTCAGGAAGAAGTATAAATTCTGCACCTGCCGGGATTCCAATACTGTTATCTTCACACGAAAATGTGGATGCATTATGCCCAGAACAGAGCCCTGCTGTTTCTGTCAATCCGTAATAGTTATATACCGGCACATTGTATTTCTCATAAAACTCTTTCAGCTGATCTTTCGCCAGGGGACCGGCAGTACAAAGGATGGCCTTTAATGAAGAAAGCTGTTCTTTTCTCAGCTGGTTGAATAAGAGATTCATTTGCCTGATTACCGTTGGGGCTACCCCGATGAACTGTACATTCAGATTTTGTATGAGTTCTAATACATACAATATAACATTGCGCTCTTCAGAGCTGGCAATCACCATTGAACACCCACTATGAAGGGGAGCAATGCAGGTATTTCTAAAGCCACTCATTGAATGCAGATCACCCAGATTCATAAACGAATCTCCTCGTTCCCAGCCAAAATGCTCTCCCACTAGTTTACCGCTATTGCATAATGCATGTTGAGATAAAACTACTCCTTTGGGAATTCCTGTAGAACCGGAGGTATATAATATTATGGCAGGGTCGTCAGGGTATGATTCAGGCAGATCAGTTGCAGCATCCATATCACCTGACTCCAGCCAGTCATAAAAAGAGACGCCCTCGGCCAGATCAGGCTCACCTGATAAAACTGTTTTTTCTTTGGGGAAAATAGGTGCTGTTGTTGCCATTCCTTCGTTGTCAGTGATCATCATGGATGGGGAAGCCTCATCAAGCACCTGTTTTAGAAGTGTACCAGGCCAGTTATGGTCGACCGGCAGGAAGATGAGGCCATTGTATAGGCATGCCCAGCACAGGATCACACTTTCGAGTGAAAGCGGACAATAGTTTACAATGATATCTCCCCTTTTGAATCCTGCACTTGCCAGTCGCTTTGAAACAAAATCTGTCAGAGTCAGGCAATCGGCATAACTCAAAGAACGGCTGTCTGCAGTGTTATATAATAATACCTCATCAGCATATTTCTCTGAAATATCGTGAATTAAAGCTCTGAAAGTGTATCGCATCAAAAAGGGTCTTTGAAACTTAAGTAAGGAAGTAAAAATAGTAAATTTATCATCACAGCATCATGATAGGAAATATTGCTTAACAAAGGTGAAAATCATCAGGCAGCATTCTAGCATCCTGTGCATAGAATCAGACAAAGACCAGGGTAGCAATAAAAGAAATACTTATCGATGAGTATATATTCCTCATTGTAAATCGAGTAATTTTGTAGTCTCAGACAGCTGTTTGATTGCTATCAAGAAAATGAACCAGCTATATGGGAGGTTTTAAACTTAAGACTATATTTGCAAATAAATAATCCTAAACAATTAAAATGAAGTGAAATGAAAAAAAATGTGATTCTATTATTATTTGCCTTCATCCTGATGGTTTCATGCTATCCGGATAAGCCAGTTTACTATTCGGATCTCGATCTCGTTTATACAAATTACGAGGAAGACTTCGATTTTATGAGCAAAGGCACATACTCCCTTCCTGATAAGATCGTAAAGGTCACAGGTGACCTCACTGAAGGAGAAGAACCCGAATACGTGCAAGAGCCTTACAATTCTCAAATCTTGCAGACCATTAAAGACAATATGGCGGCAAAGGGCTGGACAAAAGTTGATGATCCTGAAAGTGCTGACCTGAACTTATTACCTGCAGCATGGACCAATACCACTGTGTATTACTGGTATAATTACTGGTGCTGGTACTATCCATATTACTGCGGCTGGGGTTATTATTATCAAGGTGTTAGTTCTTACACTACCGGTACCCTGGTCATGGCACTGGTTGCCTCGGGCGAAGACTATATTGATCCTCATGGCGTGTGGTTCTCTGCCTGCAATGGGGTTTTATCTGGTGCCTACGACACAAAGCGCGTCAATGATGCCATTAACCAGGCATTTGAACAGTCACCCTATCTGAGTATTAAATAATCATAAACTATAAAAGAATAAGAAAATGAAAAGATATATTGCATTAGCTATATTCTGCAGCATGCTTTGCTTTAACCCTGCGTTTAGCCAGGTAGAGGGGCATGTGTCCGTACAATACGATATGAGCTTTGGAACAGGTGACCTGGGAGATTTTATTTCAAAGGGAAGCTTCCGCGGCGCATCGATCCAATACAGGCATCCTGTATCAGATAATATTCTTGTGGGTGGTGATCTTGGTTGGAATGTTTTCTACGAAAAAAAGGAAAAGGACTCATATACCGTAGATACCAGAACACTTAGCGGAGTTCAGTACCGTTATCAAAATGCAGTGCCTATTTTAGTCTCAGCCGACTACGTCTTTTTAGCCGATAGGGCAGCAAAACCCTATATTGGATTAGGAATTGGTACCATGTACTCGGAAAGAATTGTTAACATGGGCACCTGGATATTGAAAATAAATCCATGGCACTTTGCCGTTAAAGGTGAGGCAGGCTTCATGTATGAACTTCCAAGCGGTTTTACTTTCAAAGTGGCCGGTAAATACCTTAACGGATTCAAATCTGGTGATCTCGAAACCCAGGGATACTTTACAGTTAGCATAGGAGCTGCATTCGCCTTTTAAACTGTAGCCAGATTTAACTTCAAACATCCTGATAAATGCTGTCGGCATATGTCAGGATGTTTTTTTATGGATAATAGCTGTGAGGAGAAACCCAATTTTTTTTCAGTGCCTATCTTCTTCCGCCGCCACTACGGCCTCCACCACTACGACCTCCACCGCTGCGGCCTCCGCCACTATAGCTGCCTCCACCACTACGGCCTCCTCCACTATATGATCCTGATGATTGGCGGGTTGGACTTGCCTGGCGTGTAGATGGGCTTGCCTGACGGTTTGATGGTGAAGCACCTGACTGACGTGTGCTAGGTGACGCCCCCGACTTACGTGTTGATGGTGAAGCTCCTGATTGACGAGTTCCAGACGATGGGTTTGTATATCGATCGTTTGTCGATGGCCTCGCAGGTCGTTGTGATACATTAGGGTTAGAAGGACGCGTACCAGCTGAAGGATTTGAAGGACGTGTTGATGGTTGCGTTGAAGGTCTGTTTCCACCACCGGATGGTCGGTCGCCTCGGTTATAGTCCCCGTTATTTTTATAATGGTTCACAGTATTTGAACTGTTTCGGTGATTATTGTAATTATTGTAATTATTGTGATTATGAATTACGACTGTATTTCCCATAACCTCCATGATAATCATGGTGATGATAATAATTGTTATGGCGATAAATCCCAACTGCAATCACTGCTGCTGCCCTGAAATATGGAGGATAATAACCATAATAATAAGGTGGATAATAAGGAACATACACAGGCGAATAAACATACTGCACAATAGGGGCTGATTCAACTACGACAACGGTAGTTGATGCAGGTGCAGCTTCTAGTAACAGGCTCAGTTGCCTGTATATGCAGGATTAGGTGTAACAGCAGGAGTTGCAGGTGCTAGGTTCTACAACATAATCTTTACCATACAAATCCTTATCTCCCACAATTTGCAAAGTAACTTTATCATCTTTGTCTTTTGATAATAAAATTACGGCAACATCCTGTGTCTCTTTTTCCGTGACATCAACCTGGAGGATGAATGTAAAATCTTCATCTTTCTGCTCGGTCTTCAACTTTAATAAAATCAATTTTATCATCAAGATTCAGGTCCAGGTTATTGATTCCTGTTTCTGTATCATTTAAACTTTTTTCAAAGTCTTCAATGGTTTTTGACTTTTGAAAAAGATTCAATACAGCAAAAAGATCCAGGTTGTCGCCCGGCAAACCCAATACTTCCGTTCATCTTCTGTTTGCGAAAAGGCAGGAAGTATTCAATAAACTTGTCAGTAATATTACAACGGCTAATATGCTATTTTTCATGTTTTTTACTTATGTAAGGATGTGAAATAAATCTATTTGCAAAATTACACTAAATTTGCTGTCATAAAGTTAATTTACAGAAAAGCGTATCGAAAACAATAAACTCAAAATAGTTATGAAAAGCAAGATTTTAACGGGAGGATTATTGGTGATTGTTATGACTTTATTTATTTGCTTGTAATCAGGATAAGAAAGAAACGCCTATTGATAAAGAGCAGGTCAAGGCTGAGATTCGGGCCATTGAAAATCAATCTTGCAGCTTCGTTTACAATAGCAGAGAGCATTAATGCTTTTGAATTATTATGCAGAAGATGCCGTAAGCTATTTTTCAGGGTCTGGAGCCTTTGGTGGTATAAAACGCAATTCACCGAACACATCCAGAATGAATTAATGGATTTTCCGGAAGGTGCCACGATCTCTTTTGAAACCCTCGAAATTTATGTTAGCTGATGATGGCGATCATGTAGCTGAGATCGGTGCACACAAATTGGTAGATTCTTCCGGCGTCATCTTGCAAAAGGGACATTATATGAGTTTCTTTGCAAAAAGAGATGGCAAATATGTTTGTACCAGGGATATGGCGAATTCTGTTCAGTACGGGTACTAATAGTTATCTTATAACACTCCCCGCTTGTGGAGCTCATAGATCAGATCAGATACTAGCGACCCATCAGGATCATTCCCTTTAAATCCTTTCGGTAAGTATGTTTTTATAAAACTATGAAATAAACCATAGTCCTGGATTTCAGGCTGTCATTATCCGGAATTAGCACTCCCGACGCTTGAAGCTGATAAAACCTCTTAAAAAACTTTGAAGTGAAATCGCTTATCTTTGATACTTAATTTCTAAAATAAACTACATGACCAAATAATATGGCAAATAAACTAATATACGACACAACGATCCGTCTGTACTTCCTTTTTATCATCATTGCCTGGTGCCTGATGATTCTGTACCCTTTTGTAAGCATTATGTTATGGGGTCTGATCTTTGCATTAGCATTTTACCCGCTTCATACTTCTTTGGTTAAGCGTATGGGTGGAAAACCCAGACTGGCCTCATTCATTATAGTACTGGTAAGTCTTACCATCATTATTATTCCGACTCCTGGTATTTCTCTCGATTCCATTATTGAGGAGGTAAGAGAACTCACGTCCAGTTTCCGGAATGGCACGCTGACAATACCCCCTCCTTCTGAAAGTGTAAGATCCTGGCCTATCATTGGAGGTCCACTTATATGATATTTGGTATTCCGCCTCGGATAACCTGAAAGAAACCTTCGTGACATATAAAGAACAACTTGCAGATATTGGCGGCACTGTGGCTAAAGGAATTTTAAGTGCAGTCGGCGGGGTTATTTCAAATGATGGTATCCCTGATCATTGCCGGGATATTATTAACTATTGGCGGTGCTGGTGAAGCCATCCGTAAGCTTTTCCGCAAGATAGCCGGTGAGCACGGTGATGAATTTGCTGATATTACAAAGAAAACCGTTGGGAATGTAGTGAGAGGTGTACTTGGGGTCGCCCTTATCCAGGCCACACTTGTCGGGATTGGTTTTTATTGCTAGCGGGAGTTCCCTATGCCGGTTTATGGACCCTGCTTGTATTTTTTTTTGCCGTCCTTCAATTACCTCCAACCCTTATTATGATACCTATTGCTGTTTATTTATTTTCTGAATATGAATTTCTGCCGGCTATATTATGGACCGTATACCTGTTCCTGGCCGGGATCTCTGATAACGTCTTCAAACCTATATTACTAGGTAAAGGTGCCTCAGTTCCAATGTTAGTAATATTCATCGGCGTCGTTGGTGGATTCATCTTCTCAGGTTTTATCGGTCTTTTTACCGGAGCTATTAGTGATGTCAATCGGTTATAAGTTATTTGTTTCATGGATAAATTCGCCCAACCAGGTGAATACCAAATAAAATATTATTAACTATATAAAAAACAGAAATTATGAAACTAAAAGTAATTGCACCATTAGGTTTACTCTTGCTCATGATTGCTTGTACACCAAGCACACAAATGATAAGAACATGGAAAGATCCTTCATTAACTCCTGAAACCCTGGAGCCTTTCAAGAAAGTCATGGTCATAGCCAGGATTGGAAACGAAACGAGCAACAGGATCGCGGAGGATAAAATCGTGGCAAGCATGCAAACGCCCGGCGTTCCATCTTATTCAATAATCACGCTTGCTGATACCAATGAAATTGCCATTGATGCAAAACTGCAAAAGAATGGTATTGATGGCTTGCTGGTGATGATGTTGACTGATGTAAACAAGACCTTGAATTATCAACCCGGATACATACTACGGTGGTTATTATGGCTATCGTGGCTATTATGGCTACGGCTATGGTTCACCCGGATATTTGACTGAGGACCAGACTTTTTATGTGGAAACAAGTATTTATTCACTCTTGTCGGGCAAAATGTTGTGGTCAGGGACAACCACCACACTTAATCCAAGCCAGCTGGAGCAAACCCTGGATGATATTATCAATACCGTCAAAATGGAATTGACCAGTGAGGGTCTGATATCAGAATATTAAATCTTAAAAAGCCTCGTTAAAACTGAAATAAAAAGCACTTGAGCCTGCGCCAATTCCATAGTCGATGCGCAGGTTCATTCTTTTTTGAATCTCAAAGCGCAAGCCTACACCAGCATTGGGCAGCCAGTATTCAAAATTCACCATAATCAGGTGTCACTGAGCCGGCCCCGGTCCAAACCACAAAGCCAAAGGGACCATACATTTCTCCCCTGCCGTTAGGTTTTTTGCGACCGAACATATACCTGTATTCTGCCAGGAAAAATAATGAGGAGTAGTCTCTGTACCTTCCCCAGGTATACCCCCTCAGGTCGAAGGGTGTACCAACCATCGAAAGCTCTGTCCAGGGCACATCACCATGCGTAAAGCGGGTTTTGATCTGCCAGGCCAATGTGCTTCCTTTCCTGACTATGGTCTGGTACTGCCTGTAGTCCAGTTCATATGCCTGGTAATGACTTGTAGTGCCTTTCAGTAAACCATATCCTGTGCCTGCGAGCTCGATTAAAACGCCCTTATAAGCATTTTCCGGAAAGTCGCGGCTATCATAGCGCCATACCAGACCAAAGCCTGAATTATGTATTTCGTCACCGTATTTCAGGTAGTTGGTGTCGGCGGCCATCAATGGGTTCACATCGTTTGACTTCGTTTTATTTCGATCATGGTTGATGCCGATAAAAAAGTTCTTCAGTACCTCATATGCAATCTTAAACTTAAACTGTTGCCACTTGCGCTGATATGCAGTGGTTGAATCTGATTGAGGTATATTCCACCCATTTTCATATCCCACACCCCAATAATTATCAGGCATGTTTTTATTCCAGTATTCCGCTGTAAGCCGAAGCTTGTCGCTCATCATATAAATATTGGCTTTTATGCTCATGTTCAAAGACCCATTGATACTGTATCCTATTGAAAAGGGTATGGATGACCTTGACAAGACCTTATTCCCGGGCTTAGTCATGAAGGTAAAGAGTCCACCAAGGGTAAGCATCACGGATGTTTCGGGCGTGTATGAGGGAGCAATGAAAGGCATAAAAGTTGAGCGCCCCTTAGATACTTTCCAGTTGGTGATGGAATCCATTCGCTGTAAGAAGTTTTTCTTCTCATGAATAGTATCCTGCTCCTGCGAAAGCAGCTGGCCTGACAAAGCGAAAATGATAATAAATATTGTGATCCCTTTATTCAAATGATTGCCCATTTATGTTGCTTCAATTCTTCAATCTGAAATAATGCAGCCAAATATACGATATAATGGTATCCTGAGATACCGCAAAATAATTTATATCAGCTTTGGAACTTATTTTTTGGTATTTGGATTTTGGAGCTTGGGATTTTGAAAAAAGTTGTATTTTTGCCCCGGAGAAATGGCAGAGCGGTCGAATGCGGCGGTCTTGAAAACCGTTGTCCGTTTACGCGGACCGGGGGTTCGAATCCCTCTTTCTCCGCAAAACAAAAACAAAACCCCGCCATCGGCGGGGTTTTTTAATGGAGGGTGTACATGATTCGAGCTTGCTTGAGTGAATGTGCACCCTCCATTAAAATCTGACTGTAAGGAGGTTTTGTTTTTGTTTTGCATCCCCCCCCCGAATGGGATCATGAGCGCAGCGAATAATCCCTTTCTTGCCAGGTTCCAAGCTCCAAATTCCAAAATGCACTTCACCCCCCGACCCCCTATTCCCTCGCCTACGCTCGGGACAGGCACTCAAGAGAGAGGGCCAGGGGGTGAGGTGCTTGGATTGCATACACCACGCCGGGTTTCACCCGGGGCTAACAATGTTTGACCCCGTTAGGGTCCAATAAAGTGCCTAGGTCCTAATTGAAGGGACTAACTCTCAATTTCTCTAAGTCACCAAGTCACAAGGCGATGGCGAAGAGGATAGAAGACTGAAGAAGTATCTCCCACCCCAGGCAAAAGCCAGGGGCTTTTAATCTTCGATCCCCGGAGTCCCCTAACTTTAAATACTTTAGTCACTTTAAGTACTTCAAGTACTTTCTTCGCCATTAACTTATTCCTTTTCACCGTTAACTGATTCCTTCTTGACTGCAGATGTAAAATTGCTAACTTTGCTTTGTATGCTGAAAATAAGCAATGTGCACCAATGTTAACACATAAAATATAAGATAATGAAAAAGGCAGTATTCATCATCATTCTGAGTATCTTCTCAATCCAGACAATGTATTCGCAGAACCTGCAGGCATTTATGTCATACACTATGTTTAACTCTCCGGTAGATGGACCCTACATCGAAACTTACCTTTCTGTTTTCGGACCCAGTATCGAATATGTGAAAAATGATAATGATAAGTACCAGGGCGCTGTGGAAGTGACCATCATTTTCAGACAGGGAGAGAACATCGTAAACTTCGATAAATATGAGGTTGTCAGCCAGGAACTTGATGATACTACCGGTATCATCGAAAATTTCCTCTCGCAGCAAAGGTATCTCCTCGCAAATGGAAGCTACGACATTGAATTTATCATTTCCGATGTCAATACGGATTATGAGCCCTATATCTCTACTGAACCCATATCTGTTGATTTTCCGGCCGACAAAGCCTCCATTTCAGGCATTGAACTGATCAGCGGCTATGCGAAGTCAGAAAATCCCGGCATACTGACGAAAAGCGGATTCGACCTCTTTCCTTATATATTCAACTTCTACCCTGAAACAGTGGAGAGTATCATGTTCTACTGCGAATTCTACAACACCGAAAAAGAATTTTCAGAAGGAGGCAAATTTGTATACTCCTACCATATCCAATCGTTCGAAACAAAAAGCATTATTTTAGAGTACAGCCGCAGTAAAGCTGAGAAAGTCGCTTCAGTGATCCCAATCATGAAAGAGATCGATATAAGAGAACTCCCATCAGGAAACTACTTCCTGATCGTAGAATTGAGAAACCAGAATAATGAAGTTGTTACCCAGAACAAGATCTTCATCCAGCGCAGCAATCCCAACATACAATTTAATACTGAAGATCTTGCTGCCGTAAGCACAGAAGGAACTTTCGTTGATCAAATTGATAACATTGACACCTTAAAGCAATATATCCATAGCCTGCTGCCAATCGCTACTGAAGTTGACAGAGTATTTATTTCCAAGCAAATGAAAGAGGCTGAAATGACAACACTGAAACAATATTTCCTCAATTTCTGGCTCGGAAGAGATCTTGTCAGGCCGGAAGCAGCATGGGACCACTACTATCAGCAAGTCAGGAAAGTCAATTATATCTATAGCACTCCCAACACCCCGGGTTATGACACTGACCGTGGAAGGGTATTCCTGAAATATGGCCCGCCAAATGTTGTTTCTGAAAGCTATAACGAACCTGCAGCCTATCCATATGAGATCTGGCAATATTATAGCCTGAACGATGGACAAAGAAATAAGAAATTCGTTTTCTATACTATTGATATAGTAACCAACGACTTCCAGCTCGTGCATTCAGATGCCATTGGTGAAACTGCCAACTATCGCTGGCAGGTTGAGATTCACAAACGCACCTATGATCCATACAATCTGGATAGAGAATACTACCCTGACGCCTGGGGATCGAACGTAAACATGTATTGGGAAAACCCCAGATAGGGAAATTTCAAACACCAAAATTCAAATTCCAGAGGAATAAGTTTCTTTGATTCAAAATTTGGAAGTAGTTTTGTTCCGCAACTTACTGATCCCTTATAATTATGATGCGGATTTCCTTTTACCTCTTTTATGCCTTTGCATGGCTCATCTCTCTGCTCCCATTTTGGATGCTTCATGGACTTGCCGACTTTATTTACATAGTACTCTTCTATGTTACTGGCTACAGGAAGAAAGTCACTTATCAAAACCTCAGGAATGCATTTCCCGATAAGGATGACAAATGGATCAGGAAAACTGGCAGGAAGTTTTATCGCAGCCTTGCCGACATCATTCTTGAAGATATCAAAGTGTTGACCATTCCCCAGAAAAAGCTCGCCAAACGATACCGTTATGTTGATACGGAGATTATGGAGAATATCTTTAAAGAAAATAAAAGCGTCATCCTCGCCTGTGGGCATTGTGGTAACTGGGAATGGATGGGAAATACCCTGGCCCCGATGTATCCTCAATACAAAGGGATTGCCATCGTAAAACCATTGGCTAACAAATACTTTCGATGGATTTATGAATGGTCTTCGGAACCGCTACATAAAAGGTAGCACCATCTACATGAAAGATACCCTGCGGACCATGGTGAAGCGCAAAAACGAATTATCCATCTATGCTTTTGCAGCAGATCAAACCCCCTCACAGCCGCAAACAGCATATTGGGGAAACTTCCTGAACCAGGACACACCTTTCTATATTGGAGTGGAAAAAATTGCACGTACTCTGGATTTAGGTGTTATCTTTATTGACCTTTACCGGGAAAAAAGAGGATATTATGTTGGTGAGATCTCTTTGATCACTAAATCTGCAAAAAGTACCAAAGAAGGGGAGATCACCGAAGCATATATGCAAAAACTGGATGAAGCTATCCGAAGGCACCCGAGCAACTGGCTCTGGTCGCATAGAAGATGGAAGCACAAACGTGAACAATCAAATAATGAGCAATAATTGGTAAAAACTGCGGTCGTCATATTAAACTGGAACGGCATCAGGTATAAGCACCTGAGCAAATTTCTTCCTCATGTGCTGAAATATACACAGGGGAATGCCGAAGTTATAGTAGCCGACAACAATTCTGATGATGATTCGGTAAGCTGGCTTCAGGAAAACCATCCGGAAGTAAGGATCATCCAAAATCCCGACAATTCTGGCTTCGCCAGTGGTTACAACAAAGCACTGAAGCAGATAGATGCCGAATATTATGTCCTGCTCAATTCTGATATTGAGGTGACCGAAAACTGGATCGCCCCGGTCATCGAAATGATGGATGGAGATCCTGCCATTGCCGCATGCCCAGCCCAAGATCATGAGCCAGAGTGAAGCTTATCGGGATGAATTTGAATATGCCGGAGCTGCCGGAGGCTATATCGACAAATACGGATACCCTTTCTGCCGGGGAAGATTGTTTCAGCACCTTGAAATAGATCACGGACAGTATGACGATAGCAGAGAGATATTCTGGGCCACAGGCGCCTGCATGTTTGTCAGGGCAGAGCACTACCATAAGCTGGGTGGGTTCGATGACGATTTCTTTGCCCATATGGAAGAGATTGACCTCTGCTGGAGATTGAAAAACCAGGATTATAAGGTCATGTATTGCTGGCAATCAACGGTATACCATGTAGGTGGGGGTACACTGCCAAAAAAATATCCAAAAAAAACCTACCTCAACTTCAGGAATAACCTCATGCTGCTATTTAAAAACCTCCCGAAAGACAGGCTGGTTAAAGTATATATTGCCAGGATCTTCCTCGATGGTGTGGCTGGATTTAAGTTTTTGTTGCAAGGAAGTTTTATGTCATTTATTGCCGTAACCAGGGCACATATCAGTTTTCTCAGGACCTATGGTAAGACCATGAGGAAGCGCAGGATGTGTGAGCACAAACATGTTTCTGATATCTATCGGGGGAACATCGCTTTTGATTACTTCGTGAAAAGGATAAAGCGTTTCTCAGAGCTTCCATCAGATAAATTCAGTAAATGATCAAAGGTGCTAGGTTCTGGGTGCTAGGTTCTGAGGTTATTCAGGAAACTTGATATTGCCAGGCGGTATACATCCAATCCAAGGCCCACGATGATCCCCTTGGCATGGGGGCTGATATACGAGATGTGGCGGAATTCTTCACGGGCAAAGATATTCGATATATGGACCTCGATCACCGGACTCTCAACGACTTTGACAGCCTGCCCGATTGCTTCGGAAGTGTGAGTTAAGCTGCCTGCGTTAAGGATGATGCCGTCATAGTCAGCATCTGCGTCATTCAACATATTTATAATCTCGCTCTCCACATCACTTTGAAAAAGGACGATATCAAGGGCAGGGAATTCCTGCACAAGCCTTTCAAGATAGGATTCAAAACTTACATTCCCGTAGATTTCAGGTTGCCTGCTACCCAGCAGGTTTAACTTAGGTCCGTTGATGATCATGATGCGCACGGGGCAAAGATAAGGAAAGTGCTGGGAGATATTGTCGCTGGTTACTGGTCACTGGTCACTAGCAACTAGTAACCAGTAGCAGTAAGAAAATATTACCCAGAGTCCTGATGGCAAAGGCGATAGAAGATTGAAGAAGTTTAATTACTTTTGTATCTGAATCCAATGGGGGTGCCCTAAACTTACGGGCTGAGATCATACCCATTGCACCTGATCCGGGTAGTGCCGGCGAAGGGAAAATTGAAAATCAAATGAAAAAAAGTCTATTCCTGACTCTCTTTGCTGCAGTGATGCTGCAGATGAGCCTGAACGCTCAGCAATCCCTTTATGGGACCATTTTTAACAATATTAGTGGTGAAACGCTTCCCGGCGCACACCTCATTGTGGAAGATACATATCTCACTGCCGTTAGTGGGTCTGACGGGAAATATAAGATAACCAAGCTCAAAAATGGGAAGCATACAATTAAAGTTTCTTATGTGGGTTATGAAACGATTCACAGGGAAATCGATTTTAATAAAGATACCCAACTTGACTTCATGCTTGTCCCCATAAGTATCATGCAGGATGAAGTGGTGATACGTGGGATCAGAACCTTTGAAGAAGAGCCCCCGTCATTCACAAATATCTCCGAAAAGGAAATTTCGTCGGAAAACCTGGGGCAGGACCTGCCATATATCATCGCCCTCTCCCCTTCTACAGTTGTTTCATCAGATGCCGGGAACGGTGTAGGATATACTTATATGAGGATTCGTGGAACGGATGTTACGGGCATCAATATCACCCTCAATGGTATACCGCTCAACGACCCGGAAAGCCATGGCGTATGGTGGATAAACATGCCTGACCTGGCATCATCTATCAATAACCTTCAGATCCAGCGAGGCGTGGGGACCTCTACCAATGGTGCCGCTGCTTTTGGCGCCAGCATAAACATCCAGACCAGGCAATACAGTGCTGATCCTTATGCAGAGATCAACAGCTCCTTCGGTTCCTATAAGACCTTTAAAAATACCCTGCGGTTTGGAACAGGCCTGATCAGGGGCAAATGGTCGCTCAATGGAAGGGCTTCACTGATTTCTTCGGATGGGTATATCGACAGGGCGACTTCAAATCTGAAGTCCTTTTTTCTGAGTGGGGCATATCATGGAGAGAAAAGCGTTTACCGTATCAATATATCCTCCGGGAAAGAAAAAACTTACCAGGCATGGGCGGGGGTTCCAAAAGATTCGCTCAAAACTAACCGCACCTACAATCCATATACATACGAAAACGAAACTGACAACTATCAGCAGGATCATTACCAGTTCTTCTATGCCAGGGAATTAAATCGCTACTGGCAGATTGATGCTGCACTATTTTATGTGCGTGGCCGCGGATATTATGAGCAATATAAAGAGGATCGAAGCTATTCTTCATACGGCCTTCCCGACATTGTCATTGGAAATGATACCATCACCAACACCGACCTGGTCCAGCAAAAGTGGCTCGATAATCATTTTTACGGGATCAACTGGTCAGTTAATTACAAGAAAAACAAAATTGACCTGATCTTTGGTGGAGGTTGGAACCAATATGATGGCGACCACTATGGCGAGATCATCTGGGCCCAATATGCCTCCAACATGGATAAAGACTATGAATGGTACAGAAACAATGGCTTAAAGTCAGATCTGAATTTTTACGCAAAGGCCAATTATCAGGTAGTAGAAAAACTTAATATTTATGGTGACCTGCAATACAGGATCATTGATTACAAAATAGATGGCATTCATGACGATCTCAGAGATATCAGCCAGGAGCATCATTTTAACTTTTTCAATCCAAAGTTTGGCATCAACTATAGCATTAGCGACAAACACAGGGCATTTTTCACTTTTGGGATTGCCAATCGCGAACCAAATCGCAGCGTGTACCGCGATGCAACGCCCGGCGAAGACCCGACCTTTGAAACCCTATACGATTATGAATTGGGCTATAAGTATTCCTCAACAAATATTGCATTATCAGGAAACCTTTTCTACATGAATTATAATAACCAACTGGTGCTGACAGGTAAGATCAATAATGTGGGCGCTCCCATCTTGACCAATGTAAAAAATTCATACCGTGCAGGAATTGAGCTGCAAGGTGGTTTTCGCCTGGCCAAACGCCTGAAGTGGGACCTCAACGCCAGTTTCAGCCAGAATAAGATCAAGGATTTTACCGCATATGTCGACAACTGGAATTATTGGGATGACCCGGATAATGAACCATATCAGTATTCTGAGGAACTGGGAGAAACTGACATTTCGTTTTCCCCCAGCATCACTGCCGCTAGCCTCATCGATTATGAAGCCATTGATGATCTTCACTTTTCATTGGTTTCTAACTACGTTGGGAAACAATACATTGACAATACATCCAGCGAGGACCGCAAGCTCAATCCCTATTTCCTGAATGATGTCAGGATCATGTATACCGTAAGAACCAGGCTGATCAAGGAAATAAACTTTCATTTCCAGTTAAATAACATCTTCAATGTAGAATATGAATCCAATGCCTGGGTATACCGCTACATCTATGAAGGACAGGAAGGGGTGTTGGATGGCTACTTTCCCCAGGCACCGATCAATTATTTTGTGGGAGTTGGATTGAAGTTTTAGACAGGTGCAAGGTTCAAGGTGCAGGGTACAAGGGAAACCTGATACCTCCTTGCACCTTGTACCCTGCCCCTTGTACCCATTTTTCCTATCTTTGCATCCACAAATCATGGCAAATACGATTAAAATAAAGAACAAACGCGTCAGCTGGGAATATTACCTGGTTGAAAAGCTGGTGGCAGGCATACAACTCCACGGAACGGAGATCAAATCTATCCGTCAGGGAAAAGTAAGCCTGGCAGATGCTTATTGCCAGTTTGTTGATGGTGAGCTCTTTGTTAAAGAGATGCACATTGCCGAATATGCCATGGGTACACATGCTAACCATGATCCAAAGCGCGAAAGGAAACTCCTGTTAAATAAAAGGGAACTCAAAAAGCTGGAAGTCAAGACCAAGGAAAAAGGCTTCACCATCGTCCCTACCATGCTTTTTATCAACGACAGAGGTCTGGCCAAACTGGAAATTGCCCTGGCAAGGGGTAAACATTATTATGACAAGCGTGACACCCTCAAGAAGAAAGATATTCAGCGGGAGATCGACCGGGATGCCAAATATTGATGTGTAAGGAAAACAAAATGCGGTCGTCTAATGTTATAGAATGTATAAATACCAAATCGAAACTAATCAGAAAGCATACAATGAATAAACAAAGTACCACCCTGAAACACTTTTCCAGAGGCATCCTGATCATATTTGCCCTGCTTTTGAGTATTCCTGCCATGTCGCAGGAAAAGATCGCATGGATGAGTTTTGAAGAAGCTGTTGCACTGGCAGAGGAAGAACCCAAGCATTTTTTTATCGATGTATATACCGACTGGTGCGGATGGTGTAAGAAAATGGATGCTTCCACCTTTGTTGATCCGGTGATCGTCAGTATCATGAATGAACACTTCTATGCAGTGAAACTGGATGCGGAGCAGAAAGATACCATTTACGTTAAGGATCAAGCTTTTGTGAATCCCAATCCGGCAGGTAAACGGTCAACACACCAGATGGCCCAGGCCCTGCTGAAAGGAAAATTATCATATCCTTCCTTTGTATTTCTGAGCAGCACAACCGAATGGCTCACGGTAGTGGGCGGATACAGGAAAGCTCCTGATATGGAACAGGTGCTCACCTATTTTGGCGAGGGCATTTATGAAAATAAAACCTGGGAACAGTTCATGGCGACATTCTCAAGTAAATTGCCTGGAGAAGCTACCCAATAATAATTAAGATCTCATCACTCCAATTAGGAACTAGCAACTAGGCACTAGGCACTACCTACTTCTTTCTTCGCTTTCATTCGTTTCTGAATCACTTTACTCAAATAACCAACTGGGATCAGCAACAACCATCCCAGGGTCCATACCAGGGGACCGAAATATGCAAGTGGGAATGTAAGTACGGAAACGATAGGCTCCGGCATAAACTTGATGTACATCTTATCCTTTTCAAGTTCGGTAGGATCCTCGCTCACCAATCCATTTTTATTGCATAATGCCAGCTGGCAACACTCAAAAATCCTGCAAGGGCTAAAAACAAGCTCTGCATCTGCATCAGAAAAACTTCTCCTTCAAACTCTGCATCCAGGCGCACAAAATAAATGTACAGCATCAACGAAAAAACCTGCAGAATAGCCAGGCTGGCATGCTTCCCATCAGTACGATCCAGGTTTCCGAACTGCAAATTATTCAACCCCCAGTAAATAATCACCAAGACCAATCCAATCAGGATCACGGTGTAATTCAAGTAGCTTTCAGTGAGTACCTGGTATAATTCTGCTCTGCCAAAGCCATCAATCTGAGGATTAGGCATAAAAGTGAACAACTTATAAATCATCAGGGCAAACAAAACATCGATCAGCACTTCCAGGCGAAAAAGTTGCCGGGCTCCCCTTGTCTTTTGCGGCATCAGAATACTCTTTGGTGATTTTCAAATATTTCTTTATCATAACTTATGATTTTATTTCTTCGCTTTTTTTCCCAACCAGGTAAATTGGTATGCAATACCCAGCATATCATAATCAGACCCTTTCTCGAAGCGTATACCTGATACAACATATAATTTCAGGAAATGCTGTTTCATGATTTTGATCATCGTGGTAAGGCCAAAACGCATTCCGGAAATACGTGTATCCCTTTTAACATCATTCACCAGTGTTCTGCCACCAACGCCATATCCGATATCAGCAGCCAGCCATACTCCTTTCGGAAAAGAATAGATCACATGAACCTTTGTAATACCAATCGGGTTTTGGCTAAGTTTATTCCCATTCAAGAAATTATTATTCTTTGTAAAGAACCACCCACCAATATAGAATTCGAGTATCCACCTGTTCATCATATGAGATACCCCAACCTGAGGCCTGAATGTCCATCGATTTGAACCCAGGTTCAATAATTTGTCAGAGAAATACTGACCGGTTGGAGCAATTACCTGGATATTGAATCCAAGAATTGTTTTTTGCTTATAATTCCTGAACTCACTCATTTTTAATACCGGAGAGCCAATAATATTGACCGACAGCCTGATTCGAGCATCTCCGAAACCATTTCTGCTGGTAGCCGTGTCAATGCCAACGTATCTGCCTTCCCAATCGCCAATCGCATATGGCAATACGACATCTACCTTTGCCACTTTACCAAAGAGGTTGAAGCTCCGCAGGTATCCGACAGCAAGCATATGTACCCTGGCGTTCAGGTCGTCTATAGAAATAGCCGGATCGAGCAAGACATTCCCTGTAGAATAACCATATCCAAGAATTGCAAAGTTTGATTTAACAGGTAGATTCCCCAGGCTCCTGGGTTCAAATTCCTGTGCCTGAACAAAACAGCTGTATAAGATGGCAATGGTCAGCAGCCATGCCATCTTGAGCCTGAAAGGTTTTATACTCCTGCTTACAATTTCTAATGGGCTCATTATGAATATTCGGTCACTTATTTAATTCAGGTTTACCAGGAAATGTAGCTTTCGCTTTGTGCACAAACAATGAACGCAACTTATCCCAGAAGTTACCGCCAAGCAAGAAAAGGCTCAGGAATATCATCACATCACCTGCAATGTTATAGATCAATTCATCCCCTTCCATAAAACTCAGGTGATGGCTGAAATAAGGCGCCAGGAAACCAAATGCAATGGGTACGAAAAACATGATCAGGCCTATAGTATAGCGTGTTTTGCTCACCTCATCGGGAGGCGCCAGTGGCTTCAGAAAGCGGCCAAGGCCTGCCATTACATAGTTGAAACCTTCTTTGCCCATCACAGCTGCTGCAATGACCATGAAAAGTTCAGGAACACCAAATGCAAGAAGGCCTGATAAGACCGCTTTCAGTCCATCAGGCCAACTAGTGGCAAGTACCCATGGGATTGCTATGGGGCTAGCGAAGCCGATCACAAAAATTACTGTTCCGATGATAAGCTTCCTCAAAGGAGGTTTAGCGGTAGTCGTTGAGTTTTTTGTCTCGGCCATAGGCAATTATTATTTCTTAGGTTCTACGATCGGCTTCACCGGGTAGGGAGCCATGATTGCGGCTGCTGTTTTGGGGGTGTTCTTTTCCCTTTTTTGGGGATTGCCATTTACAGTGCCTGAACCAATTCCTTCCCAAATCAATTTCTCATCACTTGCGTGATAGATATCAACAACCAGGGTGCCTACTGTATAATTATATTCGCTGACGGTTGTGGTAGACATACTCATGCCCATCCCCGGACCACCCCATCCTGGTCCGTAGCCGTAATAACCACCATATCCGCCATAACCCATACCAGTAGTGGTTGCATTATATTGTGTTTTGTCTTCGGTCATCACGAAAAGCGTCACGATCAGGTCACCACCTGACTTGACATACTCGAGTCCACGCTTTTTGAATTCGTCTCCAAAAGCAGCCTCGATACGTTCCTTTTCAAGTTGGTTGAGAATTTTATCACTCTCTGCAGCCCAGCCATAGTATTCAAAAGTCTTAAACTGGGTAAAATCTACTGATTTATCATAGTCAGAGGTAACCTGAAGGCTGGAACATGCTGACAGGATGACCGCGATCATCAAAATTGGAAGAAGTTTAATTATTGTTCTCATAATACATTAAGGTTTAGATTACTGCTATCATTTTGAAACAAAGTTAATCCAATAATGCCGTATTTAGCAATTCTTCGATCACTTTTTCTTTCCCACCGGAATAGTATAGGAGACATTTAAACGGTATGAATTTTTCACCGCAGATCCCTCCCAATTCTTATATACTGCACTGGTTCTGTACTCAGCATACACATTAAGGGAAGACGTTTCCCATACCCATACTTTACCAAATCGTAAGCCCACTGGCAAATAAAATCCTTTTGTTTTCCAATCGTAAAGAGCTACGATATCAGCGGTTTGAATATAAAGTCCTGTTTTACCTATGCGATATGCCAAAAAGGGAGCAATCCCTAAAGGGTTGACGTCTGATTCGCCCGGTGATAAAGCATTTGGATCAACGGCACGAAATGATTGAGTAAAGAACAAACCATAAAACCATTGCCCGGTATTATTTACAATAGCGGCAGCAAAACCATAGCCCCATTCGCTTTTTGCAACATATTTATTCCCCGGAAAAGTAACCAAAGGACCAATACCGGCCCTCCCTGTTCCCCAATCGCTAAATTTAGGAATAATTAAACCGAAGAGCTCTGTATTTCCTATCCCTGACTTCCCTGTTTCCAACATCTTCATAATGGCGAAATGTAAGTCGTGGCAAAATAGTCAGGCCTTTTAGGGGAATTGGTGCAACTATCCTCAGTTGCAGGTAGTTATCAAGCCCAGGTGATCGGGGGACCCCATTCACCACATCGTTATAGTAATCGGGCATCCATTTGATAGGCCAGCTGAAAGCTCCATTGGGTAGCTGTTGCATCCATTGCCTGTGATTCGCGATCTTGTTCTCCTTCAGAGGCTTCATCATCCTGGGAAACGGCCGAAAAGGCCATTCCCAGGATAACAATTGAAAAAACTATTTTGAATAAATTCATAACGTCTTCATTTTTCATATTTATAAAAGCAAACAGTCTTTTTTCTCAAAATCTAATATCTCCAAAACAGAATGACAGGAAGAAGTTTCTCCATCCTTTCATTTCTGTAATTTATTGTCCATCATATCCATTTTCCAGCTTTTCCATCACCTGGTCCAAACTGAAGCTTGCAGCTTTCTGGCGTGGTGGGTATTCCTGAAAGGTTGTTAAAAAACTACCTACATAAGTTTGAGCCGGTACCATAAAAAATACATGATCCAACAACCAATCGTAATAGGTATTGGATGTAAGCTGTGCTCTTTCATAAGGATCTCTTCTCAGGTTGAACATAAGGGGTACACGTAAAGGAGTAAATGGATTTGCCCAAACTTCGAAAGTACCCTGAGATCTTTGTTCCATAAAAATGAGTTTCCAGTCGTTATATCTTAATGCAGTTAAATCTCCATCGTCAGAAAAATAAAAGATCTCTTCTCTACCACTTTTAACATTTTGTGGATCCTTAAGATGTTCCGTAATGTCATAGCCATCAAGGTGAATTTTATAATCTCTGTTCAATGCACTTGAAGCTATATCCATCCATAAGGTCTTCCTTGATGTCGGACTTTCCTGCAATAGACAAGAAAGTAGGTAACCAATCCATGTGATGGACTATTTCGTTACTTATTGCACCTGCAGGGATTTGACCTGGCCAGCGAACCATAGCAGGTACTCTCCAACCACCTTCCCAATTGGTATTTTTTTCTCCGCGAAATGGAGTAGATGCTGCATCCGGCCATGTGTTATAATGAGGACCATTATCAGTAGAATAAAATACAATGGTATTGTCTGCTATTCCCAATTCATCCAGCAATTCTAAAAACTGACCAATGTGCATATCATGTTCAACCATACCATCTGAATATTCATCCTGTCCGGAAATTCCTCTTAGTTCATCTTTAACATGTGTTCTAAAATGCATCCGCGTTCCACTCCACCATACAAACCATGGAATGCCAGCATCATTTTGTCTTTTTATAAAGTCAATAGCAGCAGCTACTGTTTCGTCATCAATGGTTTCCATTCTTTTTTTGGTTAAAGGACCAGTATCTTCAATTGATCCATCTGCCGATGATTTTATCACGCCTCTTGGGCCATATCTCTCAAGAAATGTAGTTCCATCCGATGTAATAAAATCCCTCGGATAGTCTTCTAATTCCGGCTCCTCTTCTGCATTTAAATGATATAGATTTCCTAAAAACTCATCAAAACCATTATTGGTAGGTAACATTTCATCGCGGTCACCTAAATGATTTTTTCCAAATTGACCGGTTGCATAACCCTGATCCTTCAATAATCCTGCTATCGTAGGATCTTCTATTCGCATACCAAGGTCAGAACCAGGAAGGCCCACTTTTAGACAGACCAGTCCGAAACACACTTTGTCCGGTAATGAAGGATGAACGGCCAGCCGTGCATGACTGCTCACCATAATAATCTGTAAAAATAATTCCTTCATCAGCGATCCTGTCGATGTTAGGGGTTTGATAACCCATCATACCCATCGTATAGGCACTGATATTAGATCGTCCAATGTCATCACCCCAGATCACCAGGATGTTGGGTTTGTCTTGAGCAAAGGCCACTGTACCGACAAGTAAGCCGAGTAATAATAAAATAATTTTTTTCATTGTTTTAAATTTTTATTGTTGATAAACCGAATAATAATTATTTATTTCTTCTAGAGGTTAATGATGCTTTTATCCTTTTCTGAAATTACTGTAATACTTCTTAGAATACCAAGAGTGATAATGGCTCCATGAATAAATTTGAACAATTCACTATTTAGGAATTCGTCAAGCTGACGTCTGCTCTCCCATTCTATTCTGATACCATATGAGCATCCCGGATTTTCGGTATAGCCTACATATCCATCAGCTGATTGCAAGCTATCAAGGAAAGCCTGCTTGGATTGATTAAATTCAGTTAATTTACTTTGGGAGATCGTGGCCTGAATGTCAACTTTTTCCAAAAGTGAGTTATTAAATAATGAATACTTTACACATTCCCATAGTCAATACACGTGCCAAGATGGTAATCACCTCGTTATCTGAAATTTGACAAAATAAGGGTTGGAATATTAGTTACGAAATATCGTGATTTGACGAAATAGCACGAAAGACGGGTGCCAGATTCCGGGTACCGGATACCAGGTACAAGGATTGATTATTGATTAAATCCTAATGATTAATGAAGAATACCTTCTTATTCTTATTCCTTGTTCCTCTGTTCTCTATTCTTTCCGGATCCCAAGCTTCTTCATCCTAGACCGCAGCGTATTGGGGTTAATGCCAAGGATATTGGCAGCTCCACCGGTGCCGTGCACTTTCCAGCTGCATGCCTTCAGCGCTCTGATAATATGTTCACGTTCGGCATCTTGCAGTGTAAGCATTCTATTCTCTTTTACTTTTTCCGTCGATTTTAATTGAGCGAAAAGTGGAATATCTTTGATTTTCAGTGTATCGGATTCACAGATAATGATTGCCCTTTCGATTACATTTTCCAGCTCTCGTATATTCCCCGGCCAGTGGTAAGCCTTTAATTGATTGAGCACAGTTTTCGAGATTTTCTGAATAGAGCGGCCATGCTTCCTGGCATATTTCTGAACAAATAATTCGGTAAATTCAGGAATATCCTCTATGCGGTTTCTCAAGGCAGGAATTGTGATTGGATATACGCTGATCCTGTAATAGAGATCATCTCTGAATGCACCTTTTTCAATTTCAGTGAGCAATTCCCTGTTGGTAGCAGCAATAATACGAACATCCACTTTTTTAGCGTTCTCACTGCCCACCGGTGTAAATTCTCCTTCCTGTAGAAAGCGTAATAATTTCGGCTGCAATTCCATTGGAATCTCCCCAATTTCATCAAGAAACAGCGTACCTCCATTTGCCATTTCGGCTAATCCTTTTTTATTTCGGTCGGCCCCTGTAAAAGCACCCTTAACATGTCCAAAAAGTTCACTTTCCAGTAAGGGACCCGGCAGCGCCGAACAATTGATTTTTACAAATGGCTCTTCTTTTCGTTTGCTGTTTGCCTGAATGTAATTTGACACTAACTCTTTTCCTACACCGGTCTCTCCCTCAAGCAGTACCGTGGTATCAGTATCCGCTACCTGTCCGGCCCGCCGGATCACATACTTTATAGCATCACTTTTTCCCGTGATCTCACCTGACATTCCTCCCTGGCCCAGTTCTGCCTTCAGCAGCACATTCTCTAATTCCAGCCTCGCTTTCAATGACTCAATTTCTTCAAAAGCCGCTTCACTATCGGTGATATCCGCCCCTATACTGATACTTCCTGTTGAGTTACCATTTTCATCATGCAAGACCACATTGGACCATGCAAGCATGCGTTCCTCACCATTTTTGGTGAGAATAGGATTTTTATAGTTAGGATGATATTCTGATTGAAGGTTTTCCTGAAATGCATCATACACCCTTTTGCCTTCCTTTTCAGGAAGAAATCCCACGAACCAATTCTTCCCAACAACTTCTTCCAAGCGGTATCCGGACAATTTTAAATAATAAGGGTTCACATAGTTAATGATTCCTTGATTAGAAATTTCAACGACAATGAGTTCTACTTCGTCCAATAACTTTAACCACCGTTGTTCTTTAAGGATATACTGACTTTTCAAATACGTTTTCTCCTGTATTTCCCTGGCAAGACGGGCTCCCATAATGATCATGAAAAGAATGAAAAAATAATCGAAAGGAAGGATTGATTCAGGTAGGTTGAAGAGGTAATAATCATTAAAATGCACAAAGATGATATCATCAAAGATGAGCAAGGTAAAAGCAAGAAAGGCTACAAAAAGAACCTTAGCTGACCTTCTCTTGTCTTTTTTCAATAAACTCCTTACTGCCATCATTCCATAAGCGGCAATCCCCAATAATACAATATGGGCAACAATATTCCACCATTTGATTCCCTGCTGATCAGTATTGAATAGGAATAATACCAGGGTCAAGCCCATTCCTGCAGATAGTATCCATGGAATCTTAGTTCTGCGGCACTCTCCATAGTACATGATAAACCATGGAAAAAGCCCAAAGGCAATCATAAAGGATACGAGCCCAAGCATCCCATATACATTAGGTTCTAATATGCTGGAAGCTAATGGAAACATAAGATAATACATTCCCACGCAGAAAGATATGATTCCGAAATACAGATATCCTCGCTCAGCACCTTTCTGAAGCCCTACTACCACATTAATAATGGCAAATGCAAACGAAAGACCGGCAAATACGTAAAGATGAAACAATGGATCCATGAAAATAAATTAAGATATTTATATTCAAAGTTACGATATTTCGTAATACCGGATACGATAAATCAAAAAAAAGGGCTTCCGTTATCGGAAGCCCATATAAGTCATTTCGACTGTAAGGAGAAATCTGTTAGCATCAAAGTATCGATAGATTTCTCGCTACGCTCGAAATGACAAATGCTATTTCACTATTGCCCATCATAGCCCTTTTCCAGTTTCTCCATCACCTGGTCAAGACTGAAACTTGCGGCCTTTTGTCGTGGTGGGAATTCCTGAAATGTCGAAAGAAATCCACCTACATATGTTTGGGCAGGAACAAGCAGATAAGCACGATCCAGAAGCCAATCATAATATGTATTTGATGTTAGAGGCGCTCGCTCGTATGGATCCCTTCTCAGATTAAGGATCAGTGGTACACGTAATGGAGTAAATGGTTCCATCCAAACACGGAAAGTCCCTTCGGTCTGCTGTTCCATAAAGATCAGCTTCCAGTCATCATAACGGAGGGCCGTAAGGTCGCCATCGTCAGAAAAATAAAATATCTCATGTCTTGGAGCATCCTTTTCCCCAGCAAAGTAAGGCATGAAGTTATAGCCATCAAGATGCACTTTATAATCCCTGCCATTTGCACTCAATCCATTTTTCAGGTCCTCCTTCACGTCTTCATTACCTGCCGCTGCTGCGAATGTAGGTAGCCAGTCCATGTGGTGCATAATCTCATTCGAAACAGATCCGGGCTCAATCAAACCGGGCCAGCGAACCATGGCAGGTACTCGCCAGCCACCTTCCCAGTTGGTGTTCTTTTCTCCCCTGAAAGGAGTGGAGGCTGCATCCGGCCAGGTATTGTAATGTGGTCCGTTATCCGTACTGTAAAATACGATAGTATTGTCAGTTATGCCCAACTCATCGAGTAATTCAAGCAACTGACCAACCTGCATATCATGCTCCACCATGCCGTCGCTATATTCATCCTGTCCTGAAATGCCACGATGCTCATCCTTCACATGTGTGCGGAAATGCATGCGTGTACCATTCCACCAGACAAAGAAAGTTTCGTCGTTCTTTACGGCATCACGGATAAAACGCTCGGCCGCGTCAACAGTCTCCTGGTCGATGGTTTCCATGCGTTTTTTAGTGAGAGGGCCAGTATCCTCAATCCTACCATCAGCGTAAGAATGAATTACATCACGTGGACCAAATTTCTCGTGAAAAGTCTGACCGTCAGCCATCACCCAGTCACCTGGATAATCTTCGTTTTCAGGTTCTTCTTCTGCATTCAGGTGGTAGAGATTTCCTAAAAACTCATCAAAGCCATGATTAGTAGGCAGGTACTCATCCCGATCGCCCAGGTGGTTCTTACCAAACTGTCCGGTAACATAACCCTGATCCTTCAGGATTACAGCAATAGTTGGATCTTTCTCACTCAGGCCAAGTTCAGCACCCGGCAAACCAACTTTTGAAAGTCCGGTACGGTATACGCTTTGTCCGGTAATAAATGATGACCTACCCGCTGTACAGCTTTGTTCGCCGTAATAGTCAGTAAAGATCATTCCTTCATCAGCGATCCTGTCGATATTGGGTGTACGGTAACCCATCATTCCCATGGTGTAGGCAGAAACATTGGACTGGCCAATATCATCACCCCAGATAACAAGGATGTTGGGTTTGTCCTGGGCATTCAAGGCCGTAATGCCAAAAATGCACAAGATCATTAATAATTTGATTTTTTTCATTGTAGTCAAGTTAAATAGTCTGGAGATATAACAATGGAATACGCAAAATGTTTAGATGCTGGGTAACGGCTAAGGGCTAAAGGCTAAGGGCTAAGGGTTACTGGTTTCTGACTTCTGAATAAATATGCTAAATGTTAAATGTTCAATGCTATATGATATATGAAATATTGATTCATTTTGTCCTCGTAAAAGCCACAGTAAAGGATTCTTTGCTAACAGCCTGAAAGTATGTCCCGCTCAGCTTCTCCGGTTGTTCCTCGTAAACCAGGGTGTAGTTTGATCCCGGGTAATTAACATCCTGCATTTCAACATACATGTACAGTTTATCTTCATAAACCTCCCATTTTGCTGTACCTACATTTATCGGTTGTGGATTCAGGTAAGTCGCATCAAGACTACCATCTTCATCGAATGATCTCACTTCGATCATATAGGGATAATCAGTCCTTTCCCAGGTACCGACAAGATTTTCAGGTCCCACCCCAGGGGCTGGATTATAAAAGAATAAAAAATAAACGGCCACCACAATACCGGCAGCTGCCAGTATCATTATGAAAATTCCTGATCTGCTGTTTGGCATCATGATAGTGATTTTTTCCCTTTTGGTTATTAGCTCTGTAAAGATAGTTAATTCAATATACCTATATGTTCTTTCTTTAGAAGAAAGAACCAAAGAATCGTAAGTCTTCATAGGCAATTTTTGTTCCGAGCACTCGGAACAAAACCGCTGCCATTTTTTCGCTTCATGCTTTGCCCCGTATTCTCGGGGCGCAATTCCGCTCAAAATGCAGCTATTGCTGCCGAAGACTTACTTTCGCTTTTATTTGTATTTTATATAAATGCGCAGCATTTAAGGACCCGGGCGCAGCCTGAATGAAAAAGTGTCTAAAAAAGCCATACCTCAATCGAAGGCCTTGTCCGGGGATGTCCTTTTTTGGTACTTTTTTCGACAAGCAAAAAAGTACAGACCATCTTTTATTGTTCTTTTTGCTTGACCAAAAAGAACCAAAAATGTCAAGGGAACAGGAAACCGTAACTTCCCTATAGCAATCCCACAAGGCCACCCCCTATGCAACTCCCTATCACCGCCTGTTCCCATTGCAACCACTCTATATCAACAAGTTTAGGTTGTAATCTAACCATTCTCTCAAGATGCAGATATTGTTGAAAAAGACTTTCATTCTGTATAATATCTTCCATATAAATGCGCAGCATTTAAGGACCCGGGCGCAGTCTGAATGATGAAGTCAATTTGAAATACAAAACACTATCGAAGACCTTGTCCGGGGATGTCTTTTTTTGGTACTTTTTTGGACAAGCAAAAAAGTACGTAGAAAATCTCTATCAACGGAAAAGTACATAAAATATAAAGGAGATAGTAGATTCTAGGTGATAGATAGTTGAGACTAGAAGGAGAAGGTGAAGGTGATAGATGATAGAAGAAGTACTTATCATCAATAAAAAATCCCGCCGGGGGCGGGATTTTTTGGGTGGAAGACCGGATTTGAACCGGCGACCTCTAGAACCACAATCTAGCGCTCTAACCAACTGAGCTACATCCACCGTGATTAATCGGACTGCAAAGATATATATTTTTTATTCCGTTGATAAAAAGAAAGCAAAAAAAAGCTGGTTCAAGGGACAGGGTACAGGGTTCAAGGAATTTATGATTAAACTTCCCCTGTACCCCCTGCACCTTGCACCCTGAACCTGTAATTTTAATTACATTTGCACATATGCTCTTCAGGAAAAAAGAATATATCACCGGTGAATCACTTTCCGCTCACGCATGGCGAAAATTCAAGAAAAATCACCTCGCTTTCTCAGCCTTGCTGTTCATCTTTCTTGTGGCCATCATCGCTACCCTGGGATACCTCATCACCCCCGACAGCTCACCCATGGCGAACGCACAACACCTTGAAATCGCCAGGCAAAAACCTGGTTTCAGTGTGATGATGCTGCAGATAAAAAGAGATCAAACGATTGAGCACAGAAACTTGTTTGAGAGGATGTTTTATGGTAAAATATCCTGATTTTCAGGACATTCCAATATCAGATTGGGAAATAAAAAATGATAACATCATTGTTTCAGAATATACACCCACTGAGGTGACTGATAAAAAACTTATTGCCTATCCTGTTGCAAAACTTGTTGATGAAGAACCTGAAAAGAGCATTGTAAAAAAGACATTTCTTGCTGGGCACCGACAGCTATGGCCGTGATCTGCTCAGCCGGCTCATGATCGGTGCCAGGGTGAGCCTGTCGGTAGGCTTCATCTCAGTGTTTATTTCCCTAATCATTGGTATCACCCTGGGAGCCATTGCGGGCTTTTTCAGGGGCTGGCTCGATAATCTGATTGTATGGCTCATCAATGTAGTATGGTCGATCCCAACCCTCTTGCTTGTCATTGCCATCACCTTCGCGCTGGGAAAAGGATTCTGGCAGGTCTTTATTGCCGTGGGGCTTACCATGTGGGTGGAAGTGGCCAGGGTGGTGCGCGGACAGATCCTCAGTATCAGGGAAAAAGAATTCGTAGAAGCCGGCAGGGCGCTGGGATTCAAAAACTTCAGGATCATTTTCAGGCATGTGCTGCCCAATATCATGGGACCGGTAATTGTGATCTCTGCAGCCAATTTTGCTGCCGCCATTCTCATTGAAGCCGGGCTGAGTTTCCTGGGGATCGGAGTACAACCACCTATGCCATCCTGGGGAACCATGATCAAGGAAAACTATGCCTACATTATCCTGGATGCAGCCTACCTGGCCATCCTGCCGGGCCTGGCCATTATGCTCATGGTACTGGCATTCATGATCATCGGTAATGGGCTGAGAGATGCACTGGACGTTAAAACCTCTTGAGGTTTTGAGTGTTGAGTGTTGGGTGTTGAGTTAATTATAAATTTTAAATTAGAAATGATATTTCAATAATAACGTCCTGATTTTGGATGTTGGGTGTTGGATTTTGGATTGGTTACAGATGCTTGGTGTTAGATGTTAGGTGAACTTCTACTTAATCCTAAGAAATTACAGTTAGAACAAGTTTTCTGCTCCCTCCATGATTCCTGAATTCACAAAGGTATATTCCTTGCCATGTTCCAAGATTAAGCCTTCCTTGGCTGATAGGAACTGAAATTGAAGATCCCAACAAGCTGGATTTCAAGTGGGCTGGCATATCATCAGAGCCTTCCATAATATGTCTGTACAAAGGGTGATTCTCAGGGATCAACTCATTCATAAAAGATTCAAAATCTACCCTTACACTGGGGTCTGCATCCTCATTAATTGTTAAGCCAGCTGAACTGTGCTTTATAAATACATGTAAGATGCCTTGCTCAGGCAAATCAGGCAATTCTTTTTCAATTAAGTGTGTTATCAGGTGATATCCCCGATGATATTGGGGTAATGAGATTTCAATCTGCCGTACCATTTGATTACAGTTAATAGTTAAGGAGAGAATAAAATTACAATGAAATATCAACAATCAACCCAACATCCAACACCCAACATCCAACATCTATATCGCGTCAAACTCAACAAAGAAGGACGAGCCTCGTTCCGGCTCACTCTCACACCACACCCTGCCATTCATGGCATTCACATATTTCTTTACTATGGCCAGGCCAAGGCCTGTGTCAGGATCGAGTTGCTGTAAATGATGTTTTTTATGCTCGTATTGATCAAAAAGATCAGGAAGCAGTTGTTTTGGAATGCCGATGCCGGTGTCTTTAACCTCCAGAAGAACCTTTCCGTTATCGCCACTCAATGCAATTGCAATCGACTTCCCCACAGGAGTGTACTTAATGGCGTTGGAAACCAGGTTATCGATGATCTGGAGAATATACACCTCATTCAATTCTGCATGCAGTTCCTCAAGCGAAAGCTTGAATTCAAGTTCTTTCTGGTCAATAGTATGCTTATAGATATTGCTGATCTTCTCAATCACCTCCTTCAGGTTGATCTTTTCCATATTGAGCTGATAAACCTTTGATTCGATCACATTGATATCGAGTACCTGGTTGATCATCTTGTTCATGCGCTGCAAGGAATTTAGGATGATCCCTGCATATTCACTGTGTTCATCACAAACATGGTTTGGATCGTTCATCACCATGTCTATCATGGTAAGCGCACTTGTCAGGGGATTTTTCAATCCATGCACCACCACGCTGATCAGGTGGTTCTTCTCCTCATTCAGGTGTAACAATTCAAAATTCTGTTCTTCAAGCTTTTCTTTTGCAGACTGGATATTCTGGTTTTGGGCTTCAATGGCCTCTTTCTGTTTCTGGATCTTAATATAGCTCTTGGCCAGCTTTTCTTCAAGCTCATTCATGTTTCTCATCCGGCTGATCAACACCTTCATGATACCTTTTGCAAATCCCGGATCATCAGCAAGGCGGCTCTCAAAATCCTGTCTGCGCAAACGCAAAAAATAGCTTTCTGTTTCTGTTGTGACTGAGGCTGATCGCGGACCATCATCAATCAGGGAATATTCGCCAAATACATCATTCTTCGATAACCTTGAAAGGACGTGGCTCCCATCGTGAATGCGAACAGAACCTGCAGTAATAATGAACATGGCATCACCTGACTCACCTTTCTTAACAATGGTTTGCTGCGGTTTGGCCTTCATGCCCTGCAAGACAGTGGCCAGTGAAAGAAGAAACTCCTCACCGGTTTCAGCAAAAATGTTTACATGTTTCAGAAATGCAACTTTCTCATCGAGGCTAATGTTTCCGTAATCGGTCATACCAGGATTGATTTGTCGTTTATCAGGGTGCAAGGTACAGGGTTCAGGGTGCTAGGCCCTGATTAGCTGTTAACATTATTAATTAGACGCTATACAATTCATATTGTTACACAAATATCATGCAAAAAATCATTTACACCCTGATTAATATAATCTACAATTCATATAACGCAAAACCGCATCATTTCATATACAATTGAAGAACAAAAAACTCACTATTTCTCAACTAATTTGTTATAAATGCGCATTCCCAGCACATAGCACCCAGTACCCTGCACAAACCCTAATACTTTGATTTCATCTAAATATTTACTATATTTGGTTTACCCTATAGCCAAAACCAACCTATTATGAAAAAGTTTTACTTTTTGGCAAGCTTTGTATTATGCACAGCTATGCTGATGGCACAACCTACCGTTCAATTTCCTCAGAATGCTCCAGAAATTGGAGATGTTACAGAAATACAGTATGTATCCTTTGACGGATTATCACCTGAGCCCAGTGGGGCCAATGTTACCTGGGATTATTCTGGGTTAACTTCAAGTAGTGGAGGACAGATTCTCGCCATTGCACCATCGGAAGCCCCCTCAGGGGAACAATTTCCAACGGCAAGCGTAGCCCTTAACATGGGCGACTCCCTTTACACTTTTGTCTTAGCAAACACAGATGGATACTTTTATCTGGGATCTAAAACCTTAATCGGCAGTGTCCCCTCCCTTCTCATATACAGTGATAGCAGGACCTTCCTTAAATTTCCATTCACCTATAACGATACATATTTCGATACGTATAAAGGCATAATCACCACCTCAATGGCTGATTTACACGTTAGTGCCGTTACAGAAATGTGGGCGGATGCTTATGGAACATTGATCCTCCCCGATGGTACGTATTCAAATGTTTTGCGCACGGTAACGGTGGATGCGGAGATCGACTCCGTTTTCGTAGGAGGAAAATTCGTCAAGGAGATTCTTATAGACAGAATACAATACTCCTGGTTCGCACAGGATTCAAAAGGCCCCTTGATGAGCATAGAGTTCTGCGATAAGACAGGGGCGGTAGATACTTGTGCTTACTATACTGCAGCGGGATCAGGGATAGTGGATGATCCAGTGAACCCGGTTTCACAGCTCATCGTATACCCTAATCCAGTCGAAGATCATGTCATGATCGCTTTTGAAACATCGCAGGATGCCGGCATTACTTTATCCATTGTAAACCAGGTTGGGCAGATGATGATCAAAAAAACAGTGGCTGAAAACACACAAGGACGCATAATTGAGCAGCTCGACATCAGCACACTGCCTGCAGGCATTTATTTTGCCAACGTGAGTTGCACATGCGGAAAGCAGCTTACGGCTAAATTTGTGATCAGGTAGGCTTGTAAAGATCTTTATCGAAATATTCTCAGAGTGTAGGCCCCTTAGGCCTCAGCATTGGAGATGAGATCCGGAAAGAATTCACGGAAGTCTTCTCCAATGGCTTCATGGTCATTTTTAAGGCTTTCCCCTGGACCCTCTACTCTGCACCCTGCACCCATCAATTTCTTTGATTCCGCCAGAATATTTACTATATTTGAATAACATAATAACCAAAACCAACCTGTTATGAAAAAGTTTTACTTTTTAGCAAGCTTTGTATTGTTCACAGCTATGCTTATGGCACAACCAACGCTTCAGTATCCTCAAAATACGCCTATAATAGGCGATGTTGTTGATTTTCAATTTGTTTCCAATACCGGATTAAATACCGGGGCAAGCGGGGCAAATGTTAGCTGGGATTTTTCAGGTTTAACATCAACCTTTGGTGGACAAATAAATGCTGTTGATCCTTCCCAGGCTCCGGCAGGTGCTCAGTTTCCGACTTCAAATGTAGCTATGAGTATTGGAGATACTCTATTCACCTTTGCCCTAACCAATGCTGACGGATATCATTATCTGGGCACTCAATCAACAACCGGCACATTCCCATCTGTACTGGTTTACAGCGATCCCAGGATCTTTATAAAATTTCCATTCACCTATGACGACACCTACTTCGATACCTATAAAGGGGTCGCTACAACGGCAGTGGCAAATGTACATATTGAAGCACTGACAGAAATATTTGCTGATGCATGGGGGACTTTGATTCTTCCTACAGGAACATATACAAATGTTTTGAGAACGATAACAGTGGATGCCGAGATGGACTCTGTATTTGTCGCAGGTAATTTCGTTAAAAGCTTTGACATGGTCAGGACACAATATTCCTGGTTTGCAGAAAACTCCATTGGCCCCTTAATGAGTATTGAGATCATGCACAATTCAGGTGGTTCAGGCTCTACCGACACTGTGGCATATTATACAACCTCAGGCACAGGGATTGATGAACCTATGCAGGATCCGATCTCTTCACTGAGCATATTTCCAAATCCTGCAGATGATCATGTCATGATCGCCTTTGAAACATCACAAGATGCCGGTGTTACCTTATCAATTGTAAACCAACTTGGGCAGGTAGTGATCAATAAAACAGTGGCTGAAAACATGCAAGGACGTGTAAGTGAAAGGCTCGACATCAACACACTGCCTGCAGGCATTTATTTTGCAAGCATTAGTTGCACATGCGGAAAACAGCTGACAGCTAAATTTGTGATCAGATAATCGGGACGAATAAAATCTTTCTGGAATAATGTCAGAGGGTCGCCCTGAATGCATTGGCATGTGATATCATATCAGGGAAAAACTCACTGAAGTCCTTATGAAATTCTGTATAGTGTTTCTTCAGACTTTCCACGGCTCCTTCCATTCCTGAATGATACTTACTGCTTCTTCTCGACATGCCATTGAAGACCCATTGGAGGTCCTTCAGGCGGGAATAACCAACCAGCCAGTTGTGGATCACCATATATGGCAGGATACGCTTTGATTTTGGCGGGAGTAGCTGATAGTTTTCCAGCATGAGCTTATAAACATGCAATGCAAATTCCGATAATTCCTTATCAGAATATACTTCCCAGTCGGTAGCGAGGAAATGGTCATAATAAATGTCGATGACCACCCCCGAGAATTTACCATATTCCTCTGTATTCTATGTTTGCTCCGGATAAATACAGGATGATGATCGGTATATGAATCTATTTCCCGGTGCAGCATGATCCCTTTCTTAATTCCGTCACTGAAACGATCTATCTGATTTCCTTTTACAGCATCAGCAATGAAATTGCCAATGAGTATTTCATCATCATTTCCTGATAGGGAAGCATGTGCAAGGAAGTTCATAAATTTGAGTTTATTCAAAATTACTTATAATAAGTATAAATTAAGTATCGAACTTATTAACATAATGTTAATACATGAGAATTCTTTAGCTTTGTATCCACTCAGATTACATTGTTTAACAAGGGATTTCCACTATGAATAAGTTACCATTACTCGGCGACGAGGCCATTGCACAGGGGGCAATAGATGCTGGATTATCAGGGCTATATGCATACCCGGGCACACCGTCGACAGAGATCACCGAATATATACTAAAATCGAAGGAAGCCAGAGAAGGAAAAGTGTTTGCCAGCTGGACTTCCAATGAAAAGACAGCCATGGAAGCTGCCATGGGCGTATCCTATATCGGGAAGCGGGGCCTGACATGTATGAAACATGTTGGTTTGAATGTTGCTGCAGATGCATTTATCAATTCTGCGATCACAGGAGCTAATGGCGGGCTGCTGGTTGTGGCGGCTGATGACCCATCCATGCATTCATCGCAAAATGAACAGGACTCCAGGTTCTTTGGCAACTTTGCCATGATCCCTATCCTGGAACCGTCCAACCAGCAGGAAGCATATGACATGGTTCATTATGCATATGATCTGTCAGAAAAGTTTGAGATTCCCGTTTTGATGCGCATCACCACCCGCCTGGCCCACTCCAGGGCAGGGGTCATCCGCAAGGATATGCGTAAGCAAAACGATCTGAAAATGCCAAATACGCCAAACCAGTTTATTCTGCTGCCAGCAAATGCCAGACGCAGGTATAAAATGTTGCTTGGAAGCCAGGATGCATACATGCAGGAATCAGAAAACTCAGTTTATAACGAATATATTGATGCAGAGGATAAGAGCCTGGGCATCATCGCCTGTGGGATAGCTTATAATTATCTCATTGAGAACTACGCCGATCATAAAGTACCTTTCCCCGTATTGAAAATAGGCCAATACCCCCTGCCACGTAAACAGATAGAGAAAATGTACAAGGAATGTGACGAGATCCTTGTTCTTGAAGAGGGTTATCCCCTTGTTGAAGAATCGCTCAGGGGATACATGAACAATGGTAAAACCATCCGTGGCAGGCTTGAAGGTGCCATACCCAGAGATGGAGAACTAAATCCAGGGATCGTTGCCAAAGCATTGGGATTGGAATTCTTCGAAGGAAGAGATGCATCAGCACAGGTTGTGGGCAGGCCCCCCTCTCTTTGCAAGGGATGCCCACATATCTATTCTTATAACGCCCTGAACGAAGCACTTGAAAAATATGCCCGAGGCAGGGTATTTTCCGACATTGGGTGCTACACCCTGGGAGCCCTTGAACCATTTACGGCCATCAACACCTGTGTTGATATGGGTGCCTCCATCACCATGGCAAAAGGAGCGGCAGATACAGGTCTTGTGCCGGCAGTTGCCGTAATTGGAGATTCAACATTCACTCATAGCGGCATGACAGGCTTGTTGGATGCAGTGATCAGCGACAGCCCGATCACAGTGATGATCCTCGACAATGAGACTACCGCCATGACCGGTGGGCAGAATTCAAATGCCAGGGGTAAGATTGAGGATATTTGTATCGGACTGGGCGTTGAAGAAAAACATATCCACATCTTAAACCCCATACATAAGCATCATGATGAGAATATGGGAATCATAAAGAAAGAGCTTGATTATAAAGGCGTTTCAGTGATCATCCCAAGGCGTGAATGCTTGCAAACCATCGCAACAAGGATACGGGCAGAGAAAAATAAAGTTAAACCAGCAATTCAATAGAGATCATGAAGAAGGACATTATCTTAGCCGGTGTAGGTGGTCAGGGTATTTTATCAATCGCCGCCATTATCGGAACTGCAGCCATGGGTGCCGACCTGCACCTGAAACAGGCCGAAGTGCATGGCATGAGCCAGCGCGGTGGTGATGTACATTCAAACCTGCGCCTATCAGATAAACCTGTTGCCTCCGACCTCATCCCCAGGGGTCATGCCGATATGATCATTGCCGTGGAACCTATGGAAGCGCTACGCTATGTGACCATGCTCTCCGAAGATGGCTGGCTGATTACGAACAGCACCCCCCATGTGAATATTAAAAACTATCCTGAGATCGATAAGATCCTGAAAGAGATCAAACAACTGCCCAGGCATATCATCATCGATGCAGATACTATGGCAAAGGATATGGGCAATAAAAGGGCCGCCAATATGGTGATTTTAGGTGCAGCCCTCCCCTTCCTGGAAATGGATGTTCAACTGTTCCATGATGCCGTGTACAAGATCTTCGGGCGCAAAGGTGAAGAGATCGTTAAGATGAATATCGACGCACTCCAGGCTGGCTACGACTTCGCCGAGAAGTATTAAAAAAAGGGTCGCCAGCGGCAACCCTTCTTGTATCTTGGAACTTGGTATTTGGTTCTTAAGTTAGCGGGTATTTTTTAAAGATCTCTTCCGACTTCATCAGGATATCAACGTATTGAGCACGTTTATATGTAAAAGGATCCTGTAAAGTTTTTCTGGAAAGCTTCCCTTTGAAATCATCCAGCGACTTATAGTTCTTTTTCTTCATCCAGGTTTCTATCTCATTCAGGATAGTACTGATCTGTCCGATACCATTCTTGTAGATGGTACTGACCACCTGGGTAACATCTGCCCCGGCAAGAATCATGGATACCACATCTTCTCCTGTAAAAATACCTGTATTGGCACAAACCTTGGCATTGATCTCTCCATAAAGCAAGCCTGAATATCTCAGGGCAATCCTGTTATCATTCTGGGTAGAAAGGTTGTATGGGAAATAATGTTCTTCCATGTCAATATCAATCTCCGGCTGGAACAATCGGTTAAAGAGCACAAATGCATCTACACCCAGCTTATCCATACGATCGATTACATGAAGTGGATTGGCATAATACGGACTCAGCTTAACGGCCACCGGGATCGTCACTGCTTTTTTGACTTTCTCGAGCAGGTCAAGCTGCTCAGTAATGATCGACCTCCCATCTATCTCGAATGTGCGGGGAATGGCATAAAAATTTAATTCAAGCCCTGCAACACCAGTATCTTCGATCTTCCTGGCGTATTCTTCCCAGGTTTCGTCATATACACAATTGAGACTTGCAAACAGGGGGATACCCAGCACTTCTTTGGCCTCTTTTATCCTGGCAAGGAAAACCTCCGGGCCGGCTTCGTCAGAGCTTGGATATGGAGAACCTGTCATCTCAGCATGCCTGTTGGCATAGTCTTCTTCAGCATGGAAGTTCTGCAGGTTTTCCAGATGTATCTGTTCTTCAAAAAGTGTTTTATATACAATAGCAGCAGCACCCTCCTCTTCCATCTTCCTCAAGGCACCAAGGTCAGTAACCAGGTTACTGGCTCCAACGATCAAAGGGTTCTTCAAATCAACCCCCATATAATTTGTTTTCAGGTCCATAATTGTCTTGGTTAATGATTTAATTTTCTTATTATCTCAAGCGATTTTTTAGATGCATAAAAGTATGCAAAAATATTTAATCACCTCAATGTATAACAATCTAAAATCAATATAAATAAAGTTCGGCACCTCTAAAATTAGCTGAATTTAAAATACATCTTCATATAATTTATTAATTTCGTGCTGCCTTTTTGGTACAACTGTATTGAACTTGTAAAGACTTAAAAATAAACACATTATGGCTCAAAAGAAAAATTTTATCACCTGTGATGGCAACTATGCTGCAGCACATCTTGCCTACATGTTCAGCGAAGTGGCATGTATTTACCCGATCACTCCCTCCTCTACCATGGCTGAGTATATTGATGAATGGGCTGCTTATGGCAGGAAGAACATCTTTGGTGAAACGGTAAAGGTTGAAGAGATGCAATCTGAAGCCGGTGCTGCCGGTGCAGTTCATGGCTCTCTTCAGTCAGGTGCACTAACCTCTACGTTTACTGCCTCACAGGGCCTGCTCCTGATGATCCCGAACATGTATAAGATGGCAGGTGAACTTCTTCCTGCTGTTTTCCATGTGAGTGCAAGGAGCCTTGCTGCCCATGCCCTTTCTATTTTCGGGGACCACAGCGATGTGATGTCGACCAGGCAAACAGGCTTTGCCATGCTGGCAACCGGAAGCATTCAGGAGATCATGGACCTGGGTGGTATTGCCCACCTGGCATCCATAAAAACAAGGATCCCATTCCTGCACTTCTTCGATGGGTTCAGGAGCTCTCATGAGATTCAGAAAGTAGAATACTTCGACAATGAAGACATGGAGCAATTGCTGGACTTCGAAGCCCTTCAGAAATTCCGTGATAATGCGCTCAACCCTGAACATCCTGTTACCAGGGGTACTGCACAAAATCCCGATATTTTCTTCCAGGCCAAGGAAGCAGGCGATCGTTTCTATGATCCTATCCCCGATGTCGTTGAAGATTATATGAAAGAGATCACCAAACTCACAGGCAGGGAATATCACCCGTTCACCTATTATGGTGCTGCTGATGCAGAAAATATCATTATTGCCATGGGCTCAGTCACATCTACCATCAAGGAGGTGATAGACTATAAACTCGCCAAGGGTGAAAAAATCGGTCTTATCTCTGTACATCTGTACAGGCCCTTCTCTGAGAAATATTTTATAAATGTGCTTCCTAAAACTGTGAAACGCATTGCTGTGCTTGACCGCACAAAAGAACCCGGAGCAAATGGCGACCCATTGTATCTCGATATCAGGGATCTTTTCTATGGAAAGGAAAAAGCGCCCATGATTGTAGGCGGACGTTATGGTCTCAGTTCAAAGGATACCACCCCGGCTATGATCATCTCTGTATATGATAACCTAGCGCAGGCTGTACCGATGAACCACTTTACCGTTGGGATCAATGATGATGTAAAATACAGCTCATTGCCCTTGCTTCCCGACGTACTTACAGCACCAAAAGGAACTTATGAAGCCAAATTCTACGGACTTGGATCGGATGGTACTGTTGGAGCCAACAAAAACTCTATCAAGATCATCGGCGACACAACTGATAAATTTGTCCAGGCATATTTTGCTTACGATTCCAAGAAATCAGGTGGTATCACTACCTCACACCTTCGCTTTGGTGACTCACCCATACAATCGACTTACCTGGTAAATACTCCCGATTTCGTTGCATGCCACGTACCATCATACCTTGATAAGTACGACATGCTGAAAGGACTCAAAAAAGGTGGGACGTTCCTGCTGAACAGTATCTGGGATGAGGAAGAAACAAAAAAGAAACTTCCGGATAGCATGAAAAAATATCTGGCAGAAAATGACATCAGTTCTTCATTATCAATGCCACCAAGATCGCAGTGGAAATTGGCCTCGGATCGAGGACCAATACCATCATGCAATCAGCATTTTTCAAGATCGCTGATGTGATCCCTTACGAGCTGGCTGTTGAACAGATGAAGAAAGCCATCCTGAAATCGTTTGGAAACAAGGGTGAAGAGATCGTGAACATGAACAATGCTGCGGTTGATCGCGGCGGTCAGGTGACTGAGATTAAAGTTCCTGCTGATTGGAAAAAAATTACACTTAGCGACAAAAAAGCCAAAGTCAAAGGACCTGATTTTGTTGCCAATGTTTGTCATCCGGTGAACCACCTGAAAGGGGATGATCTACCGGTAAGTGCATTCCTTAACAGGGAAGACGGTACCTTCCCTGCAGGAACCACTGCTTTCGAAAAACGTGGTATTGCTGTTAACGTTCCCGAATGGGTTCCTGAAAACTGTATACAATGTAACCAGTGTGCTTTCGTTTGCCCTCACGCTGCCATCAGGCCATTCCTGATCAATGAGAAGGAAATGAAAGATCTTCCCAAAGACACAGCTACGATTACAGCCAAAGGTAAAGGCTTTGAAGGGCATGAATTTAAGATCCAGGTGAGTGTGCTCGACTGTACAGGTTGTGGCAACTGTGCTGATGTTTGTCCTTCAAAGGAAAAAGCGCTGCTGATGAAGCCGCTTGGATTCACAACTACATGAAGTAGAACGCTTTGATCACCTTGACAGCAAGGTAAGCTATAAAGAAAACCTTGTTGAAAAAGATAAAACTGTTAAGAACAGCCAGTTTGCACAACCACTATTTGAATTTTCTGGAGCATGTGCAGGTTGTGGAGAAACACCTTATGTTAAAGCCATCACCCAACTGTATGGCGAACGTATGATGATTGCCAATGCTACAGGTTGTTCCTCTATCTATGGAGGTTCAGCACCATCCACTCCATATTGCGAGCATAAGGAATCAGGCCATGGACCTGCATGGGCAAACTCACTATTTGAGGATAATGCCGAATATGGATTTGGTATGGCAGTAGGTATTAATAAACTTCGCGACCGTATTGAATTAAAACTTAAACAGCTTTGATTCGGAAGCGACGCAAAGATGAAAGAAGCAATTACAGAATGGATTGAAGGAAGAGAAGATGCAAAAGCTTCAAAAATAGCAAGCGCTAAGCTACTTCCACTTCTTGAAAAGAGTAAAAACCCTATGGCCAAGGATCTGCTTAAGCTTGAACAATATTTCGTAAAGAAATCAGTCTGGGTATTTGGTGGCGACGGATGGGCATATGATATCGGATACGGTGGTCTCGACCATGTTATTGCAACTGGAGAAGATATCAATATCCTTGTGATGGATACCGAGGTTTACTCCAATACAGGTGGACAATCATCTAAAGCAACACCTGTAGGGGCAGTAGCTAAATTTGCTGCTTCAGGTAAGAAAATCCGAAAGAAAGACCTGGGTATGATGGCCATGTCATATGGGTATGTGTATGTTGCACAGGTAGCCATGGGTGCTAGCCAGTCACAGTTCTTCAAAGCACTGAAAGAAGCAGAAGCATATCCCGGACCATCACTCATCATCGCATACTCACCTTGTATCAACCATGGGCTCCGCAGAGGCATGGGCAAATCACAGGAGGAGATGAAACATGCTGTTGAATCAGGTTACTGGCAGACGTATCGTTATAACCCACTGACTGGAAGAAGAAGGAAATAATCCATTTGTGCTCGATTCGAAAGAACCGGATTGGAACCTCTTTAACGACTTCATCAATGGCGAAGTAAGGTATACTTCATTGAAACAAGCATTCCCGGCAGAAGCAGAAAGACTGCAAACCATCGCTGAAGCGAATGCGAAATGGAGATACAAAAGCTATAAACGCCTTGCAGAAATGGATTTCTCTGACGAATAATTCTTGCACAATGTTTAAGATAAAAACCGGGTCAGCCAGCTGATCCGGTTTTTTTTGGAATCATTTTTGTAATTTAGTCCTGAACATAAAAATACAGAACAATGAAAAAATCCATTTCTATTATTATTGTATTGGTTACGCTGGGTATGTTCAGCCTGAATGCCCAGACCATCAGCCCCGACATTTTTTTTAACGATGAACCCGGAACCCATAATATGGGCATCACTTCCGATGGGGAGTTCTACTATACCTGCAATGGTGGGAAAACCTATGAAGGGAAGATCAGCAAATACAGTCTCAAAGGTAATTTTATGAAAAGCTATGAGGTCGACCTGGACATGCGCAGCATCATGTACAACACCAAAGACGGCGGACTTTATGTAAATTGCTATGACGGTAATATTTATAAGATCAGCAATCTTGACGACGGATCTTTCCAGCTGGTTTACAGTAAATTGTATAAAAATGAGCAGGCCTCCCTTGCTATCGGTCCCAAAGGCAAATATCTGTATTGCCTGGATGAAAATACCCTCAATGTTTACGATTTTGCTAAAGGCACCGTAGTAAATACCTTTTACAATATTAATAGCGGTCCTGACCTGGGAAGCGGTAGTAATTCTGTGGCGGCCAGCAAAAAATATATTATCACCTTCAACGCTGAGAAACAGGCTTTCTTTATATACGACAAAAAAGGCAAGCTGAAGGAAACTATCAAATTCATGGATGGGAACTACGGTTTCTCCCTATCCTATGCCAATGGCCACATTTTTGTTGCCACTGATGGCGACTATGGAATGGGGAAATGGTTTGGATATGAGTATAAATAGCCACTTCAGATATCTGATATCTGATGTCTGATCTCAGAGATAGTTTATTTCTTGAATTCATTCTATAATTATCTGATGTGGTAACCTGGCTTGCACGCCTTCCCATTCAAGAATTGATTGTATATGCGTATAATCCCGGTAGAATGGGCCCAGTTCCGTCTTCAACGAATTTGAATATACACCTGATGAAAGGTCTTTGATCAGCTGTTGAACAGGATCAATCATTACCGGCAGTTCAAGGAGGCGGTATTCCTCCAAGCCAGCAATCTCTGCAGCCAGGTCGATGGCATCGTATAATCCTCCAAATTCATCGATCAGGCCGAGTTCGAGTGCATCTACACCGCTCCATACCCTACCCTCACCAATCTTATCAACTTCTTCCTTGCTCATATCACGGTTATTGGAAACCCTGTCTAAAAAGAGATCATATACATTTTCAACCTTTTTCTGCATCACTGCTCTTTCATAGCTGGTTAGAGGCCTGACTACCGATGGGAAGCTTGAATTCTCGTTTGTACCTACCCGGTCGTAGGTAATTCCCAGTGTGTTTGACATAAACTTTCCAAAATCAGGGATTACACCAAAAACCCCGATAGAACCGGTGAGTGTTGTTGGATCAGCAAGTATCTTGTCGGAAGCACAGGAGATCCAGTATCCCCCTGAGGCTGCAACACCACCCATGGAAACGATCACTGGCTTCTCATCCTGCAGGAGTTCAAGCTCTCTCCAAATAATATCTGAAGCCAGCGCATCACCCCCCGGCGAGTTTACCCTGAAAACAACTGCCTTCACATTATCATCTTTCCTCACTTTTGATATTGTTTTTGCAAAACGATCAGCCCCGATGGCCTGATCATTTCCTTGCCCGCTGCCAATCTGGCCATTGGCATAGATAACTGCAATGCGGTCCTTTGATAAAGAAAAAGTCTTCATCACCAAGCTGTACTGATTCAGGGAGATGAAATTTATGTTATCAAGATCATCTGTTTCCAGACGGTCAGCAAGAATCTTCCGATATTCATCTCGATACGTTAGATCATCAATAAGGCCTGTTTTCACTGCCTCAGCAGCTTCATAGGCTTTCAATCTATCCGCTATGCTATTGAGTTCGATTGTGCTCAGGCCTCTCGATTCAGAGATCTGCTCCAGCATGGAATCCCAGATGGAGTTCACAAAAGCAGTATACTGCTCCTTGTTCTCCGGGCTCATCTTTTCCTGTATCAGGGGCTCAACAGCACTCTTGAACCGACCATGCCTGACAATCTGCATGTTGATATCGAGTTTGTCCAGCATACCCTTCAGGAACATGACCCTGGCATTTAAGCCTTTGAAATCGATAAAACCCTGCGGATGCAGATACATTTCATCTGCGACTGATCCCAGGTAATACGATCCCTGCGTCATGTATTCGCCATAACAAAGAATAAATTTTCCACTTTCTTTAAAATCAAGTAATGCCGCCCTGATCTCTTCCAGAGTTGTTACCCCGGAGGGAACAATATTCAGGTTAAGGATAATACCTTTTATATTATCATCACTTCGGGCATCATGAATGTTTTTGATAATATCATTTAATCCCAATACCGTCTTGAAAGAGCCTGTAACAAAACTTGATATGATATCTGTCTTGGGCGTTCTTTCAGGAATGGGATCCTTGAAATCAATCCTGATAACCGTGTTTTCTTTAACAACTACTGCTTCCTGCTCAACATATGACATAAGGCCAATAAACAGTCCGAGAGAAATAAAGAATATAATAGTGATCACCAAAATGAAGCCCATCATAGAGGCCAGCATGAATTTTAAGAATTCTTTCATGGATAAGTTCTTTTATTTAGATTCCGGTCTAATTATTAAATTGCCTGATAAAAGTAGGTTTTTAGAAATTATAATCCAAAATCTTATTGTAAATTTGATCAAACAAATCGAAGATAGATGAGCATTGCGTATTTACTTTCCGGAAGCAACCAGGGTGACAGGTCACGGAACTTGCTAGACGCAATCTCTAATATTAACAAGATGGCAGGTGAGATTGTTGAATGTTCTCCGCTTTTCGAATCGCCGGCCTGGGGTTTTGATCATCCGTCACCATTTCTGAACCAGGCCATCAAACTCAAGACCTCTCTTGAAGCCACAGCACTGCTTCAGACATTACTTTTAATTGAAAGCAAATGTGGCCGTGTGAGAAACTCTACCGGCCAATATGAAGCCAGGACCCTTGATATCGACATCCTCTTTTATGATGATATTATTATCGACACTGATGGTTTGGTGATCCCTCATCCAAGGGTACATCTCAGGCGCTTTGCACTTACTCCCCTATCGGCCATTGCACCACAGCTTATTCATCCTGTAACAGGGAAAAGCATACAGGAAATGCTTCTTGAGTGCCAGGATGACAGCACCGTTACAGAATTTACCGAAAGCCACTATCCAAAGAAGGAGGTCAGGGATGCGGTATAATTATATTGCCATTGAAGGAAATATCGGTGCAGGGAAAACCTGCCTGTCCACTATGATCTCTGAGCAATTCAATGGCAAGCTCATCCTTGAGCAGTTTGAGGACAATTCATTTCTACCCAAGTTTTACAAGGAACCCGACAAATATGCCTTTCCACTGGAGATGTCATTTTTGGCTGAAAGATACCAGCAATTAAAAGACCAATTAACGAAACAGGATCTTTTTAAGACCTTTACGATATCTGATTACCTATTTCATAAATCTCTCATATTTGCCCGGAATAACCTGCAAACAGATGAGTTTGCATTATTCTCACAGATGTTTACCATCATCGATGAATTCCTTCCCAAACCCGATCTCCTGGTATATCTCTACCTGGAAGTTCCCAATTTGCAGCGCAATATCAGGAACCGGGGAAGATCATATGAGCAGGAGATAGAGGATTCCTATCTGCAAAACATCCAGGATGGATATTTCAATCATATCCGGAAGATCAAGAACCTGCGGGTGCTTATCGTTGATACGAACAATATTGATTTTGTAAATAATCCTAAAGACTATCAATCCATACTCTCACTGATCGACAAAGATTACCCCCCCGGAATGCATCGTTTCACGCTATAAAACCAGATTGCAGGATTTTAATGTAATCCATTTCATAGTTACACCTACTTCCTTATTCCTTTCACTTCTCTTTCTATCTTCTATCTTCAATCTTTCGCAGGAATGCGAAAAGGCCGCCCCGAAACGGGACAGCCTTTTCAAAGATTAAGGATTATGTTCTTTTGCTATTGAACGATAGCAATGAATTCAGGGAGTGTATTGTATTTTAGGAATTCCCTGTCATACATGGCTTCATTCTTAAGTTCTGGATCCATATCGATGGCCTTGATCAGGTTATCAAATACCATCTGGGTATTATCCTGCCTTGCACCAGTAATGGCAAGCAGGTAGTAAGTAAGCGCATCAGCAGGTGCACATTCGAAAGTCTTCTCAGCTGCAGCATAATCTTTGTTCAGCAACTGGATAAGACCGGTGTTGTGATTACAATCACTACCAGCTGTCATCCGCTGGGCAGTTGCATAGTCACCATCAAGGATGGCAAGTACACCAAGGTTATAATCTACATTTTCACCTTTTTTCTGTGCGTTCAGGAAATTCTCCTTTGCTTCATCATATTCACCAAGATGGCAGGCAAGTACACCCATATTATTATCGATGCCACCATATTCGCCATTCAGCTCCTGTGCTTTTGCAAACATACTTGCTGCTTCATCATATTCGCCCATACTTACGAGTACCTGGCCAGCATTATTGTATCCCCTGTAGCATTTAGGGAAATACTCGATAACAGCACGATAGATAGCCAGTTGATCATCATCATTATCATAGAAAGTTGCAGCATAAAGCAGCTCATTTACTTTCAGTGAATCTGGATTTGAGAGACCGTACGCCATGAGTTGTTCATCAGTACGTTTAGGTTCGTAGCAATTAACTGTGATCTCGGCCCTTCTGAGTGGAGGAAGCAGGTCATCTTCAATTTCAGGATAGATAAGGATCATGTTCCTGATCTCTTCTTCACGTTTTGCCTGGTCGGCAGATTTGATCACATTAAGGATGGCACGTTTGTCGGTCAGCGCTGAATTTTCAACAGCTGTCATGAAACCGTCCCAATCCGGACCCTGCCATGTGATATCCCAGTTAACTTCGTCTTTCGGACATTCGATCTTGAGACAAGAACCCTCTGTTTTGGCAATTTTCAACATCTCTTTGATCATGTAATTATGAGCAGTGGTTGACCTGTTCTCGGAGAGGTCTCTGTTAAACAGTTCCTCACCTTCAGGTGAAGCCCAACCTGTGATCTCAATGTCTTTGATCTTCCATCCGAGAGCCAAAAATTCATTGACTGCGGTAAGCATAGCTTTATTTTCATCCACCTTGTTCAGGGGCACCCTCCAGTTGAGGTTATACCTGTTGACAAGGAAGAAAATCTTAGCTGAGGAAGAAGCAATAGTTTCCTTTTTGTATCCGTGATAAGCAACAAGTGGCAACTGGTTGTTGAGGATATACTTTGAAGTATGAATCACACCATCATCAACTTTCACGTCAGGAATAATGTAGTATTTTCCGCTGTTCATCACTTCCTCTTCTGTTGGAAGTGTACCGTCTTTTGCACTATAGATGATCGGTACGAGGAAGAGTTCTGAAACATTCATTTCAGGTGAATAAGGGATCGTACCTGTATAGGTGATCGTTCCACCGTCTTTGTACTGAACAAGCATTCCGTCACCGGCAACATCTTCGCCTTTAACAGTAAATGGCTCGTAAGCAACGGCTCCACCTTCATACCTGAGTACAGGAGTTACGTACATGGCTGCTCCCTGTTCAAAATACTTGGCAGGAAATTCACCAACGATAGTCACGTCAACTGCATCACCATGAACTTCAAGTGGGTTTGGAGTAGCTTTCCAGGTGATATCGTCAAAGTTTTTGACCATATTCTTGATGCCACCCATACCAAATTTATAGATCAGACCAATACCGGTGTAGTGCCAGAAGTCTTTCTTTACAGCAGCTACGGCATGTGAGTATGCATCAACACCATCTGAGTCTGTAAACCTTAATGAAGTATTCACATTGATGTTCCAGTGGTCGCTCAGCATAAAGTCGAAATCAACACCAACAGGGTAAGAAGTTACCATATCGCGTCCGCCAAAGCCTTTACCGTCACCATTGTCTACATCTCCACCGTCACCCCATCCTCTGCGTTTTAACTCAGTGGCTGTTGAATGTTCTCGAAGTGCGGTACGGTATTGTGCTCCACCGATACCACCCCAGAGTGTCATTTCAAACCATCTGTCGGGATTGTATCCGGCAATTAAGTTTATTAGGCCGATGGTGGCATTCACTGAGTAATCAAAAGCATCACCCTTAAATGCCCGGTCAACATCACCATATCTTTCACCAGAAAGGTTAAAGTAACCAATGGTACCTCTGACACCAAGTACGGGATGGAACTGCCAGCCCCCTTTAGCCTGGAATGCCCAGTTAAAGTGTTTCCATTGTGGTAGAATGGGCTCAGCATAAATATCACCATGATAAGCTACACCACCGAGATCGGCACCAACGTAGCCATACCTGGAAAAATAAGCCCTTTTGTCCGTTTTCTGCTTTTCTGCAGCACCCTCATCTTCTTCAGTCTGACCAAAGAAAAGGATCGGCATTGCGGCAAAAATTAAAACTGCAAAGAGTTTTAATATTGAACTGTAATTTTTTTTCATAATCCTGAATCTTTTAAATTAATAGTTTGACAAATTTTATACAAATATAAAAGTTAATCTTAAATTAATAACAAAACCAACGGGTAAATAAATAATTATTTCCGTTAGCTAAAATATAGATTATTTCTTAAATATACGCAGTTTCAAAGTCTATAACAAGAATTATTTAACAACAATGATTTCTACGTCATGTTCAAATATAGGTTACAATTTACTAAAAAACAAATATAAACAACTGATTATGTGTATTGAAAGCTAACAATTTTATCCCCATTTTCTCTCTTTGAACAAGCTCCACAATACAATTCCGGCAGTAACCGAAACATTCAAGGAGTGTTTTGTTCCCATTTGCGGAATTTCAATACAGCTATCAGCCATGTCTACAATTTTTTGTTGTACACCATGAACCTCGTGTCCCAGCACGACGGCTATTTTTCTGTCCGAAATCATTTCGGCTTCATGCAACGGAACACTTTCATCGGTTTGCTCAATAACAACAATCTGATAATCAGCTGACTTTAACTCGGCTATTGAATCTTCAGTGTTTTCAAAATATTTCCATTGCACCGATTCAGTGGCCCCCAGGGCAGTTTTTTGTATTTCACGATGGGGAGGAGCGGCAGTGATTCCGCATAAGTGGATACATTCAACACGAAAAGCATCTGAAGTGCGAAAAACAGAGCCGATGTTGTTCAAACTTCGAATATTGTCAAGAACAACAGTTACCGGCATCTTTTCAGACCTGATAAATTCCTCATTGCTGAGCCTGTTCAGTTCATCCATACTTAGCTTCTTCATACTTCAAGATTGAAAGATACAAATATAAGTTTCCTGAGAAATCTATGCGCTTTTGCTCAATGGCATTTTTTCATCCACAGAGAATTGCTTACATTTGTCTTCAGGAAGAACGGATCCTGCGCATAGCGAAATAGCAACCCCCAATCATTTGTGGCAAAAGAAAAAAAAATAGCTGAAACCCCTTTGATGAAGCAATATAATGCCATCAAAGCCAAGCATCCTGACGCACTCTTGCTGTTTCGGGTGGGCGATTTCTATGAAACTTTCAGCGAGGATGCAATCAAAGCATCAAACATCCTTGGTATCGTCCTTACCCGCAGGGCCAATGGAGCAGCTTCTTATGTCGAACTGGCCGGTTTTCCATACCATGCACTCGACACCTACCTTCCAAAACTGGTAAAAGCAGGGCAACGCGTAGCCATCTGCGAACAGCTTGAGGATCCGAAGTTGACTAAAAAGATAGTGAAAAGAGGAGTTACTGAAATGGTGACCCCCGGTGTGGCTCTGAATGAAAATGTGCTGGAGCAGAAGCAGAATAATTTCCTTGCTGCCATCGACCTGGGTGACAAGGTCTCCGGGATATCCTTTCTCGATATCTCCACCGGGGAATTTTTTGTGAGCCAGGGAAATCTCGATTATGTGGATAAGCTTCTTCAGGGTTTCAAACCTTCAGAAATTATTATACAGAGAAATAAGCTGAGCAGGTTTAAAGAAGTATTTGGGGATAAGCATTATACAACGACATTTGATGATTGGGTCTTTACCATTGATTTCGCTTATGAACTCCTCACCAAGCAATTTCATACAAAATCACTGAAAGGCTTTGGCATTGAGGATCTTGAGCATGCCATTACGGCTGCAGGTGCGGCCCTGCATTATCTTTCCGAAACGCATCACGACAAGCTTCAGCATATCTCAGCTATTTCAAGGATAGAAGAAGATCGTTATGTATGGCTCGACAGGTTCACTGCACGAAACCTAGAGCTCTTGCATACCTATAATGAAAATGCTCCTACCCTGCTGGAGGTGCTGGACCACAGCATCACCCCTATGGGCAGCAGGATGTTAAAACGATGGATCGTTCTTCCTTTGAAAGAACATGGGCCGATTACGGAGAGGCTCGATATGGTGGATCTGTTCATCCGGGATGAGAACCTTGCTAATGAGATCAGGAGCCAATTCAGACTGGTAGGTGACATCGAAAGGCTGATATCTAAAGTTGCCGTTGCCAGGATCAACCCACGTGAAGTGGTCCAGATAAAAAGAGCCCTGCATGCCATTGAATCGATCAAGGAGCTTTGTCTGAGATCTGATCAGCCAGCACTGCTTAAAATTGCTGAACAGCTGAACCCATGTTTGTCGATGCGTGATCGTATACAGCATGATGTTAAAGAAGAGCCACCCGTACAGTTAAATAAAGGAAATGTTATTAATGAAGGGGTTGATGCCGAGCTGGATGAATTGAGGCAGATATCCCATTCAGGGAAAGATTATCTTGAAAAGATCTGCGAACGCGAAATAAAAAATACCGGTATTCCTTCACTCAAGATCGGATATAACAATGTATTTGGGTATTTCCTTGAAGTTACCAATACACATAAAGATAAAGTGCCAGAAGAATGGCATCGCAAGCAAACTCTGGTCAACTCAGAGCGATATATTACTGAAGAGTTAAAGGATTACGAGCAAAAGATTCTGGGAGCAGAAGAAAAGATCCTGGCACTGGAAACGAGGCTCTTTGAAGAGCTGGTTGTTGCGCTTACCGACTACATCAAGCCTGTACAACTCAATGCCTCACTGATCGCCCGGATCGATTGCTTATTGTCTTTTGCCACTGTGTCGGAAGAAAACAATTATACACGTCCGGAGATCAATGATTCACTCACCATTGATATCACAGATGGCCGTCATCCCGTGATTGAAAAGAACCTCCCTCCAGGCGAAGACTATATTCCTAACAATACTTACCTCGATAATGAGAAGCAGCAGGTTATCATCCTCACCGGGCCCAATATGTCGGGTAAGTCGGCCTTACTGCGGCAAACAGCACTTATCACCCTGATGGCCCAGATGGGTTGTTTTGTGCCTGCAAAAAAAGCATCCATCGGACTGGTAGATAAAATCTTTACACGTGTAGGAGCCTCTGACAATATTGCATCAGGAGAATCGACTTTTATGGTTGAGATGAATGAAACTGCCAGCATCCTGAATAATATTTCTGACCGCAGCCTTATATTGCTCGATGAGATCGGAAGGGGAACCAGTACCTATGATGGGATCTCCATTGCCTGGGCGATCACTGAATTTATCCATAACCATCCCATTTTCAGGGCAAAAGTAATGTTTGCCACCCATTATCATGAGCTGAATGAGATGGCTGCCAGCATGCCAAGGATCAAGAACTTCCATATCTCTATTAAAGAGCATGGCAATGAAGTGATCTTTCTCAGGAAGATCGAACAGGGCGGTTCTGAACACAGCTTTGGAATTCATGTAGCCAGGATGGCCGGGATGCCTTCATCAATCTTACGCAGGGCCGATGACCTGCTGGCGCAACTTGAGCAATCGCATAGTGGAGAAAAGCTTTCGTATCGGCCGGATCCGAAAAAGTCGTCCGAAGGCGAATTCCAGCTCAGCTTCATACAACTCGATGATCCGCTATTACTGCAGATCAAGGAAGACATCCTGAATATTGATATCAATACCCTTACTCCTGTGGAGGCTTTTATGAAGTTGAATGAGATCAAACGACTGTTAGGCGAGTGATGATTTCCGGGTGTTGAATAATTATCGCAGAATGTGATAGACGATAGAAGAAGTACAAAAAAAGCCGCTCACGAGCGGCTTTTTTTGTACCCAGGGCGGGACTTGAACCCGCACGGCCTTACGGCCATTGGATTTTAAGTCCAACGTGTCTACCAATTCCACCACCCGGGCGCATGGAACTAAAAAACGGCACCATGGGATGCCGTGTTGAACTTGGAGCGGAAAACGGGACTCGAACCCGCGACCCCGACCTTGGCAAGGTCGTGCTCTACCAACTGAGCTATTTCCGCTTATCAAAAGGGAGTGCAAATATAATAATTTTTGATAAACACAACAGTTAAAGGCAAAAATATTCCTTTTATTGCCATGTAATATATCATGTATTATTAGTCAATGGTTTGGAGCATACAATTCGGAAAATTTATAAGCATTTCATAAATTAAATATTCACTTGGACGCTTTCCAGATATTTTATTTCTTACTTTTTCCATGATGAAAAGTAAGCAAAAAATCTAGGGAACAGGAAACCGAACCTTCCCAATAGCTAACCCACAAGGCCTACCCCGGGCAACTCCCTCTCACCGCCTGTTCCCCTTGCAGCCACTTTGAACCTATAAACCTTATTTTCCTAACTATTCATGGCTTCAATATGCTAATGTTGTAAATTGTACATACAGAATTGTAAATGAACCGCAAAGCGGTTCGGGTCCCGCCCTGGGTACAAAAAAAGCCGCTCACGAGCGGCTTTTTTTGTACTTCTTCAATCCTTGTCCTCTGAAGCTTTAGCGAAAGGGGATCTATCTACTTCAAATATCAGCTATCAAATATCAGCTATCAAATATCAGCTATCAGATATCAAATATCTTCCTAATCAACAGGATCTGCGCTTAACTCAGGGATGTACATGATGATCTCATCATATTCTCCTTCAACAACATCCTTATATTCTTCCATCAGGAGTTGCAAAGAACCTTCGCCATGAATTTCTTCATAATCAGCCTTGAAATTCGGTTTATTATCGAAAAAGGCCCAGTTCTCAAATCCACCGGCGATCATCGCATCATAACCACATATCCTGGCAAATTCGGAATAATACACCTGGAAGAAATTCGGATAATCTTTCTCTTCATATACCTTTTTCACCTTTTCAACCAGGGCCTTGAAGCGATATTCTTCAAAATCTTTGATCTTAAAGAAGGTCAACACTTCTTTTCCTGTGAAAACACCATTGCCTTCATAGGTAAGGTCATCATTCTGGCGCCAGAAACCAGCATCCGAAAGATCTGCAACGTTTGGCATCACTTCATAAAGCCAGTGTTCGCGCTGTTCCTCTGTCACATTCCTGCTGTCGAGGTTTGTGAAAGTTGTAGGCCCGTGTACATAAAGCCATTCGCCTGTATGTGGGCCAGAGTTGACAACCCAGATATGACTGCGATGCTCGGCCGAATTATTAAAGGTCTTGTTGTATTCTCCCATAGCCTCACTAAGTTCCTTCATTTTGGTATAGTCCGGTTTAATATACACCACTTTATACATGGTATAATCAGCCTGCGCAAATGAGAGTACTGCAAATGCAAATACTGCAGCAAATAATAGTGTTAGTTTTTTCATGAATTGTGTTTTTAGGTTATACATCTTGTTCTTGTGCCGGCAAATGTAACTCATTGAATAACACCGGACTAAACTTTAACAATTCATTAACAAAAGATGGGAACCAGGTACAAGGTACAAGGTACAAGGTACAAGGTGCAGGGTACAGGGTACAAGGTAATAAGTGCTAAGTACCAGGGTCGGATGCTAGGTATTGAAACTGAAAAATTATCAAATGCTTAATTCCACCTGTGTACCGCTTACTGCCTACTGCCTACTGCTTACTACTTACTGCCTACTGCCTGCTCTTCTACTTCATTAAGCTTAAACAGTGAAAGCAGGATGTACATGAGCAGGATAAATGGGATGGATGCAAAACGAATAGAAAAAAACAGCACCACTGCAAAGATGATAAGAATATAGCGGGCACGGTTATACTTCCAATAGATGCTGCTTATTTTTAATGAAAACAGTCTGAGAGGCGACACCATTAAAACAGATAGGGCAAGGGTGATCACGATAAGCCCCTAGGGGTGATTGAGAAAACTGTTCAACCAGGGGATGCTCAACCAAAGCTACAATTTACTGTAATGGGTATGGAAAGTACCATCAGGGCTACTGCCGGCGTGGGCATGCCATAAAGTCTTTTTCCTGGCCCGGATCGATATTGAATCGTGCCAGCCTGAGTGCTGCAAAAACAGGGATAAGAAAACCGGCATAGGCCAGGTATTGCCAGACCTCATTTCCCGGATAATATACTGTGATGGCATTACTTAGCAGGGCATAGATGATAAAGCCCGGAGCTACACCGAATGAAACCACATCTGCCAGGGAATCCAGCTGTTTTCCTATTGCGGAAGTGGCATTGAGCAAGCGCGCAATTGATCCGTCAAGCAAGTCGAGTACAGCAGCTAGAATGATCCACCAGGAAGCTTGAATAGTGAGCCATTGGCAACGGCCAGGATAGCCAGGCAACCTGAAACGAGGTTGAGTAAGGTAAGTAAATTGGGAATGTGCTTCATGAAGTAAATATACGATATATTATCCTATCGCACCGATCTTGCGCATCCGTTCCGGATCGAGAATAGTGATCTTTTTACCTGAAACCTCAATGATCTTATCGTCCTTGAATTCTTTCATTAACCTGATCACACTCTCCGTCGACATCCCGGTCAGTTCACCCATATCATTCCTGGAAAGCGGCAGGTCAAATTCAAGTGATTTAAAGATCCGTTCCGAGAGACACATCAGGATGTCAGCCATGCGCCCATGCAATTGTTTCCTTGTGAGACAGAAAAAACGACCATAGGCCTGTGCTGTATTCTCGTTAAGGATATCAATGATCTTCGAGGCAAAGGCAGCATTTTGTTTGAGCAATTGCTTGAATATATTGATATCGATCAGTTTCGCCCATGAATCGACATATGGGCTGACTGAATATAGAGAATGTATTATTCCCTTCATAAATTGACGGCAATCCCACCAGGTTGTTTTTGGGTGTAATGGTTAAAATAAGATTCTTTGGCTGGCCTTCCAGGTAAACCTTTACCAGGCCTTCCGAAAGGAAGATGATTTTCGAGGCAAAGGATCCCTGTTTGCAGATGATCTCTCCTTTTTTATAGAATACCTCCACCATATTATCATCCACCAGCTTCTGTTCATCCTCTGTCAGCAGGTCAAAGCAAGTTCCTTCCGGGGTGCGGACAACACAGGAGTTCGGGTATGAATTCATGTTCATTTTTAGTATTCTTTCTGCAAAAATACGAATAAGATCATAAATACAACTGATCTATGTCATGTTTTTATTGACCAAGACCGCTTTTTTTGTTATCCCATCCCAATACATGTACCTAGTTTCATATTAAAATACTACATAGTTTTGTGAAAAATTTAACAATCAAGCGATCTGCCCGCTCATAAGAAAAAATTTAACTACTAGAATATTTAAACAATTCAATCACTAACACTAATTAAAAAAAACAAAAAACTATGGAAAAATTTGTGAAGTATTTCATGTTCGTCCTTATGGTATCAGCAGTGATCCTGGCAGGATGTTCAAAAAGCGATGATGAAGAAGAACCAACACCAACACCAATTGCAAAATTTGAAGTCCTTAAAGACTATATGGTTGCTAATAATATGGATGTTAGCACTGTAATCTCCGTGCTGGAATATTATGCCACAAGATGTTAATGCAAAAGAACCGATGCGACTATTATATTATTGATATTCGTGTCAGGCAGATTTGATGCTGGTCATATCGAAGGTGCTGTTAATGCACCATTATCGGTATGTTCTTGACAGTGCAAGCGGATGCAACAAAACCTATCCTCGTTGTATGTTACTACAGGCCAGAATGCCGGTCATGCTGTTATTGCCCTTCGCTTAAGCGGTTATGCTGATGCTAAGATATTGAAATGGGGTATGTGTGGATGGACATGACAATCTTTCAGGACCATGGACCAGCAACATTGGCGATGCAGCTGTTGGGCATGCCAGTTGGATTGTTCCTCCGGGAGCCATCACTGCTCCTGCTGAATTTGATGCTCCTGTTATCGAATCATCTTTCACTGAAGGTGCAGATATCCTCGCTGAAAGAGTGGATGCATTACTTGCAAACGGATTTAACGTTATCCTCAATGAGTGATGTACTTGGAAATCCATCAAATTATTTCATCAACAATTACTGGCAGCACAGATGTTGCAGAATATGGCAATATCACAGGTGCTTACAGGCTTAAGCCTTTCACCCTTGCAGACGGTACATATATGAACCTTGATCCACAAAAAACAATTGTAAATTATTGCTGGACAGGTCAGACATCATCGATGCTTACAGCATACCTCTACGTATCTTGGATATGATGCAAAAAGCCTGAAATGGGGTTGAATGGCATGATCTATTCAAATCTTGCAGGACATAAATGCTCGACCACTGGGACTGAACTATCCAGTTGTCCCTACTAAATAAAGATTTCGATAACTTAATCAATAAGCATAATAATATGAAATTACGGTTGCCGGAATACAAAGACGAATAACACTTTATCTTAACTTTATTCCGGTAACCTTTTTTCAACAATTCATCAAAAACCATTTATATGAAAAAGATTTTTATAACCCTGTTCGAGCCTCATGCTTATGAGCCCATGCACTGGTCAGCCAGGGATGTATGGAACCATCATCAGATGCTGGAGTTAGTGTTATTGGATTTATTCAACCTCAATATAACCTTAATATCGATGGCATCAACAGCTCATGGTGGACCAATCATGATTGATGGAAAAGAAGTTAGCAAATACAAACAGCTTCAACTTCTACCGTGCTCGTCTTGGTGTAACCGGTAACATTCCTTACGATATCAGTTATTATGTGATGGCAGAATACAGCAGCTTCATTGGAGGCGTTTACCTCCTCGATGCTTTTGTTACCTATGACCGCCTAGGTCCATGGGCAAAATTCTCACTTGGACAATTCAAAACCCCTGTAAGCCTTGAACTCAATACACCATGTCACAAACTGCATACAGTATACCGTTCACTCGTTGTCCAACAACTTGTAGGTCCATGGCGTGACCTTGGATTCATGGTATCAGGTGGAGTAACATTAAAAAATTATGCAGGCCTTACGGATCATAAATTTTTCAGTTACCAGCTGGCTATTATGAATGGCATCTGGAATCAACCAGTGGGATAATAACAATAAAGACATTGCTTTCAGGGGAATTATTTCACCCTGGGAAGGCATCAACGTGGGTGGTAGTGTCAGGTACCGGAAGCAACAGGCCCTGCAAATTCAAAGGATGGCTATGGTATCAAGAACAACCATCGGAGGTGAACTTGCTGTAGATTATTTCAACTTCCTGCTTCATGCTGAATACCTATACGGATATGGTGAAAACCTCAAAGGAACAGAAGGTGGTGGCTGTGGTGGCGGTGGAATTCCTGACATCGAAGGTGAACTCGAAAGAAACGGTTGGTATGCCATGCTGCTTATACAAGACCCCATGGAACCTGGAACCTGTTGTTAAATATGAATATTTCAACCCGAAATGCTAAAGCAGATTACGCGCTTGCATATGATGCACCTGTAAATGAAGTGACAAGTCTGACTTTTGGAATCAATTACTTCATTAATGACTGGTCACGGGTTCAGGTTAACTATATCATCCACAATGACAAGAATGTTGTATACAGATGCCAATGGTGATATGAAAAACTATTCAATGATTCATGATGTACAAGACGGCAACTACTTTAAACAACAATTTGTGATCCAGTTACAAGCAGTATTACAATAAACTCTAAATAATAAACTTATGAAAAAAACAAGTGTATCAATGATCCTTGCAGTTATGTTCCTGTTCATCACACAGGCACTCACTGCACAGGTGGTGGTCTCAGCAAAAGACTTTACTGCTGAGGTGAAGAAGGATAAAAGCATTGTGGTGATTGATGCCAACACTGCTGATAACTACGCCAAATCACATGTGATGGGTGCAGTGAATGTACCTCACAAAGAATTGTATAAAGATGGTGAAATCGAAGGTTTGATCAAATCTCCGGAAGACCTTGCTGCCTATTTTGGCAAGAAAGGGATCAGCAACACCAGTAATATCGTGATCTACGATGATGGTTCGAACAAATATTCAAGCCGTGTATACTGGATACTTGATTACCTGGGTGCAACAAAGCTGCGTATCCTTCACAAAGACATGGATGTGTGGAAGGTGGCCAGGGTTCCCCTCACAAGGAATAAAACAGCTGTTAAAGCAACAAGCTTTTCACCCAGCGTGAATGGCGCGATCATGGCAACAGCTGCTGATGTTAAAGCTTGTAGTGGAAATTGTGTAGTTGTTGATGCCCGTCACTCAAGCGAATATGACGGTACCTCAGAAAAACCCGTTAGCGAAGGTCATATCAAAGGAGCAGTTAATGTTGAATACAAAGCATTTCTGACCGACAAAGGCGATTTCCTGCCAAAAGACCAGATAAAAGCGGTAGCAGAAAAGAATGGTTTAACAGCTGACAAAACCATCATCCTTTATTGTGTAACAAGTGTACGTGCTGCTGCTATTTTTGTGGCATTGAAAGATATTCTCGGATATCCGAACGTCAAGATTTATGACGGTGCATATAACGAGTGGATAGCCCAGGGCAATCCAATGGAAAAATAAATAACGAATTCATTTTGCTTAAATAGTTCGTGTTAATTACAGATGAATTGTGAAAAGGCCGCTTTGCGGCCTTTTTTATTATAGATAAGTTACTGCTATCACTTTCACTAATCTATTTTTATCTTTTCTCTCGTACTTTTTTTGCATGTCCAAAAAAAGTACCAAAAAAAGGACATCCCGGTCAAGGTCTTCATTTATGTTATAGCAATTCAATTTGACCTTATCTATCAGACTGCGCCCGGGAAATATTATATTTTCTAACCAGGAGAATAACAATTTAAGGACTGGCCTCATAAAGTTTTGGTAGTATTTCAAGATTTCATGAACGTAAAATTACCCATGTCTGAAACCCGAAAACTCGGGGTGAGTTTGGGTAATTTAGAGAAGGAAATCGTAGAAATCAATAAAACTTTATGCAGCCTTGATCTTTTGGTACTTTTCCATCAAGGGAAAAGTACAAGGAAGTTTTGGACAAGCAAAAAAGTACAAAAGGAAATATCCATCAAAGGAAAAGTAATTAAGATATCTTAGGATACTTTGCAGAGTGAGATTAAAATATAGATGTAAATTTGCACACAATGATAAAATTGGAAGATGGGTATAAACTCACCGGCATCATTCTCGCCGGAGGCAAAGGCATTCGACTTGGACGCAATAAAGGTATGGCTGAGTTGAACGGACGCCACCTGATCGAATATGTAATTGAGAATCTATCCGAAATATGTGATGAGATCCTCATCAGCTCTAATTCTGATCAATGCGAGAAATTCGGATTTCCCGTTATCCCCGACCGCTATCACGGAAAAGGACCCATGGCCGGCATTCATGCATGTTTGGTAGAATCAAAGAATGAACACAATATTATTGTGAGTGTGGACACCCCCTTTGTTGGCCCCGAATTCATCCAATTCCTGCTCAATAGTAAAAATGACAGCCTGATCGCGGCACCCTGGTATGGCAAAGATCATTATGAACCGCTCTGTGCTTATTATCACAAGGATGCCCTTCCTGTAATGGAAATGTTTTTTGAAAAAGGAAACTATAAACTTCCTGATGTATTTAATGCCCTGCCTTTCACAGCTGTCACCATTCCAAAGGATGCATCTTTTTATCACCCGATGCTATTCCATAATATCAATACGGAGGAAGATTTGGTCCTGGCGGAGAAATACCTGAAAGAAAAGCCATGATCAATCAAGCGGAGTTCATGATCGTATCCGGCAACGGCCGAAATACCGGAAAGACATCTTTTGTTTGCCGGGTGATCAGCAAGGTCAGCCAATCATATCCGATCACTGCCATAAAGGTTTCACCTCACTTCCACCCCAATCGTAATTTCCGTAATATCCTTCTTTCGGAAGAAAATTTTGTGATCTGCCGCGAAAATGATCCTGATGCAAGCAAGGACAGCTCCCGGATGCTTCGTGCGGGAGCTAAGAAAGTGTACTATATTGAAGCAAAAGACAGCCATCTTGAGAAAGCCCTGAAAGCATTGCTCGAAAATGTCTCCACAGAGGGTGCTGTGATATGTGAATCCGGAGGCATGCGCATGATGGTTAAACCATCCCTGTTTATTATGCTAAACAAAACCGGGCAAACAGAAACGAAAGCTGGTTTCCTTAAACTCGCCCCCCTGGCTGAAAAGATTGTCATGTTTGATGGAAAGGATTTTGATTTCTCCCCCGAAAAGATCAACTACACCGGGACCCGATTCAGCATTCTTTAAATGTCGTAATACCTAATACCTTGTACCTAATACTTCGGAATAATGCATTTCTCTGACCTTCTCCCCAATACACCTTCAAAATCATCCAGTGTAGAAAGCATCAATGCTGAATCTTCATCATGGCATTCGAGGCAAGAGCCTACAAGCAGTATACTTTCTTGTTCCTTCAGGCTGAAAGGCCGGGCGTTGGATCGGGTTGAATAAATGACATCTGCCTGATGCAGGAATGGGATCCATGCATCCTCAGGCAATCCGTCATCCGGATGATTGGCAAACCTGGGTGTAAATTTCCAGGATCCCGAATTCCCGACGATTAAATAAGTAAGTGTTCCTCTCCCATAGCCAATGGCCAGTGGATCGTTATGGCATGACCGGCAGGAGCGACCTTCAGAGCTTGTAGTATGCGAAGATATTGGTGCATAAAGCCGATGAAACACATGAGGATTATCAATTTTTTCTTCATATGTATCCTTATCAATGGTAAGAATCATTCCGGGTGTAAATGTATGTACCCTTCTTTCTTCCCCTTCAATGACCCCGAGGGCTGGCAACTCAGCCATGTATAATCCGACAAATTCAACCCAGCTTCCAGTTTCTTCTTTTGCCTTGATCATGTCGTAACCGGCAATTTTTGGATCATATTCATTGTGGCAACCAATGCACTGTGGAACCCATGAAGTATGGCATGACTGGCATGAAAGATCATCGTGTGCATCTCCCCTCTTGCAAATTCCTGACGGTGGATTTAATGGATGTTCCCTTCCCGACACTTTGCCAATCAGCACTGCCTTCCCGGACCCATCAAGTTTAGTGTTCCAGATCAGTCGGCCGGAATTGTTCAAAGGAAGAAATGAATTCCCCTCCGGATCAATCCCCTTCACCTGCAGGATTTTCTGCGTTTCCGCGTCAATGTCTGAAACTTGTAACATCTCTGGCAGGCTCTGGAAATGGCAATCCTCACAGCTGATCTTCACCTGGTCCTCTTCATGCATATAAAGATTCCCATCCCCCATTAACTCATAAGAATCGTGGCAATCAATACATTGCATTCCGGCTTTATGATGCACATCATCTGTAATATACCTGAATACCCGTCCATCATCCAGCACCCTGAGTGTATCAGTTAGCTGGATCTCATTTTTATCAAGTAAGGTTTCATGCCATCCTTCATAGGAAGTAGAGATCCTACCAGAACGGCTATGGCAACCGAAGCAGTGATCATTGGAAATATTCAGATCCAATGAAGGATGTCCTGTCCATAGGGAGGAATCCGGCATCAAGGTCCCGAAATATTCCTTCAATTCGTGCGCTGCTAGTGCAGAATAGTTGAGGTGGCATGCGTTGCAACCGCCACCACGCGTTTCCTGATTCACCGGTCCGGGCTCCATTTTATGATTACCCAGGTGGCATCGCGTACACAGGTTTCGCAGGTGCTGGTCGGCAGGACTGTGCCCTATATCATTGATATTGAAATGCCCGTCTGGTACTTCCAATTCGTTAAATACAAAACGGTCAACAGCGATGATACCGCTCATCGTACTCATCAGTGTGGTGTTGATCCTATCAGCAATATCCGGATGGCACTCGGAAGTGCCGCAACTTCTGTCTGCATTATCTAGATTTCCTGGAACCCGCAGCATATGTGCATGTGATTGATCTTTGTCCGGAGTAAAGGGATTGCCAAGGTGGCAGGAAACGCAGCCGATGGCCTGCGGATCATGTGATGGGGAAAAACCGCTCATCCCCTGGTGACACAACAAACAGGATTCTGCTCTTCCATAGCTCCCAAGCTCGATGAGTTGTGGGGTTTGATAGGTACCCGGTTTCATAGGTAATGGATCAAAAGGCATGTAAATCCCTTCGCCCGTCCATGACCATTTCCATTCTTCACCCCTGAAAAAATATCCGATGATGGTTAACACAGCATAAAAAACAAATGCCATGAGAAGGAAATATTTGGCAATTCGCGTCAACTTTTCCTTCATAAATGGCATGATGAGAACGGGTATAAAAGCTACTAACAAGATAAACCATATGTATCCCGGCCGGTGCATCCAATGAAGGATCTCCTGTAGCCCCAAAAAATACCAGGGTCCTTTGATGATTGGAGATTGTCCATCATGTAATGGGGCCTGGAACAATATCGATAGTGCCAGAAACAATAATCCCATCACTATAAATGTGATGGCTTTTCCCCAGATGATCCTGGCATGTTCAAAAAGCATCACAAGAATAAAGATTGTTGCGATGGCTATATGGTTCACATATAATAACAAATAGGAATTTTCGCTACCCAATAAAACATAAGCCAGTTGCTTACCCACCAGTGGAATCTCCCCTATCATTGTATTGAAAATCCGAAATGCCTGTTCACTGTCGGCATCTCCTTTCAGGATAAAACCCGACAGCATAGCATAAAATATCACAACTATGCCTAAGCCTAGCCGGAGCCATACCCCTGCCCGGATTCCTTTTTCAGATCTGATCCTGAAATGATCCCAGATATGGAGTAAGCTGAAGATCAAAAATACCTGGGCACTCCAATAGTGCATATTCCTGGCAATTACTGCTCCAGGGTTTGAAAGGATAAATGCCGATACCGACATGTATGGGTTGGAAACATCAAAAGGCACTGCCAGGATGAATCCTGAAATAATACAGATCAATAAGGATGAAACAGCAATCCCACCAAAAGTATCAAGGATAAATACCGCAGGCAATTTAATGGTATTTGATTGTGCGTTGATCATCGCTTTGTAATGATTAAGTTCCCTGATAACACATCATGATTTACTTCCAGTTCATTCAAAGGCTTTATTGCCGGTCCCCTGACGGCTTTTCCCGACATGTCAAACCTGGATCCATGGCATCCACATACCAGCTCTTTTCCTTCCACTTTGCTGATCCTGCAACCGAGGTGTGTGCATTTGGATTCATATGCCCTTAGTGAATCTTGTTCCCTGATCAAAATAATGTCTTTCTGAAAGCTGACACCAGCCGGAATATCATTGCTGATCTCAACAATTTTATTCGACTGCGCACCGTCTTGTCCCCTTCTTCCTGTCAATAACCACCAGAAAATTGCCGGAACCGACAAAACCGGCACGAGAAATGAGAAAAATTCCCTGCGTGAAATAGCTGTTTTTTGCTTATCAATTTTCATAAAATTCTCAGGCCATGAGCCGGTACTTTGAAACTCAAAAATAGGGATTATAATCCAATTTTTTAACAATTGCCTTTTTTACAATTCATAAGCTTTCTAAATTACCATTGTTAATAATTAACAATACTGATTTTCAGTTACTTAGAATATCCGTAATTTATTTAAATATGTTTCTAAATTGTGTTGTAATAATCTGATTTACTGACTAATTAGCTTATTATATACTAATCTACATGTTTATATGGATTTGACTTTCAAGTACTTATAGAGTCAAAAAGACCTTAAAAACCATTTTCTCTAACCACTTTTTATTAATATTTTTGTATTCCACAAACATTGAGAATTCTACATATATAGCACGATAAAAGTCACATAATTTTATAATCACAGATAATGGCAAACAGAAGAGATTTCATTAAGGTTTCGGCCCTTGGTATTGGAGGCCTTGCCATGAGCGCATCGGCTTTTAATATTTTGAAGGGGGCAGTCCCTCAGGATCTGATCAGCAAGGACTCTGGACCCACAAAAAGGGCTCGAGGCGATTTCCAACCTATTGCGAGGTATGTTTCTGGAAATGTGCAGGATGGACCTATACTGATGAAGATGGCAAGATCATCAAGATCCTTGGAAATGAGGATGACCCTCATTGCAACGGACGATTATGTCCCAGGGGAACAGGTGGAGTTGGTATGTATTACGATAAGGACCGGCTGCACACACCACTGATCACGTGAAGGAGAGCCTGGCAGTCAGACTTTCCGGGAGGCTAGCTGGGATGAAGCACTCGATCTGATTGCCAAGAAAATGAAAGAGATCAAGGAAAAATACGGACCTGAAGCCATGGCCTTGTTCAATCATGGTTCGTCCGGACACTATTTCGGGCATCTGCTGAAAGCATATGGATCAACAAATATCGTTGCTCCCTCTTATGCTCAATGCGCGGGCCCCGGGAAGTTGGTTTTACTGCTACTTTTGGATCAGGTATTGGTTCACCTGAACCAACTGATATTCGCGATACCAAATGCCTGGTTCTGATCGGTTCTCACCTTGGTGAAAATATGCACAACGGACAGGTACAGGAAATGTCGGATGCCATCGACAAAGGTGCCACCATCATTACTGTTGATCCAAGGTTTTCTACTGCCGCCAGTAAATCGAAATACTGGTTGCCGATTAAACCATCTACCGATCTGGCCCTACTGCTGGCATGGATCCATGTGCTGATCTATGAAGATCTTTTCGATAAAGAATACATTGAGAAATATGCTTTTGGGCTTCGATCAGCTCAAGAAGCATGTGAAAAACATGACACCTGAATGGGCATATGGGATCACCACCATCAAGCCTGATGTGATCAGGAAAACAGCCCGTGAAATGGCCAATGCTTCACCAGCAACTATCGTCCATCCCGGCCGGCATGTGACCTGGTATGGTGATGATTCACAACGTGCAAGGGCCATTGCCATTCTTAATGCCCTGCTGGGTTCATGGGGACGCCGTGGTGGATTCTATTTCAAGGAAAGCATGAAGCTTCCGCATTTTCCACATCCGGAATATCCAAAGCCTAGCTGGTCGTGGAGAGAAACCATGAACGGAAAATATCCGCTGGCCGGACTTGCAGTTTCCAATACTCTCATCGACGCATCGATCCCTTCAGAAGAAAATAAACATCAAATTACATGCATGGATGGTTTCCGGAACCAACCTTCCGCTGACCATGCCCGATAAGCCAACACTGGCGAAAGCCATGCAAGCCCTTGATTTTATGGCAGTGGTCGATACCATGCCTATGGAAATCACAGGCTGGGCCGATGTGATCCTGCCTGAATGCACCTACCTTGAGCGATATGACGACATCAGGGTATCACCGCACCGGGAACCTTACCTTGCTCTTCAGAATGCCGGCCGTTGAACCACTTGGTGACTCAAAACCTGCCTGGTGGATGGCGAAGCAACTTGGTGAAAAACTCGGCCTTGGCGAATACTTCGACTATGAAGATTATACTGAAGTACTCGACTGGCAATTGCAAAAGTAGGATCCTCACTCGAAGAGATGCAAGAAGATAGGTATCAAGAAATTCGACAGGAAATCCGGGGGATTTACCTGCAGCCTGGTGAAGATTTTGAATTCAATACCAACACCGGAAAAATCGAATTATTCTCAACTGAATTCCAGGCTGAAGGATTCGATCCAATGCCAATTTTCACTCAGCACCCCGAACCCCCGCAAGGGTTTTACAGGCTGATCTACGGTCGTGCACCCATGCATACTTTCAGCCGTACTGCCAACAACCCTAACCTGACCGCCCTGATGGATGAGAATAGCTGTTGGATCAACCCTAAAGTAGCTGATCTGTGGGGCATCGACAACAACCAATACATCTGGTTGAAGAACCAGGATGGGGTGGTTTCCGACTTCCCGATCAAGGCCAGGATTACTGAACGGATCCGTTGGGATTCGATCTATATGGTTCATGGCTTCGGGCATAAGGATAAGAAGTTGTCCTAGGCTTATGGAAAAGGTGCCGCCGACTCATACCTGATCACCAATGTTATGGTAGATCCTGTGATGGGTGGTACAGGGATGAGAGACAATTTTGTGACCTTCCTGATGGAAGACCCAAACAGCTAAAAAAATCAAATTTCAAAAAACAAATTCCAATATTTGGAATCAAGATATAAACAGGAGGAATTATCATGAGATATGCAATGGCAATAGACACCAGAAAATGCGTCGGATGCAGTGACTGCGTTGTTGCCTGCCAAACCGAAAATAATGTTCCTATCGGATACTGCCGCGACTGGATCACGGAAACCGTCGACGGATCTTATCCCAACGTTGAGATTGAACTCAGGACCGAACGTTGCAACCATTGTGATAATGCACCTTGCGTAAGGTGCTGCCCAACAGGTGCCAGTCATATTGTTGAAGGGGGAATCAGTGCTTGTAACAGCTATTGAATGCATTGGTTGTGGAGCCTGTATTCAATCCTGCCCTTACGATGCAAGGTACTCACACCCTGAAGGCTATGTTGACAAATGTACTTTCTGCAATCACCGGGTTGCGAAAGGTGAGCAGCCTGCATGTGTTTCGGTATGTCCTACAAAATGCATGTATTTCGGCGATCTTGACGATCCCGGGAGTGCAGTAACGATGGCCCTGAAAAACAGGAAATACAAAGCGCTGGCCCCGGAAGCCGGGACCAAACCACAGATATTCTACATGATTTAAAAACAATAAACAACAATATTCATATGAAAGAAGAATTGATCATAAGCGGCAGGATGAACCCGGGTATCGACCCCACCTGCATATATGGCACTGGCAAATCCCTGTATACCTCTTCCTTGGAGGATTGGCTGCCGGCATCCTGTTCTTCGCCGCTTTATACACCATCTTGGGAAGGGAAAAGGAAATGCCCACAGCAGTGAAATGGGCCACATTTGTTGTTCCTGTAGCCCTGGTACTTGGACTGATGGCCTTGTTCTTTGATCTGAAACACCAGTTATATTTCTGGCGACTTTATACCACGGTCAGGATCGAATCGCCCATGTCGTGGGGTGCCTGGGTGCTGATGTTCATCACCCCACTATCGATGGTGTGGGCTGCCAGCTATATTAAGGAAGCCATCCCAACATGGGAATGGAAATTTAAGATCCTCGACCAGATCATGGCCCTTGTGGATAAATATCGGAAAGCCGCTGGCCTGGGCCATGCTTGCCCTGGCAGTGATCCTCGGGATATATACCGGTATCCTGTTATCTGCATTTAATGCCAGGCCATTGTGGAATACCTCACCTCCTGGGTCCCCTCTTCCTGGTTTCCGGCATGTCGACCGGAGCAGCAGTCATCATGTGGATGTCGAAGAGATCATTTTGAGCGGAGAATCATGAGTATGATCGACCTGGTACTGATCATCGTTGAGTTATTTTTCATCATCCACCTCTTTATGGGTTTTATGGCCAGTACAGCCGTACAGATTGAGGCAGCTGAAATGTTCCTGGGTGGACCGTTCACCGTTTCTTTCTGGGTATTTGTAGTGATCCTGGGACTTATTTTTCCGGCCATCCTGGAAATTCTCGAACTGCGGGGATACAAGATCCCTGTAGCTGTTCCAGCCCTTTTGATCCTTATTGGAGGATTGGTTTTCAGGTTTATCATGGTAGAAGCCGGACAAATCACAAGATACCTTTATTAGCATTTGATATTAAAATTGAATAATAATGACAACAGCAAATATCGATAGAAGTAAAAAATATGTTAACCCCTACCTGAGTGGATTCTTGCTCGGGATGGTTTTACTTGCAACATTTTATATTACAGGACGCGGACTGGGAGCAAGCGGAGCTATGAAATCAGCAGTCGTTACTGTGGTTTCTAGTGTTGCTGAAACCCATGCAGCAAACTCAGCATACTACAGCAAGTTCATCCATGAAGGCAGCAGCCCTATGAAGAGCTGGCTTGTTTTTGAAATACTTGGTGTACTTGCCGGGGCATTTCTCTCCGGTGCTATTGCCGGAAGGCTCAAATTAAAGGTTGAGCATTCACCCAGGATCTCATCCAGGACACGTTTGATCATGGCCGGAATTGGTGGCATCTTGTTTGGGATTGGTTCACAGCTGGGAAGAGGATGTACGAGCGGAGCAGCGCTCAGTGGGATGGCCTCCATGGCACTTGCCGGATTCATAGCCATGCTGACCATCTTCGGAGGGGGCTACTTATTTGCATACTTTTTTAGAAAATTTTGGATATAAACATCAATTAGAATTAAAGATATGACTGGACCATTATTACCCATGGGCATCATCGGACAAGGCTGGGACCTTGTAATTGCCGTTTTAATTGGAATGGCCTTCGGATATGTACTCGAATCAGCAGGGTTCTCCTCGAGCAGAAAGCTTGCAGGTGTATTCTACGGCTATGATTTTACCGTCTTACGAGTATTCTTTTCAGCCGCATTTACTGCCATGCTTGGCTTGCTGTATTTCAGCTATATGGGATGGATCGACCTGTCGATGATCTATGTAAACAATACATATGTTATTGCCGCCATTGTTGGTGGCCTCATCATGGGCCTCGGCTTCATTACAGGGGGCTTTTGCCCCGGCACAAGTTTGTGTGCAGTAGCAATTGGCAAGATCGATGCCATGGTTTTTACAGGAGGTATGTTCGTTGGAATACTGTTATTCTCTGAAGCCTTTCCTCTTTTTGAAGGGATCTATTACAAGTAATAACCTGGGACCGGTCAAAGTGAATGAATTCCTGGGCCTCTCCTCCGGTGTATTTGCTATGCTGGTGATCGTTGTGGCCTTAGCTGCATTTATCATTGCCCGAATTATTGAAAACAGAGTAAAAAAAGTAGATTATTAATCATATCACTATGAGAAAAGCATATTATACACTTGCCGTTTTCCTGCTGTTTCTGGGCGTAGGTTTGATCATTTTACCTGATCGCGTAAATCCGGATGAATACCCACCCAGGCAATTGCTCAGCGATCTTAGAAATCCATCGCGCTTTATTTCTACCGATAAGGTGGCAGAAATGATCATTGACCAGGATCCGACCTTGCTACTGGTCGATGTACGCGATATGTACGATTACCTTGATTATTCATTACCAGGTGCCCACAGCATCCCACTTGAAGAGGTATTGATGTACAACTGGGTTGATTCACTTTCCTACGACCAAAGCACAATTGTACTCTTTTCCAATAGCGATATCCTTGCAGATCAAGCCTGGATGCTCTTAAAGAGGGAGAACAAAAAGAACATTCACGTGATGAAAGGTGGACTGAATTGTTGGTTTGAGACCATTATCCAGCCTATCCCCCCTGCAGAAACTGCAGCTGATGAAGCCATCGATCTGTATCAGTTCAGAAGAGGAGCAAGCATATATTTCACCGGTGGTGCTGCCCCCATTGTAACAGAAACAGGAACAGAAGCTGTTGTTGTGAGAAGGAAAAATAAAACACAAGTTGTAGAAGGAGGTTGTTAAACCTGGAATAAAAAATAAGAATTATGGAATTTAAACATCCCAATCGGTCATTAGTCGCATTTGTAATCACTTTTATTCTGGTTATCGTTATAGGATTGCTGACCATAAACAGACCTGACCTTAAATATAAGCGGAGCGTTGATGAAACTCTGGAAGCCATCATGTTGAATGAAGACAATATATTCCCCGAAGATTTGGTGGGCATCATTCAAATGGAAGAACCTGGCTACGCCATCATCGACCTGAGAAACCCATTTGAATACATCAAAGGTCATATCAAAGGTGCCGTGAACATGCCAAGTAACAGCATCCTTGATAAGGATAACCTGAAAGCATTCAAACAATTTGCATCAGACTCTGTAGAGGTGATTCTGTATGGCCAGAATCAGCTGGAAGCCAATGGCCCCTGGATGATCCTGAAGCAGATGGGCTTTGATAACATGAAAGTGCTGCTGGGCGGATATCATTACTTTACTACCGGACCACTGGATTTTTACGATATGCCTGAAGTACCGGCTTACCTGGTTGAAGAACCTTGCTGTGACTATTATGGGACCATGGAAGAGTTGGGGAGTATTTCTATTGAAGATGCGGGTGCATCAGACCAGCCTCAGCTTGTGATCCCAAGCCGGAAGAAAAAAGAAAATGTAGTTGAAGGTGGATGTTAAATCGTGTAGAGAAGCAAGGTTGTTATGATCAAATTTGAATCTTTATATGTGATCTATATCACCTTTAACGTTATTACAAATCAATAAAGAATTTTGCTTGTATTCTTTAATAATCGTAACTTTGGTTTATTACATTAAATCCCATTCCTGATGAGGAAAAGACACGTTTTAGCTAATTTCGCACTGCTTTTTGGTGCTTTTGGGTTCCTTGGGTATATCTTTATTGTTGTTGCCGGATATTTCGGCTGCTGTGCCAATATTACTACAGCGCTCTACCACAATCTTGTGATCATCATCCTGGTTATCGCATTTGCCTTATTTGCAATATGCATGTATAACAATTGCTGCAAGATCCCGAAAGAAACTGAAAACAAAGAGGAATAAGCTGCTCCAACAAAAGCTTTAATGATGGTCAGGAGGTCCTACCCTCCCTGGCCTGAATCAACCTGCCAATTCACGTTCCCGCCTTTTATATGCCCTGCTGGCAATCCATATGCTTAACTCATACAAACCCCATAAGGGAATGACCACCATCACCTGGCTAAAGATATCGGGAGGCGTAATGATGGCTGATAAGACCAGGAGAATAACAAGAGTATACTTCCTGTTTTTCTTCAGATAAGCAGGCGTAAGGATACCCACCTTTGTGAAGAAAAATACAAAAACAGGTAATTCGAAAACAATCCCAACAGAAAGGGAAACTGAGACCACAGTACTGATATAAGAGCTCAGAGAAACATTATTTGCCACTGCTTCACTCACCTGGTATGTACCAAGGAAGTTTATGGTTAGGGGTACGATCAGGAAGTAACTAAACAATACCCCGAAGAGAAAGAGGATTGAGCAAACAATAACTGCCCCACCTGAATATTTCTGTTCGGTTGGTTTTAAAGCGGGTTGAATAAAACTCCATATCTCATGCAGAATATATGGAAAGGACACGATAATTCCTGCCATTACCGATATATACATATGCGTAAGAAACTGGCCGGACATCCTGATATTGATAATCTCAAGCTTGGAATTATCCAGGCAAAGTGCCTGCACATTCACCATGTCGGCAAAGCCGCATAAAAGCCTTGTGGTTAAAAAGTCCGGTCGGATTGGAGCAAGGATGATCTTATCAAAGATAAAATCCTTGAAAATAAAAGCCACAATAGCCAGGATCACCACTGCCACAATCGACCTGACCAGGTGCCAGCGCAATTCCTCGAGATGCTCCCAAAACGACATTTCCCTTACCTTTTCTTTTGGGGGTGGGTTTTTCTTTGTGGTAGTGAACTCTGCCATGTGCCTGATTCCAATTTATCCCCAAAAGTAAGAAATCCTGTAAATTATTTAAGTTTGTATTAGGAGTATGGGGTGGGCAGTGGGCATGAGGCAGTAACAGTAACCATAACAGAACCAGTAACAGCAACCAGTAACCAGTAACCAGCGACCACTAACAATTTCATGATCATTAGAAATTTTAACATACTCATCCCTACATACCGCGCACTGCACAATGATGTTAAGCGCCAAAGGCGTTTTGTGGCTGCTGTGATTGAGCCGGAGATTGAGAATGCTGTCGCAAACAACGATGGTACCCTGGATGAGGAGGATTTCAATAAGATCAGAAATTATTATGGCTTCGGGGTACCTGCTATTGTGGGTGAAGGATTTAGCACCCTCAGGGGCAAGCCGATGAATGAAAGAGAACGACATGGCAAACACCTACCAGGGTGCTCTTACCGGCTTATATGATGACTTCTTTGATAAGACAAATCTAAACCCTGACGAGATCAGGAAGATGATGGATAAGCCAGATGAATTTGCAGCCAAATCTTCTCTTGAAAAGCTATTCATCAATTTCCTTCTAAAAGTAAACGACAATCTTAATGATATGGAGCTGTTCAATCTCAGTTTCGACAGGGTTTTTACTGCACAATGGACAGCAAGAAGCAGACATCAGACGACATTTCGGTGGCATCCATAAGAGAAATCACCTTCCGCAAAGGCGGATATTCTCTATTGTTTTATCGAAGTGTATTTGAGCATGCTTTTACAGAGGGAGAAGAAGAAGCACTTTACCATGCAGGAGCACTGATGCAGCTGGGAAACGATATCTTTGATGTATACAAAGATGACAGGCAGCAGATAAAAACTTTGATAACAGCTTGCAAACAGATTGATGAGGTCAGGGAAATATTTAATGAACACATGGGAAAAACCATTTCCCTTATCAGGAAAGCTGCATTTGAAAGTAAGAACATTGATGCCTATCTGAAAAAGTTTGTGCTGGGCATTTCCAGGTGTTTTGTCTGTATGGATCAGCTTGAACGCCTGCAAAAAAAGACTGGCGGACTGTTTATTCCATCTGAATACAGCCGTGAAGAGCTTATCTGTGATATGGAAAAGCCACGGAATATTATCAGCTCCCTTAAATACTTTACGGGTTACAAATTCTGATCTTTTCGAAAGAACAGGCAGCTATCGCCATAGCTCAGGAACCTAAATCCATTGTCAAGCGCATACTGGTAGGCATCTCTCCATTTCTCACCAGCAAAAGCCGCCACCAATAAAAGGAGCGTACTCTTGGGCATATGGAAATTTGTTACAAGAATATCAACGATCCTGAATCTGTAGGATGGAATAATGATCAGGCTTGTAGATCCATTGATAGATCATTAAATTTCTTTTTCTCATAAAGCTCAGAACATGCTGTAAAGCCTCCTTTGCCGACACCTGCTGTAATTCCGCATAGGGCTGCCATTGCCTGATCGAAAATTCAGCTTCAGGATTCTGTGCAAGCGCATTTCCAAACCAATAAAGACTTTCGAGGGTACGCATTGAAGTGGTGCCGACAGCAGTAAGCGACCCCTTATTCTCCAGCAAGGATTCAACAAGATTCCGGCTGATGATGACCTGCTCGGTATGCATTTCATGATCGCGGATATCATCATGGCTGACCGGCTTAAAGGTTCCGGCACTAACATGCAATGTTACATGATCAATCCCAACTTTTTTCTTCCTGATCTCTTCCAGTACTTCTTCCGTGAAATGCAAACCGGCTGTTGGGGCAGCCACTGAGCCATCCTGCCGGGCATAAATGGTCTGATATCGGTTCACATCCTCCTCTTCAACTTCACGATCAATATATGGGGGTAAAGGAACTTTCCCGGCAGCATCCAGCATCTCAGCAAATGAGCATTTCTCGCAATCCCAGCTAAATTCAACCAGAAAAGCCCCATCTTTCTCCCCCACCCTCTCAGCATAGAATTTTATGTTTTCTGTGCCTTGCTGTAATGTGAGATCTAATTTGCCTGATCGCCACTTTTTCGCATTCCCTATTAGGCATTTCCAGGTAACTTTTGAAGAAGCTTCAAAGGCCCTTGCAATTTCGGCAGTGGGCATTACTGGTTCCAAACAAAATATCTCTATTCTGGCTCCGGTTTCTTTAAAAAACACAAGTCTTGCGCGGATCACCCTGGTATCGTTAAACACCATCATGCCACCGTCAGGGAGGTATTGAGGTAAGTGTTGGAAAATATCATCCCGGGGAACACCATCCCGCATGATAAGAAGCCGGGATTGATCGCGCTGATCTACCGGGTATTCCGCAATGCGGTCTTGCGGCAGATCATAGTTATATACTTCCATACTGATCTTTCCTGACTGCTTCATCAATCCAGTTTCTTTAAGAATTGTGAAACATATCCGTAAAATTCTTCCGGAGCATCCGCATGAACCCAATGGGTACCTTCTTCGATGGTAACAAGGTCCATGTTATTGAAGTTTTTCTTCATGTCGGGGATATCCTCTTCAGAGATATAATTTGACTTCCCACCCCTTACAAATAAGGTGGGCCTATCAAATATCGTAGAATAAAATACCCCGTCGTACATAGAATCCAGGTTGAGGTCGATGGCGTCAAGGTTGATCCGCCATCCCAGCAGGTCTTTTTCCTTCCAGAAGAGGTTTTTCATCAGAAACTGCACAATGCGTGGGCTGCTGATCGTTGCAGAGAGGTGATTTTCAACATCCTGGCGGGATGCTGCTTTTGAAAAATCTACTGACTTCATACCATCGATCAAATCACGGTGATGCGTATGGGAAACATAGGTACGCATGCTGGTATCCACAACGATGAGTGCGCTCACATCATCGGGATTTTCCAGTGTGTATCGCATGGCAACCTTTCCTCCCATAGAATGACCAAGAATGATGGGCATCTCTATCTGTTGCTGTTCCATGAACTCTACCAGATCATCTACCAGGGCATAGTATGTAAATGCATAATGATGTGGAGAATGTCCGTGATTTCGCTGATCCAGGATATAAACCTCATACCCCAGCTCAGATATGCGTTTTCCAAAAGTCACCCAGTTATCAGAAATCCCGAATATCCCATGCAGGATAATCAGGGGCTTACCCTGTCCGTATTTTTTGAAATGGAGATCCATTTGGCAAAGGTAAGAATATTGAACATGGAATAAAGAACATGGAATATGGAAGTTGGTATGGGATGGGGGGGGTGGAGCATCCTGCCAGCTTTTTGCAATTAGCAAGTAGGATGTACCTATTGGCAGTCTGCAATTCGATATGTATTCTTCGTCGCCCGCTTTGCGGGACTCCTCAGAATTACAGTTATAAACAGGGCATCTTAATCATGACAAACAGATGACATTTTCGCGTTTTTAGTATTAATAATTAGAAAGCATTTCTAATTTATAATCATGATTACAGAGCATAAGTATTTCGTTTACATTCTTTCTACACGCAATTATAAGCTATTATATGTGGGGGTAACTAACAACCTGAGAAGGAGATTACAGGAGCATATTTCAGGAAAATGGGATGGATACACAAAAAGGTACCAGGTGCACTATCTACTATATTTCACGGAATTTAAATATATCAATGATGCAATAAATCGAGAAAAGGAACTTAAAGGATGGAGCAGAAAGAAGAAATTAGCCCTTATCATGAGCAAAAATCCTCAATTGAAATTCCTGAATAAGGATATCCAAAGCAAATAGGTGAATACTGTCATCCTGACGAACGAAGTGAGGAAGGAAGAATTTCTCTATTTGAATCAGTGAGGGGATGCTCCTGTCAACTTTCTGCATGTTGCCGGCAGGATGTATAAATTAGCAGTCTGAATTTCGTCAGGTATTCTTCGTCGCCCGCTTTGCGGGACTCCTCAGAATGACAATTTATATTTACATTTCTTTTAATATAAATTTTAAGATGAAAGAATACTCCTACGCCAAGGCTTCGGAGTACAAAGGATAGAATAAGTTCATCCAACATCCAACCCCCAGCACCTAGAACCTAGAACCTAGAACCTTACAGCGGTATTTCGGCTCCATGCCCTTTCAAACCAAACTTCTTACGGATGCCCCAAACAGCAAGATAAATGATTGGAGTATCGAGTATGGCAACCATCACTTTAAACATATAGCCATTGAGCAATAGTAAGCCAAACAACTCCCACTCAATGACTTCGAACACGCAAAGCAAAAGAAGCACAGTAAAAGTATCAACAAACTGTGAGCTGAATGTAGAGGCATTATTACGGAACCAGAGGTGCTTGCCTTTGGTTTTGCGTTTCCAGAAATGGAAGATCTGTACATCGAGAAACTGAGCCAGCAAATAGGCTACCAGGGAGGCAGCTACGGCGACAAAAGTGAAGCCGAAGACCGTATCGAATTCCGCATTACTCACCGGGGAAAAATCGGTAGCAGGAGCTGCGGAGGCAACTATAATGATCAGTAGCATAAAAATGCTGGCAAACAATCCTGCAATAACGACCCGGTTGGCCATTTTCCTGCCATAGATTTCAGAAATAATATCCGTTACGAGAAAGGTGACCGGATATGGAATTATTCCTGCCGACAGCTCAAACTCCCACAATCCAAATGGGTTCCAGCGAAAAAATTTCTGAAAGATGAGATTAGCAGTGATCAGCGCAGCCACAAAGAGGGCACTCAGCACCAGAAAGAGTATCTCTGCCTGTCTTTTCTTTTGTTTATTCATTGGCCAATAACTGTCTTAAGTACATCTGAATGGTGTTCTCCAATCCAAAATATAAGGCATCGCTGATCAGGGCATGGCCTATCGAAACTTCCAGCAAGCCAGGAATGCTTTCGGCAAAATATTTCAGGTTCTCCAGGCTAAGGTCATGACCGGCATTCAAACCAAGTCCGACCTCGTCGGCCACCAGGGCTGCATCAATAAAAGGTTTGATGGCCTTTTCTTTCCCGGCAGGGAAATCATTTGCATAAGCTTCTGTGTACAGCTCCACCCTGTCGGCACCGGTTTTGGCCGCATTTTCTATCATAGCCGCATCCGTCTCGATAAATACTGAAACACGGATACCATTTCGTTTAAATTCTGTGATGACATCCTTCAGAAAGGCTTCGTTATTGATAGTGTCCCAGCCCGCATTTGAAGTCAGCACCCCAGGAGGATCCGGGACTAGGGTAACCTGTGCTGGTTTTATGCCTGTTACCAGCTCGATAAATTCTTTGTTAGGATATCCTTCGATGTTGAACTCTGTTCCTACAATAGGTTTCAGGTCAAAAACATCCTGGTACCTGATATGGCGCTCGTCTGGTCGTGGGTGAACAGTGATGCCCTGGGCTCCAAATCTTTCACAATCGATGGCAGCTTTAACCAGATCAGGAACATTGCCTCCCCTGGCATTCCGAAGGGTGGCGATCTTATTGATATTTACGCTGAGGCGTGTCATGGGACGTTTGTTTCAGATTATTTCACAAAGCTAAGAATTTACTAAGTTTGTATAACAAAGATCATTATGAGGGTAGTTATACAAAGGGTAAGTGAAGCTTCTGTGAGCATCAACGGACAAGTAAAGGGTGCCATAAGTGATGGATTGCTCATTCTGCTTGGTATTGAAGATGCTGATGGGCAGGAGGATATTGATTGGTTATGCGCAAAGATCAGCAACCTCAGGATTTTCCCTGACAGCAAAGGCATCATGAACTTATCTGTTAAGGATGTTGATGGAGAAATACTGCTGATAAGCCAGTTCACATTGCATGCCAGCACCAGGAAGGGCAACAGGCCATCTTATATCCGGGCAGCTAAACCCGACATTGCAATTCCCTTGTATGAATCATTTATCAAATCCCTTTCCTCTGAAACTGGGCAGGAAATTAAAACAGGTGAATTCGGGGCTATGATGGATATTCACCTCATCAACACAGGCCCGGTCACTATTATTATTGATAGTAAGATCCGGGAATAGTTCAGCATAATTAGTAAAATTCTAAGCTCAAATCTCTAAATTCGAAACAAGCACAAAATTCAAATGTTTCAAGTTCCAATGCACCTCACCCCCTAAATCCCCCTCTCCTAATGGCGACGGGGACTTTTAATTTATAATATTGAATTTGGAGAATTAAATATTGTTTCGGATTTAGTTATTAGGATTTAGTGCTTTGTAATATTGATCAAAAAAGAATCAGAAGAGAAACTCTATTTTCTGCTTGAGATCCGGATGCAGGCTTTTTGAAACCGGGCATGTATAGGCTGCCTTTTCGATAAATTTCTTTTCCTTTTCAGAATAATTATTATCAGGAAATTCGAGTTTGATATGGATCTCCCCTATCCTGCGGGGATCTGAATACATGACTTTGGTCACTGTGGCTTTTGTCCCATCAATCGAAAACCCATGTTCATTCGCAGAAATACCCATAATAGTAAGCATACAGGAAGCCAGTGAGGTAGCTACAAGATCAGTTGGCGAAAATGCCTCTCCCCTACCTTTATTATCCGGCGGCGCGTCGGTGATGATCTTATCACCCGACAGGATATGGGTTGCTTCGGTTCGGAGGTCTTTGGTGTAAAGGACTTTTGAGGTAGGCATCTTTATATGTTTTGTACAAATATAGTAACTGATTTGATAATAGGTGTAGGGCTTGTGGTGTGTGGTGTGAGGGATTGTCTATTGTAAATTGTATAGTGTTTAGTGAAGATTGAATATGGAGAAGGAGATAGATGGGAGAAGAAGTACTTTACCCTCAACTATCTCCCTCTCCATCTTCTATCCACTTCTTCAGTCTTCTATCTTCTATGAAAAAAGAGTTTATCGGATCAAATTATTCGCTCTGCAACTTCCTCAGCACTTAATTATGGAGAAGCTCAAAACGCTCAATCAAAAAAAGATTTCATTCATAAAGCAAGCATTGTTCTCAAGGAATTAAGAGAAACTCATATTAACCTTCAGATAATACATAAATCTGAATTGATTATAAATAAAGATTTGATCTCGACTATGTTGAAAGAAAATGACGAACTGCAAGCAATATTCACTGCTTCAATAATCACTGCGAAAAGGAATTTGAAGCAAGTAAACTGAGATCTAATCAAGAAGCAGTAGGAGATAGTGTGAGAGTAAAAGGAGATTGATGAGAGAATAAGGAGAAGGCGATAGATGAAAGAAGAAGTACTTTTCCTTCTACTATCTCCCTCTCCATCTTCTATCCACTTCTTCAGTCTTCTATCTTCTATGAAAAAAGAGTTTATCGGATCAAATTATTCGCTCTGCAACTTCCTCAGCACTTAATTATGGAGAAGCTCAAAACGCTCAATCAAAAAAAGATTTCATTCATAAAGCAAGCATTGTTCTCAAGGAATTAAGAGAAACTCATATTAACCTTCAGATAATACATAAATCTGAATTGATTATAAATAAAGATTTGATCTCGACTATGTTGAAAGAAAATGACGAACTGCTAGCAATATTCACTGCTTCAATAATCACTGCGAAAAGGAATTTGAAGCAAGTAAACTGAGATCTAATCAAGAAGCAGTAGGAGATAGTGTGAGAGTAAAAGGAGATTGATGAGAGAATAAGGAGAAGGCGATAGATGAAAGAAGAAGTACTTTTCCTTCTACTATCTCCCTCTCCATCTTCTATCCACTTCTTCAGTCTTCTATCTTCTATGAAAAAACCCCTCACGATCTCTCGCAAGGGGCCAAAACCAAATTAATTAATGAAAAAATTATTATTTTTTGTCGTCGCCTTCTTTCTTAGGCTCCTTAGTTTCTGTTTTTGTTGGGCAGCACTTGGCTTTGGTTTCGCACTTGGCTTTTGCATCTTTGCAGTTGGTCTTGCTTTTGTCACAAGACTCTTTGCACTTTTTATCTTTGCCATCTGTCTTGGCTTCTGCTTTCTTATTTTTATCAGGATCGTCGTCCAGTTGGAGTTTGACGATTTCCATATTATCATCAGCAGCAACAGCTGACTGAATGCTGAATGTTCCGAAAGCTACAAAACAAGCGAGGGCAAATCCCAGAATAAGTTTTTTCATGTTTTAAGATTTAGTTAGTTAGCAATTTTGATTATTCGGTTGTAAAAGTAATTCAAGGAACGAGCACAGCTTGTTAATGGCTTGTTAAACTGTGTTAAGGATATGTTAATGAACAGAACAAGCTGTTTGAGTGTTTATACTTCATAATGAGAAAAAGAAGGGTTTCCCTGTTCATTGGAATTGCGGTATTTGCTTTGCTGGGCATTGTAATTATACAACTGTTATGGGTAAAAGATGCTCACGAACTTCGGGAAGAGCTGTTCAATCAGCGCGTAAAGGTTGCCCTCAAAAGTGTATCCACTCAAATTCTTGATTCCCAAATCGACTCATCGGCCAAGTATATACTAACACCCTGCGACACACTGGCATTTGGCAATAAACCGATTTCTGAAGTGATTGATGCGAATCTTCTGGATTCCCTGCTCATTGTTGAGTTGAAGATGTATGGGGATAGAAGAATCATATCTATATGGCGTGTTCAATGAACGCGATTCAAATTTATCATGGGGCCATACAAGAATAATGAAGCATTTCTGGTGACAAGCGAGCACCGTGTATCACTCACCTGTATTTATAAAGAAGATGTATATTTTCTTGGGGTTTTTTTTCCCGGCCAGGAAAGAATGATGCTATATCAGATGATCTTCTTGATCACCCTTTGCATACTGTTCCTTTTCATTTTGATTATCAGCTTTTACATGGTCATCCGCCTGTTGTTCAGGCAAAAGAAGCTATCGGAAATCAAATCTGATTTCATCAATAATATGACACATGAGTTTAAAACTCCGATTGCGACCATTTCGCTGACCAGTGAGCTGCTGTTAAAACCGGAAGTGAATAAATTCCCGTATAAGACCAAGCGATATGCAACGGTCATTTTCGATGAGAATGCACGACTTACAGAAGCAGGTTGACCAGGTACTTCAATTGTCAGTATTGGAAAAAGGCGAATTCAAGCTAAGATTAAAGGAGATCGATCTGCACCGGATCATCCGGAAGATGGCAGAGTATTTCTCTGTAAATGTGCAAAAGAAAGGCGGCATGATCCATACCGAGCTGGAAGCTTCGGTACATCATCTGAAAGCTGACAGGACACACCTCTCCAATATCATTGCCAACCTCATCGACAATGCCATCAAATATACACCTGAAAACCCCGAGATCATTATACGGACAAGGGATGAAGGTGAAAATATCCTGCTTTCTATAAGTGATAATGGTATAGGTATTAGTCCGGAGAACCAGAAACATATATTTAAGAAACTATATCGGGTCCCGACTGGAAATATTCATGATGTAAAAGGCTTCGGGCTTGGTCTCTTCTATGTCAAAACTATGGTTGAAGCACATGGGGGACGTATTCATCGTGAAAAGCGAATTGAATAAAGGAACAACAATTATTATTGAACTACCAAGAAACTAAAAATCAAATTTCAATGGAAAAAGCACGCATATTGCTGGCCGAAGACGATCCTAACCTGAGCATGGTACTGCAGGATTACCTGGAAATGCTGGGCTATTCAACTCATTTATCAACCAATGGTGAGGAGGGATATCAGGCCTTTGAGAGTGACAAATTCGACCTATGTATTTTCGATGTGATGATGCCGAAGATGGATGGATTTACCCTTGCCGAAAAGATCAGGAAAGAAAAATGCCGGCATTCCCATTATCTTTCTAACCGCCAAATCACTGAAAGAGGACCGGATCAAAGGCTTTCAGACCGGCTGCGACGACTATATTACAAAACCATTCAGTACTGAAGAATTGAGTTTACGCATTGAGGCAATATTGCGTAGATGCATGGCTCAGACAGCTGGGGATGAATTGCCTGAAACCAGGGTATTTCCGCTAAGTAATTATACATTCGATGCTGAGAACATGATCTTAAGAAATGGTGACTCCGAACGAACACTCACCCGGAAAGAAACTGCCCTCTTGTGTATCCTGGCCAGGAATATGAACAAACTTGTTGCAAGAGAAACTATTCTTACTGAAGTATGGGGCAATGATGATTATTTCCTGGGGCGAAGCATGGATGTATTTATCGCCAAACTTCGAAAATATCTTAAAGAGGATCCGGCAATATCCATCACCAACGTACATGGTGCTGGTTTTAAACTGGAAACAGCAGAAAAGGTTTAGAAATCAATACCCGCCTGATCGATCAGAAAAGCATATTCCAGTGCCACTTCCTTGTAGCGCTGAAACCTTCCTGAAGCACCACCATGGCCATAATCCATGTTGATCCATAGCACAAGCAGATTGTCATCTGTTTTTATATCCCTAATTTTGGCAACCCACTTTGAAGGCTCCCAGTATTGCACCTGTGAATCGTGAAGCCCGGTAGTAACCAGCATTGCCGGGTAATCTGATTGCTTCAACATTGTCGTATGGCGAATAGGATAACATGTATTCGTAATATTCCTTATCGTTGGGATTTCCCCATTCATCATATTCACCTGTTGTTAAAGGGATGCTTTCATCCATCATGGTCGTAACGACATCCACAAAAGGAACAGCAGCTATCACTCCCTTGAAGAGTTCAGGAGCCATATTCACGACTGCACCTACGAGCAAACCTCCTGCACTTCCTCCCATGGCAAATATCTTTTCCTTCAGAAGTAAACTGCTCCTCTATCAGAAACTCTCCACAGCTGATAAAATCGGTGAAAGTGTTCTTTTTCTTTAGTAGTTTACCATCTTCATACCACCATCTGCCCATCTCTTCGCCGCCACGAATATGTGCAATGGCGTATACGAAGCCACGGTCGAGCAAGCTTAAACGCACAGAGCTGAAGTACGGATCCATACTGGCGCCATAAGAACCATATCCATACAATACCAGGGGGTTGCTTCCGTCTTTTTTCAGGCCCTTCTTATAAACAAGTGAAATCGGCACCTTCACCCCGTCGGGGGCAGTGGCCCACAGCCTTTCAGCAAAATAATCATCGGGATTGTAACCGCCAACAACCTCCTGCCTCTTGAGCAATTCCGTTTCACCGGTCTTCATATTATAATCATATACGGAATTCGGAATGGTCATGGAAGAATATCCATACCTGAGAACATCAGTATCGAAATCCAGGTTAGTTGAAAGGTAAACCAGGTATGTTTGCTCCTCAAATTCGATATAAAAATCCTTTTCTCCATTGTGGCTCAATATCCTGATTTCCGTAAGACCATTTTTCCTTTCCTGCAAGGCGAGATACTCATTAAACACATCATAGTCTTCAAGCAATACATCTTCTCTATGTGGGATTACTTCCTTCCAGTTTTTTATGCCTGTTTTAGCCAGTGGAGCTTCCATTAGCCTGAAGTTTTTGGCATCCAGGTTGGTCCTGATATAGAAGCGGTCCTTATAATGGCTGATAAAATATTCGAGATCATCCTGCCTTTCCTGAAAAACCATAAATGTCCCATCAGAATCCGATGATTTAAGGTATCTGTATTCAGATGACAGCGTACTGAATGAGCTGATCATGATATACTCCATCGATTTAGATAAGGAAACCGTTGTACGGAATGTTTCATCTTCTTCGAAGTAGATCATTGGATCATTTTCTGGTACACTACCCATCATATGCTTGTAGATCTTATCTGGTCGGAGAGTTACCTCATCCTTTCGGGTATAAAAAACAGTATTATTATCAGCAGCCCAGGGTGCATAACCTGTAGTGTTGGGGATAGCATCTTCGAATATCTTCCCGCTATTAAGGTCTTTAAAATAGATCGTATATTTCCTTCGGCTTACAGTATCTACACCGTAGGCAATTGTCTTATTATCATGGCTTACTGAGATTCCCCCAACCTGGAAGTAACTATATCCTTCCGCCATTTCATTTACATTCAGCATGATCTCCTCTTCGGCCTCCAGGTACCTTTCTTCCTGCAATAGACAGGATATTCTTTTCCCTCCTCATAACGTGAGTAATAGTAGTAGCCATTACGTTTATAAGGAACCGACATATCGGTTTGCTTAATCCTGCCAACGATCTCATCATACAGTTCAGTTTGAAGCTCTTCCGTATGTTTCATCATGGAGGTAGTATATTCATTTTCTGCCTCCAGGTAGCAGATCACCTCCTCGTTCTCCCTATCATTGAGCCAGTAATATGGGTCAATTCGGGTATGGTCATGAGCAGTAAGTTCTTTGTTGATCTTTTTTGCAAGAGGTGGTTTCATAGTGTTTTTATTATCAGTACAACTGCTGAGAATCAGCAAGCTGGCAATAAATAAAATACTGCCGGAAAAAATAGTTTTCATTTCGTAAGGATATTAAGAAAGTATATTGTGTTCAGAACATGCTGCCCCAAAAACATTGCAAAATGTTTAGAATGCCAGGCTTATGCCGAGGCTGGGCATGATAGGTAACTGATAAACAACCTCATTCGTGATCCTGTCAACATAAAAGATATTCTCTCGGTTGTATACATTCACAACACTAACATCCACTTCAAATATGGTATGTTCACTAAAGTGAAATGTTTTCTTCAGGTCAATGTCAAGGCGGTGATATGTAGGCAGCCTTCCGGCATTCAGGTCAGCATACAGAATTCCAAGGTCTCCATTTGCTGTGGTATAATCAGTGTATATGCCTTCATCAAAGTCGATCTGTTCGTAGTAGCCCTGGGTTTGAGTAAAGGGAAAGCCTGATCCAAAGTTCCACCTGGCACTGAATTCCCAATCCTTCTTGCCACCAAATCGGTAAACAGCCAGGAGGTTCACGTTATGACTTCTGTCGAAATGTGGATAATAATGCTGCAATTCGCCCTTGATATCTTCATAATATCTGTTTACATATGCAAATGAATATACCGCCCAGATATAAAATGTCCTGTTATCAAATTTGAAAGTAAAATCGATCCCTTCAGCATCACCCTTTTCAACAATAAAGTCCTTTGTTAGCAGATCCGGCGCATTGGGTGCGTTTTCCTCATCAAATATCTTATTCCTGTTCAGGTTTGTCAGCTGTGAAAAATTCTTATAATAGCCTTCAATATTGATCGTGATATATCTGCCCAAATCAATTTCTGCACCCAGGATCAGGTGTTGCCTGTTTCTGGAGATTATGTGTTACCGGTTCACCATCAAATTCATCCGGAAGATTTTCTGGTCCAGAAAGGAATCCGTAGAAGAGGTTCACAACATCACGATCGGAAGTTGCGCTGATCAGGTTCTGAGAATACAGTCCCCCTGCAAATTTAAGCCTGAAATTATCGGTTACATTGTATTTCAGGGACAAGCCTTGGCTCTGGTGACATCTTGAAAGGGAAGCATACCATTGCAATCTGAAACTGGGCTCGATCAGCACCTTGCCTGCAGTTTTCTTATACTTCACATAAAGTCCAAGTTCAGTAGTATTCTCTTTCTGCTGTATCGTTCGTGCCCACCGAATTGATGAAGTAATAATCGGTAGTAAACCCAAGTATCTCAATACCATATTTAAGTTGGTCACGGCCCAGAAAATAATTAAAATCGAAACCCATATTAAACCCATTGATCTCGCTTGACCGCTCAGGGTTAATGTCGTCTTTAAGAGATACTTTATATTTTGAGTAGGCAGCATGTCCACCGATCATCACAGCAGACTTTCCGGGAATGATCATGAAGTTTGTTCCCCCACCTGCCGATCCCAGCTAAAATCGGCAATCGATTTATAATTGTTCACTTTGTCAGTAAATTTAAAACCATAGAAGTTGATCTTCGATCCGTTACCGAAATGGAATGAAAGCTTGCCGTAGAGGTCAAGGTAGTTAAATGGAAGACCATCCTCATCATGTATTTATAAAAGATCTGGGATGATTGTTCCAGGTATGAGTTCTTGGCAGAAAACACAAAGGATGAACTTGATCCACCTTCTTCTTTCTGTTTTGCCAGTGGCCCTTCGATCATTACTTTTGCTCCAAAAGTACTGGCTCCTACTTTTCCGGCAATACGTTTCTTGTTTCCATCACGTGTGGTGATGTCCATGATAGAAGAAATCCTGCCACCATATTCTGCACCAAATCCACCAGAATAAACATCAGCATTCCTCAGGATGTCAGTATCAAATACCGAGAAAAGACCAATTGAGTGAAATGGGTTATAGATCACCATCCCGTCGAGGAGCACCTTATTCTGAATAGGCGAACCACCGCGGATATATAGCTGTCCACCCTGGTCACCGGTAAAAACAACACCCGGCAGCACCTGCAGGTACTGCGCCAGGTCAGGTTGTCCACCGATGGTGGGGATTTTTGTGATCTCTTTAGGGGTTACCTTATTTACGGAGGTTTTTGTTTCTGTGCGGGCTTCCTGTCTTTCAGCAGATATATTTACCACATCCAGTGTTACCGAAGCCTTAGTAAGATAAAGATTCTTGCTCTGAATCTCGTCGGCAACCACTTCAACATTTATCATCAGGCTATCATAACCAGGTAGGTTACCATCAGAACGTATTGACCTGGCGGAATCTTGGAGATCACATAGAGGCCGTTCACGTCTGAAGAAGAACCATATGTAGTGCCTTGCAGATAAACGTTTGTAAAAATCACCGGCTCACCAGTTTCCTTTTCAGAGATAGACCCACGGATAGTACCAGTCTGGGCAAAAGTATTACCTGCAAGTATCAACAAGGAAGAAAAAGCAGGTAAGGCAGAATTTTATAGCGGTTCTAAGCTTCATGTTCTATGTTATGTTTATTAGGCTTTTTGTATAAGATGTACAAAAGTAAATAAAGTTTCATTATAACTGACATTAATGCCATTCGCCTTTGAATCAGCAAATCGATGGTGATACAGGTGCCTACCCCAGCTTATAGAATCAACAGTTCTTTTCTTCAATTGAAGTCCAAAATAGGTGTAGTCGTATTTGCTTCCGAATATGCCATGGCCATTCTTCTACATTGGTAGTAATCGGGGAAAAAATGAGGATTGGTTGGCTGTTCGTATACCTGGATAAAATTTTGCAGTTCCTTACCCGGCAAGGCCAGCATATAATCTACTCCCCTTGCCCGACGCTTTACATTCGGGTCAACAGGAATTTTTTCCGAAAGTATTCGTAATATCGTCAAAGTTGTAGACGTATCTTCATCGACTCTTTAAGAGGGTCCATTGTTGGGACCCAGTCAACATATTTGTAATAGGTCTCACCTCCCTTATATTCCCAGTATAGAAAACGCACGATATAATGCTCATGTTCTATGGGTCAAGGGTTCCTTCATAATCAGACATAGGTTCTCAGCAGTAATTCACCCTGTAAAAAGCCCGTTCCTAGTAAAATGACTCTTTCAAATGGTATTACCCAGCACTGTGGCCCTGCCGGAGATCTCATTGCCGGTTGCACGTTTAATGACCCGAAGTTTATATTCACTATCCTCTTGAATTTCAGTTTCGGTTTATAACACAATTCGACTCATTTGAAAATAAGTCCGGGCTCCTTTTGTCTGTCAACAGGTTCATACTGCACCGTTTCACCCACCGATTTCACATCCTTATATTCTTCCAGGAACACTTCGAATGCATCATTGGGATAATTCACGGAATCGTTTATCTGCGTGTAATTGTAGGGGTCATCGTGTGGAAAGCCACTGTTGATACGTAAATACTGGGCTGTGTCTTTGATATTGATCAGGCCATAAACAACCGTAGATCTCTTATATGAGCTATTTCAAGATCCTGTCTCACAGGAGATCGAAAACAGTAACAAGTACGGAAATAATTATCCCGGCTCTTTTCATGAGCAACTTGATGTAGATCCCGAATGGCGATCTTGCCATTTTTAAATGCACCTTTCTTCAGACCTAAGTTAAAATATTTTACTGATCAATATGTAATCAATCAGGAAACGGCTGACGTAAAAAGTTATCGGTTTTATTTTTGATCCCGAAGCTTCTCAAAAAGTGCTTTTTCTTCAGGCTTTAGCTTATCAGGATCCTAATATGGATCTTCACAAAAAGGTTGCCATTCACTACAGCATGTGAATAATCAGGCATTCCCATATTTTTCAATCGGAATGTCTTGCCGTTCTGTGTCCCTGCCGGGATATTGATATTTACCTTGCCCTTAGTGTATCCAACTGATAATTTTCCTCCAAGTACAGCAGTATAAAGGTCGGTTTCTATAGTGGTAAAAAGGTTATTTCCTTTACGCTTAAATCGCGGATCAGGAAGGACGTTGATCTGGATATAGAGGTCTCCGCTTTGCCCCCCTGTGAAGATGAACCTCCTTTTCCTTTAACCCTGAGTCGCTGGCCATCTTTTACTCCTTTGCCACTTTCACTTTTATGGCACTGCCATCTATATCAATCATCCTTTCGGTACCCAGATATGCTTCCAATAAAGTAAGGTCAAGCCTGGTTTTATAGTCCTTCCCTCTGACATTGCGTTTCGTCCTTGATTGTCTTCCGTCACCGCTAAAGCCTGCTCCAAAAAAGGTCTTAAAAAAGTCTGAGAATCCGCTTCCTCCGAAAATATCCTCATAATCTCCTCCTGCACCGCCGGTATAATAATTCCCTCCGTACTGCCCATGACCGTAGCCCTGGTTTGCATATGCTCCATTTCTTTCATAATGCTTCCAGTTGGCTCCCAATTGATCATACTTGCTCCTGCTTTCTTCCTTGCCAAGAACCTCATAGGCTTCACTGATCTCTTTAAACTTTTCTTCCGACTTTGTATTTCCCTGGTTCTTGTCGGGATGATATTTCATTGCCAGCTTCCGGTAAGCTTTTTTGATCTCCGCCTGGGTGGCTTTCTTATTTACGCCTAATATTTTATAATAATCTTTATAATCCATGGTATAAAGGACTTATCAACAATCATACCCTGACTCAAAATCATGAAATTCTGACATGCTGCAAGCAAGTATACTATTGATGATTTAAGGGGATGCAAGTAAATATATCAGTAGCGCAGAACCCTGAGGCTTGAAATCCCGGAATTAAATTCAATGGAAATATTCTTACTGGCAGATGAAAAATTCGGGCTTACATAGGTGCTTTTGCTTACTTTGTCAAAGCCAGGCAGCTCCTTTGATACCAGGAATGAATCAGTATTGACCTCGCATGCTACATCTTTGGGAACTTTTATGAGTACTGATGATACTCCCGTTTCTACATCAACCTTCAGGTTCTCCGATAAACTGCCCAGTTTGATCTCGATGGAGGTGGCTCCGCCATTGATACGCAATTCACTCACAATGAAAGGGCTTAGGTCCAGCTCTATATCAGCAGCTCCGGCATCAATATCAATATCCCAGACAAGGTCAGGGTTTAGCTTGATATCCACCTCATGGGATCGGTACAAGTTTGACTGGTTTCTATATTTTTCAGGCCCTATCCTTACGTATTGCTTATTCCCGTCCTCGCTGGTGCTCATGTAATAAGTGCCTGAATCACCAACATGCCTGAAATCAACAAGTTGCTCAGAAGTACCTGAAATAACATAACTCCCTGCTGCTGCATCAAGTTCCAGGAAGGCAAATTCTGCAGACTCCATTCGAGACTCACTCTTTTTCAATTCCACAGACTTACCGCTTCTGTGCCAGTCTCCAATCCATAACCAGCCCGAGTGCCTTCTAGCAGGATTATTATAAATCAGCAATAACATCAACACGATAGCAACAACAGAAGCAATGAATTTATACAAAGGCTTAACAGGAAGAATAGAAATCCCCCACAATACGAGTATCAATGGCCACAAACTGAGGATATCACGCCAGTTGAACCAGATCACATCAAATTGTTTCAGAAGGTATAACACCCCCAGCAATATGAGGATCACACCCCAGAACAGGTTTTTATATTTCATGATATTTGGATTTTAATAAAAAATGGTAAATGGCTAATGCAATGCTTATTGTTTTTTCCCAACAAAGGCATTGCGTAACAGCACTAATCCGATCACGATCAGGATCACTGGCCATAGGTCGCCAAAATCTATGCGTGGTACATAACGGATCACAAGGAATATCACACCAAGAGTGATCAGTATCAGGCCTGCGACCAGGCTGCCTTCATCTTTTCTCTTGAATTTTGAATTTTGTTGGGTGAACCCCGGGTCCTGCCCTGTTTCCTTTGTTTTTTGCTCTTCCATATTGTTTGAGTTTATATTTATAAGCGTATTTTCATTTAGCGGAAGTACGATCCATAAAACTATATAGAGGATGAACCCACCCCCTCCAACAAGTACCAATACGATGAAAAGGATCCTGATGAGGGTCGCATCCATTTTAACCGATTCAGCCAGGCCTCCTGCAACACCTCCGATCATACTGTCATGGGCACTACGATATAATCCTGATCTCTCTTCCATAAAGTATGTATTTCATACAAATATACACACATTTTATATGTCTGAATTTTAAAAATTGTTAATTTAAGATGATAGAAATTGGGGACGCCCATGCTTCCTGAAGCCAATCAGCGGAGCAAATTATCCGGCGGGACCATGGAACAATGCTCATTTTTCCCAAACCATCTGTACCTGTAACGGGATATCAGCATATAAATCCAATCCCTGATGAATCGGGGAATGATGATCAATGCATATAATAATTGCCATCCTCTTCCAAGTTTCTTCATCACGCGAAGGATGGCTGTTGATTGCTGGTAGAATTTTTTATTCTCGAGATAAACAATGCTGTCGGGATTTTGTTTATACATCTGAGTCCCTGACATGGCATCCTTTGCCAGATCAGATTGCAGGGGAGCAAACCTGAACTTCTTAGTCTTATCATGTTTGATAATAAAGTTTACTGCACGATTGCAAAGTTTGCAATGGCCATCGTAGAATATCACTGATTGGTTAACTGGCATGGTCATATGTATATTTCTGAAACAAGGAAAGGCGTGATTTGTTTCCGGGAAATTCAATTAATTTAGAAATAAGTATAAATAAATATAAGTCTTAGATATATCGCTGATTTTTGTAAATTAGCACCTCTTAATCAAAACTCATTATGGGAGAAAAAATCACAATAAAAAACAGCAAATTGGTCGTACCCGACCATCCTATCATACCTTTTATAGAAGGTGATGGCACAGGGCCTGATATCTGGGCAGCATCTGTCAGGGTGTTTGATGCCGCTGTTGAAAAAGCTTATGGTGGTAAGCGTAAAATAGAATGGAAAGAAGTTTATGCCGGCGAGAATGCATTCAACCGTTATAACGATTGGTTGCCTCAGGAAACCATTGATGCTTTCAATGAATACCTGGTAGGAATCAAAGGCCCTTTAACTACACCTGTTGGCGGAGGTATCCGTTCACTAAACGTAGCTTTGAGGCAGATCCTCGATCTTTATGTATGCCTGCGTCCGGTAAAGTATATTTCTGGCGTCCCTTCACCTGTAAAGAAACCTGAAGATGTTGATATGGTGATATTCAGGGAAAATACTGAAGATATCTATGCCGGGATTGAATGGCATGAGGGCAGCGATGAGGTTAAGAAAGTGATCAATTTTTTCAGGGATGAAATGGGCGTTGACAATATCCGCTTTCCCGAAACTTCGGGAATTGGAATAAAACCGATCTCCAAGGAAGGTTCATCCAGGCTTATCCGTGCTGCCATTGTACATGCCCTCGAAGAAGGCCGACGTTCAGTTACTTTAGTACATAAAGGCAACATTATGAAATTTACTGAAGGAGCCTTTAAAAACTGGGGTTACGAACTGGCAAAGGAAGAATTCCGCCCACAGGTAGTTACCGAAAGAGAGAGTTGGATACTTGGAAATGTTGAAAAAAACCCAGGAATTAGTGTTGAGGATAATGCTAAGCTTATCGAGCCTGGTTACCACATGATGACGGATGACCAAAAAGCCGATTTGAGAGCAGAAGTTGAAGAAGGGCTGGGACTCATTCCTACACATGGCGACGGAAAATGGAAGGACATGCTCCTTATCAAAGATGCTATAGCCGACATTACTTTACAACAAGTGCTTACAAGGGCTGCTGAGTTTGACGTCGTTGCCACCATGAACCTGAATGGTGATTATTTGTCGGATGCCCTGGCCGCCCAGGTTGGAGGAATCGGGATCGCACCGGGTGCCAATATTAACTATGTGACCGGACATGCTATATTTGAAGCAACCCATGGTACTGCACCGAAATATGCAGGCCTCGACAAGGTGAATCCGGGATCTGTTATCATTTCAGGGAGCATGATGTTGAAATATATGGGATGGATTGAAGCCCATGACCTGATCTGGTCTGGTCTTGAAAAAGCCATCAGCCAAAAAAGGGTTACCTATGACTACCACAGGATGATGGAAGGTGCTACCCTATTAAAATGCTCTGAATTTGGAGATGCCATAATCGAAAATATGTAATAACGATGCTTTCCATGTGAAAGTGAGGAGGAAATATGTCAGTATTAAAAGAAAGGCTCAAACAAAAAATTGATGAAGCAAGGCCCCGGACAGCCAGGTTACTCCATGAGTATGGGGATGTGGTTATTGATGAGGTAACCATCTCGAAGGTGCTTGGAGGAATGAGGGGCTTGAAGAGCCTGGTAACAGACATTTCCTACCTCGATCCAAATGAAGGTATTCGATACAGGGGATACACCCTTAAGGAGGTTTTTGAACTACTTCCAAAACCCAAAGGCGCTGAGATGCCCTACGTAGAAGGTTTATTGTTCCTTCTTCTCACAGGTGATATCCCAACTCAAGAGGAAGTTGCTGATGTAGTTGATGAATTCAGCAAGCGCAGGATACTCCCGCGTTATGTATATGAAGTGATCGACGCATTCCCATGCTGCAGTCATCCGATGACGATATTTTCATCTGCTATTCTGACCATGCACAGAGAATCCTTCTTCACTAAAAAGTATTTTGCAGGATTAAAAAAAGAAGATTTTTGGGAACCTACATACGAAGATGTACTCAACCTGCTGGCCAAACTTCCTGAGATCGCGACCTATATCTATTCAAAGCTATATAAGGATGGAAACCGCATCCAGTCTAACCCAAACCTTGATCTTGGCGGCAACTTTGCCTTTATGATGGGTGTCGACAAGCCATATGACGATGTTTCACGCTTGCACTTTATCTTGCATAGCGACCATGAAAGCGGGAACGTCAGTGCGCATACAGGGCACCTGGTGGCAAGTTCACTATCAGATATTTACCTGTCCATGTCGGCCATGATCAATGGACTTGCTGGTCCACTACATGGATTGGCTAACCAGGAAGTACTGCGGTGGTTGCAAGACCTGATGGAAAAGATGGGCGGGGCCGAACCTACAGAAGGAGAGATCAAGCAATATGTATGGGATACCCTGAATGCAGGTTTTGTAATACCTGGTTATGGTCATGCCGTACTGAGAAAAACAGACCCAAGATATACCTTGCAGCGGGAATTCAGCTTAAAATACCTCCAGGACGATCCGCTCTTCAAATATGTTGACATCCTGTATAAGGTTGTTCCCCCAATCCTGATGGAGCATGGAAAGGCCAAGAACCCATGGCCCAACGTTGATGCCCAATCGGGTGTAATACAATGGCATTACGGTGTCAGGGAATATGATTTCTATACCGTTCTCTTTGGTATTGGAAGAGCGATTGGAATCTGTGCAAACATTATTTGGGACCGTGCCTTGATGTATCCTCTCGAGAGGCCAAAATCACTTACTACCGACATGCTGGAGAAAATGGCCGGCATTAATGATAAGTAGGAAAACAAGGATTTATTTGCCTGTATGATTACCTCATACTAAAATCATCCATACAGAAACGGGGAAGTTTCCGCTTACAACGATTCTTTATAAAGTTGATCTTAAAAGAGAAGTAGAAATTAAAGCCGTAATGGTTTGTCACGTTTAAGAATCCCGCCAAATTATCCGTACCCAGGGTAAAATTATAGAAACGCATGTAAAAACCAACCATTGGATGGCGCATGTCATATAAGGTAAATGGAGCACCAAGCTCAAAAACAGAGGTTTCCAATCTAGGCGTGATCATCAGGTTGGCAGGTGCCCGAACCTGGCTCTTTGCAAAATTGATCGGTAATCTCACCGATCCACTCAGATACCAATTGTTCACATAATGATAGTCAGCTTGAATTCCAATGCTGGCCGGAAGGAACATATTAAACTTTTCAGCCACCAGAGCATCTTCCGGATTTTCGTAGAAGCGTGAGTTTATATCATTGGTAATGAATTCCAGGTTATCATAATATGGCTTCAGCGTATCAACCTGTTCCCAGGATCCGGACACATTGTCGTAACCATACCTATATGCCTGGTCATTGAATCGGATCATACCAAAGTCCATCAGTGAAACCCCAATTTTGTACTTATACTCTTCATAGCGCTGCTGACAGAGTCTCTTGTATTTAAAGTTAGAATGCCCTTTTTCTGTGTGGATATATGATACGCCAATATCAAATCCCACTCCGAATCCCTTGATCTTAGAGCCTGACACTTCGTTTGTGGCATAATCTATGGGCAATGAATAGGCGGCCTCGCCACTCATTTTCCTCACATAGATATTATCATCATCCGGAGTAAAATATGTCATGTTATCCAGATAGACATAAGCTCCTGCATGCCCCATCAGAAATTTGGCACTTAGCCCGAATGACCAGCGGTCACGGTCATATTTCTTGAACATATGGGCCCAGCTGACTCCCATCTCACTCCAGGTAAGCGTAGCAAACTTGATCGGATCCCGGTGCTCGTATTCTATGCCATGCTGAGGCTTATAATCGAGGCTGTAATAAAAATAGTTCGCCATGTCATAGGGAACATCTTTGAAAGTACTTACGACCTGAAATTGGTTTGAAAAGCAAAGCTATGATCATTTACAGCTACCATGATAGATGGCCCCATGATCCTGGTATCCAGATGCAGATTTTTTCTTCGTTTATTCTCTACAGTATAAGCCGGACGTTCACCTTGTCCGTATTCTTTTTCGTGCATAGGGTAATCATAACCAGGGAGAAGAAATTTTGAGAACTGATAATCTTCCTGGGCTAGGTAAGCATAGTTGTTATGAACGAAAAAACCGTGGCTGAATACATTCACATCAACATAGTAGCGGCTGTTGGAAAGAAGGGCAGGGTTGATAAGTACGTTTGACACACCCGAGTAAGTTCCTGTTGATGAACCGGTAAAATATTGGCCATAAATCGGTTGAATCAGTCCAGTCAGACAGATAAAAACGACAAGGATGTATAAAAATACCTGGCGCACGATAATTTAGTTTTGTTATTTGCCTTAACCTACCAAGCTCTGAGATACTGTATTCACCTTCGGTGCAGTATACGTCTTGCAGACTGAAATGTTACCCGAACGATCAGAGCTAAAATACTATGCATGTACTGGCTCAGACCATAAAAGAGCTCTGAATTGGACTAAGAAAAATGCCTAGCCTACACCGTATAAACACGTAGACAACACAAGAAGCGCACAGCGCATATTGCTGTTTTTCTGCATCTTAGTCCTGAAAGAATTACTATTTAGAAAGATTTTAAATATGAAGGTACACCTGTGAAATTGTTGTGCGCAATTATCTACGATAATCACATTGCCAGCTGGAGGAACGACACTTGCCTTTCAGGAAGTTGAACTTCAATGAAACGTATATATCCATGCCGGTGAAATCGGTAATATTGAAGAAACCCAGGAGTTTATCAGTACCTATCGTAAAAAACCAGAACCGTGCAGCCAGCCCGACCCTTGGGTATCGATAGTCATAAAGGGATACCGGCATACTGAATTCGAGCCATTGTGTTTCATACCTTGGTGTTATTGAAACCTGGGCTGGCTTGTATATGTACGCTTTCCTGGCCATTAGTGGTTGTATAGCAGTTGCATTCAAGTACCATTGTTTCCTGAAATGATAATCCCATTGCACACTGAGTGAAGCTGGCAGGATCATTTTCATGCGTTCTTCAGCCAATGAAGCAGTAGGGTCACCGTAGAACACACCACTCACCATCTGGGTGAGTTGATCGATATTCCTGAAATTTACCGTGTCAACATGTTCCCAGAAGGTTCCTACATCATCGTAAACATGTCTTTGGGCATTTGACTTAAAATTCATTATTCCAAGGTCGAGCAATGAAAGCCCGATCCGGTAACGATAATCTTCATATGGAGTTTTACATAATTTACCGGATCTGCTGCTGGCATAACCCCTGCTTTTCTTTTCATAAACGACACCCACATCGAAAGAAAAACCTTTACCATTAAACAATGGACCACCGTTATCAGATACAGCATACCCAAGCTCTCCTCTTATATTTCTGATATTTAAAGTACTATCATTATTAACTATGTAATCCAGATTTTCAATGTCAAGATAGGCTCCGGCCATCCCAAATAAAAACTTAGCTGTAATTCCTGCTGACAGATGGTCTGGTCCTCGCCGGTAAAGCATACGGGCATAACTCAATCCTATTTCCGTCCATGCCATGCCTGTCAGCAGCATGTCATCATCGTCGAAATTGATATTATGAAGAGGGTCGTAATTTAAACCTTCATAGCTAAAAGGAATGATCTCATAGGGGATATCCCGACCAGAAATAATGGTACGGAATCCTGTTCTGAAACCAAAAGCATCATCTGCCCTGGATATTGAAAAAGAGGGCCCCATTACCAGGGTGCTGATGTGCAAATCTTTTCTTTGATCATTCCGATAGTAATCAAAGGGCAGTTCATCCTTGCCATATTTTGGAAGATTATCACTGGAACGCAGGAAAGAGATTGGTTTATAGTCGCCCTTGTGAATATAGAAAGCATTATTTTCAATGAAAAAATCAGCTGTTACGATATTCACATCCAGGTAAAGCTTTGAATGTAACATGCCTGCCGGATTGATCAGCGTACTGTTGATCCCGGCATAATTACCATTCACTACTCCCCACATTTCCTGTCCAGACCCAAATAGGCTGACCAGACCAAGTATCATTATTAGAAAGAATTTCTTAATCAAAGTGTTATCAGGAATTAGTAATAAAAAATCGTAACACTACATCCAATAGGCTTAAGATGATTTTTTTTAGGGTTTGTTGCCTTGTTTATTAAATAACATCATTTATAGCATAATATTGCCGGCCTATTCATCTTGCTGTGCTATTAAAAATATATATCTTTGCAGCATCTGCGGATGTGGTGGAATTGGTAGTCACGCCAGACTTAGGATCTGGTGCCGAGAGGCGTGGGGGTTCGAGTCCCTTCATCCGCACAAGATCTCGATCTTGACATTGCAGATTAACCCAATCTTATCAATCATCAGCGACTAATAAATTATCGTTTTGAAGTTTGAAAAGCTAATTCTGTACCTCATCATTTCAATTCTTTTCTTTCAGGGAACTGATGCTGCCATACATGAGCCTGATTCACTATTGGAAAGATTCAATACTGCTAAACTGACAGGTGACAGTATTTCTATGCTCTCGGCATTGTCCGATCTTGCAAAATTTTACGATGACTCTGAGAAATTCGATACTGCAGCGATCTATTATAACCGCGCCATCCGTATCGCTGACTCTATTTCTGACAAAGCCAGCCTTGCGGAGATGCAAAACCGGCTCGGGAACATCCACCTCTTATGGGGAAGCTACCGTAAAGCCCTCGACCTCTACCTGGAATCCCTCCTGATCTGCAATGAGATCAATGATTCTGCCGGTATCTCGAAAGCATTGAACAATATCGGGATCATATATTCTGACTGGGGTGAAAAGGAGGTCTCACTCCAATACTACCAGAGAAGTTTTGAGGTTGATAGCCTGCTGAGTGATTTTGAAGGGCAATCGAAGACCTTGAACAACATTGCCACTTTATATGACGAGATAGGAAATAAAGAAAAGGCCTTAAAATATTATTTTCGTGCGCTTGGACTTGCGGACCTCATAAAAGACCATTATATGATCGCTGTCGTAAGTAGTAATATTGGAGGGTACTACCTTGAAAAAGAGGATTTTGAAAAAGCTGCAGATTATTACTTCAAGACCCTTATAGAATACAAACATGCAAGATCTATCATCGGCCAGGCAGAAACATATATCCTCATCGGTGATCTATACAAAGCCAAAAGAGAGTTTTCTGCAGCACTGGATTATTATAACCAGGGCCTCGAGATCGTTGTACCAAGGAAGCTCAGCGAGTCAATTATGAATGCATATGAAAGCATGTATAAAGTATCTATTGAACAGGGCAACTACAGGGAGGCATTCAACTATTTTTCACAATTGCATGAGCTGAAAGATTCGATATTCAGTGTTGAAACATCTACGCAGCTCGCTTCCTTGACCAACGCATATGAGATCCAGCAAAAAGATCAGGATTTGGAATTGCAGAATGCCAGGATGAACGAACAGAAGTCCAGGATTAGAAGGCAACAGATTGCCATGATCGCACTTGTTGGTCTGATTGTTATCATTGCCATTTTTACCTCAATGCTGATCAGGCAATATCGCCTGAGGATGAAGGCATGGAAGCAGCTTCTTGACCAACATGAGGAAATATTGAAGAACCGGCAGGAACTGATCGTTGCCAAGGAAATGGCTGAAGAATCGGATCGGCTGAAAACTACTTTTCTTGTCAATGTCTCGCATGAGTTAAGAACACCAATGAATGGGATCATGGGATTTACCGATCTCCTGCAAAATGGGAAAGGCAATGAGGAACAAGATAAGCAGTACCTTGCCTACATTGCTGCATCAAGCAGGCAGTTGATGAAGGTCCTGAATGATATCCTTGATATTTCATCCATAGAAACCGGACAATTGAAACTTGAAACCGAAAATTGCAAACCTTCGATCATTTTCAGTGATATTCTGGAGTACTTTGAAAAAGAAAAGACAGACAGCAATAAAGAAAACATCACCTTAAAGTATGTGCCTCCCCCCAATACTGAGATGCATCAGTGCAAGGTGGATAAGAAAAGACTGGCGCAGATCCTTTTAAACCTCATGAACAATGCGCTCAGTTTTACCATGGAAGGTATGATTCAGTTCGGATATGAGATCGTTGAGCAGAAAATGATCAGGATCTTTGTCAAGGATACCGGCATTGGCATTGAACGAAGCAAGCTTGATCTGATATTCGAGCGTTTCAGGCAGGTTGATGACAGTACAACCCGTAAGCATGGAGGTTCAGGTCTTGGTCTGGCTATTTGCAAAGAGCTTGTCAGCCTTATGAACGGCCGCATATATGTCGAATCTGAACTTGGAAAAGGGAGCAGCTTCTTCGTTGAAATACCATATATACCTGTTGGGGAACTCTGAAATCTGAACTTCAAACTCTGAACTCTGAACTTTAGGTGCTTTAGGCACTTTTTTTAGTATCTTTGCAGCCTTAATTTAAAATAGGTACAGGGAATGAATATAACACAGGAATCAACAGGCGATCTGACGGCAACAGTGAAGATTGAGCTTGTAAAGGAAGACTACGAAAATCAGGTTAGTAAAGTACTCAAGGATTATCAACGCCAGGCCAACATGCCGGGGTTCAGACCTGGAAAAGTGCCCATGGGGATGATCAAAAAGATGTATGGTAAGGCCGTCCTTGCGGATGAAATCAACAAGATCATATCAGAAAACCTCAATAATTACCTCACTGAAAATGAGGTGAAAACCCTGGGCCATCCGCTACCAAATGAGGACAAGCAGGAGATGATCGACTTTGATTCACACGATACGTTTGACTTCTTTTTTGATATTGGTCTGCAACCGGAAGTCAATACCGAAATTTCTGATCAGGTCAAGGTAGACTATTTCAAGATAAAGGTGGATGATGAGAGCGTAAATAAGTATCTGGATGACCTTAGGAAGAAAAACGGCAAGCCTGTTAATCCTGAGAAAAGTGAAGACGGTGATATCTTGCGCGGTAAGATCCTTGAACTGGATACTGAAGGAAAAGTTTTGGAAGGAGGTATCGATCATGAAACCAGCATAGGTATCGATTTTATCAAGATGAAGACCGTGCAGAAAAAGTTCATTGGAAAGTCAGCCGGTGATAAGATCATCTTTAATCCGCTCAAGGCCGCAGGAAGCGCAGCAGAAGCAGCATCCATGCTAGGAGTTGATGCAAAATCCGTAGAAGAGCATAAAGGTGATTTTGAGTTCACTATAGAAACTGTTACCAGGTTTGATCCTGCTGAAATTAATGAAGAATTTTATGCTTCTGTATTCCCTGGTATGGAGATCAAAGACGAAGCTGATTTCAAGGAGAAGCTTGCCGAACAACTCGAAGTTTCATTTGCCAATGAAAGTGACCGTTTGTTCATGAGGCAAACAGCTGATGAACTCATCGACAGTTCAGGCATCCAACTGCCCGACGACTTTATGAAACGCTGGCTCACGGAGAGTGGTGAGGCTCAAATAAAAGCTGAGGATATCGATACTCATTATGATGAATACGCCCGGGCCCTGAAATGGCAACTTATCGAAAGTAAGATCGTTACCGACCATAACATACAAGTGAGCCCAGATGATGTCAGGGAGCAGATCATGAGCTATTTTCAATCTCCCGGAGAGGTAGATGAGGAAACCCAGAAACGCCTGAACGAGATTGCTGATAATATCATGCAGAACCAGGAAGAAGTGAAGCGTATCTACGACCAATTACTTGATACACGCATGCGGGACTTACTGAAAACAACCGTGAAATTGCGGAACAAAGAGGTCAGTTATGATGATTTTATTAAATTAGCCACTGAAACCAAATAAAAATTATCAAATGAACCCAGAAGAATTTAAGAAATATGCGACCATGCACCGGGGGATCAGCAGCATTACCCTCGAAAATTATATGTCAGTCACTGGCAATTACATCTCCCCTACCATTATAGAAGAAAGGCAGATGAACATAGCCACCATGGATGTGTTTTCCAGGCTGATGATGGACAGAATTATTTTCCTGGGTGTGCCCATAAATGATTATGTGGCCAACATCATCCAGGCACAACTTTTATTCCTCGAATCTGTTGATTCGGGCAAAGATATTCAGATCTATCTCAATACCCCGGGTGGTTCAGTATATGCCGGATTGGGCATTTACGATACCATGCAGTATATTTCCCCGGATGTGGCTACCATATGTACAGGCATGGCTGCCTCTATGGGCGCGGTTTTGCTTTGCGCAGGTACGAAGGGAAAACGCACAGCGCTAAGCCACTCCAGGGTACTCATTCACCAACCTATGGGTGGTGCTTCAGGGCAGGCATCTGATATAGAGATCACTGCCAGGGAGATCCAGAAACTTAAAAAAGAACTTTACGAGATCATAGCCAAGCATTCAGGGCAGAAATACCAGAAAGTTTGGGATGACGGTGACCGTGATTTCTGGATGACATCCGACGAAGCAAAGTCATACGGAATGATCGATGAGGTTCTTGTAAAGAACAAAAAATGATTTTCTCCGTATAAATCATTTATATCCCAGGATTAATGGCTAAAGAAACAGACAGATGTTCATTTTGCGGTAGGATCAAAGCCGAAACCAACGTGCTGATAGCAGGCTTGGAAGGACATATTTGTGACCTCTGTGTTGAGCAGGCACAGGCTATCATCCGTGAAGAGATGTCGTCGAAGCATGAATTACGCCTGGGCGACATCAAACTGCTTAAACCTGCTGAGATCAAAAAATACCTTGATCAGTATGTGATAGGACAGGAGGAAGCTAAGAGGGTTTTGTCTGTAGCTGTGTATAACCATTACAAAAGGATCACTCAAATCCCTTCAAAGAAGGATGAAGAAGAGATAGAAATTGAAAAGTCCAATATTGTGATCGTTGGGGAAACCGGAACTGGAAAAACCCTGCTGGCAAGAACGATCGCACGCTTGCTGCATGTACCCTTCTGCATTGCTGATGCTACAGTGTTAACTGAAGCCGGCTATGTTGGTGAAGATGTAGAAAGTATTCTCTCAAGGCTGTTACAGTCTGCTGATTACAATGTAGCAGCTGCTGAAAAAGGAATTATTTTCATTGACGAGATCGATAAGATCGCCAGAAAAAGCGATAATCCAAGTATTACACGTGATGTATCAGGGGAAGGTGTACAACAAGCCCTACTGAAGCTTCTGGAAGGAACAGATGTGAACGTTCCTCCGCAGGGTGGACGGAAGCATCCTGAACAAAAGATGATCCAGGTGAATACACGCGACATCCTGTTCATTGCCGGCGGTGCCTTCAATTCAATCGACAAGATCATTGGTTCCAGGTTACGGACTAATATGATCGGGTACAGTTTCGATAAGGCAAAAGATCAGATAGACAAAGAAAATATCCTACAATACATCGCACCCGGCGACCTGAAAGAATTCGGACTCATCCCTGAAATTGTTGGACGTTTACCAGTGCTCTCTTTCCTAAACCCACTTGATACAGATGCGCTTCGAAGAATCCTGAGTGAACCAAAGAACTCCCTGATCAAGCAGTTTACAAAGTTGTTTGCCATGGATAATATCATTCTTTCGTTCGATGAAGAAGCGCTGAATTATATGGTAGAGAAATCGGTAGAGTTTAAACTTGGTGCACGTGGGCTGCGCTCTATCCTGGAAGCTATTCTCACCGATGCTATGTTTGATCTCCCATCAAACGGCGACACATCAGATCTTCGAATTACCCTTGAATACGCGGAAAGTAAGATTAAAAAATCAAACATCTCCAGGTTAAAGGTTGCCTAAAACTTCACCTATCTTCCAATCATCTTCATTATCTTTACCCTTGTCTACGGCACGAAAATTGCCTGATTGAACACAGTATGAAACGATTCCTGCTCATATGCCTTTTCTTCATCATCCTGACTCCGCTATATGCCCAGGAGGAGAAAGAAGATCGTATTGTGGTGTATGCCCGTATGCTCGATGGCGATACTATTCCTGTTATTTTACTTTCAGAGGTTAAGGTTTTTTCAATGAGGCCTTATGAAACCAAGAGAGAGGCCCGAAGGATGACAAAGCTGATCCGCAATGTTAAAAAGGTTTACCCTTATGCCAAGCTTGCAGGGTTAAAATTGATGGAATACGAAGAGATTCTTGCAGGAATTGAAGATAAAAAAGCCCGAAAGAAAATCATGAAGCAGGCGGAGAAAGAACTGGACGAAGAATTTGGAGATGACCTAAGGGACCTGACCTTCTCACAAGGCAAAATACTGATCAAGCTTGTGTATCGCGAAACAGGTGCTTCATCCTATGACCTGGTAGCTGAATTGCGCGGAAAATTCAGGGCATTTTTTTGGCAGACATTTGCCAGGATCTTTGGTTTCAACCTAAAAAACGAATACGACCCTGAAGGAGAAGACAAGGATATTGAATTTATAGTCCAGATGATTGAAGCCGGGCAATTATAAGGTTAATCAATCTCAAATTGACAATTGACAGTTGACAATCTACTTCCCTCGTCCCTGAAGAACAATGAGTGCTGTGTAGATTAATATCTTGAAATCCATAGCGAGAGACATATTCTCAATATACAGAAGATCGTATTTCAACCTTTCTATCATTTCATCCACATCGGAAGCATAACCATACTTTACCTGCCCCCAGGAAGTGATCCCTGGCTTTACTTTATGTAAGAGACGATAATGGGGTGCTTCCTTTACGATCTTATCAATATAATACTGTCGTTCAGGGCGGGGGCCCACAAGCGACATATCTCCTTTCAGGACAGTATAAAACTGTGGAGTTTCATCAAGCCTGACCTTTCTGAGAAATTTTCCAAAGCGTGTAATACGGGGATCATGGTCTGATGACAGCTGTGGCCCGGCAAGCTCCGCATCCTTTTGCATCGTCCTGAACTTATGCATATAGAAAGGAACTCCATTCAGTCCGATCCTTTCCTGTGAATAAAGTATTGGTCCCTTGGAACCCAGCATAACCCCTATCCCAACAAAAATGTATACGGGGATCAAAAGAACCATTGCAAGGAGAGAAACAACAATATCAATAATTCGCTTGAGCGATTGTTGCCATGCAGGCATCAGGTCGGGTTTAACCTGGATCAAAGGAGTGTGAAATACCGAAGTCATCTTAACAGATCCCAGTAGAATATCCTGCATATCAGGGATTACTTTGATCACCACATTGGTATCTTCCAGAATAGTAATTATTTTTTCAATGGTATTCCGCTCCGATCTTTCTATTGCAATGATCACCTCTTCAACCTGAAGGTCTTTGATGATCTTTTTTAGTTCATTATAGTTTCCCAGGTGCGGAATATGTTTTTTGATCTTGTATTCGTCATAATCGAAAACATTCACAAAACCAATAAATTTATTTCCTGATGATTTCTCCTGGGATTCAATATCATTATAGATAGAAATAGCATTTCCATTGCTTCCAACAATAATGGTGTTAAACCCAATAATCTTCTTATGGATCTTACGAACGGTAATGGTTGTCAGGATCAGGCGAAAAAAGTATGTGAAGAAGAAATGCAGCCCGATCAAGGTTAAGAAAGACTGGTAATAAGAGTGGTATGTGGCTATCTGGTCATCCAGTATAAGTACAAAGAAAATGAAGGTTACACCAATCAGCGTGATCAGGAATGTTTGCCCAAACTCCTTCAACCTTGATTTTCTGTATATATTCTTATAGGTTCCAACCAGGGTGTAAAGGACCAGCCAGAACACAGGAACTACAGCAATCCCAATGTAAAAGTTCGGGTCATGAAAAATCAGTTCCAACTCCTTGAAAGTATATACATCAAAAGAATACTTTCTGAAAAAGAAGAACAAACTCCAGGCAATAGCTGCAGACAGCAAGTCAAGGATCACATACTTAAATACCTGTAAGCTTTTATTCATGGGCTACTGTTTACGATGAATCAATTTTATGTTATCGATGAAGATTCTGGGTTCGGATACTCCCGCCTCTTTTAATGCTCCAAAGAAAATATTGAAGTCGATGGCACCTGTTGTTGAACTTACTCCAGGAGTAAGGTTTACATATATCTTTTTCCATTCGGAAGCTGGATTCATATTCAACACCGGATGTTGGATGATCTGAGATGTTTGCTTGGCATAAAATCCGGTAGTAAAATAATTGTTGTTCTTATAATCAAATTCAAGAAAAACAAATTCACCTACCTGTGGCAGGACAAAACCATCATCATTCCCAACATTTGTGGCAACATCGATCAAATACTTCTCTTCGGTAAGCTCCATCAGTCCGGAATACTTACTATAGCTTGCCAGGAAGGCATCAGGATTATTCGCAGGTTCGGTTCGGTATATATCAATAAGACTTTTGCTCGTACTATCAAGAGAGAGGCTGGGATCTTCAAAATCTTCCATCCATACGAAGGTCAGGTTATCATAATATCCAGTTACCGTTGTATAGGGAATATAATCATTCCCCATGAACAAAGTATCAGTATTTAAATTCACCTCTTCCCCTTCAACAAGCTCAACATCCTGGACAATAGGCTCATAAAATGGGTAAGGTGTTCGCAAAGCTGCAATACCATTAAGTTTAATACCTGGATCAATCCTGACTTCAGTTAATCCTTTGGCAAGAACCGGAAATACTGCGGGCAATTCATAGGCTCCGATAGATTCATTATTGATATACACCCAGGCATCAGTGATGTTGTCGGTGGGTGCTCCTTCTGTCTCATAATTGGTCTGAATGCTGATAGAATCTATCCTGATATAAGCTGGAATGGTTTGATCACCTTTAAATTTCTGGCATGAGCTGAGTAGAGATACGATGATAAGGATGGAAAAAGGTATTACAGAAAAGCGTAAATTTTTACAGCGCATGCAGGAATCTTTTATGTATACGGCTTTCATAATTTCAACGTTCCAGAGGCTTCAATATTGTATGATCGAAATGCAGGATAATAATTTAGACTAGTTGTAAATTACAGGTTACTTGGATTCATATTCAGCTTCTCAATGATCCTGTGAGCTACCTCGAGTGCATGATACCCATCATTGATGGTTACAGGAGGTATGGTGTCGTTTACAATAGCATCATGGAATGTTTCTAATTCTGCTTTGATGGCATTCAGGGATTCCACTTCAGGCTTATCGAAGATGATCTGTTTCGGTGCTTTTCCTTCACCAAGTTCCATGATCACAGCATATGGATCAGCAGTTGCCGGATCCACATCTTTCATCCTGAGTATCTCTGCTTCTTTCTCAAGAAAATCAACAGCGATATAGGCATCTCGCTGGAAGAAGCGTGATTTTCTCATATTCTTCATCGAAATTCGGCTTGCAGTAAGATTGGCCACACAGCCATTGTTGAATTCGATGCGTGCATTGGCGATATCGGGTGTATCGCTCACTACAGAAACCCCACTTGCACTGATACGATGGATATCTGATTTTACCACACTGAGCACGATATCAATATCGTGGATCATCAGGTCAAGCACCACCGGGACATCAGTACCCCGGGGATTGAATTGCGCCAGGCGGTGAGTTTCAATAAACATGGGTTGATCAAAATACGGTTGGGCTGCGATAAAGGCGGGATTGAAACGTTCAACATGTCCAACCTGCACTTTGATATTCGCTTCTTCGGAAAGTGCGATCAGCTTTCGGGCTTCATCCAGTGTAGTTACTACAGGCTTTTCAATGAAAACATGCCTGGTTTTCTTCAGCGCCTCCGAAGCACACTCGAAATGTGAAACCGTGGGCGTGACAATATCAACCACTTCCACGTCCTCAATAAGGCTTGAAAGCAGATCATAACGCTTTATACCAAATTCCTCTTCTACCCTTTTGGCATTTTCATCATCTGGGTCGTAAAAACCAACAAGTTCGTAATTGCTGATCTGTTGAATACATTTAATATGGATCTTGCCAAGATGTCCGGCTCCAAGTACACCAATTTTTAGCATGTTGTAAAATTTTAGCAAAAGTAATTTTTTTCATCATATCTCACGGGTGAATTTCTTATTTTCGCAGCGGATGATCGATTCCTATAAACATAAAGGATTGCGAAAGCAACTGGTAAGCACGATCAGTGAAAAGGGGATTACGGATAAAAGCGTACTTCATGCCATTGGTAAGATCCCCCGTCATCTTTTTCTCGATTCATCCTTTCTGGAGTTTGCTTATCAGGATAAACCCTTCCCAATCGGTTCAGGGCAAACCATTTCACAACCATACACAGTAGCTTTCCAAACTGAACTTCTTGAAGTGAAACAGGGGGAAAAAGTTCTTGAGATAGGGACAGGGTCAGGATATCAGGCCTGTGTTCTGGAGGAACTAGGCGCCAAAGTCTTTACCATTGAGAGGCAGAAAAAACTTTACCTCAAGACTAAAAAATTCCTACTAAAGCTTGGGTATAAATCCAAAGTCTTTTATGGAGATGGGTATAAAGGTCTGCCTGCCTTTGCCCCTTTCGATAAGATCCTGATCACAGCCGGGGCACCTGAGCTGCCACTTGATCTTGCTACACAGCTTAAAACCGGTGGCATGATCGTAATCCCCTTAGGCCAGGGTGAAATACAGATCATGGCAAGGTTCATCAAAGAAAAAGATGGTGAATTGCGAAAAGAAAACCACGGCACTTTCCGTTTTGTTCCGTTACTAAGGGAGTTGGCCGATGATTAAAAATATCCTGATACTGATGTGTTTAAGCATCATAAACCTGCTATCCTATCCTGGGCTGATGGCCCAAAGCCGGCATCATGCCGGACCGTCCGAGACAAGGATAGTATATAAAGCTGATACTAAAATCTTTCCCCGAAAATGGCGGAATGAAAAGATAAAACCAGAAATCAGCCTCATTGCACAAGGAGAGATCACAAGAATGCAGGAGGTGATGGAAACTGCGCTTGCAAAATACCCTCTAAGATTATTACGTAAAAACCTTAAAACAATCTACATCCTGAAAACCATGTTCTTTTTTGGGATGGAATATGGTGGCACCTACTATAAACGCAAAGTTTACATCACCAATAATGGCATTGAGCATGGTTATACAAATCAATATATAGAAGGAACCTTTCATCACGAATTTTCAAGCGTATTGTTGGTACGGCATACTAAGGTATTCAACTCAGGAGGATGGCTCGATGCTAATCCCTCAGGCTTTAGTTATAAAGATGGAGGCGTTGCTGCATTGAAGGCACAAGAAACTAACCTTAAGCTAGATACTACCTTGTTTGAAAAAGGCTTCCTGAATGAATACTCCCTGGCCTCTCTCGAGGAAGACCTGAATTGTTATGCTGAATATATTTTTTTAGGAGATTCCGGTTTCTGGATGGCCTGGGAAGAAAGCAAGGCAATCAGAAGGAAGACAGGGATCTTGATTGATTTCTACCATAGCATTGATCCTATTTTTACTTTGGAGTATTTCAAGAGGCTGGCAGCTAAATAACATTTGAATAAAAAAGCTTGCGCATAGGGATATGCGCAAGCCTGTCAAACCCGGTTCGAACATCCGGGCCCTTTTTACTAAAAATTACGTAAAAAAGCCCACTGTTACGTGGACTTTTTCACTCATATGCTTTTGTTATTTACCTGTTACGGTCATTGAAGTGACGACCGTAAAACTTGTACCCAGGTGAGTCCCGGATTTAATATTACCTGTAATTGCAAAGGTCCAGGTACCTCCCAATTTCACAAAATAGTTTGAGAAAGTAAATGGTGATCCGGCTGTAACGATCTGTCCGCTGCCAATATATTCTTCACTTCCAAGACCGCCAGGATAAGTAACGATCGTCTTGATCATTTCCCAGTCATCAGTAACACAGGTGATATAAAAATCAAGCAATTCAACACCCCCCTGATTCACTACCAGGTATGTAGGAGAAAATGCAGGTGTGTAAGCTGTGGGTGTTGGTGTGGGTGTGGGAGCCGGATCATCCTTTTTGCACGAGCTAAAGACAAGTGCAGTAGCGATGAACAATACGCCCACGAGATAAAAGAGTTTACTTTTTTTCATAATTTTTTTTTTAAGGTTAAGACTCTGTGTGCATTCGAATACCAAATATAAGCAAAAACAATATTCGAAATCAAATAAAAAAAATAATTTACAATTTATTTTACTGTTTGGACAACCCTATGCATACTTCACTATCTGTATGATTGGATAAATATTTAAATGCAATCTTTTGTTTTTCAACCGTATCCGGAAATTGTTTATACTTAATATAAATTATGGCAATATTTTTGTATCTTTGCACCAAATATTCAGAATAAAAACACTGAAGCAATTACTAACGAAAAATCATAATGATTATGAAAAAGACGATTTATTTATTTGGCATGTTGCTTTTAGCAGGTGCCATGGTTTTTTCTTCATGTAAGAAAGATGAAGATGAACCAACAGTTGACCAGACTCCTGTACTCACCTTTATTGGCGGTGCCGGATATACAGATGCTGATGCTACTATGGCTCCAAGCAGCACTTTCAAAGTAGGCATCAATGCTGCTGCCAACATAAATTCAAACAGTAAAATTGCATCATTCAAGGTAGTACGCACCTTTAACAACGTTGCAACGGATGTGTTTGAAGATATTAGCATCAATGAGTCGACTTATACCTGGGAGCAAGACCTGATTGCAAATGCCCTTGCAGGTGAAGAGAGGTGGACATTTACTGTTATTGATAAAGCCGGTGTAGCAAAGGAGCTTTCTATAATTATCACAACAAATAATCCAGTAGTTTCATATAAGAACATTACAATGGGTTCATACAATGATCCTACATTTGGTAGCTTCATGAGCGCTGCTGGTGGAACCGTGATGACTAAAGCTGAAGCTGATGCAGACCAGTCTGCGGTTGACTTTGCATTCTACCTTGGTGCTGTGAACAAATCTACTTTCGGATCTCCATCTAATGCTGATGTAAAAGCAGTGTTCGCACTGGAAGGTGTATGGACTGTCTTTAATGAAACAATGTTCGTACTAACTACTCTGAGTGCCGCTGATTTCGATGCTATCACTACTTCATATTCATTCCCGGATTTTACAGGAACTGATGATATTAATGATTTAGCTGCAAATGATGTGGTTCAATTCAAAACAACGAACAACTTAAACGGTTTGATCAAAGTAAATTCTATCAATGCAAAAGGTGATGTTATTAACATCGATATGATTGTAGAAGACTAAAATTCCATTCTAAAATATTATAGAGGGATGCAGCAATGTGTCCCTTTTTTTTTGAATTCATGAATTCAAAAAAAAAGACTTCTTCTATCCTTGTACCCCGTAGCTTTAGCGTAGGGGTATTCCATCCCCTTCACCCTTGATAAGGAGACTTGGTGAGTAGGGGACTATGAGATGGGTAGACTCTGAGTTGGGGAGACTTGGTGACCATGGGACTATGAGATGGGGAGACTCTGAGTTGGGGAGACTTGGTGACCAGGGGACTATGAGATGGGGAGACTTGGTGACTGGGAGATTCTGAGATGGGGAGACTTGGTGACTAGGGGACTATGAGATGGGGAGACTTGGTGACTAGGGGACTATGAGATGTGAAGACTTGGTTCGAATATCAGATATCAAAAATCAGATATCAAATATCAAAAGGCCTTTAATCCTTAATTAACTTTCGAATTTCACCCAGCCTGGCAGTGGTATCAAGATCTCCATCAATCCACCTGATCTTAACCCCTTTCTTCTCCATCCTTCTGAACCAGGTCATCTGGCGCTTGGCAAACTGGTGTATAGCGGTATTCAGGAGGCGAAACATCTCGTCGAAACTGATCTTTCCTGTCGCATACTGCGTGAGGTACTTATATTCCAGTCCGTAAAATTCAAGCTGCTCCGGCTTCAGACCGGAAGCCAATATGGATTTCACCTCCTCCACCATGCCTTCATCCAGGCGTTGTTTTAAGCGTTTGGTGATCCTGCTCCTAATTTCCTCCCTGGGCAAGGAAATTCCAAACACCCGATGTTTTATTTCAGGGAAATGGTTTCTAGCTCCTGGCTTCTGGTTTCTGGTTTCTTCTATTTCAATTGCTCGGATCAGGCGCTCACGATCAGTAGTATCCGTAATATTGTGGACCTCTCTCAAAGACTGAAGGCGTTGAACAAGCTCATCATCGGATAATGCCAGAAGCTCCTGTCTTAATTCTTCATCCGGTGGCGCTTCCAGTATTTCATAGGACAGGATCACTGATTCAAGGTACAAGCCTGTACCACCACACATAATGGCCTTCTTGTCTCTTCCAAGTATGTTATCATAGGCTTTCAAAAAGTCTTGTTGAAAACGATAAAGATTGTACTCTTCGCCGGGATCGGCAATATCGATCAGGTGATATGGGATATTAATACCACCAACTTCATAATCTTCAATGTCTTTGCCCGTTCCCAGGTCCATACCCCTGTATACCTGCCTGGAGTCGGCACTGATCACCTCCCCTCCTATCTCAGCAGCCAATGCAGCAGCCAGGCCTGTCTTACCGGTGGCCGTTGGCCCTAATATGCTAATCAATTCATTCATGCGTATTGATGCTCCTTTTGATATACCTCTTCAATTTGTGTCAATGAATTCCTGATTTGATCGAGCTCGTCAACCGATAATTCATCAAAACTAAAACCGGGAACAATAAAGTTAAGTTCTTTTAGCTTCTCCATATCAATAATTTTGAGAAGGTCGTATAGACAATCCTCATCCCTGGATTTTAATTTAGAGTGGGCATTCTTCAGGAACTGAAAGATTCTTAAAGCATCCACTTTTTCAGTACAGGCACGACGAAATTGCTTTGCTGTGATCGAATTTTTTCGCAATGGAGCCCAAACCTCTTGATGTTTGAGTACTGTCTGCAAATAATCTCCAACTGGTGTTGAAAAATCTGATTCATACAATGCATCAAAAGCATCGTAAGTAATTTTAACCTCATCGAAAATCTGTGGATGATAGATCGGATAACTGTCCCAATCACCTCTAGCACCTTTTATCATGGCCGGGCCTGTGCCAAAGGGAACCCTGTCGGAAAATCTTGGAGCAGGATATACCTTTTCTTCGTTCCAGGTCATCAGTTTGCCGTACTTCACGAGCTTCTGAATAAAATAAAAATCCTCACCACTATTCCTTGGTGTAATCCCTCCAATCGCCTTATATGATGATACCGGAACAGCTATAGCAGAACCCAGGGCTGTGAAATGATAAGGATTGTTAATACGCCACATATTGATGGCATAAGTTCGCATATAAAGCTCATAACGAAGCATGGCCCTGTCTTCAGCTTCGCGACCACACCTTCTATGATAATATGGCACTGATATGCCTGCACTCTCCGGACTGACCTCAAAGTTACTCCTCACTGAACTGAAGTATTTTTTATTGAAAGTCGTATCTCCATCGAGGGTGATGATAATGTCATCAGTATTCGCTTCATCAGCGATCTTATCCATTAGCAGTTTTCTGGCCCAGCCAACGCCGGACTGCTTACCTTTCCATCCCTCACCTTTTGATGCTCTGTCGATGATCCGGAAAGGGAAACTGCAGTTTTTTTCCAGGTAATCAACAGATGCTATATTCCGTTCACAAATGCCAATCCTTTCCTTATCCTCCCACCAGCTGTCAGGCTGATTCACACAAAAGAACACTTTGAAATCCCGGGCATCCTGGGCACTGATGTTGTTCAGAAGTACCGGAAGGTTTTCCAGTTCGTCCATCAGCGGAACAGCTATGTATAGATTCCTTGACATTTGGTATTTTTATAGAATATAGAACAGAAGAACAGAAGAACAAGGAACAAGAATAAGAATAAGAATGGTGAAATAATTTAATGTTCGTTCTTCGATCTTCGATCTTCGATGTTCGCTCTTCGATGTTCGCTCTTCCCCAGGGTTCTAAATTCGGCAATTTTTGGCGAAACAGAAACTTAGCCTGCACAGTTTAAGGAATATTCCCTATTTTTGATACAATTTAAAACATTTCTAAATAGTAGGTATGGAAATGAATGATGTACTGGAGCGTTTACCAAAGCATTTGCTTGACCTGGTAATCGACCAGCCATATAATGAATACACTGCGCAGGACCACGCCTTATGGCGGTATGTGATGATGCAAAATGTGCGTTTCCTGAGCCAGGTGGCCCACGGATCCTATACCGGCGGCCTGAAGAAGACCGGTATCAGTGTCGACCGCATTCCTCATATGTATGGCATGAACAGGATCCTGAAGGAAATTGGCTGGGCTGCAGTGGCTGTCGATGGTTTTATCCCGCCTGCGGCATTTATGGAATTCCAGGCATACAAAGTATTGGTGATCGCTGCCGATATAAGGCCGATCAGTCAGATCGAATACACGCCCGCTCCCGACATTATCCATGAAGCTGCCGGTCATGCACCTATCATTGCCGATCCGGAATACTCTGAGTACCTTCGATTGTTTGGCGAAATAGGTAGCAAAGCCTTCTCATCAGCAGCAAATTATAAATTATATGAGGCCATCCGACATCTCTCCATACTGAAAACTGATCCATATACATCTCAAGCAAAGATTGATGAAGCAGAACAAAACCTGGCTGAAAAAGAAAAGGAAATAGGTGAACTCTCCGAAATGTCGCTGATCAGGAACCTGCATTGGTGGACGGTAGAATACGGTTTGATCGGCGACCCTAAAGATCCAAAGATCTATGGTGCAGGGCTTTTGTCCTCTATAGGAGAAAGTAAGCATGCATTGCAGGATAAGGTGAAGAAAATCCCTTATGATTTAAGTGCAAAGGATTTTGCCTTTGATATAACGACAATGCAGCCTCAACTTTTTGTTACTCCGGATTTTGAGCATTTGACAAGTGTTCTCAGGGAGTTTGAGAAAAGCATGGCACTGAACAGAGGGGGGGTTAACGGAATTCAAAAGGCCATTGCTTCAGAGAATCATGGCACTTGCGTATACAGTTCCGGTTTGCAGGTATCCGGGATCTTTACAAGTATAATCGAGGCTGATGAACAGCCCATATACTTACAATGTACCGGACCCACCACCCTGAATTTCAACAATAAGCAATTGGAAGGTCACGGCAAGGATCATCATCCGCATGGTTTTGGATCACCTGTGGGTAGAATTAAAGGCATCTCCATTCCACCGGAAAAGCTTTCAGAAGGAGAACTAGTCAAAAATAGTATCGAAAAAGAAAAAGTCTGCCGGATAAATTTCGAATCCGGGATTACAGTTGAAGGAATCTTATTCAACACACTTTACAGAGAAGGCAAACTTTTGTTGCTTTCCTTCCGTGATTGCACTGTAAAATATCGTGAAAAGGTATTGTTTGATCCGGCATGGGGGGTATACGACATGGCCATAGGATCGGAGATCCTTTCCTGTTTCAGCGGTCCCGCTGATCCGGATGCTTATGGGCTCAGGTTCCCGGTTCCCAAAGAAAAAACCCATAAGATCGTTCACGAAGAAAAAAAGAAGAAACTTTTTACCATGTACAGTGCGGTCAGGGATATGCGGGAAGCAAACCTTTCGGATGCCCGGCTTTCCGAGATGCTTGTAACTTTGAAGAATGACTATCCTGCCGATTGGTTACTGGGTGTAGAGATCCTCGAATTTGCAAGAAAAACGTCGGATAAAGAACTTCGGAGGAAGGCCGAGCTTTATTTGGAGGAGATCAGGAAGAAGCATCCTGAGCATGCCCACCTCATTGATAATGGCCTGAGCCTTTAAATGAGGCCGATGCCCATGAGCAGGGCAAGAGCTTCAGAGATCTTTCCTTCAGCAATCCGTTTTCTCGCTAATTGGTGAATTTCCTCTGAGGATTTACCAATTACAGTTTCCTTTAGCTTATCCACTTCTTCCTCCGAAGGCAGGGCCTGGAGGTTGGCAAGCTGGCCAAGGTCATTTCCCGTAAGGATATTACTTAAACGGATATGAGCTGGCAGTTGATCAACACCTATACCCATGGTTTGAAGTGGTTTTTCAACATCAAAGATGGCTGGGCCAAAAGCTTCACAGTAATGATCACCACCCAATCTTCCAACCAGCCGTATCTTGTCCGGATCAATCATTCCGTTTTCATCCAATACTGAGTCATCCACGTGCATCATTACGATCTCGCATACCACCAGGTTGCCAGCACCACCCTGATCACCAGTTTCTATCACCTCCCGCACTTTACATTCAAATTGTACCGGGGATTCCTTTACCCTGAAAGGCTTGACCTTCACTGATGGCAACATGGTAAGACCGGCTTTCAGGAATTCATTGACGCCATCCGGGTATTCTGTACTGCTCAAACTGGCTTGCTGAACAATATCCATGGTCACCACATTGATCACCACCTCAGGCACATCCTTAACGTTGTCATACGTATGCTTGGTGGTATTGTCTCTTCCCCTCCGTGATGGTGAAAATATCAGTGTTGTCGGATTAATACCAAAGGCATTGAAAAAGCTAAAAGGCGACAGGTTTGGCTTTCCCTTTTTATCTAATGTACTTGCAAAAGCAATGGGACGAGGACCTATCGAACCAAGCATTAATTGGTGAAGTTTCTGAACCGCTGTTTCTTTTGGATCAATCTGCATAGTGCTTTATTTGGGTTTGATGGCCGGCAGGATACGTGTAACAACTTCGCCAAATCCTATCCTGATACGCTCATTTTGGGCATATCCCCGCATGATGATAGTATCATTATCCTGAATAAACTTTCGCTCCGTCCCATCATTAAGTTTAATTGGTTTGGTGCCCTTCCAGGAAAGTTCAAGCATCGATCCATATGAGTCGGGAGTGGGCCCGCTAATGGTGCCGCTTCCGTACATATCTCCCGGATTAATATTACATCCATTTACCGTTTGATGAGCCAGCTGCTGTGCCATATTCCAGTACATATATTTAAAGTTGGAGCTGCAAATCAGGTTTTCTTCAGCTCCCTGGGGTTTCAGCAAAACCTCCAGCTTGATATCAATGCTTTTCTTTCCTTCAAATTGCAGATATGGCAAAACCGGAGGATCCTGATTCGGTCCTTCTACCCGGAATGGTTCAAGGGCTTCCAGCGTAATGATCCATGGTGAGATCACAGAGCCAAAGTTCTTTCCAAGAAATGGGCCCAATGGGACATACTCCCACTTTTGAATATCCCTGGCCGACAGGTCATTAAATAGTATCAGGCCAAAAATATGCTCCTCCGCATCTTCCACCTGGACCTGTTCACCAAGTTTGGTACCCTGCCCGGTGATAAAAGCCATCTCCAATTCAAAATCCACCAGCCTGCTTGGACCGAATGAAGGACTTTCGGCATCATCAGCCTTGGTCTGACCCAAAGGCCTGTGAATATCTGTTCCGCTGACTACGATCGAGGAACTACGTCCATGATACCCTACCGGAATATGTTTCCAGTTTGGCAAGAGAGCATTTTCAGGATCACGGAACATCATCCCCACATTGGTGGCGTGTTCAATACTGGAATAGAAGTCAGTATAGTCACCTACTTCTACAGGCATCATCATCTCAGCCTTGCCGGATTCGACAAGAGCAAGCTTTAATGCTTCTGTATCTGTTTTCAGCTCTTCACATCCTTCACTAAACAGTTCTGCAATTCGATTCCTCACCGACACTGTAGTTTTTTTGCCGATGGCAATAAAATCATTCAGCACCGGCGCATAAAGAACACTCAAATCGTCAATATCCAGTTTGTCAAAATAACCGAAATCAGCCAGGACAGAAAGGTCAATAACCGTATTGCCAATCCTTGTAGCCGGCGAAGGTGCTCTTCCCGAGCTCCGGAAAATACCAAAAGGGATGTTTTGAATAGGAAAGTCTGAATCCGCCGGAACCTCCAGCCAGCTCTTCAGATTATAATCATTTGCTTCAATCATTTCAAAGTTCAAATTTCAAAGTTCAAAGTTCAGAGTTCAGAGTTCTATAGCGTTCCTCGGCGTTCCTGCTCCCTTTCAATGGATTCGAAAAGCGCTTTAAAGTTTCCTTTCCCGAAGGATTTTGCTCCTTTCCGCTGGATGATCTCATAAAAAACTGTTGGGCGGTCTTCTACAGGTTTTGTGAAGATCTGTAAAAGATAACCTTCATCATCACGATCGATGAGGATACCAAGTTCCTGCAAGGCTTTCAGCTCCTCGTCGATATGCCCTACCCTATCCAAAACAGTTTCATAATAGGTTGCCGGTACATAAAGAAATTCTACACCCCTGCGCTTTAACTCGTTTACTGTGTAGATAATGTCATCAGTAGCCATAGCCACATGTTGCACACCGGCCCCACGGTAGAAATTAATATATTCTTCGATCTGCGACATCTTACGGCCCTTAGCAGGTTCATTGATAGGGAACTTGATCCTGCCATTTCCATTCGACATCACCTTGCTCATCAGTGCCGTATATTCAGTCGAAATATCACTATCATCAAAGGAAATGAGCTGTTTGAAGCCCATTACCTCTTCATAAAATTTTGCCCAGATATCCATCTCTCCCCAACCTACGTTTCCCACCATGTGGTCGACATATTTTAATCCAAGAGATTCCGGTTTGTAATTTGGTTCCCATTTTACAAAACCAGGGAGGAATGGGCCCTTGTAATTTTTTCTTTCCACAAAAATGTGGACTGTTTCGCCATAAGTGTGGATCCCGGCCATCACCACTTCACCGTGCTCATCTTTTTTCGTTACTGGTTCAAAATAGGATTTTGCTCCCCTGCCGGTAGTCTCTTTCCATGATCTTGCAGCATCATCAACCCAGAGTGCAACCACTTTAACGCCATCCCCATGCTCTTTCACATGGTCAGCAACAGTCGAATCGGGAGTTAGGGCAGTGGTAAATACAAAGCGAATCTTGTCTTGAACCACAACATAAGAAGTCTTCTCTTTGTCGCCAGTTTCCAGGCCACTATAAGCAAGCGGCTGGAATCCAAATGCACTTTGGTAATAATATGCCACCTGTTTAGCATTTCCAACATAGAACTCTACATAATCAGTACCGTCGATCGGTAAAAAATCTTGATTCATTGTATATTTTTTTATTGTTTCTTAATCATCAAGCCAGCTGAGATAATAATCCTTATCCTCGATGTCCAATGCTACTTTTGTGAGTTTCAAAGGTTTGAAAGTATCGATCATAACAGCCAGCTCATTGGTTTCTTTTTGTCCGATGCTTTTCTCCACTGCACCCGGATGTGGCCCATGTGGCAAGCCTGTTGGATGCAAAGTCAATTGTCCGCGTTCAACATGCTTTCGGCTCATGAATTCGCCATCAACATAATACAGAACCTCATCTGAATCTACATTGCTGTGATTGTAGGGAGCCGGGATGGCATCAGGGTGATAATCGTAAAGCCTGGGCACAAATGCACAGGTTACGTAATTCCGACCTTCGAAGGTTTGATGCACAGGAGGTGGTTGATGCACACGCCCTGTGAGAGGCTCGAAATCATGAATAGACAAGGCATATGGATAGTGGTATCCATCCCATCCGATCAAATCAAATGGGTGTGTAGCAAAATGGTAAGGGAACATCATATGATCCCGCTTGATGTACACCAGGAAGTCACCCTCCTCATCATGTGTTTCAAGGGTTTCAGGCAGCCTGATATCCCGCTCATAAAATGGAGAATGCTCCAATAGTTGCCCGTTTTTACTCATATATCTCTTTGGAAACCTGATTGGGGAATATGACTCCATGATCAGCAACCTGTTGGCGCTGGTTTTAAAATGCAATTGATAAGTCACACCCCTGGGGACAATGAGATGATCACCGGGTCTGAAGTTCAGGAGACCGTACATTGTTTTTAACACTCCTTCGCCCTCATGAACAAATATCATCTCGTCGGCACCGGAATTTTTGAAGAAATAATCCTTCATCGAGTCTTGTGGTGCAGCCAGAATAATGGCCACGTCATTGTTGAACATCACTGTTTTCCGGCTTTTCAGGTAATCCTTTTCCGGCTTAACGGAAAATCCCTGGAAGCTTCTATTCTGAAGGTTCTTCTCGATAATAGCCTCAGGAGCCACCGAGTATGGTTCTTCTATAGATTTAACCAGGGTGGGCGGATAGTGGTGATATACCAGTGAATAATCATCAGAAAAGCCTTCGGTAGACACCAGCTGCTCTGAATACAGGCTGCCATCAGGCTTTCTGAATTGTACATGTCTTTTATTAGGGATCTCTCCCAGGCGATGGTAATACGGCATTGATCCGGGTATTATATTGATTTTAATTCCTGTCCATTAAAGCTAATGGAACTGAAAATTAAACATTTTTTTGCACTTTTTGTTCAAGTATGTAGCAAATGATTAAAAGGCAGTATTTTTAAGCAATATGAGCAAAATATTATTCACACCATTTAAAGTCGGCAAGCTCCGTTTGCCAAACAGGATCATCATGGCACCTCTAACGCGCTCCAGGGCTACCATCGACGGGCTTCCAACACCCATCATGGCCGAATATTACAGGCAGCGGGCAGATGCCGGACTGATCATATCTGAGGCCACCAATATCTCACAACAAGGTACGGGATATCCATTCACACCTGGGATATATAACGAAGGTCAGATCGGGGGATGGAAACAGGTGAGCTCCGCAGTGCATGATGCCGGTGGCAGGATATTTATGCAACTATGGCATGTTGGGAGGCATTCTCATCCCTGGTACCAGGAAGGGGGTATTCCGCCTGTTTCAGCATCAGATGTGAAAGATAATGGAAGCATCAAGACACCGGAAGGGATTAAAGAAACTGTAACTCCCAGGGCCCTGGAAGTTGATGAGATAAAGGCTATTGTCAGGCAATATGGTCAAGCAGCGAAGAATGCGATAGAAGCAGGATTTGATGGTGTGGAAATCCATGGTGCAAATGGCTATCTTATCGACCAGTTCATCCAGGATGGTACCAATAAAAGGACCGATGAATACGGAGGTTCAATTGAAAAGCGATCCAGGTTCCTCTTCGAAGTTGTAGATGAGGTCACCAGGTGCATTTCTGCAGATAAAACAGGCTTGCGTTTATCTCCCAGTGGGATCGCCCTTGACATGTCTGATTCAGATCCTGTAAGTACTTTTTCAAATATTATCGATAAACTTAATGATTTTCCCCTGGCATACCTGCATATCATGGAACCCTACGTAGATGTCAGCCATTTACCTCACTATCTCCAGGACAAGGAGGTTACACCCTACTTCAGGAAGATCTTTAAGGGCACCCTGATGACCAATGGAAAATTTGATGGAGTAAGCGGTGAAAAAGCCCTTAGTGATGGCCAGGCTGACCTGGTCGCCTATGGCAAGCCATTTATCTCAAATCCTGATCTTGTAGAAAAATATAAAACTGGAGCCGCTATCACTCCGTGGGATACGGAGACTTTTTATACTCAGGGTTCACAGGGCTATACAGACTATTAGATAAATTACCCACCCCCTGGCCCCCTCCCTAGAAATAAGGAGGCCAGGGGGTGGGTAAAAATTATTCTATCCCCGCAAAATGCTTCATGAACTGCACCCTTTCGAATGCGGCTGGATTTTCAACCTCCTTGATGCTCATCTTACCAATAAAATCATCAAGCTTGTCGAAGCTATGGTTTTCCATCCAGACTTCAAGATCTTTCAGCATGCCAGCGATCTCACCAAAACCTTTTTTATAAAGCACAGTGCTGATCTGAACAGCTTTGGCACCGGCTAGAAGCTGTTTAATGACTGCTGCCCCATCATGAATGCCAGTGGATGCAGCAACATCACAATGCAACCTGCTTGAGAGCATGGCTACCCAGCGTAATGACATCGCCAGTTCCTCCGGATGACTGAAAACATTGGTGGAAGTTACCTTAAAATTATCTATATCAATATCGGGAGAGAAGAACCTGTTAAAAAGCACCATCCCTTTAATGCCTGTCCATGACAGTTTCAGAGCCATATTGGCAAGACCTGAAAAATAGGAACTGATCTTGATAGCAATAGGAATAGAAACTTCTTTCTTCACCTTCTCAATGATGTCGAAGTAAACCATTTCGTTTTGCGAAGCATCGCGTTTTGGATCTGAAGGAAGTATGAATATGTTGAGTTCGAGACCATCGGCACCGGCATCTTGTATCTTGGAAGCAAATGATACCCAATCGGCAGAAGAAACACAATTTATACTGGCAATGACAGGAATCTGAACTGCCTCTTTTGCTCCTTTGATCAGCTTGAGGTAGTTGTCGATATCGTTCATCTTGGTATAATTGCTGATATAATCCTCAGCTTCAGGGTAGCCAAAATTATCAGTCTGGCTGTGCATTGTCTTGTTGATCATGTGGTTGATCTGTTCTTCAAACAATGACTTAAGTACCACAGCTGCAGCACCGCTCTTTTCGATCTCTATAATATTCTCAACTGAGTTTGTCAGGCCGGAGCTGCCTACGATGATGGGGTTCTTCAGGTTGAACCCCATATATGTGGTTGATAAATTTGCCATCTTATCTCAAGGAATTAGGAGTTATAAGTGACAAATTTATACAATTATTTCATAAGCGAAAATGAAAAAGTAAAGTATTGTTCCTCAAGCTTGCGCCTGACGTTTCTGCGTAAAGTAGTGGGCGATGGATGTTAGCAATAGGAATTAAAGCTCAGGGCACAATAACTATCTCTATTGCCCATAGCCCAATGCCCAATGCCTAATAATGTATTTTCAATTCCTTGAATAAAGTCTCATCGTTCAATACTTCCATGGCTTTTGAGAAGCCATCGTCAATATCGGTAAATACTTCGTATGAAGCTGAAACATCCCAGAGGTTCCTTGCCATCCAGGCTTTGATCTGGGTCTTCAGGAATTCCCCTGAAGCATTGTAGCCTTCCTCTTCAAAAGGTACATCCATGCCCTCTCCAAAGGCAATAAAATCTTTCATGAAGGCTTCATCGATGATAAATCCATCAATATAATCCCTCACCTCTGGATAATCTGCAAGGATCTGGTCCCGGTGATCATTAACATACTGTACTGTAAACTGATTCAACACCCCTTTACGTCGCAATTCAGTATAATAGTCTGATATCCAGGTGGAATCCCATGGAATAAAAATATCTGGCATAATACCACCTCCACCATAAACAACACGGTTTGCAGGAGTATAATATTTCAGAGAATCCGGAAATTTGATGCTATCAGGGTGTACAAGTTCCCCATGCCTCATCCGGTTATATACATCCAAATAATAATCCTCGATGCCATTACTATAGGGTTTCTGGATGCTCCTTCCTGTTGGTGTATGATATCTTGATGTAGTAAGACGGATCATAGATCCATCGGGCAGCGGAAATGGCCGTTGAACAAGTCCCTTTCCAAATGATCTGCGACCTATTACCAATCCACGGTCCCAGTCCTGTACCGCACCGGAAACAATCTCACTTGCAGAAGCTGAACCTTCATTGATCAGCACCACCAGCTTTCCGCTTGTGAAACTGCCACCCGGGCTTGCCCAGTACTTTTGTTCAGGCGATTTTAGTCCTTCTGTATAGACGATCAGGCTACCTCCCTGCAGGAATTGGTCAGACAAATCGACAGCTGTGCTCAGGTAACCTCCGGAATTGCCCCTCAGGTCGAGGATCAGGTTGCTCATTCCCTGATCTTTCAAATCAGCAACTGCATCTTTAAACTCATTCATTGAAGTGCTGGAAAAGCGGTTCAGCTTGATATAGCCAATCTCTGGTGATGCCATAAAAATGGCATCGATACTGTTTATCGGGATCTTGTCCCTGACGATGGTATATTCGATCAAGTCTTTCCTTCCCTTCCGGTATATACTAACGTCAACTTCTGTACCTTTTTTGCCTCGCAGGCGGTCCATCACATACTGGTTGTTAACCTTATCACCATAAGCCGAGGTATCATTTATCTTCACGATCTTATCGCCTGCCATAATCCCTAAACTCTCTGAAGGACCACCTGGCACAGGTGCAATCACAAGGATGGTATCCTTGAAGATCTGAAATGTAATTCCAATCCCTTCAAAGCTCCCCCTAAGTGGCTCTTCCGCCCTTTCGATCTCCTTTTTTGGAATAAAAGAGGAATGTGGATCGAGTTCTTTTAAAGTTTCTATGATGGCATTATCCACCAGTTCATTCATCTCAACAGAATCAATATATGCATAATCTATCAGCTGGTAGAGTGCTACAAGTTTCTGGATATTATCTCTTATTTCCTGGCTTTGCGCGAAGGAAGAATTGACAGAAATGAATGAGAAAAATACGACGAGTATTACGGTCAGGGATGATATTTTTTTCTTCAGCATGTTTAAAAGTTTTCTTTAGGATATTCTGGTCATTTCGACCGAAGGGAGAAATCTGTAATAGACCAATGATAGATTTCTCATTTCGCTTCACTCATTCGAAATGACCTCCATTTATTAAATTCAGACGCAATAGTTTAGATGTGGCCAAAATTAATCAAAAATTGAGCCGTTAGTAGGTCGGGGACCTTGATTAGTGTTAAAAAACGTTAAGGTGGTGATAGACCTCACAGGTCCATGGACCTGTGAGGTCTCCTCTCAAGTGTGACATTTTCCAATTTTCAGTATAAATTAGTAACGAACTGAAAATTTCTATGGAAATATTAGAACAAGGATATTATTATCACATATATAATCGTGGCAATAACAAAGAAAAACTTTTTCATGAGCATTCGGACTATTCTTATTTTTTGCAGCTTTATAAAAAGTATATTCATGAAATCGCCAATGTATTTTGCTACTGTTTAATGCCAAATCACTTTCACTTTTTGATCAGGATAAAGGAATCCGATGAAATCTTTTCCAATGAATTGAAAAACAAACCATTCTCTCAGTCCTTTTCAAACTATTTCAATGCCTATTCTAAGTATTTCAATCATAAATACAGCAGAACAGGAAGCCTATTCCAGGAAAGATACAAAAGGAAAAGAGTTGAAAATGAAATCTACCTTAAGTACTTGATTCATTATATTCATACGAACCCTGTACATCACGAGATTGAGGAAGTTTTTGCTTCATATCCGTATTCATCATATCGATCTTTAATTATGGATCACCCTACCATATTGGAAAGAGAAAAAGTAATCGACTTATTCGAGGACAAGGCGAATTACATATTTACCCACAGACAAAAAGCAAGGCTTGTATATATACAGAACCTCATTAAGGGAGACTGACCTCACAGGTCCATGGACCTGTGAGGTCTCTTACCCCTAATAATCAAGCAATTCTTTTGCAGCTTCAAAAACCTTATCGGCATTCGGCAGAATGGCCTCTTCAAGTATCCTGTTAAAACCAACAGGAGTAAAGGTCGACCCCACACGCTTCACAGGAGCATCAAGATGTTCAAATGCTTCTTCGTTGATCATGGCAGCAATCTCACCACCAAATCCGGCAAAGACCTTGTCTTCATGCACTACCAGGGCCCTGTTTGTTTTCTTCACCGATTCAAGAATAGCCTCTTTATCCAATGGCACCAGCGAGCGGAGATCAATAACTTCAAGCTTCCTTCCCGGTTTCTTCCTTGATCTTCTCTGCAGCTTGCAGACAAATGAGTTGTATTACCATAGGTAATGATACTCAGGTCAGTCCCTTCTCGTCGTATCCTTGCTTTACCAAACGGAACTTCAAATTCTTCCGGAACAACCGTCTCAGCCAGTGGGTCATTATACAAGGCTTTGGGTTCCAGAAACATATTTGGGCCTTCCGAACGCATACTTGTCCTCAGCAGGCCAGCGGCATCATCAGCAAATGAAGGATAAACTATCCTATCCCGGGAAAGGTTGTCAAGGTACCTTCAATGGTCTGGGAATGGTAAAGATCCGCCACCGATATATCCTCCGGAAGCCAGCCTGATCGTAACATTGGGAGCAAATTGACCATTGGATCGCCAGTAATCATGACTGATTTCAACAAATTGTTCCATAGCAGGCCAGAAATAATCGGCAAACTCTGCTCCTTCCACAACAATACGGATCTTATCATCAAACCGGCTCATCCCGTTTGCTGTTCCAACAATGAAATCTTCAGCGATTGGGGCATTGAATACCCTTTCTTTGCCAAACTCCTGCTGCAATCCTTTGGTAACATTGAAAATCCCGCCTTTTTCCTTATTGGCAACATCCTGTCCCCAGATAAAAGTATCGGGATTGTGTCTGAACTCTTCTTTAAGGGTTTGTTTAATGCTTCGATAAGTCTCATCTTCTCCCCGCTCCCTTCAAGTATTCCATCCTTGAATTTTCAGGCAGATATAGGGTCAGGAATAACAAAATCATAAATACTGATGCCGGATCAGGATCAGGAGCATTAATCACTTTTTTATGGGCATCGGAAATCTCTTTTTTGGCTTCTGAATCCAATTCATCCAGTTCATCTTCTGTAAATATCCCTGAATATAATAAGTCTTTCCCTGAATCTTTTCAATGGATCCTGCCCCATTGCCTCCGATAGTTCATTGTCATCCCTGTATAGTTCGTGACGATCGGAATTTGAGTGAGAATCCATCCTGACGCAGTTGGCATGCACGATCACCGGATGTCCATTTTCCTTCACATATTTCTTTGCCAAGGCTCATGGCATTCATCGAGTTGAAAACATCCTTCCCATTGCAATATATGATCTCCAGGTTCTTAAAACCTTCAAAATTGGTGGCAGCATATGGATTGGCTGTCTGGTCTGCTTTAGGCACTGAAATTCCATATCCATTGTCCTGGAATACAAAAATCACAGGAAGCCTTTCGTTGCTGGCCCCATTGATTGCCTCATAAACATATCCTTCAGATGTGGAGGATTCACCCTGCGAACTAATGGCAACTCCTTCGCCTCCGTAATACTTGATCGCCCTGGCAACACCGACAGCATGCAAGGTATGGTTTCCTGTAGCAGATGAAACATTGTGAATATTCCACTCTGGTTTTGCAAAATGGTTCGACATATGCCTTCCGCCACTGGCGATATCATCTTTTTTTGACAAGCCCGTTCAAAATGATCTCTTCAGCGGTTAAGACCGGCCGAAATGTCGGTAAGCATATCACGGTAATATGGAAAAAGATGATCTGTCTCCTTGTCAAATACCTGCCCAATGGCCAGTTGGATTCCATCATGCCCAGCATAAGGCGCATGATACGACCACCCAAGTGCCTGCTTCAGATAATTGGGAGCTTTTTCATCCAATTGACGACCAAGGTCATGAGGTAATACCATTTCTCAAGTATCTTCTTATCAGTATTTTTAATATTAAATCTTGTCTTCCCGTTTGATCTTCAACCGCTTATTTCTGTACATGTTCTCTATTGCTTGGCAAGGAGATGAATTCCCTGATATAATATCATTTCAATAATAAATATAGTCATGTAGATGCTAACAATTATCACCTGTGTATTGTTCAGGCCTTCGGTCATCAAAAACATGGTTCATGGATGTGATCATCTTATCATGGGCCAGGGTGGATCAATATCCAGCATAAGCATTTCCGTCTTTCTCAGTGGAAGCCTTTGCAATGACATCGCCTGAAGGACTAATGATCATCGAATTTCCATTGAAAGTCAGGTCCCCTTCTGTACCAATCCTGTTGGCAGTAATGGTATACACCTTATTCATCAGGGCAATGCCGGGGAAGGCCTTCATGGCATTCTGTGTGAGCAGGTTCGATGGATGGATGATTACTTCAGCCCCTTTTTGTGCGAGTATACGCCAGGGCTCAGGGAAGAGATAATCGAAACATATCTGCATTCCCAGCTTACAAAAACCTATATCATAACACTTGCAGGCCTCCATCACCGGGGTCAAAAAATCTCTTTCTCATTCATAAAAAGATGCATCTTCCGGTAAGTACCCATAATGCCCTCCGGGCCTATCAAAACGGAAGAATTGTATAGCAACTCTCCGGACTTTTCATTGAAGCCTGTAATAATGTGCTGTCCTTTGATGCAGCTATCTCTGCAACAATTGCACATGAGTGCTCTCATCAGGCACTTCCGCCAGCTCACATGCCATTTCCCGGTCTGAAAAATTATAGCCTGTAGGGCCAACTCTGGCAATACAACCAACTCCGCATCAGTACTCTTTGCCAGATGTTGAGCAATAATTGACACTTCTGTTCCACATCGCCCAAGAACAGGCTTGAATTGTATGATAGCAACTTTAAACATTTTTATTTTCTGACTACAGTGAATTCGCCATTGGACTCCATCTTGATGATACGGGAGGCTCTGGCTTTCACGATCCTGTCGCGATGGTGATCAACTATGTAATCAACTCCGTTTTTGATCACTCCGGGAATCTGAGTATAAGTGATAGGGTCGATGGTTCCTGAAACATTGGCCGATGTTGATACAATGGGTTTGCCAAATTGTTGAATAAGTTCTTTGCAAAAACCATCACGTGGTAACCCGGATGGCAATGGTACCATCAGATGCAATCACATTTTTTGCGAGGTCTTTCGCCCCCTGGTATATAACCGTTAATGGGGTCTCTAATGCTGTTCACCAGGTCCATAGCAATATCCGGCACCTCCTCCACATATTCCGGTAAGCTTATCTGCATCATCGAGCAATATGATCATGCTCTTAGTTTCCACTCTTTGTTTGAGGTGATAAATCCGGTCTACTGCCTGGTAATTAGTGGCGTCACAGCCAATGCCCCATATTGTATCCGTAGGATACAGAATGATCTTTCCCTCTTTCAGAAAGCTAAGCGTATTTTTAATTTCCTCTTTCACAAATGCAAAATTAAGACTATTGTATTCTTCTTAAGCAAGTGTTTTGTTTTAATTGTGTTGGCACAATCGAAATGCTTTTCAGGACATCCTTGAGACCATGTAAACCGCAGGGCCTGCATTCCAGCTTCTCTTCTGTTTCAATAATCACAGAGTCATCCGACAAGGGTCCGAAACCAAATGCAGGTATGGTTGAACAAAAGATAGCTGTTACTGGCCCATTCACTGATGAAGCCAGGTGCATTGGCGCCGAGTCATTCACAAAGTTCATGCAGGCATCCCTCTGCAAGGAAGCTGTTTCCAGCAATTTTAATTTTCCGGCCAGGTTCAAACTATTTTTATGCTCCTACCTTTTATGATCTCTTCGCATAATCATCGTCAGCCTGTGAGCCAAGGAAATAAACATATAGTTCTTCTGGTAGTTGCTTCGGATAAATCTACCCATTTATCTGCAGGATATTGTTTGGTATACCACAAGGATGCCGGAGCCACACAAATATATCTGTGGGTCTTATATTGTGAGTTAATGCATCATCCTGCGTTGATGGGTATAATGCCGGTCGCGTTTCAGCATGATCAACAGGTGATCTATCAGCAACAGGTTCCGTTCAGTTTCATGGATCTCCCCTTTCTGAATGGTATGTTTTACCCTCTTGAGAAAAAGACCGACAGGGGATTCTTATTAAACCCCACTGTTTTCTTTGCCCTGGAAAATACCGTAAGAAACCCTGTAAGGAAAAAGCGCTGGACATTCACTACCAGGTCGTAGCGTTCCGACTGCATTTCTTTAAGGATGATATATAGATTACGCAGTTTCCGCTGTGACTTATCCCATATATACAGTTTCCTAGGTAAGGATGTGAAGCAAAGAGCGACTCGGTGCCTTTCTTCACCACTAAATCAATACTTGCCTCAGGATATGCCTTATGCAAGTTTTCCAGCAAGGGTGTGGAGAGGATCACATCTCCGATAGAGGCGGTTTGTATGATGAGGATTTTTTTCAATTAATTGCCTAATTTCTAAAACTGAATATCATATTCACGCAGGGCATCGTTCAGGGAAGTCTTCATATCCGTAGATGCTTTCCGCTTACCAATGATAAGGGCACATGAAACCTGGAACTCACCGGCATTGAATTTCTTAGGGAAACTACCCGGGATCACAACCGAGCGTTCGGGTACCTCTGCCTGATATTCAACCGGGGATTCCCCGGAAACATCGATGATCCGTGTTGACTGAGTCAGTACTACATTTGCTCCAAGCACAGCTTCCTTTCTCACCCTCACTCCTTCTACAACAATCGACCTGGAGCCAATAAAACAGTTATCTTCTATGATGACCGGTGCTGCCTGCACAGGTTCCAGCACACCTCCAATCCCAACACCTCCACTCAGGTGGACATTCTTCCCGATCTGGGCACATGAACCTACGGTTGCCCAGGTATCAACCATGGTCCCTTCTTCAATATATGCCCCAATATTAACATATGAAGGCATCATGATCACTCCTTTGCTTATATATGAGCCGTAACGTGCCACGGCATGGGGAACAACTCGAACACCCAATTCAGCATACTTAGTCTTCAGGTCTATCTTGTCATGAAATTCAAGCGGACCGGCTTTGGAAGTCGACATTTCACTGATGGGGAAATACAGTATCACTGCTTTCTTCACCCATTCATGTACCGTCCAGGTATCGCCTGAAGGTTCAGCAACACGTAATTTACCTTTATCGAGTAAATCAATGACCTGGCGAATAGCATCCCTGGTAGCATCTTGCGCAAGAGAAGAACGATCTTCCCATGCAGATTCAATGATCACTTTAAGTTTATCAGTCATATAAAACTGTTTTCATTAGATCAAAATTAGACATTTTTCGCTTGTGAAGAAGCAAGGCATGGTTTCAAGGAATAAAAAAATTAAATTTGCATGGATTTTAAGGATATGTTCCGGATGTGTGATGAGTGCTGAACATAAGCCCGCAACATTTGTTCAATTTATTAAAAGGAAGACAAGAAACATGGGAAGAATAGTTGCCATTGATTACGGTAGAAAAAGGTCGGGAATCGCTGTTACAGACCCCGAAGGCATTATTGCCAGCCCTTTGACTACTGTACCTACTCATGAACTTCTTGATTTCCTCAAAAAATATTTTGCAAAAGAGAACGTTGATTGTTTGGTGATAGGTGAACCAAAGCAAATGGATTATTCAGTCTCTGAAGCTGAGCAGTACATTGCACCCTTTATCAAGTTGGTTAAAAAGGCATTCCCGAATTTGAAGCTCGAAAGGGTTGATGAACGCTTTACCTCCATGATGGCTTCACAAGCCATATTGGATTCAGGGATCAGTAAAAAGGACAGGCGGGATAAAGGACTTGTCGACAAGGTTAGTGCAGCCATCATACTGCAAACCTACCTTGAAATGAATACAGGAGTTTAGAAATATTAGAAAGATGATTTTACCCATTGTTGCATACGGCCATCCAACCCTGAAAAAGGTAGCAGACGAGATCGATCCTGATTATCCAGGACTGGATGAACTTATCGAAATATGTTTGAAACCATGTATGCTTCATCAGGTGTTGGCCTGGCTGCCCCACAGGTGAACAAGGGAATCAGACTGTTTATGGTAGATGCCACACCCTTATGCCGAAGAATATCCTGAAGCAGAAGGCTTTAAAAAGGTATTTATCAACCCTTATACTGGAAGAAACCGGTGAAGAATGGAGCTTTAACGAAGGTTGCCTTAGTGTACCCGACAGTCAGGGAAGATATTATTCAGACAAGCCAAAGATCGTGATCGAATACCAGGACAGAGACTTTAAACTGATTGAAGAAGACATATGATGGAGTCATGGCCAGGATCATCCAGCATGAATATGACCATATTGAAGGAACCATTTTTGTGGAAAGGGTGAATCCACTTCGAAAGATGCTTCTGAAAAGGAAATTGAATGATATATCAACCGGGAATATTGATGTTGACTATAAAATGATATTTCCACTCAAATCAAAAAAACGAAAATAACCATATCTAAAAGATATGAAAATGACAGTATTAAGAAATTCATTGTTGTTACTGATCCTGATGGCAGCAATTGTTTCCTGCGGACCATCAAGCAAAGAAGATGCTACAAAATCCAGGCAGCAGAAGATGCTTTATTCTCTGCTGACGAAGGATTCATTGATAAAGCAAAAGCCATTGAGTTGGTTGATCATTTATGTTGATTATACCGACAACTATCCTGAAGACAGCATGGCTGTTGAATATCTGTTCAAAGGTGCCGAGTTTTGCCTTAACCTGGGTGAAGGCCAGCGGGCCATCGATATTATACGACAGGGTAATTCAGGAATATCCTGACTTTCGGAAAGTGCCTGAATGTTTGTTCCTGAAAGGATATGTTTATGAAAACTATCTGGGTGACCTCGAAAATGCGCGGGCGATCTATAGCTGAGTTCATTGGAAATATCCTGATAATGAATTTGCGGATGATGCTGCCATCTCCATACAAAACCTTGGAAAAACCCCTGAGGAGCTGATTAAACAATTTGAAGAACAGCAAGCACTTGCTGACGAAGAGCAGTAAAATTTGCAATTCTGGTTTTCAATATTCAGCAATTAATACAGAATACAGACACCGATGACAATCTTTCTCCATCCTGGAGGAGGTTAACAGGAAACTTATTTAGCGTAGTTAATCGCCCTGGTTTCCCTGATCACCGTGATCTTGATCTGGCCCGGGTAGGTCATCTCATCCTGAATCTTTCTTGAGAGGTCGTAGGAGATCTGGTTCACATCACTATCTGAAACCTTTTCAGCACCAACGATCACACGCAATTCACGACCTGCCTGGATGGCATATGTTTTAACCACGCCAGGATAGGTAAGGGCAAGTTCTTCCAGCTTATTCAGACGTTGGATATAAGCTTCTGCAACCTCACGCCTGGCTCCCGGCCTGGCTCCGGAAATGGCGTCACAAACCTGTACGATAGGTGCGATGAGTGATTCCATTTCAACCTCATCATGGTGGGATCCGATGGCATTGCAAACATCAGGTTTCTCCTTGAACTTTTCGGCAATTTTCATCCCGAGGATAGCATGTGGATGTTCGGGTTCATTATCGGGCACCTTGCCAATATCGTGGAGCAGTCCTGCCCGTTTTGCCTATTTTGGGATTGAGCCCAAGTTCTGATGCCATGGTGGCACAAAGGTTGGCTACCTCAATAGAGTGCTGCAACAGATTTTGACCGTAGGATGAACGGTATTTCATCCTTCCAACCATGCGGATCAGCTCATGATGCATATTGTGTATTCCCAGGTCGATCGCGGTACGTTTTCCTGTTTCAACGATCTCCTGTTCAATTTGTTTGCTGGGTTTTGGCAACCACTTCTTCAATACGTGCAGGATGTATCCTGCCATCAGTAACCAGTTTATGCAATGAAAGCCTGGCAATCTCTCTCCTGACAGGATCAAATCCTGAAAGGATGATTGCCTCAGGGGAATCATCTATAATGATCTCTATCCCGGTTAGTGATTCCAGCGCACGGATATTCCGCCCTTCACGGCCAATGATCCGTACCCTTGATCTCATCATTGTCGAGATGGAATACGGAAACTGTATTTTCAATGGCATGCTCAACGGCAGTGCGTTGAATAGATTCAATCACGATTTTCTTGGCTTTCTGGCTGGCAGTAAGTTTGGCCTCGTCAACAACTTCTGAAATATAGACCTGGGCTTCCGCTTTAGCTTCTTCAAGGAGGGTTTCGCTCAGCTGGCTCTTTGGCTTCTGCAGCCGACAGGCCGGAAATAGTCTCCAGCTGTTCAACCTGTTGCTTATATGCTTTTTCAAGATCCTGCTGCTTATTGGCAATGATCTCAAGCTGGTTATTCAGGTTGGTCCGGATGGAATCAACCTCTGTTTGTTTTCGCTGGAGGTCCTCCAGCTTTTGCGAAATACTTGATTCTTTTTGTTTCAGTCTGCTTTCAGCCTGCTGAACTACGATGCTTTTCTCATTAATGGCATTTTCGTGCTCGATCTTGAGCTGAAGGAATTTCTCTTTCGCCTGCAGGATCTTATCCTTCTTATATACTTCGGCCTTTTCCTTCGCCTCCTGCAGCAGCTTTTCACTTTTCTTTTCCACTGCTTTCCTCAGTATGGTAGAGGTGATGATCACTCCAAGCACCAACCCGGCAACACCCGAGACCACTAGGTACACTATATCTAACATCTTCTCAGAGTTTTAATTAAACAATAAATATTCAGAGCAGTAAGTTGTGCGGCATAAAAAAAACCCGCAATTAATTCGTGGGTTTTACGAAACCCCAAAAGACACGGATAGGGAGGCCAAGTTATTCAAACTTCCTCTGTTCCTGACCATACGGAAATCCGCCGAAGCGGACTGAGGCCTGTTTTAGGAACTTATGAGCCAAACCCTAATTAAAGTAATGTTGAGTTTACAAACCAAAATGAATTAACGCGGGTATTTTTTAATATTTTCAAAGAACGACTTCCGGGGACTATCCCTCTTTTTGTTCTGAAAGCAGTTTTTCCAGGGTTTTTAAACCGCCTATCAGGTCCTCATTTTCGGTCCTGACATCGGTTTGCGCCTTTAACGAAGTGGTAGCGAACCACAACGACACCATCGCGAGTAAATCCTGGTTATCGTTAAAAGCGTAAGTATTTGCATATTCTGTAATCTTTTCATTAATTAACCTGGCAGCTTTTCGTATGACCTCTTCTTCCTCTGCTTTGACCGTCATTTTGTATGGACGGTCGGCGATCTTCACTGTAATTGCTAGTTCATCCATTAGGTCTCCGGGCCTTCAATGGCCCGCTATTGATTCAAAAGTCCCACACACTTATCTATTTCCCGCAACAGTTCTTCAACCTTCGCCTTCACTTCTGTTGAACCTTCTTTATCTGTTAGTGATTTTGCGATTTTTAGTTTAACAATCTGCTCTTTTAACTGGTCTATTTCTGTTTTTAGTTCTTCAATCGATTCTAGAAGCTCAGCGTTCTGGGTTTGCAATTCAGTACGTTCGCCTCTTAATATATGGTGCTGGTCAAGCAGTTCCAAAACCTGCTCATTAATTCTGGAAACTAATTCTTTAGCCTGCTCCATTAAGCTTGATAAGCTTTTAATTCTATACAAAAATAAGAATTTATAAGCCAATTGCAAGTGTTTGAGGATAATTTAAAATCATTTTTATCAACAATATATTTTATTCCAGGTAGCGCACAGGTGTGACAAAATCGCTAAAGAGGTATTAATCATTAGGACTATGAGCTTTTAGCATTTATGCATACCTACGTACATATACCTGAAGCATTTTTTCACTACCTCTGGAAGTACAGATTGCTTTCAAATGACCTCAAAACGATCAATAGAGAAAAAATTAATATTATTCATCCAGGTGTTCATAACACTGATTCTGGTCCCGATTTCCTTTTTGCCAAAATCAAGATCGGGAACACTATCTGGGCTGGTAACGTTGAAATTCATGTCAGGGCATCAGATTGGTATAAACATCAACATGAAAAAGATGAAGCATATGACAACCTTATTCTCCATGTGGTTGCCGAAAATGATGCAGTTGTTAAAAACACAAAAGGCCTGGAGTTGCAAACCATATGCATTGCCGATGCATTTGACCTGAACTTGCTCAGCCGGTACAGGGAGATCATGAATAATTTATTATGGATTCCCTGCCAAAACCAGATCGGGAATATTCCTACCGTCTTTCTTACATCACGAATCCACGCAGATGCTATTCAACGATTACTGGAAAAATCTGAAAGGATAAAGAAAGAGCTCGTTCATTTAAAAATGGATTGGGAAGAATGCTGTTATCGGATGATATCAAGACAATTTGGTGCCCGGATAAATATTCCATCATTTGAAATGCTGACAAAAACCTTGTCGGTTAGGGTGTTGATGAAGCATCATGGTGATCCGTTCAGCATAGAAGCCCTTCTTTTTGGACAGTCAGGCTTGCTGAACATCAGGTTAAAAGAGAGATATCCACAGGCTTTAAAAAAGGAGCATGCTTACCTATCATCTAAATACGGCCTTTCACCAATGCCCGGCTACCTGTGGAAATTCATGCGCTTGCGACCAGCCGCTTTCCCAAGCCTGAGAATTGCCCAAATGGCTGTATTGTATACCAAATACCAAAGTATCTTCCAGGAAATTATTGAAAGAAAAGGGATCAACTCCCTTTATGATCTTTTCAACTTAGAAGCATCTGGCTACTGGGATTGCCACTACATCTTCAATAAAAAAGCTAAAAATTGTAAGAAAAGATTCGGCAAACAGAGCATTCAACTCCTGCTCATCAATGCCATTATTCCGCTGATCCACCTTTACGGACAGGTAATGAAAAAGCCTGAACTCTGTGAAAGGGCTTTGCAATTTCTGGAAGCCATCCCAGCTGAAAACAATGCCATCATCAGGCAGTGGTCATCCATCGGCATTCAGCCATCGAACAGCATGGAGAGCCAGGGCCTGTTGCAACTACAAAAACAAAGGTGCGACAAGAAACTCTGCCTGGAGTGCAGCATTGGGCATCAGCTTCTCAAACAACACAAGTAGAAACCAGGAAATTTATTCCGTATCTTTGCTTAGATCAAAATCAAAATAAATTGGAACAATCGAGCAAGAGAAAGATCCTGACTGCAGTATTTATCCTGGCTGGCATCATGGTTATGGGTGTTACGGGATTCATGTTAATTGAAGGTGATCCATTCCTGAATGCACTGTACATGACCATCATTACCATATCAACGGTTGGCTTTGGGGAAATACATCAGCTCAGCAATGCCGGAAAGGTCTTCACCATGTTCCTTATACTGTCAAGTTTCGGTACATATGCATACGCCATCTCAATCATTACCACCCATTTTGTGGAAGGGCAACTGGCAGGCTTCTTTGCAGGTGGAGGTAGAAAAAAATCAAAAGTTAAGAAAATGGATAATCATGTTATTATTTGCGGCTACGGGCGTAATGGACAACAGGCGGCCCACGAGCTGATCGCTCATGAACAGGCATTCATTATTATTGAGAGTGATCATGATGTGATCATGCATCATCTTGATGAAGACTTCCGATTCGTTGAGGGGGATGCCACAGACGATGATGTTCTTGAAAAAGCGAATATTAAAAATGCCCGGGCATTGATCACCACTTTACCGAATGATGCCGACAATTTATTTGTTGCACTTACTGCCAGGTCTTTAAATAGGGATATGGTGATCATCAGCAGGGCAACAAATGAAAGTTCGGACAAGAAACTAAAGGTTGCCGGTGTTGACAATGTGGTTATGCCTGAACGTGTAGGTGGGGCACATATGGCCACCCTGGTAGCTAAGCCCGACATCATGGAATTCCTGGAAAGGCTTTCTGTGCATGGCACTGCTCCTACTATCCTGGAGGAGATCGTCTGTAGTGACCTTCCTAAAGATGTTCTGGATAAAACCATTTATGAGATTGGGATTCGAAAAAAAACCGGGGCAAATATTATTGGATTTAAAACGATTGATGGGGAATTCATTCTGAATCCATCCCCTAATCTGAAAGTTTCGAAAGGATCGAAGTTATTTGTGCTGGGGACGCCGGAACAAATCACCAATATGAAAGAGATGACAAATGAGGATTTAGCCTGAGCACCTTGAACGGGTATCCTCGAGGGCTGCATCTGTCCCAAATACCATCAATACATCACCCCTTTTCAGGATTGACTCGCCATGTGGTATGAAATTGTCTGTTCCCCGCTGAATGAGGACCAATGTACTATCCTTGTGAAAATGAAAGTCCTTCACGCGTATATCATTTGCCTGTTTACTTGTGATGGCAATCTCTTCAACTACATAATTTTCAAAAGTATCAACCAGCGCATGATAAGTTCCCGGACGCAGAATCAGATTCTCGATAGTAGCAGCAAGGGTTCGCCTAACATCCAATATCTCAACATTCAGTCTTTTCAGAGACTGTTCTATCGTTGATTGTGTCGACTTGGAAATTAATTTCTCATGATGGAATTCAATTCTCAGCATTTCACAAACCTTAATATTCTCCAGCTCATTTCCGGTATGCACCACCACATAGTCGGAAGATTGCAATCCAAGATTCAAAAAAGTTTGTGGGTCAGTTCCTTCTCCCATTGTGGCCGCGATGCCCTTAAGCTTAATATCATGATAGCGGGCATCATCACGCTCAATGATCATGGAAGTACGCCCATGCACTTTCAGCCTTCTGGCAAGCAAAACCCCTGTGCTGCTCCCACCTACTATTACTACTTTCCTGCCTTTTTTCTTGTCGAGCGGATTCAGGTTATTGTATACCATTGGAGAGATCAGGCAGGTGATCACCGCCATCAAAACAAAACTGGCATTGATCCCTTCAGTGATTGCTCCCAGTCCAAGGCCAATAGTTGAGGCAGCTATGATCAGACTCAGCCTTGATGCCATCAGAAAACCACCTGCCAGAGCTCTTTTTCTGCCAAAAAGCCTTACCCAGAGGAAGGCAGGCACTACCTTGACCAGGTATAACAGGAGCAGCAATAAGGCCAGGAAAGGAATCAGGGAATTATCGAATTCCATGAGATGTTCGGGGTTGAACTTTACTCCTACCATGATGAAAAAGACAGGAATAAAAAAGCCAAATCCCATCCCATCAAGCTTGATCATCAAAAGTGACCTCTCCTTGTGCAGGAAGAAGGATAGCAGCAATCCACTCAGAAATGCCCCCATTAGAATAACTTCCTCCCCTAGAAACTGCGCCAGAACAACAAAAACAAGGATCAGTAGCAAAGTACCCCTGATGCTGATTTGTGAAGCCGCATGCGACAGCTGGAATGTGATCCTCCTGAAGATGGTGGCCTCCAGCCTTCTGCCAAGGACATAAAATACATATACAAGGAGAAATAATACAAATACTAGTAGCAGCTCAGGCTGTAATCCTCTGCTAATAATAAAGGCTGTAAAAGTGAACAGGAGTATACTCAGGATATCAGCTACTGCAGCCGCCATGATCAGCATTTGTCCGTAGTGTCCCAGGGTTTCTCCCGGTTCTTCAGAACGGGAAAAATAATTCCTACAGACGTGGTTACCATGATCAGGGAGAAATACCAGACATTAGGGATATGCACAATCGATGAGAGCACTGTTGCTCCCGCATAGGAAAGTGCGAGCGTTAAAATAAAGAACACCAGCCCGACCAATAATGGATTTTTAATAAACCTGGGGAAAGTCAGCTTCCGTCGCGGGAATGCAGCTGCAATCTGGTCGGTATTGATCTCAAGACCGCTCAGGAACATCAGGAAAATAAAGCCGGTTAGCGCCAAAAATTCGAGAATTTCCATGCTGCCGGTTCCAACATTCATTAAAAGGTAGCGACCAACAAAGAATCCAACAATGATCTCCACTATAACAGCAGGGATTCGTTGCATCCTGAGCACAGATAGCATCATAGGCACAAGCCAGGCAATTGCAACCACTATCAGTAAAGGCAGATAGTCAAATTCAAAAGAAATATTCAACAGATATGATCCCACTCTGACTTATTTAGAATGATTATTTACAGTAAATATACAAAGAAAAGCATATTAAGACCTCCGAAGGATTTTTTATTTTAGCTGTTCTTAATTCAAAACTATGCATCCTATTCTGCAGACAATCGATGATGCCATCCAAACCTATAACAACTATGTTGGTGTTTATGCCGTACTTGCCATGCTCGTTCCAACCGGCATCTACTTTATCATCAGACTCAAATTTCTAAATGTAACCAAGCTCTGGCACTCCATCCAGGTAGTGGCAGGGAAATTCGATAAAAAGGGCGATAAGGGAGATGTCAGCCATTTTAAAGCATTGACTACTGCCCTATCTGCAACAGTAGGCACCGGGAACATTGTTGGTGTATCACTGGCCATCTACTGGGGTGGCCCTGGAGCCATCTTCTGGATGTGGGTTACCGGTTTCCTGGGGATGATATTAAAGTATGCCGAGTGTACACTTTCACATAAATACAGGAAATTTAACTCCGACGGAAGCGTATCAGGAGGGCCGATGTATTACATGGAATTCGGATTAAAAGGCATGCTGGGAAATGGTGCAAAAGTGTTGGCCGTGATCTTCGCTGTGGCAACCATATTATGTTCACTCGGTACCGGCAATATGGCCCAGGCCAATTCGATGACAGGTGCACTTGACACAAGTTATAGCATTGAAACATGGCTATCGGGGATCATCATCACTTTTCTCGTATTGATGGTCATCGTTGGAGGGATCAAACGTATTGCCGAAGTAACCTCGTTATTGGTACCTTTTATGGCTATTTTGTATTTCATAGCCGCTGTTACGGTTTTGGCAGTAATGTATGAAGATATCCCTGCGGCTTTCAGACTTATTTTTTACGATGCTTTTAACGGAGAGCATGCCAGAGAGGCAGGAATACTGGGAGGCCTCTTCCTGGCCATGACCTGGGGAATAAAACGGGGTCTGTTTTCGAATGAAGCAGGGCAGGGATCTGCACCCATAGCTCATGCAGCAGCTAAAACAGAATATCCTGCACGGGAAGGGCTTGTTGCTTCTCTCGAACCACTCATTGACACTCTTGTCATCTGTACTCTTACCGCTCTTGTCATCATTGTTACCGGTGCATGGAGCTCTGATGTACAAGGCGTTGGGATGACAATTATGGGCATGAAAACAGGCCTTGGTCATATCGGGATGCATCTTTGGGCAGAGCATATTGTAACATTCGGCCTCATCCTCTTTGCCTTTTCAACAGTGATCAGCTGGTCATATTATGGAACACGTTCAGTGAACTATCTATTTGGAGAAAAATATATCAAGCCCTATCGCTATGTGTATGCCTTATTTGTATTTCTCGGATCGATATTTGGCATTGAACTGGTATGGCACTTCGTTGACATGGTGATCACTTTCATGACCATTCCGAACCTGATTGCCTTGCTGCTTCTCTCTGGAGTCCTGATGAAGGAAACGAAGAACTATTTTGATGAGATGAAAAAGCTTAAGAATTCATAATTATTAGTGATTAGTGAAGATTGGTAAAAATGAAATACGAGTAAAGCAGTTAGAGCGGTTTGGCTCATTCCCCTTATTGTCATTACTTTTTTGTTTTATTTTATTTGGAATCTCTTCAGAAGCAAACAGCCAACAACAAATATCAGCCAGTAGCAAACAGCATGCAGCTGATACTAGCTGGCAAGCTGGTGAAGAAAAAAATCTCAGCCAACATATTAACAATGCCTTTACACCCATAGTGGATGTAATGACTGATATTCTTTTCTGGGATCCTTTCTCCTGGTCGGGGATTTATGACGACAAGGTATATGATGCACAGGGAGAGATCGTCATTAATCAGGAAGGCGAGCCGGTAACCGCTCCTTTGAAGCTGATCGTGCTCTGGCTGATATTTGGAGGATTGTTCTTTACTGTTTTCATGCGATTTATCAATTTTCGTGGATTCAGACATGCCATTGGTTTGGTTCGCGGAAAATATGATCATCCTGATGACCGGGGTGAGGTATCGCATTTCCAGGCGCTGACTACTGCACTATCCGCCACAGTTGGTCTGGGAAATATTGCCGGTGTTGCCATTGGTATAACGATTGGCGGACCAGGGGCTACCTTCTGGATGATCCTTGCCGGTCTCATCGGCATGTCATCGAAGTTTGTCGAATGTACCCTGGGGGTAAAGTATCGTCGGATAAATGCAAAAGGAGAAGTTTCGGGCGGCGCAATGTACTACCTCAAATATGGTTTGAAAAAGAAAAACCTTGGCTTTCTGGGAATTATTCTGGCCTTTCTTTTTGCCGTCCTTGTCATCGGCGGAGCAATTGGAGGAGGGAACATGTTCCAGGCAAACCAGGCTTTTAAGCTTTCCGAGACTTTTTTCCCTGCCATCCAGAACCATGGGGCTTGGTATGGCCTTGGCATGGCATTTTTGGTAGGACTGGTAATCATTGGTGGAATAAAAAGTATTGCCAATGTTACTTCCAGGATTGTGCCGTTCATGGCTGTACTTTATGTACTTACAGCCATGGTGATCATTGGAATCAATATTAATTATACGGGAACAGCATTTCAACTGATCTTCGATGGGGCCTTCTCTCCTGAAGCCCTCAAAGGTGGATTTATTGGGGTGCTGATTTATGGCTTCCAGCGGGGTGCATTTTCCAATGAAGCGGGAATAGGCAGCGCATCTATCGCCCACTCCGCGGCAAAAACCGATGAGCCAGTCAGTGAGGGTATTGTGGCCCTTCTTGAACCCTTTGTAGATACGGTCGTCATTTGTACCATGACAGCATTAGTGATCATTTATAGTGGTTTCTGGGATGACCAGAGCGGTGTAACCGGAGTACAGCTAACTTCGGCAGCTTTTGGTTCTGTTTTTCCCTGGTTTCCTTACCTCCTCCTGGTGGCGGTCACCCTTTTTGCTTTCTCCACCCTCATATCATGGTCCTATTACGGATTAAAAGGTTTTGACTACCTCGTTGGAGGTTTTGGAAAGAGACTTTTTGGCACCAGGAAGGTAACCAATGTTATTTTCCAATTGTTTTTCCTGGCCTGTATTATAGTAGGGGCTTCCTCCGACATGGCAGCAGTTACCGACTTCTCTGATATGATGATCCTTTGCATGGCTTTTCCAAATATTGTTGGACTGGTCATTCTTGCACCGGAAGTACGAAGAGACCTGATCTCTTACATGAAACGACTTAAATCCGGAGAGATTAAGAAATACAAATAATCAGGTGCAGGGCACAGGGTGCAAGGGCCAAATACATTTCAGATTTCCCAGTGCCCGTCGCCTATGCCCAATGCCCGGATTTTTGTATACTTGCAAATCATTATTCAGAAGTAATATGGCCAAAATAGATTTACCAAAGAGAGATAGTTTTGGATCCAAAATAGGGATCATCGCTGCGGCTGCGGGAGCTGCAATCGGGCTGGGGAATATCTGGAGGTTCCCCTATGTGGCAGGAGAAAATGGTGGGGCAGCTTTCCTCATCATTTATGTTGGTTTCATCGTGGTGATCGGTCTACCCATCATGCTTTCTGAATTTATAATCGGTAGGCGGGCTCAGCGAAATGTCGTTGGCGCCTTTAAGTTGCTCAAGCCAAATCAACCCTGGTACCTGTTTGGAATGCTATGTGTGGGGGCGGCATTTATGATCTTGTCATACTACAGCACTATTGCAGGCTGGACACTCGAATACCTTTACCTGGCAATTACGAATGGTTTCAGCGGGAAATCTACAGACCAATTGACTGGAATGTTCTCAGAATTCCAGGTGAGCGGAATAAAGCCAATTATGTGGCAATTGATCTTCCTGTTTCTGACAGCCTTTATCGTTTATCGTGGGATTAAGAAAGGCATAGAGAAATACACCAGGATACTAATGCCTTTACTGCTCCTGCTCATTATTATCATTTGTATCCGTTCGGTAACCCTTCCTGGTGCAGGGGAAGGATTATCATTCCTCTTTTATCCCGACTTTTCCAAGATCACACCCAAGGTAGTGCTTGAAGCTCTGGGGCAGGCTGCATTTTCACTCAGTATAGGAATGGGTGCAGTGATCACATACGGATCCTATGTGAAAAAAACAGATAACCTTCCAAACTCAGCATATGCTATTACTGCAGCTGATACCCTGATCGCAATCCTGGCCGGAATTGCCATATTCCCGGCAGTGTTTGCATTTAATATTCAGCCTGACGAAGGAGAAGCCCTGATCTTCATCACACTGCCACACATTTTCCAGGAGATGCCGGGAGGTTACTATTGGGCAGTAGTATTTTTTATTTTACTGGCTATTGCGGCCCTGACTTCCACTATCGCTGTGCTGGAGATCGTAGTTTCTTATGTCACTGAAGAGCTAAAGATCAGCAGAAAGAAGGCAACCGTATATGCTGCCTCTGCCATTGCAGTCCTTGGGGTCTTTGTTACCCTGTCACAAGGACCAATGGAGGAACTCACCATCTTTGGGAAGAACCTGTTCTCACTTTTCGATTACCTGACGGCCAATGTTGTATTGCCTCTGGGAGCTTTGCTTATCGCTATTTTTGCAGGATGGGTCATGGGCAGGAAAAATGTTCGGGACGAACTTCTTAATGGAGGAGCACTTCGTGGAAGATTCTTCGTAATATTTATGTTCATTATAAAATTCCTTGCTCCCGTTGCCATCGCCATCGTCTTCCTGAATGGTATTGGCCTCATCGACCTTTCAGGCTTATCCGGACCAGCAGAATATGAGGTGATAGAACAACAGATGCAAATAAATCCGGACACACTCTCACCTATAAGATAATATACTGCCTGCTGGATCCTGGATACCTGTTGCTGGTTGCTGGTAAATTCATAATCCATAATTCATAATCCATAATCCATAATTCATAATCCATAATCCATAATTTTCCCCAGAAAGGGTGTGACATTTTCGTAATTCCGGTATTAATAGGTATACAGGAAAGCCTAATGTCATTAATATTCAAAACTTTTAAGGAGAAATTCAAAGACTACCTCACTTTTAATTATGCTGAAAGAAGAGGGATCATGGTACTTGTGGTGCTGATCATGCTCACAGAGAGTGTAAGTGCCCTGCTACCCTCCTATTTAAAGCAAGATGTGGTTGACATGTCAAACTTTGAGGATGACGTAAGACGATTTGATTCAGTTTTGATGCTTCCCGATACTTTGGTGGAAAAGCTAACTAACAACGATCAACAAAAAAAGCAATACCCAAAACAACCCACATATAAGAAAAAAGCCTTTGCCGAGCGGCCTCCCGTGATGATTGAGATAAACACTGCTGACTCTGCACAACTGGTCCAACTTTATGGGATCGGTCCGGCCTTTGCGAACCGCATCCTGAAATACCGGGGCATGCTCGGCGGCTTTTTTTCCTCTGAACAATTACTGGAGGTATATGGCATGGACAGCATTCGCTATTTAGGAATTGTTCAGAACATCATAGTTGACAAATCTTCCATCCTTCGAATAAATGTTAACGAAGCTGAGTTTAAAACCCTCCTACATCATCCCTACCTGGATTACGAAACGGTGAAACTAATCTGCAATTATCGAGAATATACAGGCCCTATCACCTGCAGCGACAGTCTTCGTGTCGTGATTGCTTATGACCCGATGTGGAAGAAGGTGAGGCATTATGTTGAATATCGAGTATCGGATATCGAATAACGAATATCGAAAAACGAACATGGAATAAGGAAATACTAAGTCATTTCGACCGAAGGGAGAAATCTAATATAAGGATTACAGATTTCTCGTTACACTCGAAATGACCTGTATATTCTATTAAATACACTGTATTGCAACATTTTTAAATAACCCTCAGGGTCATTTCGACCGAAGGGAGAAATCTGTTTACTCGTGAAAGTAAATAATATTGGAAGGATTTGGAATTCGAACTACTTCTTGTACATCATGACAAATTACACCAAAACCACACTCTATATTGGCGTAACGAATGACCTGCATAGGAGAATTGGCGAACACAATGAAAACGCTGTTGAATCAATTGGATTCACAGGAAAATATAACTGCCGCTACCTTATTTACTGGGAAAGATTTGATAGAATGAAATTTGCCAGCAATAAAGAAAAACAAATCAAAAAATGGAGGAGGGAAAAGAAAAACCAATTAATAACTGATTTCAATCCTGGTTGGAGATTTCTTAACGATGATTTAATCTAGTCAGATTTCTCCTTTCGCTTCGCTTCGGTCGAAATGACATGCTCTTTCAACTCAACACCCAACACTCAAAACTCAACACTATTTTTTCGTTTCTTTGTAAAAAGCAAGATCCTTATGACCAATACAAAAAGAAATCTCTTCGGCTTTCCCGGAACATTCTGGACCGCCAATGTGATGGAGCTCTTTGAGCGCTGGGCATGGTATGGTATGTTCATTTTGCTGGCATTGTATTTTACAGGCTCCACTGATGATGGGGGCCTGGGTTTTACTCAAACGCAAAAAGGACTTTTAATGGGTACTGTAGTAGGAATCCTTTATGTTCTCCCCACCATCACAGGTGCCATTGCCGATAAGTTCGGCTACAAAAGGATACTAATACTATCATACATCATCCTGGGTTCAGGATACCTGATCATGGGATCAGTGACAACATATGGCTCTATGTTTCTGGCATTTCTCTACCTGGCTGTTGGAGCTGGACTGTTTAAACCGGTGATCTCAGCCACGATCACTAAAACAACCACAGAAAAAACTGCTTCAATAGGCTTCGGTATCTTTTACATGATCGTGAATATCGGTGCTTTTATCGGGCCGGTGGTAGCTTCGAAGCTTAGAGAAATCGATTGGAAATATGCCTTTATTATGTCGTCGGCTGCCATCCTTGTGAACCTGGTCCTGGTGTTCTTTTTCTATAAAGAGCCTGAAAGGGAAAAATCAAATGAGCCCCTGCGAAAGACGATCAGCGACATTTTTACCAATCTGGGTAAGGCACTGACTGATTATAAACTGGTCGTATTCCTGATAATAATTATTGGTTTCTGGACGATGTATAATCAATTATTCTTTACGCTGCCTGTATTTATTGAACAATGGGTGAACACATCTATCATTTATAATTGGCTGTCGGGATTCTGGCCCTGGATGGCCAACTTTGTCGGGACTGATCATGGAACAGTCAACCCGGAAATGATTGTGAATATCGATGCATTGTATATCGTATTTTTCCAGGTGCTGGTATCATCACTCATCATGCGTTTCAAACCTGTAAACACCATCATTACAGGATTTCTCATCAGCTCCATAGGGATCGCCCTCTGGTTTGTCACACAAAATGGTTTCTATCTCTTCCTCTCCATTATGATTTTTGCTACAGGTGAAATGGCCAGCTCACCGCGAATTCTGGAATACATTGGTAAGATCGCTCCAAAAGACAAACTGGCCATGTATATGGGAACCTATTACCTGCCCCTGGCCGGTGGGAATTTCCTTGCAGGAATACTGTCGGGGGATGTGTACACAAAAATGAGCGACAAGTACTACCTTTTGTCTATGGAGATCCAGAAACGCGGCCTTGAACTACCTGAAATATCAGAAGGCTTCACTAAAAATGAGTATTTCGATAAAGCCTGCGAGCTAACCAGTATGAACCAGATGGAACTCACCAATTTTTTGTGGGTAAACTACCAGCCATCTAACATATGGATGCTGTTTACGGGAATTGGATTGAGTACGGTTGTGCTGCTGTTCCTATATGATCGCTTGCTACTAAAAACTAAGTGATTCTAAAGCTGCAAGCTTTAAAATCCTAAAACCTAATCTCTATCCTAAACAAGCACTAATTCTTCAAATTCAAAATTTCAATGGTCCCCCTCGCCTTTTGAACCTGTTCCGAACCTGAGTAATCGGGGAGGGAAGAGGGGTATTTAGGGGGTGAGGTGATTAGAGAATTGAATCATTAAACATTTGAATTTGTTTCGGGTTTAGAGATTAGAATTTAGAGATTATCCATCAGGGTTTATTTTCCATACTTTCCGGAACCTTCCAGTAAGCCGGACCATCATCCTCTTCTTCTTCCTCTAATTCCCATGAGTAGCGTCGCTTTGGCGGGCCTTTTTTTCTGAAGTATATGGCGAAGATGACCCCTGCCAACATACCCATCAGGTGGCCTTCCCAGGAGATGTTTTTTTCGGGAAAAAGTTCCGGAAAGATGCCCCAGATAAAACTGCCATATAAAAATGCGACAAACATGGAGATGGCCATCAGCCTGGGTTCCTTCCTGATGACACCACTTACAAAGAGGAATGCAGCCAGTCCGTATACAAGGCCACTGGCACCTATATGGTAGGCCTCTCTTGCCATACCCCACACCCAGATATTACTAAATAGATAGATCAGGATAAACACCCTCAGTGCTATCGACGGATAGAAATAAAACAAGGCCGCACCCAGTACAAAAAGAGGAACCGAATTGGCAAAAAGGTGATTAAAATCGGCATGGATTAAAGGAGAGGTAAGTATTCCGATGGCACCTTCAGGAGAGCGGGGCCATAAGCCATACTCAACAAATCGAACACCCAGTAAATATTCCGTAAGGAAAACGGTCCAGATCACCAGCAGAAAAACCCCCGGAAAAAACAAACTATAAAAAAGTTTACGTTTTTCGCTTTGCATATCGCTTTTTTGTAAAACAATATGAATCAAATATTGTTCCATTAGAAATATACGACAAAATATCATGTTTTTGAGTAAAAATGCAATAAGTGGCGCGCCATATCGTCTATATTTAGAAATTAATTGATAAAATTTGCAACGCTTCTATAACTGTCTTGTCATTGATGATGAAAACAGTTTACTTATATTAAAATCTATAATCATGAAAAAGTACTTTATCATTGCGCTTACAATTCTTTTCGCTTACCCGCTGAATCATATTCAGGCCCAGGACGAAATGAAATATTTGTTTGGGGGAGGGGAAGATGGTGTTGCTGTTGGAGGTTTTGGTGCCATCTTCAATGAGTTTTCAGGATTTGACAAGGACTTTGCATTCTCCATGGGTGGTGGAGCTGCACTATTAATTGATCACAAATTTTTTATTGGCGCTTATGGACTTGGACTCAACAACTAGCCATATGAAGAATTACGAAGGGGTTACTTCACAATGGTTATATCCTTCAGAAATCAGAGGATTTACTATACACCGCTTTGGTCATGGTGGCTTCTGGCTGGGATATATCCACAATCCAAAAAACGCCATCCACTGGGGTGTAAATGCCAAATTGGGATGGGGTACTGTGTCAATGACAGATAAGACTTACAAAGATTACTATGAAGGATGGACCAACTATAATGTACGACAATGTATTTGTAATCACCCCCGAAGTTAACCTGGGCCTGAACCTGCTGAAATGGATGCGTTTGAATGTTGGGGTTGGTTATCGGGTTGTAACTGGTGTCAATGAAACTACCAGTATTATGATTCTGATCAGGGATAATGGTGAAGAAGAATTATTTTGATAAAAATGCGTTTAATAGTGTTACTGGGAATATCACCCTTGCTTTCGGCTGGTTTTAATAAGAAAGAATATTAATTTACGGTACGAACGATAATATTTTTTACCTGATGAAAATTTTCCTGACCATGCTCTTAGCGGCAGTATTTATTTTGCCATCCCAGTTAAGGGCAGACGGGGACGAGTCCGATAAAAACAAGCGAACGATCAGCGGGCATGTAAAAGATGCAGAAACAGGAGAGGATCTGATTGGTGCGACCATCTATATTGAAGAGCTCAAATCAGGTACTGTAACCAACGTCTATGGTTACTATTCGCTTCGCCTCCAACCAGGCAATTACACATTGAAGTTCTCATATATCGGCTATGCATCAATTGTACACGATATAAAGCTAACTGAAAATCTTACGCTTGATATTGAACTTTTGCCTAAAGGAGAGCAGCTTGACGAGGTGGAGATCACCGCAGATGCACCCGACCGAAATGTGACGGAGGCAGAAATGAGCGTGATGAAGCTGGACTCTAAAACCATTAGCCAGATCCCTTCCCTCATGGGAGAAGTGGATATTATCAAGGCCCTGCTACTACTCCCGGGAGTGCAAACCGCTGCTGAAGGCTCATCAGGATTTGTAGTACGGGGTGGATCTCCTGACCAGAACCTGGTTTTGCTCGATGAGGCCACAGTATATAATGCCGGCCACATGCTTGGGTTCTTCTCTGTTTTTAATAATGATGCCATTAAAGATGTTAAGCTCTACAAGGGCGATATCCCTGCCAGGTATGGTGGGCGCCTTTCGTCGGTGCTTGATGTGCGGATGAAGGATGGAAATACAAAAAGATTCTCCGGTAATGGTGGCATTGGGCTTATTTCTAGCCGGCTGACACTTGAAGGTCCTATCTTGAAGAACAAAACAAGCTATATTGTTTCAGGACGAAGGACATATGCCGACCTCTTTCTCTTCCTTGCAAAAGATGACAATCTTAAGCAAAGTAAGATGTATTTCTACGACTTCAATGCAAAAGTGAACCATGTCATCAATGAAAACAACAGGATATACATTTCAGGGTATTTTGGAAGGGATGTCTTTAAAAACCAGTTTGCGGAGATGAAGCTTGGTAATCAAACGGCCACCCTCAGATGGAACCACCTTTTTTCCAAACAGCTGTTCTCTAATTTTTCTTTTATCTACAGCAAATATAAATATGGACTGGGCACCGCCTCAGATGATGAAGCCAATTCATTTTTCTGGGATTCAGACCTCCAGGATCTTGGGCTGAAGGGTGATTTTACACTTTATCTGGACGCTAAAAACACCCTCAGGTTTGGAATCACTTCCCTGTATCACTCATTTAATCCCGGGGTTGCGAAAGGGAAAGGTGACAACTCCCTATTTGATGAATGGATTGTCCCAAAAAACTATGCCATCGAATCTGCTATATATATCAGCAATGAACAAAAGATCGGTGCACTGCTGATCCTGAAATATGGTTTGAGACTGTCCACATTCTCCAATATAGGACCGGGAACAGTTTATAATTTCGATGAAAATTTTGAAGCCACTGATTCAACAGTATATGCTAAAGGAAAAATATATCAAACCTATTGGGGACTCGAACCCAGGATAGGCCTCAATTATCTTGTTACAGAAAGTTCTTCTATCAAGGCAAGCTGGGCACGGACCAATCAATATATCCAGGTAGCCCAGAACTCAACGGCAGGAACCCCACTCGACATTTGGTTCCCGGCCAGTCCGAATGTGAAACCCCAGCTTTCAGACCAGTTTGCACTGGGTTATTTCAAAAACTTCAAAAGCAACCTCATTGAAACTTCTGTGGAGGGATACTATAAGACTATGAACAATGCCATTGATTTTAAAGATCATGCTGAGCTATTGCTGAACAAAGAGCTGGAAGGCGAACTCAGGTTTGGCCATGCCTGGTCGTATGGTGTTGAAGCCCTGGTCAGGGTGAATGGATTGCCCCTTGTAAATGGGAAAATTAGTGGTTGGGTGAGCTATACCTGGTCGAGGACCTGGCGGAAGTTTCCCGATATCAATGACGGCAACAAATATCCTGCTCCTTACGACCGGCCACATGATGTTTCTATTGTGACCAACTGGGATATTTCGCCCAGATGGACCGTTGCCGCTACCTGGGTATATTCAACCGGGCAACCGGTAACATTCCCAACCGGCAGGGCTGTCATCGGGGGAGTCATCCTTCCCATCTATTCCGACAGGAACGAATACAGGATGAAGGATTATCACAGGCTCGATCTTTCGGTGACACTTCATGGGAAGAACAAGCCTGGAAGGAAATACCATGATTCATGGACGCTGGCTATATATAATGCCTATAACCGGCACAATACCTGGGCGATCAATTTTGTTCAGGAGGAACCAGTACAGGGGAACCCAAATATGGGATATGAAACTTATGCAGAGCAGACTTATTTGTTCGGGATCATCCCGGCCGTCACCTATAACTTCAAATTTTAGTTCGGATGATGAAAACTCTTAAAAAATATATTCCAAAATTGATATTTCTCTTTATTTCAGGGATGATGATCACTTCCTGTACAGAGCGTATCGATGTGGAGCTAGATGACACTTACTCAAGACTTGTGGTTGATGGTCAGCTCATCAGTGACGACAGCCTCAGACAGGCCATTATCCTGAATGAATCGAGCAGCTACTTTTATAACCAGCCTCCTCCACCAGTAACCAATGCCGATGTGTTAGTGAAGGATGAAAATGGAAGCACAACTTTACTCTCTGAAGAAGCCCCGGGTGTATACCATCTCCCGGAGGGATTTAAAGCAGAGATCGGCATGAACTATACACTTGATATTGAGCTTGCAGCAGAGATTGATGGGAAAATAAAATATTCTGCATCGACATCAACTCCGGGCATTGGTGACACAGTATATATTGGATTAGAATACCAACCCGATTGGGGTGATGACGGTTACTATGTTGTACAATGCTATTACTGGGACCCTCCCGGCCCAAACTGGTATATGTTCAATATTTATAAGAATGACACCCTGCTCACAGATACCATAACCGAAAAGCAGGTAGTGGATGATCAGTTTTATGATGGTGGGTTCACTAATGGCATAGGTGTTGGTTATCTCAACCAGTCGAGGAAAGATGAAAAGCTTCGTCCGGGTGATGTGATCACTTTCCAGGCATGCAGTGTCACCGAGGGCTATGCCAATTTTGTTTGGCAGGTTCAGGAAGAAGTAAGCTTCAGCACGCCACTTTTCAGTGGTCCGCCCGCCAATGTTTACGGCAACCTGAGCGATGGGGCCATAGGGTACTTCACGAGTTATCCAGTGATTTATGCCTCAACGGTATTTGATTATTAGGGCAAGGCACTAGGTACAGGTTTTCAGGACTCACATCTTCACAGATAAGTGCGCCTCGCGCACCGCATACCGCACGCAAATTGTTAATAATTTATGATTTATTAACACACTAAAACAAAATACATTTGCGTTTATCTAAAAGTTTAAACAAATCGTTCTTCCATGCTTGAATACACAAAACTGATCCTCAGAAAAGTAAGCTTCAGCAGAGAGCTCTTCGGGAAAGAGTTGAAGAAGTCCGTCAAATGGCTGAAGAAAGAAGAAATCCTTGCCCTCCAGGCCTGGTGCCTTGTCACATTCGGTGATAAATATGGGGATGTTATTCAGGAGGCGTTTAAGCAAATGCTCTAGTATGTTGGATTATGGATGTTGGGTGTTGGATTAACTCCATAATTAAACTTCAAACTAAATTTTCTGTTCTTCAATACCAATCTCCCCTAATAATTAATCAATAGGATATCATCATTCAATTAGGCACTAGGAACTAGGAACTATTCACTTTTTTTACCTAATTTTGATGTGCTAAAACCTTGAACCATGAACCTCTCTGATCTAAGTGCCATATCCCCTATCGACGGCCGGTATAATAAGCAAACCGAATCCCTCTCGTACTATTTTTCTGAAGGTGCTTTTATCAATTACCGCATATTTGTAGAGATCGAATATTTTATTGCACTGTGCGAGATCCCATTGCCAGCTTTGGGCAGATTCGATAAAAACAGATTTGATGACCTTCGGGCAATCAGTCGCGATTTCTCCTTCAAAGATGCAAAGGATGTCAAAGCAATCGAAAAAACCACCAACCATGATGTAAAGGCTGTAGAATATTATATCAAGAAGAAATTTGATAAACTTGGGCTGTCGGAATATAAAGAATACGTTCATTTTGGGCTTACCTCACAGGATATCAACAACACCTCAGTCCCTTATGCTACCCGCCTTGCATTTGAAGATGTGTTACTGCCAAAATTGAAAGAAGTAAATAAAAAGATCATTATCAGGGCAAAAGAATGGAAGATGATCCCCATGCTGGCCCGAACACATGGACAACCAGCCTCTCCTACCCGCCTGGGAAAGGAAATTGCTGTCTTCTCTGAAAGGATGAAAGCCCAGATAAACCTGCTGAACACAATCCCCTTTTCGGCCAAGTTCGGTGGCGCGACAGGAAACTTTAATGCACACCATGTAGCATTTCCCAATACCGACTGGGAAGCTTTTGGCAACAACTTTGTTAAGGATAAACTTGGGTTGGAAAGATTACAGACCACTACTCAGATTGAACATTACGACAATCTGGCTGCCCTCTTTGATAACCTTAAACGAATTAATACCATCCTTATCGATCTGAACAGGGATATGTGGACTTACATCTCCATGGATTACTTTAAACAAAAGATCAAGGAAGGTGAAGTGGGTTCCTCGGCCATGCCACATAAGGTAAACCCTATCGATTTTGAGAACTCAGAAGGTAACCTGGGAGTAGCCAATGCCATGTTTGAGCATCTGTCGAAAGACCTGCCCTTATCACGTTTGCAAAGAGATCTCACAGATTCAACGGTTTCAAGAAATATTGGAGTGCCCATTGCCCATACCATGATCGCTCTGAAATCCTTGTTAAAAGGATTGAATAAACTGGAGGTGAATACCGATAAGATCCACGCCGACCTGGAAGATAACTGGGCTGTGGTGGCAGAAGCTTTACAAACCATATTGCGAAGGGAAGGCTATCCAAACCCATATGAGGCTCTCTTGGCACTTACCCGCATAAATGAGAAGATCGACAAGGCAGCAATGCATGGCTTTATTGATAAATTGAAAGTAAGCACCGAGTTAAAGGAAGAATTAAAACAGATCACCCCGCACAATTATCTTGGGATCGAATTGTTATAGTAATTCACACAAAGGCGCAAAAGGAAACAAATGAGACGATACGGCAGAGTTTTAAGCTATATAAAACCTTACCTGGGATATGTGGGATTGAATATTTTTTTCAACCTGTTTACTATTCTCTTCTCACTGTTCACCTTTGCTTTGCTCGCCCCATTTCTCAGCCTGTTATTTGGAAAAACGGAGTTGGTACAGGCAAAACCTGAATTTTCGCTAAGTTCCGAAGCCCTTATCGATTACATGAACTATATCCTCAGTGACATTATACAATCTCAGGGACACAAACAGGCGCTACTGACGATTTGTTTTGTACTTCTTGGCACTTTTTTCCTGAGAAACCTGGGCAGGTTCATGTCATTGTTTTTTATGGCAAAAGTCAGGGTTAGTGCAGTGCGCAACATGCGTAATGAGGTATTCAAAAAAATATTAGTTCTGCCATTATCTTTCTTTGATACACGAAAGAAAGGAGATATCATGGCAAGAGTAACCACTGATGTTCAAGAGGTTGAATACTCTATTATGAATTACCTGGATATGCTTATCCGTGATCCCATTACCATTATTGCATATTTTGTATTTCTGCTCAGTATGAGCCCCAGCCTTACTCTTTTTGTGATAATCGTGCTACCGGTTACCGGCTACCTGATAGGAAGAATCGGACGCACATTGCGCAAACAATCGAAGGTAGGTCAAACCAGACTGGCAGGGATGCTGTCTACCATAGAAGAATCTATTGGTGGTCTCAGAATCATCAAAGCTTTTAATGCGATCAATTTCATGGACAAAAAGTTTGTTGATCAGAACAAAGCTTATGCGAAGGTCACTTTAAGTATTTATCGCCGGCGCGACCTATCCTCCCCCATGAGTGAATTTCTATCTTCCTGCGTCATTATCCTTGTACTCTGGTTCGGTGGTGGCCTGGTCATTGGCGACAACTCCCCCATAAGTGGAGAGATATTCATCACCTATATGCTGGTCTTCTCACAGATCATTCCTCCGGCCAAAACCTTTGCTACAGGATATTATAGCGTTCAGAAAGGCCTTGCATCTGCCGACAGGATCTTCGACATCCTTGATGCTGAAGAAGTGATCGATGAAAAATCAGACGCTGTTGCCATAAATGAATTCAGCGACGACATAGAATATAAAAACGTTACATTCCGCTATGAGGAAGAGGATGTCTTAAAAGATATCAATATCAACATTAAAAAGGGAAAGATCATTGCCCTAGTGGGCCAGTCTGGTGGAGGAAAATCTACCATGGTTGACTTATTACCAAGATTTTATGATACCGTTGAGGGCGGCATCTTTATCGATGGTATAAACTTGAAAGATTATAAAATCGATGATGTACGTGCTTTGATGGGCATCGTAACCCAGGAGTCCATACTATTCAATGATACGGTGTTCAATAACATCGCCTTCGGCATGCATGATGTGGGTGAGAGTGATGTGATTGAAGCAGCCAAAGTAGCCAATGCGCATGAATTCATCAGTAAGATGGCGGAAGGTTATCAGACCAATATTGGGGATCGGGGTACTAAACTTTCCGGCGGGCAACGACAGCGGATCAGCATCGCCAGGGCCATATTGAGAAACCCACCGATCCTGATCATGGACGAAGCAACTTCAGCGCTGGATACTGAATCAGAGAGGCTGGTACAGGAAGCCCTTGCCAATGTGATGAGTAACCGAACAAGCATCGTGATCGCTCATCGTTTGTCGACCATCAAGTTTGCCGATGAGATCATCGTTCTGCAGAAGGGAGAAATCGCTGAAAGGGGCAATCATGAAGATTTGATCAAGCTCGACGGCATCTACAAGAAGCTTCATGAGCTGCAAACTTTTGCTTAGGGAGCTGCTTCCCTGTATATTTCCTGCAATACACTTTTAGAATATTTACTCAGCGTTTCTTTGGAATTATCGATGAGTAGTTGAAGCGCAGAAATCAATTCTCCTGTGATCTCGGGATAGATCCTTGTGAAACGCTGTAGAACCCTTGTTGCATAGGCACGCGTTGCCACCTCCTCTTCAAAATCATTCATGCGGTGAAAGCAAGCATCGATGATCAGACCGTGTAATTCCTCATCATCCGTGATATCATAAAATGTAAGCACCTTCATCATGCACCTCTTTACACTGCTATGCGTGAGGCTATCCAGTTGATGCACCAGGTCAGGAAAATATGGTCTCAACAAATCAGGGTGCTCTTCCGCAATCAACTGGACCACCCTGGCAGAACGCAAGGCCATCAAGCCCTCCTGTGCCATACACATCCGGTATGCCTGATCAAACAGCTCAGGTTTCTGAGCGATTACATCGACGGCCATATCCGCCGCAGCACGGCTGCTGTTGAATAAGATCTCCTCCAGGTTCATAAATAGATGCTATCTAAGTACAAATTTATGAAATTCAGAATGAAAAACATACCAGGCTTTGGGTGATTATACCCATTTTATGCTTGTATAACCCAATTATTCATAAATTTGCACCAAACTAAACGCCGATGATGGATTTAACGGAAATTCTCTCAATATCAGGTAAGCCGGGCTTATATAAGATGTTGTCACACACCAAGACTGGTATGCTGGTAGAGTCGATGAATGATAAAAAACGTTTTCCTGTTTTTTCACATGAGAAGATCAGTTCCCTGGAGGAGATCAGCATCTTCACCGAAACAGATGATATACCGCTGAAAGATGTCTTTAAAAAAATGCATGACTTATTAGAGGGGGAAAAGGCTATCAGCCATAAATCATCAGCCGATGAATTGAAAGATTTTTTTGATGACGCAGTACCTGATTACGACAAGGAGCGAGTATATGTATCCGATATAAAAAAGGTGATACAATGGTATAATGTGCTACATGAAATGGACTTGCTCGATTTCACTGAAGAAGAAGTCGCTGAAGAAGATGGAACGGAAGAAGTTGATGAAGAAAAAGATAAAGCATAAGACAGTCCCCTCGATATTTCGGGGGGATTTTTTGAAATATGAAAAGAATAGAAGACTTAAAGGTTGAGGAAGTCAGGTGGCTGAACAGCAATTCCTATGTGCTTAAGCTCAGCGGATCCGAAGCCATTCTGGACATCAAGCCAGGCAATTTTGCCGAGATCCGTGTCGACAACCATCCTGATGTGTTCTTAAGAAGACCGTTTTCATACCTGGATCATAATATTTACGACAAAACAGTCAGTTTCTTTGTAAAAGCCATTGGCAAAGGCACACGTAAGCTTGGGACGGTAGAAAAAGGTGATGTAATTAACCTGATACACCCATTGGGAAATGCCTTTAGCGTTCCTGAAAACAAGAAAGTATTGATTACCGGGGGCGGGTCAGGCATCGCCCCTTTCATCATGCTTGGCAGAGAATTGAAGGCTAAAGGAAATGAAATACATTTCATCACCGGTGGAAGGACTTCTGAGGATATTCTCTTTAGCGAGGAATTCAATAAATTCGGTGAGGTTTTCTGTACAACGGAAGACGGAAGCCTTGGGGAAAAAGGTTTGTTGACTCAACACAGCATTTTTACGAGCGAATCCTTTGATTACGACATTATTTATACGCTGCGGACCGGAAGGAATGATGAAAGCTGTGGCAAAAATTGCAAAAGAAAAATCGATTAGCTGTGAAGCCTCACTTGAAAACCTGATGGCCTGTGGTTTTGGTGTTTGCCTCTGTTGTATACAAGAAACTGATAAAGGGAATCTATGCGTTTGCACTGAAGGTCCCGTATTTAATATAAATGAGTTAAAATGGTAGATCTCAACATTAAAATCCATAAGCTGGAACTCAAAAATCCGGTTACCACGGCTTCAGGAACTTTTGGCTATGGTGAGGAGTTTGTTGATTTCTTTGATCCCGGACAGCTGGGAGGCATTTTCATTAAAGGGCTCACCCTGAAAAACAGGGATGGAAATCCCTATCCCAGGATGGCTGAGACTGCCAGCGGCATGCTGAATGCGGTTGGCCTGCAAAACAAAGGCATTGATCATTTCATTGAAAACATTTATCCACGCATCAAGAAATTCGACACCCACATCATTGCCAACGTAAACGGGTCAACTGTTGAAGAGTATGTAGAACTGACCGAAAGGATCAATGAGCTGGATCACATCCCTGCCATTGAACTAAACATTTCCTGCCCCAATGTAAAAGAAGGTGGGATGGCTTTCGGAGTGAGTTGCCCATCAGCAATAACTGTAACTGAAGCTGTCAGGAAAGTGTATGATAAAACACTCATTGTTAAACTCTCTCCCAATGTAACCGATATTGCGGAGATGGCCCTTGCCGTGGAAGGTGCAGGTGCTGATTCCATCTCCCTGGTCAATACTTTTCTGGGTATGGCTATCGATGCCGAAAACAGGAAACCATTACTCTCAACCATCACCGGTGGCTTATCCGGTCCTGCAATAAAGCCAATTGCCCTCCGAATGGTGTGGCAGGTTTATAAAGCTGTTAAGATCCCCGTATTTGGCATGGGTGGAATCATGAATGCTAATGATGCCATCGAATTTCTTCTCGCAGGTTCCAGTGCAATACAGGCTGGTACTGCCTGCTTCATTGATCCGCTAATACCAGTGAAAATCATTGAGGGTATCGAGGAATATATAGAACGCCATGGAATCAGGGAAGTGAAGGATCTTATAGGAGCGATGGAAATCTGAGCATTGAGCATTGAGCATATATCATTTAGCATTTAGCAAATAGCAAATAGCAAAAACTTAATATGATAAATGCTAAATGCTCAACGTTAAATGTTCAATGTGTAGAAATGTCCAAGGTTTTTTATTAATTTCACAATCCATTAAATTTTAAACATGAAATCCCCTCTTGCAAACGAACCCATGTTGGTGCTTGAGCTTGCAGGCATCGAAATCGACTATTGCCCATTAACAAATGGCATTTGGCTGGATGCAGGTGAATTGGAAGTGCTGTTTGAGGATCGCAAAGCAGCGGAGGAACTGATGGCGTCGTTTAAGACTGATGAAAAGAGCAGGGAGAAGAAAGTCCGCTGCCCGATCTGTAATAAAAAAATGGAGAAGGTATTGGTCCAAGATCGGGTAGTCATCGACCGGTGTACCCGGGGTCATGGGCTTTGGTTTGACGAAGGAGAACTCTTACAGGTTCTTGAAATGGAAAGTGGAGGAAGCGAAGGGAAAGTCGCTACACTGCTGAAAGAGATGTTCAGTCATCATTTAAAAAAATAAACTTATTTAGAAACCTTAATATTTAACATTATGATACCCTTAATTGTTATCCTGGCCATCATTGTCATCATTGTCATTTGGTTTGTTGGCATCTATAACTCACTGATCAAGTTACGCAACCAGGTAAAAAATGCATGGTCGCAGATCGATGTACAGCTCAAACGCCGTCATGACCTGATTCCAAATCTAATTGAAACGGTAAAAGGTTATATGAAGCATGAGCGCGAAACGCTTGAGAATATCACTGCTTACCGCAGCCAGGCGATGAATGCTTCTACCGTAGGCGAAAAAGCCAAAGCAGAAGGTTTGTTGGGTGGCGCACTTGGCCAATTGCAGATAGCTGTGGAAGCCTATCCCGACCTGAAGGCAAACCAGAACTTTCTGAGTTTGCAGGAAGAGCTCACCTCAACTGAGAACAAGATCTCATATGCAAGGCAAAGCTACAATGACCAGGTTTTGTTTTACAATAACAAAATCCAGATGTTCCCATCCAACATCGTTGCAGGCATGTTCACATTCAAGGAGGAAGAGTTCTTTGAGCTGGAAGATCCTGCTGAAAAAGCTGTTCCAAAAGTAGAATTCTAAGTCATTATGTGGGAGCTCATCCGTGCCAATCGTCGGAAATCATTTTTCCTGTTCATCCTGATGGGAATCGGGCTGATGCTGCTAGGTGCTGCAATTAGTTACTTCCTGAACCCTCAGGGTATGGGCATCGATGGCATCATCATTGCCTTGCTGATCTGGATTATCATGTCCTTGATCAGCTATTACAGGGGGGCAAAGATTTTGCTCTCGGCCAGCAATGCCAAAAAAGTGACTCCTGATGTGCATCCTCAGCTATTCAATATTGTTGAAGAAATGAAAATTGCCTCGGGGCTACCAGTACTTCCTGAGATCTATATCATCAATGAAGAAGCTCCCAATGCATTTGCTGCAGGAAGAAGTCCGAAATATGCTGTGGTTGCAGTAACAGCAGGCCTGCTGGCCCAATTGAACAGAGATGAGTTGCAGGGTGTAATTGCCCATGAGATGGCACACATTTATAATCGTGATATCAGGTTTATGACTCTTGCCGGGGTCATGCTTGGCAGCATTGTATTGGTATCGCAGATATTCTTGCGTGGGATGCTTTACACCGGTGGTGGGGCAAGATACCGCTCGTCCAATTCCAATAGCGGACAGGGACAGCTTATCGTGATGATCGTGGCCCTGGTATTGGCCATACTGGTTCCTATCTTTGCCGGATTGCTCTATTATGCTATTTCCCGAAAGAGGGAATACCTGGCAGATGCCACCGGGGTACGTTTTAGCCGTTACCCTGAAGGACTGGCCTCGGCATTGGAAAAAATCTCAGGAACCAAGATTGAGATGAAATCAGCCAATAAGGTGACTGCCCCAATGTATATTTCACTGCCATTTTCAAAAGGCAAGAAAGCGGCCGCAGGCTTAAGAAGTACACACCCACCTATACAGGAACGCATTCGGATATTAAGAGCAATGCAGGGAGCCGGATTCATGAGTTACCAAACAGCTTATGCAGAGGTGAAAGGGAAAAGTTCCAATATCATCCCTGGTTCAGGTCTGAAGGAAACAGATGATCCCGGCATCAGGAAAGCATTTGATGATGCGGGTATTGAAAAAACTGTAAAAAGGAATACCGGCGATATTATGATGGCAGTGAACAATTACCGCTTCATAGATTGTAGTTGCGGTTTGCGCATGAAGGTGCCACCTGAATATTCAAAAACAAGTATTTCGTGTACCAAATGCGGTACAACCCATACACTCCAGGCAAGGTAAGACCAGCTCTTATTAGCCAATAATTGCAGCACTTTCCAGGATCATCTTCCTGTTGTATTCAAATGCAAGGTCCTGATAGTTGATGAGATCAATGATGGTTCCGATGAGGCAAAGCCCACCTGTAAACAAATATAGCAGCCCCATGCCGATCTGGCCAATCATGAAACGTTGTATACCTGCCACCACGACAAACCCCAGAACAGTTACCAGTAAGATCATTTGCGGATCACGTCGTCGTGCCCTGTACAAACCTGTAAAATTAGTCTTTTGCTCATCCGTAAAATTCTTAGTAACCTCCTGCAATAAAACCAGTTCCTGTCCTTGTGCTTCAGGAATTAATGTAAAAATTTCAGCCATGTTGTATTGATTTATGAAGTGAATAATGTTTGTATTTATAGTTTTTTCTGAAGATGCTGAGTATCCGGTAAATGATGATCAATACTGCCGGAATCCCCAGTGGGTGGGCATGAATTGATTGGTGAATATCTCCCCTGAATAACCAAGAGATGGCATGCCCCAGGCCACAGCCAGGGCACCAGTCAAATCCTAAATTATGAAAAGGGCAAAGGCTGAAACAAGCATCCACCGGGCTGGTAAAGGCCAATGCAATAATAGCTGCAATCCAGATGAATGCTTCTAAATGCCTTCTAACAAATACTAATAAAGGATAAATTCTTTTCAATTTATATTGTTTGGAGCTATATATCAAAGATACTAAAATTGTTGGTGCTTATTCTTTGATTCTCACCAACATCTACACAACATTCACTTCCATCTCCAGCATCAGTCCAAATTTCTCAAAAACAGAACTCTTGATCTGCTCAGCAAGTCTAAGCACATCCTTGCCTGTTGCACCGCCTTTATTTACCAGCACCAGAGCTTGTTTATCATGTACTCCTGCATTTCCAAGAGTTTTGCCCTTCCATCCACATTGTTCGATCATCCAGCCAGCGGGGATCTTTACTGAACCATCTTCTGATATATATGACGGTATTTCTGGATGAAGATTACACATTTTATCAAATTTTATTGCATCAACGACCGGATTCTTGAAAAAACTGCCGGCATTGCCAATCATGTCCAGGTCGGGGAGTTTATTTTGCCTGATGGCCGTAACAGCATCACCTACCGCCTTAATGTCAGCCTCTTTGTCCAGACCCATCTTTTTCAATTCTTCTTCTATCGCCCCATAGGAAACATCGGGAACGTGGTCCTTCCGCAGAAGGAGTGTTACTGAAATGATCACATATTTTCCCTTGAGTTCTCTTTTAAAAACGCTGTCGCGATATGCAAAATTACAGTCCTGATTTTCAAATACCCTGATTTCAGCTGTTGAAATATCTATCGCTTCCAGCGAATGGAAAGTATCTTTAAGTTCAACACCATAAGCACCGATATTTTGTATGGGTCCTGCACCAACACTTCCGGGGATGAGTACCAGGTTTTCTATACCTCCATAGTCCCGGTCCATACAAAACCTCACCAGCTCATCCCAAACCATACCGGCACCGGCTTTTACCAGCACCTGTGAACTTCCCACATCAGTCACTTTCAAACCACCTATGCGATTCCTGATCACCAAACCATTGTAGTCGTTTGTGAATAGTAAATTGCTGCCACCACCCAGGATAAGGTGTTTGGTATTCTGCAGCTTCCCGAACTTTATCAATTCAAGCAGCTCCTCAATCTCCGTGATCTCAACGAATTCTGTTGCACTGGCATCAATCCCAAAGGTATTATAGGGTTTAAGAGAAATATTTTGAAGAATCTTCATTGGCTTGATAAAGATAAGAAGGATTTGCTTTGCACAATATTATTCTGCATGTTCCGGCATTTCAATCGTTAAAAAATATAAATTAGCATATATTTCCGCTAAACATTATGAAGAGAATCATCGCTTCCGTGACCAACGACCTCGTTACCGACCAGAGGGTCGACCGCATCTGCAACTCCTTGCAGAAGATGGGTCTTGAGGTATTGCTGGTTGGAAGGAAACAGAGAAACAGCCTCCCACTGTCAAAACGAACATACAAGATGAAACGGATGAGGCTCCTCTTTGGAAAAGGGCCATTGTTTTATGCAGAATTTAACTTCCGACTCTTCCTGCTTCTTATGTTTAGCAGATGTAATATCTTACTATCCAACGATCTTGATACCCTGATGGCAAACTACCTGGCATCTCGCTTACGACGGAAGGAGCTGGTTTACGATAGTCATGAATATTATACTGAAACACCGGAACTGGTAAACAGGAAAAGGGTGCAGGGGATTTGGAGGAGAATAGAACAATATATCTTCCCAAAACTGAGAACTGTCTACACAGTAAATGAGTCCATTGCCAGCTTGTTTAGCGAAAAATACGGCCTTACTGTTGAGGTGATCCGTAATTTGCCTTACCGGCAGGATTATAAAATTGAAAAAAACAGGAAGGAACTGGGTTTGCCTGAAGACAGCAAGATCATCCTTCTTCAAGGCGCCGGAATCAACATACAGCGGGGAACCGAGGAGATGATCCAGGCCATGAAATATATCGACATCGCCGTATTTGTTATTATTGGAGGTGGAGATGTGCTTCCCCTGCTTAAACAACAGGTGAAAGACATGCAGCTGGAGGAAAGGGTCATCTTTATCCCGAAGATGCCTTTCAGGGAATTATATCAATATACGGTACATGCTGATTTAGCAATTACCCTCGACAAAGACACCAATATTAACTATCGCTTCAGCCTTCCCAATAAACTCTTTGATTATATTCAGGCTCAGGTTCCTGTACTGGCATCAGACCTGGTGGAGATCCGGAAGGTGGTTATTCAATATGAGATTGGAAAATTGCTTAGCTCCCATGATCCACATGAGATAGCAATTGCAGCAAATCAGATGCTTAAAGATGTCTCGCAATATGAAATCTGGAAAGAAAATCTTAGATTTGCAGCCAAGGAGCTTTGCTGGGAGCAGGAAGAGCAAAAATTAACCCAAATTTACGCGCATATTGCAGGATAAGCATTTACATATCATTTCATTTGACGTTCCTTATCCCCCTAACTACGGTGGGGTAATTGATGTGTTTTATAAGATCAAAACCCTCCATGAAAAAGGCATTAAGATCCACCTGCATTGTATCGAGTATCCCGGGAGGAGCCGGGCTGAAGAGCTCAACCAATATTGTGAGGAGGTGCATTATTATCTGCGGAAGACAGGCCTTGGTTCAGCATTGAGCCTTAAACCATATATTGTTTCCAGCCGGCGTTCAAGTGAAATGCTCGACAATCTATTGAAGGATGAATATCCTATTTTATTTGAAGGCTTGCATTCATGTTATTACGTGACTGATAAGCGTCTTAAAGACAGGATCAAGATATACAGGGAAAGCAACATAGAGCATAAGTATTACTATAATCTATTTAAAGTTTGCAGAAACCTTTTTAACCGGATATATTTCCTTGGAGCCAGTTGCAAATTGCGCTTATATCAAGGCGTTCTGAAGCACTCGAGCATGATGCTTTGCGTTTCCAGGGAGGATACCAAATACCTGCAAGATCATTTCCCGGAGAACAAGGTGTATTACCTGCCTAGTTTTCATACCAACAATGCACTGGATGTTATGAATGGCAAGGGCGAGTATGCCCTCTACCATGGCAACATAGAGGTTCCGGAGAACACGCACGCTGCAACCTACCTGGTCAATGAAGTATTTAATGACATTGACATCCCGCTTGTGATCGCTGGCATGAACCCACCTGATCGTCTGAAAAAGATGGCCAATGGCAATAAAAACATCAAGATCATCAGCAACCCAGATGACAAAGAAATGTTTGAGCTGATCAGGAATGCCCATGTAAATGTTTTAGTGACTTTCCAGGCTACTGGCTTAAAACTAAAACTTCTCAATGTGCTTTACCAGGGTCGCTTCTGCCTCGTCAATGATAAAATGTTAAATGGAACCGGGCTGAATGATCTGTGTATCATTGGTAATGAACCCCGGAGCCTTAAAAAAGAGATCAAAGCACTCTTTGAAACCGAATTTACGGGAGAAGATGTTGAACGTCGGGCCAAAATACTTTCCGAACTTTATTCAAACTATGCAAATGCGGATAAGCTTATTGAATTGGTTTGGAAATAACTCCTGAGTGATTTCTCACTCCGCTCGCAATGACAATTGCTTTTTACTATCAGCTTATACTCGAAACAAGCTTCCCATCCTCACAAACAAGGGTCCTGGCTTTAAAGAACTGAAAAAGTGAATAATCATGCGTTGCCATGATCACTGCCCTTCCCGACTTGCTGATCTCAAAAAGCAGTTCCATAATCCCATGAGAAGATTCAGGATCGAGGTTGCCGGTAGGCTCATCCGCCAGCACCACTTCAGGGTCATTAATCAGGGCCCTGGCAATGCCAAGCCTTTGTTGTTCACCACCTGACAATTCATGAGGCATCTTAAATCCCTTTGTGCCAAGATCTGTCTTGTCAAGGACATCCTGGATGCGCTCCTCTATCTTTCTTTTGTCTTTCCATCCTGTAGCCTTCATAATAAAAAGAAGGTTATCAAAAACTGTTCTGTCGGTGAGTAGTTGGAAGTCCTGGAAGACAATGCCCAACTTTCTGCGAAGAAAAGGAACTTCTTTACGTTTGATCGCCCCCAGATCATATCCTGCAACAGTTGCAGTACCAGCTGTTACAGGCAATTCTGCATAAATTGTTTTTAACAGGCTGCTCTTTCCTGTCCCGGTCTTACCAATGATGTATAGAAATTCCCCTTTTTCAAGGTCAAAAGAAACATCGGCAAGCACAAGGTTCTCCTTCTGGTAAACAGGCACATCCTGGAAGCTGATAATGGTGTCTAAAGACATGGATATAATTTTGCTTTAGACAAATGTAATTAAAAGATGTTGGATGTTGAATGTTGGATGTTGGATTAATTCCAAATTCAGCACTCTGTACTCGGCACTCAGCACTCGGCACTCAAAATGGATCCCTCCTTCGTCGGGATAAGTTCGACTCAATGTTTTTGTTTCACCATATTCACAAAAACATAGTCTCACTTATTTAACCATGCCGGCGAATCCCATGAATGCCATGGCCAGGATTCCTGCGGTGACGAGGGCTATAGGTACACCACGCATCCCTTTAGGTACCTGCATCAGGTTGAGGTGTTCGCGGAGTCCGGCAAACAGTATCATGGCAAGGGCAAATCCGATCGCATTGGCAATGGCAAACACGATGCCCTGCAAGAGGTCATAATTCTTCGATTGTGTTAGCAAGGCAACACCAAGCACAGCACAGTTGGTAGTGATCAGCGGGAGAAAGATCCCGAGTGCCTGGTATAGTGGAGGACTTATCTTTTTCAGAATGATCTCAACCATCTGAACAAGGGAGGCGATAACCAGGATAAAACTGATCGTTTGCAGAAAAGTAATCCCCAGGGGTACAAGCACGTAAACATATATCAGCCAGGTGACTAGGGTGGCCAGTGTCATTACGAAAAGTACAGCGCCGCTCATACCAACCGAGGTAGACACCTTTCCGCTTACTCCCAGGAAAGGACATATCCCAAGAAACTGTGCAAGAACAATATTTGAAACAAATATGGCACCGATGATTATACCGAAATATTCCATGATCTGTATATTATGTTGTTTTTCTCAATTTGTTAATTAATGCGATGAGGTAGCCCAGCACGATAAATGCGCCCGGCTGCAAAATAAAAACCAAGATCGCATCGCCTGTTGTAAACTTCACATCGAAGATGGAACCGTTGCCAAGCATCTCCCTCACTGATCCCAATAAGGTACAGCGCAAAGGTAAATCCGAGTCCCATGCCCAGCCCGTCGATCGAGTGATGACATAAAGCTCTGCTTGGAAGCAAAACCTTCTGCACGGCCAAGAACAAGACAATTCACAACGATCAGTGGAATAAAGATCCCTAAGGTATCAAACAGCGCAGGAACGTATGCCTGCATAACCAGTTCCACGATAGTTACAAAAGAGGCTATGATCACAATAAATGCAGGAATCCTTACCTTATCAGGAATGAAGTTCTTTATCATGGTCACCACGATATTCGAGCATACCAGCACAAAAGTAGTGGCCAGGCCCATGCCCATCCCATTGATGGCGGATGAGGTAACAGCCAGGGTCGGGCAAAGTCCAAGCAAGAGGACGAATACCGCGTTTTCTTTAATAAATCCCTTGGTAAAATTGGTCCATTGGTTCATTATTTAGTCCCTCCTTTACTTTTATATGATTCGAATGTAGCGTAGGCCCTTCGGATCGCATCACATACTGCCCTTGAGCTGATGGTTGAGGCAGTGATCGCATCAACCTGTCCTCCGTCCTTGGTTACATATAAGTTGAATTTGGCGGGATTTATCCCGGCAAATTGCCCGTTAAATTTTTCACCGGTCATCTTTGTTCCCAGCCCCGGTGTTTCTTTTTGTTGCGTAACAACTGTACTATCGATATCTCCATCAGGGAGGAAGCCTACCATAATCTGTATTTGAGTAGGATCGTAGCCCTGGTTAGAGAATGTCGACACTGCCATTCCTACCCATTTTCCACCCTCGAAAGCCTGGTGAAATTCCAGTGAATCCTGGTCGCCATTTCCGGCTGTCAGCTCAGGGTCGGCAGGCATCTGTACCTTAAAGCTGTTCAGTGAATCGAAGGCAGGCAAAACAAGTTTGATGGCCCTCTCACGGGCTGCCTTTTTGGCTGCTGCAATTGGCTCCAGGGTCAGGTTGTATACCGAACCCAGTGCCAGGGAGGCCACCACGGTAATGATCGTGAGTGTCAGCACCATATTGACAAAGGATGATTTAACTTTATTGGCCATGTATCTAATTTTATCTATTGAACAATTTATGCTGCCTTTATTGTCTCTCCAAAGCGCTTAGGCTTCATCCAGCGGTTGAGTAGAGGTGTAAAGGCGTTCATGATCAGGATGGCAAATGAAACCCCCTCAGGGTATGATCCCCATATCCTGATCAAAATGGTGATTACACCGCAGCCAATGCCAAAAATGATCTTACCCCATGGGCTGATGGGCGAAGATACCATATCTGTAGCCATAAAAAAGACTCCCAGTATCAGACCGCCGGTAAGCAGATGAAACACAGGATCGGCATACATGTCGGGGTTGATCAGCCACAGGATACCTGTAAAGATTACAACGGATCCGATGTAGGCTACCGGGATATGCCAGGTAATCATTTTCTTAGCCAGCATGTATATGGCTCCGAGGAGCAAAGCTACTGCTGATACTTCTCCAAGTGAGCCACCAATAAAGCCAATGAAGTCCGCATCAGGTCAGGCATTTTGCTCATGAGTTCAGGCACTGTATTGTTTTTAAGCCCCTCTTTCAGGAATCCCAATGGCGTAGCTCCTGCCATGGCATCCGGATAAGAAGCCATATTTCCAAACAACAATTTTGGCTCCGGCCAGCTGGTCATCTGCACCGGGAAGGAGATCAACAGAAATACACGGCCGACCAATGCCGGATTGAAGGGGTTTTTTCCCAGTCCTCCAAAGGACATCTTGGCCATGCCTATCGCCACAAAAGCCCCGACAATTATCATCCAGATCGGGAGGTTGCTTGGCACATTAAATGCCAGCAATATCCCTGTAACCAGTGCAGAACCATCATAATGGTTACAGGTCCCTTGATCAGGTACTTCTGTATCAGCCATTCAAAGAAGAGGCAGGCCACAGAGGAGATCACCAGCACCCGCAATGCATCCAGTCCGAAAAAATAAACGGAAACCAGCATAGCCGGCACCATGGCAATCACCACAGTGTACATGATGTTCTTAACGGATGAGTCTCCATGAACATGAGGAGACCCGGAAACAGTCAACATGCTCATATCTTATTTTTTTCCTCTGTTTCTGATAATTGATCCAACCCTGTTCTTACCAAGCCGGATATAATCCAGCAAAGGCCTTCCCGAAGGGCAGGTATAATGACATGAACCACATTCGATGCAGTCCATGATCTTTTCCTGTTCTGCTTCTTCCCACATCTCCAACTCAGCCAATTGTGCCAGCAAAACCGCTTCAAGCCCCATTGGGCAAACCAGATACACAACGAGCCACAACGGATACAGTTTTTCATCTCCACTCTTTTCGATTCGTTTTCACGAAGGATCAGAATACCAGATGTACCTTTCACTATGGGAGTTTCAGGCGATAATAGTGCCTTTCCCATCATTGGGCCCCCGCTGATCATCTTTCCTGAGTCGTTCAGGGATACCACCTGCTTTTTCAATAAGTTCGCCGATGGGTGTACCTATCCTGACCATGAAATTTGCTGGTTTAGAAACGGATTTTCCTGTGATGGTTACAATCCGCTCGATCAGGGGTTTATTTTTCTGAACTGCTTCATAAACTGCGAAGGCTGTTCCCACATTATTAACAACAGCAACCCACTTCAATAGGAAGTTTTCCGGAAGGGACTTCCCTTTAATCGTGGCCTTGATCAGTTGCTTTTCACCACCTTGCGGATATTTCACCTTCAAGCCGACAAACATCAATGCCTTTGTAGCCTTTGGCCAGCTCAGTCATGTTTTCAATGGCATCCGGTCTTATTATTTTCGATACCAATTATGGCCCGCTCAACACCAAGACCCTTCATAAGGATGCAGGTTCCCACAAGCACCTCCTCACCCTTTTCAAGCATCAGGCGATGATCGGCCGTGAGGTATGGTTCACATTCTACTCCATTGATGATCAGCACTTCGGCCTTCTTTCCTTCTGGAACCATCAGCTTCACATGTGATGGGAAAGTTGCGCCACCGAGGCCAACAATGCCCATTTGATGGACCTTCTCTACAATCTCCTTCTTATCCAGGCTAATATCTTTGATCAGCTTATCAGAGCGATCGATGCCCTCCAGCCACTCATCTCCTTCTACATTGATGACTATTGCGGTCGTTTATAACCCGACGGATCCATCACATTATCGATCTTCAGTACTTTTCCCGAAACTGATGAGTGAACGTTTGATGAGATAAATGCTTCGCCTTTGGCAAGCATTTGCCCAACTTTTACTTCGTCACCCTTTTGCACCTGGGCTACTCCCGGGGCACCGAGGTTCTGGTTTAATGGAATGAATGCCTGCTTAGGCAGCGGCAGCACCTCGATAGCCTGTTCGGCTGAGAGCTTGTTCTCTGGAGGATGAACACCGCCTAATGAAAAAGTCTTTAAGATACCCATTCTATATTGAGAGTTAAATTAATTCTAAGCTTCTTTATCGCCTGGTTTTGTTTCATCGGCCAAACCGCCCTGTTTATCTGAGTTCACATCCGGAGCTGGTTTCTCTGTTTTATCAGCTTTGGTCTCCTGAATGACAGGTTTTTCTTTCTTTGGAGGAAAGTTCAGCTCATGAATGGCCCCTGTTGGGCAAACCGGTGCACATTTTCTGCAAAGCTTACATTTTTCATGGTCGATGTAGGCCAGGTTGTTGGCAATGGTAATAGCATCAAACTTACACTCCTTCTCGCATTTACCACAGCCGATACAGGCTACAGCACAGTTTTTCTTCGCGGGTCCTCCCCTCTCCTGGTTCACACAGCTCACGAAGATCCTTCTGTTTTTCGGGCCTTTAAACCGAAGTTCGATGATACCTCTTGGGCATGCTTTAACACAGGCACCACAGGCAACACATTTATCATTCACCACCGGCAGGCCTGTTTCAGGATCCATATGTATGGCATCAAACAAACAGGAAACCACACAATCGCCTAATCCGAGGCAGCCATGTGGACAACCACCTTCACCTGAATATAGATTATGGGCAAAGGCACAGGTTGCAGGACCGTCGTATTGAACCTTCTGGGGTGAGTTTTTCCTGCTTCCATTGCATCGCACTACTGCGATCATTGGTTTCGACTCTTCAACTTCCAGACCGAGGATGGAAGCCACCTGCGACATCACATCATTTCCACCTACCGGACAGTTCAATCCTTCGATATGTTTAAACTCATTTGCCGACTTCACAGTCGCTTCAGCAAATCCACGACAGCCCGGATATCCGCATCCTCCACAGTTAGCAGCAGGAAGAGCTTCCTCCACCTCATCGATCCTGGGATCTTCAATAACCTTGAATTTCTGGGCAACAAAATAAAGGATAACGGCTGCAGCCATTCCAATAGCTCCAAGTGAAATCACGGAAAAGATCATTACATCGTTCACGTTTTGCTCCTTTTTATATGGCTTCGAATTAGAGCCAATTGTTTAATAATTCACAAAGGGCAAAAATAAAAACATTAGCACAACTGATAAGTGATTTAGACCAAAATCTAAATAAGCATAAATAGCTATGAAACAGGCGATTAGAAAGGACTACAGAGGGTGGGCCGAACACTACATGTCCGAAAGCCTTATCAATCAAGCATTTGAGAATTTGTTTAGAACTTCTCTAAATTGATAATCAAGGCATTATTTAGATGAATTCGCAAATAGAAAAGGGGCGCGGCGCACAACTAAAATTAGTTATGGAGCGCCGCGCCCCCATGTTCTACAATGACTTTCCTGTCATCCCGAGAGAAGTCGAGGGATCTACTTCCTTGTTAATATTTTACCAACTTCACCGTCTTGCTAAACTTATTATTCCTGATCTGAAGGTAATAGATCCCTGGGCTGTAGTAGCTCATATCAATGATATTGCTGTATTCGCCAGTGAAGCGATCAATATGATAATTGAATATTGATTGTCCCTGGTTGTTGGTAATGATCATATTAAGGTGATCCTGTTCTAAACCTGTAATCTTCAGCTTGAACTTATCACTGCTTGGATTTGGGTATACCTGCATAAACAGCTCATCACCGGGTTCTGACAAGCCGGTGCAAACATCGAGTGTTAGGTCGAGCGTGGATGATGTGCTGGCGCAGATGTTACCATAGGCGGTCAGGGTAAGGTCAATATTCTTGTTGGTAGTATCATTATCTCCCGGAGTATAAACCGTTGTCAACATCATGGGATCACTAAATACGCCATCACCATCAGTAAACCATTTTACCGAGTCATACGCAGAGGCAAAACCCTCGAGTTGCAGTGTTTGGCCAACACAAATTGTAGTATCGGGCCCGGCAATCACTGTAGGGATAGTATCTATTCCAAGTAAGAGACTGTCTGTTACCTCCATACCTTCAAGATAGCCCTTGGCTGTGATCCAGAGGTTCACCTCTCCATTGATAATATCCTGAGGCCCTCGAAGATATCCGAGGTTCAGGCTCCTTGGGCTCTGAATAATGCCGTCACCAGTGGTTTCCCACAATACGTTCTTGTGATTACTTGCAACCGCTGTACGGTAGAAGACATCAAATTCACAAATGGTAGTATCCGGTCCAGCATAAATTGTCGGGGGTTGGATTGGGCCAAAATCAAAGGAAACGATCCATGTTCTCCAGCCACCTATTGAATATTCATTTGTATGCCAGAAAGTAGTATCATCTGCCGGGTCAACTGATGTCATGGAATAGTCACCCCATCTATTATAGCTTTGCGACCCAATTCCTGAAACAACTTCAATTTCCTGGTAGTTCATCTCGCCCGAGTGGTGCATTTGCATTCCTTCCTGTATATCGGATCGAAGGAAAAATAGAATCCTGACCTGATACAGTAAATCCAAGGGCGATGGTTCCTTCTCCATTCATAGCAATACTGGCCATCCAGCGATGATACTCATCGGGTGAATAGGTTCCCTGCTGGTATATTTCCCATCCGTTTCCGTCCAGTGAGTCGCGGAGTTCATACCAACGGATACCTGCCTGTCCGAAACCATCAGCATTCACAGTATGATTCATTACCATGGTGCAGTAATCACCAAAATTTCTGTACTGAACCCTGAACATCAGCCTGTCGTTGAGTGCTTCAAGCTTGGTGCTGGTATTTGGCTGGTCGATACATTGCCACCTGGGTGCATCACATAAGAATGATTTAAATGGTTCTGTTTCCAGCACAAAAGCTTCCTGGAACACTGAATTTGACGGAGTGTCCCAATCACAGATAAATTCCCAGATTACCAGCCTGTCATAAGCATATCCCCAGTCATCATCCTTAAAGTTTATAAAGTAGTTGGGTGTGCCGGGTGGTGGTGCCGGGCCATCAAAATCCGTGGGCAGCATATTTCTTCGATCACTTCCCTCCGGCATATCAAAGAGGATCATCTGCGCTGTTGAATCCCCGGCAAGCATCTTATCCCTGTCAAAAGCAGCAGCAGCGCCCCTGTTATAATCATAACCAAACATATTGAATGTCGCATAATAGCCATCATTCCAGACCCCAAGATGGGGGTAATCGTTAAAGGCCGGAAATTCAAAAGCATACTGATAATATGCGCCAAGAGGATCGCCTGTTTCAGAAATCGCAATGAGTTGCCAGTAAGTGCCATCGAAGGTATTGATAGCAAACTGGCTTGCCATCCAGCGATCAGCTTCACTGTCATATAAAACGATTGGGTCACCATCATTCGTCCCTGACCATGACCCGATAAAACCACTCCACAGCGTACTGTTGTCGACAGGGCCATAAAGTTTATTGCCCTGTTTATCCCAGATAGCAAATGATAAGTTGATCATTTGAAAATAATGATCGGGGCCTACATCACCGTCAGTATCTGGCGGATAAACACCGTTTACATTCCCTACACCCGGTATGCTTACATTTGGTCCTCGATGGCCTTTGGTACCATCATATCGCTGTGCTACCGGATCAGGTCCGTTTGGCAATGCATTCTCTGTTACAATCACATCATCCATCACCTCGTTGCGGATAATACCGTCTTTCCAGCTCCTGTCTCTATCGCCCGGTAAAATGATTGTCATTTCACGGAGAGGGATTGTTTTTCGAAAATGGGCGGCTTTGTTTACCTGTGTAGGAGAAAAACTCTTTTGTTGTGCTTGGGTAGGGATTACTAATAGAACAGTAACCAGCAGAGATAGTAGTACTTTTTTCATAGGTAGTTAATCAGGGTTAAAAAAAAGGGGGCACTCCATTGCGCCCCCCAAATATAACACCAATTTCTATTTATTGGACCAGAACCTTTTCAATTTGCACATTCTGTCCATTGTTGATCCTAAGATAATAGATCCCTTTTGGGTTGTTTCCAATATTGATTGTTCCGCTATAACCGCCGGCCAATCCGCTTAGTCGTTGTGCAAATACTTGCTGCCCTTGCAGGTTCAGTACTTCAACAACTATCACAGAAGATTCTTGAGAGAATATATCATATGAAAAAACGCCATTGTTTGGATTTGGCCTGATACCCAGGCTCAGCGTATTATTATTCTCATCAAGCCCTGTACATTCATCAATGGTGACAATTATCTTATCATCATCCATGCCGATACATCCTGTGGTGCCTTTTGCTACCAGTGTTAGTTCTACTGAACCAGCTGAAATATCGCCTGAACCCGGTGTATAAATTGCATTGAGGACCGTAGTATCACTAAAGCTACCATCACCGGCAGTTTGCCATGCGATCTCATCATAATTTGTGGCCATACCATCAAGTTGTAAAACTTCACCTGTACACAAGAAGGTATCATTTCCGGCATCTGCCATAGGCTCATCTGAGAGGTAAACCTTCACGCTGTCGGTTGCTTCCCAGCCAGTCTGATATCCATAAGCCGTCAGAGCCAGGGTAAACTGTCCGTTGGCAATATCACCACTACCCCTAAGGTAAAGTGTGCTGAGCGAATGTGGACTTTGAATGATGCCATCACCTGTAGTTGTCCACAAGACAGACTGGGAGCTGGTAACGGCTCCATTCATAGGATAAAGCTCATCAACACAGATCGTTGTATCTGCACCAGCATAAGCAGTTGGTGGAGCTAATGGGCCTAAATCAAAAGAGGAAATATAGGTTCCCCAATTATTGGATCCCCTGTACTCAGTTGTAAACCAAAAAGTAGTGTCATCCACAGGGTCAACCGACATGCAGCTGTAATCACCCCAGCGCTCATGACCAGGCTGGGAAGCGGTGCCGGCTTTTACCTGTACTTCATCAAGGGTCATAGTACCCAGGGGATCACCAGCCCTTCGGCCGGTATACCTGATAGAAGGATATACAGTGCCACTCGAAACTGAATATCCCAGCGCAATATCGCCATTGCCATTCATGGCAATGCTTCCCATCCAGCGCTCTTCATTGTCGGGTGCATAAGTGGCCTGCTGGTATATGGACCAATTTCCTGTAGTTTTTCTCAGCTCATACCAGCGTGGTGCTGCCTTTCCACTGCTGCCGACCGTATGATTCACAACCATACTTTCATGGGTTCCAAAATTCCTGTACTGTAGTCTGTACATCAGCATAATGGCCAGATCATCGAGGCCCTGACTGGTATTGGGTTGTTGAACAAGACCCACAGCTGTAGTATACGGATCAGGAGTCAGTGTTGTTGAAAGGCTAAAAGAACTGTTGGCTGTATTATTCCAGTCAACATCAAATTCATAGATCTCCATTTTATGATTTCCGAAAGTATTCAGCTGCATAAAATAACAAGGTGTGCCAGCAGGCGGTGGGGTTCCGTCAAAATCAGCCGGGAGCATCGCCCAGCTACCGGCAGGCCTGTCATAATATACCATGCGGGCATCGGGATCGCCAACGAGCATTAAATCACGCTCAAAAGCTGCAACACCAACCCGGGTGTAGGACCCGAACATGTGCCACGTTGCATAATATCCATCATTCCAGACAGAGAGCTTAGGATAATCATTAAAGGCAACCATCTCGAATGCATAGCGATGATATTCACCCAGTGGATCAGAAGTGGCCGAAACAGCCAGCAACTGGTATTCCTTACCATTTGAGGTTTAAAGGGCAAATTGCGATGCCACCCAGCGATCTGCTTCTTCGTCATACATGATGATTGGATCACCATCGTTGGTCCCGGTCCATGGGCCAATGAAGCCCTGCCACAGGGTACTGTTATTCACCGGGCCATAAAGTTTGTTTCCTTGCTTATCCCAAATAGCAAAGGAGAGGTTAATCATCTGGAAATAATGATTGGGGCCAACATCTCCATCAGTATCTGGAGGTGAAACGAAATTGACATTGCCAATACCTTGAATACCAATTTGCGGTCCACGGGAAGGATTATCAGGGTATACTTTTTGCAGGGCCCCGTCATCTGCATTCGCCGGATTAATAAGGGCCATTTGCCTATATTCTTCTTTCATTGATTTATTGTCGACCAATCCGTTTTTCCAGGAACGGTCTTTCTCGCCAGTAAGAATGGCAGGCATGTCACGTAAAGCCGGTGACTTGTCATAATAAGCGGCTTTAATGACCAGGGTAGGCTCCGCATTCTCCTGGCCAAAGCTCATGATGGAGATCATGGCTGCGATCAAAAATAATGTAATTTTCTTTTGCATCATCATGTTAATTAGGTTTTTAGTGCATTATATATATACGTTTGTCGAAAAACTTATGGAAACCTTACATCTCTCCTGGGGAAAAAAGCAATTTGCAGAAAATGCAATCACCAATTATTCAATCCTGAAGCTGAATGTTGATTTCAGTCTGTTCCGGTAAATGTAGAGCAACCAGTAATACGGGATCAAAACGAGAATGGCTGAAAGGCCTGCAATTCCCTCATTACCTGAGAGAAATAATACCATCAACAAAACCCCGATCATCAGGAGAAAAGGCATGATATATCCCAGGAAAACAGCTTTTCCCCCCTGGGATTTTCTCATCGCTACCGTTACTTCCTGTCCTTCTTTGAAGTCTCTGGCTGGATCTTTTCTCACCTCAACCACCTTCTCTTCAATCTCAGATACACTGCACATGCCCTTGGCATGGCAGGAAGAACAGGCAGACATCGCAAGGATCTTGACGAATACGTTATCCTTAGTCACTTTTTCTACGATGCCCGGATGTGTAATGGTCTCTTTAGCGCTCATATTTACCGCGCAAAGTTATTCATTTAATAATTCAACAAGTAAAAAAGGAAATTGTTTATGGTGTACTCAAACTGAGCGGCAATATCTTACCATTAAAATAATGATGTCCGTTCAGGGCAAAATCGGCAATATATGATGCCATCTCTTCCGCCGATATTGGTGCTTTATATCCGGGAAATGCTTCAGCCAGCATTTCTGTTTGTGCCGCTCCAAGGGCGAGGCAATTAACCGAGATATTGTAATCTTTTAGTTCTTCAGCCATGCATTCGCTGAGAATAGCCAGGGCCCCTTTACTTGCACTATAGAGCGACAGTCCCGGGAATTTCGCACTTCCCTGGTAGCCTCCCATGCTGCTGATATTTACAATATGCGCATTGGGTTCAAAGAGGGGAATTAAAGCCTGACTTAGCAAAAAGGGTGCCTTCACATTCACATCCATCATTTGATCAAAATCACCAGCCCTCAATTGCGAAATCTTTTTATTTATCAGCACGCCAGCATTGTTCACCAGTACGTGAATCTCTGAAAAATGTCCACGGATCTCTACCCCCAGAGCTTCAAAATCTCCACCTTGAAGATCAAACGGCAGGGCAATGAGCCTTGAAGGATCTGATAATTCATTTTTCAATGAATTCAGCTTTTCTTTGTTCCTGGAGATGGCAATGACTCTATTTCCTTCTTTTTCGGCAAGGATCAATGCTACCTGCCTCCCAATTCCGCGACTGGCGCCTGTTATAACGATATTCATCATGTTAAAATTTACTTGCTAAGATATGAAAAAATATGGTTCGTCCTTAACAGTCATTTCGAGCGTATGCGAGAACTAAGCACAGCGTTCTCAAGAGCGAAGCGAGTAAATCTATGCTATTAAGTTACTCCAGATTTCTCCTTGCAGTCGAAATGACCTATAAATTTAAGTAATCTCACCTCGCTGCTTGAATATTTATAATATTCACTAACTTTGAAGAAGGTTTGGCGCACTGTTTGTATTATACTATTCATCAAATCCGAAATTATGAGGTTATTGGTTTACATTATTTTGATTCAGGCTGGCTTATTTATGGGGTTTACTTCCGGACTTGCAGCCCAGGAAGCCACCGTGCAGATCAATGCAGCACTGAAAACTGGAGATGCCGGAAAGCTTAGCGAACACTTTAATTCAACTTTGGATATCAGCCTTCCTGATACCGATCAAACCATGAGCAAATCACATGCTACACAGGTGATGAAAAGTTTTTTTAAGGATAACAAGGTGATATCTTATAAAGAAAACCATACGGGTTCATCACGTGAAGCCACGAAATACATTATTGGGACTTATAAAAGCGCTGCAAAAACTTTTAAGACATATGTCCTGCTAAAAGAAAAGGAAGGCAAATATCTGATTGTCCAACTGCAATTCGAGGAAGAGTAGCAGTAAAATTATTTCAAAATGAATATCGATGAATTTATAAAACTGGCCCTGGAGGAAGACCTGGGTGATGGTGACCATACCTCCCTATCAACAATACCTGAAGGGAAAACCGGTACTGCTGAATTGTTGGTCAAACAGTCCGGCATCCTGGCCGGAGTTCATATTGCAGAAAAGGTTTTTAAGGCAGTTGATCCACATACTGAGATGGAAGTTTTCATCAAAGATGGAGCCGCCATCAAGCCGGGCGATATTGCATTCAGGGTTTCGGGAAGTTCTATTTCTCTTTTATCTGCTGAACGATTAGCCTTAAATTTCATGCAACGAATGAGCGGGATCGCTACGTATACTCATTACCTCAATTCCCTGCTTGAAGGCTTACATACAAAGCTACTCGACACCCGAAAGACAACACCCAATTTCAGGGTTTTTGAGAAAGAAGCTGTTCGAATTGGCGGAGGAGTGAATCATCGCATGGGGCTGTATGATATGATCATGATCAAGGATAATCATGTGGACTTCGCAGGCGGGATCACCAATGCCATACAGGCTACCCGAAAATATATGGAGGCGGAAAGCAAAAATCTGAAGATCGAGATTGAAGTACGGAACCTGAAAGAACTAAGAGAAGTGATGGAAACCCGTGGCATTGACAGGATCATGCTCGATAATTTCAGAATCAAAGACCTGAAGGCTGCAGTTGAAATGATTGGTGGAAAATATGAAACAGAAGCTTCCGGGGGCATTACGGAAGATACCATTCGTGAGGTTGCAGAAACCGGGGTAGACTTTATCTCAGTCGGCGCCCTGACCCACCAGGTTAGTAGTCTTGACCTTAGCTTAAAAGCCATTTAATTTGTCATCGACACTAAATAAATTTAAGAACCACTTCAGTAGGTTTAAGAAAACCAGGTTTTACAGGCAATTGAAGGTATGGTGGCAAAGATTAACCCTTCCGGTTTCAAAGGTATGCCCCTGCATGAGGTGATACAATTTTTCATTAATGGGCTTAGAAAAAGTTCCCTGCTTTCCAGGGCCAACTCGCTCTCATTTACTTTTACGCTGGCATTGTTCCCGATGATCCTGTTTTTCTTTACCCTGATCCCATATATCCCTGTGGATGGGTTACAGGCTTCAATCCTCAATGCCCTGTCGAATGTGCTCCCAAAACAGGTTTTTGGCTTCCTGGAAAGTACCATTACCGAGATTGTAAGCAAACATAGTGGGGGCTGGCTTTCGCTGGGGTTTTTCATGGCCTTCTATTTCTCCAATACAGCGATAATCGGTATAATGAAGAACTTTAATCGCTCAGCCCATACTGTAGAAACACGTTCACGTATAAAGATGCAATGGGTATCAATGGGTTTACAGTTGATATTGATTACAATCATCATTATAGCAGCAGGTTTACTCATCCTGACTCCGATATTTCTTAATCATGTTTCGGAAAACAGCATTATAACCAGCGGATTCACCATTTTACTCATCAAAATTGCCAAATGGATCATCCTGGGGCTTCTGATTTTCCTTAGTTTGTCGTTCATCTACTACCTGGCTCCAGCCGGCAAGCGTGTTTTTAGGTTCATTTCTCCCGGCTCTACCATGGCCACGCTTCTGGCGCTCATCTTCATTGGGCTTTTTAATATTTATATCGAAAACTTTTCTCATTACAATAAGTTGTATGGATCTATTGGAACTATTATCATCCTCATGTTGTATATCAATATCAATGCAATTGCCCTTTTGATTGGTTTTGAGCTAAATGCAAGCATTTATGATGTTCAGAAGACCCGTTCCAGGAAGCAAAAAGGAAGGCAAGCAGAAGGTTAGGGAATCAGGAAAATGAGTTTAGCAACTTTTCGCTGCAAACAAAATAATCTACTGTAATAAAATAAGCGAGCCTTTTATGATTTGAGTCTCTCCACTTATCTCATCGATGTATTCTGCAACGAAAACATAAACGCCTGTGGGACTGGGGTCACCATTGAACTTGCCATCCCATCCAAATTCAATGGATTTGGATTCGAATACCAGGGCTCCCCAACGGTTAAAGATGGTCAGATTATACTGTTCAACATGATCCCACACCGGGGCAAATATATCATTCCTGCCATCACCATTTGGTGTAAAGCTGTTTGGGAACCATATCAATGAAGGGCATTCTTCTGTGATCAGGATGCTGTCACCCTGTGCACATCCACTCAGCTCAACAAAAACCCAGTAAAGCCCCGGCTGATCGGCCAGGTAGGTCTGCGACTGGGAGCCATCCTGCCAGTCATAATAGTCATAGCCGTTTCCAGCATCAAGGATAATCTCAAATTCCTCACATACAGTAGTATCATTCCCAATAGATAAAGAAGGTAACTGAATTACTTCTAAATAAGTAGTATCTGAGCTGGTACATCCGGGAGCGTTCGCAACTTCAACCCAATAAATCCCTGTCTCGCTAGCCAAAAATTCCTGTTGGGTGGATCCATCCTGCCATTGATAGGAAGCGAATCCCGGACCAGGATCCAACAAGATACTTTCACCTTCGCAGATAATGGAGTCAGGGCCCAGGTAAATGACTGGTGGATCAACAACTTCTATGTACACGGTATCTGAAGCAGAACAATCCAGGTTATCCATTACCTCCACCCAGTATATCCCGCTTTGCTTTGCTACAAAATCCTCCTGTGATGAGCCATCCTGCCACAAGTAAGACACATAGCTGGCACCAGCATCTAGAACAACTGAATCCCCTTCACAAACTAAATGATCAGGCCCCAGGTTTACTGCCACTTCCGGGTTGATAAGGATATTAATCGTATCCTGGGCGAAGCATCCGTATTCATCCTCTATTTCAACCGAATAATTTCCAGTTTCCGATACGGTAATACTATCTTGAGTTGAGCCCGTATTCCAAAGATAGTTTAGGAATCCTGCCGGTGCGGCAAGCACAATGCTGTCTCCATAACACAGGCTGGTATCCTTACCGATCGACAATTCCGGTGCGCCTGTAAACACAAACATAGTTGAGCATGAGCAGGCTATCTATACCACCATCATTCGAAACAACCAGCAAGACATCAAAGCACCCTGTATCAGCATAGCAGATGTTGGGAGGAAACTGACCAGTAGATGTTGTCGGCACAGCCCCGTCAAAATGCCATTCCCAATGATCGGGGTCCTGTAATGAATGATCAGTAAATTCGACACACCCTCCCTGGCAAATGCTTGTATCGCTCACAGAAAACATGGCCAGTGGGGGCTGCATAATCGGACAAAGCAAGGAATCTACCATCTCAACCTGGCTAATACTCATCGAATGTATAGCTACCTGTAGATTATAATTTTGCACCGTCATTGTAACGTTCTCATCTGTTCCCGGCTGGTTTGTAACATTGATATCGTACTGGAATTGGTTGCATGCAGACACCCCATCCCTGTCAATACCAATGATATAAATATCTTCCTGTCCTTCCCCGAAGCTGCTTGTTTGACCAATCAGCGTATAAAGGTCTGGGTGAACCTCAAATATGGTTTCATGCACACCCAGGTGCTGTGACTCCGACCCTGTACCTCCATAGCTTTTAGCCCAGTTCATATTCCCTGCCAAATCGCAACTGATGAGGACAATGTCATTATTGAGTATGTCCTTATCAAGCAGATCGCTGTGACAGCTCAGCAGTAATTCATTTGTGCTTGTAAGGAACACTTGTGCTGCCCACAGATCTTCATTACTTTCATAACTTTTTGCCCACAGAACATTACCATTCAGATCTGTTTTCAGCAGGTAGAGATCCGATCCAACACTGCTGAATGAGTTTGAGTGGCCCAGGATATAATACCCATCTCCGGGAACCGCAAGCACATCCATGCTTTCATCCTCTCCATCAGCATTATAGGTTTTGGCCATAAGCACATCACCAAGGGGTGATACTTCGGTCAGAGAATAATTAGAACTCTGTCCGGGATATTCAAAAGGTCCTTCAAAAATATAATTGCCATTCCCTGTTTCAAGAACATCAAAAAACCATCCGGAATAGTTTACATCTCCATAGGTCTTGCTCCAGACAACATTGCCGGAGAGATCTATTTTAATAATCATGCCAACTTCTCCGCTGGTGGTGGCCTTTCCACCCAGCAAATAACCATCCCCGGTTTCAATAACACAATATCCACGATCGTCCCCAGCCAACCCATAAGTTTTGGTCCATTCAAGGTCGTGAGCAGCAGTTAACTTAATGACCATTACATCTTCACCGCCCTGTCCAAAGCTGTTTGTCCTTCCGATGATCAGGTTACCTCCGTCAGCGCATGCAATGATGGCATACGGTATTTCATTCTGACTGCCTCCGATTGTTTTACCCCAGTTAAAATTGAAATTGAAATCCGTTTTAACAAGAAGAATGTCACTTTGCCCTGCACTTCTTGTAACTCCAGCGATCAGATAGCCATCGGAGATGGGCACAAAGCTATATACGCTTTCATGCTGGTCCAGGCCAATGGTTCGCTGAAAAGGAACCTGGGCAAATACCTGATCAGGACCGGTAAACTGCAGCAGGATAAAAACCAGCCATAACAGCCCTGTATATTGTATATGTTTTATAGATTTTCTCACGTTGCCAAACCAGGTAATATTCATCCGCGCTCAAAATTAGTATTTAATTTTTTGATTCTACGATCAGATTAGTACTTCGTGCTAATAAGTTCATATAAGGACGAATTGATTATTGAGGTAGACAGTCTGGGTTTACCGCTTAACTTTTATTAACGTGATATCTGGATTAGATTCCCTATTTTTGTTTTAACAATCCTTGTGCATGAAGCTCAACCTTAAGGAGTATTTTAAGCTTTCAGCGATCTATGTTGTGGTGGCTGCCTTGCCTCCCGGGTCTGCAGCTTATCATTCAACCTATTATCGAAGGACCTGAGCGCCTTGGCCCGGTCGACTTTTCCCAGCTTGCAGTTAGTGAACTCGTTACCAGCCTGATCTTTACTATCGCCCTCTTTTCGATGGGAAATGCCATCGCACGCTTCTATTATGAACACAAAGACCGGGCAAGCGGATATCATAAGCTTGTTTCAACGGTTCTGAACTCCATTCTTTTCAGGGGATTGATATTGCTTGGCTTAGGCTGGGTATTCAAGGACTATATCGGGCAGATTTTCAGTCAGCCTGCCCTACAAAACTTCGAAAGCTATGGCTTCCTGGCCATGATCATCGGGATAAACAGGGCCATAAATATGACGGCAGCCGTACTATACCGCAACGAGAAAAAGGTAAGGCGGTTCATACTGCTGAATGTGGCGCTTGGCGTATTACGGGCAGGTTTCCAGGTGATCGGCGTTTTCTATTACGATATGTCATTTATTGGCTTCCTCTGGGGAGGTGCTATCGGAAGCAGCATTACCAGCATAAGCGTATTGCTGTACACCTGGTATTCCTGCGGCTTCAGGTTCAACCTTAGCCTGATGAAGGAACTGAACAACTTTGCCTTCCCGCTCTTCCAGTTTGCCATCATTTTATGGGGTATCAACTATGCTGAACGCTTTTTCATGGAAAGTAAACCCGTCGACCTGGGTATTTATGGTGTTGCCATCGGCCTGGCACTGGGGTTCGAAAAGATCCTGATCGGTATACAGGGTGCCACACAGCCTGAAATATATCGATTCATGGATGCCGGCATGAAGGGGCATGAGGAGGATATTAAGAAACTGTCGAACTTGCTCCTCGCCCAAACACAGGTACTCATTGCCATGGCCATCATACCGGCTATGCTTTATCTCACACTTTTTTATACCACAGACGTAAGGCTGGCATATGGATTGATCGCCATCATCTTTGTAAAGTTTATCGTGCGGACTCAGTTCCTTATTTTCACTATGGCGTTTACTTCAAAAAGAAGACTATCTACTTCCTCTATGTGAATTCCGTAGCCCTACTGGCCATCCTGGGTTTAAACTACCTGCTGGTACCCACACTCAGCTTTTATGGTGTGATCATCGCTACTTATGCTTCCCTTGGTATACAGGCCATCTCATTCTACTTCATTAACAAAAAAATCACAGGAATACGCTGGAATACCAGAAAAACCCTGTTCTACCCTTTCATTATCGTTCTCATGACCGGCTTGCTTGAATACCTTAAGATCGAATTCGGCTTAAGCCCATATCTCACTGCCGGAATGGTGATCATCATTATACTGATCAGCCTTGGCCTCTTATATAAAACCGAGATCCGCCAGATCATTAATAAATACCTGCGATGAGCGTCATTTTTGAAAACCGGCAGCTGAGCCCTCACGAGAGGAAAGAGGCAGACGCTTTATATGCGAGTGGGGCATGGCTTTTTGACAGGCCCGGTCCATCTATCCGGGAGGAGGATAAGAAAAAAAGCGATCAACTATGAGACTATGGACCTGGTGCTGGCTTTGGGTGACAAGAAGGTAGATGGAGTAGCTGTAGCTGATCGCTTAAAATTCGACAACAGCAGCCTCTGGTATTATCATAAATTCAGGGCCTATTTTCGTTTACGCAACTTAAAATATGAGCGTACGCCCTGAACGAATACGCCAAACAATGTTCAGAACAGATACATTATTATACCGCTGACAGTCTGCTAGCAGGCATGGAATTCCCTGAGAATGTATCCTATTTATGGACCGAAAGGAAGGTCTGCAAGCAAAAAGAATTACTTCGCATTCCTGAATTATCTCCTCATCCTGTTATCGAGAAGAGTCCTCAACTGCCTATCAGCTAGCAAGGTCAAAAATAAAGACCATATCATCCTGGATGTAACCAAAAGCCAGGCCTTCCTTGACATGGATAGCCTCAAGATGAAAAAGGGGAATTATGTCCTGGGCTATATGATCGACAAAGCAGGAAAGGACTTCCTGATCCTCGATGAGGCCGTGCAGCCTAAAGTAACGGATGGTGCCAGGATAAAATTAAACAGGGATCATCTTTGCGGAAAGGGAAAACGCAAAAATAGGTATTTTGGGGAGCCTGTGCTCCTGAATTATTTCTTCTCATCTGCACTTAAACAAAAGAGAGCAGCGACAGAAAAGCATCTTGAATCTGAACTAAAGGAGGTCGGAAAAGCATGCAAGGGAGAGGAAAAGACCCTGGTCGACATATATCTTTCCTTTCGTGGTGCTACCCGATTCTACCTGACCAAGTACCTGGCATACAAAAGATTTTTCAGCAAGCATACCTTCAAGACCGTTTCCACTGTTGATGAGAACAGCCCTGCGATAAGGAGCATACTTGATGCGGCCAGGGTGAAAGATATCAAGACCATCGGCATCAACATGGCAATGTTCATGACCTTCACCCTGCCTATATGTATACAACTCCCTGATCGGGACCGACATGCTTTTCCTGATACACTCTCGTTTGGGGGCATTTCTGGAAGGAATTCCTGGTCAAAAAAGGAAATTACGGTGAAAACTCAGTAGAGGTCAGCGGACAGATCAGAACAGATATCATCCCGGTACTCGAAGGCACTCATTGCAGGTAACGGGAAATTTCCTGACCGGTATCAAACCAGAAACAAACTTATTGTCTTTGCTTCTCAGCCACAACGTGATCCTGCCATTGAGGAAACCTGCTGCCAAGATGTGATGAAAGCTGTAAAGAATACCCCGAATGGCTTCCTTCTATCAAATTGCATCCGAATGAGAGGAATGATGTTGACTATTACACCCATATTGCAAATAAAATAGGACTCGACAGGATTAAGGTCAGCCTGTCTTGACTTGTACGCACTAATATCTGTATGCGACATACTGATCACCTGTTTTTCCACTGTGGGGACTGAGACTGTTTATTTCGGCAAGCCCTTAATCGTTCTTGACCACCTGAAACAGGATATTCAAAATTACCATAAAGAGAATGTTGCCTTTCAGGCCACCAATGAAAAGGAGCTTGAGAATCACATCTCGGATATTATCAATGGGAAAGCAAGCATTAAGCTTGAAGCCTACAATAGATTCATATCAAAATATGCATTTGCCATTGACGGGAAGGCATCGGAGAGGGCGTTGGAGTTTATTAGGAGACTATGTGACTGAGGGATTTTGTGACTGGAGGACTTTGTGAATGGGGTGATTATTTGATTTTTGAGAGATAGAGATGATCAGCCTTTTTTAGTACGCCCTGTTCTGCCAAGTATTTTTCCACGAATTCCCGGAATACACCTTCCCCTCCCTTTTTTTTTAAGGCCCAGTTGGCATGGTATTGCACATAATCAGGCACTCAGCCGGTACAGCGCTAAGTCCCACAGCTTCAAGCACTGGGATATCAATGATATCATCGCCCAGGTATGCCACTTCATCAAGCCCGATCTCATTTCTTCACATATTTTATTTACCACGGCCAGTTTATTTCACGAACCCCCGTAAAAAGCAGCTCAATTCCTAATTTTTTCGCCCTTCGGGCAACGATATCCGTATCCTCGCCTGTGATGATTCCTACAGGGATATTCAGCATCCTGAGGAAAAGCACTCCTGCACTATCGGAGGTATTGAACTTTTTCCATTCATTTCCTTCATTGTCGTAATACATACCACCATCGGTCCATACGCCATCGATATCGGTCAGGAAAAGCTTGATCTCTTTCATTTATCATGTGTTTGTAAATGATCTCATCTCCGGGAATATCACTCATTAGCCATTTTACCTACCAGTAAGTGCTTCTCCTCCCATTTGAATCCATCTCCCGGGCTTAGCAGGTGCAGGTCTTCCTCTCTGATCAGTTCCCCCTTATTGATCGTATTTTGGGAAGCAATGGATCGTTCCAGTTTTATCCTGGTTGATGCTGAACCACGTCTGAAATAAACATCTGTTTCTCTCCCATCGATTTTTCAACATTCCGGATATCCCTCACCATTCGCCAGATCCCTTCGGTACCAAGGGAACCTTTCTGGTCGGTACCTTTCATATTTCGATCAAGTGTAATATGTTTTTCGATGATCTTTGCACCCAGAGCCACAGCTGCTACCGGGACTACAATCCCAATACTGTGGTCTGAATATCCGATCGTATATTCCGGGTATTCGCTCATCAGGTAAGGAACGGTATTCAGGTTAATATTCTTGTATTCGGATGGATACTGCGACAAACAATGCAGGATTGCCACATTGCTATGGTATCTTGTAATGGTTTCCAGGGCCTTGTCCAGTTCAGCTTTCCCTCCCATCCCTGTAGACAGGATCATTGGGATCTTTGTTTCAGCAATGGCTCCAGCAAGGGCAGGTTAGTGAGGTCGCGCGAAGCCACTTTCAGCCTATCAGGTTGAAATCTTGAACATCGACATGCAGCCTCTCGCGCACAGGGTTTCTACAAACTCCAAACCTCTTTCCCTAGCATATTTGTATAGCTCAAAATGCTGGTCATCATCTAGTTCTAGGAATGCACGGTGTTCCCCATAGGTTTTTCCGAAGGAATGGGCACCGGTATAGGGCCGCTTCATTTCACTTTCTGAAAGCTCTTCGGCCAGGTCGCGCTTAGTGAACTTTACCGCATCCATTGGCTTCAGATACTCCCCGAAAATTCTATCCTCTACAGGCTCAGCAACCGCATCGATCAGCTTTTTAGCGATTTCAAGTGAACCATTATGGTTTTGCCCGATTTCCCCTATGATGTATGTCGTATCCATAAAACGCAAAGATAAGTGCTATTTAGTATATTTCTTTATCTGGGATCCTTCATCGAGTTCCAGGTATTGCGGATGCTGATCGATGAAACGCTACAATGTTTCTGGAGTTTAGGCTCCGTCCCCTGCCTGCTTCATCTCGTATAATAATTCCTGCCAAAGTTATAATCCTCTACATCATCGATGGTCAGGCGTATATCATGCCGCTCGAAAACATGCTCGGAGCATTCAACCATTTTATATTGAACTTTTCAGGATGACCATAAATGTAGTTTGTCACATGCTCGTAATACAGCTTTTCGTTGGTTCCTTTTTGATCCTTTTCAGGGCTTCGAGGCTCACGACTTCCCCCCAAAGGCCCAGGTGACTCTTGATGGAGGGTAAATGTCCTGCCATACGGTATGCCACATAATCATATGTTTCATCCTGTGGGTTCAACAATTCCATGGTTGCCGGAACATCCAGAAAAGGATTGTCAGAACAGATGCGTATTATTTGATCAAAACCATGATTGTTCGGCCGCCAGGATAAACCTGCCCAGCACATCCTGTTCAGGCCCCCTGAAGCAATCCACTCCTTTATTTGTGGCCACTTTGCAGAGCACATCGTCATCGCCTGATTTTGTAGTGGCAAGGACAACAGGGATGCCTTCAGCATTGGCCTTCAGCTTATCCAGAAGGATCTCGATGATTGCCTTTGTATGGTCGAAGGGCAACACAACCTTGAACGGGAGCCGTGAGGATCCCACACGAGCCTGTATGATGATACCTTTTTTCAATTGGATAAGTGGATTTCCAGGCAAATAATCGTGATATTCTTATCGATCTTCCTGCTGTCAACGAAGATTTTGAAATTTTATGCTTTCCTAAATCTGATTATATTTGCACATATCATCTGCTTTTAAATCAATATTTTGAAAGAAAATAAGCCCAATATCGTCATTGCAGGGGCAGGTTCTATTGGAACTGCCATAGGGAACACTTTAGCCATTTCCGGACATGCTGTCACCCTTCATACCATTGAAGAACATGTTGCCAAGGCCATTAATGAGGAGCACATAAATCCGGATTATTTCCCAAATTCTCCTCTAAGCGAAAAGCTTAATGCAAGCCATGATGTTAAGACCTTAAAGGATGCCGAACATTCTTATTCCTCGGCATTCCATCTTTTATCACAGTTGATTTCGTGCTTCAAAATAAAGAGCATATCCGTGATGATGTGTTGCTGGTGAATCTGGCAAAGGGATTTGGCTGTGGAAAGATGACCATTACCGCCTGCCTTGAAAAGATGCTTACAAACCCCATAAGCACCTTGAAAGGCCCCACTTTTGCGCGTGAGGTCATGAATGCTCACCCACCGCCATGACATTTGCTGCTTCAGATGAAAAGATATTCCCTCAAATCCAGGATATTTTCATGGATACGCCCATATTTCTCGACTTCACAAAGGATGTGGAAGGTGTGGAATATCTCAGTATCCTTAAAAATATTTATGCAATCATCCTGGGTATTGTAGATGCCAACTTCGACTCACCCAATCTCCGCTTCCTGATACTTACCAAAGCATTTGATGAGATGCGCAGAATATTATTAAATCGGGCGGAAAGGAAGCTTCTATGTTTAAATACAGCGGTTATGGTGATTTCAGCCTGACTGCACTGAACGATCTCAGCCGGAACCGCACACTTGGGCTATTGATAGGGAAAGGCTTCTTCACAAAAGATATTTCTGACAAAGTGGTACTTGAAGGAAAGATGGCTGTAAATACTTTCTGCGAAGACATCCTGGATAGTTCCGACAAAATAGAATTCCCGCTGATATATGAACTCCATAAGATCTTCCTGAATAACTATGATATTTCTTCATTTGTTGGGAATATCCTCAGCAAGGCCCGTTAGCATAATAAAAAAATGAATTTACTGTTATATTTGCATTAAATCTATAGCATATGATAAAAGGGAAAAAGATCCTGTTTCTTGCCCCCCACCCTGATGACCCGGAATACGCCTGTGGTGGCAGTATTGCGCGATGGGGCAAGGATAATGAGCTTTATTATGTGGCTTTCTCCCCTTGTAAAATCTCAGTACCCGATGGATTCCCTGAAAACGTGCTCTATGAAGAGCTCAGGGCATCAGCCCGGATTTTGGGAATACAGGAAAGCAATATCATCACTTTTGACTTCCCGGTTAGAAGGTTTTCTGAGCATCGCCAAGATATCCTCGAAGAGATGGTGAGGCTCAGGAAAAGCATTCAACCCGACATCATAGTCATGCCCAATTCGAACGATATCCACCAGGATCATAAGACAATCTATGAAGAGGGGCTGCGTGCATTTAAACATTGTTGCCTGCTGGGATATGAGCTTCCCTGGAATAACCTGCACTTCATCTCGAATTTCCATGTAAAACTCAGCAAGGAAGACCTGGCCGTGAAATGGGAAGGCCATTTCTGCTTATCGCTCTCAGGAAATCCGGGCATATAAGTCTGAAGATTTTTTTGAGGGATTGGCCCGGGTGCGGGGATTACAGGCAGGAAACGAATATGCTGAAGCCTTTGAACCGATCCGCTGGATCCTATAGTATATCCTTTATTTCTTTTACCAGCTGCTTTGTAGTCTCATCAATGAGCTCGGCAATATCCTGTATGGCCCAGTTAGGGTCGAAAGGAACCATATCGTATTGTTTGTTTTCCAGATCGGTCAACACAAAGCTGTTTCTGTTGGCATCGATGGTAATGATGCAATCCTCAAAAGGAGCCGAATTTTGCAACCATTCCAGATCAGTCAGTTCGTCGGGCTTTCCGGGAAGGCCGCTAAATGAAAGTTTGTGTCATCACTGAATAACAATTCTCCAGAAGCTGTGCTGGTAGCCATATAAAGGTCGCGATAATTCCTTCCTCCGTGAGGGCTTTTCATGCCGTCAAGGATCGATTTCACAATTCCCGCTATTCATATCGATCCTGTAAACTGCTCCTTCATGAAAAAAAGTAGCCAGCAACTTTCCCCTCTGAGAGCAATCATAAACCACAGAATTGATAAAGGCAGCACGTTGGGCTGTAGGTAAAACTTGCTTTTCGGGGTTACTGATAAATAAATACTCTTCGCCACTTAATCGTAGTTGTGTGGCTTCCTTCACATTCCTTGTCAAGATAATGTCCCGCTCTGTTTTGGCATTGTATCCCTTTTTAAACCCATGTTCCCAGGCAAACCATTCCCAGGTTTTTTCAAAATTGGCCAGGTCATATTCGAAAATACAATCATAGCCTGAGGATGAAACCAGGAGTCGGTCAGCCTCATGGCAGTGATTGAACTGAACAGTATGGATATAGCTAAACCATGGATTATCGATCCTTTCCACTCCGTTTTGCCGGATCACATGCACCACATTCTCAGTTGAAATGGCGATCATATCTCTTGCTACGTCTATACCCCTGGGTTCAGGCAGAAAACTCAGGATCTCATACTTGCTGATCACTCCATTTTCTATTTCAACATAAACAACACCACCCTGATCTACTCCACGACGTTCAACACTACCAACCCTTCCACTTTTGTTTTTTCTGGATTTCAGGTAACGTTCACGGATCTTTTCCATTTCAAAACTTTTCACCGTGATCAGGAAAGCTTTGGGCTTGTAAAATCCCCTGTTTCTCTTATAGGAAGTTAATTTCGTAGTCATGACACGATCTCCTGCATGATTTCTGACATTAAACGGGCTGATGATCTCCTTGAATATTTTTCGAGCGCACTAGTATTTAGTTTCTCCAATCTCTTTCCCTGTATTTCCAATCCAGGTAATATTGCAGTAATTTTTGTTTGAAGCGTTCCTTTCGCCGTAATCAAACATCTTTTCCCGATCTGTATCGATGAGGATAGCCGCAGCATCCCCTTTTATCGGCCCGACTGATAAAACAGGAGTACCTGATGCCAGGTATTCGAAAAGCTTTCCGGTGATGATGAGCTTATTGTTTCGTGATTGCGGAATAACGAATAATAGCAGGTCAGAATTGCCCATGATGTGGGTAACCTCCGCATGGGGGACATAGCTGACCAGGTTCAGGCTCTCTGCCAATCCCTTTTCAGCAAAATAATCAGGAACAGATGAATCTACATTACCCACAAAGCGTATTCGAAAATCTTTTGCAAACCCTTCGTCCTCCCGAATCAACTCACAGATTCCATCCCAAATTTCAGGAATATGCTGGTTCGGTTTGAAATTTCCAGTGTACGATAAGGTAAACTTCCCTTCTCCCTGTCTCTCCATCTCCACGTCACCCTGTCTCCTTTTTTTCATATCCGCCATATCGAAACCATTCATGACTACCATAACTTTAACGTTCCTATCGCAGAATTCCTCCTGCATGCCAGGACTCACCACCGTTATGGCATCAGCGGTCCTAAGAACTTCATCCTCATATTTTTTATCGATCCTGGCAGTCTTCTTTGTACGGGGAAGCATGTCGTTATAATAAACGTTTGTCCAGGGGTCCCTGAGATCAGCCAGCCATTTAATGCCTGTTGCCTTTTTTATCTTCAATCCCGCAAGGTGTGTACTCTGGGGTGGGCCGGTAGTAACTATAAGGTCGATCTTGTTTTGGTTAATGATCTTTACTGCTTCTCGATAGGCATATGGCACCCAGCCTTTTCGTGCATCAGGAATAAAGAAATTGGATCGGATGTACATCGAGAGCTTATCGATAAATGATCTCTTTTTATTGATATTGATGAGGGCCACTGAAACCGAACCATCTTTTTTACCTTTCAGCAGATTATAAAAACGAAAAGGATCGCGGCTTTTGGTTTTAACTACCGGTATATTCACTGGAATCTCCTTCACCAATTCCTCATCAATAGCAGAATAGGTTCCGTCTTTGACTGTGAGAATAATTGCTTTCCAGCCAAACTCCTCCAGGTATTTCACAAACTTCAGCCAACGCTGAACTCCCGGACCACCGGCCGGGGGCCAGTAATAGGTCAATATGAGGACGGATTTCATTTTAATAATGTTTCTAGTTGCTGGTTACTGGCTACTGGTTGCCAGGAACAAGCAGCTAGTAAGCAGTAACGATCAAATAATTTTTCTAATCTCAACAATCCCATATACCACCAACAGCAATAATAACAATATGCTGCTGGCAAGACTAATGGCTTCTCCTTTACTGTATATGCTTGGCTGAAATTTAAATTCCACGGTATGTTTTCCTGCCGGGATAACCATAGCTCTCAAAATCCAGTTGGCCCTGAAGTGTTCAACATATTCTCCATCAATATAGGCATCCCATCCATTAGGGTAATACACTTCAGAAAATACAGCCAATTGCTCGGAACCGGCATTCGACTCATAAGTCATGTGGTTCGCTTTATAGTCGGTCAGCCTGATATAGTCAGTACTGTCAAGGATGAATTGTTTTCCTTCTATCGCTGCACTGAATCGTTTATCAACAACCACATTAGTTGCCGGGTCTATATCGCCTATTGCAACGATCTCTTCATCGGCATTCTCTACAATCTTATAATCACTTACAAACCAGCAATTCCCCATGGCATATGGATTCATCACCGGAAATGGCCCTGATTGGGTCTGAATGATCAAATATTTGGTGTTGAGCATATTTAACACCGGCACGTTTTTCAGGTCGCTAACGATTAATCGAGAGTCAGTTTGAGAACGAAGAGTATTGATCAACATGTTCATTTCCGGATCAATCTGGTACTCGATCAGTTCCTGGTAACGCTTCAGCTTTGCCCCATGGTAACCGCCAATAGAATGATGGAAATATGATGTACTGGCATCACTGAAAGGACTCACGGTCATGTTTAATACCCTGAAATAAACTTCCCTATCCTGCAAAATCTGCTTATCTGCCTCAGTCATGCTATAGGGACGATCAACTACAGTGCTTCTAACAAAATTATCTTCATTCAAGTACCTTTGATTTACTGCCCACATATCAATGAGAATCAGTAATCCGATACCCGCGATCACATATGTTGCCTTCAGCTTATTCTTGACAAAAAGCCAGATAAGTGCGACACTTAGCAAGATAAAATGCAAGTGAGCGGAAGGCATCCATCCTCAGAATTCTCATTCTATCGCCCTCCAGGGCATCAATCACCTCAGCATGCATTTCCTGAGGATATCCCATCCTTACCATGTATTGCATATCTCCTGGATGGCTAAAATCAAAAAGTACTCCCGGAATTGCAAGGAATACCAGTAAGATCCCCCCAACAATAGCTAAGGAATACTTCAGTCCTTTCAGCAGGAGAGCATTATCCCGATCCTTCTCAAATATTTTTGCCAGGGCCAGTATACCAAGCACAGGGAAGGCAAGCTCGGCAATAACAAGGATCATGGTCACTGCCCTGAATTTGTTATATCCCGGGAAATAATCCAGGAAAAGGTCTGTGAACCACATAAAATTTTGCCCCCAGGCCAGCAAAATGGATAGTACTGCAATTGATAGCAACCACCACTTAAGTTTACCCCTGACCGTAAATCAGACCAAAAATAAACAGGAAGAAGATGATGGCACCGACATATACCGGGCCCGAGGTAAATGGTTGTGTCCCCCAATATAAAGGCAGTTGGCTTGTGATTGCCCTGGCATCATTCTTTGGTACCCGATATTTGATCAGCAGCTCATACATGTTTGAGTTTTCCCCAACCTTGCCGTAGGAGGCTCCGCCCATGAAATCAGGGACAAGAAGGGTCCAGGTTTCGCCAACACCATAACTCCACTGGGTAACATAATCACGGTCGAGGCCGTTGGTTTTATTCGCTTCTCCCAGGCTCAATTCAGATTTTCCCCTGGTGGTATATTGTGAATGATCAGCAGAGATCAGCAAGCTGGTAGCATGTGTGCCCACGGCCAGGAGAGCTGCTACCACTAATATTCCGGTAGCTTTTATAAAATGCGGCCATGTTTTATTCCTTATGGTTTCTACGAGCTCAAAAATGCCATATACCAATATGATCATAAACAGGTAATAGGTAATCTGAAGGTGGTTTGCAGCAATTTCCAGGGCCAGGAAAAAAGCAGTAAGCAAGCCGCCTGCAATATATTTCCCCCTGTATGTGAGGATAATCCCTGCAAGAACTGGCGCCATATAGCTTACGGCAGTGGCCTTTGAGTTATGTCCTGCCTCAATAATGATGAAGAAATAGGAAGAAAATGCAAATGCAAACGCCCCTATAGCTGCAATCCATGGTTTAACCCGCAATACCAACAATAGAATAAAAAATCCAAGGAAGTAAACAAAAACCTGGTTCGCCGGATGAGGCATACCTAGTTGTAATGCTTTGTTTATTTTTTTGAACAAGTTTCCTTCAAACTGTACAGAAACAAAATAGGCCGGCATACCTGAAAACATGCTGTTGGTCCAGAGGGTTTGTTCTCCGGTTGCCTTATTGAAATCAGTAATCTCCTTCGACATGCCCTTATGACGGTCAATATCACCTTGTTTTAGTTTTTTCCCTTCTAAGGCAGGATAAAAATAGATCAGGCTGATCAGGGCGAAGGCCAGAATGGCCAGGATATAGGGGATGAGCTTCTTAAAATTGAATTTTTCCATGCTTATTTGTTTGGTTCGAGGTACGCGGTGCTAGGTATTGGATTCACCTAAAATCTAACACATAACACCTTAATCATCTACTTCTTCAAAATCAACATACTCTCCCAGGTTCTCTGTAGAACCTTTCTTATCTTTATCCAGGATTTTTATCAATGTTCACTTCACCTTCACGGGTCTTTTTCTCTTTCAGGTCATCAGGGTTGATCCCCATCTGTTCCATCATCTTTTTTTGCTTTCTTTTCACCCACAGCAATAACAAACGTGGAAAGACATACCTGAAAAAGAGGGAAAATCCCAGCCAGATCAGGATGAGGATCATTATAAAATTTAAAAAGGATGCCATAGCTTATCGGCCCCGCAATTCGGGGTATTTTCGGATTGCTAAATTATTAATTAATAGCAAAAGAAGTTCTTAATTTATTATAAAACCGGAGTTTTTGCGGTTTCTTTCACTCTTCCGGTCATGTTCGGAAAGCATAATTTTCCTGATGCGGATTGATTTAGGAGTAACTTCGAGATATTCGTCATCTCCAATATACTCCATGGCTTCTTCAAGTGAAAATTTTATGGCCGGAGCGATCGACAATTTATCGTCTGAGCCTGAAGCCCGCATATTGGTCAGTTTCTTTGTTTTGATCACATTGATGACCAGGTCATCGTACCTGGTACTTTCTCCAATCACCTGCCCGGCATAAATCTCTTCATTCGGATCTATAAAAAACTTGCCCCTGTCCTGCGCTTTATTGATAGAATATGCGATGGCAGTGCCGGTTTCCATAGCGATGAGGGCTCCATTTCTTCTGCTCTGAATTTCACCTTTCCAGGGTTCGAACGCTTTAAAACGGTGTGAGATCACAGCCTCTCCTTCAGTTGCAGTAAGTAGCGGGTTGGCAAGTCCGATCAGTCCCCTGGCTGTGATCTTGAATTCAAGGTTTACCCTGTCATTTTTGGTCTGAGATATTCAGGATATCACCCTTTCGCCTGGTTACGATCTCGATCACTTTTCCTGAAAACTCTTCCGAAACATTCACGTTGAGCAATTCAACCGGCTCATGTTTAAATCCATTTACCTCTTTGATCACCACCTTCGGTTGGCCAAGCTGAAACTCATATCCCTCCCTCCTCATGGTTTCAACCAGAATTGAAAATGAAGAATGCCACGGCCGTAAACCAGTAACTTATCGGGCGAATCAGTTTCTTCCACCCGTCAGGGCCAGGTTTTTCTCTGTTTCTTTGAATCAGTCGGTCCCTGACATGCCTGGAGGTTACATACTTCCCCTCTTTGCCAAAGAAAGGAGAGTTGTTGATAGTAAAGAGCATGCTCATTGTTGGCTCGTCAACTGAAATGGGTTTCAGGGCTTCCGGCTCTTCAGAAATCGGCAATGGTATCACCGATATCGAAATTTTCCAGTCCCATAACAGCCACGATCTCACCGGAGGTCATTTCGGTTTTAATTTTTTCTTTTCCAAGTCCTTCAAAACGATAAAGTTCTTTTACCACCGATTTATTTATCATGCCGTTTCGCTGGACGATCGACACCTGGTCACCCATCTTGATGCTGCCACGATGAATCCTGCCTACGGCTATCCTGCCGGTATAGGATGAATAATCAAGTGAGCTGATCTGCAATTGCAGTTTACCAGGATTGTCTGCCGGTGGATCAATGTATTCTATGTATCGTATCGAGCAAATAAGTGACATCTGAGTTGGGTTCTTTCCAGTCGGGCCCCATCCATCCCTGTTTCGATGATCCGTAAACAGTTGGAAAGTCCAGTTGTTCTTCGGTGGCATCAAGTGAGAACATCAGTTCAAATACGTCTTCGTTGGTCTCATCCGGACTGCAGTTGGGTTTATCTACCTTGTTGATGACGACTATGGGCTTCAGTCCCATTTCCAAGGCCTTTTGCAATACAAAGCGTGTTTGCGGCATTGGGCCTTCAAAAGCATCGACAAGCAACAATACGCCATCAGCCATATTCAGTACACGCTCCACTTCACCGCCAAAATCGGAGTGGCCGGGAGTATCAATGATATTGATCTTCGTATCTTTGTACCTTACCGATACATTCTTGGAAAGTATGGTGATCCCCCTCTCCTTCTCCAGGTCGTTGGAATCCAGGATAAGGTCTTCAACTTCCTGGTTGTCCCTGAATAATTTCACCTGGTGCAGTATCCTGTCGACCAGTGTTGTTTTCCCATGATCTACATGGGCAATGATGGCGATGTTTCTTATTTCCATAATGGTTTGTAAAAAAAAACCCCCCGAGCATTTCGGCGGGGTTTTGGAATTTTATCTCATTTCATCCGAAACCGTCAGTCGCTTTCTGCCTTTCGCCCTGCGCGCTTTGATTACCTTCTGTCCGTTGACAGTCGACATCCGCTTTCTGAATCCGTGTTTGTTCTTTCTTTTTCTGTTCGATGGTTGAAATGTTCTTTTCATTTTATGCTTCAATTTTGGGAGTGCAAAAATAGACCTTTTTTTAATTATAACAAATTATTTTGCAGGAATATTTTTCAAAGTCTCCACCAGGTAGTCCCAGAACATAGCAACTGTAGGAATATTTACCATTTCATCCGGTGAGTGAGGATTGCGGATGGTTGGCCCGAAGGAGATCATGTCCCAGTGAGGATATGCAGATCCGAGGATACCACATTCAAGTCCGGCATGGATTACCTTTACTTCAGGTACTTTGCCGTAGTTCTTATTATATACCTCTTTCATCTCGTTAAGGATGGGTGAATCAACATTAGGTTTCCATCCCGGGTAATCGCCTGAATTCTCTGCTGTGGCACCGGCTTCTGTAAATACATTGAAGATGCTCTTGTGCGATCTTCTCTTTTTCTGCATCAACGGCGCTGCGTTGCAGGCTGGCCATTTCGATCTTGCCACCTTCGGATTTGACAACAGCCAGGTTGGTGGATGTTTCCACTACGTCAGGCATGTTCTTATCGAATGCGATCACTCCGTTAGGGCATTTATCCACTGCCACGGTAAAGGCCGTTTGTGGTCTTCTCATCGATAGTAGGCTACCGGCATATCGCAATCTTCAGCGGCTATCTCCAGTCCCGGATCTGCATCTTTAAATGTATCCTGTTGTGCCTACTGCATATGCAGAAACAAAGCCCAGGAAATCATCCTTATTGGCATCCGGAACAACTACTACAGCGAATGATTCACGAGGAATGGCATTCCTCAGGCTTCCGCCATTGATACTTGCAAGTCGCAGCCCAAATTTATCAGCTGCTTCCATGAGCAAGTCCGTTCATGATCTTGTTGGCATTGCCACGGCCAAGGTGGATATCCAGTCCTGAATGTCCGCCTTTAAGGCCAGTATATGCTGATCTTGCAAGTAGCAGCTCCATCAGAAGATCAGCCTCTTCTGTAATAATTATAATACACCTACGGTATCAACTACCACCGGCACAACCGATATAAAGTTCACCTTCGTCTTCTGAATCCAGGTTCATCAGGATATCACCGTCGAGCAGGCCTGCTTTTAGTCCGTTGGCACCTGTCATTCCTGTTTCTTCATCAGAGGTTAAAAGGCCTTCAACAGGTCCGTGAACCATATCTGTATCCTGCAGTACTGCCATTGCAGCTGCTGCACCAATACCGTTGTCGGAACCGAGTGTTGTGCCCCTTGCTTTCACCCAGTCACCATCGATATAGGTATCGATAGGATCGGTTTCAAAATTATGGTCGGTACCGCTGTTCTTCTGCGGTACCATATCGAGGTGTGCCTGCAGGATCACGCCTTTGCGGTTCTTCCATTCCCGGCGTAGCAGGTTTCTTTAATGATAATGTTTCCAACTTCATCTTTGATGTTTCCAGTCCATGCTTTTCGCCAAACTCCATCATGAATGCCTGAATGGCATCTTCATGCTTCGATGGCCTTGGCACCTGGGTAAGCTGATAAAAGTTTTCCCACAGCGCTTCGGGTTTCAGATTTCTGATTTCTTCACTCATTTTAATTTATGTTTTATATTATTTCTCAATATTTGGCATTTCAAGGCCATAGCCTTTTTTCTTGTCTTCTGCTTTCAGCATCAATGCAACAATAATAGCCAGGAAGCCTGTTGCCGCAAAAATGATCATAGGATAAGTATAGTCATAACCTATTAATTCACCATTGGCATCCAGTATCCTGACCATATTTATCAAGCACCCATCCAATCAGGTAAGGTACACCCATCAAGCCCCAGTTCTGCACCCAGAAGATCAGGGCATAAGCAGTTCCAAGTTGTTTCTCAGGAATGATCTTTGGTACGGATGGCCACATGGCTGAAGGTACCAGTGAGAAGGTAACGCCAAGCCAAATGATCAGGATATATAGCTACGTATGTAATTGTGATAGGCAGGGATTGCAAAAATACTATGGGCAACCAACAGCATTACTGAACCAATAAGCATAATTGTAGCCCCTTTTCCCTTTCGGTCATATATATTCCCAAAGAATGGAGTTAGCAAGATGGTTCCGAAAGGTAGTAAGCTCGGAATGGTACCAGCGAATTTATCATCTCACATTGATATTTATTGATCATCAGGTCTGTGGCATAATATAGGAATGGGAATATACCTGAATAAAAAAGCACACATAGGAGGGCGATCAGCCAAAATCCTTTATTCCTTATAATGAAAAGAATATCGGACATTTTAAACTTGTCTTCTTCAGTAATCTCATCTTTAATTCCTTCTGATTTTTCCAGTTTCCTGTCCATGAAGGTATACCAGATAAAGGCAACAAAACCAGCTACCAGAAGTCCCAGTCCAAGCATAACCGGCGCTGAGAGTGCAGGTTCTGTATCTGTACCAAACCAGCGTATTGCCATGGGAAGTGGTAATGCAAGTGCCAGGCGGTTCCCAGCCTTGCTGTAGCCATTTCAAGTCCCATGGCCAGAGCCAATTCTTTTCCTTTAAACCATTTTACTATGATCTTCGAAACCGTGATCCCGGCAGCTTCTACACCAACCCCGAACACACCGAATCCCAGGGCTCCAATGGCAATTTGTGTTTTTCAGTTCCACCATGATCATGCCCTGTGGCGGGAATGATCTCAGCAACGGCAACATATTGCAGTAATGTACCGATGATCATCAATAGACTCGCACCTATACCGGTAAACCGTACTCCCATCTTATCGAGCACGATGCCGGCAAAAATGAGCATTAGAAAGAATACATTGAAGAAACCATAAGCCCCGTTCCAGAGACCGAAATCGGTACTGGTCCAGTCCATATATTCGATCAGTTTAGGTTTCAGAGGAGAAATAACATAGTTAATGTAGTAACCTGTCATCATGGTAAATGAGACCACTGCGAGGGCACCCCAGCGAGCTGCTTTTGAATGCCGCAATGACTTGATAATAGCTTCTGACATAATAGTATATTTTGAATTTATTTCCGAAAATTAGAGAAGGCGAATATAGATAAAAATATCAGTGGCAGATCCTGTCAGCCGAACAATTTATTATCAACTTATCGGAAAGCGGTATGTATATCAGCTTTTTGGTGTGGAAAAATTCTGATGGGAAAGTTTATATCCAGGTCATAAACCGCATATCGGCATTGCAACCCATTCAATTCTTCTTCCACTTCACCCCCCTTCAGGTAAAGAATGCCATTATTCAGGCTGTTGAAATTCTTTTTCCTGATCCTTCGCTTTACCCAGTTATGAATACCGGCAGCCTGGTCACGGCCCTGCTCACAATAAAGTCGAATTACCATCATCTTCTCGGCCCGGATCTGCTCAGCCCTGACATTTTTGAGACCCAGGTCATTAACAATCTCATTTACCACTTTAATTTTTTTACCAATAGAGTCTACCAGGAAGAATTTTGCATCCGGGAAAAGTATGGCCAGCGGGAATGCCGGGAAAACCTCCTCCTGTACCTACATCCAGCACCCTGGTGCCGGGTTTGAACCTGAATGATCTTTGCTATTGACAGTGAGTGGAGGACATGTCGTTCCTCCAGCTTATCAATATCCTTGCGGGAAATCAGGTTAATACGCTCATTCCAATATGGATACAACTCTGAACATAGAAAATTGTTTATGCTGTTCATCTGTCAGATCGGGAAAATATTTTCGATTATATTCACGTATACAAAGTTAACTATTTAGCCTTATGGATTTCTTAGTACTGATGGGATGTAAGCACGCAAGAAGCAATAAACAATAAACTCGTGAATATAACCAAACGAACTTGAACCTGTGACTATGCGGTTCCAGCCTGACGAAAAGCAACTGTAAGTAATAAACAATAAGTTGTGAAAAGTATGTTATTAAAATGTCAGAATAGTCAAGTATTTTTGCATATGTTATAAAAGGCAATCACTGTCTTCTCTTACTGCTGAGCATTCTCTGTCAGCGCACAGAAGATCACGGTGGATGAATACATCCTGACTTATAAAGATGTTGCTATGGACAAGATGGAAGATTACGGCATTCCGGCATCCATCACCCTGGCCCAGGGAATACTGGAATCAGGCAGCGGGAACAGTGAACTTGCACGTAAAGCCAATAACCACTTTGGGATCAAATGCCATAAGGGATGGACGGGCAAGACCTTTCATATGGACGATGATGCAAAGAATGAATGCTTCCGTAAATACAAATCGGCCGATGAATCCTATCACGACCACTCCCTCTTTCTTACCGGCCGTGACCGCTATGCAGATCTTGTTTACGCTAAAGATCACAGATTATAAAGGATGGGCCCATGGTCTAAAAAAAGCCGGTTATGCAACCAACCCAAGATATCCTCAGCTGCTGATCAAGATCATAGAGGAAAACCTGCTGTATGAATTCGATAAAGGAATCACGCCTAATTATCTCACCCAGTGTGAGATACAGTCGAGCTTACGAATGATTCCGTCCTTGCTGCTCCAGCGTATATCCTGCAGCTTCCGACTTATGAGCTCGTTGAGATCTGGGAAACAGGCCGAAAAGTTTATATCAATAATGGTGTAAAATTCATCTTTGCAGGAGCCGGCGACAGCTTTTCTGATATTGCTGCTGACTTTGAGATCTATTCATGGCAACTGCCAAAATACAATGAGATTGGTAAAAAATCACGGACTTAAGGAAGGCCAGATGCTTTACATTGAAAAGAAAAAGAAAAAGAATAAAGAAGCCGGCACGCATACCGTAAAAGCAGGAGAAAGCATGTACTTCATATCACAACTCTATGGAATCCAGCTAAAGCAGTTGTATAAGATGAATAAGATGAAGGAAGGCGACGAAGCGCCTGCAGGGAATGTGCTGGAATTGAAGTAAATAGCAGTACTTGAAATACTTGGAGTACTTAGAGTCTGACTTTAAAATGGTAAATTAGGCATTCTGCTTCCTAGTGCCTAGTGCCTAGTGCCTACTGCTTAATGCCTAATGCTATTCTCCTCACCATTCTTCAAATAAGCACTATCAAATCCTTTTCAGCCATTGCAGCAGTTTTAAGTATATCCTTGATGTCAGCTACGGCCAGGTTATCGGGATCGCATTCATCCGTGATCACGGATACTGCAGCGCAGGGCAAGTCCCATATGTTTGGCAGCAATGGCTTCCGGAACGGTTGACATTCCTACCACATCAGCCCCGATCTGGCGCAGGTAGCGGTATTCGGCCCTTGTTTCCAGCATTGGACCCGGAAAAGCAACATATACCCCTTCATTCAGTATCATGTTATTTTCCAGGGCAATCTTCGCATCATTTCATTTAATGCTTCATGAGTAAGGTTCACTCATATCCGGGAAATCGCGGACCAAGTTCATCATAATTGGGACCGATCAGTGGATTATCGCCCAGCATATTGATATGATCGGTAAGCATCATCAGGCTTCCTTTCGGGAAATCCATATTCATCGACCACAGGCATTTGACACCAACAAAGCTTTAACGCCCATTAACTTCATCACCCTGACCGGAAAAACCACTTCCTGCATGCTATAGCCTTCATAATAATGAAAACGCCCATGCATGGCCATCACTTTTTTACCGGCCAGCTTACCATATATCAATTCCCCTGTATGAAATTCAACGGTTGAAACCGGAAAGTGAGGGATCTCTTCATAAGGGATCTTTATTTCTACATCCATCTTATCTACCATTTGCTTAAGCCGCTGCCCAGAATGATTCCAATCTCAGGGGATTGTATCCCTTCACTTTGCAGGTACCGTATTGCTTCACGAAGTTTTTCCATATCTCTATTTACTGTCAACTGATTCAGGGCAAAATTAACAAGAATTGATTCCATATTGAAATAGCATCCGATTTATGCACAAAAGACTGTTCATTCTAATTCGGTATAATTTATGTTTCATAATGAAATTTTAAATAGTTTTGTGCGTTGTAATACCAAAATGGGAATACCTCTCTATTAAACCATTAACACCTTTAAGTAAGATGATCAAGAGAATCTTTAAAATTGCTTTTCTGCTGATGATTGCCCTGAGCCTCGGATCAGGAATGGCAGGATGTAAGAGCAAGGAAAAACTTGCCCGTGAGCAAGCTGCTGCAGAATATGCCAAAAAAGTAGAGACTGCCAAGCAGGACCTGCTTGCAATTATTAACGATGAAGGCAACATGAGCCTGGAAGAAAAAGAAAGCAAACTTCAACGGATAAAGGATATGAACCTCAATGATCCGGAGATTCTCGCTCTGATCAGGCAGGCCGAGGAAGTCATCAAGCTGAAAAGGAAGCCTCACGCAAAAAATGGGAGGAAGAAAATAAAAAGAAGAATGAGGCCATGAGCCTCTCTCTGGCACGACTATTTTGCATTGGTTGCCGGGGCATCAAGCATAGATAATGCAAATATCAAGATCAATGAAGCGCTTAAGCTGTTTGCACAGTCCCAACACACCGGTTCTGATCATCATCAGCAAGGAAGGCGATATTGTTGATTACGACAGGCCTACGACAGCAAAAAAATACCTTGAATATCTCAAAGACCAGAAGAAAAATCTGAATGAGATCGACAATATCGAGTACGATGATAATGGAAAAATCAAATTACTTGAACTTATTAAAAAGGATTATTAAGAGATGAAAAAATTAAGCCTGATTCTTATCATATTGACCGGAATGGCTTTTAGCTATTCCGCACAAGCACAGACCGATATCAGCCCGGAAAGAAAACGGGCCATCGACAGCCTTGCCATGGAAAAGATCCGTGACCTTGGCAAATACATCAGCATTATAGGGAATAAGCAAACTCCCTTCTCAGAAGCAAAAAGGGTGATCGACCGTACCCTCGAACTTTTTGTAGAAGATGCCCAGATGGGTGTTTCATCCCTTGCCAGTGAAGAAGTTGTTTATTATGGTATCAGGGAATATCTCGAACGGCTGATGCTGCTGAATTACGACAAAGTGAAGATCGAATGGTTCAACATACAATATATCAGTGACCTTGAACTTCAGCCTGACGGACGCTATGTTGGGGTGATCACCATCTTCCAGAGATTTGAAGGTACAACAGACGATGGCCTCATTTATAAAGATGTCACCAAAAAAGACATTACCGTTTATGTTGAACGAAAACAAACCCAAATTGGCGGTAAACTGATTGGCTTCTGGGATGTGCTCCTGGGCGATATCAGGGTTGTTGAAACCACAAAATAATCCTATATGTTCAAACATGACCCCTATCCCGGCAATACTACTGTTGCTGGTGCTGCTGCCATGCCAGTGTACAAAGCACAGGACTTTGGGCGACTTTAAGTATGATGAAACTGAATTGTACGCCGAAACAAAGCAGGTAAACCAGTTCTTCAGGAGATTTAATGGGGAAGAAGATAAACAGGGAGAACGCCTGTACGACGAAAGATAAGGACTTTCGTACCTATAAACTCCGAAAGAAGTATCTCCCTGGACTTTTTAACCTTGAAAACAGCATCCTGACTGATGCCGCAAAAGAAAAATTCTCCGACACTCGTGCTGGACAAGGATGATCCGGTTTTCCTTGATTTTCATGGCGGGGCATGGCTTTGTGAATTGAAACACCATTTTCAGATATGAAGGCGTTGATAAGGGATCTTACGCTGTTTCTGGTATTGCAGGAAGAAGAGGTAGGATCAAAATGGGTGATTGATGGGGTTTACTTTGAGCCATTTTACGAGACACTGAAAAAACCCGATAACAGCAACTTCAACGACAGTAAATTCCTTCATCCACTAAGCCATGAAGTGGGCTTCATGAATATTTTCAGGGTATTTAAGGAAAACGACAGCCTGGAATATTTTGGGCAACCGGTATTTTAATCCCGATTACCTATCTTTGTTCTTTTATGAGATCAAAAAAGGAAGGTTGAAATTTAAATCGGTAAAAGACCTGAAATTTCATTTCTTCCAGATCGATGGATGGTATTTCGAACTTGACCTATTTCAACCGTGACGGCTATAACAGCGGCTGGCTCATCTCAAACCTTCTGGAAATTGATGAAAAGAACAGGGATATCCTGCTCAATTATATTTACCATGAATAAAATCTACGGTTTAGTTTTTAACATCCTTACTGCTGTTTTTCCTTTTCCTCTCACCAATCGTCGCCCATGCTCAACAGGATGGGGATGAATACACCACTGAACAGATCGCAGAATATAAGGCCAATGTGCAAAACCTGGTCGATTTTCTGGAATATTCATTCAATACCCTGGGTAATGCGAAAACTACTGTCAGGGATAAGGATGTGATCATCAACCAAAGCTTTGCCAAGATCTTCCGCGACGGAGATGTGCAGATAGAAGACGACCTTGACGACAACCGGGAAACCCTGATCAATAAAGATGTGCAGGCTTATCTGAAAGATATTGACTTCTTCTTCAAAGAAGTTGTCTTTTCATTGAATGTTTCAGCATCGATCACCACTTCAATGATAGCAAAGAACTCTATTTCGTTGTAACGCTTACCAGGACCCTTAATGGAACGACCATCACTGGCGACAACAGTATCATCAAATAAGGAACGCTTTATTGAAGTGAACTTTGATGATGTTGCCCAGGATCTCAGGATCGTTTCCATCTATACTACAAAGATTGATGAAAAAGATGAGCTTTTTGCCTGGTGGAACAAGATGCCGGAAGCCTGGCGCGAAGTGATCGGACATGAAGCATTCATTATCGATACTATCAGGCTGTCGAATGTTATCGAGATCAACGATACCATGGCTATTGCAGCCATACTGGGGTATGCAGGAGGTTGCCGATCGACACTTTCCTCGTCTATGGATAGCGATACACTGCATGTTGATGAAACAGAGATCGTCGAAGGCCTGATCATGGATACCCTGTCACTCAGAAAAATGTAAGTTACCGAATGTTGCAACGATCTCGCTTCCGAAACTGAAATTGATGTGAGTGACAACCTGAATATCAGAGTCCCTGAAACCTCTTGCACAAATGGGGAATTTAAAGAAAGTTAATTGTGCCAACACCACTGATCGACGACCTGAGCCCGCTCAGGAACCTCATCAACATCGAAATCGCTGGTTGTTCCGGAACCGCGGTGACCAGCATCGCACCGATGCAATATTCCATTTCTCTTAACAGCCTTGACATTCATTCCACCAATATTGGCTTGACATGGAACTGTTGCCCAACCTGAGAAATCTGGAAAGTCTAACTTTCTCCTATACTCCTACCGACAGCATCGACATGCTCTCAGGCATGTTCAAACTGCGCGACCTGAGGTTCAACAATACCTTTGTCAGTGAACTTGGACCTTTGGAAGATCTGAGTGAACTTCAGATATTGAATTGTTCAAGAACATATATCAAGGACCTGGGGCCACTTCAAGAGCTGGAAAACTTGAAAGGCTTTATATCAGCAGTACAGCTGTTAGTAGCCTGCAGCCCTTTCAGGACTTGAAGAATTGCAAACCATTTATCTCGACAGCACCAATGTGAGCAACCTGGATCCCCTTAGGGGCTTGCGAAAACTCGAAAATATTTATTGCGACAATACCGGGATCACCGCTTCCAAGGCCAATAAGTTCATGGACTAACAATCCGAAAACCCTGGTAATATTCGAATCCGTTGCCCTTCATAATTGGTGGAATAATATGTCAGAGGCCTGGCAGACAGTCTTCAGAAAAATGATCTGAACTGGATCCCTCCCAGAAAGAACAATTCCATCACGCGCCAAGATCACCGCACTGGATATTTCCGGGAACAAGGATATCAAGGACCTGTCGCCTGTGAAAATCGCTGGTTCATCTCAACACACTCGATTGCAGCAATACAGGTATCGATAATCTGTGGCCCCTATCAGATCTGATCGACCTGCAAACCCTTAATTGTTCAGGTACAGCAGTGAGTAATTGTGAACCCCTTCGTGACCTGATAAACCTTGAATCATCTCGACCTCAGCCAACACACCAATTACAGATATCCAATGCATCTCAAGATTAAAAACCTTCAAAGAGCTTAACATCTCCAATACAACAGTTTCTACATCAATGTATTTCGGAAAATGCAGTCTGGATTTTGTTTATGCCGACGGTACAATGTCAAGACTGGTGAAGTTATGGCATTTAAAAGAGAGAATCCTGATGCAACGGTGGTCTACCAGAGTGCAGATCTCCAGGTATGGTGGGCTGCATCTGTCATCTGCCTGGAAAGATGTATTTATCGCCTCCGCAGGGACTAAACTCACCCGGACATTGAGGATCTGCAAAGATCGCTGATCTCACCGAGATCGATATTTCGCAGAATAAAGACCTGGGCGGACTGATACCTTTGCAGAAGCTTTATATGCTCAGGTCATTGAAAATGAATGACCGCAAATCATCCGATCTCGAACCTATTGTCAGCTATGCACACCATCGGGATACTCGAATATTTCGAACAACCCTCTCGAAGATCTTTGGCCATCTCCGGGCTAAGCAACTTAAAGAACTTGAATTTAAAAACACTCCGATCAGTGATCTTGAACCATCTGGAAGGCTTGACCAATTTAAAGTGCTCGATATGGCAGGAACAGAGATCAAAAAACTAAATGATGTTTCTGCCCTTTACCCAGCTGGAAGAGATCTCATTTTATAATACAGCTATCAAATCCCTTAGCCCGCTCGAAGGCTTACACATGCTGAAAAATATTAAATGCTATAATACCAAGCTCAATGAAAAGAAAGTAGCGAAATTCGGTGAAGGAAAGCCGGGCTGCGAAATCATCTTCTATTAAATTCTCACTGCTTCCGTCAGGCAACCTATCAGTGGTATTATTGTCATCTTAAATATTATATTTATTAGATTTGCCCATAGCAATAAACCAAACTTTATGAAACTTATATCTACCCTCTTTATATTGTTTCTTATGGGGTTTTTATTCGCCCAGGAACTGAAGACAATCTTCCAAATAATTTTGAGCTTAAATCTATTAGTATCGAAGAACAAGAAGCACTCAAAAAGCTACCGGAACTGAAGCTGCCATTATCGTATACAGAAACAAAGACCTCCCGCCATAGTTGACAACTCAACACAGCCATATATGCGTCAGGTCTTTCAGCAACATATGTATTGTTGCGGACAAGCTGCCGGTATAGCATATAATTTCACTTATGAGACTGATCGGGAAAGAGATTTACCCGCCAACATAAATGATAATCTCTACCCGACACATTTTACATGGAACTGGATGAATAGCGGTTATGGCTATTATGGGGTGAGCTTTCTGCATAGCTTTCGAAGATCCTCAAGCATTGGGCAATTGCCCCAATGTTACTGATTATGGTGGCACCCTCTCATATGGCGGTGAATCCCGCTGGATGTCGGGCTATGATGAATACTACAATGGCATGGGCAACCGGATCAACGAGGCGTACAGGATCGATGTCGGAACACCTGAAGGTCTGGACTGTTTTCAAACACTGGATCAACGACCACCTTGAAGGCGCTGCCATCGGCGGTGTTGGAAGCTTTTACTCCCAGTATATGTCTGCTTCAAATACCCTCCCTGCAGGGACCCCGGAAGCCGGGAAATACGTACTGACATACTTTGGAGGAAGTGCTAACCATGCACAAACTATTGTAGGATATAACGACTCCATCAGGTGGGATTACAATAACGACGGGACAATATACCAACCATATCGACATCAATAACGATGGTGATAGTGAACATGAAAGACTGGGAGATTGGTGGGTTTAAAATGGTTCAAAGTTATGGTGGTGTACCCAATTGGGGCGACCAGGGTTATGCCTATATGATGTATAAGACCGTTGCTGATAAATTCGGCCAGGGCGGCATCTGGAACCATAGCGTGTATGTGCTGGATGCGAAAGAAAACTGCGAGCCACAGGCCACCATGAAAGTGACGATCACGCATAATTCACGGGACAAGACTCAAAGTTGTAGCCGGTGTATCGAATAATGTATATGGATGCTTATCCACAGTATACACTTGAATTTCCCATTTTGAATTATCAGGGAGGTGACCAATACATGCAGGGAGGCTGGAGACCGCCGGAAAACAAAACCCTTGAATTCGGTCTTGATATTTCACCCTTCTTAGTGAAATTGAACTTGGACAGGATGTAAAATTCTTTCTTCAGGTATATGAATATGATCCTGCAGGAAGTGGGAGCGGACATGATTAACAGTTTTTCAGTGATCGACTACACCAATGGTTCTGTTGAGATCCCTCTGCCCACAATCCAATGTTCCGATCAACAATAACGATGTTACCAGCCTGAGTCTGATAGCCAATTTCAATTTCGACAGGGTGAACATCCTGAATGCCGGACTGCCCCTTGGAACTGTCGGGCAAGCCTATTCGTACCCAGTTATTTCCATCAGGAGGGACCGCACCATTAAACTTTCAAGCTATTGAAGAAATATGATGAAAGTGTTTCCAGCGAACCCTTCCCCATGATTACTCAAACCCAACTTTACCCAAACAGCAATAACAGTGGATTTGTAACAAAGGCACTTGAATTTGATTTCCCTTACTATGATTCTTCATACTCGTCTGTAACTGTACATGTTGATGGCTATCTTATGTTTGATGAACAACTGTATCCTTATCCATATTTTATTGATGATATGAACCTGTTCAAGATAACCAGGCATATCTCCCCCTTCATGTGCCATGCCATCCGCTTATATTCTTCAGTTAGTGATGGGATATGGTACGAAGGCGACGACACACAAGCCACCTTTCGATGGAAGGCATCAATCAATGAAGCCAGTACAACAACTGATATTAATATGGCAGTCAGGCTGTACCCAAATGGTAATATTGAGTTTCTTTACGGAGATATCGTCATAGGAGATGAAGTTTTATGGGTCCCGGGACTTTGTAATGGAGAGACAGATGATATACAGTTTTCGAGCTTTTACTTCGATGACCTGCCAGATGAAAATTCCAAATATACTTATGAACGATACAATTATCCGGATGGACTGAGCGTCTCTGAAGATGGCCTTATTTCAGGTACACTTCTTGAACCCACCAACGGTGAAACGATGACCTTTAAGCTTACCGACAACAATTTTGTTTACGACATTAAAACACTCCATTTCTACTCAGAAGGCATTCAGATCGTAGATTCGATATCCTCTGGGGGTGACGAGCAAGTTGATTATGGTGAAATGGCCAGCCTTAGCTTCCAACTTACCAACCTTGAAGGCTTCATAATAGAGGATGCCTTAATGAATATTATCTGTGCAGATACCAATATCACCCTCCTTGATGATCATGAAAATATTGGAGACATGCAGATTGGTCAGGTTATCAATCTGGAAAATGCTTTTAGTTTTCAGATTGCACCTGATATCCCTGATGGACATCTGATAGAAATTGAGACCAATATTGAGGGGAATGCGCAATCATGGGAAAACACTTTTTATTATATCGCCCATGCAGCTGTCATTGACCTCATAGAGGTAATGGTTGACGATGGTGATGATGGAAGACTCGACCCGGGGGAAACTGCTGACTTAATTGTCAGGATTAAAAATTCAGGCAGCAGCAATGCATCCGTATTAAATAGTATCCTCAGCACCGATGATCCGCTCATTACGATCAATCAAAGCAACTTTTTTACTTCTATACTTCAGACTGATAGCAGTACACTGCTGACCTATAATATAAGCGTCGATCCTGCAATACCTATTGGCCATAATACTACATTCAATATCGATATTAATGGCAATATGGGATATAAAACTACACTTTCCTTTGACCAGCGTATCGGCCTAACCCTGGAAGATTTTGAGACCGGCGATTTCCATTTATTTAGCTGGGGCTTTGATGGCGACCGTAACTGGATCATGGATGAGACTTATCCTTATGAAGGAGATTTCTGTGCACGATCAGGAAATATCTCACACAAGCAGGTTTCTACTATGATCCTGGATGTGGAGGTTCTGGAAACAGGGAATATCAGCTTCTTCAGGAAAGTAAGTTGCGAAGACGTGGGGAGTGATGATGCTGATTTCCTATCCTTTTACATTGATGAAGTTGAACAGGCGCGCTGGGACGGTATACTAAGCTGGGATGAAGTAAGTTTTGCTGTTGAAAGTGGTTATCACAGGTTTAAGTGGAAATATACCAAAGACTCAACAGTTAGTGAAGGCCTTGATGCAGCTTTTATCGATTATATCAGCCTGCCATCGTGTACGGATATGAATCCACATTTAAATTTCAATCCAGATCTGGTCGACAAGATTATGAGGCCTGGTGAAGAGGACATTGATACCTTGATAATAAGCAATCCCATGGCAGGAAGTGTCGATTTTTCAATTATGGTGTCCTCTGTCACTGATGCAAGCGGCGGTGAACATAAAAGCATTGAAGGCTCATACCTTGACTGCACTCAAAAAGAATTTCATAGCGGCGAACCATACAGCTGGTCATTCACCCTTTACAATGGCAGCGGCGATGATGAATGGCTACAGGAGTTGAGCATTCAGCTTCCTGAGGGAATCGAAGTGCAATCCGCCTCAAACTTCAGTGGAGGAAGCAGTGGTGATCTGGTATTTACAGGAAGCTTTGGCAACGGCCCATTACTGAATTGGTATGGTGAAGATGCTTCGGGCTGGGGTGTTGTCCATGGTGGAGAATATGCCTATGGAGAGTTCAGCGGCATCGTTGACGCAGGCTTTACCGGTGATGCTACCCTCGAATATGTAATCAAAGGAGATGAATATGGGCAGGAACCCCATATCATTGAAGGGGAAATCAACCTAACAAACCTGGGAGGTAACGTTCCATGGATTTCCTGCAATGTTTATGAGGGCGCTGTCAACGGACAGGATCAGGAAGAGATCATGCTTACATATAACACGGTAGGACTTGAAGATGGTGACTACAACTGCAAGCTGATTGTCAGGGATAATTTCCAACATGAAACCATCATACCCATCCATCTGCTGGTCGATACTTATCTCAGCAATGATGAATTGATGTCATCTGCTATGGAAATGGAAGTATTCCCAAATCCTTTCAGCGATGAAACAAATGTCATGCTCAAGCTTAGCAAATCAGATATCGTCAGCATCAGGATAACCGACATCAAGGGAAGAACAGTTGCTGTACTCGCTGAAGGCGTCCATCTTCCTTCCGGAAACCATAGCTTTAAATGGTATCCTGGATTGGGAAGCACGGTAGAGAATGGCATGTACTTCGTAATCGTGGAATATGGCAACGAACGCCTGGTATCAAAAATAATCAGGTACTGATAAATACAGATGCGATGAGAATACAGGCATTGATCATACTAATCCTTCTAGGTGTACAGTGTAGCTTCGCCCAGGGATATGGTCAGTCTGCAAATAGATATGTGTCTCCCCGCTTAAGTCCATATGATTCGGTGATGCTTTGCCGACTTCCTGAGATCAATATCAATCCCGTTTTAAAAAGCAGTGAGTTGCCATATTTCCTGGATAATTCAGACCTCCCCTACTATCGTCCCATATATAAACAGGTCAGCAGTGAATGCGGACAGGTAAGCGGAATAGCATATAATTTCACTTATGAAATGAACAGGCTCCGGGATTTGCCAGCCGATGATTCTGCCAACCAGTACCCCCGCATTTCACTTTTAATTTTATGAACAGAGGGGTTGGCTGGTATGGCGTGAGCTATTTTCACAGTTTCGAGATATTAAAAGCCCTGGGTTGCCCCAGCGTTAAAACGTATGGTGGCATGTCGGCAGGCGGAGTAACAAGATGGATGAACGGATACGACAATTATTTAAGTGCCATGAGCAACCGCATCCACGAAGTGTACCAGATCAAAGTTGGCACTGAAAAAGGGCTGATGAACCTGAAGCAGTGGTTACATAACCATTTGGATGGCTCTGCCGTGGGCGGGGTTGCTTCTTTTTATGCCAATGCCCCCTGGAATCCACGCTTCCTGCCCGAAGGTACGCCTGAAGCAGGAAAACATGTGATCGTCCATTGGGCCGGAAACCCCACACATGCCATGACCATCACAGGCTACAATGACTCAATCCGCTACGATTACAATGAAGATGGAATGTATACCAACAATCTCGACATTAACGGAGATGGCGTGATAAACATGCGTGATTGGGAGATCGGCGGGATGCTGTTTGCCGATGGATGGGAAGGTGGATTAAATTTCGGTGATAGCGGCAAGTGCTATATGATGTATAAAACACTGGCTGAAAAAGTTTATGAGGGTGGTATATGGAACAATGCTGTCCATGTCCTGGATGCGAAAGACCTGGAATCCCCTAAGCTCACAGCAAAAGTCAGGCTACATCATAATATGCGCGGCATGCTCAGGATACGCTGCGGTGTTTCATCCAATACTAATGATACAATGCCTGATCATCACATTGACTTTCCAGTATTCAACTTCCAGGGAGGTTATCAGTTTATGCAGGGAGGCCTTGAGGTAGAAGAGCATAAAACCATTGAATTCGGACTCGACATCACCCCGCTTCTTGGCTACGTGGAAACCAAGAATTATAACCATTTCTTCCTGATCGTTGAAGAACGTGATCCTGACAGCCTGGGCACAGGATATATCGGTCACTTTTCTGTTATAGACTATTCGGAAGAGTATCCAAGGGAATCTTTTTGTGCAGAAGACTCCATCCCTATCATTAATAACAGTGCGACCTATGCCTCTTTATTAAACATATGGGAACAAGAATTCATGGAGGTAACAACATCAGAACTGCCGCCTGCTGTTGTGGGAGAGAACTATTCCTTCCAGTTGGAGTCAGCGGGAGGTACAGACCCCGTGAACTGGTCGCTCCTGCATGCAAAAAGTGAAATAGCAATTCAGGCAGCGCTCGATACCGGAGGTTTGTTCGTAGAACCGGAAAACTGGGATTACGGCAATTATCAGTATGTAATACCCTTCAGTTTCCCTTATTTCGGGGAGGAATATGATACGATCTATATTCACCCGCAAGGCTTCATCATGTTTGAAAACACTTACCATCCATGGCCATATCTGATGGACCCTGCCCTGATGATCAGGTATAACAAATGCATCGCCCCCCTATTGTCCCGCTACCTTGATTTCGTACCTGCATTCGGACATGGCATATGGGTGACGGAAGAAACTGAAAGTTTATCCATACGGTGGACAGCTGATGTTAATTATCCCGGCTATTCTCCGCTTGTTGTATTTGGGTTGCAGATCTTCCAGGATGGAAGAATTAATTTCATCTATGAAAATGACCTTGAGGGCCGGCGCTTCATCTGGTCATGTGGCATCTCAAAAGGAGATAACCTGAATTATCATATCCCCTTGCTTGCCGAAAACATCATAATTGAAGCAGGAACGGCCATCGAATTGCAGGCTAAACCCTTGCCCTCAGGAATGGAAATCAGTGTTGAGGGTGTATTTTCGGGCACACCCCAGGATTACTACACAGAGACCGAGATCCTTTTTTGCGCAGAAGATGATGATCACATCCGGGCTTACAAAACCCTGTTGTTCTCAGCAACTGACCTGGGCATTTCCGACCAGGATCAGGAGTATGAAAGCTTGATAGAAGCGGTATATCCTAATCCCTTTCATTCAGAAATCACCATTAAATTCAAACCGGAATATAGAGGTTCACTTAGATGTACTGTATATTCATCAACTGGACAATTAGTAAGCATCCTTGCTGATAATCTGAATTTAGAAGATATAGACAAGCTGATCTGGGACGGCAAGGATGGTTCAGGGAAATCTTGTCCATCAGGCATTTATTTTGTCAATTTTCAAATCTCAGATCATTCCTTCACCAGGAAGATTATCTCCATTCAGCCATAAAAGAAGTTCAATCGCCCCTAAATAAGTTTATTTTTGCAGATTAAACTACAAAATATATAGCCGGGAATTCTCTATGCGCAACCATCACAAAATACTTTTTGGATTGATCATGACTGTGATGCTGATCTCCCCGCTGGCTAAGGTGCTTGTCGATACATTTGATTTTACCATCATGCCCCTGCGAGGCCATATCAAATATGCCGGGTATCCTGAGTTCAGCCTGCACTCCTGGATGGATGGATCTTATCAAAAAGACTATGAATAATACCTGGAAGACCACATCGGCTTGAGGAACATTTTTGTCAGGATGCATAATCAAATTGACTTTTACGTTATACAGGAAACCAAAGAATACAGGTATCATTGTTGGAAAGGATGATTATCTGTATGAGATCGATTACATCAATGCATACCTCGGAAAACCTTTATTGGTCATGAGGCTATAAATCACAAATGCGAACCATCAAGGCTGTTCAAGATGAGCTGGAAAAGCTGGGAACAGAACTCCTCATTGTGCTTGCCCCGGGTAAAGCAAGCATGTTCCCCGAAAATATTCCCAACAGTTTCTTTGATGATTCGACAGGCATAAACAACAATGCGGCTTACCAGGCTGCTTTCAGGGGCAAGGGATCAACCATATTGATTTTAATAGCCTTTTCCGCCAGATGAAGGATACTTCCCGCTATCCCTTATATCACAAATGCAGCATTCACTGGAACACTTTTGGAGCTTATTTTGCACTCGACTCTATAGTGAGGTATATGGAAGACAGTAAGTGGAATCGATATGGTTGACATGAGCTATGAAGGCATTGAAATGTCGGATGATCCCGAGAGGTACTGATTATGATGTGGGTGATGCACTCAACATCTTCTTTAAAATACCGGATCAGGAAATGCCCTATCCTTATGGTTATCATTACGAAGAAGAAGGAAAAACAAAACCCAATCTGATGGTGATCGCCGATAGCTATTATTGGACGATCTATAACCTGCACGACAGCAAAAAACTGTGGAATGAGCAAGATTTCAGGTATTATGATCTGCAGGTATTCTCACCCGAGCATCCAGATAAAGTTCTCCCTAAAGTCACCATGGATGAACTGTTGAAGTTCGATTTTATCATGGTTTTATATACGGAAATGAACATGCATGTGCTGGCAAACTTATTTTTTGAAAAAGCATATGCAGTCCTCTTTAAATCCCGGAGGTTTGAAGAAATAAAAGCCGGCATCATGAATGATGAACAATGGTTGGCCAGTATCGGGGAGAAAGCAAACAGGAAAGGCATCAGCCTGGAAGAGATGATGGACCTGGATGCCATGTGGATCCTCGTACAGGAAATAAAGAATAATACAAACGAAACAAACAAAGAATAAGAGAAATGGTATTTAGCAGCAGTTTATTCTTATTATACTTTTTCCCGGTCTTCCTGATCGTCTACTACCTGATTGCCCAGGGTGGCCAAGAACCCCTTTGCCTTGCTGGCAAGTATATTCTTTTATGCCTGGGGAGCACCTAGCTTTCGTATTTGTGGTGCTGGGATCCATTATCCTCGATTTTTACATTGTAAAGATCATGGACCGATCAAACGGGAAAAGCAAAGGCTGGCTGCTGGCTGCTTCCATGGCCCTGAATATCGGGCTGCTGCTATACTTTAAATATGCCAACTTCTTTGTTGATAATGCCAATGAAGTACTCGCCTATTTTGGTATGGATGCCGTACATTGGGTAGGCATGGCCCTGCCCATTGGGATCTCATTCTTTACCTTCCAAAAGATCACCTATGCAGTGGATGTGTACAGAAAAGTACATGCTCCCCTGAAGCTGGTGAGTGATTATGCCCTTGTATATCCTCATGTTCCCGCAGCTTATTGCCGGACCTATCGTGAGATACAATGAAATTGCCGACCAGCTGGTCGACAGGAGGGCAAATGAGAACATCGACAACCGCCTTACCGGCTTTTTCCGCTTTGTGGTCGGACTTGCAAAGAAAGTACTGATCGCCAATGTGCTTGGAGAAGAGGTTGACAGGATATTTGAACTTGGGGGTGCGGAGATTGGCAGCATGACTGCCTGGTATGGCATTATTGCTTATAGTTTTCAGATCTATTTCGACTTTTCGGGTTATTCCGACATGGCCATTGGGATCGGGCGAATGATCGGGTTCCGCTTCCCGGAGAACTTCAACAACCCTTATATCTCGCAAAACATTTCCGAATTCTGGCGCAGGTGGCACATGACCCTGGGCCGATTCATGAAAGATTACCTGTATATTCCCCTGGGTGGGAACAGGGTGAAGGCCGGCAGGATGTATTTCAACCTCTGGGTGGTGTTCCTCATCTCAGGCTTCTGGCATGGAGCCGCACTGGAACTTCGTGATCTGGGGAGCCTTCCACGGCCTCTTCCTTATCGCCGACAGGATATTCCTGCTCAAAGTATATAAGGCCATAGGGAAAATCCCAAGCATTATCATCACCTACATCATCGTGTTGATCAGCTGGGTATTTTTCAGGTCAGCTACGCTGCCAGAGGCCATGAGCTATCTCGACAGCATGTTCTCCTTCTCCGGCGGAAATGATGGAATATTATTCGACAGTAAGTTCTATACCATACTCATCGTGGCGGTATTCTTCTCCTTCTGGGGAGGATTTAGAGCCATCGAAAACTGGCAGGTAAGGCTTTTTGCCGAAAAACAAACCAACCGAAGCATTATCCTGATGGTGGTGTTCAGCATCATCTTCTTCATCATCAGCTTAAGTGCCATCACTTCATCAGGTTTTAACCCATTTATCTATTTCAGGTTTTAAGCATGGCCCACAAGGTCAAACATATCATATTTATCCTGATCCTGGCAGGCCTATTGCTGCCGGCCCTGCAACATCTTTCCAGCTGTTTTCCCGAAAAGCCCCTGCATGGCGATTTTGAAGAAAAACAGCTACCTGAATTGAATAGGGAAAGCTGGCTGGCGGGCTGATATCAATCCGCCTTCGATCCATGGCTGGAAGAGAATATCGGCTTTCATAATGGGCTGGTGAGGGTGAATAACCAATTAGATTATTCCTTTTTCCATCGAACCAATGCTGAGGGAGTGATCAGGGGCAGGAATGGGCAGCTTTTTGAATATGACTACATCAGGGCCTGGACAGGAAAAGATTTCGTTGGAGAAAAGTTGCTCGATACCAAACTCAGGCAATTCCGGTTTTTGCAACAACAACTGAAAGATCTTTACGATATTGACCTGGTCCTTATACTGGAACCCGGTAAAGCATCTTTTATGAAGAGGATATACCGGTGAATACTACCAGGGCAGAAACAGGCCAGAGCAATTATGAATTCATTCGCGTACATGTCGAAGGAGCTGGGAATCAATCTGATCGATCTCAATGCCTGGTATTTGCAGATCAAGGATACATCAACTACCCACTCTTTCCACAGCAGGGCACACATTGGAGTGAGTTTGCCATGTGGTATGCTGCCGATTCTCTGTTGAATTATATTGAGGATATTAGAAAAATTAATCTCTCGGAAGTCATACAAGATGGACGGGAATACAGCAAAGAACTACGTTCAACCGATTATGATGTTGGTGTAACGATGAATCTGCTTTTTGAGCTGGATCATGGAGAGATGCCTTATCCTGAATTTCATTTCGGGGAAGATGCCAGGAATCAGAAGCCCAATGTGCTGGCCATAGCCGACAGTTATTACTGGAATATTTTTAATACCCGGATCCCGAAGAATCTTTTCAACAACCAGGCTTTCTGGTATTTTTATAAGAAAGTGTATCCCGACAGCTATTATGGCGACAAATTAGTGCAGGATCTCAATATAAAGGAAGAGATCGAAAAGCAAGATGTGATCCTTTTCATGGCCACAGAGCGATTCCTGTATATGATCGACCGGGGCTTTGTAGATGATCTCATTCGGATCTATGGAATTAATAACAGTCTGAATGAACTCATCCGTTATAAAACCGGTATTTTGAATGATGGTATCTGGTTTGCGGAGTTGATTGACAGGGCGGAGAAAAAAGGCATCAGCCTGGGTGAAATGATCGACCGCCATGCCCGTTTTTTGTTTGAGACAGCTGATCCAGACAAGTATTACAGCATTTATGGCCCCGATGCCATCATCCAGAACATCCTTCGCAATAAAGATTGGTTGCAAAATATAGAGGAGAGTGCTGAAGAAAGAAATATTTCCGTGGAGGAAAGGATGATGGACGAAGCCCTGTATATTTTAAAGACCGAACATCCTGCCGCGCTGGAAAAATACCAGTTGATCCAGCAATATATGAGCAACATCAGGACAGACAGCATTTGGCATGCCCAAACCCTTGAAAAAGCCTCCCGTTATTTCATGACTGAAGAAGAGATGGTGCGGGCAGAAGCGGAATTCGTCTATCAAATAGAATCATAAAACCGAAACGGAATAACAATTACTTTAGAGATTTTGGTATGTTGGATGTTGGGTGTTGGATGAATTTTAAATGTTAAATGCTCAATGTTAAATGAGCTAAACACTTTCCAGCCCACTGCCCACAGCCCACAGCCCAACGCCTAAATTAAATATGAAGATCCATATCCCAATTTATTGACTTAATAATAATAGTGATTAATAATACGGTCCCTATTGTCGGAAAGACTACTAGAGGTACAATCAATGATGCCCTGGAAGAAGCTTGGGCGTATTCATATGTTTTAACAGCAAAGATGGATGATACAGGGATGGCAGCCAATGTATCGAATTGACTGAAAGTTGTATCTGATGTGTATATATGAACTGAGTTGAGCACCTCTGGTTCTGTTTTTCTTTCAAATTTATTCAGTTTCTTCTCCTTTGGGTGGAGATACTTCACCATGTATCCAAGCTGCAAATCAAGTTTTGCTTTAGAATTCCCTCCGCGATCTGAATATCATAAGCATGCCATGCCTCCCCTCCACGATGAAGGACAAGAAATTTACTTGTATCTGCAAGATGCTTGATAGATTGTAGGCTATAGTCACTCGCCGGGATCACCCTGAAATATGAACATGAAGACAGGAAGAGAATAAGTAAAATAAATAAGATTTTTATTTTCATGGCTCTGCGGGTTTTGGTAAAGTCTTCGATTATGTAGAGTTTTTGGAATAATTAATTTATTTAGTTCATCATTTCGTGAGGATAATAGCCAGTTATTAAATTACAACACCGTTATGCCAGACCCGGTCCCTATGTGGGAGTATTACCAAGTGCGATAAGAAATGCTATTCCAAAAATGGGGACAAAAATAGAAGGAACTATATGAGATGCCCTTGAAGGAGCCTTTGCATATGAATGTGATTTAACTGCAAGAATTGATGATTCAGGTATGACAATCAGTGTATCTAAGCTACTGAAGTTGTTATCATCGGTATAAATATGAATAATTTCAAGTACTTCCGGTTCTTTTTTACCTAGAAATTTGTTCAAGCCTTTTTCATCAGGTTCCAGGTATTTCACAAGATATCTCAGGCAAGTGTCCAATGAAGCATGGATACTGTCATTTACAACATACATCTGTGACATATGCCAGGCTTCATCACCCCTTTGAAGCACCAGGTATTTCCCATTGTCTTCATACTGTTTTATCGAATGTGCCGAATAGGGGCTTTCAGTGATCACCCTGAAATATGAGCAGGAAGAGAGAATGAGTAAGGCTGAAATAAGTAAGATTTTTGTTTTCATGGCTCTGAGGTTTTGGGATTAGCCTTTGATTAAGTAGAGCTTTGGTAAATGATGAAAGGTCTTCCACTAAGTTCTGTAAAGGTAGTGAGCTTTAGGAGCTTAGTCAAGGCAATATGTGCATACCCTCAGCAATTAAATCGCAGATTTTACAAAAAAAACATATAAGCTTCTTTAATATTTGCAGAAAATGAGAATGGTGGAGTGGATGCGAACTATATTATTGTTCCCTGCAAAAATTAATTTCTTATTCCCCTAAAGCATTTTTGAAACTCTTTGAATCGCCGGTAATTTTGGGATAAACAAATTCTCATGAAAAGATCATAATAAAAGATCTATTCATTATTTATTAACTAAACTTTACCCCATGCCAACAATTAAAAAAACAAAATTAACAGTCGGAAGAAGCACCGGAACAGACAAGGAATTTGTCCTTGTAAGCTTCGAATTGAATTTTACCAAAGATGAGATCAAGTACCAACATGGCTATTATTTAAGTGCATACCTGTATGAAATAAACAATTTCCCGGATGCTGTTGCACAGAATTTTTTCGGAAGGATCGTTACCAGTGCAAGTGGTAGTGCTGATGTTCAGGACCAGTCCATGGGAATGATAAGCAATGAGTTGTATCACCCAAAAAAGAAAATTGAACAAGTTACCCGATCGCAAGAATGGGAATTCGGCTCATTTGCTGAAGGTGACGAAAGATTCAAAGCCATTATATCTATCGTCCCTGCAGTCCCTGGTATCATGCCAAATATTGTAAAAACTCCAGAGATACAAATAGATATAGGTTAATACTGTTTAGCAAGTCCGCCGGCAGGAAAGTGATTATGGATGAATTTAAATGTTAAATGCTAAATGCTCAATTTTAAAGCTCAATGAATAATCATTTTCCAGCCTACTGCCTACTGCCTGCTTCTTCCATGTTCCATGTTCGATATTCTATGTTCTATTTGAAAAGGGGATAGATGAGAGAAGAAGTATCATAATAAAAGCCCAAGCTTTTAACTTGGGCTCTGCGGACTGGACGGGACTCGAACCCGCGACCTCCGGCGTGACAGGCCGGCATTCTAACCAAACTGAACTACCAGTCCAAAGTTATAAAGAACTTTCCCGAAAATTGGGACTGCAAAAATACATCAAAATTTCTATTCTGCAAAAAAAGTGATGTTTTTTGTCAAATTTATAAGCCAACCTTCAATATCACCTAAATATTATTCATTAAAAGCTTTAAATTTTGAATTTGGTTTAGAATCCTGCCTGCCGGCAGGCAGGTTAGAGCTTGGTGTTTCGGATTTAAATTTTTGTACATATCTAAAGTTTTCTACCTTTATGTCCTTAAATTTGTCAATCTGAAGACTTAATTGTTTGCTCATGCCTAGAAAAACTGACCACTCTCCACAACTAAGCTACAAAGAGAGATACGATCTTGTCCGACATCCAAAACGCATCAGGAGTTCAGATGTGATCGATGGAGTATTTGACAACCTTATTTACTACGGTTCCCCCGACCCTTCATTGATCGCTGCTACAGGAACAGTGAATGGGATCGACTGTATCATCCTGGGACAGGAAAAGCCTCGCAAAGGGAAGAAAAGCAAAGCCACCGGTATGGTGAAGCCAGAAGGATTTGCCTTCGGACTGGAAATGCTGAGCCAGGCTGTAAAAAACAGGCTACCAGTAGTCTCCATCATAGATACATATGGGGGTGACCCCAGCATGGACTCAGAAATGGGCGGTCAATCATTCCTCATTTCCGACTCCATCAGCGAATTTTGTGATGCAGATACACCTACTGTCAGCTTCGTGATCGGTGAAGGTGGTAGCGGAGGGGCCCTGGCCATGCAAGTAGCCGACAAGGCTTACATGCTCGAAAATGCCATTTACTCCGTGATCGCACCAGAAAGCTGCTGCAGGATCATCTTTCACAGAAGGCTTACTGCTGGAGAAGATATTGAAGAGGTATTGCCTGATGCACTTAACATCCTGCGCCCGGGCGTTGAGCACCTGACGGAGATCGGCATGGTTGATGAAGTCTTGCCTGAGCCTGAAAAAGGAGCCCAAACCGATTATGAATATACCTGCAATATCATTAAAAAGGCACTCACTAAGACCCTCAATGAATGGATATCGAAGTCGAGAAAAGGAGAAAAGTCTTTCAAACCGGCAACCATCAAAAAACTGAAAGCCAAAAGACGTGAAAAGGTATTACATTATGGTGAATTCATCGACGACCTCGACAAACTGGCCAAGAGAAGAACAAAAAGGAAGTTTCCGGAAAAAGTGAAGACCATCAATGTGGAACAAGAGGACTTTGAGATCATGCACCTGATCAAAGCCCATCTAGAGAAAGAAGGGATAGAGGATACTGAGCTGGTAAACTGCGAAAAGCAATGGGACCCCGACAAGAATATTTTCAGGGTAGCAGGCGGTTGCGGCTTTATTTCCAAGCAAGAATATAATGATAACTTCTACGCCTGCCCGAAATGCGGTAAAGGAGAATACCTTAGCGTAGAAGAGCACATTGAAAAGATGTGTGATAAAAACACCTTTAAAGAGATCGAAGGCGACCTTTCTTTCAAGAAAATGCTGAATGGCGACTTCTATAACTTCGGCAACTATAAAGACAGCCTGGAAAAAACCAAAGAAAAGGCCTTTTCCAATGAAGGATTGGTCACCGGGACAGCAAAAATGAATGGCAAAGACATCGTTGTGGTCATTGCCGACCTGCGTTTCTTTGGTGGTTCTTTCGGTGCTGTATTTGGAGAGAAATTCAAGCGTGCCGTTGACTACGCAGTTGAGCATAAGCAACCATTTGTTTCGGTATGCTCCTCAGGGGGTGCCCGGATGAACGAAGGCCCCATGTCGCTGGCACAAATGGCCAAGATGAATATGGCCCTGCTCGACCTTAAAAATGAAGGTCTCCTTTACCTGTCTGTCGTCACAGGACCTACAACCGGTGGAGCCTACGCCAGTTACGTCACACAGGGTGATATCATCATAGGAGAGGAAGGTGCCCTGGTCGAATTTGCAGGTCCGCGTGTAGTCATGGGAGGCGGATTCAGTGTAGACCGTGACATTATCACCACCAACAAACTCTACGAAACGGATAAGATCCAACACCTTGTAAAGCGAAGGGAGCTGAAAGACCTGCTTTCCTACTACGTAAGGTTGTTTTATGCCCTCCGTTATCCCGACAAACGCAGAAACAGGGGACGGATCCTGGATTTCAGAAAAGCATGACAAAAGAATTCTGATAGCTGATAGCTGATACTTGATATTTATAGATAAACTTCAGCTATAAAACATCATATATCAGCTATCAGATATCGTATAGGCTCCTCGCTTACGTACATTCCAAAACCTCCCATCCCCTTCGGGAACCTCTATCCATGGTGGAACCGATGTATCCAAAATTACTATCTCTGGATCGAACCATTGAAAGATATCTTCCAGCTCAAAGGGACAATGCCCCCGGATGATCAGGCAGTCAGGCTTAAGTCTTACATCTGGCGGGTGACAATGAGGTAATTTACCTGACCAAACCACGATTCTTAATCTTGTACCTTTTACCACTTTACATATCCCATATTCCTTTGGATCAGGAACAGAAAGAAGCTTTATATCAGGCTTATTCAATCCTTTTTCTAGCCAGTATGGATTGATGCTGTAATCAAGCTTTGCTTCTGAGGCAAGCAATGCTGAATCGGCAAAAAATATATGTGAATGACCTTGAATAGTATTGTAGGCTGAATGCCCGTTCACGCTATATACAACAAATATTTGTTGTTGCTGATGGTGGTATTGATCTTCCAGCCGGTATAAGGAAAAGAGAAGTAGCAGCATCAGGAAGAAGAACAGCCCTATCTTGTGCCTGCCAATGAGGAAAAGGGCGATGCAACAAATGATCAGACTGATCATTATTGCCTCAGGGATATCAATAAATACTCCTTCTGCCATGCCATAAGGTATCTTTTCAATAAAACTAACTCCTGCATCCATGATCATAATCAGCTTATTGAGAAACCAGGCTGCTGAAGTCGCTGGTATGCTAAATGATGGCATGAAAAGCAATGCAATACCGGCATAGATGATGAGGGATGACAATGGAATTACAATCAGGTTGGTGAGCAGGCTGTAAATCGGAAATTGATGAAAATAATACAAGACAACAGGTAAGGTACCAATTTGTGCAGCTATGGAAACCGAAGTGAGGGCCCAGATCTTATCAGGAAGTGCATACTTGAAATAAAACATGTGATATATCGGCCGTTGCAAAGATATGATCCCGATCACGGCAGTGTAGGATAATTGGAAGCCTGCACTGAACAATACAAAGGGATTGAGCATGAGCATTAGCAAGGCTGAGGCAGCAAGCGTATTGTACACATTGTTTTGCTTCCCCAGTGAGTTGCCAAGTATAAAGAAACTGATCATGCATGAAGCCCTCACAACCGGTGGGGCAAGGCCTGTGACGAGGGCATAACACCAGATGCAAAGCATGAGTAAAATGGGCAAAATGAACTTCCCCGGTCTGTTTCGTTTCAGGAAGCCCAAAACAAAATTCAGCACCAGGAAGATCACCCCTACATGCAATCCTGAAACACAAAGGATATGCATTGCACCTGCCCTGGCATAAATATCCCTGACATCAGCATCCAGCTGGCTGTCTTCGCCCAATAAGAGTGCAGAGGCAATGCCAAAATGCTTCCCTGTGACACCATTTTCATTGAGTTTTTCAAGTAATTTATCACGGATTGCCGATGCATAGCGTAACAGATTGAAATCCTCCGATATGCTACTGATCTGCCATTGTCCCCTTTTGAGGTACGTGCTATGATAGATCCCGTTGAGAGACAGATATTCTTTATAGTTAAACTCTCCGGGGTTTGCAGCTGGTCTTATGGGTTTAATCCTGGCTTGAAAAAGCAGATATGTACCTGCAGGGACCGTTAGCAGGCTACTGTCAGGTTCTGTATAGATCATGATCTTTGCATGCAGGTCTTGCCATCCGATACTGTCGCGTACTGACTTGATGCTTATCATACTCCTGCATGATCGGGTTCGCATTTCGAAAGGTTCGTTAAGCCTCGCCAGGTATGTGTGTTGCCTATCAGAAACAGATGATAATTGCTTCTCGCCATGGATCTGTCTGTGATTTGTAATGGTGAACCCACAACAAAAGAGAAAAAGGATGATCAACCCACCATACAACCACATGTTCTTGTAAGAGAACAAAAGACCATAAAAAACACCTCCTCCTAAAAGCAAGCAGGCACATAACCAAAGCAGCATATAGCCCAGGGACATAGCGTAAGCCTGGTTGTAGGCAAATAGCACACCAGCCACATAAGGGATGAGCAACCTTACAAGCGGGTTCCGGCTCCACATGCGATCATATTAATAGATTATGGGTTCTTCCTTATCTATTAATACTAAAAATGGAAAAATGTCACAGAAAAAAATTTGGATTATGAATTATCCTCCTAAGCTTCGCTGCGGCGGACGCAGTGGATTATGGATCCTTCGACTTCGCTCAGGACAAGTTGTTGGGAGTTGGATGACTTTGAATTCTGAACTCTGAACTTCGAACTTACTTCATCATTCTTATTCTTATTCCTTGTTCCTCTGTTCTCTATTCAACAGTCTCTTATACATTAAATGAGCCGTCGTTGCAGAAGCACCTGGTCCACCAAGCTTTTTATGCAGTTCTTCCAGATCTGCGAGCATCTTTGTACGGTAGGCTTCATCTGAAATTAGGCGGGAGAGCTCCTGCCGGAGGCTTTGTGCATTGAATTCGCCCTGTATAAGCTCCTTTACCACTTCACGATCCATGATGAGATTGACCAGCGAGATGTACTTGATGTCTTTTACCAATCGCCTGGCAATTAAATAGGATATCCTTCCTCCCTTATAGCAAACAACCTCAGGAACTTTAAACAGAGCCGTTTCGAGAGTAGCTGTGCCGGATGTGACCATGGCAGCTGCGGATATTTTCAGTAGGGCATGCATTTGTCCCCTGATGATGGTCACACGAGGATCCGCAAAGGCATCTTTATAATATTGATCAGGTGCTGAAGGGGCAGCAGCAATCACAAACTGATGGTCGGGGAAATGATCAAGCATTTCCATCATCACCGGCAACATTTTACGTATCTCCTGCTTGCGGCTGCCCGGCAACATGGCAACTACAGCTCGATCATCCAAACCAGCTTTATCCCTGATATTTGCTTCGTCATGAATACCAGGATCTATCGCATCGAGCAATGGATGCCCGACAAAATCTACATCTACATCAAATTTATGATAGAAATCCTTTTCAAAAGGCAGGATCACAAACATGCGTTCTACATATTTTCTGATCTTCTTTACCCTTGATTTTTTCCATGCCCACACCTGTGGAGAAATATAATAAAATACCCTCATCCCGCGCCTGGCAGCGAATTCTGCCATTCTCAGATTGAAGCCGGGATAATCAACCAGGATAAGCACATCAGGTTTATAGGACAAAATATCCTTTTTGCAGAATTTCATATTGCGGAGAATGGTCCTGATATTCATCAGCACCTCCATAAACCCCATAAAGGCAAGATCACGATAATGTTTGACAAGCACTCCGCCCTGGGCTTCCATCAAATCACCACCCCAGCAACGAAAATCCGTCTCATGGTCCTGATGTTTCAGCTCCTTCATCAGCCTGGATGCGTGAAGGTCTCCTGAAGCCTCACCTGCTATGATGTAGTATTTCATGTTTAAAATCCAAAAAACTAAGCACCTCACCCCCTTAACCCCCTGCCCCCTTTTCCCCCTCTCCTTGAGGAGAGGGGGCCAGGGGGAGAGGTGCATTATTCCATTTTCATCAATTAATTACAAAAAAAGCAATCACGTAAATTAAAGTAACCAGCAGCATTCCTTTCCCGCTTTCCTCATATTTCTTACTGACAAAGTAATAACGTATAAAAAAGAGGTTGATCACCGGACTGATAATCTGTAACAAGGATTCATCAAATATGAGTTCCGATCCCGATATTTGCTTAAACAAATAAAGTGTCCATAAAGCAATGCATAGACCAGCAATGGCATCAAAATGCCGATCAGAATACCGAACCACATTGAATTCCTGTTAAACATCCAGATCAAACTTTTTAATATGCTCCATAGCATGATGTGCTGTCAGGTCGTAATGCACCGGCACCACAGATACATAATTTTTCCTCAGTGCCCATTCATCCGTACCATCTCTATCGTCAAGCAAAACAAACTTTCCTGTGAGCCAATAATAATCCTTGTTGGCAGGGTCTTTTCTCTCATCATACTCTTCAACCCAGCGGGCATTGGCCTGGTGGCATACCTTAACACCTTTAATGTCGGCACCATTTGCGGCAGGTATGTTTACGTTCAGACATGTATGTTCGGGAAGTCCTTTTTTAAGCACCTCGCTGGCAATCTGCTTAATATATTTATCCACATAGCTGAAGTCGGCATCATGCCTGTAATCACAAATCGAAAAACCTATTGAAGGAATTCCACTGATGGTGCTTTCGAGCACAGCTGCCATGGTTCCTGAATACACGATATTGACTGAAGCATTCGATCCGTGATTGATCCCTGAAACCAGCAGGTCAGGTTTCCTGCGGAGTACTATCTGTTCACCTAACTTAACACAATCAACGGGGGTGCCTTTGCACGACCATACCTCCAGGCCATTTTGTTGTGAGCGCTTCTGCAGCCTCAGTGGACTTCTGACAGTAATGGCATGTCCGGCTCCCGACATGGGATCCTCCGGTGCCACCACAGTTACATCTCCCAATTCCTGCATAATTGAAATCAGCTTCAGGATGCCCGGAGCATCATATCCATCATCGTTTGTAACTAATATATGCGGTTTTTTCATATTTATGATCCCTGTATAAAAATACTAAAACTTGAGCAACTCTTCATACAACTTCAGCACCGGTAAGCCCATCACATTATAGAATGATCCGTCAATCCTCTCTATCCCGATATAGCCTATCCATTCCTGGATACCATAGGCTCCTGCCTTGTCGTATGGTTTATATTGATCAACATAATGGATGATCTCTTCATCTTTCAACTCCTTGAAATAAACATCTGTACTAACACCAAAGTTCACCTCTTTCTGTATTGTTCGTATGCTCACCCCTGTGATGACCTGGTGCATCTTGCCTGAAAGTTGGCCCAATGTACTAATGGCCTCTTCCCTGCTGGCAGGCTTCCCCAGAACTTTACCTTCCAGGCAAACGATGGTATCTGCTGTGATGAGCAGTGTGTTTTCAGTAAAAAATTCCTTCTCAAAAGCATCGGCTTTTAAGCTGCTCAGGTGGATAGCGATCTCTTCACCTTTGAGAACCGCTGGATAGTCTTCCTTAATCTCCCGCACAATTACCCTAAAATCAATCCCAAGCTCGGCCAATAACTGGCTTCTTCGGGGGCTTGCTGAAGCCAGCACAATATCATATCTTTCCAGGTTTGTCAGTACCATCATTAAAAGCTAATATAGATCAGTTCCATCGACAATATCCCGGCCACCATAATGATCTTTGCCGTATTTCCGAGGAAGCCATAAGTTTCACTCTCCTTTTTAACGCTACCAGGTAAAGCAGGTATACAAGTATGCTTTGTACTGCCAGAAGCAGATACCAGAATGGAAGCAAATGACCTTTCATATACATATCCATTGTGCCAGAGCCAATAGGCGATGGTAATGGTGATCACTAGCTAGTGCGATCCCCCTGCGCAGTTTTAACTCCCCAGATCACCGGGATGGTCCGGTAACCCATGCCATATCTCCCTTCATATCCTGAATGTCCTTTAGTCATTTCCCTGAAAAGAGAATACCAGGAAGGCAAAAAGGCATATGCCCAGACATATTTATTGATGGCCACTAGCTGGCTAATGGCATTTACAAATTCATCACCATTACTACCAGCATAAAAAACTCGAAAAGCCAGACCATCAGCACCACCATGGCCGATAAGATGGCTACGATAAGGTTTCCCCAGAAAGGCATCCGCTGGTATCGTGAGGAATAAAACCACAAGAAACCGATGATGGCCGGAAAAATAAGCCCAATCTGAAAAGAACCTGCAGCGTAGGCCAGGTAAAACCCGGCTAGGATGGCTATACCATTGATTATATAATATACGCTCAGGGCAGCCCTGACGGAGATCATGCCTTCAAGCATATTCTTTCCGGGCTTGTTTTTCCTGTCTGTGTTTACATCAAAATGATCGTTGATGATATAACCCCCGGCAGCGATGAGCACTGTGATCAACACCAGGATAAGAAAGTTTAGATGTCCCAGCGGAGGTTCAACATTTTGCAACAGCATAAGCGGCCTGATAATACCATATCCAAGGAGATACTGTGTCAGGATAATGATGGCAAGGTTAGGCAGTACGGACAAAGCCCAGCCCAGTTTTTTAACGTATGTGATCTTACCATTTGAAGGCGTCATCGTCCATCCAGTTTTGCTGTAGTTTAAGTACCTGTTCGATAATATCCCTCACGCATCCTTTTCCACCATTATAATGATGAAATATATTTCGATATTGCCCTGATCTCCTCAGCAGCATCTGCCGGGCAGGCCGGAACAGCTGCATGTTTCATCACATGATAATCCGGAATATCATCTCCCATATAAACCACTTCCTCACGTTTGATATTGTTTTCTTTCAGGTATTTCTCGAATACTTCGATCTTATGTTCAACACCAAGAAATACATCTTTAATACCCAGCGAAGCAGGCGGTGAGACATGGATGGCGATTTACCACCGGAGATCACTGCCATCCGATAGCCTTTTTTTATGGCCAGCTGCAGGGCATAACCATCCCTGACATTGGCAGTGCGCAGTGGCTCGCCTTTTTCAGTAAGTAATACTATGCCTTCTGTCAGCACGCCATCATAATCAAAAATGAATGTGCTGATATGTTTAAGAGTTCTTTATAGTTCGTCATCTGCTTATTTTGTCTTTTCCATGATACTTTCCGATATCTTCCTGTATAATTCCCTCGCAGCCTCATTATTTTCAACAGGATTCAAGATGCTCTTTAATGATCTTCAGATCCTTGCGTGGGCCGGGCCCGTTTGAGCATTATCCGGGCCAAGTGTGATGGCCTTGCCTGCTGTTTCCCTGTATCAGGGGGACCAGTAAGTTCAAAATCAAGGTCATGTATCCTCAAGGATCTTCCTGGCAATATCATACATATGGTTGCTGAAATTGGAGGCAAATACAGCTGCAATATGCAATGCTGTCGACTGCCTGGAATCTGCAACGAGATCACTTTGTGCACTGAGCTTTTGCGCCAGCTCCAGCAAGTTGTTCTCATTATCGATCCGGTTGGCCTCAATGAGTACAGGTACATCTGTTATATCTACTGCACTCTGGCTGGTAAATGTTTGCAAAGGGTAAAATACACCGGTGTTCTCGGAAAACGGCATGAGATATCCATTGGGACTGGAGCCTGAAGTATGAACCAGGAGTTCATTGCTCAAGGGCAAGTTGGGGAAGGATCGCTTCCATGGCCTCATCGGGCAGTGCCAGGATGTAAAGGTCCTGTCCTGTAATGACCTTCTTCAAAGGATAAGGTATGCGATGCACCAACTTCACATGGCCAGTGGCTTTAACATGCCTCCCTTCCGCCGGCAACCTGGAGATATTGAATCCTGAAGCATGCAGATGCCTGGCCAGGTGGCTACCTACATTTCCTGCACCTATGATTACAATATTCTTGATCTCTTCTATTTGTTCACCACCTTGCGAATTTACGAATAATATTAAGGCCCAATAAGCAGGCATTTCATGATTTGCAGCTTATATTAGAAGTATTTTACTAAATTGCTGTTAATGAATATAGGCTAAAAGATTAAACATTTTCATAATATCATTTGTTATACATTGCACGACAATGACCCTATGACCAGCCAGTATTCCATAAAAGATCTGGAACGAATTATCAGGAATTAAAGCCCACACGATCAGGATATGGGAGAAGCGCTACAACCTTCTTCATCCAGGAGCGTACGAATACCAATATACGGTATTATTGTGATGATGACCTTAAACGTTTACTGAATATTTCAGTCCTGGTAAAAAACGGTTTACAAGATCTCCAAGATTGCTACACTGGATTCGGATATGCTCAACCAGAAGATCCTTGAATTGAACAATGTACAAGCCCGGACCGCAGCGGGCAGATCGAGAACCTTGTGGTTTCCATGATCGACCTTGATGAGCATGAAGTTTGAGAAGGTTCTGAACAATTCTATCATCAAGATCGGATTTGAAGATACCCTTTTCAAGGTGATTTATCCATTACTGAACAAGATCGGGATTCTCTGGCAGATTGGAACCATTACCCCTGTACATGAGCACTTTATTTCAAATCTCGTCAGACAAAAACTCTATGCTGCCATCGACGGTTTCCTGTTGAAAGGACAAAGGAAAGCAAAACTTTTCTGCTGGTTCTTCCTCAGTGGGAACTGCATGATATCGGCATTGCTCGTATATAATTACCTGATTAGAAAGAAAGGACATAATACCATTTTCCTCGGACAAGGAGTGCCCCTGATCGATGTTGAAGCTATCAATGAACTTGCTCGATCCTGAGTGATGGTTACATCTTTTTCATACGCCTGCCGAGAATCAGGAAATGATCGAATATCTGCATGCTCTGATCCGATATTTTCCTAAGGTAACCTGTTTATGTCGGGAGGTATCCAGCCAGCGAAAATAAATGCCAGTTTACCCAGGAGCATTCATAAAGTCGCAACAGCGATTGATTTCAGGGATCAGGTTCTTTATAAGCTTTAACAAACCTTCTTCCTTTGGCAATTTTTTTCTGATATTTTTATCTCTTTATCTATTTAGGTACATTTTTACCTTTATTTCTTATCATCTGTATTTTCAGTGTTTTATAATTTTTATTTAGATTTATTCTAAAAATAATTGCTAAAAAACTTGACTTTTATCATTATTTGTTTAACTTTGCCGTCAAGTTATTAAACAAACACCAGAAAACCATGACAACAATAGAATTCAATTATAAACTCACCGGGATGCAGAAGCATCTGGAATATTTTGCCAAGAAGCTTACCAACAATGAAGATGATGCACAGGATCTGCTTCAGGAGACTTTTTTGAAAGCTCTTATCTTCAGGGAAAAATTTGTTGATTCAACCAACCTCAAAGCATGGTTATTCACCATCATGAAAAATATTTTCATTAATAATTACCGTCGCAATGTACGGGCCAGGACCATCATTGACACCACAGACAATCTTTATCATATTAATAACTCAGGAATTCCTATACTTCCATCTCTCCTGAATCTGAGATTGCTGAGAAAGAGATCCAACAGGAGATCGAACCTTGTCAGATGACCACCGAATTCCTTTTGAAATGCATACACAGGGATTTAAGTATAAGGAAATTGCCGAAGAGCTTGAAATTTCCATCGGAACAGTAAAAAGCAGGATATTTTTCACCCGTAAAAAGCTGATGGCAGGACCTAAAGACTTCGACAACTAAGATACAATCTTATATCAGCAGAAGCCGGGGCAGAATTGTTCCGGCTTTTTGTTTTAAATGATTGTTGTAAATTTTCCCGGCACACGGGATCTGAACCTGGACCCACCTATTCAAATGTGAAGGAGATCTGCCACACTTTGGACTTGAGGCTTTCGATGCCTTCGGTATAGATATTGTCTTCACTGCGAAGCAGGTCGAAGAGGCCATATGACATCTTTACTTCTATCCCGAACTTAAACCATGCATTGTAAAATTCCACTCCTACCCCCAGCTTCAGCAGCAATATCATGCTTCTGCAGTTTCACCACTGTTTCATTTTCTTCTTCTGCTTTCTTATCGGACCCTGTAGGCAGCCAGGTCGAGCACATATTTGGCTCCGCCAAGACATAGGCCCCGAAATTATGCACCCGTTTTGATCGTACCTTACATGCAATGGAACATCGATATGGGCAGAAGTCACATTTTTTCTTATCTCTACAAAAGACAGCTGACCATCGTCACAGGCAGTCATATAATAATCGAGGTAACGCTCACCAAAGCCAAGAGAAGGAATCATGCGAAGGTCGAAGTATTTACTCAGTTTCAGGTTCCCGACTATACCTACGGTAAACCCTATGGTTGGCTTGGTATCTACATAAGCAACCTGAAGTGAATCGGCGAAAATATCAGGCGATTGCAGGGAATCATAGGTTACACGTCTGAAAACCATCTTTCATCTTCAGGGTAAAGTGCATCTGGTTCACCGAAAGGATAAACCCGAAATGATAAGGGGCATTATTATAATTCGGCAGGTTCATCACACCCCTCTTCTGGGCATGCGCACTTACCGGCCAGTCAGGATGATCAAGGAAATGGCCAGAATGCTTATGTATCGTATCAACTTCAAATAGATCCCTGTTTTAATATTGTAACTAACGAGTGTTTGGTTGGAATATTTCAGCGAACAGTATTTTTTGCAAACTTATTGATTTCTCCTCTAATCCCCAAGTTTTCGCAGTTCCTCAGCAGAAACGTTCCCTATCGATAGGCACCACGCCCTACTTTTTCGCATACTATTCCTCCAGCAAGGTTAGATACTTCAGCAATGGTTTTCAGGGGAGCATTGGCTGCCAGACAGAGTGACGCTACACTCACCACTGTATCACCGGCTCCTGAAACATCGGCAATATTCCTGATGTGGGCTGGCAGGAGGTGACTTTCAGTCTTATCTTCTTTCCTCGACGAAATATATATTCCATATTCAGAAAGTGTGATCAGGGCAATATCAACATTGATCTTGTCGCGCAAGAGATTAACAGTATCATTCAGCACATCTTCTTCCGGTTCACGGAAATCAATTTTCAAACCTTCTTTCAGTTCTTTCAAGTTTGGTTTGAACAAACTTACATTCCGGTAGAGATCGAAATTTTTCTTTTTCGGATCAACAACTACCGGTACATTGTTTTCGTTTGCTTTTCGATCAATTCCCTGATCACCACGTGGCGTCAGTATACCTTTATTATAATCCTGGATGATCAGCACATCGATCGTATTGTTCCTCGAATCTGCTTAAAACAGATATCCAGAAATGCTTTTTCATCCGTTTTCCGTGAGATCGTGTGTATCCTCTTCATCCACCCTTAGCAGCTGACTGTTATTCCCAATGATCCTGAATTTCGTGGTCGTGATACGATCATTGCTGCGATAGATACCCTCCACTCCTAATCCTTCATCTTCCATGATCTTGAGAAACATATCGCCTTTCATTTCTGCACCTATCACGGAACAAAGTACTGGCTTTGCACCCAGGGCCTTGATGTTAACGGCCACATTTGCGGCTCCCCCCAGGCGTTCTTCGCGATGATTTACGTCAACCACAGGAACCGGAGCTTCTGGTGATATCCGATCTACAACTCCCCATAGATATGAATCTACCATCACATCCCCCACGATCATGACATGCTTATTAGAAAAGGAATCAATTAGATCGGAATATTTAGTCATTTGTAGGTTGATTCGTTTAGTTGGTATAATTAGGCACTAGGCACTAGGCACTGGGTACTAGGAACTTCCGAGCTTACTTAAGCTCAGACAGTGCTTCACTAATCCTGGTCATGGCTGTGATGAGTAATTTCTTAGAAGTGGCATATGAGATCCTGATGCAATTGGGATTACCAAATGCATCGCCCGGTACCAGGGCCACATGGGCATGATTGATCAGATACATGCACAGGTCGCTGCTGTTGTTGATCTCCTGTTCACCGAATTTCTTTCCAAAATATTCCTGCACATTGGGGAAGAAATAAAATGCACCTTCCGGAAGGTTGTTTCTGAAATCCCGGAATCTCTTCCAGTAATCCAAAAACGAGGTCACGACGTTCACGAAAAGTTTCTGCCATCTTTTTGATCTCCTCATTGGTGGCAGGATCACATTTCATGGCCGCTATGGAGGCATATTGTGAGATTGAACAGGTTGCAGAGGTCATCTGCCCCTGCAGCTTATCGCATGCCTTAGCAATTTCAAGTGATGCAGCCAGGTAACCTACCCGCCAGCCAGTCATGGCAAAGCCCTTCGATACACCATTTATGGTGACTACGCGGTCTTTGATAAAATCAAACTGTGCAATGCTTTCATGCTTGCCTTCAAAACGGATCAATTCATAAATTTCGTCAGAAATAATATATATCCCTGGATGAGCCTCGATAATCCGGGCAATAGCTTCCAGTTCATCTTTCGAATATACCGAGCCTGTCGGATTGCAGGGACTACTGTATATCAATACTTTCGTTTTGGGTGTAATGGCAGCTTCAAGCTGCTCTGCGGTGATCTTGAAATCACTTTCGATCGTCGCTTCCACAACTACCGGGATCCCTTCTGCAAGTTTGATGATCTCTTTATATGACACCCAGTAGGGTGCCGGCATGATCACCTCATCACCTTTGTTTACCAGGCAAAGCATCACATTAGCAATTGAATGCTTTGCACCACCTGAGACTACGATCTGATCAGGAGTATAATCCAAGGCCATTGTCTCTTTTGAATTTTTCAGATATGGCTTCACGCAATTCCGGATAACCCGGAACCGGGGGATAATGCGTTTTATTCTGATCAATGGCTTGCCGGGCAGCCTCCTTAATAAATTCGGGTGTATTAAAATCCGGTTCACCGATGCTCAGGTTGATCACATCATACCCTTTTGCCTTCAGCTCACGGCTTTTCCTGGTCATGGCCAGGGTTTCTGATTCCGAGAGCATATTAATTCTATCCGACAATGCTTCCATATTACATTGCTTATGGTTTAAAAAAAGAGAAGCAAAGGTAATAATTTACTATACTAGTATCGGTTATCGGTAAGGGTTAATGGATTACTAGGATTATGGATGCTTAGTCCTATCATTAGCTCAAAGTTCTGGTTTCTAATTTGAGTTCTGAGTACTGAGTACTGCCCACCGCCTATTGCCTAATGCCCAATGCCTAAAGCCCAATGCCTAAAGCCCAATGAAGCAATTAATTTTGTAATTTCCCGTTCTGAATCACAAATACCGCCAATATGAATGAATTCTTGAAATACTAAAATATGTCCTGCCATCCCTGGTGGTTTTTGCTACGGCTTATTTCCTTATTCGCTCTTTTCTTGATCATGAGGTCAGGGCAGATCAGAGGAAACACAAAAGGACGACACACGCAAAGCTGCCATCCCCTTGCGTTTCCAGGCATATGAACGTGTAGTGCTTTTCCTCGAACGCATTAATCCGCCCAATATGGTATTGCGGGTAAACAAAGCCGGCATGAGTAAAGAGATGATGCAGGGTGAATTACTTCGGACAGTAAGGGAAGAATACGAGCACAATCTTGCGCAACAGGTGTATATGTCGGACAAGGCATGGGCGCTGGTTATAGGAGCCAAAGAAGAAGTACTGAGCGATATCAATTCTGCCGCAGCCCAGATGTCGGAAAAAAATACTGCTGCTGACTATGGTCAACAGGTGATCTCATTGCATCTTGAAAAAAAGCAGAATTCACACGATATAGCATTGCAATTTCTAAAACAGGAAATTAAGGAAATGTTTTAGGAAGTGCCTAGTGCCCAGTGCCTAGTGCCTATTTCCATGTTCGATGTTCGTTATTCTTCATTCATTATTCTCATCTAGATCAGCCACGAACTTAAATCCCAGTCGTTTCCCGGTTTTCAGCCTCATTGAATCGAGTGTAGTGAGAAATTCCATGGCCCTGACCTCTTTCACCTGGTCATAGGGTGGAATGAGCAGATCGAAGTCGATGGTATATTTCATGGCTTGTTCTATTATATCACAAACCTTGTCGCGGTCGAGGCTGGATTCAACAAAATTATTCGGCAGCAGGCGGAGTTCTTTCTTGCCATCGATATAAAAATGGTTTTCTTTATTGATGAAGACCCTTCCCAGCAGGTAGCCCACATCATTTATCCTGCGGTATTTGAAGGAATCGCGAAGAAAGTTAAAAATATTGATCACACCACAAAATGAGCGTGATGGGTCTTCCTTCACATAGGATGTTTTCTGGACAATATGGTCGCGAGGGAATTCGAATACATTCGTATGCATCATGAACACCAGTACGTCTCCTGCAAACTTGAGTTGAACTTCAAACTGTCCCTTTTCGCTGAATTCCACCGGAATTTCCATCTCTTTATCAATATTAGAAAGACCGTATGCCTCAGTAAGCTCAAGCAGGGTTTCCTTGAAGAGGAGAAAAGATTCATATGTCTGGTTAAATACCTTTTGTTTCAGTGTGCCTTTTTCAACCAGGCTGGTAAATAATTTTTGTCTTCTTTCGGAGTCGGTCATGGTTTCGTGAGTTGGGGCAGTAAATATAAAGAATAATCAGATACAAGGCAGTAGGCAGTAGGCAGTAGGCAGTAGGCAGTAGGCAGTAGGCAGTAGGCAGTACGCAGAAGGCAGTAACAAGAAACCAGCAAGATATTATGATTTTTTTTTGCGGAATTAAAAATAAGTTTTATTTTTGCACTCCGAAAATCACGGCCCGTTCGTCTAGCCAGGTCAGGACGCCAGGTTTTCATCCTGGTAACAGGGGTTCGAATCCCCTACGGGCTACAACAAAGCCTCGCTTTCAAGCGGGGCTTTTTCTTTTAAAGCCGTTGCAGCAAGCTTGCTTGCACGCATGAGGCTTCAAAAGAAAAAGACTCTGTGAACGCAGTGAACAGAGGTTTTGTTGTAAGTCCCCACCAACTGGGATCATCCCGAAGGGATAATCCCCAAACTTGTTTGAGTAAGCCCGGAGGTGGAAATAAAAAATGCCTTTTGGTGCGTTTTGTGTTTACTTTTGTTCAAGACCACCACCGGGATCATCTTCGCCGAAGGCGGAAGATAATCCCGGAAATCCTAAATTCTAAGCTTCTTAAATTCTAAACAAATTCCAAACCTCGTCCTCCATAGCCATGGCGAAGGGGGATCAAATCCCAAGCCCATTTATCACTTTTATTTACTACAAAACTTGCAATGTCCAAAAGTTAATCGGGGACATTCACAGGTTTTTGGTATTAATAGATAAAGGCCAGGATATGCAATTGCAAACAATAAAAACAAAAATCTACCGGATTCGTGGGCAAAATATCATGTTCGATTTCGACCTTTCGATGATGTATGATGTCGAGAACAGGGTTCTGAAGCAGGCTGTTAGAAGGAATATTGACAGGTTCCCGGAAGACTTTCTTTTTCAACTCACTAAAATAGAATGGAAAGAACTTATCACAAATTGTGATAAGTTACCTGAAAAGATAAAACATTCACCCAGACCACCCCTGGCGTTTACCGAGCAGGGAATTGCAATGTTATCAAGTGTTTTGAGGAGCAAAAAAGCACTTCAGGTAAATATTTCAATTATGAGAGCATTTGTGTTTATAAGACAATATGCATTGACTCATGAGGAACTAACTAGAAAACTGATGGCACTTGAAGAAAGATATAACAGGCATTTCAAGGATATTTATGACGCTATTAACTATTTACTGGAGAAAGATATAATTGAAAAGGAGCCGGAAAACCGCAAAAGAATTGGATACTAAGCATTCTTATTCCATGCATCGCCTGCCGAAGGGCGAAGGGGGGTTCCTCTGTTCTTTATTCAACCAGCAGCTTCCGCCTGATCCTAATATTCTCAATACTGACCTCCACGATGTACATGCCTGGCTGCAGGGCTGAAATATCTATGATGCCATTTACAAGACGTTCATGCATTTCCTGCTCACCTGTTAGGGGTATATGCTTACCGCATCAACACCATCTTCCCACCACCAAGCATTTTACCAGTCTGAATCCTGAAGTAATACATTCCTGCTGGTAATTGCTCAGCATTCCACTGCAATTTATGTTCACCTTTTGACTGGTCTTCATTGATTCCTTCCACCTGTTGCCCCATGGAATTGAATATGCCAATGGAAACTGTTGAAGGTTCGGAAAGGGTATAGACTAAAGTTGTAATTGAGGTGAAGGGATTGGGATAAGTATGATATATCTTGAATTGGGTGCTATGAGGTAATAAATCATCTAAGCCAGAAGGAGTCATGTTCTCATACCAGGCTATTTTATTATCGTCAAAAGAAGCAGAAAGCACATCCATATCTCCATCTCCATCTATATCTGTGGCGTAAACGGATACTGCTCCATCTGCATTTGTTGAAATAATTTGTTGAGAACTAAAACTTCCTTGTCCGTCCGCATTTTCATACCAGGCTATTTTATTATCGTTAAAAGAAGCAGAAAGCACATCCATATCGCCATCTCCGTCAATATCGTTTGCGTAAACCCAATATGCTCCAACTGTATTTGTTGTAATAATTTGTTGTGAACCAAAACTTCCTTGTCCGTCAGTATTCTCATACCAGGCTATTTCATCATTATAATAAGAAGCAGAAAGTACATCCATATCTCCATCTCCGTCTATATCGGTGGCATAAACGGGTCTTGCTCCATCTACATTTGCTGAAATGATTTGTTGCGAACCAAAACTTCCTTGTCCGTCAGTATTTTCATACCAGGCAATTTTATCATCATAAAAAGAAGCAGAAAGCACATCCATATCTCCATCTCCGTCAATATCGGTGGCATAAACTGAAAATGCGCCATTTGCAATTGTTGTTATAATTTGCTGTGAACCAAAATTACCTTGTCCGTCAGTATTTTCGTACCAGGCTATTTTATTATCAGAAAGAGAAGCAGAAAGCACATCCATATCTCCATCTCCGTCAATATCGGTGGCGTAAACTGATCCTGCATAATTTGCATTTGTTGTTATAATTTGTTGTGAACCAAAATTGCCCTGTCCGTCGGTATTTTCATACCAGGCTATTTTATTATCATCTTGAGAAGCAGAGAGCACATCCATATCGCCATCTCCATCTATATCGCTGGCGTAAACTGATACTGCTTTATCTGCGTTTGTTGTAATAATTTGTTGTGTGCCAAAACTTCCTTGTCCGTCGGTATTTTCATACCAGGCTATTTTATCATCATTTGAAGAAGCAGAGAGCACATCCATATCGCCATCTCCATCTATATCTGTGGCGTAAACTAACATTGCCCCAACTGCATTTGTTGTTATAATTTGTTGTGGACCGAATTGAGCATGGGTGTTTACATAAATTATAAATGTAAGTAATAGAAGTAATTTTGTTTTCAATCTAATAATTGGCAACTTGTATATATTGTAACCTTTTGTTGCATTATACACCCATATAGGGCGGCTAAAAACATGTTCAGCAATTTTTTTCATAGCTCTACTATTTAAGGTTAGCAGCTAATGATTAAGCAGAGCTGGTAGGAAGGTTTCCCTTTAGTCCTGTAAATATACTAAATCACAGGGGCAGAATCAAGGTGTTAGGTGTTGAATGTTAGGTGTTAGGTGAAGGCGTACTGCATACTGCGTACTGTATACTATCTCTGTACCAGTAGCTTCTGCCTTATTCTGGTATTCTCAATTGTGGCCTCCACGATGTACATGCCGGAAAGTATAACTTATATCTAACCTATATGATAAATATTTGTGGGCCCACCAGGACTTGAGCGATTATCTAATCTTTTGTAATACAATTAACTAAAAATCTACAAATTAAAAATACGGGTGAAATGTTTGACACTCAAAATTGGCCAGGTCTACTTTCTAACCACCAGCAGATGCGCTTTATGACTTGCCCTTGTTTTTACACAACCTATGATCTGGCCGCTAATGGTTTCCTCTTCGTTTATTGTAGCAAATACCTTATGTATATTTTCTATTTGCTCTGAATCAGAACCTAAGGTAACATCAACACCATTTGCACGGTATGCTATCCATGAGCCACACTGCATACAATCATCAACTGTCAGCACTATGGCATACTTATATTTGGCGTCAATAGTCAGTGTGTCAGTGCTAATCTCGATAAATACGCTGATATCGAAGTAACCTTCTTCAACGATCTCCCACATATCATCTATAAGTTCATCTTTTGCAGCATTAACTACTGCTTTCAACTCTTCCGTCTGGGCGAATAATGTGCTAACACACATTGACATTAAAACAATAATCAATAGTTTTTTCATAGTAATTAGATTTGAGAACGAATATAGTGATTTTATCATGTTTTTTAAACTCTTTAATTATGAACTACATCTCTCTGAAAAGTGTTAGATGATCGAAGGTTCTGGTAGAGTTTGTGTATTGGATTGTGAAAATAACTTTGACGACGCACACCTGCAGCGAGAAAGTGGCTAATCAGGCCATACTTTTATGCAAATATGAAAGGTTTTGAAGCCTGCTGATAATATTATCTCTGGACCAGCAGCTTTTGCCTTATCATCGTATTGTCGACAGTAACCTCAACGATGTACATGCCTGATTGCAGGTGTGAGATGTCTAATATTCCATTGTCAGGGCGGGCTTTCAATATCTGTTGACCTGTGAGAGTATAGATGCTTACTTCATCAATATGGTATCCCCTTGCTGATATGTTGAGTTCCTGGTTGGCGGGATTGGGATATAGCATCAAATTGTTTTTGATATACTGCTCATCAACATATACTGCATTGGCTTCACATGAATCCTGAACCTCTTCAGGGCTGTTGCAACCTTGATGATTTAAATAAATTTCAACCCATGCATCAGGACCGGCTAAGTAATCACAAACACTTTGAACCTCACAGTTGGATAATGAATAATTCTCCTGTATTAATAAACCAAATATAGAGGCTGTGTCAATATTGCCCAGCCCTGATAAGCTGGTCAATGGGGGATTGTAAATAATAGAAATAACCCCCCCGATGGAAGCTACACTGTCCAGTCCCGTAAAACAGCTCAGGCCGTAGTTACCCCAAAACGTAAGGTTTCCCCCGATGGAAGTTAAACTGTGCAGACCTGTTAAACTGAAAAGGTTTTCGTTGCCCACAAGTTCTAAGTTTCCCCCGATAGAAGTTATTACTGACAATCCATCGAGATTTGTAATATCATTTCCGCTTATGTAAACAAACCCTTCAATCTCTGTGCAGTTAGGATGAAGTATTTGAAAACCATCAATCTGGCTCTGAGTTGTAAATTCTATTCCTTCAGGCAAACAGGATTGAGATGATACTGATAAATAGCAGAAAATCAGGATAACTGTAAGAAATGCAATTTTTTTCATAGCTCTACTATTTAAGGTTAGCAGCTAATGATTAAGCAGAGCTGGTAGGAAGGTTTCCCTTTAGTCCTGTAAATATACTAAATCACAGGGGCATAATCAAGGGGAATGATTATGGATTATCCTCTTTTGCTAGCGCCTCCGCTGAGTAGCTTGCCTGCGCTCGCGGAAAGCTACAGAGGACACAGTGGATTATGGATGGAGTTTATGTAAATTCTAAGCTCCAAGCTCTAACCTGCCTGCCGGCAGGCAGGATTCTAAACAAATTCCAAACCTCGTCCCCCATAGCCTTGGCAAAGGGGGATTAAGCTCCAAAATCCAAAACAGCTTACAATTTGTATATTGAATATTGTATACTGTAAATTGTAAATTGTAAATTCTACAACTCAACTCCCTTCCACATTCTTATTCTTATTCCTTGCTTTGCAACCCGAAGTCTGAAAGACGAAGGGGTGTTCCTCTGTTCCTAGTTCACAATCATCTTCCTGCTCTGCACATCCGTCCCTGTCCTCAACTGGTAGAAATAGATGCCATGGCTCACATCTCCAGCTTCCCATGAGACCTGATGCTCACCTGCCTTGAACTCACCATCAGCCAGAACAGCTATTTCCTTGCCCAGGTGATCATAAACCGTGATCACAACATATGCCTGTTCACTCAATTCAAATGGGATCATGGTCTGACCTGAAAATGGATTGGGATAATTCACGCCCAGAGAAGCAACAGATGTTTCATTGCCGGGCTCATCAATACCTATTGAAGGATCGAATTCGGGACAGATATTATCAATGCTGAATTCCTGTCCACCGATCAGCAGTTCTGTCAATGGCCCCGCCCAGCTAATAATTGTAGCCCGATCATAACTTATAAAGTTGTCTATGTTTATTGAAAATGCTGCTCCAAGGTTAGCACTGCTTATTTCTCCAACAAAGGGAGGATGGCCGTTAACTCCTATATTCTCATGCCCACCTGAATCTGTAAAGTCAAAAGTTATCTTGTTTGGTGCCGGGCTTACCGCAGTTAAATCAAACCTAAGGTTGATATTGCTGGTCCACATGGCCTGGCCTGTGCCATAAGTAGGATCACCGTCTATCACATGGCAATTCCCAAAAGTACCTCCGCCGCCTTCATATTCGAACCATTCAACAAAGACAGGGATATCATTTTCACTGAATATCTCAGCCCCCATGGGATTATATCCATTGCCAAATGTTGCCCCCATTGCCAGGTAAATAAAGTCAACACAATCAGTAGGATCAAGAATAAAGCCTGAACAAATATTGTCGATCGCATATTCCTGTCCACCAACAGTAAATTCCGTTATGGGAATCGCCCCGGAGATCACGCAATGCATATGTGTTCCCATATCTGTAATTCCTATCGTAAACTGTGGAGGTAAAATCCAGTCTTCGATCTCACCCGCAAATAATGGAAATCCGTTAATGGAAAAATTCTCATTTCCACCACTATCATCATAATCAAATGATATCCAGTTCGTTACATAGGGTATATCAGTAAAATCGAATTTAAGGTTGATGTTGCTTGTCCACATAGCCTGACCTGTACCAAAAATTGAAGCACCATCAATCACATGACAGGTGCCAAAGGTTCCGCCCCCTCCTGGCCATGCAAACCATTCTACACTGACATGGACATCGTTCTCCGTAAAGATCACGTCTCCCTGGGCATTATGACCTGCGCCATATTCCTGTCCCAGTGGTATCAATGCAAAGTCGACACAATCACCTGGATCTTCAACAATGGATGGACAAATATTATCGATTGCAAATTCCTGGCCTCCAACAAGCAATGTCTCTATAGGCCCTGACAATGTTGCCCTCTGATAGGTTCCCATATCCATAATGGATAAAAAAACTCCGGGAGGCATGGGAGCCATATTTAACTCGCCGGCAAAGGTGGGACTGCCATTCACAGAAATATTTTCGTTTCCTCCTGAATCCGTAAAATCAAAGGTCACCCTGTTCGGAGAAAAACCGATACCAGAGAAGTTAAATCCCAGGTTAATGTTGTTTGTCCACATGGCAAAACCGGTACCAAAGCTAGCTGTTCCATCAATCACATGACATGTTCCGAAGGTACCTCCGCCCCCTGTCCATTCAAAATATTCAACTGTAACAGGGATGTCATTTTCTGTAAAGATCACATCTCCCTGTCCATTATGGCCATTGCCATACTCTTCTCCAAGAGGTAATAATTCAAAGTCGACACAATCCGATGGATCCAGAACTTCCCATGCACATATATTGTCCATTGCAAATTCCTGTCCTCCAATCATCAAGGAAACAACAGGTCCATATAGGGTTACATGTTCATAAGAACCCACGTTTACAATCACCATGGTGATTCCTGCCGGCATGGGTGCGTCAGGCAGCTCACCGGTAAAAACCGGCTGCCCATTTACAGATACGTTTTCATTACCCCCAAAGTCGGCATAATCAAACGATACCCTGTTGGGTGTGAATACCAGGCTTCCAAAGTCAAACTTCAGGTTTACATTGTTTGTCCACATTGAATTCATGGTGCCAAATGTGGCAGTTCCATCCTGGACATTGGCAGTACCAAATGTGCCTCCACCACCAACCCATTCAAAATATTCGACCGAAACGGGAATATTATTCTGGGTAAAGATCACCTCGCCCTGTGCGTTGATCCCATTGCCATAATTGTTGCCAATTGTGAGCGTCTCAAAATCGACACAAGTTTGTAGTTGAGAAAATCCAAAAAGAGGCAATAGAAACATAATGCCTAATAAAAATCTTAATCGTGCTTTCATAATAATTTGGTTTTGATTATTAATGTGTGTTTGAAACATTCAAGACTCACTAATATACGAATAAAATGGATGTATCGCAAGTTGTGAAGTTTTTGAGAGTCCCGATGAGTATTTAGTAGACAGTACGCAGGAGGAAGAACTCTGAACTCTGAACTCTGGACTCTAAACTTTGAACTTTGAAATAATAACAAATTATAAGCAACCAGTAGCCATTAGCCTTTAACCTTTAACCATTAGCCAGGATCCAGTAACCAGTGACCAGCAACCAGCAACCAGCAAACAGCAACCAGTAACCCTTAGCCTTTAGCCATTAACCATTAACCATTAGCCATTAACCATTAGCCATTAACCAAAAACACTTTTAAGAGCTTAGTAATAAAGAAATATTTACCCCATTTCTTTTGCGGATTAAAAATATGTTTTATCTTTGCACCCCCAAAATGAGGGAATAACACAAAAAGAAACACAGAACATATGGCTAATCACAAATCAGCTTTAAAGAGGATCAGGCAAACTGAGAAAAGAAGGGTTCATAACCGTTATTATGGTAAAACCATGAGAAACGCGGTTAGGAAATTCAGGGCATTGGACAATAAGAAAGAAGCAGAGGAAAAGCTTCCTGGTATCATGTCGCTCATCGACAGGCTGGCCAAAAGGGCTGTTATTCACAAGAACAAAGCTGCTAACCTCAAATCGAAACTAACGAAACACGTCAATTCAATGTAATTGATCGCATAAAAATTTAAAAGTCCCATCTGTTTCAGGTGGGACTTTTTTTGTTTTTGGGTATTAATAGTCAGGAGGCAATATGACTGACTATCACAAAAACACACCCATCAGGCTCTGGGCAGAAGACGACCGTCCCAGGGAAAAGCTACAGATGAAAGGCAAACGAGCACTCAGCAATGCAGAGCTCATCGCCATCTTGCTTGGAACCGGCACAAAAGACCAGACTGCAGTGGAATTATCAAAATCAATACTGCACAAAAGTGGCGGCAAGCTCAAGGAGTTGTCGCGTCTTTCAGTGGCCGACCTTATGAAAACCAAAGGTATAGGAGAAGCCAAGGCCATCACCCTGATCGCTGCTTTAGAGCTGGCCAACCGTTCTGGATCTGAGGAAGGGCTGGCAAGGAAGAAAGTGTCTTGCAGCAAGGATGTGTACAGCTTTTTCAGGCCCCTCCTTCAGGACTCAAGCTATGAAGAGTTCTGGATCCTCCTGCTCAACCGGGGAAATAAGATACTTAATAGCATCTGCATCAGCCAGGGTGGACTATCAGGCACGGTGGCTGATCCCAAGAAGATCTTCAAAACCGCATTGGAGCAATACGCGGCTTCCGTGATCCTCTGTCACAACCATCCTTCCGGCAATATCAAACCCAGCGAATCCGACATCCGGCTAACACAGAAATTAAAAAAAGCAGGCTCTTTCCTCGACCTTCCTGTAATCGACCATATCATCGTTGGCGAAGGGAGCTATTTTAGTTTTGCGGATGAAGGTTTGTTATGAACATGAGACTTGGTGACTTTGTGACTTTGTGATTTAAGATAAAATTACACTGAAAATGAAAATTAGATCTCACTTTGAACTTGATGTTTATCGCCTGGCATTTGATGCAGCAAATGCTATTTATAAATCATCACAATCTTTTCCGAAGGAAGAAAAGTATTCATTAACTGATCAAATCAGGAGATCTTCCAGATCAGTTTGCGCAAATCTGGCTGAAGCTTTCAGAAAAAGAAGATATCCAAAATCATTTATTGCTAAGCTTTCTGATTCTGAAGCGGAAGCAGCAGAAACCCTTACATGGCTAGATTTTGCTTTAGAATGCAAATATATAGATCAAACTGATCACAATATTTTAGTTACTAAATGCAATTTTGTCATTGGTAAGCTTGTTGTGATGGCAAGACAAGCAGATAAATGGACTGTATAACTATTGGTTTTGTAGAATTCTATTCACATAGTCACAAAGTCTCAAAGTCACAAGGTCACGATCCAAATATTGAATTATCTTTGAACCTGTGAAAAAAATCCTAACAATAATCGGCGCCCGGCCACAAATCATCAAGGCAGCTGCTCTCTCCAGGGCAATACGGACTGATTATGCGGACAGAATAAAGGAGGTCATCCTGCATACCGGGCAGCATTATGATGAAAATATGTCGCAGGTATTTTTTGACGAGATGGAGATACCAGCGGCGGATTACAACCTGAATGTGGGTTCTGATACCCATGGCCGGCAGACTGCTGCAATGGTAAATGGAATTGAAGAAATTATTGAAAAAGAAAATCCTGATTACCTGGTTTTATACGGCGACACAAACTCTACCCTGGCTGGCGCTGTGGCTGCTGTAAAAATGGGAATCTCTGTTGCACATATCGAAGCCGGCCTCAGATCGTTCAATAAGTCGATGCCGGAGGAGATCAATCGCATCACCTGCGACCATTGTTCTACCCTGCTTTTCAGTCCAACAAAAGCAGGGATCGACAACCTGGCCAGGGAAGGCTTTAATATCCAGGCTAACCCACCATTCTCTATCGATCACCCTGGAGTTTTTCATTGTGGTGATGTGATGTACGACAATGCACTTTTTTTCTCAGAGATCGCTGAAGAGCAGTCGGACATTTTAAACAAGCTTGATCTCGAAGAGGACAACTTCATTTTGTCAACTATCCACCGAGACAACAATACAGACATCCCGGAGCGAATGAATGCCATATTTTCTGCCCTCTTCAAAATTGCAACCGATAAGCAGGAAACCATAGTATTGCCCCTGCATCCAAGGACACTTAAAATGCTATATACTTTGCCGGACAAAAACTTGCTTAACGATATTCGCTTATCCTCTCACCTAAAAATTATTCCTCCGGTTTCCTTCCTGGAGATGATCATGCTTGAGAAGCATGCTTCAATGATCATGACAGATTCAGGGGGTGTACAGAAGGAATCCTATTTCTACCACAAGCCCTGCATTATACTTCGCCCGGAAACGGAATGGGTTGAGATCGTAGAAAATGGTAGTGCCATTATTGCTGATGCCGACGAAGAAAAGATTATGGATGCATACTACCACTTCAGCAAAAACCCACTCCTCTCCTTCCCTCCTCTTTATGGTGATGGAAAGGCGGCATGGTTCATATGCAATCAGCTATTAATATAATCCGTATCTCATAAATATTCTGGTACGAGGGACGGGGGACGAGGGACGAGGTATCTTCCCCGCACCCCATCCCCCGCACCTTGAACCTGTATCATATAAACACCGCATTTCAAGCTTATATTAATTTGTTAATTAGAGAAATTATAGTAATTTTGCACTCCGTTTTTCATTAAACGGATTATTTATTCATAATCAATTAATTAATTACAAACATGAACCAGTACGAAACCGTTTTCATTATGACTCCCGTTTTGTCTGATGAACAGATGAAGGAAGCGGTTGATAAATTTCGGGGACATCTCAAAGCCAAAAAGGCTGAGATAGTTCTTGATGAGAGCTGGGGTTTGAGGAAACTCGCCTATCCCATCCAGAAAAAATCAACCGGGTTCTATCATCTTTTCGAATACAAAATTGATGGAGAAGAACTACAGGAATTTGAAATTATGTACAAAAGGGATGAGCGCATTCTCCGTTTCCTTACCGTGAAGCTGGACAAGCACGCCATTGCGTACAATGAAAAGAAAAGGAAGAAAGCCGCTGAAGAAAAAGCCGCTGAACCTGAAGCCTAATCTTTTTTAAACACTAAAAATCAAACCAATGGCACAAAACACTGGAGATATTAAATATCTGACTCCGATAGCAGTCGATACCAAAAAGAAAAAGTATTGCCGTTTTAAGAAAAGCGGTATCAAATACATTGACTATAAGGATGCTGACTTCCTTTTGAAGTTTGTTAACGAACAAGGTAAGATCCTTCCGAGAAGGATTACAGGAACTTCAACCAAGTATCAGAAAAAAGTGGCACAGGCCGTAAAACGTGCCCGTCACCTGGGCCTGATGCCATATGTTGCTGACCTATTAAAATAAGGAGGAGAAGAAATGGAAGTTATTCTTAAAGAAGATATACCTAGCCTGGGATACAAAAACGACCTGATCACCGTGAAAAACGGTTATGCAAGGAACTACCTGATCCCAAAGGTCTTGCTGTTCTGGCTACTGAAGCCAGCAAAAAAGTTCTTGCTGAAGACAAGAAACAAAAAGCCCATAAGGAAGAAAAGATCCTGAAGGAAGCCGAAGAGCTTGGTAAAGCATTGGGCGCCCTTAAGATCAAGATCGCTGCTAAAGCCGGTACATCAGGAAAGATCTTCGGATCAGTCAATGATATACAAATTGCAAATGCGATCAAAGAACACACAACTTTGATATCGACAGGAAAGACATCATCGTTGATGGAGATGCGATCAAGGAACTCGGCGAATACACAGCCAAGATCAAGCTCCACAAAGATGTAACTGTTGAATTAAAATTTGAAGTTTTCGCAGTAGAAAAAATAGTACATAAAGTCATTTCGAGCAAGCGAGAAATCTGTATTATCAAAGTCATTTCGCACCGAAGGGAGAAATGACTTTTTTTATGCCTCTTGTCCTATCCCTGATTAAAAGTTATAAAGAAGTTTGCCAGGAAATTCCAGAGTGTGACCACACAAATGGCAAAGAATTTTGCCAGGTAGAAATTAATCTTAAGCCTGCTCACGATCAGCCAGAGGATCAGGTTATTAATCCCCAGACCAATAATAGAGATAATAAGGAACTCGCTGTATTCCAATGCTATGTCGGGATTATCGCTCTCAAAAGTCCACACCCTGTTCAGGATATAATTTGTGCTTGCAGCAATGGTAAACCCGATTGAATTGGCTACATATTTCTGAACTTTCAGAAATTCTTTAAAAATATAGGTGAAGGTATAATCAACCAGAAGGCCCGAGAAGCCAACAGCTGCAAACTTGAGAAATTTTAGAATAAACGATGTGGTCAGAAAGTCGAACATGCCTGGTCAATAATGCTCAAAGATATGAAAACGCAAGGATTGTTTTAAAGTTGTACCAGCAGCACTACCTTCTCTTCATTTCTGATCACATCCACAGTAATGATCTGCCCGGCTTCAAGTTTTTTGAGCCTTGCCATATAATCGTAGATATTGCCTACCTCCATACCATCAAGGGCCACGATGATATCGCCTTTTTTCATCCCGGCTTTATCAGCAGGGCCACCATCCCTTACTCCGCCAACGCCCAGCCCATTGTTTTCACTGCTTGTGAAGTCCGGCACGATTCCCAGGGTCACCTTGAAGCTCATCCTCGTGGAACGGGTTTTGGCTCCGGCCTCCTGGTAAGTCAGGGCTTCCTCTCTGTCGGCAACATCTATAACCAGGTCATACGTAAGGTCGGAAACATCTTTTTGTCCATCAAAATTGATGAATTCAACATCATCCAGGTGTGTATGGTAATCTCCGTGAGCACCGGTGGAAATAAAAAATACAGGGATGTCTTCTGCATAAAATGCAGCATGATCAGATGGTCCAAAACCTTCCTTCGAAAATGAACCTTTCATTTCATGAATTTCAAGGTACTGATTGAGCAGTTCTTCAGTCTCTTTTGCTGTGCCAGTACCGCCGAAGGCCACAGAACGTTCATCATTCAGACGACCGATCATATCAAGATTGAACATGGCAATCACCTTATCCATATCGACGATGGGATGTTCTACGAAATAGTTTGATCCAATGAGCCCCATTTCCTCTGCTCCAAAAGCAACTACAACAACTGTTCTTTTTAGTTCAGACTTATTAGCAGCTATCTTCTCCGCTATCTCAATGATTCCTGCCACCCCGGATGCATTATCATCTGCTCCATTATGTATAGCCATCGTATCAGGTTCTCTTGAGCCGGATCCCGGGCCACCCATCCCCAGGTGGTCATAATGTGCACCTATCACGATGATCTCTTCTTTTAATGCCGGATCATTGCCTTCGATCAGGCCTACAACATTCATGGTTTTTACTTTCTTGTGAATCACATCAGACTCGCCAAAAAGCATGTCTTCGGTTTCAAATGAGTTGGGGGCTTTCTCCTCCAGGATCTTTTTTTCAAGCGAAGCCACTGATACTCCAAGCAAGGAATCAATGAGGGTTCGCTTTACATGAAAAACCGGCACACCGGCATCCGCAGTGGTTTTATCAAAAAACATCCGCATCAGTGCATCATCCTTATCGAAGGAAGGACCCGAAACAAAAATCACACCGCCTGCACCATTATCCTTGGCCGTCAATACCTTCTCCCTCAGCCCTGCATTTGTGGCAAAGGGGCTTCCTGGATTTTCCTCACCGGGTTCCCCGCGCATGATTATAACCCACTTATCCTGCACATTCAAATCATTGTATTCATCCCACTTGAGGGTGTCATTTTCAACCTGGAATCCGTATCCAACAAAAACCACCTCAGCTTCCAGTGAAGTGTTCTTCGAAAATGAAAGTGGAATAAAGTCCTTATTCACACGCCCTTTAACTTCTCCGAAAGTAAGCAGGTTATTTTCCCCGGCCTTAACACTCGTTACTACATCAAAATATTGGAATCCATTATCACCAAGCAGTTCAATCCCTGCCTTTTCAAATTCCCCTGCAATATATCCTGCAGCTTGCCGGTCATTTTCAGTCCCTGGCAGCCTGCCACCGAGCTCATCGGAAGCCAGGTATTCTGTATGGTCCCTGAGTTCAGATACTGAAATATCAGGGTCTTCCTGAGCCATAGTGGCCAGATTAGCTCCAACAATGAAGCAAATTACCAAGATGATGCTTATTCGAATGTGCATATAAAAAAGATTAAAAATGAATATTAAAGCAGGGTGTGCCTGCTATATTGAAAAGGCAAAATTACTTAAAATCATCAAACCTGATGCCGCTTATTTCTTCGCTCAGGTCCCAGAGGTTTTTACGGGCTGAAGGATCGTAGGTATAGGCTGACGGGACAGCTTCTTCACTATCGGAAAAATATTTCCCGCTTACTGATGAAACTGATGGATCAACAGCCAGGAAAACTGATGTCTGGCATCCCATATCAACAGGACTGCCCGATATACCAAAACCATCATACAGCAGTTTAGTTGTGATCACACCGGGATGAAGGCTATTACTTGTTATGGAAGTATCTTTTAATTTAAAGGAAAGCTCATTTGAGAACAATACATTGGCCAGTTTTGAAAGGGCATATGCGCTATAATCTATATGAGCATTGATATCCTGAATATCTGTGAAATCGATCCTTGGACTATTGGTATGCGCCACAGAACTAACGGTGATGATCCGGCCCTGTTCAGCATTTCTAAGCAATGGCAGCAATTGAAGGCTCAATGAAAAGTGTGCCAGGTGATTCACTGCGAAAGTCATTTCATAGCCGTCACGAGAAAATAATTGCTCACGTTGAAACACACCTGCATTATTGATGAGCACATCAATTTTATCATGCTTTTCCTTGATCGAAGCCACAAACTTATTCACCTGTGAAAGAGAAGACAGGTCCGCATTTTCATAGCTCGCCGAACCATTTTTACTTATAGCCTGCAATTCTTCAAGTACAATCTTACCCCGCGCCCTGCTTCTTCCATGAGCAATTACAGAGGCTCCCATCTTGCTTAACTCCAGAGCCGTCTTTTTACCTATGCCATCCGTGGCACCGGTGATCAATACAGTTTTGCCTTTCATCATTTTCAATAGTTAGTAAACTAACAATAAGCTTTGCCTGTTTGTTCAGCGACAAGGAAGGGAATAGGCTGCAAAAAATCAACAGTTGTCCCAAAATGGGAATGACTTTCCCGGGATGGGAGAAAATTCAGATGATTCCAGAATCTTAAATCACTGATAACGTATAACTTAAGCTGATGGCACCCTATTTGTGTATAGCTACTCGCCTTATAAAGATTTGGTTTTGTTTATTTTGAGAAGAGCCGTCCAGACCAGACGGCTCTTTTCTTTTTTAGCAAATCCAATGGCATCAAAAAAGGTGCGAAGCATTCAAAAATACCCCGCACCTCGTCCCGTGTATCACGTACCCGGTCTATCTCACAATCAACTTTTCAGTAGCAATCATTTTCCCTGCTTTAATAGTGCAGATATAGGTACCTGCAGGAAGGTCGCTTACCTCCACTCCTATCTTCACAGTTCCGCTCATGCTCGTCCTGTTTACTTCCCTGACGCTTTGGCCAGTCATGTTGGAAACAGTCAGTTGTACATCTGAAATTTCATCCAGATTAAATTTTACCATCACCCTTTCAGTGGCAGGGTTGGGACTAAGCTCAACAGCGATCTTGTCAAGGTCAGCATTTTCGCCAAGGCCAACCGGAAAATCAAAACTACCATAAATGGTCCTGTTCTGTTGATATTCATGATGGCCGAGGAAACCACTTCCAGGGCCTATGTCTGCATTGAAAATATAGTGCATTGATTGACCTGAAGCTTTACCAATCATCGGATAAATGCATTCATCAAAAATATGGGAAATATTGTCAGTAAGGTCAACAAAAGGACCCCATGTACCATTATATTGACGTGCCCAGATGTGCTTATAATTTACCGGGTCGGTATAACCTGTAAATACAAAAGTCTCAGTGTTTGATGCAAATATCAAAAACCTTTGTCCGAATTCATCAACGTAAATAGATGGCATTTGTGACATCCCTGATGAATGATATTCCTGGATTCCTTCAAGAGTAACTACTCCATCACCGTCAACATCCTGCATCCAGCCAATGTAATTTACATCTTCGATCATCTCTGAGTCCGCAAAACCCAGGTGTGGTGGAGCAAGGGCATTTATATCATCTGAGAAAGGTTCCATCTCATCGTTCCAGTATGCGATACCATCATTATCCGGATTCCATGCATACAAACCATATCCGGTTTCATCTGATATTGCCCTTTGGAGGGCAAAAACCACATGGGCATGGCCATCGTTATCCAATGCCATCTGGGCTGTTCTATCCATGCAGAAAAAAGTATCAGTATACATTGTTACCGGGTCCAATAATGGATAAGGATGCTCCCAGACAATTTGCTTGTCCCAGGTATCTCCGTTATCATCTGATCTCATATAGAAGAGGTCCATCCAAGGACTACCAACCAAGACACATACCGTGTTCCCATTTGCAGCCATGGTATAACCATCAGCCTGGATATCGAAGACGTAATCCTCGCCCATACCGTCCAGGATCACATTATGAGGGTCCCAGTTTTCACCGCCATCATTAGAGCGGGAATATAATAATGCGCCGGGTTGTCCCATATATTCAACATATGAATGAACAAAAAGGTGAATATATTCATTGTTCTCCCCGGTGGTGATCATCCGTGGCCAGGTAATATCATTTTCAATGCCGGCAGGTCCTAAAAAGTTGGTCTGGGTCCAGTCACCTGAGCCTTTGGTCTCTCTTTGCATCCATTCCAGGCCAGTGGCTCCATTATGCGCTACGGCAATTTCTCCGCCTGCACCCCAGGCAGCAATGTTTGGCCAGCCTGTACGTGTATTTTCCAGCCGAAGTACCGGCCATGCGTCCCAACTGGCACCATCAAAGAAATTATATGCTGTTCCCCGGTTAGGGAAGGCAGTAGCCTCCATGCCCCTTGTCCAGACTGCCGCCATGGTTCCATCGTCCCAAACCTGGAATCTATTATCAATCATGGCATTAGTCTGCAGGTCATAAAATGTTTCACCCAGCTCCACTTCAGTTGGAGAAACCATCCCTTTATTGCTCACCATGTTAATCCCAAAATTCATAAAAGGATTGACTTCCTTGGTAGCCACATAATTTACTGTTTCATATAGTTTTCCTTTCTGATGATTAACGACAGGAGCATGGTTTTGTGCGTTGATCACCATGCTCATACACAGCAATAACGCAATAAACATTGATTTTTTCATAGCATTAGAAGTTTATATTTTTTAGATTATTTTACAATCATTTTGCGTGTCACCTGTTTGTCATTCGCAGTGACAGTATAGAAATAAACGCCCGGCTGCAGACTGCTCGCATCCAACTTAAAATGGTGTGTTTGCGCAGCTACTTGTCCCCTGTCGATCTCCAGCACGGCCTGTCCGGTCATGCTGGTTACAATCAGCGACAGATCGGCAGTTTGTTCAAGACTAACTTTAATGGTGGTAACACCGCTAAATGGGTTCGGGTAGTTTTGTGAAACACTCGACTCATCTATGATTTCGCTATCACCAATACCTGTAATGAGGTCAGCTTTCGGCATCATGCCGAATATCTCAAAATTGTCAACATAATCCTGATCACCATCATTTGCGTTCCCGGGGGCAATATCAGTGTTATACATGAAATGCAGGTTATCATCTGTATTTTTAGTTAACTGAGGGTATACACACTCATCAAAAACATGTGATATACCTCCGGTGATATCCATAAAATCTCCCCAGCTGCCATTATCATATGCACGCCCCCAGATATGCCTGTAATTGACAGGCTCAGTACCTGCAGTATACACATACGTTTCTGTACAAGAAGCAAAGAAAACGAATCGACGGCCCTGTTCATCGACAGTTATGGTTGGCATTGTTGAATTGCCAACTTCACGATAAGTAAAGATCCCATCAAGTGTAACAAGACCATCACCATCCACATCCTGCATCCATCCAATGTAGTTATAATCCGTTACCATCTCGGTTCCGGAGTACCCAAGCTGAGGTGGGGCAAGCGCGTTAATATCGTTGGAGAATGCATCCATTTCATCGTTCCAGTAGGCAATTCCATCATATTCAGGTGCAATGTACCAGCCAGTTAATGATTCAGAAGAAATTCCCCTCGCTATTCCAAAAACAACATGTGCATGACCATCATAATCGATACACATCTGGGCTGAGTTATCGTTGCAGAAAAAAGTATCAGTATACGTTACGGCGGGATCCCACAATTCATAGGGATGCTCCCAAACTACAACTTTTTCCCAGGAATCACCATTATCATCAGACCGCATATAAATAAGATCTGTAGTCCAGCCACCTATAAGAATGCAAACAGTATTTCCTCTTGCAGTCATTGTATAATCATCTGCCCCAATATCAAAAAGATCATCGGCGCCTGTTCCATCAAGTACAATATTTTCCGGGTCCCAGGTTTCGCCACCATCCATTGATCGGGAGTATACGAGACCTGCTGGTTGTCCCAGATATTCATCCACTGTATTACTGATCAGATGGATATATTCATTGTTTTCGCCTGAAGTAATAACCCTGCACCATGAAAGCGCAGGTGGGCCATTAGTGTAAATAAATTTTGATTCGCTCCAGTCGCCAGTACCTTTTGTTTCGCGGCTAAGCAAATACAATTCACTGGCACCAAAATCATGGCAGGCTACGATCTCCCCTGCAGGGCCCCAGGGTGAGTATGAAGGCCATCCGGCCCTGAAAGTTTCCAGCCTTAATGTTGGCTCAGCACCCCATGAAGTACCATTAAAATAGTTATATCCGGTACCTCGTTCCGGGAATGATGATGCTTCAAAGCCCATGGTCCAAACAGCTCCCATCGTACCATCTTCATAACGGTGAATCCTATTGTCAAGGAAAGTATTGGATTGCAGGTCGTAAACCGTCATACCAATTTGTGTTTCTGTTATAGCAAGCGTTGTACCTTTTGTGAAGCTATTTGGTACATGAGTGGGTGGCGTAGCCACCAGATCTTTACCATTCTCACCCAGCATTTGGGTTGAGTAATCAGTAGCCTCTTGCTGAGCATAGCTCATCAAAAAGACACCTAAAAGTAAAATAAGCGTAAAAGTTTTTTTCATAATACTATCGTTTTAAGGAAGAATTTTCCGGTTTACAATACAAATCCATATAAAACAGCCGGGCCATCTTATAGGATTTCAAGATAACATTGAGTAAAAATAAGAAAATTTCCACCGGGATTCAAGTAAAATCTGAACCTTGATTGATCAATGGTACGAATGGAGCAATAAAAAACCCCTCCGGGTTTCCGAAGGGGTTTATAATATTTTGATGTCAAATAATGCTTACTCGACAATCATTTTTTTAGTCACCTGGCTGTTGCCTGCAGTAACAGTGTAGAAATATACACCTGCCTGCAAGTTAGAAGCATCGATAGTGAAAGTATGTGTTTGAGCAGAAACAAATCCTTTGTTAAGCTCAAGAACTTTCTGACCGGTCAGGTTTGTAACAACCATTGAGAGCTCAGAAGCGGTTTCAAGGTGTACCTGAACACTTGATGTGTTGTTAACAGGATTTGGGAAGTTCTGTGAAACCTGAGCTTCATTGATCAGCTCTTGCTCTTCACCAATAGCTGTGATCAGGTCTGATTTAGGAAGCATACCATAGATCCACCTGTTTTCCTGGTAATCGTGGTCACCGTCAAGTGCGTTACCTGGAGAAATATCAGCCTGGTACATGTAGTGAATGTTATCATCTGAAGTGTGTCCAATCATTGGATATACACAGTCATCAAATACATGAGAAATACCAGAAGTTACATCCATAAATTCACCCCAAACGCCATTGTCATAAGCCCTGGCCCAGATGTGCCTGTAGTTTTGAGGCTCAGTACCTGCTGTGTAAACATATGTTTCTGTAACAGCTGACCAGATCAAGAAACGACGTCCTTGATCATCAACAGAAATGGCAGGCCATGTTGAAATACCTGTACAACGCAGTGGAAGGATTCCTTCAAACTCTACATCGCCAGATCCATCAACATCATAAACTGATCCAACATAATTCACATCATCAACAAGTTCTGATTCTTCATAACCAGCTTTCGGAGGGGCAAGCACATTATAACCAACGCTGAATGGCTCCATCTCGTCGTTCCAGTAAACTATACCTTCCCAGTCAGGGTTGTAAGGATAAGTAACGGCGCCTGTAGCTTCAGAGTTTTGATACCTCGTAAGAGCGAATACAATATGCGCATGTCCGTCGTTGTCAATTGCCATGTGAGCAGAACGGTCAGGGCAAAATATTGTATCACAATATTCTTCATCTGGGTTATAGAATGGAAGTGGATGTTCCCAAACCACAACACGTTCCCATGTGTCACCATTATCATGTGAAATCATGTAGAATAAGTCGGCAGTGATATTGCTATAAACAAAACCTACGTGTGGTCCGTTTGATGCAAGTGCAAAGCAATCATGTACAACTTCACGATAGTTATCAGCTGACATCTCAGGAAGAACCACATTATGTGGATCCCAGGTTTCACCACCGTCCATTGAGCGTGAATAAACAACAGCTTCGATTTGATCTTCATATTCTGCATTTGTTGGGCAGAACAGGTGAGTGTACTCATGGCCAGTTCCAGAACCAACCATCCTTGGCCATGTTAGGCCATCTTCGATACCGGCAGGTCCGAGAAAGTTAAACTGTGCCCAGTCACCGCTACCTTTGGTCTCACGCCAGACAAATTCCAGTCCAGCTGTTCCATTATGGGCAACAGCAACTTCGCCGCCGGCACCCCAGGAAGAAATATTTGGCCATCCCGTACGTGTATCTTCAATACGTATGGTTGGTTCGGGGCCCCAGGAAGTACCATCAAAGTAGTTGTAACCTGTACCCCTTTCAGGAAATGATGAGGCTGCGGTTCCATAGATCCATACACCAGCCATAGTACCATCTTCAAACCTCCAGAAACGGTTTCCATCGTTATAGTTTGAAAAGAGGTCATACCAGGTAGTTCCCAATTGAGCTTCTGAGGGCTCCAGAAGATCATTGCCTTTGATCATGCTTACCGGGTTGTTGAAATTGGTAGCATTATCAGTCGCATAATCGATCCCTGAATTTTCCATTTTAAAAGTCTTGTATGCATCATTGGAAGTTTTCTGACTGAAACCAACCATAGCGATGCAAAGAACAAGGCTCATTAGTAATAATTTCTTCATAGTGAAAAAGTTTTAGTTAAACATTAATTAGGCTATACAAATATAAATTAAATACAATTAATTATAAAAGTTATGCGAATTTACACAATTTGTTGGTTCAATCACAAAAAATAGACACAAAAAAAATAGCAACGGTTGCACGAAGCTTTATTAAAAAACTCAAAATTAATTATTTTAGGATCAAACTGTTTTTACTTCTGTATTCAAGACTCAAATAATTACCAATTATCACAGCTTGAATAACACTATTTAAATTGTACATACAGAATTTTAAATACAGAATCGAAAATTACTTCTCTTTCCCTGCTCCCATGGCAATATATCCGGAGCGTTTGGCATCTTTAGACTCATCGAAAAGCTTGCGCATGGTCCAGTGACGCATCGCGAACTTTCCGCCTACGGCTTCGTGCAGGGCCCGCATCTTCGTATTGAAATCACCCACCCACGACATTTCAACGGTATCGTAATGAGGTTTGGTTTTAAATACATTATCCATGTGTTTAAAGATTGCTGACTCAATTCCATGTCGCTGGTATTGTGGGACAACACCCATCACCGTGATCCGTGTACGGGTCATAGTCTTTGTCCATTTATAGTAAAGGAAGCGAAGCTTATTCCAGAGATGTAATTTACCATTCAGTTTTTTCAGGATCTGATTTACGTCGGGTAGCATCACCAGGAAAGCAATCACTTCATCATTGTGATATGCAAACCAGATAAACTTTTCAACCAGTATAGGTTTTGCCTTTTTCAATGATTCCATCACTACCTTTCTTTCCAATGGCTGGAAGTGCTCGTGATATACCCAAGCCTGATCATATACTGAGATCAGGTCGGAAATATATTTCTCAGCATGCTTGTATTCAAAATGTTTGACCTTGTATTCGGGCCGGCTCATTATCCGGTCTGCAATTCTCCAGAAACGTTCATCCATTGGGACTCTCAAATCAAGATGATTCGACACCTGCTCATAATATGTATTAAAGCCGTATGCCTCAAACTGATCCTTATAGTAGGGGAAGTTATAATTCATGCCATAGCAAGGCTGCATAAATCCTTCTACAAGCAAGCCCCAAAAGTTATCATTTTCACTGAAGTTGATTGGTCCATCCATGGCTTCTGCGCCTCTGTCCTTAAGCCAATCCGTGCAAGCATCAAAAAGCATAAAGGCAGCATCCAGGTCATCAATACATTCATAAAAACCCATCCCACCTGTTAGCTGCTCAAAGTTTTTTGCTTTCTTCTCATCCATGAATGCAGCCACTCGTCCTATCATTTCCCCCGAGTCATTGAATAATATCCATCGAATAGCGTCCCCATGACTATAAAAGGGATTTGTTTTCCGATTGAAAATAGATTCAACATTGCGGTCGAGAGGGCATACCCAATTGTCATCGTTCTTGTATAACTTCCTCGCCACATCAAGGAATTGCCTGGCAGTTTTTTTGTTGCTTACTTCTATCAGTTTCATGCTGTCAAAGATAAGAAAATAAGTATTTAAAGTGCCTGAAATACTTAGAGTAATTAAAGTACCTGAAGCACTATGAAATTTATAATCATATCATATAAGTTTAATGTCAACATCTCATCATCTATCATCTATCAGCTATCAGCTATCATCTATCAGCTATCAGCCTAATGCCTAATGCCTAATGCCTAATGCCCAATGCCCAATGCCCAATGCCTAATGCCTACTGCCTACTGAATCCGGTAATCAATAATTGTTAATTTTGCATAAATCCTCCCGGGAATTACAATAATAAGGCCGGGAATGCATTATGGAATTATGAAGAAGATCTATCTTCTCGTGTTACGATCATACCTGGGTCCATTGATCCTCACATTTTTCGTGGCAGTATTTATCCTGCTCATGCAGTTCCTCTGGAAGTATATTGATGACCTGGTGGGAAAAGGCCTGGAATGGTATATCGTGCTTGAACTCCTGTTTTATGCTTCTTCAACTTTTGTGCCTCTGGCACTTCCCCTGGCGATCCTTTTATCGTCGATCATGACTTTTGGAAACCTCGGGGAGCACTATGAGCTTGTAGCCATAAAATCATCAGGCATCTCACTGTGGAAGATCATGAGGCCATTGATCATTCTGTCTATTGCCATCAGCGGTATTGCGTTTTATTTCTCGAACAATGTTTTGCCAATCGCAAACCTGAAATTTAAATCACTCCTGTACGATGTACGAAAACAAAAGCTGGCCTTCGACATTACGGAAGGGATCTTTTATAATGGCATGGATGGCTTTGTAATGCGTGTCGGGAACAAAGAAAATGACGACCGTATCATCCGCGACGTCATGATATACAATCACATGGAAAGGCATGGTAATACCGACCTGACTGTTGCCGATTCAGGCCGAATGGAATCAACTCCGGATGGGAGATATCTGATCTTTCATCTTTTCAATGGGTATAACTACCAGGAAAAAGATGACCAGAAAAATTACCGGTTTAACCGTCAATTTCAGAAAACAAAATTCGAAGAGGAATTCCGCCGCTTCGATCTGTCAGGGTTTGATATGCAGCGCACTGATGAAGACCTGTTCAAAAACAACTACTCCATGCTGAATATCTCTCAATTGAATTATGCCATCGATTCGCTTGGAAGACTTCACGGAAATAAGAAAAATGATTTTTCAAATAATTTTTCGAAGCATTACCAGTATTATACCGTTATCGATAGCTCCACCTATGTTGATGCTACCCTTGCCGACAGCCTGACATTTCCATTAGCCGGCTGGACAAAAGCAGAAAAATCCTCCATCATCCATCGTGCCCTAAATAAGGCCCGGGGAATCAAAAGTAATATTGAATGGCATATCAGCGACCACGAAACCAAACGTGAATGGCTGGCAAAACACCAGGTAGCATGGCATAAAAAATTCACACTTTCTTTTGCATGCCTCGTGCTATTTTTCATTGGGGCCCCTTTGGGAGCTATCATCAGAAAGGGAGGGATTGGACTGCCTGTGGTCGTTTCAGTATTATTTTTTGTACTCTTTCACATCATTACGATTACGGGAGAAAAATCTGCGATCGCCGGGGCAATCAATATTGAATTCGGCATGTGGATCGCATCTGCCGTACTACTTCCACTGGGTATATTCCTAACCATCAAAGCCACCTCCGACAGCCCTCTCCTCGATTTTGATATCTGGAAAAGGAGATTGGGAAAACTGTTTAAAAGAACCATATAGCTTAATCTAGAACATGGAATAACGAACATGGACTTAGGCACTAGGAACTAGGCACTATGCACTATTTACTGGTTTCTCGGCGTACGATCCCAGGCTCCGGAACTGATTTTTCTCCATGATTTAAAGAAACCAATAAACAGCGCCAGGTTCATGGCATAGAAGTGCGTGACCAGGCGCAGTGGTTTGATATGAATATTTGCCTTTTTGAGTAAAAAATCCAGGAGCGGTAATAAAATCAGGAATATCTGGAATACCAGCAAAGCCAGGTAAAAAGGAGAATATAAAGCCAGAAATGCATTGATCACAAAAGCAGTGATAATGAAAAATGGCCCTTTCCACCTCAGTACTTTATGCGACCAGAAACAAAACCCGATGTGCTTTCTCATGAGGAGTGGAGCAAATGTACGCAGGTTTTGCCAGTTGCCAGTAGCAATCCTTACTTTTCGCCTGAACTCATCTTTCAGCACATTTGATACATCTTCATAGACCCGTGCATCCAGGTCGTTGATTGCTTTTTTGCGCTTCTCAAACACCTTCATATTGATGTAGAAATCATCGACAAGATAGTTCGGCGGAACTTTCGAATAATCTTCCTTCCTGATCGCATAACAACCACCAAAGGGACCCATCATGCTTCCCCAGAGCCGCCCTTCCATATTCTTAATATGTACTTCACGGCTGATATAAGCCTTTTCCTGGTATGAAATGCCTTCAACTTTCAAACCTTTGTTTATCATGTTAGTATCCACCAGTCCGATCTCAGTGTTCTTAAAATGCCTCACTAGCTTATAAACAGTTTCTGTATCAAACATCACATTGGCATCGGTAAGGATCAATATACTTCCCTGAGATTCGGCTACCAGATCATTCACCACATTTTGTTTTCCGCGTCTTTCCTTAAAATCCCAAAACCTCAGATTTGCATGCTCCGGCAGGTAGCTGTTGATAATCTCTGCTGTACGATCATCAGAACGATCAGACCCGATAAGGACTTCAATCTTTTTATCGGGATAGTCTCCTTCAAAGATGCTGTCTAACTTCTCTGCAATAACCTCTTCCTCGTTAAAAGCAGACATGATTACTGAAACAAGAGGTAACTCATCCTCCCGGCTATATTTGATACTGTTTCCCTTTTTATTGAAAGACAACAATTCAAGAATAAGCGGATAAAAAAGGTATGTATGGAAAATCAGGTATACAGATAACCAGAAGAATACAGCCAATACCACCATCAGATTTGTTCCTTATAAAAAGCTGTCAGGGCTTTTGAGATTGATAAATTGTCATAATTCTCTTCAACAAATTTCCTGGCATTTCTGCCTATGACTTCAAAATTATCAAAATTATCCAAGAGCTTCTTAATTCCTGCACTAAATTTTTCCGGACTATCGGCAATAATGATGTCACGCTCATGCCCCACAGCAATCCCTTCAGCTCCTATGGAAGTTGACACAATGCTTTTCCCGAGAGCCATCCCCTCGATGATCTTGATACGCATGCCGCTGCCCGAAAGCAATGGAACGATCATCACAGCCTTACTTTCCATAAATGTATACGCATCATCAACTTCACCCAGAAAAACAACATTCGGTTCTTTAATGTTCTTTATTGAATCCGGGGCGTTCCGTCCTGCAATATAGAATCTCAGATCGGGATATTTCTGATGTAAATCTTTCCAGCAGTTTTTCAGGAACCATTCAATGCCTTCCTGGTTTGGCGACCAGTCGAGGGCACCAATATGAAAGATAGATGGAAACTCAGGTTTCGCGACATACTGACTAAAGTCTTTTACATTGATCCCGGTTGGGGAAACGTGGGCAGGCAGAGTACATCCCAGGGATTTCAGGATATCGGCATCTCTGGAAGTGATAGGTACCATAACATCATAGCAATTCAGGCATTCAACCTCCAGTCGACGAACCCTTTTTGCAACGATATTGGTATATATTTTTTTCAGGCCCGACCTTTGCCTAACGGTTCTGTTCCATATCTCATGTTCAATATTATGTGCCCTCATCACCAGCAGGGCCTCGCTCAATTCCCTGATGAGAGGCACATAAGGTGCCAGGTACAAGCCCTCCAGCTGGATCACATCAAACTCCTCATCTAAAAGCAATTCCGCCAGGCGGTCACCAAAGGCCTTGGTCACGAATCGTTCAGCATTATATGGAAATTTCGAGAACAATAAGTTCCTTGCAGCACGGACAGGGCACAGCCGTGTATTCACTTCTACAAGGATGAACCGTATGCTTTCCCTGATCTTTTGTGGGATATCGGATTCCATCACCGGATGCTTGGAAGTGCTCATGGCCAAAACCGTCACCTCATGGCCCAGCTCCTTAAATCCCTTGGTCATCGCAAAGGTGGCGATCGACCCGCCGTCTTTTGGTGGGTAAGGTACTTTATTGGCTATCTGAAGGATTTTCATGATGTCTGGCAAAGATAGAAATAAGTACTAAAAATCCCTATCTTTACTATCCATAACCATGAATACAATAAAAGATTTCATGCAACCAAAACAACTGATCATAACATGGGTCAAATTTTTTAATGAAGGAGATGCCGATGCTCTAGCCGAAATGTACCATACCGATGCCATTAATCATCAGGTTGCGAATGATCCAGTGACAGGAAAAGAGGCAATCAGGGAGATGTTCAGAAGAGAATTCTCAGCCGTTAAAATGGTCTGCATCATTGAAAATATATTTGAAGATGGAGACTGGGGCATTCTCGAATGGAAAGATCCCCTGGGGCTAAGAGGTTGTGGCTTCTTTCATGTGATCAATGGAAAAATCAAACTCCAACGTGGCTACTGGGATAAGTTGTCATTCCAGCGGCAGCACGACTTAAAAAACATATCATGAAGAGAATATTCTGTTTCCTTCTATTGTCCTCTTTCGTATGGACAATGGTACAAGCACAGCTTCCCGAAGAGGCTCCTGAGCAAAAAGAAGAGCGTATGGCCTGGTGGACAAACGACCGTTTTGGGATGTTCATCCACTGGGGATTGTATGCAATGCCAGCTCGCCATGAATGGGTAAAACGATATGAAAGAATGACCAATGAAGATTATGAAAAGTATTTCGAACTTTTTGACCCAGATTTATATGACCCTGCTGAATGGGCCCGGATGGCAAAGGAAGCAGGGATGAAATATGCTGTGATCACCAGCAAGCATCATGAGGGATTTTGTCTTTTCGACTCAAAATACACCGACTATGATGCACCTCATACGCCTGCAGAAAGGGACCTGCTAAAAGAATGGGTAGATGCTTTCAGGGCCGAGGGACTAAAGATCGGTTTCTATTACTCCCTCCTCGATTGGCACCATCCTCATTATACTGTTGACAGAAACCATCCACAGAGTGCTTCAACAGATGAAGAGTATGAGATCCTGAATCAGGGCAAGGACATGGATGTTTACAGAAAATATGTCAAAAACCAGGTCAGAGAGATCCTGACCAATTATGGGAAGATTGATATTATCTGGCTTGATTATTCATTCCCTGCAGGAAAGCATGGAAAGGGACGCAATGACTGGGATTCTGAAAACCTGTTAAAAATGGTCAGAGAGCTCCAACCTGGTATAATTGTCAATGACCGCCTCGATCTGCTGGATGTAGAAGGTGGATGGGACTTTACAACCCCGGAGCAATACAAAGTATCAAAGTGGCCTGAAAAAAATGGGGAGCGCGTCCCCTGGGAAACATGCCAGACCTTCTCAGGATCATGGGGGTACCATCGTGATGAAAGTTCCTGGAAGGATACCAAACAGTTGTTGGTTTTACTTATAGAGACTGTGAGCAAAGGAGGTAACTTGCTATTGAATGTAGGCCCGACCGCCAGGGGTACAATCGACGAACGTGCCCAGGAAAAGCTCATTGAGATGGGCCAATGGATGGACGTCAATAATAAGTCAATTTATGGATGTACAGAAGCTCCACAGGACTATCCAATACCTGATAATGCACTGCTAACTTATAACCCGGAAAGTGAGCGGTTGTACGTGCATCTGCTTGATTACCCGATGAAATGGTTCACCCTGAAAGGATATGGGGGAAAAGTAAAATACGCTCAATTCCTGCACGATGGATCGGAGATCAAATTTGGCAAGCCACGGCATAATGTTACACACCAGGAAAGCCTGTCGGAAGAAGACCTGATACTTATTTTACCCATGGTTAAGCCTGATGTGGAGATTCCCGTTATCGAACTCATCCTCGAATGATTATGAAGCGTAAAAGCATATGCATTTTACTCTTTGCCTCAGTGATATTTGGCTGCAGCAGGCACACAGAAGTACCTGAAGCCAGCCTTGTGGTTCCAAGCCCACAGCAAATTACCTACCAGGAGATGGAACTTATCGGCTTCATTCATTTCTCCATCAACACTTTTACCGATAAGGAATGGGGCTATGGCAACGAATCCCCAATGCTATTCAATCCCACACTGCTGGATGCAGAACAATGGGCCATGACCGCAAAACAAGCAGGGATGAAGCAGCTGATACTAACAGCAAAACACCATGATGGTTTTTGCCTTTGGCCTTCTGCTTTCACCGAACATTCAGTAAAGAACAGCCCCTGGAAAGCCGGAAAAGGTGATGTGGTCAGGGAATTTGTTGACGCCTGTAGAAAATACGGGTTAAAGGTTGGTCTTTACCTATCGCCCTGGGACAGGAACCATAAAGATTATGGAACAGACGAATACATTGATTATTACAGAAAACAGCTTACTGAACTTCTAAGCAATTACGGAATAATATCAGAAATCTGGTTTGACGGCGCCAACGGAGGTGATGGCTTTTATGGTGGGGCCAACGAGGTCAGGAAGATCGATCCTGAAACATATTATGACTGGGACAGTACATTTAAACTCGTATATAAACTCCAACCCGACATTATTATATTCTCAGATGCAGGACCGGGATGCAGGTGGATAGGTAACGAACACGGCTTTGCCGGTATAACCAACTGGAGTATGATCAAAGGTGACTCATTGGTGATTGGAGCATCAAAACAGGCCTATTTGAATACAGGCGACCCCGAAGGTGATGATTGGATCGTTGGAGAATGTGATGTGTCGGTCAGGCCCGGCTGGTTTTATCATGCATCACAGGATGAAGAAGTGAAAAGCCTTGATAGGCTTTTGGAGATCTACTATGGTTCAGTGGGCAGGAATGCAGTGCTCTTGCTAAATATCCCCCCTGACGGAAGAGGCCTGATACATGAAAATGATGCAGATCGCCTGCATGAATTTGGTGATCTCATCAATAAAACCTTTGAACACAATCTTGCCACCGGGGCCGAAGCAACATCATTTAGCATACTCGGAACATGAATATCATCCTAACAAGATGTTCGACATGGATATGAGTAGTTTCTGGGCCGGGGAAAAAGGAGTTGAGGAACAAAGTGCCATCATTAAGCTTCCTGATGAACAAATGTTTAATCTCATCCTGCTGGGTGAAAATATTGCATACGGGCAAAGAGTGAAGGCATTCAATATCGAAGCCCTGGTGAATGATGAATGGGTCATTATAGCGGAGGGCACCACTATTGGTTACAAACGAATTCTGAAAATTAAAAGGGTCGAAGCTACTCAACTAAAGCTTAACATACTGGAGGCAAATGGTGATCCTTTAATATCATCCTTTGGCTTGTATCTGGAACCCCAGTATTAAATTAACACTCAATAAAGAAATGGAATTACTAGAGAATAACCACTCCCTGAAAGATGTCATTTTTGAAGTGGCGGAAATTGCCGAATATTTATGGCAAAGAGGATGGGCTGAGCGCAATGCAGGGAATATCTCTGTGAATATTACCGACCTGATCCTGGAAGATCTCACAAAGCTGGATGACTTTCCTTCATTCCAGCTACCTCATGCCTATCCCGGACTTGCATCAATGTACTTTTTTGTCAGCGGCACCGGAAAACGGATGCGTGACCTGGCACGTGAGCCCCTCAAAAATGCACTCATCCTCAGGATGAATGAAGATGGCAGTTTTTATCATATTATCAGCAGGGAGAAAGGTATGGTGAGCAATTTCAGGCCTACCTCAGAACTCCCCACCCACCTGAGCATCCATGAAATGATCACAAGGAGAGGATCTAGCGAAAAGGTTGTCATCCACACCCATGCCAATGAACTGGTTGCACTCACCCAGATTGAAAAATATTGCAATGAAGAAAATCTGAATAAACTCTTATGGGGCATGCACCCCGAAACCATGGTGTTTATACCTCAGGGGGTCGGCTTTGTCCCATATGTTACTCCCGGCACAGAAAACATTGCCGTAGAAACAATAAAGGCATTAAGTGATCATAAAGTTGCTTTGTGGGAAAAGCATGGAGTTTTTGCCATCGGCGACACTGCTTTTGATACTTTCGACCTGATCGATATCCTTGGAAAATCAGCAAAAATATTTTTCCTGACCAAAAGCAGTGGCTATGAACCGCAGGGCCTTAGCGATGATCAGCTGACCATTTTGAAGAAATTGTCAGAAAACTTTTAATCAAGTCTGATGAGGCGTGAACAATCTTTATTCAAGACAAAGGGTAATAACTACCTCATTCCGTTTATCCTTCTAACCACTCTTTTCCTGATGTGGGGTCTGGCCAATAATATGACAGACACCTTGCTGGCTGCCTTTAAGAAGATCATGAGCATGACTGATTTCCAGACATCCTGGATACAGCTTGCATTCTATGGGTCATATTTTTGCCTTGCCATACCGGCAGCCCTCTTTATTAAGCGGTATAACTATAAATCCGGGGTACTCCTGGGACTCGGATTATTTATTTTGGGTTCACTATTATTTTACCCGGCAAGCAATACCCAGGTTTACGGGCACTTTCTTATGGCCCTCTTTGTGCTGGCGGGCGGGCTCTCGATCCTTGAAACCTCTGCCAACTCATATATCATATTCCTGGGCCCAGCCGAAACTGCAACACGCCGACTCAATCTTGCCCAATCCTTCAACCCCATCGGATCAATACTTGGTGTAGTACTTAGCAAATATTTTATCCTCTCCAACTTACACCAGGCAGGCTCTGCCGCACGATCCAATATGTCGGAAGTTCAGCTCCGTGAGATACAGGGCGAAGAACTCAATGCAGTAATGGGACCTTATGTGGGTATTGCTATTGTTCTTCTCTTGATCTGGGTCATGATCGCAGTATACAAAATGCCAAAAGCATCTGATTCATCAGCATTGAACTTTGCTTCAACAATCAGAAGGCTCGCTAAAAACAAGAATTATACATGGGGAGTGATAGCCCAGTTTTTCTATGTGGGGGCCCAGATCGGAGTTTGGTCGTTCACCATAAGATATGTGATGCTGGAATTAAAGGTGGATGAAGAACAGGCATCAAGCTATTATATTGCTGCATTGATCGCATTTACACTCTCCAGGTTCATCTTTACAGGCCTGATGAAATTCTTCCGCCCCGGCACCTTGCTGGCATTTTCTGCTGCAATGGCCATGATTTGCAGCCTGGTGGTGATATTTGGAAGTGGCATGGGTGCAGTCATCGCCCTTGTTGCAATATCATCCTTCATGTCACTGATGTTCCCAACAATTTTTGGTCAGGCAGTTCGTGGGCTCGGAGCTGATACAAAAGTAGGCGGATCAGGACTGATCATGGCAATCCTGGGAGGAGCGGTTCTAACAGCCCTCCAGGGAGTAGTTTCTGATAGAACAGCAAATATCCATTACTCGTATATTATCCCACTCATCTGTTTTGCTATAATTTTTATTTATGGCATCAGCACAAATAAAATGAAATCTGTTAATCCATAAATCGAAGTATATGAACTATCCCAAAATAGGTATTAGGCCAACCATTGATGGACGTGAAGGCGGAGTGAGGGAATCTTTGGAAAGCCAGGTGATGGCCATGGCACAATCAGCAGCCGATTTGATCAGTAAAAAATTAAAATATCCCAACGGTGATGCTGTGGAATGCCTCATTGCAGACAGCCCTATTGGCGGTGTGGCTGAAGCCGCTGCATGCGCTGAAAAATTCAGGGATGGCAATGTTGGGGTTTCCCTCACAGTGACCCCCTGCTGGTGCTATGGAACAGAGACCATTGATATGGATCCTTTGATCCCCAAAGCCATATGGGGATTCAACGGAACAGAAAGGCCGGGCGCAGTATACCTTGCTGCTGCACTGGCTGGACATAACCAGAAAGGATTGCCGGCATTCGGGATTTATGGCAAAGATGTACAAGATGCCGATGATTATTCGATCCCTGATGATGTGGAAGTGAAGATCCTCCGATTCGTGAAAGCCGGACTGGCAGTGGCCATGATGAAGGGCAGGTCATATCTTTCCATGGGATCAGTATCTATGGGCATTGCTGGGTCAATTGTTGATGAGACATTTTTCCAGGAATACCTTGGAATGAGAAATGAATATATTGACATGACGGAATTCCTGAGAAGGATAGAATTGGGGATCTATGATAAGGAGGAATTTATCAAAGCCCGAAGGTGGGTTAAAGAATATTGTAAAGAAGGAGTTGACTATAATAAGGTCAAGAAAACAAAAGAGCAAAAGGAAGCAGAGTGGGAGAAAGTGATCAAGATGGCGTTGATCGCCCGCGACCTCATGGTCGGAAACCCAGGGCTCATAAAAAAGGGTTACCGGGAAGAAGGACTGGGGCATAACGCTATCCTCGCTGGCTTCCAGGGACAGCGTCAATGGACCGACTATCAGCCTAATGGTGATTTCCTTGAGGCGATCCTCTGTTCATCATTTGATTGGAATGGATTGAGGGCCCCTTACCTGCTTGCTACCGAAAATGATGCGCTGAATGGAGTGTCCATGCTCTTCGGATACTTACTCACCAATACGGCGCAAATGTTCTCCGATATCCGTACATACTGGAGCCCCTCGGCCATGCAAAGCACCACAGCTTCACAAGCTAAGGGGATGGCTGCCGATGGCCTGATCCACCTGATCAACTCAGGAGCCTCAGCACTTGACTTTACCGGTATGCAAAGCCTGAATGGTGCACCTGCCATAAAGCCCTTCTGGGAAATCAGCAATAAAGAAGCTGAAGACTGCCTGAACGCCACCAGCTGGTGTCCGGCAATAAGTGAATATTTCAGGGGCGGGGGATTCTCATCTGAGTTCCTTACAAAGGGCGGAATGCCACTGACCATTTCAAGGATCAACCTTGTAAAAGGATTGGGTCCGGTCCTTCAAATAGCAGAGGGATACACAGTAGACATATCTGCAGAAGCCAACAACATTCTTACCCAAAGAACCAATCCCAGCTGGCCAACTACATGGTTTGCACCCAGGCTGACTGGCGAAGGGCCATTTAAAGATGTTTATTCAGTAATGGCTAACTGGGGAGCAAACCACTGTGCAAGCAGTTACGGCCACATAGGATCCGACCTTATTACACTGGCAGCAATGTTGAGGATCCCTGTCAATATGCATAATATTAATGACCATGAAATTTTCAGGCCGTCCGCATGGGGTATGCATGGCGCAAACCATGAAGGCGCTGACTACCGGGCATGTGCCAACTACGGGCCACTGTACGGATAATAATCCTATGTGAATTAAGGGGACATATGAAAGACCATGTGATCATCGTATTCGACTGTGGAGCAACAAACCTAAAGGTAGTTGCCGTTAATCAGTATGGAACTATCCTTTCAAAAAAGGCATATCCGAATCATACAAGCGATGACCCACAGCATAAAGGTGGAAAGGTATGGGATGCAAAGCTTATTTGGAATAAACTTGCAAAAGCCTGCAAAGAGCTTACCGAAAGTCTGGGTCATGCTGAAATAATAGGTGTTTGCACAACTACCTTTGGTGTTGATGGTGCGCCTTTCGACCAGGAGGGCAATCAACTCTATCCGGTCATCTCATGGGCATGCCTCCGAACTGAAGCCGTCATGGAGGAGCTTCACCAACTCTTATCGATTGAAGAATTGTATAAGGTCAGTGGCATTGCACAATTCCCCTTCAATACGATCTACAAACTATTCTGGCTCAAAAAATACAGGGCAGAGCTCATGGAGAAAATGGACCACTGGCTGTTCATGCCAGCAATCCTCAACAATTATCTCTGCAATAATCCATATACAGATGTTTCAATGGCCGGGACATCGATGCTTTGTGATCTAAGCACACGTTCCTTTTCAGAAAAAATATTGTCAGCCATAAACCTTAAACCCCATAATTTCCCAAATCTGAAGGAAGCCGGAAGCAAGATTGGATCTATCACGCAATCCGCATCCCTGGAAACAGGAATCCCAACAGGTGTACCGGTATTTGCAGCAGGGCATGACACTCAATTTGCCATCTTCGGTTCCTGTGCAGGGATCAATGAACCAGTATTAAGTTCCGGAACATGGGAGATCCTCATGGTGCGAACCCCACAGGTAAGTAATGATGAGGAAGCACTGACAGCAGGGATAACAACTGAATTCGATGCTCTTCCAGGGTATTACAACCCCGGGATTCAGTGGTTGGGATCCGGTATCTTGGAACAGATCAAGAGCAGGTTTTTTCATGATATTGCCGGCAGTCCAAAGGCATATGACCTGATGATAGATGAAGCTCGTGCTGCCGTTGAAATTGATACAGCTATCGACCTGGATCAGGTTGATAGTAGTGACATATTCCGGAACATGAATATGAATCCAACAAGGGGAGAGATTTATAAAGCAGCTCTGATTGCTCTGTCAAAGAAAACAAAGCAAAGCCTCCAAATTCTGGAGGAAAATTGTGGGTTTAAAGCCTCATCACTCATACTTGTCGGTGGTGGATCAAGAAATGCATACTGGAACACTTTGCGATCAGAAGCGCTTGGCCTGCCTGTAATAACCATCGATCAGAAGGATACCACAGTTTTAGGAGCAGCCATGTTTGCCTTTGCCGGAGCAGGATATTATGGTTCTGCTGTGGAAGCGAGGGATGCCTTCTGCAACAAGCAATCTTAAATCAACCCTGGGATTTTAAAAAGGTTACGGTTAAGGGGTCTGTCAATTGACCTGACTACAAATATTTAAAAAACCTTACTTTTGCACCAAACATCTAACCCATGGCATCACAAAAACCATCCATCCCCAAAGGGACACGTGATTTCTCTCCTATCGAAATGGTTAGGAGAAATCATATTTTCGATACCATAAAGAGGGTATTTTGCAATTATGGATATCAGCCCATCGAGACCCCTGCCATGGAAAACCTGTCGTCATTATTGGGGAAATACGGTGATGAAGGTGATCGTCTTCTATTTAAGGTCCTTAATTCAGGAAGTTACCTGGATAAGGTGGATGAACAAACACTGACCGATAAGAATCAAGCTGCGCTTACCAGGCAGATCAGTGAGAAAGGCTTGCGTTATGACCTGACCGTGCCCTTTGCCCGCTACGTGGTCCAGCACAGGAACGACATTTCATTTCCATTCAAGCGTTACCAGGTACAGCCCGTTTGGCGTGCCGATCGCCCGCAAAAAGGTCGATACAGGGAATTTTTTCAGTGTGATGTGGATGTAATCGGCAGCGATTCACTGATTAATGAAGTAGAGCTGGTTCAGATCATAGATGATGTTTTTACCGGGCTGGGAATAAATGCAATAGTAAAACTCAACAACCGTAAGATCCTTGCAGGCATTGCCGAGGTGATTGGAGAGACTGACAAGTTCGGGCATATCACTGTAGCCATGGATAAGATCGACAAGATTGGGCTCGGGAAGGTAAATGAAGAATTGCTAGCCAAAGGAGTATCGCAACAAGCCATTGATAAGCTGCAGCCTATTCTTACCCTGGAAGGAAAGCTGAAAGAGAAGTTTCCGAAACTGATGGAGATCCTGAAGGACTCCCCTATCGGTTTAAAAGGCTGCGAAGAGATCATGATAGTAATGCGTCATTTGAAAGACCTTAATATCAATGCAAAGTTTGAGCTAGACCTTACCCTGGCCCGCGGCTTGGATTATTATACTGGAGCCATTATTGAAGTGAAATCAGCTGATGTTGCCATGGGAAGTATTTGTGGGGGTGGTCGCTATGACGACCTTACAGGTGTATTCGGACTGGAAGGTGTTTCCGGTGTAGGTATTTCATTTGGAGCCGACCGGATCTATGATGTACTCATGGAGCTTGATGGATTCCCTGAAGCTTACCATGTATCATCAAAAGTGATGTTTGTTAATTTCGGAGATGAAGAAGTAAAATATGCTCTTCCTGCACTCAGGAATCTCAGAAAGTCCGGCATAAATGCAGAACTATATCCTGATGCAGCCAAGATGAAAAAACAAATGGGCTGGGCCAACAACAAAAGCATTCCTTATATCATCATGGCAGGAACAGAAGAAATCAAAAACAATAAGTTCATGCTGAAGAATATGAGCAGTGGCGAGCAGGAATTGCTGTCTGAAGATGAACTTATTAAAAAGTTGAAATAAACTGCCGGATTACGGCATTATTTATAATTTTACCCACTGAACTTAAAACATGGCACTATGCCTAACTGGAACCTGAAGTTCAAAATAAAGATCAATCGCACCTCACTCTATTAGCTGATGACCGGGGCCATTATGGTCTATAGCAATCTACTCTAAATCAGTTAATTTAATTACAGGAGATTATCAAATGACATTAGTAATAAAAGGTGCTGGGCTCACCATAGAAGACGTTGTAAATGTAGCCCGCAACAATGAAAAAGTAGAAATTCATCCTGAAGCGCTCGAACGAATGATCAAGTGCAGGGGCATGGTAGAGAAGAAGATCGAGGCCAAAGAGATCATGTATGGTGTGAACACAGGCATTGGTGAGTTCTCAGAGGTTGTATTGAATGATGACCAGGTAAAAGATTTTCAAAAGTACCTCATATATAATCACGCAGCTGGCATTGGCGATCCCATGCCGATCGACTATGTACGTGGTGCTATGCTGGGCAGGATCAATGTTCATGCACATGGCAATTCGGGTTGCCGACCTGAGATCACACAGACCCTGGTCGAGATGCTGAACAAAGGCGTCACACCCTGGGTATGCCAGAAAGGCTCCGTTGGCGCATGTGGCGACCTTGCTCCGATGTCGCAGATCGCCTTGCTCATGATGGGTGAAGGACAGGCATATTTCGAAGGCAATTTATACAGTGGCAATGAAGCCCTTGAAAAAGCAGGTATTCCAATCCCGGGGCTTAAGGCCCGCGACGGCCTGGCTACCATCAATGGTTCCAATGTGCTTACTGCCATGAGTGCCCTCTTCCTGTATGATGCCAACAACTGGCTCAAACAGGCAGAGATTGGTGCAGCCATGTCGCTCGAAGCCCTCAAAGCAAATATGAAGCCCTATACCGCCAGGTTGCACGAGGTTAGGGGATTCAATGGGGCTGTTAGGAGCGCGAATGCTATCAACAAGCTGGTTAGTGGTGGGGATCTGAAAGAAAACAGGATCCCATGCAAAGTACAGGATGCATACTCAATGCGCTCAACACCCCAGGTGATCGGGACAGCTCATGATGCACTGGCCTATGCACGCTCGCAGGTTGAGATCGAACTCAATGGCGTTGGTGATAACCCCATTTTCTTCCCGGATGAAGACCTGCAGCTTTCAGGAGCTAACTTCCAGGGTTCACCCGTTGCCCTGCCAATGGATATGGCCGGAATAGCAATTACAATGGTAAGTGTACTTTCAGAAAGGAGGATGAACAGGCTGAATAATCCAGCCCTAAGTGTTGGCTTGCCTGCATTTCTAACAAAGGGTGCCGGGATGTTTTCAGGACTTATGCTCAGCCAGTATACTGCAGATATGCAGATCGTGGAACAAAGGATACTTTCAGCGCCGGCATCTATACAGTCTATCCCCGCCGCCGCTGACCAGGAAGACTTTGTGTCCATGGGCATGAACACTGCCATCAAGAATTTTCAGATCCTCGATAATGCCTATGGCATCCTCGGGATCGAGATCATGGCTGCTGCCCAGGCCCTAGATTTCAGGGAATATGATTTTGGGAAAGGAGTAAGCAAGGCCAAAGAGGTAGTCAGAAAGCATGTTGAATTTCTCGATATCGACAGGCCTTTGTACAACGACCATAATGCCATGAAAGAACTCGTAAAATCATGCGAGATCCTTGAGGAAGTTGAAAAGGTAGTTGGTAGTTTAGAGTAAAAACAATGACCTCACAGGTTCATGAACCTGTGAGGTCTATTTTTATATGGAAGAACAACGAAATATAAGCCCAGGCGAGAATATAAAACGTCCCCAGCTCCTGACCATACTATGCATATTAACATTTGTTGGAAGTGGCTTGGGTGTTGCCGGGTTTTTTATGGTATCTGTAAATTATGAGGCAACCATGGAAGCCCTCCGGCTTATTTATGCCGACATGCCGGAAGCAAGTTTTCTGTTAAATGCGCCACGGGATTTCTTTGTGCTCTCATTGCTTCTGTCGGCCCTTTCATTACTGGGTGCAATATTCATGTGGAACCTGAAAAAGCTTGGCTTCCACATTTATACTTCTGCACAATTAATATACCTGGTCTTGCCTTTCCTCTACTTCGGTGGAGAAACCAATCCCCTGTTAAATATTATAATCACTGCATTATTTGTATATTTATATGCAAGGAACCTCCCCTACTTGCGATAAACAAAACAAAGATGACTGAAATTAAAGAGAAACCGGCGAGCATAAAACCCAAAAGACCCTTCTTTCTAAGTTTTTTATGCATCATAGGCTTTACTTATAGCAGCCTGTTTTCAATTTTGTTCCTCCTTGGAATGCTTTATTCTACGGGCATTAGTGGGATGCTCAACAAATATTTGCAGATATATGACCTGTCACGCCTGAACTTTTTTCTTTTCTCTATCGGAGGATTCCTGATCTTTTTTGCAGCCTTTATAGGAGTGCTGCTGATGTGGAAAATGCAAAAACTTGGGTTTTTTATCTATGCAGGTGCATGCATTATTTTCCTTGGCATGGAGCTTATCATGTCCGGATTGTACCTTCCCGATATTATTGTCCACTCAGTCCTCATTCTCCTTTTCCTTATTGCTTTTCCTTTCGGACGTAAAAGGAGGATCAGACTGTCATTAAAAAAACAATCCTCTACTACTGAATAACTGGAATGCTGTCGAGCACTGTGATCATGCTGTCGCAATAAACATGATATATTTCGGCATAGGCTGAGTCAACTGGTTTTGCAGGAGGTGCTTTTACCTGCTGTGGATCGATGGCCTTTCCGTTGCGATAGAAGCGGAAGTCGAGGTGAGGACCTGTCGAGAGGCCGGTAGTACCCACATATCCTATCACTTGTCCCTGTTTTACATGTACCCCCTGTTTGATCCCCTCGCCAAAGCCGGAGAAATGGCAATATGAGGTGGAATATGTGCCATTGTGTTTTATTCTTACGGTATATCCTCCCTGTTTTGTATAGGCAGCGAAAGTAACAACCCCATCCCCGATAGCTTGCACCGGCGTACCAGCCGGAGCAGCATAATCTACTCCAAGATGAGGTCTTCTGTATTTCAAGACAGGGTGCATGCGGCTATATGAAAACCCGGAACTGATCCTCCGATAGCGTAAGGGAGCCTTAAGAAAAGTACGGCGCATACTCCCTCCTTCATTATCATAATAATCACCCGTTGAATCCTGTTCAAAGAAACAGGCATAATACTCATGTCCCATATGATTGAATCCGGCTCCCATCACTTTCCCAAGCCCAATATATTCATCCTCCACATACAGTTCCTCATAAATCACCCTGAAATTATCCCCTTTCTGAATGCCAAAGAAATCGATTGTCCAGGCATAGATCTCCGATAACTCATTGGCCAGGTTGGGATCTGCGTCATTCTCTACCATGGTGTTCCACAAAGAAGAGGTGATGGTACCAGAGGAAGAAGCCAGCCTGCGCTCAACCTCTTTTTCGCCTTTGAGAATATTTAAAGAATCCCTCAGGTCGAAAACAACATAGCTGGTTGGGGATTGCTCATATATAAAGTATTGAACCGCTGGGACCGAATCCATTAACCTGATAATCGTGTAAGGATAACCTACCCTTATTTTTCTAACATCAAATACATCCCGTGGACTCCGGGCAATCTCATCAATTAAATTATACTCAACATCATAACGAAGTAAGATGTCTGCCAGAAATTCATTCCTTTTTACAACCCCATTTATCACCTCCAGGGAGTCAACGATGATTCCATATTCCATCAGATGAATGATCTCTTCTTCCGGCATGTCGGCCATCTCACCCTCTTCATTCACAGGCATAAGAAAAAAACCGGCTGCCATGATGGCAACGGTTAAGATAATAAGTGTTCCAATTTCCAGTAGCCTGAAATTCTTTCCGCTAGATATATTCTTCATCTTTTCTGATAAACGATAATCTTTTCACTTTGTTTTCAAGGGGCAAAAATAAGCAATTAAAACACTTAACGGAGCTGATAAATCATGGTAAACCCAGGATGGCCTGTAGCAGATACACCCGGGATGATGACCAGATCGGGATACTTGACTGTGCTCTTGTAAACAAATTTTCCAATAAAGAAACCCAGGGCTGAGCCGAAGATCACGTCAGAGGCCCAGTGTTTATCATCGTAAACACGCGAAACTGAAGCCAGGGATGCCAGGGTATAAGATAGTATCGGGACCCAGATCTTATCCCTGTATTCGCTTGCAAAGACTGCTGCAACGGCAAAAATCATTGATGAATGTCCACTAGGAAAAGACGTACTTGAATAGCTCCCAAATGGTCCTTCCCATATGCGTGAATTCGGCGGATCATCATCGTGTGGCCTATGTCGCTGCGTTCCATATTTGATGGCATATGTAAACACTGCCGTGATGGCCATGGCTTTTATGCTTGTGAGCCCGACACGTGTTGCCCTTTGATTATGGGATATTGCCCCAACCGCCCAAAAGCCTACCGACAGAGGAATGGTTATCACCCCGCTGCCAAGTGGTTCAAAGAAGTATTTGCTGGCTTTGTCAAGACCATCAGTTTGGTTTCGCTGGAAAAAATCCCGGATCACATCATCCTGGCTGTAGGCGAGTATAGTAACTCCACTTACTGCAGCGAAAGTACCCCACTGCTTGCCCCGCCATCTTACAGGAGATTTAAATACTTCCCATGTATCGGTGAAATAGGACTTGATGTAGGCTTTATTGAGCTTTACCTCTTCGTACTCCTGCAGGCTGTCCTGAACCTGGGCAAAAGAGAGTATGGGCATCCCAAGAAGAAACAGGATGACAATATTTCTCAATAATATCAAGTCTTATGATCTTTACGTTCAATTTGCTTGGCTTCTTCCCAGTATACATCCATTTCCCTCAGACTCATGTCATACAGTGCCTTGCCATCCTTCCTGGCATTTTCCTCGAGATACTGAAACCTCCGTATAAACTTCATATTGGTCTTTTCCAGGGCATCTTCAGGGTTGATCCCAATGAAACGGGAATAGTTTACCAGTGCAAAAAGCAGGTCGCCAAATTCCTCTTCGAGCTTGCCGTCTTCCGACTTGGCAACTTCATCTTTCAACTCATTTAATTCTTCTATTACCTTATCCCAAACCTGCTCTCCCGATTCCCAGTCGAAGCCAACACCGCTGGCTTTTTCCTGCATGCGATATGCCTTTACCAGCGGAGGAAGAGACTTGGGGACTCCACCCAAAACAGATTTCCTGCCTTCTTTCTTGATCTTGATCTTCTCCCAGTTATCCAGCACTTCCCTGGCATCCTTCACCTTCACATCTCCATAAATATGAGGATGCCTTTCAACGAGTTTATTATTGATGGTTTCCAGCACATCTCCTATTCCGAAAGCTTTTTGTTCTGAGCCGATCTTAGAGTAAAAAACAATATGTAGCATCAGGTCACCCAGCTCTTTTTTGATCGAATCAAGATCAGAAGAAATAATGGCATCAGACAACTCATAGGTTTCTTCAATCGTCAGATAACGAAGGCTTTCCAGTGTTTGCTTTTTATCCCATGGGCATTTTGCCCTGAGCTCATCCATGATCTCCAGCAAACGCTTAAATTCTGAAAGTTCATTCTTCATATAATCATAAGTTTCGGATACCCACAAAGGTAATCATTATTATTCCACAATAATGAGCATACAAAGGCGGTTTACAAAAGACAAAGCACATATTTTCACTAATTTTGGAAGTTCAATGGCTTACTTGATAAAGCTTTAATTCTTGAATCGCATCAGATGAATTACCCGGCCTCAAAAACTGGAAAACAAAACTTAAGGATGGCACATCCCATACTCATCACTGTCATGTGCCTGTGTATTCTGATGCTTTTTCATCCTTCTGACTCATTTTCACAGGGTGGCCGGAAACATGGTAAGAGTAATACCAACATCATGATTGAAGGAAAGGCCGGATATGGCTTTCTTATTCCACATAAGCTGGAGATGGAAATTTTCAATGCGCACTTTCCATCCTTTGAACTCAGTGTTTCATTAAAAACCTTTGGCAAAAAACGATGGGAATATATGTATGGCTATCCTATTGTGGGGATCGCATACTGGTACTCAAACCTTGGTAGCTCCCCATACCTGGGGGATGCTCATGCGGTATTTCCATATATTAGCTTTCCGATAACGCCCAACAAAACTGTTCGCCTATACTTCAGAACAGGCGTAGGGCTTGGTTATCTTACCAAAAGATTCGATCGGCTGGAGAATTATAAGAATATCGCGATCGGTTCCCACTTCAATGCAGCTGTGAGCATATCCTTTGAGTTGCGCGCCCGAATCATTGAAAGGCTATTTTTAACAGGCAGCATCGCACTGACCCATTTTTCCAATGGATCCATGAAGACCCCTAATTATGGAATAAATATTCCATCGATCTACGCCGGACTGGCGTATAATATTACAAAACCCAATCCTTATACGAGAAGTAAACTGCTCCCTGAACTATATCCCTATGAGTTTGACGGAAAAAAGTGGTTCCAGGTTCAGTTCGGTGCAGGACTGGGATATAAGAACATGGATGCGGAGATCGGCGGTAAATACATGGTCTACGCCTTGTATGCCAATGTTCTGAAACAGGTATCTTTCAAAAGCCGGGTGGGCATAGGACTGGATGTTAGCTATGATGGCACCGACAAAAAATTAGTCGAAAGCTCAACAGGTGAAGAGCTCGACAGCTTCATACCTATTGTTAAAACAGGGGGTACCATCGCCTGGGAGCTGATGATCTCCAAAGTATCGCTGGTATTTAATATTGGTGGTTATTTTACGGGCATGTATAAGACTGAGGGAGGAATTTATGAGAAACTGGCCATCTGGTACTATTTCAATGAGAATATTTTTGCAGCCCTAACTCTAAAAGCACATTACGCCAGGGCGGATTATATAACATTGGGTGTAGGATATAATTTGAACATCAAATATTATTAATGTCCATGATGAGGAATACATCATATATAATACTGATCATGCTTCTTACAGTCTCCTGTGAAAAGTACACACCTGGCGATTGCTTTAAAAATACCGGCCAGATCACCACGGAAAAACGTGAGCTGACTCCTTTCAGATATCTGAGCATGTATAATAATGTAGATGTATATGTCACTCATGGTACTACACAATCTGTTGAAGTAAAGGCCGGGGAAAATATTATTCCCGGCATCAAAACCACTGTATTTGAACATACTTTGAGCATCGAGAATTATAATTCCTGCAACTGGGTGAGGAGTTATGAAAAACCTATTGAGGTATATATTACTACACCGGTGCTCGACAGTATTGTATACCAGGCATCCGGAAACCTGATCTTCACCAATGAGTTTACTTCTGATTCTATTAAGCTTGATGTGCTGGAAGGTGCAGGCAGCATTCAAATGTGGCTAAAAATGAAACGCAGCAGACTCAATCTCCACTACGGTACTGTAGACCTAATCGTCAAAGGATATGCCCAGATCAGCCACCTTCACTCAGGTGGATATGGCCCTGCAGACCTCCGCGACCTGAATACAGTATATACTTATATGACAAACAGCAGTACAAACAACTGTTTTGTTAGGGCAAGCCTTGAGCTGGAGGTGAAGATAGAAAATGTGGGAGACGTTTATTATTACGGCAATCCACCAACTGTTAATTTATATGGTATAGGCACCGGGAAGCTTTATAAGCAGTAGAATATAGAACAGAGGAACCCTCTTTCGTCCTTCGGACTTCAGATGGCAAAACAAGGAATAAGAATAAGAATTATGAAGTAAGTTCGAAGTTCAGAGTTCAGAGTTCGAAGTCATCAATAATCCAGAACCCAACTTCCAGGATCCAGAATCTTAATACGCTTTCGCAAACACCACTCTTCTTTCAGAAGGTTTTCCCGTCAGTATGCATTTCCCTGCTTCCTTGTCATCGTCCATGGGAATGAGACGGATGGTAGCCTTGGTCTTATCCTTGATGGCCGTTTCAGTTTCATCAGTTCCGTCCCAATGGGCATAAACGAACCCACCTTTGTTTTCGATCAGATCGACAAATTCTTCCCAGGTATCGGCCCGGTTCGTATTATCTTCTCGGAAATCAAGGGCCTTTCGATAAAGGTTATCCTGTATTTGCTCCAGCAGGTGCTCCAGCTTATGCTCAATGTCGGCCATCTGCAATACTTCCTTTTCAAGAGTATCCCTCCTGGCAACTTCAACAGTTCCATTCTCCATATCTCTAGGACCAATAGCCAGTCTTACAGGTACTCCTTTAAACTCATATTCGGCAAATTTCCAGCCAGGTTTATATGTATCCCTGTCATCAAATTTCACAGAAATTCCCCGATCTTCAAGAGCTGTTTTGATCTCATTGGCTTTAGCGGAGATCATTTCAAGCTGTTCAGCATTCTTGTAAATAGGAACGATCACTACCTGGATGGGTGCCAGTTTCGGTGGCAGCACCAGGCCCTGATCATCTGAATGTGCCATAATAAGGGCACCCATGAGGCGAGTAGAAACTCCCCAGGAGGTAGCCCAAACATAATCCAGTTTATTTTCTTTGCTGAGGAATTTCACATCAAAGGCTTTGGCAAAGTTCTGGCCAAGAAAGTGCGAGGTTCCTGATTGCAATGCTTTACCATCTTGCATAAGGGCTTCGATGCAATAAGTATCCACTGCCCCGGCAAAACGTTCACTGGCAGTTTTTACTCCTTTTAACACAGGCACCCCCATAAACTTCTCAGCAAACTTGGCATAAATATCAAGGATCAACGCAGTTTCCTTTTCAGCCTCTTCCCTTGTTTCATGGGCAGTATGCCCCTCCTGCCATAGAAATTCTGTTGTTCTGAGAAATAGCCTGGTACGCATCTCCCATCTCACAACATTGGCCCATTGGTTAACAAGGATCGGCAGGTCGCGATATGATTGTATCCACTTTTTATAGGTATCCCAAATAATTGTTTCCGAAGTTGGCCTGACAATGAGTTCTTCTTCAAGCTTTGCATCTTCATCCACAACAACACCTTTGCCATCTGGTGAATTTTTCAGTCGATAATGTGTTACTACTGCGCATTCTTTCGCAAATCCTTCAACATGGGCTGCTTCGCGGCTGAAAAATGATTTAGGAATGAAAAGCGGGAAGTATGCATTGGAGTGTCCCGTGTCCTTGAACATCTTATCGAGGGCCGCCTGCATTTTTTCCCATATAGAATATCCATAAGGTTTGATTACCATGCAACCCCTTACAGCTGAGTTCTCTGCGAGGTCTGCTTTGATTACGATATCGTTATACCACTGTGAATAATTCTCTGATCTGCTTGGAAAATCTTTTGCCATTTGAACTTTGGTATAGTATTTGCATTTTAAGGATGAACGCAACAAAATTAATAAAATGAAGCATACAGCACATAACAACACACTAAATATATACCGAAAGGAGTACACCATGAAAACTTACCTTATCTTATTTGTACTAGCAATCTTTATCCTGAGCTCATGTTCTACCCAGAAAGAGGCAGACATCGCTTATGATGATGTTTATTATTCAACTAAACCTGAAAATAATAACATTTCAAAAAAGGACAAGAAAAAAGAAGCTGCATATACAGCCGGTGAAGTATCAACATCCCACGAATACATTTCGGCACAGGGAACATCTTCCGATGATTTTGATTACGGAGATGAGAATACCTACACTACATCCGAATATTCGGAAAGTGAGTTCGAGATGGAGGATTATAATGATTACAGCTATGCTGCCAGGATAAGAAGGTTTCATGAGCCAAACCCGGGATACAGTTATTATGATAACTATTATACAAATAACTATTATTATGAATACGACCCCTGGGCCTACGGCACCAGCATCTACTCCAACTACTACTATGGTTACCCCGGATATTATGGACCGTCAGTATCCATTGGTTTTGGATATGGAGGATTCGGCATCGGCTTCGGTTGGGGATATCCCTACTATGGCTGGGGAGGATCATACTACGGTTGGGGTTGGCCTTATTACGGTTACGGTTGGGGCTATCCATACTACGGTTATGGTTGGGGATGGGGTGGCTATTATGGCTGCTACAACCCTTGCTACTACCTTCAGTCCATACTACTATAACAGCTACGATCAGAACTCATACTATTATGGACCAAGGAACAGCCGTGGAACAAATACCAATGGTACTGGAACAGCCTACGGTAGAGAGAACAGGGATTTTGGAGAGAAGTATGAAGATGCCCTTGCAGTCGGGCCTGGTTCGAGAGTATCACAGGGTGATGTACCCATCTCACAGGGCGACAGTCGCAAATCATCTTCGGAAGTCAATCCCGGTTCAGAGCGTACACCACAGGCATACCCGCCAGGAAGCTACACCAGGAACTTACACAGGAACCAGCAACAAGAACTACTTCTGAAAGGTACACACAGAGCAGGCAGGAACCAGGCGTAAGCAGGGAGCAACCCCAGCAACAAAGCAGGCAAACTCCGAGCACTGAACGTTCTACCCAAACTCGCCAGCAGCCGAGTACACAAACCAGGACAGAAAGCTATGCGCAAAATCCGAGCAGAGAGTCAAGTAAATATACTCGTCCGGAACAACGGTATAGCAAACCTAAATCATATGAAGCCCCCGACCGCCGTACATCACCTTCACAGCGGTACAAAGCACCTGCTACTCAAGCAAGGACAAGTACAGGTACTAAAACAAGTCCGGGAAGCGCAGTACGTCAGTCACAATCAAGGACCAGCAGTCCAAGTACAAATAGCTATAGCACTCCTTCCAGGACACAAAGCAGAAGCTATTCACCACCTACTCGCTCAGGTAACAGCAGAAGTTATTCTGCACCTAGCAGAAGCAGTTCATCTCCATCAAGGAGCTATTCCGCACCTTCGCGTTCTTCGGGCAGCTATTCCAGCCCGTCACGCAGCTCAGGCGGATCATCTGGTGGTGGTAGCCGCGGAGGCGGAAGCACAGGCGGTGGTGGAAGCCGTGGAGGCAGAAGGTAAATCCAGTTTAAACCAAGGAAAACAATAAAGATGAAAAAGTATCTCATAACTTTATTTCTAGCTACGCTTATACCCACTCTGGCAATCAATCAGAATGCTGTTGATGCCCTGCGGTATTCCCAACTCTTTACAGGTGGAACTGCAAGGTATATGTCGATGGGAGGAGCTTTTGGCGCACTGGGTGGCGACTTTACAACACTCAGTGGCAATCCAGGCGGACTGGGTATATATAAAAGCTCTGAGTTTATCTTCACCCCTTCTGTACATGTGGGGAGCAGCAATTCTGTATACAATGGATATGTAACCAGTAGTTCAATTTATAAGGAATATGGGGCAGTGACTCCAGAACCAATTTTGCTGTTGGAAATGTCGGTTATGTTTTTACCGAAAGGCTTAAGCAGCAAGGCAAACCAGCAAGGATTCAGATATTTTCAGTTTGCGACAGGCCTGAACAGGCTCAACGATTTCAACAGGCGCTATGTCATGCAAGGTGAAAACACAGAAAACTCCTTGCTCGACACTTATGTTGAATATGCTGATGGGATATTTTATCAGAGACATTGAAAACAACCGTGGAGGCCAGTATGGCTTTGATCTTTACCCTGCCTGGTGGACTTATCTCCTGGATGCCGCCGATACAATCAACAATACATATTTTTCACCAATCCCTCATGGGGGACACTGCAACGTAAGATCGTTGACCAATGGGGATCCATGAATGAATGGAATTTTGGATTTGGAACCAACTACGAGGATATCCTCTATATTGGTATGTCATTCAATATACCATGGATCAGATATTTTGAAAGATCCACCTATAGCGAGATAGATGTAGCTGATACTATTTATGATTTCAGCAAGCTTTAATCTGATATGAGCGTCTGGAAACCAGAGGAACAGGATTCAACTTCAAATTTGGCTTTATTGTCCGCCCTGTCGACTTTCTCAGGATTGGAGGTGCTATACATACACCTTCATGGTTTAACATGCGTGATTACTGGGATGCAAGTATGGAATCCTATTTCGATAATGGAGATTACTATTACAGTATTCTCCTTATGGAAATTACAGCTATAAGCTTACACACCCCATTACGATTGCAGGGTAGCCTGGCATTTATCATTGGCAGGTATGGACTGATCAGTGGAGAATATGAATATGTGGACTATTCCAGATGCAAATTTCAGCGCATATGATTATGACTACTATCAATGAAAACAATGACATCAGCAACAGTTATGGAAAAGGGCATAATTTCAAGGTGGGAACAGAATGGCGAAGCGGCCCTTTTAGCTTTCGTGCCGGATACAGTTATCAAAACAGCCCTTACTTGAATGGTATCAACGACGGGGCATTGTCAGCATATTCGGGTGGCATTGGATTCAAGAATAAGTATTATTATATCGATCTTGGCTATGTTTATACAAAAAAAACAGAAGACTATTACCTATACGGAACTGAAAACATCAGGTTAATCCTGTAGTTAATGAACTTATAGATCACCGGTTCCTGCTAACATTTGGAACCAGGTTTTAATCCAGTGAATAATATACAAACTCTAATACCGTCATTCATCCAGATAAGGCGGTTTTTTTTATAATCTCTCTATGTAAATATCATTATATTTACACTCTGAATCACGCTTTATGGAGAAAAAACAGGTCATTGAAATCATTTGTGTTATTGCCGGAATAAGCCTTGGACATCAAGGCAGTGGACTATCTGCAATATTTTGTTTCTGCACTTTTTCAATTGCTTGGAGACCAGGGCTATGTGCAGTGGTACTATTTCTTTATTTACCTCTTCACCTTGTCTGCATTTATTGGTCTTGCATTTACTCTTATCACCAGGGCCAATGGGATTTCAAGGGAGATAAGTAAGAAACTGGATCCTTCTGATATTCTTATCGACCTGAATTCTTCTGTTACCTTAGAATACGCATTGATCATCATTGGAGGGATCACGCTGATCTCAGGACTGTCAAACTTCCTCACAAACTTTATTACTTCCTTACAATGAAGGAAGAGTTTGCACTCTCAACGGAAATATGATCTGGCTTTATGGGCTGATCAAAACTATACTTAGGGTTGCTGGTTATCATTTTTGCCAAACCACTTGTCAGGCTTGTAGGAAATAAGAATTCCTTTAGACGTCATATCTCCCTTTTATCCTTTAACCTGTTCAAGCCTGCCTTGGCTTTTTGTTGCAATGCTTCTTCTATATTCCTTGTTTGGCATTTTAAGACATTGTTTAAAATAGTTCTCCGCCATCTCAAGATCGCCTTCCGATTCATATATATGTGCCTGCCTGTAAAGCAGCATTGGCTGCATAATAATAGGGTAGTTCCTCACCATACTCAATGGTTTCATTATACCATTTTATTGCATCGCATAATCACCTCTTGCATGTGCAATCCGTCCTTTACGGTAGGTAAATTCAGTTTCTTCTCGCTCAGCCCTTAGAATCTCAATCTATGTGATCGAGGATGCTGTCTGCCAATTGATAATAACCGCCATCGTACAGTAAGCGTGCTTTGAGAAGGCAGGTATTGGGATACTCCCCGGAATCGGCTTCAGCAAGAGCCATTTTATCCCCATCGGAAAATTCATTTCCGTAAAGCTGCACCTTTTCCATGTAATCATGGTATTCGTCTAGCTGTCCTTGTAAGGAGCCAGTACCACGCCAGTTTCTGGTAAGCTTCTTTCACGTATTCATTTCCGTTGAAATTGGTTGTAAAACGGAGAAAATAACGGTCTGCATCATCGTCGAGCCTATTCAGTTTTGCCAGGCCAGTAGGAAATCCAAGTAATAAAATGGATAATACTCATGGCCTCTGGGTCGCTGAAGCAGCAGATCGATTGCCTCATCATTATGTGCAGTCTTGCATCAGAATCTTCGATTTCGAAAAGAGCAGCATTAGATTTTCTGTCAGCTGATCACCATAGTATGGGATCAACTCTGGCCTCTTTTTCGGGCTGAAGGTTCAATTCGACAAAAGCTCAGAAAGAACAGGGCTTCATCCTTCAGATAAGGATAACCATCTAGTCTCTGCTTGCTCAAGCACCTTAAACAATTCAAGCCTTCCCAGCTCAACTGAACCATTCATAGAAAAAAGGCTGGCGATCCACCGATAATTATCAGGAATTGTTCCTATGAGGGCATGCATGATGCCAAGTCCCACCTTATCGGGTAGAAAATCCGGGTGCAATTCCTGGTTTTCCTCCAAAAGGAGAAAAGCTCTTCTGATCTCACGTCCTGCAGTAAAATACTCACCAAATTTAACACTTGCAAAAGCCCAATGAAGGTTTACCTGGGCAATCATTGACCTATACCATGGGGAGTCCTTATCCCCATTTTTCAAAATCTTAATCCGTCCGGAAGCTTCTCTTCAAGGCTGTCGAACACTGCCTCATTCTCTCCTACCATGATGGTAAGAAAGTCAATATAATTTTCCAGTAATACCGGAACCAGGTTTTCAGGATAGTCAGATCTCTCAGCTTCGATCAATTTCTCGCCTCTGGCAAATCTGAGGGCAGTGATCAGTTCATGTGCCTGTAATGCATGCTCGGGGAATAATCATACTGCCCAATTGCACTGACATGCTGAGCAATATGATAAGGAGCCAGAGAAACTGCTTCATTTTAAATTGGATTCGAAACATAAAGATAAGAAAAAGGGGTGTGGTGAACGGCCACACCCCCTATAAAGTCCTTGAGTAAATGATCTTAGTTTGTATCAACAGCATGTGGCAATTTCATCATCGACGAGGATACGGCCACAATATTCACAAACGATAATCTTTTTATGCATCCTGATATCGAGTTGGTGCTGAGGAGGGATCTTGTTAAAGCATCCTCCGCAGGCATCCCTTTCAATCTTCACAACTGCCAGACCATTACGTGCATTCTTTCTGATGCGGTGATAAGCCGTAAGCAAGCGGTCATCAATCACTCCATGCTGTTTTTCAGAAAGCGTCGACCAGATCTTTTTCTTCTTTTTCAGTTTCAGTAACGATATCGGCAAGTTCGCCATTCTTAACCTCCAGGTCTTTCTTGCGTTCGACTGAGCAACTCCTCAGAAGTTTCTATCTCCTCTGTTTTGGTTTCCAGGGCAAGCTTGCTTTCGTTGATCCTCTTTTCAGCCAGTTGAATTTCAAGGGTCTGGAATTCAATTTCCTTGGTAAGGGAATCATATTCACGGTTGTTCCTGACATTCATCTGCTGATCTTCATACTTCTTGATCAGTGCCAGGCTGTTCTTGATGTCTTCTTGTTTTTCCTTGATATTCTTTTCTATGGACTCGACATCTAGTCTTATGATTGTTAACCCTGTGTTTCAAGGCCAACGATCTCATCTTCCAGATCCTGTACTTCCAGTGGCAATTCACCACGGATGATCCTGATCTTATCGATCTGTGAATCCATCTGCTGGAGGCTGTATAAGGCCATCAGGGTATCTTCTACTTTTTGTTCAACTTTTTCCTCTACTGCTTCCTTCAACTGTTTTCTTACTGCTGCAGTTTCTTTACTACTGTTTCTTTGGCTTTAGCAGCGGTTTCTTTTTAGCTGCAGGCTTCTTTGCAGCTGCAGGCTTCTTAGCAGTTGTAGGCTTCTTGGCAGCAGTAGTTTTCTTAGCTACTGCAGACTTCTTAGCTGCTGTAGGCTTCTTAGCTGCTGCAGGCTTCTTGGCTGCTGCAGCTTTCTGCAGCAGCTTTTTTAGCTGCTTAGTTTTCTTTGCTGCAGTCTTCTTCTCGCGTGGATGCAGATTCTTTCTTCGTTGTTTTTGCCATATCCGATCAACTGGGTTTATGATTTACAAATAATGAACCGCATTGGTATTGACTTGCGAAATTCGGAGTGCAAAGGTAGGAAATTTTTCATTAAGTATATTATAAATCAATTCTTTTGTAAACTGTTCGGTCTCAAAATGCCCGGCATCGGCGATCAGCATTTTACCTTCTGCTTCAAAAAACTGGTGATATTTCATATCCCCGGTAACAAATACATCTGCTCCGGCGGCAATGGCATCACGTATCAGGAAACTTCCCGATCCTCCACATACAGCAACTTTGTTGATACTTTTTTCCCGACAAGGCCTGAGTGCCTGATGACACCGGTGCACCGAGCGATCTTTCTTCAGTATTGATATCAAGGAATGCCATCATCGATGGGTTTCATTCAACTCCCCTATCATTCCTGCTCCGGCATTCGGAATTTTCATTTTTCAAGCGGATAAATATCATATGCTACTTCCTCATATGGATGTGCCTCTTTCAAAGTCCTGCAATCAATTTCGATCGTGATATGATCAGGAAAGATCACCTCGATTCTGCATTTCCTCTTCCTGATGCAACTTATCCTTTATTTCCCACATATGGATCTGTTCCTTCCCCGGCCCTGAATGTACCATATCCCTTCAAGGTTATAGCTGCAACTGTCGTAATTCCCAATATGGCCGGCACCGGCAACGAATAATGCCTCCCTGACTCTGCGTGCATGTTCCAGCGGACAAAAGGTCACCAGTTTATTCAAGTATGCCCTTCATGGGCCGCAGTATCCTCGGATTTATGTATCCCAAGCTTTTCACAAAGCATGCGCATTTACACCGGTGTGTCACATTGTCGAGATTGGTATGTATGGCATAAACGGCAATATCATTTTTTATCGCTTTTATCACGATCCTGTTCCGTTTCATTTGCTCCTGTGAAGCTTTTTAAGCCCGAAAAGATCAGGGGATGATGTGAAATGATCATACCAATATCCATCCTAATGGCTTCATCCAGCACTTCCATGGTAAGATCGAGACAGATCAAAGCCTTCTTTGTATCTCGTTGTCGGGATCTGCCAATCAGCAGGCCGGAATTATCATATGACTCCTGCAGTGCCTTAGGAGCAACTTGCTTCCAGGCTGGCATAATTTCTTTTATTTTCATATTATCTGGCTCTTAATTCCAAAAATACAATAAATTTAATCTCACCATGGTGATTTTTCGTAGTTCGATAAGTGATGTCACCGAAAAATGATCACGTACTATTGTTAAATTCTTATTATTCGTTTATATTTGAGCAATATACGTTGAATTTACGTAAAAATTATACAAATAGTTAATGGACTAAGTTTAATACAGCCCTTTGAATTAATTCGTATCTTTCAACGATGGATGTTTTGCGCGTAGTTCTTATTCCCTTTCGCCTGTTTATACGGACTGATCATGGCTATTAGGGGAAAGCTTTTCGACTGGAAAATTCTTCCTTCTCGAGTCGTTTCCACTGTCTGTGATCTCCGTTGGGCAACCTTTCTTATGGAGGTACCGGGAAAACCCCCATTGTTGAATATCTGATCCGACTTTAGCTCAGGATCAAAAAGTAGCTACACTTAGCCGTGGATATAAGCGCAAAACAAGAGGATTTGTCCTTGCAAATGAAAATTCCACTTTCGAAGAGATCGGCGATGAGCCTTTGCAATACAAAACCAAATTCAAAAATATTGAGGTGGCTGTTCATGAAAGAAGGAGAAAAGGGATCAAGAAGCTGCATGAAAAACTTTCCTGATCTGAATGTAGTCCTCCTTGATGATGCTTATCAGCATCGCTATGTCAAGCCCGGGTATTCAATATCTTCTTAACCGACTTTCACAAACTCTATGTAAACGATTATCCCATGCCGGCTGGAACACTTGCGCGAATTCAGGTGTGCCTCTAAAAGAGCTGATATTATCATTGTCACTAAAACTCCCGGTGTGCTTTCACCAATTACCCGCAGGAGGATTACCTCCCTGATCAAACCAAAGATTCACCAACAACTGCTCTTCTCATATATCAGTTATGGCAAAGCCTGTACCGATTTGTAAGAAAAATGAAGGGCTTGCTGAAAGAAAGATACAATACCATTTTACTTTTTCAGGGATTGCCAATTCCTATCCCTTGCAGGAGCATCTTCGCACGCATGTGCCACGAATTGCATGTCATGGATTTTATGGACCATCATAAATACACCCTCCAGGATCTCGAAAAGATCAAATCGAATTTCGACAATATGTTCACGCGTAATAAGATCATTTTCACTACAGAAAAGGATGCCATGCGGCTTGACAAATCAGTATTGCGTGAGTTGATTAAAGATATGCCTGTGTTTTATATTCCTATCGAGTTTAAGTTTCATAACGGAGATAGTATTATCTTTGACGACCAAATTCGCGAATATGTTGAAAAAGATACAGGAAACAAGCAACTTTCTGAAGGATAAAACAGGTTTTTCGCCTGACTTTGGTATTATTCTGGGCACCGGACTTGGCGGCCTTGTTGATGAGATCAAAGCTGAGCATGTTATCAACTATGATGAAATCCCCAACTTTCCGGTTTCTACGGTAAAAGGACATCATGGGAAACTAATCTTCGGCGAATTGAGTGGTGCTAAAGTCGTAGCCCTGCAAGGCCGTTTTCATTTTTATGAGGGATACAGCATGCAGGAAGTTACATTCCCGATCCGGATTTTTAAAGAGCTTGGGATCCGAATCCTGATCTTATCCAATGCCAGCGGAGGGCTTAACCCTGGTTTTTCAGTTGGGGATATTATGTTCATTGAAGATCATATTAACTTGATGGGAACAAACCCACTGATCGGGCCAAATGATGAGGCTCTGGGACCACGCTTCCCCGATATGAGCGAGCCTTACGACCATACCCTGCGAAAAAAAGCCCAGGACATTGCAGATCGCCTGGGCATAAAACACCAAAGTGGAGTCTATGCAGGAGTTACCGGTCCTACCTTCGAAACTCCCGCGGAGTATAAATATGTCCGTATCATTGGTGGGGATGCCGTTGGTATGTCAACGGTTCCTGAAGTGATCGTAGCACGTCAGGCTGGGCTTCCTTGTCTGGCTTTTTCGGTGATATCTGACCTTGGTGTAGAAGGTCAAATCGTGGAGATCTCACATGATGACGTGATCGATGCTGCAAGTATTGCAGAACCTCAAATGACAAAGATCATCAAGTCTTTTATCGCAGAAATGGGTTAGGCGCATCCTCATCCATTGACATGTTCAACACCTTGATCCTCCATTTCTCACCCTGTTTCATACGTCTGTTGTGCAAGGGTACCAATGCATAGCTGAATGCCACTAAGCCGGCACTTATCGCCAGGGTATTTTGTTGGACAATCGGCGAATCATTATTGATTGTGCGGTTAATTACATCCAGTAAAAAATATCCTGCTCCTGCAATTCTGGTGGCCTTCGATAAAATGTTAAATCCCCAACGTCGTTTTAAAACCATCTGAATATCTTCCAGCATGATCTCATTGTCGAAATTGATCACGATGCTTGTATCTGTGATCTCATGAATGGTTCCTTTCTGTTTCAACCCATCAGGATAAGTTTTAAGGACAATTTCATTCCCGACGAAATACTTGAAATTCTTGAATTTACCTGGTTTTTCAAGCAGTAATATCCTTTGTGCATCTACTGAATGAACAATCAGCACCAAAGCAAACAAAGCGAGTATTTTTACAAATAAATTCACTCCAATAGATTAGAATGATGAAATTAAACATAAATTCAATTCATCTGAACATAAGTTCTCTTCTTGAAATAACATATTTTTGCATTTTTATTAAACAAGCAATAATTACAATCTCTTCATGTTAAATTATAAGATGAAACGCATTTTCACATATCCTATTTATTTCTTCCTCGTTATTATGATTTCCTCTTGTGGTAGGGAGAAGGTTAAAGAAACTACACCAACGGTGATCATTGGAAAATTTTTTCCTATTGATTCAAAAATATTTTTAAATAAGGTTGAGGTAAAAAGGGTTACAACGATTGATTCTGCTGATGTTTCAAATGATTCTTCTTTTATAATCAGATTTAACTCACCAGATTATGCCCTTTTTCGATTTGAACACAAAGAGTTATATCCCTTGATCGTGGTAGCAAAAAATGGGGATACGGTATACGTGGAGCAGACCAATGATCCGGCCTGGCCTTACCGGGTAGAAGCTAATGATGAATGCATGTTGGTGGCCTCTTTTCTTGAAAAGTTAAATCGCGAGCAGTATAGAGTTGATTCATTATCCTACATTTTCCTTAATAGCCAATCCCATCCGGATTTTTTATTGATCAGGGATCACTTGAATGCTGAGTTCATCAGAATCCATGAAGAATATAAAGAATATGCTAAAAACTTTATATCACAGTATCCTGGTTCTTTTGCCTCAATTATCATGATCAATAGTTTCTTCCGGGAGTTTCTCCTTTTTGACCAGCAGGAAGATTTTCAATATTATGAGATGGTTGCCAATGCTGTCATGAAAAAGATGCCAGAAAATAATTATGCGAAAGATCTCAATGAACTCGTTGAAAAGATAAGGATTGCCAAGGAGGAAAGTGCAAACACCCAGATACGCCTGACACCTGGCAGGCTGGTACCCGAATTTGAGTTAATGGACATCAACGGAAATATGACTGGTCCACAAGATTATAAGGGTAAAAACCTGCTCATTTATTTTTGGGCTGCCAAAGATGCCAAATCGAGGCAAACAAACCCAAAACTGAAAGAAATATATGAGTTCTATAAACAATATGGCCTGGAATTAATGACCATCTCATTTGACATTGTTCCCGATTATTGGGAAGCGGCCCTGTCGCTCGATTCTCTGCCTGGATTGCATATTCGTGACCCGGAAGGTGCACGTTCCCCTGTACAGAAGCTGTTCGACCTGAAAATGAAACTTCCAACATACTTTCTTATTGATAGTAAAGGACACATATACAGTCACGACCGTGACTTCAGCAATCTGAGCTATAACATTCGCGAATTATTCAATAACCCTCCTGAATATTAGCCACAATTTCTTAATATTGTAAAAAACAACATTGATGGCATCCTCCGGAGAAAGGAAAAATATCTACTTCGCCTCTGATTTTCATTTCGGCATTCCCGATCATGCGAACAGCCTTGAAAGAGAGAAATTTTTTATTCAATGGCTGGATGAGGTGAAAAATGATGCTGCTCACATCTACCTGATGGGTGATATTTTCGATTTTTGGTTTGAATATAAAACTGTCGTTCCAAAAGGTTTTGTACGACTACTGGGCAAGCTGGCTGAGATCACGGATTCAGGCATCCCTGTCAGCCTTTTCCGCGGTAATCATGATGTTTGGGCCTTTAACTATTTCGAACAGGAATTAAATATCAAACTCTACCGCAAGCCAGAGATAATAGATTTTTATGGGAAGAAATTTTTCCTTGCCCATGGTGATGGTCTCGGACCTGGCGACAGGGGATATAAATTCCTTAAGAAGGTGTTTGCCTGCCGGTTTAACCAATGGCTATTCCGCTGGTTGCATCCCGACCTCGGAGCCAGGATGGGCCTTTATTTCTCCAGGAAGAGCCGTTACGCCAATGTGGCCAAGGAAGGGAAGAAAGATGCCAGCCATAATATACAGGATGAGATGCTTTACAAATACGGCGAAGAGATGACGAAGCAGCATCCTGATGTTGACTATTTCATTTTTGGCCACCGCCACCTGCCCACACAGGTAGACCTCAACGAAAAAACCCAACTGGTGATCCTGGGAGATTGGATCACGAATTTTACTTATGCGGTTTTTGATGGGGAAGAATTGAAGCTTAAGTCCTTTTCTTCAGATGCTGGATCCTAGATCCCCGATGCTGGATTATTTTGCAATAATTATTTTACGAGAGACTACACCTTGCTCATGGTATACGAGCAATAAATAAAGTCCAGGCTGTAAGTTAGAGACGTTTATTCTATCCGCTTCGAAATCACTTAACAAAAGCATTTCTCCGGTACTGCTGTACAATTCAGCTTTGCCAGGTTGAATTGATTCATGGCAATCAATCTTGATGTAAGTACTTGCGGGATTGGGGGAAACTTTAATAAGATGTTCATCCCATCGCAACTCGCGTGTACCAAAATTATCCGGTACAGGAAACTTAACAGCCACAGGCCGATGATCCGACACATTCTGATCATAATCCTCCATCCCTCCGGGAAAGAAATCATCAATTTTAATGGTCTGAACCTCCGTCCTGTCATCCCAGAAATCATAAAACAGCTCATTGCTGAGCATTAAATGATCGAGATGAGAAGGCCAGTTTGGGTATGACCAGCCTGAGCTGCTTCCCATGGCAATGTCCATATCTGCAAATACATAATCATATGGAAGATCCAGAAAAGGCTTGAATACATTATTCTCAGGGCCATCCGACAGGATATCGTTCAGGTCACCCAGCAATATCACTCTTTCGTCGGGATAGGTTGATGAAATAAATTCCTCCAACATGATACAAGCATCATAGCGTCTTGTCTCCTCATCCCAGGCATCAAAAAGATTCATTTCCCCATCGCCGCAGCATTTCAGATGATTGTTAATAATGATGTGCTTTACGTTTTTAAAAAGGATCTCAATCACCAGGGGTGAGCGCGGAAACTCCCGCCAGTCTTCTGTATATATTTCATATGCATCCAGAAATTCAACAGTTGATGATTTATAAATATATGCCAGGCTCTGGTATTCTCCATACAGTAAATATGTTTCCCACCCATCGAGGTTCTCAATCATCTGATTCAGTTTTGCCTTATTGTCAATCTCCTGAACGCCAATGATATCTATATCCAGTGCTTCGATGATCTGGGACACATAGTATATGGTATTCTGTCCGTTTTTGGGAAACCATTCAATATTCCATGTCATCACTTCAAACGTCGTATCCGTCCCAAATGACAAATCATCAAAGTTCTGTGATTGCAGGCTCAGGCCTGACAATAAGATGATAAATCCTATGATCGTATTTCTAATCATCAGTAAAATAGTTTTCTTGTGACTTTCCGATGGGTAGTTTGAGCTTGGTAAAGATAGGATAAATTCGAGTGCCGAGTGCCGAGTGCCGAATGCCGAATGCCGAGTGTTAGGCAAATCGTTCTATCAGCTCAACCAGCCGGTTTGCATAGCCCGTTTCATTATCATACCAGGCAACGACTTTCACCAGTTTGTTTTTATCGCCCAGCACAGCAGTGAGGCCAGCATCGAAGATGGCAGAATGGGGATTGCCTACAATATCAATAGATACAATGGGGTCTTCGGTGTATTCAAGGATACCTTTAAGATATGTTTCAGCAGCTTCTTTAAATACCTTGTTGATCTCCTCCACACTGGTTGGCTTTGCCAGGGTACAGGTGAGATCGGTGAGTGAACCATCAGGAACAGGCACACGGATACCAGCACCACCAAGGTTGTTTTTCAGGTGAGGGAAGATTCGTGTGGCTGCTTTTGCAGCACCTGTAGTTGTTGGCACAATAGAATAGGCTGCCGCCCGTGCCCTACGCAGGTCTTTATGCGGAGCATCTAGCAGGTTCTGATCACGGGTATAGGAATGTACTGTGGTGATAAATCCTTTTTCAATTCCCCAGAGTTTATCCAGGATCATGATCAAAGGTGCCACATTATTGGTCGTACAAGAGGAATTAGAAATGATCACATCATCCTTATTGATGACGTGGTCGTTTACGCCGAGTACAACATAAGGCACACCATCACTCTCCCCTTTTGCGGGGGCTGAGATGATCACTTTTCTGGCTCCGGCCTCAGTCACATGGCGGATGGCCTCTTCTTTCTTCACAAATAAGCCAGTGGATTCGATTACGACGTCGATCTTGAGGTCAGCCCAGGGAAGCTTTCCAGGATCCTCCTCCTTGAACACTTTTATGTGATTCCCATTTATATCCAAATGATCATCTCCCCAGGAAACCTTCCCGCCAAATCGTCCGTGTATTGAGTCATACTTGAATAAATGGCCCAATGTTGCCGGGCAGGTGAGGTCGTTAACAGCCACCAGTTCCATATGTTCATTCTCTGCCATGGCCCTGTATGTGATTCTGCCAATACGTCCAAAGCCATTGATGGCTACCCTGATCTTTTTCATCCTGTGAGAAATTTAATGCGTTACTGCAAAAATATTGAATTTCGGCATGCGTTATCCTTAATTCCGGCAGATATTAGTATTTTTGGCTTCCAATAGCTGGATATTGGATGCCCATCGCCAATAGCCTAGCGCCTACAGCCTGATATCAGGTACCAGATTGGTTTAGAATTTAAAGAAACAAATAGATACAAACACATTATCAATAAATTATTATGGAACACGTAAAGAAGTATATTGAAGAAAATAAGGACAGGTTCCTTGATGAGCTTTTTGGCCTGATCAGGATCCCTTCCATCAGTTCTGAATCGGCACGCAAGGATGATATGTTGGCTGCTGCTGAGTATTGGAGAGAATCCATGATGAAAGCTGGTGCTGATAAGGCTGAGATCATGCCTACCGATGGTAACCCAGTAGTTTATGGAGAAAAAATCATTGACCCCTCTGCACCGACCGTTTTGGTTTATGGCCACTACGATGTGATGCCTGTTGACCCGATCGACCTCTGGAAAAGCGATCCTTTTGAGCCGGAAATCCGTGACGGGAAAATCTTTGCCCGTGGAGCTGACGACGATAAAGGACAGGCATTCATGCATGCCAAGGCTTTTGAACTAATGGTAAGTACCAACACACTTCCGTGTAATGTTAAGTTCATGGTAGAAGGTGAAGAGGAAGTTGGATCACCCAGTCTGGGCAAATTCTGTGAACAAAATAAAGAACTACTGAAAGCAGATATCATTCTGGTCTCAGATACTGGTATGATCGCTCCTGACATTCCTTCCATCACCACCGGATTGCGTGGACTGGCATATATGGAAGTGGAAGTGACAGGCCCAAATAAAGACCTTCACTCTGGACTCTTTGGCGGTGCGGTAGCCAACCCGATCAACATCCTCACCCAAATGATTGCTTCGCTCACAGATGAGAATAATGTGATTACCATCCCTGGGTTTTATGATGATGTAGAAGTCATCAGCGATGAGGAGAGAACTGAGATGGCCAAAGCACCATTCAGCCTTGATGAGTATAAGAAAGCATTGGATATTGACGAAGTGTGGGGTGAAAATGGATACAGCACCAACGAACGTACAGGTATCCGTCCTTCACTGGATGTCAATGGCATCTGGGGTGGATATACCGGTGAAGGTGCCAAGACTGTTATTGCCTCAAAAGCTTATGCAAAGATCTCTATGAGGCTGGTACCTCACCAGGACCATATAAAGATTGCTGAACTTTTTGAAAAACACTTTAAGGCTATAGCCCCATCAAGTGTCAATGTAAAAGTAACTGCACTTCATGGCGGACAAGGGTATGTATCCCCAACTGATATGGTAGCTTACAAGGCAGCCGATAAAGCATACACTGAAGTTTATGGCAAGAGGCCTGTTCCTGTACGAAGCGGTGGAAGTATCCCTATCATCTCTACTTTTGAGGAAATTCTTGGCACCAAGTCTATCCTGATGGGATTTGGACTGGAATCTGATGCCATTCATTCACCCAATGAAAATTTTCCACTGGAGCAATTTTTTAATGGGATTGAAACGATACCGTACTTTTATAAGTATTATGCAGAATTGATGAAATAAAAAAAACGGCCTTCGGGCCGTTTTTTTTTACTTCTTCTATCTTCTATCCCCTTCTCCAATCATATCTCATCAATCATCTTAAACACTTATTCCTTTTTCCTGTACTTTTTTGCTTGTCCAAAAAAGTATCAAAAAAAGACATCCCCGGTCAAGGCCTTCGATTGAGACATGGTTTTTCAAGACATTTTATCACTCAGGCTGCGCCCGGGTCACTAAATGCTGCGCATTTATATGATTTATTATTGGTTTAGATAGGCTGATTCCAGAATGAGCTAAACTTTCAGGTTATTTGTAGGTTTCAGGTTCAGAGTGGTTGCAATGGGAACAGGCGGTGAGAGGGAGTTGCAATGGGGGGGCATGTGTGTTGGGACAGGGAAGGTTCGGTTTCCTGTTCCCTTGACCTTTTTGGTTCTTTTTGGTCAAGCAAAAAGAACAATAAAATAAAGTTCTGTACTATTTTAGACAAGCAAAAAAGTAACTGAAAAGTTATTGTTTTATCAAACGCTGGATTGAAGTACCCAGATCATTCTGCAGATGCAGAAAATAAACACCTTCGGTCATAGAACTGAGATTAATGGGAGATTCGGAGGTAGTTTTTCCATTTGAAATTTCCTGTCCATTGATATTAAACAATCTGTAATCAACGTATGCTGCACCTTCAAACTGAACATACACCTTATCCCGGAAAGGATTGGGATAGACTTTGAATGCCTTGTTATCATCAAGTTCGCTAATATCTGTTTCTATGATGGAAAAGCTCTGTTCATCAGCAAACAAGGAGCCGCAATAGGCCTGATCGATGGCCTGTACGTTCCAATAATAGGTTCCTTCAGGAAGATCCATGATCATGCGCGACAGGCCCATATTTGTATTGCCAATGGCTTGAACAATGCGGTATCCTGATGAAGCATCTGCCATTGGAATAAACACATCACTTCCTCCGGGAAAAGTACCGACGCGGAGGTTATAACTTAATCCATCCTGGGGAGTTTGTGCATCGGAGGCTTTATCCCACGACAACAACACATTATTTCCATCAACGCTGGCGTTGAGGTTAAGCGGAGAAGTTGGGACAGTATTTGAAACAAAATCATTTGTTCCAGCCGCGTTCAGGATCATTTTTGAATACGGTTCTTCTGATGGCGTCATACCTGTTAGCAGAAAGTCGAGATCCCCATCATTGTCATAATCGGCCCAGGCTACCCCTGAACGGATCGATCCTGAAATACCGGCATTTAGTTCTTCATTGAAACCATCGGGGTCATTCCTGTAAATCTTTGTAGCATTACCTCCGCAACAACCTGTTTTACCCGACATGAGCACGTCCAGGTCACCATCGTTGTCATAATCGCCCCAGTCAACAGCGCTGGTTGAAACTCCTTCCATGGTATGCGACAGGGAATCAACCGTCCCATCGCCATGGTTGGTATAAACTAGAAATAGAGGTTCCAGGTAGATATCAAATCCAGTAATGGAGATATCGAGATCACCATCATTATCATAATCAACCCAGTCGATGGTTCCTGAAAACACACCAACCATTCCAAGGTCTGTAAATGTAAAAGACCCTTTATCATTCAGGTAAACCCCTGAAAAGTATCCGCCGCCAGTATCACCGATCAGCAAGAGGTCGAGGTCTCCGTCATTATCGAAATCGCCCCAGGAAGCCCTGGAGTTTTGAAGCTGATGAAGATCGTCGCTGACCAGCTCAAAATTCCCATCATCATTACGGTACAGGTGCACCATCCAGTTTCCCGTAATCAGCACATCCAGATCGCCATCATTATCGTAATCCCCCCAGGCTCCATGGCCATAGCCTACACCTGCAAATCCGGCATCATATTCTTCAAAGACTCCCTCATTATTCCTGTATATCAAGGAGATATTTCCTTCATCATAGGTTTCTCCAGTGATCAGCAGATCAAGATCAGCATCATTGTCATAATCTCCCCATTCGAGCGAACCATCTTTAACACCAATCAATCCGGCAGAAATATCAACAAACAATCCCTGGTCATTCCGGTAAATCTGTGTAAGATGGGTCCCGCTGGTAGTTATGCCACAGGTGGCTGCATCCAGGTCACCATCCTGATCAAAGTCGCCCCAGGCAACATAAGAGCGTCCGACACCGGTGAATGATGATGGAATATCTTCGAATGGTTGAGCACTAATCTGGAAGGCAATCAGCAAAGTGAAAGTAGTCAGAAGTAAAGTGGTTTTGCTCATTAGTTCTTATATTTAGTATCTTTAAATGTCATTGCGAAATTACTAAAAACATACAACTCTCGACATATGACAAAGTATGTCCTGATCATTTCATTGTTTCTGATCTTTTCAGTAAACCAGGGAAAATCACAAAACTGGGCGCCTGATGGGGCTGAATGGTATTATGAATATGTTCATTTCTGGTACATGGGATATGTGCACATACAAGTTGTTGGCGACACTATAGTAAACGATACAGCCTGTAAGGTACTTGAAAAAAGGAGTGTGATCCGCAATTTAGAATTTGACACGACATATTACAGATACATTGGTAAAGAGTATATGTATTCTGGTGAGGATAAAGTTTATCTGTTTGCCAATGACAAGTTTTATGCGATATATGACTTTTCAAGTTCACCGGGCGATACTATTGTCATCCCTCAAAATGACGATTTACTGGAATGGTGTGATACAGAAGGACGGATTGTAGTTTTGGACACAGGGTCAACTACTATTAACGGGCAACACCTCCGAACCATATCTGTCGCAGCTGTAGAAGGTACTCATTGGGCAATTTACGGTGAGATCATTGAAACAATCGGACCTGAATATTCATACATGCTACCTGAACCGGATTGGGCATGTGTGGTGGACTGGTACGAAGGAGGCAGGCTGAGATGCTACTCAGATCCGGATTTTGGGTTATACTCGACTGGCATTTCTACCGAATGTGATTATCTTGTTTCTATCCCCGAAGAAAATGAATCAGGATATAAAATCTTTCCTAATCCATGTGCTGAAACGTTCAATATCACTATCCCTGAAGGAGCCTCAAAATGTGCCGCTGAGATATATGATCTAACTGGAATAAAGGTGAAGGTAGTCTCCCTTTCATCAGCTTTAAATCAAATTGATATATCAGAACTGACTTCCGGATTATATATTATAAAAATAATTACAGGTACAAGCAGTATGAGTAGAAAAATATTTAAAGCTAAATAATGGCCAAACTTTAGGCACTTTAAGTACTCTAGGCACTTTAGCCACTTCTATGAATCCTACTCCCCGTATAGCTCCTTAAACTTTCCGTTGCCTTCATCCAGGAACTTCACAAAGGCATCTACATCCAGGTCGTAGGCCCTGGGCTTGGCAAGGATCTCACCATCATGTCCCAGTAGAACATAATATGGCTGCGCATTGATATTAAAGTTATGGATCTGAAGGTCGGCATAGATCTTTCCAACGCTTTTCTTCAGTTTTCCATCTGCACTAGAAATCACCCATTCATTTTCAGGCACGGCAGTTTTATCATCCACATAGAGCGCCACAACCACGTAGTCTTCCTGTAGGCGTTTGAGTACTTTTGGATCGGACCAGACATTTGCTTCCATCTCGCGGCAGTTTACACAGCCATGACCTGTAAAGTCGATAAAGATTGGTTTGTTAAGGTTCTTCGCACAGGCAAGCGCCTGATCATAATCGAAGTATCCTTCCAATCCATGTGGGAGGTGCAAGAACTCATGGTATTTGGCTGTCTCGCAGGTCGACGGTGTATCATCTTCCGGAGTCAGCAATTTCATATTTTCCCGCACAATGGCATTCAGGTCGAAATCATGGCTTTGTGCCGGGGGCATGTAACCCGATAAAAACTTCAGTGGTGCTCCAAACATTCCGGGGATAAGATATACTACAAAAGAGAAAGTAATGATCACCAGTGTAAGCCTGGGTACGCTGATGAATTTCACATCACTGTCGTGGGCAAACTTGATCTTGCCCAGCAGGTAAAAGCCCATCAGTACAAAGATCACGATCCAGATGGCCAGGTATACTTCCCTGTCGAGAATACCCCAGTGGTAAGTCTGATCAGCGATGCTGAGAAACTTAAGTCCGAGGGCAAGTTCGAGGAATCCAAGTACGACTTTCACCGAGTTCAACCAACCGCCTGATTTTGGCATTTTGCTCAACCAGGCCGGGAAAAAAGCAAATAATGCAAATGGCAGGGCAAATGCCAGGGAGAACCCAAGCATACCAATGATAGGCTCCAGCCATGCTCCTGTTGCGGCTTCTACCAGGATAGAACCTACCAGGGGTCCTGTACAGGAGAATGACACCAGGACAAGCGTAAAAGCCATAAAGAAAGGCCCGGTGATACCACCACGCTCAGCGTTCTTATCCGACTTATTGATCATCCAGCTGGGTAGTGTGATCTCAAACATACCAAAGAAGGAGGCTGCGAAGATCACAAAGATGAGGAAGAACAATACATTCGGAAGCCAGTGTGTGGAAAGCCAGTTAGCGAAATTTACTCCTAGTGTGAGGGCGATTACCGTCCCGATCACAGTATATATTAACACGATTGAAATGCCAAAAACAATGGCCTGGAATTTCCCCCTGGTCTTGCTCTCCCCTTCATGCATAAAAAAGCTCACAGTCATGGGGATCATCGGGAATACGCATGGCGTAAGTATGGCAATCAATCCAAATACAAAAGCCAGGAAAAAAAGGTCCCACATTGAAGAGTATTCAAGTCCCTCCATTTTCATTTCCTCCAGGATGGCTTTATCCTTGATGATCTCAGTAGTATGTTTATATTCACCATCAGCGATGACTTCAACTGCGGCGGTAGTTTTTGCTCCGTTGAAAGGAAAATCAAACTCCACATCTTCCGGGGGAAGACACTGTTTATCATCGCAGCACATGAAATTTAAAAAACCTTTAACCGTCACCGGGTCGTCAGTGAGCAACTTTATCTTTTGTTGAAAGATAGCCTCATCGGCAAAGTATTTCAGCACCATGTCGAAGTTCGGATCAAACTCTTCAATTGATTCTGATTCAGTAACATTACCTACCAATTCATACAATAAAGTATCTCCTCCAAAAAAGAAAGTGGTAGCCGGAGGGGCCATTGGGATATCCTGGGAGTAAAGGTGCCAGTGGTTATCGATTTTAGCTGTAAAAATCAGAACAGCTTCGTTATCACCGGTCTTTTCGCTAGATAAACTCCATTTTACTGGCTCCAATATCTGAGACCAGGCCATGGTGCTTATCAATACAGTAAAAAGGAGTGTAAGCAGTATCCTCGTCCCTGGAAGTAGTTTAGTGACTCTCATGTGCATTGAATTTGATGGGCAAAAATACGAGAAATATAGATACATCGATAGCTTCGGGGGCTATAATTTCGTTCTTCGAATCATAAAATTTGTTAAGTCCCCTTCGAGTGCCTAGTGCCTAATGCCTAGTGCCTAACTTGATATATCATCCGGGTTTTGGTGGTAATCTTATAATCATCGCTAATGCGGTGGTCTACGATCCAGACAATATCATCACCTGAACAGAGCACCCAGACCTTATCTTTTTCAAGGAGGGAAAATTTTTCATCAATAAAATAATCACTTAGCTTTTTATGCTGCTTCATTCCTAATGGAATAAATGCGTCACCCTCTTTCCATTTCCTCAGGTGCAAGGGAAAGCTAAGTTTATCAAGGTCGAGTGCAGCAATATTACTTTCTTTCGGGATGAAATAATTTTCAGCAGGAAGAACATCTATCCTTAGCTGAATTGGGAATTCAACAGCCCTTGTGTCTTGATGAATCTCATACTCTTCATGATCTGTTTTACTCTCCAAGGTGGAAATCAGTATCTTTTGTCGATCGATCAGCAATTGATGTGTCTGGCTCAGGAATTTTTTTCCCGGGATACCTTCAAGAGCCTGAATAATATTGCTGACATCCTCTTTTTTAAAACCAAATTCAGCAATGAACTCATACAAAAAAGTTGGCTGTGGTATTAGCATGCTGAGTTTATTGGTATCGATCGATACGACTTCTTCATCCGTCGCCATCACCTCCTCCTTTTTTAAGGCAAGGTATTGTCTGAATATCTCCTCAGTTTCAGCAAGGCGTTTAATATTGGCGCTCATTTCAGCAGGAAAAGTTGGGTTCATCTGCAAAAACAAAGGCATGAGTTCATGCCTGATTTTGTTTCTAAGATATTTTACGCTCTGATTTGACTGGTCTTCCCTGTATTCGAGATTATTATCATTTACAAACTGTTCAATATCCTTCCGGTATGCGAACATCATCGGCCTGATAATTTTTTCTTTCTTGATCGGAATACCATGGAGACCTGAAATGCCACATCCACGCATCAGGTTGATAAAAAAGGTTTCGATTTGATCATCAAGGTGATGTGCGGTTGCGATGCGGTCGTATGCATATTGATCAGCAACTTCCTCAAAAAAGCCATATCGCAAATCGCGTGCAGTCATCTGGATCGAGTCTCCTGAATCCATTGCTATCTCAGTAGTCTTGAATGATTTGGTATAACACTCAACACCATATTTTTCTGCTGCTTGTTTCACAAATTCTTCATCTGTGTCCGCTTCTTTACCCCGAAGTTTAAAGTTGCAGTGAACCATGGCAAATTGATAGCCGGTTCGGTAAAACAATTCAGCCATGGCCATGGAGTCCATACCTCCGCTCACTGCCAGCAGGATCGTTCCTGAATCCGGTATCAATGCTTTCTCTTCAATGAAAGATGTAAATGAGCTGATCACAAAACAAAGTTAATGGATATCACCCTTCCAAGCAATGAAATATAAGATTATCAAAGAAAGAATAGTGAAAACAGTTAATCTACGATAAAAGATTTGTTCTCCATGAGCTCCTGTACAGATTTCATGGTACTTTGCTTTTGGGCTTTTTCCACCTGTAATTCAAGCTCGGCATCATAGGTAGTAGAACATTCACATGAACGAATAACTCCTGTAGCAACCGGATATTCAGGGAGGGTCATCCTCACAAGCATATAATGTGTTGTATCATCCGGATTATGTGCATCATGGATCAGGAGGTCATCTTCAGTGATTCCATTTTCTCCAAGGGTTACAACCTCCAGGCGAGAACCTTTAAGTATCAGTCCTTTATCGCTTTCTTTTCCGAAGATCATGGGTTTACCATGTTCGAGGTGGATCTGATGGTCATCCCTTACATCCTTCCCGGTGATGGCAGAATGGATACGGTTATTGAAGATCACGCAATTCTGGAGTACCTCCACCACTGATGTTCCGCGATGCTTGGTTGTTTCCAGAAAAACCTCCCTCATTCTTTTGGGTTCTGTATCCACCACCCTGGCAAAGAAAGTACCCTGGGCACCCATGCAAAGTTCACCCGGCTTGAAGGGGTTTTCGATGGTCCCGTCGGGGGATGTTTTTGTTATGCTGCCCCTGGGGGTAGTGGGAGAATACTGGCCTTTTGTAAGGCCATAGATCTTGTTGTTGAATATGATGATGTTCATATCGATATTCCGCCTCACTGCGTGGATGAAGTGGTTACCACCGATAGCCATGCTATCTCCATCGCCTGTGATATGCCATACATCCAGCTTTGGATTGGCCACCTTAATACCGGAGGCAATGGCAGCGCCTCTTCCATGCAAACCATGGAAGCCGTATGTGTTCATGTAATAAGGGAACCTGGATGAACATCCGATCCCTGAAACAAAAACCACATCTTCTTTTTTTACATTGCTGTCAACCAGTGCACTCTGGATAGCTGATAAAATGGCAAAATCGCCACAACCGGCACACCATTTAACAACCTGGTCGCTTTTAAAATCAGCTTTTGTATTCTGCAGTTGATCTACCTTGATTTCTTCAGCCATGTCTTAACCCTCCAGAATTTTGTTGAACTTCTCCTTTAATTCAGCGATCATAAATGGGAGTCCTTGAATCTTATTATATTGCATGTACTTGAATTCGGGATGTGTCATCCTCAGATAATTGGCAAACTGACCCAGGTTTATTTCACAAACAATGATGTTTTTGAATTTTTTAAAAACCTCAGCAGTATTTTTCGGCAGTGGTTTGATATAGTTAAACTGTGCCAGGCTTACCTTTTTGCCTTCTTCCTGCATATCTCTCACTGCAGATATGAGTGCTCCATAAGTACCTCCCCAGCCTACAACCAGCAGTTCCCCGCTGTCTTCACCCGACACTTTAAGTTCAGGTATAAAGTCAGCAACCTTTTGCACTTTTTCTTCCCTCAGATATGTCATCTTCTCATGGTTCTGGGGATTATGGGAAACAACTCCGGTCACATCCTCTTTTTCCAGCCCACCAATGCGGTGTCGCATTCCTTCCTGTCCGGGAAGTGCCCAGTACCTTGCCAGGTTTTCAGGGTTTCTTTCATATGGTTGATAATCCGAGTTATCGGCCACAAATGGTGGCTTGATCTCTGGCATATCTTTGATTTTTGGCACATTCCAGAGTTCAGAACCATTGGCAAGGTATCCATCTGTCAGCAGAATAACCGGTGTCATATGCTCGAGTGCAATCTTACTGGCTTCAAATGCATATCGGAAACAATTGGCAGGAGTGCTCGCCGCAATGACAACGCAGGGACTTTCTCCATTTCTTCCATACAATGCCTGCATCAGGTCGGCTTGTTCAGGCTTGGTTGGTAGTCCTGTTGCAGGGCCACCACGTTGTACATTGACGATAACAATTGGAAGCTCTGTGATCACTGCCAGTCCGATGGCCTCTCCTTTCAGGGCAAGTCCGGGGCCTGATGTGGTCGTAACTGCAAAATCGCCTGCAAAGCTGGCACCAATGGCAGAGTTGATCCCTGCAATCTCATCTTCAGCCTGAAATGTTTTGACCCCAAATTGCTTCATTTTCGATAGCTCCTGAAGAATTTCCGAGGCTGGTGTGATCGGGTATGAACCCAGGAACAGCTCCATACCGGCGCGTTCTGCTGCAGCCATAAGGCCCCAGGCAGTGGCAACATTCCCTGTAATATTTCTGAATCGTCCTTTACGGTTTTTGATCGGGTTGATCTGGTAGGTTGTACGAAGTGCTTCAACCGTTTCAGCATAATGATAGCCTGATCTGAGCACCCGTTTATTGGCTTCAGCAAGCAAAGGTTTCTTTCCACCAAATTTATTGTCGATGAACTCTTCACCGTATTTCAGGTCTTTGTTAAACAACCAGTATAATATGCCTAATGCAAATTGGTTCTTGGTCCTGTCGGCAGATTTAGCATCCACGCCAAGGTCCTTGACCGATATTTTACTAAGCTGTGAGATCGGAGCTTTCACCACGTTATAGCCGTTCAGTGATCCATCACCTAATGGATCCTCTATATAACCGGCTTTTTTATAATACTTATTGTCGAAATTATCGATATCAATAATAATGGTGGCACCTGGTTTCACCCATTTCATGTTAGCCTTAAGGGCAGCAGGATTCAAAGCTATCAGAACATCTGCCAAATCGCCTGGTGTATCGACCTCCTTATGGCCAATATGCAATTGGAATCCTGACACACCAGCAATTGTACCCTGAGGGGCACGAATCTCTGAAGGATAATCGGGAAATGTTGCAAGGTCGTTGCCTGCGAAGGCAGAAGTATCTGAGAACTGGCTTCCGCTTAGCTGCATCCCGTCGCCAGAGTCCCCGGCAAACTTTACAACTACTGCGTCCAGTTCAATGACTTTACTTGTTTTTTTTGACATCGTGTCTGAGTGTTGATCAACCCCGCAAAGTTATAAGTTTTATATGTTTCAGTTAATCATTTATCAACAAATTTTTAACAGCATATGTGATCATGCTTTATTACTGTATCTCAGGCTCTTACAGAATGCGGATTTTATTTAGAACTGGAATAAATTATAAAGTCCTATTTTATTAGGTCATTCATAAAAAATATGTGCTATATATTTGCAGAAACTTTTTATCATTTTTTAAAAAATTACAATTATGGCTTACAAAATCACAGACGACTGTACTGCATGCGGAACCTGTATCGACGAATGTCCTGTCGAGGCTATTGCTGAAGGTGATATCTATGTTATTGACCCTGACGTGTGCACTGACTGCGGTTCATGTGCAGATGTTTGCCCGGTTGAAGCAATTGAACCGGAATAATAGCGATCTGTAAACAAATTCAATCCATAAAGAAGTTCCCCCGAGCAATCGGGGGACTTTTTTTATCCCGGGAGAAGAAGTCTGGACTTCAGGCTTCTTGTCACTTATTATCTTGAATCATTCTTAATTATTAGTACCTTTGCAGCCGCGTATACGCATATAATATGGATACACAATCCTTTATCAATAGTTCTGATCCGGAAACCATCGATAAACTTTACCAGGATTTTCTGAATGATCCACATTCGGTAACTGATGACTGGCGGATGTTTTTTGAAGGTTTTGAGTTTGCAAGGCAGGATTACAAACCCAAGCCTATAAGCGAAGAAGAATACCCTTCTGAGTTCAAGGTTCTCAGTCTCATCAATGCTTACAGGCAGCGTGGACATCTGTTTACACGTACCAACCCGGTTCGGGTTAGACGCAAGTACACCCCCACCCTGGACTACACAAATTTCGGATTTGTTGAAGCAGATCTAAAAAACATTTACCAGGCCGGAAATGATATTGGCATAGGTCCGGCCACACTTGAGAAGATCATTGACCATCTGGAAAAAACCTATTGCGGCTCGATCGGGGTAGAATATATGTACATCCGAAAGCCAGGAATGCTCGGATGGCTCAAAAAACGAATGGAATCTGCATGCAATACACCGGAATTCAGCCGTGATGACAAGCATGAATTCCTGGAATTGATCAGTAAGGCCGTATTGTTCGAGAAGTTCATCCACAAGAAGTTCCCCGGGCAAAAGAGATTTTCGCTTGAAGGAGCCGAGTCGCTCATTCCTGCCTTAGATGCAATAACCTATACAGGCGCTGAACTCGGAATTAAAGAGTTTATCATAGGTATGCCCCATAGGGGTCGTTTGAACGTACTCGCCAATTTCATGAATAAGCCATACCAGAACCTCTTTCATGAATTTGCGGGTGCAGAATATGAAGATGAATACCTTCTCGGTGATGTAAAATACCATTTGGGCTATACCACAACTCAAAAAGCCGGGGATAAGGATGTATTACTTACATTATCGCCCAATCCTTCACATCTGGAAGCAGTTGATCCGGTTGTTCAGGGTATTGCCAGGGCACGTATCGACAGGGATTATAAAGGAGATTACAAACGCCTTGCTCCTATTCTTATTCATGGTGATGCCTCTGTTGCCGGTCAGGGTGTGGTATATGAGGTACTCCAAATGTCTGAGTTAACAGGATATGCCACAGGGGGAACCATCCACGTTGTGATCAATAACCAGATCGGCTTTACCACCAATTACCTGGATGCCCGTTCAAGTACATATTGCACAGATGTTGCCAAAACAACCCTGAGTCCGGTATTCCATGTAAATGGTGATGATGTTGAGGCAGTTGTTTATACCATTCAGCTGGCCATGGAGTTCCGTCAGAAATTCCACAAAGATGTTTTTATCGACCTGCTTTGTTATCGTAAATACGGACATAATGAAGGCGATGAGCCACGCTTTACCCAGCCAATACTTTATAAGATTATTGAGAAGCATCCAAATCCACTTCAGATCTATCGTGACAAGCTGATCGATGAAGATGCAATTAAAGAAGATGAAGCTAAAAAAATTGAAGAAAATTTCAATTCGCTGCTGGAAAAGGACCTGGCGAAAGCGAAAAATATGGGCAAAGCCAGCATCGATTCTTTCCTCAGCAAGACCTGGAGCGATATCAGTAAAGCTCTTCCCGGAGATTTCGATGAATCACCACAGACAGGAGTTAAAAAAGCTGATTTGATTAATATAGGAAAGCAGTTATGCTCTTTGCCACCTGAAGAAAAACTATTCAGAAAGTTAGTACGCTTGCAGGAAAGCCGATTGGAAATGATCGAGAAAACAAATAAACTCGATTGGGCCATGGGTGAATTGCTGGCCTATGGTAGCTTACTTGATGAAGGAATTCCAGTACGGCTCAGTGGTCAGGATGTGGCTCGCGGAACCTTTTCGCACAGGCATGCTGTATTGAAAATTGAAGATTCGGAAAAGGAATACCTGCCCCTGAACCATATTAGCAGGGATCAGGAAAAAATAGAGATCTATAATAGCCCTCTCTCAGAGTATGGTGTGCTGGGTTTTGAATATGGCTATGCCCTTTCTTCTCCTCATTCACTCACCATATGGGAAGCTCAGTTTGGTGATTTTGCCAATGGTGCACAGATCATTTTTGATCAATTCGTAAGCAGTGCAGAAGACAAATGGAATGTAATGAATGACCTTGTTGTGCTTTTGCCCCATGGGTATGAAGGGCAAGGTCCCGAGCATTCGAGCGCGCGTATTGAACGCTTTCTTGATCTCTGCGCAGAAGATAATATGCAGGTGGTGAATGCAACTACTCCTGCTAATTTCTTTCACGTATTGCGTCGACAGCTCAAACGAAAATTCAGGAAACCACTGATCATCTTTACACCAAAAAGCCTGTTAAGGCATCCTTCCTGCACTTCTCCACTTGAGGACTTTACCAGGGGTGGATTCAAGGAAGTTATTGATGATACTGCAGATCCCAAAAAGATAAAACGCCTGATCCTCTGTTCCGGGAAGATCTATTATGACCTCCTGGAAGAGCAACAAAAAGAGAAAAAATCTGACACTGCCATTGTAAGGATCGAACAATTATTTCCTTTGCCTATAAAGCAGATCCAGGCGATCATCACCCGTTATCCCCATGTTGATGATATGGTCTGGGTGCAAGAGGAACCGCTGAATATGGGGCCCTGGCCATTCCTGAGACTTCAGTTTACAGGACTGGATATCAGGGTTGTAGCCCGACCCGCAAGTGGCAGCACGGCCACAGGATCCAGCCAGTTCCATGTGATACGTCAAAGGAAGATCATTGAAAAAGCTTTTGGTTCCTGTCAATGCCCCATGGTAGCAAAGGATTGCAGAATGATCTGTATTGGTAACAGATGGCGATCATTCGACGTAGAAGTAGATAAACTGGGAAAGGATGAGATTTCTACGAATACTTTCTCTGCAACTAAACCGGTTAAAAAGAAGCAGCAATAAATGAATATTGAGCTATGATCATTGAGATAAAAGTACCCAGTCCTGGAGAATCCATCACCGAAGTACAACTTGCCAGCTGGCTTGTTGGCGATGGTGAGCAGGTTGACAAGGACCAGGAAATCGCTGAGATCGACTCCGACAAGGCAACACTGACCATTAGTGCAGAAGATGCTGGTAAGATCAGTCTGAAAGCTACCGAAGGTGACAACCTTGAGGTTGGATCGATCATTGCAAGTATAGATACAGAAGCGTCGGGAACAAAGAAGAAAAAATCTACAGAAGTTAAAGAAGAAAAGACTGAGGCGGTCAAGCTTGAAAAGAGTCCGGCAGAGGAAGCAAAACCCGAAAAAGATAAAAAGGAAGTCAGGCATGAAGAAGAGGGCGTCATGCACCTTTCTCCCCTGGCAAAGAAACTTCTTCATGAAAGTGGAAGCACAGAACAGGAGTTTGCAGATTTTCTAAGAAAATTCAGAGCAGGCAAAAAGGATGTTGAATTTTTTATCTCTGAAAAGTCGAAACAGAGCCCTGATGCAGCCATAGTCCCTGCAGCGAGCTGGGGAGGTACACGTGATCAGGAAAGGCAAAAGTTGAGCACTCTACGGACGAAGCTTTCTGAAAGGCTTGTTTCTGTGAAAAATGAAACAGCGATGCTCACCACTTTCAACGAGGTGAATATGACGCCTATCTTCGAGATCCGAAAAAAATACAAGGAAATTTTCAAAGAAAAATTTGGTGTAGGTCTTGGCTTCATGTCATTCTTTACCAGAGCCGTAACTATAGGTTTACAACATTTCCCCAAGGTGAATGCCCAGATTACCGGCAATGAGATGATCATGCACAATTATGCAGATGTTGGCATTGCCGTAAGCGCTCCTAAAGGCCTGATGGTTCCTATCCTTCGCAATGCAGAGCAGATGAGCCTGGCCGACATAGAGCTTAAGATCAAGGAACTGGCAATCAAAGCCCGCGATGGTAAGCTCAGCCTTGATGAAATGAGGGGAGGTACGTTCACCATCACCAATGGTGGTGTGTTCGGGTCAATGTTATCCACACCCATCATCAATCCTCCGCAAAGTGCCATCCTGGGCATGCACAATATTGTTGAGCGTCCGGTAGCGGTAGGTGGTAAGGTTGAGATCCATCCCATTATGTATGTTGCATTATCTTATGATCACCGTATCATAGATGGCAGTGAGGCCGTTGGATTCCTGGTAAAAGTAAAAGAGGTTCTTGAAGATCCCACCAAGATGTTATTGGGTGGCGCAGACCCCGCAAAATCACTCTTGCAGATATAATAAAGCATCATGCGAAAAAAAACAGACTTTCTGATCATTGGTTCCGGAATTGCAGGGCTCATCTATGCACTGAAAGTAGCAGATCACGGGAAAGTCTGTATCGTGACAAAATCCGAAGCTGAAGAAACGGCCACCAAATATGCCCAGGGGGGGATTGCGGCGGTTATGTATACCCCCGATACATATGAAAAGCATATCATTGATACTATCGTTGCAGGGGATGGATTAAATAAAAGGGATATTGTTGAGCTCACAATCAAGGAATCCACAGCCCGTATCCGGGAATTGATCGAATGGGGAGCACAATTTGATAAAAATTCCTCCGGCGATTATGACCTGGCCCGTGAGGGTGGCCATTCCGAGCGTCGTGTATTTCATCACAAAGACAGTACCGGGCTTGAGATAGAGCGGGCCTTGCTAAACAAGATCGGAGAACATCCGAATATCGATATGCTGGAAGATCATTTTGCCCTAGACCTGATCACCCAGCACCACCTTGGCATTAGATCTAACAAGACAAGATAAAGACATTAATTGCTATGGTGTTTATGTCCATGGATCTGAAGAACAAAGAGATCTTGACAATTCTAGCTAAAACAACCATGCTAGCCACCGGGGGTGCTGGAAACATGTACAGCAATACCACAAATCCGCCTGTCGCCACTGGTGATGGCATTGCCATGGCATACCGCGCCAAGGCCATTGTTGAGAATATGGAGTTCATCCAGTTCCATCCAACTGCACTATACAACCCAAATGAAAAACCATCATTCCTGATCACTGAAGCCCTGCGGGGATTTGGTGCTGTACTCAAAACCTCCAGGGGAATGAATTCATGCAGAAGTATGATGATCGGGGCTCACTTGCTCCCCAGGGACATTGTGGCCCGGGCCATAGATAATGAGATGAAACTATCAGGGGATGACTTTGTATTCCTCGATGCCACTCATCTCGACAAGAATGAACTCATCAAGAACTTTCCACGCATCTATGCCAAGTGCCTCAGCCTGAATATTGATATGACACGCGATATGATCCCGGTAGTTCCTTCCGCACATTATATTTGTGGAGGAATTAAGGTGGATGAATATGCCAGAAGTTCTATTGCAATCTTTACGCCTCGGGCGAATGCGCTTCTACCGGATTACATGGAGCCAACAGGCTTGCCTCCAACTCTTTGCTTGAATCTGCAGTTTTTTCTCACAGGGCCAGCCTAAATGCTATTGAAGCCATAGCTGAATACCAACTTCGTGATAAAGTCCCGGACTGGAATGCAGAAGGCACTGTATTAATGAAGAGATGATCCTCATCACACAATCGCTGAAAGAACTTCGTGCATTGATGAGTAGTTATGTTGGAATCGTACGGTCAAACCTCAGGTTAAAACGGGCTCTCGACAGGCTGGAGATCATCTATCGAGGAAACCGAGGAGCTCTACGACAGGTCGATACTCACCATTGACATCTGCGAACTTACGGAACATGATCAATGTAGCTTACCTTGTTATTAAAATGGCAACAAAAAGGAAAGAAAGCCGGGGGCTTGCACTATTCCATCGATTATCCAAGGGATGCCATCGACGGAAGTTCCATGCTGGTAAATAATCATAAGGCTATTAAGAAATAAAAAGTTATGGCGCTGATTAAAACAGTAAAAGGGATAAAACCAATCATAGGGAAAGATTGTTTCCTTGCCGACAATGCCACCACTGACAGGGGAGGTGGTGATGGGCGATCACTGCAGTGTTTGGTTTAATGCCGTGATCAGGGGTGACGTTACCCATATTCATATAGGAAATAATGTAAACATCCAGGATGGGGTTACGGTGCATGGCACCTATCAGAAGGCCCCTGTTGAGATTGGTAACAATGTTTCCATTGCACATAATGCCATCGTACATGGATGTACGATTAAAGACAATGTACTGATCGGAATGGGAGCCATCATCATGGACCATGCGGTGATCGAGAGCAACTCCATCATTGCTGCCGGTGCACTCATTCCAAAAGGGACAGTAGTGAAGTCTGGCAGTGTATATGCCGGGGTCCCCGCCAAAAGGATCAAGGATATCGACAAGGCCCTTATTGAAGGAGAGATCGAGCGCATTGCCAACAGCTACAATATGTATGCTGGCTGGTACAAATAAATAGACCATACAAATTCTGAGACCTGTGAGATCTGCTCAATAAAAAAAACCCCGCATTCCTGCAGGGTTTCTAAATAAATTCTTTTCTGATTATAAGCCTAATTTAGCTTTTACAAGTGGAAGTACATCTTCACCTGATTCGAAGTACAGAACTGTACCCATGCTTACATCGAGGATGTAGGTAAATCCATTGGCTTTTGCCACCTCATTGATCGCATCTCTTGCTTTGGTGATCAGCGGATCATATAGTTCCTGTTGCTTGGCTCCAAAATCAGCTTCAGCATTTTGCTGAAACTCAGTGATGCGGGTTTCCAGGTCTGCAATTTCTCTTTCCTTGGTCTGTTTGATGATATCAGACATTCCATCTACATTATTGGTATAGTCGGCAACTTTATTCTGATATTCCAGGTACATGGCGCCAATCTGTTCTTCAAGTGAGCGTTGGTAGGCTATCAGTTGTGACTCAACAGAATCCTTCTCAGGCATAAGCTCAATAAGGGCTTGTGAATCAATGTGACCGATTTTCAGGTTGGCCTGTGAAAAGGCGAGTGTTGCTGTAAGCATAAAAGCTACAATCAGTACAGCTTTCAAAATGTTTTTCATATTAATTAAGTATAGTTATAAATTCAAAATAGCCCCGCAAATGTATGGAATATATCAATATAAATACAAATAAATATTCATATTAATTGAGAGTGCCACAGTCTGATTTGCAGGTTCATGCAAGCTCTATTTCTTCGGCTTATGCTGCTCGATCATCTTATTGGCATTATTGCTATTGCCAGATTGATTACCTGATGACCCGGAGGAGGAAGGACTTGAGCTTTTCCTGTCCTCTCGTCTTACAGTTTGCATAACAGTACCAACTTCATCCAGCACATCGTCGGATAAGTCATACTTTGCCTTTGCATACATGATGGTCAGGCTGCCAGCCTTGTCAAAGACGAAGGCATAATTTTGAGCTTCTGCAATCTCTTCAATGGCATTGTAAATCTTTTCCTGGATGGGTTGAATAAGCTCCTGCCTTTTATAGAAGAGATCCCCTTCTCTGCCAAAACGCTGTTTTTGAAGATCTTTAGCTTCTTTTTCACGCTGGATGATCTCCGTTTCGCGCTGCCTCTTCATATCTTCCGGAAGAAGCACAGCCTCTGCCTGGTAATCTTTATAAAGCTTGTCTACTGCTGCAAATTTTTCTTCAATCTGCTTCTGCCAATCGATTGAGAACTCATCCAGAATATCCAGTGCATCCTGATATTCAGGGATATTATTCAGAATATAGTCAGAATCAACAAATGCATATTTCTGAGCAATGCTTACCACAAATGTTGATAAGATCACCGCAAAGGTTAAGATTAGTTTTTTCATGTGTATGTCCTCCAATATTTTGTTTTTCAATGCAAGTACAAAAAACCTGCCATAAATTGTTATTCTTCTTAATCAATTGATTGGTTGATGGAAAAGTGGAATTGTCCTCCATTGGCACCGGGTAATCCGGGAACTTCGTCGAATCCATAGCCCCAATCAAGGCCCAACAAACCAAACATTGGCAGGAATACCCTTAAGCCAAAACCGGCCGATCGATACAGGTCGAATGGATTAAATGCCGGGTGATAGAGCCAGGCTTTCCCTGCTTCCAGGAATCCAAGTGCATAAATCGTTGCTGAAGGATTCAGTGATAGCGGGTAACGAAACTCCAATGTGTATTTACAATATACCGTGCCCCCTACATTCCTGTCCTGATAGTAATATGGGGTTAGTGTTTCATTTCCATAACCCCGCATACCGATGATCTCCCTTCCGTCGAGGTTGTTATATCCTGAAAGTCCGTCTCCACCAAGATAGAATCTCTCAAAGGGCGTAATTCCAATATCACTGTTATATGATCCCAGGAACCCATATTTCAACCTTCCCATGATGACAAACTTAGGTGCCACCTCAAGGAAATAGGATGCTTCAAATTTCCACTTGTGGTATTCTATCCACTTATACTTCTCTTTATCTTCCATCTTTGTATAATCCGCATCGTTGAGTAAAGAGTAGGGTGGTGTAGCTTCAACTGACAATGATACGTTGGATCCTGTGCGCGGGTAGATATAACTTGGTGCCGTGGAGTTCCTTCCCAGGACAATGTTGTAATTAAAGTTATTGTAGGTTCCGGAGCCATCTCCAAAGGTAAATATGGTTGTATACTGGTGCAGGTCATAGCGCTGCAGGTTGATGGCCTGGTAGAGGGTAAAAAAGTCATCGGGCCATTTCAAACGCTGGCCAAGTCCGAAAGTCAAGCCATTGATCTTGAAAAAAGCGCGGTTGGTATCACTTTTCGGGAGACCATTAGTATACATTGAATGATAGTATGAAACACTGAAGGCATTAGGTTTCCTTCCGCCGAGCCAGGGCTCTGTGAAGGAAGCACTGTAGCTGATATAGCCTCTCCCATAACTTTGTACACGGAGTGAAAGTTTTTGTCCATCACCTGAAGGTATTGGACGCCAGGCTCCTTTTTTAAAGAAATTCCTGAGGCTGAAGTTATTAAACGATACCCCCAGTGTACCAATGATCCTGCCGTAGCCCCATCCACCCGATAATTCGATCTGGTCGGCAGATGTTTCCTCTACTGAGTAAATGATGTCCACTGTTCCCTCTTCAGGGTTTGGATCTATATCAGGTACAATGGTTTCCGGATTGAAGTATTTCAGTTGGCCAAGTTCCCTAACGGTACGGATGATGGCATCCCTGCTAAAAAGCTCACCAGGGCGGGTCTTGATCTCCCTGATCACCACATGGTCATTAGTCTTGGTGTTTCCTCTAACCGTTACCTTATTAATGGTTGCCTGTTTACCCTCTCGCATCCTTATTTCAATGTCGATTGAGTCGTTCTCAACCAGCACTTCTACAGGTTCAACCTGGAAGAATAGGTAGCCATCGTCAAGGTAGAGTGAGCTTACATCAAAACCAGCTTGATTGAATGACAGGTTCGTATTCAGCAGTTCCTGGTTATAAATATCCCCCTTTTGAATCTTAAGCACATTATTCAGTTGTTCGGCAGTATATTTTGTATTCCCGACCCAGGTGATATTCCTGAAATAATATTGGCCACCTTCTGCTACCCAAATATCGATATTCATCGTACCATCTTCATTTCTGCTTATCGAATCCCTGACAATTCTTGCATCGCGATAACCAAGCTCATTATATTTTGCGATGAGTTTCCTGAGGTCATCTTCATAACTACTCTCAATGAATTTGGAAGACTTAAAAATCCTGAACCGGTAAGTCTTTTCTATATATGACTGAACGTCCTCTATCATTTTTGGAAATTTCAGTCGCAGAGCATCCCAAACAACATCTACAAGAAGTTTATCAAGTCCATACAAGGGACGGAACAATCCTTTTTCTTTTGTTTCCTTGAAAGATGACTTCACTTTTTGTGTGCTGATGGCTTCATTGCCATGTACATTGATCTGATAGATCTTAACCTTGTCATTCTTGTTAACAACAATATCAAGGATCACATTGTTGGCTTTAGTTGTATCCTGAATTTGCCTGACGTCAACCTCAACATCCAGAAATCCTTTATCGCTAAAGTAGTCGGTAATAATGTTATTGATCCTAACCAGCAGGTTATCGGTAACGACGTCACCTCGTGTGATCCGCATATTATCCCGGATATTATCCGCATCAGATTTTTTTACACCTCTAAACGAGTATTTGGTAAGTCTTGGGCGCTCGAGAAGGTAGATATCTAAGAAAACCATATCACCCTGGAACCTCGTGGCTGAAATACGGACATCCTCAAAAAGACCCTGTTCCCATAATTTCTTAACAGCATTGCTAATCTCTTCGCCAGGGATATCTACACGTGATCCTATCTTCAGGCCTGAAAGCATGATCAGTACATTCTGGTCCAGGTATTCAATTCCTGATACAGTAATCCCTCCTATTTCATATTTTTTTGGAGAAGAATAGTCGATCAACGACATATCATCGCCTACAGTTCCCTGCGCCATTGATGGCAGGCTGCTGAAGAGCATGAATAATAAGCCGATGATCCCGGCAAGAAAATATTTGCAGGAAAGCTTCGCCCCAGTCTTTTTTCGTGTATCCTTTTCTATCATTCCTGCCTATTCTGCTGATATTTGTTCACTAATTTTACCAAATCTTCTTTCCCTGTTCTGGAAGTCGATCAAGGCCTCATACAAGTCATCTTTCCTGAAATCGGGCCAGAGTTTTGGAGAAAAATAAAGTTCTGCATATGCAATCTGCCAAAGCAGGAAATTGCTTATCCGGTATTCTCCAGAGGTTCTGATCAGCAGCTCCACCTCTGGCATATCATGAGTTTCCAATGCTGCCTCATAAACTTGCTGATCAATATCACTGGCTTTTATCTTTCCATCTTCAATTTGCATGCCGATTTTTTTAACGGCATTGAGCAATTCCCATCTGCCACTGTATGACAGTGCCAGGGTGAGTGTCATCCGGTTATTATCTGCTGTATTTGCAATGGCCTTCTCAAGCTGTTTTCTCGTGAGGGACGGCAAACTCATCAGGTCACCGATCGCATTCAAGCGAATATTATTTTTGTTCAGGGTCTTTGTTTCCTTATGGATGGTCTTCAACAACAAAGTCATCAGTGCATCCGTTTCCAGCTTTGGCCTATTCCAATTCTCTGTTGAGAAGGCGTAGAGCGTAAGATGCTTGATTCCCAGTTCGGCGGCAGCTTCAGCTGTTTCCCTTACGGATTTAACCCCATTTTGATGTCCGAATGTCCTGGCTTTGCCACGTTGCTTTGCCCAGCGTCCGTTCCCATCCATGATGATGGCAAGGTGTTCGGGCAAGCGACCAAGGTCGACGCGGCTTTTCAGGTCCATCGGTTTATCGCTCATGTTAATAATCTTTTCTTGATCCGAAATCACTGCATCCCTTATCACGTCCGAGGTTGAATTTGTAGGTGAACGTGATACCTACGAAAGCGTACCAATCCTTAGTGCTGGGATTCCCTCTTGCCTCATAGGGCTTATGGAGCATCGTAGGATCTGACATGATCTCCGCCACATTAGAAGGATCGATACTTTCCCCGTCCAGGTAATAGGTCGTACTCAGATCATCAATATAATCAGTAAATGTTTTACGCAAGCCCCATTCAACCGCTAAACCCAGTTTCTTATTAAGGCTGTATTTAAAGCCAAATCCAAATGGTATGGATATTTGTGTGGTTGCATAAGTGCTCCTGTCATGGAATCCGATATTCTGTCCTTCAGTGCCAAGTTCGCGTAAAGCAATTCCATCAGCCTCAGGATTAAAAATAAAAACACCTATACCAACAAAAATATATGGTGTTATAAAATTCCTTGTGCTCCCGGTGATGTAATTAAAGAAGTTAAATTCAAGCACAGCTGAAATGTCGGTGATCTTCGACTCAAACTTCAAATCCCTGTAGGCAACCGTCTTGGCGACATTATCATCTCCAGCAATATCACCACGGTATGCACTCAGTTTAACTGTCCATCTGGGATCAAGGTTAAGCCTGGCTACTAAACCGTATGCGGGTTTAGTCATCATGAAGTGCTTTCCGGGATTGATGTCGCCGAGGTAATAAGCACCTCCGCCAAACAGCCCCACCTCCATGGTTTTCTGCGCTTGCATACCCATCCCTGCAATGACCAGTATTATGATCAATGTAATCCTTTTCATATAGTTCCCCAAACGCATTATTTTCAAATTTCTTATCTGTTCATCAATTAATTTCTCACATCAAGTCCCCATTTAAGTTTATCGCGAATGGTAGTATAAAAATCCTTATGCTCAATTTTAACAAGATTAAAGCTGAAATCAGCAATTCGAATGCGTAATTCCTGGCCTGGTTTTATAACATCAGTTTTTGAATCCAGGCTCACCAGGTATTCCTTATCACGTCCTTCAACACGGATGCTGATCTCACTTTTATCTGAGATCACAATTGGCCGTACTGTGAGGTTGTGTGGAGCCAGTGGTGTGATCACAAAATTTTCAGATCCCGGTGCCACTATTGGGCCTCCGCTGCTGAGCGAGTACGCTGTTGATCCTGTTGGTGTTGCAACGATTAAACCATCAGCCCAGTATGAAGTTAAAAAGACATCATCAACATGTACATGAACAACAATCAGGGCTGTTGAATCTTTCCGTGTAACGGTCAGGTCGTTAAGTGCACAACTGAAATCACCAAAAAGGCCCTCCTTGGTGTCCAGGTGAAGCAGGGTTCTCTTGTCCAGGGTGTACTCGCCCTTCATGACCTTTTCTACAGCCGGTATGATCTCATCGCGGGATATGCTCGACAGGAATCCAAGCCGCCCTAAATTAATCCCCAGAACAGGAATACCTGAATCCCTGACAAGGGAAACGGTATCGAGCAGCGTTCCATCACCACCGATAGAAAGCACCATATCCGCATTTCCAAGAAGCTCTTCATGTTTTGAAAAAGTGTCCACATCAACATGAAAATCCTCGATTTTCCGGAGATGATCAAGGTAAGGACCATAAACCAACAAATCGCACCGGTATTCTTCCAGTTTTGCGATCAGCTGAAGAAGGTAAGGGTAGTACTCTTTCCTGATGCTTTTTCCAAATAAAGCAAGCTTCATGGCCTGTTGTTCTGATAATACTTAAAAACCGTTGCAAGTTTACAAAAATCTGCGAATTAAAGCTTACATGCTTAAGAATAATTAACAATTATAAGCAGGGATTGAATTCTGATGCTAGATAATTATATTTCAAAAACTTATAAATTTCAAAATAGAGAAGTCATGGTCGCTTTATATCGGTGCGATGAAATGAATATATAAACCATGTTCATTCATCTTGTTGAATGAATATTCAAGCCTGAGGACGATGTCATAATACGTCACAAAATCGAGTCCGAGTCCATACCCGATAAGCAGGGTATTTTCAAGCTGGTTATTTAGTTCAGGCATTGGATAGATTTGATCTGCAAAGCCAAAGTCGAAAAAAGCATTCAGGTAAAATGCATAATGGACCTTGCTGAATTTTTCAGACCTGATGAATCCTATATCAAAAGTTCTGCGTGGTATAAGTGCGAACTTAAAGTTGTTTTTAAAGATTGCAAAATTTTGTCCATTCACAACATAATGTTCATATCCCCTGACGATATCGCGGCCATAGCCAATGGCCTTTTCCATGTAAAATGGCTGCCTTTCTTTGTTAGAGAACCTCGTATTCAGGCCTGAGGCAATATACCAGCGCCCACCAAAGTGATAGTATTTCCTGAAAGTTGTAAGTACATAAAACACATCCACTTCCCCATTGTCGAGGAGTCCAAATCCACGTTTTCCAACCTCTACATCGAAATAATACCCATTGAGTGGGTATGCTTTATAATCACGGAAATCACTTTTGAACTGGTAAACAAAAGAAAAATATTGCAGTTTTGAATTCCCTTCCGGTGTAAAATATGGGTTGATCTCAGTCAGTGTATCATCGAAGTCCAGAAAATTATATTCAAGCCTGAAAGTATGTGTATTGTAGATCTCTCGGCGGTAGATCAGGCTAATATGGGAGCCAACACCTTGCGCAATATATTTCTCGTCGTCTTTGTAATAAACAAGTTGATCATCCTCATTCATCACAGCTACCTCATGTCTCCTGTTATATCCGGCCCCGATTCCCAGTCCAAGGGTTTCTTTCTTGTTAAGCAAAGGGATAGTATAATCGAATCCAAATAATTCACTGTACCCAAACTGAGCCTTTATATCAAGTTGCTCTCTCCTCCCCCTGAAATTGCTCCATTTGAGCAGCACTCCATAGCTCATTCTGGTCAGGTCCCTGTTTTCGCTCCACCAGGTATTGAAATTGCGATCCGCAAATTCGATGGTGGGCCATGGCCAGATATACCATCTTTCCGTAAAATTAAACACCACATCCGTAAAGGTATATTTCGCAGAAGTTGTATGAAGGTCAGTAGTGACAAAATTGAATAGAGACGTATTGAGAAGGTTCTCGCGGCTTTTCACGAGGAGCTCATCTAATGACCGCTTTGACAAGGTGTCACCTACTGATATCATCAATTCACGAGTGATAATACGTTCCTTTGTGATCTTATTCCCATTGTATTCAATGCTGCGGATAATCATCAGGCTGTCCGGTTCGAAGCTGTCCTGGGCATATCCCTGGTAGGGGAAAACAAGCAAGAAAGTAAGAATAAATGTGATGATGATGTTATTGAGCCGGTGGTGTTGTTTCAGTATCAAAGCAAATTGAATTACACATTTAGATAGTTCATGAGGGAATCAAAACGGTCTTTCAGATCACCGGGATCCTCTTCTTCGCCGTAATAAGCCTTAATGGTGTAATTATATCTGTTAAAAGTACTAACGATCTGTGTAAGGTCATGCCTATTGATCTTCAGGATCACATCCATTATGGTGGAGTCAATTTTTGATGTCACATACATGCTGAGAATCCTGGCATCGTTGGATTCGATAATCTGTGCAATCTCTGACAAGCTATAGTCGTTTTGGCTCATTTCCAATACAATAATGGCTCCCGGTTGATTAATGGCAGCCATTTTATCTATGTTGGCAGTGAGGCTTTCCATGCTGATGGCCCCAAGGTAATTTTCATCGGCATCAACCACTGGCAGGAGAGTTAGCTTATGTTGGGACATCATCCTGATCACATCATAAATGTGTTGATAGTCATTGATCATCAAGCGTGGTAATGCCAACTTAATATTGCCAACAGGGGAATCCAGGTCAACATCGGAGAGCAGGTCATCTTCGCAAACCAGGGCAAGGTAGGATGTATTATTAACCACTGGGATATGTGATACCTTGAATTCAGCCATAAATGAAATAGCCATTTCCACAGTATCAGAAGTCTTCAATGGGACTAAAATATCACTTATCAATTCAGATGCGATCATATTTATTTTTATTAAGGCCCATCATCGGCCATGATACGAAGATAACCCTCATATCTTATTTTACTAATTTTTCCATCTTTCAAGGCCTCTTTCACAGCACAACCGGGCTCATGAAGGTGGGTGCAATTCGTGTACTTGCAGCCATGCATCAAGGCACGCATTTCAGGATATCTTTCAGCCAATGTGTTCCTGTCAAGGTCAAATAACCCAAATTCCTTGATCCCCGGTGTATCGATAATATAACCACCAAATGAAAGTTTAAACATTCTGGCAAAGGTAGTGGTATGAACACCTTTTTTATGCACACTGGAAATTGCCTGGGTTTTCAGGTCCAGGCCAGGCTCTATGGTATTTATCAGGGCAGATTTCCCAACGCCCGAATGCCCTGCCAGCAATGACACCTTTTGTTTCAGCAATTCCTTCACATCTTCACAATTTTCTCCTGTTAGGGCCGAAACTGATATGCCGGGATACCCGGCAGCCTCATACACATCTTTTAAAGTCTCCAGCTCGTCCATGCGGTTTTTATCATACAGATCGATCTTATTAAAGATGATGATAGCAGGAATATGGTATGCTTCTGCCGTGATAAGGAAGCGGTCGATAAATCCTGTAGAAGTTCGCGGTTCAGCAAGGGTTACAATAATGATGGCCTGGTCGAGATTTGCTGCCAGGATATGGGATTCTTTCGATAGTTTGGTGGCCTTACGGATGATGTGGTTCTTTCGTGGAAAAATTTTAGTGATCAGGCCTGCACCCTCTTCTTGAAGCACATAAAACTCAACATGATCGCCAACAGCAAGCGGGTTAGTGGTTCTGATGCCCTGCATCTTAAACTTGCCTTTCAGCTTGCAGTTTGTTAAGCTTCCATCCGGGCTTTCGACGCTGTACCAGCTGCCTGTAGATTTTATAACTATTCCTTCCAAAAGTAAATTTGTTGATCTTATTCTCCCACAAAGGTACATTATTCATCACAATCATTTTCTGATCTCGTACAGTTTGCCCGGCAAGCCCGTGATGACTCCTTCAAACTCAAGTTTTAGCAGGATGGAGGCTGTTTTGGAGGCTCCCAGTCCTGAAATGAGTACAAGATCATCAATCTGTGCACGCTCTTTATCCAGAATGATATTCAGGATGGTCCTTTCATCAGGATTATATTTTTCAAGTTGATCGGCTATACTTTTTTGCTGTTTTGCGTGGCCACCTTCCCATCCCATGGAATATTTTATGTCGTCAGCAGATCTCACCAGGGCTGCAATATTTCTCCGGATCAGCTGATGGCAGCCATCAGAATAAGGTTCATGCAATTTACCAGGGACAGCAAAAACATCACGGTTATATGATTGGGCAATGTTCGCTGTGATCATTGCTCCGCCTTTTCCGGCTGATTCCACTACAAGGACAGCATCTGCCAGACCAGCGATGATCCTGTTCCTTTTCGGGAAGTTTTCACGGTCAGGATTGGTTTTACTCATAAACTCTGTAATCAGGCCACCCTGCTTCAACATGCGTGCAGCCATATTTCTGTTTTCATTCGGATAGATCCTGTCGAGGCCATGGGCCATTACACCAATAGTTTTCAAATCACACGACAGAGCCTTTCGGTGTGCTATGCTATCTATCCCATATGCCATCCCACTGACGATCATAACCTTATCACCCTCAAAACCCTTGATGATCTCCTGGCAGATGCGTTTCCCATAAGATGTGGCATTCCGGGTACCAACCACAGCAAGTGTCTTCTTTTCCATGATCTCCTCGAGGCCTTTATAATATAACATCAAGGGACTATCAGCACATTGCTTTAACCTCTCCGGATAATCCTCATCATAATAATACAGGGCTTTGATGCCACTATTACGGATGAAGTTTACTTCCTTCTCGGCACGAATAAGCAAGTCTTTCAAATTAATATTGCCACTGAGGATCCTGGCCATTCCTGGAATCTTGAGCAAATCACTTTTAGACTCCTTAAATACAACAGCTGGGTCGCCACACCATGCGATCAGCTTTTTCGCATTCATATTACCTATGCCGGGAATCATTGTTACCCCGATCCTGTACAGTAAAGCATCATCATTTTCAGCCATCAGAGGGATACTTTTAATAATTATCTTTGTATGAGGTCATTTTCTGAATGGGCCTCCTATACTATTAATATCTATTTTCAAGAAAAGTCACATGCAGGTTTGATTTTTTTTCAAGTAATATGAGCAGGACTAAAAAAATATTACTTGCTCCGCTTGACTGGGGCATCGGACATGCAACCCGCTGTGTTCCATTGATCCGTTTACTTCAGCAAAAAGGAGCTGAGGTGATCCTTGCCGGCAGTGGCAGGGCAGCATCCTTTCTTGAATCAGAATTTCAGGATTTGCAGCACATTCGGGTACCCGCTTATAATATCCGGTATCCTCAAAGCAGGCAGATGGCTGTGCACATGATCAGGCAATCACCAGCCATATTAAGGACAATTTCGAAAGAGCACCGCATACTAGAGGCTTTAATAAGCCAATTTGAGATTGATGCAGTGATCTCCGACAATCGCTTTGGTATGTGGTCGGATCGGGTTCCCTCCATATATATCACACATCAGATAATGATCAAGGCACCCAGTGGATGGTCATTCACCGAAAAGATGATGCACAGCTTGCACAATAGGTATATTAGACGTTTTGAGGAATGCTGGATTCCTGACTTTGCCGAGGACGGTCTGTCTGGCGATCTTGCCCATAAAAGGAGTTGTCCGGTCCCTGCATATTTTATCGGCCCACTGTCAAGGTTTGAGTTCCGTTCAGACCCATTACCGGAAAAGAAGTATGAGCTGATGGCCATCATAAGCGGACCTGAGCCTCAACGAAGCATTTTCGAGGAAATGATCCTGAAACAATTAAAAGAAACCTCCTACAAATCATTGGTATTATTGGGTAAGCCTGAATCTGAAATAGGTCCTGAAGTATTTGAAAACATTGAAGTTCATGCCCATATGGATACAACACAAATGCAACAGGCTATCCTATCTTCACGCCTGATCATTTGTCGCCCCGGCTATTCCAGCCTTATGGACCTATCGGTACTTGGCAGCCGGGCAGTTTTTATACCAACTCCCGGACAAACGGAACAGGAATACCTGGCCTCATATCATCTACAAAAAAATCATTTTTACATGCAGACTCAGGATGAATTCGATATTTCAAACATGCTGAACTTATCAGAAAATTTCCAAGGTATAGAGGTTCAAAATCAATATGACAATTTGAATAAAAGGATTGATTTGCTTCTTTCACGCTTGTAAATTCCATCAAGTTTTCTAATATATTTGCAAAAAACACAGCTGTTATGATCCTTAACTATATTATCTGGAGTCCGAATCCTGAGATCTTTGAACTTACAATTCCGGGGATAGGAACCCTGGCACCACGATGGTATGGTTTACTGTTTGCGATGGGCTTTGTGGTGGGATATATTATCATGCTGAAGGTTTTCAAAAAAGAACGGATCCCGGTAAAGGTGCTGGATCAACTGGCCACATACATGATCATTGCCACTATTATTGGTGCCAGGCTGGGACATGTATTATTTTATGAACCTGCAGCCTATTTTAGTAACCCTATTGAGATCCTGATGGTTTGGAAAGGGGGCCTGGCAAGTCATGGAGCTGCTATTGCCATCGCCATCGCTCTGTTGATCTTTTCAAAAAGGAATAACAAACCGTATATCTGGATCTTTGACAGGATAAGCATTGTTGTTGCACTGGCCGGAGCTTTCATTCGTACAGGTAACCTGATGAACTCTGAGATCTACGGTGTAGAAACCACCCTTCCCTGGGGTTTTAAATTTGTGAATACAGATCCAAGCCTCGTGCCTAAACACCCTACTCAGATCTATGAAGCACTTGCATATTTGGGGATTTTCCTTTTTCTATGGTTCGTTTACCTGAAGAGAGATGGTAAGCCCAGGCCAGGATTCCTGTTTGCAATGTTCATGATCCTAGTATTTGCATTCCGCTTTCTAATAGAATTTGTGAAAGAACCACAGGTAAATTTCGAGGTGGGGATGGCCCTTAATATGGGACAGTTGCTCAGCATACCCTTCGTTTTACTCGGTGTTGGTACGCTGATATATATTTATAGAAAAAAAGACAAGCCTACACCACAAAAAGCCGCCTGATCCTGACTGATCAGGCGAAGCTATCTGTTTATTGCAGGTTTTCCATATGTTTTAGCAATATTTCTTCAGCCTCTTCCGAAAGTTCATCCTGTCCGTTGTCTCGTGTAACTTCTGAAATACGCTGAAGCACTGCGATATTCTGTTGCATCTCTGTGGAATAATACCTGTCGGCAAACTCAACATCCAGGTTCAGGAAATAGCTGAGTTCCTGATCGCATACATCCATCATTATGCGAGCCTCTTCATTGGCCCTTTCAATTCTGCCAGCATCATAATAGATCTCAATCATGGGCATCATTATAATGTCGTAGTGAATTTTGTCATGAGGAAAATAATACAGGCATGTATCAAGTACTTCAGCAGCTTTATCTGGCTTTCCTTCAGTCAGCAAGGCCTGTGCAACCCTGAGGAAGTTTTGTTTTTGAATGCGGCCATGGCGGTAACTCTCTCTGTCGACTGTAACTGAAGGATCGTTCAGGTTCCCCCACCTATAATCATTCATATAAACATCATATGACTTGTCGGCATGAACCCCACCAAGTCCGGAAATATAATCCTTCGCTTTCACTGGCATGAATTTATACACTGATCCTTCAAGGTGACAATACTCATCTACATCAAAGACCTTTTCGAGGGAGCTGGGATTTGCAAAGTAAAGTGAGCGTTCCCAATTATTATTAGCCAGAAAATCAAGCAACATTAAATCATTCTTATACAATGCATTTTGTCTGATCTCCCACTCAATATAAGGTACAATCAAATGAGCCATTTCGGGAGGAACGATGCCATTTTCAACGCATTTTGCAGAATCAACTACAAGCCTGAGCTTTTTCACAGGCATATAATTGATCTTTTCACCTGTGGAGAGCGGCAGTTTGGTACGTTCATCATCACTGGCTATAAAGTCGATCAATTCTTTAACCTCGACGTGATTTTCAATGCCCCTGTCGACATACATGATATACTGGTTCCTGCCCTTTTCATACTGATCAGGGGTAAGTGTTAACTTAAGGGGTTTAGAATCATACACTTTTTTACCCAGTTGGTGTACATACCAGTATCCGGATGAGAGCATATAATTAACCACCCTTACATCGGTACGAAACCCTTCCACTTCCTGAACATACCATAAAGGGGAAAGTATCGTTATCACCATTGGTGATCAGTATTGCGTTGGGATCACAGCCTGCAAGATAGTTCATCCCAAAATCGCGGGCAGCATATCTTCCTGAGCGATTGTGGTCGTCCCATCCTTGCTGGGCCATGATTCCCGGAACCAGAAGCAAGGCTGCCAGGCTAATACCAACAGGGATCAATTTTTTATCACCCATATATTTTTTCACCCAGGTACAAATCCCCATTACGCCTAATCCAATCCATATGGCAAAGGCATAGAAATGATCCAGCTAGGCATAATCCCGTTCCCTCGGCTGGTATGGGTACTGGTTCAGGTATAGAACAATGGCAATACCTGTCATAAAGAACAGAAAGTGCTACAACCAGCGTATCTCTTTTGCTTGAATTCAGGTGGTAAAACAAGCCAATCAAGCCCAGGATGAGCGGGAGGAAATAAAATTTGTTATGGGCCGGGTTCTTCATGCTTTCAGGCAGATCATTCTGGCTGGCCAGCCTTGCATTGTCGATAAAACCGATCCCACTGATCCAGTTTCCATTTTTTGGTCCTGGCTGTGATTCAATATCGTTTTGCCTGCCAACAAAATTCCACATGAAATACCTGAAATACATATGTCCCAGCTGATAATCAAAAAAGAAACCCAGGTTATCGCCAAAGGATGGCTTTTTCATGTTTTCACCGTTCACCTGTATGGTCGTGGCATTGGTTGCATACTGGTTATACATCCGTTTATGTTCAGGTTTTTGTGCACTCCACATCCGTGGGAAAATGGTTGTAAATCGCTTATCGTAAACAGGAATGGTTCCATCCCTGCTATCGGTGATCACATATTTCCCTGCTTTCTTGTCCCGGATATACTGTGGGTTACCATCCTTATAGTCAACAGCGGGTGCTGTATAATACTGACCATGAAGTTTTGGCCAGGTTCCATATTGCTCCCTGTTCAGATAGGATAGGAGCGAATGGCATCTTCAGGGTTGTTCTCATTGATAGGTGTATTTTCATTGGCCCGGATGATCAGCAAAAAGAAAGAAGAGTATCCGATCAGGATAAAAACAAAACTCAAGTACGACAGTATTGAGAAATACCTTTTTGTATTTAACTGTAAAAATATGAGCCAAATGATCAAAGAGATCAAGTAACCACGAAATAAATGATTGTACCCTGAGTTAAAAGGCATTCCGAGGCTAGTTCACGAAGAACAGCTCAAATGCCGTTGACAGGCTTACAATTCCCGGGATGATCAAATACATGATAATGCTGAGCAAAATCATCGATACTGCCAAGGGTGAGGATGGCACCTTTTGTACTGGCTTTGAATTTCTTGAAATAATACACAAATGCAATGGCCGGAATTGCCAGCAGGTTCAGCATATGCACACCTATCGAAATACCAACCAGGTAAGCGATAAATATGATCCATCGGTCGGCATGTTTTTCATCGGCTACGCGCTCCCATCGCAGTATGGCCCAGAAAGTGATGGCCGTAAAGAACGACGACATGGCATAAACCTCGCCTTCTGCGGCTGAAAACCAGAATGAATCTGAAAATGTGAATGCCAGGGCACCAACAAGACCACTTCCCAGAATGGCATACATATTAGCCTTTGTCATCTCCCTGTCTTAAGGTAACCAGCTTTCTGGCCAGCATGGTGATGGTCCAGAACAGGAACAAGTATGGTGAAGCTGCTGCTAGGGCCGACATGGTATTGATCATCATGGCAACATTGGCTGTATCACCAAATGCAAACAGGCTGAAAAAGCGTCCCAGCATTTGAAAAGTGGTGCTCCAGGTGGGTGGCCAACCTGCAAGTTTATATGCAGTGGCAATGTATTCACCACAATCCCACCAGCTGGCCGTGGGTTCGAGGGTAAGAAAATAAACCAGCGTAGCAATCAAAAATACGAGCCAGCCAAGCAGGCGGTTCAGTTTGGTATAATTTTCCATGGAAGGATCATTTAATCTATTGAATGTGACAGCGAAAATATAAATTTTGGTGACAATGTGCCCTGAGGCTCTTGTGAAATTATAGATTTTTAACAATTAGACAGATACATATCTGGTGTTCAGTGTCTGACTTTAAAACAATTTTAGCTTAGACAAAGTTTTTCAATAATAAATAATTTTTGTAATTTTGCAGTCCGAAAATCGCATTGCGATTAGGATTGTCCGATGGTGTAACTGGCAACACGTCTGATTTTGGTTCAGAAGAGTCCAGGTTCGAGCCCTGGTCGGACAACAACAAGGCGGAAGGAATTTTGAGGGGACAGGAGTCCCCTCTTTTATTGTAAATTAATGATAACAGAAAAGCACATAAAACACTTGGTTGAGCAGGAGCTGGAAGGTACTGATAACTACATCGTTTCAGTACTTGTAAAGTCAGAGAACCGGATCATGGTCTTTATCGACAATGATGAGGATGTAAAGGTGGATGACTGTATCAAACTCAGCCGTTCGATTGAAGGCAAGCTTGACAGGGATAAGGAAGATTTCGAACTTATGGTATCCTCTGCAGGACTTGATCAGCCTTTCAGCATGATGCGGCAATACCGCAAGTATATAAACAGAAGAATCGACATACAACTATTAGAAGGTGAAAGATTTGAAGCCATCCTGACAGCAGTAACGGATGACCACATTACAATTAAAAAACTTACTCGAAAAGGGAAAAGCAAAAAGCTTGAGGAAGGTCCGGAGCAACAGCTTCCCTTAAATGAAATACAAGAAATAAAACCGGCTGTTCATTTTAAATAATCAACCGGAAAAAATTACGAACAATGGAGAATATCAATCTAGTTGAAACCTTTTCAGAATTCAAAGAATTCAAGAACATTGACAGGGAGATGCTCATGGTGATCATCGAAGACATCTTCAGGCATATGCTGGAAAGAAAATTTGGTACTGATGAGAACTTCGATATCATTGTCAATATTGATAAGGGTGACCTTGAAATATGGAGGAACAGGGAGATTGTTGATGATGCTGAGATTGAGGATGAAAACCTTCAGATCGCCCTTTCAGATGCCATCAAGATCGAGCCTGACTTTGAAGTTGGTGAAGAAGTTTCGGAAGAAATGAAATTACTAGATTTTGGCCGCAGAGAAATCTCTGTCGATCAGGCAAAACCTCATTGCCAAAATTCAGGAATATGAAAAGGACAATGTTTACCAAAAATATAAGGAAAAGATAGGCGAGATCATCACCGGGGAGGTTTACCAGGTCTGGAAGAAAGAGATTCTGGTGCTGGATGATGAATATATCGAGCTGACACTTCCAAAGTCTGAGCAGATCCCATCTGATTTCTACAGGAAAGGAGATACCATCAGGGCGGTTGTTTCCCGCGTGGAAATGAAAAATAGCAGTCCGGCCATTATTCTTTCCAGAACTTCTCCGATATTTCTGGAACGATTGTTTGAATCAGAAGTGCCGGAAGTATATGATGGTCTGATCACAATAAAAAATATTGTTCGAGTACCTGGTGAAAGAGCAAAAATCGCTGTTGAATCATACGACGACCGTATTGATCCTGTAGGAGCCTGTGTTGGAATGAAAGGTTCAAGGATACATGGTATTGTCAGGGAATTGAAGAATGAGAACATTGATGTGATCAACTTCACCAACAATCCTACATTATATATTACGCGTGCACTCAGTCCGGCCAAGATCTCTTCCATCACCATTGATGATGAGTGGAAACGTGCTGAAGTGTATCATGAAGCCTGACCAGGTTTCGCTGGCGATCGGAAAAGGAGGATATAATATCAGGCTGGCTGGTAAGCTAACCGGATATGAAATTGATGTTTATCGCGATACAGACACCGACAGTGAGGATGTTGACCTGGTCGAATTTTCAGATGAAATTGATGAGTGGATCATCGAAGAGCTAAAAGGCATTGGATGTGATACTGCAAAAAGTGTACTCGAACTCGAGCCCCAGGAACTTGTTAAGAGGACCGACCTTGAAGAGGAAACCATCAATGAGGTCGTCAGGATCCTCAGGGCGGAGTTTGAATAAATATGTTATTTTTATTGCATTATTAATCTGAAGAAGAAAAGATTAACAATATTTGAATCTATAGTATGACGGAAGCAACGAAAGCCATTAGATTGAGTAAAGCTGCCAGGGAGTTTAATGTTGGCATACATACCATCGTGGATTTTCTTCTGAAGAAGGGAATTGAAATCGATGAAAAGCCAACAAGTAAACTCAGCCCGGAGGCTTATGATATGCTGGTCCAGGAATTCCAGACAGAAAAGGCTGTCAAGGCAGAATCCAAGAAAATGGAAATCGACACCAGCCTGCATACTTCCATCAGTATAGATGACATTGACCGCGAGCCCACTGAAGATTCTGAAAAAGAAGAGGATATTATTATCCAGAAAACTTCTATTATTGATCCTGAGCCTGAAGTTAAACCTGCTGAAAAGCCCGCAGAAAAACCTGTAAAGAAAAAAACTGCAAAAGAAGCAGCAGAAGCAAAGAAAGAAGAAGAAAAACCGGCCGAGAAAAAAGAAGAAGAAGCGCCGGAAAAAGAAGAAGCCCCAATAAAAGTTCTGGATAAGATCGATCTTGATGCGATAAATCAGAAGACCCGTCCGGCCAAGAAAACAAAAGAAGAAAAGGCAAAAGAAACTGCTGATAAAAAGAAAACTGCTGCCTCCAAGAAGAAGGAAGTAAAAGAGGAGCCAGTTGAAACCCCTGAGAAAGCAGAAAAGGTAGTTGAAGCAGTAACTGATGAAAAGATTGAACAGCCTGAAGAGCTCTCCCTGAGGTTAAAGAAGAAGAACCTAGCGATAACTTTATTGAAACTAAGTTTGATAAGCTGACCGGGCCCAAGATCCTTGACAAGATCGACCTGAAAGAATTTGAGAAAAAACCAGTTGCATCTTCTAAAGACGATAAAGTTTCTCAGAAGAAGAAACGGAAAAGGATATCCACACCCAAACAGGTTGGTGATCCGGGTGCCAAAAAACCTGACGACAGGGGCAAAGGCAAAGGAAGACGCAAAAAGGATGTGCTCAAACCTGAGCTCAGTGAAGAAGAAATCCAGAAACAAATCAAAGAAACCCTGGCCAGGCTTGCACCTAGTGGGAAATCAAAAGGAGCAAAGCACCGTCGTACCAAACGTGCTGCTGTCAGTCAGCAGATAGAAGAGGACCAAAAAAGGGCAGAAGCAGATAAGGGGGTACTGAAGCTTACTGAGTTTGTAACTGTGAACGAACTGGCCAGCATGATGAATGTGAATGCTACAGAAGTTATCTCAGCATGTATGACCCTTGGGCTCTTTGTTTCTATCAATCAACGACTGGATGCTGAAACACTGAATTTGGTTGCAGAAGAATTCGGCTTTGAGGTTGAATTTGTAAGTGTTGAGGTTCAGGAAGCTATAGACGGTGTTGGCATCATAGAGGAAGAAGAAACCCAATTGGAACCAAGATCACCAATTGTTACGGTGATGGGCCATGTTGACCACGGAAAAACAAAACTGCTTGACTATATACGTAAAGCCAATGTTGTTGCCGGTGAAGCAGGTGGTATCACCCAGCATATCGGTGCCTACGAGGTAAGCCTTGAAGATGGCAAGAAAATTACATTCCTCGATACTCCCGGTCACGAAGCCTTTACGGCTATGCGAGCCAGGGGTGCTAAAGTGACTGATGTTGCCATTATTATCGTCGCAGCTGATGATGATGTGATGCCACAGACCAAAGAGGCCATTAACCATGCCCAGGCAGCTGGTGTTCCTATCGTATTTGCCATCAATAAGATTGATAAGGCAAATGCAAACCCCGACAAGATTAAGCAACAGCTTTCAGAAATGAATATCCTTGTTGAAGAATGGGGTGGCAAGTATCAGAGCCAGGATATTTCAGCCAAAGACGGGCTGAACGTGATGGAGCTCCTGGATAAAGTATTGCTCGAAGCAGAAATGCTCGACCTGAAGGCCAACCACAACCGTAATGCCATTGGGACTGTTATTGAATCTTCGCTTGACAAGGGACGTGGATTTGTTACAAATGTACTTGTTCAGGCCGGCACATTGCACATTGGCGACATGGTATTATCTGGATCATTTTACGGTAAAGTAAAGGCCATGTATAATGAACGAAACCAGCTCATCGATGAGGCAGGCCCCTCTGCACCGGTCCTGTTGCTCGGATTAAACGGTGCTCCGCAGGCCGGGGATGGTTTCAATGTGATGAAAGATGAAAGAGAAGTTAAAAGCATTGCCAATAAGCGCGAACAGTTACAGCGTGAACAGGGCCTGCGTACTCAGAAGCATATTACCCTTGATGAGATCGGACGTCGGATTGCCATTGGTGATTTCAAAGAATTGAATGTGATCGTGAAAGGAGATGTTGACGGATCTGTTGAAGCACTTTCCGATTCTCTGCTTAAACTATCTACTGAGGAAGTCCAGGTAAATGTGATCTTAAAAGGCGTCGGGGCTGTGACTGAAACTGATGTCATGCTGGCTTCGGCATCTAATGCAATTATTGTTGGATTTAATGTTAGACCTCAACCCAGTGCCAGGAAGCTGGCCGAGCAGGAACAGATCGACATCCGTCTATACAGCATCATCTATCAGGCTATTGAAGAGATCAAGTCTGCTATCGAAGGCATGCTTTCACCGGATATTGAAGAAAAGATCCTCTGTAATGTTGAGGTAAGAGAAGTATACAAGATCACCAAGGTTGGTACTGTTGCCGGCTGCATGGTCCTCGATGGGAAAATCACCCGTAACACAGCTGTAAGGCTGATCCGTGATGGTATTGTAGTATATACGGGAGTGCTGGGATCACTCAAGCGTTTCAAAGATGATGCCAAAGAAGTAGCCACTGGCTATGAGTGCGGATTGAATATTGTCAATTACAACGATATCAAGGTTGGTGATATCCTTGAGGGTTACGAAGAGGTGGAAGTGAAGAGGACTTTATAACAAAGCAATCGACCCTTCGACTACGCTCAGGATGACAAGCAATAAAATTAAAACATAAGAGCGGCGCCGCACACAAATGAAAATTTTCGTGGAGTGCGGCGCCGCTCTTTTTGTTTTGCCAAGCCAATCTTGTCATCCCGAGCGTAGTCGAGGGGCACAAGTTACTACCTAAATAATGTTTGCTTTCGATCTGGCCCGATAGAAACGATTTCCACGGGTACCCCGGTTTCTTTTTCGATGTAATCTATGTAAGTATTTAATGCATCCGGTGCCACATCCATGCCAGGGAGTTCCTCGATATTGCTTTTCCATCCTTTCAGACTGGTAAATACAGGTTTTATTTCCTTGCTTGTCATATCGTAAGGAACCTCATTGCTGGTCTCGCCATCAATTTCATAGGCAGTACATATATCCAGATCATTGAATGGACTGAGTACATCAGTTTTCATCATGAACAAGCGGGATACTCCACTCAGCATAATGGCATACTTGAGTGCAACAAGATCCAGCCATCCACAACGGCGTGGACGACCTGTTGTAGAACCAAATTCTTTTCCGGTATCTCGCATGAGATCGCCATTGCCATCGAGCAATTCGGAGGGGAAAGGACCACTACCTACACGTGTACAATAGGCTTTAAATACACCAAACACATCCCCTATTCTCTGTGGAGGAACACCTAAGCCAGAACAAACACCGGCTACAATTGTAGTCGATGAGGTAACAAAAGGATATGTGCCGAAATCAATATCAAGCATGGATCCCTGGGCGCCTTCCGCCAATACTTTCTGGCCTTTGCTGAGAGCATCATTGATCATATATTCACTATTGACCATTTGCAGCTCATCAAATATCTTCAGGGCTTTGAACCAGGCATCTTCATAGTATTGAAAAGCCAATCCATCGAAAGTAAAATCTTCTGTTTTATATCCAAAAGAATTCATGATCTGCATATGCCTGTTTCGCAGTTTTTCATAACGTTCACGAAAGCCACTTTCCTGCAGGTCGCCAATCCGTAATCCAAGCCGGGCTATCTTATCCGTATAAGTAGGGCCTATTCCCTTCAGAGTTGAACCAATCTTATCCTTGCCTTTGGCTTTTTCATATGTAGCATCAAGCAAACGATGGGAGGGTGTGATCAGGTGGGCCTTACGGGAAATATAGAGGCGGTCGCGGGCAGGGATATCATTATCATCCAGGTTTTTCAACTCTTTCTGCATGATAAAAGGATCGAGGATCACCCCGTTGCCTACAATGTTTTTTGCTTTTTCAGAAAATATCCCGGAAGGGATGGTATGAAGGATGAATTTCTTCCCCTCAAATATAATTGTATGACCGGCATTGGGCCCTCCCTGAAACCTGGCAATAATATCATAGCGGGGGGTGAGAACATCCACAATTTTCCCTTTTCCCTCGTCTCCCCACTGGAGACCAAGCAAGACATCAATCTTCATGGAAATGGTTTTAAATTATTTGATATGTCCGTAAAATGTCAATGAGTGATGGGTCACTTCAACACCAAGCGTTTTTTCAACATATTGCTTGATTTCGTCGATCCTTGGGTCTGAGAACTCTATTACCTTCCCGTCGTTCACATTGATAAAGTGATCATGCTTTTTGAACTTGTAAGAACGCTCGAACTGTGCACAATTATTTCCAAACTGATGCTTGGTCACAAGATTGCAATCAAGCAACAATTCGATAGTATTGTACAAAGTAGCCCTGCTGACACGGTACTTATTATTCTTCATGCGGATATAAAGGGTTTCAATATCGAAATGCCCTTCCGTTGCATAGATTTCCTTTAAGATCGTGTATCTTTCAGGTGTTTTTCGGTGTCCCCGCTGCTCTAAATAATCCGTAAAAATCTTCTTAACCTGTTCCAACGTATCTTTGTTCGTGTCTTTCATCGAAGTGCATTTTAAACAAGTTTCAAATTTAACTAAAATATCTATTATAATTTGGTATAAATAAAAATAAATTTTTATTCCTGCACCAAATTCAGGTTACAAGATTTAGGTAATATTAAAAAATAGGGAAATTAAACCGCAGATCTATCGATTCGGCTAACCTTCTGAATTTCGGGAATCTTTTTGAGGTTGTCCATTAATTGGTTTAGGGTATCTGTATTCTGGATATAGAGCATGATTAAAGCATCTGTAAGCCCGTCATGCGTATTCAGGTTAAAAGAGCGAATGGACAATCCATGCTTGTCGGTGATCACCTCAGTGATTTGCTTTACAAGACCTTGTTTATCAACACCTTTAAGTTTGATACCTGCAAGAAAACCAATGGATTCATTTGTCCTCCACTTGGCTTTAATGATCCTGTTTCCATGACTCGACATGGATTGAATAGCAGTGGGGCAATTGGTCCGGTGGATCAGGATACGCCCTTTCCGGTTCATGAAGCCCAGCACATCGTCACCGGGGATGGGATTACAACAAGGGGAAATCACATAGCGGATGTCTTCAATATCGTCGCTCAATACCAGTGTTTCGGGCTTTTGTTTCATCTTTTCAATGATGTCGGGGCTCACTGATTTATTGTTCTTCGACCTGGAGAATGGCCTGCTGATGAAACTCAGCCAGTTGCCCTTATCAGATAGCTGGGTAAAGGCCTTTACTTTTTGCTTGCTTATGTTTCCTTTAACAAGATCATAGTACATCTTGTTTTGCGAGTGGTAATCAAGGTATTCCCTGAAACGGGCGGCAACACCTTCTGAATACTCTACCTTCTGTTGTTCAAAGTATTTTTGAAGGAGCTCTTTCCCTTCTTCCGCATATTTTTTGTATTCATCTTTCAGTGCCGCCTTGATGCGGTGCTTGGCACGTGCCGTTACTGCAAAATCAAGCCAGTTTTCGCGTGGCAGCTGTTTCTTGGAAACAATCACTTCCACCTGGTCACCACTTGCAAGTATATGGGACAGGGGTACCAGGTCATGATTTAACTTGGCCCCAATAGCATGATTTCCAATTTGTGAATGAATGTTATAGGCAAAATCGAGCACCGTTGAACCAGCCGGCAGGTTTTTGAGGTCTCCCTGAGGAGTGTAAACGAAGATCTCTTCCGAAAAAAGGTTCAGCTTAAAATCATCAACAAAATCGAGGGCATCAGAATCTTCACTTTGCAACATTTCCCTCATCTTGCTCATCCATTCATCCAGTCCGGTGTCGAGGTCAATGCCATCTTTGTATTTCCAGTGTGCAGCATAGCCTTTTTCTGCGATCTCATCCATGCGTGTGGTCCTGATCTGAACCTCCACCCATTTTCCTGAACGACTCATCACTGTAGTATGCAGGGCTTCATAGCCATTTGCCCTGGGAAGAGAAATCCAGTCGCGAAGCCTCAGCTGATTTGGCCTGTAAAAGTCAGTGATAACTGAATATACTCTCCAGCACTGTTCTTTTTCCTGTTCAGGAGGAACATCTATGATCACCCTGATGGCAAAGAGGTCGAAAACATCTTCGAAAGGGATCTCTTTATTCTTCATCTTCTCCCAGATCGAATAGACTGATTTTTCCCTGCCCAGAATATTAAAGTTCATCCCTTTCCCGGCCAGATCCTTCTTTATCGGATAGATAAACTTATTGATAAATCGCTTCCGTTCCGGCCTCGACTCTTCCAGTTTCTTATAGATCGTATTATAGATCTCAGGTTCCAGGAATTTCAGTGATAAGTCTTCCAACTCACTTTTGATGGCATGCAAGCCCAGTCGATGTGCCAGGGGTGCAAAGAGATAAAGAGTTTCGGATGCAATTTTGAGTTGTTTATCACGCGGCATGGCATCCAGTGTCCGCATATTATGCAGGCGGTCGGCAAGCTTGATGAGGATCACCCTGACATCAACGGATAATGTGAGCAGCATTTTCCTGAAATTCTCAGCCTGTGCTGAAGAAGAAGGATGCTCAAATATTTCTTCGATCTTGGTAAGTCCGTCAATAATGCGTGTAACTGTATCTCCGAAGAGGATCCTGATGTCAGCAAGCGTATATTCTGTATCCTCAACAACATCATGTAAAAGAGCACAGATGACTGAGGTAGTGCCAAGGCCAATCTCGCCGGCTGCGATCCTTGCTACTTCAAGGGGATGGTAAATATAAGGTTCACCTGATTTCCTGCGCATGTCTTTATGCGCATCAACAGCCAGGTTGAATGCTTTACGGACCAGTTTCTTATTGACAGGTTTCTCCCGCTTCGACCAAACCCTGAGCAGGTTGCGATACTGATTAAGGATCTCTTTTTTTTCTTTTTCGGCGTCGGGGGTATACATGCCAGCTTAGTCCTATACTGAATGAGTAAACAAAGTTACATCAAATTATAATAATGTTTCATGCCACTCTACTATTATTCTAAGGAATATTATTAATTTTGAAATGCTCTGAATGATAAGTGATCTGTAATGAAAAAGCATATTTTCTTCTTCCTGATAATGCTGATGTGTTTATTTTCTGCACAGGCAACCCATCAACGTGCCGGGGAGATTACCTTCAAATATATTTCGGGGCTCACCTATGAAATAACCATTATTACCTATACCCGTACTTCTGCTCCCGCCGACAGGCCTTTCCTTGAGATCTCCTGGGGAGATGGTAGCAGCAGTGAATTGCCGCGAACACAAAAAATAAATTATGGCAACGACATCAGCAAGAATGTGTATGCCTATGTGCCGGAGGTTGGGGCCATACAGGCACGCCACACCTATTCCTCGCCGGGTACCTATAAGATCTCCCTTGAAGATCCCAACCGGAATTTTGGTGTGATGAATATTCCAAATTCTGTGAATGTCCCCTTATTTCTTGAGACGATCCTCACCATAAATCCCCTTATGGGAATGAATAACTCACCTATTTTGCTAAACCCACCAATCGATAATGGGTGCGCAAACCAGATCTATATCCACAACCCTGGAGCCTACGACATTGATGGAGACAGCCTGGCTTACAAACTGATCGATTGCCGTGGCGCAGAGGGCCTGCCGATACCAGGCTATACTATGCCGATCTCTACCGACAGCATTGGTATTAATCCCATAACCGGAGATCTGCTCTGGGTTACCCCACCCATACAGGGAGAATTTAATATTGCCATCCTCATCGAGGAATATCGGAATGGTATTAAAATTGGCAGTGTTACACGTGATATGCAGATAAACATCATCGGTTGCACCGGACAGCATCCACCGGTAATTCACGCTGTGGATGATACCTGTGTTATTGCAGGTGACACGCTTGTTTTTGATGTGATCGCTACAGATCCTGACAGCAACGTTATTGAGCTTACCGGAACAGGTGGTCCTTTCGAAGTGGCCCAAAGCCCTGCCTGGATATATCCTGATCCGGCCATTGGAGTTGATTCAGTGAAAACAACCTTTACCTGGCCATCAATATGCAGCCATGTGCGCCAACAACCTTATTATACTTATTTCAAGGCCAAAGACGATGGTCAACCAGTAAACCTTGTCGCCCTGAAAACCATTGCTATTACAGTTATTGGTCCGGCACCGGAAGGACTTACGGCTGAAGGTATTGGCAATGCCATCCACCTGGAATGGGATAAAAGCCCCTGTGTGAAAGCAACCAGGTATGACATATACAGGCGGGTTGGCTATTACGGTTATATTCCCGGCTATTGCGAAACCGGTGTACCTGAATATACCGGCTACAGCAAGATCCATGAAACAGCCTCTGTAAATGATACTACTTTTGTTGATGATGGAGGCGGTACAGGCCTGATCAATGGGCTTGATTATTGTTATATGATCGTTGCAATCTTCGTGGATGGTGCAGAAAGCCGTGCCTCAGAAGAAGTTTGTGCAAGTCTCAAAAAAGACCTGCCCATTATCACCAATGCAGGAAACGACAGTGCTAACCTGCATAACGGATTTGCAAGACTTGCCTGGTCGAAACCTACTGAACTGGATACCATCCAGATTCCAGGACCATATTATTATGAACTTTATCGGGCAAACGGTATTGATGGACAGGAGTTTGAGTTGGCTGGGAGTTTCCAGGGACTGAATGACACTATTTTTATTGACCAGGAAGTGGATTTAAATGCTAGCTCGTTCCCATTTAATTATAAGGTTGATCTTGTAAGTGGATCATTTGGTTATATCGGTTCCAGCCAGCAGGCTACCACTATTTATCTTGATATTTATGAAACTGACCATCGACTTGAACTGAGTTGGGAACTAGATGTGCCATGGAACAATGAATCCTTTACTATTTACAGACTCAGCCCTGGTGAGGTGGACTATATCCCTATCTCCACTACGCCTCTTCCTCATTTCGTAGACTCAAACCTGGTGAACGGCGAGGAGTACTGCTATTATATTGAAAGTACGGGAAGCTATGGCACTGTTGGTTTGATCCACCCCATCATTAATTATTCACAGCTGGCCTGTGGCATACCAGTTGACAATATCCCTCCCTGCATACCGGAATTGGTCGTAAACATGGACTGTCAACTTTACCATAATGTTCTGGAATGGAACAATACCATCTATATTGACACATGTGCTAAAGATATTGCCAGGTATTTATATTTACTTTGGGCCCGACGAGAGCTCTGATCTTGTACTTATCGACTCGGTCATGCAAAGTACTGAAGATCCTATAATATTATATACATGAGGGGTTCACGCTGGGTTGTTATGCAGTTACTGCCATCGATTCTATTGGAAACCAGAGTGCTTTCAGTAACATTGTTTGCAGCCCGGGTTGTGCGGGTTATGAACTTCCAAATGTATTTACACCAAACGGGGACCAGCATAATGATTACTTCACCCCATTCCCTGAAACAGTGGGCGGAGTTGAGAGTATAGAGATCATGATCTTCAACCGCTGGGGGAGGCTCGTTTTTGAGTCAACGGATCCGATGATCAACTGGGATGGCAGAAACAATAAAAGCAACAAGGAATGCCCGGACGGCACCTACTTCTACGTTTGTGAGATATATGAAAAAACCCTGTCAGGGCTTGCACAGCGTACCCTGCAGGGTTCGGTTACTATTCTAAGATAACTTCAAAATTCAGATATCTGGTATCGATATCTGATTCTATATGAAGTAGATTAATTATCAAAAGCCATTAACATGGTGATCAGGTCAACAACTCTGTTGGAGTATCCCCATTCATTATCGTACCAGTTCAAGGTGCGCACGATACGTTTTCCAAGTACTTTGGTATATTCTGGATCGTAGATTGAGCTGTATGAGTTTCCAACAATATCAGACGAAACCACCCTGTCTTCTGAATAAAGCAAAATATTCTCTAACCTTTTGGTTTTGGAGGCAATCCTGACTGCAGCATGGATATCATCAACAGTTACATCTTTCTCCACTTCGATTACCAGGTCAACAACAGAGCCGTCAGGTACAGGTACTCTTGATGCCATCCCATCTAATTTCCCCTTCAATTCAGGGATCACCATGCCTACTGCTTTGGCTGCGCCAGTAGTTGTCGGGATAATATTCTCTGCGGCTGCACGGCCACGACGCCAGTCTTTATGCGGTACATCGGCAAGACGCTGGTCATTTGTATATGCATGGGTTGTGGTCATCAAACCTTCTTTGATTCCAAAAGAATCATTCAGAACCTTTGCCATCGGTGCCAGGCAGTTGGTTGTACAGCTGGCATTGGAGATAATCTTATGCTCAGGTTTGAGTTCGTCATCATTCACCCCAATGACTACTGTGCAGTCGATCTCATCCTTTGAAGGAACAGTAAGGATCACCCTTTTTGCCCCGGCTATCAGATGTTGTTCAAGGCTTTCTCTGGTGCGGAAGATGCCTGTGGCTTCAACCACAACATCAATCTTCAGCTCCTTCCAGGGAAGTTCTTTAGGGTCCCTGATGGCAAGCATCTTCACCTTTTCATAAGGCGTGATCAGATAATCATCTTCAAGGCTAATGTCCTGTCCGAAGCCTGACATTACTGTATCGTATTTCAGCAGATATGCCAATACTTCATCATCGAAGAGGTCATTGATGGCGATCACATCAATATCTTCCCTTGCATTGAGGATGCGGAATACTGAACGTCCGATCCTGCCAAATCCATTAATAGCTACTCTCATTGTGAGCCTCCTTTCTTATCTAATTCGTTATACGCCACAATGGCATCGATGATCCTTGAAGCTGTTGCCATAGCCGTATGGTACCATGTCAGCGTTTTGACCATCCGTGAAGGCGACATCATGGTAGCCTGTGTGTCAAAATTAACTGAGTGCTTCTCCCCGATTACATCCGTTGATACGATAGGGTCATATACAACACGAACAGTGTGTGGGTTCTCTTTTGCAAATGCAACAATTGCATCATTCACCTGTTCTTTGGTTATCCCATTTTCCTTCAATACAGTAGTTAGATCTAACAATGAGCCATTTGGGACCGGGACATTTAAATGCAGAACCTTCAATGCGGCCTTTGAATTCCGGCATGACATGCTGTATCCAGCGTGGACTGGGAGTTTCATTGGGAATTATATTCTCAGCAGCTGAACGGCTCCTCCTGAAATCAGTACTGGCTTTATCACGAAGGGGCTGGTCAGAGGTGTACGAATGTACGGTAGTCAGCATGGCATAATCCACACCAAATGCCTGATCCAGCGCCTTAAGCATCAGTGCCGTGGCATTGGTTGTTGCAGAGCCGGCTGATATCATTTTATCAGAAGCCTCCATCGTATGATCATTCACACCCATAACCACGATCCTGTCAATCTCATCTGTTGGCAAAGTTGTAAGTATCACCCTTTTAGCACCTGCTTTCAGGTGGCGTTCCATATCTGCCCTTGTTTTATATATTCCTGTTCCATCGATCGCTACGTCTACGTCGAGGACATCCCATAGTACATCTCCCGGTTCCAGGCTTTTTCCCTGGATCATCCTTGCCTTGCCATTAGAAGAAACAAGGAAGTTTCCTTCCAGTTTCACGTCGATTTCACCCTTGTTTTCTGCTTTCAGCAGATATTCCAGAATTTCAGGACGTCCAAGATCAGCAATAGCAACGATTTCGATACGGTCATCGTCAAGACACAGGCGATAAATATGCCTGCCAACCTCTCCGAATCCCATAATTCCAACTCGAATCTTGTCCATATTAAAATTGTTTTATTGTTTATAATGTGCCTGAGTTAATCATCAGGACTTCAAAATCTAATTCCTTTTATAGTAATGATTTGAATCCTAATAATGTTCATAAAAGGACGCCAAAATTACTATTAATATTAACGTAAAAGATATTATTCAGCTGTTAAATTTCATTTGCACCTCAGCAGCTTAAAAAACATGGTTCATTCAAGAATAAATAGTAATTTTGCCGAAATGGAAAACATCAGGAATTTCTGTATCATCGCCCATATCGATCATGGGAAAAGCACCCTGGCCGACCGCCTGTTGGAGTTAACTGGCACGGTTACCGACAGGGACCTGCAGGAACAGGTGCTCGACGATATGGACCTGGAGCGTGAGCGTGGCATCACCATCAAGAGCCACGCCATACAGATGAACTATGAAGATGACGGAAAACATTATATCCTGAACCTGATCGATACACCCGGGCATGTCGACTTTTCATACGAGGTTTCCCGTTCATTGGCAGCTTGCGAAGGGGCCCTGCTGATTGTAGATGCCACCCAGGGTATACAGGCACAGACCATTTCAAACCTCTACCTGGCCATAGATAACGACCTGGAGATCATCCCGGTACTGAATAAGATGGACCTGGAAGCGGCCATGCCGGAAGATGTAAAGGATCAGATCGTTGACCTTATCGGATGCGATAGGGAAGATATTATTGAAGCCAGCGGAAAGACCGGTTATGGTGTTGAAAAGATTCTGGAAGATATTGTCGAAAAGATCAATCCCCCAGGCGGGGATCCTGAAGCACCGCTGGAAGCTCTGATCTTCGATTCGGTATTTAATTCCTACCGTGGGATCATCGCCTATATCAGAATCCTGAACGGCACACTGAGCAAAGGTGAGAATGTAAAATTTTTCAATACCGGAAAAGAATATCATGCCGATGAGGTTGGTGTTTTAAAACTTAAACCGGAAGCCAAGCCGCAACTCTCTGCCGGTGATGTTGGCTATATTATCTCAGGCATTAAGTCATCGAAAGAAGTAAAAGTTGGAGATACCATTACACATGTTGAGCAGACCCTGCAAAAAGGCAATTGATGGCTTTGAAGAAGTGAAACCGATGGTGTTTGCCGGGATCTACCCTGTTGATGCTGATGACTATGAAGAGCTGAGGGCATCCATTGAGAAACTTCAACTAAATGATGCCTCACTGACCTTTATCCCTGAATCCTCTGCAGCACTGGGTTTTGGTTTCCGATGTGGTTTCCTTGGATTGCTGCATATGGAGATCATCCAGGAGCGCCTCGACAGGGAGTTCGACATGAATGTGATCACAACTGTACCCAACGTAAGTTATAAAGTAGTTTCAAATAAGGGTGAGGTCACAGAAGTACACAACCCTTCAGGTTTACCCGATCAGACATATATAGATCACATCGAAGAGCCATACATTATTGCCCAGGTGATCTCCAAGACTGAATATGTGGGATCGGTAATGAAATTATGCATCGACAAACGCGGCACCTTGAAAAACCAGGTTTACCTGACCAGCGACCGTGTTGAGGTAACCTTTGAAATGCCTCTGGGAGAGATCGTATTCGACTTCTATGATAAGCTAAAGAGCATTTCGAAAGGTTATGCCTCCTTCGACTATCACCAGTCGGATTATAAGCCAGCTAACCTGGTAAAGCTCGATATACTGCTGAATGGTGAGTCGGTAGATGCACTATCTACCCTCATCCACCGCGACAATGCTTATGACTTCGGCAGGAGGATATGTGTCAAGCTCAAAGAACTGATCCCACGTCAGCAATTCGATATCGCCATCCAGGCCGGGATCGGCGCCAAGATCATCGCCCGTGAAACGGTGAAGGCCGTAAGAAAAGACGTTACTGCTAAATGTTACGGTGGTGACATTACCCGAAAGCGAAAACTGCTCGAAAAGCAGAAAAAAGGCAAGAAACGCATGAGACAGGTAGGGAATGTGGAAGTGCCGCAACAAGCGTTCTTAGCTGTTCTTAAATTAGATTAGTCTTAAATTTCAAATTGCAAATTTCAAAATTCAAATTAACTTCAAGATTCAAATTTCAAACCAGGAGAGTTTAATTCTTCTGCTTTTTTTGAATAATGGAAGAAAATATCATGATAAGTTCTTGTGATTCTTGAATAAGATTAGATAGTTCATCAGGATTTGAAATCTCATTTGTTTTCTCGATCACCTTCAACCAATACCGGCTTTCCTTTGCCTCCTTTAAGCAAATCCTGGATCGATATATATTGTCCTTCTTGCTCAAACTTTCTATTGCTTCAATAAAATTCGCACCCACAGATCCTGAAGCCCGAACCAATTGATTCAAATCATCTTTATTATGCCAATGAGTCTGAATTGTTTTCACGAATCGCCTGACATTTACAGCATAATTAAATGTCCTTTCCTTCAAATCTAACAAAATATTAATTTCAGTATAACAAGTATCCCTTAACTATTAATACGAAAATCGTTAAATTGTCACATATTTTTAAATACTTCGTCTGTGTTTTTTGAGTTTTAAAATTTTCAGTTTAAAACTTATTTGGATTTTGTATTTTGAAATTTGAATTTTTAATTAAGTGTAACTTTACTTGAAGCAATCCGTCCTATAATAAATCAGGATATTGCGCATATTGGATCGATGACTACCCAGGATTATAATAATTGTGTTGATCTGCATGCTGATGGCGTGTACAGGTTTATCCTTAAAAATCTTAAGGATGAGCAGGATGCCCAGGATGTAGTGCAGGATGCATTTGAAAAGCTCTGGGTAAACCATAGAAAGCTCGATTCGAAGAAGGCCAAATCATACCTGTTTACGACAGCTTATCATACAATGATCGATCATATCAGGAAGTACAGGAAGCTGGGCAGTATAGAGGACATCCCGGAGACCAGTAATGATACCTTCCACGATTATTCTGATCTGAAGGAGGTGCTGGACGAAGCGCTTGAAAAATTGAATGATGTGCAAAGATCTGTGATCCTGCTTCGGGATTATGAGGGCTACTCATACCAGGAGATTGGAGAGATCACAGATTTGAATGAGTCACAAGTGAAAGTATATATTTACAGGGCCAGGTTATTCTTAAAGAACTATATCGTGAGCCCTGAACATGTAATATAAATGACCATCATAAAACATAATGACGAAGCAAATGATGACATGGTTTTAAAACCTGATCTTAATATTACATTTAAGAATAAGTCATCCATCAAGAGATCGGAAGAATCCGGCATTCTACTTGAGGATGAGCAAGCCATTGCCATGCTTGAAGGTGATATAAGTAATGACAATGCCTCATCAGGGATGGCAGTCCTATATGCAAAAACTAAATTGCAAGCCGACATAAGTATCACCTATCCGGATCATGCCTCACTGAAGAAGCATGTTGTATTCATTCCAGTAATTGCAAAATATGCTGCTGCCGCGATTATCCTTCTGATGATTAGCCTTGGAGCATGGTTTATCTTCAACCCGGCTGTTGGTCCGAATCACTCTCAATATGAACTTTTAACTCTGGAGCGTATCTCCCCTGATATTGAGAATCAAATTACCCAGGATATCAAGATAGAATATAGGGTTACTGAAAACATGCAGATGGGTGCTGTTCCCAGAGAAATGATGCAGTTAGGCAGGCTGGAAGGCCAATCTTCAAATCAGATCACCATTCCCTCTACACTTACTCCTTCATATGCTGTGCTTCATGCAAGACCATCCAACCCTTCGTCTACGCTCAGGACAGGCACTCAAGACATGGCACTAAATGAGGAACCTAAGAAAAAAACCATGATGGGGAAAATCTTCTCAGGTATATTTAGCAGGAGCCAATCTTCATCCGGGAATGATTACCCTGAAGCGAAACCGGGGACATCAGAAAATTTCTCTTTATGGAGTATTGCCAAATTGGGTATCAAAGGCGTAAATGCCCTGGGTGATCATGACTACACAGTAGTACGCAATTACAACGACAAAGGGAAGGTGAAAGGAGTCATGGTGCTGGATGAATAAATCCTAAACGCTAAATCCCAAACTCGAAGCAAATTCCAAAATTCAAATCTCAAACGTCAAACTAACTCAACACCCAACACTCAACATCCAATCTTTCTATTGGGTGTAACTATTTATCCACCCTACCCGTCACACTAGAAACATAAAAACGCAAATCATGAAAAAAATAAGTTTAGTATTGATAAGCATGCTGATGGCTGTTGCTATTATCATGCCGGCTGGTACTTTGATGGCCCAGGATAACATTTCAAAAGAAGTGAGGGAAGTGGGTGAGTTCACAGCCATTGATGCCGGAGGTGCATTTGACATTTTTCTCAGCCAGGCTGATGTAACCAAGGTGCTGATTGAAACTGAAAAAGGAAATATTGACAAGGTGATCACCAAAGTCCATAATGGCACCCTCGAAATATCTTCAAAAGGGATCAAGAACTCTGATAAGCTGACTGTTTATATCACTACTCCTGATATTGAGCGTATAGATATCCACGGGGCAGCCAGCCTGGAAGGCTTGACATCCCTGCAGGGAGACTATCTGAAGATCAAGGCCAGTGGTGCATCTGACAGCAGGCTTGAAGTTTATTATACCTCACTTACTACCGATGTTTCAGGTGCTGCAAGCCTGACCCTGTCGGGGGAAGTCCCCAGGCATACAGCCAATATAAGTGGTGCAGGAAGTCTCAGTGCTTCAAAACTAGTCACTCAAGTAACAAAAGCCAATGCTAGCGGCGCCGGATCTGCCAGCATCAATGCTACTAATGAGGTTATCTCCAATACCAAAGGGGCAGGAAGCATTGATCTTATTAGCAAACCCGAAACCCTCACCATCATTTCTGGTGAAGTGATCGGTGAGAATGAAAACCTGAAGGTAGAAACCAATAATTATGGCGATACCACTAAAGTAAAGATTGCAGGGATCAGGGTAGAGGTAATTGATGATGACAGTACAAAGATCACGATTGGTAATCGTAGGCTGACAGTTACTGAGGATGGCAACGTGAAGTGGTGCAAGGTAAAGAAAAGGAAGTTCAACGGGCACTGGGCAGGTTTCGAACTTGGAATTAACGGATACCTGACCGAGGATTTCAATATGAAATTTCGTCCGGAAGATGAATACATGGACATGGACATGGGTAAAGGGTACCAGGTGAATATGAACTTCTATGAGCAAAACATTGCACTGAGCAAGAACCAGGAATGGGGTATGCTCACCGGTATTGGTTTGCAATGGAACAATTATCGTTTCAGAAGGGCAACAACCCTGAATCCAGATTCAGCATACCTTGTCGGATATATTGATGATGGCATCAGTGTGCGTAAATCGAAACTTGCGATCGCATACCTTCAGATTCCCCTGCTATTCGAATGGCAGAACCAGACCTTGAGAAAACGTAACTCATTTCATGTTAGTCTGGGAGTTATCCTTGGCGTGAGATTGTGGTCCTGGCAAAAGAAATATTACAATGAGCTGAATAAAGACTATACGCTTACACAATATAAACCCTCTACAGGAGAATATGAGGATGTATGGTACAGGACATCTCCTAATTATAGTAAAACCCATACCTATGATGACTTTCATCTCCAACCCTTCAAGGCAGATGCTTCATTACGTGTTGGCTGGGGATTTATCAACCTGTTCGCAACTTACAATATGATCTCCATGTTCCGCAAGGACAAGGGACCCGATTTGCATCAGTTTGCGGCAGGCATAACCTTATTGGGATGGTAGATCCGTTCCAATATCCTGAAATGGGGAAGTGGCCTGGGGGTTGCTTCCCTTTTTTAATTCTAGGCGTTTGGCACTGGGCAATGGGCATTTGGCAATAAAGAATGAAGAATTATGATCTTAGAACTATCTCAATACTCAACACCCAACACCCAACACTTTTTTGTATATTTGCTTTCTGCTATAATAAGCCTAACCTTAAAAAAAATACCATGTCGGGTCACAATAAATGGTCAACCATAAAGCGTAAGAAGGGCGCCAACGATGCCAAGCGTTCGAAAATATTCTCTAAGATCATTAAAGAGATCACCATTGCTGTTAAAGAGAGTGGCCCTGATCCTGATGCTAACCCCAGGCTGCGTCTGGCTATTGCCAATGCCAAGGGTGCAAGTATGCCCAAAGACAATATTGAACGGGCAATCAACAAGGGAAAAGATAAAGATTCAAGCAATTTCGTTGAATACACTTTCGAAGGTTATCTTGCACATGGCATCGCTGTTTATGTTGAATGCACATCCGACAATCAACAAAGAACAGTTAGTAATGTCCGCTCAATATTCAATAAGTTCAGCGGTAACCTTGGAACCAATGGATCCCTGAGTTTTCTTTTCGACCGTAAAGGTGTATTTCACCATCCCGCTGGGAGAACTTGACCAGGAGGAATTTGAGCTTGAAATGATCGATGCCGGAGCAGAGGATATCACCATTGAAGATGAATTCATAACTGTTATTACAGTCATGGAAGATTTCGGCTCACTGATGAAAAAGCTCGACGAGTTGGGAATTGAACCAGAAAATGCGGAATTACGCAGGATTCCAAAGGATACTTCAACGCTAAGCCTCGATGATTCCAAGAAGATCATGAAGGTGATTGAAGCCTTTGAGGAAGACGATGATGTACAAAACGTGTTTCACAACATGGAACTTACTGATGAACTGGTTGATGCCATGTAATTTAGAATCAAAAAATATTAGCAGGCAGCATGCTCAACATTGCTGCCTTTTTTTTGGGGAAAATCAGGTTTGACAAGGGATACAGCGTAATATACTGCTGGTCTAGATAATTTAAAACGCCTCTAAATTATCATATCATAATACAAATTAAGCCGGTCAAAAGACGCCTCTAACTCTCTGTCTTACTGGTGCTTATATCTATTTCTTGTTTTAGGCGCCTTCAAGCAGCACTATTTATCGATTGATTTACAGCCACTTATATCTTATTACATATGTTAAATGCTTGATTTTCATATGAGGAAAATTATACTAATTTTGTTTGCCTAAGAAATTAAGTGTTAATTAATTAACAAAGGAATCTTAACCCCTGATGATTATGAAAAAAGCCTTATTACTCTTAGTGTTTTCAGCTATCCTGGCTGGCAGTGTAATTGCACAGGATAACACCAATTTCGGTATAAAATTCTCAGGTTTTGTCAAAACCGATATGTTTTGGGATTCCAGGCAGACGGTGGCTGCCCGTGAAGGTCACTTCCTTCTTTATCCTGCCAATGAAAAACTGGATGTTGAAGGCAATGACATCAATGCCAAAGCCAATTTCAATATGCTGTCAATACAAACCAGGCTTCGTGGTACCATCACGGGCCCGGATGCATTGGGGGCAAAAACATCCGGAGTTATTGAAGCTGCATTTTTCGGGCATACCGAAGGTGATATCAATGGTTTCAGGCTACGGCATGCATTTGTGAAACTTAACTGGACCAAAACTGAGCTGCTCATTGGGCAATACTGGCACCCGGCATTTGTAACATACTGTTTCCCGGGAACTGTTTCCTTTAATACAGGGGCACCTTTTGTTCCTTTTACCAGGAACCCCCAGATTAGGATAACTCAGAAACTTGGAAATGTCAACCTGATGCTTACCGCACTTACACAGGTTGATTTTGTAAGTACGGGACCTCTGGGGCCCGGATAGGGAATACCTTCGTAACAGTGCAGTACCTGCGTTCAATTTTCGTGCCGAGTACAGGAATGTGAATACAGATGAGAACAAGGAATTTCTGATAGGAGCCAGTATAAACTTCAAGATGCTTACACCCCGACTGGTAAGCGACAGCAACTATAAAACCACGAAAACTGTCAGTTCTTTCTCAGAAACATTTTACATTAAGCTCAAACTCCCCAAGGTCACTTTCAAATTGCAAGGGGTTTATGCACAGGATCCTTACAATTGGGTGATGATCGGTGGTTATGCAGTTGAAAGCATGGAAGACCCGATGAAAGATTTAAGGAACTACACCCCCATCACTACAGCTTCCGGCTGGCTCGATATTCATAGCAATGGAAAGAAATGGCAGGTAGGAGTCCTGGCCGGTTATGCCAAAAACATGGGTGCCAGCAAAGACATCATTGGTCCCACATATCAACGCGGGAGAAACATTAATTACCTATATAGAATTTCACCACGCTTTGTATACAACTCCGGCAAATTCCGGATTGCACCTGAAATAGAATATACTGTTGCCGCTTATGCAACTTCAGATGTCAATGGAAATTTAAACATTGATGCTAAAGGGAAGATTACTGACTCTAAGGAAATAGGAAATGTACGGATCCTGCTGGGTGTATATTACTTCTTTTAGGTGTGAGGTGTGAGACTTGAGGTGTGGGGATGAATGCAATTATCCAGAAACCAGTAACCAGTAACAAGAAACAAAGAAAAACTATAAATATTAAACTATTATTCAACAATCAAAATTATAACCATTATGAAAAACAAGATCACCAGTCTGATGGAATATTTCCAGAAATACCCGGAAAGTGTAGACAATCCTGAAGGTTTCTGGGGTGATATTGCAGAAGATTATATCTGGCACAAAAAAATGGGACAAGGTACTTGACTGGAATTTCACGGACCCTGACATCAAATGGTTCGTGGACGGAAAGCTCAACATCACCGAAAATATTTTCGAACGCAACCTGCCTCAACGTAAAGATCAGATCGCACTGATCTGGGAACCAAATGATCCGGAAGACCAGCAATATCGATGACTTACGGAGAACTTTATGAAAAAGTATGCCAGTTTGCCAATGCATTTGAAAGCCAAGGTGTGAAACATGGCGACAGGGTTGCCCTCTACCTGCCTATGATCCTCGAACTACCGATTGCCATGCTGGCATGTGCCAGTATCGGAGCCATCCACTCCATTGTATTTGCAGGATTCTCAGCCAATCACTTGCCGACCGTATCAACGACTCTGAGTGTAATATGGTGATCACCTCAGATGGTGGATACCGTGGCAACAAAAGCATCGGGCTGAAATCTATTGTTGATGAAGCACTGCGAAACCTGCCCTTCAGTTGACAATGTTATTGTTTTCAACCGTACAGGTGAAGACATCAATTGGGTAGAAGGACGCGATATCTGGTGGCATGATTTCATCGATGGTGTGGGCACTGAAAACAAAGCCGAAGTAATGGATGCGGAAGACACGCTCTTCATCCTTTATACTTCAGGTTCGACAGGAAAACCCAAAGGCGTTCTGCACACAACAGCAGGATATATGATCTGGGCCGAATATACCTTTAAAAATGTGTTCCAGTACACGAAAAAGATATTTACTGGTGTACTGCCGATATTGGCTGGGTAACCGGTCATTCCTACATCGTTTACGGACCGCTGCTTACAGGTGCCACTTCGATCATGTTCGAAGGTGTTCCTACTTATCCTGATGCAGGCCGGTTCTGGGATGTTGTTGAAAAATACAAAGTAACCAGTTCTACACTGCTCCTACAGCTATCCGTGCCCTGATCGCACAGGGAAATGAATTTGTAACCAAACATGACCTGAGTTCACTCAAAGTTTTAGGTACTGTTGGTGAACCTATCAACGAAGAAGCATGGCGCTGGTACCACGATATTGTTGGTAAAGGAAACTGCCCTATCGTCGATACCTGGTGGCAAACCGAAACCGGTGGTATCCTGATCACACCTCTCGCAGGGATCACCCCAACCAAACCATCTTTCGCTACCTTACCTTTACCTGGTGTTCAGCCTATCCTTGTCGACAATGAAGGCAAAGAGCTGAAAGGTAACGGTGTTGAAGGAAACCTCTGCATTAAATTCCCTGGCCGGGTATGCTCAGGTCAACCTATGGTGATCATGAACGGTGCCGGCAGACCTATTTCTCAACATATAAGAACCTTTATTTCACAGGCGATGGCGCCAAACGTGATGAAGAAGGTTATTACAGGATCATGGGACGTGTTGATGATGTTATCAATGTTTCGGGACACCGTATCGGTACTGCCGAAGTTGAAGATGCCATTAACCAGCATCCAAAAGTAAATGAATCAGCAGTTGTAGGATATCCTCATGACATCAAAGGAGCAGGTATCTATGCTTATGTTATCTGTGATGAGCTTTCGGAAGATGAAGCACATAACATTGAAAAAGAGATCCGTGCAACCGTAACCAAGTTTATCGGACCTATTGCCAAACCAGATCAGATCCAGATTGTTAGCGGACTTCCAAAAACCCGATCAGGTAAGATCATGAGAAGTATCCTTCGTAAGATCGGTGAAGGTGATGCTTCAGAATCTTGGTGATACTTCCACATTGCTTGATCCGGGTGTTGTTGATGAGATCATCGCCGGCGCAAAAGTAGAAGTAAAACGTTAAATTATTAAATCATCTAGTGCATTTCTGTAATCCTGGTGACTTTCGGATTGCCCTTTTTAAAAATCAAATAAATATGAAAAATCAAAAAGTTATGAATCGCTGGCTGGTGGTTGTTGGAGCTATTCTCATTCAACTGGCACTGGGCGCTATTTACGCCTGGTCGGTTTTTACACCATTCACTTACTGCCGGGCTGGACAAAGATGGATACTCAAATCGTATTCTCAGTTGGCCTAGCAGCATTTGCAGTATTTATGGTATTTGCAGGCAAGAGGCTTATTGCGTGGGGACCACAGAAACTTGCCATGCTCGGAGGTATTGTACTGGGCTTAGGATATGTTCTGGCAGGTTTTTTTGGTGGCACCGGTTTTTGGGCACTGATTATTCTTATAGGGCTGATCGGAGGTGCCGGGATTGGTTTTGCTTATGTAGTGCCGATTGCAGTTGGTATGAGTTGGTTCCCCGACAAAAAAGGAATGATCACCGGGCTGGCTGTTGCCGGATTTGGTTTTGGAGCCATGGGCTGGGTAAAACTGGCCGGTTCGTGGGGTCACCTGATCGAAACCATGGGACTGTCGAATATTTTCCTCACTTACGGAATCGCTTTTGCCGTCATGGTTATTATTGGCGGCACTCTGGATGAAATTCCCTCCCGAAGGATGGCAACCAGAAGGATATGAAGCCTCCTGATGCCAAATGCTACCGAGCATCCGCTAAAGGTACGTTAACTTTACCAGCAGTCAAATGCTTAGTACACCTCAGTTTTATATGATCTTCCTCACCTTCGTATTCAGTGCAGGTGCAGGACTGATGTCGATCGGTCTGATGAAACTCTATCCTATGGAAGCCTTGCAAAATGCCAGGAATGGATGCTGTTACAGCCAGTGCAGTTGCAGGTACCGCCATGGCGGTTTTCTTCAGTCTGGCAAACGGCCTTGGACGTATTCTCTGGGGGATGATGAGCGATAAACTGGGAAGGAAAACCTCGATTATTATCATGACTGCCACCACAGGGTATCATTGTGATACTGTTCACTTTTATGGCAGGAAATGAATACTGCTGTATATTGGTGCCACACTGATCGGATTCAACTTCGGTGGAAACTTTGCCCTGTTTCCCACCATCACTGCCGATACCTTTGGGACCAAGAATGTCGGACAAAATTATCCTTTCATCTTTCTTTCCTATGGTGTAGGGGGTATTTTAGGGCCCATGCTCGGTGGACGACTGGGTGACCTTGGAAATTTCGGTCTTGCATTTACCATTACAGGTGTTGCTGTACTTGATAGGAACTGTATTAACCATTTTTCTTAAAACTCCGAAAAAAGCTGAATAGATCATAGCTTCAAAGTATTAAACCCGGCTTTTTCCAGCCGGGTTTTTTTATTGAGTTATTCAGAGATTTTCATTCTCATACCCTGCTGTCTTTTGCCGTCTGGTACTTCTTCCCTATTTAATATTCTTATGTTAATATTTTCACAATATGCATTATTGTTCCTACCTTTGCACGACTTTTCTAAAGAGGAAGTAAAAGCATCTTTAACCATTAAATTTCTATACGATATGTCTATCAAAACACTTGATAAGATCTTCAAGCCGAAAAGAATAGCCCTGATCGGAGTTTCAAACAATCCAGACTCCGTGGCCGGAATCGCCCTTAAAAACCTTGTTGGCGGTGGTTTCCAGGGAGTTGTATATCCCATCAACCCCAAGTATGAAGCAGTTATGGGGATCCCATGCTATCCTGATATCAAGAGCGTTCCCAAAACTCCCGACCTGGCGGTTATTGCCACTTCGGGGCACAGGGTACCACAGCTTATCAGGGAATGTGGCGAAGCCGGTGTACTGGGCATCATCATCATGTCGGCCGGATTTAAAGAATCCGGTGAAGAAGGGCGCAAACTCGAAGAAAAAGTTAAAGCCGAAGTAGCGAAGTACGAAGGCATGAGGGTGATCGGGCCAAACTGCCTGGGAATTATCGTTCCTGGATTCAAGATGAATGTCAGCTTCGCTGCAACGACATGCCCAAGAAAGGAAATGTGGCTTTTATCTCACAATCAGGTGCGCTTTGTACCTCTGCCCTCGACTGGGCCATTGAACAAAATATTGGATTTTCTTACTTTGTTTCTATCGGAAATACTATGGATGTTGGCTTTGGCGACCTGATCGATTATTTCGGACAGGATCCCAAACACCAAGTCGATTGTTCTGTATGTTGAGAATCATCACCTTTGCCCGTGAGTTTATGACAGCAGCACGGGCCTTTGCACGTAAAAAGCCCATCATTGTTTATAAAGCAGGACGTTTTCCCGAATCGGCTGCCGCGGCCGCATCCCATACAGGGGCAATGGCATCTGAAGACAACATTTATGATGCAGTTTTTGAACGTGCCGGTATTGCAAGGGTATATGACATTGGAGATATTTTCAACTTCACTGATCTCATCTCTAGAAGAAACATCCCCAAGGGATCCAAACTGGCCATCGTTACCAATGCCGGAGGACCAGGTGTGATGGCCACCGACATGCTATTTCTAAAGGTGGAGGGCTGACAAACTTTCGGATGAAACCATGGATAAACTGAATGAAGTATTGCCTCCTTTCTGGTCGCATGGAAACCCGGTTGATGTGATCGGGGATGCACCTCCTGAACGATTTGCCAAAGCCACCGAGATCGTTCTTCAAGATGATAAAGTAGATGCCGTACTGGTGATCCTTACCCCGCAGGCCATGACTGAACCAACCAAGACCGCCGAAGCCATTGCCAAGATTTCTGAACAACCTCCAAACCTATACTGGCTGCATGGATGGGTGGCAAACCATGGTAGAAGGAAGGAAAGTATTCCTGAACAAAGGGATCTCTGTTTATCAAACCCCTGAAGACGCCATCAGGGCATTTATGACCCTGGCACAGTATGCTACCAGAACCTCGATATCCTTTTTGAAACACCCAGGGATATTCCCGTTTCATTTCAAATGGACAGGAAAAAGTCAGAAAAGAATTCCTTCCCAGCATTTCAATAAAGAAAAGATACTTGTCGGAAGACGTTTCAAAAATGCTTATTGATGCTTACGGCATCAATACCACCAGGCCTCAGTCGCACGTTCAGCCCTGCAGGCAGCCGATATCGCCAACAAAATTGGTTATCCTGTTGTGATGAAGATCCACTCACCTGATATTACCCATAAATCGGACATGGGTGGCGTTGCCCTGAATATCAAAGATGAGAACACGGTGTGGATGACCTATAAGAATATGACCGAAAGTATTAAAGAAAAGATGCCGGAAGCACACATTGAAGGTGTAACTGTTCAGCCGATGTTTAATGCCAAGGATGCTGTTGAACTCATCCTTGGGATTAAAAAAGACCCCGTATTCGGGACTTCCATCATGATCGGCATGGGAGGAACAGCAGCCGAGCTGTTCATGGATAAGTCGCTTGGATTTCCACCTCTGAACGAAGCCCTGGCCCTCAGGATGATCAAGAATCTGAAGATCTATCCCCTTCTGAAAGGATACAGGGGAAGCACACCGAAGGCCATTGACAAGCTGATCGAGATCATGATCAGGATGTCGTACCTGGCTGCAGATTATCCTGAAATCGCTGAGCTGGACATCAACCCTTTACTTTTGACTCCTGACGAAGCAGTAGCACTTGGATGCTCGCATTGTGTTGGATAAGGAAATCGTTGGAAAGAAACTGCCGGAGTACTCACACCTTCTCCTTCACCCCTACCCTGAAAAACTTGTTAAGAAAGGCCAAGCTGAATGATGGGACAACCATCGTACTTGCGGCCCATCAAACCGGAGGATGAACCATTGTGGCTGGATTTGTTGAACAGTTGCTCAAAAGAATCTATTTATTCACGTTTCAGGTATAATTTCCATTTCGATTCACACGAAGTGGCCACACAATTCTGCTACATCGACTATGCCAGGGAAATCGCCATCGTAGCGGAATTAGAAGAAAAAGGCAAAAGAAACTCATTGCAGTTGGACGCCTGATCTCTGATCCGGATCTTACTTCCGTTGAGTATGCCATCCTGATCACAGATGCTTATCAGAAAAAGGAACTGGGCACCATCCTCACCACCTATTGTGAGGATATTGCAAAGAAATGGAATATGAAAAAGATCTTTGCTGAAACCACCAAGGATAATAAAGCCATGGTAGCCGTTTTCAAAAAGCTGGGATTTGAAGTCTCTTACAACTCAGATAATACTGTTAGTGTTGCTAAGGAGCTGGGCAGTAAGTAAATAAGGGATACTGGATACTAGATACTGGATACTAGATCTTATTTATTTATCTTTTCACAAAGGCGGTCGAAAATTTCATCGATGGTGCCTACACCGTGCACACTCTCCATTTTACCCTGGGCATCATAATGATCCATCAGTGGCTTTGTCTGGCTATGGTATACATTCAGCCTGTTTGAGATCACCTCCTCCGTATCATCTTTGCGTCCTTCGATCTGTGCTCGTTTAAGCAGGCGTCCCATCAACTCATCATCATCTACGTCCAGAGCCAGTACTACATTTACACCCCCATTCATCTCACCCAACAATTCTTCCAGGTCATGTGCCTGCTGAATGGTTCTGGGAAAACCATCGAAAAGGAAACCCTCCGTAGCTGGATGTTTTTTCATGGCCGAACGCAGGAGGTCGACAAGCAATTCGTCGGAGACAAGTTCCCCTTTTTCGATAATGCTCTGAACCCTGAGGCCCAGATCTGACTTGCCTTTATCTCTGCACGGAAAATATCCCCGGTAGAAATATGTGTGAGATTGTATTTTTCCGCAAGTTTTATGCTCTGTGTGCCCTTGCCTGATCCCGGAGGGCCGAAAATGATGATATTATACATGGTTAAATGCTTAAATGGTTGAATTAGTTGAATTGGTTATCTGTTTGTGAAATAGCCGGAGAACAAATGTAAGAAAATCCAGTCTGAATATGGTAGGTATTATTGATTAAATTTGTGTGCATCATTATAGCAAGAGAATCATGCCATGCAAGACAGCATCACGGACGATTCTGCGCGTATATCAAAAAACGCCGGAAGTTATCCTTCACTGATCAAATCTTCAATAGTTGGGGCTGAAGGAATGATCGCCGAGACAGGGTCAGCAATGATCACCCGCATTGGGTTCCGTGGTATCATTCTGATTATGCTTCATACTGCTTGCCTGGGGAAGACTGTTCTTCAGGAGGAGACTGGAAATGATCTTCAGGGCAGTCTTTGCAAAAAACTATGCAAACCAGCTCATCAGGGAAGGCAATATTTTTAATGAACGAATCGGCCTGGTATTGTTCCTGGTCTATCTGCATGTGATATCTCTCGTTCGTTTATCTGTCCATGCCATTGATTACCGCGAATCTCCTGCCATTACAGGTGGGTTATTATACCTGGTCTATCCTCGGGTTTTTCATGGTATTCTGGTTTTTTAAAGTGATCATTGTTAAAGGCACTTTCCTTTTATTCAACACCAGTGAGCATTCCAGGTGAATTGCTTGCCAATATGTACCTCTTTAATCTCTTCGCAGGAATCATACTTTTACCCCTCGTAAGCTGCATGGCTTTTGCCGATCTGGAAATATTTTTCTATATCAGCCTGATACTTATTGGATTAATTTATACTTTTAGAATTATTAGTGAAGCCATAATTGGATTCACGGTCATAAAATTTTCTGTATTTCATTTATTATTGTATCTTTGCACCCTCGAAATTTTACCATTATCGTTCTGGCTAAAATATTGACTCGAAACATCTACTATAATAGTAGGATACAGGTAAGAGTGAAGGATATCATTTGTTTCATTAAAAACGGTGCAAAAGTGAAGATTAAAAACATACTTGTATCACAACCCGAACCAGTTGATCTGGAAAAATCTCCTTATGGAGAACTTGCCAAAAGCCACAGTCTTAACATTGACTTCAATAAGTTTATCAAGATTGAAGGCGTTTCCTCAAAAGAATTCAGGCAAACACGTATTCAGCTACTTGATTTTACTGCTATTATTTTCACCAGCAGAAATGCAGTAGATCATTTTTTTCGTCTTGCTAAGGATCTGAGGGTTGAGATCCCTGATACCATGAAATATTTCTGCATTTCTGAATCAACAGCTTTTTATCTGCAGAAATATGTTCAATACGGAAAAGGAAGATCTTTCACGGAAAGCAAAGCTTTGAACAGCTCGATGGAGACTCATTAAAAAGCATAAGGATGAGAAATACCTTCTTCCCTGCTCCGATATTCACAAAGCAAGCATGACCAAGCAACTTGATGATGCAAGATCATTGATTATCAGAAAGGCGTTTTTACAAAACACTTGCCAGCGACCTTTCACATCTCGATATCAAAGAATATGATATGCTGATCTTTTTCAGCCCTTCAGGTGTGAAATCATTGTTGAAGAATTTTCCTGAATTCGAACAGAATTCAACCCTGATCGCTGCCTTTGGGCCTACAACTGCCAAAGCAGTAGATGAAGCCGGATTGAATCTGAATATATCTGCTCCAACCAAAACCGCGCCATCAATGACGATGGCCATTGAGCAATATATCCAGAAAATGAACAAAAAGAAGTAAGTGTCAGTTACATTTATAAGGGATCAGAAGGGGTAAATGTATTTATCCCTTTTTTTTTGCAGGAAATATGATCCATTAATGAAACTGAAACAAACATTCAGGAAACAAGAAAGGCTGAAGAGCAACAAGCTGATCAAGAATCTTTTCACTCAGCAATTGTTTTTTTTACACCCTTTTAAAGTGAACTGGCAGATTCGCTCATCGGATCCGGAAATTACCCGGCAAAAGTGCTGATAAGCGCATCCAAAAAGAATTTCCGGAAGGCCATTCAGACGCAATCACATGAAACGTTTATGCCGGGAAGCATACAGTAAAAATAAGCATCTACTATATGATTTCTAGTGGAAAAGAATATACAGTGCGACTTTTCAATCATCTATATTGGAAAACAGGCTGATACATATCCGATGTTAGAAGAGAAAATAATCGACCTGCACTGAACGTTTAATTTCAGAGTAGATAACAATCCAAAAACAAAATACTTCAACATCATGACCCATAATAGTTTACGCAACTCGATCACTGATCGCGTTCACTCTCATATTCAGGATCATCACTAGAAGCAAAGGCCCAGAATGAAAATAATTTTGAGATTTCCAAGAACCTGGAGATCTTCATATCCATGTACAATGAGCTGAATAAGAACTACGTAGATGAGATCAATCCGGGGGAGCTCATGGTAGAAGGCATCGAATCCATGCTGAGTACACTCGACCCATATACCGTATATATTCCTGAATCTCAGATTGAAGATTACCGCATGATCACCACCGGTCAATATGGAGGCATTGGATCATTGATACACAAAAATGGTAATATGTTGTGATCTCTGAACCATATGAAGGATTTCCTGCGCAAAAATCAGGGCTTGAAAGCTGGCGACAGGGTGCTAAGTATTAATGGAGAAAGATATGGTTGGGAAACCATCGGATGAAGTAAGTAAATTTTTAAAAGGACAACCAGGAACCACTATCAATATCACCGTTGAAAGGGATGGGGAAGACGAGCCCACTCGAGTTTCGACCTATTGTAAGGGAAAACATTAAGATCAAAGGATATTCCTTATTATGGGATGCTTAATGAGAGACATCGGCTATATCAAGCTTACCGGCTTCACACAACAGGCCGGCATGAAGGTTAAAGATGCCTATGTTGAACTGAACAAGCAACGATATTGAAGGTGTGATCCTCGATCTGCGGAACAATGGTGGCGGACTGCTTGGGTGAAGCGGTGAATGTGACCAATATTTTTGTAGACAAGGGCAACTTAGTGGTAAGCACAAAAGGACGCTTGAAGGATAAAAATGCTGGAGCATCTACACGCTTCAGTGCCATTGATACAAAAGTTCCACTTGTTGTGCTTGTTAACGCCCAGAGTGCTTCTGCTTCCGAGATCGTGGCCGGGGCTATTCAGGATATGGACCGTGGTGTGTTCTCGGACAAAGTTCATTTGGTAAAGGCTTGGTTCAGAATGTAATTCCGCTCAGCTATAATTCGCAGATGAAAGTAACCGTAGCCAAATACTATATCCCTTCAGGAAGGTGTATACAGGCTATCGATTATTCCCATGAAAGATGAAGATGGCTATTACACAGCCATCCCTGATTCACTTGTAACGAGTTCAAGACCGAGAATGGCAGGCTTGTTTATGACGGTGGTGGCATCGAGCCCGACATCAGCATGGATCCGAAGAATACAGCCGTATCCTGACCAGCCTGTTCACCAAATTCCTCATTTTTGATTTTGCAACCGCTTCGTATTGGAGCATTCGGAAATTGATCTGCTGAAGATTTCGAGATCACCGACGAGATCTATGCATGATTTCATGTCTTTTCTTTCCGATAAAGATTATGATTATATCACCGCCTGTGAAGAGAAACTGAAAGAATTGAAAAAATCAGCTACTTCAGAAGGATCTTTCGATGCCATCGAAGAGCAGTTTGAAATGCTCAAAAAAGCCATGGAGCACAATAAGGAAGAGGATCTCATTACCTATAGAGATGAGATCAGCGAGCTGCTAAAGCTGGAGATCGTTTCCCGCTACTATTTCCAGGAAGGGAAGATCAGGGCCTCGCTTTATGCAGTATCCAGAGATTAAAAAAGCCATTGAGATCCTTGAAGATCCTGTACTTATGAATCCATCCTTGATGGCAGCTATACCGAAAAAGCAGCCACAAAGACAGCAAAAGACAAGAACAAGGCTTAATGTAACTGTTTAGGGCCTGATTCTGTATAATATACGGTATATTATAAGGAAAATGGCCAACAAAAAAATTCAGGATCACCATTGAAGAGTACAACTCTTAGCTGAACTCACACGCTCAGACAAGCAGTTAATGGAGCTTGGCTGAAGAAGCCATTAAGGATGCCTATGCTGCGTATTCACATTACAGGGTTGGAGCTGCTTTGCGGCTTTCGAATGGTAAAATATTTACCGGAAACAACCAGGAAAATGCAGCTTACCCTTCAGGGTTTGTGCAGAGCGTGTAGCCATGTTTTATGCCAAATCACAATATCCCGACGAATGTGTTGAGGCTATTGCGATCAGTGCCAAGGCAGATCATTTCACTATTGAAAATGCAGTTTCTCCTTGTGGGGCTTGTCGTCAGGTAATGGCTGAATACCAGAACCAGCAGAGAAGCCCATTCGTGTGATCATGAAAGGTGAAAAAGGGCCCATTCTGGCAGTGGGATCATAGAAGCGCTATTGCCCTTGATGTTTCATGCTGAAGAACTTAAAAGAAAGAAATAAGATGGAACTTGGTATCCTCTCAAATATGTAAAACCGGAGATATCGGGATCTATAACAACCTATTTGGAGGTAAAATGCTGGCCTGGCTTGATGAAGCAGGTGGTACTTATGCAGCATCCATATGCTGCACACCTTATATGATCACCCTGAAAATGGATGAGGTTGTCTTTAAAAAACCTGTGAAGGTAAATGACCATATCCGCATATATGGTGAAGTGAGCAGCATGGGAAACTCCTCCCTTACCATCAAGCTGGAAGCCAGAAGATTTAATTTTTCGTCCCATAGCGAGGAGCTGGTTTGCACAACAACCATTACCTTTGTCAGGATCGATGAATACGGACAGGCTATACCTATCGCCGAAGAGATCAGAAATAAATATAAACATCTACAAAAATGAAAAAAACCTTACTACCCTTAGTCTTGATCGCCTTTTTACTGATGGCGATGAAGGCCGATAAACAAGCATATCAAATTTTCGACCAGAAAGGGAAAAAGGCCTCCTACACCAAGTTGTTCCGCCAGGCCATGGAGGCTGATGTCATCCTGTTCGGTGAATTGCATAACAACCCGGTTTGTCACTGGTTGCAATATGAACTTACTGCTGACCTTTTAAGGAAAAAGGTGATCAGCTCATTTTAGGTGCCGAAATGTTTGAAAGGGACGGTCAGCTTATCCTGGATGAATATGTGAAGGGAGAGATCAGCACCAGCAGCTTTGAATCCCAGGCCAGGCTTTGGCCCAACTATAAGACCGACTATAAACCACTGGTTGAATTTGCAAAGGAGAATGAAATTCCATTCGTGGCAAGCAACATTCCCAGGCGATATGCTTCCATAGTATTTCGTGAAGGTTTCGAAGGCCTTGACAGCCTCGCTGAGCATACAAAAATGTTTTTCGCCCCACTACCTATTCCCTACGACCCTGAATTGCCCGGGTATAAGGCCATGCTTGACATGGGTGGTAGTATGGGCGGACATGGATCTGACAACTTTCCAAAGGCTCAAGCTATAAAAGATGCGACTATGGCCTATTATATCCTTGAAAACCTGGATGAAGGGAAGTTGCTCGTGCATTATCATGGTACATATCACAGCAATAATTTTGAAGGAATCGTTTGGTACCTGAATCAATACAGACCTGGCCTCAATATTCTTACAATTGGGAGTGTTGAACAAGAATCTGTTGATGGTTTGATTGAAGAAAATGAGGGAATTGCTGACTATATCCTTGTTATTCCGGAGACGATGACGAAAACACATTAGATAGCTGATATTTGATAGCTGATATTTGATATTTGAAGTGAGAGATCAATTCAAAATTAAAAACTCAAAATTCAAAACTAACTCAACACCCAACCCTCAAAACTCAAAACTTTGATAAGTAAAGCTCAAATAAAACTCCTCCAGTCTCTGAAACAAATCAAATTTAGGAGAGAGCATGGGCTTTTTGTAGCTGAAGGGCCTAAAATTGTAGGAGAGTTACCTGTTTCTGACATCAAGGTTGAGGCCGTTTATGCACTGGAAGAATGGATCGAGCATAGCAAAGGAAAATTTGAATACCTGAAAGCAGAAATCAACCAGGTAAGCCCAAAGGAGCTTGAGCGAATCAGTGGTCTGAGAACTCCGAATCATGTGTTGGCAGTTTGCAAAATACCGGAAAGAGATCCGGAAGAAATATCGGATTATGATGAGTTGATGATCGCTCTTGATGGTATTCGTGATCCGGGAAACCTGGGCACCATTATCCGTACTGCGGACTGGTTTGGGATCAGGAATATTGTTTGTTCAGATGACTGTGTGGATGTTTATAATCCCAAGGTAGTGCAGGCGACAATGGGGTCTATTGCAAGGGTAAAAGTTTTTTATACTGATTTAGCTGATTATCTGTCGAGTACTAGTATGCCGGTGTATGCCACCGTGATGGAAGGTGAGTCAATCTGGGATGCCAGTCCTGGAAAAGGGATATATGTGATCGGAAATGAATCAAATGGCATCAGGGCTGAGGTACTGATGCATGCATCCAACAAGATTTCCATTCCCACAGCTGAAGGTGATGCAGAGTCATTGAATGCTGCGGTTGCCACGGGGATTGTTTTAGCCATTGCCACCAAAAATTTGTAGCCACCTGGGCACAGAGTTTCACAGCTATTGAGTATCGAGTATCGAATATCGAATATTCATCCAACACCCAACATCCAACACTATTTAAGGCTATTTAGAGAAGTTTACAAACAATTTCTACATATCTTTGTTAACTCTATAAAAGCAGCAGAAATATCATGACAATAGGACTCAAAATACTACTGATTACCATCGTATTACTGGCCCTAGCTATTGGTGGTATCGCCATAAAAATGTTCCTCAAAAAAGGTGGCGAATTCAAAAAACAATGCAACAGCGTTGATCCTGAAACAGGAGAGCTTTTCGGCTGTACCTGTGGAAAAGCTGAGGGAGGAGAAAATTGTGAGAATAATTGATATCTGATATCTGATATTTGATATCTGAAGTTAGAAATCTCATCCAACATCCACTTTGTACAACGTAGCTTTAGCGAAGTTGTAACACCCAACATTCAAAATTAATCGCGGATAAGTTTCTGCATTCCTGCTGTACTATAGGTTTGAAGCGATCCATCTTCACCAGAATAGATAAAGAATACCTCCAGGTCATCTCTTGATGCGAGTATAGTTTTTCGCTTTCTCAAGTCCCATCACCATGAAAGCTGTTGCCCAAGCATCGGCAGAACCACAATCATCTGCGATAACCGATACGCTCAAAAGTGTATGTGTAACCGGGTAGCCTGTTTCAGGATCAATGGTATGTGAGTAGCGTACACCATCTTCCTCATAAAACTTTCGGTAGCTCCCTGAAGTGGCCATGGCTTTGTTCTCGAGATTGATGGTTGCTTCCAGCTTTCTTTCGGCCAGTTCATCTTCAGAAGGTTTTTCAATACCAACAATCCAGGGTCCTATCCCCGGCTTCTCCCCTCTTCCAAGAACCTCTCCCCCAATATCAATCAGATAGTTCTCAATACCTTTCGATGCCAGGTACTCCCCCACCAGGTCGACAGAATAGCCCTGTGCAACAGCATTAAAATCAAACTTGATCCCTTCTTTCTCTTTGATGATCCTATCACCTTCAAGCCTTACAAAATGGTAATCTACAAGGGGAAGCAAACTATCAACCATCTGCTGATCTACTTTCTGCCGGTCTTCGAAGCCAAAGCCCCAGGCATTGACCAGTGGACCGACGGTATAATCAAAAGCCCCACCGCTTTCCTCAGCTACTTTTCTTGCCAGAAGATAGGTAGTGATAAAAGTTGAATCAAGCGTTACCCCTCTGTAGTCTCCCCTGTTGATCTTCGAGATCACTGATTGTGGTTCCCACATGGAAACTGACATATCAAATGCCTCGAGCAATGAATCAATCTGTACCTGGAAATCCCTGTCAAGGTGATCGAAGTAGGTCACTGCATAGTAGGTTCCCTGGGCCATACCACTGAAGCTGATCTTTTTTTGCAACTGGCGAGGAGTGCAGGAGGCGATGAGAATAAGGAGGAAGATGGGGATTAGTTTTTTCATTGGAACAAAAATATAACAAAATATGCCACAGAGGTTCAGAAGTCACAGAGATTCGCAGCTATTGAATATCGAGTATCGAATAACGAGTATCGAGTATCAAGAATTCATCCAACACCCAAAATCCAACATCCAACACTAAAAAAACCTCACCGAAAAAACTGCGAAGAGGTCTTGATATATGTGTGGTGTTTGTTCTATCCCCCAAAATCATCAAATGCGATCATCTCCTCAGGCACGCCATAATCATCCAGCATCTTGAGAACGGCATCATTCATCATAGGTGGTCCACAGAGGTAGTATTCGATCTCCTCCGGTTCAGGATGGTTCTTCAGGTATTCATCCATCACGACCTGGTGGATAAATCCCGTATATCCCTTCCAGTTATCTTCAGGAACCGGTTCTGAGAGACCAATATTGAATTTGAAATTGGGATTTTTCTTTTCCAGCTCCTTGAATTCATCCACATAAAATAGTTCCCTCAACGAACGGCCACCATACCAGAAGGTAGACTTTCGATTGGTTTCCTTTGTTTTATACAGGTCGAAGATATGTGATCGCATGGGAGCCATTCCGGCACCACCACCAATAAACATCATTTCACGTTCTGTATCCTTGATAAAGAATTCTCCGTAAGGGCCAGAGATGGTTACTTTATCGCCGGGTTTCCGGGAGAAGATATATGATGAGCAAATCCCGGGATTCACCTTCATAAAACCGCCTGTTTTCCTATCGAAAGGAGGAGTGGCAATACGGATATTCAGCATGATGATATTTCCTTCTGCCGGGTGGTTGGCCATGGAATAGGCACGGAAGATAGGTTCGGGATTCTTCATCTTCAGATCCCACATCTTGAACTTATCCCATTCTTCCCGGTATTCTTCTTCAACATCCATATCCTTGTAATCGACTTCACATTTAGGAACATCGATCTGGATATATCCTCCTGATCTGAAATCAAGGTTTCACCTTCAGGAAGTTTCACAACAAACTCTTTAATAAAAGTGGCCACATTGTGATTTGAAACCACTTCGCATTCCCATTTCTTGATACCAAATATCTCGGGAGGAATGGCTATCTTCATGTCTTCCCTTATCTTCACCTGGCAACCAAGTCGCCAGTTGTTTTGTGCTTCCTTCCGGGTGAAATACCCTATTTCGGTAGGCAGAATGCTATCCACCTCCTTCAATGACCTGGCATTTACACATGGCACAGGTACCACCACCTCCGCAGGCAGAAGGAAGAAATATCTTCTCTGTAGAGAGTGTTGACAACACGGTAGATCCCGGATTTACCGTTAATTCTTTCTCATCATTGATGGTAAGTTTAACTTCTCCCTGTGGGGTAAGTTTCTTCCTTGCAAAGAGCAACATGGCTACCAGGAGGATGATCACGATCAGAAAAACGATGATACTGGTTAGAATTATTGTCCGATTCCGACTAAAAGCATGTCATAGACTTTGTTTATTTTCGGATTAAAGTTGAATTCCCATAAACATCATAAAGGCGATACCCATCAGGCCTGTGATGATGAATGTGATGCCCAGTCCGCGCAGTGGAGCCGGTACATTTGAATAGCGGATCTTCTCACGGATGGCCGCAATACCTACGATAGCCAGAAACCAGCCGATGCCTGAACCGAGTCCGAATGAAGTGGCTTCAGCGATACGCGGTATTCTCTTTCCTGCATAAAGAGTGAACCACCAAGGATAGCACAGTTTACAGCAATCAGGGGAAGGAAAATACCCAGTGAATGAGTATAAGTGCAGGGGAGAATTTCTCAATTACCATCTCTACCAGCTGCACCATAGAGGCGATCACAGCTATAAACATAATGAATGTGAGAAAGCTCAGGTCGACATCAGCAAAGCTCGGATCCAGCCAGCCAGGGCACCGGGCGACAAGCAGGTATTCATTCATCAGGTAATCGACAGGTACGGTGATCCCCAGAACGAAGATAACGGCAATACCCAGTCCCACTGAAGTTTTTACTGTCTTCGATACGGCAAGGTAGGAGCACATACCCAGGAAATAGGCGAACACCATATTGTCGACGAAGATGGACTTTACAAATATATTTATTATTTCCTGCATAATGCTATGCTCTTAAATTTTAATTTTCTTCAATCAGTTCTGTATCCCTTTACCGCTGTACCCAGATGATCACACCTACAGTGATAAGTGCCATTGGGGGCAGGATCATCATACCATTGTTGTCGTAGAATCCTCCATTATCGATATACCATGATTCGGGTATGACACTGTAACCCCATAATGTTCCTGAGCCAAACAGTTCACGGAAAAAGGCCACCACAATCAGTATCCATCCATAACCCCAGGCATTTCCTATCCCGTCAAGGAATGATGGCCACGGTTTGTTGGCCATGGCAAAGGCTTCGAAGCGTCCCATGATGATACAGTTGGTAATGATCAGTCCGACGAATACCGAAAGCTGTTTGCTTACATCATAGGCAAAGGCTTTCAAAACCTGGTCGACCAGGATAACGAGTGAAGCAATGACCACAAGCTGGACGATGATCCTGATCCTGGGTGGAATGGTTTTTCGCAATACAGCAATAATTACATTTCCAATACCATGACAGCCATCACAGAAAGGGCCAACACAAAAGCCGGTTCCAGTTTCGCTGTAACTGCAAGGGCAGAACAAATCCCAAGCACCTGCACAGTAATCGGGTTTTCTCCACCCAGCGGGTTGGTGAGCAGCTTCCTGTTCTTTGGCAGAAAACAATGGTTCTCTTTCTGTCTATTTCTGTACTCATATCTTATTGCTGGTTTTTAAAATATCCAACATAATTCCTCTAAACAATTCTCTATCATTTCTGTAACCCCATTACAGGTAATAGTGCCACCTGAGATGGCATCCACGCCATGGATCTGATCCGCCTGCAGGCATATTCCAACTCCGCCTTTTACAACTTTAATCGAAATAAACTTCCATTGATCATCAAAGATTTTCTTTCCTATAAACTGGTCTGCAAAACTCCTGTCGAATCTCAGCGCCCAGTCCCGGGGTTTCCTTATCGTGGCCGAATTCTGCTCCATAATGGTATTCATATCAGCATTAAGGGCTATATTTCCATATATCGGGCCCCATAGTCCTTTGCCAAGCAAGGGAATGATATAAATCTTTCTCACCATCTTTTTCAGCAATATAAAGTGGTACTTTATATGGATCCTCCCTGTTGACTTATTATACAGTTCCTTTTTAAGGTTGAGGTCAAAGGCCCGTCATCGCCTTGTTAAGCTTTCCTTTCGATAACTGCCGGTTACCTTGCCATCCTGATCGATCACCATTTCTTCGAGTGATACACTGGTCATGAATAATGTTTCAGCATCTTCTGCAGTTGCCTCAATATTAGCTGCCATAGGATCCCCTGGATCTTCGCAATGGCCATATTCCTTTCCTGGGATGGTTTGAGCACCATGGCAGCCGTCGAAAGCATTGCAGCCACGATGATCACCATGACGCGAGGAGTAAATAAATATGAACCTGTTAGTAAACATGGATTATATCTTATGATGTTTCAATCTTTATTTTCGTTAAGCAGCTTGAACTGCAGCCCATCTTTTCTTTCTTCTTTTGACGTTTGCCTGAATCACATAATGGTCTATCAGTGGTGCAAATACGTTCATCAGCAGGATGGCCAGCATCATACCTTCAGGATAGGCCGGGTTAAATACCCTGACCATTACGACAAAGAATCCGATCAGGAATCCATATATCTATTTTCCTCTGTTTGTTTGCGATGCAGTAACCGGATCGGTAGCCATGAATACAGCACCAAATGCAAATCCTCCCATAATAAGGTGGTAATAAGGAGAGATCGCATATAGTCGTTGTGCCAACCAGGTTAAAGATATATCCTATCACCAGTCCGCCGGCAAATACCGAGAGCATGATCCGCCAGCTTGCCATTCCGGTAAATAACAAGAATTAGAGCACCTATAAAGATGGCCAGTGTTGATGTTTCACCGATTGATCCCGGGATAAAACCCATAGAACATATCCATGGTTGCAGGTAAGTCAGTTTGATCAGGACTGTTGTCCTAGCCAGTGCATCGCCCAGTGGTGTGGCACCTGAAACGGCATCGCCCTGTTCGGCAATCCATACTTTATCGCCCGACATATGCTTGGGATAGGCAAAGAAGAGGAAATGCCCTGGCTGTAAGTGCAGGGTTCAGGATGTTCATCCCTGTTCCGCCAAAAACCTCTTTTCCGAATATCACTGCAAAAATAGCAGAGACGCCACCATCCACAGGGGAACATCGGGTGGCATGATCAGGGGGATCAGCATCCCACTCACCAGGAAACCTTCATGCAACTTCATGACCACGTGATCTGGGCAAAGACAAACTCTGTACCCAATCCGGCAACATATGATACCACGATGATTGGTAACAGTACCAGGAAACCATGCCAGAAGTTTGGCCAGAGGTCTGATCGCTTGATCCCGATCGAGAGGTAATGCTGGAATCCAACATTCCACATCCCGAATAGCATGGCCGGGATCAATGCCAGCACCACGATGATCATGGTTCTTTTCGCATCGTTGGCATCACGGATATGGCTACCGATACGTGGTCACCCTGTTTGGAACAAAAAGGAAAGTTTCGAAAGCTTCGAATGTTGAATGAAGCTTTGCAAACTTTCCCCCTTTTTCAAACTGGGGTTTTATTTTGTCAATATAGTTTCTAAGTGCTTTCATTGAAATTAAATATGATTATCCTTTATTGTATACGTCTATTAGGCATTAATTCATTTCCTTGCTCATCAGGTCGATCCCATCCCTGACAATCTGCTGGATGTTGATCTTTGAGGTGCTGATGAACTCACAAAGTGCGAAATCTTCTTCATCAACTTCATATATCCCCAGGTTTTCCATCTCATCGATATCTTCTATCATAATCGACTTGATCAGTTGCATTGGATAAATATCCAGCGGAAATACCTGTTCAAATTTACCAGTGAGGATAAATGCCCGTTCGCCACCATTATAATTGGTATCGAGACGGTATTTTTTAGCAGGCATCATCCATGAGAGGAAGGTGTGTAAAAGCTGAATTTCTTAAGTCCGGGCAGTGCCCAGCCGAAAATTCATAATGATCACCTTCAGGGATAACGGTAACCTGTGAATCATAGAACCCAACGAAACCTGTTTTTTCGATCTGTTTGCCGGTAAGGACATTCCCTGAAATATACCTGAGTTTTCCTTCCTTTACGTTTCCTGATCATTTCGCTAATGGAGGCACCAATTACAGTTTTATAGTATTGTGGCTTTTCAACTTCCGATCCGGTAAGGGCAATGATCCTGCTTGAATCCATTTGCCCTGTTCAGGAACAGCCGGCCGATGGTGAGCACATCCTGGGGACGCAAATACCAGATGATCTCTCCTTTATTAATGGGTGAGATCCTGCTGATCTGTGTACTGATATTTCCGGCAGGGTGAGGCCCTGTGAAGATATTGATCTCAACACCTTTAATCTTGCTGAACTCAGAATTGGCTTGTTTGGGACTTATATTCAGGTGAACTTTTCCACTTGTCAGTTTTTTGAGTGCATCAACACCTGTCTGGAATTCCTTTTCATTCCCTTTCACCATGAAAGCGAAGCCTGGAGCCAGCGGAGCTGAATCAAAAGCAGATATCATGATTGCTTTAGGGTCATCATCAGGATTGGCTATGATCGAATAAGGTCTCTGGCGGATGAAGGGCCATACTCCACCCTTTAGCATCTTTTCTGTTACCGCAGCCTTATCGAGGCTATTAGGATCAGCTGCGACCAAAATCAATGTACTCCTGTTCCGGACTAACTTCAATTGATACTTCAAGCAGTACCCGTTTTGCCCCACGCCTGATCTCCCTTATTTTTCCGCTTACCGGAGAAGTAAAAATGATATTCTCCCTGTATTTGTCGTAAAACAATGGTGAACCTGCTTTAACCATCTCTCCTTCCTTTACCAGGATCTTTGGAAATACCCCATGAAAATCGGGTGGTTTAATGGCACAAAGTTTGGTTGGAACTTCTTTGATCGATTTTTCGGCCTCGCCTAACAACTTGATATCAAGGCCTTTTTTGATCTTAAATGTATTGGACATACCTTAGTCTTGTATGATTTTTGAAGGTGCAAGTTTACAAAAAAAAAGCTGATTTATATTTAGTTAATTGCATTTATTTAATATGTTGTGCTTATTTAGACTGTTTTTCAAATAAGTCCATTAATCGAGATAAATTTTGTTTTTAAAAAAACTGGTAGGTGATAGCTTGGAGGCCCCTCGACTACGCTCGGGGTGACAACTAAATTAAACTTAAACATAGAAGGGCGCGGCGCTCCATAATTGGGTTTAATTGTGCGCCGCGCCCTTCCTCTGGACACAAAACTATGACCTGTCATCCCGAGCGAAGTCGAGGGAGCCCAGCAGTTTACAGAACTTCTTTCATTTATTATGGAATTATTACTTTCCATAGTAGGGTGTAAAGATTATACTATTTTTGTGCGGGTAGAGTTTTAAATATGGAATGACAAATACTATGTGGTATAAAAACACGATAAGTTTAATAGTGATACTAATTGTTTTATCAAGTAAATATTATTTGATGGGACAGGATGAAGATTACTTTAAACAGGATTACATCCGCCACAAGAATTTTGTTTATAAGGACTATATTAAAAGTGTTGAGTTGTATAGAGAAGGATGGGAGATGTCGCCACCGGTCGTGGGCTTGAAAAGCGGTCAGCAGCTGATCCTTTCTTTCGACGATATGGATGCCGACGTAAAATCTTATTTTTTTACCATTATCCATTGTGACGCCATGTGGGAGACATCCGAACTTTCTCACTCACAATATATTAATGGATTTAACGAAGATGAAATCACCGATTATGCTTTCTCTTTCAACACCCTTGAATGTTTACACTAATTACCGCTTAAGCTTCCCCACAGACTATATGAAGCTTTTAAAATCAGGCAATTATATCCTGAAAGTATATAAGGATGAGGATCTTGATTCCAATGTTGTGCTCACCCGGCGCTTTATGGTCACCGACCAGAAGCTGACAATCAACGGAGAGGTGGTTCCTCCGGTAAAGAATCGAAGACAGGAACTATCGCCAGCAGGTAGAATTTGAGATCAATTCCGGGTAGTTTTTATATTCAGAATCCCTACCGCGACCTCAAAGTGATGGTTTTACAGAACTGGCGTTGGGACAATGCTGTATACAATGTACAGCCCAGGATGGTGGTTGGCAACAAGCTGGATTATCACTTTATCAATGAGCTTGTTTTTGATGGGGGAAATGAATTCAGGGCTTTTGATATTAAGAGTCTAAGATATCAATCCGAGCGGATTGCCTTGTTCGACTATGATTACCAGGGCACGCAGGTTTATCTTGTCGAAGACGAGCGACGTAATTTCAAGCAGTATGTCCGCGATGATGACTTAAACGGGAAGTTTTTTCTTGAGAAAGAAGGAGCCGAATTCAGCGACATAGAAAGTGATTATGCATATGTGCATTTCAGCCTGCCCTACACCCATCCCCTTGTAACCGGCAACCTGTATATTTTTGGAGGCCTGACCGACTGGGATTTCACCGACGAAGCTATGATGAAATATGATTATGAGAATAATTACTACTATACCAGTTTATCTTAAACAGGGATATTATAACTACGCATACGTATTCCTGGAAGATGGTACGGATGCCGGTGATATGACGCTGATAGAAGGTAATCACTGGGACACGAATAATGAATATATCATTCTTAGTTTATTATCGTGAACCCGGAACCTATTATGATCAGATGATAGGGATTGAGTATATAAATGCGCATATTAAATAGAAGTACTTAGAGTATTTAGAGTACTTAAAGTATTTAGAGTACTTAGAGTACTTAAAGTATTTAGAGTATTTAGAATGGTTTAGGAATCTACTCGTAGCGGAGGGATTCGATAGGATCGAGTTTGGCGGCTTTTACAGCGGGCAGGATTCCTGATAGCAGGGCAACCAGCAAACACAGGGCTACGCCCATACCCATCCATTCCCATGGGATGATAAAATCACTACCTATTAATCCGGAAACTGCATTCCCAATGGCTATTCCGAGGATAATCCCGAAAATTCCTCCCAGCTGACCGATCACAATGGCTTCAACAAGGAACTGACGGAGGATACGGGAACTATTAGCACCAACGGCCTTCCTGATTCCGATCTCACGGGTTCTTTCGGCCACAGATACCAGCATGATATTCATCAGGCCGATCACAGCACCAAAGAGTGTGATGATCCCAATCACGATTGCACCTATTCTGATCTCTTTTAGAAAGTCGTTCAGCATTTCTACAATGTTATCACTCTTTACCATGGTGAAGTTTTCTTCTTCACCAATTGGCACATCCCTGATGATCCTGAATAATCCGGTGGCTTCATTGATCGCTGCCTCCATTTGTTGAGGATTTTCGGATTTAACCGAGATCGAATAGTTCATAGTGGGCCGTGAGAAGTAACTCCGAACATTGCTTATCGGAATAATACACCTTCTGTCGCCTGAGAAGGCGGCACTGGACCCTTTCTCTTTCATTACACCAATTACCCTGTATTTACCAGGGCCAATGGCAATGACTTTATTCAATGGGTTTTCACCATCTTTAAATAATATGGTTTTGATCTCGCTCCCGATCACCACCACATGCCTGCCATCGCGCATCTCAGTCTGTGACATATTTCGTCCAAATTCAATTTCAAAACCAGCATTCTCAACATAGTTTTCATCCCCTCCTATGATCCCAATATTGGGACTTGATTTTTCAGACCCATATTTAACCGTAGCGGTTCCTGTTCCCCAGGTACTCAGGCTTGTGCTGGCCGGGAAATCAAACCTTTCTTTAAACTCTACTGCTTCATCATATGAAATAATCCTGTAATTCTCAGATTTAGGAGCTTCTCCACCTACATGAACCCGCAGTGAACGGTTTCGAATGGTAAATGTATTGGCACCCATCATACTGAAGTTATCCTTCAGAAAGTATTTTACAGCATCGATGGAGGTAAGTATACCTACAAGGGCCATGATCCCGAATGCGATAATGCCGATGGTTAGCCAGGAACGGAGTTTATGGCTCCAGATGGATTCGAGTGCGATCTTAATATTTTCTGATGCCAGGAACTTCATGATGCTATTGCCTTTGAGTAGCTGTTCAACAAATGTACAAATTATGAACGCAATCTCCGCCAAAACTTGAAAGGGAATTTAGATAAAGGCGGGTAAAGTGTTGCGGCTGATCTTCATGAAATCAATTCGTGTGGATCCGAAGCCTTTATAAAACCTCGCCAGAGCCTCATCATTGGAACCGTCGAAATCCAGCGTCAGGTGCTTATTGGCGTTTTCCTTGATAAAATGATCGATCAGCAGAAACATAGCCCTTTTATCTCTTCCCTTCACTGCTCAACCCGGAAAAAAGAAATACCGTTTTTTTGAAATTCTCCACAAAAACAGCCCCGGCACAAAGTGTGTTTTCTTCATTATACACTCCATAAACATTTGCCATCCCTTTATACATACAGGTATAGATCAGCCTCTTCAGTTTCAGGTAATTGGCATCCTTAAGCACTTTGATATCCTTGCCCCTGTTTGCCCTGAAAAGATCAATCACTTCATCGGGTTTAATGCCTTTCACAATCGACAAGCCCTCGATTCAGCTTTTACCAGGTTGCGGCGGGTATTGCTGCTGTAGTTTTGTCTCAGGCTTGTATAATCCCCGATCAGGTCCAGCTCATGATTCACCTGGGCGGCATATTCAAACCCCGGGAAATCAGGTTTATTATGGATGTTCAGGTTCAGATCAATCACCTTATAATGTGCTGGTATTACGGCCAGGAAATTGTTGACCACTTCCGGGCTTAGCTCAGTTCGGGAAAACAATCCCAGCTGTTGAGTAAAGAAGGGCTGGTAAATAATGCTGATTCCCGTATTTTTTTCTGAAGTTGATCGGGAAGACCCGTTCATAGTCGCCTTCCACCAGGGCTTCCCACTCCTCGCAAACAACATCCAGGAACCAGGAATAAGCATAGATCACCCCATTGAATGATTGATCGATGCAGTCATCCCAGCGTTCCTTATCAATATGCTCGTATTTGAGGTGTTTTATCATTGTGACGATGCATTATTAAGGATATCTGACAGGGCTTTGTGTTTCTTTTCATCATCTGCAAGGGCATAGTTGTGCCAGATGCCAACAAGGGTGCCGTCCACAGCTTTGGTCTCTGCTATCAAAGGTATCACCGCTTCAAGGTATTTCTCAGGTGGCAGGTTTTGATAATCACTCAATGTTGTATCCATGAATACAAAGGGGTAGACGATCAGTTCAGTTTCTTTCTCCTTCTTTAAATTATAAAAGTAAAAAGGGGATGCAATGCTTGCCCTGAAACCCGCAATGGAGGCATAACCCATGGAGAAATCCTCACTGATATCTGCCTTAATCAATGCTTCATAAGTATCAGGAAACTGCATCCTGACAAAATGCTGCCTGCTTTTAACAGATCTGTTTGCCACAGGCTTTTTTGATCCTCTTGATTTCCTTCTTAATTTTCTCATTGTTGTTTCCTGCCCCATAGGATGGATGAACACCAAGCTCCGCTTCCTCCGAAAGCCTGTTTAAAAGGGCAGCAAAGCGTTTATTTTTCAAAGAAAGATTTCTGTCATATGGGCCAGGATCACCGGCAAGGATAAAAAAAACAGGATTCAGCGAATGCTTTGAAAATAATGCAAGGAGCTGATCAAAATTATCATACGGATCCTCCGCCTTTCCACGCATGCTTTTGATCCTTTCTTGAATCTCACCAATATTGCCTTTCAACAAAAGTTTTAACATAGCACCATAAGTCCTCACAAATCCCTTTCCCAGGTGAGCATAAGGCTATATCAACATCAATTGTCGGGATGAAACGATATGCCCGGCCGATCGAACTCCAGGTCGGGGAACTTTTCTGATAACAACTGTTCGAATATTTAATGCGAGACGATTTACAATGGCCAATCCATGGAATTTCTCTTTAAATGCCAGGCTTTCCGTATGAGAAAAACGTCCATGGACATCTTTTTGAAAAGGGAGATATTCTTCATACCTGGAAACCAGGTAAAAAGCCATGGAGAAGGGGTCAAATGGCATATCACCACCTTCTGTCAAGAAAAATACCGGCAATCCATCATACTCACCCATGATGATCTTTTGTTCCTGAATATCTTTTTGTGATAATAATCCACCCGGATATACAGAAAATGAACCGGGAATATCTTTATTGGAGTAATTGAGCAGTGGCTGATCGCTGCCCAGATCTTCCGTTAGATTAAGTTTCAAACCCAGAAGATCTTCAATCAAAAGTTTGAAAATCCACCTGGCCCTGGGGCTGATATCCTCAATATATACGTTTAGCACTCCTGATCTTGCCATAAGTTGTTCTGAATAAGTTAAACCGATTCAGTCCCGATTTTATTATATCACGAAAATATAATTTCAACTTATATCCCGCGATGGAGTTTGCACTATTTTGCGTGATGTCTGTACTGATAAGCTCAAATGCATCTCTGCATCTTATCGTATAGAATGGGATTCCATTTATGTTTTGATATTTCAAGATATCCGTCAACAAGATATCGCCCAGCTTATGTAGTTGCATGGTCCAGCCGGGTTTTTTAGCATAGATCTTAAAGTTACGGTCTTGTGTATTGCCTTCGCTGTCGGTATAGCGAATCTTGATCCTCTTGTATGCCCGATACCATACTTGTTCTGATTCCTCAACAAAATGGGTGAAGGTCATGGCTTCCGCTACCGTAGTGCCCGCAAATATCATCAGCGCATTTTTTTCCAGGAGCCATGCAAAAGGTGAATCAGGGCCAAATGAACTGATATTGGACATCTTTTCCAAGGTTTCAGCATCCTTTCCTTTCACCAAAAAGGAATGAAGGGGGTGGGCAGTACGGGAATAAGTTCCCTGGCTCATTGCAGCTGTTGCCAGGGAGCCCGTCATGGGCATTGTTTGACTTATGCTAAATGGGTCACCATCCTCCAGGTCGAAATTATATGCCGGGATGAGCAAGGTGCCATCATCCCCTAAAAGATCTGAAAAACTACTTAGGAAGGCTTCGGTGCTAAATTCTTTTTCTGCTTTCCGGGCTATCATGGCCAGCTTAAGGATATCGGACGTTAGCAGGACCACATCCCCTTTCTGAATGTCCATTGATCTTGCAATCTCCCTGTAAGGAGTATATTCCTGCTGGCTCATAATCCTGTGATTATAATGATCAGAGTGCGCTGCCCGGTTTGCGGCATTGAAGCAGTTCTGAATGGTACCCAAGCTTTTCCCAGAAGACAATCCCTGCTTGATTGGCAGATAGAACCTGGAGTTCAACAGAATCAACATCTTGTTTTTTAAACCAATCCTCTAACTTCCTAACAAGTTGCTCCCCCAACTCCCTTACTCCTATTCTCCCCTTCTACAAAAATATGTGTGATCACACCCACTTTTTTATTTCCGAGGTAATCCGGTGTAAGTCTGATACTTCCATGGGAAAATCCGATAATTTCATCCCCTTTTGAGGCGATGTAAATGACACCAAAACGTCCGAGTCCTTTTTTAGCTCCCTTGCCCCATTTGCTTGCTCCCTCCTTGGCCAGGCCGATGATCAGCCCATGCTTTTCCATGTAGTCATACATAGCCTGAAACAGTTTTTCAACCATTACAAACTCATGGTCATCTCCTGCAAATAATTCTCGTATGCTAAATTCTTCAGGCATGATGTGCATTTAGTATAATGTTTACTATCTTACCCATACTGGTAAAATCGGAAGTATCAGCGAGCAGTTCAAAATCAATTTCAATCTCATACTTTTCTTCCGCTTCTGCAATCAGATCAACAAAGGCCATGCTGTCGAGCAATCCGCTTTTCACCAGATCAAATGTATCCTTTACTTCTGATTCAGCAATATTGAAAAGAAGCAGTTTTTCCCGGAGTAAGCCAATAATAAATCCCCTTACTTCATTTTCATTCATTGATCATCTGCTTTAGTTTATTCCTGTCGATCTTCCCATTGACATTCAAGGGTATTTCATCTACAAATATAATTTTTTCCGGGATCATATACCATGGCAGCACCTTCTTGCAAAGCTGCATGATCTGAGTCTCTTTCATGGAAACATCCCCACTTACAAAGCTGACAATGGCAGGTGTTTTCGTTTTCATCAAGCAGGGATGCTACCATATCGGTGCCTGCAGCTTTTCGTATAGCGTCATCAACCTCAAGCAGATTCACCCTAAAACCCGAGATTTTAACCTCAGTATCGGTCCTCCCCAGAAAGAACAGGTCTCCATCTGCATCAACACTTACCAGGTCGCCGGTTCTGTACCAACTTTTTCCGGGATGTTCATCCACCTGGATGAAGTACTTTTCTGACAGTTCTTTATCCTTAAGGTAGGCATTGATCACCTGGCTTCCTCCAAGGCAAAGTTCCCCTTCTGTTGCTGATTGTTTCATACTCACTGTGTTCATCAGCAGGTATTCCTGTTTCTCAAAGATGTGGCCCAGGCATACAATGCCATTTTTACTCTTCTTATGTTCATCATCCCATGCATATGCACTGATCGCAATGGTGGCTTCCGAGGGGCCATAAAGGTTAACAACTTCATTTCCGGCAGTTGCTTTCTGCCATTTGTCGGCAATCCCTGCTGGGAGAGGTTCGCCGCAAAAGAAACTTAGGCGAAGCTTTTCAAGAGAATTGCTCTTCAATAAACGCATCCTGTCCATCAGCACTGCCACGGAAGGTACCGAAAACCATACACTGATCTTCTGATCCCGAATATAAGAGGCCAGCCGGAAAGGGGAGTCATCTTCCGGCACGCACAGACAGGCACCCGAGAGCCAACATACCATCATATCATGTACACTCAGGTCGAAGGTGAGGTCGAAAGTATGGGAAAATCTATCTTTTTCCCGGAATTCCCAGGTCGATAAAACATGATCCAGGTAGGCACATACATTCTTGTTTGATACAGGCACCCCTTTGGGTATCCCTGTTGTGCCAGAGGTAAAAAGCAGGTATGCTGCATCTTCAGGCAGGGCCTTAATTTCCATTGGATCTGCTTGCTTCAGCTTATCTAATGGGATGATCTCATGTTCAGGATATTCGTTGTCCCATTTGAGTGGTTCTTCATCGAGGATGAGTGAGTACTTTGTTCCATTCTCTGTCAACAGCTGACCAATCATATTCCCTGCTTCCTCATCAGCCACAATGGTTCTGGCACCTGACAATGTCAGCATTTTATGATTTCGGCTTGCAGGAAATTTCAGGTTCAGGGGCATATAAGTATGAGAGGCCAGTAAAGATCCACAAATACCGGCATAAGTCATGAAGCTTTTAGCGCCCAAAATTGCTACAGTGGTGCCTGCATCTGCTGAAGATTGAAGTATTGCATTGCTGATGGCAGATGACTTAAGGTATAAGTCATTGTAAGTCCATACACTATTCCCAATACGAATGGCAGGGTTATCCTTGAACTCTGTAAACGACCTTAGCAGCCTGTATGCAAGAATTTCGTTATTCAATACCTATATTATTTTTGATGATTCTCTTCGAGCATCATCGCATCTGCAAAATATTTCGTAGCCCAATTGGGATATGCAAAAGGTTCATATCTACCCCAAAGTAGGTAAGAACCTTGGATTGCTCCAAGAGTATCCTGAGATTCATTTCTGAATTTTCTCATTTGAAGCTTTGCCAGCAAGCTGTTCATTCTCATGGCCGATTCGGCATAGGAGCTATTCCCTGAATAATGGGCTATTTTTTGCCACACGATCGACATCTGTGCACAACCGGTCAGGATCATATGCTCGCTCCCTTTCCATTCCTGGTCGTATCTTCCATGAAGGAATCCATCCTGATCAAATTTATCTTTCAGCACATCTGCTGCCTTTTTGGCCGCTTCAATGTATATCTCTTCTTTCTAGGTATATTCCTGAATCCAGCAAACCGTCGATGGTATAAGCAATGGTATGCAAGATGGGTTTATGGTTCCTTTTGATCGTATTATCACAATCCTCAAACCATCCGTTCTTGAGTTGTTTTTCATTTACGATCCAATTCAGGTTCCTGATAGCATGCTCTTTAAATTTTTCCACCTGTGTTTCCCTGTGAAGCATCAGCAAGGGAAAATCAACATAACTATCATAAACCCTTGGCCCTCTTCATCAGTGCATGCCTGGTCCAGGTCCCTTCTTTATCCTGTATGCTGCACAACCAATCAGCTGCTTTGACAGCACTATCAAGATATTTTTTGTTTTTTGTGACCCTGTGTACCGGGATCAACCCCCTGATGATTTGTGCAGTATTGAATACCACGGGTGGCTTGTTTTCATTCACGCGTCCTCCTTGCCATCCACCGGGAGGTCTTTGTATTTCTACCAGCCAATCGGCTGCTTTGATCGCCGATTCGGTAATATTGGTGTCGTTCTTCGCTGATGCATACTGAAGAAGTGTTGGGATTATATACCCGGTGGTCTCAGGATATGAAGACGACCAACCGTTAACCAGATGAAATGACCCCATCCCATCATCACCCGTAACTTTTTGTGCCTTGAGGAGCCAGTTTACTGCGCGGGCTATGGATAGTTTTCTTTGTTTATCGTCGGGAGTATAGCCTTTAAAGTAACGGTTCCCCGACAAATAATACCTGTAGAAGTCTTTCATAAGATACAGGATCTTTGCGGAAAAAACCGTAAGGAAGAAATACCTTGCGTATAAGTACAAACTTTTCAACATAAAGGCAGATATCTGTACAAATATAATTTGATTAATGGAACGATGGCATTGAATATTTAAGGAAGTGCCATTTGAATCAAAGCTTCATAATCTCCGAGACTAGCATTATTCCCATTTTCTTTCTTCAGCGACTCATTATTCCAGAGTGTAATCAGTGTTCCATTCACTGCCTTCACCCTGTCAATAATTGGTTTAAATGACTTTTCAAGATTATAACCAAGCTCCAGTGCTTTGTCGACGATAGCATAGGGCCAGATTTGCATGTTGGTTTCCATCTCAAAGTCGAGGTCGTAAAAATAAAATGGGTCACAAATGCCCGCCCTGAATCCGGGTATCACCGCATACCCCATAGAATAATCGTTTCCCACATCCATATTGACGAAATTCCGGTAGGTGACCGGCATGTTCAACACATGAAAATGCTGCCTGGTCATGTTAACCTCCTTGTTCAGGACTGCAGCCAGCCTGTTGAACTCCTGTTCGAGCTTATCATTGGCCTTCAGAGAAGCAAAAGAGGTATGGATACCGATACTGCAATAATCTGCCAGGCTTTTAATAAGTGTAATGAAGTGCCGGTTGTTTACCGGGATATTCCTGTCGTTGGTATCATAATCGGCAAACAAAATAAAATATATAGTCTCAAGATCATACTCCTTGTGAATGCCCAGTTGATCCTGATAAGTATCAAATGGATCCGCCAGGCTGTTGCTCACTACTTTTATTCTTTCCACTGCAGTATTAAATTCTCCATGTAGGAAAGCACTTGCTATAGCGGCAGTAGTCCTGAAAAAGCCCTTATGTTTATATTTCCATGCCGCATTGATGTCGATGGTGGGGATAAAACGGTAGGCTTTATGCCCTGGTGACCACTCCGGCCACTTTTTCCTGATCAGGTCAGCGATCAGCTCAGACCAGATGTTAACTACAGGTTTATCGAGAAAATCCATCTTCCAGGCAATGCTGTCCCTGGCCTGGAAACGCCCGTATTCATCCCTTACAAAAGGCAGATATTCTTCATACCGGCTAACCAGGTAAAAGGAGGCAGCGAAAGGGTCGAACTTCAGGCTAGTCTTTTCGCCATATACCGGAAAGAAAGCCACCGGGTCTTCATCTTCAAGGAAAGTCAGCTCCTGTGTCTGGATATCTTTTTCTGAAAGCAGGCCCTGAGCTTCAAAAAACAAGCCGCCAATGGTGTGATCTTTAGAATAGTTGATCTTAGGCCCCCCGGCCACTTTGAACTCTTCAGGATCAGAAGTAAATTCAGGCTCATCCTTCAATAATCCGGCGAAAATAAGCTTGAAGATGTACCTGATGCGTGGAGTGATCTGGGGGCTGTAGATGAGGATCATGGATGCAAAGATATAATTTAATAGTACCAGGTACCAGGTATTAAGTATTACGAGGAATTGAAAATCGAAAATTCGTAGTACGTCGTACCTAATACCTGATACCTTTTTTTTTGTACTTTTGAAATCCCAAAACCCTGCATTGCACATGGAAAAATTCGTTGTTTCTGCCCGAAAATACAGACCGGTTACTTTTGATACCGTTGTGGGGCAAAAATCCATCACCAACACACTCAAGAATGCGATCAGAAATCAGCATCTGGCCCAGGCATTTTTGTTTTGCGGACCAAGAGGGGTGGGAAAAACGACATGTGCAAGGATTCTTGCCAAAACTATCAATTGCCAGAACCTCACCGATAAAATAGAAGCATGCAACGAATGTGAATCATGCACTTCTTTCAATGAGTCAGCATCTTTCAACATTCATGAGCTCGACGCAGCTTCCAATAACTCAGTTGAAGACATCCGCAACCTGGTTGACCAGGTACGCATTCCTCCACAGGTCGGAGAATACAAAATCTATATCATTGATGAGGTTCATATGCTGTCGGCTGCTGCCTTCAATGCTTTCCTGAAAACCCTGGAGGAGCCTCCTCCCTACGCCAAGTTCATTCTCGCAACAACAGAAAAGCATAAGATCATCCCCACCATATTATCACGATGCCAGATCTTCGACTTCAAGCGAATAACAGTGGAAGATATTGCAGGGCATTTAAAATATGTTGCAGGTAATGAAAATGTAAAAGCCAGCGATGATGCCTTGCACATTATCGCACAGAAAGCTGACGGCGCCCTTAGAGATGCCCTTTCTATCTTCGACCAGCTGGTGAGTTTTGCCGGCGACGAGCTCACATATGAAAATGTCATCCAGGTGCTTAATGTGCTTGATTACGATTATTATTTCCGGATCATTCAGCACATTCTCAAGGGAGATGCCTCAAACACTTTGCTGATCATCAATGAGATCATTGAGAATGGTTTCGACGGGCAACACTTTATCATAGGTTTGGGAGAGCATCTGAGAAACCTGCTGGTTTGCAAAGACCCAAGCACTTCCAAACTGCTTGAGGTAAGTGAAAATCTGAAGAAAAGGTACCTGGATCAGTCAGGATTGTGTGAAACTGATTTTCTGCTAAGGGCATTGAGTATCAACAACCAGTATGATGTACAATATAAAGGCAGCAACAACAAGCGCTTGTTGTTAGAATTATCGCTCCTTCAAATGTGTGGATTGATGGGTTTTCCTTCCTCAGGTCAAAAAGTTGGTGACAAAAAAAAAGCAGATCTTCCCACCCCTGATGAAAAGCCCGCACCACCTGTAGCCACAGCGGCCGTGAAGGCGAAAAAACCGGAGAAAGTGGAAGAAAGCAAAGTGAAGGAACCCGAGAAAACTTACGACACCCGGGATGATTCGCTTATAGATCACCTTTCCATTAAAAAAGCATCCAAAATTCTTAATGGAGATAAAGAAAAAGAGGGGAATACTGAAAAGCTTCCCGAACAAAAGAATAAAACAATATTCAGCCAGGCTGATCTGGAAGCAGTCTGGAAGAGTGGGATTCCTGCAATATGTAAGCACTCACAGAACCTGCTCAGCAGCTTAAATGCAAAAAGCCCTGTCCTCAAGGAAGAGTTCACTGTGGAAGTCACTGCCGATAACAAGGTGCTGGAACGAGAAATCAAAAGCTTACTTCCAAAGATCACCGGATTTCTGAAGAAGGAGCTCAAAAACGACTTTGTCGCTATCAATATCGTTCTGGCCGATTTAAAAGAGCAACAGGACAAGGCCTATTTCCCTGATGAGATCTACAAAAAGATGACCGAGAAGAATCCTGAGATCAAGAACCTCAGGGATCAGCTTGACCTGGAAATCGATTTCTAGTTTAGGCGTCAGGCGTCGGGAGCAGTAATAGCAGATGAATAATCGGTTGAATCGGTTGAATTAGTTGAATTAGTTAAATCAGTTGAATTTGGATCTTCATCTAACACCTAACTCTTAACATCTAACACTATCTTCAATAGGACCAAATCATCATTTATAATATCTTTGTAATAATGCTGCGTCTATTTGCTAAGTTTTATTTCTGGGTTTCGGGATGGAAGATTGAACATAAACCTCCACCTGATTTGAAAAAGTGTGTCTTGCTGGCAGCCCCACATACCAGTAATTTCGATTTTGTATTTGGCAGGTTTGGGGCTACCATTCTGGGGTTGAAAACCACGTTTTCTGATCAAAAAAGAAGCTTTTAGCGGACCCATGGGATGGCTGGTAAAAAAAGCTGGTGGCATTCCTGTTGATCGTGGCAAGAATAACCGTCTTGTCGAGCAAATAGCCGAGATGTTTAAAAACAACGACCGTTTTTACCTGATGGTCACGCCTGAGGGCACACGCAAGCTTGTAAAAAAGTGGAAAAAAGGCTTTTATGCCATCGCCATGGAGGCAGGAGTACCCATTGGGTGTGTTTATCTTGATTACAGGAATAAAAAAGTTGGATACGGCCTAACCGTTTATCCTTCTGGTGACTATGAAAAAGACCTGAAGATCATCCAGGATTTTTACCGGACTACTCATCCCCGGCACCCGGATCGGTTTAATTTGAGTCCGATGTATGAAGAGGGGCAGTAGGCATTGGGCGTGGCATTGGGCTTAGGCATTGGGCTTCTCTGAATAAATATTGATTATATCCAATTTCCCGGAATCCGGTATCCGGTACCCAACACCTTTTTTTGACTAAAATAATTTTGCGGAACCAAAAATTCGTCTTATTTTTGCCGTCCCTTTCGGGGGATACGTTCTTTACGGGAGTTTAGCTCAGTTGGTTCAGAGCACCTGCCTTACAAGCAGGGGGTCACTGGTTCGAATCCAGTAACTCCCACGGTTTTTGGGTTAAACCACAATTATCTGTATCTAAAGCAGATAAACTTAATCAGAAAGCTTCGTTATGTTAATAACGGGGCTTTTTTTATTCCCTCCGGGTAAAATATAGGTTAAACAATTTTAACAAACTTACCCCTGCATTTATTTATTGCCTTCGTTACTTTACTAATACTTATAATAGATTGTATTCTACCACTATAACGATCCACTATATAGTAAACTAATAGGTTTTATCATTTGTTACCTGAATAACATTCTTTATCTTTACAACTAATAAATGGTTGTCCAATAGAAGGTTAGTGCTTTTACGGAATTGAGGATGTATTTTACATGATAGTAATATACTGAGGATTATAATATTTGGTCGGAAAAATCAATATTAATTTAACAAATATATGAATACTTTAATTTACTCTTCGGCAGTGATGACACTCTCACAAACCACCGAATTCATGCGTAATAAGTCAATTGACAATATTATTATTCACTTAATAGTAATTCAAGGACTAAAAGAGTTCGATGTTAAAAAAGCATATGATGGAATATATGAAGAATTACCAATACGGCAGGAAGAGGTCTCAAAATCAATACATAGATCTTGGAAAAATGATATCCTTGTGTTAGTTAGCGGAAATGAAGAGAACCTAGATAATGCAATATTTAAGATATCAGACTCTATACTTAGCACCATTGACACACAGTATAAACAACTTGATGAATTTGTAGAGCAATCAATCAATGAGTTATTTAAAGGAATTGTTACTGCCGAAAATTCTGAAGACTTAAAGAACCTACTTTTAGAAACAGTATCTAACTTGATGGCTAAATATGGTTATGCTTATGCGGGACAGCTCGCAGGAATTGCTGAAGCAACAGAATTTGTCCCTTCACAAGAACTGCATGAAATATGTGAAACGACAATTGCAAAATACAACATAGATATAACTAAAAAGGACCTGGCGAATTCTATCAGTTATCTTTTTGATCGAAGAGACCCGTGCTTGAATAGCCTAGCTTTTAGTATTTGTAACCGTTATTATCAATCAAGACTCATAGGACTTGATTTGCCTGTTGATTTCTTGACTGAAAACCTTTATAAGGATTCCATAATTTTTCTGGATACAAATTTTATAGGGAACATCGCATTTACTAAATCAAAAAGGCATAATGAATTTCGAGAGATACTTAACAATGCAAAAAAGTTGGGAATTAGATTTGCTGCATCTGAACTTACAATAGCTGAAATACATGCTCGTGTTCAGGTATATATGCCGGAATTAGAAATTGGAGAAGACCTTTTACCTGATGAATTAATTGAAGAAGTTCGAGAAGAAATAATCCAGTATAGCAATAAAGAAATTAAAGAATTGGACTTTAATCTAGAGGAATCAGAAAACGCCAAAAGGTTGCAGGAGATGGGGGTTGAAATAGTTGGTTTTGAGGAAAATGGAACTTTATTTGATAAAAAGGATCTAAAAAAAATATTGAAAGAATTGAATAAATATGATAGGAAGTTTAGATCTCATTGGCCACCTAAAGATGATAGAGCATTGTTTCATGATGCATACCATTACTTCTTAATACAAAAGGAGAGGGAAAAAAGTGGAAGTTCTGCAGCATGGTTCCTTTCAATGGACCATTCAGTAATTGAACATGCAATCTTTAAAAAGAAAGAAGAATCCCCTCCATATGCAATAAGGTTACTGTCGGTACTTCAGACTCTTTCACAATTTGTCGAAAGTCAAGCATTAAAAGGTGAGTTTTCTGAACTTTTTGGAGAACTAATTGCCAAAGATTTGCTCCCAAGGGATCAAATCTTTAATTACGAAGACCTTAAACTGCTTATTGGTTTTGATATAAAATCAAAAGATATACCGCCAGAATTTGTTCGAAAAGCCACACATCATATTAAGACCAACATCCTCAAGGGAGGAGGAATTACTGAAGATAACAAAGCCCAAGTTATATATGAGTACACAAAGTTCCTTTCTACTCCAGATCAAAACTTTGTTGAATTGCAAAGGAAATATGACAAAAAACTGAGGGATAAAGACGATGATATTCAAATAAGAGATAAGAAAATTGAGGTATTAGAAAAATCAGTAGAAGCTAACTCAATAGTTTTTACTGAACAAATGAAAAGCAAAGATTTAGAAGTTGGCCAATTGAATTCTGAGATTAAAAAATTAAAATCAATCCTAATCACTTCTTTGGTGGTTATTATTGCGATTGGAATATCTTTAGTCCTTTGGTTTAATCAATTTGCTTTTTATGAGATCTGGCTTTCAAAATTTAATAGACCATTCTTTTTCAACCTTTCTGTCCAGTTCTTGATTATTTCAACATGTTTAACAATTCTTTTTTATGAAAAGAAATTATGGATAATCGTAACAGGAGTGTTGATAACTCTTGGTTCTATTGTTGGAAGTCTAGCGTAAAATACCAGATCAAAATTGCCAAATGCAATATTATCTCGAAACCAATTCGCTAAGACAAGTAACTTCAATACTTGATATTGAAAGCCTTATTAATAGTTCGTTCTCCTCCATATTATCCATTATCGAAATTGCATCAGGAATTAAGGATGAGTCTAGCTTCAACTTAAGAAAACCAATACTCGCTAAGATTTTAAATAGCAAATTAAGAATTTGTACTAATTTATCTGAAACACTTTATTGTAACGCATTTGGATTTAATCTGAACGACGATGAAATCGCTAATGGTATAAGGCGCGTACTTTCACTTATTATAAGTTCCGATTCTTATTCAAAGTTTATTAGTTGGATTAAAAACCTACCTGACTACCAATTCTATAATTTCATTTTACAATATGATAAATCTGGGTCAACCGTTTTTATAAAATCATTTGCTGATGCTACTATGATTGCAAAAAACAAAAAAGATAAAAAGAGATTATTAAGTGAATATTATGAAAGATGGGAAAAGACTCAAAAAGTTTTCCCCAGCAATTTTTTTGATGATTTACTACACCATTTCTCAACAAAACTCTATACAAACAAAAACGAAATAAATAAGAATGATGAGAGATCTCAGCTTGAAATAATGAATTCATACGATCATTCCATAGATTTATTTATAATATTAGCATCTTATTATTCTGATCAGCGTATTTCATTTGGAAATACGCCAGGGAAGAATGATTATTTTGATTTAAATCATTTATTATATATTGATACAAATGATAAAGTGATTGTTACGAATGACAAACTCTTCAATAAACTTATGCAAAATAAATTCTCAAATCGGTATATTACAACTAGCGAGTTTCTAAGAAGAATTAATACAGCTTCGGGATAGAGAAGAGTATATGGAGATGTTTACCAAATCTTTTATTTAATTGTATATCAAAAACAAAATCTTGTGTACAATTAAAATGTATTATTGTCGCATGTGTCGCACAAAATATACGCGACACATGCGACAATGCTACACCAATAGATAACTGATTACTACAAATTTTTCTTTAGCCAGCGGGCAACAGTAGCATGATGAACACCCATCTCCTTCCCTATTTCTCTTGTTGATTTCCCCTCGCGTGAGAGTTCCTGGGCCTTTAGGATCATCTCGGGTGGATAGCTTTTTCCATTTGATCCTTTAAATGCATAATCGCTTTCACAAATGTCCTCTTCAATCAATTCAATGGTGATCTCATTCCTTTCCTTGTCTCCTTTAAATGCTATGAGGTTAACCCCGAATGATCCTTCTTCATTGTATCTGTGTTTTGTGAGTATAAGTAACTTCTGGCCAGGCTCCCTGGCTTTTCTTAGAAGAAAGATTTGATCAGCATAATCCATTAAGGCTCCCGGACCATACAGCAGGTCCGAATGGCCATTCTGTCCACTTGTGCCCTTATTGGTATGATTGGTTAAAAGTATTGTACTCTTATACTTAGTACGCCAGGAATTAATTAGGGCATATATCTCCAGAACTGATTTATTGTTCAACTCTACATTCATATCGTTCCGCTTCAAGAAACCCATGAACATCTTAAAACTGTCAATTATGACCAGTTTCGGTCGTATACTGGAAATTTGATTTTCAATATCTTCCACAGTCAGTCTGGGATCATCAAGTGTGTTTAAGGTATACAACGTATGTAACTCCGGTCCAGATCTGATGAACGGAATTTTCAAAGGTTCGAGGAAGAATTTGAAATCACACTCAGGTATCTCCATATTCACATAAAGTACATCTCCGTATCCATCAATTGGGCATCCCAGAAACAAGCTTTTTTCAAAGATTATATGATATGCCAGACTCAGGCAAAGACGGGTCTTCCCTGTACCTCTTTCAGCTCCAATAATGTTAAACCCACGCATGAAAACTAATGGGTCTACAAGGAATTGTGGGGTATAGCCTGCATATCGCATAAGTAGATCTTTGTCCTTGGTGGGGCTTACAACATCGAGGTCAAGTGCAGGATCATATTCTTTATATGCTTCAGCAATAAAATCAAATTCAAAGCCAAAATCATTAACGTCAATTTCATATCGCTTAAGCATTTGAATAATATCTACAATGCTTACTTCAAATATTATATTTCTTACTTCTTCATCACTTTTGTTAATATAAAATGCACTATCCTCAAGAATCTCATGTATGGTTTCCCCCCTGATGTTGACATCCTCAATATCGGTATTTATGAATGCTATGAGCTTTTTAGCATCTAGATTGCTGAAACTGATCCTACGCTGGCAAATTACTTGCTGGAGGGTATCCTGATCTTTATTTAAAAGGTCAAAAATCCGACCATTGCTCAGATGCTCATATTTTTCGTTTTGCTGTTTGATTGAACTCATCATGTGTCATTTGTTTTCCACTATCACGATACTTCTCAATCTCTGATCTTTTGAAGTATAGCTTTCCACCTTTCTTATAGTGGGGAATTGTTCGTTCATGTGTTCGTCGGTATATTGTCGATTCAGAGAGTTTAAGGTATGCTGCTACCTCTTTTAGATCCATGATCTCTTTGTCATCAGGTATTCCATTTGCTAGCAACGGTTTAATAACCTTCAGAATCGAAGCCTGAATAAGATCTTGAAGCTCCTCTGGTGAAATATTAATAAGGAGTTGTTTTTGCATCACTCAAAAAATTGAAATTGAGTGTACAAGATAAAATGAGAATCAGCGGAAAAAAATTATGAAAATCTTTTAGAAATTATTTCACAATCTAACTACTTGTTAATAGGCTTTTTACGAGAAAGAATGTTATGGAATTTGTTTCGATAACTCTCAGCTTCGATTTCATAATATATGTGCTTTTTTAAATCTCTACTGAACGTTTTTATTAATGGCTGTTGGATAGATTTCGATTTTGTAAATGCTCTTTTTATTTTATCGGGATCTATCTCATCAATCCAACCTTTTGTTTGCAATTCAATAAATAACTCAGCTAAGTTTTTCTGTGTCCCATTCCATTTGATCTTTTCTGAATCACTAATATTAGCAATTTGGTCCTCGGTTAACCAGTAACCTTTCTCCATCCATTCATCAATAGTTTCAATTCTGGAATCATCATAAAGAACCTGGTACATCCTTAATAAAATAGTTAAATACCGAAAGTAAGATCGTTTATCATTACCGAAGCTTTGATTCATATGGAAGCTAAGAAAAGAATCTATCTGCAAAAAGTCTACCTGTCGTAATTTGAAAGCAAAGAAGAACCCAAAAATTTCAGGATCAACATCGTCCTTGCTCATATTAAACTCTGTTGAATAATCGAACACCTCCCAATTAGATCCTTCAAGCACCCAATATCTTGTAAATGGGGACAATTTCTCTACGCGGACTCTGTTTTGAGTGCCTTTAAATTGATGTAGCATGTCCATGTACTCATCATGGCTATGAGTTGAGCTAGATGCAAAGACTAGATTATTTTTCCTAAGCTGATTTAGAATGTGGCTTTCCATTTGCGAAATCATTTGACGCACTCCTGAATCCTGTTTCCAATTAAGGTATTCGTGTTCGTAAATTTCTCCGGTATTGATTAGAAACTTGTCCCAATTTGTCATAGAGCTAAATTATGAAATATTAAAGATCTACAGAAAATGTCTTATATAAATAGACTAGGTAAGAACAAAAGGTTTCTTTATCTTTGGTCCTCAATCAGAGATATAACCATCAAGAATACAATTAGCATTTACCATCCTGATAATATTGTCTACGGTTATGATTCTTGCACAATATCTGGATCTTGCACTGTCTTTTACAGCAGAAGTTAATGGAACTAACCATCAGCTTGAGAGCATCAAGATAATGAACAGATCACAGGACTGCGACACAGTAAATTATTGGGTAGATTCTGTTTTAGTGCTTAGACCAAGTGCAGGACAGGCAGACAATCTTGAATCGAAGAAAAACCTTAAACTATATCAAAACTATCCAAACACACCTATATAAAACCTTCTCATGAATCGATTCTTCTCGTCAAATGAATTCATAGTTGAATACAATAATCTGTGATTAAAATGAGGACAATATTTCTGATTATTGCATTATCATTCTTGATCCCAAGTAGAGCGAAGTTACAAACCATCACAAATGTAGATCTAAACCCAATCTTCAATGAATATGAGGTCGAAGGTTGTTTTGCAGCCTACATCGAACAAAAGAATCAACTCATCAACTACAATTCATCCCGATGTGATTCATTGTTCTTTCCAGCTTCAACCTTTAAAATTGTCAACACCATAATAGCAATGGAGGAGGGAGTAATAACTGATACAAATAAAATCTATAAATGGGATGGGCATAAGTGGCCAAATCCTTTGTGGAATTGTGATCAAACAATAAGAAGTGCAATTAAAAACTCCTGTGTATGGGTCTTTAGAGATATTTCTGTCAAGATACCACCAGAAGTGTACACTTGCTACTTAGAAAATTATCACTATGGGAATATGAAGGTCAACACTGACAGTTCTCTTTTCTGGTTAAATGGTCCATTAAAAATTAGTGCAAATCAACAGGTATTATTTCTTAAAAAGTTATACACCTTTGAATTAGATATCTCCATGGAAAATATTAGGACTCTCAAAGAGCTATTATTGGTTGAGACAGCTAAATACTACAAACTCTACGGGAAGACTGGCAAATCTCAAATATCTAAGGATAAATTTATTATGTGGTTTGTGGGGATTCTGGAAATGCATTTTAAGACTGTATTTTTTGCACTGAACTATACTGCAGATGTGAAGAATATTGAAGACAATCGTCAGTTATTAGTCAAAAAGATATTGGATGAATATTTCTAATATTTGATAATTGTATACCTTGATATATTAATTCATCATGTCTTTTATCAACATACCATATATCTTGTTTACCATAGTTTTTTTCAACATCAGTTTCTGCAGTAGAAGTAATAAAGCTTTTAGTCCATCTGGTGAAAAAGATGCCTCATACGAATTTGATATTTTTTATTCGCTAACTATACACAATTTAACAGACATCTTATTCATCGTTAATAATTCTTTCAAGAGACATTGTACTAATCCAATAGATATCAGCTCCTTTAAAAGTTACTTTTGGAAACTCAATGTCATCTATAATCCAGTTTTTAATCGGGTTAGCATTTTTAGAATCTCTATGGCTCACCCAGAACAAATACTCCCCATCAGGAGAAAATCGTGCAAACTTATCCGTATAAATGTCATTTATTAATCTTCCCATATTAATCGGTTTACTCCACTCATTTAATGAGTCTTTGATGCTAATCCAAAGGTTTATTCCGCTAGTGGCAGGAAATCTAGTCGAAGTAAAAACCATAAACTTCTCTTCTGGATCTACGGTTACAGCTGTCTCAACAAATCTAGAATTTATAGAACTCAGATTAGTAGGCTTTAGATAGTAACCGTTTATACATTTTGAGAAATAAATATCCATTTTCCCTTTTCCATCAGGATACTCTGCTCCAAAAAAAATAGATCCATCTGATAATACATGGAATATGTGTTCATCATATTCAGTATTTACAACGTTACTTAAGTTTGTAGGCAATGACCATTTCCCATCTGTATTCACGCTGTAAAAGATATCGTAGTCACCAACCTCTGAGCCATCAGAAGCTATATTGGTTGAGAAATATCTCTTTCCACCATCAATTGAGAAAGCTTGATTCTGGATACCGTACTTAAAGGCCATCGTATCTAAAAATGGAGAGGACCATCCACCAGTTGTTAAAACCATCTTGAAAATTAATGATTTTGGTTTGCCAGCTATACGGAAATATACTTCATTAGAATACTCACTAGATACAAATATAGGGGCCATATCATCATGTAATTCGGTAGAAATAATCCCAGGTGAGAATATTCGAGGTAAATTTCCTGGAAATGGTTGTTCATGGTAAAAATATTTGTTTGCCATAATAGAAGATTCTTGATGTTGTCCGGAACAACTCTTTAACATGGATGGAAAAAATAATAAAACCAAGATCAAGTAAATAAACTGTTTAGAAATCATTTAATTTTCTTTAAGTTTTTATCAATTATCAAATAATTTGTAAGGCAAAAAGTCGTCTCCTAGGAGCAAATAAATCATTTATTATTATTTCATAATCCACTAGTGATGCGACAGAATAGTTATTTGAATGCAAACACACGGAGAAAATATTTCTGCCATATCTCTCAGAAAATGTTGAACAGATAATTGAATTCAACATTATAGAAAGATTGCTCTATTCCCTATGAATATTAATGAATTAATCAGATTGGGCTTGTTTCTAATCTTGTCAACATTTATTTCGTTCTGAAAAATATTTAAGTGATAGTCTAAGAATTGTAATATCTTGAAACATTATTAGAGAAATACCCTAGTGTTAATTCAGTTCATTAATCTCTTGTTCATATTGATTTACAAGCCAACTAAATTGAGTAAATATTGCATTATATATTTGTGGATCATTGAAATCAATTCCTGCTATTTCTAAGAGTTGGGTAGGGTAGTTACTTGATCCTGATTTAAGAAAGGATTTATATCTTTCTATTGCGAACTGACGATCGCTATCTGTCTCTGAATGAATAATATCCTCGTAAATCTTAGCTGCAGCTATATAGCTTGTTGCATATTTGAAAACATAAAAGGGTTGTTCATAGAAATGGTTTTGGGACATCCAATTCAATCCTTGGTAGTCTTTCACTGACTTTATTTCAGCACCGTAATAAATACTATCAAGTTCCAGCATTTTTTGTGATAGAAATTTTGCTGAAACATTTCCATTTCTTTCAATTGTTTTATGAATTTCATATTCAAACTCTGCCAACATTGTTGGGTAATATAAATCATTGATTAGTTCCTCAATTACGGAACTAATAATATAGATTCTATCTTTTGGATCATTTGTTTTCTGAAGCAAATACTCAAGTAATAGTCTTTCGTTAAAAAGGGAGGCTATTTCAGCTAAAAAAAGAACGGATTGAGCATAAAAAAAAGGTTGGTTTTTATAGGAGTAATATGAGTTTAATAAATGACCTAACTCATGAGCTAATGTGAAGGAGGAGCTTAAATTATTGTTGTAGTTAAGAAGAATAAATGGATGAACATCATAAACATTAATGCAAAAAGGGTTATCTGATTTATCTAATTGTGGATAAACATCAATCCATCCTTTATCAAAGCTATTTTGTAATTGACTAGTGTATTCCTGACCCATTATTAAAGCAGCATCAGTTATCCATTTCTTTGCTGTATCAAAAGGTACAATTTTATTTGATTTTGAAATTTCCAGCTTTGTGTCATAAGTATATACTTCGGTTAAACCATATTTTCTTTTAATAAAATTACTCTTTAGTTTCATATATTTATGCAAGTGGGTAGTGTTGTTCTTGACCATTTTAATTAGGTTTTCATAGAGGTCAATTGAAAGATTGTCTGAGCTTAATACTGACTCAAGAGAAGAAGAATAGCCAGATGCTTGTGCTGCAGCCCAATCTCTAATACAAACTGTAGCATATAGACCTCCATATACATTCTGTAGCTTCGTATTAGCAGCTTGATATGTATTATAGGCATTGGCTCGATCTGTTTGAAGCAAACTATCACTTTGTAATATCTCATAATATTTTTCCGGTGTTAGTTTAATTTTTTGTTTGTTTGACAATTCAATTTCAGGATAATCAAGTTTTTCGCTGATTATCAATGAGTATAGGAATTGAGGAGTATTTGAAAACCTGCTAAAATATGATAAGACTTTTTCGCTTTCTTTTGGCAAAACAGAATTACTTGTATTATACATTTTTTCAAGATAATAGCTGAAAGTACCTAATCCTTCATTTGTTGATATCCAAGTATCAATTGTAGGTTTTGGAATAGATAGGAATTCTGGTTTAAACCAGAATGTTTCAGTATCCCATTTTGAGAAGAGAGTATAAACATCCTGTATATGGTTTCTTGCATCAGCATCTTTATTATCTAATGACAACTTTAAATATGGATAAAAATAAACCTTAAAAGCAGTGACATTGATTTCCTCCATAAGTTTAAGAGCTTTCAATAAGCTATCTGAATCTTTGGCTAAACTGCCTTCACAATGTGCAAATTGCTGAATAAGTTTATTTGTTTTTTGATAATCATTATTCCAATTTGCCCAATCAATATAAATATCGGAAAGTTCCCATTTATAGGACAAGGAATCTTCTTTTTGATAGTTTATTTGTGATGAACAATGATCTGATAAAAAAATAAGGAATATCCCAACATAAATAAATCCTAAATTGAATAAAAGGTTTTTCATTATTTCTTATTCTAAATTTGTACTATTAATCCGTATGTGATCTAAGAAATCAGCTTTTACCCAGTAAACATCATATTTCCTGATAAAAAAGAGATATTTCCCATCGGGTGAAATAAATGGATTTGATTCGATAGACTTTGTATTTATATTAGAGTCTAAATGAATTGGATTGCCCCAAGTGTCATCATGTCCTTTATATGAAATGTACAAATCTGTGTCTCTTCTGTTTGGGGCTGATGCACTAAAAATTATGTAGCTTTCATCAGGGGCAATAAAGGGATGTGATCCCTTGATTGGTGGAGTCAGGTTTGTGAGGACAAATAAACTATCACCATATTTCTGGAATTTGTTTAATCCTGAAAAGTATATATTGCCCTTCGAGCTAATTGAAACGGCATGAACTCTTTGATCAATATAAGAGGATTTCAGGGGAATAGCATCACTCCAACTCATTTCTGTTTTTTCACTATACCAGGTATTTAGGGCATTATTTGCATCTGGAGCTAATCTTCTGGAACCAAAATATATTCTATTTCCATTTGGTGAAAAACAACACTCACCATCGATTTCATCACTCGAAAATGGAGCTCTGAACACTGATGACCATCTTCCATTATTATAAGTAATCATTTGAATGTCTCCATTTCTTGCAAATATCATAGCATCTCCTTGCCTATTAATCTCAAATGAACTTTCATCGACATTTGTTGAAACAAATCCTTCGGAAAATATGACGGGAATATCTGTAGGGAGTTGTTCATTCAAGTAATTACAGCTATATCCGTTCTTTTTATTGTTATTCTGTATTGAGTCTGTATTTGAAACGATAATATTCTTGTTCTGATCCTCTTGTAATTTATGCTCTGCCGGTGACGAATTGCATCCATAAAATGAGATCAGTGTAACAAAAAGTATTAAGTTTCTTTTTAAAATTACAATCAATGAATGATTATTGGATGATGACTTTCTCATTGTAAGTATTGTTATTGGTTTTTATAATTATGGAATAGTAACCTTTTTTCATATTGCTAACATCAATTTGGTATTTTGAACCTGCAAAATGAGTTGATGTTTTTACGGGTATGCTTTGACCAAGAGTATTTATCAAATATATTCTGTAACATCTGATTGTATATCTGAAACCTCAACATAAATATTATTCTTGGCAGGAATAGGGAAAACTTTTATCATTGGTTTATTTATTTTTTTTTTGATCCCTGGTATTAAAACTCTGGGGTTAACGTTAGCATTGCCCCTCCATAAGCACCTAAGTCATTTCTTAGTTCATCCTTTTGATGGAAAAAGTGCATATCCAGGATTAGATGGATCTTCTTTGTCATTAAAAGCCCGATCCGGATTTCCAAGATCAATACAAGGAGAAGAATCTTCTAAATAAAAGTTCATATTTGAAAATTGGGGTTCTAATGTATAGATGGTTGGATAACGATGGAAACTCCTGTTCAGAATCATTATATTCAAATATGCTGTTCTCTATCCCTTGTATTTGCTGTATACTATCCTGCATATTCCCCCAAATTATATTGTTGATAATTATTGAGTTGGTTCCTCGTATCGTCAAACCTGCTTCATAATGGGTTTGGCTTGAATTTGCAACTATTGTATTATTCACTATTGTTGCTCCAACTCCCATATCAACAAAAATTGCACCTCCAGCAAAGCCAGCATTGTTGTATAACACATTATTTCTGATTAAGCCGCTCGATTTGTTAAAACAAATTCCGGGAGCATATCCCATAGACCCCAGGGCCTCATTTTCCATAATCACATTATTCAGAATTCTGGGATTCCCCAGAAATGAACTTATTGCTCCACCACCATGAAAATCATACCCAATTCCAATTGAAGCCTCATTGTTCCAAATTAAATTATTGCAAATAGTAGGTGAGGATTCAACAACAAAAACACCTCCTCCTTCATGTGTTGTCATTCCAATATATGGGGGTTCATTCAAGGCAGTAAGGTCATAAAACGTTCCTTTACCCCCTGTAAGTGTAAATCCCTGTATGACGGAGGTTGAATCTTCTCCTGAAACAAAGACGACACAACTAGCAGAATCTAGATTTGAATACTTGCTTCCATCTATTATCGTGGACAAAATATAGCTTACATCATTAGAAACATATGTACCTGCTTGCAACTACCACAGATTTACCTTTAAAATTAATATTCTCATAGTAGGTTCCTTCATCAACAAGAATTGTGTCGCCATTTACAGCATTGTTAATTCCATCTTGAATTGTAGGATAGTCTTGAGGAATATTCAAGATTTGAGACATCAAGCCAAATGGGAGTAATGCAAAAATTAGAATCATTATACGTGTTTTCATAATATTATATTTATGGACTGATTTTGCAGTCCTTATTTACAATAGCAAATCATTTTCTTTTTATAAGTTCTTCAAAACTTCCTTTGCATGGTCATTTTCTGGATTTATTTCCAGTGACTTTTGATAATTTAGTGATGCTAACTCTCTATTACCAATACTTAAATAGATACTCACCCAAGCTGTCAAAAGCATTTGCACTAGAAGGGAAAAGTTTCGTGATTAGTTTAAATATCATTTCAGACTTGTCAAACTCCTTTCTCCATAAGAGCTTATATCCCAAAGTATTTAACCGATATTCAGAAATTGAATATTCAGATCCTGTTTCCCGTGGTGACATTGATAAGTCTGAGACTATTTCATTGAAATCATGAGTGTAGATACTTTTGTATAATTCTGAACTCAGGCATTTCTTTGGCTGTTTAAAAGTTTTGTTCATAATTATATTTCTTAAGCCATTTTCAATTGACCAGATATCGATAGTATGACCAAAATTTGTAAACAATTCTATCAGAATATCTTGTTCAAATAACCAAGAAACTTCACATAAATATCCCCATTGAGCACCATTATAGCTGGCAAAGGCAATATTGCTTCCTGTATTCCTATCTTTAAGTGTTGTGATATTCCAACCATATGCGTGTCCATTTCCAGGGTGGTACTCAAAATAGGGAAGAAACATAAGGCTGTCATAACTATCTGGCAGAAGTATATTATTAATTAGTGCCCTATTAAACAAGAACATATCCGTCACAGTTGAATACATTCCTCCGGCTCCATAAGTGTTATTGGGATTCAAATACTTTGGCTTTTTATATCCACCTAACTCTAATACATATCCACTTGCTAAATCTGGGATTATTTCTCTGCTGTCAACTAATCCAGTGTTATTCATCTCAAGAGGTTTCAAAATACGATGATCTAAATTCATCTTAAACGTTTCTCCAGTAACATCTTCTATTATATATACCAGCAAACAGAAACCAGTATTATTATATTGGTATCTTTCACCTGGAGAAAATTCAAGATCTTGGCTATGCAAAACACCTAAGGCCTCCTCAGAAGTAAGTGGCCGGGCTAAATAATTATCAATTCCTGGCACTTCGACATATGGTTTAATACCTGATGTATGCTTCAATAGGTGATCTATCGTAACAATATCACCGATATCCTTGCGATATTCAGGAATAAATTTGGTGATTGGATCATTCCATGATAGCAGACCTTCTTCAATCAGCTGAAATGTCAACACCACCACAAATTGTTTAGTTAAGGAACCGATATCAAATCTTGTGGAGGAAGTGTTTTGTATTCCCCATTCTCGATTGGCCAATCCGAACCCTTTTGTATACACTATCTGATCTCCCACCGAAATAAGAGCAGTTCCATTGAATACACCTTCGCTGAAACATGATGTCAAAAAGACATCAACTATTTGAGTTGAAAATTTTTGAGCTTTCAATCCTCCGCTTCCGAAAGCAAGAAATAATACTATTAACATTCCGGTTATGAGACTCTTAAACATAAATCAGATAGGTTTATATAATGAATTAATTGGGGAAATTTGTGGAAGGCTAACACAACTGGGTTTATTGTATATTTTACTAAAACGACAAATTCTGAATCAATTATAACGGGACCTACGAAAGAATCAACTCTCTATTTAGTCTTTACTCCTGAAATTTTATCCCCGCTCCCTTTCTCAATTGTTATTTTAGTCACTTCATCATTCTCGTTGAAAATAAAATGAACATAGGTTCTTGAAGGATACAAATTGAATTTTGTCTTGGACTCCGGTTTTAGAGGAATCTGAGTTTCATCATTTACAACATAATATAACTTTTCCTCTTGCAAGACAATCTTTCGAATTTGTTCTTCACCACCATTATCAATGGTGTACTCTCCAACATATTTCTCATATTCACACGTCTTCACCTTATTACACTCACTATTAGATGCTTGCTGTGAATAACTTACTGTACTAAAAAGAAACATCGCAAGAATACTCAGGACTTTAATAAAAATTTTCATGATTTATTGAATTTTAATTAATTAGACATTTGTTTTACGCCAATTATTGGTTTTCCTCTTCCTGTATGAAGTTCAAATTCGAGAATATTTCCTGATTCCGAGAATGAAAAAACTATTGTACTTGACTTTCCACCTTTAAATTTGTTCCTTGATAGAGGATGGATTTCTGCTTTGTTCTCTGCATTTATTTTATAGTAGAGTTTATCATTTTCGAGTATTATAAATCTCTCTGTTCCGTTTGGCAGCAAATATGCTCCAGTATACTGTTCTAACTCTGTAGATGTGAGAACTATATATTGATGCTCTTCTCTATAACCTTCATCATCAAGTAAAATTGAGACGATATTTTGTGCAACTGATGATATTGGATGAGCAGTACTTCTGTCTAATCTATTTGACAGAACTGCAACAAATAAGTGCTCTTCCGGGATCCTATATGTTTGACAAACATATCCATTTATACCACCACCATGTCCGTAGATTCTTTTCCCTTGATATGTTCCAATATTCCATCCACATGCAAAATTTGAGGTATCTCCATTGTTAAGTATCAAAGGCTCAAACATAAGTTCTCTAGCTTGTCTGTTCAGGATTTTATTTGTATACAGAGCTTCATCCCACTTATTAAGATCATTAACGGTTGTTATTATAGACCCTCCTCCAAAAAACCTGGTCTTGCTGACATAAAAAGGCTCAACTATGGAATCTGCTACAATCTCATAACCCGTTGCAATCTGTATATTCAAATCTGGATCTTCAATAAATGTTGTAGTCATCATTCCAAGTGGCAGGAGTATGTTCTCAGCTATATAATCATTTAGGCATTGCTTACTTATAACTTTCACAATAAGCCCTAAAAGGAAATACCCTGAATTACTATAACTGGTTTTCTCTCCAGGTGGAAAGTCTAAATCCTCCTTCATTATAATATCAAATGTTTCATGCAATGTCAAATCTGTAGAAAGGTCGTCTCGCCAAGCTGAAATTGAAAACAAATCAGGTATTCCAGAAGAATGAGTTAGTAGATGATGGATTCTTATCCCTTTATGATGTCCCCCAACTTCAAGATACTTTGAGATTGGATCATCAATGTTAAGCATTCCATTTTCTAATAATATGAATATTGAGGCAGCGGTAAACTGCTTGCTTAATGATCCAATTGCAAAGGCAATATCAGGTGAATTTGGCTCTTGAGTCACGATATTGGAAACCCCAAAGCCTTTCTCGTATACTGAATTCCCATAAGACGAAACATGGATTACTGCTCCTGGCTCATCATCAATAAATAATCGAGACGTAAATTCATCAATCTTTGAGTTGATCACTTCGCTTTCTTGTCCCTCCATTGCATTACAAATGGGTAGGGTGAGTATTACTAGTAATAAAATTTTCAGTCGCATATTAGTTCGATTTTTTTAAGCAAAGAAAGTGTGACAAATCATAAAAGTAAATAGGTAAGAAGTGCTAAATATCAAAAATGAGAATGGTTTCCTAGTGCTTGCTTCCGTCGTGTATCAAAACATCCAAAAAAATGTAATAAATCTCAATCAAATGACTTTCTGAATGTTAGAACCATGAAGCATGGTTTCACTTTAGATTTTTTCTGAGTTTTAATGAATTATCTCCATAAATATGCAAGACCTTCATTTACTAGGTCAAATGATTATAAATCTTACAAAAAAGACTAATTTTGAGTCACGTAATGATAGTTCAGATAAAAATACTCCTACTGTTATTAAATCTCATTATTGCAACAGGTGTTCTAGGTTATATATATAGTAAGATTAAACTCTATCAATCTCTATACCTAGTATATATTTTTAGATACACAGCATTAATAACCGTACTATTAATACTAGTATTTCTAGCCAAATATCTAGAGGTTAATATATTTCAAAGAAGTTTTAATCTAGAGACAGTCAAGTATTTACCCTACTTGTTCTCATTTATATATCTATCAGGAAGCATACTTGTGCTATCGATGTACCAGGTGTTTTTATCTTTTAAAAACCAGAAAATAAAACAGCTTAAACTGCTCCTAATATTCAGCAGTATACTTGTTTTAGTTCTTACAATACTGATTACCAGTTATCTATCAATTTATTACAGAGAACTCAGGTGGTTATATTCTGTCTATGACAGTTTAGGATTATTATTTATTTTTCTTGAAATTCTTATCCTAATATTAGTATTACGTATCCCGAATAAGTTTAAAGATTCTAAATATTTAGTGACTGGATTTTCAATAATATATCTTTCCAGATATCCCTTCTTGGTACTTGCCTTTATTTTCCCTGATCTGTTCCGATTATTTATAGTCGTTTTGATTTTAAATCTTGCTCCATTTCTATGGATTAAAATGTTTGTTATTAAATATGAAACAAGAAAAGTTTCTATGGCAGGCATACCCGCAATTTTTGAAAGAATCACAGAAGAATATAATCTATCAGCAAGAGAACTAGATATTTTTAAGTTAATTCTGCAAGGCAAAAACAACAAACAAATCGAAAAAGAATTGTTCATTTCATACCACACTGTTAAAAACCATGTTTACAATATTTTTCAGAAAACTAGAGTACATAATAGATATGAATTGATATCATTATATGGAACAAAGAAGGATATTGCTGACAGAATAGAGAAGAATGAGAAATAATCTATCGTGTGTAGTTTAAAATCTATTAAGACTCTTGAAACTTTGAGTCAAGATTAATAGAGAATTTTCGGCAAGAAATAGCTATTGAAACGAAAAGATAGAAATCACCCATATTTCTGCTAGATTTATACATGGAGCCGCTTGCAACCAATTTATGAAATCAAAAGAACTTACAATTGGGAAAGTAATTGATAGTTTAAAAAAAGAACTATTTACCCTGGAAAATGCTACATCAGAATTTGACAAGAATTGTCTCGAAAGAGAAAAAGGATTAAAAAATGCAATCAACCTCTGTATGGAGCAAATCGTTGAATTGGCAGAAGCTCCTGGGCTAGATTCTTTGACTAAAAGACAACAAAACAAATCCGAAATATGCCTTGAGAACCTCTCTAAATATGCTGATGAGCTAATTACCGAGCTCGATAAAGATAAAATAGAAACATATTGCAGGGAGATCGAGAATTTTAAAGGGAAACCTTATGGTCTTCCTAAAAGACCGTTTGATTTAGATATGATCTTCTTGATAACAAATACTTTTCACACAGCAATTACAACTAATATATTGTGGGCGCAAGATGTGACTGTATATCAAGCAATAGCAATATCAAAAGGAAAATTAAATTTAAACGAATTAGGAAAACATTTACCTGTAGTTCTTAAGCGCATAAATAGAAAAGTTATCCCATATATAAAGAAGTCCGACTTGCTTTCGGAGTTTTATCCTAGCATTACAGAAGCCGTAGATTGTTACAAGAAAAAACTAAATAGGGGATGTAGTTTAATTATTATCACGAGTATTGAGGGTATAGTTAGAAGATTAGCTACTTTTTTGAGCAAATACCATGATTTACCTCCTGACTTTAGTGAGGAGAAATACAGTTCCTTAAATAGTTTATTACGTGATGTAACCTGGAAAGAAGATATTGAAATCGACTCATCTCGGTTATCTTTACTACTGGGTGCAAGTAAAACAATTAAGGAACGCCAACAACAATATGCAAACAACACGATTATCGAAGTAGACTTAAATACAAGGTTAGACTTTTTAAAAGGGAGATTTAAAGATGATAGGGACTTAATCTTACATGGGACTCAACAAGACTATAACCAGGATTGGAATCTCTTTTTAAACTTCTCTGCTTTGTTCGAAACATATAAGGTTTGCACATATTATGAGGAGAAATATGGTAGCCATAGCAAAAAGATTTAGGTATTGAAACACAATATAATTATTTCTTAAATCCAATGGTCACAATATCCCCCTATTCACCTCATCCAATTTCTCATTCTGAAAACTATCCAGATAAGCTTAGTAGTGGCCGGATTATTATGACCTAGGCCATCACTGATCATCGGCATCGAAGTCTGAAGATCTATTTTGTGAACCATCGCCCAGGTGTGACGAGCAATATAGAAGGTAACTTTACCTTCGATTTCGGCCTTTGTAGCAATCTTCTTAAGGTCTTTGTTAACCTTAGCCTTAATTTTATCGATCCTATTCTTCTTCGATGCGGAAGTTTTGTGTTTCTTGGATAATATCGGAAAAACATAAGGAGAATTTGACTTATAAAACCTGATAATTTCTTTTGCCGGATCCAACAATTCAACGGTCAACCTTTTTCCGGTCTTAGAACGGATATAACTCATTCTATCCCCGGATATGTTGGTATGCTTTAAATGAACCATATCTTCAAATTCATTCCCCTGGTATAGTAGCTGAATAGGAAGTAATTCCAGGAATCGAACAGCTCTGAGGAATGATCAATATCCAGGTTCCGTATCTTATCAATTTCCTCCCTGGTCAAAGAAGTCCTTGCGGGTTCTGATTTATAGTTGGCAATATCGAAACCGGAATAATTAAGCTTATTTTTGAAAGGATACTTCTCTAGCTTAACGTAATTGCTCTTAATGGCATAATTGTATATGGCTCAAAGTGTTCTCAATTTAACACTGATTCCACCTGGAGTATTGCCTTTGCCAAGCATGTGCTCAACAAATTGCTGCAGCCATGTATAATCGATATCAGCGAACATCAAAGTGGTTCTGCCATCAAAGTCTTTGATCGCATTCTTTGTATCAGTGTAAACATTGGCATTCCCATCGTTTCCGGCCTTTTTCATGCCCTTAATCCGTTCATCAAAGCATTCCATGACTGTTAACCGAAATGCTGTCATTTCTATACCGTTCTACGAGTTGGTGAACTGAATAATCTTTTCCTTCCCCATCAAGTTCTATACGAGCATCTACAGCTTTCGTCTTTTCCTTTTCCAGATAGTTAGCCAGATTTTTATTGGGTGTTTCCTGTTAGGCAGATTTTATCAAAATCCCAATGTTCATCTAAGCTTCCGTAACTCAGGTGGACATACTTAATTTTTCTATCTTTAATGAATCGTAATGCAATGGGATGCTCACCGTTCTTTAATGTCTTTTTTGTCCTGAGAATGATTTTTACAGAGGCCATAAATAAGATGCTAGGTAAAACATGGGTAAAACATATTTGGCAAATATATAAAAAATCATCAAAAAGCAAACAAAGTCAAAACAGCCTGATAATTAAGACTTTACAAGGGTTTGCAAAATATTCGAAAGAATGCAAAACGTTGATTTTCTGCCTTACAAGCAGGGGGTCACTGGTTCGAATCCAGTAACTCCCACGGTTTTTGGGTTAAACCACGTTAAGTCTGCCTCTCAGGCAGGTAACTTAATCAGAAAGCTCCGTTGTGAAAACAACGGGGCTTTTTTTTATAGAAGATAGAAGAATGAAGAAGTGGATATAGGAAGGAGATGGGGAAAGTAGAAGGTGAAGTACTTCTTCTGTCATCTATTGCATTCTCCTTCTACCAAAGCCATTAGACAAAATTTGTCATCCCGAGGAATGCTGCGTAGCGGCATGACGAGGGATCTCCTCGCGTTGTGCAATTAGCTGGCAGGATGTGCCTTTAAACTTTTAGTAAACCGCCAACAGAATCATTCCAATTACTTACTGCAATCCGATGGGGGTCCTTCCTCCCCCGATCCCGAGTACTCGGGAGGGCTCGTCAGGATGACAAATTTTACTTGCTATTATTGAATATTAATTTTCTTTACAATCTGGGAATTATCATTAGAAATTTTTAAAAGATAAAAACCATCAGGAACTGAGGATACATCAAGCTTTCCGTCAACATTGGTTTTAGATAACACCACCTGCCCTGTCACATTGACGATTTCTAGGGTAGCTCCTTCACAATTCGTAAGGTTTAAAACATTGCTTACAGGATTTGGATAAACTACAACCTCATCAAATAAACCCTCACCAGCTACATTTTCATCTACAGCTGTGTATTCACATACCTCGGTGGACACCCTGTTATCATCAGTGATATCGATCATTGTTCCCTGATAGTAACCAACTTTATCATCCACTATGGAAGTACCGCCGCATTCGCTGAAATCATAATACAATGCTAAACCATCTATGGTTGTCGGATCTTGTTCAATACACATGTGTTGCTCAATCTCTCCCTCAGTTAAAGCTTTTGTCCAAAGCGTTACTTCATCCACTTCGCCGTCAAAGGCCCATGCATAATTTCCTAACAGGCTTCCTCCAACATTTAAACCAACATTACCATTGGTTCCATACAATCCCGTTGCCGGCATTTCCCCGAGTAGTTCAGCATTTTTGTAAAACTTCATATTTGCCCCATCATATGTTAGTGTGAGATGTTGATATTCAAACAATTCCAAAGTGCCTTCAGGTATGGCAAGCGTAAACAGATCATCACTTGTGTTGAGTCTTACTTCCACTGAAGTACCATAAAGTTGTAATATATAAAACTCCATTCCTCCTATAAGTTCTCGAAAACCAAGAATCCCTCCAAAGTGCGTCCAGTCATCGACATAAAATCTCGGAAATACCCAGCAGGCCATTGAGAACTGATTGGTTCCTGCAATTAATGAGGATGCATATGGTGCATTTACCCATTGTGTTGTTTCCCATCCTTCAAAATCCAAACAATAAGTATCATTTTGTTCATTTACTTCAACATAACCTGCATATATAGTTTCGCTGGTACCATATGCATTGGTTGCGGATAAAATTACATCATAGTCACCGGCATTTTCATAAAGTACAACGGGAGAAACCTCTGTGCTGGAGGAAGGAATTCCACCAGGGAATGACCATGAACGGGAAGTTATTCCCGATAAGGATGCATCAGTAAATCTAATGGTTTCACCTGCACATGCGTTTTGCATGGAGGATTCAAGTATAACTACCGGAAAACCTATCAATTCAGGTGTGCACACATTAGCATTAATGATTTCCTGGGTGCTTTCAGCAACAAATACCACAATTTCAAGATTAGCAAGATCTACGTCAATATCTTCAATATCTTCAGGTATGGTATATGTATAAGTCCTATCGATAAAACTGGTCGCTGTAGTAGTAGTAATTACATCACCAAACTGATCAGTTACCAGATACCTCAAAACACCTTGCTGACGGTATTCTTCTTCCTCACTTGTGCAGTAGTTAGGATTACGCAACCTTCCTACCTGCCACCCATAAATATCATTTTGTACCAGGACTACATTTAAGTAATTTGATGATTCGGGAGAAGTTCCTGTATAATAGGCTTCAACATGAACTGTTAACAAATTAGTCTCTAAATCAATTTCCGCTTCAGCCGCCACATTTACATATGCTGGTTCCAGCATGATCTCGTCGATGGCATCAATAATCGAATTAGGTCCAATTGCGGTGCCACTTAAATGAGCATATGCCGGAAAAACATGACGATTAACTGTTGTCGTTAAAATATCCGGATCATAATCAGTCTGGGCCAAAAGTGCTGGGCCCCATTCTGTCCTTAGATCTAAATAATCATCACTCCCTGGAATTGCATTATCACCCTCATGGATATAAATAGCAAAAACATGATCAGGATAATTGTACACTTGATGTTGAATCCGCTTATGCGCATATGGCGACTCCCACATCACACCTGAATAATCTTCAACAACAACCCTTTTGAATTCAGGGGTAGTACTTACAATTGTTTGACTGGTACTGCTTAGAAACAAGACCGTCAACACACATAATAGTAAAGTCTTTTTCATAATTTATCATTTATGGTTAATATATTCATCTTACCAAATATACACTTTCTGTATATTTTTTCCAAGTATATATCATGTATTGAATTTTCTTTGTAAATCGTCAGGAAAGGAAACAGCAATTTTAAAACACCTTTTTTAACAATATCAATTTATCAAGTTTGAATTTCCTTTTCGAATCTCTGAGCATCCAATAGATCACCCCGCTTATTAATGCAGCGAAGAAGCACCAAACTGAAGTGAGATACTGAGTAAAGAATATGGCTGTAATGATACAGGATAATACCATTAATATTCCAAAAAAGTGCATCCTCTTAATACTTGAAACGAAAAGAGGAGTTATTGTTGCTATTATATAGAGTGCAAAAGCCAGTGCCTTAAAATATGTGGGGAAATCATTATTGTATTGAATATGATAATGGATTATCTGTGGATTGACATTGAAAGAAAAAATGCAAAAAGCATAATAGGCTGATACAGATGTCCCTACTATTAATAATGCCCATAAAATCTTTCTCTTTTTGCGATTCTCTTCCATATACAGGATCGAAAGCGGGATGATGATCGGCCAGAAAACCTCAGCCATTACTAAGAACATTTTTGTGGTGAACATCTGAATGATCACATATCCAGAGTCTCGCAATGATAACCACAAAAATCCTTCAGTAATTTGCTGGAGGCCAAAAAACAATGGAATTAATGCAAATAAAAGTTGGGAAGGTTTATGAATACTTCTGACTGTTGCTATGCCTATAGTAATAAGCAAGATGCCTCCTGTAAAACTAGCCTCTGGTGAAAAACACATAATACCCCTTCAATTAGTAAGTCTTTGATGATTATTAAAAAAGATCTGGTCCATTTGTAATTCTTTCCAAGGTACGAAGACTTTATCGATATAACCTATTTATTCTCAAAATTTTACGGTATTCTTTCTGTGACAAATATTCATGAGGAGCAGTTCCGCTATTTGTTGGAACAACGAAGAACCTAAATCAAATTTCATCAGAATCTGCTTTGAATATTTCACTATTTTTACACATCTATGCACACCTAATGTGAATCAAATCTTCCAAAAACTAAAATAATGATGAAAAAAGCACTCACCCTTTCCCTTGTATTTAGCCTGATTTTTACATCGTTCTCTTTCTCTCAATCCGACCCGGTAGTAGATAAGATTATTGAGATTGGCACAACTGACAACCAAACCATGAATCATCTTGATATTCTCTGTAACCGTTTTGGAGGAAGACTGATAGGATCAGATGCTTATGAAAATGCAGCAGAATGGGCTGCCAGCAAATTTGAAGACTGGGGGATGGAAGTAGAAATGGATGAAGCGGGTGAGATTGCCTGTTGGATTTAACCGGGGCCCCTGGTTTGGAAGGATGCTTTCGGATGAATGGCATGCATCTGCATTTTGCTACTCCTTCATATACTGCAGGAACCAAAGGAGTGCAAAGTGGACATGTATTACTGGAGCCAAAAACCCAGGCAGAATTTGACCGGATGAAAGGAGGACTGAAAGGAGCCTGGGTGTTAATATCCGGACAGAATGAAGGCTGGCCAATCGATTTTTCTGCAGAGGCTGATAAGCAAAGAGATTCAATTATAGCAGAAAATGCAAAGATTGCAGACGAAAAATAGGAAAATCAGGAGAGAAAACCGGAATAACAGAAGAACGGATAAACCCCACAAGGAATGCTTCCACTCAAAGAAGAACCGGCCCTTTTTTATAAAGAAATGCGGGAAGCCGGAATACTGGGAATCATCCAGTCCTAAACCACCTATCAGGGCCTTGTACGACCGAAAAAATATTGATAATATGACTTTTGAGACGCTACCAACTTGTCCTGATATAAAACTGGATGAACATCAGTACAAAATCATCGATCAGATGGCAAAAGAACGCGGAGTTTTTCACTGGAATTCGATATTCGCAACCACTTTAAGATGGGACCGATTAAATATCATAATGTGATTGGGATAATTCCGCGGTACGAAATATCCTGATGAATATGTGATCATGGGAGGACACCTCGATGCATATGATGTTGCTACCGGTGGGGTAGATGATGGATCCGGAGTTACACCAGCCATGGAGGCTGCACGGTTGATTATGGAAGCCGGTGGAAAACCAAAACGAACCATCCTGGTGATCCTTTGGGCAGGTGAAGAATTTGGTCTGTTCGGTTCACAAAGCTGGGTGAAAGAAATAAAGATGAAGCTGGATAAGATCTCTAATATGTTTAACCGTGATGGAGGGCCAACTGTACCTACAGGAATTAGTGTTTCCGAGGCTATGTGGGATGATTTTGAAAAGATCTGTGAACCCATCAATGATATTAATCCTGATTTTCCCTTTACGATCAATGAACGCGAACCCAGGGAAAAACCCGAAAGAGCCTGGGGTACCGATAGTGGCCCCTTTGCTGTGGAAGGCGTTCCAACCATCACTTTCAGAACCGCCGATCCAAAAGGTTATAACTTCAGCTATCGGGAAATATGGCATACCGAAAGAGATCTGTACAATAAAAGCATCCCGGAATACCAGGAACATACATGCAATTGTAACCGCTATTGTTGTTTATGGTATCGCCAATCTGGATCATTTGCTTGATCGAGGAGGGTTATTATAAGGAGTCTGAGGATTAATCGCTAGCGGGTTCCTCCCTGCTCGTCGGAATGACAATGGAATTTGATTATTTTTACAAAATGCAATTCCGCGATATCATCAGCATTTTCGAGCTAGTACTCCTTGCTGCAATATTTATATTCCTCATCAGGTTTATTTTCTTTAACTATTCCTCCAAAGTAAGAAAGCCTGCCTCATGGGTGATGGCAGTTAAAAAGGGGGAGATTAGTGCTGATCTTTTAAAAGCAGAAAAAAAGTATCCCGACCGCATCCGCTTTTATAACCTTTGGCTGCAAATAAATAGAATCTTAGAGGAGAAAATCCCTGGTGATTTTGCTGAGTTGGGTGTATACAAAGGCGAAACAGCAAAGATCATCCATCTTTGTGCACCCAAAAGACTCCTCCACCTCTTCGACACTTTTGATGGCTTTCCGGCGGTAGACCTTAAAGATGAAACAGGAAAAGCATCCGCGTATACCACAAAGCATTTTGCGGATACATCCCTTGAAAAAGTAAAAACATTTTTGGGAGATAAGGAAAATATCTTTTATCACAAAGGTTACTTCCCTGATAGCTTAGGTGACATTAGCGATACTATTTTTGCCTTCGTTAGCATGGATGCTGATCTTTACCAACCCACGAAAGCAGGACTGGAATATTTCTATCCCCGCCTTTCGCCCGGAGGCATCATCCTTGTACATGATTATAATCGCGATTGGCCGGGATTGAAGAGAACAGTTGATGAATTTATCAACACCATCCCTGAATGTATTGTTCCTGTGCCGGATGCAGACAGCACTGTCATGATAATCAGAGCGAAAATATCTGATAAAGAAACTAGCGAATAATGCTATAGCTTCTGCAAAGCTGAAGAGAACATCAGTCCGAGGATCACCATACCAATCGACAGCACGTTATTGGCCATGACATTCAGCATGGCAAGTTTCACGTCACCGTCTTTGAACATATTAAATGATTCGATGGCATAGGCTGAAAATGTTGTAAAACCACCCAAAATGCCAATAAACAGGAAGGCACGGATGCCATGGTGCAGGTTTTGCATATCAAACAGCCCCCAGAGGATGCCGATGATAAATGAACCAATCATATTTACCATCAGGGTCCCGAGTGGAAAGTTTCCAAGATAATACTTATGGGTATAATCAGAAACTACGAAACGGGCAACCGTCCCAATTCCACCTCCGGCAACTAATAGTAGTATCTTATACATTTTGAGCTAAGTGACTTAAGGCCGCAAAAGTACAACAATTTTAATATCAAATTGTGCGACCTCATTGCTAAAAACTTATCATTATATTTGTATATGAAACAAAAAGCAAATACCATGAAAAATCTCTTGATTATATTTCTTCTATTTTCTTTTTCCGGTGCATTCGGGCAAATCACAAAAATGGTCCAGGTGAAGGACCAGGTTTTCCAGATGAATGGCGTTCAGTACAATCAACCAGTTGAAAAGAAAACGAAAATTTTTGGATTGACAGTTAATTATGAAACAGGTGAGATCAAGGGGGTTGTGAACCTGGTTGAGCTTGACCTGCTCAATAAAGGCCGGGAGTCTTCCGCTGATCCTGAGCAGGATGCCTTAAAGATCCAGGGCTTTCTTCCAATGAACGATATCCTGTACAATACAAATGAACAACAACATTACAAAGTGGAACTGGATCTGATCATCAAGGAATTTACTGTCACAGCACTATTCGATTTCAATATTGCCTATGTGAAAAATACGCAGTTGAAATTTCATAATGTTATGGCCAATGCCCCGGTAAACCTCTTAGAGTTTAAGGTGGAAGACCTGAATGGCTTTGAACCGAATGTGAATATCATCATGATGTTTCAGATGCTGAACCTGCAAAGATAAATGGCATAATTAATGCATTAAATTTGTGATTTATAACTGACACCAGATCTTGAAAGCTCGACCTGTATTTTCTTTAATTGCCCTCAGCCTGCTGGTATTGATACTGGCATCCTGCAGCAATACCAGGCACTTTACTGAAAATCAATATCTGATCACAAAAAACAAGATTGCATTCGCAAGCGGGAATCCCGGAATTAGTGTATCGGAACTAAATGGCCTCGTTCAGCAAAAGCCAAACAAAAAATTTCTCGCAGTAATAAGGTTCAAGCTTTGGGCATATAACAGGTCACTAAAGGGAAAAAGGTCAAAGTTCAGAAATTGGCTGGAAAATACAGTTGGAGAACGCCCGGTGATCCTCGACACCACCATGACGGCCGATGCGTGCAAGGAGATGGAGAAATATCTTGGCAATGTGGGCTATTTTTATTCCGATGTGACCTATTCAATTGAATACCATGAGCGCTCAAAGAAAGCGCATGTCAGATATACCGTTACGCCCTTCAACACCATACAAGATTAAAAGCATCCAATATGAAATTGAAGATAAGGAACTTTCTTACTGGGTAGGTCAAACCAAGGGCAAGTCCCTGGTCAAAACCGGCAAAATTTATAATGTTTATACACTGGATGAAGAACGCGAACGAATCACCACTTTCCTGAACAACAATGGATATTTTGGCTTTGTTAAGGATTACATCTTCTTTGAGGTTGACAGTATGCATGGGACAAAAGAAATGGACATTTACTTCAAAGTGAAGGACAGGTCGCGTCCTGATCCCGATTCTGCCGGAAAATTTATTGAAGAAAGGCATTACAGGTATGAGATCAACAAGGTGGTTATCTATCCAAACTATGATCCATCCATCCCGAACATACACGCGCTTACTCACGATACGATCATTGAAGAGATACATCAGTTAAACAGAAACCAGCCGGCAAATTACTATTATGTTTTGTATCGAAAAAAACTGCGTGTAAACCCAAAGATACTGGCCCAAAATATTTTGATTGAGGATAAGGAACCATACAAACTCAAAGACGTTCAGGAAACGTATAAGCGATTCGGGGCACTCAGCATCTATAAGTTCGCCAACATAAGCTTTGAAGAACCTCTGCCAAAATTTGTTTCGGACAGTGGTGGATTTAAAAAGCTGAATTGTAAATTACAACTTCAGCGTGCTCCAGTACATCAGTATAGCATTGAGGCAGAGGGCACAAACTCGGGTGGCGATCTTGGTATGGGTGGAAACCTCACCTATAGAAACAGGAATATCTTCAGGAATGGGGAAACCTTCCAGGTCAAACTGAAAGGTGCCATGGAAGCAGTGCGAACCGATAATCCTGAGGACGAGAAGAAATTTCTCTTTTTCAATACTTTCGAGTGGGGAGTCGAGACCCAGGTAAGCTTTCCCCGATTTCTCATACCAGTGAAGTTAGAACGTTTTCCAAAATATTTCAGACCAACCACCACTGTTTCTGTTGGGATTAACTTCAGAAAACGGCCAACTTATGATCGTTATATTCTCAACTTCACTTTTGGCTATAAGTGGCAGGAATCGAATACAAAAACACATCTTATTCAGCCATTCAATATCAGCTCAGTGAAGATGTATCCCACTCCTGAATTCACGGAAGAACTGAAGGAAATCAACGATCCCAGGCTAGCGAACCAGTATACCGATCACCTGATCACAGCACTGCAATACAGTTTTATTTTTAACAACCAGGATATTAACAAGGTGAAAAACTTCATTTATTTCCGTGGTGATATTGAAACTTCCGGCAACATGTTTTACCTTTTCAATAATCTACTTGACAGCCAAAAGGATTCTTTAGGTTATTATAAGATCGCCGGTATCAGGTACGCACAATATGCCAGGCTTGAAGTTGATTTTCGCTATTATTGGGTGGTTTCACGCACCAACCAGGTTGTATTCAGGATGCTGGCAGGTTCAGGGATCCCTTATGGGAATTCCGACGCTCTTCCTTTTGAAAAAGGCTTTTATCTGGGTGGGGCTAACAGTATGCGTGCATGGATATACCGTGGATTAGGACCTGGTGGATTTACCAATCCAAGCGCTGACAATATTGATAAAATGGGTGATATCGTATTGGAGACCAACCTCGAATATCGGTTTCCCATCTATAGCTTTTTCAAAGGTGCCATCTTCGCCGATATGGGTAACGTTTGGCTGATGAATGCGAACGAAAATTATCCGAAAGCTGAGTTTAATTTTAGCACTTTTTATAAGCAGATCGCAATTGATGCAGGACTGGGGCTCAGATTTGATTTTAAGTTCTTTATTTTCAGGGTCGACTTTGCTATGAGACTACGTGATCCAGCCCAGGCAGAAGGAAATCGATGGGTAGCACATAAAGGCATTTGGTTCTGGAACTTTGGGATTGGTTACCCATTCTGATTCATTCTATTTATGACAAATCCTGCATTATTTGCACATCAGTGGCAACAAGCCTTTTCCTATCCGCCTACAAGCGGTCAGGTGGAAGTGATTAAGCAGATTTCAGGGTTTATCACCGACAAGGATAACGATCACGTATTCTTGTTAAAAGGTTATGCGGGGACAGGAAAAACCTCCCTTGTCAGTTCATTGGTAAATGTTCTGCAGAGCATCAGGATGCGATCTATATTGCTGGCCCCCACCGGGCGGGCAGCGAAAGTGATATCTTCTTATTCGGGACGACCCGCACAAACGATCCATAGAAAGTTATACATGCAAGACTTTACCTCCGATGGAAGGATCCGCTTTATGCTAACCGAGAATAAGCATAAAAATACACTTTTCATTGTCGATGAAGCCTCTATGATCCCCGACACCTCAGCTTCAGATGGCAGCTTGTTTGGAAACAGAAGACTTTTAAACGATCTAATCGAATATGTGTATACCAGCGAAAACTGCAAATTATTGCTCATAGGTGATACAGCACAGCTACCTCCCGTTGGTATTGAACTTAGTCCGGCGCTGGATCCCGAATACCTGAAAAACAACTTCAACCTCCACATACAGACCTATGAGTTAAGAGAAGTTGTGAGACAAGCCAGTGAATCTGGGATACTCGCAAACGCAACAGACCTGCGAGAAAAGATCCGTACAGACAGATATGATATGCCATTTTTTAATCAACGTGGCTTTGATGATGTTTTGAGGCTGGATGGGAATGAATTGCAGGAATTCCTGCAGGATGTCTTTGCTTCAGAGGAACTTGAAGACATAGTCGTAGTGTGTAGGTCAAATAAACGGGCAAATATATTCAACAAGGAGATCAGGAACCGTATCCTATATCATGAAGATGAGCTTACTGCGGGTGATCGCCTGATGGTGGTACGCAATAATTATTTCTGGTTGCCCAAGGGGTCCGGGACAGGATTTATTGCGAATGGCGACATGATCGAAATATTAAGGATCAGAAATACAAAACAGCTTTATGGGCATCGCTTCGCAGATATTACCTTCAGGCTGATCGATTATCCTGAAGAAAAGGAGATCGATGCCCTGATCATGCTTGATACACTCATGGCCGACTCCCCTGCCCTGCCCATGGATGAGCAGAACAAGTTATTGGAAAATGTCATGGCTGATTATGATTACATCCCATCAAGATCCATGCGCATGGCCAAGATCCGGGAAAACCAGTATTTCAATGCCCTTCAGGTCAAATTTGCATATGCCCTCACCTGCCACAAAACCCAGGGTGGCCAGTGGAAGCATGTATTTGTTGATCAGGGGTACCTGAAAGAGGATATGATCGATAAAGAGTATCTGCGCTGGTTATATACTTCGCTTACCCGCGCAACACATAAAGTATACATGATAAACTTTATGGATAGGTTCTGGGATTAAATTCTTTATTATCTTTGAAACATTCTAAATAAAAAAGCCTGATTATGAAAATCAAAACAAGTCTTTTACGATTAACAATAGCACTGTTGGTGCTGGCTATGCTACCGGTGATGTCACAGGCCCAAAAAGGGCACAAGTTATCCTCCAAAGAGGGAAGATTCTATATTATGTTCCCGGGAGAGCCTGAATATAGTGCTGAGGATGTTGAAACTGCTGTAGGAAAACTAAAAATGCATACCTACCTGTACGAAGAATCTTCTGATGCAGCTTATATGGTAGCATACATTGATTACCCGGATGACCTGGTCGATGAATCAGACAATGATGTGTTGCTTGATGCGGCACTGGAAGGTGCTTTAGGTTCATGGGGTATCGATGTGAATAAAGTCAGCAAGGAAACGACCTGGCATAGTGGATATAAAGGAATCTATTGTCGAGAAAGCAATGGTGACACATATACAGCATATGAGGTAATGCTGGTCGAAAACAGGCTCTACCAGATTGCCATTCTGCAATATGGAAAGTCAATCTCCAAAAAAGTATTAAGCTCATTTTTTGACTCATTTGAACTGAAGAAATAATATGAAACATAAGCATTCCCTGAAACACTACTCCCGAGCGATTGCAGGTTTCATTGCCATTTTAGTGTCAATTATATTCGGACAAACTCTTCTTGCCCAGTACCTGGTTTATGAAGAATTCAGGGGAGATGATAAGATCTACTATCATTACTGGTTTGAGAAAACCACTGATGGCAATCACATTACGGTTGCCCGCGTATTTGAAGGGGATACTACCGACAAACACTTCCTGGTTACCGGATCAGATCATCAAACCATTTCGTGGCAATACACTCGTTTTGGTGAACAAACAGAAGTGTATGCAAAGCTAACTTCAGAAGGAGTACACATTAAGGGCTATCTTGATGGAGATGAACTTGATGAAATTGAAGAACTCGATGATGATGAACCCTGGATCCAGCTATTTCCAATGAATCCGGGCATGGAGGAGTTTGTCTTCTCTGATGAGGATGAGATTGTTTTCTGGTCGATAGGCACCGAGCGTCCTGCCGACATGGAGATCAACAGCTTCAGCGCTGAAAAAGAAGAAACCGGTCCAAATGATGAGTTTGGCTGTGACGTGATGCGAATCAATTTCTCTCCCACAGGGTGGAAGTCATTTTTCTGGGATGGTGACTATTATTTCAGGATAGATGATGCCCGTGTGATGGGCTACCGGGGTGATGGCGCTCCGGGGAAACCTTCTTCAAAAACTACATTAATTGTAGAAGAATGATCATGATTGGCCTATGAGCACAATTGCATGAGCAGATATACTTTCACCCCTGCCTTCAGGGCCCAAACCTTCTGAAGTTGTTGCTTTGATGGAGATGTTACTTATATCAGTCTTTAATATGGCTGCGATAACTGAGCACATATCATCAACATAAGGGGCAATTTGAGGTTCCTCCATGATAAGGGTTGAATCAAGATTGCCAATGGACCATCCCTTCTCAATCATTATTTTAGCAACATTTTCAAGAAGTAGTTTGCTGTCGATATCCCTGAATGATTCATCAGTATCAGGGAAATGCTTCCCAATATCTCCTTCTCCCAAAGCACCCAGGAGGGCATCACAAATTGCATGAATAAGAACATCTGCATCAGAGTGTCCTGAGAGACCTCTCACAGAGGGTATGAGTACACCTCCAAGCCATAGCTTTCGGCCAGGCACGAGCCTGTGAACGTCAAAACCATGGCCAACTCTGAATTTCATGTATTAATTATTTCCCCCGAAAGCCGCGAAATCAAAAAGCAGGGAGAAACGTAGTGTGTTCTCCAGTGGGTTTTGCTGTTCGAGCGGAATCAAATAAGCAAAGTCAATGCCAAACACATTGTACTTCAGGCCTGCTCCGAGTGTAAAGAATTTACGGTTACCCTTGGTTTTATCTTCATAGAAAAAGCCACCCCTGATGGCAAAGAGGTTGTTATACCAATATTCAACACCACCACCAAAGCTGAATTCCCTCAGCTCCTCAGAAAATCCACCCGGAGCATCATACCATGATTGTATCATCCCCTGGACAACAGAAACATTCGGGTCCATTCCGGCCTGGATGACCTTCTCGCCTGTCGCAGGATCTGTAACAAATCCATTAGAATCCCTTGCATAAATAGGAGGCGTAGGCACCAATAGTTTGTTGATGTCGAGCATGAAAGTCATGCTGTTGTACTCGTCAATGTTGATCTTAAGAGAAGGTCCAATCCTGAAGTTTGTTGGAATAAAGTCCTTCTCAGTACTGTTCGTACTGTAAGATATCTTTGTCCCTATATTTGAAATATTCACTCCCCAGGCAAATACACCATCAATGGCGCCCATTTCAACAGGATTCTCATTATAAATAGAAACATCAGCTGCTACCGAAATTCCTGCACTTGACTCGGAACCACCTACATACTGTCCAGAAGTAAGGTTGGAATAAATGAACCTGGCGGCAACACCACCTGACCATTTTTCCGAAAACTTCCTGGCATATGTTCCATCAATAGCAAATTCATAAGGATTGTAGTAACTGAGAGGATTTCCAATTTCATCAGTAAAAAGAATCTCACCAAGAGAAAAATACCTAAGGCTAAAAGCAACAGTCTGCCTGTCATCGATCTGATAATATCCAGTAAGGTATCCCAGGTAAATATCATTTACCAGCTTGCGTAACCATGGACTGAATGAAAGGGAGAAACCCATTTTTTTATCAACGAAAGCATATTTGGCTGGGTTCCAGTGCATCGAATTGGCGTCAGGTGATGTGGAAACACCTGCATCTCCCAGGCCTCCTCCCCTAGCGTCTGGTGCGATCATTAAAAAAGGAACTGCTGTTGTAATTGTATTCAATTTATCCTTCCCGCCTAATTCGCCTGCATTAATCTGGGCATTCAGCGACGTAATCCCGGTCAGCAAAATCAACAATAAAAGCGTACATTGTTTCATATAATATCTTCTGATTTTTTGAACGTGCAAATGTAACGATTATTTATAAACTATATTGCACTCAAACATTTATAAAATTTAAAACTTGTTTTTTGTAAATAAAAGATGCTAAATCACTTACAAATGATTGGATGTTTATTGCAATCCTCCAGTAAAAATTAATTTGGAGGTTTGTACATATTGTGTTCCCTGTTCATCGGTTACATAAATCCGGTAAATGTACATCCCTTTACTTACTTTGTTGCCACCTGTGTCGGTAGCATCCCATAAGATCGGACTAATCGTTAGTCCATCAGCTGAACTCGTATTTCTTAGTATTTGTACGAGTTGTCCATTTATATTGAAGATCCTGATTTCAATGTCGAATAAGTTATCTGGTTTGTTATGATCAAATACAAAATTCGTTCGATCGGAAAAGGGGTTGGGATAATTCCGTACTGCAGTCAGGGCAAGGGATGTATTCACACTTACTTCAAACGCTATGGTTTCTTCCGTAACATTGTTCATATTGTCCCATGCCTTCAACTTAAGGGTATGCATGCCGTCATTCAAGCCGGAAAGAGGATAACTGATCCATCCTGATTTATAAGTATCCAGATCGGGATCAAAAACATCGTTTAAAACAATGGTAGTGTTTGGATCATCATCCAGTGTTAGTGTAATATCCCTGCCAATTCCATTGCTCATAAAATTAATTCCTTGCTCATCAAACAGGTATGCCAGGAATACAGGTTCACTATCAGTAAGCTCCCCCGACACAAAATCAGTATTATTGAGGTAGAGGCTCAAATCCGGTCCCTGATTATCTGGCTCGGCATCAGGATTTACTCCCCCGGTGGCCACTTTATAATATCCATGGGCATCTCGTATTATTCACGGTATCATAAGCATAATAACTGATCTTCCCGAATCCTACATTTATGCTCATATTCTGTGGCATAAATAAATTGCAGCTGAACTCACCATTCTTAACGCTTGCTTTCCCATCATGCAGCTTCTGCCCCTGAACAAAAAACTGGGCCGGTATAGACGTCCTGCACTACCAAGGGTTGACATCATCACATCCTGATCAAACAATTTTGTATAGATGATGCCGTTAAAATCTTTCAGTGTATCCCCATTTAAATCCAATGATCACGCCTTGAATATTTACCTCTGACAAGGCAGACAGTGTATCAGGATAAAATCCAATTTCATTACCGTTCAAAGCTGTGGTTTGAACAGAATGCTCAGGGTATGCAAGACGCATGGCAGGGTCACCCAACAATACAAAGTTTTTGATGTTCGTTCCGTTGTTCTGATCGGTTTTTGACAGACGAACGATATCTCCAACCCTGTAATGCTCACCATTGGGACGTTGGAACATAAATTTATATACTGCCTTATTCAGCCTGAAATTCGGATCGGCCCATGCCAGACGTGAACGTAGTAAGCAGGCCGATACCTCCGCCTTCCTTGTTCATGAAAACCAATTCCCCGCCAGAGATCAGGCTAGGGTCATCATAGCGGGTAAACTCGCATGTTGCTGTTATAAAAAGAGGTAAACGTTTCCAATTAGTCCAGGAGTTGATCATTGGAATATCAAGGATATTTGACTTAGACCATCCTGCCTCTCCTCCATGACCGGTATAATTCACAATCAGTCCCCCAAGTTCCATCATGCGGTCAATAGCATTATTCACATCAGGATACCGGCTTCCACCTGATGAGGAAACCATCGGAAAAGCATCAACATAGATCTTTAGCCTGTTATAGGCCTTATATCCTGTATCAATCATATTCTGGAGCTTTTCTGCCTGGTTGAAATGCAAATTTTGATCACCGTAATCAGCAATAAAAAAAACATCATTCTGATATGATCCCAAAACGGTCGGTTTAAGGGTCAGGTATGCTTCCACTTTATCGACCATAATATCGGCCTGTTCAACCGTATGAGCAGGAAAGCGGCCTATACCGATATCAACAGATTTTCCCCAGGCATTAACGCCCTCTCCCGGATCCATCAAACCAAAGAAATCATCTGTTACAAATGAATATCCCAGCTGTATTGAATTCACTGATTGATAAGCAGGAACAAAGTTGGTATTATCAGGCACCCTGTCTTTATAATCATAAGAAGCATCACCCAATAGCAAGAGGTATTTAGGTTTATGTGCGGAGTCGGCCTCCTCATACAACATCCGCATAAAATCCCTGATGGCTGCCGGGTCTTGCTTTCCTGAACTGAATTCGTTGTAAACTTGCTGTGGCGTTATGATAATACCGTCCATCTGATCCAGGTCACGGTGAAGTGCTAGCATACGCTGGGCCTGCTCCATAAAATCTGGATGTGTAAGGATGATGTAATCTTGCGCTTCGTAACTATGTAAATTCTGATTTTCAATTTTTTCAATGAATGTTACACTCTTAAAATCACTGCCGTCGAATGATATATACTCATGGATCTCCTCAGCAGGAGAAATAAAGGTGAACTTATTTTCAGAGAACACTCCTTCATGCCGGCTTATGTTAAATGGATCCGTGACATCCCATACTACAAGATCATTGCTCACACCGGATATCTTATACTCGGCAACTTCCCCGGGTCCATATCCGAGATGATCACGAAATGACATATACGGCCCTGTAAAAATCAACTTTCGTCTGGCATTTACCAGGATGTAATTCATCCAGCCCAATGATGTAGAAACCGGTTTATCATAATCGACACGAATAGTTATATCGTCTCCCTGAACAGGATAAAACCCCACTGTATCCGGAGTAAGAGCCACTGCATAGATAACAGAACCAACCTGGATCTTATTCAGTCGGGCTTCCAGCAGGTGCTGTTCGCCATAATAAAAATTAAAATGACTTTCCTGGGTGGAATGAGCAATGATATTTGTTTGGAGACTGACCTCGTAATCCTCTACAATATTGGGGAAACTAAATGAATACTCATAAGTGGTCTGCTCTCCATAGCGTTCTCCATACCATTCACGGCCAGTTTTCAATATATTAACGGTATCATTCTCATGAACGGCAAAATCAGTGAATTCACTTACATATATGCTTGGAGTAAGTCCCTGATTATTAGAAACCGGAATCCTTTTACCCGCTACATCGTTCACATTCAGGAAATAATAAGAGTAGTCAGTATATGGATTGATTTTATGTTCGAAGATCCTATATCCGCTAAAGGGTACAAATTGCCAGAAAATTGATGACTGTCCGTAAAAAAGGATATAGTCATCTTCATTAAATATCCCATCACCCTCTCCACGCACATATATGGAATTTTCAATCAGGTCGTCATACCTGACATCATCATTCTTCTCTGGCACGATGCCATTTCCATTTCCAAAAACCCTGATCTTTGTCGGGTCGAGCCCTGAAGGCTCTATGCCCATATCCATCAAGTCATTATAAGTGATTCTATAAATAGCGGTTTCATTTGTTGCCAGGCGATACCAGGAACCATTGGCCAGCACAGAGTTATCAACAAATCCTTTTTCAGTTGCCTTAGCAGGCTCTGTAGCTAATACATTAATATGAATTTTGCATGAATCAAGGACTGTTACCTGCTGATGAGTGGCATTTCTGAATGGAAGTACCAGCACTTCTGCATAGGGATTTCCTTCCTGGTAGATAATGCTGGTTCGCAGAGTAAATTCTTTTCCAATCAAATGAACATCTGCAGTTTGCTGCATTTCAGGATGTTCCAGCAAACTAACATGCTCCTCGACGATAACAGCTGATAAGGCTACATCCTTCGACTGAAGACGGAAACGATATATGCGGACAGGCAACAAACCAAAAGCATCATCCAACAGTGCCTCCTTAAAGTCGAGCACCTGCATGCTGATGTCATCGTTCAAATACCTGCTCTCAACCTTATAATCAGTGAAAGACAGGCCTGGGTCTTTATCCTGCGACCGGGCAGCTGTAATCGTGAAAATAAGGATCAGGAGTAATATATAAGGTTTCATATTAGCACCGTAATTTCAACATATTCAAGACAAGATCTGAAATCAATAGGTTGCCTGCCTTGGTCTTTTAATATTTCTTAAAAATTCTTAACGAAGGATCACCAGTTTCTCAAGCTTTTCCGCAAAAGTTCCATCCTGGCTACGGACCCTAAGTTTATATATATAGACCCCACGGCCTATTCGATCTCCAAAATCGTCAAGCCCATCCCAGTAAATAGGCTCAGAACGATATCCACTGGTTATAACAAACTGATCGATGGTTTTGATCAATCGCCCCGAAACTGTATATATCTGAACCTGCACTTCCAGCATCGCATTAGGCTGATTATGATCAAAATAGAAAGCTGTACTTGTCGTAAACGGATTCGGATAATTTAATACATGATCGATAGCAAGTTCGGCTGAGCTTGCCACAACAAACTCGGTATATGATTCGGATGAATTATTATGTACATCCCACACTTTCAGTTTGAGTGAATGGTTTCCTTCACTTAAGGTTGACACCGGGTATCTGATCACACCACTGGTATAGCTATCGATGTCGGATTCGTAGTAATCATTGATAATCACAGTTTTATTACTATTATTATCCAGGGTGGTCACAATATCATGTCCTATGCCCGTACCCACGGTATTGATCCCGCTTGAGTCGTTGACATAGGCAAGCAATACTGGATTTTCATCTGTGATTCCACCAAAAGCGAAATTTTCATCATTCATGTACAACTCAATTTCCGGGCCATGGTTATCCGGTGGAACGTTCTCATCATATCCACCAATAACTACTTTCTTGTAATAGCCGGTGCCATCTTCCTGATCATTATTGGCATAATAGCTGATCTTTCCATAGCCATAATTGTAGGCTATATCCTTGGGGACTATAAAAGAAAATGTAAACTCACCATTTGTAATGCTTGCCTTTCCATTATAAAGTATGGCTACCAGTAATTCGAATGAGAATGGATTGCTTTCTGGATCTGTTACCAGGGTTTCTACCTTTGAAGGTTTATCATAAACGGTGGGACGCAAGGTGCCATTATATGATTGCAGAATTTGGCCATTGGCTCCATGTATCGATCCCTGGATGGTGACTTTTTGAAGTGCCTTGAGCGTATCTTGCTGATTAGCAATTACAACATCGTTAATTTTTATCGTATGTATGGTATGTTCGGGATATGGCAATTGTAATGCAGGATCTCCAAGGAGAATAAATTTCCTGTCATTATCACTTATCCCACCATTTTTGTTCTTTGCATATCGGATCAGGTCCCCAAAACGTGGATATTTACCATCTACCTGTTCAAACATCAGATCGTACATGGCATCATTCAATTCAAAATTGGGAGAGCCGTAGGTGGCCCTGGCAGTTGTAAAAAGTGATACTGCCCCACCATCAGGATTCAATAGCACATATTCCCCGGCCGAAGCCCTGGTTGGGTCATCATACCGGCTGAATTCACATGTGGCTGTGATAAAGATCGGCAACTTGTCATAGTTTGTCCAGATATTAATATCTGAAATTTCAAGGAATCGTTCATGGCCCCATCCGGCTTCTCCGCCATGGCCGGTATAGTTCATGACCATGGTACCCTTTTCAATCCTGCGATTGATTGCTTCATTAACTTCAGGTGCTCTTTGTCCGCCGGATGTGCTGACCTGTGCATATGCATCCACATAGATCTTATCTACATTCAGGTATCCATAAGTGGTATCTAATCTGACAGCCATTTTTTCAGCCTGGCTCATATGAAGGTTGCCATCTTCGTCATCGGCCACGAAGCATACTACATTGCGCCAGCTTCCAAACACCTCAGGTTCTCCCTTTACAAAATGAATGATCTTATCTACGATCTGTTTTGATGACTCCTGGGTAGATATCACAAGGCGGCCAATCCCCAAATCCAGCAAGTCGCTGTTCCCCCCTGCACCCTCATCATCATCTAGGAATCCATAATAGTCGTCAGTAGCAATAGAACTGATGATATTCATCGACCTGGAATCTTCCCAGGTTGGTACAAAATTCGAATTATCCTCTATCCTGTCCTTATAATCATATGAGGCATCGCCAAACAACAGAAGATAGCGGCATTCACTACCAGCAAGTGCCTGATCATACATCATTTTCATAAAGTTTCTGATGGCAGTAATGTCCTGGGCACCAGACGAAAATTCATTGTAAACCTTGCCTGTTTCGGTAAGAAAAACACTCAAACCATCATGTTCGATATGATGATTTGCCAGGCGAGTAGCATCGCTCATAAAAGCTGGATGGGCAATGATCACCATGTCAGGGATGCTAATGGAGTGCAGGTTTTGATTTGCTACTTTCTCAATAAAAGAAACACTGAAATAGCTGCTGCCATCAAAAGAAATATATTCACTCAGGCTGTCGGCAGGTAAACGGAAAGTCATCGTTGATCCGGCAAGGCTGGCATTCACTTTCTTCACATTGAAGCGATCGCTGATATCCCATATTGTAACTGATTGAGAAACGCCACTTATGCTGTACTCGGCAATATTGCCTATGCCTACCGACAAGGGGTCTCTGAATGCCAGTTCTCCTCCAGTGAAATTCAGGCTTCGCCTTGCATTCAAAGCCAGGTAGTCCATCCACCCTACTGATCCTGATAAGGGCTTACTATACTTGACCGTAAGCACTATGTTGGAGGTGTTTGCATTAAATTCGGTTTCCAATGAGGCTGTACGCGCAAATTGATCCGAGGAAAATGATACAGATTGTATTGGCAGAGTTTCGATCAGCTGATTACCATTGCTATAATACTTGAAGTTGCTCTGTGTGCTCGACCTGGCAGCTACCCTGCTCCTTAATTTCACAGGCACACTAAGGTCAATGTCGGGAAAGCTAAAAGGATATTCAGCTGTAGTTTGAACCTCATAAGGCGGATATTCGAACCAGTCACGCCCCGTCCTCACAATATTAAGATCGTCCTTTTCAATGAATTTCCTGTCGGTAAATTTATTCACTTGATGGGTGAAGGCCTGGGTGGTGGAAGAAATACTCTGAATTCGCTTTCCTGCACCAAGGTCAGTAGTGATAAAATAGTAATTGAAGTTAGAATAAAGATTTACCTCATGTATAAATTGACTCGATTCATCGTCCCACGTCCAGGTGTTTGGCGACTCCCCGTAAAAGAGGATATAATCTCCCTGATTGAAGGTCCCGTCATTTTCACCAGCAACAAAAATGGCATTTTCCATCAGGTCATCAATCCTGGGAGCATCGCATGGTTCGGGAAGCATACCACCACCGTTACCATAAACCCGAAGATTCCGTGGGTCAATACCAGAAGGATTTAATCCCATTGAAGAAAGCTCATCATAAGTGATCATATGAACACCAGTAAACTGAACAGCTACTTTATACCAGTTTCCAGATGCCAAAACTGAGTTTTGCTTATATGTCTGTCCTGAAGAGCGTTGCCCAAGTCCCTGATCCACATATCTGAGTCGCAGGGTGAAGGAAATAAGTTTCTGAAAATTACCGCTTAAGGGATCTTTACGCAATGGCACAAAAGAAACAACAGCAAATGACTGCTTGCGCTCTGTGGCAACAAATGTGTTAATGTCCAATGATGATGAAATCTTTTCATAGCCTGTGATGCTTCTCATGGCTGCATCATCAATATTCTCCCAAACCTGGTCGGTTATTGTAGCCTCCACCAGGGTGTTAGGGTTGCCTATAGAATAGCGCTCACTGTATACCGGAAGGTTTCCTGTTTCGCTGTCATAAGTTGCCCCTGTAAAGTATAATTCAGACACAAACTTGTTTTCAGCTATTCGAATCTTTTTAACAGGGTTCCAATCAAGTTTTTTTTCCAGTGGACCAACATCTCCCAATGAGAGTATTGGAATCAGGATAAAAGCTAACAGTAAAAAAACATTACTTCGCGTAAGCATATGCTAGAAATTAAGGCCATTTATTAGATCGGAGGCTATGGAACCAACCGGCAAATTTGTAAAAATATACAATAGAGTATATCCAAATTACATTTTTAAACGTTTTAGTTCAGTTAATATTGCGAAATTAAGGCTGTTGAGACAATTATTTACATGAGGAAAATAAAAAATGTTTGTAATATTGTAAACTAATTTTTCAGGATCATTTTTGAATATACAATGACCCGTAAAACTCATATTCTCATATCGCTCTTATTACTGGGGGTATTTATAAACACCCATGGGCAATCTCTGCCTGATCCTCACTTTTCCCAGTTTTATGCAAATCAGCTATACCTGAATCCTGCTTTAGCCGGATCAAATGTATGCCCGCAACTGTCGATGAGCTATAGGAACCAGTGGCCATCATTGGCTAATAACTTTGTTTCCTACAGTGCTTCTTTCGATATGTACGTATCTAAGATCCATGGTGGGGTTGGCGTATATTTTATTGGCGACAATGCGGGCGACCTTCTGAATACCAATATCATCAGTGCCATGTATTCTTACAGGCTGCAGGTAGGAAACTGGACCTATATCAATTTCGCCCTGGAGGCCAGCTTCATTCAATCAAGGCTTCAGTGGGATAACCTTATTTTTGGTGACATGATCGATCCCAACCAGGGGGTTGTGAATCCAACATCCGAACTACCTCCCGACAATAACAGCATTTCATATCCTGATTTTGATGCGGGTATTGCTTTTTCTTACAAAGGAAATATATATGGTGGGGTAGCTGTTCATCATCTTACAGAACCTAGTAATGCATTTTATAATACAAATTCGAGCAAACTATATATGAAGTTTACTGTGCATGGCGGAGTCTTTATCGACCTCACAGGCAGGACGATACAGGATGAAGATTATGGTAAATTCTCTATCTCACCAAATTTTCTTTACATGCAACAGGATAACTTTCACCAATTAAATGTAGGTTTGTACATAAATTATAAACCTTTTATTGCCGGTGCATGGTTCAGGCATAATTTTGAAAATGCCGATGCCATCATTCCGATGATAGGGTTAGAGTGGAAAGGATTGAAGGTGGGATACAGTTATGATTACACCCTTTCCAACTTAAAAAGCACCACCGGTGGCGCTCATGAAGTGTCACTTGGATGGCGATTTAATTGTTTAGATCAAAAAAGAAGGCGCATCAAGGCAATAAATTGCCCACGGTTTTAGTTAATAAGTCACAAATTATACCAAAGAAAGAACAAAATCATGAAGTACAGCAGATTAGCCCTTGTTTTCCTGATGATGATTTTCATCGCATCATTATCGTCCTGCAGTTTTTTCAAGAAGAAACAATACTCCAGGACCACCAATTGGGAATACAACAATCCTGAAAATGGCGGATTTGAAGTTTCCGAGGTCAGGGAACAATTTACAGGTCCCGGACTGATCCTTATTGAAGGCGGTACATTTGTTATGGGCTCCACGCAGGAAGATCTCATGTTCGATTGGAACAACTTCCCACGCAGAGTGACCATTGCTTCTTTTTATATGGACGAAACTGAGGTCAGCAACCTTGATTATCTCGAATATCTTTACTGGTTAAAGCGGATCTTCGGAGCCGATTACCCACAGGTATTTGTGAATGCACTGCCTGACACCCTGGTATGGCGCGACAGGCTTTCATACAATGAGCCACTCGTTGAAACTTACCTGCGTCATCCTGCATACCATAATTATCCGGTAGTAGGTGTTACATGGCTCCAGGCCAACGACTACTGTTCATGGAGGACCGACAGGGTAAATGAGTGGGTATTGATCCAGGAAGGCATCCTTGATCTCGATCCTGACCAGAAGAATGAAAACAACTTTAACACGGAAGCTTACCTTGCAGGCCAGTACGAAGGACTCGTAAACAAGCCACTCCGCAACCTGAACCCCAACTCTACCGGGGAAAGGAATGCCAGTATCCAGGATGGGCTCATCAGTCCCCGTTACAGGCTCCCTACAGAAGCTGAATGGGAATATGCTGCTCTTGGACTGATTGGTAATACACTTTATGAAAGAGTTGTTGAAAGAAGAAGATACCCCTGGAACGGAAATTATACCCGTACCGACGAGAAGAAATATTACGGAAGCTTTGTGGCTAACTTCAAAAGAGGCCGCGGTGATTATATGGGTGTTGCAGGCAACCTGAATGACGGTGCCGACATCCCTGCCCCAATTGGCTCATACTGGCCTAATGATTATGGTTTGTATAATATGGGTGGAAACGTCAGCGAATGGGTTCTTGATATCTACAGACCTCTCTCCCTTGAAGACTTTTCAGACTATAACCCATACAGGGGGAATGTCTTTAAAAATGCTGTACGCGATCAGGATGGTTTCCTGGTTGATAAAGACAGCCTTGGTAGGATCAGGTACGAAGAAGTAACCGATGAAGAACTTGTTGGAAGGCAAAACTATCGCAAAGCTGATAACAGGAACTATGGTGATGGCGATCAGATGTCGCATCTATCAGAAAGCGGCGACTGGCTCTCAGAACCAACACAATCTAACCAAACCAACGGCATGTACGAATATGGAGCAACATCACTGATCAGTGATGAAGCCCGTGTATATAAAGGAGGTTCCTGGAAAGACAGGGCCTATTACCTCAGCCCGGGTCAGCGCAGGTTTATGAACGAAAATGTAGCAACAAACTTTATTGGATTCCGTTGTGCAATGTCAAGGGTGGGAAGCCCAATGCCCGGAAAATAATAATGTATCCTGAAAAATATACGACCCCATCCTTCGCTTAAGGATGGGGTTTTTTTATATTTGTAACAATGAGCATGATCGAAGATCTATATAAATATTTCAGGCAATCAACAGGCGTAAGCACCGATTCAAGACTTATTACCGAAGGATCTGTGTTTTTTGCACTGAAGGGAGAGAACTTCGATGGTAATATGTATGCAGCTGAGGCCCTGGAGAAAGGCGCCATGCTCTCTGTGATCGATGATGAGAGATATAATGCTGGTGAAGGCTTCTTTCTTGTGGAAGATGTGCTGAAAGCCTTGCAGGACCTGGCCACTTACTATCGAAAACAAATAAATATTCCAATCATTGCTCTTACCGGCACCAATGGCAAAACAACCTCAAAAGAACTGATCAGGCGGGTATTGGCAACAAAGTATAAAACGCTTGCCACCATTGGTAATCTGAATAACCATATAGGTGTTCCGGTGACGATACTCAATATGAGTGTTGATGATGAAATTGGGGTGATAGAGATGGGGGCTAACCATGTAGGAGAAATTGCTGATTTGTGTAATATTGCTGCACCCACACATGGAATGATTACAAACATAGGGAAAGCCCACCTGGAAGGCTTTGGGGGTCTTGAAGGGGTGATCAGGGCAAAATCTGAATTATATGACCATCTGCTCGATACCGGTGGTATAGCATTTGTAAATTTAGACGACCCGCTGCTCATGAAGCTCGCATCACCGCTATCAAAAGTTACTTATGGCGCTGATCCTCATTCTGATGTGAATGCACTGCTCACAAAATCGCTACCTTTCCTGGAGCTTATGTGGCAAAATCAACCCATAGAAACAAACCTTTACGGTGATTATAACTTTGAGAATGTAATGGCAGCCATTTGTATCGGGAAGTATTTTGATATTGATCCGTCCGATATTGTTGAAGCTATTGCGTCATATATACCTGAAAATAATAGGAGTCAGCTACTACAAAGCGGATCTAACAAAATCTACCTGGATGCATACAACGCCAACCCCTCAAGCATGTCGGTATCGATCAGTCATTTTCAAAAACTGGATGCCAGGAATAAAGTTTTGATCCTGGGTGATATGCTGGAGTTGGGGGATGAATCCCAGGCTGAACATAAGAAGATCATTTCAGAAATTGCTGACAAGTTCAGTAGGGTGATCCTTGTGGGACCTGAATTCGTAAAGGCCTGTTCAATTGACAATATCATGGTATTCTCTAATACAACGGAAGCAGCAGCCTGGATGAAGAATAACCCCTTGAAGGAGACCCATGTTCTGATAAAAGGATCGAGGGGAATCGCATTAGAAAGCTTATTGAAAGCATTATAGAACAATTACTTTGAAAACCTTCCGTGGTATAGGAATAATGTCGGGGACCTCACATGATGGCCTTGACCTGGCCTATTGTATATTCAATCATCTAGGTAACAAATGGTCGTACACAATAGAAAAAGCTGAAACCATTCCTTATAGCAAAGCCTGGGTAACACGCCTGATGAACCTGCCTGAAGCCGATGAGGCTGACATCCGTACTGCAGACCTTGAGCTTGGTGAATATATCGGACGAGCTGTTCTGAATTTCATAAAAAAATATGCCTTGAAGACTGATTTTATTGCTTCACATGGGCACACGATCCATCATGATCCGGCTCAAAAAATAACCATACAGATCGGTGATGGCAAAAATATTGCGGAAATATGTGGATTAACAGTTGTGAATGACTTCAGGAGCACGGATGTTGAGATGGGTGGGCAGGGAGCTCCACTGGTTCCCCTGGGTGATCATCTTCTTTTTTCTGAATACGACTATTGTCTTAACATCGGAGGCATTGCCAACATCTCTTATGAACATCTGGGGCAAAGGGTAGCATTCGATATCTGTCCGGCGAATATGGTCCTTAATATGCTCGCTGAAAAGGCAGGAAATTCATATGATGATAAGGGGAGCATGGCCAAAAGCGGAACCATCATCCCTACCCTGCTCATTGAACTGGAATCCTTGTCATACTATAAGCTTCATGGCCCCCGATCACTGGGCAGAGAATGGGTAACAGATCAAGTCTTTCCTATCATCGAGAAATACAAAAACTACAACATCCCTGATCTTCTGGCAAGCTTTACCGAGCATGCTGCCCTGAGGATATCATCCGCTGTTTCTGACGGTGGAAAAACCATGCTAGTTAGTGGAGGAGGGGCCTATAATGAGTTTCTTATAGATCGAATTCAGCATCATGCTGAGATTGACATCCATATTCCGGAACCAAGCCTTATCGAATACAAGGAAGCCATGATCTTCGCTTTGCTTGGCCTGCTCAGACTGGAAGGTATCAATAATGTTCTTGGATCAGTTACCGGGGCGGGAATGGATCATAGTGCAGGATCTATAATAAAACCCTCATGCCTCCGGAAATCTGATATCTGATACTTGATATTTGATATAAAAAAAGCCTCCGTTTGGGAGCCCCTCGACTTCGCTCGGAGTGACAAGTTCTCTTAAATAAAACAAGAAAGGGCGCGACACACCATTGAAAGTCTCAATATGTGTGTCGCGCCCTTCTTTCTCAAAACACTTTAGCCGTTGTCATCCCGAGCGAAGTCGAGGGACCGTCTATCCAATGATCTGCATCTGGAAATAGTATACTGCAGCACCTGCAATATATCCTGCCAATGCAAGGAGTGAAATCCTTTTCATATACCAAATAAAATCGATCTTTTCCAGTCCCATGGCTGCAACACCTGCAGCAGAACCAATGATCAGGATACTACCACCTGTTCCGGCACAATAAGCCAGGAACTGCCAGAACTTCCCATCTACTACAAAGTCAGCTAAATATCCTACTGAACCAGCCTCAGCCAATGGATACATTCCCATAGCTCCGGCAACCAGTGGCACATTGTCGACAATTGCTGAAAGGACACCAATGATCAGGTTGATCGCATATATATTGTGAAGGTTTTCATCGAGGTATTTCGCCAGTACATCAAGGTGGCCCATCGACTGCAATGCAGCAACTGCCGTAAGAATACCGAGGAAGAAGAATATTGTAGGGACATCCACTTTTCTTCAGGATGCCAATAACAGTAAGCTTTCTTCTGTCTTCCAATGGTTTGTTCCTGTGCATAATCTCAGTCACCAACCAGATCACACCGAGGCCAAAGAGCATCCCCATATAGGGTGGAAGATGGGTAACGGTTTTAAAAATAGGAACAAAAAGTAATGCTGAAACTCCCATGATCAGTAATAACCTCCGCTCAAAGGCGCTCGTAAATTCATGATGTTCCCCATTTTCCAGCACAGGCCGTTGTACATCACCTTTCACAGTAAAGGTTACTATAAGCAAGGGTACAATCATGGTTACCATACTTGGAATGAAGACATACATGATAATATTGGCTGTGGTTACCTGACCACCGATCCATAGCATGATCGTTGTCACATCCCCGATGGGCGACCATGCACCTCCGGCATTAGCTGCCAGAACCACCATACTGGCAAAAAACCACCTCGTTTTCTTATCATCAATAAGCTTTCTCAGCAAGGCAACCATCACAATAGTTGTGGTCAGATTATCCAGTGTAGCTGACATGAAGAAAGTCAGGAAGCTGAGGATCCAGAGCAGCCTGACCTTATTGGTCGCTCTGATCCGGTCGGTAATGATCTTGAATCCCTGGTGCTGGTCAACTGTTTCAACAATGGTCATGGCTCCCAACAAAAAGAAAAGAATTTGAGAGATTTCAACAAGGTGATGCTCAAGGTCAAGAACCACAAATTCAGAAATATGATGTGAGAGTTCTGCAGGGCCTTCCCAGAGTCTGTCGAACCTGACATGATCGATCGCCGGGTAAATAAATGCCATCACATCATGACTGACATCTTTTACTGCCTGCCACGATGGGCTTAGATCCAGGCCTAAAATTCCCGTCGAATTCAATGCATACAATCCCCAAAGGATGGTTCCTGTAAGCAAGGCTGATGCTGCTTTATCCACTTTAATAGGGTGCTCCAGCGCAATTGCTGTGTATCCCAGGATAAAGATGATAACCATTAATAAAAACATAGAAGAAAGTTTTAAGATTTATGGCTGCAAAAGTATAAATATTTTAAGACTGCAAAGCATATATCTATTATTTAGAAACATATATAAATAACTTTATTAAGAACTGATTTACAACAAACAAAATCCAAGGCAGGAAAGTCTGTTCATACGTATAATAAAACAGCCCGGAATCAGTTAATATTAACAGTATAGTGTTAAAAAATGGGGCCTAAATCCCTGTTGCCCGGATCAAGTTCTATCTACATTTAAAGCAAATAATTTTAAAGATGATCATAAGCTATTTATTACAGGTTCAAACTGCGGCAGGAGCTGCCGATATGGAACCCACGGAGATCACACTCACGATTTATGAACTCATTCTCAAAGGTGGCTGGATCATGGCCATTCTGGGACTGCTTTCCATCATTGCTGTTTACATCTTTATCGAAAGATTTTTCACGATCAACAAAGCTTCTCGGGAAGACCGCCATTTCATGAACAACATCCGCGACTTTATTAAAGGCGGAAAGGTTGATTCGGCCCTCGCATTGTGTAAAAGCAACAAAAGCCCGATAGCCCGGATGATCGAGAAAGGACTGATGAGGATTGGCAGGCCATTGAACGATATCAACGCTGCCATCGAAAATGTTGGGAAGCTGGAGGTTTCCAGGCTCGAAAAGAATGTTGCAGGGCTGGCGACCATTGCCGGTGCAGCACCTATGTTGGGTTTCCTCGGAACCGTCATTGGTATGATCATTGCATTTTATGATATGTCGATGGCCGGAAATAACATTGATATTGCCCTTTTGTCGACAGGAATTTACCAGGCCATGATCACTACCGTGGGAGGCCTGATCGTGGGTATCCTGGCCTATGTTTGTTATAACATCCTGGTAGCAAAGGTTGAAAAACTGGTTTATCTGCTTGAAGCCAGGTCAACTGAATTTATGGACCTGCTGAACGAACCGGCAAGCTAAAAGAGGCATTATGGCTATTCAGACAAGAAATAAAAGAAAAGCGGAATTCAGCATGGCATCCATGTCTGACCTGGTATTCCTGCTATTGATCTTCTTTATGCTGACCTCAACCCTGGTCGCACCTAATGCCATCAAGCTTTTGTTGCCCAACAGTAACAGCAAGACCATGGCCAAGCAATCAGTGACCATTTATATTAATGAGAAGTATCAGTACTTCGTTGATGAAAACAGGGTGAGTGAGCTACAATTGCAAGACAGGATCGATTCAAAGATCGCAGGTCAGATCGATGCTTCCGTCGTACTTCGGTCCGACAAAAGCGTACCTGTACAATATGTGGTTAATGTGATCGATGCCGTGAACAACATCAACAAAAAGTATAATACCAAACACAAGGTAATCCTGGCTACGAAGCCAAAACGATAAAATGAGCGAAAAGAATAACCACTTTAAAGGTATTGTTGGGACAGTAGGGTTCCATTTGCTGGCTTTGCTGGCCATACTTTATTTTGCCCTGTCCACACCCCTTCCCCTTCCGGGCGAAGAAGGCGTGGAGGTGAACCTGGGCAGCAGTGATCAGGGCATGGGTTATGTGCAGGAGCAAACCCCGCCCCCCATACAACAACCTCCTCCACAACAGCCTCCTCCACAAGCTGAACCCGAGCCGGAGCCTGAAGAAGATCTAATCACCCAGGACATTGAGGAAGCCCCTGCCATTGAGGATGAGGAAATTGAAGAAAAAGATGAAGAGAAACAGGAGGAAGAAGTCATCCAGCCTGTGGTTGACCCTGTTGAAGAAGTGGTGCAAGAAGTAGAAAAAGAAGCAGAACCCGAGCCTGAACCTCCAAAAGTAAATGACAGGGCTTTGTACAAAGGCAACAGCAATACCGATGGTGAAGGAAGCAACCAGGGAGAGACCGGGCAGCCCGGCGACCAGGGAAAACCTGATGGTACTATTGATGCCAAAAATTATGAAGGGGCAGGTAAAGGGGATGAAGGTATTGGATATGAGTTGGGGGGAAGGGGAGCATTGGAACTTGTAAAACCGGTATATACTTCTGATGAAGTAGGGACGGTCAAGATAAAAGTTTATGTTGACAGATCCGGGCAAGTCACAAATGCTGTATTTGAAATGAAAGGATCAAATAATTCAAGCAAATCGCTTGTTGATGAAGCAATAAAAGCAGCTTTAAAATCCAAATTTGAACCCGACCTAAATGCCAAGGAGACTCAAATAGGATTTATCACCTACACATTCATACGACTTAACTAATCCAACACCCAACACTCAACACCCAAAACTTATCCTGAGCGAAGTCGAAGGATCCATAATTCATAATTATCTTTGCGGTATGGATTACCAGCAAACCCTGGAATATATGTTCACCCAATTGCCCATGTTTCAACGCATCGGGCCGGCTGCATACAAAGCTGATTTGTCAAATACCATCGAGCTATGTGAACTACTTGGGAATCCTGAAAAATCGTTCAAATCAGTGCATATTGCCGGAACAAATGGAAAAGGATCTGTCTCGCACATGATCGCCTCAGTACTGCAGGAGGCCGGATATAAAACCGGCCTGTATACCTCCCCTCACTTGAAAGACTTCAGGGAAAGGATCCGTGTGAATGGCCGGATGATCCCTGAGCAACAAGTGGTCGATTTTATAGAAGCATATAAAGATGCATTTAGTGGGATTGGGTTATCATTTTTTGAAATGACCATTGGCATGGCCTTTGACTATTTCAGGCAGGAGGAAGTTGATATTGCCGTGATTGAGACCGGTATGGGTGGCCGACTTGATTCTAGCAATGTAATAAACCCATTGTTATCAGTGATCACAAATATTGGCTATGACCATACACAATTCCTGGGCAATACGCTTGAAAAGATAGCCACTGAGAAGGCAGCCATCATCAAAGCCGGCATTCCGGCCATTATTGGGGAAACACAACAGGAGGTTAAGCAAGTATTTATTGATCGGGCTAAAAAAGCAGAAACAAGCCTCATTTTTGCCGACCAGGAAAATCTTATAGAAATCAAACCTGCTTTATCCGGTGAATGGCAAAATAGAAATACCAAAACTGCTGTATGTGCCATTCATTCACTGAAAGATCTGGGGTTCAATATCAATGAAGCCCAAATTCAGGCCGGTATCAGTAATACTGTGAGCAATACAGGTCTCCAGGGACGCTGGCAGGTCCTCCAAAGCAAACCCCTTGCCATTTGCGATATCGGCCACAACCGGGATGGGATCAGCGAATTGCTCAAGTTGATCGATCAAACCCCGCATCAGCATCTTCATTTTGTTTTAGGTATGGTTGCCGATAAAAATGTGGAGCCTGTGCTCGAACTTCTCCCCCCTTCGGCAACATACTATTTCTGCAAAGCCGACATCCCCCGGGGGATGGATGTACAGGAACTAAGAGAAAAAGCAGGTAAGTTTAAGCTGCGTGGAGAAACGTTTCAAAGTGTAAAAGAGGCATATAATTCTGCACTGAAGCATGCAAAGAAAGATGATCTGGTTTTTGTTGCCGGTAGTACGTTTGTCGTAGCCGAGGTTCTCTGATCTCAGTTATCAGAATAGTAAATTTAATATTACTTCAAATATCAGATATCAGCTATCAGATATCAGCTATCATCCCCCTGATATCATATGCAGCACATTCACCTCATCCCCTTCCCGGATGATGAAAGTCCCCCTGTCATCCTTCTTTACCAGTCGACCGTTAACTTTGGTGACAAGTAATTTGAAAGTAAAATTCTTGTGCTGGATGAGTTCTTCCAGTGTGATCTCTCCCCTATCAATATTTTCGTTGCGGTTGTTCAGTAAAATTTCCATACTACTCTCCATTAAGCAGGATCTCCAGCACAATGTTGGCCTGCATATTTGCAATGGCTGCCACTTTGGGACCCAAAGGTGGTTTATTTTCCGAAACTTCCGTTTCCCCATCTCCTACAATGATCAACTTCCCCAACCTTTGCGTTTTGATCTCTTCATTATTCCCATATCCGGCTACTCCCTGCCCTGAGATTATATATTTATCAGGCATATCTGCCAGGACTGTTTCAATGATCATCTGTTTTGCAATATCCACATCAAAGGCCTCCACAATCACATCACAATCAGCAAAGAATGTGACTATACTGTCAGGTTCAAGGTTAAGCACATGTGTTTCTACACTTACATGCTGATCAATCCTAAGGATATTATCCCGTAAGGCTTCAGCCTTAAATTCACCAAGCTGCTCCCTGAAAAAGTACTGGCGATTTAGGTTGGCCTGTTCAACCCTGTCGAAATCAGCCAAAACAAGCTTTCCAATGCCAGATCGAGCCAGTGCTATGGCAGCATTAGAACCAAGTCCACCACAACCTGCAATGCCTACAACCTTGTCCTTCAGTTTATTTTTTATTTCCTGCAATATCATAATCCTTTACAAATATAAAGCTTTGTTGGTGAAATTGTTGAATTGGTTAAACTTGTTGAACTAGGGTACTAATTTAAGCAGTTCAACTAAATCAACCGATTGTCATCCTGAGCGAAGTCGAAGGGTGACTAATTTATATACCGTCTAAACTACACATAACCAAGTATAAGATAGGGTTTTATCACTCATCAACCGATATGCATTTGTTTGCATATCAGTTTTTTAGAAAGTAATTTAAGGAAGATGATAGCTTTAAATTAATATTTTTGTTTTCTCTTGTACAAATCACTAAAACAGCATAAAATATGAATATCGAGGAAATGAAAAACGCCCACAAAACACTGGCGAAATGGTCATATGAATGGAAACCAATTTTCAGGGGCTATAATGACAAGACCCTCTACATTAATGTTTCTGATAATGAGATCAAGGAAAAGGCAGTTCCTGCCGAGATGAAAGAGAAGTTCATAGGTGGAAAGGGTTATGGATTACGGCTTTTGTGGGACGGCACAAAACCGGATACTAAGTGGAATGACCCGGAAAACGAAATCAATATCTCGTCCGGCCCAATTGGCGGGATCACCCAGTACTCAGGATCAGGAAAATCTATTTGTGTTTCCATTTCTCCCCAAACCAACATTCCAATTGATAGCAATGTTGGCGGATTCTTTGGGCCTTTCCTCAAATTCTCAGGCTTTGATGCCATTGAATTGCAGGGAAAAGCTGAAAAAGACATCATGATCTATATCGACGGTGTCGATCACAGTGTGGAGATCTTTGAAGCACCGCTGGAGCCCATGGATAGCCATGAGCTTGTTGAGGTGTTGACAGAGATGTATGCTGTTGATGACAGAGACAAGAAAAATATTGCTGTGGTTTCAACGGGTGCTGCTGCCGGAAACTCATTGATCGGGATGCTCAATTTTAGCTTCTACGATCCTAAACGGAAGAAAGTAAGGCTGAAACAAGCCGGCCGTGGTGGCATTGGAACTGTTTTCCGCGACAAGAAGATCAAGGCCATCGTTTGCCGGATTCCGGGTGTAAAGGGTAACCTGAATGATGTGAAAGACCTGCAGGCCATCATGGAAAGGGGAAAGACCTTCAATAAGGAGATGCGTGAACTTGATGACGATCAGGCCGAAATGAGGACTAAAGGTACAGCCCACCTCGTTAATATTATGAATGATTACGACCTGCTTCCTGTACACAATTATAAGTTCGGAAGCCATCCTGAAGCCGACGCCATCCATGGAGACGTTTGGAAGGCACGCTTTACCCAGGGCATACCCGATGGATGCTGGATTGGCTGTAATATGGCCTGTGCAAAGGGAGTGGATGAATATCTGGTAAGAACAGGTCCTTATGCCGGGCAACAAGTGATCGTTGACGGACCAGAATATGAAAATGCCGGTGGCCTGGGCTCCAATTGCGGGATCTTCAATCCCGACTATGTTATTGAAGCAAACTTCTATTGCGATACTTATGGTATTTGCACCATTACCTGGGGTACATTGCTTGCCTTTATTATGGAATGTTACGAGAGCGGCATCCTGAATGAAGAGCGGACCGGTGGACTGAAACTCAACTTTGGTAATGCTGACTCAGCAATGGAATTGTTGCACATGCTTGCCCGCGGCGAAGGCTTTGGCCTGGTTGCCGGGCTTGGAGTTCGCAAGATGAAAGAAATGTTCATTGAAAAAGGATGGGGTGAGGCCGATTTCCTCCAGGACATTGGAATGGAAAATAAGGGCCTGGAATACTCAGAATATGTTTCCAAGGAATCTCTCGCCCAACAGGGAGGTTTTGCAATGACCAACAAAGGGCCTCAGCATGATGAAGCCTGGCTCATTTTCATGGACATGGTGAATAACCAGATCCCTACTTTTGAAGATAAAGCAGAAGCATTACATTACTTCCCGATGTTCCGTACCTGGTTCGGTCTGGTTGGTTTATGTAAACTTCCATGGAACGATGTTGAACCGGAAAATAATGCTGAAACAGATGAGCCTGCAAAGGTGCCTGAGCATGTCGACAACTATGTGACCATATACACTGCTGTCACGGATAAACCTTTCAGTAAGGAAGAAATGATCACCATGTCGGAACGTGTATATAACTTCCAAAGGATTTTCAACCTCAGGAGAGGGTATGGAACCAGGGAGTTTGATGCTCAGCCATATCGTGCTGCAGGACCTGTAACAGATGAAGAATACGAATCAAGGGCAGAACGCTACGACAAACAATTGAAAGAGATCCTTGGTGTTGATCCGGAAGGCAAAACTACTGCTGAAAAGAAAGCCATCATGAGGGAATACAGGGAATCTCAGTATGAAAAACTGCTTGATGCTGTATACACGCGCAGGGGATGGACAAAGAATGGTGTTCCTAAAATTTCACACCTTGAAAAACTTGGGATGGACCTGCCGGAAGTGATTGAAGTAGTTAAACCACACCAGGAATAGGAAAATACTAAGTCCTAATCTCTAAATTCGAAACAAGCTCAAATTATTTAAATTCTAAAAAAGTCCCCCTCTCTTTTAGATGAGGGGATTTAGGAGATGAGGTCAATTGGAATTTTGACCTTGAATTTTGTTTAGAGTTTAGGTATTAGGATTTAGGGTTTATAAAAAAAAGGACCAACTCCCGTCGGCCCTTTTAGAATCAAACAAAACCAAAAATAATCTGAGTGATCAGACTATGCTTTAGTGCTTGTGTTCCTGAAGGTGTTTCTGGTCTTCAGGACCAAAGTAAGCTTCCGCGAACTTATCTACAGTGGCACTTAATTTCTCTGTGTATTTGAGATCCGTCGACTGCTTGGTCTTCATCGAGTAGATCAGCATCTCATGCGCCAGTGTCAGCTGGGCAATATATTTATTATACGCTTCTTCATTTTCGGGGTCAACTGGTTTGATTCGCTGAGTCATGAAATATTGCTCTGCTATTTCCTGTATGAGGTTGGCATGATGCTCCTTGGTATCGATCCACCTGACAAGCTGGTTATAGTTAATCTCTTCTTCTGAAGACAATGTCTCAATCTGGATCATGGCTTTCTCAATAGTCATGATGTGCTCTTTGATCAATTCAATGCGCAGATGGTCCGTATAAATCCCACAGGGTACTTCACAATGTGCAAAGGCAGCTATATTTATAAATCCTGCCAGGACAAACACTGCTATGATCTTGAATATCTTTTTCATTTTACGAGGTTTTCGTGATGGTATTACCCTAACAACATATAAATGTGTACAATGTTCAATGGTAAGCACTATAATTTTCTGAATAAAAAAACCTTCTTTGCTTTTGTGTGTATTCGTCTTTTTATAAATTTGCCTGCCGATATGTATATCTTTGCATAACGACATCAAGATTGTATTCAAAATGGGTAAAAGAGGTAAATCAAATCGTTTTAACGTACTGCTGAACTACAAGCTATGGTTGTCATCCATGAGTGGTGAGGGTATCATCTCAGAAGAGGTGTATGCATTGCTTCTTGGGGTCAGGGATAAGGGTTCCCTGAAATCTGCTGCAGAAGATACAGGCATCAGTTACCGTAAGGCCTGGGGTGACCTGAAAAAGGCAGAAACATTGCTGGGATATGATCTAACCGAAAAAACAAGGGGTGGAAAGGAAGGTGGACAATCATTGTTGACTCCGGCTGCTTTGAAACTGCTTGAAGCTTATGCAGCCCTTCAGCAAAAGCTGGATGATGCAGTTGAAGAAGCTTATCTGGAACTTAAAAAGAAAATGGAAAACCAGTAATCAGGCTTGCCGGATGGATCATGACAACTACATAAATCTGTTGATAGGCATCGATGACACTGATAATGCCAACAGCCGGGGTACCGGGTTCCTGGCCCGGCAACTCGCCCACAAACTGGAAGCAACAAATATGGGCAAGGTGAGCGGAATCACGAGACACCAGCTATTTGTTGACCCGGCCATAAGGTACACTTCTCAGAACAGTTCAGCCTGCATCAACCTCATGTGCAGTAATGTAAATGCTGTGACGGATTTGTGTGCTGATCATCTAACTGCATATAGCGCCCCAGGTTCTGATGCAGGACTCTGTGTTGCCTCATTTGACGGGGTAAACGAACAAATTATCGATTGGGGACTGGCAGCCAAGATCAAAGTCCTGAATATGTATAATGCCACGGCGTTGGCAAAGCAAACAAATATTTATTTGAAGGGATTTACCGGCAATCATGAAGGGATCATTGGCGCCCTGGCGGCTGTTGGCCTGCGGGCAAGTGGAAACGATGGAAGGTTTATCTGGCGAAGAGGGATCAAAGAACTACGCGATATGAAAGCCGGCGTATTCAGCATACGCGAAATAAAAGAAGTACTGGCCCTGGATAATATTAGCTCATTGGATGGAGAACATCCCCTGGAAGATGCTAAGGATATCAATACATGAATGGGTACGACCAATATTAAAAGATCATAAAGCTATCTTAATCACTCAAAAAACTGAAATACACGATGAATATGAATGGAAACTTACCCATAAAGACATCATCCGGTCAATCTCTTAGCCGGAGTATTCCACTGGTTCTGGAATTGTTCCTTTTAGTCATGGGAGGCGCACTGGCAACATACTTGCATTTTAGTTTAAGGATCCCTTTGAATATTCCCGGACACCACGGACTTGAGTTCATGGCTATCATCTCTCTCGTTCGCCTGTCATCTGATATCAGGTATGCAGGCTTGATGGCTATGCTTGGTGTTGGTATCATGCTCCTGATCCCAGGTATCGGACAGGGAACCGTTTTACATTCATTCAGTTATTTGCTCCCTGGTATCGTGCTTGACCTGTTTTATTTAGCTGGGAAGGAAAGATCTCGCCTATTATTTGTAATCTCTATAGCATCAGGGATGGCTTATATGTGTATTCCCCTGAGTCGCCTCCTGGTGAACCTGGTATCAGGGCATCCTTATATGGCATTTGTAAAATTTGGTGTTGCGTACACCATCCTGAGTTTCTTCCTTTTCGGAATGCTGGGTGGCATGCTAGGTTATGGTTTATATAGCATTAAGAACTCTTTTATTAAATCAAGCGAACAATAACAACATGACAAGATCACCCAACTACCTGATCATGCCGGGCCTTCTGGCTATGCTCATCATCATAAGCTTTTCCTGCAAAAAAACGGTAGAACATCTCCCTCCTGACCTCGTGCTGGTAGAAGAAAACGGATATATTTTTGGTGATACCATACTTTCTTCAGGAAGTGATATCCGCCTGAAGGTATTGATGCAGGGCAGCGACCTGAACATTACCAATTTCCTTATCGAAGTGTATTCAGATAGCGTCAGCAGGTATTTCGACACGGGTATGAATACTTCCTACTTTGTGTGGGAAGGGATATTTATAAAAACCCTTGCCCCTGTTGAAGATTGGAATTTTATCGTTCGCGACAGCGAAGGCAATGCTGCATCAACAAGCATTAAAATAAGCCTGGACACCAATGCACAATATACTCCTCTCGTGGAATATGGCCCTGTTGAATTCGGGGCACAGGACAATCAGCAATCTGGTGGATGCTTTGATATCGCCAACAATATGATGTACTTCTACCAGGTCGTTGATGCTGATACTTCACTACAGGCCGGGATCGATATGCTATGTTTTTATGATGATATCGACAAGAACACCATTGCCTCACCGGGTGCCAATATTGAAGATGGTATCTTTCCTACTAATCCTGCCAACTGGGAATCAATAAATACAACACGTTATATGAAAACATCTCTCGCGGCAGATGACTTCAATAACGCTATAAACGACAGTATCATCATTGCCAATTATGATGAAGGGGAAGCTAAGAGGAAGGCCAAGAAACTGAAGCTTGATGATATCTACACTTTCCGTACCCAGGAAGGCAGGCTGGGAATCTTCAAAGTCAATGCAGTAAATGGAGCCCAGGAGGGCAGCGTGAACATCAGCCTAAAAACCCAACCATAGATGAGTCGGTTCCTGACTATTTTATTATTTGGGATATCCCTCCTCATTTTTCAGCAAAGCACAAAGGCAGACGGAGACCTTTTGCTGAAAGGAAGGGTGATGGATGCCTATAGTAAAAGTCCGTTAACCGATGCTCATGTGATCATCGGGGAGCTGCAGCTTGGTACCGTAACTGATAGCAAAGGACTTTTCACTTTTCCTGAACTTCCTTCAGGAACATATACATTATCTATCTCGCATATTGGCTATCTTGATTACAACACACAAATTGACCTGCATACTGAAACCGCTGAACTAAGCTTCATGGTACGGCCGGTGGTCGTCGAGATCGATCCTGTTACCATCACAGCAACACTTACCAGGAGAAAACTTTCTTTGATGCCGGCCAGGGTTGGCCTGATCTCGAAGCAGCTGGTTGAGCAGATCCCGGCCCTGAATACCGATGATCTCCTCAGGGGTATTGCCAATGTTTATGTACACAGGCCCTGGGGAATTTTTTCTAAAAGTGCCAGTGTCACCATGCGTGGGTTGCCGGGCAGTTCCAGGACACTTATCCTGCTCGATGGTGTACCCATGAATAAGGCCGCTGGTGGCTCCGTGAATTGGAATTTCATTGAACCAAATCAGATCGACAACATTGAAATAGTTAAAGGCCCCAGCTCTGCCATATACGGTAACAATGCCATGGCAGGCGTTATAAATATCACGACTAAAAAACCCATCAAACCCATTGAGGGTAATGTCAGCGCCTTTGGAGGGTCTTTAGGTACTTATGGGGGGGCACTTGATCTTGGCGGAGCTGGCCGGCATAAAGAATCAGGTTTTTACTGGAAAATGAACGGATTTCTCCGAAAAGGGGATGGCTATATCCTGGAACCTGAAGAAACCCGTGATACATATGGACTCCAAAGCTGATCTGTTTGAATACAGTGCGGGATTATTGGCCGGTTACCGCTTCGATACTGTAACATCGCTTGACATCAGCTATCGGCTTTATAATGGAAAATTTGGCACAGGTACCCAGGTTTATGAGGAAGAAGGATCATATGACCAATACAACAGTCAAATACTTCTTTCAAGCTTTACCGGACAACCTGGAAGATTCAAGCTGAATACAAAGCTATACTATCAGGTAGAAGACTTCAAAAATCAGAATGAAAGTTTCAGCAGTTCAAGAAAATACAAGTTATCGGAGACAAATTCAACAAAAAACGATTATGGGATCTGGCTCAACCTTTCCCGTGTCTTCTTCCGCCATCACCTGTTTACGAGCGGTTTTGAAGTTAAATTGGGGGATCTGGATGCCAGGCAGGTTTACCGTACTTCTACGGATGAAGTACAGTATGGTGGAAACCTGCTTTTTGTTGGTATATTTATACAGGATGAATTCCTGATTTTCAAAAAATTAGCTGTCATTGCAGGATTAAGGTTTGACTATGCCCTGTTTTATGATGGCTTCCAGGACGTTTATAATCCTACAAATAACACCGGGTTCATCAAAGATGTTTCAGCCATGTTTGGTAAGCATTCCTGGGTTCAGTTTAGCCCAAAGTTGGCCTTGCAATATCAGATTCGCCAGGATTTAGGGATCTATGCTTCAATAACGTCCGGTTTTATGCCACCTAAGGTCGATGACCTTGTTAAGTCAGGCAAGATTTCCAAAGGATTTAAACTAGCCAACCCTGAACTGAAACCGGAGCGCCTTGTCAACTATGAGCTGGGGCTGACCTGGATGATCATCGACAAGATCTCCATCGAGCCATCTGTATATTATTCAAGAGGTCATGACTTTCAATATTTTGTATCTACCGGCGACTCTGTTGAAACTGGTGGAGCAGACCTGAAGCCTGTTCTTCAGCGACAGAACATAACCGAAATAGAGATCATTGGAGCTGAAATCACACTCAATTGGGAAATACTTTCAAACCTTGTTTTCAGTGCAAACTATAGCACTAACCATTCGTGTATTCTTGAATTCGAAGACCCGGTAAATGAAGATAAAGACCTAACAGGGAAATCCTTGATAGAGGTTCCGATCAACATGGCCGGTGCGGCCATCAACTGGCAAAACAAAGTGGTGAATGTGCTGTTCGACTGGCAATTTATAGGGAAAGAATGGTATGATGATGAAAATACCCAATATATCGACCCACATCATCTGTTCAACATAAAATTAAGTAAAAAGCTTCCACAAAGGATCGGATTGTCCCTGACCGTACAGAATATCTTTAATGACATGACCATTGACCGAAAAGGCAAATTGCCTCCAGGTCGTTTTATTATGGGGGAATTAATTTATGAATTTTAAGTGAACAGTAATCAATTCTTTTGCTCTTTATTAAATGAAAGAACTAAGATCAAAGTCTTCAAAAGCATTATTTGTGACTTTTTTCATGATAAAAAAGTCACCAAAAAATCTAGTCAGAACGAAGCTTCTCCACTCCCTGCCCTTATCTTTTCGGACGGGCCATTCCTCCTGTCCCGCCCGGATAAGGGCATTCCCGCTATCGCTGGCCCGCCGTTCTGTCTTGCCCCCCGCCCGAACATCTCCTGAATCTGAGGTTATTATTCATATAAATGCGAAGCATTTAAGGACCCGGGCGCAGCCTGAGGGAGAAAGTGTCTGAAAGAGCCATCCCTAAATCGAAGGCATTGACCGGGGATGTCTTTTTTTGGTACTTTTTTGGACAAGCAAAAAAGTACCAAAGGAAATATCCATCAAGGGAAAAGTACAAAGGAAGATTTGGACAAGCAAAAAAGGACAAGAAACTAACGTCTAAGATTGAAATTCTCTCCGAGGTACACCTTCCTCACATGCTCATCTTCGGCAAGTTCCTCAGATGTTCCGGCTTTCAAAATGCTTCCTTCAAAAAGCAGGTAGGCTCTGTGAGTGATATTTAGTGTTTCGTGAACATTATGGTCTGTAATAAGTACACCTATGTTTTTCTCAATGAGTTTTGTGACAATAGACTGTATATCTTCAACTGCAATGGGATCAACCCCAGCAAAAGGCTCATCAAGCAATATAAAACGAGGATCAACAGCCAGGGCCCGTGCAATTTCTGTTCTTCTTCGCTCCCCACCAGATAGCTGAATGCCATAGCTCTGACGTACCTGCTGTAATCCGAACTCCTCAAGAAGTGACTCTAAACGATCCTTTTGTTCAGCCTTAGAAAATTTAGTGAACTGGAGGACGGCACGGATATTATCCTCTACGCTCAATTTCCGGAAAACAGAAGCTTCCTGGGCCAGGTATCCAATACCTGCCTGAGCCCTTCTATACATTGGATAGTCGGTGATCTCGGTATCATCCAGGAATACCTTACCTGAATAAGGTTTGATCAGGCCCACGATCATATAAAAAGAAGTGGTTTTCCCTGCCCCGTTGGGTCCGAGTAAACCAACAATCTCTCCCTGGTCCACATGGAAAGACACATCCCTGACTACCGTCCGCTTGCCATATTTTTTAATGAGATTTTCAGTTCTTAATTTCATAAGCTGATCAAAGTTAACTAAAAAGAAAATGCTGCTGAAATAAATACCCCGAAATTTCTATTCGGTTGTGTATCACGGTGGCTCAATCGCCAGATGGCATCAACCCTGATAAACTTAAAGATATTCTCAATTCCTGCTCCTGCTTCATAATATGGTTTTGCCGATTCGACCTGGTCACCGGGAAAGTCTGAATACGCTTTATTGGCATCAGTGAGTGATCCAAGCAATGCTCTGCCATGGATCACAGTTCTCCATTTCAATTTGCGCAAAAGGGGAATATGGTTGAGAAATAATCCGTCGAAATGGTGGGTATAATACAAGCTGATATACTCATCGTGAATAAATTCATAATAGTTCGTCAGATTATAGGCAAATTCATCGAAAAGGAAAGTTTCATTGGCCGGCTGAAGCTTTAACAGTGGATACGGTAATGTGCCCCAGATCTTGCCTGTTTCAAAAATATATTTCGACCAGCCGATAGAGAACACATTAAACCACTGCCTTATTTGCAACTGCAACCTTTGATATTCATATTCGCTCCCAAATATTCCCGGGACACCATAAGCGTAATTCACTTCAAAAATAGGATATTTGGTCCCGATGGTGATCCTTGTAAATTCTCCAAGAATATAGCGCTCTTTATGTGCCCAGCGAATCTTCAGTCCAGCTTCAGCAGAGATAATATTATCCTCCACCGTTGGCTGATCAGGTTCGGGGTAAACCACGAAGGTGTTATCCCCAACGGGGAATAGCTTGCGGTGAGCAAAGCTAAAGGTAGTAGAAAAGCCCTGTACCCATTCATGTTCATAGGCCAGCTGATAACGCTCCAGCATGGATAGCTTATTGGCTGGATTTCGCCTGAAAAACACTGAAAAAAAGTTCTCCTGGCTAAATGCATCCTGGCTTTGCCCCAGTTGCACCATATCGAACAAATAGGAACCACTGAGTGCCCTGCGTGGGTTTTTGTCGAACATATACAGAAACCCAAGCCCATACTTCATCCTCTTATCTTTTGTTCCATAGGCCGCGTGCCCCTCGAGCATCAGCTTTGTGCTGAACTGATTGCTTGTTCTTCCTCCAAAACGGAACCGTGTCCCCTCGATATCATTAAAACTGATCAACTTATAATAAGGGCCAAGCTCGAAATTACCCCAGATATAATAACCATTGATCAGCATATACCCAAGGTCCATGTATGTTTCAAACAACGGAATGCTTTTTATGGAGTCGATCATCTCATAAATACCATTTTCCCTGCTGGTAAGGCTATCGTGCCGTGCAATCTCCCAGTATGCATCGTCCCTATCCATGGCATCCTCCTCCACCACAACAGCCACAGGACTCTTATAAAATTGATCCTCCCTGGGTTGATTTAAAACAAAATTCCTGGAGGAAGTAGTCCTGTGCCCATATACACCTATGGTTCGTGATTTCTTGGTAAAATTGAAATCCCCCATCAGGTAATCTTTGGTCAACATCCAGTATTGCCCATCAATCAGATTATATTCCTGTCTGACCATTCCGGCACTCACAAAGTTCAGATTCATATCCCCCGCCATTTCCATCTCAACGCTTTTGATAGCAAAAGTGGTGTCGTGCACCCAGAAAGTACCTGAAAAGGTGAGCTCCTGTTTCCGGCGTGGTTTAAACATCATGTGATAACACCATTGATTATCAATATACATACTGTCAACAAGATAGTAACGGTAATAGCCAAGTCCGGAGTTAGCTATAGGTGAAATGAAATTCTTTTGAAAGATGGTAACATAATTATCATAGATATTTACACTGGTGTTGAGGTCTCCCAAAAACTGTGTAATGCTTTCATTTTCAACTCCGGAAAGCTTAGAAGCCACGATGATTTCCAATCTTTCTTTCGGTTGTTTCCTATAATAGATGCTCGACATGGTCTCTGAAAGAAATATAGGCAGGTATGCCTTTCCATTCAGGGTGGAAGTATCCATGTAGTCAAAAATGAATTCAAAGGGCTTGATCAGTTTCCGCTCCTGCAATTTCTCAGTTATATTGTTGGCATCGAACTGCACCTTGGTATACACCTCGAATTCGTAAGCCTCAAATTCCTTTTTATTATTTTTGTCTTTGTTTTCAATCACTTTCCTAAGCAGCACCTCCGCAGGATTTTCGCCGGGAAGGATGACCACCTCTTCCAGTAAGATCTTGTCGGGATCCAATGCAAAGTCAACTTGCTGAAAGATCTTTGGAGTAATGCGCATACTCTGGGACACATAGCCTACAAAAGATGCAGTAAGGGAATCACCGGGTGAAAATGTTTCAATGGCAAAATCACCTTCAAAATCAGATGTTGCCCCAATGTTTGTTCCTTCAAAAAAAACATTAACAAAAGGTATGGGTTCTCCCGTTTCAGCATTTGTTATCCTGCCCATGATCTTTGTAACCTGGGCTTGTATGGGCATGAGCAAGCCCCACAGCCATCAAGCAGGAAAAAGATAATACGCAGATTTACTTGAAATTTCATTCCCTCGTACTTAGCGCCATCATAGGCAGCCTGATGTTTTTAATACTTAATTAGGCTGATTGCAACTCTTCCCAGAACTCAAGAGCTCTTCGTGTATGGGGTATGACGATGGTACCACCAACAAGGTTCGCAACTCCAAAGATCTCCATGATCTCTTCACTTTTCACACCTTGTTCATGGCATTGGATCAGGTGGTATTTGATACAATCATCACAGCGCAACACCATGGAAGCAACCAATCCAAGCATTTCTTTGGTACGGCTATCAAGTGCCCCATCCATATAAGTATTGGTGTCAAGGTTAAATATCCGCTTGATGATCTTGTTATTTTCAGCAGATAACAAACGCTCATTCATCATCTGCATGTAAGCATTGTATTCCTTTATCTTTTCACTCATTTCACTCCAATTTTATCAGATGATCCCCTCTTTCACTATGTCATGCATGTGCACTACACCAACATAAACCCCATTCTTTAAAACAGGTAGCTGGGTAATTTTGTTCTCACGCATCAGTTCAAGTGCATTCACTACCAGCTCCTCCTCATCTATTCTCTGAGGGTTGGCTGTCATGATGTCTTCAGCAGTCAGGGTTTCCATGTCTGCTTTCTGTTCCAGCATTCTCCTCAGGTCACCATCGGTGATGATGCCGATAAGTTCATTTCCCTTAACTACAGCTGCAGCTCCCAGGCGTTTGGATGAGATCTCCATGATCACTGTTTTTACATCATCCCCGGGACTTACAACAGGTTTTTCATTTTGGGTATAGAGGTCTGAAACCTTCAGATACATTCGTTTACCCAGTGAGCCTCCGGGGTGAAATCGTGCAAAGTCTTCCGCTGTAAAGCCCCGGCATGATAGTAGTGCCATAGCCAGCGCATCACCCATAACCAGCTGTGATGTTGTACTGGCTGTAGGAGCAAGATTATTCGGACAGGCTTCCTTTTCAACCGTTGTGTCGAGGATCAGGTCGGCTTGTTTGGCTAAATAAGACGCTTTGTTCCCTACCATGGCTATCAATAGGTTCTTCCTGTTTTTCAGCAGGGGGACCAGCACTTTGATCTCAGGCGTTTCACCGCTTTTCGACAGGCATATAATAATATCATCCTCCCGAATGATCCCTAGGTCGCCATGAACTGCATCTGCCGCATGCATGAAGATGGATGGTGTTCCTGTGGAGTTTAAAGAAGATACGATCTTCTGGGCTATAATGGCACTTTTTCCAATACCTGTCAGGATCACCCTGCCATCCGATTGAATGATGCGCTCAACACAGCTAACGAAATCACTATTTATGGAGGATTTTAAGTCAGAAATTGCATTTACCTCATTATCAATGGTTGCAATTGCGATGGCCTGAATTTCTTCTGCTGATTTTATTAACACTTTTTTAAAATTTTTTCTTCCAAAAAGAAGTTTTTATCGTTATATTTGTTTTAACGGGAATAAAGTTCTTAGACTTGATTAAATATGAATAACATCAATAGTGTAATAATAACGTTAAATATTCCTGATAATTTTTACTCTGGCCCTACAAAGATATTGTTTTTTAAGTTTTGATGAATATGGCTGAGACTATGGAACACTCCCTGCACGGATTATTGAAGAAGATTTTCGGGTTCGATAGCTTTAAAGGAAACCAGGAAGCAATTATTGAAAATGTACTTAAAGGAAAAGATACATTTGTCATCATGCCCACAGGCGGAGGCAAGTCTATGTGTTATCAGCTCCCTGCCCTGATCAAGGATGGTACCGCCATTATCATATCCCCCCTGATTGCCCTGATGAAGAACCAGGTTGACACCATCAGAAACTTTGGCACCGACGAAGGCATTGCTCATGTAATGAATTCTTCCTTATCCAAAGCCGAGCTGACCCAGGTCAGGACCGACCTGATCGAAAAGAAAACCAAACTCTTATATGTAGCGCCGGAATCACTTACCAAGGAAGATAATATCGAATTCCTCAAAAGCATTGAGATCTCATTTTATGCCATCGATGAAGCGCATTGTATCTCAGAATGGGGTCACGATTTCAGGCCGGAATACAGAAGGTTGCGCCCCATCATCAATACCATTGGACAAAAGGTCCCTGTAATGGCGCTTACAGCCACAGCTACACCAAAGGTACAGCATGACATCCAAAAAAATCTTGAGATCCTGGATGCCGCAGTATATATGTCATCCTTCGACAGGCCTAACCTGTATTATGAGATCAGGCCCAAGGTTAAAAGTGTTATTCATGATATTATCAGGTACATCAAAGGCCACCTGGGGAAATCTGGAATCGTTTACTGCCTGAGCAGGAAAAAGGTGGAGGAGCTTGCTGATGCCTTCCAGGTAAATGGCATCCGTGCCCTGCCCTACCATGCCGGACTTGATTCGATAACAAGGAAAACTAACCAGGATAAATTCCTGATGGAAGAGGTAGATGTGATCGTGGCCACCATTGCTTTTGGTATGGGCATCGATAAACCAGATGTCAGGTTCGTTATTCATCACGACATCCCGAAAAGTATAGAAAGCTACTACCAGGAAACCGGAAGGGCCGGACGGGATGATGGTGAAGGAAATTGCATTGCATTCTACAGTTATGACGACATCATCAAGCTGGAGAAGTTCATGAAAGGAAAGCCAGTGGCAGAACAGGAGATCGCCAAAGAATTGCTGCAGGAAACTGTGTCCTATGCAGAATCAGCTGAATGCAGGCATAAGCTCTTGCTACATTACTTCGGGGAGCCCTATACAAAGGAAAATTGCGGGGCCTGCGATAACTGCCTGAATCCTAAGAAAAAGTCTGAAGCCAGCCCTGATATTAAAACTGTGCTGGAGGCAGTGGTATCCATGAATCAGCTTTTCAAAGCCAAACATATTGCCAACGTACTGATTGGGAAAAATACTGCTGCTGTTAAATCCTACAAGCATAATAAGCTGGAGATCTATGGCAAAGGGGCCGACCGTGACGAAAAATACTGGAATGCTGTCATCAAACAGGCCCTCATCCGGAAAATGCTCATCAAAGACATTGATAATTATGGTTTGTTAAAGATCAGTACTGAAGGTGAGGATTTCATCAAGAAGCCTTTCTCCATCATGCTTGCCCAGGACCATGATTATGAGAATGACGAGGATGAAGTATTTGCCAGCAGTCATAAGACCAGCACAGCTGATAAGACCTTGTTCACCATGCTCAAGGATCTGAGAAAAGACATATCGAAGAAAGAAAACCTGCCTCCATTTGTCATCTTCCAGGATCCATCTCTTGAAGATATGGCCATTCAATATCCCATTAAGGAAGATGAGCTCCAGCAAATCACCGGTGTGGGTGCAGGCAAAGCACACAAATACGGGAAACCATTTCTTGAGCTGATCGCTCAATATGTTGAAGAGAATGATATTATCCGGCCCAACGACATGGTGGTAAAATCCGTTGTGAACAAATCAGGGCTTAAAGTATTCATCATCACCAATATCGACCGGAAGATCTCCCTCAACGATCTTGCTGAAGCTAAAAATCTCACGCTCAGCGAACTCCTGGTTGAGCTTGAACACATTGTTTCCTCGGGAACAAAGATCGATATCAACTATTACATCGCCGAGTACATGGATGAATACCACCAGGAAGAGATCTATGATTACTTTAGCGAAGCTGAATCAGATTCCATAGATGATGCACTCGAAGAACTGGGTGAAGAAGAATTCTCTGAGGAAGAGATCAGGTTAATGAGAATAAAATTCATGTCGGATGTTGGCAATTGATCACTCTCTCCATATGAGAAAAACTATTTTCTTACTCTCAGGCTTGCTATTACTCTCATCCTGCTATTCAACATACGATGACACAAAGAGTACTCCACCTGATAATCTGATAGATAAAGATAAAATCGTCCTTATTATGGCGGATGTGGAAATTGCTGAAGCCGCCCTTCGACAAAAAGAAAACCGGGGACACGAGATCGCAGAAACCAGGGAAGCCTATTATTATGCCATCTTTACCAGCTATGAAGTTAGTAAGGAGCAATTTGATAGCAGCATGGCCTATTACAGGCAGGATATGGAAGCTATCAACGAGATTTACGAAGAGGTCATCACCAGGTTAAGCGTGATAGAAAGTGAGATTCAGCATGAATGAAAAAGGTTCAAGGTTCAGGGTGCTGGGTGCTGGGTATTTAATGATTTCTTAGTTTTTAGTGTATGTACTGCTGCAATTATCCTGGGTGCCTGAGATAGTTAATGTATAGGTCCAGTCGATGGTTTCATCACTGTTGTACTTTCCGCTTCCTTCTATCATCCATCCTTCACTATTGATTTGCTTATACAAATGGATCGTACTTGCCGTGATAATAGCAGTATCGGGTTCATTGGCTGAAGCATCCCCAAAATTATCTATCAGAACCTGTACCGAATTTGATGGATCTTTGCTGATGGATGTAAAGTACGTGATCTTACTACAGCTTTCATTCACTTTCCAGTTACCAACAAATTTATCTCTTGCATCCGGCACCGGAGAAGGATTATTATCATCTGCCGTATCACAGCCCCCCAATATGAAGAAAGATAACAGGAGAACAAAAACTGATATTTTATTATTTCTTAACATGACTTTATTGTCGTTTAGGTTTACCAATGATCATGAAGCTCAGGAACACAAATACACTGAAAGCAACAGTGGTGATCACCTGTATATCAAGTGGTGTAGCTACCAGGTCTCCACTGAGCCATCCAAATTGTATACATAGGTATTTCAACAAATAGTATACCGCTTTGCTGAAAACGATACTAATGAGTATAGAAAGCAATGACATTTTTGTCTTATCAAGAAGAAACCAGAATAACCAGACGTTCAGCAGCAGTTCAGCTGCCATCAGGCTTGTTTTTGTAATGCTTGGATGATAGCCAAAGGAATAGGATACGAAAGGCAACAGCAAAGCCAGCACCCAGGAATTCCAACGGGCAGTGAATGCAAATGCCAGGATCAGCATCATGCGCATAGGGTCGAGTACATATACCGGATAACCAATAATCCGTGAAATATCACCCAAATAGACAATAAACAATACTGCAATAATATCCAGCAAAAGGCTGCCAGGGATTTGTAGAATAAATTTAGTTTTCATACCATAAAGTTACGGGAAAATCGACTTTGATAAAAGGTTAATCGAGTAAAATCAGCCTGCTGAGGTTTTCATGCTTCCCATTCCTGAAAAGCCTTACGAAATACGTTCCTCCAGGCAGGCTATTAAGATCAGCATGAAGCTCCTGTATACCAGCCGTGAGCTGCTGTTGTGCAGACTCAAAAACCCTTGAACCAAGAAGGTTATAAACCTCAAGGTGGTATTGCGAAGGCGCCTATCACCTCCAGCTGAACATTAATTCGGCCTGTGGCCGGGTTTGGGTATATAAGCAAGCTGTTTTTATGTAAGACAGGCTCATCATCAATGCCAACCATAATGCCACCGGCTGCGAGGATGGCAGCATTCAGGTTTGATTGTGTAGGTTTCCAGATATATTGTTCCAGAATGCTCCGGTCAGGAGCGATGAGGATGACTGTAGGTGTAGACTGGATCATAAACAATTCATGAACCGGGTAGCCTCCGCCCTGGCTGCCGCTGACAGAAGGGCTTGTAATTCCATGAATAGAATCAAAAAATGCCACCCCTTCATTGTCATCACCCTGATCAATGTTTAGAAAGAAAACATTCCCGTTATTTTCCCCAAAATCTTCGTAAGATGCCTGCACCTCAGGGGCATATAATGCACATGGGCCGCAGGTTGTAGAAAAAAAGTCGATCACCACCAATTTACCTTCATCAAGGATAGGAAATAGCTCAATGTTGACCCCATGGATATCCTTGACCGAAAAGTTAAGGGCTGTATCCAGGCTTGTTTGTCCAAAGGAAACATGGAAAGTAAAAAGAAGCAATATGATATATGTAAATTTTCTCATGCCAGAAGATTATGGTTTTATCTATGAATACATACAACAAGCTTAAGGCTTCTATAGTTCACTGAAAACATTTTCTGCAAGGCGGCTTGCACCTATACGAAACAGGTTCTTGTTAAGCCAGTCGTTCCCCAACACCTCTTTTATCAACATATAGTATTGTAATGCAGTTTCAGCATCGGCTATGCCTCCTGCAGCTTTTATGCCTATTTTTTCGCCAGTAAGTTGATAATACTCATGGATGGTATCCAGCATGATGAGAAAAGCTTCCGGTGTTGCAGCAGGTTGAATTTTTCCAGTAGAAGTCTTCAGAAAATCAGCCCCTGCCATCAAGGCCAGCTCGCTGGCTTTCCTGATATTTTCAACTGATATGAGTTCACCGGTTTCGAGTATGACCTTTAAGTGAGCCTCTCCACAGGAGGCTTTGACGAGTACAATTTCCTGAGCCACTTCTTCGAATTTGCCTTCCAGGAACTTCCCCCGGCTGATTACCATATCCACTTCTTCAGCCCCCTCCAGAACCACTGATGAAACCTCCATTAGTTTAACCGCCAGGGTGGTTTGTCCTGAAGGAAAAGCGGTAGCCACACAGGCGGTTTTGATAGCTGTCTCTTTCAATAAATTTCTTACCAGGGACGCAAAAGGTGGATATACACAAACCGCTGCCACATCAGGCACTCCTTTTTTTCTGCTGGAAAAGCCGGCTGCCTGTTCACAAAGAGCAGTCACCTTCGCATCAGTATCAGTAGCTTCAAGTGTAGTCAGGTCAATAGCACTTAAAATTAAAAACAGTGCCTTTTTTCGTTCTTCTTCTGACAGACCTTGCTTTAGGATATTATCTATGCGCTCGCTAATATCCCCGGAAGAATATGGGTATGGCTTGAATTCATTCATATGAAAACTGGATTAATCTCTTCAAAGATAATAAAGAAAGGCCTATTTACGGTTCAGGTCGATGCGAAGTGAGAAAACATTGGAATAGAAATATGAGTCACCGATATTGGTGAGGGCGTAGTCGATGGAGATCATCTTCTTGATCCTTACCCCTACTCCGAAATTGGGTTCAATTGTATAGTTTTTCTTTCCCCAAAATCGGTTTCTTCCTGAATATTTCTGATCCCACCCCGGATATATACGATGTCTTTAAAGCCAAATTCAACTCCCAGCTTGGGATCGATACTGACAACATTTGATTTAATGAGTGTATTTCTCTTCCCATCAAAGGTCATATCGAGATCGAGGGCAAGCAATGCAGAAAAGTTGTCTGATAACCTGAAATGTCGCCCGGCACCCAGGTTCAATCGTGGTAAAGTAACTTCCAATGAGTTTTCAGGTATATCATTGCCCGTAGCCGCAAATACATCCTGCATATCTTCCGAAACTTCAAATGTCCAGGCATTAAAAGTGCTGGTAATATCCATCGCCATAGCGCCGAAGCGCCACTTACCTGTCCTGTATTGGATTCCGGCATCCAGGCCAAAACCATATGCTTTTGCAAAGCTTCCGATCTGTCGGTAAATTATCTTCACATTCCCACCGTAGCTTAAGCCTTTAACCTTGCTTTTCCTGGCATAGGTGAACATCATGGCATAATCGGCCGCAGAGAACCTGGTGATCCTGTTGTAGTTAATATTCCCCTGGTTATCGTAAAGGTTGATGGTGTTGGGGATGTCATCGATTCCCATTCTGATTACAGAGATCCCGATGGCAGAAGCTGTATCCAGCTTCATCGAAAAACCGGCATAGTCATATTTGGCAATCCCTGCAAAATATTCGTTGTGCATCAGGCCGATCTGCATATCAGATACTCTGGTTTACCAATCCTGCAGGGTTCCAGTAAGCGGAAGTCACATCATTGGTAATACCCGTTTGGGCATTGGCCATCCCAAGCGAGCGGGCACCCACACCCACTGCAAGAAACTCGTTGCTGTACTTAGGAGCCTGGGCATAGATCCCAGGGAAGTAAGTAGTATAATAATGATCAGCAGTGACTCGTTTCATGCAATCAGAAAAGGTTTATCCATAAACGCTATTTCATTTAAAATAGTATGGATAAGGAAATCAAAAACAAAGAAACGATTTTCCTTCAAAATATGAATCCGATAACTGAAAAAAACATGCCTTAAACTGATTCAATTCCTAAATCCGCTTGATTTTATTTATTTTTGCATTTGAAACCCCTGATTCTCATGAAGAACAACTTTATCTTCTTTTAGGCATGTCATCATTATGGTCCAGGATGCCTGCACCAAAGCTGATGAGGCAGATCAGAAGAATGTTGGCACATTGACACTTCCGGTTGCCAGTTTTTATTTTACCGGCAATGATGGCCCGGCCCCTGTTATGGTCACCTTTCATAATACTTCCCAGTATAGCGATAAATTTGAGTGGACCTTCCATAATGGGTCTACCTCCAGTGAGCATAGCCCCACATTTACCTATCACAATAATACCGGCGAAGACCGACTTTCCTGGTTATACTAAAGCCACGGATACCTATACCGGGGAGAGCAATACACGTTCCAAGTCTGTACTTGTATATCCCATCGAAATAATCTAACCTAACCGGAACCACCTTTCTCCGATTTCGGATATTCTTTTTTGACTTAATCCATTACGGAAACGGCTCATAGTCTATTTAAGCCGCATGAACATTTGTTGTAATCTGCTGTATAAGTGAGTGTTATACATCATGGCACGGGGATTGCAAATAGGTAATTTTGTCAAACCCAAAAGAACACAGTAAAATGAAACTCGGGCTTAAAATACCGAACACCTCCAAGAGGACTCAGTACTTCCGGTACTTTAAATGTGACCGTTGCGGTTACATTTCCACCCAGAAGAACACTGAGTGCCCTATCTGCAAAAAAGATGGGCTGATAATAAGCTCCGCTAATAGCGGAGCAAGAAATATCTTCGATTAGTCACCCATTGATTTGCCAGGTGGGTACTGAATATTTTTGATCCCTTGATATTCAGGTGATCACCGTCACCCCAGCAATTTTCGGGAACTTCGTAATTATGGCAATCAAGCATATATCTGCCCGTAATCTTTCATCAGTCCATTGTAATTGTCAATGAATTGCTGTGGTACTCCTGCCAGGTATTCTTCGCTTAGCGGACAGTTTATAAGTATCAAATCCAGATTCTTTGAGTGGCACAGTTCAATGATCTCTTTCAGGTAAACGAGCTGAAGAGCAGAGAATGACTGCAATGAGCCATCAGCTTGATAGTAATGATCTTGAATTGCCCTGCCAACGGTGCTGTCATTCTTATTCATTCTTTCACTTCGGTAAAACCATCCTATGAAACTGTAATCCTCAAGCTCTTTTGCATCAATGTGCCGATACAGCCCATGATATATGTTTTTAAAGTCCCCAAGCACACCCTGGAAATTATTCGTCAGGATCATCTTCATCGACTCCTTGTCGAGAATTGTGAAATAGCGCGGATACATATATTGGGTCCGGTCTTCATCGAAAATATTATCATCATAAAATGCAGACATATTATGATAGGATAATCCCAGGATCACTGTTGAAATTTGTGGATTATTTTCAAGAAGTACCCTCAAAACATTATATGTATACAAATAATGCTCTGAGGAGTGTGCAATGTTTAATGAATTTGGAATGATACTATCGTTTAATGCAGTCTTAGTGTGTGAATCTCCACAAATGAGCGTATGTATATCCTTATCCAGGATAAGACTACCAGCATTCTTGTAGCTCAACATGAATGTAATAGTCAAGATCCCTGAAAGTACGACAATCAGTACCAGAAAAAACTTTAATATTTTATATAAAAAACCTCTCATTGCTAGAATTGGAAATATATAAACTCCTGTTGCTCTCCGCTAAACCATATAATGCAAAACACTACTGCATAATATATCAGCCATCGTCCCCAGGCTGGGATATTCACCCTGTTAAATTCCAGTGCATGTTGTTTGTCCCTTTGAAGCCATTCTGCAATAAACATGATCAGGATCAGGATCAGGGTTTCAAGCGGAAAAACTTCAGGATGCGTGAAGAGAGAAGTATTAAAAAGCCCTGCCACATATTCAAAGGCCTGTGCTACTGTTTCAGCCCTAAAAAATATCCATGCAAAGACCACAAGCAAAAATGTGATCAGCATGGATAACAGTTCCCTGAGTCCAGGGAGAAAATGGCCCCTGGCCACGACATCAAGATTCTTGCGGTTGCGATGCAATAATATCAATGGGAGAAAATACAAAGCATGCAATATTCCCCAGATAATAAATGTCCAGCTGGCACCATGCCAGAAGCCACTCACAATAAAGATGATGAATATATTTCTTATCACCTTAGACTTACCCACACGACTTCCTCCAAGGGGGATATACAGGTAATCGCGGAACCAGGAGGTCAGGGAGATATGCCACCTTCTCCAGAATTCGGCTATATCGCGGGCGAAATATGGAAACGCGAAGTTTCGCATCAGATTAAATCCGAAAAGCCTTGCTGTCCCTATCGCAATATCAGAATATCCTGAGAAATCACCGTAGATCTGCAGAGCAAAGAGGAATGCACCCATAAACAAGGTACTGGCAGACTGATCCTGGTAATTGGAAAAAATATCATTTACAAAAACCGCACAATTATCAGCAATAACGATCTTCTTGAACAATCCCCACAAGATCTGTCGCATGCCATCAATTGCTTTGGCCTGATCAAAAACACGCTTATGCAGAAATTGGGGCAATAGATTTGTAGCCCTTTCAATCGGCCCTGCAACCAGCTGGGGAAAGAAGCTGACAAAAGCAAAAAAAGCAATAGCATCCTCGGTTGGCTCGAGTTTCTTCCGATACACATCAATGGTATAACTCAGCGTCTGGAAGGTATAAAAGCTGATCCCGACAGGCAACAAGATATACAGCATTCCCGGGTTTATCGGATGTCCAAGGAAAGTGAATGCGTCCACAAAACTATCCAGGAAGAAATTGTAATATTTAAAGAATCCGAGGAAGCCAATGTTCACAAATACACTGACTGCCAGCAGCAGCTTTCTGGTCCTTTTCCGCTGTTCTTTTCTCAATCCCAGTCCCACTGTATAGTCTACCAGTGAGCTAAAGAAGATCAAGAACAGAAAGCGCCAATCCCACCAGCCATAAAAGAAATAACTCGCAAGAACCAAAAAGGCATTTTGCAATTGCAGCCTGCGATTGAAGACAAACCAGTAAAGCAAAAATACCAGTGGCAGGAAAATGGCAAATTCGAGGGAGTTAAAAAGCATTCAGCCTAATTATTAAATCCGTCGTAAAAATAGCACATATATTATTTAATCGACTCCTCGTCTAGTTTGTGATGACGATAAACATTGTCGGTATCCTTATTGTACTGATACAAACCTACCACATCGATTTCGGAGCCGGTCCATGCTTTGGGAGTGATCATCAAATATGTGCGTACATCATTTTTTGTCTGGTCGGCATCGATCCATGTACCGGAATTTGCATAAATACTGGTATAGCCGCTTCCTTTTGGATATACCTCTAGCATGGCCTCATGGGTATGACCAAAGGCAACGATCTTATATGCCTTAGGAGAAGGGGGTTGTTTCAGATATTGTGTTTCTGCGGCAGTATACAGATCACTATGGCCATTCCATATGGCATGGAAACAACAGGCAATAGGCACCGGAACCTGGTTTTGTGCTTGTGTGGCTGCCCAGTAGTCTTCGATACTCGCGGCATACATTTCTTTAGTTCCGTGAAAAGACATCGGTTCGGTATAATGATCTATTCCTCCCATCAGGATATTTTTAGCATAAGCATCCGGCAGAACCATCCAGAAGTGGGCAATGGTATACAGATATGCTATGTCCCAGGCAGCTTTAAATTCAAAAGAGCCGGAGGTCTGCTCAATGGATTTGTCGGCAGTTTTAGCATCCATCATCCCCTTGGCATATAACCTGGATATAAAGTAGCCCGGTGGAAGCTTGTGATCAGGATTAACCAGCGGTTGCGGACAATTAAAAAAATCATAGCGATGGCCATGTTCAAAGATCATTTCAGGGAAAGGTGAATATTCACCGAGGCCGGCCGGGCCTCCTTTCCAGCTTATGTTTGGAATGATCTCATTCAGGATATCCTGTGTACCCAGCATATCATGGTTTCCGGGCACATAGATCAACTCTACACTGTCGTGATCAACAATCTCCCTGAGCTTGTCAAATATATTTTTATTGACCGTTGCATCTGCCACAGCATGAAAGAAATCACTGGTACTGCTAATGCTAAGGGTGGGATCAAAGGGAGAGATAGTATAAGGTACCAGCCATTCATCGAAGAGATCTCCCAGTATCACCAGCTGCTTTACTTTACTGCTGTCGGCACGTACATAATCCAGGAATGCTTCCAGGGCTGTCTGGTTCTTTCCAAACCAGCAATAGTCGTGTGTATAAGCACGAGGATCTCCCATATGTATATCAGAAATAATGGCGATGGCATTTCGGTTTCCCTCGCCTCCATTCTGTGCAGCATGTATATTGCATGGCATAGTCGATGCCGGTACGGCACTCAATACTCTTATCAGGTGATACAGCCAGACCGGATTCAGACTTCAAACCGGGATCAATCTCTATATCATATTTCCATCCGTGCTTCAATTCAAACTCAGGATTAAACATGATCAATACCTGGTTTCCCGATTGCTGCAGCTCATAATCAGAAAGCTCACCATACTGATCCATAAGCCTGATGTTCCCATTTACTGTTGCAGCATCCAGTGTTTCACTGAAAGAAAGTTCAATCGACCGCTCAGACAGGTGGATCTTATAATACAGATCGTGCTTTAATTCATGGCGTGGGAGCTCAACCTGCATATAAATAGGATTGACAACTGTATCGGATTTTTTCTTGCATGATAACTGGATAAGCACACCTGATGTGATCATGAAAATGACCAGGAGAAAGAAGGCAGTTTTTTTCATTTGTAGAAGATTTACCAATAAAGATAAGAAATCTAATCCTTAATACACCTCACACTAATACAATATAATTTTGGAATTGAAGTCCGGTTTGCATTGATATTCTTCTTTCCTATCATCCAGATAAATGCTGCAGTAGAGCTGAAGCTGGTTGATGTCCAGTAATAGGCAATATCACCCAGGTAGTTGTAGTTTCGTAAACGTTTATGGTAGTTCCCCCCATATTGAATTTTGAAATTATTGATCAAGCCCTTATTTAGCTTATATGCAGCACTGTCGGCTCCTCCAATGCCTTCAATAAAGTCGGCCCACTCTTCGTCAGTTGGAATATGCCACTCATCAGGACAAATGCCCTGCAATTCATTATTTTTCTCATCTATTTTTAAATCATCCCAGGCATACATACCCCCGGATGTATCACAGTTTTCACTTATTTGGCCGTAACATACACGTTTAATCTTTTCCCCATTTGCATCATGGATGCTTCTGAGGTTTTCTGCCATCCATAAGCGTTCTCCTATTAAAATTGTTTTATACTCATTGCCATCAAAGTCGATAAGGATTTCCTGTCCCACCAATATGCTTGCAAAGCCAATAGTAATGATGGATAATAAGAGTGGTAGAAGTGAATTCCTATACATCAGTCGAAATGTGATGTGTAAATATAATATTGTTACAGTTATCCCGCTGATTACATTTCACGAATGGTAAATCTGAGTAAACATTTCATCTAACACTGTCTTTCTGTAGTCAAAAATTCTCTTAACACTTTTGTTTACAAAAATTACCTCCGCAATACGTCCCAGGAAACTAAATCCTACTTTATAATATATAATGTCTGTCATCAATACACCTCCATCGACCTCCTCGAAATGATGCTGATGGTGCCAGACTTTGAATGGTCCTGTCTTTTGATCATCGACGAAGAACTTCTTATCCATTACATGTGTGATCTCAGTCATCCACCCGAGTGCGATCTTCCATATCGGGCTAACGGAATAGGTGATGATCATCCCGGGATAAATCTTGTCCGTAAACATTTCAGAAGTGATACTGAATTTCATATTTTCCGGAGTGAGCTTTTCAAGGTTCGCAGGATCTGTAAAAAAAGCCCATGCATCTTCCAAGGATATGGGCAAAAAATGAGTTGTTTTATAGTTCATGCCTAAGTTTTTTTAATAAATGAGTTAAATGTAAGAAAATTCTTAGAAATTCTTTCAAATTTATTTTATTCATTTTCAGCTACTTAACAAGTTTGATGTATTTTTTGTTTAATCTTTCTGTCTTTTTGTTAAACAATTTAAACCAACAAGTGTTTAATGCTTGTCAGACAAAATTTAAACTTAAACTTTCAATCATGAAAACAATGAACAAACTCTTACTCGTGTTAGCAGTAGCTATTTTTAGTTTTTCTGCAACTGCTCTTGGCCAGGCCAGGGTGCAGGTTATTCATAATTCAGCCGATATGGCTGCTCAAACCGTTGATGTATGGCTTGATGATGAATTGTTGATCGAAAATTTCAAATTCAGGACAGCTACTTCATTCATCAATGCCCCTGCTGATGTTGAATTTACCATTTCTATTCAGCCTCCCAACAGCACCAGTCCGAGCAATCCGCTGTGGTCACAGAACTACACGCTTGCCGACGGTGAAACTTATGTACTCATTGCTAACGGTATAGTTAGCCCCAGTGGCTATGACCCGCTTACTCCATTTGATATATATGTATATCCGATGGCCAGGGAAGTAGCTATTTCAGGAACCAGCACTGATGTGCTTGTATTCCACGGTTCAACCGATGCTCCGCTTGTTGATGTCGTTGAGGTAGCTGCAGGTGCAGGTACGATAGTCGATGACATTGCCTATGGTGAATTTGACGGATACCTCGAGCTTCCAACTGCAGACTATTCGCTGCAGATCAGGAATTCGGCCGGTACCGACGTTGTAGCCCAATATGCTGCTCCGCTCAGTACGCTTGCTCTCGATGGTGAAGCACTCAGTGTTATAGCTTCAGGCTTCCTGGATCCTTCTATGAACAGCAATGGCCCATCATTCGGATTGTGGGTAGCACTTGCCAGTGGTGGTGACCTGATCGAGCTTCCTTCAGAAGCCATCTCAACTGCCCGTGTACAGGTGATCCACAATTCAGCCGATCCGGCTGCTGCATCAGTAGATGTATGGCTGGACAATGTTAAGCTGATCCCTGATTTTGATTTCAGGACTGCTACTCCATTTATAGATGCTCCTGCGAATGTTGAATTCACTATTTCCATTCAGCCTCCAGGCAGCACAAGCCCGAATAGTCCTATCTGGTCGCAGAATTACACTCTCGCCGGAGGAGAAAAATATATCCTGGTTGCAGGAGGTAATGTAGCTGCTGCTTCATTCCCGCCTGAGCAGCCATTCGACATCTTTGTTTATCCCATGGCCCAGGAAATTGCAGGTGATGCCATGAATACCGACGTGCTGGTATTTCACGGTTCCACCGATGCGCCTGTTGTTGATGTAGTTGAAGTGTCCCAGGGCCCGACTACCTTATCTGATGATCTTGCTTTCGGTGCCTTTGATGGTTACCTCAACCTGCCTACAGCTGACTATTCGCTCCAGATCAGGGATGAAACAGGAAGTACCGTAGTTGCACAATATGGCGCTCCGCTGAGCACACTGACCCTCGATGGCCAGGCCATCAGCGTCGTTGCTTCTGGTTTCCTGGATCCGGCATACTGGGGCACAGGCAACATCTTTGGACTTTATGTGGCTCTTGCTTCCGGTGGACCACTGGTTGAGCTTCCTGCTGAAGCGATCAGTCCGGCCCGTGTGCAGGTGATCCACAACTCTGCTGATCTTGCAGCCGAGACCGTTGATGTTTGGCTGGACAATGTCAAGCTGATCCCAAACTTTGAATTCAGGACAGCCACTCCGTTCATCAATGCTCCACAGGGCGTAGAATTTACTATTTCAATTCAACCACCCAACAGCACAAGTCCCGACAATCCGCTGTGGTCACAGAATTATACCCTTACCGGTGGTGAAAAATACATCCTTGTTGCAAATGGGATTGTAAGCCCGACAGGTTATGAACCTGCACAGCCTTTTGACATTTACGTATATCCGCTTGCCAGGGAAACTGCAAGTGATATGATGAATACCGATGTACTGGTATTTCACGGATCTACCGACGCACCCGTTGTGGATGTAGTTGAAGTTGCTGCAGGCGCAGGTACGGTCATTGATGATCTTGCTTATGGCAGCTTTGACGGGTATCTCGAGCTTCCTACAGCCGACTATTCCCTGCAGATCAGGAATCAAGCCGGAACCGATGTCGTAGCTCAGTATGCTGCTCCGCTCAGTGCGCTTGGACTTGATGGTGAAGCGCTCAGCGTGGTAGCTTCAGGTTTCCTGGATCCCGCTATGAACAGCAACGGCCCTGCATTTGGCTTATGGGTTGCACTTGCCGCTGGTGGTGACCTGATCGAACTTCCTGCTGAAGCGATCTCCACTGCCCGTGTACAGGTGGTCCATAATTCTGCTGATCTTGCAGCCGAGACCGTTGATGTTTGGCTGGACGATGTCAAGCTGATCCCAAACTTTGAATTCAGGACAGCCACTCCGTTCATCGATGCTCCTGCCGTTGTAGAGTTCACCATTTCAATTCAACCACCCAACAGCACAAGTCCCGATAATCCGCTGTGGTCACAGAATTACACCCTTACCGGTGGTGAAAAATACATCCTTGTTGCAAATGGGATTGTAAGCCCGACAGGCTATGAACCTGCACAGCCTTTTGACATTTACGTATATCCGCTTGCCAGGGAAACTGCAAGTGATATAATGAATACTGATGTACTGGTATTTCACGGATCTACCGACGCACCCGTTGTGGATGTAGTTGAAGTTGCTGCAGGCGCAGGTACGGTCATTGATGATCTTGCTTATGGCAGCTTTGACGGGTATCTCGAGCTTCCTACAGCCGACTATTCCCTGCAGATCAGGAATCAAGCCGGAACCGATGTCGTAGCTCAGTATGCTGCTCCGCTCAGTGCGCTTGGACTTGATGGTGAAGCGCTCAGCGTGGTAGCTTCAGGTTTCCTGGATCCCGCTATGAACAGCAATGGTCCTGCATTTGGCTTATGGGTTGCACTTGCCGCTGGTGGTGACCTGATCGAACTTCCTGCTGAAGCGATCTCCACTGCCCGTGTACAGGTGATCCACAACTCGGCTGATGAAGCTGCTGAATTTGTAGATGTATGGTTGAATGATATGCTCCTGATCGACGACTTTGAGTTCAGGACTGCAACACCGTTCATCGACGCACCGGCTGGTGAAAAATTCACCATTTCAATTCAACCTCCTACCAGCACAAGCTCAAGCAACCCGCTCTGGTCACAGGACTATACACTGGCACCCAATGGAAAGTATATCCTTATTGCCAACGGTATTGTCAGCGCGACCGGCTACACACCTTTGCAGCCTTTCGACATCTATGTATTCGACCAGGCCAGGGAGACCGGCACTGACATAGACAAGACTGACATTCTCGTTTTCCATGGGGGAACAGATGCCCCGACCGTTGATATTTGGGAAACTAAAATCGTTAACGGACCTATCTTAGATGACTTATCGTATGGAGATTTTGCCAGTTATCTTGAGCTCCCTACGTTAAACTACGACCTTCAGCTGAGGGATGAAACCAGCACTCAGATCATTTCTGAATATGTTACACCCCTCTATGCACTCGGTATGCAGGGTGAAGCAGGCACCATCGTAGCCTCAGGGTTCCTGAATCCTGAATCAAACAGCAATGGTGAAGAATTTGGCCTCTGGCTGGCATTTGCCGAAGGCGGTGACCTGTTTGAGCTTGCACCGGAGGAACCAAGTGAAGCACGTGTTCAGGTTATCCATAACTCGGCTGACACCAATGCAAGGGTTGTTGACATTTGGCTGAACAACAGCCTTCTCATTGATGACTTCGAATTCAGAACGGCTACGCCATTTATTGATGCACCGGCCGGTGAAGCATTCACGATCTCGGTGAAGGGACCGAACAGCAGCAACCCGCTGAATCCAATCTGGTCAAAAGAATACACACTTGAAGGAGGTGAGACCTATATCCTTGTAGCCAATGGTATTGTTAGCCCTGAAGGGTATGAACCAAATGAACCTTTCGATATCTATGTATATCCTCAGGCCAGGCAGATCGGTATGGATATGATGAACACTGATGTTCTCGTATTCCACGGCTCAACCGATGCTCCAATTGTCGACGTAGTTGAAGTTGGACAGGGCGCCGGGGCGATCATTGATGACCTTGCATATGGTGAATATACCAGCTACATGGAACTTCCGACGGCTGACTATTCACTGCAGGTCAGGAATGAAGCCGGTACCGATGTTGTGGCACAATATGCTGCCCCTCTGAGTACACTCGGACTGGATGGAAACGCAATTACAGTAATAGCTTCCGGATTCCTGAATCCCGCAAGCAACAGCAATGGTGAGGCCTTTGGTCTCTGGGTAGCTACCATGATGGGTGGTGAACTGCTCGAGCTTCCTGCTGAAGACATCAGCACTGCGCGTGTACAGGTGATCCATAACTCAGCTGACCTTGCCGCTGCAGAAGTAGATGTATGGCTGAATGATGTGCTCCTGATCGACAACTTTGCGTTCAGGACCGCCAGCCCGTTCATCGATGCACCGGCCGGTGAAGAGTTTACCATCGCCATTCAGCCTCCTACAAGCACAAGTCCTGAGGATCCGCTCTGGTCGCAGAACTATACCCTTGAAGGAGGCGAAAAATACCAGCTCGTTGCAAATGGTATCGTCAGTCCGACTGGTTACGATCCCTCACAGCCATTCGATATCTATGTATACCCTATGGCAAGGGAAGGAGCGATGAATAATGCGATGACTGATGTTCTGGTATTCCACGGTTCAACCGATGCACCAACTGTCGATATCTGGGAAACTGCCTTTGTGGGCGGTCCTATCATCGAAGACCTGATGTACGGTGAATACGCCGATTACCTTGAACTGGAAACAAATGACTATACCCTGGAAGTAAGGGATGAAACAGGTACGGTGGTTGTTGCTGCTTACCTTGCTCCCCTGGCTACGCTCGGACTTGAAGGACAGGCTATTTCAGTTGTTGCCTCCGGATTCCTGAATCCTGCCAACAACAGCAATGGCCCTGCTTTCGGCCTCTGGGTATCACTGGCTGGTGGTGGCGAACTGATCCCGCTTTCCATCACAGTTTCTGTTGAAGAAGGAAGCACCATCAACGAAAGCGCTATTAATGTGTATCCCAACCCTGCAAGAAGTATTGTAAATGTCAATTATACTCTTGAAAAGGACGAAAACGTAAGCTTTGAACTTTACAATATGCTTGGAAATAAAATGCAGGAGTCGAGTTATGGATACCAGAGTGCTGGGTCCTACTCACAACAGCTTTATATATCCGATCTGGTTAATGGTATGTACTTGCTACGCATTCAAGCAGGTGACACACAAGTCATCCGCAAGGTAAAAGTACAGAATTAAGTTTAGGTAAACTTTTCTCAGATCGTCAAGACCCCGCAGCACTGCGGGGTTTTTTTATTTACAAATTACAATATGATACATGAAACTCGAAACTCGATACATGATACATGATACATGAAACTCGATATTCGATACTCGATATTCGAAGGGGATAGAATACTCCTTCGCCATGCTTCAAAGCACAAGGATAGAAGGTTAATTTCCTCGCACCTCGCACCCTATTTATACGCAGGAATTCCAGTTGCAGCGTGGCCGGTGATCAGGAGATGTATATCATGTGTACCCTCATAAGTGATCACTGATTCGAGATTCATCATGTGGCGCATCATGGGGAAGTCGTTGGTAATACCCATAGCACCCAGGATCTGCCGTGTTTCGCGTGCGATCTCCAGGGCCATGTTCACATTATTACGCTTCGCCATGGAAATTTGGGCAGCCGTAGCTTTACCTTCATCACGCAGTGCTCCCAGGCGCCAGATCAAGAGTTGCGCTTTGGTGATCTCTGTCAGCGCTTCAGCAAGTTTCTTCTGCTGGAGTTGAAAACCTGCGATTGGCCTGCCAAATTGTTTGCGTTCGAGCGCATACCTCAGGGCCGCGTCATAGCAGTCCATGGCGGCGCCAATAGCGCCCCAGGCAATGCCATAGCGGGCTGAGTTCAGGCAGCTCAAAGGACCACGAAGTCCGGTGATCTCCGGAAAGAGGTTTTCTTTAGGGACTTTTACATTATCAAATACAAGTTCGCCTGTTACGGAAGCACGAAGTGAATATTTTCCGTGTGTTTCCGGTGCCGAGTAGCCTTCGCCACCAGCCTCAACAACCATACCCCTGATCACACCCTGCTCGTCTTTGGCCCAAACAACTGAAATGTCGGCAATAGTGGAGTTTGTGATCCACATTTTGGCACCATTCAGTACCACATGGTCGCCTTTATCTTCAAATCGTGTAACCATGCTGCCCGGGTCAGAGCCATGATTAGGCTCGGTCAGGCCAAAACAGCCAATGATCTCACCGCTTACAAGTCGTGGAAGCCACTTCTGTTTTTGTTCTTCAGTAGCATATTTCCATATTGGAAAGCATACCAGGGAAGTTTGTACGGAAGCCATAGAACGAATCCCTGAGTCTCCTCTTTCAAGTTCTTGCATGATCAGGCCGTAGGACGTATAATCCAGACCAGGGCCACCATACTCTTCAGGAATGAACGGGCCGAACATGCCATATTCACCCATTTCCTTTATGAGTGGACGTGGAAATTCTGCTCTTTCAAAATAATCTTCAATAACGGGTTTAACCGAACGGTTGACCCAATCCCTTGCTGCATCACGGACGATCTTTTGCTCGTCGGTGTAAAGCTCATCCACCATGTAGTGGTCAGGAGCCTCAAATTGAACTGTTGCTGACATATTATAATGGTTTAAGTAGACTTCGAATAACCGGCAAAATTATACATATTGTTATTGAATTCACAATAAAAATAAATATTTATTTTCGCTCAAAATTAGGAATTTATACCTTTAGTATAACGCTTCTTTTCTACCTTTGCCTTTTGTTAAAATGTTTCACATTTTAACTGTTGAATCGGTTAAATCAGTTGAATTGGTTATATCAGTTAAATAAATTGAATCGGTTTAAATCTAATTAACACAAAAAAAAGGCTTATGCAGGCTTTAATTGACGGATCAAGATTGATAACCGAAGCCCTTGTGAGGGCAGGTGCAGAGGTGTTTATCGGCTACCCCATTACGCCGGCCAACAACCTCTACCTCTTTTCGGGAAAACGATTTAAAACTTTTTTCGCTGCACCTGATGAGATCACCACCCTACAATGGATGAGCGGCTTTGCAACAGCCGGCAAATTACCGGTCACGGCAACTTCCTTCCCGGGCTTTGCCCTCATGCTTGAATCCATCAATATGGCATACATGATGGAACTGCCCATGGTGATCATATTGGTGCAACGATTAGGACCTGCCACAGGAACAGCCACCAGCGGTGCACAGGGCGACATTACCTTGCTTGACGGCATGCTCTCGGGTGGATATTCCATTCCTGTGATCAGCACTTCAGAAGCAACCGATTGCTGGGAAATGGCAGAGCAGGCACTTAAAACTGCTGTTAACCTTCGCACGCCGGTGATCCTGCTCACATCGAAAGAAGAAGTAATGACACAATTCAGCTTCGATCTGGATAGCCTGAAAGAGATAAAACCGCTTGAAAGAAAGCATTACTCAGCAGATGAAACTTTTATTCCATATAAGCGAAATGAAAAAGGGGTTCCTGATTTCCTATCCGTGAGTAATAGCAAGCACCAGGTAAGGTATACTGCTTCCACGCACAATGAGAATGGCATCCTTGAAGGGATTACGCCAGCTGCCCTGGGAAATACCATTGCGATACATGAGAAGATCGAAAATAACCTGGACACTTACTTGCATTACGATCTGATTAAGGAAGATGCAGCAGACACATTGCTCGTATCTTATGGAATCACGGCTAATGCTGCCAGGGAAGCTGCACTGAGGTTAAAAGGAGAAGGTAAGGCTGTTTCTTTGCTCATCCCAAAAACCCTGCTGCCAATCCCTGATATTTATTTAAATATTATTTCAGGATACAACAAGGTGATCATTGCCGAAGAAAATCATCACGGGCTTTACAGCAAATTGCTTTTTGGTGCCAGGCCCCCGGCGAATATCCATAATGTTAATACCATCGGGCGCATGATTAGCCCAGATGAAATCATAGAGGAGGTGAAGCGTCATGGAAACTAAATTTATCAATACAGGCACCCTGCCTTTTTGCAAAGGCTGTACACATACCACCATCAGCCAGAATACAGAGAAAGCTCTCCAAAAACTTGGGAAAGACCTCCTGGATGTTATCCTGGTAACTGATATCGGTTGTCTGGGAATCATCGACAAGGCTTTTGACACACACACCGTGCATGGATTACATGGACGGTCGGTGGCCCTGGCATCAGGTGTATCTGCCGGCATCAATAATCCAGATAAAAAGGTCATTGTTTTTATTGGAGATGGTGGTGCCACCATCGGGATGCAACACTTGTTGGATGCTGCACATAATGGCTATAATATGACTGTTGTAGTGCATAACAATATGCTTTACGGCATGACCGGAGGTCAGCCCAGCGAGTTTACACCTGAAGGTTTCAAAACCCCTACCCTCCCGGGTGGTGCAGCTCACAAGGGTTATGATATTTGCGGATTGGTAACAGCCGCTGGCGCCAGCTATGTAAGCAGGATCACAGGCATCGGTGATATTTCCGACCAGCTTGCAGAAGCCTTTTCCAGGGATGGGTTTTCCCTTGTAGAGGTGATGGAGATCTGTACTTCCTACGGTGTTAAAAGCAATCCGGGTATGAAGCTCAAGGCCCTGATCGAAGAAGCAGGTATTGAGATAAAGGTTTATACCGACAATGAACCAAAGGTGTATCAGACAAATGAAAAAGAAAACGCACCCACACTTTTTGATCCGAAGCTGGAGATAGAAAAGGAATTCACTCCAAGGCTGGTCAGGCCGGTACGTTTATTTTTGAGCGGAACAGCCGGGGAAGGCGTACAATCCGGTGCCTCACTCTTTGTAAAAGCAGGGATGCGCTGTGGCCTTGAGGTCACCAAGAAAGGAAGTTATCCGGTCACAGTGGGTGTGGGATTTTCTGCCGCCAATCTTATCCTATCAGCTGAGCCTATATTATACACTGGTGCACCCAGGCCCGATGTGATCATTGTTACCTCTGAGGATGGTCTTAAGTTTGCCCATAAGCTGATTAACAAGGCCACTGAAGAAACCTTGTTGATCATCGACAGCACCCTTGAGCTCCCTGACACCAAGGCAAAGGTGATCGTTCACCATTTCCGTGAGCATTTTGGTGGGCGTAATGCCATCCTCACAGCCCTGTATGAGTACGTTAGGCAGTCAGAGATCATCCCCATGGAGGCATTACACAAGCAGTTTATGGGCAGTCATATGGCGACCAGTGAGAAGCTAGTGAAACTGATTGAGGAAGAATTTAGCCCAATTGCTGAATAAGATTGATTATATCCTAGTGATTATTGGCGATTAGTATTGGAGAAATTCGATTCATTCTAATGTCACAAATCTTCAATAACAATCTTTAATAATAAATAATCAATAGTATATCATCATTCCCACAGCTTGTGGTTTGCTAAAAAAGTCCACATCAAAGTGTGACATTTTCCTATTTTCAGTATTAATTATTATACACGTAATTGTTCAACCCCGTTGGGGTTGATAGGACTCTTGATGGTAATAACCGCAGGTTTCACCTGCGGTTATTGCTGTTGAACCGCTCCGCGGTTCATTGACTATCAATCCCGCAGGGATTGAACCATAATAACTACGGGTGTAACCCGTGGAGTAACCATGGGGTGACCCATGGTTATGATAGTAGAAATAAGAACCCCAAAGGGGTTCAACAAAAGCAATACCCATGTCTACATATACCCAAATCATCTACCAGATCGTCTTCGCCACTAAATACAGGGACAAAGTTATGATCAATGCACAAAAACGCCATCTGCTCTACAAATACATCTGGGGTGTCTTAAAACACAATCAATGTATCGCGTATGAAATCAATGGTGTCGAAAACCACCTCCACATTGCTACTCATATCCACCCTATGGTCTCTTTATCCTCACTCGTAAAAGATATTAAGGTCTCATCTTCTTTATGGATAAAAGAAAATGAAGTATTCCCGGAGTTCATTGGTTGGACTATTGGTTATGGTGCATTCACCTATACAATTAAAGAGAAAGCAGCTTTAGTGGGATATATCCGCAACCAGGAGAGGCATCATATGATCAAAACCTTCCGTGAAGAATATAAAGAACTCCTTCTAAAGCATGGGGTGACTTTTAAAGAAAAGTATTTCCTAAAATAATCAAATCAATCCATTTACCTGCATCCAAGCTGTACTCCATTGAATAGAATATTGTCCTTTATATCTTTAGGATGAGAATTATGACTTCTATACGCTTAAAGGAATGAAAAAAGACTAAGAAGGTTCCCTTTCGTGCCGGAAGTTGCAGCTCAATGACCTATCAAACTTTCGTATCTTTGAATAAATCTCACTTAACGAATAAGGGATTTTCAATTTAGCCAACATTTTACAAACGAATTGAGATGTGAGTGCAATAATGCTTCCAACAATATTTAATGATATTATTGGGCCTGTAATGCGTGGTCAATCAAGTTCTCATACCGCAGCTACATGGCGGATAGCCAGGATTTGTCTGGATATTTTAAATGAACCGCTTAAAAAAGCCCTTATCGAATTTGATAAAGATGGGGCATGGGCCACTAACTACATGGAACAGGGAACTGTAATGGGTATTAACGGAGGATTGTTAGGATTGGAAATAACAGACTTCCGTATGAAGAATACCAAGCAATTGGTTGAAGAAAGGGATCTATCGATAATTTATAAAATAGGCTCCTACCCGACCCATCATGTAAATACGGTTCGTATTTCTTTATCTGGAATAAATGGGAATAATATACTGGTTTACGCGGTTTCTCTTGGAGGTGGTTCATTTAACATTTACCAGCTTAATGATTTTAAAGTTGATATTCGGGGAGATTATCATGAATTGCTGGTATTGACTAAAACTTCCGAGCTAATTCCTGATAGAATTAAATCAATCATTCCTAAAGATGCTGTGGTGAATCATATATCTGGAAAATACAGCATGCTGATAAACATAAAGTCCTCAAAAGAAATTCCACGTGAAATTAAACAGCAAATAAGGAAATTGCCCAATACTGAAGAAGTAATTATTGTTAATCCGATTCTTCCGATATTATCAGGTAATAATTCAGAAGTGCCTTTTACGACAATAGAATCCCTTCTTAAATATGCTGAAAGAGAAAATTATAGTTTGGGCGATGTTGGATTAATATATGAAAAGTGCCTCAGCGGACTCTCAGAAGCCAGCTTGCTCAATAAAATGAAAGAGATAATCAGAATTATTGAAAATAGTATAAGTACGGGGATTGAGGGGACTATATATGAGGATCGGATCTTGCATCATCAGTCACACCTCATTAAAAAAGCTGAAAAAAATAATAGGATCCTTCACAATTCAATTTTAAACAGAATTATTTCATATGTCACTGCTATAATGGAAGTTAAAAGTGCCATGGAAGTATTTGTTGCTAATCCTACGGCAGGTTCCTGCGGAACTGTTGGTGGTGTTCTAAAGGCAATTGCCGAAGAATTGAAGTCAAGTGAAGATGAGTTGATAAAATCCTATTTTGCTGCCGGCATTGTAGGTGTATATTTTGCTGCCGGACCTGGATTTTCTGCGGAAGAACATGGATGCCAGGTGGAGTGTGGTGCGGCCTCAGGTATGGCTGCAGCGGCAATTGTACAATTGTTTGGCGGGACGGCTAAGCAGGCCATAGATGCTTCTTCAATGGCTATTCAGAATATGATTGGATTGATTTGCGATCCGGTAGCAGATCGTGTTGAAGTCCCTTGTTTAGGAAAAAATGTTAATGCCGCTGTTAATGCGTATACGTCTGCAAGCATGATATGTTCGGGCTTCGATGCAGTAATCCCACTGGATGAGGTTATTCAAACAGTCTCACGGGTCAGTGACCAAATGCCATCATGCGTTAAATGTACCGGCAAGGGTGGCTTGGCTATTACAAGTACAGCTGTAGATCTGAAAAGGAAACTAGGGAATTAAGTTTGCTAATTCAATTTATTTTGAAAAGATATTTAATTGACCCACCCCAATAAAAAAGCCCACCCAGAAGGGCAGGCTCAATCAGTTTTAGTTAATATTTCTTACCATCCGCCTAAACCTGCGTGATCTGGGCTTACATATTGTAATCCATGAATTCCAGCACATGGATCATTCTCTACTTCTTGAATTATAGCAAATTCGCCCCAAATCACAGGGCCGATCTCGGTACCATCAGCATTATACCAGATCCTTCTGATGACGTTGCATCAGCAGGAACAGCGATAATTTTCACAAAGTAATTCCAATTACAAGTCTCACCATCAACTTCATAAGTACCCGACTGGTGATTCGTCAACCAAGCTCCTGATCCTATATAACTATCAAAACCCCAGTGACGATCTAAGGCTCCATCCCCATCGCAATCAGTTTTTGAAATCCATGCTGTATTCCATTTCATCATGAGATTAACATCTCTGTATGGCCAAGCCCAATGAGTTGCAGCACTTGGATTAACTGCTAGATAAGCGGCATCGTTTCCATCCCAGGGTGGCAATCCATTTCCTCCTGCATATGAATTAAAATAGGAGCCCTGGAACTTAAGTGCTTGATAATTGTATCCATAATCATCAAATCCTGTTGTAATTGCTGTTCCTGCTAAATAATGTGAGCTACTATAAACAATGTCTCCGCTCTGAATCTTTGCACAGCCATTGTTACCTTTCATAGATGATTCTGTATTGTCATCTAATGTAGTTTTCTCACAAGCTGCAATCACAACTGCCAAGGATATAATCAATCCTAATAAATAAAATAATTTTTTCATTGTAATAAATTTTAATTAATAATTTGGGTTTTGAAGTTTCTTTCCCAGGTGGGATTTCATTTTCTCATAGGCAATTATTTTTAGTTTAGTTTGAATGTATATTTAATACTGTCAATAAACAATTCGATTGGGATAGCAATGTAATGCTGTGTGTCCACAGATTAAACATGTTTGATAATTTGCCTGTAAAGATTATTGATTGCATAGCACATCAACAGCAATAATACAAGGCTAAATTGCCTTGTAAAGCTCACTTCACCAAATGCTGAAATTTTAAAATATTGACCTTAGTGGGAAGTCCAAGGAGGCTGATATTCAAAGATATGGTTTCCTGTGTTCCTGGTCATATAATGCCGGAGAACCGGTTAATTGTGAATGGAGAATATATTTTAATTAGTATTTGGGTTAATGTAAATATACAACATTATTGGGATTTTATAAAAAATGTAAAATAAAAAAACCATTAGTAGTAATCGACAATTGAAAATTGACAGTCGACAATGCAAACATTGCTGTAACAATAGAAGCCACACGACATTGAATGAAGTCACTGGAACACAGAGCAGAACTTATCCTGTACGGGTAGTTGTGTTAATAAGGGATAACCGCTATGCCAAATGAGATCGGGTACAGTGCCGGACCCCTGTCAACCTTAAATACTTTTGAAATCTGATAGTATGCCGTTAGGTTGATCCATTTATATCCTATCCGGAATGTAGCACCATAGCGGATGGTTTCTATCTGGCGAACATCCTTTTCCTTTTCCTTGACAATTGCTCCATTTACGAAAGCAGATCCACTGGAGCCAACCAACGAAGCAATTTCCTTTGTACTTAACATGAGCATTAATGTTGAAACCGACCTTAAATCCGAAAGCTATCTGAAAATGCTTACGCGTTTTGATCCTGAATTCCAAAGGGATATCAATATAGGCCAGAGAGAGTTTGCTTTTTTTATACGGTATATTGTCAGGTATCTTTATGAAAGAGATTGAGTCGGCCTTGATATCCGGAATATATGTATTCGTGTAGAGATTATGGGTTCCTAGACCAACTCCACCTGCAATGTTTACCGCACTTTCCTTTATGCGGTAGTTATACATGCCATTTACCTGGACACCCTGGTTTATTGTCCTTGGAAACATGCCCGGAGGATTCCCCAGCCAGATATCCGTATGAAAACCAACTCCGATACTGAATTTTCTGATCGTTGATAAAAATGAATCCTGGGAAAAGACCGATCCGAGAATAAATATTCCAATAACTACTGACAAGATCTTTTTCATAAAGCTGTTCAATTTATTAAATCAAATATACTAACTATTTCGGCGGGGTATTCATAACAAGCTTTGGCTCTTCCAAGTTAGCAAATCCGCAGTTATTATTCAAGACCAGCGAACCGCCCAATATGATACAGGCATATGTCCTGGAATATGAGAACTGCCAAACATTTCACAGTGAAAATAGCAGTCATTTTAAGAATGTGATTTTTTAACCCCCTATATATCTATCATATAAAAAATTGGGGTGGTCCTTGTGGGCCCACATCAATTTCTTATTAAAATATACATCTTGTAGGTCTTCGGCCTAATTCAGACACTATGAATCGATAGTAATAATGTGGAAAAAACATGACCAAATAAACCACCATCTTTTCACCCATCAAAAAACAGGGGGACGACAACGGTGTTTTTATTAAAAATTTCTACCATAAAATGTTTGGGGGGGTGTTTTTTACCTCCGCTCGCAAGCATCTTCTGATGCGTGTGTACAGGTTGCTCATCTCCCGACGAGCAGAATCACTTAGATAAATTAAGCCGTACTTAAGTTTTGTATTTTGGATTTGAAACCTTTGAATTTGTTTCGAGTTTGGGTATTTAGAGCTTAGGATTTGTCCAGGTTATCCCGAGTACTCGGGATGATCCTGAATGGGGGGGATAATAAAGACCATAAGACTGAATGCTTCGCTCCCCACTTCACCCTATCTCCCCATCCCCCAATCTCAAAGTCTCTCCCTCACAGAGTCCCGGATTAACTCGCTACGCTCGTAAAGACCTTTTCTTTTCATGCTTTCGCACTCAAGCAAGCTTAATGCTCAGCATAAAAAGAAAAGTCCTGATGCATGCATCAGGACTTTGTTGTAGCGGGGGCAGGATTATATTACAAATTATAGTTTCCTGATTTAGCGGCCATTAAGTTTTTCCAATCAGGCCAAATGTAATAAAAAACGACTGTTCTCTGCTCAATTTATGCTCAAATAAAAAAGTCCAAGAAGGCTCCCCTTCTTGCCGGAAGTTGCAGCCAAATTATTCTTTAATCACCTTCTGAACAATAACATTTTTGTCATTCATTACCTTTACAAAGTAGACCCCTTTTGGCAACCCTGACACATCAACCACCGTCTGTGGTTCCGTTATAGCTTGTGTGATGAGTTGTTGACCGTTGAGGTTATAAATGGTCAGGGAGGTGTTCTTTTGTGGTGTAGTGGGTAATTCTATGGTTATATGGGTGGATGAAGGGTTGGGGTATATAGGTATAGTATTTTTATGGCTGGGCTCTATTATATCAGTTATCACAAATTCAGAATATTTCTGTGTTGTTGTATTTGTACTCTGATCGTTGTTTAAGGTTAACCCCGTCACAAAAATTTGATTTGTATCAGTTACTATAATTGATGTTATAACATCATCCTCTCCATTTTCATCATCATATCTTATTGTGCCGATTTCCTGACCTTCAGAATTATATTTCACCACAATATAGTCGTAGTCTTCACCAGCAATTGTTGCTTGACTTTCCCCTCCAACGTAAACATTTAAATAATCATCAATTGTTATGGAATTTGCAATATCTGCCGCATTATTTCCAAGATACTCATATCTGCTTTCCCAAAGTTTGTTACCTAAAGAATCATATTTTACTGTCAGGATATCAGCATTTGAATAGTTTGCCCCACCATAGTCATCACCATAATGCCGTCCGCTTATATATACATTTTGACTTGTATCAACGGTGATTGCCCTAACTTCATCTCCAGATACATTTGAAGGTAGGTTGGTTTGTATTGAATCTGTAAACACAACTACGCCATTACTGCTGACTTTTGTTATTTCGTAACTACCCCAACCACCGACATATGAATTGCCGAAATTATCCAGATAATAAGTAATCCAGCCACTAGCAGGAACTTCATATGAGTCAATAATAGAACCAGACAAATTTTGTTTTAATATAATACACCCAAATCCAGAATTTGGAATGTGATATTTGCCTAATACCTGTACTTTGTTGTTGATTATCTTTATTATCATCCCTTCATATCTTCCATTATCCTGTGAACTGTAGATTTCACTCCATAACTGATTACCATTTGAGTCTATTTTTAAAACTATTAATCTCTTACCTAAAAGTGTGTCAATCACAGTTGCACCTGTTATATAAGTATTGAAATCCATATCAATAGTTACTGAATTACCCCAGTCGCCTCTGTCTGCTATTCCTTCGTAACTATTTTCCCAAAGCAAACTTCCGGAAGAACTATATTTTATCGTGACAATTTTGGTGTTTAATGAGTCAATATGACTTAACCCTGTAACATAAATGTTATTTTGTGAGTCGATGAAATAATCACGAAGTTCATCATCTAAATTATTTCCACCATTGTATGTCTTTTGCCAAACCTCATTGCCATTGAGGTCATACTTGATGATAAGATAATCTTTACTTGATGACGAATTATAGATATTGCCGCCGAGTATTAAATAACCTTCATTATCAAATTTTAATTTTGGTTTGTCACCTATCTCAGCACTATTAAAGTTAGTTTCAACTTTTGTTGTCCACTCTGGCAAAGGTTGAGATGTAGCCATTACAGAAGTCAAAACGAAAATTAGAAAAATATAAAGGCGGTTCATTAAAAGTTTGGTTTTTGGTTTTCGAATCAATTTGGTGGTTATATCATTGCTTGATCACCTTCTGAACCATCACATCTTTGTCGTTCCAGACCTTGACGATGTATATGCCGACTGGTAGTGAACTAATGTCGATTTCTGGTTTGAGGTTCCGTTATGGGTTGGGTGATGAGTTGCTGGCCATTGGTGTTGGAAATGGTCAGGGATGTGTTTTTTGATGGTTGGGTTGGGAGTTCAATTGTTATTGATGATTGGGTTGGGTTGGGGTAGATGATAATATCTTGCAGGGTGCTAGATTCTTCAATTGAAAATGATTCACAGGCATCTTCTACTTCCTGCTGACTATCGCAGCCGGTGGCATTATCGATTATTTCAACAGTACCGGTTGAAGAAGACGAGATAATCACAGATGCTCTTGGACTTCACAGGTTGCCAATGAATCATTCTGCTTTGATAGATATGCCAGCGATTGAAGCTGCATCAATATTACCTAAACCACTAAGTGTAGATATATTGGGATTTCCGATTATGGTGAGAGAGCCATTTATAGATGTTAAATTTACTTAATGCATCTAAATTTGTAAGGCTGGATTCAAAGTTTTCGAACCCGATCTGCAAACTTCCCCCAATATTCGTTAAATTCTCCAGCCCTTCTAAACTCATCAGGTTTGGGGTTGCGAAGATTATGAAACTGCCATTTATTGATAAAAGGTTCTCTAATCCATTTAAGTCTGTTATTTGTAAGAAGCTTAAGGTGAGTCCACCAATTGATGTTATATTATTTAAACCATTCAGGTTAGTAATGTCGTTTCCCCAAACTGATCCACCTATTAGTACTCCCCCTTCAATCTCTGTACAATTCGGGTAGTTAATTGGAAAACTGTCAATCTGGCTTTGTGATCCAAATGTGATGCCATCAGGCAGGCAAGATTCGTAAGGGTTATCTGTTTGAGTCATTGCAGAACCAGCAACCATTAATGCAATAAGCAGGGTGTGAAATTTTTTCATAGCAGTATTTTTTACTAAAGTTAAATAGCCTTTATGATTAATGCTATCAGATATGTAACAAATGCTATTGCATATGTAACATCCGAAGGATTCCCGTCTATCCAGCTACGGATTTAATGCTTTTATTCACAAGTAAATATACGAAATACGATGGTTGGAGTCAAATATGGATGCTGAATGGATTAGTTAGATAACGGGTGACCAAATAAAGGAACGGTTGTTTGAGTATCTAAATACAGGGGAGGATTACGGTTTATTATTAAAATTTTCGACCTTTAAATGTTTGAGGGGGTATTTTTTTTCCTCCGCTCGCACGCATCTTCTGATGCGTGTGTACAGGTTGCTCATCTCCCGACGAGCAGAATCACTTAGATAAATTAAGCCGTACTTAAGTTTTGTATTTTGGATTTGAAACCTTTGAATTTGTTTCGAGTTTGGGTATTTAGAGCTTAGGATTTGTCCAGGTTATCCCGAGTACTCGGGATGATCCTGAATGGGGGGGGGATAATAAAGACCATAAGACTGAATGCTTCGCTCCCCACTTCACCCTATCTCCCCATCCCCCAATCTCAAAGTCTCTCCCTCACAGAGTCCCGGATTAACTCGCTACGCTCGCTGATCCTGAGTGGGGGGACATAACAAAGAACCCACATTCGCTGCGCTCAAACTCCAGATTAACTCGCTTCGCTCGTTGATCCTGAAAAAGGGTTGCTTAACAACAAAGTCCTGTACTCGCTACGCTCGTAAAGACCTTTTCTTTTCATGCTTTCGCACTCAAGCAAGCTTAATGCTCAGCATAAAAAGAAAAGTCCTGATGCATGCATCAGGACTTTGTTGTAGCGGGGGCAGGATTCGAACCTACGACCTTCGGGTTATGAGCCCGACGAGCTACCACTGCTCCACCCCGCAATATACCCTCAAAAGGGACTGCAAAGATAAATTTTTGTAACTTCCCCACCAAATCTTTTTTCATTATTCTTCTAAAATGTCGCATAAAGCAGGTTTTGTGAATATCATCGGCAAGCCAAATGTCGGTAAATCAACCTTGATGAATGAATTGGTAGGGGAAAAACTGTCGATCATTACCTCAAAAAAGCAAACTACACGCCACAGGATACTGGGAATTGTGAACGAAGATGACTACCAGATCGTGTTTTCTGATACACCCGGCTATCTGAAGCCAAACTATGCCCTCCAGGAATCCATGATGAAGTTCGTGGAAGATGCCCTGTTGGATGCAGATGTCTTCCTTTATATCACGGCCGCCGATGAGAAAGATGAGGATGATGAAGTTGTCAGCAAACTGAAAGAGACTGAAGTCCCTGTGATCGTGGTCATCAATAAGATCGATTTGTCGGATCAAAAGAAGATTGAAAAACTCCACAGCCTCTGGCAGAAAAAGATCCCGAATGCCAAGGTGCTTCCTATATCTGCCTTGCATAAGTTTAATGTGGATACGCTATTTAAGCTGATCCTGGAGTTAATACCCGAAAGTCCGCCATATTATCCCAAGGATGAGCTTACTAACAAAACCATGCGCTTTTTTGTGTCAGAGATCATCAGGGAAAAGATCTTTCTCAACTACCATCAGGAATTGCCATACTCTACGGAGGTGATCGTTGATGCATACAAAGAAGAAAAAAAGATCATCCATATCATGGCATATATTTTTGTTGTGCGTGAGTCGCAAAAGGCCATCATCCTTGGCCATGAGGGCAAGGCTATTAAAAAGGCAGCCACTGCAGCCCGTCTCGACATTCAAGAGTTTGTGGGCAAAAAGGTCTTTCTCGAAATTCGTGTAAAGGTCAGTAAAGACTGGCGCAATGATCCTAAAAAGCTGAAGCATCTTGGCTACGATTAGGTAAATTTCATATTCATAATTGACAATACAGAATTGTCAATCCCTGATTTCTCTATCTTTGCAAAAAAAATCAATCCATGGGAAACATCCTGGCCATCGTAGGGCGCCCTAATGTGGGCAAATCCACTTTCTTTAACCGGCTAACACAAACCCGGCAAGCTATCGTGGAAGAAACCGCTGGTGTTACCCGTGACAGGCACTATGGTACTGCCGACTGGAATGGGATCGAATTCTCAGTGATAGATACAGGGGGATATGTGGTTGGATCAGGTGATATCTTCGAGGAAGAGATCCGAAAGCAGGTGAGCCTGGCCATGGAAGAAGCCGATGCAATCGTCTTCATGGTAGATGTGAAGGAAGGTATTACTGGCCTTGATGAAGATGTGGCCAATATTTTGCGGAGAATTAAGAAAAAGGTATTCCTTGTTGTAAATAAAGCAGACAATCCACAACGCATACAGCTGGCCGGGGAGTTTTATGCCCTTGGCCTTGGAGAGGTCTATCCAGTTTCATCTATCAATGGAAGCGGCACAGGAGAATTACTCGACGAGGTAGTTAAAGAATTCAGCGTAGATAACGAAGAAGAAGACAGCGATCTGCCAAAATTTACGGTCATAGGAAGGCCAAATGTAGGTAAATCGAGCCTGATCAATGCCCTCATCGGTGAAGACAGGAATATTGTCACACCCATAGCCGGAACAACCCGCGATTCAATCTATATCCCCTATAACAGCTATGGCTTTGATTTTCTTTTTGTGGATACTGCCGGGCTCAGAAAAAAGAAAAAAGTAAGCGAAGACATAGAGTTTTATTCAGTGATGCGTTCCATCAGGGCCATCGAAAAGGCAGATGTTTGCCTGCTCATGATCGATGCAAAGGATGGTATCGAATCACAGGATCTGAATATCCTTCGCCTGTGTGAAAAGAACAACAAGGGAGTGGTGTTAGTGATCAACAAATGGGACCTGGTCGAAAAGGAAACCAATACCCATATTGAATTCAAGGAGGCCATTTTAAAAAAGACAGCCCCCTTCACAGATATTCCGGTATTGTTCACTTCTGTGACCCAAAAGCAACGCATTCTTAAGGTACTGGAGGTTGCTACTGATGTATACAAAAACCGCTCGCGACGGATCGCAACATCAAAGCTGAATAATGTGATGCTTCCACTGATTGAAAGATACTCCCCTCCTATGGTCAGGGGCACGCGGATTAAGATAAATTATATTACGCAACTGAAGCTTGCCTATCCTGCATTTGTTTTCTTCTCAAATTTACCAGAACATATCAAAGAACCCTATCAACGCTACCTGGAGAACCAGATGCGAAAAAATTTCAACTTTGAGGGAGTTCCCATCACACTCTATTTCAGAAAGAAATAAGTATGGACAACATCAGGATCGACAAATGGTTGTGGGCTGTTCGTATTTTCAAAACAAGGAACCAGGCGGCAACCGCATGCAAAGGTGGTAAAGTCAAGGTTGAAGGGCAAAATGTCAAAGCCTCCCGGGAACTGAAGAAGAATGAAGTGATCCACATCTCCCTGACCACCTACACAAAAACTGTTCAGGTTAAAGCCCTGCTAAAAAACAGGGTGTCTGCCAAGCTGGTACCGGATTATATGGAGGACCTCACCCCACAGGAAGAATATGACAAACAAAAGATGAAGCGGGAACTGAATATTGAATACCGGGAAAGGGGTGATGGCAGGCCAACCAAAAAAGAGCGGAGGATCATTGAAAGGCTAAAGAAATATAAATTCTAAACTTCAGGTTCTGTATTCTAAGCCCTCAAATTCTAGCTTCATTTCATTTTGAAGGAGATCCCTCGGCTTCGCTCGGGATGACAACTCATTTCCCGGGAATAAGAAGGGCGCGGCACTCCATAGGTTAAATTTATTTTTGTGCCGCGCCCTTCAAAGTTTATGATTTGTCCCTTTGTCATCCCGAGCGTAGTCGAGGGATCAATTCCAGTGTATTCTGTATTTAGAATTTAGGGAATTAGAACTTAGGGGTTAAAAGCTATTCTTCATAGTTCATCTCCTTCACCATCTCTCCTTCTTCGGTATAAAACTTCCAGATGCCAACCCGAACTCCAGCGGCATAACTGCCTTCAAAGTGTTTTTGTCCGTTCGAATGCCAGGTGGTTCCATAGCCATCACGCAGGTCGTCCTTGAAGTATCCTTCACTCCACTTAGTTCCATCTTCATACCAGTATACCCAGTATCCATTGCGTTTACCTTCGAGGAATTCGCCCTGGTAACGCTTACTGCCATCTTCATAGAAGGCTTCCACTTTTACCTTTTCTCTGCTTCCATTATCTGCCTGGTAGTAATTTACCAGGCGTGGACTGCCATCCGGGTGTGTATCTTCAACTACTTTTTCAAGTTTAGGGCCACAAGATGCAGCCAGAAATACAATGATCAGGAATAAAAAATACTTTCTCATATTGCTATTTATGTCTGTCAAATAATAATCTTTCCCCTTTTACCGACTCATCGAAAGTCCCATTATGCCAGGCCAGGTGTCCATTTACAAAGGTGTGGGTTACCTTCGAGTGAAACTGTTGTCCTTCAAAAGGAGACCATCCGCATTTATACAGGATATTATCTTTATCCACTTTCCATGGAGCCTGCAGGTCGACAAGTGCCAGGTCGGCAGCATAGCCTTCCCTGATAAAGCCACGGTTCTTTACTTTAAAGCAATTGGCCGGAGCATGGCACATCTTTTCTACCACAGTTTCTAATGTCACCAAGCCTCTATGAAAGAACTCAAGAATGGCTGGGAGCGCATGTTGGACCAAAGGCCCACCTGAAGGTGCCTTGAAATAGGTATTTTCCTTTTCTTCAATGGTATGGGGAGCATGATCTGTGGCCACAACATCTATCCTGTTATCGAGCAATGCTTTCAGGAGTTCATCCCGGTCGTCCATGCTTTTAATAGCCGGGTTCCACTTAATAAAATTCCCCAAACGTTCATAATCACCCTCATGAAACCAGAGATGATGGACACATACTTCCGAGGTGATCATCTTTTTCTTGAGGGGGGTAGTATTGTTAAAAAGATTCAGCTCCCTGGAAGTTGACAGGTGAAGCACATGCAACCTGGTACCATATTTTTCTGCCAGTTTCACGGCAAAAGAAGATGAGCGATAGCAGGCTTCTTCCGACCGGATCAGGGGATGATACTCTAATGGGATCTCCTCCCCGAAACGTTCTTTTAATATGCGTGCGTTTTCCTGTATCGTTGGTTCATCCTCACAATGCACAGCCACCAGCATTGGAGCTTTTTCAAAAATACCTTCCAGCACATGTGGATCGTCAACGAGCATGTTCCCTGTTGATGCGCCCATAAAGACTTTAATCCCGCATACAGTAGCGGGATCGGTCTTCAGTATCTCTTCAAGATTATCGTTAGAGGCCCCCATATAAAAAGAAAAATTTGCAAGGGACTTTTCAGCTCCCAACTGATATTTCTTTTCTAATAATTCCTGGGTCAATGTTTGTGGAATTGTATTGGGCATCTCCATAAAGGAGGTAACTCCACCTGCAACTGCAGCCTTGCTTTCTGTATATAGATCGGCCTTATGGGTCAGGCCGGGGTCCCTGAAGTGTACCTGGTCATCAATCACCCCGGGAATAAGGTGCAAACCATGGGCATCAATAATCTCTGCACCATTCGGCACCTTTGGTTGATCACCACTCATAAACACCAGCTGGATCAGGCCATCATTGATGTAGACGCCACCGTCAAACACCATTCCTTCATTCACGATAATGGCGTTCTTTATATAGTAGCTTCGTTTCATAGGGCTAAGGTACGAAATCAGTGAAACTTAATATTCAAGAATGAAGAGAATTGAATATTATTAGTTGAACTGATCCCGCTTTGCGGGAACTCCTGAAAAGAATATGGTAATTTGCAGGATTACAAGCTTTCTAATCCTGTTTGTGGAGTTTCTTTACGTTTTTGAGTCTCAGGTTCATGACACCAAAGATCGCTTCCTTAAATATGCTTGAACTCATCTTGGAAGTACCTTCAGTACGGTCGATGAAGATGATGGGCACCTCTACAACCTTGAAACCAAGCTTCCAGGCGGTGTATTTCATCTCGATCTGAAAAGCATAACCAATAAAACGTATTTTCTCAAAATTCAGGGATGAAAGGAATTCCCTTGAATAGCAGACAAACCCTGCAGTTGTATCCCGGATCTTCAAGCGTGTAATGAAACGCACATATGCTGATGCATAATATGACATCAGTATCCGTCCCATGGGCCAGTTCACTACACTTACCCCATTGCAATAGCGTGAACCAACAGCCACCTGGGCATTTTCGGAAATACAGGCATCATACAAGCGTGGCAGGTCTTCCGGGTTGTGTGAAAAGTCGGCATCCATCTCAGTCACATACTGATAATCCCTATCCAGCGCCCATTTGAAACCATGAATATAAGCTGTTCCAAGGCCAAGTTTTCCAGTTCGCTCTTCAATAAAAAGCCGCTTAGGAAACTCTTTTATCAGCCCTTTAACAATATCAGCTGTTCCATCGGGAGAGCCATCATCAACAATGAGCATATCAAAATCCATATCGAGGGAAAACACCTTTCGAATGATCTTTTCGATGTTTTCCTTTTCGTTATAGGTTGGAGTTATTACAAGCCTTTCTGACATAAGCAATTAATTTTCAGCGAAAATAATACAACACTTGGTATGCTCAAAATGTTTTAATAATCGTTAACATATATAGGCGTTGGGCGTTGGGCGTTAGGCGTTGGGCGTTGGGCGTTGGGCATTAGGCAGTTGATAACTATTCAATGTAATTTATACCTAACTCAACACCCAACCCTGCCTGCCGGCAGGCAGGACTCAACACTCAAAACTACTTTCCTGCGTCCCAAACCTTCACATTATCCACGCGATAGGATGTAGTATTCCCGTTCAGGTCGCTGCCATTATACTTAAATGCTAAAAAGCCTTTACCTGAGAATGATGAAAGGTCGATCTCACCACTTGGGATCCAGTCGTGATCAGGATCATTCTGACCTGCGATGGTACAATCAAGTTCAACCCAGGTGGCACCTGTAATGTTGGCTCCATTAAAATCAGTGGAGAACAATACTGTTAGCCCGTCATGTTCCCAGTAGGCCTGTGCCGTTACAAATTCTGCCATCGGCTTGGTCATATCATCAAGATCAATACCAATAGTGATCATCCAGCATTCGTTTGCTTCCTCTGAATTATAAGATGTTGCCTGTGCATATGGATCATTATCGAAGACCTTGCCCTGCCATCTCCTGCCACCTTCCAGGGCAACATTCAGCCAACCTTCTATCGCAATGTCGGTATAATCTTCCTGCTCGCCAAAATCTTCATCGATGGAAGTAACTCCGCCACCGCCGGCGCCGCAGCGTGGGCCAGTCAACTGAACTTCCAGGGTCGAGCGGATCAACAGCTGAATGGTAGTGTTAAACCTGCCTGCAATGGCCACAAGAGGTCCCTTACCATCAGGCACAGTATCTTTAGCAAAGCTGGCATAGTCGCTGGTCCGAATCATCACTGAATTAAAATTACAGTCTTCGATAAACCTTTCGCCATAATCATCAGCATCAGCATAGGTTTTTCCCAGATCTCCAAGGCTGAATTGAACCGAATCAAACTGGATCAGCTGCGATTCGTACTCATCAAAAGTGCCATTTTCCATGGCATCATTCAGCTCTGCAATGGTCACCATTCTGGGTTCAATAAAATTACCCGTACCGAGGACAATAACATTGGAATCACTGTCGACATTGGCTATTTGCATCAAGCCACCATACTCAGAAAGTTCACATCCTTTCAGGTAAACCCTGACATCATCCCCGAAAGTCAAGCCGCTAGAATTTTTCATGTAAAGGTTCACAGCACTGCTATCATCCTGAATGTAAGCAGATTTATAAATATTACCGGTTGCTTCACCCATGGCAACAGTCGCATAGACTGAATAATCGGTAGTAAATTTATATGCACCGCTATCGGCAAACATCTGTCTGAGCTGAGAAACGGTAAGGACTTCCCCCACCGGGATAACCCCTATTGGAGGTTTTTCGATATCCTGCTTTACACAAGAGCTCATAGGGAGGATCAAAAGTGATACAAGTACCGCTGAAATAATGATAGAAACAAGCTTTTTCATCTGTATGTTTTTATAATTCTGTATTACAATCTAATTACATTCTGAAGTTTATATTAAGAAAATACTGCGTTCCAAACAGATAGATATATTTTGGTGGGAACCTGTCAATATTCTCATGATCGTATCTGAGCTGCTCGAATCCGCCAACCGCAAGATCTCTGGTATTGAGCACATTGCTGACGTTCAGGCTCAGGCCTATATAATATTTACTTTTTACTCTCCATGATTTTCCGCCGAAAAAGTCCATGGTAAAACCATCAGGTAGTTTTTCCTGATCTAGAATTTTATCGATCCTGTAGTCATCCTGGGCTAAGCCTTCAAGGGCTTCCTGGGTTCTTCTGTCAGGATTGATGTCGAGGTAAATATTGCCGAAATAATTAACATTCACACCCAGCCACCAATATTTTGAGGAATTATATTTAAGCCCGACAGAACCAACCGTTTGGGGCATGCCTCCAACATAATAATTTTCCAGGTAAACAACCCTGTCTTCGGCAAGCACATCAGCGCTATTATCTTCTGTTATGGTTACCAGCGGCTTTGAATCATAAATAAACTGCCCTGTACCAAACACCCCGGTGGCAACGAGTTCAGAAGTGATGTTCACCTCAAGGCCAATTTCCACCCCGGCATGTACTTTGTCAACGCCAGTCATGGCATAATTTATAAAGGTGTTGAGATCCTCGTGGTAAAAGCTTCTCGACCAGGTTTGATCTGTAAATTTACTATAGTAGGCCGAAACCCTGGCTTTCATCCAGCTTGCCCTGAAGCGATAGTTGATATCACCGGAAAGGATCTTTTCACTCACCAGGTTGTTTACGGTATAGTCTCTTGTCCGGGGTGAGATGTATGAATTCCTGAAGAAAGGTGCACGCGTCGAATACTCTCCATTGGCGGAGATAAAATTCCTTCCGTCGATCTTATACACCAGGCCGCCTTTCACACCATAATTAGTAAATTGTTTCTTTTCGGAATCTCCAAGTGAGTTCTCGGGAAATTTTCCATTCTGCATATTCCCTGTACGCCAGAATTCCGTAAACGAGATGGTGGCTGCAGCATAAAAATCTATTTTGCTATAGGTGAAGTCTGCCTGTCCAAATCCGCTGTATGCATTTACGTTCGAGGTGTAGTCGTGTCCAAAGCGGTCACCAACCTTCACGAGGCGGTTTGGAGTCCTCAAATCATTCTGTGACTCATCGGAATAGGTATAGGTGGCATACTGATCAGCATATTTATCAATATCCAGCCAGAATTCTCCGCCAAGCAGGTCATTGACCATATTGTAGTTAAAGCCCTTATACCAAACAAGGTTTAGTCCTCCTGCAAGGTTCAGGTGCTCATTTAGCTCAGAGAGAACATTCATGTTAAAACCGATCTCACTTTTGTCGTTCCGTCTGTCCTCTATAATATATTTCGACTGGTATCCTGTTACCTGGTTCCCTTCAATGCCGCCTACCTGATAAACGGTGCTCAGGTTTTTACTGTTGGCAAAATACATATGGTCAAAGTTGATCTGGCGATAAGCTTCATTTTCCCCCCACATCCTTGTGCGGTATTCATATTGGTCAATATTACCTCCCTCCAGCGAATAGCTGGGCAGGTTCCTGTAATAATCCGGCCTGGGATCACCGGCATTAGTCCAGTTCAGGGCCGTTGATCCACCCTTACCAAAGTTATAATAGAGGGTTGAGGTTAGATCGGTTTTAGATGAGACAGTCCAATAATGGCTCAGCATGAACATAGGCTGATGGTAGCCGCCAACACGTGCATTGCGTACTTCACCATTCTGGTATCCCCAGTTAGGGTTATAGTGATTATCATTTACAAGATCGTTGGCTTCCTGTACGGCAATACCTGTACGACCACGCTGATTAGGCGCACCATAGCCTATCAATCCGATGCTATGTTTATCATTAATTTTTTTCTCGGCAGAAATAAAATAACTCCAGGCATCATAGAAGGTTCCTTTTACATAGCCCTCCTGCGCCCACCGGCGTGAGCCGGAGACTGTTAGCGCCCACCCGTTTTCCATCATTCCCGTAGAATAGAGCACCATGATACGGTTGCGGTACGACCTGTTTGCGCTGCTATAGGTAACTTTCAAGCCTTTCCCATAGGTTGATGCCCTTGTTGTGATGTTTGTTACACCACCAATCCCCCCGAAGGTAAGGTTTGAAGCATTGATTCCGGTATAAATGCTCTGATTTCTGAGGGCATCATTCAAGCCTCCCCAAGAGCCCCAATAAGCCCGGCCTGATCCGATATCATTTACTTTAATGCCATTGATAAGCACTGAAGTATTTTCAGTATCATAACCCCTGATCCGGTACCTGGCAGGTCCGAAAGTGTAGCCGGCAGTAGATTCAAAAATATCCCTGGACGACATTAGCAATCCGGAAACATCCTGATTTTCGCCATAGCCTTCCAGTTCTGAAGCCGATAGATTAAAGGAAGGAAGGGGGTATACTGCATTTTCGGTTATGGTATCTTCCTGTGAAACAGCATGAATGCTAATTCCAAGTAGAAAAATGAATAGAATTAGGGAAATATTTTTCATAGAAATGAAATGTTATTTACTCAATAAGGGGTAACAAATGTAGTGATTTAAATCTTACATTTGCATATAACTTATACCAAGAAATCCATCTGATGAAAAACATTTTATTAGCCCTCGCTCTCATCCTCGTAACAGCATTCTCACAGGCGCAGGACAAAGGGGAATATCGACTTTGCTGCGTTGCCTTTTATAACCTTGAAAACCTTTTCGATACCATTAATGAAGAGGGTGTAACAGATGAAGAGTTCACTCCCCTGGGAAAGAATAGATGGATACCCAGTCGCTACATGGAGAAGTTAGATAATATGTCACGTGCCATTGCTCAGATCGGTATCGGAGAGTATACACCTGATGGGGCTGTATTACTTGGTGTTTGTGAACTTGAGAATGCCTCGGTCATGGAAGATCTGGCCAATACAGATGCATTGAAAGACAGAAATTATCAATTCGTTCATTATAACTCACCATATTACAGGGGCATGGATGTAGCCCTCTTTTATCAGCCCAAGTATTTCACTGTATTGAGCTCGGCCAGTCATGAACTACACTACCCTGATATCGAAAACTTCAACACCAGGGCCCAGCTGGTAGTAAGCGGCATCCTCGATGGTGATACAATTTCGGTGATCGTGAACCACTGGCCTTCCAGGAGTGGCGGGGAAAAAAGATCAAGACCGCTCAGAGAAGCTGCTGCCGACCTTAGCAGGCAGATTTCCGATTCCCTGCTCAACATTAATCCCAATGCCAGGATCATCGTGATGGGTGACCTTAACGACGATCCTACCAATAAAAGTGTAAAGAAAAACCTGAACTCGGTTGATGATGCAGATGGCATGAAAGATGATGAATTTTTCAACCCTTATGCAAAGCTGCATGCCCAGGGTATCGGATCATTGGGTTATCGCGATTCTTGGAACCTCTTCGACCAGATCCTTCTGTCAAAGGCCCTCACAGGAAAAGAATATTCCTCCTATAAGTTTTACCAGGCAAAAGTATTCAATGAAAAATTCCTGACCCAACAGGAAGGACGCTTCAAAGGATACCCCTGGCGGACATATTCATACGGCGCTTATATTGGAGGATATAGCGATCATTATCCGGTGTATGTATATCTGATCAAGCAGGTTAAATAGATGTTGGAATACTTGAGACTTGAGACTTGAGACTGAGACTCGAGACTTGAGACTCGAAACTTGAGACTTGAGACTCGAAACTTGAGACTTGAGACTCGAGACTTGAGACTCGAAACTTGAGACTTGAGACTCGAAACTTGAGACTTGAAATAAATTGCCTACTGCATACTGCCTACTGCGTACTTCTTATTGGAAGATTAGAAGTAAGTATCTTCAAAATTTCAAGGCCATCAAACACGCTGTTCACATTATTAAATGTAAGTGTAAGTCTTTCCTTTGCTTCTTTCATACTGCACCTTCCCGGGTTTGCCTGAACGAATTTAAGGATATATGTAAATTCTGGAGATTGATAATAGGGTGATTCCTGGTTGCTGATGAAATAGCCTGTGAGGCGTTTATTTCGCAGGATGATCTTTTCAAATCCGGCTTTCCGGGCCAGCCACCTCATGCGAATAGCATTCATCAATCCCCCAACCTGCTGCGGGAGAGGGCCAAAGCGATCGATAAGTTTTTCCTGGAATCCCATCAGCAATTCCTCTGTCTCTATGCTATCGAGTTCCTTATACAGGCTCAGTCGCTCCCTGATATTGGTAATATAATCATCCGGTATGAGAAGTTCCAGGTCAGTTTCTATCTGGCAGTCCTTTACAAAAACTTCTTCTTCCTTTTGCTCAAACACATCTTTGAACTCATTTTCTTTTAGTTCCTGGATAGCCTCATCCAGAATACGGTGGTACATCTCAAAGCCGATCTCAGAAATAAAACCGCTTTGCTCTGCTCCCAGCATGTTTCCCGCTCCCCTGATGTCGAGATCTCGCATCGCAATATTAAACCCACTGCCGAGATCGGCAAACTCTTCAATTGCCCTGAGCCGCTGCCTCGCTTCTTTAGTGAGTCCCGACAAAGGTGGTGTAAGGAGATAACAAAAGGCTTTCTTATTTGTACGGCCAACCCTGCCCCTCAATTGGTGCAGATCGCTCAGGCCAAAGTGGTGCGCATCATTGATGATAATTGTATTTACATTTGGAATATCCAGGCCTGATTCGATGATGGTGGTGGCCAGGAGAATATCATAATCACCTTCAATAAAATCGAGCATCCGCTTTTCCAGCTCCCTACCCTCCATTTGTCCGTGCGCCACAGCAATCCTGACATTCGGCACAAAACGTCTGAGCATATGGTCAACATCCATTATATTCTGCACCCTGTTGTGTACAAAGAATACCTGTCCTCCACGGGAAACCTCATATTGGATAGCATCTCGGATGGTATCTTCACTAAATGATCGTATTTCAGTCTGCACCGGGTAACGATTGGGTGGTGGTGTATTGATAATAGAAAGGTCGCGTGCACCCATCATACTGAATTGCAATGTTCTTGGTATAGGCGTAGCGGTAAGGGTAAGCGTATCGACGTTTACACTCATCTGTTTGAGCCTCTCCTTTGCTGTAACCCCGAACTTCTGTTCTTCATCAATAATGAGCAAACCAAGATCATTAAATTTCAGATCCTTGCTGATCAACCTATGTGTACCGATCAGTATATCAATTTCTCCGGCAGCAAGCTTTTTGATGGTCTCTTTCTGCTTTTGCGGCGATTTAAAACGATTGATATAATCGACCGTGCATGGCAGATCCTTCAATCGGTCCGTGAAGGTCTTAAAATGCTGCAGTGCAAGGATGGTAGTTGGTACCAGCAGCGCCACCTGTTTGCTCTCAGCCACGGCCTTAAAAGCAGCCCGTATGGCAACTTCAGTTTTTCCAAATCCCACATCCCCGCATATAAGGCGGTCCATGGGATAAGTGGCTTCCATATCTTTTTTAATATCCTGTGTAGCCTTGATTCTGATCCGGTGTATCTTCATAAAAGAAGGAGGCCTCGAGCTCAGCTTGCAGATATGTGTCGGGTGTGAAGGAAAACCCTTTGGCCGCCTTGCGCTGTGCATAGAGTTTGATCAGATCCTTGGCAATGTCCTTAACCCTGCTTTTGGTCTTGCTTTTAAGCTTGTTCCAGGCATTCGAACCCAGCTTGTTCAACTGTGGGATATTGCCTTCTTTGCCAGTATACTTTGCGATCCTATGGAGGGAGTGGATGCTCACATATAGCAGATCATTATTCTTGTATACCAGGCGGATGGCTTCCTGTTCCTTGCCATGATTGCTGATCTTTTCAAGCCCGTCAAAACGTCCTACACCATGGTCGATATGGGTTACAAAATCACCCTGCTTAAGATCATGTAATTCCCTGATTGACAAGGGTTTCCTTTTTACTAAAGCTTTCACGAAGCCTGAACTTATGATACCTTTCAAAGATCTGGTGATCAGTATAGCAGGCCAGTTTTGCCTGCTTATCTATAAAGCCCTCATGGAGAGAAATATTCATGGTATCAAAGTCCGGACGCTCTTTCGTCTTTGTCCGGAAAGAAATATCATCAAAAATGGTATGTAAGCGTTCCAGCTGCTTTGGATTTGACGAAAGGATCAGTTTCTGATACCCGTTTTTGCCATGTTCGTGAAGGTCTTCGGCCAGAAGGTCAAAATTCTTATTGAATGAGGGTTGGGGATTTATCTCCGCTTCCACCGACAGGAAATTACTGCCGGGAGAACGTTTTGAAAAACCTATCATAGAGAAACTACCCAGGCCATGCTGCCATTCATCGCCTGTTTGAAAGAGGTCCTCTACATTGCTTTCAACCTCCTCCTGTTCAGAGGCCTCGATGATCCTGACCGCTTTATTATATTCTTCAGATATCCTGTCGCGGGCAAATGGAATATCTTCAACCCAGATCACTGCATCATCCGGAAGTAAAGATTGAAGATTTTCTCTTTTATGATCAATCCTCCGGTCGTTCAGATCGGGAATAATGGATACCCGGCTCAGCTTATCCACCGAAAGCTGGGTTTCGGGATCAAAAGAACGGAGTGAAGCCACACTATCGCCAAGAAATTCTATCCTGTATGGAAAATCATTTGAGTAAGAAAAGACATCAATGATACCTCCACGAACAGCATACTGACCCGGTCCGATTACAAAATCTTCCCGCTCAAAATGCTGATCATCAAGGAAATCAATTAAATCATCCATATCGAGATCTTCATCCAGCTTTATCCTGAAAGTGCTTTTGGATAGGAATGAGCGTGTAACCAGTTTTTCTGCCAGCGCTTCCGGGAAAGTAACGATGATCTTGCTTGCAGCTGCAGATGATAGCTTTCCAACCACCTGTGATCGCTCCAGGGCATTGGTACTGTTTGTGTTTACCAGGTCATATGATTTCTTGTAAGAAGTAGGAAAAAACATCACTTTCTTGCGCTGAAAGCTTGTTTCCATTTCCCCGAAAAGGGTTTCCAGATCATTGCAAAAATAAGCTGCCTGCTCCTTCTCATTCAAAATAAAAAGATGTGTTCCTTTAATACGACCAGTGACAGCTGCAGCAATCACAGCAGTAGAAGATCCTGCCAGGCCCTTCAACCACAAACCTTGTCCCGTTCCGGATCCCAGATGATCGATGATATTCAGGGCAAGCGGTGTGGCAGCGTAACGATCGAGAAATTCTTCAACTTTCATAACAATGTGGCCTACGGAATAGCGTTATCCTAATGGTGGGCAAAGATAGCGTAATTGCTTATATTTGCCCTTAAACGAGGTGCATGTATTAATTTTCACCTCACCCCCTAAATCTCCCTTTCCTAAAGGAGAAGGGGACTAGAAAGTCATAGTTAACCAACAGTTTTAAAAATTGATATTTTGAATTTGTTTAGAATTTAGAACTTAGAATTTAGGATTTAATCATGAGGGTTTTAAAATTTGGCGGTGCTTCAGTGAAGGATGCGGAATCGGTCAGGAATATTCCCCAGATCCTTTCAGCATATCAAGAAGAGGAGCTGGTTGTGATCATTTCTGCCATGGGAAAAACCACCAATGCCCTGGAAGCATTGGCACATGCGGCCTATCATCAGGAAGAGCGAGCCGAAATCGATTACCTTGGCATCTACGAATATCACTTACAAATAGCCAGGGATCTTTTTCCTGATGAAAAGAATGGCATCTTCACATATCTCAGCAAGCTGTTCGAAGAATTGAGATCCTGGATAGATATCCTTGAGAGACCTGAAAGGGAACATTCCTTTGATTTTTACTATGACCAGATCGTAGCCATTGGCGAACTACTGTCGACCAGGATCGTAAGTAGCTGCCTGACTGCCTCAGGGATTAAAAATACATGGCTTGATGCCAGGGAAATGATCATGACAGATAAAGCCCACAGGGCTGCCAGGATAGATTGGGAATTAAAAGAGAAAAAGGTCAGATATCGTATAGGCAAAGAAATGAAAAATGGCAAGATAGCAGTCTCTCAAGGCTTTATCGGCAGTGATGGCAAATTCACCACCAGCCTGGGAAGGGAAGGATCTGATTTTTCGGCTGCCATATTTGCCAATGTGCTTGATGCCAGCGAAGTGGTAGTGTGGAAGGATGTTCCGGGATACATGAATGCCGACCCGAAGTTCTTTAACGATACTGTTAAACTCGATCAAATATCCTACTCCGAGGAACTATTGAGCTTGCATTTTACGGGGCGAAGATCATACACCCCAAAACCATCAGGCCACTGAAAAATAAAAGCATCCCCTTGAGGGTAAAATCTTTTCTTGATCCCCTTGCCAAAGGGTCCCTGATACATGAAAACGTGATTCTGATTCCGCAGAGTACCATCCTGCATCATCAAAGAAAATCAGGTGCTAATTTCTATTTCATCGAGAGATTTCTCTTTCATTGGTGAAGACAAGTTACACCAGATCTTTGGCATCTTTGCAAATCATCGCTGTAGCATCAACCTCATGCAAAATTCAGCTATCAGCTTTTCCGTTTGCATCGACAGCAATACGTTTACACGGACTTATCACCGACCTTCAGAGAAGATTACCGCGTAAAATACAATGATGAGCTAAGCCTTATCACTATCAGGCATTATATACAGGAAACCATCGACAAGCTCACATCCGGAAAAGACATACTGCTGGAGCAAAAAAGCAGGACTACGGCGCAGTTTGTAATAAAATAGGCCTGTGGCCTGAGGTACGTTTTGAAATCTGAATTCTGATATTTGAAATCTGATGTCAGAAATAACTCAACACTCAACCCTGAAACCCAATACTTCTATGTTTTTCCTTAAATTTGCGGCATAAAATAAGTAATTTATGAGAGGAAGTATTGCCATAGTTTGTGGAGGGGGACCGGCACCCGGGATCAACTCTGTTATAAGTTCTGTATCAAAAGTATTTTTAAAGACGGCTACCGGGTATTGGCCTGCATGGCGGATATAAAAGCCTGTTTTCGGCGGATCCTGTTTTCCAGGATATCGATTTTGCATTTGCCGACGGCATATTCGCGGACAAGGTGGATCTGCATTACAAATGAGCCGGCATAAGCCAAAGGATGAAGAATTCAGCACTGACTTCTTTGTCAAAGCATGATGTTGAATTACTGGTTACCATTGGTGGAGATGACACGGCATCAACGGCAAACAGGATTTCCAAATACCTGAAAACAAAAATGTAAGCATTCAAAATATACATGTTCCCAAGACCATCGACAATGATCTTCCTTTACCTGAAGGGCAACCTACTTTTGGTTATCAATCAGCGAAGGAGGCGGGGGTCAGAATAGCGCAAACCGTGTATGAAGATGCACGCACCAGCGGCAACTGGTTCATGATATCTGCCATGGGCCGCGAAGCAGGACATCTTGCATTTGGCATCGGCGCTGCAGTACATGCACCAATGATCATCATTCCGGAGATGTTCTACAATACTCCCATCACTTTCGATACCATCATGAAGCTGATCATCTCGACCATTGTTAAAAGAAAGATACTTGGGATCCCATACGGCATTGTTATCATTAGCGAAGGGCGTATTCCATTTTATGTCGGATGATGAGATCAAAGCTTCAGGCATTCATTTCACATATGATGACCACGGACATCCTGAGCTGGGCAATGTCAGTAAGGCACATATTTTCAATGTCTTTTACAAGAAAAACTAAAAGAGTTCAAGCTGGATGTAAAAAGCCGTCCTGTAGAGTTAGGTTATGAAGTTCGTTGTGTAAATCCTGTTGCATTTCGACCTGATGTATTGTTCACTTCTTGGCATGGGTGTGAAGCAACTTTTCGATAAGGGACACACCGGTTGTATGGTCACTTCTGATCCGGCAGGCGACATACATCCGCTATTTCTTGAAGATGTTACCAATGATTTGGGAAAGTTGAACCCCGCCTGGTAAACATGGAATCACAAAAAGCAAGGATGGTATTCGACCACAGCTTGCAGTACGTTACCCCTGGTGATTATGAAACTGCAAAGCGACTTGTTGAATTCCCTGAACATTTTGACTTTCGAAAAATTCTGCACTGGTAACCCAATTAGTTTTGGATTTTGGATGTTGGGTGTTGGATGAAATTTATCGAACCTGGTTTTGTCTTAATCGTCGTTGTGTGGTTTTAACAATCGCCGTTAATATGTTTATTATACTTTTTATCTCTTCTATATAGCTTGATAAATCTGTCTTAACCATCTTACTGTCTTTAATTAACTTTAGCCAATAATACGTTTCCCTTGCTTCCTTGGAAGCAATCGACATCTTATTTGCGAAATCTTTTTTTGATATTGCTGCAGAAGCTTCAAATACATTAGCCCCGATACTTGTTGCACTTTTGAGCAATTGTTTGGATAATATAAATTCTCTTTGTTTCACTAACTATGATATAAATGAATTACGCGCAAAGAAAAATTATAGGACAACTTGACAATATCATTTTCTACCATTAGAGTAGTATGTTCTATATCTATTAATACCAATTTGGAGAAAATGTCCGCCGATGAATGGGAAAGATTTAATGGTGTGAGATCATCCATAATCCAACACCCAAAATCCAAAATCCTTATAGTTAATTATCTGATTGGCGGTTTGAAGTTCTGTAAAACCTTCGCAAGTATGGTTTGGGCCAGCTTCAGCTTGGATTCATGCGTCCATCCGGCGATGTGGGGGGAGAGGATTACTTTATTGGATGTGATCAGTTTCTTGTATGGTTCAGGAAGCTTATCATCCTGTAAGCCTTCGAATGAAAGACTCTCATATTCAAGCACATCGAGGGCTGCTCCGCTAAGCTTTCCTGTATCCAATGCCAGCACCAGGTCTGCAGTGCTTATCACTTTACCACGGGAAGTATTGATCATGATGATATCCTTGCGAAAGCTATCAATATAAGCGCTGTTTACCAGCTGATGTGTTTCTTCAGTTAGTGGAACATGAAGGGAGAGAATGTCGGCCTCGCTAAAAATCGTATCCATGGATGATTCGGCTACGTATTCATCACTAAAGCCAGTCTTGTATTTGTCGTAGGCCAGCACTTTGCAATCGAAGCCTGAAAGTTTTTTTGCAAATGCGCTTCCGGTATTTCCATATCCAATAATGCCAATTGTTTTCCCTTCTAACTCTATGCCACGGTTTTCTTCTCTTTTCCAGATACCATTTCTTACCTCTTCATCAACGATTAGCATTCTGTTCATTAATGCCAGCAACATCCCCAGGGCATGCTCACCAACCGCGTTTCGGTTCCCTTCAGGGGCATTGAAACAACGTATGCCGGCCGACTCTGCAAAGGCAACATTAATTCCTTCCATACCGGCCCCTACCCTTCCAATAAATGAAAGTTTCCTGGCCAGTGAAAGTAAATCTATATCGAGATGAAAACGGCTCCTGACAATAATACCGGAATAATCGCCTATGATGAGTTTCAGTTTGTCATGAGTAAGGTCAAAGAAATAATCACAATGAAAGCCCGCATCCGTAAGGCCTTGTTCAAGGGCCGGATGATTGGCATCAAGCAGCAGCACCTTATTGTTAAAGGTTTCTATTTGCATGTTCAATCTTTAATAAAAGCATCGTTCCACACGATCTCCTTCACTAAAAGCTTAAGCTCTTTTCCAGCATTGAAGATCATTTCGGCATTTTTGGGAAATTTCTTCTTTGGCTTGTCTAGGAATTCTACTATCTCCGGTGGGCAAGCGTACATGTCGCCTGAAGCCGTGGCAGTTTTGTTTTCAAAAACAGTTTTTGCCGTCACAGGAACTTCGTATAGCACCTTGCCGGTGGGTTGGTCAATATATTTCACCCTGGCCTTAATCACAGCAGATTTTACCTGGTAGGTCTCTGTGATCTTGCACTTATTGAAATCCTGATGTTTTTTATCTTCTTCAAACTTTGATTTATCTTCATATGCATCTGCAAAGGTCTCTGGGTTCTTGTGGGAGGCTGTATATTCTTTTTCGCTAACAGTACCCGGACTAACGTTTACCAAGGTAATATCGATGGCCAGTAATAGTGAATAATACTGTCCGGGTTCAGCCTTGACGATAAAATCAAGATATTGTTTCTCCCTGTATGTCAACACAATGCTTTCCATATTGGCAATAAAGTCGGGAGAGAGATTAGCATCACTCTTGTTATTGACTTCCAGGCGGGCCAGGGTAGTGCTGCCGCCAATTGCACGCCGCATCTGCAATGCAACATCCTTATACTCATTGTAAAGCTTAGTGATCAGAAGTAATTCTGAATATGCCTGGCCTGCATCCGCTTTAGTCCCTTCTTTAAGAAGACTCATACTATGTGCATAAAGATATGCAGCTGCATTCTGACGGGCAGCTTCCAGGTCCTTGCTGTAATCCACTGGTTGAATGTTGACCATATCCCGTTGGAGCTGGTTACTGATCTTAGTTAACAGCAGATAACGATTTTGCATGGCATTGGTAGCCATAAAAACATCAAACCAGATCTCAGGATTACCTGTAGCTTTCATGCTTATGATCTTGCCCAGGTCCTCCTGGTTGGCTGTTTCATAAGCCTGCTTGAGTGATGCATAAAGCTTGTCTTTGTTGCCTTTTCCCCCAGATAGTTTATCGACACAAGTTTCAATCGCTTTATCGTATTCACCCTTGCTGATCATCTTCTCAGGTGATTGTGCAATCAAAAAAATTGGGAAGGCTATTGCCAGAAGCAGTATGATTCTCTTCATTATCCTTTTTGTTAAGGTTTTACAAATATACGGCTTGTTATGGAGAATTCGGCCAGTAACAATGCAGCCTCACCTGCCATAAAAGCGATGATTTAATTACCAATTCCTTGCCAAAGTAACAGTATATTTAAAATTTAACGTAATTTCGTAAGTCCTTCAAGAACCGGAGAATTATGCGCATGTGGAATTATCTGGTAAGATTGATCTTACGAAATAGGCTCACAAACCTGATCGTGATCCTGTTGATCACCATTTTCATGGGATGGCAGGCAACCAGGGTGTCCATGTCATATGAGATGATGCGCATGCTTCCCGAGTCAGATACCACCAGCATAGCATACGAGGAATTCAAGAATCTTTTTGGACAGGATGGGAGCGTCATGTTCGTAGGCTTACAGGATGAGCGAATATACAATATTGAAGAGTTTAACGACTGGTATGATCTTTCCTGGAATATACGTCAGATAGATGGTGTACAGGAGGTGCTTTCCATAGGAAAGATCTATAATCTTGTTAAGAACGACAGCACGGGATTGCTTGATTTCCTTCCTGTTATACCTGAAACCCCGGAGCATCAGCTTGAGCTTGACAGCCTCAGGGAAGTCATCTACTCCCTCCCATTTTACAATGGGCTTCTTTACAATAAAGAGAACCATGTGACCATGATCATGGTGACCCTCGACAAGGCCATGCTCAACACCAAGGATAGGGTACAGCTGATTGAAGATATCAAAAGCCTTACCGATGATTTCGGGGAGAAATATGAACAGGAAATGCACTATTCAGGGCTTCCCTTCATCCGTACCATCACAACCAAGATGGTGCAGAATGAATTGTATTTCTTTATCGTGATGGCCCTGATCATTGCCTCAAGCATATTATTATTGTTCTTTAGGTCGTGGAAAGCAGTGCTTTTTACCATGATCATAGTGGGTATCACAGTAATATGGGTATTGGGTACTATCTCCCTCTTTGGCTATAAGATCACCCTGCTTACCGGTATTCTGCCACCCCTGCTGGTAGTGATCGTGGTGGAGAATTGCATCTTCCTCCTCAACAAATACCACAATGAATATTTGCTGCATGGGAATAAGGTGAAGGCACTTTCAAGGGTCGTTACGCGCATAGGAAATGCAAACCTGCTTACCAATACAACTACGGCAGTTGGTTTTGCTGCTTTCATTGTTACAGGAAACCAGATCCTAACAGAGTTCGGTGTGATTGCCTCCATCAACATTATGTTTGCATATATCCTGTCACTGTTCCTCATACCAATATTTTTCAGCTATCTCCCACCACCAAAGACAAAGCATACCAAGCATATGGATAAATCGCTGGTATCGAGAATTATAGCAACAGTTGTCAGTATTGTCCAAAACAGGAGAAGGATCATCTATATCTGCACAGTTATTGTGGTTTCATTCGGGATCTATGGAGTGACCAGATTAAAGACTACAGGCAATATTGTTGATGATATATCCAAAAAAGACAAGCTGTACAAAGACCTGACATTCTTCGAGGATCATTTCAAAGGGGTTATGCCACTTGAGATCTCCATCGATACGAAGAAAGAAGGTGGGGTTTTTGCCGATAAGGGGAAAACCTTGTATAAGATCAGGAGGCTGCACAGGTTGCTCGAAAAGGATTCTGTTTTTTCAAAATATTTATCACGTCCGCTTTCTGTTGTGGATGGTATCAGTTTCCTATACCAGGCTCATCGAGGCGGGGAGGAAAAATATTATGTACTTCCACCTCCTACACAGCTGGCCGACCTTAACCAGTATACCAGCGGTATGGACAGTACGGATACCAACCCTTTCCATTCATTTATTGATAGCACCAACAGGATTACCAGGGTGAGTATTCAGATGGCAAACATTGGTACCAAGGAGATAAAGATGCTCACTGAAAGGCTACGGCCTGAAATAGATAAGATCTTTCCGCCTGAAGATTACAAGGTGACCCTCACCGGTACCAGTGTTGTATTCCTGGAGGGAAGCAGTTACCTGGTGAAAAACCTGCTAACCAGCCTATTGCTTGCACTGGGAGTGATCTCTCTGCTGATGGCTCTATTATTTACTTCAGCCAGGATGATCATCATTTCCTTGATTCCCAACCTCATTCCACAGCTCATGACCGCTGCCCTGATGGGTTACCTGAATTTATCTATTAAACCTTCTACCATCCTGATATTTAGCATAGCACTCGGAATCTCTGTCGACAATGCTATTCATTTCCTATCAAGGTACAGGCTGCAGCTTAAACTCAACGAATGGAAAATTAAACCCTCCGTAATTGCGGCTCTCAGTGAAACAGGATACAGCATGATTTATTCCTCGGTAGTTCTGTTTTTCGGATTTGGTATTTTTATCCTTTCTTCCTTCGGTGGAACAGAAGCTCTGGGCTACCTGATTTCTTTTACGCTTCTGATGGCACTCTTGTCGAACCTATTCCTCCTTCCCTCGCTCCTGCTCAGTCTTGATAAATATATTACGACCAGAAGCTTCCGCGAACCACTGCTCGAGATATTTGATGAAGAAGATGATATTGAACTTGATGAGCTTGAGATAGAGAAAATTGACACCACTGGATCTGCTTAAAAAATCTGATTTTTTTTAATTTGCTTAATTCCGTATCTTTATCTCGCAGGACATTTAATTTGAATTGAAGATGAAAGGAATCATTCTTGCCGGAGGATCTGGAACCAGGCTTTATCCCATTAGCATTGCAACAAGCAAGCAACTTATGCCGGTGTATGACAAGCCGATGATTTATTATCCACTGTCGATCCTGATGATGGCAGGAATCAGGGATATCCTTATCATTTCCACCCCACAAGACCAGGCCAGTTTTCAGCTATTGCTTGGAAATGGAGAAAAACTGGGATGCAATTTCAGCTATGCCAGGCAGGAAATACCCAATGGCCTGGCACAGGCCTTCGTGATCGGAGAAGAATTTGTTGGTAAGGACAAAGTAGCCCTGATCCTGGGTGATAATATTTTTTATGGTGCCGGATTAATGCCCTTATTACAGCAAGAGAATGATCCCGATGGCGGGATGATATTTGCCTATCATGTATCTGACCCCGAGCGTTATGGTGTGGTTGAATTTGACGAAAACCGCATGGCCATCTCCATTGAGGAAAAACCTGAACATCCCAAATCAAATTACGCTGTTCCGGGCCTTTATTTTTATGATAATTCAGTTCTTGAGGTAGCAAAAAACATCCAACCCAGTGCACGTGGCGAGTATGAGATCACCGATGTAAATAAACATTATCTTGAAGCCGGCAAGCTTAAAGTAGGAATACTGGGAAGGGGAACCGCATGGCTGGATACAGGCACATTTTCAAGCCTCCTGCAGGCAGCACAATTTGTGCAGGTTGTGGAGGACCGGCAAGGGCTCAAGGTCGGGTGTATAGAGGAGGTAGCCTATAAAATGGGCTTCATCGACAAAGAGGGTCTCCGGGCAATTGCAGAGCCATTGCTCAAAAGCGGCTACGGGCAATACCTGCTGAATATGATAGAATAAAACCATAAGATACGATGTATACTTACGAAGAACTCCTGGAAAAACACAGCCTCTCCCTGGAGAGGGAATCCTTTTCAGGTAAACCGGTTGAGCTTTACGACCCTATCAAGTATATGATGGAACTTGGGGGCAAGCGATTGCGTCCGGTTCTTCTCCTGATGGCATGTGATGCTTTTGGAGGTGACCTAACTACTGCAATGCCAGCAGCTCATGCTGTAGAAATGTTTCACAATTTTACGCTGGTTCACGATGATATTATGGATGGGGCCCACATCAGAAGAGGGAAAGAAACCATCTGGAACATCTGGGGAGAAGACACCGCCATCCTGGTTGGCGATACTATGTTTGCCATGGCAATCGAATACCTGCTGAGAACCAAACATCCCTCCGTGAATGATATGATTACTGATTTCCTGAAAGTGGCAAAAGAAGTTTGTGAAGGTCAGCAACTCGACATGAACTTTGAGGAAGCTGAAAACATAACAATACCGGATTACCTGGGCATGATCCGCCTGAAAACCGCTGTGTTGCTGGCTACCGCCATGAAACTGGGAGCTATGCTGGGAAATGCCGGGGCTGATGATGTCAAGAATATTTATGAATTCGGAATAAATACAGGCATGGCATTCCAGCTAAAGGATGACCTGCTGGATGTTTTTGGTACGGTTGACAAGTTTGGAAAAATGCCCGGAGGGGATATCCTTTCCGATAAAAAGACCTTTCTTTTCCTGAAAGCACTTACAATTGCTGATGAAAAAGATAAGAATATTATTGAGGGATATATCGGTGACGGAGATGATGACCCCGAGCAGAAGATCATGGATATCACCAGCGTGTATAAAAAGCTGAACCTGGATAAGATTACAGTAACAGAGATGGAACGCCACTTCGAACGTGCCGAATACCACCTTGAGCTGGTTAGTTTGCCGGAAGAAAAGAAAGCAGGAATACTTTCATTGGCTAAGAGGATGATGAATAGGGATCATTAGAATAGAGAATAGAGAACAGAGGAACAAGGAATAAGAATAAGAATAAGAACTCTGAAATCTGAACTTTGAACTCTGAACTTTGAACTCTGAACTAATAAGTTATACACTTCACATAGGCACTAGCCACTAGGAACTAGGAACTTTTTATGGTTTTCTGCTCTTCACGAAGCGATTCTATTTCCAGACTAAGTTTTTCCCACTGTTGCATCTCCTTCTCCAACAGGGATTTCAGGGAATTATATTTTTTAAACACTTCAGGATCTTTCATTGCCTCTTTATGCTGGGCAGGGTCCATGAGTACCTTATCCATCGCTGTGATCTCTGTTTCCAGCTCTTCTATGGCTTTTTCAGCATTTTAAGATCTGTGTATTCAATTTACGGATCTCTCGATCGAGTTGCTTGCTGCGTTCATAGAGCTCTTTATTTTTCGACACATCCTTATGTCTTGAATTTCCAGTCATTGCCTTTTGCTCAAGCTCACGCAGGTTGCTTAATTTCTTGAAATGAAGAAAGTCGTAAATATCACCGAGGTATTCCTTCACCCCTTTATTCCTGAATTCAAATACTTTATTGCTCAATCCCTGGAGAAAATCACGGTCGTGGGACACGATGATCAGCGTACCATCGTATTGCAGCAAGGCACTTTTCAGGATATCCTTTGAGCGCATGTCGAGATGATTGGTAGGCTCATCGAGGATCATCAGGTTGGATGGCCTGAGCAAAAGCATGGCCAGTGACAATCGTGACTTCTCCCCTCCCGAAAGCACTTTTACTTTCTTATCGATATCCTCTCCTGAAAACAGAAATCCACCCAGCAGGTTGCGCACCTGGGCACGCATATCTCCTGTTGCTTCATCATCGATGGTTTCAAATACTGTTTTGTTGCCATCAAGCGTTTCTGCCTGATCCTGTGCATAGTATGCCATTTGCACATTATGGCCAAACTTCAGTTCCCCATGATAATCGAGCAGGCCCATAATTACCTTCGACAGGGTGGTCTTTCCCTCCCCATTCTTACCTACAAAGGCCACGCGGTCATTCTTAATGATAGAAAGGTCTAGCATTTTAAGCACCTCATGGCTCCCATAGCTTTTACCCAACTTTTTACATTCCACTACTACCTTTCCGGAGCGCGGTGCAGGAGGGAACCTAAAGTGAATCGCAGCATTTTCGAAGTCCTCGATCTCTACAGTATCGATCCTATCCAACATTTTGATCTTCGACTGTACCTGGCGGGCTTTGGTGTTTTTATAACGGAAGCGTTCAATAAAATGCTCTATCTGCCTGATCTGTTTCTGCTGATTGTTGTAGGTAGCCAGTTGTTGTTCGAGGCGTTCTTCTCTTAGCCTGACGTATTCTGTATAAGCAGCCTTATAATCAAAGATACGCTCATCGCTGATCTCAATAGTACGATTGCACAGGTTATCGAGAAAGGCCCGGTCGTGTGAGACCAGGATCACCGCCCCGAAGTAATTCTTCAGGAAATCTTCCAGCCATTGTATTGACTCTATATCAAGGTGGTTGGTAGGTTCATCGAGCAGAAGAAGGTTTGGTTTGCTAAGCAGTATTTTAGCTATTTCCACGCGCATTTGCCAGCCATAGCTGAATTCAGCCACGGGCCGATTGAAATCTGATCGTTTAAACCCTAGACCTGCCAGCACCTTTTCAACATCTGCATCCATCGACTGCCCTCCCAGCAATTGAAACTTTTCATTTGCATCCGACATTTTATGGATCAGCTTCTGGTAAGCTGGTGATTCGTAGTCTTCCCTACTGGAAATCTCTTCTCCATACCTATCAATATCATTTTTCAATGCCAGGATCTCATCAAAGGCCACAATGGTTTCTTCATAGATGGATTTATCGCTGTCCAGCTCCATTTCCTGTGGCAAATAGCCGATGCGTGCGTTAGAGGGAATAACAATATCTCCTGTCTCGGGTGATTGCATGCCAGCCAGTATTCTCAATAAGGTTGTTTTCCCTGAGCCATTACGGCCAACGAGTCCAAGCCTGTCTTTTTTATTGATGATAAAAGACACGTTGCGAAAGAGATAGTTTCCGGAATAGTGTACGGCCAGGTCGCTAACTGAATACATGGTGGCAGATTGTATTATTCTTCGGGCAAAAGTACAAATAAAAAAGAGGCGCCGCATATGCGGCGCCTCTTGCTAGTTCCATGCTGCCAGGACTCCGAAGAGTCCAGGCAGTGAGGATTATTAGTGAGCTACAGTCACCTTCTTAATAAGGATACCGGCAGTAGTTTCAACTTTCACCATATAAACTCCGGTTTCGTAACCGGCAACGTTCAGCTGCAGATCGTTGTCTTCAACAACCTTCTGGTTGTAAACAACCTGGCCTACGTAGTTCATAATAGTAACGTGAGTAATGTCGGTAGTAGAAGTAATGTTCAGAATGTCGCGTGCAGGGTTCGGGAATACTGCGATGCCATCGGCAATTGCAGGATCTTCGATTCCTGTAGCGAGCCAGCATGCTGTGTTAGATTCTGGTTCACAATCTGCCCATACTGCTGTCACATAGTAGCAATACAGTTCACCAGTGGTGAATCCATCTTCATTCATGTGCAGATACGTAGTATCCATCGTGAACTCGAGGAATTCAAATACACCAGTTGCATTGTCAAAGTATACATTGTATCCAGTCAGCGCACGTGAGCTGTTATCTGTGAGGTTCACATCACGTGTGATACCACTAGATGTAAGCATCGGTGCGTTGTCAGGAGCACTGTAATCGGCATTGTCTACAAGTGGGATGCTTGGAGCTCCATCTGTAACTTCTCCAACAAATGCCTGGAGGTTCCAGTTGTAATCCAAGGTTGGGTAAGCCACACTCATCGACCACCATTCAGTACCTGTGTCATTGATCAAATCACCATAACCAGCAACTGCAGGACCTGCATCACAACCAGCAGGATATTCAGCAGCGTCAAACTGTTCGGTGGTATAACCAAAATACAGGTCTTGAGTAATATCGATAGCAACAGGAGTAGCCAGAACTACTTCGTTCCAGTCACCAATCACAAAGCTAGTTACAGGCTCTTCATAAATCATGGTGAGTCCATCAGCGCCTTCCCAAACTTTAAGTGTGAAGGTAGCAGTTCCGGTGCTAGCACCAGCAAAGAAACGAATCTTTGTAATGAACATACCGTCGAAGCCTGCCAGTGAAGCTGCGTCGAATTTAGATGCAACACTCCAGACGGCAGCGCCACCGAAGCCAATTGCATTTCCTTCGTTCAGACCACTATCCCAATGGATCCATTCACCCACAACACCACTGCCAGCAGGAGCTGACCAGGTCAGGAGAATCTCATCATCAGGAAGTCCGGTTGCATCAGCAACAAGATCTGTAGGAGCATCACATGCTCTGTAGATATTGATATTATCAACAAACCATGAAATGATACCAGTTGAGTTTATACCTTCAGCAGAGAAGCGAACTTTAAATATCTCTCCAAATGCGTATTCTGTAATCTCAAAATGGTGACTATCCCAGGCAAAGCTGCCATCGGCATTGTCTAACATGGTAATGTTGTACCAGTTACCATTATTCCATACATCAACATACAATTGTTCGAATCCTGACATTCCATTGTCTTCAAGGCTAATGTCAAAGTCGAAGAATATACGTCCGTCAATATAAGGATCTGTGGTTCCCGGATGGTATTTACCATCGATAGGATAACTTGTCAAATGCTGATTTGTAATCAACCAAGTACTGGATCCCATTTGAACTCTGCACATGGCAGTGGGTTACCGAACTGTCCGTTAACAACCCAGTTGTCGCCATGATCCCAGAGATTTGGATCGAATGAACCGGTATTCCAATCTTCAACAAAAGCAAGTGGCCAACCGTATTCAACGCAAACATCGAACGGACCTTCATAATGTGATTCACCAATTTCTCCTGGGAATCCATAATCAGTCATGTCGTACAGTGCGGTTACATTATATTCGTAACACAGTGGTTCGAGTTCATAGTCGAAATATTCTTCCATCTCTAAACCAGTGTAAGGAACTTCGGCAATCACAACGTCGTCGCGATACAGGTTATACCCAAGTAAGTTTTCGGGTATACCACCGCCACCGCCACCACCACCGGTGGTAATTGTGCCGTTGATCAGGAATGGCATTCCTTGTGGGAATTCACCACTGGCACCACTAACTAGTGGTCCCCAAGCGCTATAAGTTGCGGTCCACTGAACTGCATTACCTGTAATCGGAGTACCTGAGATACAAATCGGAGGTGCCCAAGGTCCAGAAGCTGCAGATCCAGTAAATGAGTATGCTACCCAGTAGTCGCCTGGAAGCAATGTGAGACCAGGTGTAGAAGCAACAACAAACATGATTGCACGGTTGGTAGCACCACCCGGGCCATCATTGTTACGATAGATGCCTGTCCAGTCGGTATCGGTCATGATGTTGGTAACCTGGTCACCCCAGATCACAGCACCACCGTTACCTGGCTCTCCGTCATAAATCTCAACAAATACACCAGTAATCGTTGATGGAGGTGCACCTGAATTTGACTGATATGCGTAGAATACAAAGTCATCAATGACCCAGTCGTCGCCACCACTTACGGTGAAGTCGTCGGCTATGATATTTGGCAGTGGATTCTGTGCGCCAAATCCATAGGTATTAACGCCATCTTGCAGGATACTTTCGTCTGCACCACCGGCACCGGTTCCCGGGCTATTAACCATAGGTCCGTTGTCCCAAAGTAATGCACGTGTGCTTGCAAGAGCTTTATAACCTGTAACTACAGTTCCTGAATAAAAAGTTTCTGCATTTTCAGCAACAGGTACAAAGTTAGGATCGTAGATTGAAACTGCGTCTGTTTCAGGGATCAGAGGTGGTTCCCACCATACCTGAACAGTGTTATCAAATGTCAATCCGTCAAGATTCCTTGGAGGAAGCAAGAACAGTGATCCAAATGTATAATAGATCTCATCTGAAAGACCACATGAGTATACTGCAGCTACGCTGGCTGTATAAGTAACACCGAATTCAAGGTATTCATATTGGTAGAACGTGGTGTCAGTTTCAGCTACAAACGTACCATCGAGATATACATGATATCCACCTGGAGGATCAATCAATCCGTTGGTAACAGATACATTATCGACTGCCCAACCTGATGACCATGCTCCGCCATCATCTGAGTGGAAAGCAAGCATTAACGGATCTGAATCAAGTCCGGTGATGCTGGCAAGACTTACTTCGTAAGACTCCCATTCTTCTGATGGAGTGAGTGACCCAAGAACTTCCCATGTAGTACCCATGTCATATGAATATTCAATGGTAGCTATCTGGGTGCCATAGAGTTGATCGTAGAAACTGTCAAAATACAGATTGTAGTCGGTGGTCTCACGAAGATCCATCTCAGGAGTGATCAGGTAGTCAACACTACCATCAGCACCTTCACCGGCTGCATCATCGTTTGAACAAGCATATTGTGAGTCCCATGTAGGAATTTCCCAGTATGCACTTGAGCCATCCATAGTAAGGAACCAGCCAACACTATTGGTTGTCATCTGCCAACCTGTCGGAGGCATTGTGGCGCCTTCAAAATCTTCCAGTTCAAGACCAATATACATTGGTTGATCCCACATAGCATAACCAGTAATTGGATCCACCACGAGGTTCCTGGCTGGACGTTTGTTCTCTGACATGATCACTTCAACGGTCATGTCTTCGGTTACAAGTACTTGAACTTTATAATCTTCATATCCAACCTTTGTAAGTATAACATCATACAGGCCTTTCCACACTTGTGGGAAAGTAAAGATACCTGTAGCATCAGTTGTACCTTCGAAAGATTCAGTAGGAAAATCAAGTCCCTGCATCGCGATATCAACATCTTCAGGAACATTGCCATCACAAAGTATTACTTCGAAAGTAACCTCGGCATCCATATCGCGGCCAACAATGTTGGAGAACGTATATGGAGACAATGCGGTTGTTGAATAGGCTACCTGTACACCATAAGCATACCATCCCATTGGCAGTGCTTCGAAATCAGTATCCTGATATGTTAATGTAGTAACATTATTCAGTACAGTGAGTGTACCGTTTAATGGAGGATCGATTGGCAAGTCAGGATCGAAGTCAGAGATACGTGCAACTGTATAGAACAGTACACTTTCGCTAGCGTCATATCCTTCTATATTACCAATTTGTCCGGCTTTAACAGTACCCGGTTTCATCTCAAATCCAGTATTGTTAGCGAGGGTGAATTCCTTAGATGCTTCCTCGAAGGAAACCTTAGAAGGATATACCATCTCTTCGCTATCAGTGATAACATCAGTTTGCGAGCCGTCAATATAAGCACGCATCATGAAGTCCTGGTAAGGTGAAAGAACCCATCCTAAACCACCAGCAGCATTCTGGTAACTTCTGTATGAAGTAGGTACCTGCAGGTCAATTCCGATTGGAGCTGCAGGTGGAGCTGTAAGTTGAAGCATAGAAAGATAGAATTCACCTTCTTCAAGGGTAACATCAAGTCCAAAGAACTCTACCCAACCATAGTTGTTTACAGTTACATGAACTGAGTCAAGCATTGTTCCTGGCATTCCGTCTGTGCCATCATCGTCATAAACGATCATTGCAAAATCGGTACCAAGCCAGCCACCTGGAGGATAAATACCATCACCTACAAATACACGGCCACCGAATACATTAGCAGGATAACCTGCAGGTGTAAACAGAACCGCATTTTCACTACCTGAGGTATTCCATACGAAGAGGTCTTCAGCAGTACCGTCGTCATAATAGACCTCGTAGGGACCTTCTGGAAGTGACCATTCAACGTCACAGAAATCCTCATCAGGATAGTTCACTGTAGCAATTACCCAAGGCACTGGATAAGGAGCTTCGCAAAGCTCGACATCCAGAGGAGTAACAACGCCTGCAAGAGCAGATGTGTCGGGCTCCATATAACCTACATAATCCAGTTTATCGAAATAAACATCATAGGTGCCTTCATCAACAAATAATGAATATGCACCAAGGAAGTTTGTAGTAGTCTGGAATGGTCCGGCAGTTACAGTAACATTAGGAATACCAAAACCACTTTCGCAATCACTAACTGTACCGGCAAATTCGGCTGGTTCAACAACGTGCATGAGGTGGTTAACAGGAACTACAGGATTCACCTGGTCGTTGGATTCACAAACCGTTTCCTGGGTATAATCTCCAACGGTATAGCCAGTGGCATCCCAGGTGAAGAATACAGTTTCGTTTGAACCTTCCTCTACAATTCCGTTTGAAGGAGTAATATCAACTACGAAACCAGCAGGGCCTGCAAAAAGTGTTCCCGCAGGAATTCCTGATGGAACAGCTCCACCAACACCATCGTTGGCAATTTCAACACCCATTGGATCATAAATATAATATGAGTTTTCACTTGACCAAGGATCTACCTGGTAATATACTGTTGAGATCTCATCTCCTGGCATAGCATCAAAATAATATGTTTCGGGACCAGTGCCAGTGGCCAAAGTAATCTGGTCTAACACAACAACTCCATTAACCAAAACATCCAGGCTACTGGTCTGACCTAAATAAGTCCATCCATCACCAAAGCTGTCATACAGGTCAATTGTAAATTCAGTGCTCGGTGGAGGGAAGTCATATTGTAGTGGGCCATCACCTAAATTAAAGATTTTGGCTTCCCATACATACATATGATCGGTCCAAACCTCAGCTTCATGGAAGTCGGGAACGATAGAGATGATTGGGAAATCCCAGTCAATACATGCTTCCTCACAAGGAGCAGAGGTTCCTTCATCGTAATATGTCTGTACTGTATAACAGTAGGTGTCATAATCGGGAAGGGTTTCTGTATAGGTAGTAGTAGTAGAAGTACCTACCTGAACGCCATCACGGTTGATGATAAAGAATTGGAAGGTCAGATCAGTGGCCCAGGTCCAGTTCAGTTCAACATCACCGTTAACTTCGTCAGTGAATTCAACAGTAAGATCTGTTGGAGGTACCATTGGATCACCAGCTATGATCATTGTACATGGGATAGTAATGGTACCCACGTCAGGATCTGATGTGAAAATAAGGTCGGCATGGTAAATCTCACCAGCCTCTGTTCCGGCAGCATTAAAGTTGGTTGGAACATTGTCCAAGCCGCCCATAGGAGCTACATCATTTTCATAATAGTCAAGTGTCAGCCAGCTTCCTGAACCACCACCTGAACCCAAGCAGAGACTCATAGGAGAAGCATACTGTGCCCAACCACCGTCGTCTTGCCAGCCTGTACCAGCTCCAAATTCAGAGTTCCACCACAGGAACCAGCAAGAGTTTCCACCTTGCCCAACGATAGAGATAAAACCATCGCTCAGGTTAACTCCAGGGAAAGTAATTGAATATTCCCAGATTGGGAAACCAGAGGCTACTTCACCCGTGGCAACTGGAGAGGCATCAACAATATGTGTTGCAAAAGGAGTTCCACCAAGATCTCCTGCTTCATAAAAAGTAACTACGAAAGTTCTGGGATCTTCTGTACAAGGAGCCCAGGGGAAAGAAAGAGCTAAGCCCCAGAATTTGGCAGAACCAATAGCACCAGTTAATCCACTAAAAGATTGAGCTGCTGCATAACCAGCATCCTCATCAGAACTTACGCCTGCCCAGGCGCCTGTAAGTTGAAGTAGGCTCATTTGCCCATATAGATGCTGGATCACAAGGAACAAAAGCATCTGTAACGCTAGAGCTGGCAGGACCTCTAAATTCCGAAGCTCCCTGTACAGGTGTGTTATCAGGAGCAGTATATGGTCCGCTTGAGATATAGGTAGAAAGGCGATTGCCAGCAGCATCCGTAACAGGATACATAACCGAGCCATTCCAATGCAAATTACCATCACCAGTATTCAAAATACCAGTAGTTGCTGTGTAGTATTCCTCTGGGTTGAGGGTGTACTCATGCACAGTAGGTGAAATGATCATGGTGGGTGCTGTCAGGATGAAATCCTGCATGACTGAACCACCTACTGGGACATTCACATTATGAACAATGGTGTTATAACCTGCTTTTGTACCATAAATATCCTCTAAGCCGGATGGTACATTTGGAAGGTTGAAGTGACCGTCAGGCCAGGAGGTAGTAAAAATTCCTGTGGCTTCATGGCCAATTTCAGCACCGGTTATGGTAAGGCCACCGCCATTATATACATGCCCATATACTTCGCCAACTAGAACTTCATAAACCTCAACGTTGTCAATAGCAAAATTCCAAAGATAGGTACCACTAACGGTTTCATAAAAGAATTCCAGATAGACATCAGAAGGATCTGAATAGGATGTGGGGTGGATTTCATATTGAACATGAACCCCTGCAAGAGGGTCATCTGCACTTGAAGAAAACAGAACTTCCTCCACATTACTCATTGAACCAGAGTGAACACGGATTTCGGCCAAATCCCATCCTGCGAAACTTTGAAAGTTCCTGTCAAGATCGATTAAATAAATGCCGCTTCCAGTCATGTTCAATGAAGGAGTAAACAGTCCAACATCGAACCATACACCAGATCCGGCCCAATCACTATCGGCAGTAGCATAATTAGCATCGCCAGGTGGTTGACCGTAGGATGGTCCAATTGTTCCAGACCAATACCATAATCCGGTCCCACTGTACTGGATCTGAGTCCAGGAGCCAGGGATTCCTGTGTCGAAACCTTCAGTGAAAATAACTGCTTTCCCATCAGTATTGATAGGTTTTTTAACAGCCATATCCATGAAAGTGCCAGGCACGGCAGTCACACTGTTCTCAAAAGCAAGCTTTTGCTCAGTGGTCATTTTATTTGCACCTGTTTGACCAAATGCAAATACGATTGAAGATGCAAAGAGCATCAACAACCAAATTAGCTTAGTAGCATTTTTCATAAACTTGAAATTTTAAGTTAATAAACTGTAAATGATTAGATTAGTTTCAAAATAAGATTTTAAAAATACAAAGGTATTATTTAAAAACAAAATTAAAAATATAATTAAAAATTTAACACAATTTTTACATTATTTATTTGAATTCTCAGAAAAATCTTGTAATTACCTGAGGATATGGTTTTTATGCGTTTTTGCATTAGATTCGATACGCAAATTAAAATAAAATGTTTCAATATATCAACAGTTAATTGTTAAAAAATTTCTTATCAATTCGTAAATTCATTAAAATACTGGAATGTTTTGCAATGTTTTCGGGTCATTTTGCAGTCGGTCACCTCCTTTTTTTGTTCGACAAATAATTTAGTGTTAAAAATATCTTTGATAAATGCATCTAACGAGCTGTATGTACGCACGTTAACGTCATTTCTATGATTGAAAAAAGTGGAATAAAAAGCCCTGTCCGCATGTACTGCCAGCAGGGATGTTTTGTTGCAGGAAATTGAGCGGGGATGTGTAGAAAACATCCGGATTGGAATGAGTTGTGCTGAATACTCTTTGGAAAAACCTAAGCAAACAAGCTTGAATAAACTATAAATCAAGCTGTTGCGCCAAGTCCTTGCGACCAGGATAATCATTTCCCTGGTCCTATCTACAACATTTATCATGTAATTGTTGTCCATAAAGCAGTAAACAGTGCAAAAAATCTAACTCATTTTAATGAACAGGTACAATAATACACTAAAATTCACACAAAGTTCATAACTTTGTTAAATCAGGTTTAACTATTTGTAAACCAGTTCATTATTTAAGTAAGCAATATTTGATTCCAGTATGTAAAAATTGCAAAACTTGACTCTTAGACAATTTTCGTTGAGATATGGTTGCATGAGGTGAAAAAAATACTTGGAGTACTTAAAGTGCCTAAAGTACTTAAAGTTATTCCTTTCAATAGTAATTAGGAACTAGGCACTAGGAACTAGGCACTTTAATGGGTTTTGGTTATTTTTGCGTGCTATGAATAGTCGGAACCCATCATACATTCCATGGCTCATCCTTTTTGGCCTGGTGCTGACATGGGGCAGTTCGTTTATTTTGATCAAGCAGGGGCTGGAGGGTTTTTCTAATGATAGCAGCATAGTAGGGGCCTTACGGATCGTGATCACCTTTATTGTTTTGTTGCCCCTGGCAATAATGCGTATAAGGAAGGTGAAAAGAAATCACTGGCTGGTGCTGTCGATAATAGGAATCATCAGCAATGCAGCCCCGGCCTTTTTATTTGCCTATGCTCAAACAGGCATCGACAGCAACACAGCTGGCATTTTGAACTCCCTAACAACTTTGTTTACCCTGATCATCGGGATGGCATTTTTTAAATTGCGGCCAAAGTGGTTCAATATACTGGGCGTATTTGCCGGTCTCGTGGGTGCTGTAGGTCTGATCCATTTTAGTGGTGATGTTGGATTTGCAATTAACTTCAGCTTTGCCGGATACATTCTACTGGCTACCATCTGCTACGCTGCCTCTGTCAATATAATAAAAACCTACCTGGTCGATCTCGACGCTGTTTCTATCACAGCATTTAGTTTTTTCATTGTTGGCATACCAATCGCTATATACCTCTTATTTTTCACTGGTTTTGTGGATGCCCTGCAAACCAGGCAGGAAGCCTGGGTTGGCCTGGGATATATAAGTATCCTTGCCGTTGTAGGGACTGCCCTGGCCCTGGTGTTTTTTAATAAACTGATCAAAATGACCAACGCTTTGTTTGCAGCATCCGTCACCTATATGATCCCCGTAGTTGCTATTGCCTGGGGAATCATCGATGGGGAACAATTCGGATGGGACTATCTGATATGGATATTGATGATCCTCGGAGGGATATACCTGGTCAACGCAAAGCATTTATTCTCAAAAAAAACGAATAAAACCTTTGTACAATAATTTTTTTTACTAATTTTGCACTCCATTTTTGACAGACAAGTAAAAAGAATTATAAATGTACGCGATAGTTGAAATAGCAGGACAGCAGTTCAAAGTTGAGAAAAAACAGGAGATTTTTGTCCACAGGCTGGAAGAAAAAGAAGGTTCTAAAGTTGAGTTTTCTGATGTAATGTTGATTGACAATAACGGAAAAGTTAGTGTTGGCACACCATTGATCAAGGGAGCACAGGTTAAGGCCAAGGTCCTTGAGCACATGAAAGGTGACAAAGTGCTTGTTTTCAAGAAGAAGAGGAGAAAGGGTTACCAGAAGCTGAATGGCCACAGGCAATATATGACCAGGATTGTGATCGAAAACATCCTTGAGGATGCGCCCAAAAAAGCAGCCCCAAAAGCTGAGAAGCCCGCCTCCGCTAAAGCTTCGGTGGACAAGAAAGAAACTGCTCCTAAAGCCAAGCCTAAAGCCACTGCAAAGCCTAAAGCTACTGCAAAACCAAAAGCTGCTGCCAAACCAAAAGCAGAAGTGAAGTCCGCCTCCGCTAAAGCTACGGGGGACAAGAAAGCAGCACCTAAAAAACCTGCAGCAACAAAAAAGGCAGCCCCAAAGGCAGCTAAACCTGCAGCTAAGACTGAAACAAAAAAAGCTGCACCCAAAGCCAAAAAGGCTGACGAGGATAAAAAAGAAGATAAATCATAAAGAAACCTATTAAAACGATAGATCATGGCTCATAAAAAAGGTGCCGGTAGTTCGAATAACGGTCGTGAATCAGAAAGTAAACGACTAGGCGTAAAAATTTACGGCGGACAATTTGCCAAGGCAGGCAACATTATCATTCGCCAGAGAGGTACAACTCACAATCCCGGCCTTAATGTAGGCATGGGAAAAGACCATACACTCTTTGCACTGGCTGACGGCAAGGTTGAGTTCAGAAAAAGAAGAAACAACAAATCGTATGTCAATATAGTGGTTGAAGAGAATGAAACTGACAAATAAAGATCAAACATCATAAAGGTTTAACGATCCTCTCCTGCTTTGCCGGAGAGGATTTTTTATTCCTGAACGTCCGTGCCAACGGAAGTGTTTCTTATTTTTGAAAAAAATATCATATGCTCCAACTGAATATTATCAATGAAGACCCACAGCGGGTGATTGAACTGCTCCGCATCAAAAATTTCGATGCAGCCAGCCTTGTTGAAGAGATCATCGCCCTCGACCGCACTCGAAGAGAAACTCAGAAGGCCATGGACGACGGCCTTGCAGAAGCAAACAAGCTCGCCAAGGAGATCGGAATACTGTTCAAGGCCGGGAAAGGTGCAGAAGCAACAGCCTTGAAAGAAAAATCAGCTTCCCTGAAGAAAGAAACACAGGCTATGGGCACTACCCTGGAAGAAACCAAGGCTGCACTCGATCAAAAACTTGTGTTGCTGCCAAACCTTCCCCACCCTTCAGTCCCTTCAGGTAAGTCTGAAAAAGACAATGAGGTGCTTGAAACAGTGGATCTTAAAACCGATCTTCCGGAAGAGGCACTTCCTCATTGGGAGCTTGCTGGAAAGTACGACATCATTGATTTTGACCTGGGAGCAAAAGTGACCGGGGCAGGTTTTCCTTTTTATAAGGGTAAGGGAGCAAGGCTTCAGCGCGCGCTCATTAATTTCTTTCTTGAGGAAGGATTGAAAGCAGGGTATCATGAATATCAGCCACCTCTTTTTGTGAATGAGGATTCGGCCTATGGAACCGGACAGCTTCCCGACAAAGACGGGCAGATGTATCATATAACCGAAGATAACTTATATGCAATTCCTACTGCTGAAGTGCCCATTACAAATATCTACCGTGATGTAATCCTTAGTCTTGACGAACTGCCTGTAAAAAACCTTGCATACTCCAGTTGTTTCCGGCGTGAGGCCGGTTCTTATGGCAAGGATGTGCGCGGGCTGAACAGGCTTCACCAGTTCGACAAAGTGGAAATCGTTCAGATCAGTCATCCCGACAGATCCTATGAAACGCTGGAAGAGATGCGTGGCTATGTTGCATCACTGCTTGAAAAGCTTGAGCTTCCTTATCGTGTTTTGAAATTATGTGGTGGGGATATTAGTTTCACCTCTTCCCTCACCTACGATTTTGAAGTATATTCGGCAGCTCAGCAGCGATGGCTGGAGGTTAGCTCTGTATCAAACTTTGAAGCCTTCCAGTCGAATCGCATGAAATTGCGTTTTCGCGACGAAGATGGCAAAACCAAACTGGCACATACACTAAACGGCAGCGCCCTGGCGTTACCAAGGATAGTGGCTGCCCTGCTCGAGAACAAACAAACTGAAGAAGGGATCAGCATCCCGGCAGCCCTCAGGCCATATACAGGTTTTGACCTGATCTCCTGATCAACAATAGCCGACCCTGGCTTTACAATGAACAAATCTATTTAATGAGATCTCTCATCCATATAAGTGTTTTGATTCTGCTCACTGCAGGTGCAACAGCATTATACTCGCAGGAAACCACTCCTGCCAATTTTCCCAACCAACAACAGGACCCTCAATTGCAGCGGCTTGGCATTCAGTATTACCAGAACCATGAATATGTAAAATGCTTTGAAATCTTCAGTGAGCTGTATAAGAAAAACCCAAACCATACTAATTATACATATTCATTCTATTCACTGCTTGAACTCAGGGAATTCAAGGAAGCGGAAAAACTGGTAAAAAAGCATATCCGGAAAAATCCGGGTCAATTGCGCTATATGGTCGATCTGGGTTATGTTTATGTGCGTGATGCTCAAATGGAAAAGGCACATAAAACTTTTGAAGAAGTCATCAGGGAGCTGCCACCCCTTGTGCATGAGATTAAACAGATTGCTAATGCTTTTTACATGCGTAGTCAGCTCGAATATGCCATTGAGACTTACCGACAGGGAAAGATACTGATGCAGGGCGATTACTCCTTCGATATTGAACTGGCCAGCATGTATGAAAGGAATGGAAACTACCGGGAAATGGTAGAGACCTATCTCGATCATCTGGTCGAATTTCCTGAAGCAACTGAAGATATACAGAACCGTTTGCAAACAGCGATGGCCAGGGATATTGAAGACAACCTGCCCGAAATCCTGAGAGAGTCGTTGCTCATCCGTTACCAGGATGCTCCGGAAGAGGTTTACCTGAATGAGCTTCTGCTCTGGCTTTCGATTCAGCAAAAGGATTTTTCATTTGCTTTTATTCAGGCACGCTCCCTCGACAGGAGATTTAAGGAAGAGGGTTACAGGATACTAAATGTTGCAGAGCTGGCCCTGGTCAATAAAGACTTCGATGCCGCTCTTGAAGCCTATGAGTATATATTAGCGAAAGGAAAAAACACTCCATTGTACCTGAATGGGCTGATCGGGTTTCTGGAAACACGTTACCAGCAGATATCCAATAACATTTTAATTGCTGAAGACGAAATGCTTGAGCTCGAATCGGCTTACCAGGAGGCGATCACTGAATTCGGCATCCACCGGGAAACCATGCAGCTGCTTCGTGACCTGGCGCATATCCAGGCTTTTCATCTGAATAAGGAAGATGAAGCCATACAAAACCTTGACCTTGCCATCAGCATTCCGGGACCGGAAAGTCTTGCCAGGGCAAGATGCAAACTCGAACTGGCCGATATATACCTTTTCCAGGGAGAAGTATGGGAGGCTACGCTGCTTTATTCGCAGGTAGAAAAGGCTTATAAGAACGAGCCTATCGGTCACCTGGCAAAACTTAAAAATGCACGACTCACCTATTATATTGGTGAGTTTGCCTGGTCCAAGGCCCAGCTTGATGTGTTGAAGGCCGCGACTTCCAAGCTGATTGCCAATGATGCGCTGGAGCTTTCTCTTCATATTGCCGACAATATTGAGGCTGACAGTAGTTATGCCGGCCTGCGACTGTATGCCAATGCGGAGCTCCTGCTATATCAAAACAACTTTGATGAGGCCTATGCCACCCTGGATTCGATCAACGGACTAGCTGCCTGGCACCCGCTTTTCGATGAAGTGCTTTTCAGGAAGGCTGAAATAAGGATCAGGCAGGGCGAATACAGGGACGCTGACAGCCTGCTTAAGCAGATCACCATTAAATATGCTGATGATATCCTGGGGGATGATGCCCTTTATCGTCGTGCACTCATGCATGAAGAGATCTTTGCAGATGACGAAAAAGCCATGGAACTTTACCAGGAGCTGCTCATCCAATATCCGGGAAGCATATACACTATTGATGCGAGGAGGAAGTTTCGTTTTCTTAGGGGAGACGAGATCTGATATCTGATATCTGATAGATGATATTTGAAGTGAATTGATACTAGAAATCTCGAAACTCGAAACTTGAAACTCGAAACTCGATATTCGATACTCGCTACTCTGTATCAACATTATTCCAGGTCGTCTTGCCATTTCAATAAACTCTTCTACGCTCAGTTGTTCTGCTCTTTTGGGAAGCAAATATTCGATTTCTGATAGATCCTTGTCGTGAAGGAATTGTTTTAAGGCATTACGCAATGTTTTCCGGCGCTGGTTGAAACCGGCTTTGACCACCCTGAAATATAAGTCAGGATCACACCCTATATCCACTGTTTTGTTCCTACTCAGCCTGATCACCGCGGATTTTACTTTTGGCCGTGGGTGAAAAACATTTTCAGAAACAGTAAACAGGTATTCTATCTCAAACCATGTTTGCAAAAGAACGCTCAGGATCCCATAAACTTTACTGCCGGGGCCCGACCTGATCCTTTCCGCTACTTCTTTTTGGATCATCACCACTGCCGATTGCAGGCGCTGCCTGTCATCAAGCATACGGAAGAAGATCTGGCTTGAGATATTATATGGCAGGTTACCCACGATCTGATATTTATCGTGAATAAGCTCCAAAAGATCAGCCTTCAGAAAATCTTCATGCACCAGACGCTCCTGAATACCCGGAAAAGCTGATGCCAGGTATTCCACCGCTTCCCTGTCTGTTTCGATAAACAGGCAATCCATCCCCTTCTTTTCAAGCAATTTCTTTGTCAGCATACCCGTACCTGGACCGATCTCTACAAGCAGTTGCGGTACTTCCGGAAGAGCAGAAACTATTTTCTCCGCAATATTGTGGTCGGTAAGAAAATGCTGACCAAGGGATTTTTTTGGCTTGACGGACATGTAGATGATTTTAACAAAGATGAGGATATTTATTGAAACTGTTAATACATCTTAAGGGAGTAAATTCTAGCGCCTCCGCTGAGTAGCTTCAGCGCTCGCGGAAGCCCTAAATCCTAAACAAACCAAAATTCAAAATCCAAAAAAACTCCAAACTCCAAACTCCAAACTTCAAACTAATTCAACACTCAACACCCAACCCTTAAAACTCTGAAATTATCCCTCCCGACAACCTCAGCAGCTCTGTCTGGATATCAATCAGGTTGAAGATGGCTTCGTACTTTGATGCAGCGGCCCGCAGGTAGATCACCTGTACATCCCTGAAATTAAATGAGTTGATGGCACCTGAACGGAATTTCTCTGTGGAGATCTCCATGTTCAGGCCCGCACTCTCCAGGTTAGCAACGGAAACCATGTACAGTTCCCTCCGGATTTGATAGAGTTCGAAATCAGTTTTCATGAGATTGGAAAGGCTGATCGACAGCTCCTCGATCTCCAGCTGTCCGATCTGTTCGCTGATCTTCGCATTTTTGATCCCCCTCCTGACATTGCCTCCATTGAAAAGGTTAAAGCTAAGGGTAAAGTTGGCATAATAATCCAGGCTATTGGTATAGACTGGGTCTGCATCCACATATTTAACCCTCCTGTTGAAATGATCAAAACCACCATTCAATGACAAAACAGGGTAGATATTGCTTTTTGCTAGCTGCACATCCTTTCTGAGTATCTCCTGGTTGATATATTGGTTTTTCAGGTTTGAATTGCTTGCCATCATTTGTTGCATAAGGGTATCGAGCGAATAATCCAGCATCTGAACAGCAAATTCATCCGTGAGATGATATTGGATGTCGTCTGCTTCTCCAAGTAAGAGGTGTAGATTCAGATAAGCGTTCTTCACATTAAGCTGTTGAAGCAGGTTTATGGTAGAATCATCCAGGTAGGCATTCTTTGCCTGCAAAACATCGTATGTAACGGCTCCTCCCAGTTCCTTCTTAAACATCATGTAGTTATATCGATCTCGGGATAAGGTTTTCACCTCATCCGTCACTGCCAGGAGTTCTTCCTGCAGCAACGCATTATAATATGCCAGAACGATCCCCTGAATGGTGTTCTCGACAACGACTGTTGCATAGCCTTCGGAGTATTCCTGCAGTGCCCCCAATTTATCTTTTGTGATATGTACTGCAAATCCCCTGAACAAACTCCAGTTCAGGTTTACAAAAGGAGCGATGTAGTTTGAATAGTACTCGTCCTGCTCACCTGGTATTGTAAAGCTATCGCCTTTATCATAACGGTTATTCTGGAAAGCTCCAAGCGAAATTGACGGGAACATACCTGCAGCACCCCAGCTGTTGTTATTTTCAGCGATCCTGACACTTTCGTCAGAGATCCTGATCTGGTAGTTGTTCTCAAGCCCTATGGCAAGTGCATCAGCCAATGACAGATCCTGGGGAAGTGGTTGGGCGTTCAGTCCCTGATTCAACATACTTAGGCCAAAGAATAGCAGGCCTGTTTTTATAATGTTTTTTCTTTTCATCATTTATATAGTCAATCAATTATTCAATATCTCTTCTTCCAAAAATATTTGCAGGTTCAAGCTCTTCTGCTGTTTTGGTTTTTCCTGTCCAAAGCTTGTAGGAGAACCTTCTCAGGTCGTTCAGCACCAGGATCAGCACCGGGAGCAATACAAGGATGAAGGCTGTACCGACCATCACGCCATAAGCCAGGGCAATGGCCATTGGGATCAGGAACTGAGCCTGGAAACTGCCTTCCATAATAATGGGATACAATCCTACTGTTGTTGTGATGGTTGTCAGGATAATGGCCCTGAACCTGGCCAGGCCGGCTTCATAAACAGCATCAATCACTTTCCTGCCTTCCTGGATCAGCGAATTATATTTCGAGAGAAATACAACTGCATCATTGATGATCACCCCCGATAAAGCCACCATCCCCCAGGCGCTAAGCATGGATACCGGATAGCCTTCTACTCCATGGCCCCAAACGGCACCCAGCCATCCCAGGGGAATCATTAACAGGATAATGGAACCCTGTGTAAATGATTTAAAGTGGATCATGATCATTAAGATGATGATCATAAAAGCAATTCCAAAATATTTCGTTAGATCTGCCGTGGCTTCGTCACTGTCGCGCTGCTGTCCCTGGTATTCCACTTCTATCCCCGGATACATCTCCTGCATTCTAGGAACTATGTTGGTGCGAATTTCTTCAATGATGGGTGGTACCGGAGCATAAGCATCAACAAGGTTGGCATCTATCCTTACCTCACGCGACATGTTATAATGCTGAATATTTACCGGTCCGCGCCTGATCACATAATCAGCCAGTTCGGCCAGCGGGTAATCCCCCATCGGGGTTTTAATCTTCATCGATTCCATCTGACCAAGGTTTAACCTGTCATCTTTCGGATAGCGCACCCACACCCTTACCTCATCTTTACCAATCTGCAAACGCTGCGCCTGTCCGCCATAGAAACCCTGGCGGACCTGGTTGCTGATGTCATTATGGGTGAGGCCCAGGAAGTAGGCCTTGGGTTTGAGTTCGAGTTGAACTTCGCGTTTACCTATCGCATTGTTATCGTTTATATCCTTAAGGATCTTAATGTTGCTCATTTCACGGATCATGAAATCCTTTGCATTTTGAAGTTCATCCAGGTCCTTCCCGAGCAAGCTTATAGATACAGGTATGCCAAATGTTGCCAATCCTTCTACCGTGAATTTCTCAGCCTCCGGAACAGTACCGATCTTTTGACGCAACATTTCAACGATCTCAAAGCTGCTCAAAGGGGCATCTTCCAGGTTCCTCAACAAAACAAAAATATTTCCTGAATGAGCACCGGTTTCCTTACCATTGAATGCATTCCCTAGTGAAATAAAAGTATAGTTCAGTACACCTTCCGGGTAATCGAAATCTACCTTAATCTCTTCATTCAGTTCCCACATGGCACTTTCAAAATTCACGAGATATTCAAAGGTTTGTTTCTCCCCTGATCCTGGAGTAAATGCAAGATTTACATTAAAGAAATCGAATGGGATAGCGGGAAAGAATGTTGATTTTATCTGTCCACCCTGGAACAGGCCAACAGTGATCATGATCAAAGCCAGCGGTACAATAAGCATGACATATTTCCATCTAAGCACTAAACGCAAGGTTGGAGCATACAATTTGTATTTCATGAAATCCATGACCTTGTCGAGGCTTCGCCTGATATTCATCCAGCGGCTCTTTTTAGGGCTTTTGCGCAATACCCATTTTGATCCCACATGTGCCGGAAGTACAAAGAAAGCCTCTACCAGTGAAAACAGCAAACTCAGGATCACAACAAAGGCCATTTCGAACATCATCTCCATCCGGCCTTCCAAAAACATCAGGGGCATGAAAGCAATAATGGTTGTAAATATCGATGTTGTTACTGCAGGAAGTACTTCCATGGTTCCTTCGATGGCAGCCCTTTTGGGCGACTTCCCCCGTTCATAATGGGTATAAATATTCTCTGCGATAACAATGCCGTCGTCAACCAGTATCCCCACAACCAGGATCATCCCAAAAAGGGAGATCATATTAATGGTGATCCCGTAGAGTGAAGCAAGGATAAACATTCCAAGAAAAGAAGCGGGTATGCCCCATGCAACCCACAGCGACAGGCGGATGTTCAGAAAGAGTCCGAGAGATATCAGTACCAGTAAAAGTCCTATTCCCCCGTTCCTGTATAGCAGATCAAGCCTGTCGCCCAGCATGTCAAGAAAATTATAGGTGATCTCCAGCTGAACATTATCGTGCAAAGCATTAAATTCACCTATGTAATCTTCCAGGTATGTGGTAATTTCTACAAGGTCTTCATCTGAAAGTTTAAATATCTGGAAAGAGATGCTTAGCTGGCCATTCATATATGCGCCACTGGGTACATCGGCAAACTTCATCTTTACCTGGGCTACATCACGAATCCTCAAATAGCGGCCATCATCATCTGCCCTGAGAATAATCTCTCCGATTTCATCAGGATCATAGGTTTTATTACGAGAGCGGATCATGATCTCTTCCTCATCAGAGCGGATCATCCCTGCCGAAATATCCCTGTTATTCATGGCAATGGCCAATGATATCTCACTGAAAGTCAGGTCATGCCTGAGCAGCTCCTCTTCTTTGGCTTCCACAGAGATCTCCAGGGCGGGGTAGCCCGATACATTGATTTGCGACATCACCCCTGAATTATACAGGTCGAGCTCGATATCATCAGCATACTTTTTGAGTGTAAGCAGGTCCACATCACCCACGAGGCTCATAAAAAGTGCATTGGTCCTGTTTCTGACTTTATACACAATGGGTCTTTCCGCGTCGACCGGAAAAGAGGTGATGCCATCAACCGCATTTTTAACCTCCATCAAAGTTTCATCAATATCATAATCACCTGTAGTGGTGATCCTGATGTTGGCAAAGTTTTCGGACGAGGTGGAATTCACCCATTTGATCCCAACTATACCCCTGATGGCTTCTTCAACCCTCATGGTTACCCCTTCTTCCATCTCCTTCGGAGAAGCCCCCGGATAAACCACGCTGACAACTATATCAGTTGTAGACCTTTCCGGGAAGAATGACTTTTTCATGTTCATCAAACCAAAGCCCCCGGCCAGCAGTAGTATAGCAATGACCAGATTGGCATAGAAAGGATATTTAACAAATGTTGTAACTAATTTCTTGATCATGATCTGTTCTATTTATAAAATTGAAACAACTTAATAAATCTCAACCTTCGATCCTTCAACAACATTGATCAAAGGCTCGACCACTATATGCACACCCTCATCCAGGCCATTGAAGATCATGCTCTGCTGATTGATCTTTAGAATGTTTATTTCCGCTTTTCGAAGGGTACTGTCGTTCACAATGTATACCATGTTATTGTTGAATACCGCCCTGCGTGGGATCTCCATCGCACTCCCGGTGATCTCACCATCGAAGGAAGCCTTCAGGTATTGTCCTTCAAAAAGGGGATTATCAGCATTGTTTTTCACACTAATAAATACACTCACTGACTGTGTGTTTCTGTCAACATAATCAGCTTTTCTGACAACGGTACCTTGCCATTCGCTTAAACCATCTTCGGAGGCAACCATTACCTTATCACCTTTATTGATCCATTTAACATCGTTCACAGAGATGGGCAATTCAAGTTCCAGCATACCCGTATTAATGATCCTGGCCAGTCTGCTTCCAGGATTCGCGATGGAGCCAACCTCAAGCATCACCTCCGTAAAAGTTCCGCTAAATGGTGCGTAAATGCTGTGTTTCCCCAATTGTATCTCATTGCTTTTTATGGTGAAATAATCATTGAGGATATTCCTGCTGGCAAGAAAGATCCTTTGCTGATCAGATGTTATCTCCGGCAACTCAGGCAATGGATCGTTAATTTTCAAGGCATCGAAAAAATTCTTGATCTTCTGATAATCATCAGGATAATCGATCTTGAAATCCGGCAGTATGTTAGCAATGCTATTCTGGAAACGACTTTTTGATGCTTTCAGGTTATAATCTGTGATCTCATCATATATTTTGATGAGCAAGTCTCCTTTTTTAAAGCGTTGCCCTTTTTTCAGGGGAACATTCCCAGGCAGGATCTCCCCCTGCACTTCTGAAATAATATCGACATAACTCTGTGAACCCAGGCGGCCGGTGGAGGTAACGGTATAACTTACCTGTTCATAGCGAATAGGTTCCGCTTTCACTTTCCGGGCAACATCTTCGGGAATTTCTGTTTCCGGTGTTTCCTTAAGACTTGAAAAATATGACATGGTCATAAATGCACCCAGCAGTATGACAATGATAGAAACGACTACGATTAATTTTCTTTGCATGATCTTATAACTTGATGATTATTAATTCCTAAATTTTTATTTTTGAAACCATTATTTCTTTTTACTCAATATTTTATTGATGGTGCAGATCAGGGTTTCCTCCGGATTCATGGAGCTCCCTTCCCTGATGCTTTTAAATGATTCTGTTATAAGGGCTTGAATGTACCTTACTGTCATATCATGATCACACACATCGAATTCATTGTTTTCCACGCCTTCTGATACAATATCGCTGACCATACGGTTAAATGCCTGCCGAAATGCCCCAACAGCAATCTCGGTTTGAAAGCGGTCTTCGAATGCTTTGATCTTCCGTCTATGGATCTTTTTGAATTCGGTGAAGTTGATGGTGATCATCTCTTCCATCTTTGCCTTGGCGGATTTGACATGCATGATCTTTTTTTCGATCATGGCCCTTCTTGCCTCAGCCTTACGGCTGATGATGAAATAGAAAATATCTTCTTTTGAATCAAAATTATTGTAGATGGTCTTCTTGCTCACACCCAGCTCAGCCGCTACATCATCCACCACGGTCTTTTTAAATCCGAAATGCCGGAAGTGCTTCTCAAAAGCCTCTGCAATTTCAATCTTCTTCTTTATGTTTTCTTTCATTGTAACAAATCATAAATCTCATTCAATGCTGAAGCCCCAGGATGGGTTGCAACAATCTGGTCCAAATAAGAACTTCGACCTGCAAAGAAACTAAAAACTAAATTAGTTTCCAAGGACAATATAAGAATTAAATAAAAAGGGTATGAAAATGTGAAATTACCGATCTAAAAAAAACAAGATCACTTCAATCGAAATATTAGTCCAGTCATTTCGACCAAGATAAACGAACAGTCATTTCAACCAGGATAAACGAACAGTCATTTCGACCGAAGGGAGAAATCTATAACATGCAGAAACAGATTTCTCCCTTCGCTTTACTCCAGTCGAAATGACCCTTGAATTATTATTACTTCCAATTGGGTATCCTTCCCGGTGTCCATGGGGCACCAAGGGCATCCAAGCTCTGCTTCGAGATTTTTCACATCAACTTCAGCGATTGTCTTAATTTGCTCAAGTATGGGTGGAAACTCTTCTACCAGGATATCATACATCTGCATCTGGGTTTCCGACACCCTGGAAGTTGATCCCCAATGGGAGTAGACCAATGCCCTTACCCTGTCGCCGATAGAAGGAGGAGCAGGCCAGTTTTCTTCTCTGCTGGCCTTAGGCCTTTGGCCGTTAAATGCCCAGTTTATGTCGTCAAGCTGTTTTTCGATTTCCGTGGCTTTAGCCAACAATTCAGGTGGAGCATCCGGTGTATTGTTGATGGCCTGCTTAAGATACTGTACCCGCTTGATGAGGTCGTTGTTCATCTGCTCTGCAGCATTGATGGCACGAGCGAGTTTTGCTGTCTTTTTCTGGAAAGCAAGCAATTCGGCACGATCAGGAGCAGGCAGGGTAACATTGTTCAGCACTTCTGCCTTGAATTCTACAGGCTCAACCAGTTCTGTAATTTCACCACGAACCCATTGTGAAAGACTGACATAATATTTCCCTGGCATCACTGCCATACCATCACGATCGTTAGAGGTGGGATTGTATTTATCACCACTCAATCTCACGCTGTTCATCCCCGGATAAGTAAAGTTCCAGTTCATACGATTCAGGCCGGAGGAGAACGACTTATTGATCTTCCTGACAATATTGCCGTCCTCATCGGTAATGGTAAAGATCAGGTAAGGTTTCACCTCAGCTTCTTCTGCCCGGAGTTCTTCCATGCGTTGGAATTGGAATGGGTTTTTTATCCTTGGCAAGCTTCTTTTCCTCTTTCCTTACGCACTGCTTTGAGGGTCTTTGGTGACTCTTTTACGTAATAAGTGAATATCGCTCCAAAGTCAGGGTTGTCTCCAAAATATTGTGTCGATCCCTGTCCATACTTGCCGCGTGTGAAGGTATACATCAGGGCATCTTTGATTGGGAAAATATAAGCAGCCGAATCGAGAATTTCTTTATTCAGTATCCGGAGTGGTGAATAATCGTCGAGGATATAAAATCCACGGCCGAAAGTAGCCAGCACCAGGTCGGTTTCTCTTTCCTGGATCACCATATCCTTCACTGCGACAGCAGGCAAGCCGGATTTCAACTGTGTCCAGATCTTGCCGCCGTCGATGCTGAAAAACGCACCGAATTCAGTACCGGCAAAAAGCAATTCAGGACGTACGATATCCTGTTCAATGGTATGCACTGTCCCGTTCTCCGGCAGATTCCCGCTGATCGATGTCCAGGTTCTTCCTTTATCGGTACTTTTCAGGATATATGGTTTAAAATCATCGCTTTTATGATTATCGAAAGAAGCATACACCACATTTTCATCGAACTTGTCGGGTAAAATATCGCTCACATAAGTATATTCCGGCACGCCGGGGAAGCTCTTCACCTGGTACCAGTTTCCACCGGCATCTTCGGTTACCAGAGATCACGCCATCATCGGTACCGACATAAAGCAGATCCTTCTTTTACTGGTGATTCGGCCAGGGAAACAGCCATCCCGAACAGTGATGTTGAAACATCTTTTGCACGGCATCCACGCCCCAGTAGCGGTCCATTACCGGCCAGGTATTCCGGTCGATCTGTGCTGTGATATCATCGCTGATCACTTCCCAGTTGTCGCCGCGATCGTCGCTTCTGAAAACCTTGTTGGCAGCCATATACAACCTGGTCCCTGAATGCGGGCTGATAATAAAGGGTGCATTCCAGTTCCATTTGTAGGTATCTTCTCCTTTCCGGGGCTGTGGTTTGATTCCTGATCCCTCTCCGCTTTTCTTATCATAGCGGTAGATGTTTCCATACTGGTATTCTGAGTAGACGATATCAGGATTGTCGGGATCGATGGCCTGCCAGAATCCGTCACCGCCCAGTGTTACCACCCATTCGCCGGCAGTTACACCTGCCTAGCTTGTATTTTGCGATGGGCCGCCAAAACTGTTGTTATCCTGTGTTCCACCATATACCCAGTAAAATGGCTCAGGTATTATCAACATTCACACGATAAAACTGTGTTACAGGAAGGTTTGATTTAAAGATATAGTTTTTCCCGCCATCAAATGATTCATAAACACCACCATCGCCACCGATCATAAAATGTTCTGTATCACTCGGATCGATCCAGATGCATGGTCATCCACATGGCGTGCCATTGTTGCCAATCCTGTTCCAGGTTTTTCCTCCATCCACTGTGACTTTGGAAACTGTTTCCACAGAATATACTTTATCAACATCTCCGGGATCACAGATAGATCTCATTGTAGTATTGCCCGCTGGCATGATGGCCGCTCATTTTTTTCCATGATTCGCCCCGGTTGGTCGTGCGGAAAAATCCTCCGCTTTCCCCGGCTGCTTCAATGATAGCATAAACCACATCAGGGTTTACGGGTGAAATGGCAAGGCCAATGCCCCCAACATCGCCACCGGGTAAGTCCTGATTTCAGTTTTTTCCAGGTTTTGCCACCATCGGTAGTTTTGTGGATACCCGATTCGGGGCCGCCACCTATTTTGGTGTGCACATGGCGGCGTCTTGCTCTGATGAAGCATAGATCACATCAGGATCGCGGGGATCCATCACCATGTCGTTGATGCCGGTATGTTCGCTGATCTCCAGTACCAGTTCCCAGTGTTTCCCCGCCATCGGTGGTTTTATATAATCCTCTTTCCCCTCCGGGGCCCCAGACTGAACCTTCAGCAGCAACATAAACCACATCGGAGTTACGTGGGTCGATCAGGATCTTCCCGATCTGCCGGGATTCTTTCAATCCCATATTTTTCCATTTCTTTCCGCCATCGATGGTTTTATAAACACCATTTCCATAACCAAGGGCACGCTGGTGGTTATTTTCACCTGTACCGGCCCAGATCACATTATGGTTGTTGGGATCCATGGCCAGGCAGCCAATGGAATAGGCACCGTAATTATCGAATATTGGAGAGAAGGTGGTTCCGTTGTTTTCGGTTTTCCAGATATGCCCGGAAGCAACAGCCACATAATATTCACTGGGGTTGCAGGGATTTACTGCGAAGTCGGCAATACGGCCGGATGTAAAGGCCGGGCCAATGCTCCTCCATTTTAATCCACTCACCTGGCCGGAGGTGATGGTGTCATTCTTTTCATCAGTTTTCTTCTTTTTTTGTGCAAAAGCATCAGGCGATGTAGCAATAGCAACATCAGTACAGCCAAGGCAAAGAAAGCTTTGCTTAGCGTAGAGAGTAAAGATTTCATGGTTTTGGTTTTTGGTTAGAAAATTTTGTAGAATCAGTAAAGATATAAAAAAGAGTTTTATTTGATACTGGATATGGCACTAGTACTAGGCACTGGGCACTGGGTACTGGGTACTAGGGTGCTGGGTGCTGGTTGCTAGCATCTGGTACGTGTCTCAGCACTAAATCATGCTAGTGACCAGTGACTAGCAACCAGAAACGTATTTGCTATTATGAAAGTATTTATAAACAACCCCTGCCTTGGCCTTCCCGATCACCTCCGCAAGTTCCTCCTCTGTCGCTTCTCTGATCTTTTTCACCGATTTGAATTTCCAGAGTAGCTTTTGGGCAGTATTGAAGCCTATGCCTTCGATCTCGGTGAGTTCGGATTTGATGGTTCCTTTTTCCATTCGTTTGCGGTGGTGGGTAATGCCGAAGCGGTGGGCTTCATCGCGCAGGTGGCGGATCACACGAAGGGTTTCGGATGTTTTATCGAGGAACATGGGCAGGGAATCGCCCGGGTAATAAATTTCTTCCAGCTTTTTTGCAATGCCAATGATGGTGATCTTCCCCCTCAAACCAAGCTTTTCCAGGCTTTTAAGGGCCGAACTCAGCTGCCCTTTTCCACCATCGATCACGATCAGTTGCGGCAGGGGTTTCTTCTCATTGAGCAGGCGCTTATACCTTCGCTCGATGATCTCCTCCATGGAAGCAAAATCATCAGGTCCCTTAACGGTTCTTGATATTGAAATGCCGGTATTCTTTTTTTGCCGGACGGGCATTTTTAAAGCACACCATGGCGGCCACCGGGATAATCGCCCTGCAGATTTGAATTGTCGAAACATTCGATATGCTCAGGCAGCACCTTCATCCGGAGGTCTTTTTTCATGGTTTCCAGTATACGCCGTGTATGCCTTTCAGGATCGGTCAGCTCCTTCTTCTTCTGTCTTTTCAATCTTATAATACTTTGCATTCCTTTCCGAAAGTTCCAGCAGTTGTATTTTATCTCCCCTTCGGGGGATGGTGATCTTCACACCGGGAATCTCCTGATCAGGTCTGAATGGGAGAAGAATTTCCTTGCTGCTGTCACCGAAACGCTGTCGAAGATCCGTAATCGCAATACTCAGGAGTTCGTCAGGAGTCTCATCCAGTTTCTTTTTCAGCTCTATGGTATGCGCCTGAACGATCGCTCCATTCACTACCCGTAGGAAATTCACATAGCCGGATTTCTCATCGGTGATGATAGAAAAAACATCAACATTATGGATGCTGGGGTTCACCACCGTAGATTTGCTTTTATAATTTTCGAGCAGCTCCAGCTTTTCCTTGATGATCTGGGCCTTTTCAAATTCGAAAGTATCGGCATGCTTCATCATCAATCTCTTTGAGCTCTTTGATGATTGTGCTTATATTGCCCTTGATGATCTCCCGGATGTCCTGTATGGACTGTTATAATCCTCCTCCGACTGATATCCGACACAGGGGCCCAGACAATTGCCTATATGGTACTCAAGGCAAACTTTGAACTTCCCGATTTCAATATTTTTCTTGCTAAGATTATGCTTGCAGTTTCTCAGGGGATAGAGTGACCTGATCAGGTCAAGTACTGTATGCATCATCTTGCCAGAAGCATAGGGCCCAAAGTATTCCGATCCATCATCGATAATGTTACGAGTGGAAAATATGCGTGGGAAAGGTTCATTTTTAATGCATATCCATGGAAAGGTTTTGTCATCTTTCAGCAGCACATTATAGCGTGGCTGATACTTCTTAATGAGGTTATTTTCCAGCAGTAACGCATCCAGCTCCGAGTCTACCACCATATGACTGATGCCGGTGATCTTTTTTACCATCACTGAGATTTTTCCGCTGTTTGACTTGTCTTTATTGAAATACGAGGCAACACGCTTCTTCAGGCTTTTGGCTTTACCCACATAGATGATGGTACCTTCACTATTCAGAAACTGATAGATCCCTGGTTTATCTGGGAGGACCTTCACTTCATCTTCGATACCTATATGGGGGTAGTTCTTCATGCCTTTGGAGGAGGGGTTTTCTCTTTCAGTCCATCCCAGCCCTGCGCCTGTATTGGGATGGATTTCCCATCCGTTGTGACCAGGTTCATGCCGGCTGCAGCCTCTGTAGTGTGACCAATGACTGCAATGCCATTGATATCTTTGATCTTTTCAAAATTATCTGCAGGAATTGTAAACAGCAATTCATAGTCTTCACCGCCATTCATTACTGCTGTATGTGGATCGATTTTGAACTCAGCAGCCACGTTGATGGTTACAGGATCAATGGGAAGTTTATCTGTATAGATCTGACAGCCAAGGCCTGATCCTTTACATATATGCATCAGGTCAGATGCCAGTCCATCCGATACATCTATCATGGCTGTGGGTTTTACATTGATGCCTTGAAGCATCTTAGCGATATCTTTTCGTGCTTCCGGTTTGAGCTGGCGCTCCAGTATATAATCCATCCCTTCCAGGTCGGGCTGCATGCCAGGATTCACCTCGAACACCTTTTTCTCCCTTTCCAGGATGAGCAGTCCCATGTAAGCTGCCCCGAGGTCCCCACTCACACATATCAGGTCATGTTCTCTGGCTGTATTTCTGTATACAACATCTTCTTTAGCGACACTTCCGATCACTGTAATTGAAAGGAAGAGTCCACCCATGCTTGAAGTGGTATCGCCCCCAACCAGGTCAACCTGGTAATTATCACAGCCCAACTTGATCCCCTCATAGAACTCATCGATAGCTTCCAGTGAAAAACGATTCGAAATGGCCAGGCTCACTGTAATTTGTTCAGGAACACCATTCATGGCATAGATATCTGAAAAATTAACAATTGCGGCTTTGTATCCCAGGTGCTTGAGTGGTGTGTAGCTCAGGTCAAAATGAACACCTTCTACCAGCAAATCAGTTGAAACAAGTGTCAGGCCTTCTTGAGGTGATATCACGGCAGCATCATCCCCTACTCCATAGAGGCTGCTTTTGTTTTTGAGTTTAATATCGGCGGTTAGATGGTCGATGAGGCCAAATTCACCCAGGTCTGACAGTTCTGATCGTTTCGAATCTTTCATTGGTAGCGTTCCTTTTGGCCAAAATTACCAAAAAACCCGGAAAGCAGGTGGTGAAATCAGATATAAGAACATTGATACCAGAAGTCAGGAATAATTCTGAATTCAATTCTGAATTCGATTTTCTGATATCTGGTATCTGATATCATCCGTTTGTAAACAAATCCTTACTTATTTTGTTGTAAATAAAGACTAACTTTGCATCCCCAATTAGGTGAGCATAAAGGACAGATATTGATCTCATTATCATGGAAGAAGACAAAAATAAGATCATAGATGAAGTTACGCAGTCGGAGTATAAATACGGCTTCGTAACCGATATTGAGATGGAGACCGCTCCGAAAGGGCTCAATGAAGATACGATCAGGTTCATTTCTTCCAAGAAGAACGAACCGGCATTTGTTCTTGAGGCCAGGCTCAAGGCTTTTCGGCACTGGCAAACCCTGGATGAACCCGATTGGGCCCATGTAGATTACCCTCCGATCGATTACCAGGATATCATTTATTACGCCGCTCCCAAAGCAAAACCCGAATTGGAAAGTCTCGACGAAGTTGATCCGGACCTACTCGAAACATTTAAAAAGCTTGGCATCTCCCTTGAAGAGCAAAAACGGCTGAGCGGAGTAGCTGTAGATGCAGTGATGGACAGTGTTTCTGTTAAAACTACCTTCAGTGAAACCCTGGAAAAATACGGCATCATTTTCAGTTCTTTCAGCGAAGCTGTTCACAAGCATCCTGAGCTGGTAAAAAAATATATGGGCTCGGTGGTGCCTTATACCGACAACTATTTTGCAGCACTGAATTCGGCTGTTTTCAGTGATGGTTCATTCTGCTATATCCCAAAAGGGGTAAGATGCCCGGTAGAGCTTTCTACTTATTTCCGCATCAATGCTGCCAACACAGGTCAGTTTGAAAGAACGCTCATTGTAGCTGACGAAGGCAGTTATGTAAGTTATATGGAAGGATGTACAGCCCCTATGCGCGACGAAAACCAGTTTCATGCGGCCATCGTGGAGATTATAGCCCACGATAATGCTGAAGTTAAATATTCTACCGTTCAAAATTGGTACCCCGGTAATAAGAAAGGTGAAGGCGGGATCTATAATTTCGTTACCAAACGCGGCATGTGTAAGGGTGTAAACTCGAAGATCTCCTGGACCCAGGTTGAGACCGGCTCGGCAATTACCTGGAAATACCCATCTTGCATTTTGCTGGGCGACAACTCCGTTGGAGAATTCTATTCTGTGGCTGTAACCAATAATTATCAACAGGCCGATACAGGTTCAAAGATGATCCACATCGGGAAAAATACCAGGAGTACCATTATCTCCAAAGGGATTTCAGCCGGACATAGCAATAACAGCTACCGGGGCTTGGTACGTATCCTTAAAAATGCAAAGAAAGCAAGGAACTTTTCGCAGTGTGATTCACTGCTGCTCGGGGATCAGTGCGGTGCACATACATTCCCTTATATTCAAACAGAAAACCAATCGGCCATCGTGGAACATGAAGCCACAACCTCGAAGATCTCTGAAGACCAGATGTTTTATTGCAACCAGAGGGGAATTGACACTGAAAGCGCAATTGGCCTGATTGTAAACGGATATGCAAAGGAGGTACTGAACAAGCTTCCCATGGAATTTGCAGTGGAAGCGCAAAAGTTGTTGGCCATATCCCTGGAAGGAAGCGTAGGGTAAGAATCGAGAACAGAGGAACAAGGAATAAGAATAAGAATGAGAATGAGAATTTAACATTTGAAATTCAAAATTTAAAATTTTGATGATGTTGCTGAAGATAGAAGATTTACATGTTTCGATTGACGGTAAGGAGATCGTGAAGGGATTAAACCTGGAGGTGAATGCCGGGGAGACACATGCTATTATGGGACCTAACGGTACAGGAAAAAGTACACTGGCCCTGGCAATAGCCGGGAAGGAAGGTTATGAAATAACGGCGGGGAAGGTCCTTTTTAAAGGGAAAGGACATTACTGAGATGGCACCTGAAGAAAGAGCCCGCGCAGGGATATTTCTTGGGTTCCAGTACCCGGTTGAAATACCCGGTGTAAGCATTACGAATTTCATGCGAACAGCCCTCAACGAGATCAGGGAATACCGGAAACAGACACCTCTATCTGCTAGTGAATTCCTTGCTTTGATGGAAGAAAAGAAAGGCTTGGTCGAGATCCAATCGAAGCTGACCAATAGTTCAGTCAATGAAGGCTTTTCGGGAGGAGAGAAAAAGCGAAATGAGATCTTCCAGATGGCCATGCTTGAACCCACTTTATCAGTCCTTGATGAGACTGACTCAGGCCTGGATATTGATGCCCTCAAGGTAGTAGCCAATGGCGTGAACTCCTTAAAAACCAAAGAAAATGCATTTGTGGTAATAACACATTACCAACGCCTGCTCGATTATATTGTTCCGGATGTGGTACATGTTCTCTTTGATGGCAGGATCGTCATGTCAGGGGGGAAAGAACTTGCAATTGAGCTGGAAAATAAAGGATACGACTGGATCAAAAAAGAAGTAGTATAGACCCATGGGCACAAAGGAATCCATAGCATTAAAGGAAAGGCTGGAGAGGCTGTTTGCCGAAAATAAGGAACAGATCACCAGGCATGACAATCCATCTCTCGGAAAGGCAAGGGAAAAGGCTATGGAGGAGTTCTCTAATGCCGGATTTCCACACACCAAACTTGAAGATTGGCGAAACACCGACCTGAGTAGCACCCTTGAAAGAAATTACACTACGCTTTTTAGCCCAGGCCATAGGGATCTCAGGATCGATCAGGTGTTCAAATGCAATATTCACGAACTGGAAACAGATCAGATCTCCTTACTGAATGGTTGGTTTATCGATACTGATAAACCCCTGGAAGTACATGACAACGGGGTCATTGCCGGAAGCCTTGCTGCTGCCATGGAAGCCTATCCTGAGATCTTTGAAAAACATTATGGAAAATATGCCGATACCGAAAAGGATTCATTCCAGGCACTAAACCTGGCCTTTGCGCAGGATGGTTTTTTTATCTACGTCCCTGACAATGTAGTTGTTGAGAAGCCCATGCAGATGGTGAGCATTATCAACTGGGAAGAAGGACTTTTCATTCAAACCCGCAACCTGGTTATCCTGGGGAAAAATAGCCAGATGACCATGGTGCATTGTGACGACTCCACCAACGAGGAGGCCATGTTTAAAAACTCGGTTACAGAGGTATTCATTGATGAGGGTTCAAACCTGGAACATTACAAGCTTCAGAACCTCAATAACCAATCAAGCCTGATCAATTCTACCTGGTTCAGGCAAATGAAAAACAGCAGTTTGAAATCAAATGCCATTACACTTAATGGCGGATTGATCAGAAATTATACGCATACTGTGCTGGACGGTGAAGGGGCATCTGCAGAAGTTTATGGTGTGTACCTTATGGACAAAACCCAGCATGTCGACAACCAGATTTTCATCGACCATGCCAAGCCAAACTGCTACAGCAATGAGCTTTTTAAAGGCATCCTTGATGAAGAAGCCAGCGCGGCTTTTAACGGGCACATCCTGGTGAGGAAAGATGCACAGCAAACCAATGCCTTCCAGAATAATAAGAACATTTTAATGTCCGATACGGCCAAAGCCAATGCCAAGCCTTTCCTGGAAATCTATGCCGATGATGTGAAGTGCTCACATGGTGCTACCGTTGGACAACTCGATCCGGAGGCCATGTTCTATCTGCGTCAGCGTGGTATTTGTGAAGCCAATGCAAGGCTTCTGCTGCTCTATGCTTTTGCAGGAGAAATTGTTGACAAGGTTAGCATTGATGCCCTCAAAGTTCGGGTAGATGATATGATCCGCAAACGCCTCAAAGGCGAACTCCATATTTGCGATACCTGCGCTCTCCACTGCGACGGGCCAAACAAGGATATTCTGTTTGAGATAGATATGTCGAAGGTGTGACCTTGGGCGTTGGGCAATGGGCATTAGGCGTTGGGCTATGGGCATAAAATAAAAAAATGTCATCCTGAGCGAAGTCGAAGGGTGGATTTTGGTATTTGTTTATAGTATATTTACGAAGTTAATATAGTACATCATGCCATTTGATATAAATAAGGTCCGTGCTGACTTTCCTATTCTGAAAAGGAAAGTTTACGATAAACCCCTGGTTTATTTAGACAATGCGGCTACCACTCAGAAACCCCAGTCGGTAATTGACCGGATTTCTGAGTATTATACGAATGAAAACAGCAATATCCATCGTGGTGTACACTACCTCAGCCAGGAAGCCACTGAACTATTCGAAGATACAAGGGAACAAATCACCCGCTATATAAATGCGTCGAAAAAGCAGGAGGTAATTTTTACCAAGGGCACTACAGAATCAGTGAACCTGGTAGCCTCCACATTTGGCAGAAATGTGTTGAAAAAGGGTGATGAAGTCCTCATTACGGCCATGGAACACCACAGCAACCTGGTCCCATGGCAAATGATTTGCTATGAAAAAGAAGCCAAGCTTGAAGGTAGTCCCTTTCAACGAGCGGGGTGAGATCGAACTATCGTCTTAAAAACCTCCTCAATGACAAAACACGCATTGTAGCAGTTACCCATGTTTCCAATGCACTGGGTACCATCAACCCTGTCAAGGAGATGGTCAGCTGGCCCATGAAAAAGGCATTCCGGTGCTCATCGATGGTGCACAGGCTCTTCCACACCTGAAGGTGGATGTCAGGGATCTGGACTGCGACTTTTATTGTTTCTCCGGACATAAAGCTTATGGTCCTATGGGAGTAGGTGTACTTTATGGCAAAGGAAGAGCACCTGGAAAATATGCCACCATACCAGAGTGGAGGAGAAATGGTTGACCGGGTCAGCTTTTACGAGACACATTTAATGAACTCCCTTTTAAGTTTGAAGCCGGCACACCAAATGTAGAAGCCGTTCTTGGGTATGGGGGCTGCCTATCAGTTACCTCGAAGAAATAGGCATGGAAAGTATTGCTGCATATGAAGATGAGTTCTTGAATATGGTACACAAAAACTGAAAGAAATCGAGGGTATTTATATTTATGGCACTGCCAGGGAAAAAACCGGCGTATTATCGTTTATATCGATGATATTCATCCTTATGATGCAGGAACCATCATCGACAAATTCGGCATTGCGGTCGGACCGGGCATCATTGTGCACAGCCTGTCATGGATAGCTTTGGCATTCCGGGAACCATCAGGGCATCACTTGCCATGTACAATACCAAAGAAGAAATTGACCTGCTGGTGGAAGCCATCCACCAGGTAAAAAAATGTTTAGCTAAAAACCTAATCTTACATATGACCATCAAAGAAATACAAGAAGCAGATCATTAACTGAATTCAGCTATTTTCGACGACTGGATGGACCGTTACAATCACCTGATTGAAATGGGCAAAAGCTGCCCGATCATCGATGAGAAATATAAAACCAAAAACTATCTTATTTCCGGCTGCCAGTCGAGGGTGTGGCTGCATGCTGCCATGGTGACGGTAAGATCTATTTACTGCCGACAGCGATGCAGTGATCACCAAAGGGTATTGTAAACCTATTGATCAGGGTTTTCAGCAATCAACCTGCCGATGATATCATTGATGCCGATATTGCCTTTATTGACCAGATCGGTTTGAAAGAACACCTCTCGCCTACACGTTCCAACGGCCTGATGTCGATGATCAAGCAGATGAAACTCTATGCACTGGCCTTTAAAACCAAAGCACAAAGCGAAGGAGAGCAAAGATGAACAAAAAAGAATAGAAAAACAGATTATTGAGAAGCTGAAAACAGTTTATGATCCCGAAATCCCTGTAAACATTTACGATATCGGACTGATCTATGAGATCAATATCAGGTGAAGGAGGTAAAGTTCATATTCTGATGACCCTTACCAGCCCGAATTGCCCTGTGGCCGAAAGCCTGCCCCTGGAAGCAAAGCAAAAAGTTGAAGAGGTGGAAGAAGTAAAAGATGTAGAATTGAGCTCACTTTCGAACCACCCTGGACCATGGATATGCTTACCGATGAAGCCAAGCTGGAGCTTGGGATGTTATAGATAGTCTGAATTGGTTGAACATGAGTTGAATTGGTTGCCCCTCGACTCCGCTCGGGATGACATAGGTTAAATTGATTGAATCAGGGCATTTCATTGACCTTCTCCATTCATCCAAAATCCAAAATCCAATATCCAACATCTTTTATGTAACTTTGCATTCCCATTAAGAGTTTGTGAAAATATGAGTGCCCAGACAGGTAAAATATTATCCACGATCAACGATCCCATCGGATCTGAAGAAGCTGAATGAAAAGCAGCTGCCGGAGCTATGCCGGGAGATCAGGGAATTTATCCTGGATGAAACTTCACACAATCCCGGGCCATCTGGTGCCAGCCTGGGTACTGTTGAACTTACTGTTGCCATCCACTATGTGTTCAATACCCCCTATGATAAGGTGATATGGGATGTAGGCCACCAGGCTTATACCCATAAGATCCTTACCGGGCGCAGGGATCTTTTTCATACCAACCGTAAGAAAGGGGGCATCAGTGGTTTTCCCAAGATGGAAGAAAGCGAATATGATGCTTTTGGAACAGGGCATTCATCTACTTCTATTTCGGCTGCCCTGGGAATGGCTACTGCCTCTGCCCTGACGGAAGATAATGGCAGGCTGCATATTGCCGTGATCGGCGATGGCGCCATGACTGGCGGCATGGCTGTGGAAGCCATGAACAATGCAGGCGTTTCAAATGCCAACCTGCTGGTTATCCTCAACGACAACGGCATCGCCATCGACAAAAATGTTGGTGCGATCAAGGAATAGCCTGGCAGCTATGATCTCCTCCAAAGCCTATAATAAGTTTAAAGACAAAGTCTGGTTTTGCTGGGTGGTGGCACAAAATATGGTAAAAATACCAGGGCCATTGTCAGACAGGTCGGCAATGCCGTTAAATCGACCATCCTGAAAAGAAGCAACCTCTTCGAAGCATTGAACTTTCGATATTTTGGCCCCATCGATGGAAATGATGTGGTCCACCTGACCGAAAATGCTGCGCGACCTGCAACGAATACAGGGGCCAAAGCTCCTTGCATATTGTCACCACCAAGGGAAAGGGCTTTGAGGAGGCTGAAAAGAACCAGACTACCTTTCATTCGCCCGGAACCTTTGACAGGAAAACCGGTAAGATCATTGACAGGAGGATGGTGGTAAAGAAGCCTCTAAAATACCAAACGGTTTTTGGCAAGACCATCATTGAGCTTGCCCGAGAAAACGAGAAGATCGTCGGGATTACACCGGCCATGCCTACCGGTTGTTCCCTCAACATGATGATGGAGGTGATGCCTGACAGGGTATTCGATGTGGGCATTGCCGAACAGCATGCCGTTACTTTTTCAGCCGGACTGGCCGCACAGGGCATGATTCCGTTCTGCAATATTTACTCCACTTTTGCACAGAGGGCATACGACCAGATCATTCACGATGTGGCCCTGCAGAAGCTCCCGGTAGTCCTTTGCCTCGACCGGGGCGGACTTGTAGGTGAAGACGGTGCCACGCACCATGGAGCCTTTGACCTGGCTTACCTTCAGGACCATACCCAACATCACCATCGCATCGCCCATGAATGAAGAAGAGCTCAGGAACATGATGTATACAGCACAACTGCCGGATAAAGGGCCTTTTGCCATCCGTTATCCCAAGGGGCCCGGGTGTGATGCCTGTATGGGAAACCCCCTTTAAAGAAATTAGAGATAGGCAAAGGGAGAATAGTAAGGGAGGGGAAGGATATCGCTATCCTTAGCATTGGCCATGTTGGCAATTACTGCTGTGGAAGCAAGTAAAAAACTGGGAAAAGAAGGCATCAATGCTGCCCATTACGATATGCGTTTTCTGAAACCCATTGATGAAGACCTGCTTCACGAAGTCTTGAAAACATTCAATAAGATTATTACGGTAGAAGATGGCACCATAGTGGGTGGCCTGGGAAGTGCCGTTGCTTGAATTCCAATCGGATCATGGCTATAAGAACAGCATCCGACGCCTGGGTATCCCCGACCAGTTTATCTCCCATGGCAAACAGGAAGAACTGCATGCAGAGTGTGGGTATGATGTAGATGGGGATAGTGCGCGGCGGTAAAGGAAAGTTTGGGAAACTAAATTCCAAAATTCAAGTTCAAACTTCAAAAAAATATCAAATTCAAAAGAGTAAAACTCATCAAACCAAATTGCTAACCTCCCTATTCTAAAGTTAAGTCAAACCCAACATCCAACACTCAGCACTTTTTTTATCTTTACCTGCAAATCAAGCAGACAGTGCCGAGAAGATTAATATTTCTTCATTCTCTATTATTGATATGCTGCTTTTTTCAACCCTCAAAGCACAGGATACGCCATTTATCGAGCAAGGTGATATTAAGGTAGAATTCCCTTTTATCATCATCCAGCATATCCCTTTCACCATTGATATTGAGATCACTGATCCGGATGCTGCTGCTGCTCTGGAAGGCAATACCCTACGCATGAAGATCGGCCCTGAATACAATGACATCAGGATCCAGGATGGCATAGGAACAGACCAGTTATACCGTACAGGAAAAGACAAATCTGTCATTTTCATGCGATGATTTCAGTTTTAAAGATGAGCTTACACCAGTTCCGCTCTGGATGTCGATCCTGCCTCCGCTGATCGCCATCCTGATTGCCCTGGTTCTTCAGGGAAGTATTTTCTGCACTCTTTGCCGGACTTCTGGTTGGGACCACCATCCTGCATTTCTATGCTGGAAGCAATATATTTATTGCCATCTTCCAGGGGGTATTTTCCATTGCCGACACTTACCTGCTCGAAGCCATGTTCAATCGAGGGCATCTGTCCATCATCATTTTCTCCATGCTGATCGGAGCCATGGTGAACCTTATCACACGAAACGGAGGGATGAAGGGTGTGGTGAACATACTGTCGAAATATGCCAATATGCCGCTTCCGGGCAGTTTATCACCTGGCTGATGGGGGTGATCATTTTCTTCGATGATTATGCCAATACCCTTGTGGTGGGCAATACCATGCGGCCGGTTACCGACCGGCTGAAAATCTCCAGGGAAAAGCTGGCTTACCTGGTCGACTCAACAGCAGCACCCTATTGCTTCCATCGCCTTTGTCACTACCTGGATCGGAGCTGAATTAAGCTATATACAGGACGGTATTGATGTGATTGGGCTGGATGAAAATGCCTACATGATCTTTTTCAACTCCCTGGCATACTCCTTTTACCCGATCTTCACCCTGATATTTATCCTCTTCCTGATTTTCAGGGGAGTAGATTATGGGCCTATGCTGAAAGCAGAACGCAAAGCAAGGACAAACCGAGATCCTTCCCGGAGATGAGCAATTCTCTTTCTCCAACGAACTGAATAAACTCGAAGTTGATGAAGATATAAAAGCCAGGTGGTTCAATGCAGTGATTCCTGTATTGGTTATTATCTTCGGCACCATTGGCGGACTCATTAGCACAGGCTGGGATCCAGAGATCTGGAATGATGAAACATTGCTTTCGGTAGAAAGATATCAGCGACCATTGGAAATGCTGATTCATACACTGCCTTGCTCTGGTCTTCTTTGTCAGGCGTAATTGTTGCACTAATTCTGACTATCAGCCAACGGATCCTGAACCTGAAAGAAAGCATCGACAGCCTGATCAATGGTTTTCGAACTATGCTTACTGCGGTGCTGATCCTGATCCTCGCCTGGTCGGTAGCCCTGATCACTGAGCATATGCATACTGCGACTTTCATTTCAAACAGCATGCTGGAAATGTCCTTGTCGCCGTATTTTGTTCCTGCCATCACCTTCATCCTGGCAGCCCTGGTCTCATTTTCAACCGGTTCATCCTGGGGAACCATGGCCATACTTTATCCTCTAATTCTGCCTGCCACCTGGCTTATCACCCAGGACTATGGATTAGACTACGACAACTCCATGCTCATTTTTTACAATGTAGTGGCTTGCGTACTCACAGGTTCCGTGCTGGGCGATCACTGTTCTCCAATTTCCGACACGACCATTCTCAGCTCGCTGGCCAGTTCGTGCAATCACATTGAACATGTCAGAACCCAGTTGCCCTATGCGCTAACGGTAGGTACTGTTGCCATACTTGTCGGTACACTTCCTGCAGCTTATGGCATTTCATCCTTTATCCTTTTTCCTGCCGGTCTGCTCATCCTGTTTGTCGCAGTGCTGTTCTTAGGTAAGAAGGTAAGTTTACCTCAAGCATAATTTCGGCTCCTCCCATGAAATTGATGATTCTCCTACAATTTGCTTTTCTTGCTGAAATCACCTACATTTGTCTATGAAGCCCCCTTCTGATGATTACAAGCCTTTCGGCTGATTACCTGTCGTTCTTCTATACATTATCTAATAGCTATGGTCATGAAAACCAAATCTTTTACCATCAGCAACATAGAAGAGATCAATGAGAAAATGGTCTCCCATATAGATCAGGATTTTAAACCTGAACTGGCCTTTGTGTTTTCAACTCCCAGGATAGGGATTCACAAAATTTCAAAAGCTTTCTCAGGCTTTAACATCTATGTAATAGGCTGCAGTTCCGGAGGAAATGTTCTGGTTGATAATACCGACAACCCTATTTATGAAGATTCGGCTGTGGTCACCCTGGTAGAATTAAAAAAACAACATTTCGCCTATTTGTGCCTGGAGCGGAACGAAAAGGATTCTTTTGAATTTGGTATGGAGATAGGCAGCTGGGGAAAGAAGAAATTTAAAAAACCATCATTCATTGTAGTTGCTTCAGGCCTTGATCTCAACGGACAAGAATTTGTTGAAGGGATCATGGAAACAGCAGGAAAAGATATATGCATGTTTGGGGGATTGGCAGGTGATGAAAGCAAATTCGAACAAAACTATGTTTTCTCGGCAGAGAAAGTTTTTGAAAGCGGATCTATTGCCCTGGCATTTGATTCAGAGCATATTGACATGCAAGGCATTGCTACAAGTGGTTGGGTAGGGCTTGGCAAAGACTTAACTATCACCTCTTCCGAAAGCAATATTGTGTATAGCATCGACCATGAACCTGCATTAAAAGTTTATAAGAAATACCTCAGCGTGCAAGATAGCGACCTGCCAGCCATCGGTGTGGAGTATCCACTGCTTATCAAGCGAAGTGATGATAGTTATGCGCTTCGCGCAGTTATGGGGGTTGACAGGGAAAAAGAAGCCCTGATCTTTGCGGGCTCTGTTCCCCAGGATGCTACGGTAACCTTTTCCAGTTCTCCAGGCTTTGAAGTGATGGATCGTACAAAAGAAAAGATCCGGGAATTCCATAAACAACACCCGAAAGCAGAAATGCTTCTCCTTTTTTCCTGCATGGCACGACATCTGGCACTGGGGCCTGTCATCAGTGAAGAACTGGTCTACCCTACCGAAAAATGGGGGATTCCTCTTTCAGGATTTTTTACTTTTGGGGAGATTGGAACAAATCCAGGGAAAGCCTGTGATTTCTTCAATCAGACATATACACTTGTTATTTTAACGGAAAAGTAATAATTTAATGCCCTCGTTTTCTGAGTAATGGCAGAACGATTAAAAAAAATAAACAAGATCATTCAAGGCATTGGGTCATGGGAGGATTTCCTAAAACAAAAGGAAAATATTCTCGATGGGGTGCAAAGCATTGAACGTGAAAGACAGGTGCTGAATTTTAAATTCGAGCGCCTGCTAAAGGATAAAAATGTTCTGAATTCTCTGCTAAAAAAAACCACCGAAGACCTTAAAAATGCAGTAGAAGCACTGAAGACAAGGGCCGAAGAACTAAGCATTCTCCTTTCGACCATCCCGGCCCTGGTATACTTCAAAGACATCGATCTCAAATATATCCTCGTAAACAAATCCTTTGAACGATTTGTCAATCTGCCTTTTTATGGGATACAAGGAAAAAAGGTAGAAGAGCTCATACCCGAATACAAGACCAATAATTATGAGGAGATGGAGCTGGAAGTGATACAGTCGGGTTTGCCTTTGTATAATATTGAGGAAGTAATCAATAAAAATGGCAAGGAGATATGGCTTACCACCAACCTGGCCCCTTATCGTGATAATGAGGGTGAGATCATTGGATTGGTTGGGATCTCCTGGGATATTACCTTCAGGAAAAACTACGAAAAAGAACTCCAGATCGGCAAAAGAACAGGCCGAAGAAGGAACCAGGGCCAAAAGCGAATTCCTGGCCAATATGTCACATGAGATCCGTACGCCCATGAACGGTATCATCGGTATGGCTGAGATCCTGAAACAGGCCGAGTTTGGTGAACAGGAAAAAGAAAATCTTGATATCCTGATCTCATCTACGCGTAGTTTGCTTACGCTTGTAAATGACATCCTGGATATTTCAAAGATCGAAGCCGGGAAAATTGAATTGGAAATCGAAGACTTTGAGATCAGAAAAATGCTGAAGGATATTGAGAACATTATCTACATAAAAGCAGAAGAAAAAGCACTTGATTACAAGACCTTTATCAATCCTGACGTGCCTGATTTTCTCAAAGGCGATCCATCAAGGCTTAAACAGATCATCCTGAACCTGGTGAACAATGCGGTGAAATTTACCTTGAAAGGGCAGGTTCATATTTATATTGATATTATAGAAGAGAAAAAGAACAAGGTCAAGATGAAGGTGAAAGTGTATGATTCTGGAATTGGCATCTCAGAAGAAGGTAAAAAGAACCTCTTCCAGCTTTTCTCTCAAGTTGATACCTCAACCACCAAAAATTACGGTGGTACCGGACTGGGACTGTCTATTGCCAAACGGCTGGTGATCCTGATGGATGGCGACATTGGCATGGAAAGTGAACAGGACAAAGGGGTCGACATTCTGGTTTACAGCCTGGCTGGAAAAGAGCAGTATCACAGCAACTATTCCTGAGCCTCTTGATAAATTGTCTGCCTATGAAGGCAAACCTTCGAAAGAACTTTACATCCTGCTTGCCGAAGATAATGAGATCAACCAGAGGATCATTCAATACAGCCTGACAAATGCCGGATACCGGGTTGATATTGCCCGGAACGGACAGGAAGCCATCGACATGTACCATCAAGAATAATTATGACCTGGTGCTCATGGATGTGCAAATGCCTGTGTTGGATGGCTATGAAGCAACAGCCATATCCGGGACATGGAAGAAACCGTACTGAACAATGAACAAAAATTCCTATCGTAGCCCTTACTGCTAATGCCATGAAAGGCGACCGGGAAAAATGCCTCGATGCAGGAATGGATGAATACCTGAGCAAACCCTTTACTCCCAATGACCTGATCGGACATTATCAGATCAGTTACAGAATAGAAGTTAGCAGGCAGTAAGCAGTCACCAGGACTCAAGGATCCAGAATATTTCCTTACATTTGATCTTTCTTCAAAGCCAGCATTATGGAACTTCACTGGATAGAGATCGTAGCCCTTATCGTAGCCGGATTAATGGTAGGCTTTATCAATACACTTGCCGGAGGTGGATCAATCATCTCCTTGTCGGTTTTGATGGTGTTAGGACTTCCTGCAAACGTTGCCAATGGCACCAACAGGATCGCTATTGCCGTGCAAACGCTAACAGCCACCGGCAGCTTCAGGCAACAGAAGGTGCTTGATACGAAAAAGGGCATTATTCTAGGTATCCCTGCCTTGCTAGGATCGATTGTCGGAGCCCTGATCGCTGTGGATATCAATGAGAATATCTTTGAAAAAGCCATTGGTGTGATCATGCTGGTGATGCTTGTCTTTATCCTGTACAATCCAAAAAAATGGCTAAGTGGCCAGGAAGAACTTTTAAAAAAGAAAACAAGTGTCGTTCAGATCATCATTTTCTTCCTGATCGGGGTTTATGGTGGGTTCATCCATATGGGTGTAGGATATTTCCTGTTGATGGCTCTGGTTTTCGGAATAGGATATGACCTTGTCAAAGCCAATGCTGTGAAGGTTTTGATTGTACTGATCTATACCCCGGTTGCACTGATCATCTTTCTGATATATGGACAGGTGAACTGGGAATATGGGCTTACCTTAACCATCGGAAATGTGGTTGGAGCCCTTATCGCCTCCAGCTTGCGGTAAAGAAAGGGAGTGAACTTTGTACGCTGGGTTATTGTTGTTGTGATCCTGCTTACCTCCGGCAACTTTTTGGGCTATATGATATCAAGAAAGTAGCTGAAATCGCTCATTCATGGGCAGCAGCCTGTATCAACAGTCAGAATGGGCCATTGTGGTGCATGGTGGTGCAGGGGCGGTACGCGTGAAAGCATTTCTCCGGAAAAAGCAAGCTGCATATATGGATGCAATCCAGCATGCCCTGGACACCGGCAGTTACATACTCGACAATGGACGGCAGCAGTCTCGATGCCATTGAAGCAGCCATCAGGTATATGGAAGACAATCCTATTTTCAATGCCGGGACGAGGAGCTGTTTTTACGGAACTGGGCAACAATGAACTCGATGCCTCCATCATGGATGGCAGCGACAGGAATGCCGGTGCAGTAGCCGGGGTTACCAATATCAAGAATCCCATCACTGCAGCCAGGCTGGTGATGACTTCATCACCCCATGTAATGCTGATCGGTGATGGTGCGGAAAAATTTGCGGCGAAGCACATGGATTGGAGATCGTCGACTCATCCTGGTTTTATACACAGGCAGATGGAACAGCCTGCAAAGAGCCAGAGAAGGGAAAAATCGCAAACCCAGAAACATGGAACTGTTGGAGCCGCAGCCCTTGATAAATATGGCAATCTTGCTGCAGGTACCTCTACCGGAGGGATGACCAATAAAATGCATGGCCGGGTTGGGGATGCACCCGTGATCGGTGCAGGCACCTTTGCCTGCAACAATACCTGTGCTGTATCTGCCACCGGCCATGGCGAATATTTCATCACGAAATGTGGTTTCTTATGATATCTCAGCACTGATGGAATATAGTGGGCTTGAGCCTTACTGAAGCAGCCGACAGCGTTATCAATGGCAAGCTCATGCCCATTGGAGGTGGAGGCGGCGTGATCGCCGTTGACCATTATGGAAATATAAGCATGCCATTCAATACATCCAGTATGATCAGGGGGTTTCTGAAAGCCAATGGTGAATAACTAAAGTGAGCTATATTTAGAGATAAGCTTTTCGTGATAATTTGTTATCACATTCATGAAAGCTATGAAAGAGAATAATTATCTTTGTCCGAAATGCAGGGCACAGCTGGTTCCTAACAAGAAGATCGTATTGCTTGCAAAACCTGTCGAAGGTCCCGTCAGGACTTACTATTACTCAGTCCCATAGCTTGGTGAGTATTCTGCAACTACCCACTCTGCCTTTCAGATTAAATGATGGAGACAAAGTTGATATTTATTGCCCGGTTTGCCAGGGCCACCTCGGTGATTACATGGATCAATAAAAACCTCGCCAGGGTAATCATGATCGATGATGATGGGAAAGAATATGATATTGTATTTTCAGAGATCATCGGTCAGCATTCAACATTTAAAATCCATGGTGAAGATGTGGAAGTCCTATGGTGAAGATGCCGAAATATATACGAATTTCTGGGGAGAAACGCCAAAATATTGATATCTGATATTTGAAATCGGAATCGGAAGTCTGAAGTAGTCTTATAACTTTAAGTACTCTAGGCCCTTTAAGTACTCTAGGCACTCTTACTGGTTTTCGTACTCCTCTACATCTTCTGAGAAATAATGAAGTTCCACACCTGCGGCTTTTCGAATAGTTCCTCGCGATTCTTTTCCGGCATGGTATTTTTTCTCACATACCACCCTCACAATTCCGCAGTTGATGATCAGCATAGCGCAGGTACGGCATGGGGTCATCTTGCAATACAGGGTGCTGTCGTCGAGGGCCATGCCCCGGCGTGCAGCCTGGCATATAGCATTTTGTTCAGCATGGACTGTACGAACGCAATGCTTGGTAACGCTATGATCTTCATGATAGACCTCTTTTAAGAGATGGCCAACCTCATCACAATGCGACATGCCTTTGGGAGAACCAACATATCCTGTCACCAGCACCTGTTTATCCCTCACGATCACACATCCTGAACGGCCACGATCGCAGGTAGCCCGTCTTGCGGCAGTATTAGCCAAGATCCATGAAATATTCATCCCATGAGGGACGCATAGTGCTTACGTCTTTTCGTTTCCCATCTGCTATGCTTGTTTTAATTATCGCTACATCACTTCCTTTACCTCCTCTAAGCAATTGTTCAAGGCTTCCATTGTTCTCGAAGCGATGGTCGGCCATATCGATACATTTCGACAGGTTCTGCTTATTCGGATCTTCCGAGATTCATTTCGCGGTTCTTCATTTGCCCGTAAACTCCTTAAAACTGACCTCATCTGTTTCAGAAGCACGTTTTTTGATGCGGTTGTACCTTTTCCTGGGTGAAGCGTCTACGGCAAAAAGATAAAAGTCGGGTTTACGCCTCAGCGACATGATTTCTCCCGGTGTACGAATGCTTTCAATCACACAGTCATGGCCATTATTGTTGGCACGCTCATAAAGATGATCGGTTATATATGAGGGACCGTGGGCAGACCTTAGTCTATTGGCAAGGGAGGTCATGGAATTCCGGTTCTCGGGCATGCCCATCTTCTTCATTTCCTCCAGCAGGAAACCACGTACAGAATAATGATCGAAGCCCTCCTCTTCAACAAGGTAATCAACGATGGTGCCCTTTCCTGCACCCAGTGTTCCGGTAATACCAATGATAATCATGAATGTTGTTTTTACAAAAATAGGAAAAATAGGCAATGGGATCTAGGCATTCGGCACTTCGACCGGTATCTTTTCACCACAGCTGGCACAATTATCCCCTTCAAGGCCGGTGATCTTTGTTTGGTAGCCAGAACGGCTGATGAGCAGATGGCCACATTTCGGACAATCAGTATTACGTCCCTTTTCGGAACTGACATTGCCCAGGAAAACATAATCCAGGTACTCCTATGCTATTGCATAAAACTTCCTCAGTTGTGATTCAGGAGTGGCATTGTGACTCAATTGATAGGTAGGAAAGAAGCGGGAGATATGCAGTACTGTATCTGTTCCAAGCTCTTTGCTGATCCACTTCATCATACTCCTGAATTCCCTTTCATTATCATTTTCATCTGGGATAAGTAGGTTGGTGATCTCGAAATGCCGGCCTGAGGATTTGATAATCTTCAAGCTTTCTAATACCGGAACCAGTGAGGAAGAGGTCAGGTGCTTATAAAATGTTTCCGTAAAAGCTTTAAGATCTACGCTAAAAGCATGCATGTGCGGGAACAATTCTTTCAAGGGTTCGGGATTGATATATCCATTGGTAACCATGACGTTCTTCAGTCCTTTTTCATTGGACAGCAGGGCAATATCGTTCATAAACTCAAACCAAACTGTAGGTTCATTATAGGTATACGCGATGCCTAAATTCTGATCTTCAGCCAGGGCCAGGTCAACGATAGCTTCGGGAGTATATTCCTTCAGATACGGATAATCCTTCACCTTTGTCTGGGAAATCTCCCAGTTTTGACAAAAACGGCAATGAAGGTTGCATCCCACAGTTCCAACTGAAAGGATGTTCCTTCCCGGAAAAAAATGATAAAGTGGTTTTTTTTCTATTGGATCGAGATGCAGCGAACACACTTTTTCATAATTGTCGCTCATCAGTACACCATCCTCATTCGTCCTCACCCGGCAAATGCCGGTTTGCCCGGGTTTGAGCAAACATTGATGCGGACAAAGCATACATTGTATGCCTTTCTTTGACTTCTGTATATAATAGTTTGCCTCCATTTAGCAATTACAGATCAATATCCTTTTTCTTTTAGTCTGTCAACCCATTTCTCCGCTACCAGCCCCTGATAATTGTTCCATCTTTTCAATGAGTCCATCCGGATCATCATCTACCAGGATATTGGCACGGTGTTCAGGCCTGACAAACTTCATGTCAACAGCATGATCGAGCCATTCGATCAGTGGATCAAAGAAATGGTCAACATTATAAATCCCAACGGGTTTATGGATCATCCCAGCTGGTTTAAGCTAAGCATTTCGAATAGCTCATCAATTGTTCCAAATCCCCCAGGCATGGTGATAAACCCATCGGATAGTTCCTCCATTGTTTTCTTCCTTACCTGCATGTCCTCTACCAGAATGGTTTCGGTCATGTTCTCATGCAGAATCTCTCTTTGAGCCAGATCTCCGGGCATCACCCCGGTTACTTTTCCTCCCTTCAGCAGTACACTGTCAGCAATGGATTTCATCAAGCCGATATTGGCACCTCCGTATACAAGTTCAATATCTCTCTTCACCAATACTTCAGCAAGCATCTCTGCCTTTTCTGCATAAATGTCTTTAATACCCCGGCTGGAACCGCAAAATACACAGATCTTGTTCATCTACTTATTTTTTATGGACGAATAAATGGAAATAAGCTTCCCTGAAAAACGTTAACTTTGTAGTGATCAAAGATAGATAAAATAAGCATGAGCGGACTATATCCACTGAAATTCAAACCCATCTTCAAAGACAAGATCTGGGGTGGTCAAAAAATCCAGACAGTATGGGTATGGACTTCTCCCCCTTACCCAATTGCGGCGAAGCCTGGGTGCTTTCTGGAGTTGAAGGTAATCCCAGTATAGTGAGCAATGGCTACCTGGCAGGCAATGAGCTAAACGAATTGCTTGAAGTATATATGTACGACCTGGTTGGGGATGAGGTTTACGAACAATTCGGCAATGAATTTCCAGTGCTCATCAAACTTATTGATGCCAATGACTGGTTTCGATTCAGGTTCATCCCGATGATGAACTGGCCGCCAAACGCAAGATCGGTCGAGGAAAAACAGAAATGTGGTATGTATTGGGAGCAGATGAGAATGCACAGGCTGATCAGTGGATTTAATCAAAAGTTGAATCAGCAATCCTACCTGAAACACCTTGAAAATAAAGCCTCCCAGATATCATGAATTATGAAAATGTTTCCAGGGGAGATGTATTTTTTATGCCTGCCGGAAGGGTTCATGCCCTGGGCCCGGGAGTATTTCTGGCTGAGATACAGGAAACATCCGACACCACCTACCGCATTTATGACTGGGACCGTACCGATAGTGACGGCAATAGCAGGGATTTGCATATGGATGAAGCCCTGGATGCCATCGATTTTCAGTTACATAAGAAGTATCGTACAGACTATCCAGTGGAAGATGAAAAAAGTGTAAGGCTTGCCACATCTGAACACTTTACCACTAACCTGATCACACTGGAAAAGCATGCCATGGAGAAAGACTACAGTTCTCTCGACTCTTTTGTCGCCCTGCTTTGTACTGAAGGAAAGGCTATTGTCAAGTGGTATGAAGAGCAGTTATAACCTGGTGGCGGGAGAGCTGATCCTTATTCCTGCAATCATCTGAAAATATCCTGATCAACCCCCTTCAAAAAACTAAGCTATCTGGAAGTATACATGTAATTAAATTATTTATACTTTTGGCCTGTTATTTGTATAACAAAATAGTAACATATATAAACCAATATAATATGAAGAAATTAAGCATGATCGTACTGGCCCTGCTCATTGGGGTTACAGTATATTCGCAAGATGCAGAGAAGAAGGGGCAAAAATTGCCATCAATTGATTTAAAGACTGCGGAGGGAGAGCCTTTTAATACGGCAGAATATCAGCAATGATGGAAAACCCATCATCCTCAGTTTCTGGGCACTCTGGTGCAAGCCCTGTGTCAAGGAATTGAATACCATTGCCGATGAATACTCGACTGGCAGGAAGAAACAGGTGTAAAACTTATTGCTGTATCCATTGATGATGCCAGGTCGAGCTCTAAGGTGAAACCTTTTGCTGATGGGAACGACTGGGATTATGAGATCCTGCTGGATGTGAATAGTGACTTTAAACGTGCCATGAACGTGAATATGATTCCCCATACTTTTATATCTCGATGGAGAAGGCAATGTGGTGTGGCAACATACTTCATTCTCTGAAGGGGGAGAGATCCAATTGATTGAAAATGTACGTAAAGTTACTGCAGGCCAGAAAATAGATGCACACTAGTTCCCGGCGCTGCAATCATCAAACCAAAACCAAACACAATGAAAAATTTATTACCTGTTGTCATTACAGGCCTCATCCTGTTCTTGTCAGGGTCGCTCAGGCACAGAATTTTGTCGACAAGGGAAGGTAACCGGAAGCTTCCAGTTCGACGGACAGTATTACATGGAAGATGATAAACTGGGAATCACCGATTCTACCCTTGATGGGAAACTCTTTCGCTTCAACGGCTTTGGAAATATCATTTATACCAATGGAAATTTTCGTGCCGGGTTCAGGTACGAAGCCTACCTGCCTCCTATTGCGGGATATAACCCGCAGGTATGAAGGTCATGGTGTTCCCTATTATTTTGCCGAATATCAGTTTAAGAATGTTCAGATCACTGTAGGTAACTTTTATGAACAGTTCGGGAATGGCCTGGTATTGAGAAGTTACGAAGAATGGACCCTCGGTTATGACAATTCAATAAGGGGAGCCAGGGTGAAAGTCCAGCCCTACAAGGGGATCGCCCTTAAAGGTTTGATTGGAACACAGAGATATTACTGGGAGCCATATACCAGTGGTAACCGTGGTATTATCAAAGGCTTTGATGCTGAATTTTACCTGAACGACATGTTTAACGGAATGGCCGAAATGAAAACAAAGATCATTCTCGGCGGTAGTTTTGTGAGCAATTATGAAAAGGTAAAGGATAAAACCCTGGTGAGGGATACCATTACTTATCAGTATAAGCTTCCGAACAATGTGGCTGCCTATGCCGGAAGGCTACAGCTGATCCATGGTGGATTTCAGTTCAATGCAGAGTATGCATACAAGATCAACAATCCATCCGCCATGAACAATTACATTTATAAAAACGGGGAATCTTTGCTGGCAACACTTTCTTATTCCCACAAAGGATTTGGGATTTCCTTTTCAGGAAAGCGGATCGATAATATGAGCTATAAATCAAAGAGTTCTGAGCTAGGCGAAGCTCTTGACATCAACTTTCTACCCCCTCTGACTAATCCGCAAACTTACAGCCTGGCAAGCATTTATCCTTATGCCACCCAGCCCAATGGGGAGATCGGTATTCAAGGTCAGCTGAATTATACTATCCCTAAAAAATCGAAGCTGGGAGGGAAATACGGCACAAAGATCGAGTTGAATTATTCAAATATCTTTAACATCGACAAGCAGCAAGTTGCTGAAGGTATTCCTGTCGATTCAACAGGTACACTTGGATACAAGTCGGATTTCTTTGCAATCGGGCAACCCAAGTATTTTGAAAGTTTCGATATACTGCTTAGCAAGAAATTCAACAAGAAATTCAAGATGATCTTGTCCTATGTTTACCAGGCATACAATATTGATGTAATTGAAGGTCACACTGGCGAACCTATAGTTTATGCGAATATTGCCATTGCCGACCTTACCTATAAGTTCACACCTACAAAATCACTTCGTTTCGAATATCAGCAGTTATTTACCGAACAGGACCGGGGAGATTGGGTAATGGGCCTGCTTGAATTTAACATTGCACCCCAGTGGTTTTTTACCATTTTCGATGAATATAACTATGGCAACCCGGAAGAAGACATGCGTCTTCACTATTATTCAGCAGCCATGGCTTATGTGTATGGCACTACTCGCGTAGCACTATCATATGGAAGGCAACGTGAAGGCCTCTTATGTGTAGGCGGTGTTTGTCGCGCAGTACCTGCCGCCAATGGATTCACATTGACTGTATCAAGCAGCTTTTAATCATTAGAATAAAGATGACAATGAAAAAGACATTATACATATTTGCAATGATAGCCCTGGTTTTGGGAGCCTGTTCTAAAATTGACGATCCATACCTGGTAGAAACCGGTGGTTCAGGCCCCGGTCCTGATGTGAAGGTCAGGAAAATTCTCCTTGAAGAATTTACAGGACACCTCTGTGTGAATTGCCCGGAAGCAACAAAGCTTGCCAATGACCTGAAACAGGTTTATGGTGACCAGCTGGTGCTGGTTACTATTCATGGTGGAGATCTCGCTGTGCCATCTGCTGCACCCTATACAGCAGATTACAGAACAGTAGCAGGAACTTCTATTTTTAATCATTACCAGCCAGTAGGCGTTCCAACCGGTATGGTGAACAGGATGTCATTTGATGGAAGTACGGTGATGTTCAAAGATAGCTGGGAGCCTGCGATACAGGAACTGCAGGATATTCCTCCTGAGGCGTACATCGAAATTGAAAGTGAATATAACGAAGGAACACGCAAGCTAGACCTCCATATTCATTCTGAATTCCTGGCAGATGTTAGCAGAAGCTGTAATTTAAGTGTTTTCATTATTGAGAGCGGTATCGTTTCTGCACAGAAGAATGACGAAGCCAGTGTTGGCCCGACACCTGATTGGTTAGATTACGAACACAGGCATTTATTAAGAACAGCGATCAATGGTACCTGGGGGGATTTCCTGGCAGACCAACCCATCACAGGGACCATCATGACCAAGGATTATTCCATCACTCTTGATGCTGACTGGGATGCCAATCACGTTTCAGTGGTTGCCATTGTGCTTGATGGTGATACCTATGAGGTTCTCCAGGCTGAAGAGTCTCATATACTATGATACCCAAAGTGAGGCATAAAAAAAGCGTGCGCCCTTCAGCGCACGCCATTCCGGTTTAGTATGAAGTAGGATTATGAAGGGTCAATGTCCGATAAGGATCCTGAACTCATCGTCCTCATCAAAATACCAGGGTTCTTCCATGGAATCGATCAGGCGACTGTATTTCTTAAAGATCGTACGTGATTGCTTCTCACCATTGATCAGCATTTGTTTCTTACCGATCAGCACAATATACTGACGGCCATGGTCGATCAGGCCATCTTCGTATAATTCTTCAGTAACTATCTCTTTAGCCCTTCCGGGAACCTCAAAATTAAGGTGGAAATCATGATCAAAGTCAAAATTATATTCGAGAGGTTCAATTTCCTGAAGTGCTTCAAAATTCACCCAATCCTCCATTTCACTTAATCCCTCCTGAAGTTCCATCAATTCATCTTTCTTAAGGATCATCAATTCTTCATAATTTTCAAAATAATCTGTCCATCGATTCATATGAACATCTGTCCACTGATCCATGTGAATATCTGTCAGGCTGTCGCAATGGAAATAGAAGTTCCTCGGGGCATTATGGGTCCAAACCAGTGAATCTCCACCAAAAGCGTGTTCCTTTCCATTATAAAGGTATATCTGTGGCAAGGTCCAGTGAGTATGTCCCTCGAAGTTGACATCTTTTATAGCCTCTTTATATGCCTCCATGGCTTCCTGCATTTGTTTTGTATAGACTTCCTGGTTTTTATACACCTCTTGCATGGCCTTCTGATATGCTTCTGAAGCCTGAAGTTGTTCCATCTGTTCTTCAACAGCTTCCATCTGGGCTTCCATAGCTTCCAGCTCGGCCTGGACGGCAATTTCCACTTCCTGTCTCTGCTTTAGAGCTGCTTCCTCTTCCTTTTGTTTTTCCTTTTCAGTAGTATCGGGCAGGGCGAGAGGTTCCTGATAATAGGTGAAATCAGGAAGGGCACTGCCGCTTTCATCGAAACTCAAAGGTATTGGCAGGGAATTTTCTGCCGGATAAGTGATCATGGCTGCGGATGACAGGCCAATCAGGCTGATCAGCAAAATACTGGCAGCAATGAAGCCTTCAGCAAATCCTGGTTTTACTTTTGGTTTTCCGGCCAAACGGCGAATGCGGTTCACCAGCCGGTTCTTGTTTTTTCCGCTCAACCCTGCAGCAAGTGCCGGGGAGCCCAGGTTCATCTCCTGGATGTTTGTTAATGCTTTAGCAAATTCCATTGTATTTCCGGTTATAGTTATTGCAATATCATCACATATGTTTTCCCGTTCTATCCTGATGTTCTGTGAAAGCCACCATACTACGGGGTGATAAAAGAATATGACCTCGAGCACAGACTGTAAAAGGTTCACCAGGTAATCTCTCCGCCGGATATGTGCAAGTTCATGAACAAGTATCGCCTCCATCTGCTGTGCAGGGACTCCGTTAAGGGCTCCGAGTGGCAGTAAAACTACGGGCTTCAGGTATCCAATGGCCATGGGTACTCTTACCATGGCTGATTCCAAAAGACGGACATTCTTATTAACACGAATTCGTGCTGCCAGGTCATGGAACTTTCTCTCCCATTCACCCATTACCGGCTTTACTCTATGGTATTTATACCGCCTAACCAGTGCATACCCTCCAAGGAATCTCAGCATCATGGCAAACATGCCCAGTAGCCAAATCATGACAAATAAAGGAATATGCTCCCGGCAATATGCAGCTGTATCTTCCATGATCGAGCTGAATGTAACTCCTTTAGCTATTTCCTGAATATTGGTGTTCACAGTTTGTGTAGCTTCCATATATACGCCAGAAAAAGCCATACCGGGATCCTGGATTTGATCTGACTGGTAGGTAGTATAAGAAGTAATGAAGGTTACCAAAGCCAATCCAGCGAGAACAAATAGAGACATACTATTTATAAAGTAGCGCAGCTTAGCTGTATACTTGTGAAGGAAAACCATGGCTACGGCTATGATCAAACCGATAAGTGCTCCCTGCCATAGTGAATGCAGCAGTGTCCATCCAAGGGCATAGATGAATTGCTCTGAAAATATCTCTTGCAGAAAGTTCATGATTGATCCTCCTCAATTTTTTTTATCAGCGCTTTTATTTCGTCAAGTTCCTTTTTACTTGATTGATGATTTCCTAAAACCTGCATGACAAGCTTCGAAGCAGAGCCTCCAAATGCAACATTCATCAAGCGATCAAGAAGCTGCTTTTGAGTTTCCTCTTTTCCGCGTTCGGCTGCATATATATGCGTGCGTCCATCATTAATGCGTGATACTAAATTTTTCTCATGCATGATCTGGAGCTGCTTAAGTGTTGTAGTATACCCTACCCTGCGGGTTTTATTCAGCTCATCATTGACCATCCTGACCGAGCTTGGTCCCTGTTCCCATAAAAAGGTAAGAATATCAAGTTCCGCTTCTGTTGGTTTGTATTTTTTGTCAGTCATGGCTAAAAGTTTATCTACGACAAGTTTCGTACAAATATATACGACAAACGTCGTAGATGCAAATTTTATTACGATTAATTTCGTAGAAAACTGTTAAAAAATGTTAATCATATTTTATATTCCTGATTTTCTGACATTTAGGCGCACATGTGTTTAATACATTATAAATGGGTGCTGGGTACAGGGTACAGGGTGCAGGGTACAAGAAACCAGCAACCAGCAACCAGCAACCAGGATCCAGGATCTAGAATCTATTTATTATATTTATCCTGAATTTTATTGCACAATGAAGGGGTTGAAAGAATTCTTAAAGGAAAATTACATCTGGATCCTTTTCCTGGTCCTTGTGAGCGCCGGTAGCCTGAGTGCTGAGCTTATTAACGGCCGTATGGAAATGGCCGATCTAGAAGTATATTACAAAGCGGCTGAAAGGCTGGTAAGCGGTGAAGAGTTATACAGAAGCATCGAAGAAGATCCTTATGAGCATTACGTATATAAATATGCGCCTCCTGCAGCCATGTTATTTATCCCCTTTATTCCCATTGGGTTGAGTCTGGGCAAATTTCTGTATTGGCTCCTGCTTACTTTCATCCTGGGAGCTGTATTATATAATCTCAAATTAATCTACCTGGGTAATAAGCACCAGAATTCAAGGATTACACTCAGTCTTATCCTTGGTATTGTTATCACAGGCACGCATTTTTTCAGGGAATTACATCTTGGCCAGGTAAACCTTCTTTTGCTGGGTATTTACATATTTGCCCTCCCCTTTTTGCTTGGTCGAAAGCCATTGGTTTTCGGAGTCCTGATTGCCCTTAGTATCTTTATTAAGCCCTTTGGTCTCATTTTCCTACCGCTTCTGATCATCATGGGCCGAAGCAAAGAAATCTTGTATTTCACTGGTTTTACATTGATCTTATTCTTTGCACCAATGGTATTTTATGATGACCCCGGTGAATACCTGGGCTTGTTTTCTGCCTGGTTCAATGAATTAGGCCTTGAGATGGGCAGCAAGCTGGAACTGATGGCAGTGGGTAATCATACTATATTCTCTGTTCTGGCCAGGTATACCCCCATTGGCCTTATTTCCCTGGAAGGATCAGGAAGGTATATTTATCAACTCCTGCTACTGGCCATCATAGGATTGTTATTGTTATGGTTTTATTTCAAGCAGGCAACTATCGATCGTGATAAGCGGCTCTACATCATCCTTATCTCACTCATTCCGTTGTTGGCATTCACCAGCTATAATGCTTTTATTTTTACGCTGCCACTGATCGTATACCTGCTATTCAAATTCATGGAATTGAACTGGGTATTTAAGATTGTGCTCATTGTGAGTTGCCTGCTCATTGGAGGAAATATTTATGATGTTGTAGGCAGGGACCTTTTCGACTATTTCTGGAGCATTTCCGTCTTTAGCTGGGGAACGATCGGCTTGCTCACTACAATGTTCGCTAATTGGAAGAAATTTTCCATCTAATATCGGATATAAAAAAAGGGAACCTCTTTCGTGGCCCCCTTTTATATTTCAGTTAAACATTTATCAGTGCATTAGAATCACCTTGCGGGTGATCACTTCATTTTCTGTCAGTAATCTCAAGAAATAGATTCCTTCCGGAACAGCATCTGAAGCAGCATTCCATGTAATAGTATGTGAGCCTGCCTCAAAGTTTGTATTCTCAAGTGTCTTGATCTTTTGGCCATTCATATTATAAACAGCTATGTTGATCTGTTTGGCATCTTCAATTGAGAAGTTCAGATTAGTTCTCCCAGTAAATGGATTTGGATAGGCCTGTCCGATTTTTACTTCTGATTCAACACCTTCATCAACACCAACCCATACTGCATCAATGTCAAAGAAATCCAGGTAGAGATGCATCAAATAATCATTGGTTGTATTGATACCGCTTAGTCCTCCAAATTCAAAAGAAGAACCGATGGTCTTGTATGATCCTTCATCATAGGCAATCCCACCAATATATGAAGGTGACTGATTTTCAAAGATCGCAAAAGCATCACCTACGGGCTCTAAATGGTCAATCCAGGTATTGTCTCCCTGGTAATTGAATTGAAGTCCTTCAGTAAATGTTCCATCCTGTCCGATGAGTATTCCCAGATCATCTCCGCCATCAGCAGTTCCCTGGATGTTGAACATGGGGTGCACAGGGGTTTGCTCATCATAGTACCAGGTATCCCCACCTTCTATATATAATCTTCCTCCACTATTTAGAAAGTCGGCAAGATCCTGTCCTTGAGGTGCAGATAATACATGATTATCAGAGTATATTCCCAGACAAACAAAGATGGAGGAATACAGACTCAAATTATCAGGCCATGCATCTACTATGTCGGCGCTAACGCTCAGGTTGTCTAAACAACCCATCATGACATCAGCTGAGTTATGGTTTCCGTCGAGATCAATCACAAGTACGGGTATCTGTCCAATAACAATACTGAATGCGCCATTTCCTGTTATCCCGAGGTTGGCATTAATATCGAGGTTAAATGGAGCAGTATGCCCGGCAGGTGTTGCTGATCCGGCCGTCACAACATAGGTTTTTTCCATACCATTTCCAGCAGAGATAGCGCCATAATTCATACTTGGTTCATCAATGATGATGTATCCGCTTGAAGCAGACAGGAGTGCTACAACTCCATCAGCATCGGAAGATCCAATATTATCAACCATGATGTTAAGTTCAGCTGTTTCGCCCGGATCCAGTTTCCCGTTTCCATTGCCGCTGGCATCGTTAATCGTGAAACCTCCAAAAGTCAGGTTGGGGGCATGGCCAATTTCAGAGAAGCTGCTGTTCCATGTTGCATCTCCGGTCGATTGAACATGAAATACGATAGTATGTCCATCAGGAATATTATTGGCAACTTGTACTTCAAAACCATCAATGATCTCAATGCTTTCACCTGCCATGATATTCCCATAATTTTCTTCACTGTCGGTGACGGTAACAAATTCATCGTCACATGAAAGAAGAACTGCAACATTTCCTGCATCTGTAGTTCCAACATTGGAGAGTGTAATACTTAATGTTGCAAATTCACCATAATCGAGCATTCCGTTTGCATTACCGGAAGCATCATTTACGATATGGCTGCTATATATGACATAAGCACCTTCAGAAGGTACCACGGCAACTGTTTCGTAAATCGTTTCTGTGTTAAATCCAGTAACCACCAGAAGAGCATCACCGGGTGTAAGTGAATGGTCGATGCTAACATTGCCGGAGGCATCGGTGATCCCGGTAAAATAGTTGTTATTTTGACTCAGGGTAACCATCGCCCCTTCAAAAGCAGTGCCAGCAGCTGTAATATTTGTCGTGAATGGAATACCAACCATGATCAGCTCAGAAGAAAGTGTGAGTTCGGCAGGCATATCTGACCTGGCCTGCATTGAGGGATCTCCAAAAAGATTCCAGGTTTTGGCAGTCTCCCAGTCGGAAGAACTTCCTGATTCGGTTGTCATTAAGACCAATCCATTAAATACGATGGCTCCGATTGTAGTCCTGCCTTCGATTGTATTAATCCCACTCTGTCCGGCATGAGCAGTATAGTCATAACCTCCTGTGTAGATGTCAGCAAAATAATCCTGTCCACGCATTGGTGGATCCCAGGGTTGGCTGATTGAAGCACCAAGAAACATAACTGACCCGCCGCCTTCTTTTCGTTGCCAGGCTTCGGCAAAACATGTGCCCGTATGAAAGTCACCATTGTTACACGCAACAGAAATGATCCAGGGTGTCATATCGCCATTTGAAAGCGAAGCCACATTACTATTGCTGAATCCGGTTGTTCCCCATGAGGTAGGTGATCCATGTCCGCAATAGTTAAGCACGCTGGTACCGCCATTGATGGCTGCATTCACATCACTGATATTACCGGATGGTTCATAAACCGGATTGTACGTTTCATAGGTAAATGGATCCAGTTTATCATTAAAAATGATATCAAGGTGTTCAAAATCATCTTCATTATCATCACCAGGGCCTTCAACAGAACCAATGCCTGTAGCAGTCTGATACCAGCTAGCTCCCATCTCAGGGTTTTTTTCAAAGTTTATCACTTTATCCACCTGGACTGTAACCTGGCTTGGGTTCTCAGCTGAGAAACGGCCCACGCTTATATCGGGAACTTCATCAGCACCAACCACGCAACCCACCTGTGGGTCCATTGGAGATCCGCTGCTAAGTGTGGCACATTTGATATCAGCCCAGTCGCCAACAAGCTGTACATATAAAAGCTCATTATTCGCAGCATAGGCATCAGCTACCATGCTGTTCACATTTGTTCCTGTGGCAACAACTTCCTTTGTAACCTGGAAGCCTTTTTCCATCTTCCATTGGATATAATCATCCATGGCAGCTTCATCACGGTCGGTACAAATAACAAGGATATCACCCATGTCACCAATTGTAAGATCGTCCTTGCTATCTTCATAATTGATGAAGATGGAAGCATATATGGCATCCATTTCATAAACTATGGCATTGTCCTGCTTCAGGAGTGGATTTACCGCTGCAGAGTTTTCATTCTGAAGGCTAACATTCACCGTTTTATAGACACGGAGTATGTTTTTCTGGGCATTGTACTGAAATGGGTAAACATAAACGTTGGTCCCCCTCACATCCCTGAGGATATAAGGTTCCGTATTGGAAGCCAGATCGCCCGGGTACCATTTGTCGGTAATTGATTTGGGATCAATCACATATGGAATACTTGATGGATCCTGGTCACGGTAAATAACACCACGTGATGGCAGGAGCGGATAATCCAAATTGTACTCGACAAAGTCATCACCACTAAACGCTAATTTCACATTATTGTCTGCTTCCAGCATGACCGCTGCATGAATATAGGGCAATTCGGCAAAGCCTGCTTTTATGCTTACAATTGAGCCTTCAAAATCTATTGTTGAATAGATCTGGCCATTGATTGTTACCTGCGATAAGGACAGTTCGCCTAAACTAAATTCAAGTTGATAAGCATTTGCCTCCTTATTGTAGGAAACTTCATAACCACTTCCTGCAAAAGCAGTTGAAATTGAAAATAGTGATACCAGTAATAAGATAAAACTTATTTTTCATGGTGTTTTTAAATTAAGTAATAAGATTAGGCTGTCTTTTCAATATACAATTGCGATATCACTATTTGATAACTACAATTTTTTTACTCACTTTTTGATCTCCTGAAGACAGAACACAGTAATAAATACCTCCTGGTAGTGCTGAAGCATCGAACTCAAAAACATGTTCTCCGGCATCTACACTTTGATTATCGGCCAGGATTGCAATTTGTTGACCTGTGCTACTATATACAGATATTGAAAGATTTCCGGACTCAACAACACTGACATAAACATTTGCCACATTGCTAACCGGGTTTGGAAATATATTGACCACATTGTCGGTGAGGGAAATTTCATCTACGCCAACCCAAACGCCATCAATTCCAAAGAACTCAAGGTATTTGTACATCAGGTAATCTTTTGTAAAGGCACCTTCATCGATACCTCCAAATTCATGGGAGCAGCCTATTGTTCTGTAGGTTGTTCCAATGTTTGCAATACCTGTGATGTATGCAGGAATCTGGTTGCTGAAAATACTGAAGCCTGTTCCGTTTGGTGTCAGCTTGTCGATCCAGTTGTTTTCACCACCATAAGTATAGGTCACGCCTTCAGTGAAGGTCCCTTCCATTCCAAGAAAAGTACCCAGGTCGTCACTACCATCTTCCAATCCTGTGATACCAAACATTGGATGAACAGCTGTTTGCTCATCATAGTACCATGTATCACCACCTTCCATGTAGAGGTTTCCTCCTCCATCAAGGTAATCGGCCAGGTCCTGGCCCTGATCTGATGATAAGGCAGCATTTTCACTATATATTCCCAGGCAAACAAAAACGGATGAATACATGGCCAGGTCATCAGGGAAAGAAGTCATATATTCTGCACCAACACTCAGGTTAGTAAAACAATTGTCCATGACTGGACCTGAACTTGTATTTGGATCAAGGTCGATCACCACTACCGGGATCTGGCCAGCTACGAAAAAGAAATTCTGGCTTGCAGTATAGCCCTCTGCATCTGCAAGAAATTCAAAAGGAATAGAGGTTCCTGCTTCTACATAATCGTCAACTGTAACATTGAATGTTACATCTTCGGTAACTCCGAATGGTATATCACCAACATTGATGCTTGGGGTATTGATGACGACATCTGTGCTGGTACTGCTCAATGTAGCCATAACATTAGGAGCAGTACAACCTCCTCCGCTAAGTACGGGTACGATAACATCAGCTGTTTCACCCGGATCAAGGCGGCCGTTGCCGTTTCCTGCTTGTGAATCGTCTATAAAGGGAGATCCTGATGCTATAGCCGGTGAATTAATAGTAATACTAAAAGAAGCATCCCAGCTATCTTTTCCTGTTCCTGTAATGGTCAGGTCGAAGCTGGCCAGATGTTGGTTCGGTACCATCGCATCAACAGTAAAAGAGAATGCATCCATCTGTGCGGAAGTTGCTCCGGCGGCAATGGTTCCCCAATGCCTGATTATCATCTCCAAGCGTAATATAGTCATCAGTGGTTGACAGAACGGCAGTTACATCATTGCCATCAGCATTCCCCTGGTTTTCAAGTACAACATCCAGGCTGATGGTTTCACCAAAATCAACCTCTCCATTGTTATTTCCTGTTGGATCATTCACCGTAAAGTCGTTGAGCGAAATGAATGGCCCAGTTGGGTTTTCGACCATCACGGTGCCAATAAATGGTGCGCCATTTTGTTTTGTTACCACTACATCAGCACTACCGGGATCTTGTATAGGTATGATTGAAACAATGGCCATCCCGACAACATCTGCCAGGGCAGCACCATGCAGCACACCATCTTTCGATATGGCGACATAAGCATAAGGTTCTGTTGTAACAGTGAATGATGTTGCTCCGAGTGGCATCAGAGGATCATAGGTAACACTTATAGGATCAGGAACCCCGTAATAGCACATGAGGGAGGGATCACCCATGACACAATAGATCTCCCAGTAATATTCGGTGAGGGACGAACCACTTTCTGTTACGGCCAGGTTTCCTGCAAAGGTCACCTGGTAAGTTGTAGTATACCAATCTTCCCAGGGTTCACCATGATCGTGGAAAGAACGGTCGTAGTTTCCTAATGAAGTCTCGGCATATGGAGGAGGGTTTTCATTGATAGTACCAACGCCAACACCAAAATAATAATCTTCATTCCAATAGGTTGAATTTGTCCCGCCAATATAGCCAACAGCTCCTTTGTTTTCAGCACGGAGAATGGCTTCGCCAAAACTGTTGTTGTTAAATTCGCTTGATGAACAACAGTTCCCGATCATAATACAATACTCATCCTGGTTTTGGAGACTTGCAATATGTGATATGGAAAAAGAAGGATCAGCCCAGCCATTCGCAGAACAATGGGCAGTATAATTTGCAAAGGAAACACCATTACTGATATCCTGGCGGATATTGGCCGCGTTGCTACCTGAGGCCGGATAGAGGTAGGTATGGGAAGTCAGTCCATGTGCCAGATTGAAATAGTTCTCAGTCCCATAGTTGATCTGGCCGTTGCCATGGCTGGCTCCAAAACTGCCATCCATCCCGGCAATCATGACTACCTCGTCAAGATAAGAGGGGTCGGGCATGGTGTATTGCTCGTACTGCAATGTTTTATCAATCTGTGGCTGTAGCTCTGTAGTATTATTCGCTGACCATCTTCCAAAATATACCTCTGGAAAATAATCTCCGGTATATTCTACATACCTCAAGTCGGTAACATGGCCTCCTGTACTCCCGCTCCAGGCAGGGATTTGTGCAACATCACCTACAAACAAAACAAATGAAGGGGCAGGATCAGCAGGTGTGCCGGCATCATAAAGACCTTGCAGGTATGATTTTATTGCGGATGTTGTATTCCCAATCACATCAGTATAGGCTTCAACAACAGTAAATCCTTTTTTCGTTTTCCATGCGATATATGGCTGTAGCTGGGTTTCAAACATACGATCCGATACTATGACAAATTTCACCGGGTACTTGGTGATGGTATCTCTTGTGGATGCTTGCTCATGCTTATAGTTAATCAAGCTGGCACCAACAGAACGGAAATAAGGAGTTTCATTCTTCTTTTTCTGTGCAAGCGTGGCCATAACATCTGCTCCGCTAAAGACTACTTCAGCTTCTATCTCAGTGTAAATTCTGATCATGCCTGTAACCGGATTATATTGAACCGGAGCAATATCGAGCCTTGCGATTCTGAGTCCGCGCATCACACCGAGCACTTCAACTGATACCAGTTCCTGAGATGTAAAAGCATCCAGTTTGTATGTATCCTCATTGTACTCAAAGGGGACATATGAGCCATCTTTGGGTGTGGGGTTTTGAGCAGGAATAATCGGATAATCAATACCCAGATCCTCAAGCTTGAATTCTTCCACCTTGAAACTGATAAGGTTAATCTCGGGTATTGCTCCAAATGGAATTTCAATCAATTTCCTGTTAACAGGTAGTTTTGGATCTCCGGGAAGATTACTGTTGGTGTAACCCTGAATGCTCAGCTCATTGAAAACGCCCATTTCAGTATCAACCTTAAAGGTCTGGATTTGATCCAGCATGTTGCTGAAACGCATTTGCTGATAAGTGTTGAGGCTTACCTCAATGCTGGTATTTCCATTTTGAGTGATGGTAATATCTTTGGCCTGTACGCTAAAAACCATTACAATTGAGAGTATAGACAAAACCAAATTTCGGATAATATTAGGTGTCATGTTTGATGTTTTTTAGGTTATGTTTTTTTAGTTGCTTTTATTATGCGATGCACAAAGATATATAAATTTACATTCATACAATTAAGATTCAATATATGTTCTAAGACCCTTATTGAAACATATGGTTGTCCGGATGTAAGGGAAAAGTTTATGCAAGCTTTTGATCAAGGCTTTTTCGGGATAATCTTTTGGCGGGGAGCCATGCAGCGAAGTAGCCAATCACAAATACAGTAATGAAGACAAATAAGAAATCCATAGCCCTGACTTCAACAGGGTATGCATCAATGATAAAAAATCCGTCGCCCTGACCCAGTTTGATAATGCCGAATTCCTGTTGAATCCAGCTCAATAGGCCACCCAAAACAAGGCCCGCCAGGGCACCGCTTAGTGATATCAATAATCCCTCGATCAGAAAGATCCGTTTTATGAGGGTTTTATTAGCTCCCAGGCTGTATAGAACAGCAATATCTTTCTGTTTATCAATAATCAGCATCGACAAGGATCCAATCACATTGAATGTGGCTATCATAAGTATGAATGCCAGGATAAGAAAGATGATCCATTTCTCGGCATTCATGATCTTATACAGCAGCTCTTCCTGCTCATAGCGATCTTTCACATGGAAATCTTCTCCTACTATTTGCTTGATGGATAATTTCAATTCCTTCAGATCTGCATCTGCTGCAAATCCAATTTCAAGCGCAGTAATTTCATCAGTGTATTCAAGCAATTCCCTGGCAAACCAGATCGGCACCAGTACAATGCTCAAATCAAAATCTTGTTGAATGGAGAACACACCGGACGGGATCACATTCCCTTGATTAAAAGGTTGTTCCAGGCCCGGTTTAAAGTCAGCGGTTCTGCTGGGCACATAGATGCCTACGGGGTCGGCAAAGTCTTCCGGGATCACACCCAGGTGATATGATACTCCTGCCCCGAATACACCACAGGCCTTCTGTCCATATTGTAATACATATTCGCCATCAATAATGGCAGAATCGATGGCTGTCATTTGTGAAAATTCATCCCCAACGCCCTTCATTTTCGCTATATACTGCCTTGAGCCATTTTTGAGCAGTGCATTCTCTTCTACAACTTCAGTAAGATGGATCACACCCGGTAATTCCCTGATCCTGTTAGCCTGGACCTGCTCCAGGGTAAAAGTTTTGCCATTCTTAATTGTAATCTCAAGGTCAGGATTAAAGGAGTTGTACAGAGAAGAAACCAGGGATTCAAATCCATTAAATACTGAAAGTACAACAATCAGTGCCATGGTTCCTACCATGATGCCCATCACCGAAATTCCTGAAATTACATTGATAATATTATGCGATTTCTTTGAAATCAGGTATCGTCGGGCGATATGAAGCGGCAGGTTCAAATTGAGCTTTTATTTAAGCAAGCGATCAATATTGTCAATATAATCGAGCGAATCATCTTCATAAAACTCCAGATCAGGAACAGCCCGCAACTGATTACGAATGCGGTTACCAAGCTTGTATTTGATCTCGTTTTTACGATCCCTGATTTTATCCAGCAGGGCTTGCTTGTCTTCAGTGCCAAAGAGGCTGAGATATACACGTGACAGGGCAAGGTCGCGCGTCACATGCACTTTGGTAACCGTAATCATGGCACCACGCGAAATACTTCCTGCTTCGTGCTGAAAGATCTCACCAAGATCCTTTTGTAAAAGCCTTGATATACGTTGCTGACGTTTGGATTCCATACTGCAAAGATAATAAATCAGGGACAGGGTTCAGGGTACAGGGTGTAAGGAGTTTTAAGGGATGATTTCCCGGGGCATTTTTTTCATATCCTTGAGGTAGTAGACAAAAGCATTCATCACATGTTTGCCATTTCGGTTGATGGGTATGGTGTAGGCCAGATCAACCTCATCAAAGAAGGGCCCATACATGGGAACAGGATCCCTGAAGTCGCGACTAACAGTAATATACCATGCATCCATATCCGGTTTGAATCCTTCCCTTTTCTGTGTGATCCATGCATATTTATGCAATGCATCAAGGCTTCCCAATCCAAGTACATTTATTCCCAGTGGGCTGGCCAGATAATAATCAATATTGGCAGCCGGAAACCATCTGTGGCTGATCACCGGACTCATGGTATCAATATTATTAAGTTGCTTTTCATCCTCAACAATCCGGGCAAACTCTGTGCTCAATTGCCTCCAGCCATACATATCCAGGCTTACATCTTTTTCACCCAAATTCTCAGAGCGATCGCCTGCATCGTTGTATAGCATCCCACCCTTGATTTGCATAATACCAAGCACAAGAACAACAATCAATAGTCCCAGAGAAGCAATTGTATATGATGGAAGAAGTTTTACCCTCATCTTCCTGACACCTATATCACGCAGATATGCAGCCGATAAGAAAATCAGGCTTGTCCATGCCGGGCCGGTCCAGTGAGGCAGGGTATGGCGGAAAAGGGAAAAGAACAGAAAAAGTAATATAAGTGGGATTGTGACCCATAAAATAAGCTTTCCTTTTTGAGGGTTTACCGAGATCTTACCCCTGAAAAAAGCAATTATTGCGATCACAGCCAGGATAAAATTAAGCGGATTATTATACAGCATTTGACCTCCCAGCTCAGCAAAAAAGAAGTCCCCTCTCAGTCCAGCGTCAAATATACCCACCCTATCGCTTTGAAAAGTAAAACTGATAAAATCATTATAATAATTCCAGAGGATTACCGGGAAGAAAAAAAGCAAAGCCATCACGACGGACAGATAGAGCTCTTTTTGCTTAAACCATTGACGGTTATTTATGATCAGAAATAGAAATGTCCCAATCAAGAGGAAAGCTGATGTATATTTTGACAAAAAGGCCAAACCTACTGTAATACCGGCCAGGAGGAGATACCCTTTTGCAGGTCTGGAGACAGGACCTGCCACAGATTGCAGCAGAAAATACAAAGTGAGCAACCAAAAAGTCAGCTGGGGTGTATCAGGAAGAATAAAGATGCCGGCAATAATAAAAGCATAGATAGAAGCCGTGTACAGCAAAGCAGCGTAAAAGCCGGTGAGTTCATCCTTGATATTTTTCCCGATCAGAAATACCAGCCAGATATTAAGTGTTCCAAGCAAAACTGCACCCAGGCGAATAAAGAATTCACCAGTAAAGGCCAGATTCAAACTTGTTATCTGGATAAGAAAACCGACCATAGGTGGATGGTCAAAGTGGCTCATACCGGGATAGAGGGCATAGGTCCAATAATAAACCTCATCATTTCCAAACTCGAGGAAAGCTGCAAGGAATCCACGGATGACCAATGACAGCAGTACCAAAACAATCATGGCCCTGCGTATCTGTCGGGGACTATTCATACTAGCGACGCGCTCTTTTAACTAATCGTTTTCGAAGGTAATAAATATTCACAAAAATAAAGATGAGTGTGGCAAAACCTACGATCCTGAGTACCCAGGTCCTGACGGGATCTATACGGGCAAGTTCATGGGCCCAGGGATCACCTCCATCGTAGCGGATCACAGGATTGAGATAGTAGGCTGTAAAGTTTGGAAACATAATCTCCGTGCGCACATAAGTGTCATTTTCGGAAATCACATACCTGGCCTCCATGGTATTTAAAACCGAATCAAGCACTTTTCCGCCCTGTCCGATGAACCTGAATTTTGTGGACATCTTATTTACGGCCACTGTCAGGGTATCCCCTTTCATTTCAACTTTTGATAATTTGGGAAGATTGATTGCTTTTTCGATCTTTTCGTCCATGGGCTCACCCCATACCCTGTAGATGCTTGCACCGAAAGCCCTTCCAGCCTTCATGGCTGAAACAATGCTGTCGCCATGCAGCACTGGAGAATATATCAAGGTGGCATAATTCCCTACCTCATTAATATTTGAAATATCATGTGCATCATCATCTGCCAGGATACGCATATTTTTGCCTGAAGAAAGTGCTGCATCCCAGTGTGGCAGGGACACCCTAAATCCGTTTAGCACCTCTATGCCATCATAATTCGTGATCCAGGTCATGTCATCAGGAACCCAGCCCCCTGCATATCTTGGATGAGCTATAAAAATTAGTTCGCACGTTGGCCGAAGTGTATTCATCATATGCTGCTTATGATGAAGGGTATGAATGAACGGATAGTCTTTCCACACTACTCTATCAGCTCCAATCATTACATGGTGGTTTTTGTAAATCCCATAGCCATGTTCATAGACTGGAATATATGTGTCGCGGTCTTCACCATGCTTGTTGATCTTCTGGTAATCTGATGTAGCAATGATATCATATTCAAGCAATCCATAAATACTGTCTATGGCTTCATTGGTATTTTTTCTACCATCGGTAACACCTCCCCATGCTTGCGATTGTATCTGAAAATTCCCTTTGCGCCAGTAGTTGCTGTCGATACCTTCATAAGGATTAAAGAATTGCTCACCTGAAAAAGGCTGTGGCTCCGGGAAAATATAATACGGGGCAGTCAGATACTTCAAGGTGAAGATCAGGATCAGCAGAATAATGAACAATAGCAAGGCTTTCAGCAGAAAGCTGATCATTTTCCAGATGATTTTTATTCCTTTCAGCATACCAGTTCTTTAATATAGGCAAAAGTAATATGTTTTAGATACTTTCTAGGAGAACAAGCATAACATTCTTTTGTTCAGCTTCAGATAGAATATATTTAAGCCTTTTTGTGTAACAAGTATGATTATTATCCGTATGAAGAACAAATAGTTGCTAACGGTGATTTTGTAGCTCTTTCTCTATTTGATTTGGGAAGAAATTGCAAAATAAACCAATAAGCCTTATATTTATTGCGGCAAAACCAACATCATGGAATCTTTAAAGGTGTTTATCGTCGAAGATGATAAGCTTTATGGGGAGATGCTACGCTATCATTTAGCGCTTAATCCCGATAATGAGGTCTTATTATTTACCACCGGTAAGGAGTGTATCGACAATCTTTACCAGGATCCTGATTTTATTTCCCTCGATTATAGTTTGCCAGACACCTCCGGATTAGAAGTCCTTCAAAAGATTATTGCATATAACCCTAAGCTTCCGGTAGTGATCGTTTCAGGTCAGGAAGATGTAAATACAGCTGTCAACCTGCTCAAGGTAGGAGCTTATGAATATTTCGTCAAAGATGAGGATACCAAGAACAGACTCTGGCACAGCTTGCAAAAGGTAAAGGAGAATATCGAGTTAAAGCAGGAGATCCGACAGCTTAAAGATGAAATTGGGAAAAAATATGAATTTAAAAATGTGATCAAAGGTAACAGCCCGGCCATCACAAGAATATTTGATCTCATCGACAAGGCCACACAAACAAACATCGTGATATCCCTGCTTGGTGAGACAGGTACTGGTAAAGACCTTGTAGCCAAGGCCATTCACTACAACTCTCCACGGCGAACTGGTCCTTTTGTACCTATAAATGTAAGTGCTATTCCCGGTGAATTGATCGAAAGTGAGTTCTTCGGTTATGAAAAAGGTGCTTTTACAGGTGCCACTACACGTAAAAAAGGCAAGTTTGAGCAGGCAAACGACGGTACCATCTTCCTGGATGAGATCGCAGAAATGGATATGAATATGCAAACCAAGCTCCTCAGGGTGCTTCAGGAAAAGGAATTGACCCGCGTTGGTGGAAATGCAACCATAAAATTTGATGCCAGGGTAATCGTAGCCACCAACAAAGACCTGTCCAGGGAAGTAAATAAGGGAAATTTCAGGGAAGATCTGTATTACAGACTGCTGGGCTTACCCATTGAGTTACCTCCTTTGCGGGAACGTGGAAATGACATCCTGATCCTTGCCAAATTCTTTTTGGATGAGTTTTGCAAAGATAATAAGCTTGGAAAGAAAACACTCAGTCAGGAGGCCCAGGAACGCCTGCTCAAGTATACTTATCCGGGAAATGTCAGAGAACTGAAAGCCATTGTCGACCTTTCTGCAGTGATGTCTGATAGTGATGTTATAGAGCCAACAGACATAGCCTTTTCCAAAACAAACTTCAGCCGGGAATTAATGAATGATGATGACACCATGGAAGGATATACAAAGAAGATCCTTCGTCATTATCTGAAAAAATATGACAGGAATGTGATCACGGTTGCTAAAAAGCTTGACATTGGTAAGTCAACCGTTTATCGTATGATGAAAGAAATTGAATAATGACAGAAGTAAATCCAGCATAGCATGAAAGGCAAACTATATAATCTAGGCCAGGTAAAGTTGTTTCTCGGAGATGATAAGCAACAGCTTGGCAACATGATTGGCATTTTTGTCAATGAAACACCGGTCATGATCAGGGCATTGAATGAAAACATGGAAATTGGGAATTATGAGGAAATAAAGTTTTATGCCCATAAACTGAAGTCAAGCATCGACTTGTTTCAGATCAACGGATTGCAAAATGATATCCGTGTGCTGGAGCAGCTTGCCGGTGAGAAAAATAATGTTTCTGCTATTCAGCAATATGTGTCAGACATAAGTAATACGCTGGAGACGGTGATTGAGGAGATACAGAAGGAAGTTTAACGAGTGCGTTGTACACGTCATTGTGCATTCGACATTTCACATTTTACATTTCACATTTAAATTGGCACTAGGTACTAGGCACTAGGCATTTCTAAAGGGGTATGTTACCGTGTTTTTTCGGCGGATTTGTCTTGCTCTTGGTCTGGGTCATCTCCAGTGCCTGGATGATTTTTTGCCGGGTTTGTTTGGGGTAAATGATCTCATCAATATATCCCAGTTCGGCAGCCTTGTATGGGCTCGCAAAAGTTTTGCGGTAATCATCAACTGCTTTATTCTTTTCCTTGTCTGTTAGTTTATCCCTGAAGATGATGTTAACAGCACCATCAGCTCCCATCACGGCAATTTCTGCTGTGGGGTATGCGTAGTTTACATCTGCCCCAATATGCTTGCTTGACATTACATCATATGCTCCTCCGTATGCTTTACGGGTGATAATGGTGATCTTCGGCACTGTAGCTTCCGAAAAGGCATAAAGAAGTTTAGCCCCATGCTTGATGATTCCTCCAAATTCCTGCGCAGTACCCGGAAGGAAGCCGGGAACATCTTCAAAAGTGATCAGGGGAATATTAAAAGCATCACAAAAGCGCACAAAGCGGGCTGCTTTGACCGATGAGTTGATATCAAGCACGCCTGCCTGGAATGCGGGTTGGTTGGCCACGATGCCGATTGGCCTTCCCCCCATACGTGCAAAACCAATGATAATATTCTGGGCATACTGGCATTGGATCTCAAAGAAGTTACCATGATCAACCACTGTTTCGATGATCTCTTTCATGTCGTATGGCTTGTTCGGATCATCGGGGACAATATCGTTCAGGTGATCATCTTCCCTGTTAATATCATCCGTACAAGGCTGGATGGGAGGATCCTCCATATTATTCAGTGGCAGGAAACTCATCATTTCACGGATCATCATCATGGCCTGTTCGTCATCCTCAGCGATCATGTGCGCAACGCCACTCTTGGAATTATGTGTCACCGCACCGCCAAGCTCTTCTTTTGTTACTTCTTCATGAGTAACGGTTTTTATAACATCCGGCCCTGTAACAAACATGTAGCTGGATTCTTTTACCATCATGATGAAGTCGGTCATGGCAGGTGAATAAACTGCACCTCCTGCACATGGCCCGAGTATGGCAGAGATTTGTGGAATTACTCCGGAAGCCATCACATTCCTGTAAAAGATATCAGCATAACCACCAAGGCTTTCCACTCCCTCCTGGATCCTGGCACCACCGGAATCATTCAAGCCGATGAGCGGGGCACCCATCTTCATTGCCAGATCCATGATCTTTACGATCTTGTCGGCATTGGCACGACTCAGCGTACCACCAAATACTGTAAAATCCTGTGCAAAGACATACATCAGCCTTCCATCGATCTTGCCATATCCACACACCACACCGTCGCCAGGGATCTGGTTTTTCTCCATCCCGAAATCCTTGCAACGATGGGTCATGAACTTATCAATCTCAACGAAGGTACCGGGATCAAGCAGATCTTCGATACGCTCACGGGCAGTATTCCTTCCAGCTTTATGCTGTCTTTCAATACGTTCTACTCCTCCACCGAGTTCAGCATTTTTATTCCGCTTTTCAAATTCCTCAAACTTTTCTTTAATCGACATCTATCTTTTCTTTTGGATTTATCAAATCGTTTTATCGGCTGATCATTCGATCACCACCAGGGGTTGGTTAGCCTGGACAGTATCACCTTCTTTCACCTTGATCTCCCTAATGATACGGTCTTTTTTAACCTTGTATTCGCTTTCCATCTTCATGGCTGAAACGATAATTACTGTATCGCCGGCTTTTACCTCATCCCCTACCTTCACCAGGATCTTTACGATCTTTCCGGGCATGGGCGAGGAGATTACATTTTCCTCGTGGCCATCCTGCCGGCGACGGCTCTTCAGGTATTTGCTCTCAGCATCTACAATCTCCACTTTGTAGGACTTGGCATAGGTATTGACCAGGTAGTTTTTATTGTCGGTTTGGGAAAGCTCGATATTATGGGATTTATTATCGATAATAATCGAATAAACCCCTTCCTCCACCATCACGACATCTGCCTCATACTTCTTCCCGTCAATACTTATCCTGACCTTATTGGCATCACGGCTAAGTATCTCTACCAGAGCATTGCGGTCATTGATATTTATTTCAGTAGACATAATTCTAATTTTCTTATTCTTTAAAAGCGATTGAAGCTCATTCGGCGCCCGCAGTTTTTCCAGTTGTTCTTATCAGTATTCGCCTTCACATCTGTTTGCAACTTCTCAAGTTTGTCGAGATAATCAACATAGGCTGCAATTATGGCAACATCTTCTACTTTCACTTCATGTTTGTCGGGGAACATCAGGAATTCTTTGTTTTTCTCAATGAAGTGCGTATTGTACTTTCCCTTCACAAAGTCCGGCGTTTGCATGATGCGGTTCAGGAAGGGGATGGATGTTTTTACCCCTGTGATTTTATATGCATAAAGGGCACGTTTCATGCGTGCAATTGCTTCCTTCCTTGTTTTATCCCAAACCACCAGTTTACTGATCAGGGGGTCATAATGTATTGGGATCTCATATCCTTCGTAAACATAACCATCATGCCTGACACCAAGTCCAAGAGGCTCAGTAATATGCTGGATCACTCCAGGACTAGGCATGAAATTATTTTCCGGATCCTCTGCATAAATCCTGCACTCAATGGCGTGCCCGTTTTGCCTCAATTCATCCTGCTTGAGTTCCAGTTCAAATCCATTGGCAATATTGATCTGCTCCCTGACCAGATCAACGCCCACTACCCTCTCAGTGATGGGATGTTCCACCTGCAGGCGTGTGTTCATCTCAAGAAAATAGTAATTCAATTTATCATCGACGATGAACTCAATGGTTCCGGCGCCACTATAATTTACAGCCTTCGCTGCAGCGACAGCAAATTTTCCCATTTCTTCCCTTACTTCAGGAGTCATTAGCGGAGAAGGGGTCTCCTCCACCACCTTTTGATGTCGGCGTTGTACCGAACATTCCCTTTCAAACAGGTGGATCACATTGCCGTGATTATCCCCCAGGATCTGAAATTCGATATGATGAGGTGATTTGATATACTTCTCGATATAAATGGCATCATTGCCAAAGGAAGCACGTGCTTCTGACTGGGCAGCCCTGACAGAACTGATAATATCCTTCTCCTTTTCTACCAGCCGCATTCCTTTTCCACCACCTCCAGCTGAAGCTTTTACCATCACCGGTAAGCCTATATCCTTTATCTTTTTAAGGGCATCCTTTTCGTCGGTGATTACATCGCTTCCAGGTACGACAGGCACTCCGGCCTCCACCATGGTTTTACGAGCGGTAATCTTATCACCCATGGTGTCTATGGCATACGATGAGGGCCCAATAAAAATAATACCTTCCTTTTTGCAGCGATCAGAAAATGATGCATTTTCAGAAAGGAATCCGTATCCGGGATGGATGGCATCCGCACCTGACATTTTCGCAGCCTCAATGATCTTATCGATCACGAGATAACTTTCAGCAGACGGAGAAGGGCCAATAAAATAGGCTTCATCAGCATAGCGTACATGCATAGAGTCACGGTCGGCTTCGGAATATACCGCAACCGATGTGATTCCCATCTCCCTGCACGAACGCATCACCCTTAAAGCAATTTCACCCCTGTTCGCAACGAGGACTTTTTTTATCATAAGAAACAGTTTAACTCTTGTAATTATATCCAAATTCTGCACACTACAGAAAGCAAGCGATTTGGGGAATGTAAATATAGCTATTTTTAATCATTTTAAACAAACAAAAGCCTGAACAGTTCAAATGTTTACCTTTGCAGGCAATAATATAATTCTGATGATCAGGATCTTTACTTCACTCATACGGCAGTTCATTTTCTGGCTATTGTTCTTTGCTTTGAACAGGGCGATCTTCCTCATATATTATCATCATCTGGTTTCCCTGGAAAGCCCTGGATTTGGAGAGATATTGGCCGGTTTCTGGTATGCATTGCGGCTGGATGTTTCCACAGCATCATACCTCCTGATCCTGCCATTTTTCCTTCTCCTTTTCAGATCTGTGATCAATTCACACATTTTCGATCTGGCCAATAAGGTTTATACAGCCATCATGATCTTTGCATATACCCTCATCACCACGACAGAGCTGGGGATTTATGCCGAATGGAAAACCAAGTTGCATTATAAGGCTTTGCATTATCTCTCAAATCCTGATGAGGTTTATAATTCTGCATCTACAGGACAGTTTATCTGGCTGGTCATCATCTTCCTGCTGATATCAATCATAAGTTTCTTTCTTTATAAGCATTTGGTTTATCGGAAGCCTCTTGCCGTAAAACGAAATTATTTCGGATCACTGGTATTCCTGATTATCACACCTTTGTTCTTATTCCTTGGCATTCGGGGGGGTATACAGGAGATCCCTATTACACAAAGCCAATCATTCTATACCAATCATAACATTCTCAACCTGGCAGCAGTGAATTCAGGATACAGTTTTACTTTCAGCATGATGGAGAACTATCGCTTCATGAAAGAAAATCCATTCCAGTTCTATGATGATGCCGATGCAGCCTTGCTGGTTGACAGGATCAACGAAGTTAAAAAAGACACCACTATCAGCATTCTGAATACGAAACGACCAAATATTGTGATCATTTTGCTGGAAAGCTGGTCGGCAGATCTTATCCATTCCCTGGGTGGTGAAGAAGGGATCACACCTGAATTTGAGAAACTGGCCAGTGATGGAATTCTATTCACGCAATTATATGCCAGCGGAAACCGGTCAGAGCAAGCCATGTCGGCCATCTTCGGTGGATTTCCAGCTACACCCATAACTGCGATTACACATAATCTTGATAAGGTGGTGAAGCTACCAAGCCTTCCTGAAAGACTCAAAGAAGAAGATTATCATACTTCCTTCTTTTTTGGAGGGCACCTGATGTACGGGGGAATCAAATCCTACCTCAGTATTGCTGGGTTTGAAGAAATGATCGAGATCTATGACCTGCCAGATTCTCTCCCAATGGGAAAGCTTGGCGTTCATGACGAATATCTGTTTGATTACCAGATTGCAAAACTTGACAATGTCAGGCAGCCTTTCTTTTCAGTCATTTTCAGTACAAGCACTCATTCACCTTATGACCAGCCCATGGAGAAAGTTCTCGACTGGGGAGGCAGCGAAAATGAGTATATCAATTCAGCATATTATACTGATCGATGTTTGAGGGATTATTTCAAGAATGCCTCTCAGCAAGCCTGGTACGATAGCACCCTGTTTATTATTGTGGCTGACCACAGTCATAATTCCTATCGTCACTGGCCGGTAACATCTCCACAGTACCGCCATATTCCTATGTTATTTTATGGCGAAGTTATCAAGGATGAAATGCGTGGATCAGAGCTCGCCCGTTTATCTTCTCAAACTGATATCCCGGTGACCTTACTAAGTCAACTGAATCTGGGTACAGAAGAATTTACCTGGAGTCATGATCTGTTCAATCCCTATTCTCCGGAATTTGCATTCTACGAAGCAACCAACGGCCTGGGGTGGATCCGTAATGATGGCCATTTTGTATGGCATAGGTCTTATGGGTACCTTGAAATGGAGATTCCCGAGGCTCATAAAGACAGCCTTATCAAGGAAGGCAAATCTTACCTGCAGGTTCTTTTCAGGGAGTTTATGGAATATTAAGTTGGGCTATAGGCATTGGGCTATGGGCGGTGGGTGATAGGGCCTATACACCTATAGATCCGAATACACGCCTGAGCAGATCAGTGACCCTGGCCAGGGGATCTGTACGGATGGCCTTTTCTGCATCAGCAATCTTAACAAATAAGCCGTCAAGTGCTTTTGTGGTGACCCATTCGCCAAGATTAGTATTCACTGGTTGCAATCCGGCCAGCTGGCCTACTATAGAATTCGCAATTGTATTGTAATTTTCCGTTATCGTGTTCCAGGTTTCCTGGGCCGAAACTCCTGCAACAATATCTTTCTCCAGTGAATTCTGCATCTTGGGTGCAAATAAATCCTTCAGGGAGCCAAAAGTATTCTCCCTCAGAAAATGCGTAGCCGCTGTATCTTCACCGTGCAGAATATTGTATCCGTCCGCGATGGTCATATTTGTGATCGCATCCCAGAAGATCGGTGCGGCTTCAGTTGCTGCATCTTCTGCAGCGCGGTTTATTTTAAGGATCACGTTCTCAATCAACTGATCAAGGCCCAATCCCTGAAGCAGCGGATGATTGAGATTATCAACAATGACATCGGCCTCCGGTGGCAATAATATCTTTATAAGTTCATCCTTATAATATCCATCAACCTTAGAAACAATATTTACGGAAGAATCAGTACCAATGGTAAGTGCTTGTTTCAAGCCGGCAACAATCTCAGCATCGGTCAGGCCGAGGTTCTCAATAATATCACCTGCTTCCTCACAGGAATAAAACAAAGGAATCATGAATGCAAAAAGCACGATCACTAATTTTTTCATAGGCTTGGGTTTATTGCAAAGATACAGAATGCTGGATACTGGATACTGGATCCTAGATGCTGGATATTGGGATTTACCATCCAACATCCAGCATCCATAATCCTACCTCTAATTAATAATGAATTCCTTCGTCACTACTGTTGGCAGCGCGTTCGGATTCTCAGTATATATTCTGACAAAGTAAAGGCCTTTTGAGCGAAGAGCTGAAATCGCAGTTGCTTTATCGTTCACCTTGCGCATCAAGACCATCTTGCCGGTTTGATCAATGATCTCAATCCTTTCAATGATCTGTTCACTTTCAATAGTGAATGATCCCATGCTTGGGTTAGGATATAGATTCACGATGTTGTTAGCACCATTCAGTTCACCAACACCAACACAGTCATCCACATAAATGGAATCCTGGGCTGAATTCTCACATGCATTTGCATCTTCGTAGGTATAGGTGATCACATTCCAACCAGTATCAGCAATACTGGATATGAATACTCCCGTTATTGATACCCCAGTCCCGCTATAGGTTCCTCCTGCGGGTGCCGCAGTAAGTTGTACTGGTGGTACTCCGACATTGCAGAGCATATCCGGCCAGTCGCCAAGGATGATCTCCGGCAGTGGATTCACAGTAACAGTTACTTCATCATTGATCGTGTTTGTACCATCGTCAACTTCCACATGATATGTAGTAGTCATATCAGGAAATACAACGGGATTTTGTAAAGAGGATGTAAATCCAGCAGGAGTTGAAGTCCAACTATAAGTGTAGATCCCACTGCCACCACTTGGAAGTGCATTTAACTGGGTCCAATCACCTTCGCATAGTTCATCTGGACTGGCTGTTGTGGTCACTGCCAATGTTCCATAAACAAGTATATAGCCTGATTTTAATTCTGAATCTGAGCCAACGTTATTGGTAGCAGTAAGTTCAACATTATAGTATCCGGAAGATCCAAATGTGACATCAGGATTTTGTGTGGTTTCTGATGTACCGTTAACATAAGTTACATCGGTGGGTATGAAAGACCACAACCATGAAGTTGGGTTATGTTCAGATAAATCAGTGAAAGAAACAGTATCACCTAAATCAGGTGTAGTATTATCTGCTTCAAATTCAGCAACAGGCGCAAAAAGAGGAATCGATGCAAGTATGTAATCAACTTTCGTAACTGTATTAGATCCCGAGTAATTGGTGGATGTTAATTCCACTGTATAATATCCCTCAGCATCAAATCTTACATTAGGATTTTGGGAAGAAGCATTGGTCCCGGTCATATAGGTGAATGTGGAAGGTGTAATGGACCATGACCAGCTTGAAGGGCTATTGGTTGAAAGATCCGTAAAATGTACGATATCAATCAGAGATGGTGTGGTAATATCAGCCATAAAATCAGCAACCGGAGGAGGCAATGGTGCACTTGCTTCAATATAATCAACCTTTGTTTCTGTATTTGATCCGTTGGCGTTTGTTGACTCCAGTTCAACTGTGTAAGAGCCAGCCGCATCAAATGTTACTTTAGGGTTTTGGGATGAAGAAGACGTACTATTTACATATGTTACTGTTGAAGGCGTAAACGTCCATGACCATGATGTTGGACCAGCAGTTGAAAGGTCTGTAAATTGAACCTCATCAGTGGTTAGTGGCGTTAAATTATCTGCTACAAAGTTGGCCACTGGTGCTGGGGGTGAAAATTCGAATGATGCGATTTTCGTTCCTTTAGTTGACCCGCTTATGGCATACTGCGTAGTGTACCAGAAAGTATTATCATTTGTTGGGTCTACTGCCAGGTTTGAATAATCACCCCATCTATTCCAACTTGTCTGCGCGGCTGAGCCTTCAAAAATTGACGTTTCAATTATATCAAGAATCCCAGTAGCACTTGCATTTTCAGATGCTGACTGCCCTGCAAAACGAATGCTTGGATATGTACTTGAACTTGAAACTGAATAGCCTAATGCTATATCGTGGTTCCCATTCATGGCAATACTTCCCATCCAACGGCTGTCAGCATCGGGTGCATAGGTGCCATATTGCCTTATTTGCCAGTCAGAACCAACATATTCAAGTTCATACCAACGAATACCGGCATGGTCAGTATTATCCACATCCACTGTATGGTTGACCACAAGATGCTGAGCCCCACTAAAATTTCTATATTGGGCCCTGTGCATTAAGATTTGATTAATTGCATCAAGCTTCTGTGAATTAGGTTGTCTTATATTATCCCAGGTTGGTCCAAAATAGCTATCAAAAGCATCCACATCAAGTACCTGGACCCTGCTAAATGTAGAACTTCCAGGGGTGCCCCAGTCTACATCCAATTCAAAGATCCAGAGTGCATCCGAGCCACCACCCCAAGCATTGTCATTGATGGTGATAAACTGCCCTGGTGTTCCTGAAGGGGCAAAAGCACCGTCATTATCCATTGGGAGTACACAGTGAAAACCACTATTCGGGCGATTGGGGTTATTAAATTGAACCATTTGCGGACTTGCACCGCCGGCAAGCATTACATCCCTTTCAAAAACATAGATATCATCTCCTGAGCCAGTGTTTGTTCCCATATAATATCCATCGCGCCAGACCCCAAATTTCATATAATCCGGAAAGCCATTCATTAAAAATGACCATGCATCCCAGGTTCCGGTAGGGTCGTTTGTCTGTGAGACAGCGATCATCATATAATCCGGATTGCTCCAGGCACCGGAAAATTCGGCCATCATCCATCTATCTGCTTGTTCATCATAGAGGACAATCGGGTCACCATCATTATTGTTTCCTCCAGGTAATCCTGAGAAGAATACATTCAGATTTGTAGGCCCAGCAAGTAAAGTACCGGTCTTATTGTATATTGTATACTTCGAATTAATTGTTTGCATATAATGATTGGGGCCTGCAGTACCATTATCGTCAGGAGGGGTAACAGTTGTCGATTGCCCACTCCAGTTTTGGATGATGCCTGTAAATCCTTTGTTCGTTCCCATTTCAGATTGTAATCCGGGGTCAGGTCGTTTAAGTTGGTTTTCTTCCCAATAGGGGTAATTCCGGAACTGGAGATCCGGGTTTCTTATTTTCTTGGCTTCCTCCACTTCCTGGAGAGCTATTTCTTCAGGAGTAAGGGCCGGAAGAGCGCTAACAGGGCCAATCACTGTGTGAGCGATGGCTGTCCCAAACATGGCGGGAGATTGCACTTCATCCTGTGCATTGAGGTTGAACGCACCCAATACCAGGAATATGCCTAATAAAGTAAGTAGGTTTTTCATAATTGATTTTGTTCGCTATTGTTAATCAGGTTAATTGCTTAAAAGCCGCAAAAGTAATAAGTATTTTTATTTTATCCTTTAACAATTAAGAAAGAAGAAAGTTTAATAGGTTGCCCGGAGAGTTTAGAATTGTAAATAAGAAATGTTACTTATCATCACAATTTGCGTCAAATACCCAGAACCAATAATTAGTTATATGAAAAACAAAGTGCTTTTTTCTATCCTACTGGTGGTTTCTTTTAGTTTCCAGCTTTTATCACAGGAAATAAGTCCATCAGAAAAGAATAAGAAGATCGTGATCCTTGGATCTTCAGTGGCTGCCGGATGGGTAACCAGCTACCAGGAAAAATACGATATGCAAAACGGCTATGCCTACCGCCTGGCAAGGATGCTTAAACCAAAAGGCTGGGAAGTAGTGAATATCAGCATCCCGGGTTTTGATACGAAAAGTACAATTGAACGATTCGTGGAAGATGTATTGCCTCTGGATCCCGGATATGTATTTATAGGTCTTTCCATGTCGAACGAAGGCCTTGAAACCGAAGACCCTGATTCTGTTTTCAACAGCTACCGTTCAGGAATCAAGGAATTGGTTGGTCTGTGTAGTAAAAATAATATTCTGCCGGTTATGGGCCTTTGCTACAGCAATGATAATTATACAGAGGGGCAATATGCTTATTTGAAGAAGATGAACCTATTGATCAATTCCTGGGATGTAGCAAGTGTAAATTTACTTGGTGTGCTGGATGATGGCCACGGTCATTTCCCTGAGGGTTATACCTTCGATCCGAACCACCCTGATGACAGGGGACATGAAGAGATGTTTTATGCTTTCGTACCGGATATGTTCGATGCCCTGAATGCCGGCAAAAGCCTGCCGTCACCTGAATTGCTGAACACAGAGATTGGAGAAATGATGAATGGTTCAGAATTCAACCAAATCTACTATGTCCCTGATGAAGTGATGCATTCATTTACGGTTTTCTTTCATTTCAGAAGCAGTCATGCATCTACGATCATCAGTATTCAAGAAAGTAAAGGAAAAAATACTCTTAGCATTAGCAAAGATGGATTCCTTATTTACAAAGGGAAAAAGAAGGAGGTGTCAAGTGAAGTTATGATGATCGACAGGGAATACTACACGCTGACTTTCACACATCAATTTCTGACAAAAGAAAGCAGGATCTACCTGGATGGTAAAATGATACTAACACTTGAAGAACAGCTTGAACCGGTCCTATTTACTTTTGGTGATGATAGCAACACGAATGAATTGGGGCAGTTGCTCATATACAGGGGAGCATTAAACCAGGAGGAAATTGACATGCTTCTGGATGGGAAGCTATATCAATCAAGCCTTGAAGTAGCCAGTCTTTTGTTGAAATCTGATTTCACATCGGGTGACAATCAATTGATAAACTATGCGCTATCGCTTGGAAATGCTGTTGTGGATAATGAAAACCTATCTCAGAAAACAGCAGAAATGACCAAGAAGATTGAAACCGCCAGCTCAATACGTGAAAATGAACTCAAGGCTGAACACCGGCAAGCCATTGATCTTGATCCGAAGATGCTTGACCAATATATCGGCTCTTATGAAATCGAACCCGGTGATAATTTTATCGTTGTTAAAGAGGATGACAAGCTTTTTTTAGACGATCATGGCCGCAAAGCAGAGATCTTACCAGAAGGAGATGATCAGTTCTTCATTCAATATCCCGGTGATATCCTAGTTATTTTTCAGAAAGATGATGAAGGCAGGATAAACGCTTTGATCTTAAGTATTAATGGTATGGAAATGAAAGCGCGGAAGCTGGAAGATTGATATACGGCCGTTATAAACCCGTAATGTATGAATGTTGTTTCACTGCCGAGATCCTCACCATCAGACCATATCTTTATTTGATGAAAACTGACAAATCAACTCAGACAAAGCTGATTTTCAACAAATAATTTGATATATGAGGGTTAAACTTCTTATCACGGCAATTTTCCTTTGCTTTGGGATAAACTCCTTGCCAGCTCAATCAATTAGCAAAAGCGATAATACTGAGATACTACTGATAGGCAGCAGCTATTTTAATTCCAATAACCTGAAAAGCCTGATACAAGGTCTTGCCGATGGCTCAGGAAAGGATGTTTACATTGAAATGTGTGGACAAAACGGGCTCTATCTGGCAGACCATGCCAGCAGTATCAGCACCGAGGCGAAGATCAATGAACGAGATTGGGATTATGTGATATTACAGGGTGTCGGGGTACTGGTAGCCTATCCCGATCACTTTATCCATCACCCGGTTTATCCTGCCTTACAAACTTTACGGGACAAAATAGTGGCAAATTGTCAATCAACGAAAATGGTTTTTTGTCTTCCCTGGGCATTTGAGGATGGGATGACCTGGTACCAGAACTGGACCGACACCTATGAAGATATGCAGTGTCATATTTATGATACGACCTTGCAATATTCTGATGAGATCGGTTTTGAAATCGCTCCAGTTGGATGGGCCTGGTATGGTATCCTTGAAGCCAATAATTATCCTTTGCACTATTTACATATGAGTGACTGGAACCATCCTTCTTTAAAAGGATCCTATCTCATGGCATGTGTGATCTATACAACGATATTTCAGGAAAGCACAGTTAACAACCCATTTATTGCTGGGATCCCGGTATATGAAGCTACGGAATTCCAAACAGCCGCCACAGATACTGTACTCAACAACCTTGAATTGTGGAATATCTCCCCACTGCTAACAGTTAATAATGGATCAATTCGTCAAAACCATTTTCTCCAGAACATGCCAAATCCATTTAAAACCAAAACTACCATATCATACAGCCTCGAAAAGGAACAACGAGTGAATATTTTGATTTACGACAACAATGGCAACATACTTGCAGATTTGGTTAATAAGAAACAAAGACCCGGAGATTATGAAATTGAATTTGATGCTTCGGGGCTTGCTGCTGGCATCTATATCTGCCATATGATAGCCGGAAAGCACCGCAGTACCGCTTTGATGATCCATTATTTTTAAATAAATAATGTTGCTGCTCTCCACCTAAGTTAGAAATACGGCGGACAAGAGAGCGGCAACATTTTTTGTGACCCCGGCGGGAGCAACTCGCCCCGGTAGGGCTCGTGATATGAAATTCTGTATTCTGTATTTTCAATATTAAATATTATTTTCTTTTTTGCGTGTGACATTTTCTCAAATTGGGTATTAATAAGTAAGAAGATATTATTATTCATGAGAAAAGAAATTGAAAACCGGCTAATAGCCTTAAGTGTTGGTGTCAACAGGTTAATAATGGAAATGGCAAAATCTCCCCTGAGTCTGAATTTAGGAGATCAAATTATTCGTTCCGCAACCAGCGCAGCATTAAATTATGGAGAAGCACAGGGTGCGCCTGCTGGCGCGGATATCCCTATCCGTGCCCATAAACCGCTTGTCTCTTGAAAAAAAAGCCCATGAGAAGAGTTTTGAAAATAGATAGATCATTTGAGAAGAGGAGGTGGGAAGGGGATAGAAGAGAGAAGAAGTAAAATCAAAAGAGCGCTCGGTGAGCGCTCTTTTGATTTTGTGACCCCGGCGGGAGTCGAACCCACAACCTTCAGAACCGGAATCTGACATTCTATCCATTGAACTACGGGGCCCGGTTGATCATTGCTCATTGAACATTTAGCATTGAGCATTGAACATTTGAAAGTGCAAAGATAGCAAAATCATCACTCACCACTGCCTATAGCCCATAGCCTAAAGCCCAACGCCCAGAATAATTTCAATGAAATTATTCTTTATCTTTGCGGCTTCAAAATGATAACCAATTTAATCAACAAAAAATGTCAGAAAAGATCTTTGATAAAGTCAGTCCCGGTGTAGTTACCGGCAATGATGTCCAGGAAATATTTCGTATTGCCAAAGCCAACAGTTTTGCCCTTCCGGCCGTGAATGTTGTGGGCTCAAATTCGATCAATGCTGTATTGGAAGCAGCCAAGCTCGTCAATTCACCGGTGATTATCCAATTCTCAAATGGTGGTGGCGCCTTTTATGCAGGCAAAGGCATCTCGGGTATGGATGCAGCCATTGCCGGAACCATTTCAGGAGCCATGCATGTTCATCAGATGGCAGAATATTACGGTGTGGCAGTAATTCTGCATACTGACCACGCAGCCAGAAAGCTCCTCCCTTGGATCGATGGGTTATTAGATGCTGGTGAAGATTTTTTTGAAGCCCATGGCAAGCCACTCTTTTCATCGCATATGCTCGACCTTTCGGAAGAACCACTTGAAGAAAACATAGCCACCTGCAAAGAGTACCTGGTAAGGATGGATAAGCTTGGCATGACCCTGGAAATTGAACTAGGAATCACCGGAGGTGAAGAAGATGGTGTTGACAATACAGATATCGACAGCTCAAAGCTGTATACACAACCAGAAGATGTGGCCTATGCATATGAACAACTCAGTGAAGTGAGCAATCGTTTTACTATTGCTGCTTCTTTTGGCAATGTACACGGTGTTTACAAACCAGGAAATGTAAAGCTTGAACCTATCATCCTCCATAATTCTCAAGAATTTGTAGAGAAGAAATATAGCACAGCTGCCAAACCATTATTCTTCGTATTTCATGGCGGTTCAGGTTCTGCCCAGGAAAAGATCCGGGAAGCCATTTCTTATGGCGTTATTAAAATGAACATTGATACCGACACCCAATGGGCATACTGGGATGGTGTACGCGAATACGACAAAAAATTTCACGACTACCTGCAGGGACAGATCGGCAATCCTGAAGGAGAAGATGTCCCTAACAAGAAATATTATGATCCACGCAAATGGCTCCGTGAAGGTGAACTTGGAGTAGTGGGAAGGCTCAAAATCGCTTTTGAGGACTTGAACTGTCTGGATAGAAATTAAATTTTACAGGTCATTTCGACCGAAGGGAGAAATCTGTACCGGGTTACTAGGACAGATTTCTCCCTTCGTTATACTCCAGTCGAAATAACAAAATAGATTATCGCGTCAGCGAGCGAATCAACTCCTTAGGATGTATACTCAGTACCGGAAATGGTGAATGATTCACCATCTGCTGGGCAAAGGGACCCAGCCATAGGTTGGCGGTAGTTCTTTCCTGCTCGGTCATGATCGAGATCAGGTTGGCATCAATCCGCTCCGCATATCCAATAGTTGATTTTGTCAGGTTGTCAGCTTCAATAGCATCCCTGGTATATTTAATGCCTTCATCTTCAAGGTATTCGATGACCTGGTTGGTATAAGTGTCGACCCGGTAACGTACCTCAGCCACCTTGGTTGTATAAATAGATAAAACAAATATCTCGGCATCATTTATCTTCGCCAGTTCCGTTGTGAATGGCAGCTTTTGTCTTGTTTCAACCGTACTATCAATGGGAAGCACAATCTTGCTGAGTGGGCGTTTAATATCAACCCCTCCCCTGATAGTGATGATGGGTTTTTCTGTGGCAGAAACAATTTTATTGGCATTGCTGCCGATCCAGAATTCCTCAAATCCTGATGAGCCATGAGTCCCTGCAACGATCAGGTCAGCTTCTCCTTCATCTGCTGCGGCCACAATTTCTTTATATACCTTCCCGTCCTTGATAGCATAGGTCATTTTTCCCTCTCCCATTTCAGGGGCATAGTCTTCGATCAGTTCATTAAAACGCTTTTCAACCTCGATCAACAAAGTTTCCGGATCACACTTAAAAATCTCTTTAGAATGATCAGGCATGTTTACCCAAACCATTTCAAGGTCGGCACCCGCTTTTTCTGCCATGGTCACAGCATGTGCAAGGGCATTGACAGAGCAATCAAGAAAATCAATGGCAACAAGTATCTTTTTCATAACCGTAAAGTTTAATTGATAACGGGATATTTTATTTTATCTCTGATCACCCAGGCGATCGGATAGCTTCTTTTTATTTTATTGAGAAATCCCTCTGCCTTCATCCTGGTATCGAAATCCCCTACCCTCACCTTAAAATTTGGCGCTTGCCAGGTCAGGTATACAGCTATATCAGGATATTTGACCGAAAATTCTGCCATCACTTCCCTGGCACTGTGTTGGGATTTATTCCCCGATTCCTCAAAAATCTGTATCCTGTACCCGTCAATGGCATAGTTATCTGTGTTTAGCAGCAATGCTTCATTCATCTCCATATGTTTCTGAAGGATGGTATCAATGTCCGGATCCTGAATGATCACAACATTCCCTTGCCCATCAGCCTGTCCCATCATGCTGGTTGCGATCATGCAACCCACGAATGTTAAGAAAATCCATTTCAATTTCATCCTTCAGTTATGGTTTGATTCAGCCGGTCGGCAGCCGAACACTCAGCACCGGTACCGGGCAATTATTTACAAGTTGGCGAGCGAAAGTACCCAGGAAAATATTGGCCTGAGTGGTTTCCTGCTCAGTCATTATGAGCTACCAGGTCGGCTTTGTTTTTTGTTGCAAAATCACGCGTATTCTGCGTTAAATTATTTGTGGTGACTTCATCAACCAGGTATTTTATCCCTTTCTCTTCCAGGTGCTCAGTTACCAGTCCTTAAATGTCGATCCACTTGTTTTCTTAATGAGCCAAGTTTTGATGTATGCAAAGCCAGAATCTGTATTTCACTACCAAAAGCTTCTGCAATACTTGCAGTCGTAAAAACTTTTTTGCTTGATTGCGACGTACTGTCAATAGGCATCAGGATCTTTTTCACCTTCTTTCCAAACTTGAAATCCTGCCTTAAAGTGATCACCGGGCAGGGAGCATGTGTGACGATGCGGTACGCATTGCTGCCAATCCAGTATTCCTCAAAACCTGTAACTCCATGGGTGCCTGAAAAGATCAGATCAGCTTCAATCTTTTTTGCATACTTTGCGATCTCCTCAAAAACCTTTCCTTTTCTTAACTTGAAACTCAGCTTTCCCTTCTTGTATTTTTTCTCATACTCTTCCACGATCTCCATAGAAAAGGTCTCTGGACTCATGTCGCGCTGCACCGTCCTGCCGATCAACAACAAGATCCGGCCCTGTAACATTATCTACCCATATCATAGAAACATCAGCATTCAGCTGATTTGCATATACAAGAGCATACTCAAGTGCGTGGATCGCATTCCTTGAAAAATCGATGGCTACCAGCAAGTTTTTCATGATTTACCGCAATACTATCCTATGCTAAAATAATAAATATACGTAAAATAAACTAATTTAGCAATGCATTTATTGCAATTTACCAATCGATGTTCATGCAAATAAATTACGGGATAATACTGAACTGCTGGTCTGATAGAATAAAACCACTATGAATGAACGAAAATCTTGATGCCAGGGCAATCAACTCAGCCAGGCAGAAATTGAAATTGAAAAGGTTTTACGGCCTGCAGATTTCACAGAGTTTTCCGGACAGGCAAAAGTAGTAGACAACCTGAAGATTTTTGTGGAAGCAGCCAAACAGCGCGATGAAGCCCTTGATCATGTATTGCTGCACGGCCCTCCGGGACTTGGAAAAACTACACTTTTCGCATATCATTGCCAATGAGCTGGGGGTTGGCATCAAGGTCACTTCAGGCCCTGTGATCGACAAGCCCGGCGATCTGGCCGGCCTGCTCACCAGCCTGGAAGAACACGATGTGCTCTTTATCGATGAAATTCATCGGCTAAGTCCAGTAGTAGAGGAATACCTTTATGCTGCCATGGAAGATTTCAAGATCGATATCATGATCGAATCCGGCCCCAATGCCCGCAGTGTACAAATTGAGATCAATCCCTTTACCCTGATTGGAGCCACTACCCGCTCGGGACTGCTGACTGCACCCCTCAGCAGCCGCTTTGGAATCAATCTCCGCCTGTCATATTATGATGCAGAAACCACTGGAAAAAATATTGAACAGTTCGGCAAATATCCTGAAAGTACCTATGACGATGATGCCGCCTCTGAAATTTCACGGCGTAGTCGCGGCACACCCAGGATTGCTAACCTTCTTCTCCGGAGGGTCAGTGATTTTGCACAGATCAAAGGAGATGGCACCATCAATATGGATATTGCCAAACATGCCCTTTCAGCATTCAATGTCGATAAGAACGGACTGGATGAAATGGATAACAAGATCTCTGCTCACCATCATTGATAAGTTTAAAGGAGGGCCAGTTGGTATCAGTACCATCGCTACTGCGGTAGGAGAAGATGCAGGAACCATCGAAGAAGTTTATGAACCCTTCCTGATCCAGGAAGGATACCTGATGCGCACGCCGCGAGGACGGGAAGCCACTGAAAATGCATACAAGCACCTGGGAAAGATCAAAGGAGGAAGCCAGCCCGGACTTTTTGAACAGTAATACCATGCCTGCTTCAAAAGATAGGATATCTAAACTCATCAAGAAATCAGCAGAAGATCTTGGATTTGATGCTTGTGGTATTGCCGAAGCCGGTCCGCTGCCTGAGGAATCTGTCATTTTTAAAAAATGGCTCGACGATGGGAAGCATGCTTCCATGGCCTATATGAACAGGAATATAGAGAAAAGACTTAATCCCAAACTCCTCAACGAGTGGGCACGGTCGGTGATCATGGTACTGTACAATTATTATCCAGAAGAAACAGCATTATCGGAAGGAAAGTATAAGATTTCCAAGTATGCATATGGTCAGGATTATCACGGGGTGATCAAATCTAAACTAAGGCATATGGTAGATGATGTGGAGGATGAAATAGGTGAGATCACTGCAAGGGTATTTGTTGATTCAGCTCCAATCATGGAAAAATCCTGGGCAGAAAAATGCGGACTTGGGTGGAGGGGCAAGAACTCCTGTCTGATCAATAAGGAGCATGGATCATTCTTCTTTATTGGAACTATCCTTACAGATCTCGACCTCAGCTATGATGAACCCCAAAAGAAAGATCATTGTGGCAATTGCACACTATGCATGGATGCCTGTCCAAATGCAGCCATTGTTTCTCCTGGGATCATTGATTCCGGGCAATGCATCTCCTATCTCAGCATTGAGCATAAAGGGGAGTTTCCAAAAGGGAACAATGATAAACTGCATGGATGGATCTTTGGCTGTGATATTTGTCAGGACGTTTGCCCCTGGAACCGCTTTGCAAAACCTCATCAGGAACCAGCTTTCTTAGCAGCTCCTCAGCTAGGCAGAATGACCGAAGAGAACTGGGAAAAACTGGATGAAAAGACGTTCGGTGAACTCTTTAGTGGGACCGCTGTTGAGCGGACAGGCTATGTCGCCATGCGGCGGAATATAAAACAGGGGAATAGAGAATAAAGAACAAGGAATAAAGAACAGTGAACATGGAATAAGAATAAGAATGTTGAACGTTTAATTTATATTGTCATTCCCGATTCAACCGATTTAACCGATTCAACCAATTCAACCAACCTTGCCCGCCGAAGCATTGCGAAGGTGGGTTCAACCAATTCAACTAATTTAACCGCTTGTCATCCCGAGCGAACCGACCCCGAGTACTGGGGGAGCTCATGACCGAAGGGAATAACATTGCCGAGGGGCAACTGGTTCAACAAATTTCATTTCCCAAAATGAAAAAACTGATAAGCCAGGGTAAGCTGAAGAACATCATTATACTGTCCGTATGACCAAAATCTGCGAACCTGGCCTGTATGTGTCTCATTTCTCAGGTTGGTAACTGAGTTGTTCGTCCTTATATCGATCTTCCAGTTTTTTGCAACAGTAAATTCCACCCCAAAGTTGAGTTGAAGAGTGGCTGTGGCAAAATCGTCAGCCTTTATATCTTCTCCATTTTTTTCTTCATATCCGCTCATCAGAAAAGCTACTGAAGGTCCGGCCTCAATGGCAAACCAGCCAATATGGAATTGATACAGGAGGGGCAATTCAATGTAATTCAGGCGCAGCAGGTAGGATTCATTATCCCCTTCAACAGCATTGGCATTCTTTTGGCTCCCTTTCATCACATAATACAATTCCATTTGCACAGATGAGTGATCTACCGGATGAAAATTGACAAAAAATCCGGCAATGGGGCCAGCCTTATTAAACCCGGAATATGTATCTCCTGCCACCTGAGTTGCAGCAAAACCGATCATGGCCCCGCCATTAAAAGGTTGAGCAAAGCCAAAAGCAATAACAAAGAATAAAACGACGGAAAGTAAGATTCTCTTCATAGGATCATTTTTTTTCAAAGATAACAGTAATCATTTCAACTCCAAACTCCAAAGTCCGAACTCCAAACTCACTATGGACAACGCCTGATCTTCTTCACCGGATCTTTCTTCTCCCCAAACCATATAACTGCATAGTTCCCATATATACCTACCCCCATGGCGTTCCAGTTCATTCGTTTCCAGGCATATTTATTCAGGATCATGCGGTTGTGTCCGGGACTCCCTTTCCAGCCTTCAAGTGCTGCCCCGGCCATATTCTGATGCTCCTCGGCAGACCATGAACTGTAGTATGCAATTTCATATCCATAACCATCATAGTCGGTGAGTTCTTCTGGCTTTGACCAGATGCAGGAAGCCCGTTTATGATCTTCAGTATAGCAACATTCCGTCCATGGACCCTGATCCGACCAGCTATGCATATTGCACCTCCCCTGATCTGGCAGATTAGTATTCAAATCCCAAACATGGGCACCAGCAACAAAACACAATGAAGGAGACAATGGGATTGACGGCAATCTGTTTTCCTTTCTATAATCATTTACTAATTCATAAAGCTCGTACTCCAGGTCCGAGATACAGGCCTGGTCGGAATAAGGTTCTGCTCCCCCTCCCATAAAAGCAATTATAAATACTATGATCAAAAGATGTGGCACAATTGATACTTTTATTAATAACTCCTTTGGATAAAAAAAAATTGCAATCATTTGATTAATTGCAACTGTATAGTTTGGAGGTTGTGATGCCTGGCATTGATGGAATTGAAGTCCATAGGCAAGCCATTTATGTGAGTCGTATTAGGGCATGGAACTACTATTGGATTTACATTGACAAAGGGATAGGGCAGTGCTTGGTTTATTTCTCCCTTTCTGTGGTGAACATCACAAGATCAGCCATGGATTTCTGAGCGGGGGATTCATCAAAGCCATGCAATATCGCCAGGGCTTCATCCCTGTATTCAATCATCTTTTGCCTGGCATAATCAATACCTCCACATTCAATCACTTCATGGATCAGGCCTGATACCCTGTCAGGGTCTGTGCTGTGGTTTTTAATGATGTTGATGATCCTGCGTTTGTCAGTTTTGCCTGACCGATTCAGTAAATAGATCAAGGGTAATGTCATTTTCTTATCCCGGATGTCAATTCCGGAAGGTTTACCGGTTTTATTGGCTTTCTGGTAGTCGAAAAGATCGTCCTTAATCTGAAATGCCATACCCACTTTTTCACCAAACAGTCTCATTTGCTCTGTGAGTTCAGCGTTTCCGGAAGAAGAGTAGGCTCCACATGCACAACATGATGCGATCAGAGAAGCGGTCTTTTTTTTAATGATCTGGTAATAAATATCCTCTTCAATATCCAGTTTTCTGGCTTTCTCGATCTGCAAGCAGTTCGCCCTCGGCCATTTCCCTGGTTGCATTGGAAACGATCTTCAGCAGTTCAAAATCATCATTATCCAGAGATAGCAATAAGCCCTTTGATAAAAGGAAATCCCCTACCAGTACTGAGATCTTATTTTTCCACAATGCATTGATGGAAAAGACTCCCCTTCGTTCATTTGAATCATCCACGACATCATCATGGATCAGGGTAGCTGTATGCAGCAATTCAACGAGGCTGGCACCCCTGTAAGTTGATTCATTCACACCGCCAGCAATTTCAGCCGATAGGAAAACAAAAAGCGGGCGCATTTGCTTCCCCTTGCGCTTCACAATATAACGTGTCACTCTGTCGAGTAAAGGAACATTACTTTTCATAGAAGCCCTAAAATATTTCTCGAACTCCTTGATATGTTCCTTAACCGGTTGCTTTATTTGGTCGAGGCTAGCCATGCTGAATAAAGGGCAAATGTAGTGAATATTTAGTATTACGTACATGGTACCAAGTATTACGATTGTATTAGATTATGCATAAGTTCGTAGTACCTAATACTTAATACGTAATACGTCAAAAAGAACTACTTTTATCCAAAGATTTATCATGAGCGGATTTTTATTTCATGAAACGGTATTTGGCCCTGTGATGAGCCGCAGGCTGGGGGTTTCCCTGGGGATCAACCTGCTACCGGTGGATTATAAATACTGCACCTTCAACTGCATTTATTGTGAATGTGGTTGGACGCACACAAAACCTGAAAAGAGTGCAGGACTGCCCACACGGGATGAGGTAAAAGAAATGCTACGTCTAAAGCTGATGGAGATGAAAGAAGCATGGCCAGGCCCCTGATGCCATCACCTTTGCCGGCAATGGAGAACCTACCATTCATCCTGATTTTCCTGAGATCATAGAGGATACGATCATGCTCAGGGATGCATACTTTCCAGATGCCAGGATCACGGTGCTTTCCAACGCCAGCATGCTGCACCGTGATAAGGTGTTTAATGCATTGCAAGCGATTGACAATAATATTCAAAAACTGGATGCCGGCAGTGAACATCTTTTTCAGCGCATCAACCAGCCAGCCGGAAAATTAAGCCTGGAAAAGGTAGTTGAATATTTATGCCAGTTCGAAGGAAATCTAATTGTACAAACATTATTCCTGAGAGGGACTCACCAGGGGAAGCTTATCGACAATACGAGCGATGAGGAGGTAGAAGCCTGGATTGCCTTGCTGAAAAAAATAGATCCGGAATATGTTATGATCTACCCTATCGACCGTGCGACTCCTGAGGATGACATTGAAAGAGTTTCTTTTGATGAATTGTCGGCAATAGCAAAAAAGGTTAACCAGGCCGGCATAAAAACCAAAGTATTTGGTTAATTTTAACCTGACATCATGATCAACTATCCGCCAAAGATATTGATGGCCTTCGGTGAAACATTCGAAGAGAACGAGAAGATTCATACCTGGTTGCTCAAGAATGGCTATCCTGAACTGGCAGCACTCTCAAGTGCGATCCGGGGGAGTGAAGATGCAGTTAAATGGTTGTTGGCAAACCGTTTCCCACACCTGGCTGCCCTGGATGGCGCTATCGACAAAAACGCCAAAGCCTATATGTGGTTGAAGGAACATAAAATGACTTTCCTTATCATTTTTGCAGACGCCTGCAACCAGCGGGAAGAAGCCCTGCAATACCTTGCTAAAAATAAACTTGATATTTTTATCCACCTGGCCCAAAAGATCAAAAAGTTCAGGGATAACCAGACCTATGATTATCACAAAATACATTTCTAGAAGACTAAAATAGAGGATCGAATTTAAGTTGAAGAGCCTGCTATAGCCGCCGTTGTTGTCACTGAAATGAGGACTGCTGCCTGCACGGCTTTTATGGTTTCATCAATGGCCTTGTCTATCTGGCTTTCTTTAATGATCTCTTTAATCCTCACCTTCGCAGTTTTGCGTTCTTCTTTTGTTTTAAAGAATCTTCGTGAAAACTGACAGGCTCCGGCCAGCCCGATCAGCATCGAAATATCATGATCTGATCCGTCTTTTCTAAGCACCAGTCTGCGAATATATTCAACCTGGTCTTTCCTGTAACCCGGATTTGCAGATGGATATCGCTTATAAGGAAAAATAAGAAACCTTTTTTGCTCCACTCGTAGGTATCTCTTATCAATCAGGCCCAGTACAATTGGCTTCTTAAACTTAGCTGGTCTGCTTTGAATTTTGCTGATCAGCGCCTTTACTTTTAAGGTCCTTGAAGAAGAACTGATCATAGATATTACCTGATCTAGCATCTCATCACCTGTCTTGTGTCCATCAAGCAATTTGACCTTGTTATCTTCAATGCTGATCTTTTTCAAGCCGGCAAGTTCCAGCAGAATAGCCCCGCCAATCCCATATCCGATATAATTTGATGCCAGATTGGTTCCTTTAAGCGGATCATAGGCAAGGATGACAAATTTTTCTTTTAAAGTAAGATTCATATACAGTATTTATTCGTTTTCATCAAAGAGAGAATTAATGCTTAATTCATTGGGACGGATGACTCCCTTTTCGGTAATGATCCCATTGATCAGGTGGGCAGGTGTTACATCGAAAGCCGGGTTAAGTGCATGGGAACCCGGTGAACACACAAGCACTTCTGTGAGTTTTCCTTCCTTGTCGATCCCTTTTTGATAGAGCACTTCATTTTCATCCCTATTTTCTATAATGATGTCGGTACCCGATGCGCAATTGAGATCCATGGTGGAAGTAGGGGCTGCAACATAAAAGGGAACACCATAATATTTTGCCACAATGGCTTTCTCCAATGTGCCTATTTTATTGGCAACATCCCCGTTGGCAGCAATCCTGTCGGCACCCACGATCATGATATTTATCTTACCCTCTGCCATCAGATAAGCTGTTGCATTATCAGGGATGATCAGGTGTGGAATGCCTGCCTGGTAAAGTTCCCATGCTGTGAGCCTGGCTCCCTGCCCGCGTGGCCGTGTTTCATCTACATAAACAAAAACTTCCTTATCAGATTTATGGGCCTGGTATATCGGCGACAGGGCGGTTCCATAATCTACAAATGCAAGCCAACCGGCATTACAATGGGTACATATGTTGTCATTTTCTTTGATCAATTCGTTTCCGAATTTTCCTATCTGGCGAGAATCCTGGGCATCCTTATCAGCGATATCCTGTGCTTCAATAACAGACTTTTCAGCAGAATCAATGCCTGCTTTGAATACTCGTTCAGTAGCATAAAACAAGTTTCGGGCTGTTGGACGGGTAGCTTCGATCTCATATCGTGCAAGAGTGATGAATTCATCCCGCCCTATTTTGGGAGCCTGAAGAATTGCCTGAGCCATGGCAAAAGCAGCCGTAGCACCAATAGCCCCTGCTCCCCTGACAGTCATATTTCGTATAGTACGGCAGGTTTCCTGGTATTGATTCGTTTCCACGATCCTGAATTCAAATGGTAATTCATTCTGATCGATCATGTACACTGTGCCACCTTCCATCCAAACGGTGCGGTATTCCTTTCCGTTGACTAGCATGGTTTCATATTCAATTCACACACTGCAAACCAGGCCAGGATCCCCATCCCATTCTCCATGCTTGATTCATCAATATCGAAAGTTGCAGCATGAAGATTGGAGGTCAGGCCCTTCATTTCATTTCGGGTTCCCAGTCGGTAGAAACAACCAGGTACCTTTTGAGCAAAATATGAAAAATCTTCTGCCGTCATACGCATATCCAGCTTTTCAACATGATCATTGCCCAAATAATCTATTGCATAATCCCATGCCCTTTTGGTAAGTTCATCATCATTTACAACTGCGGGATAACCCTGTTCAATATTCACTTCACATGCACCACCCATGCTTTCTGCAAGTCCACAGGCGATGTTTATGATCTGCTCTTTTATTTCCTTCCGCCAGCTTTCGCTGAAGGTACGGATGATCCCTTCCAATTTAACCTCATCAGGAATAATATTGGTCTTTCCATCACATGAGATCTTTCCAAATGAAACAACAGTTGGCATCGTGGGTGATGACTTCCTGCTCACGATTTGTTGAAGCGTTACCACGATATGGGAAGCGATCAGTACGGGGTCGATCACCTTATCTGGAATGGCTGCATGGCCTCCTTTTCCCTTCACTGTAATATAGACTTCATCAGTAGACGCCATGTATTTTCCCGTTCTCATACCAATGTTACCGGCATTCAATTCTGGAAATACATGTTGTCCGAATATGGCATCAGGCTTAGGATCTTCCAATACTCCTTCTTCGATCATTACCTTTGCTCCCCCCGGGTAATACTCCTCACTTGGCTGAAAGATCAGTTTCACAGTTCCGCTGAACTGTCCCCTGATTTCCTGAAGTATCTTTGCCGCACCTAACAAACAGGCCATATGGGCATCATGTCCACAGGCATGCATTGCACCTTCATTCACAGAGCAATAATCTACCTTATTCTTTTCCTTTATTGGGAGAGCATCCATATCAGCCCGTAGGGCAACCACCCTGCAATCAGGATCTTTTCCTTTGATCAATCCTACAATGCCGGTTTTGGCAACTTTGTCCTGGTAGGGAATTCCATACTCATCGAGCTTTGAAACAATAAATTTTGCTGTTTCAAACTCCTTGAATGATAGCTCAGGATTACGATGCAGGTGCCGGCGAATATCTGTAACCTCCTTCTGATAATCAGAAGCAAGGGATTTTATGCTGTCTTTGAGGCTGTTCATAACCCAAAGATAATTAAATCCTATTTAGGTCCGATCATCTTCGCCGGGTCAACCCATTCATCGAATTCCATCTCTGTGAGCAGCTCTAGTGCAAGGGCAGCTTCTTTCAGGGTAATTCCCTCCGCATGTGCCTTTTTGGCAATTTTGGCTGCATTTTCATACCCGATGTGTGTATTCAATGCCGTGACAAGCATGAGTGAATTTTCAAGGTTCTTTTTGATGTAGGGGTGATTGGGCTCGATACCAATGGCACAATTATCATTGAAAGATACACAGGCATCGCCGATCAGCCTGGCCGACATGAGTAGATTGCTGACCATCACAGGCTTGAATACATTCAGCTGAAAGTGTCCTTGCATTCCACCTGCTGTAATGGCTGCATCATTCCCGATCACCTGTGCACAGACCATGGTCAGGGCCTCGGCCTGTGTGGGGTTCACTTTGCCAGGCATGATCGAGGAGCCAGGTTCATTGGATGGAAAGATGATCTCACTGACCCCGCAACGGGGACCTGAGGCCAGCATCCGGAGGTTATTGGCAATATGCATCAGGCTAACAGCAAGGGTTTTCAATGCCCCGGAAGCTTCCACTATGGCATCATGTGCCGACAGGGATTCAAATTTATTGGCGGCAGTGACAAATGGAAAACCAGTCAGCTCGGCAATCTTTGCTGCCACCAGTTTATCATATCCTTTAGGAGTGTTCAGTCCCGTACCTACAGCAGTTCCTCCAAGGGCAAGTTCGGTCAGATGTGGCAAGGCATTTTTTACGGCCTTCAGACCATGATCCAGTTGCGACACATAGCCCGAAAACTCCTGCCCAAGTGTCAGGGGTGTGGCATCCATCAGGTGCGTACGGCCGGTTTTAACTACATTCATTAAAATGCTGTTGCTTTTTCAGCCAGTGTATTGCGGAGCTTTTCCACCCCGGGGATGGTGGTTTCAACAATCATTTATAGGCCAGCAATATGCATGGCTGTGGGAAAAGTATCGTTTGATGATTGCGATTTGTTCACATCATCATTGGGATGGATCGGACGATCTCCTTCACCAAGCTTACCGCCACTGAGTACATGGGCGCGGTTGGCTACCACTTCATTCACATTCATATTCGATTGTGTGCCTGAGCCGGTTTGCCAGATCACCAGTGGGAAATTATCATCAAGTTTGCCTTCAAGGATCTCATCGCAAACTTTGCGATCAGGTCCATCTTATCATCAGGCTAGCACACCCAACTCGTTGTTGGCCATGGCAGCTGCCTTTTTCAGGTATGCCAAATGCCCTGATGATCTCCAGCGGCATGGATCCGCATCGCCCCTATTTTAAAATTGTTTTTTGATCGCTGGGTTTGTGCCCCCCAGTATTTGTCGGCGGGAACTTCTACATTTCCCATGGTGTCTTTTTCGATACGGTATTCCATCTTGAACTATTGGTTTTTTTGTTATTACTGAAATCAAAATTAGAGCAAAATATCAATATTCGATGCAGGGTCTCCAATCACCGCTTTGGGCCCTTTTACTATGATTGGCCTTTGAATGAGTTTGGGGTTTTCCAACAATGATCTTGACCCATTCATGATCACTGAAATTCCTTTCCCTTGAACTCTTTTTTATAGACTGTTTCCTGGGTTCGAATGATCTCTGTTGGTTTTTTATGCAGACGGATCAGAAGGTCCTTTAGTTCGCCTTCAGAGATTGGATTTTTCAGGTATTCAACTATCTCAGGATCGATTCCCTTTGTCCTGCAGATACTGCAGCCCTGCCCGTGACTTTTTACATCTTGGATTGTGATAAATTTTATACATGTTTCTGGTTACTGGTTTCTGGTCACTGGTCATCTATATCCCCTTCTCCTTTTCATATTCTTATTCTTATTCCTTGTTCCTTGTTCCACTGTTCGTCACTGTTCCTCTGTTCCTCTGTTCCACTGTTCCCCTGTTCTTTATTCCCTAACTATTGCCAAACTGCATCAAATAAGCCTTAATAAACTCATTCAGGTCTCCATCCATCACAGCCTGCACATTGCCGGTTTCAAAACCAGTACGTACATCTTTTACCATTTTGTATGGGTGCATCACATAAGACCTGATTTGTGAGCCCCATTCTATTTTCTTCTTATTTCCTTCAATCTCCGCCTGAGCCTCTTTCTTTTTCCGCATCTCAATTTCGTAAAGCTGCGATTTGAGCATCCTGAGCGCTTTCTCACGGTTTTGTCCTTGCGATCGTGTTTCCTGGCATTCGATCACCAGTCCGGAAGGTTCATGTCGAAGTCGAACGGCAGTCTCCACTTTATTCACATTTTGCCCACCCGGTCCGCTCGCCCGGAAGGTATCCCAGGTAATGTCAGAAGTATTTATTTCAATTTCTATATTTTCATCAACAACCGGGTATACATAAACCGATGCAAATGATGTATGCCGGCGATTGGCCGAATCAAATGGAGACAGCCTTACCAGCCGGTGGACCCCGTTCTCAACTTTCAGGTATCCAAAAGCAAAATCCCCCTCAAACTCAAGCGACACAGACTTGATTCCTGCAACATCACCTTCACTCATTTCGAGTTCCTTTACCTTATAATTATTCCGTTCGCCCCAGCGATAATACATGCGCATGAGCATTTCAGCCCAGTCCTGGCTTTCTGTTCCGCCTGCACCTGCATTGATCTGTAATATGGCACCAAGTTTATCTTCTTCACCACTGAGCATGTTCAGGAATTCAAGATCCTCAACAGCTTTCAAGGCTTTGCCGTACTGTTTATCTAGCTCCGTTTCGGAGCCTTCACCCTCATTAAAAAAATCGGATATAACCAGCAGGTCATCCAGGCCAATGCTGACTTTCCTGAAAGCTTCAGTCCAGAATTTGATGGATTTGATCTCTTTTAGAACCACTTCAGCCTTTTTGGGGTCATTCCAGAAATCGGGGTTCTGTGTAATCTTTTCCTTCTCTTCGATCAGGCTTTTCTTGCTGTCGATGTCAAAGGAACCTCCTCAAGGCTTCAAGCCTCTTATTCAATGCTTTAATATCGTCCTGTGAAACCATGAAATTTGTTTTGGACAAAGATAAAAAAAAGAAGGCTGCCAAAAGCCTTTAAAAAGGATTTCGGCAGCCTTCAACTTAGCGGGAAGCCCGCTTATTAAGTCTTAATTAGTCCCTCGGTTTCATATACGGACCGTAATCGTCAGTTGCATTCGCAGCCTTCAATGGAGCTTTGTCGGTCACAAGAATATTGTCGACAAACCATCCACGAAATCCGTTGTATAAACCGTCTCTGGTATCAAAAGTGAATTTTAGTTGGATAGTGGCCCCAACATAAGCACTCAAATCATATGTCACATTTGTCCAAAGTGGCGCTTTGTTAAATCCACCGGAAGTAAAAGGCAGGGCAGCCCTGTTATCAAGTATAGGGTCACTATATGGGTTAAGTCTTCCCAAAGTAGTAGTGGTCCCTGCAGTAACATCTACAATAAATACCTCCATGATGTCAAAACCAGATGAATTAGGATTTACACTTTCGATGGAGAACCATGACCAGAATGAGAGGGAAGCTTCGTTGAGTCCTACCAGGCTGATCTCAGGCGATGTCATGCTACCTTCGTTAGAAGAAGTGCTTGTTCCTCCTGACCACTGTGCCTGGCCTGTTGAAGCCTCACCAATAAAGCTTCCTGTTGTTTCCTGTCCGTACCAGGCACAATACATTCCTAAGTATGCACTTGGAATATATCCACTGGTATTATCATTTGGAGCAAGTTTTACATATTCATTGGTTACATTGCTGTTCATGATTGTGGCATTCTGCTGCCTGTGAAAGAAACCTTCATATGTCCATGCTGATGTTGTTTCGAAACCATCAGTAAAGAGTGTATTTCCAGGAACATCCTGATTCACCAGGTTCACATTATTCACAACCAGTGTATTCTGGGCAATAACAATGTTATGTGTAACATCCACAAAATTTCCTAATATCGTTTTCACCTTAAAGGCCGGGATAAGGCCTTTATTTGCTTCGAGCGGAATGGCACCGATCGCAAATTTTCCTGCAGCATCAGTCATTACAGAAGCAAAATAGCCATTGGTCAGCGCCTCATCTTCAGCACTGATAGCAACAGATGCATTTGCCAGGGCATTTCCTGTAGCATCCAGAACAACCCCACAAAGTGAACCAACCGGAACTGTGATAGAATTGTCAACCGGCATGAAGCCAACAAAAACTTCCGGTAGATTGGCATTTCCAACAACAACATTGTTAGCCATTTGGGTTTGGTAGCCATCCTGAGATACCATTACAGTAAAAGTACCTGCAGCTAGGCCTGTTACAAGATAGTTACCATTAACATCGGTATTTACCTGGGCAATCTGTGCTCCGGCCTGATCAGTTACCACCACCAGCGCTCCGGCCATCTTGGTGAAATTTACAGCATCCTGTGCATAACCGGAGATTTTAAAACCACCGGTTGGAGCTGGATCATCTCCACCTTCATCATCTTTTTTACATGCACTTATTACTAAGGCAAGGCTCATGAGAAGTATGAGCGGAAAATACAGTTTTTTCATAATTGTACAATTTAGATTAAACATTCAGTTATAAATACTTTAAAATAATATGCTTTTCAAAACCTTTTGATATAACGAAGTTATAAATTTTATTCCTATTATAAAAGCTATCTGGCTCATCAAATGATGATCTTTTTTTGTCGATAACCTCTCTCACTACCTTATCGTACTCATATTCATCGATTTCCTCCAGGCCAATCTGGATAAGCAGTTCCGGGATTCTCCTGGCTCTCAGTTCAGCCATGATCTTATTTCTTCCCCATTTCTTGATCCTGAACTTTCCTCCGGCAAATACTCTCGCAAAGCGCTCTTCATTCAAATAGTTCTCCTCCTCAAGAGAATTAATTATTTTTTGGGCAACCTCAGGCCTTACCTTCCATTCATACAGTTTCGTTTTTACCTCAAACACAGCCCGTTCCTGATAGGCACAATAATTTTTGGCCTTCTCATAAATATATTTGTGATCCATTGCCTTTCCTGAAAGCATTTACTATTGCGTTAATAATTCATTGACCAGTTCCGGCACACCTTTGCCGGCTTTTTCTCTAATTGTGGTCAGGTTTTCCACCATTCTATTTTCATGGGCTGCCGGGTCGATATAATACTTCGGGCTTTCGACGGGGGCATAATGAATCAATCCTGATGCAGGATAAACCTGCATAGAGGTGCCTATAACCATGAGGATATCAGCAGTTCTTGCAATCTCGGCGGCCAGAGAAATATTGGGGACAGGTTCACCAAACCATACGATGTGGGGGCGAAGTTGTCCTCCTTTCGGGCAATAGTCTCCAGCCTTTAGCTCCCATCCTGGCAATTCGGTCACATAATCAGGGTCGATAGTGCTGCGGACTTTTTTAAGTTCACCATGCAGATGCAGAACTTGCCTGGATCCTGCTCTTTCATGGAGATCGTCAACATTCTGGGTGATGATGTGAACGTCATACTTTTCCTGCAGGTCGGCCAGTGCAAAATGTGCCGGATTTGGCTCGCATTCCAGCAACTGCTTTCTTCGCTGATTGTAAAATTCAAGTACAAGCGCCATATCTGCTTCCCAGGCTTCAGGTGTAGCAACCTCTTCAACCCTGTGGTTGTTCCACAGACCATCATTATCACGAAATGTTTTTAATCCGCTTTCAGCGCTCACTCCGGCACCGGTTAGGACCACTATTCGCTTAGACATATAATTCTGATTAAGGTTTGTTTCATTGGGAGAGCCTTATTCTCCATTGTAAATATACAAAAATCCCGGGTAAAAAGAAAGGGCGGGCCGGAAAACCGGCCCGCCCTCGTGCATTAATCTGCACAAGATTTCCTAATCGAATAATTTCATTTTATCCAGAAGAGTCATCACCTCTTTCACCGACGCTGCCGATTCGTTTACCATTTCTTTTTCCCGCTTGTTCAGTTTCAGTTCAATGATTTCTTCAACACCCTCTTTTCCAAGGATAACAGGAACACCCATATAAACGTTTTTCAAACCGTATTCGCCATTCAGGTATGCACAAACCGGATAGATCCTTTTCTGGTCATCGACAATCGCTTCCACCATCTGAGCGGCAGCGGCTCCCGGCGCATACCAGGCTGAAGTACCCATCAGGTTTACAAGTTCACCACCACCTTTTTTTGTACGTTCATCGATAGCATCGAGTTCTTCATCATTAAGCATTTCAGTTATTGGGATCCCGGCCACTGAAGTGTATCTCCTGAGCGGAACCATACTGTCGCCATGGCCACCCATGAGCATCGCATGTATATCTTTTGGTGAAACATCCAGGGCATTTGCAAGAAAGGCTTTATATCGGCCGGTATCGAGAATCCCTGCCATCCCGAATACCTTTTTCGAGATTTTATTGGCCGCCCTGAAAGCAGCATAGGTCATCACATCAAGAGGGTTTGACACGATGATGATGATGGCATCCGGTGAATAGCGAACTGCCTTTTCCGTTACCTCTTTTACAATGCTGGCATTGGTCTTGATAAGGTCATCACGCGACATGCCAGGTTTCCGTGGAATACCGGATGTGATCACGATCACACCAGAACCCTTGGTTTTCAAATAATCATTGGTAACACCTGTAACACGGGTGCTAAAATTATTAATGGAAGAAGTTTGCCAGATATCCAGGGCCTTGCCCTCAGCAACACCCTCTATAATATCCACCAGGACTACTTCCCTGGCAAGATCTTTATGTGCAATTACATTGGCACAGGTGGCACCAACATTCCCAGCTCCGATAACGGTTATTTTTTTCATAATAAAACCCTTTAGTTTTTTTTTCGCCATAATGACGCTATAAGTTATTCGTAATTTTCAATAGAATGTTACAAAAATAAGGAAAATCATGAAAGCAGCTTCTGAGATGCTTCACTCATCTCAGGTTGACTATGTGAAAGGGATTCAGATTGATCAGGTACAATCCTCGCCTTTGGTCCTGCGCTGAACACACTGTCCATCCAGGGCTGCAATCATCACCATATTCACTATTTCAGCAACTGTGCTTCCGATAGGCAGTACGTGAACCGATTTATTCAATCCGTTCAATACAGGTCCTATCACTTCAACATCTGCTAATTCCTGCAGCAATTTATAGGCAATATTTCCAGCAGTCAGATAGGGGAAGATAAGGGTATTTGCAGGGCCTCCCATCAATTTGGAGAACGGAAAGTTCTTCTGTAGTATTTCCGGATTTACAGCCACATTAGCCTGCATCTCGCCATCAACAATCATCTCGGGATAATGCTCGTGCATATGGGCAATCGCCTGACGTTGCCGGTTGGGAACATCCCCCGGATTTGAGCCAAAATTTGAATATGACACAAAGGCAATTCTGGGTTGGATTTTAAATTGCTCAACGGCATACTTAGTTTGCAGGGTGATCTCCACCAGATCCTCCATTGTGGGGTTTTTATTCACGGTACAGTCGGCAAAGAAATATGGACCACGTTTGGTATTGATAATATACATTCCGGAAACCAGCGAGCTGCCTTCCTTCATTCCGATTACATCCAGTGCCGGCTTGATGGTATGATGGGTAATTTCTTGACAAGGCCTGAAATCATGGCATCGGCATATCCGGTTTCTACCAGCATCGGGGCAAAATAATTCCGGTGAATAAGCAAGTCATGGGCAGCATTAATGGTGATCCCTTCTCTTTGTCTTTTCCTGAATAACAGTTCTGCAAACTCCTTGCGCTTGTCTTCCACTTCATCCGATCTCGGGTCAATGATCTCAACACCCTTCAGTTCAAGTTTGTTCTCCTTTATTATGCTATTAATATTGGCAACGTTACCGAGCAGAATAGGAATGGCTGTTTTCTCATTAAGAACGATCTCTGCTGCTTTGAGCATATTGTAATCTTCAGCTTCGCCAAATACAACACGTTGAATTTCCCTTTTTGCACGTCCTTTGATCTGACGCATCAGTGGGTTGCTGATTCCAAGCCTTTTGCTTAATTCTTCACGGTAGGCATCCCAATCTTCGATCGGCTTTCGGGCCACACCTGTATCCATCGCAGCTTTAGCCACTGCCGGAGCCACATGGATGATCAAACGAGGGTCGGTAGGTTTGGGAATAATATAATCCCTGCCGAATTTGAGGTTCTTTTCATGATAAGCAATATTGACTTCTTCCGGAACCGGTTCTTTTGCCAGTTCGGCAAGGGCTTTCGATGCAGCCAGCTTCATCTCCTCATTGATGGTTGAAGCACGCACATCCAATGCTCCGCGAAAAATAAAAGGAAATCCCAGGACATTGTTGATCTGATTTGGAAAATCGGACCGGCCTGTACCCATGATAATATCATCCCTGGTTTTCATGGCTTCTTCGTAACCAATTTCAGGAACGGGATTGGCCAGGGCAAAAATAACAGGGTTTTTGGCCATACTTAGCAGGAGTTCTTTTTTCAATGCACCGGCAACAGAAAGCCCCAAAAACATATCTGCATCTTTTACAGCTTCTTCCAGAGTACGAACATCCCTATCTGTTACAAATGCCCTTTTCGATTCATTGAGGTCAGTACGATCCTTGTTGAGCACACCCTTGCTGTCGAGCATGACAATATTCTTCTTCTGTACACCCAGGGCAACATAAAGCTTGCTGCATGAGATGGCTGATGCTCCGGCACCATTGACAACAATTTTAATTTCATCAATTTTTTTGCCTGTCATTTCCAGCGTATTCAACAATCCGGCAGAAGTGATGATTGCTGTTCCGTGCTGGTCGTCATGCATCACCGGGATATCGAGTGCCGCCTTTATCCTGTCTTCGATCTCAAAGCATTCAGGTGCCTTAATATCTTCCAGGTTTATTCCTCCGAAAGTAGGTGCAATGGCCACTACTGTATCTACAAACTTATTAATGTCTTTTTCACCTATTTCAATGTCGAAAACATCGATGTCAGCAAATATTTTGAAGAGCAAACCCTTTCCTTCCATTACCGGTTTGCTTGCATCAGCACCTATATCACCCAAGCCCAGGACTGCAGTACCGTTTGATATTACAGCGACAAGATTCCCTTTAGCTGTATACTTGTATACATCATCCGGATTTTTATGGATCTCAAGACATGGATCTGCAACGCCGGGTGAGTATGCGAGTGACAGATCGCGCTGTGTTGAATATGGTTTTGTTGGGATTACTTCAATTTTTCCCGGGCGCCCTTTGGAGTGATAAATAAGGGCATCTTTGCGAAATAGGTTGTCCATTTTTTCTATGTATTGTTAATAAAATAACAGCAATCCGCAAAACTAGGTAATATTTAGATTTCTTATATAATAAAACGTATAATTTTTATTATTTCTAAATTTGAATCACCTACAAAGAGGTAAAGGTTTGTATTTATTATATTTATTAGATTTGCAGCAGTAATGATAAACCATATTACACGGCTAATATGTATGCATACTTAGAAGGAAAAGTTTCAGAGGCCAACCCGGCATTTGCTGTGATTGATGTTAATGGCATTGGATATTTTGTAAATATTTCGATTTTCACTTATTCTCACATTCAGGACAAAGAAAGCTATAAGCTTTATACTCACCTGGTTGTCAGAGAGGATGCCCAAATGTTATTTGGGTTTTCGACTGAAAAGGAGCGACAACTTTTTCGTCATCTCATCTCTGTTTCAGGGGTTGGTGCCAATACGGCAAGATTGATATTGTCGGCCTATTCTCCGGACGAGATTAGCACAGCGATCAGCAGCGAAAATGCAAAACTTCTGGAGTCGATCAAAGGGATTGGGGCAAAGTCTGCGCAGCGGATCGTGATTGACCTGAAAGATAAGCTTGATAAAGACGGCTATATATTAGAAGAAAAATATACTATATCGCACAATACGCTCTTCAATGATGCGTTAACAGGATTGACCTCGTTAGGGTTTAACAGAAAACAGGCAGAAAAGGCGTTAGATAAAGCATTTACCGGTTTTAAAGACAACAATCAAGAATCTACGCTTACAGTTGAAAGGCTCATCAGGGAAGCCCTCAAACTCCTATAAATCTTGTTTCCTATTGACCTTGAGGTATTTATTTTGCACAATACCGCCCATGTGGCGGCAAAACTAACTTGGATAATTGATACGGATAATTAAATATCTGTTCGCTTTTTTTGTATTTGTTTCCATTTTGTCCATTGTATGGGAAACTTCTGCTGTTGGGCATGGTGAAGAAACTATCCCTGTACCCTGGTTACCACCTGATACCATAGAACCTGACACGACCTCCCCCATCGACTTAATATTTCCGTTCCAGGATAATGGCGAACTACTATATATTCCCGCAGACACCCATGGTTTTTATTTAGGAAATCCTTCCAACCTCCAAACAGAGATAGAGTACGACCCTGAGTCCAATCAATACAAATTTCAGAATAAGATCGGAGACCTGGATTACAGAAATCCAACCTATATGTCGTTCGATGAGTACCAGGACTATGAGCTCAAAAACTCTGTAAGCAATTATTGGCGAGAACGATCACAGTCTTCCACGGGTGTGCGAAGTGGAGATGGCATTATTCCCCCAATTTACATTGGCGGAAAATTCTTTGAAACAATCTTTGGCAACAATACTATCGACATTCGACCACAAGGGTCTGCGGAGCTCATATTCGGTATTAAGAACAATAAGACCGAAAACCCGACTTTGAATGTCAGGCAACGCCGGACCACTAACTTCGACTTCGACATGAAGATACAGATGAATGTGGTAGCCAAGATAGGCGATAAGATCGAGTTCCGAACGAACTATAATACTGAAGCCACTTTTGACTTTGAAAATAAACTTCAGCTTAAATACGAAGGGAAAGAGGATGAGATCATCCAGCTTATTGAAGCCGGAAATGTATCTCTTCCGCTCAATACTTCTCTTATCACAGGGAATCAAAGCCTGTTCGGAATCAAAACCAAACTCCAGTTTGGCCGGACAATGGTAACAGCTGTTTATTCTGAACAACAAAGTGAAACCTCCCAGGTCACTGTACAGGGTGGAGCTCAATCCAATGATTTCAATCTCACGGCAGTTGATTATGATGTAAATAAGCACTTCTTCCTTTCACACTATTTCAGGGATAATTACGAACGTGCACTGTCAGAGCTGCCATTGATCATATCCGACATTAACATCGTCAGGGTTGAAGTTTGGGTAACCAACATCGGAGCTGCTGTTACACAAAACAGAAATATAGTAGCTTTCCAGGATCTTGGCGAAAACAAGGTGATTTATAATTCCAATGTTCATCCTATCCCTGGCAGGACTTTGCCTTCAAACAATTCAAACAGCTTGTTACTGGACCTGGACACAGCCAAAATACGTGATATCAATACTGTTTCCAACTATCTGAAAAGCCTGGGTTATGACCCTGGGGTGGATTTCGAGAAAGTGGAAGTGGCCCGTTTGCTTGACCCTTCAGAATATAGTATTAACACAAAGCTGGGTTTTATCTCCCTGAACACTACCCTGAACTCAGACCAGACCCTGGCAGTTTCGTATCAGTACAGCGTGATCGGGCAGGACAGCACCGTTTTCCAGGTCGGTGAATTTTCTGACCAGGGCGTGGTTGCCCCTGCATGCCTGAGCGTTAAACTCCTGAAAAGCACATCCCTGAATACAAGGGTTCCGATGTGGGACCTGATGATGAAAAATATTTATTCCATCGGAGCCTACCAGGTAAGCCAGGAAAAGTTCATCATGAACATCCTTTATGCCGGTAATGATAATGGCGTACCCACTGGATACTTTGTTGAAGGTCCGGAAAACATTAAAGGTGTTCCTCTTCTCAAGGTGTTCAATCTGGATAACCTGAACCAGCAATTAAACCCCCCTGATGATGGGCTGTTTGATTTTATCAACGGAGCTGCTACTAACGGGGGTACCATTCAGGCATCCAATGGTAAGATCTTTTTTACAGTACTTGAACCCTTTGGTAGCTATCTCCGAAACGAGATCATTACAAATGGTGGCGACTCTGCCCTGGCAAACCGATATTGTTTCGACTCATTGTATACTTTGACCCAGACCGGTGCAGAACAATTCCCTGATAAGAATAAATATATCCTGGAAGGGTTTTACCAGTCATCGTCCGGATCTGAGATCAGCCTGAACGCCTTTAATGTTCCCAGAGGATCGGTTAAGGTAACAGCTGGTGGCCGTACCTTAACTGAGAATGTAGATTATACGGTCGATTATACGCTTGGACGGGTAAGGATCATTAATGAAGGTATCCTGAATTCAGGAACTCCTATCAATGTATCGATGGAGAACAATACTCTGTTTAATATCCAGACCAAACGTCTAATGGGTGCCCGTATTGAGCATATTATTAATCCTAATTTTCTCATAGGGGGTACGGTACTAAACCTCCGAGAAAGGCCACTGACACAAAAAGTCAGTTATGGCAATGATCCTATTAACAATACCATCTGGGGCCTTGATCTGAACTATCAGACGGAGTCAAGATTCCTGACCAAAATGGTTGATGCGATACCCTTTATAGAGACCAAGGCCCCTTCAATGGTCAGTGTAAGTGCTGAGTTTGCACAATTCCTCCCAGGCCATTCAAAAGCTATTGGAAAAACAGGGACCTCATACATTGACGATTTTGAAGGTGCCAAATCAACGATCGACCTAAAAAATTACGGGACCTGGTTTCTTGCCAGTACACCACAGGGGCAATTGGATCTTTTTCCTGAAACCAACATTGCAGGTGCATTTAATTACAAAACACAAATCGATTACGGTAAAAACCGGGCCAAGCTGGCATGGTATATCATCGATCCACTGTTTTACGACCGGAACAGCTCTCTTGTACCTCCGAATGTTTCAAAAGATGAATTGTCGAAAGATGCTGTCAGGCAGGTGCTGGAAACAGAAGTATTTCCAAATAAAGATATTCCAAGTGGCACACCCACCAACATAGCGGTATTTAACCTTGCTTATTATCCACAGGAAAGAGGCCCGTATAACTACGATGCAGCCTCGGGACCATATACTGCTGGTGTTGATGAAAGTGGTAATCTTAACAATCCGGAAACCCGCTGGGGTGGTGTCATGAGGAAAATTGAATCGACCGACTTCGAAGCAACCAATGTGGAATACATCGAATTCTGGCTAATGGATCCATTTTCAGAGGATACCAGCAACAAAGGGAAATTATACTTTAACCTGGGTGATATTTCTGAAGATCTCCTCCGCGACTCACGAAAATCATATGAGAATGGCATGCCGACAACCGCCGAGGTAAAGAATGTTGACACTACAGGTTGGGGACGTGTTCCAAATATTCAGGCACTTGTCGAATCATTTGATACGGAAGAAGCATCGCGTGAATTTCAGGATATTGGTTATGATGGACTTGGTGATGCAGATGAAAGGCTTTTTTATAGTAATTCAGGGCTGCATCCATACATCGACACTATCGCAGCCATTTATGGTCCAAATTCTGGTGCCTACCAGGACGCATTTCTTGACCCATCATCTGATAACTATCATTATTTCAGGGGTACTGATTATGATAACGATCCAAAATTCTCAAGTGTTTTGGAAAGGTATAAGAACTTTAACGGGCCTGAAGGCAACTCACCTACAGACGCACAAAACCCCGAAAACTACCCGACAGCTGCCACTAGTTTGCCAGACATTGAAGACCTGAATCGTGACAATACGCTAAGTGAAGCTGAGCGATATTTTCAGTACGAAATTGATTTGGATCCTGCGAAAATGGAAGTAGGAAGCCAATACATTACAGATGTTTACCTTGCCCAGGGCATTCAGCTGCCAAACAATAAGGTAACGAGCACCAAATGGTACCAGTTTAAGGTCCCAATCAGTCAGCCTGACCGTGCTGTTGGCGGTATTACTGATTTTAAATCCATTCGATTCATGCGTGTCTTTATGAAAGACTTTGAGCGCCCGGTTGTGCTTAGGTTTGCCACTTTTGAACTGGTACGTGGAGAATGGAGAAAATACAATCAATCATTGTTGGCTGCAGGAGAATATGTCCCTGATGATATTCAATCGCTCACAACTTTTGATATATCAACCCTGAATATTGAAGAGAATGGGTACCGGCAACCAATCCCTTATGTGATCCCACCCGGTATTGAAAGAGAGATCAACCTGGGAACTACAAACCTCATCAGGCTGAATGAGCAGGCAATGGTAATTAACGTGTGTAATCTTGTTGATGGTGATGCCAGGGCAGCATATAAAACCACAGACTTTGATTTCAGGCAGTACAAAACCATGAAGATGTTTGTACATGCTGAGAAGTCGATCGAATCACAAGATCTAGAATATGGCGACCTTACATGCTTCATCAGGGTTGGATCTGATTTTACTGAAAACTACTATGAATATGAGGTTCCACTGACATTCACTGCATGGGGAACACCAGCTACTGATCCTGAAGCCATCTGGCCTGCCGCCAATAACTTTGAGATCGACCTTGATTACCTGGTGAGTGTGAAGCATCGCAGGAATATTGCCATGCGCGATCCGGGAAGCAATGTCATGTTAACATTCCCTTATGTAGAGTATGATGGTGATCGAAGGGTCACTGTACTTGGAGCACCTTCCATCAGTGATGTAAAAACCATCATGATCGGCGTAAGGAACCCAAAGAAACCAGGAGTGATAGAAATGCAACCCATTTGCGCTGAGGTATGGGTAAACGAACTCCGCCTGACCGATTTTAATAAAAAAGGGGGGTGGGCAGCAACTGCTACTTTACAAGCTCAACTTGCTGATTTCGGACAGGTCACTGTTGCAGGAATGCGGACTTCTGCCGGCTTTGCCAGCCTCGATAGTAAACTCAGCGATGTGAACCTCGAATCACTCACACAATTTGATGTTTCCACGGATCTTCAACTAGGAAAATTCTTCCCTGAAAAAGCAGGTGTCAGAATTCCTATGCATTTTGATTACTCTGAAACCCATATTACTCCTGAATACAATCCTCTCGATCCTGATATTCTCTTACAGGAAGATCTGGATTCCTATGTAGCAAAAGATAAGCAAGACTCTGTAAAACGTCTGGTTGTTGACTATACTCAGCGTAAGAACATCAACTTTATGAATGTTAGAAAAGACAGGGTGGGTAATAAAAAACCCAGGATATATGATATTGAGAATTTTAATGTCACATACGCTTATTCTGAGATATACAACAGGAATGTGGATATAGAATACGACCTGCTACAACAAAACCGCGGTGGTTTCGGTTATAATTTTGCTCTTGCCCCAAAAAATGTCAGGCCCTTCGAAAAGATCGGGTTCATTTCAAAGACCAAAGCTCTTCAGATCATCAAGGACTTCAATTTCTACTACCTCCCAAAATCATTCAGTTTCAATACTGAGATGAATCGTTCTTATGGCGAAATGAAACTCAGGGATAAAAGTCTGGGAGAGATCAAGATCAGGCCTACTTTTAATAAAACCTGGATCTGGGACAGAAATTATGACCTGAAGTTTGATCTCGCCAAGTCACTTACCTTGCAATATAATGCTACTGCCAATACTTTTATCAATGAGGCTCCGGGAAGTAAGCATAAAAACAGCGAATGGTATGATGAGGCTGCACAGGATTCGATCAATGTAAAAGACCAGGTCTTCAGCTTCGGGAACATGAACCGTTATGTTCAAAATTTCTCAATTAACTACGTTATCCCTATCGATAAACTGCCACTGCTTGATTGGACAACAGCTACATTTGTATATCAATCAAGTTATAGCTGGACTGCTTCACCGCTATCGATTCAAGAGCGATTGGGGAATCAGATTGAGAACTCAAGGACCATTCAATTAAATGGTAACCTTGCTTTTGACAAGCTTTATAATAAATCACCTTATTTGAAGGAACTTCTCAGGTCGAACGACAGGCGGCAACGTGGTGGTGCACCACCTGGAAACAGAGGGAGCAGGGGCCAGCAGGCTCAGCAGGCTCAGCAGGACCAGACTGAATCAGATTCAACAGAAAAAGTCGGTCCAAACTATTTTAAAATTATTGGTGAGGGTTTGCTGAAGGTCGTCCTGGGTATCAAGAAAACAACCATCAGCTATTCTCAAAGTACCGGTACAGGACTTCCCGGCTTTATGCCTGAGCCAAATATTTTAGGAACCAATGTGAGTCAAAAGGCTCCAGGGCTAGGATTTGCCTTCGGTAGCCAAAAAGATATTCGACAACAAGCTGCGGAAAATGGTTGGATAACCCAGGATTCTAACCTGAATCAACCCTACTTAACAAAGTACCAGGATGCTTTCGTGTTCCGAACTACAATTGAACCCCTGCCTGATTTCAATATCGAGGTTACAGCAGACAGAAACTATTCCGAAAATCATCAGGAATATTACCGCTAGGCTGACTCGCTGTCGTCATTCAATTCTTTTTCACCTACAGATGCAGGTAGCTTCAGCATATCGTATATTGCCTGGAAAACTGCTTTTGAAAAGGATGCGGCAGATAATATCTCCCCGACATTTGAAGAAATGAAGGCACTACGACCAGGTATTGCTGAAGAACTGGCCAGGGACAATCCCAACTGGAACGGACAATATGTATATGACTCGGTTACCGGAGATTATTATCCTGAAGGATATGGACCCACATCGCCGGAAGTTTTGCGCCCTGCTTTTCTTACAAGCTTATTCCGGGAAAGATAGAAAATCACAAAGTGATTACTTCCCGACCTTCCCTCTGCCTAACTGGAGAATTACTTATACCGGACTTTCAAAGGTAGGATTTATTGCAAAGGTTATTCAAAAGCTTACACTTTCTCATGCATATAATTCCACCTATTCGATTAACTCTTTCAGAACCAATCTGGGTTATGGGGAAACTAGTGGGGCTGCATCGAATCAACAACAATACTCCACAGATTATATTTCCAGATTCGACTTTGGGCAAATATCTATTTCTGAACAATTCTCTCCATTATTCGGAATAGATATGACATGGCATAACAGCTTATTTACAAAAGTTGAATATAAAAAATCCCGGAACCTGACACTGAGTTTTGCCAATAACCAGGTTACCGAGGTAAAAAGTAATGAGTTGGTGGTTGGTATCGGTTACAGGATAAAAAGCCTGGGGTTCACCATTAAAGCCCTGGGTGGTGGAGGCCGAAAAACAAGAATGGAAAGCGACCTGGATATTAAGGTTGACTTTTCAATCAGGAGTAATAAAACCGTGCTCAGACGTATAGATGAGGACATCAACCAGGTTTCAGCCGGTCAAAAGATCGTTTCTGTAAACACCTCAATTGATTATCAGCTGAACCAGAACCTGAGTATACGTCTGTTCTTCGACAAGATCGTTAACAATCCATTTGTTTCTAACCAGTATAAAAATTCCACGACCAATGGTGGAATCAGTTTGAGGTTCTCACTGGCACAGTAGTGGGCAATGGGCGTTGGGCATTGGGCGTTGGGCATTGGGCGTTGGGCATTGGGCAATGGGCGTTGGGCATTGGGCGTTGGGCATTGGGGGGTTGGGGGTTTTAAATTATAATTTGATTTTAAAATTATTTCTTAAGCTTCTGTGTATATAAAAAAATGTATTTTTGACACATCAAAATAAAACCAAAAGAAATGAATATTCCTGACAATTTAAAGTACACTAATGACCACGAATGGGTAAAGGTGGATGGAGATGAAGCCGTGATCGGCATCACAGAATTTGCGCAAAAAGAACTTGGCGACATTGTTTTTATTGAAGTGGAAACTGAGGGAGAAAGCCTGGAAAAGGGAGATGCATTTGGAACCATCGAAGCTGTCAAAACAGTCTCTGACATGTTCATGCCTGTGAATGGGGAAGTACTTGAGTTCAACGCCGAGTTGGAATCCAACCCTGAAATTGTCAATAAAGATCCTTATGGCGAGGGTTGGATCATTAAAATCAAGGTTGCAGAGCTCTCTGAACTGAATGAGCTGATTGATGCAGATGAATACAAAGAACTGATCGAAGTCTAGTTTCTATCATGTTTAAAAAACCCTTATTGCCGGGGATTCTGTGGACGATGTTCATTGCATTGCTCACACTCTCACCCGGTAACTATATTCCCAAGATTACTACTTTTTTAGATTGGATCGGCCCTGATAAGCTGGTACATATATTTTTGTATGGAATCTATAGCTACTTTCTCCTGGAAGGCTTTAGCAGGCAGAGGAAGTATTTACTTCTTCAAAAACACCCGTGTTCTGATCAGTTGTTTATTGGCATAGTTTTTGCATTTTTTACAGAAGCGATGCAGAAGTATGTCGTTCCAGGTCGCAATGGAAATTTATATGATTTCCTTGCCGACACCATGGGGTGTTTTCTGGGATACATCAGCTGGCGCATCATTGGAAGAAATGGAAAGAAAAACTTGCATTCTTCTAAAAATTATAATTAATTTAGCCATCCGGTATTCTAGACCGGGATGAACGTGTAAATACAAACACCATGGAATCAAAAAAATCACCAAAGGCTGATCTTGAGAGCAAAAAAGTAATTTTTACCCAGATTGGGTTAGTCATTGCACTCGCTGCAACATTGCTTGCCTTCGAATGGAAATCTTATGATAAATCTGTTGATGGTTTCGGTGAACGCATAGTGGCAGTTGAGGATGAAGAGATCATCCCAATTACAGAGCAAAAAGTTAAACCACCACCACCTCCTCCTCCTAAAAAAGTTGTTGTGATTAACGTTGTGGAAGATGATGTTGAAGTGGAAGAAGACCTCATGATCGATGTTGAAGCAGATGAAACTACCGAGATTGAGGAATATGTTCCTATTGAAGTGGATGAAGAGATTGTCGAAGAGGCACCCATTTTTACAGTGGTGGAATCGATGCCTGAATTTAAAGGTGGCATGAAGGAATTATATGTCTATCTCGGGAATAATATCAAATACCCCGTTATGGCCAAAGAAAGTGGCATTCAGGGGAAGGTGTATCTTACATTCGTTGTTGAGAGAGATGGTTCCATTTCCGATATACGCTTACTCAGGGGAATTGGTGGTGGCTGTGATGAAGAAGCTATCAGGGTTGTAACCAACATGCCCAACTGGAAACCAGGAAAACAAAGAGGAAAACCGGTTAGGGTACAGTATACACTCCCGGTTAGATTTACATTGCAATAAGGAAAAATCCATATAGAAAAAATCCCGCTCCTGTGAGTGGGATTTTTTTTTGTTCTTTAATCATATCTGTGATTCGTTCAGAATGCTATCCGCATTTTGAATAGCCGCAACTTGAACAAGTTAGGCAACCTTCCTTGTACATCAGGGTACCTTCATGGCTACACTCAGGACAAGGCATTTCTTTGGCAATAGTCCCATCAGGAATATACTTCTTCAGTGCCCGAACAACACCATTTTTCCATGTATTGATCGATTCGCTGTCGAGTACCAGATTATCCACGAGGTCGACAACAAAAGGCAAGGGCATACCATGACGAAGGATACCTGAAATAAGTTTTGCATAATTCCAGTATTCCTTATTGAACTGCCTTGACAGTCCTTCCATGGTGATCTTATATCCGTCCTTATCTTCAAAATGAAAATCATATTGCGTAGTCATCCGTTTATCTTGTTTCTTGTTCTTGATCACCATGCCTCTTTCAACCCACTTTGGGAGGAAAAAACCTTCCGCCTTACCAGTAAAGATCTCATAAGGCCGGTCATTGAGGATACCAACAACTGCAACCCATTCTTCTTTATTATTCATGAAACGGACCACATCTGCATCAAGTACCTTTGGCCTTGTCGGAGCATTGGTTTCTATGAAAAGGATTTTCCCGCTTCAGCTTTTCCTTTCTTATCTTTGGCTCACAAGCACACCTGAACGTGAATCTTCACGGTAAATCGTCATTCCTTTACATCCACTTTCCCAGGCAGTCTTGTAAATATTACTTACAAGGTCTTCATTGGACATCTTCAGGAACATTCACTGTAACACTGATGGAATGGTCGACCCATTTCTGTACGGATCCTTGCATCTTTACCTTACTTAGCCAGTCAATATCTTTGGAAGTAGCCTTGTGATATGGGGATTTCTTGATAAGTTTTTCGAGTTCTTTATCATCGAAAGTCTTCTACTTCCTCGAGGTCATAGCCTTTACTCGATCAGCCATTTTCAAATTTCGGATGGAATACATTGTATTCTTCCCATGTATCACCCATATCATCGATAAATGAAACATTTACGTTTTTATCGTTGGGATTCACTTTTCTTCTTCTTTTATAGTCCACCATAAAAACCGGCTCAATACCTGAACTTGTTTGGGTACAGATACTCACGCTGCCTGTAGGAGCAATTGTAAGCATGGCAATATTCCGGCGGCCATACTTGGCCATATTTTCATAAACCCTGCGGGGCATTTTCCCTGATCCTGTTGATGAATGGATTGTTCTTTTCCCTTTCAATATCGAAAATTGGGAAAGGCCCCGCGTTCCCTGGCCAGGTCAACAGATGAACTGTAAACCTCTATGGCGAGGAGTTTATGTACCTCTGTAGAAAAATCAATGGCAGCATCTGATCCATATCGTGAACCAAGTGCTGCCAGCATATCTCCTTCGGCGGTGATGCCGATTCCTGTTCTTCTTCCTTCGAGGGTTTTCTTACGGATATTGTCCCAGATGTTTCTTTCCACACTTTTAATCTCATGCGTTCCGGATCCGCATCGATCTTGGCAATGATGGCTTCGATCTTTTCAACTTCAAGGTCGATGATATCATCCATGATCCTCAGAGCCTTATGGGCATGATCGGTAAATTTATCGGAATTGAAAATGGCATTTTCTGTGAATGGATCATCTACATAACTGTAAAGGTTCAGCGCCAGCAGCCGACAACTGTCGTATGGGCAAAGCGGGATCTCACCGCAGGGATTGGTTGAAACGGTTTTAAACCCAAGATCGGCATAACAATCGGGAATCGCCTCATTGGAGATAGTATCCCAGAACAGCACACCCGGTTCGGCCGATGCCCAGGCATTGTGAATGATCTTATCCCAGAGTTCACCAGCATCGATTTCCTGTTCAAATTTTGGATTTGGAGAATCGATGGGATATTGCTGTTTATATGGTTTCTTTTCAATTACGGCACTGCATGAATTCATCGTCGATCTTCACAGAAACATTGGCTCCTGTAACTTTCCCGGCCTCCAGTTTTGCATCAATAAATTTTTCAGCATCCGGGTGTTTGACAGAAATCGTAAGCATCAATGCTCCTCTGCGTCCGTCCTGAGCCACTTCGCGGGTTGAGTTTGAATATCGCTCCATAAAAGGAACGATACCTGTAGATGTGAGTGCTGAATTTTTAACAGGACTTCCGGTGGGCCTGATATGCGAAAGGTCATGACCTACACCACCTCGGCGTTTCATCAGTTGGACCTGTTCCTGGTCAACTTTAATGATGCCACCATAGGAATCGGAATTCCCTTCGTTCCCGATAACAAAACAATTGGAAAGGCTGGATACCTGCATATTGTTGCCAATACCTGCCATGGGGCTTCCTTGCGGAATAATATATTTGAAATCCCTGATAAGTTCATAAACTTCATCAGCTGTCATCGGATTGGGATACTTCTTTTCTATCCTGGCAATTTCATTGGCAATGCGCCTGTGCATATCGTCAGGTGTAAGCTCATAAATATTTCCATCACTATCTTTCAGTGCATACTTATTCATCCATACGTTGGCGGCCAATGTATCTCCGTTAAAATACTCTGTTGCCTTTACCAATGCTTCTCCGTGGGAATACTTTTTCAATGAATTGATTTGGTTTGCTGTTACGGCTTCCTGATCAAGATCTAAAGCTTCAATACCGGAAACATCATCTGGCTCCTGCTTGGTTTCCAGTTTAGTTCTTTCTTCCAATACCTCTTCGTAAAAATTTTCCTTCCCCTGCTCTTTTTCTTTGCCAACATTGACAAAAAGATCATTATTCAGCTCCATAAATTATTTTTTGAAAATTTTTAAATTTCCATCCCTCTATTCTTCAACGGCTTGTAATCAATGAAGGGCCTGCGGATATTCCTCACTAATATACGTTATAATACATGGGTCATATCAAATATTTATTAACAGAAAGTCGTTGAAAAATTCTAAACGCTTGAGGGCTCAGACTATAGCCTCGAGATTTTTATTTATTAACAAATTTTTAATATTTTTTTAATCTTTCTGTAATCTTTGGCAAGCCATATTTTAAAACATAATCACCTGGTTTACAGAAACTAATAATTTCTTTACCGTTACGAAATTCACAACATCAATGTGCCTGCAACCAATTGTCTCCATGATTCATATCAACCACTACAGGGACGGTCATTGGGATGGCAGAGCGCATCTTTTCTCCTACCAGTTCTTTCAGTAGTTCAAGTTCCTTTTTGTCCGCATCAAAGACCAGCTCATCATGGACCTGAAGGATCATTCTCGACTTCATTTTTTCCTTCATCATCGACTTATGAATCTCAATCATGGCGATCTTGATCATGTCGGCCGATGATCCCTGAACAGGTGCATTAATGGCATTACGTTCTGCAAATCCCCGCACTGTTGCATTGGATGAATTTATGTCACGAAGATATCTCCTCCTTCCCATCATGGTCTCCACATATCCATGCTTTCTTGCGAAATCGATGGTTTGATCCATATAAGATTTAACACCCGGGTATTTTGAGAAATATTGCGCAATAATGTCTGCTGCCTCTTTCCTTGGGATACGTAATCGTTCCGACAGGCCAAAAGCAGAGATGCCGTATGCAATCCCAAAATTGACAGTCTTGGCACTCCTGCGCATATCGTTGGTAACCTCTTCGAGTGCAACACCAAATATCCTGGATGCAGTTGCAGTATGTACATCAAGGCCCTGTACGAATGTTTCGATTAGGCTTGCATCTTCACTGAGTTCAGCAATGATACGTAACTCAATCTGGGAATAATCTGCTGCCAGCAAAGTAAAATCCTTGTTTCGGGGAACAAAGGCTTTTCTGATCTCCCTCCCCTTTTCAGTCCTGATGGGGATATTTTGCAAATTCGGATTATTCGAGCTTAGCCTGCCAGTTGCAGCCACAGCCTGATTATAGGAAGTGTGAATCCGGTGATCACGTGGATTGATCAGCTTTGGCAGGGCATCAACATAGGTAGATTTCAGTTTTGTCAGTGAACGATAATCCAGGATCTTGTCGATAATCGGATGCTTATCGGATAACCTGAGCAATATATCCTCACCGGTAGAATACTGTTTTGTCTTTGTTAGTTTCGGCTTATCAGTCACCTTCAGCTTTTCAAAAAGAACTTCACCCAGTTGCTTTGGAGAGGCAATATTAAAATCCATGCCGGCAAGTTCCTTGATATCGACATCAAGCTTGGTGATATCAAATTGCAACTCAGCAGAAAATTCTTCAAGGGCATTTGTTTCCAATCTTACTCCTTCTGCTTCCATGGATGCAAGTACCGGAACAAGGGGCATTTCAATTTTATTGAAGAGATCTTTTGTTCCTGTTTCTTCCAGCATTGGCTCAAACACTTCCTTTAACTGAAGGGTGATATCAGCATCCTCGCAGGCATAATCTTTAAGCAAGGCCATATTAACTGTACGCATGCTTAACTGATTTTTCCCTTTCTTACCAATCAGGTTTTCGATTGGAACCGGCCTGTAATCAAGGTATGTTTCTGCTAAGAAATCCATGTTATGGCGCAGGTCCGGTTCAATAAGATAATGCGCGATCATGGTATCAAAAAGCATACCTCTGACCTCTACATCATACCATTTTAAAACTGACATATCGAACTTCAGGTTCTGGCCGGTCTTTCCAATTTTTTCATCCTCAAACAATGCTTTGAACTCTGAAACCACCTCCAGAGCCTCCTGATAGTTTTCCGGGATAGGTACGAACCAGGCCTCCTCCTTTTTAATCGAAAACGACATTCCCACAAGTTCAGTGTCATTGGCATTCAAGCCTGTTGTTTCCGTGTCGAAGCAAAATGAGGATGCCCGGGACAGGATCTTAATTAGTTTTTTTCTTTCCTCAGAATTTTCGGCCAGTTTATAATCATGATCCACCTCATCGATATCCCTTAATTTTTTTACTGGCACCTCAATGCCGGCACTGCTGAAGAGATTATCGGTGCTTGATTCCTTTTCGTCCGTTGTTGGAGAAATGTCCTGTTTAGCTGGGGGATTGAAGAATTCTTTTGCAAGCCTCCTGAACTCAAGTTCATCAAACAGCTCCATCAAAGCCTCTTTGTTCGGCTCACCATATTGCAAATCATCGATATCATATTCAATGGGGACATCCAGTATAATGGTTGCCAACTGTTTTGACATAATGGCCTGCTCTGAGAAGTTCTCTAAATTTTCTTTCAGCTTTCCTTTTAGCTTATCTGTATTAAGCAAGAGGTTTTCCACGCTCCCGAATTCACCAATTAGTTTGGAGGCTGTTTTCTCTCCAACACCAGGCACTCCGGGGATATTATCGGAGGCATCACCCCACAATCCCAGTATATCAATAAGTTGTTCCGGTTCCCGGATCTTGTATTTTTCGCAAATTTCATCCACCCCCAGAATTTCCGGTTTATTCCCCATCCTGGCTGGTTTAAACATAAAAATATGGTCTGAAACCAGTTGCCCAAAATCTTTATCAGGCGTCATCATAAAAACCTCGAAACTGTCCTTCTCAGCTTTCTTAGCCAGGGTACCTATTACATCATCTGCTTCATAGCCATCGGCTTTGAGTACAGGAATATTAAATGCTTCTATTAGTCTTACAATATATGGCAGTGACAGGGCAATATCCTCAGGCATCCTTTCCCGGTTGGCCTTATACTCAGCAAATCCTTCTTCCCTCACAGTAGTTGCCCTGGTATCGAATGCGACCCCGATGTGGGTTGGTTTCTGATTCCGAAGCACTTCCAGCAGGGTATTGGAAAATCCCAGGATTGCAGAGGTATTTAGCCCCTTGGAATTGATCCTCGGATTCTTATTTAAAGCAAAGTAAGCCCTGTAAATGAGTGCCATCGCATCAAGGAGAAATAATTTCTTTTGTTCGACCATGGCACAAAAGTAATATTTTAAGGTTTTTATGAACAGTCTTCACTTAATAAGTTCCTTTTAATGCCTGTAATTTTTGCGTAAAAATATTGTTGCTTTATAGTATAAATCTTATGCCCATGCCCAGAAAGAAAAAGCAAAAAAAGATTTTTGTCCTCGATACGTCAGTGATCCTTTACAACCACAATGCGATATACAGCTTTGAGGATAATGATGTAGCCATTCCGATTACAGTGCTTGAGGAGCTAGATTATTTTAAGAAAGGCAATGAGACCAAAAACTTTGAGACCCGGGAGTTCATACGCATCATGGACAGGTTGTCAACCAACAACTCCTTACAAAACTGGATTCCGATTGACCGCCCAAAGGCAGGGCACTTCAAAGTGATCATGCAGGAAAGGGCAGACACCCTTGATGCTACCCAGGTATTTGGAGAAAATAATGCCGACCACCGCATTCTGAATGCTACTTTGAGCCTGGTTGAGGGACATCCTGAAAAGAAGGTGACGCTTGTAACCAAGGATATCAATCTCAGACTAAAGGCAAAATCACTCAACATCCCGGCAGAGGATTTTGAAACTGGTAAGATCAAAGACCTTGATTCATTATATACCGGAAGAACCGTAATAGAAGGGCTGACCAGGGAGGTGATCGACACAGTATATGCCGACGGATTTTGCATGCCGGAGGATGTAGGCATTAAAGATCCCATTCCAAATCATTATTTCATCCTGAAGAATAACCGCACTTCAGCCCTGGTTTTTTACAATCCGGTGCTTGATAGAATTGAGCGCATAGAGAAGACCCCTGCCTACAGAATCACCCCAAGAAATGCAGAACAGGTATTTGCCCTTCATGCCATCACTAACCCTAAGGTTAAACTGGTAACCATGCAAGGCGTAGCAGGAACAGGCAAAACCTTATTGGCTCTTGCCGGAGCCCTGGATCAAAAAAGAAATTTCAAACAGATCTACCTGGCCCGCCCAATTGTCCCCCTAAGCAATAAGGACATAGGATATTTGCCGGGAGATATTGCCTCAAAGCTGAATCCTTATATGGAACCTCTGTGGGATAACCTCAAATTTATTCAGAATCAATTCAATGAAAAAGACGGGGAGTTTAAAAAGATCAGTGATGCTCTTGAACAGGAAAAATTGGTGATCACTCCATTGGCATACATTCGCGGACGGAGCATTTCAAACGTTTGCTTTATTGTTGATGAGGCACAGAACCTCACTCCTCATGAAGTGAAGACAATTATTACACGTGCAGGAGAAAATACCAAGATCATTTTTACAGGTGATATTTACCAGATCGATACACCTTACCTTGATTCCCAGAGTAACGGACTGTCATATCTTATTGACAAGATCAAGCATCATGAGATCTATGCACATGTCAGGCTGGAAAAGGGTGAACGCTCAGAACTGGCCAACCTGGCCAACGAGCTCTTGTAAACTCAAAGGCTTATGCGATCATTTCGCTACATCAAAATATGGCGTCACTGCCTGATCCTATTCATTATTATATCTGTTTCTTGCAGTAAGGAAGAATTGCGTGAGAGGACACTTCGCAGCCACCGTCCGGCAACAATATTCGAAGAAGCATATCCTATAGGCAATGGCAGGATAGGAGCCATGATTTACGGAGGTGCAGACATTGACCGAATATTACTCAATGAAGAAAGTCTTTGGTCGGGTGGCCCTGTTGATCCGAATATGAACCCGGAGGCTTATCAGCATCTCCCGGAAATTAGGAATGCCTTATTTGAGGAAAACTACGCGCTTGCCGACCAGCTTGTACGTCAATTGCAGGGATCTTTTTCTCAATCTTATGCCCCCCTGGGAGATCTGTTCCTGGAATTTGATCAGACTGACAGCATTATAAATTATTGTAGAGAACTTGACCTGCGTACTGGGATCTCAAAAATTTCTTATTCAATAAATGATGCGCTCATCACACGCGAATACTTTGTTTCCCACCCTGATCAGGTTATGGCCATCCGTATTTCTGTTTTGGGTCAAAGCAAATTATCATTTAAAATCAGGGCAAGCAGTCAGCTTCCGTACACCATTGAAACAAGAAATAATGAGATCATCATGGATGGACTTTCCCCCTCCCATGCTGAACCCAATTACCGGGGAGATATGCCCAATGCCATTCGGTATGACAAGGAACATAGCATGCGCTTCAGGATGAGTGCAGGCATATTTGAAACAGATGGTCAACTTGATATTAAGGATAGTTTGCTGACACTTTCGGATGCCAGCAGTGTTGTAATCCTGGTTTCGCTTGCAAGCAGCTACAATGGCTTCGATAAGGATCCGGGTATGCAAGGCCTGGATGAGAAAAAACTGTGCCGTGATTTCCTGGAACAAGCCGGAATGATCAGTTACAATGATCTCAGAGCCAGACATGTGCAGGATTTCAGCAGCATTTTTAACAGGGTCAATATTGATCTAGGCCAGGGGGGCGGATCAAAAACTACCAGGGAAAGGCTTCGGGATTTCATGGATGGTCAGGAAGACAATGACCTGATCGCCCTATATTTTCAATATGGCAGGTACTTGTTGATGAGCTCATCACGGCCGGGGGGCATACCGGCAAACTTACAGGGCATCTGGAATGAACATCTCCGCCCCCCATGGAGCAGCAATTATACAACCAACATTAATGCAGAGATGAATTACTGGCCTGCCGAAGTTTGCAACCTTTCAGAGATGCATATGCCGCTACTTGATTTTATTGGGAAGCTGGCGCAAACCGGAAGGATCACTGCAAAAACCTTCTACGATTGCAAGGGCTGGTGTTGCCATCACAATTCAGATATCTGGGCTATGACAAACCCGGTTGGGGACTTTGGCAAGGGACATCCGGTGTGGGCCAATTGGAATATGGGTGGCGTTTGGTTGTCGAGCCACCTCTGGGAACATTTTCTGTTTACCGGCGACACTTCCTACCTGTTAACCAATGCATACCCGCTCATGAAGGGTGCTACTGAGTTTTGCCTGGATTATCTCACAGAAACCAATGATGGTTACATGGTCACTGCTCCATCAACATCTCCCGAAAACCTTTATAAAACACCCGGGGGATATACAGGTGCATGCTTATATGGAGCAACTGCCGACATGGCCATGATCCGTGAACTGTTTAATAACATGATCTCAGCATCATATATCACCAATGACATTACTACGAGGACAAAACTGATTGACATGCTGGACCGCCTGCCTCCTTTCAAAACCGGCGATAAGGGAAACCTACAGGAATGGTACTATGACTGGGAAGACCAGGATCCTCAGCACAGGCATGTTTCACATTTATTTGGCCTTTATCCCGGCCATTCCATCAATCTCTATGATACTCCTGAGCTGGCAAATGCCTGTCGCAAGTCACTGGAGCTCCGCACCAACAATGGCACAGGATGGTCAATAGCCTGGAAGGTTGCACTTTGGGCCAGGCTTCATGAGGGGAATATGGCCCTGGATGCAATCAGGAAGCTACTCCGCCTGGATGAAAACATTGCTGGAGAAGCCTATCATGGTGGCGGTACATTCCCCAACCTCATGGATGCCCATCCACCTTTTCAGATTGATGGAAATTTTGGAGGAACGGCAGGCATTGCCGAAATGCTTATCCAAAGCAAACCCAATGAGATCATTCTTCTACCAGCTTTGCCTGATGAATGGGTTGAAGGAAGCATTAAAGGATTACGGGCAAGGGGCGGCTATACTGTGGATATATATTGGGAGAAAGGAAAGCTGAAAAAAGCTAATATCGTTCCTGATTATAAAGGATCATTTAAGGTGATTTACGGGAATATGGAAAATGAATACTCTGGCCTCAAGGACCAATCCGTAATAATACAACACTGATGGCTTATTTACCCCTTCTCCCGGTAAACCACGTTTAACACAACATCACCAACAATCCTCAGCGTAGTTTTATCGATAAATTCCATATTGTCATTTACGGTATGCCAGTGATCAAAAAAACTACCGTTGGTCGATTCGGCATCAAGGTGTATTATATTAATTGTAGGAATATTGATGATTCGGTTCACATAATAATGGTCGTCGGTAATATAGCTTCCATCTTTATCAAGAAAATTTTTCTCATACCCTAGTTTCTTTGCTATATCCCACACTTTCTTTACCCTTGAAGGAGCATACATCATTGAAAAACCTTCCATCAGGAATGTAGCATCTTTCACGCCTACCATATCAAGCAATATTCCATAGCGTGCCCGATAATTGGTCTTATGTGGGTTGTTGGCCCAGTATTGAGAACCCAATCCCCAATTATCTTCCCCTGCGTAATTTTGTGCATCCTGTGGTGGACCGTAATCTTCTATGTCGAAAAAGATAATATCAACCCCTATTGCAGGGTGCTGTATGCTGAATTGTCTCGCAACTTCTATCAACACACCAACCCCGCTGGCACCGTCATTGGCACCATCGATGGCCACTTCATGTTTACCTTGATCAGGATCATGATCGGCATATGGTCTTGAATCCCAATGTGCACAAAGCAATACCCGTTTCTTGTTTTCTACATTGAACGATGAAATAATGTTCTTTCCCCTGAGGACTTCACCATTGTAAGCCCTGGTTCTAAACCCCTGAACTACCACGGTATCAGCAAAATTCCTCATTTTGAGCTCTAACCAGGATGCACAGCCTGAATGTGCTTCAGTTCCTGGCACCCGGGGGCCAAAAGCTACCTGTTGTTCAACAAATGCATATGCTGAATCTCCACTAAAGATCGGAATATTGATCACCTCCTGGGGTGTCTCTGTTTGCTGCTTCACATTCTTGTCACCGTTTCCACAAGCAGAAATAATAACTGCTAAAATCAGTAGCAACAAACTTATCTTCGAATTCATATGTTTACAATTAGAAAGGGTTATATAATAATATCTGATATCCTGCCAAATTCATCAGAAAATACAAAGGTATCCATTTCCTTCCTTTCCCTTTCATCCAGTTCAGATTTTTGCATGCGTGGGTGTAGTATAGCCGGATCTCCAATATACCCAAGTGCAGTTACAGAGATGGCCTGAAAATCTTCGGGCAGTGCAAATAGCTCAGCGGCTTTCATTGGATCGAAGCCGGACATCTGATGAACATAAAGCCCTTCCTCCATTGCCTGAAAGCTGAGGTGGGCCACCGACTGTCCGGTATCATATTGCCAGGTACCGTTGAGAGATCCATCAGAGCTGGTAATTTTGCCGCAATTCATTATAAGTACCGGTGCAAATTTTGACCACATCTGGTTAAATTCTACCAGGCTCTGATAGATCTTATTATATGTATCATCTCCTTTTATCCCAAGGAAAAACACCCAGGGCTGAATGTTGGATGCTGATGGTGACCAGCGTGCTGCTTCCATTATGTTCCGAAGCTTTTGGGGTTCGACTGGCCTGTCATCAAAAGCTCGTGGGCTCCATCGCTTTTTAAGAAGCATGGATATTTCATTATTATTTGTTTTGGCTTCTTTTAACATAAATTAGAATGTTATGGTAAAGGTACTGCCCTCACCAGGTTTTGATTTTACAGTTATCGATCCTTTATGCAGATGCATGATCTGCCTTGACAGGCTGAGGCCAATTCCTGAACCGTGTTTTTTTGAAGTAAAGAAAGGCATAAAGATCTTGTCAAGGATATCAGGCTTTATCCCGGCACCATTGTCTTTGATTTCAATAACTACCCGGTTGTTGCTGTTTACGGTTGCAAGTATACTTATTTCAGCATCCTTTGATCCTTTTGAGGCATCCATGGCGTTCAGGATCATATTGATGATGACCTGATCGACAAGATCAGGATCTGCTGTGATCATCAGATCTGGCGGAAAAACCCTATTGCTACATTTGATGCCCAGCTCATTCATTTTAGGTTTCAGCAAATGCTCAGAGCGTGCGAAGATCTCCTGTACCTTGAAATACCTGAAATTGGGTTTAGGTATCCTGGTGAGGTTCCTGTAAACTTCAACAAAATTCAGCAAACCCTGGCTCCTCTTCTGTATTGTATCAATAGCACCCTGTACTCCCTCCAGGTCCTCTGCATCAAGTGCTTTCAGCAAGACCTGGTTATTATCTTCTTCCAAAAGCATTTCACGTACCGTGGAAGCAAGAGAAGAGATAGGGGTGATGGAATTGGTTATTTCATGTGTAAGTACCCGGATGAGCTTTTGCCAGGATTCTATTTCCTTTTCATCCAGTTCTGAGCTGATATCCTGCAGGCTGACAAGAGTATAATCCTCTCCCCTCATCCTGAATTCTGTGGCATAAGCAGATATTTGCAGAAGTTCATCTTTAACAAATAAGCGCAAGAGAGTTCGTTCACCTGGTTTCAATCTGAGCAAAGTTTCAGAAAATCCTTCTTCTACTTTCTCCAGATCGGAGATAAATCTGACATGACGGATCTTCAATAACTTTTTAACAGCATTATTGAAAAGGTCCACCTTTCCATCACGGCTGAAAGCAATGATACCAATACTCACATGCTGAACAACTGTTTGAAGATAGTTAAAGTGCTCTTCCTTCTCAGCCCTGTACTTTTTAAACTCCTCAATCACCTCCATGAAGGAGTTATTCAGGTCCACAAAGCTTTTGCCCAGCCCCTGATCAGAGAAAGAGCTCGAGAAATCGGAATGCTTGATGCTTTGAAGAAACTGGCTGAGCCGACGGTTGGTCCTTTCAACATAACGGATGAGAAAAAGAACCTGTATCATGATCACTCCGACAAGAATCACAGCAGTAACATTATACCTGGTTTTGTCGACCAGGTAAAATAGCAGAAAGAATGAAAGTGCCAGTAGCAGCAATCTTAAGATTACCTGAATACGAAAGCGCCTAAATACCATATTTTTCTATCCTTCTGTAAAGTGAAGCTCTGGTCAGACCCAGTTCTTTGGCAGCCTTACTTATATTTCCCCCATGCTTGTCGATGACTTTTCGAATGAGCATTTTTTCTGTTTCCTCCAGGTTCATGTTGGAGGTATTGATCGTTTCTGACTGTGTGTCTTCTACCGGGGAAAGGAAAAAATCAGATGGTTGCAAAATGTTCGATTCACTCATGATCATGGCCCGTTCAACTGCATGTTGAAGCTCACGGATATTTCCCGGCCAATTATGTTTTTCAAGCCTTCTCAGTGTAGAGGCATTCAGCCGTTTTGGCAGGTATCTTGTATTTTTTTGCATAGATATCCAGAAAATATTCAACAAGTGGTGGGATATCATCAGGCCGTTCTCTCAATGCGGGAACATGTATTTCCACCGTATTGATCCTGTATAAAAGATCCTGCCGGAATTTATTTTCATTCACCATCTGATAGAGAGGCATATTTGTTGCGCATACAAGACGTACATCGATGGGTATTTCTTTGTTGGTTCCCAACCTGACAACATTCCTGTTCTGGATCACACTCAGTAGCTTTGACTGCAATGAGAGGGACAGGTTACCAATCTCATCCAGGAAGATTGTTCCTTTATTGGCAGCTTCGAATCGCCCGGCACGGTCTTCCTTAGCATCTGTAAAAGCGCCTTTCTTAAAACCGAACAATTCGCTCTCGAAGAGTGATTCGCTGATGGCACCCAGATCAACGCTGATGAATACTTCATCTTTTCTGGCTGAGGCCATGTGAATTGCCCGCGCTATTAACTCCTTGCCTGTACCATTCTCACCAAGAATCAACACATTGGCATCAGTCACAGCCACCTTCCTGACAGTCTCAAGCACTTTCTGCATCTCTTGGGAATCACCTATAATGCTGCGATGAGAACGGTTCTGATCGGCAATCATTACCTTTTGCTTTGTGCGGAGCGTTTCCAATTCAACTTTCGATTTCCTGAGTTGCAGGGAGGTGGTGATGGTGGCCACAAGTTTCTTATTGTCCCATGGTTTTAACAGAAAATTTGTTGCCCCTTCTTTGATGCCCTGCACGGCCAGCTCAATGTCTCCATACCCGGTTATCAGAATCACAACTGTAGCAGGATCGATCTCCAGTATCTTGTTCAACCACATGAAACCTTCTTTTCCGCTGGTAGCATCACGTGAAAAATTCATATCGAGAAGGATCACATCATAGGTTTCATTATGCATGAGATCGGGAATGTTCTCCGGATTTTCTTCAGTATGCACAATGCTGAAATGTTGTTTGAGAAATAATTTCGCTGCCAGGAGTACATCCCTGTCGTCGTCAATGATGAGAACTTTTGCTTCCATTTTACTCATATACCATGGTTTTTATTGTAGATGATCTATAATACCAATTATCGTGCAAGAAAATATAAGTACTTGATTATAAATGCATCTTAAAAGCTAACAAGGACTTCACGACCACAAAGACATGTAAATTTAGGAATAATGTTCGTATTTGTACAGAATAATGAACGATTCTGGACACATCGCTATTTATCCACCAAACATGCCAGGGTTAACCTCTTGTAATTGAGCTTATTACAATAAGTGGCACAGATTTAGTTAAAAAATGTTAAACCAAAATTTAATCAAAAATTATTGAAATGGACCGAGCAATTAAAAAAAAGAAATGGACATTGAAGCGGATCTTAATGATCGGAGCCATTGCTGCTTTTTTATTCTTCCTGTTGTATATCTTTTTTCTTAAGGGATAATCAAAGCAGGTTATATGTAAATAAAGATCAGTTGAGTATTGCCACGGTGATGGAAGATAAGTTCCAGGAGTTTATCCCGGTTGATGGTGTTGTTTTTCCCAAGAATACAGTTTATATCGATGCTGTGCAGGGTGGAATTGTAGAAGAAGTATATGTTGAGGATGGAGCTATTCTGAAAAAGGGAGATCCGATTCTGAAGCTTATGAATGCCAATATGGAGCTTAGCACCATGGAGCAGGAAACACGGATGCTCGATGCAATCAACAATCTTCAGAACACCAAGATCCAGCTTGAACAGAGCCGGTTTATTAGAGAGAAGGAGATCGCTACCCTGAGTTACCAGTTACAGCAGGCTACTCTTGATTATGAGCGGAAGAAGCAATTGTACGACAACCAGGTGATCTCTACTATAGAGTGGGAGGATGCAGAACGCAATTATAAAGGGCTCAAAAGGCAGCTTGAGCTTAGCAAAGAGTTGCAGAAGCTTGATTCGGTATTTGCCTACACCCAGATCAAACAGATCAATCAGTCCATGTACAGGATGGAGAACAACCTTGGCTTGCTCAGAAAAACCATTGAGAACCTGAATATAAAAGCACCGGCAGATGGCAAACTATCTTCCTTCAGTGCTGAAATTGGTGAAATCAAGCAAGTTGGCGAGCACCTGGGCCAGATGGACATGATGGATGGATACAAGCTCAAGGCACGCATAGATGAACGCTATATTTCAAGGGTATTTGTCGGCCAGGAAGCTGAGTTTGATTTTAACAAAACAACATACCAGCTAAAGATCACCAAGATCTATACGGATGTGGTGAGTGGAACCTTCGAAGTGGACCTTTTATTCGATGGTGAATATCCAACCACCATCAAGCGAGGGCAAACAGTGCAACTCAGGGTAATCTTCAGCAGTGCCAGCGATGCCATCATCGTGAAGCGTGGTGGATTTTTCCAGGAAACTGGCGGAAACTGGATCTATGTGGTAGATCCCTCTGGCAGCTTTGCACAGAAAAGAGACATCAGCATCGGCCGACAGAATACAAGGTACTATGAAGTCAAAGGCGGATTGGATCCCGGCGAAAAGGTGATCGTTTCATCTTATAAATCTTTCGGAAGTAAAGACAAGCTCATATTCAGAAACTGACCCATTTAAAATAATCACCCCTTAAACCTATTCATTATGAAAGAAGTTGTAATCCTCATTCCTGACGTTGATATCGAGCAAAATATTGAGATCGAAGTTAGGATTAATGGCCGCAAAAGAACCCTTCAATACAGGGTTGAATTGTTAAGCTGGGAAGGCAACAATGATCCTCCAAGCGACCCGGTTCCCATTCTGAAAAAGAAAATTGAACAATACGATAAAGATTGGGAGTTGATGGAGATTGGTGCACCCGGAAAAGATAACATACCCCTGATGTTCCGGAAAAAACCGGAAACGGCAAAGGCTTAAATTTCAAACTTCAAAATCCAAATTTCAAAAAAAATCAAAACTCAAAATTTAAAACTGTATTTGTATGAAAAAACTAAGTGTCCTCATCCTCATCCTATCCATGTGTACCGGTGTTTTTGCACAGGACGTAAAAGAAGAACAGGAAGCCATTAAGAAACTTGTTTTGACCGCCTATGTTGATGGCCTCCAGAACAAAGGTGACCTTGATGCTACCCGTGAAGGATTCTTTCCGGGCTTTGAACTTTTTATATTCGAGAACAACATGGTAAACAAATTACCTATTTATAACTGGATCACCTATTCAGAAATGGGCAGGAAGCAAAAATCCTGAGCCATATACTGAAGAAGAACTCACCACCTGTGAATTTGAATTTATTGATGTTACAGGAACCGCCGCAGTGGCTAAGATCCATCTCACCCGTGAGGGCAAGAAAACTTACACCGACTACCTATCCTTATATAAGTTCAACGAAGGGTGGAAAATAGTTGGAAAGATCTATTACAAACTACCGAACTAATTGAACATATAATAAGAGCACCTTTACTATGCTGATTAGCTTTTTCAGGACTGCCTTCAGGTATCTCCTTAAGCGGAAAACCTACTCACTGATCAATGTTGTTGGTCTGGCAATAGGAATAGCAAGCTTCATCCTGATCATGATCTATGTGATGGATGAACTTGGCTATGACCGTTACCATGAGCAAGCTGAAGATATATACCGCATCGGACAAGTCTACGATTTTGAAGGTGTAGGCGAAAATTCAGCCAGTTTGCCATTTCCCGTAGCTTTTACCCTGAAAAATGAATATCCAGGCCTGGTAGAGAACATTTGCCGGATATTTAATTTCCAGGCTCCGCGCAGCCTGGTTGAATATGAGGAACAAAAATTCAATGAACGCAGGTTCTTCTTTGCAGATTCTACCTTTTTCGAAATCTTCAACCATAGGTTTATCCAGGGAGATCCTGAAACCGCCCTTGATGAAACCAATGCTGTTGTCATCACCGAATCGATGGCAAGGAAATATTTCGGAGATGATGACCCTATGGGGAAGGTCCTGGAATTTGAAGAGGTTGCGCTCTTAAAAGTAAGTGGAGTTATTGAGGATGTCCCTTCACAATCACATTATATCTTCGATTTCATTGGCTCCATGGCCTCCGTGAAAGCTGCATATGGTGGCAGGCTGCCGAATACCTGGGTATGGAACCCATGCTGGACCTATTTGCTCCTGGCTAAAGGGGCGACTCCTGATATGCTGGAAGAAAAATTCCCTGAGTTTGTTGAAAAGTTCTTCTATGATGCAGAAAAAGACAATGTGACGCTATATCTTCAAGACTTACCGAGTATCCACCTCGAATCCAAGCTTGACTATGAAATTGAGCAAAACAGCAACCGATCCTATATTTATCATCTTTCTTCCATTGCACTTTTTCTTTTGCTGATCGCAGCCATCAATTTCATGAATCTTTCAACCGCCACTTCAGGCAACAGGGCAAGGGAGATCGGGATCAAAAAAGCCATCGGTGTTTCCAGGCTTCAGGCTGATCATCGCAATTTATGGGTGAATCATTGATCCTCACCTATATTTCACTTCTGCTGGCCATCATCCTTGTAGAAATTTGCAATCCCTGCCTTCAACATCTACACGGGAAAGCATTTCGAGCTCTCCATATTGTTGAACCAGAATATATTATTGGACTTACTCCTGCTGGGTTTGTTCACAGGTATATTTTCCGGCATCTATCCGGCCATTTTACCTTTCCAGCCTTTCGTCGCTTTAAATGTACTGAATGGTGATCATGGCCTGGCACGTAACAGTGGACTTGCAAGAAAAGTACTGGTTGTGATTCAATTCACGATCTCCATCAGCCTGATCATTGGCACCATGGTGATCTTCAATCAGCTGAACTATCTGAAAAATGCCCAACTGGGCTTCAATAAGGAAAACATCATTGTAGTGCCTGTAAACAGTACTCCTGTAGCCAGAAGCTATGAGGCATTCAGCAAGGAATTATTGCAGGATTCGCAGATATTGAGTGTCACTGCTATGGACGATATTTTCGGGCTCAGCTCACAACACACATGAATTCAGGCCGGAGGGTTTCCCTGAAGATCAATGGCAGTTTTATCCTGCATTGGTCGTACAATGGAATTTTGTGAAAACCTTTGGGATCAAGATTCTCGCCGGAAGAGATTATAACGAAGCCAACCAAACAGATCCATTCTAATGCATTCTGATTAACGAAGCCATGGTAAAGCATATGGGTTGGGAAAGCAATGAGGCTGCCATTGGTAAAAAATTCAGATCCCTCAACGGTGAAGAAAGGATTATTGGGGTGATCAATGATTTTCATGCTACCTCTCTGCATGAAGCATCCGGGCCATTTGTACTGAACATGAAAGAAAATCCCGGGTGAGATCACCTGGTTCATGAAATATGTTGCCATAAAATACCAGGCCGGGAAAGAGCAAGAAGTTATTGACATTGTCAATAAAGTATGGATGGAGTTATGCCCCTACACGACCGTTCGAATACTCATTCCTGGACCAGGAATTAAGAAAACTATATGAAGATGAGGACAGCCTCAGCACGCTGTCACTGATATTTACTGTCCTGATCCTTTTTATTGCAGGACTTGGAATCTTCGGGCTTGTATCATTTATGGCTGAAAAGCGAACCAAGGAAATCGGGATAAGGAAAGTATTAGGTGCCGACACCATGCATATCGTCAGGTTGTTCTCGATTGAATTTTTCTGGCTGATCACCATCGCCAGCGTGCTTGGCATGGGTGGCTTCATGGTAGCTGATCTCCGACTGGCTTGGCTCATTTTGCCTATCGCACATCACTGAACTGGATGATGTTCCTTTTCGCAGCATTGGTTGCCATGGCCATAGCTTTGATCATCACCGCCATAAAAGCATGGTATGCCTCAAGGACCAACCCGGTTGATACACTTAAATATGAATAACACTTGTAACTAATACAATCAACATATCGTCTTATTTTAAATAACAATAACCTAATATCACAGCAATGATTAAAACAGACAAATTAAGTAAGATCTTCAGGACTGATGAGGTTGAAACCACAGCCCTGAATGAAGTAAGTTTTGAAGTAAAGCAAGGAGAATTTGTGGCCATCATGGGCCCTTCCGGATGTGGAAAATCTACTTTACTAAACATCCTCGGGCTGCTCGACAACCCTAGCGGAGGAAGCTACAGCTTTAATGAAAAAGAGGTGGCTGACCTGAATGAGCGTCAGCGTGCCAAGCTCAGGAAGAAGAACATCGGTTTTGTATTTCAGAGCTTTAACCTGATCGACGAACTCAATGTTCAGGAAAATGTTGAACTTCCATTGATCTATCTGGGCATGCCTGCTTCGCAACGTAAAAAACGTGTAGAAGAAGTACTGGAGAAAATGCAGATCATTCATCGCCGGAAACATTTTCCTATGCAGTTATCCGGAGGTCAGCAGCAGCGTGTTGCCGTTGCCCGTGCAGTTGTAGCAAACCCACACCTGATCCTTGCCGATGAGCCGACCGGTAACCTCGACTCAGCCAATGGTGAAGAAGTGATGAACCTCCTGGAGGCACTAAATAATGAAGGAACTACCATCATCATTGTAACGCACTCTCAGCGCGATGCGGAATATGCACAGCGCATTGTTCGTCTGTTCGACGGACAGATCATCACTGAGAACATTAAGTAAAGATTGCCCAAACCCCAAAGCCACCCAACCATGATCAGAAATTATATTAAGAGTGCATTCAGGAATATTGTGAAGAACAAGTTCTACTCCTTCCTGAATATCCTAGGACTATCCATAGGACTTACCGCCTTCATCTTTTTATACCTGCATATTAACGATGAAATGTCGTATGATGCCTATCATGATAATGCATCCAGGATCCATCGCTTAGAGTCGAACTTCACCATTGCAGGAAAGAATGAAATGTTCGCTATTGTCCCGGTACCCATGGGGCCGGCATTGATGCTGGAGTATCCGGAAATTGTTGCTGTAAACAGGATTTTCGGAGCAGGAAACACCCTCTTCAGAAACGATGAAAAAGAGTCGTATGAGGAGGATTTCTATTTTACCGATTCAACCTTTTTCCAGGTGTTTACGCACCATATGATCATGGGTGACCCGGAAAAATGCCTTGTAGAACCCCTTTCGATCGTGCTCACAAAGTCTATAGCTGAGAAATACTTTGGCTATGAAGATCCGATGGGTATGATCCTTGAATCAGGCACAGGCAGGCAATATAAAGTGACCGGGGTTATGGAAGATGTTCCGTCAAATTCTCACCTCCGCTTTGATGCTTTGATATCAGGAACAACCCTGGCTGCTGAAGCAGGTGAGGAGGAGTTCAACAGCATGGAGCCTGGAAGGTTCTGGAATATTGGTGTGTATACCTACGTCATGCTGAATGAGAATAGCGACATACAATCGATTCATGATAAATTTCCGGAGTTTTACGATAAATACATGAAAGACATCGGCGATCAGATCAACGCAAGTTTTGATCTGATGACTACGCCATTGGCCAATCAACACTTCTCTGATCATGTTGGTTCCGACTTTCCAAAAGGGAACAAGGCATTCATATATATTTTCATTGCTGTGGCCGTGTTCATCCTGCTTATTGCTGCCATTAACTATATGAATATGGCAACTGCCCGTTCAACGAAACGGGCAAGGGAAGTTGGCATCAGGAAAGTGGCCGGTGCCCAGAAGAGCCAGCTTATAGGACAGTTTCTCGGAGAATCATTGCTGTTAAGCTATATATCACTGATCCTGGCCGCCTTATTTGTCTACCTATTGCTACCCGAATTTAACCTCTTATCAGGAAAAAGCGTAAGCCCTGATATCTTTATAAACCCCGGTTTCACCATTTTGATGATCCTGGTGGCAACCATCATTGGTTTTATTTCCGGTAGTTATCCGGCATTCTATCTTTCCTCTTTCAATCCTGTAACAGTTGTTAAGGGTTCAGTTGCAAAAACAGGAGGGAGTGGTATCCTGAGGAAGATCCTCGTGGTTTTCCAGTTTTTTATTGCTACTGCAATGATCATAGGGGCCATCATCGTATCACAACAAATTAATTTCTTAAAGAATAAAGACCTGGGATTTGAATTGGATAATATGATGATACTCGAATTGCAAGACTCGGCATTTAGGTCCAAGGCCGAAATGTTCCGGGAAGAGTTGCTTCAGAATCCGGACATTTTAGGTGTTACGAACTCTATTGGCGTTCCGGGAGCAAATACCTGGATACAGGTGGTCAGGATGGAAAAAGATTCTGGTTGGATTGATGAATCAAGCATCATTACTATCGTCGACTATCATTATATTGATGTTTATGATATAAAGATCAAGGAAGGCAGGTTTTTTGATGAAACCATGGGAACTGATGACTCAGCTTCTGTAGTGGTCAATGAAGCCCTCGTTAAAACATATGGATGGGAAGATCAGCCCATTGGAAAGATGATCGACTGGGGTTTCGACCTGGAGGGGAATCCAGGAAGACAAATGAAGGTCATTGGGGTAATCGAGGATTACCATTTCAAATCACTACACAATCATGTGCAACCGCAGATGATGTTCCCTGCTGAATTCAATAAGTTTCATCTAAGCATTCGCATCAATGGCGATAATTTACGTGAAACGACAGATTTTATAGAAGAGAAATGGAATGACTTTGGTGCCAACCGGCCCTTTGACTACAGGTTTTTGGAAGAAACCTGGGACGAAATGTATACTGCGGAAAAGAACCTTGGGATTATCTTCAGTATTGCCACCATACTAACAATATTTATTGCGTTGCTAGGTTTGCTTGGGCTGTCATCCTTTATAGCTGAACAGCGTACCAAGGAAATCGGTATCCGTAAAATACTTGGTGCCACGATGACCAATATTGTAAACCTGCTTGTCAGGGAATTTGCCTTACTGATTGCCATTGCCTTTGTACTGGCCATTCCGGTAGCCTGGTATGTGCTTAGCCTCTGGCTCGAAAATTTTGCTTTTCATATCCAGATAGGTATATGGGCATTCATTCTTGGCGGGTTGCTCTCACTTGTAGTCGGCATGTTGAGTATCAGCTTCCACATCTTGAAAGTTGCCACATCCAATCCGGTAGATGCCATTAAATATGAATAAGTGACAGTGAAACTAGTGACTTTTTGACTTTGTGATTGTCAGCTGCCAACTGTCAACCGCCTGCTCTTCCTCAGACCCATACTGATGGAGATCAATAACAGCATCACAGAAATAAAAGAAGCAATCCTTGCCAGATAATCCCCGTACAGGGAATAAAAGGTAATCTTGTCGTTGGCATTGATGCTTTGTTTCAGTACGGCCGGAACCCAATATGCTGATTCCTGCAGGATGTCACCTCTTTGATTGATAAAGGCTGAAATCCCTGTATTCGCTGAGCGAGCAATACTGCGGCGGGTCTCGATGGCCCTTAGCCTGGAATAAGTAAAATGCTGCCTGTGTCCCGGGGAATTACCCCACCAGCCGTCATTGGTAACAATGAAGATCAACTCTGCCCCATTCCTGGCAAATTCGGCAAAGAATTCACCATAAATTGATTCATAACAGATCACAGCAGATATCCTGAGGGAATCATCCTGTGTGATAAAAACCTTACGGATATCATCAGTTCCAAGGCTGCCTACTGTACCCCCCAGGTCGATAGCAAAATTTTCAAGAAACCCCAGGTACTCCGGAAAGGGCATGGTTTCAACACCAGGAGTAAGTTTTGATTTATGGTATACCTCATATTCTCCCGATGAATCGATAAAGAATACGGTATTATACGCATCATAATATGCATCTGCATCCCTGAATTTTCGTGCAGAATATGTTAGCTCTTCACCCTCTGCAAATTCCCTGAAAGTTGAGGCTCCAATGATCAGTCCTGTATTTGGATACTCCCCGATAAATCTGTTAATCTCTCTCAGACCTGGACTACTGCTTAGACGGCCTTCCCATATGGCTTCCTGAATGGAAGACTCAGGGCATATCACAAAGTCCGTTTCATCATCTATCAATGTTCTCACCAGATTAAGGTTACGATCGATCACTTCCTTTGGTGGAAGCGTATATTGTTCAGTATAAGGATTGATATTGGCCTGGGTCACAATCACTTCCACCGGTCGCTCTTCTTCATCATATGTCAGGTAAAGGTTATAGGAAATCAAAAGTGGAAGCAGGAAGAATACCAGGGAAACCGAGCTCCAGATGATCTTTTCTTTGATCAGCTTTCTATTGTTCCAACCCAGTAAGATCAGCTTATAGAATAGAATATTCAGGACCAGTATCCAGAGTGCGCCCCCGAAAGCCCCGGTATATTCATACCATTGAACCCATATCGGGATATTTGCAAAAGCATTGCCCAGGTTGAGCCAGGGCCAGCTCATATCCCAGTTCAGGTGCCAGTACTCAAAGCTCATCCAGTAAAATGGCAGGACGAAATAGCCATGACTCTTTCCATAAACCTGCCTTTTGGTGTATGAGTACAGGCTCATGACAGCTGCCATAAAAAATGAGTTAGCAAGAAAGGCGCCCAGCGATCCAACTTCTGTTGAATTCCATATCCAATATGTCGTGAGGCAGTTAAAGAGCAGAAATCCAGGATAAGTATATACCAGTACTGCAAAGCGGTGGAAATGCTGCCGGTTTTTACTGATATGATCCTCGATAAACAGAAATGGGATAAATGCCAGAAACATCAGCCCTGCGAAGCCGTCACGAGGCCATGCCAGCGAAAGCAATAGGCCAGATAAGAGCGATAAGAGAAGCAGGTGTTTCTTTTTCATTTAAACAAAGATAGATGAAATCTGATATTTGATAGCTGATATCTGATAGCTGATATCTGAAGTTAATTTCAAAGATCTTCAATCGAAGAATAATAATCCAGAACCTCGGGGTTAGCCAAGGCATCTTTGTTCTTGATCTCTTGGCCGAGGATGGCTTTCTTTACCGCAATCTCCACTTTCTTCCCATTTAGTGTATAAGGTACACCAATCGTTTCAAGGATGATGGCCGGAACATGTCGCGGACTACAGTTGCTGCGGATAAGTTTAGATATCTTTTTCTTGAGGTCATCATCCAGCATATGTCCTTCGTTCAATTTCACGAAGAGGACCACACGCTCATCATCCTCCCACTTCTGGCCGATCACCACCGAATCTTCTATCTCATCCATATTTTCAACAACATTATATATTTCGGCTGTGCCTATGCGTACACCACCAGGATTTAGTGTAGCATCCGACCTTCCAAACATGGTAACCCCACCATGCTCACTCAGCAGGATATAGTCTCCATGCCGCCAGATGCTTTCATAGACATCGAAATATGCATCATGGTATTTCTTGCCATCCGGGTCATTCCAGAAATAAATTGGCATTGACGGGAAAGCCGTTTTACAAACCAGTTCCCCCTGTTTTCCAATAATGCTTTTTCCGAAATCATCGAAGCTATCAACATCCATTCCCAATCCCCGGCACTGAATCTCTCCCATATAAACAGGCAACATGGGGCTGCCCAGCATGAAACAGGAAACGATGTCGGTTCCCCCTGCAATTGAAGATAATTGCACATCTTCTTTCCATTGTTTATATACGTATTCGAAACTTTCATTGGAAAGGGGAGAGCCTGTTGACAGGACAGCTTTCAAGGAAGGAAAACCGCCAATTTCTTTAGGTATAACACCTGCATTCTCGAGGCTGGCAATATACTTGGCGCTGGTGCCGAAGATGGTCACATCCAGCTCTTTTGCCATATGCAATAAAGCATCCGGTCCGGGATGGAAAGGGTTGCCATCGAAACAAACAATGGTTGAGTCTACTGCCAGGCTGCTGATAAACCAGTTCCACATCATCCAGCCACAGGTAGTAAAATAAAAAATGGTATCCTCTTCATGAAGGTTGCTGTGTAGAATCAGTTCCTTCAAATGCTGGATCAGTGTCCCCCCTGCTGAGTGTACTATACTTTTCGGCAGGCCAGTAGTCCCGGAAGAATACATAATGTATAAAGGATGGTCAAACGGCAGTTGTTCAAAGGTCATTTCCCCTTTTACCGGTTCAGCAAATTGCTCCCATTCAACAGCATTCGGGATAGAAGCAGTATCCACTGTATCTGTATAATTGATCAGTACCACCTTTTCTACAGAAGGGAGTTTATCCAGGATACCTTTCAGTTTCTCCTGTGAATCAAAAACCTTTCCTTTGTAGTAATATCCATCAGCAGCAAAGATCACCCGGGGTTCGATCTGGCTGAAACGATCGAGCACCCCCTTGATGCCGAAATCGGGTGAGGATGAAGACCATATGGCTCCGATAGAAGATGCTGCCAGCATGGCAATGATGGCCTCCGGCATATTTGGAATAAACCCGGCTACACGATCTCCTTTTTTAATTCCCATTTTTTTCAATCCTTCTGCTACACGGTGGGCCTGCTCATATAGTTCACCATAGCTGATACGGCGTTCAAATTCGGCTTCGCCCCTGAAGATGATGGCTGTTTTTTCGTCTCTGCGAGCTAAAAGATTCTCAGCAAAGTTCAGCCTTGCTCCTTCAAACCATTTGGCTCCGGGCATCTTTTTCGGGTCATCCACCACCCTCAAATAATCTCTAGAATATTTGATTCCACTGAAATGCCAGAATGTTCCCCAGAAATCAGCCGGGTTCTCCACGCTCCACTGAAATAGCTCATCGTATGTTTGAAAAGACTTCTCAAACTTATCATTCACAACAATCATGAATGCCATCATACGAGAATGGGCAGAACGCTCCGCAGTAGGAGACCAAAGTTTCTTATAATTCATAATCTATAATAATTATCAAGGGTTCTAATATCAGAGTTCAAAGTCCCAGATATCAGATATCCGAATCTAGCTATTCACATACCGGGCAATCACCAGTCTTTGTATCTCCGATGTCCCCTCCCCGATCTGAAGCAATCGCTGATCACGGTAATGGCGTTCGATATCATAATCTTTCATCAGGCCATAGCCTCCATGGATCTGAACAGCTTCATCTGCCACTTCTTTGGCGATCTCAGAGCAATATAGCTTGGCCATGGCCGATTCCTTTCCAAATGGTTTGCCTTCATCTTTCAACCAGCAGGCCTTATATAGAAGGTTTCGGGCAAGTTCTATCTTCAGTGCCATGTCGGCAAGTTTGAAGGCATTCACCTGGAACTTGTTCACCGGCTTTCCAAACTGCTTACGCTCATTGCCATATGCCCTGGCCAGTTCAAACGCACCCTGCGCAAGACCCAAGTCCCATAGCAGCTATCGACAGTCTGCCATTGTCAAGTGTACTGAGCATGATCTTTGATCCCTGCCCGATCTTCCCAAGCATATTTTCTTTAGGTACGCGGCAATCGTCAAAATATAGCTCTGCAGTATCGGAGGCTCTCCACATCATTTTCCCATGCATAGAAACAGTTTTGAATCCGGGAGTACCTTTATCAATAAGGAATGGTGGTGAAAATTTTCTTTCCATCTTCTTCTCCGCTCACTGCCTGCACTGAACTTCCAATGCTGATATCGGCTGAGCCATTGGTGATAAATATCTTTGATCCATCGATCACCCATTCATCTCCATCCTGTTTGGCGGTTGTTTTTGAGCCACGCGAATCGGAACCTGCATTTGGTTCAGTTAATCCAAAGCCCCAGAGTGCCTTGCCGGTACAAAGTTGCGGCAGGTATTTCATTTTCTGTTCTTCTGTACCATAATAATAGATTGGTCCGATGCCGAGAGAGTTGTGTGCTGCCAGGGTAGCTGCCTGTGAGCTATCGATGCGGGCCAGCTCTTCAACGGCAATGATATATGATAGGGTATCCAAGCCCCTGTCCGCCATATTTCTCAGGCAGGTACATTCCAAACAGTCCGAGTTCGCCCATCTTGGCTGTAATATCATAAGAAAACTCAGCTTTTTCATCCAGCTCCTGTGCCACGGGCCTGATCTCTCTTTCGGCAAAATCACGCACCGTATCACGGATCATTTGTTGCTCTTCGCTTAATTCAAAGTTCATTAATGATAGGTTATTGGGTTAACTAATAATAATAAAATCACTTCAAATATCAGACTTCAGATATCAGATATCAAATATCAATCCCTACTCTTTCTCTTCTTTCACCTCATCTTCCAGCTCAATGAGGGCAGTATTCACTTCAACCATCTCATTCAGGCTCACCAATGATCTTCTTCACAACAGCATCTTTTTTCGTGGTGATGTTGTTTTCCATCTTCATCGCATCAATAACTACAACGATCTCACCTTTCTTGATCTTTTTACCTTCCTTGACATTTATCTTAAATACCTTGCCAGGGATGGGAGAAGCGATATAGTTTACCCGCATCCATGTTGTCGTCGCCAGTACCGGCCGAAAGTTCCGTATCAAGAAGGTCGTTCCTTGACATCTGGAATTCTCCTCCATTGATGCTCACTTTAGCATATTCACCTTCACCTGCAGAGATCTGTGCAAAATAGCTGTCATCACCCAATTTGAAATCAACTTCACCTTTGTCAAGATATAACAGTTTAGCTGTCAGCGTATCTCCCCCAAGCTTGAATTCCCAGGATTCATCTTCCCCTTGTTTAGCAGGAACTTGAACAGTTTCATCATCGATTGTCATGTCGATGGTTTGCTGGCTGCGCCAAAACCCGATCTGGTTCCACACGTCGATGCTTTTGGGTTTATACTCATTCACCTTCTTTTCAGTGTTCAGGGTATATAGCAGAAAAGCCACCATGGCAGTGTTCTGGTCAACCTCATCCTTATTATATGAATCCCTGTTAGGTGCTGTTTTTGTATCCACGGCTACAGTAGTTTTGGTTGTTGATTTTTGTGCTTTCATTTTTTCCAGGTCGGCTTCAAAACGTTGCTTGGCCACGCCTGATTTATAATCACGGTACTGATCTTCATGCATGGCAAATTCGAAGAGCTCTTCATCGTCCTCTCCTGTTTCCCATCCATTCTGTTTCATTTCCTTGCGATACTTATCAAGTTCATCAGGATAAAAGTCCTGTGGGACACCGTCATAGAATTCGCGTTTTTGTTTTTTAGCAAGTTCGATGATCTCAGGTGCCAGCGGTCCGGGCAGTTTACCCGCTTTGCCCAGCACCATGTTCCATGCATTGTCATCCATCATGGAGTAGCGTTCTTCTCCCTTGGCCATTTGCATAAGATTGAGAAGTGCTATATTCTTCACATACTGGCTGTATGGTGTTACCAGTGGTGGATAGCCCAGTCTGGGCCACACATATTCTACCTCGTCAAACATCTTAATAAGCAATTCATCTTCCGATAACTCTGGCTTACCATTTGACTTAAGAGAAAAGTTAATGCTGTCATGCACACCTTTGAGGTCGGCCATGAGGCTTCCCATCATCCCTCCGGGAAGTCCTGACTGGATCAGCAATGATGACATGAACCTGTTCTTAGGGTTGATCCAGTAACCTAAGAAATCATCCATGAATTCCTGGGTAAGGGCACGTGCCTCCATATAGGCTTTCATGTTGATATCAGGCACTTCAAAGCCTGCGTCACTGAGCATGTCATGGATAGTGATCACATCTGGATGCACCATTCCCCACGACAGCGGTTCCATAGCAACATCTACGATGTCGGCACCAGCCCTGGCCACTTCAAGCATGGAAGCCACAGAGAATCCAGGGCCTGAATGTCCATGATATTGAACCAGGATATGAGGATATTTTTTCTTGATTGCTGCTGTTAGCTTGCCCAGCGTTACCGGCCTGCCTATGCCTGCCATATCCTTCAGGCAGATCTCATCACAACCATATTCTACCACTTTATCCACTACATCCATGTAATAATCAACTGTATGCAATTTAGAATAAGTGATACAAAGTGATGCCTGGGAAATCATGCCGGCCTCTTTGGCATATTTTACTGAAAGTTCCAGGTTACGGTGGTCGTTCAGGCCACAAAACGAACGGGCAATATCGGTGCCCTGTGCTTTCTTAACCTGATACATCAAACGGCGAACATCAGCAGGTACCGGAAACATCCGGATACCGTTCAAGGCTCTTTCCAGCATATGGGTTTTAATGCCCACATCATTAAAAGGCTGGGTCCAATCCCGTACTGCCTTATTTGGGTTTTCGCCGTAAAGCAGGTTCACCTGTTCAAAAGCTCCCCCATTAGTTTCCACACGATCAAAACAACCCATATCGATGATCACAGGGGCAATTTTAGTCAGCTGGTCAACCCGGGGAACATATTTTCCTGAGGATTGCCACATGTCGCGGTAGATGAGGCTGAATTTTATTGGTCTTTTTTTAACCATATCTTGTTCTTAGTTTTTCTTGTTGCAGATTCAATTAAACATTCCATTTAGGTTTACGTTTTTCGAGGAAGGAGGCCATGCCTTCCTGTCCTTCATCTGATGCACGCAATTCGGCGATCAGCTTTGCTGTATAGTCAATGGAATCTTCAAAGTTGTACTTGTTATAAAGGTTATAGATCAACTCCTTTGTGGCTCCCATGGCAGCAGGTCCACTGCTCATCAGCATCTTTCGGGTGAATACCAGTTGCTCATCAAGAGCCTCTTCGGTTTCGAATGATTTGTTGACCAAACCAAATGTCTCAGCCTCTTTACCCAGGAAACGCCTCCCTGTAATCATCAGATCGCGGGCACCATATTCACCGATACGTTTACAAACATATGGTGAGATTGTTGCAGGGGCTATTCCCAACTTTACTTCAGCAAAGGCAAACTTAGTATCATCAAGGCAAAATACCATATCGCAGGCCGCCAACAATCCGTTTGCACCTCCAATGGCTGCACCATGAACCACCGCAATGGTTGGCTTTTCACAAGTATAGATTACATTGAAGCATTTTGCCAGTTTTAATCCGTCCTGATAATTTTCATCAAAACCGAACTGGGCGATGCCCTTCATATAGTTAAGGTCAGCACCTGCACAGAATGATTTCCCGCGTCCGCGGAGAATTACATAACGTACATCATCCATCTTGCCAGCCTTTTCAAATGCCTCCACGATCTCCCCGATCATCTCAGCGTTCATTGCATTATGTACATCAGGCCTGTTCAGCCAGATGATGCCGGCACTATCCTTTTTCTCAAACTCAATGTTATTATAACTCATAATTCTACTGGCTTTACATTCTGAAAACGCCAAATTTCTGATCCGGGAATGGCTGGTTCAGTGACATGGCAATACCCATGGCAACAACTTTCCTGGTATCAACCGGGTCAAGGATTCCATCATCCCACAATCTCGATGTGCTGTAATAGGCTGAGCCCTCAAGATCATACTTCTTTTCGATGCTATTGCGCATCTTGTCAATTTCTTCCTGGGGCATCTCTTCTCCCCTGGCGGCAAATTGTTCTTTCTTTACGGTAACCAGTACGTTGGCAGCCTGCTGGCCTCCCATTACCGAGATCTTTGCATTAGGCCACATAAAAAGTAGCCTCGGATCATATGCACGACCGGCCATGCCATAGTTTCCAGCACCAAATGAACCCCCGAACAGGATGGTGAATTTGGGCACGTTGGCATTGGCAACTGCATGTACCATCTTGGCTCCATCTTTGGCAATGCCACGATGTTCAAAGTCTTTCCCGACAATAAAGCCAGTAATATTCTGGAGGAAAACCAATGGAATCTTTCGTGAAGTACAAAGTTCAATGAAGTGGGTCGCTTTTACAGCCGATTCGGGCATTAGTACGCCATTGTTCGCAAGTATCCCCACCGGGTATCCCATAATACGGGCAAAGCCGGTAACAATTGTTGGCGCATAGTTTTCTTTGAATTCATGGAATTTACTACCATCTACGATACGTGCAATCACCTCGCGTGAATCAACTGCCTTCTTGAAATCAACCGGTGCAATACCATATAATTCTTCAGGATCATATGCAGGATCTTCCGGAGTAATCACATCCAACAGCTGTTTTTTATTTTCATCCAAGGACTCAAAAATATTGCGACAGATCTGAATAGCATGTGTATCGTTCTCAGCCAGGTGATCGGCTACGCCGGAGATTCGCGTATGCACTTCACCTCCGCCAAGTTCTTCAGCAGTCACCACCTCACCTGTAGCAGCCTGGACCAATGGAGGGCCACCAAGAAATATCGTACCCTGGTTTTTCACGATGATGGCTTCGTCGCTCATTGCAGGCACATATGCCCCCCCGGCAGTACATGAACCCATCACAATGGCTATTTGTGGTACTCCCATTGCCGAAAGCTTAGCCTGGTTATAGAAAAATCGTCCAAAATGGTTCTTATCTGGAAATACGGTATCCTGTTCGGGGAGGAAAGCTCCACCTGAGTCAACCATATACACAGTTGGAAGTTTGTTCTCCATGGCAATCTCCTGTGCACGTAAGTGCTTGCGGATGGTCCATTGCATATAGGTACCGCCTTTTACTGTGGCATCATTCGCAATAATGACTGTTTCTCTCCCATGCACTACTCCGATGCCGGTAACGATGCCCGCTGATGGAAAACCGTTATCATACTGGTTATAAGCAGCCAGTTGCGACAACTCCAGGAAAGGTGTATTTGGATCGATCAGTTTATTGATCCTTTCACGTGCAAGCAGCTTGCCTCTTTCCTTATGTTTATTGATGGCTTTCTCAGAACCACCCATAGTGACATCTTTAAGAATTCCTTTGTATTTGCCGAGTAATTCAAGAAAGGCTTCCTTGTTTTCCTTAAACTCTTTGGAGTTTACATCGATTTTCGTTTCTAGTTTGAACATCTGAAGGCTTTTATTTTAAAGAAGATGAAAATGAACAAATTGGTATTATTCAACGCAATGAGATGCAATTATAATTAAAATTTCCTACTTATGAAAATTAAGTTATCAGCATATGTACGAAACTAGAATGTGTTGTTTTTCAAGCACTTTTCGAAACCCCTGAAAAGATATGCACAGCAGTAGGATATAAGGCATTTTTTTCTATCTTAGCAAGGAAAAACACCAAGGTGGGATTGCATTGTCTACGCTACATTGGACATTCCACATTTTGCATTTGAAATTAATCTAAAACTCAACATCCAAAATTCAAAACTTAAAGTATATGAGCTTCAATTATCCCAAAAAAGTAAGAATCGGTGATATCACTGTAAGAGATGGCTTTCAACACGAAGAGCAATTCATTCCTACCGAAGCCAAGTTGTGGGTCCTAGAACAGTTGATCCTGGCCGGGTTCAAAAACATTGAATCAACCAACTTTGGGAATCCCAAGGGAATGCCCCAGTTTAAAGATGCTGATGAGCTGATGATGCAGCTTCATAAAAGCAAGAAAGTAAAAGATAAACTGGATGATGTAACTGTTACGGCTATTACCATACGTGAACGTGCAATTGATAGGGCCATCCAGGCAAAAAAAGACGGTTACGGGCCCGACAGGATCCTGGTGATGGTATCAACATCGGAATCACATCAAAAAAAGAATTCAGGATTGACCATAGCCGAATATTTCAAAATGTGCGAAGAATATATCCCGAAGTGCCATGATGCCGGAATCCTGGTAAATGGTACTGTTAGCACCATCTGGGGATGCCCGATCGAAGGCCCGACAGACATGTCGAAAGCAATTGAGTTTACAAAGCATTTTCTTGATATAGGTGCAGATGATATCGAACATGCCGACCACGATGGTTCGGCTTCTCCCGACAGGGTTTATAAGTATTACTCTATGCTTATGGATGCCATCCCGAATCCAGAGAAACACATTGTTCACTTCCATGTTACCAGGGGATGGGGAATGGCCAATGTACTGGCAGCCCTGCAAGCAGGCATGACCAATTACGAATCAACCATGGGTGGCATTGGTGGCCAGCCAGCCAACTTTGTCAGCGGAGTACCGGTAGCTGGTACAGGAAGCTATTACTATAAAGATCCCAATCTCGTAGGACTTGTTTCCACTGAAGATATGGTGGTAATGATGGATGAAATGGGAATCGACACCGGCCTTGATGTTGATAAGGTGCTTGAGATAGGCCGTATGGTTGAACGCATCTGTGGCAGACCCCTGCGCTCCGAATCCATTAAGAACGGAAGGATTCCGAAGGAATTAAGTGGCCGCAACTGGTAGGAAGTGAGTAGTTCCTAGTGCCTAGTAACTAGTGCCTATCTATAGTGATTATATGGAGCTGAAAATTATTGAAACCCCACGCGATGGTTTCCAGGGAATAGAAATGTTCATCCCCACGGCGGTGAAGACTGATTATATCAACCAGCTCTTCAAGGCAGGGTTTGAAACTGTTGAAGTCGGGAGTTTTGTTTCGCCAAAGGCGATTCCCCAGATGAAGGATACCCCGGAGGTGCTGGCCGGTTTGGACCTGAGTCAGAGCACATCAAAGGTAATGGTGCTGGCGGCCAATATGAAAGGTGGCCTGGAAGCAGTGAAATATTATATGGTTGATCAATTGTATTTTCCATTCGCGCTCTCAGAAACCTTCCAAAAGAAGAATATCAATTCCAGCTTCGATAAGTCCAAATTGATGGTCAGTGACCTGAAGAAAGCGGCAGAAGAGCATGAAAAAGAACTCCTGATTGTGATCTCAATGGGCTTTGGAAATCCGTATGGTGATCCCTGGTCGGTAGATATGCTTGTAGATATTTCAGGGTATTTTTATGAGCAGGGTTTTACAATTATCCCCATTGCAGATGTGATTGGGCTGGCCGGTCCTGACCTGATCTATAAAGTATACTCCACATTGCTTCCGGCTTTTCCAGAGGTTGAGTTCGGCATACATTTGCATACTATTCCAAATGAATATTATGATAAGGTAGAGGCAGCTTACTCAGCGGGGGTCAGGCGATTTGATACTGTGCTGGGTGGTATTGGTGGCTGTCCCATGACTGACCGTGATCTTCTTGGAAATTTAAATACACTCTCTCTGGTGGAGTATTGCGAAAAGAATGGGATCGAGCATGGGCTGGATGTAAAACTGCTAAAAGAAATTGCATCAAGATACAGTTTCTAGAACCAGCCACAAAGGCACGAAGGCTCAAAGAATCACAAAGATTATTTAGACACGGAAGTAACAGGGTTTAACAAAACTTCAAACTTCAAATATCAGATATCAGATATCAGATATCAGATATCTTAAAGGTTTCCTTAACTCTCACTCCTTTTTCAGTTTCCATAAGAGTACAGCACTCATTATAAAGATCATGTTCAAAAAACAGGACATAATCTCCGGGGACAGCTTCTTCATAAAACCTGGATTTGTCATCCAGGGTGATCAGCGGTCTGGTGTCGTAGGCCATGATCCAGGGCATCGGGATATGTGTGCTTGCTGGTAATAGGTCGGCCACGAATGCAATCGTGCGACCATGGTAGTTTATCAAAGGGATCATCTGGCCTTCGGTATGGCCATGATATATCCTCACAGAAATATTGGGCAGGATCTCACCTTCCTCCTCGATCAGTTTAAGCTGTCCACTCTCCTCTATTGGGAAGATATTTTCTTTCAGGAAGGAGGCACTTTCTCGATGGTTTGGATTGATTGCCCACTCATATTGCGTCCTGCTCACCCAATATGTAGCATTTGGAAATGCCAGCTCATATGCAGTGCGATCCTCGTTATGCCTGATGCTTCCTCCACAATGATCAAAGTGAAGGTGGGTGAGGATCATATCTGTTACATCCTCAGGTTTAAAGCCATATTTTAACAATGAATTTTCCAGGGTGTCATCCCCGTTCAGGTAATAATGCTTCAGAAATTTATGGTCCTGTTTCTCCCCTATGCCATTGTCGATCAGGATCAGTCTATCCCCATCTTCGATGAGCAGGCAACGCATGGCCCAATTGCAAAGATTGTTGTCATCGGCAGGGTATTGTTTTTGCCAGAGTGCCTTGGGGACCACGCCAAACATCGCACCGCCATCTAATTTAAGATTTCCAGTTTCTATAGAGAAGAGATTCATAATCTTTGATGTTTTACCACGAAGGTGCACAAAGTACATCACCAAGTACCACGAAGCGTCTCCTTTGCGAGCCTTTGTGGAAACCTTAGTGTATCCTTTGTGGTCAAATAAAATTTCACTTCAAGAAAACAATAATAACCATCTAGTAAGCAGAAAGTTCATTCAGGGCAAAGGCATATGCTCCCACAGCGACTGCTCTTGATGTTCCAAGGCTTGAAATCCCTACTGCAATCTTTTTTATGGGATCATAATCAACCACTTTATCACTAAAAGGGACCTTGACCGGAATGGAGGTATCTTTTACAAAATCCTGATAACACTGCTCATTCTTGAGGTTGTATGCCAGGATCTCCATCCTGGGCAGATCATTTCCATTGAGTTCCATGAAAGACCAGTTCATTTCATCTACCATCTGCTGAAGGAACAGCGGCCAGGCACCAGCCAGCCCTCCACCGATTACGACAAGACTATCAGTAAGTGTTGCTGCATCAGCCAGGGCATTCCCTGCTACCTCTGCAAGTTCATTGAAAGCTTTTTTCGCAGCTGCACCCTTGCCCCCACTTTCTCCCATGCCAATCTTAAATATTTCCTCTGGTTCCGGACTTTCTGCAATTGGTAGTCCAGCTTCCCTGGCATAAACCCTTTTTATCGCCCGGATGGTAACACTGTCTTCAGCACTGGTTTGGGGGTACAATTTATTCCTCATGCGATTGATCTCAGCTGCTGCCGAATTATCGCCTGTGTATAATTCACCACGCCTGACGATACCACCACCAAATCCGGTACCTAAGGTCACACCAAGAAGGTTATTATACTTTCTTTTACTCCCGCTATTTTTAAGGATCTTGTTCACTTCCGGCAGCAAACCGGCAATGGCTTCTCCATAGGTGAATAAGTCACCATCATTATTAATAAATACCGGTATGCCGAAATGCTCTTCAAGCATAGCTTTTAGCGGAACCCCTCCACGGAAAAGCGGCAGGTTCTCCAGGTCACCGATGATCCCATTTTCAAAATCAGCCGGTCCGGGAAAGCAGAAGCTGATGGCCGAGGGCTTTTCTCCTGCCTGTTTATTAACCTCGTCAAAGCCCTTGATGATCATCTTTAATATCTCGTCCAGTGTATCGGCAGCTGCCGGAAACCGTAGCTTTTCTGTAATCAGTTCCCCTCCTTTTACAGCAAAGAAATCAAAATTGGTCCCCCCCGCATCCAGGGAGAGGATTGTTCGGGTATCAGCTTTTGTAATCCATTTATCAGATTTTTCTGCAAGATACTAAATGAATAGAGAATAGAGAACAAGGAATAAGAATATGAATATGAATAAGAATATGAATAATAGAATGGGGAATGAGAATAAGAATAGGAACAGGGAATAAGTTTAAAAATTACCTCGATATTCTCATTCCTTGTTCCTCTGTTCCTTGTTCCTTGTTCCTCTGTTCTCTATTCCGAAAAGTTGCGTGATGCAACTTTTCGATAGGTGATGGTGATACCGAAATGGCTATCTGACTTTTGAATGATGATCTCATCCTCTGAGCCTTCTTTCAGTTCATAGCCTGCAGGCAATTCGCCGCCTGATTTATAGCCAGGTCCATATACCCATGGTCCATATGGGCTGCATTCAACCGTGAAGTAGTTGTCATGGCCGTTGGCACCATTATAATACATGCCACCGGGTTCGCCGGGAACTTCCCAGATCTCATAACCTACCTCCCAGGCATAAAACACGTTTGCCTGTCCGTTCCAGAATCTGCCCTCATAATAAAATTCATAGTATCCTGGCCATGACCGGTAAAACTGTCCATATTGAAATACGGGAGGTATATCGCCGGTACCTGCATCAATATAGTCAGGTTTGGCATCAATCCAGGTGATCGAAAGAAATGCATTACCAGGCTGACCATTTCGGCCATACCAAGGTTCGGTGTAACATGAGCTGAGAATTAATGTGGCCAGCGCCAGGAAAAAGAGCCATCGGAATTGTGGCCCCAAAATCCCCGTCGCGGCTTTCAAACCGGATTTTAAAACATTTGCTTTCATCACTTAAAGATTTTAAGGTTTATAAATAGGGGGCCCTGACCTTATAATCCAAATGGCATGCCAAAATAGATTTTGAGTGTTGGGTGTTGGATTGAACAATAAAATAATCTCAGGTCATTTCGAGTGAACACGAGAAATCTGTGACAATAAGAAATATCACTACAGATTTCTCCCTTCGGTCGAAATGACTAAGACCTTATACACCACGAATTGATTATAGTGCTAAACAGGAAGAGTAATTAGAAATCGAGTGAAAGGGAGAAGTAAAAGACCGGTTTGTAAATATGGCCATCTTCAACGCCCCAGGCGAGGTCGCCACGCATAAAATAGCCGAGTACGCGTGTTCTGAGGCCAAAGCCAAAACCACCAACCATGGGTTCACGCTGCGTCTCGACCTTGATAAGGAGAGAACCACTATAAATATATTTGGTATACAGTGAATTCTCATCCGAATATGGATTCCAACTGGTCCAGGCCGTACCCGCATCTACAAAGCCAACCATTTGAAAGTTATTCAGAAAATCAGACCGGATTGGCCTGTTATACAGGTATCTGAATATGGGCATGCGCAATTCAGAGTTAAGCACAACAAAATTGTTCCCGTTCCTGATATTCTGGTGAAAACCGCGCATATTAGTTGCCAGTGTCTGAAAAGCATAATTCTGCGAATAATCGATTGGCGTTTCACTGTCAAATTTGGGGACCAGCCAATTATCGACCCCCCCCATATAGTAGATCAGCTTATTATGTCCCAGGGAAGTACTGGCAGCAAGCCTGTTCGCCCAGATAAAGGTTCTGTGGATCTTGGTATAATGCCTGAAATCGAGACCAAGGACTATGAGCTGCTGGTTGCCTTTTTCTATTTGCTGATAGTACTCACCAAAAACCTTATACCTTGTTCCTTCATGCAGGTTAATGCCCAGTTGGCGTGTATTATCGTAGATCAATTCTCCTTTAAAACCACCCCAGTTGGTATAGACTGTTTGCCGCTTTAAACTAACAATATCAGTTGACAGTACAACGGTAGCGTCATTCCTGTATGATGCTGTTCCCTTCACGGCGAACACAGGACTGAAAGGCCATGTTAACACAAAATACGCTTCATGGGAATGATTTCTGATGATGTTATAACCAGTTACATTTTCCACGGTGACCCGGTGTAAAACGATTTCCTTATCCATCCTCTGCTTGAGATTACTAAAGCTAAACAAGTACTCATTATTTATCAAATTGATGTTCAAACGAACACCCCCAACTATGCGGTAATCCTCCAGCAGGTCGGTCATGCCCACTTTGAACAGTGCATTAAATCCCGGGTTCAGGAATATAGGCTCTCCTCCACCTGCAAAAGGTTGGTAGGTCATATTGATAAAGTTGAAATCTATCTGGGTAACGAATTCGTTCATGCAATACTCTACCCTGTAATTCAGTTTCTTTGGGATGACGAATCCCGGCACTGTGTCGCTTTCCAGTTTCCATACCGGCTGTGCCTCGCCTGCCACATTTACGAATGCCTGCCGTTCAAACTCATAATTCTCTATATCGATCTCATGGCCTGCCCGCCAATGGTGTCACTTTCATAAACGTTGAAAAATCTTTGGCGGACTGGTTTCGGCGGCTCTTCAGGGAGAGGTTCGGCAGAGATTACTCCTGGTTTGGGACGGTTACCTTCAGTTGTTTCATATAAGTCGTATTCACCAGTGATTCGGAAACAGGCGGACCTGCAGGGATATCGTCCAGAAATATCTTATAACAGGTGATCATCGTAAACGACCTGGGCAAGCTGCATTGTGGCAGGATTTACATCCTGAAACAGTATATTCCTTGTATAGTTGGTTACCGGCACTGATTCGGTAAAGTAGCGGTAATGAATGGTTGTATCAACCGCAATGATTGCGCTGTCGAAACGGGCCACGTAACGGTTATAAATGCCATTCTCATCGCTCAGGTAAGTAAAAAGGCCTTCCGAATAAGGCATTGGAAAGCGCTCGTTTGCAAAACGTGAACTGGTTACCCTCCGTGAGTACCGTGCTCTTTGTATTATAGTTATATGCATAGAGGTCATAATTAAGCGGGATCACTTCCGGGGGTTTATTCATTACCGGAGGCAGGGTATCGGAGGTCCTGTTCGAACTGAAAACTATCATCCTTCCATGCTGCAGAAAACTGGGGTAAAGGTCGTCGAAGATATCATTGGTGATCTGCTCGTGGGAGCCGGAAGAAACGTTAAATAGGAAAACATCCGACTGCCCTCTTTGAACAGCAGACATGAGTAGTTTTCTCCCGTCAGGGGAATAAGATATATCCAATACTTTTTCGAAATTGTAAAGGATCATCTTATTCAGCTTTCTGGTATCGGTTGAATAAAAGAAAAGGTGGACTCCTCCTTTCGTTCAACAATAAATGCCAGGATATTTCCCATGGGTGCCAATCGAGGAAGGGGTAGCTGTAATCGTTCTTTTCATCCAGTTTATGCCCCCCGCGCCAGATGCATTTTTTCTTTCCACTCACCAGGTTCTTGCAAATAGATCTTATACTTACCCATATCATTGGTGACATAGGCTATGCGTTCCCGTCGGGGCTGAGGGCAGGCCGGAATAAACCAGATTATTTTTTACTTTTTTCTGCACTACGTTGCCTGGCAGATAACGACCAGATTCATCGGAACTGTATTTATCCATGTAGTAACGCTTCCATTCCTGGATAAGGTTTGTAAATGAAAGTCCTACCACATAAAGAAAACCGTTCTCAACACTCCGGGTTACCTTGGTCATATGCACCACGTTAGGCACCGCAGAATTCCCGAAGTTGTCGGCTACAAATTTCCATAACGAATGCCCGGCATCTATGGCATCAGCCCCTGTAAGGTGATTGAATTTATCATACTTTCCTGTAAGATATACCATCCCGCACCCTGTTGTCTACGTCCGTATTCCATCCCTCCGACAACCACGCCATCAGCCCGTCTTCATACCACGTTGGCATGGTGTAGAGGGTATTGTTCTTGATCTGTGATCCCAGTCGCTGGCCAAACATCATCTGTTTGAAAATAATGGAGGAGATGCCTGCCCTGATCTGCTTTTCAAAATCGGTATGAGAGCCATCGAAATACAGGAATACCTTTTTGCCGATGATGTGGGTAATTCCCCCGGTATTGTATTGCTCATCCTGCATCAGCCCTATATTGCTTTGCTTCAGGTCGGAGAGATTGTTGAAGATAATGAATTGTATTTTGTCGTCCAGGGAAGATTCGAGTTTCAACTCGATCTCCGCAATATAATCGCTGTGCATACCGGGCAGTATATTGTGCCAGTTCCTGGCCGTTCCTGTAGAAATAAGTGTCGAACTTATCGAAACTGTAATAGGTCCAGAGAAAATCCTTGTACTGTACCCTGTTCTTACCGAACGACAGCTGAGATCCGTTGTAAAACTGTGCCTTTGCTTCAAGGGAAAAGCCATACATCAGAACCAGGCAAATGCCATGAGATAAGGATCCGGTGATGCTTTATTCTATTCACAATGGTAAAAGCTTTCTGAAGTGCATTTTGTTTGTGCTAATTTAGGGATTTTTCCGCGACAAGGTCATCGCATGAACAGCCGAAATCAAATAATGATAACTTTGCCTGCTGAAAAACATTGATTTAATTTAACGCTGTTCGGCCATGGATTATTGACCACCGCCGATAGATAAACCCAATGTAATGATAAAGATCAGGAAATTCGTTTTCAATCCCTTCCAGGTAAACACATATGTACTTTACGATGAAACCAATGAATGTGTGATCATCGACCCGGGCTGCTCAGATGGAGTGGAATCGTTGGAGCTCATGGACTTCATTAAGGAAGAATAACTCTGAAGCCTGTAAGGGTACTGCTCACCCATACCCATATCGACCATGTGATGGGGTGCAATACTGGTGGAAGAACTGATTGGGCTTGGGCCCGAAGCACATGAGGCTAGGTATAGTCTTTCTTGATCATTCTGTAAGTACAGCTGAGACCTATGGACTCAATCTTGATAAGAATCCTGTTGCTAAGGGCTTCTTGTGGAAGGGGAAGACATTCACTTTTGGGAATAGTAAGCTGGAGGTCTTGTATACACCTGGGCATGCCGACGGCAGTGTTTGCTTTCTAAGCAGGGAAGATGGCTTTGTGATCGTTGGTGATGTGCTGTTTAATATGAGTATCGGCAGGACTGACTTCCCGACAGGGGATTTTGATCTGTTAAAGAAAAATATTTTTGAAAAACTCTTCGTCTTGCCAGATGATACCATAGTATATTCGGGTCATGGGCCGGAAACAAATGTAGGGTTTGAAAAAGTGAATAACCCTTTTCTGGGTGGCGAAGATTTTATTTATTGATCTTCCCGGCAAGCTTTTCCGTGTCAATATCCATCATACAGCGGAAATGCTTTTTAGGGCACTTTGAGTACCCGATCTTACTGCATGGCCGGCATGTTAAAGCTTCAACTTCAAATATATGTGAGCGTTCTTCCCCACGGGGAAGTATGGGTACATCCCGAAACCAGGTATTGTATTTCCCCAGACAGAGAAGATCTCTTTTTTAAATGCTGCAGCAATGTGCATCAGGCCGGTATCATTGGTGACTACCTGTGACGCCATGCTGATAATGGAAGCCGACTGGTTAATATTAAAAAGGCCACAGGCATTATAGATCTTTTCGCTGCATTGCTCCATGATGCGTCTCAGCTTTATCGTGATCCCCCGGACCACCCAGCAATACAATGGGCATTTGTATCATCCGGCAGAGTTCAATGATTTTCTCTTCCGGGTACATCTTGGTATAGTGCATACCGCCAATCACAAATGCCACAAACCCTTCTGCATGAGACGGTGGAAGGTCTTCAAACTGCAATATGTCTTCCTCAGGGATATAGTAATCGAGACCTTTTCCATCATTTTTTACACCCAATTTTTGTACAGCTCCAAAGTACCTGTCGACAATATGCTGGTCAGGAAGTTTATCGATCTTCAGGTTGACGATCAGCCATTTTTTGAAATTGAGCTTTTTAAAAGTCCCCGAGGGTTTTCGCAAGGCCATCTTGATCCCTGATGACCGAAGGTTTTTATGCAAGTCAACAATAAAATCAAATTTGATGTTTTTTAATGTCCTGATCACTCCCGGATAAATCATCCTTAAAGATGTGGATCCGACTGATGTAAGGATTGGCTTTGATCACCGGATAAAACTTTTCCTTGGTCAGATAATGAATTTCCACATCAGGCATTTGTTCTTTAATGCATCTGACGACGGGCGTTGTTAGCACAATGTCTCCAATGGAGCTGAACCGTATGATGAGGATTTTTTGCAATGTTTGCTGTTTGTAATATCAAAAGTAAAAAAATCCTGGTACAGTGTTCAGGGTGCACGGTACAGGGGGAAATAAACAAAATCCAAAATTTCAAACTCTAAACTTATCCAACACTCAACACCCAACACTAAAACTATTGCTATTTTTGCAGCATGATCCTGATTGACACACATACACATTTATACTTGAATGCCTTTGATGATGACCGTGAATGCCATGGTTGAAAGAGCCATTGCCAGTGGGGTAAAATATATGTTCCTGCCAAATATCGACAGCACTTCTGTGAGGGAATGCACGCATTGTGTGATCGTTTTCCTGAGAATTGCTTTCCCATGATGGGACTTCATCCAACCTCTGTTAAAGATAATTTCAGAGAAGAGCTTGAAATAGTTGAAGACTTGCTGGAGAACAATACATATTATGGCGTGGGTGAAACAGGCATCGATCTGTACTGGGACAAAACCCATTATCGTGAGCAGGTGAGGCATTTAATAGGCAGATCGACCTGGCCTTGGAATATGAACTGCCCATTGTGATCCATGCACGGGAGTCCTTTACAGAGATCTTCAGGGTGCTGGAAAAGAGGGACATTCAAGGCCTCAAGGTGTATTTCATTGTTTTACCGGGACGCTTGAGGAAGCTGAACGAGCCATTGGACTTGGATTTATGTTAGGCATAGGAGGAGTGCTTACCTATAAAAAGTCGGGCCTGGATGCTGTTGTTGCAGAACTTGGACCTGAGCATCTCATCCTGGAAACAGATGCCCCCTTTCTCCCTCCTGTCCCACATAGGGGAAAGAGAAATGAAAGTGCATATGTGATCCATGTGGCCGACAAGCTAGCTGAGGTGCTTGGGATCTCGGCAAATGAGGTAGCGGAAGATCACAACAAAAAATGCTTCCGGCTTATTTAACCTGAATCTTTAATTATGGAAAATAAGAGCAAAATACTCGTTATCCATACCGGGGGAACAATAGGCATGATCATGGACAAAAAAAGCGGAACATTGAAGCCTCTCGAGTTTGAGCATATGTCGCAATTCATCCCGGAGCTGAATAATTGTGATTATGAGCTCGAGTATATTTCCTTTGATCCAACGGTAGATTCATCTAACATGGACCCTGCATTATGGGTAAAGCTTGCCACCATCATTGAAGAAAATTATGAAGCATTTGATGGCTTTGTTGTTTTGCATGGCTCAGATACCATGGCATATTCAGCTTCAGCCCTCAGCTTTATGCTGGAAAACCTGAACAAGCCGGTCATCTTTACAGGTTCTCAATTGCCTCTGGGGGTGAACCGTACCGACGGGAAAGAAAATTTCATTACCTCTGTTGAGATCGCATCCCATCATGAAGATGAGACCCCCATTGTGCCCGAAGTGTGCATTTATTTCGAGAATCAACTTTATCGTGGCAACAGGACTTTTAAATACAATGCCGAGAATTTCGAGGCCTTCCGTTCTGTGAATTATCCTGTGCTGGCCGATGTTGGTGTGTACATTAAATATAATAACAATGCCATCCGTAAGCCCAATTTCAAAAAACTCAAGGTATACAAGAATCTGGACACCTACTGTGGCTATATTAAAATTGTTTCCCGGGATCACCGATGGTTTTGTGAAGGGAATACTTTGTATTGAAGGCCTAAAGGCCGTTGTGCTTGAAACCTATGGTACAGGGAATACCCATACTGATGAATCATTTATTTCCATCATCAGTGAAGCCATTGACAAAGGCTTGTTCATTTTAAATATTACCCAGTGCAAAGGCGGGGCAGTTGAGCATGGAAAATACCAGGCCAGTGTTCCCCTGGCTGAAGCCGGTGTGGTGAGTGGTCTTGACATGACCCTGGAAACTGCCGTTACCAAATTGATGTTCTTGCTCGGCCAGGGGTACTCCGGGAGCAAGCTTGAAGACGCCATGCAGCGTTCACTCAGGGGAGAGTTGAGCTCATGAAGAGCTGATTGAAAGGCAGTTGGAGAGGAATTTAATTTTCTGCATGGTTTTTGTAATGAAATAATAAAATTGCATTAAAGGCTAAACAATATTTTATATGAGATTTTGCTCTTTAAACTATTTTTTTATTACTTTAGCTGCCTGATTCTTGGATTCGACTAAGGATTAGAAAGATACAGGAGAGGTGGCCGAGTGGTCGAAGGCGCACGCCTGGAAAGTGTGTATGCGCCAAAAGCGCTTCATGGGTTCGAATCCCTTTCTCTCCGCAAAATATGATTGAAATAATTAACAAACAATAAATTAAAATTTTAAAACGTAGAATTTAACAATTATTGACTATGAAAAATTTAATTGCTTTTCTGACCATTGCAGGAATGCTGGTATTTGCAGGTGTCAATTCTTTTGCACAGGATTATGCTCAGACGGAGGACATTGATGAAACCAGCTGACACTACTGCTTGTTGACACAACTGTTGTCCAGGTGGTTACTCCAGTTGCAGACTTTCGAAGAACGAACCCGTTGAAGTAAAAGGTTTTCACCAGGTATTGAAAGAAAAATTTATTGAAGGTGATGCCATGTTCATGGGTATCGTATTGCTTGCCCTGATCTTCGGTCTTGCCATCTGTATTGAAAGGATCATTTATCTGAACCTTTCAACCACCAATACCAAGAAACTTCTCAACAAAGTTGAAAATGCCATTGAAACCGGTGGTGTCGAAGCTGCAAAAGATGTTTGCAAGAATACCCGCGGGCCTGTTGCCAGTATCTTCTATCAGGGACTTACCAGGTATGATGAAGGTCTTGCGAAGTTGAAAAATCAATCGTTTCTTATGGTAGTGTTCTGATGGGAAGACTTGAAAGTGGTCTCTCATGGATCTCCCTCTTTATTGCCATTGCCCCTATGCTTGGATTTATGGGTACTGTTATCGGGATGATCTCTGCTTTTGATGATATTGAAGCTATGGGTGATATTTCACCAACTATTGTTGCCGGTGGTATTAAAATTGCGCTGTTGACAACTGTATTCGGGCTGATCGTTGCGATCATCCTTCAGATCTTCTATAACTATATCGTTTCTAAAATTGATAGTCTTGTTAATGATATGGAAGACAGCACCATTTCTTTCATCGATATTCTTGCAAAGAACAAATAATTAAAATTCATTGTCATGACAGTTCTAGCATCAAAAATATTACGTATTTTCCTGGCTGTACTCCTGGCTATATCAGCTTTGTTGGCGATCTGTTCTTTGTGGATGTGATTCTCTGATGACATGCTGATCTACTGGGGATACTTCCTGGTGATCTTCACGGCAGTGATCACCATCCTCTTCCCAATTGTATCTATGATCATGAATCCTAAAGAATTCGATCAAGATCTTTATAGCATTGGGTTAATGGTTGTGATTGCGATCATTGCCTATTCACTGTCGACCGTTGGTCTTACCGACCTCCAGCTTGAAAAGCTTGGGACGACAGCTGGTACATCAAAATATGTTGGCGCCGGATTGATCTTTACTTATATACTTAGCTGCCTTGCCGTGCTTTCGATCATCTACGCCAGTATTTCTAAAATCTTTAAATAATCAGATTATGGCATCCAGAGAAGCACCTGAAATAAATGCCGGATCAATGGCGGACATTGCGTTCCTGCTGCTGATCTTCTTCCTGGTGACAACCACCATGGACGTTGATACAGGTATTACCAGGAAGCTGCCCCCACCCGTTGAAGACGATACTGAAATCGATGTCAAAGACAGGAATATTTTCAAAGTACTGGTTAGCAATTCCGACCGCCTGATGGTGGAAGGGAATGTTGCTGATATCAGTACACTGAAAGATGACGTCAAGGATTTCATGACCAATCCCAGTAACATGGAAGACCTTCCTGAAAAGGAATTGAGGTTCATCGAGAATCTTGGAGAAGTCGAAGTCTCAAAAGGGGTCGTTTCATTGAAAAACGACCGGGGTACTTCCTATGAAATGTATATCAAGGTTCAAAATGAACTTGCCACTGCATTTGACGAGCTCCGGGATGATGTGTCTCAGCGATTCTATGGAGTTAAATTTGCTAACCTGATCAATGAGGACCATCGAAAAGCAGTGCAACAAGCTATTCCGATGGCCATATCAGAAGCTGAACCTGAAAACATAGGAGGAGGAAATTAATATGGCACGCTTTAAAAAGAAAAAATCAGCAGGCGCGCAAAAGATCAATACTTCGGCCCTGCCGGATATTATCTTCATGCTTCTGTTCTTCTTTATGGTAACGACAACTATGCGGGAGGTAACCCTCATCGTAAAAGTTCTGCCACCTGAAGCCACCCAGGTACAAAAACTGGAAAAGAAATCCCTTGTAAGTTATATTTATGTGGGGGTTCCAGTGAAAACACAGTTTGGTACCGAATCAAGGATTCAGTTGAACGATGCATTTGCAAACCCTAGCGACATTTCTGATTTTATTGCCACAGAAAGAGAAGCAAGGGATGAGCAAGATCGTAAATTCCTTGTTACTTCCATTAAAGCCGATAAAAGCACACGTATGGGAGTGATCACAGATATTAAGCAGGAGCTCAGAAAGGTTGGGGCTTTTAAGATCAACTATTCCTCAAGGAAAGTTGCGAAATTGAGAAATTAAATTTTCATAAGCACATATTAGGGGAAGCATCAGCCAATGGTGCTTCCCTTTTTTTTGGCTTCGTAAAAACGTATTGTCAGCAGGATGATCAACACCATCGCAAAGCTGGAAATAACAATGAAAGGTTGCTCAACCGCTCCTATCGACTCAAAATCCTGCTCAATTTTTCCCCTTGCATAATACCAGGCCGCAACAACAGCTATTCCATTATTTACAAAATGGACCAATACCGGCACCCATATCGAGCGTGTCCACACAAAGAGATATCCCAGGATGATCCCCAGAATAAACCTTGGCAAAAAGCCATAAAATTGCATGTGCAGCGCACTGAAAAGGAATGCCGTGATCAGCACTGCCACATGAGGATTCTTTGTCCACTCCCTGAATAAGCGCAGCAGTACTCCCCTGAAAAGGAATTCTTCACCGATGGCAGGAAGGATAGCAATCATCAGGAGGTTGACCATAAGTCCGGAAACAGAGGTGGTGCCAAGAAAAAGTTCGGTTAATTCTTTGGCCTGATCTTCACTGCGTTTCATCCAGTCTTCAATGCCAGAAAGCCATTCCGGCAAACACATCATCTCGTTGATCCCGGCAATCCAGTGTATAAAAGGAAGTATGGCTATGATTACTGCAATACCTGCAATTACACTGAACATGGATGGGGATAATCTCATGGCCAGGTAGCGGGTAGGAGCTTTACTTGCCAGCAAGGCAAAAATGATAGATGGAACGATAAAAATACCCAGGGTATTGATAATTTGCAGGTATTTCAGCATCGGCAGAATAGCGGGATCGCTGAAGCTTAAACCCTCCTTCACATAGTCGAGCATTTCCCCTCCGAAAAACAGAAACCCCATTGCAATTCCTATGATCAATGTGAAGAGCAGGCTCAACAGAATAATCAGCAAAAAACCAAGGATCTTCAATGGTGGTGATGTCCGGTGTAAAAATGGTTCCCCTGTTAACATACTCCTGTAAATCGAATTAAGGCGTAAAAGTAGTAAATTTACACTTCGTAAATGTTGGGTGATGGATGTTGAATGTTGGATTAAATATAGATTATTAATTAATTCCATAATTACTTATTTCTATATTCACTCCAAATAGGCACTTGGCACTAGGAACTAGCCACTAGGCACTAATGAAGATAGGCAACATAGATTTTAAGGAGTATCCATTGATACTGGCTCCGCTGGAGGATATTACCGATCTTCCTTTTCGCTTGATCTGTAAACAGTTGGGTGCAGACCTGATGTATACTGAATTCATTTCTTCAGAAGGGCTTATCAGAGACGCTCATAAAAGTGTAGTTAAGCTTGAGCTCGTTGATGAAGAGCGGCCCATGGGCATTCAGATATTTGGACATGATACCAACAGTATGATCAGGGCCACGGAGATTGCTGAGCAGGCCAGGCCCGACCTCATTGATATCAATTTTGGCTGCCCGGTAAGGAAAGTCACAAACAAGGGGGCCGGTGCTGCCATGTTGCAAGACGTCCCGAAAATGATAGAGATCACAAAAGCGGTAGTGAAGGCCACCAGCCTGCCTGTAACTGTAAAAACCCGGCTTGGCTGGGATGAATCAAATAAAAACATTGTGGAGGTAGCCGAACAGCTTCAGGATACCGGCATCCAGGCATTGACCATCCACGGCCGTACACGCGCACAGTTATATCGCGGCGAGGCCGACTGGACCCTGATCGGGAAGGTAAAAAACAATCCGCGTATTAGCATACCTATCATAGGGAATGGCGATATTACCGGCGCTGAGGTTGCTCTGGAAATGAAGAACAGATATGGCGTGGATGGCTTGATGATCGGCAGGGCTGCTGTAGGTTATCCATGGATATTTAATGAAATACGGCAATATTTTAAAGATGGCAGCATCCCTCCTACACCCGGTATTGAAGAAAGAGTAGTGGTATGTAAGCAGCATCTGCTCCATTCAGTGGAATACAAAGGAGACCGTCGTGGCATGTTCGAGATGCGAAAACATTACAGTAATTACTTTAAAGGCTTCGCGAATTTCAAGCCGTTTAAGATGAAGTTGATGCAAGAGGAGGATGTTGCAGGACTTGTAAAAATCCTAGAAGAAATCAAGGATTTTTACTAATTCTTACATGACTTTTGCCATCCAAAGGAACCCCTTCAGAACTTCAGAAAGAGTAATCCTTTTTTTTCATTCTGTTCTTTCTTTAGAAGAAAGAACCAAAGAATCAAAAGTCTTCAAAGGCAATTTTTGAATCCTCCTATGTCGTTTTCAAAACCGCTGTCATTTTTCGCTTCATGCTTGTCCCGATCCCGAAAGCTTTCGGGACGGGACGCAATTCCCACTCAAAATGCAGCTATTGCTACTGAAGACTTTCAACACAACAAACCTATCCTTTATATAAATGCGAAGCATTTTAGGACCCAGGCGCAGTTTGAGCCCCGAGAATTCGGGGTGAAAACCTTGACCGGGGATGTCTTTTTTTGGTATCCTGCCTGCCGGCAGGCAGGTTTTTTGGACAATCAAAAAAGTACTTAAAGATACTTTTCCATCAAAGGAAAAGTTCAAGGAATAATGAAAAAACTAGACTGTCAAGTCAAGTCCTTCATCAAACAAATCCATGATCTCTTTCCCTGGAGGGAGATGAACCGGATGGATACCCAGGGTAGCGGCGGCGTCTACGTTTTCTTTCAGGTCGTCGATAAAGGCAACTTCTGAAGGATCAAATTGCCCTTCTTCCAATACCTTCCTGAAAATTTCCGGATCAGGTTTTCGAACACCCATGAGGTATGAATACCAGGTATTTGTAAAGAAAGTATTGATGCTTGGGTAGTCAAAAGTATCCTGAAAGTATTGATCGTAGCTCAGCCAATGAATATGATTGGTATTACTCAGAAGATAGAGTTTGTATTTAGACTTCAGCCGTGTCATACACTTGATGCGTTCCTTTGGTATATCAAGGAGCATGGCATTCCATGCTTCGTCAATGTCATCATCCGTAACCGGAATGTCAATGATATCTTTTATCGCTGTCCTGAAATCTTCTGGCTTGATCTTCCCTGTCTCAAGCTGATGGTAGATATCACCATCCAGCAATTTCAGATGCAACTCATCCACATTGCCAGCCCCTTTGTGGATCATACGTTCCTTCACTGCCGCAGGGTTTACGTTGATGATCACTTCACCCAGGTCAAAGATGATATGTTTAATGTTTGTCATAATCTCAATTTAGAGAACACATTCAATCCCTTTTAAGTCAATATAGCCCACGCATATGTTGCATTGATCGCATGGAGAGCGGTGTTCATTGTTTTCTTTGATTTTTTTAACGAAGTCGGGTTCTGCGATGAGTGCCCTGCCCATGGCGATCATATCGAAACCTGCTTCCATGACCTCTTCTACTCCCTGTCTGGAGATGATCCCTCCTACATAAACAAGCTTCATCCTGGTGCTTTTTCTGATCTGTTTTGCCTGTTCCAGGAAGAAATTTTCACTGAACTCATACTTCTTAATGATGGAGCGTCCGAAAAAGCGTAGCGCGAATTTCTGCATATAATTGGGTTCCGACTCCACCATCTCTTTCAGTGGAATTTCTCCCCTCATGAGGTAAAATGGAGTGAGGCTGGTAAAGCCCCCGCTGAGCATCACTGCATCTACTCCGTTCATATCCAGCATCTGCACTGCTTTAATACAATCCGTTAAAGTAAACCCCTTATTAAAATCATCTTCCAGGTTGATCTTGCACAGGATGGGAAAATCTTCCCCTACTTCTGCCCTGATGGCCTGGATGATCTCCAGCGAAATACGCATTCGATTTTCGAGGCTCCCACCATATTCATCCTTGCGTTTATTAATGGCCGGGGACAGAAACTGACTCAAGAGGTACCCATGTCCCATGTGGACCTCCACTGCATCGAAACCGCATCTCTGCGAAATCAGGGCTGCCCGGGCAAAATCAGATACTGTTTCAATAATATCGGCCTTGCTCATTGCTTTGGAATATGGCCTGCCTTTCATGATGCCATATTTATTTAATGTACGGGACGGGCCAAGAGGTTTCTTACTCTTGTACCTGGTGCTTCTTGAAAAGTATCCGCAATGTGTCAGCTGCAAGGCGATCTTTCCACCTTTCTCATGTACTGCATTTGCCAATCGTTCGAGGTGCAGAATGGCTGTTTCATCGATCACCATCTGATCTTCATGCGTCAGCCCATCTTCATTTACTGAACCATAGGCAACAGTTGTCAGGGCAACCTCATTGGCAGCCATTGATGCATGAAGCTCAAAAAGCCGATCATCAGGAACCCCATCTTTACTCATCCCTTCAAAAGTTGCTGTTTTGATGAACCTGTTTTTCAATTCAAGATCACGAAGTTTTATGGGAGAGAACGCTTTTCCTGACATCACTATATTATTTGGACTTTAAAGATAGAAAGACTTTCTTTGAATTAAATTGAAACTTTTTTTAAACCTATTAAAATATTGCTTTATATTTGTTGACAGAAACAATGAAAGCGATCAATAACATATTCAACTTTTGGTGGTGGCACGATAAACTTCAGTTTATGACGTGAACCGGTAGTTGAATTCAATTGATAAGAAATTTTTGAAGACGTGTCGTTTACGACACGTCTTTTTTTTGTTTAACCATTTAATAACTCACTAATGACAAAGATCAAAAAAGTACTTCTTACTGAAAAGGAGATGCCGCAACAATGGTATAACATCCAGGCTGACATGCCGAACCCGATGTTACCCCCTTTGCATCCGGCAACAAAGCAGCCCGTAGGGCCGGCAGATCTGGCGCCATTATTTCCCATGGCACTGATCGAACAGGAAGTTTCACGTGAACAATATATCGACATCCCCGGAGAGGTGATGGACATCTATAAAATTTGGCGCCCTACACCACTGGTACGTGCATATGAATTTGAAAAATTCCTCAACACACCGGCAAAGATCTATTACAAAAACGAAAGTGTCAGCCCTGCCGGTTCCCATAAACCGAATACGGCAGTACCCCAGGCTTATTATAATTATAAGGAAGGGGTTAAGAAAATGACTACTGAAACCGGTGCTGGTCAATGGGGCAGCGCACTGGCTTTTGCCACAAAATTCTTTGATATCGAACTACAGGTTTACATGGTTAAGGTGAGCTTTGAGCAAAAGCCATACCGTCAGTTCATGATGAACACCTGGGGTGCAGAGGTCTTTCCCTCACCCAGCACAAGGACTGAAGCTGGCAGGAAGATACTTGAGCTTGACCCGAACTCACCGGGCAGCCTGGGCATTGCCATCTCTGAAGCCATTGAATCGGCTGTTATGGATGAAGGGACCAAGTATTCTCTTGGTAGTGTACTCAACCATGTGCTTTTGCACCAGACGATCATTGGAGAAGAAACCTTGAAGCAATTCGAGAAAGATCGATGATTACCCTGATGTAGTGATTGGATGCTTTGGTGGTGGATCCAATTTTGCAGGGATCTCATTCCCTTTCATCAGGCAAAACCTGAGGGAAGGCAAAAACAGCAGGATCATCGCTGTGGAACCTACATCCTGTCCGAAGCTGACTCGTGGCAAATTCACCTATGATTTCGGTGATACGGCAGGCATGACCCCACTGATCCCAATGTATACGCTGGGACATAATTTTATTCCGGCAAAGATCCATGCCGGCGGACTCCGCTATCATGGTGCCGGACCTATCATCAGCCAATTACTTAACGACAAACTTATCGAAGCAAATGCTGTAAATCAGCTAGAAAGTTTTGAGGCTGGTAGTTGCCTTTGCCAGGACAGAAGGCATCATCCCTGCTCCTGAAACGACCCATGCCATTGCACAGGTGGTGAGGGAAGCAAAACAGGCACGGGAAGAAGGCAAGGCCAAGACCATTGTGTTCAACTTCTCCGGCCATGGCCTGGTTGATATGGCGGCCTATGACCAGTATTTCAGTGGGAAGCTTGAGGACTATAGTATCAGTGATGAGGAGATCAGGAAGAACCTGGAAGGTCTGCCGCAAGCGAATCCACCTGAGGAAGTACTTGCAGAGGTGACTAAAAATTAGTGTTTTTCACGATTGAGGGATTTCCTGAATGGCCTGCCATTCAGGAATGACCCTCTATTAATTATGATGCAACTTGCTATCCAGTTCTTCAAGCGCTAAGATATCTTCAGTATCGATGAGGGGATCAAAACACCCTTCGACAATATACATATCAATACCACCTTTATTCTTTGCCTGTATCTGTCCCCTGAATGAACATTTATACTCATTCTTGATGAGTTGATATGTACATCCGGAAATGTTTACTTTGCCCGGAATTCCGTTTGACTCTGCCCGGCTTGCAATATTAACGGCATCTCCCCAGATATCATAAGCAAATTTGTTTTTACCTACAACACCTGCGATAACCGGGCCTGTATGTATGCCTATCCGCAATTCCCAGCAGTCTTCACCGCGTGCTTTTTTCTCAAAATTCTTCTTTTCCATGAATTCTTTGATCTCAAGGCCGGCTTTTACTACATCAGAAGGATTGGTGGTATTGGCTACCGGGATTCCCCCGGCGCACATGTAGGCATCACCAATTGTTTTAATCTTTTCAATTTTATGTTTATCGATGATCTTATCAAATGCATGGAAGTAAAAGTCGAGTTCCGCTACGAGTTCTTCAGGAGAAAGCTGTTCAGCAATCCTGGAAAAGCCCTTAAAATCGGTGAACATGACCGTAACCATTTCATAATGTTTTGGCGTGGCAGATCCTCTCTCTTTCAACTCTTCTGCCATTTCCGCAGGGATAATGTTCAGTAATAGTTCTTCGGACCTGTCTTTTTCATATTCTATGATCCTTTTTGTTTTTCTTACGTAATAGAAACGGTTTAACATCCCCAGAGCCAACAGAAGCATCAAACCTCCTGTAATGGCATAGGCATTACGTTGCAACTTCTGTCGTTTAATTGCCAGGTCCTTCAAATCCTGGTCTGCAGTAAGTAAATCGATCTGGTGTTGTATCTTTTTAACTTCATAGTCCGAGTTAAGAACCTGAATCCTTTTGTCCAATGCAGCATTATAAAGCGTATCCTTGATATCATTATACAAAGCTTGATACTTGTAAGCATTCTTATAATCAGGCATTTTAGCGTAAGTGTTGGCAAGACCGCTATAGGAATCCTGTAGCACATAGTTGGCCCTTATTTCTGCCGCTATTTCAGAAGAACTTTTGTAGGTCTTAATGGAGCCTTGTAAATCACCCAAATCATTATAGGTACTGGCCAGGCTCAAAAGAGATTGAGCCATCTCCAGCTTGTTACCATTCTTTTTAGCTAGTTCATAAGCCTCTTGCTGATAATCTATGGCCTTCTGATATTCTCCCCTGAAAGCATATATCTGGCCTATACTTTGCATGGCATAAGAGACGTTCCCCGTTTCAGAATTCCGATATGCATTGAGGGCCTTGGTAAAGTAGAACAAAGCCGAAATATCATCTTCCCTGCTGAAGTAGATCTGCCCCAGATTAACGGTGGAAGTACCGATCGCATCATCATCGCCCAGGGCTTCGCTGATGAGGAGTGCCCTGGAATAATAATCCAGTGCCATCTCCTCAGTTGCTTCCTTGCTCTGGTAAATTGCTCCAATATTTACCAGGGCTGTAGCGATTCTAAGGGAGTCTCCGATCTGTTCTGAAAAATGCAATGACTGCAGGTAGTTTTCAAGTGCCTTGTCATTTTCACCTTCATTATAAAAAACAGCACCCAGGTTATTCAGCATGTTCGAAACCCCAAGGAGATCATTGATGCTTCGGAATTTCTCCAAAGACGCCTCCCAATGCAGCAGCGCATCAACATAATCTCCCTGCATATAGTATCCCATCCCTATCCCTTTACAGGCATATGCCATTCCCCTTGGATAGCCTATCTCTTCAGCCAATGACCTGGCCTGGGTGGCATAGTCAATAGCTTTGGGGGGTTCAGATCGATAATATGTGGCTGCCAGTGTGAGAAGCGTTTGCACTTTGAGTGAATCATCCTCCGATTGATCAAGCACCCGTAGCAAGCTGTCATTGCGGGAAGCAATTGCAGCTCCTGTACCTATAAGTAGCAGTATGCTTAAAAATATAATTCTTCTAATCATAGTGAATCATCTTTGTATAAATGCATATATGCTTTTCAATGAAGTAATTCTAGATTAGTTTAAGTCGGAAACATAGCCAACCCATTTAAAAAGGCCCCATCAGCTGCAATTTCCCAAAAGTAGCTATTGGGACCATTAAATATTGTTAATACGATGTTAAAAGAGTTAATAAATTGTTAATTATCAACTATTTAAAGCGATGGATTGATTTAACTGAGCAATATCCGGAAATTCCGGGTTTAACATTAGATTAATGAAAAATGCCCCCAATGTCCTCCAGACCAAGTAGTGAATGCGTGGAAAGAGAATAAAAATGATGATTTTGAAATATGGGATTGAGTTTTGTATCTTTGCCTCGAATTTCATTTTCGATTTAGCATATATATGTTACATGCTAAACGTTAATTGCTAAATGATAAATGGAAAGCCGGGCCTATAGCTCAGTTGGTTAGAGCACCTGACTCATAATCAGGTGGTCCCAGGTTCAAGTCCTGGTGGGCCCACAACACAGAAAGCCGCTTGATGCGGCTTTCTGTGTTCATTGCTCATTGTGAATTGAACATTCTACATATTCCATTTATTTCTTTTGCTTAGCAGACATTACAGTTTTGTGAAATATGGCTACTAGCTGATCGCATTCGTTTTGACATGAAATAAGTTTCTGCATTTCTTCCTTTTTGATGGAGTCAATGAATAGCTTCAAGCTGACTTTTGTTTCTCGAAGTTCTTTCAATACGATGCTTGTTTTATGAATGAAATCATTCCGAGATTCTGCCGCTTGTGCTTCACCATAGTTCAAGGCCGCACTCGTTGAAGACCGTAATATCTGGGTTGTGAGGTGTTGGGATAAAAAGCTTTTATCAAGCTTTTTGCAGATTCGACTAATCGATAATGCTAACTCAACTAATCTGTTTTCAAGTTCTTTTCGCATGATCTTTCAATTTAGGTTCTATTTATTAATACCCAAAATCATAAAATGTCACACCAGAAAATGAAAAATATCATGGAAAATGTGGAATGAACAATGCCGAATGGACAATGCAATCAGTGCTTACACTGATTGCCCGTCCTGGTGGGCCCACAAAAAATGCCTCAACTCGATGTTGAGGCATTTTTTATTGTCGATTCTGTGTTCTGTATTTTCAATGTGAAATGTGATTAATTCTGATAGTTTGGAGCTTTATTGAAGGAGGTCCTTCCTCCTTTTCTCACCTTCGCTAGCGCCTCCGCAGAGTAGCTTCAGCGCTCGCGGAAAGCTTCGGTGAGCGCAGTCGTCAGGATGACCGGTAGAAGAAACAGAGGCTAGCCATTACTTCAATGGTCTGTATTTACCTACCTTTTCAACGTTTTGTTGAGGAAAATAAATTGAGGATTTTTGGATCTTATCAATGCATCTTTCTTTGATCTTCGCCAGCCTTTAAGCTCTTTTTCTCGTTTAATCGCAGAATTAATGCTCTTGAATTCCTCATAGTATAACAGATAATGACAGTTGTATTTCTTTGAATAGCCATTATCCAATCCATTTTCATGCTCAATAATCCTTCTTCTGAGGTTATTGGTAACACCAGTGTACAGCACATTCTTATGCCTGTTAGTCATTATATACACATAATGTATTATCCCTGGCCTCATAACAGATAAGCTTGATTTCTTCTACCGGTCATCCTGACGAGCAAGCGTAGCGAGCGAGGAAGGACCTCATAGCGAATTGCAGCAAGCCAGCAACCCGCACCTCTATCAATTAATACACAAAACATGAAAATGTCCCCATATTTTTTAGAAAAATTAGTAATTGGCTTCGCCGAGCTCCACAATTTTATTCCTTTCGGTCATGAGCTCCCCCGATTACTCAGGGTCGGTTCGTTCCGGCTGAAAATTGACAGCTGACAGTCGACATTGCAAACATCGCCCCGTGCTGTTTGCCCATCTTGGTGGACCCACGCAAGAAAACCTCATAACATATTGGTTGTGTGGTTTTTGTATTTCTAGAATATAATGAAACAATTAAGCTATGAAACATTAATCATCCAGACTACACAAGAATATCCTTCTTTCTATAAAATACAAAGCTAAGCCATATCAGAATAAGTGTAGATCCTATTAGTATGATTAAACGCCAGAATTCGAAGTGGTAATCCTGTCTGTAGGTTTCCAGATCGATATATTTAAATGGGGTGATATATAATAGGAAACTTAGCTTATTTGAAACCCGAAGTATCATATCGAAAAAATAAGCTCCTAATACTATACCTATACCCACACCTATATTTGATTTTGCTCTTTTCATCACTACGGTGATAAAGAATCCCAAAACACCGAAAAACAAACATATCAGCATCCCATAGGTTTGAAGGATGCTAAATGACATAATGCTGAAAGCCCAGTCGGATACCAGGCCACAGGCTATCATTCCAACCAGATAAATAAGCAGGTTTATTGCGAATATATGAATGAAAAGGGCCATCAATTTACTGGAAACGATCTGTTTACGCGATAAAGGGCGTGATAAAAGAAACTCCGCCGTTTTATGATGCTCTTCAATGGACAGGATCCTGCCTCCAAAAATGATAGAGTAGCATCCCAAAGCCAGTGGCACATAAAAAATGAAATATGTTGAATAGAAGCCAAGTATAGAGGTCCATTGGTCCATCTGGAAATTCATTGCTTCACGCAGAAACTTTGGAATAGTAGAATATATTTCAATAATGGCTTCCATGTTCTCTTCCATAGTAGAATAAATCCACACACTAAATGAGATATAAAAGGCCAGAATTATGCTTATGATAATACTTCCTTTTAGGTTGCCCTTTAATTCCTTAATGAGTAGATTCCGGTTCATTTATTTGTCCTCTTCATTTCCATTCTGATAGAAATGCATAAATATTTCCTCCAGATCCGGTTCTGTAATATTAATCTTTTCAATAGGTATTTCCGCAAGTTCCTTCAACAGCTCAGAGATATTACCTTTAAAAAGAAAGCTAATTACATTATGATCTGTCTCTTTTGAGATGATTCCAGTAGTTTGAATGGGAATATTCTCAACACCTATTTTTAACTGATAAGTGATACGGCTTAGAAGATTCTTTTTTAAGGAACTGATGTTATCCTCATTGATGATCATCCCTTCTTTAATAATTGCCACCCTGTGACATATTTTTTCTACTTCACTCAACACATGGGATGAAAAGAAAATGGTAACCCCATTCTTATTTACCTCTTTTAATATTTCAAAAAAGCGGTTTTGCATCAGGGGATCCAATCCACTGGTGGGTTCGTCAAGAATCAATAGCCTGGGTTTGTGTATAAGGCTCTGAATGATAGCCAGCTTTTTTTTGTTTCCCATGGAAAGGTCGTCGATCTTTCTGCTCAGGTCTAGGTTAAGAATCTCGAGTAAACGCTTGTAATCATTATCCGGCTTCATATTGTAGAAGCGTAGCGAATACTCCAGCAGCTCTTTTACGGTCATCTTCTCATAATAATGTATTTCGGATGGAACAAATCCTACATTTCGCTTAATCTTGGGGCCATCTCTAACAATATCATAATTAAAGATCTTACCGCTACCGCTTGTAGGAAATAAAAGGCTTAGCAACAATCGTATTGTTGTCGATTTTCCGGCTCCATTTGGACCAATAAATCCAAATATTTCCCCTTCCTCTATGCTAAAACTCAGATTTGCTACTCCCCTGGATTTACCATAATTTTTGGTCAGTTTATCGGTTACAATCACATTCATGAAATGATAAGAATTGTTTGTTATAATTCTATGGCATCAAATTATAAATATACGAATATTAGATTTGAAATTAAATTAAGGGTTGAAGTAACAAGACTTAGTTCATTATTTCGGGAATCGATAAATGCTAAATTGCTGTTGAGAATTTTCCATAATCTGCACAATTTTTTAGTTTCAAATAAAATGTAGTGAAAATCATAGTCGTTTTTAGAATGATCTTCTTTTGAACCACTGATTATCTATTAGATAGAAAATAGGGATGGTCCTGGTGGGCCCACAAAAAAAGCAGTGACTCGATGTCGCTGCTTTTTTTATTTAAGATTCTGTATTCTGTATATGAAATTGTCGATTTTATATTCGATATCTAAAATTAGATTGAAAATACAGAACCGGAGCGCAGCGGAGCTCGGCGAAGCCAATTTCAAATACAGAATTTTATATGCGCGAAGCGCCAGTTCTGGTGGGCCGCACAAAAAAGGTTGCGACTCGATGTGGCAACCTTTTTTAATATTCGATTGTCAATTGTCAACTGTCGATTACCAAAGTGTTGTATGTTTTTGATAGCGCGGAGCTATATTGATAGAGGTCCTTCCTCACTTCGTTCGTCAGGATGAACTGTGTTAATAAGCAAATTGAGAAAATGTCACATTAATGATGAGTAAAATGCTCGTCAGGAGACGAGCAACATGTGCGCACGCGTCACAGACGCGCGCGAGCGGAGCCTACAAAAAATGTATCAGCTGGGCCTCAAACACTTATCGGCTTATTAAAATAGCCAATAGCCACAAATAATGTTCCTATAAGTACAAATATACCGTCAATGCTTGCATACGGTAGAAACAGTGGCACCATCGTCAATGTGAAAAGCCCGCTGAAAAATACAAGGAATACACCCCATGTTTTATTTCTCACAACTCCGAGTCCTCCCATGAAATGAAATACTGTGGGTACAATAACAAACAATAGTGCCCATATGGGATCTGCATCCTGGAAAAGTTCGTTAACAGGCTTGAATGAGAACTGAGGATATTTAGCAGCAGGTATGCCGATAACACGCAAAATATTAGTTATTACGTCAAGGCATTCCACAAAGCCATAGATCATAAAAGTCCATCCTCCAATTTTTAAATACTTGTTCATTTTCTGCTCCTCTCTTTTTGTTATACATGTTCAGTATTAAAAATAAACATTAAAAACGAATTATACATTTGTTTTCTTTTTTTGCTTCTACCGGTCATTATGACGAGCAAGCGTAGCGGGCGGGGGAAATGCACAAGGCATGGCCTTTCTTAATTATTTTTAGTAATATTGATGTACCAATAGCTACTAATATGAGAACCAAATATTTAGTATTAAGTATTATCTCCTTTTTGTTTATTTCTGGGAGTATATTCGCACAGGATAAGATCCATAAACGCAATCAGGAAATCATTGATTGTAAAATAAAAGAAATTGGTACTGAATCAATTAAGTATAATTTGCCGGATTATCCGAGAGGATGTTTTGTTTGCTTCTTGATAAAGACAAGATATTAAAAATCGTTTTTGAAGATGGTAAGGAGTTGGATTTTATGATAGAGTTAGAGAATCCGGAGAATTATGTTGACAATAAAAAAAATGCCATAAAAGTTGATTTTATCTCACCCTTAACCGGGAAACACCACCTTTTCTTTTGAACATAGTCTGAAACCCGGTCGCAGCATAGAAGCCAGTTTGGGGATAATAGGCCTCGGCTTTAAACCAAACGACAGAAATTTAGCAGGTGCTTTTATCAAGTTTGGTTATAAATTTATCAAATCACCTGATTTTTATTTTAGCAAAATGCGGTATTCACATATACTGAAAGGCGGTTACATCAGGCCGGAAATTTCATTTGGTTATTATTCTGAAGAAGAAAAAACGAAAAATAGTTCCGAAGGTAATTACAAAACGACCGAACAGATCTTCACAGCTTCCATACACCTTGTGTTGGGAAAAACAGTGGGTATTTGACAACTCATTCCTTGTAGATTTTTTTGGGGGGATTGGTTATGGGTTTAATAATGGTGATTTTGTATACCAATATAATTATGTATCTGTCTTCCAAGTTCATTTCCCCTCAGTTTTTCCGGAGGGCTTAGGGTGGGTTTTCTGATCAAATAAACCATATCACCTCAATGAACCCGATCATAGTCATATTCATTTCAATACTATTTAGCATCATCCTTTTCTATTTGATTCGTCGATATAAGATGAGATGGAGATCGCCTAAAGAAGCTTTTCCGGAAGCCTGGAGAATGATCTCTGGTGCAGGAAGTGGCATTTTACAATTCATTAACTGAAGAAGAGAAGAAAAAATTTGAATATAAAGTTCAGGAGTTCCTGTTGAACTGCAGGATAACAGGTATAGACACTATAGTTGAGGAGACAGACCGAGTGCTCATCGCATCGAGCGCTATAATACCAATATTTGCATTTGATGCATGGAGGTATGATAATATCCGGGAAGTTTTACTCTATCCGGCTATGTTTAATGAAAACTTCGACACAGAAGGTACCGACAGGAATATCCTGGGAATGGTTGGGAATGGCTATATGGATGGTATCATGACCCTGTCGAAACAAGCACTAAGGCATGGGTTTAAGAATGAAACAGATAAAAAGAATACTGCTATTCATGAATTTGTGCACCTGATTGACAAAACAGACGGAAACATCGATGGTATTCCATTAATGTTACTTGAAAAACAGTATACCATACCATGGATCGACCTGATCAGCCAAAAAATAGAAGAAATTTATAAAGGGAAATTCTGACATCAACCCCTACGGGGGAAGCAACCGGGCTGAGTTTTTCGCTGTAGCCAGTGAGTATTTCTTCGAACGTCCGTTACTTTTGAAGAAAAAGCATCCTCAATTATACGATCTGATGGAAAAGGCATTTAAACGCGATATGTCATTGAGGCCATTAAAAAAGCAAAAAACCAGAATCGGACGCAACAGTCCCTGTCCCTGCAATAGCGGTAAAAAGTTTAAGCATTGTTGCGGGCGCATCCACTATTAAAAATCATGGTCATGAGAAGCCATTAAAATGTTTCCCAATAGAATCTTCTGAGGCGTGCAAATTCTACTTAATATCTCCAAGTATGAGTGGCATTCCATCCGCAGAATTGCCTATAACCACCACTTTTGTATTGGGCGATTTGGCTAGTTCAAGGGTTGCACTAATTCCTTTTTCACGCAATATTTTATCTGTTAAACTCGCGCTTAAGATTTCATTAGCTTTGGCTTTACCCAGGGCGTCAATGCGTTGGCGTTCGGCTTCTTTTTGTGCTTTTTCGAGCTTAAACTCATATTCCAGCGATTCCTGCTCTTGCTTTAGCTTACTTTCGATAGCCGACTTAATAGTAGGAGGTAATATTATAGAACGAATAAGTATTTGAGTCAAATCCACATATTTGCCATCGAGAATATTCTTGGCTTCCAGGAAAATCTCATCCTGTATCGCATCACGTTTTGTAGAATAAATTTGCTCGGGCGTATAGCGTCCAATCACACTTCTGGCCGATGACCTGAGAGAAGGAATAATAATTCTTCGTAGATAGTCTTCACCGATCTTGGAGTGCAATAATCCCAAGTTTGAATATTCAGGCCTATACCATGCAGATACATCTACACTAATTTCTAATCCGTTTGAGGATAATACGTTCATCTCTTCAGCAATTTCTTGCTGGCGAGTTTCGTAAATAATCATTTTGTTTAAAGGAGAAATTAAATGAAAACCCTCGTTATAGGTTTGGGTTGTGTCGATACCACCACCCAACAGCCGGAACATGACGCCGGCATGCCCTGCATCAATGGTTACCATCATCCTCGCCCAAAAAACAACAATAAATATTGCTCCCAGTACAACCAGTCCGATGGGATACGCTTTTCTAAAATTAAATTCTTGTTGTGACATAATATATATGTTTTAGATTAGGCAAAGGTACCGAATTTAATGTGGGTTGGATTTTCAAGGAGAAATTTTACAATTATTTAGTATCAATCAATTCGTGGTGATTTTTGATATGATCTTATTTCTGATAGTTTGGAGCTAAATTATTGGAGGTCCTTCGTCAATCCGCTTTCAACGGATCTTCTCAGGATGACGAGCAACAAAAACGCACCCATAAATGACACATGCAAGTGGGAAATTAAAATACGGGCTTCATGTAAAAACCTCTGATTGCTTCTCCCAGATTTAGATCCAATTTATCTTTCCTGATCCACTCCTTTATCTGGATCTGAGATTGTTTATTGATGAAAAGCAGGTTTTGATTCAGGATTTCCAGTTCCAATTCAGTAAAAGTTGCTTTTACCATAATGGGGGGGGCATCTTCCCGGGTTTTGAATAAATACGTCTTGTTCTGGTGCAGCATTAAGATACAATCGTAATACTGCAGTCCTTTGCCGTAATTACTCAGTGTAGGACGGACCGTATCAAAAAGTGGCAATGTCAGGTAATATTGAGGTAGGTTTAACGCCTCCTTATCCTGTTTTTTCACTGGTATGGCGTTTTGATCCTGTGCCAGGATAAGTTCATGTGGCAGGAAAGACATCATGAAAAGCAACATAATAGATATTCCGGAATAAATGCAGCTCGTTTTCATGACTTTACATTGAGGGGCTTATTCACCGAATGAGCCTTATAGGTTTAGCTACCAGTTATAAAGATAGTGGAAATATATTTCTGATAGTCTGGAGCATTATTGAAGGAGGTCCTTCCTACTTTTCTCACCTTCGGTGAGTGCAGTTGTCAGGATGACCTGTAGACAAAAAGGACTGTTATGCGTACCTGTCATCCTGAGGTGTGTAACGACGAAAAACCTCCCAGCTTTCCGCTCTATGCTAGCAGATCTCACCTCTATATATTAACACGAATTGAGAAAATGTCACAGCTCTCATATCAAAATTCATCTACCTTTATAGAGAAAATAAATTATAGCATTCCAAATAACATTCATGATGAAAAAAATACTCTACTTCCCATTCCTGCTTGTACTATTACTACTCATTCCCTTAAATAAAGTGTTTGCTGACTCCGGTGGCCCCTTAAAACCTTTACAAGCTGCTTACAATGTAAACTATTATAATCTTGATCTGACAATAGATCATGTGTCAAAAACGATAGCGGGATCACTGCTATGCCGGGTTGAGATTATTGAGCCTATCGATACCCTTTTATTAGATCTTGATGATCCTTTTACCATTGATTCAATTCTTTTCAGGAAAAATGGAGGGGGTTTTTCAGTTACAACATTTACTCATACAGACGAAAAAATATATATCGACATCCCTGAAACTGTTATAGCTGGGGATTTGGTTTCTGTACAAATCTTCTATAACGGAGCCCCCAGAATAGCAAGCAATCCTCCATGGGGAGTTGGCTTTGTCTGGGATGAAACCTCAACAGGGGATCCATGGATAGGCGTGGCCTGCGAAGATGAAGGTGCCGATATCTGGTGGCCATGTAAAGATCATCCAACGGATGAACCGGATTCAATGAATATGAGTTTTACTGTTCCGGATCCATTGATGTGTATTTCAAATGGACAATATCTTGGAACGTATCAAATGGAAATGGCACTTCAACATATAATTGGTTTATTTCAACACCGATCAATAATTATAATGTATCCATTTATGCTGCTGAATACATGCTCATTGAAGACAATTATATGAGCACAATCGGTGACAGTATCCCTTTCAGGTTCTGGGTACTTCCGGAATATTATAATACGGCCGTAAATTATATGGATGTTTTTCTCACGGAATTTAATTTCCTTGAATCGATATGCGGTCCGTTTCCATTTGGAACCGATAAACACGGTTGGGCGCATGCACCCTACTGGGGAATGGAACATCAGACCATCATTGCCTACGGACATAATTTCACTACAAACAGCTGGGGTTTTGATTACATTCATTATCATGAATTAGCTCATGAATGGTGGGGAAATCTTATAACTGCAAAAGACTGGGCCGATGTATGGATACATGAAGGCATGGCGACCTACACCGAAGCATTGTATGTTGAGCACTTATCAGGCATGAATATGTATCATCAGTACATGGACAATATGAGGCCATGCAAATAATCATCAAAACCCCCTGGCTCCATATGGCAATTTAACAGCAGACCAGGGATTCTCATTAAATCCTTATAGCAGGGGAGCTTCTGTAATCCATACATTGCGATATCATCTGGGAGATGAGCTATTCTTTGAATTATTTGAAAGATGGGCTTATCCCGATTCAACAGATTTCGACAATACCAATGGCAGGTTGTGCAGGATCCTATCAACGGACGACATGAAAGACCAGGCAGAGGATGTTACAGGAATGGATCTGGATCCATTCTGGGATGTATTTTTCAGAGAAGCTTCGTATCCTGTATTAAATGTTGTCAGAGGATTTGATGAAACCACATTCAGCTGGGAAACAGAAAACAATGTCTTGCTTGATGTTGATATTCCGATATGGGTAAACGGCGATTGATCAGATCGTTGAAATGATTGATGGTGAAGGCTCTGCAGCCATCCTTCCAGGCGATGCCCTGCTGATCGATCCTAAAAAGTGGATATTAATGGCCCAACCGTCAATCATAACCTCTATTGAAGACGAAATTTCCGAAGGGATTGATTATAGACTTGAACAAAACTATCCGAATCCATTCAGTAATTCAACCACAATACAATTCTCGATCCCTGAATCACAGTTCATGACCTTGAAAGTATTTGATATTTATGGGAATGAAATTGCTGTGCTAATAAACGAGGTGCAAAGGTCAGGCAATCATGAAGTAATATTTGATGGCAGTAAGCTTGCCAATGGAACATATTTTTGTCGGTTACAGGCGGATGATTTTGTTCAGACAAGAAGGCTTGTGTTGATTAGAAATTAATTGACAGATTGGAGTATTATTGATGGAGGTCCTTTTACGGATAATACAAGCCTGCACCAGGGCCAAGTGGTATACCGAACAGAATCCAGACGATCATCAGCAGCGTCCATGCGATGAAAAAGGCAATAGAATAGGGTATCATGGTAGCCATCAATGAACCAATGCCAGATTTTGAATCATATTTTTCAAAATAAACAATGATCAGGGCGAAAAAGCTCATCATTGGCGAAATGAGGTTGGTAATGCTGTCGCCGATACGATAAACTGCCTGAGATAATTCGGGAGAATATCCCAGCAACATAAACATGGGAATAAATACTGGTCCCATGATAGCCCATTTGGCAGATGCGCTTCCCATAAACATATTAATGATGCCCGAGATTAGAATAAACAGAATGACCAGGGGAATAAGTCCAAGGTCTATAGCTTTGAAGGAAATCAGCCCCTTTCACGGCAATTAAAATACCGAGGTTACTCCATTTGAACCATGCAACAAATTGCGCAGCAAAAAAGACTAAAACCAAAAAGGAAATCAAGCCTTTAAAGCTGCTGTTCATGCCGTTAATAACATCTTCATGCTTTTTAAAAGTGCCACTTACATATCCATATACGACTCCGCAAGTACCTGCTATAATAAATAATACTGCAATAAATCCTTTAAGAACAGGAGAATGAAGTACAGTACCATCATCAGCGCGCAAAATGCCATTGGCCGGAAGAAGGCGTTGCCGCAATTAGAATCATAAACAAAAGGAGAATCAATGCCGGTCCATTTAAGCCCTCTTTTCTCATTTGTTTTTAATTTGGAAACTTCTTCCTTTGGTACGTCACCGGTGTATTTACCGAGCCTCGGCTCGACTATGGCTTTCGTTACCCATGTACCTGTAAAAGAAATAACGACAGTTGATACTGCCATGAAGTAATAGTTTGCTGTTGGCAGAACATAATAATCGGGATCCACGATATTTGCAGCCTCAGTTGATAAACCTGCAAGTAAAGGATCTATCGTACCTATTAACAAGTTTGCACTGAATCCACCACTTACCCCTGCAAATGCTGCAGCCATACCTGCTATCGGATGTCTCCCTAAGGAATGAAAAATAATTCCTGCCAAAGGAATAATCAAAATGTATCCCAAATCTGAGGCAACATTGGAAAGTATTCCTGTGAAAACAATCAAGAAAGTAATTGAGTTTGCCGGTGCCTTAATAAGTAAGAGGTTAATCGCAGATTTTATGAGGCCACTGCTCTCAGCAATTCCTATTCCCAGCATGGCAACCATAACTATACCCAAGGGAGCAAAACTTGTGTAATTGGTAACCATGTCAAGAAGTATCCTGTGCAAGCCATCTCTTGAAAGGAAATTAATTACCCTGACAGTTTCTCCGGTACCCGGATTCACACCTTCCCATTGCAGGTAGTGACCAACCAAAGATAACAGCAAGGTTATCAGACCGAATATTCCGAATAAGGCAGCGGGATGGGGTAGCGCATTTCCAACCTTCTCAACACCTCCAAGAATGTTGATCTTTCTTAACTGCATAAATAAAAGATGTTAAATATAGCTGGCAACTTTAGGTCTTCAGCATAGATTGGGCGCAAAGTTACAAAAGTTCGTGTGTGATTTATTTAACACAAAACAATGGCCACTGATCCTAATAATAATTGCTTCCACCGGTTATCCTTCGTCATTCACAGTAAACTCTCATTCAGCCTCCTATCTATTAATACCAAAAAAAACAATATTTTTGATCGTAATAAACCAAATGATATGAAAAAACGAAAAGTATTTTGTGGATTTGCTCTCCTGATCATTATACTTATTTCAGGCTGCAATAAAGCCAAGCCAGAGGCTAATTTCACAGCAGATGTAACCGAAGCAATTATAGGGCAGACAGTAAGTTTTACGGACCTTTCTTCTGAATCACCAACTTCCTGGGTGTGGGTATTTGATCCTTCTGCTATTGATCATGTAGATGGTACTTCTGCCATTTCACAACACACAAAAGTTAAGTTTAAAAATGCCGGATCCTACACAGTAACACTGACAGCCAGCAATGATAAAGGATCTGGTACAAAAACTGTTGTTGATTACATTAAAGTAGAAGGAAAATAACTGATATCCCCAGCTTATCCACACCATATTCTCTTGCATAAATGCTTGACATCTAGCGTTTTTTGTTGTATATTACTGCCTATTCGACCAATACCCAGCAACCATGAAAAAGCTTTGGATATGCCTTATTATGGCCTTTAATATTTCTATTGTCAGTAGCCAGCAAACAATTCATGTGCCAGGTGATTATCTATCTATACAGGAGGGGATAAATGCTGCCAATCATGGTGATACTGTACTTGTTGAAGAAGGGACTTACGTTGAGAACATTTATTTCAATGGGAAGAGAATCACGGTGGCCAGTAATTTTCTTATTGATGATGATGACACACACATAAAGAATACCATCATTGATGGGAGTAGTGCATCAGGTGGAGAGTATGCATCGGTTATCCATTTTGTTAATGGGGAAGATACTACATCAAGTTTGGTTGGGTTCACACTTATAAATGGTGAAGGATACCAAAACCGCATGGGCGGTGGAATACTGGTTTCCGAATCCAGCGCACGAATTGTCTCTAACCACATCATTGGATGCAAACTGGTCTCATGGCAAGCAAAAGGTGCCGGGATTTTTGCCGCAAGCTCGGACATACAGTCAAATTACAAAATCATTATAGAGAATAACATTATTGAAGGAGATTCTGCATATTCTGTCCAGGGTGATGGTGCATTTGGAGGAGGTATATATATACAAACCATGAATGCCCGGATTAAAGGAAATACCATTTTTGATTGCCTGACTAATGGCGGGGTCTATTGCCTGGGCGGTGCTATTTGCTCTATAGATTCTAATAGTAATCATATTGTCGAGATCTTTGAGAATGAAATATATGGTAACAAATGTCGGGGTACCAATAATATTGGTGGCGGCATTTTTGCATACAATTGCATTTTGCACATCATCGATAACCATATTTACAAAAATGTAACTCAGGGTGAGGAAAGTATATTCAGCTTCGCTCAAGGAGGAGGTGTATCTCTGGAAAGGGTTTCTGATGGTTCTATCATCAGCGGTAACCTGATTGAAAAAAATACATGCAAGAATGGAAACTTCCAGACCTGGGCAGGTGGACTGCTGGTTTATTGTCCGGAGGGTGCTCCTGAATCGGCAAACAAAGTTTTTGTAGACGGCAATACCTTCCGGAAGAACAAAGCTTTATGGGGTGCAGGGAGTATGGTATGGAGATCAAATGTTTCATATACCAACAATTTCTTCGATGATAATTATGCCCAGGAATATGGTGGAGCCATCTATTTCAAAGGAACAGTACCGGAAGATGTTACAATACGGGTAATTAATAACACTTTCCTGAGTAATGCTTCCGTATCGTCCGGTGCCAGTATCTACAGTAATATGACCAACGATTTGTTGCTCCTCAACAACCTTTTCTGGAAGAACCTGGGTGCTGATGAAATTACGGTTGGACTGGCAAACATGGAAATGCATAATTGCAATGTATATACCGACTCCATAAATGGAGAATGGGAGGGATCACAGAATTTCAGGAATGACCCTATGCTGCAGACGGGATGTGTACCGACTGCTAACAGCCCTTGTGTAAACAGTGGGGCAGAGAATATCCTGGCTTTTGGCCAGACCTTTTATGCACCCTTTCATGATATCCGCAGGATCAAACGTCCACAGGCAGATCTTATCGATGTAGGAGCTTATGAAGTTTCATTTGGCCGTGTTGACACACTGGAAATCGATGATCTGTTTCGCCTCTACAGCACTTACCTTCCAGAGGGTTATTCTAAAAATACAAATTATCCTGTTGTTATTAATTTGCACGGAGAGGGTATGGATGCTCAGTTTCAGATGGATTGGTCAGGAATGAATGCTACTGCCGATGAAATGGGATTTATTGCAGTCTACCCGGATGGGATTGACAATACATGGGATTTCCTGCTAAATGATGATATAGATGACCTGGGGTTTATTGATGCTTTGCTTGCTGAATTGGAAGAGAAATATTCAATTGATAACGATAGAATCTATGTCTGTGGCTTTTCAATGGGTGGGTTTATGACAACTACACTTGCATGCGAGTTAAGCGACAGAATTACTGCCATTGCAACGGTAAGTGGCGGAATGGGAAATGACTTCATTGAAGAATGTGATATACCCCGCAAAATGCCTTTGCTGATCATGCATGGTACAACTGACGACACATACCCCTATAGCGCGGCGGAAGAAATGGCAACGTATTGGAATGAACATAACGCTTGTTCTCTATACAATACCGAATCATTACCCGATATTGACCCTACTGATGGCTGTACGGTGGAGAAAATTATATATGCTGATGAAGAGATGAGCTGCAAGGTGTTGATGTATAAGATCATTGACGGTGATCATCTGAGTTGGCCCGGGGCCTTCTGGCGTCCGGATACCCTGGAAAGAATGAATATGGATATTGATGCCAATGTTGAGATCTGGAATTTCTTCAAGCAATACCGTTTGTCAGATTTTCCTTTTTCCGTTCCTCTTATCAATGAAGATATTCAAAATATTAAGCTATACCCAAATCCCTTCTTCGCATCAACAACATTCGAATTCGAATTATCCTGCCCGGAAACAACCAGAATCGAATTCTACGACCATTTAGGAAGGCAAGTGGATGTTATCGTACAACACCAACCACAGGGTTTAAATCGCATAGTATGGACTCCTGAGAACCTTTCTGACGGGATTTATTATTTCAGGTTTCAGGCAGGTGATCATATGTCTTCTGGAAAGCTTATTCTGGTGAGGAACTGATCAGGCGGATATTTTCTTTGTGAAGCTGACTTATCCAACAAAGCTTTGGTAAACATACATTAGCTTACCTTTTAAAATAAATATATCAATTCACCACATGTGTATCATTGGTTGAACGCTTACCATCGTAACCTGTACAAGTCAATACAAAGGCATGAGGAGGTTTGTCCAGGATGTTTCGAAGATATTCTTTTCTGTATAAAACCACCCAGGTATTGTCCGCAAAAGAAGCTAATTATGAATACTATAAAGGTTATCCAATGCCATCCTGTATGCATAAAAATCCTCAGGAGCACCACAACAGGAACCGGGATGTGTATGGCCAGCATCCACTGCCGGCTGAACTTCCTAACATGGGCCCGCCAATAACCGAAAGGTATATTCAGAAACAGGACCAATAATGAAACAAGCAACATTGTTTCTACGTCAGGCATTCATCAAATATAGTTTTTTCAAAGCAAATTATGAACATCCAAACCAAAAAGGATCAATATTTAAGTCAGTTGATGGAGGGCATACCTGGGTACAGCTTAATTGCCCCGTCAATACATACTTCAGGAGGGTTTCATTTGTTGGAGATTTGAGGAGGTAATCTGAAATAATTATTGATTTTCATAGCTCATTCCACATTGTTCGTTTGGCATGTGGCATTTACTTTCCCTAAATGGTCTTATAAGCTATAAAGCCAATCATTGTAACTTTACATCAATTTTCAAACGCATGTTCATAAATCTAAATTCAATAACTTATCTTTATGATCCTGCTAATAAATTGATGGGCCGATATGAAATGTAGAATCTGTAGTTTATTAATTATTATCCTGGTCCTAAACAATTTATCGGTTTTCAGCCAGACAAGCATCGAGAAAGCTGAGGACTATTTCTTCGGATTAGATCTTGAAAATGCAAGGCATTCGTACCTGAACATTTTCGAAGATGACAATGCCAGAAATGAAGATCGGGTTAAGGCAGGCAGGAGGCTTTCCTATATATCCTGGCATTTTTATAGTGATTTGGAGAAAGCAAGAGAATATGCAGGGAAATCACTTGATTTCAACACTGATGAGGCATCTGTTTATAGAGACTTAATCCAATATGAGTCAGAAGCCAAAAATTATACATGAAGCATTTAAAGTGTATCAAGATGCACTTGGAAAATTGACGCAAGAAGCAGAAAGAAACATATTATATACGGCTTATGCAAAAATGGTTCTGGAGGAAGCATTTGATAAAATAATCCATGAACAAATCGCCTGATGAAGTCCAGATTGAAAGATGCCCTGGATAAAGATTGAAAAGGTAAATAGACAAGAACCAGGAAACCTTGAACCTGCAAAAATCCAGTTAGGATTGGCCTTGCTGCTCAAAGACGGAGCCCGGGCATTGCATGCCTGGAATTTGTATTACCATATTCAGGAATACCCAAAGGCAACAGGATTATTATTGGAATCCGCATAAAAAACCTGATCTGAAATTTTCAAAAAATGGGACCACGAAGAACTAAGCAATACCGAAATAGAAGCATTAATCATTAATCTGAATGCTTCGCGATTTTATCAGCTATGCATATTTGATGGTTAAATTATTTGATGCAGACAGGCATATTACAGCAACTGAAATCTCAGATATATGTAATTATTACGATTATACGATCCAGGTTGAAGAAAGAACATTTGCTTATTATAAGGACTTGTCTTTGAGTGATCGAAATAATGCTTCTGACTATTGAAAAGGAAATACAGTGCCATTGAGAAAAATCTATGGAATAAGCTTTACTGGAAGGACGGAAAACCAAAATATTCAGATCAAAAATTCCGGGAGGAGATATACATCAGGTTTGGCACTAAGATATATGATGGGACTTTCAGTAACAGCCGATATTACATTGGCGGTCATAGCATTATTGATTCCATGATTAAAGTTGAACAGTTTAACCATCACGCGGAAATTCAATATATCGTACTGGACCATCGGTTTTCAAATAACTACTGGGGCTGGTTTACCGGGTATATGGGATTTGCCGGATATGCAAATGGATCCTTAATTGTTAAGTATCGGGAACCATCCTCCGATCAACCGATAATATATTGGAATAAATTAAATGACCCGGTATTACGTGAAAGCTGGCTGACTAAAACTGCAGAATTAAGTATACAGGACGACATCCTGGCCATCAGCGATCCAAAAGCTAGCTTATCCGGCATCTATAACCGAATCAGAATAAACACCTACTCCCAAATCATTGATTTTCTGAAATCCATGGGTTTTCATGACGAACAGCTACGCATAAGGTTTCTTTCGTTATTCAATGAGATTATGTTCAGTTCCAACCTTCATCATGAAGGAAGGCATGCGATTGATTTCAATACTTTAAAAAGAAGTGAAATTGATAATGATATAGAAATGGAATACAGGGCAAAACTCTCACAAATATATTTCGCACAGTATCCTCTTTTAGAAATAGGTTTTTACATTGACAATACACCCCATGGCCTGGCAAATGAGAAAATATTGATGGTTTTCAAAAATTGGATGGATCAAAATAAAGAGAGCATTATAAGCTTTGATTTTGAGAGACCATGCCTTCCTCAACTGGATTTGCTAACCAATTTTCAAATCCGAACTATTATTAGTTCTGTAGAGCCGTTTCTTAATTAAGGTTTAAATACCTGGACATAAATAAGGCGGATAGTCAACTTCGATCAATCTTCAACATCGCTCAATCGTTCAATCACCAAATCCGAAGGTTTATTTATCTTTCACCAGCAACCGTGGTTCCAGCATGTCATGAATGCTGTACTTCACCCCTTCCCTGCCAAATCCTGAGTCTTTCACACCCCCGTATGGCATATGATCGACCCGAAAACCGGGGATATCATTGATCATGATGCCTCCAACCTCCAGCTGGCGAAATGCTGCATTCATCTGGCTGATCTTGTTGGTAAATACCCCTGCCTGTAAACCATAGTTGCTGTCGTTAATATAATCAAGGGCATCCTGAAAGTCAGTGTATTTTTCTATCGTTACTACGGGACCAAATACTTCCAGTCCGCAGACTTTCATTTCTGATGCAGTATTGGTCAGTACAGTAGGTTCGAAGTAGCTGCCATCCCTCTTACCGCCACAAAGTAATTCAGCACCGCTATCAACAGCTTCTTTAACCCAATTCTCTACCCTTATGGCATTATCCTCATCGATCATGGAAGAAATATCGGTTTGATCATCCATGGGATCACCTTTTCGCAGATTCCTTACACCTGCGATGAATTTCTTAATAAATGCATCAAACATTTTTTCCTGGACATAAATGCGCTGTGTATGAATACAAACCTGTCCTGAATATGCGAAGCTTCCTGTTATACATTTCTCCACAGCCTTATCAAGCTCCGCACTTTCGCTGACGATCACCCCTGCATTACCCCCCAGTTCGAGGATAACTTTCTTCTTTCCTGCATCCGATTTCATCTTCCAGCCAACATCAGGAGAACCCGTAAAGCTGAGTAGGCTGAAACGATCATCCTTCACCATGGTATTGCCTGTTTTCCTGCTCATGGGCAATATTGAAACTGCACCCTTCGGAAGATCAGTATCATCTATGATCTGTGCCAGTCTCAAGGTGGATAGCGGGGTCGATGAAGAAGGTTTGAGTATAATGGGACAACCGGCTGCGATCGCAGGAGCAAGTTTGTGTACCGCCAGGTTAAGCGGAAAGTTAAATGGTGATATTCCAGCCACCAATCCCACCGGAAAATAACGCAGGATGGCATCCTTGCCTTCGCCGGCAGCAGTCCACTCAATATCGATATATTCAGCGGGAAGCCGTTTGCACTCTTCAGCTGCAACAATAAATGTTTGTATGGCCCTGTCCACTTCACCCAGGGCATACCGGATCGGTTTACCGGATTCCAGGGTGATGATCTCAGCCAGGTCCTGTCTGGATGCCTTCATTTGATCTGCGATCTGCATCAGAATGGTATATTTCTGACTCGATGGCATGTCAATGAGGTCATCCCTCAATGACGTGGCCTTCGTGATCGCCGCTTCCAGTTCCGCTTCCCCGACCCTGTATGTATAGGCTACCTCCTCTTTGTTGAAAGGGTTAAACACTTTTAACTTATCATTTGTGGTACGAAACTCTCCCCCAAGAAAGATCGGGTATTTTTTTTCCATGAAGTTTTTATTTGAAATCGTCTTTCAAAGATAATATTCCCTGAAGATGATATAACAGGATTATTTGGCTATGGTGATCTTCACTCTATGATCATCCATATCCTGCCAGGTCAGTGTCCAGCCCTGATTAGTAACATAGTATTCCATCATCATCCTGAACACTGTGGTCATTTCTTCAGCCGTGACACCATGGACTACCCCCGTTTCATCCCATTGATATAGCATTACTTCCCAGTCCTTATTCTTTATATATTCTACTTTTTCAGGGCTGTTTTCAAGCACTTCGAAGTATCCTGCCGGGCTCTTCGCCTGGTAAAATTTATCCATCAAAAGATAATTCTCAGGACGATCGACGCTACCATCCCATTCCCAGAAATCAATATTTTCCTGAGCGATCTTATCCACACTCAAACCATGTTCTTTGGCTGTTGCAATGGTATAGATCCAACTCATAAATACATCCCATTCTGATGAATTCAGGAGTGTCTCAAGAGCATATTCTTCAAGCTCATCCCAATTGTCGACAGGCAATTGCTGTTTATTACAGCAGACTGTAGCTACCCGATTCCCATACTCCGCATATTTGTCATTGTCCCAGTTATTATCACCATATATGTATTTATACTGGACTCTGGTCCCATATTCCACATTTTCAAATGGTATGCTAACCTTATATATTCCATTTTCATCAGGACCTTCCATAACATAGGTTTCCGTCCAGGTTAGAGGAGCTACGTTTCCTCTTATACCAACGGTATCATGTTCGGCAAGTTCTACTTCGGACATATCAACCTGAAAAGTCAAAGTAAAGCCTTCCTTGCATTCTTGCTGGCAGCCAATCCATGTAAGTATACATAAAGCTGCACAAAAGATCATTATGTGTTTTCTCATATCGGTAAATCTTGGGTTAAAAACTACAATATACTAAATATCAGAGGGAAAGTCCAGTTTCATATGCTCAGAAATCATTTAATGCATGGCCAGATAGGTTCGCGCGAATGACAGGTTCTTGCTTTCATATTATATTTCAATTAAATTGCATGCAAAACAGAAGGAGTATGTTCGCTAAAGAAACTTATATCAGCAGAAGAGACCACCTGAGGTCACAATTCAATTCAGGTATTATATTGTTCCTCGGGAATGATGAGTCTTCAATGAACTATCATGATAACACATACCATTTCCGCCAGGATAGTACTTTCTTGTATTACTTTGGCCTGGATCAGCAGGCAGGGCTTGTCGGCTTGATGGATATTGACGAGAATAAAGATTACATCTTCGGCAACGACTATACCATTGATGATATTGTATGGATGGGCTCTATGCCTACCATCAGGGAAAGAAGCGAATCAAGCGGGATCAATAATACAGCTAGTTTAGATGAACTCAGCGACTATTTGAAAAAAGCAAAAGACAGGAAAATCCACTTTCTTCCTGCCTACCGGCCTGAGCATAACATCAAGTTGTTTAATTGGTTGAACATCCCGGTAAACGACACCAATCGTCATTCATCAGTAGATCTTATTGTAGCCGTAGGTGAGCAAAGAAATATCAAGTCAGCGGAGGAGATAGAACAGCTTGAGCAGGTGGTGTCGGTTACTGCAGATATGCATACTACAGCCATGAGGTTTGCCAGGCCGGGTATGAAAGAATCAGAGGTGGCTGCCAGGGTTTATGAAGTTGCACTCGCCGCCGGGGGCGACATTTCTTTTCCCATTATCGCCACCATTAACGGACAAACCCTACACAATCATTACCATGGGAATATTATTCGTGAAGGAGACCTTTTCCTCCTGGATGCCGGGGCTGAAAATGAGTTCAGGTATGCCGGTGATATGTCGAGTACTTTCCCGGTTTCAGCAAAATTTACCGATGCCCAGAGGGAGATCTACCAGATTGCGCTGGATGCACATAATGCTGCCATTGACATCCTGAAGCCTGGCATCAATTTTAAGGACGCACATTTCACTGCAGCAAGAACCATCTTCGAGGGATTAAAACAACTTGGTTTCACAAAAGGAGATACGGAGGAGGCTGTTCAGGCTGGAGCGCATGCATTGTTCTTCCCCTGCGGAACAGGTCACCTGATGGGCCTGGATGTACATGACATGGAAAACCTGGGTGAACAATATGTTGGATATGGCGGGGAAGAAAAAAGTACGCTCTTTGGCTTAAAATCTCTTCGCCTGGGGCGAGAATTGAAGCCCGGTTATGTGCTTACCATCGAACCCGGTATCTACTTTATCCCAGAGCTGATCGATGGCTGGAAATCTCAAAAAAAGTTCACTGAATTTATCAATTATAAAAAAGTTGAAGCATATAGGAACTTTGGAGGATTACGCAATGAAGAGGACATTTTGATCACGGATACCGGCCATAAAATCCTTGGCAAACCCCTGGCAAAATCAATACAGGACGTTGAGCGTGAAAGAGCCCTGGCATTTAGTTAATCATAGGGCATTGGCTTTTCCTTTGCCGGTGCACGTTTATAAAATGCTCACATAATAAGAATCAAATATCCGTGACCATTCCACCAATTTCTTCAATTGATGGTGTAAGCTCCTCAGTTGTGAAAGTTCCACTTTCAACATCAATGCGGTAATAGACAGATAAGTAAAGCTTGTAAATGATGTTCAGGCTCATCAGATACCTGCCATTGACCATGCTTTGCAAGCGTTCAATTTGTTGGATGGTTTGCTGCCGGTATTCCTCAGCCTTTTCCTTATAATAAGCTATTACATTTCTGAATTCCGGAGGTATATTACCACTTCTGGCAATCTCTTTCAGGTCGTCAGGGCTAAGCTTATTCTTTTCCAGGATATCGATTGCAAAATAGTTCAGGTTCTCCTTCTGATCTTTCTCGAAATCCCTGATCACATGAACAAGATAGCTGAACAGGGCACAAGGCCTGGCCACTTCAAGGATATCAATGGGGGGTATAACAAAAGACCCATTTTCATTCTTTAAACAACATAGGTGTACGAAGATCGAAGCAGGGGCAACAGAAGCACCTTCTGCGTAATCAATGAATGACTGAAAAGTCGGGAAGCCGTTATGATCGATATCATATTGCATCGCCATTGCGAACTTGTGGAAATACAGCAATGGTATCTTGTAAGTATCTATCGTATTGATCAACTCCTGTGTGGATGAGTCGGTACTGGTATTTTTATCCAGGCATTTGATCCAGCTGTTCACTTTTTCTGAAAGCAGCTGTTTTTCCATGCAGGAGATTTTCTTCTCTTTGGATTTTCGATCATCCACAAGGTCATCGATCTCTCTCATAAAACGGTAACATACCCTGGCAGCTTGATAACGATCCTCCTCCCAAAAGCTGGCAGCAATCAGTATATTCGGATGCTTATCAATTTCTGTGATATCGATCCCATTGATAAAAGGTCCTGTATTTTGCGGATCATTTGCCATTTAATATCTTTTCTGAGGTCAGGCCGGCCGATATCAGCGACATCGGAGCCCCGTTTCCGGGATGTGTACTGCCGCCAACAAAGAACAGGTTTTTATACTTTCTATGCCGGTTATGAGGACGCATATATCCCATTTGAAATAAATTATGACTCAAGCTACCAAAGGTAGCACCATTATATAAATTAAAGATATCCTTCCAGCTTTGCTGTGTAAAAACCTTTTCAAACTTGATATGGGATTCAAAATCGGAGATTCCTTCTTTCGTTAATCGGGTAAAAATGATTTGTTTAAGCTTAGCTTTGAGTCCTTCGATATCATCATAGGTATGAAGACCCAGATTTGCAATGGGCACAATGATCGAAACTGAATCCTGGCCCGCAGGAGCAACACTAGCATCAGATTTCGCAGGAGAATGCAAATAAAAGCTAAGATCATCAGGCATTTCGCCACCTTCAAATATCGCTTTGAGGCCCTTTTTCAGGTCTCTCCCTACAAACACATTATGCTGTTCCAGCAGATCGAAGGTTTGATCCATGGCCCAATGAAAAACGATGGCTGAACAAGCATATTTCATTCGCTTCATCTTTCGCTTCATCCTGGCATCATCCAGGAGATGTGAATAGGCATAAGGCAGGTCTGAGTTATTGACGATAATATCGGCTTTGAAGAAGCTGCCATCCTCTAATAAAACACCTTCTGCTTTTCTGCCATTAACTCTAATCTCTTTGACAGTAGCATCATAATCAATTTTAACTCCTTCCTCAATGGCTGTTTCAAGGAGGTTTTGGGTTACCTGAGCCATACCACCTTTCGGAAACCAAACCCCTTCTGTGAGTTCCAGAAATGGGAGCATAGAGAAAACAGCAGATGCTTTATAGGGATCCTGTCCTACATAAATATTTTGGAATGTAAATGCGGCACGCAATGACGGATGCTTAAAATACTTGCCTGTGTATCGGTAATGGTTATGCAAAGCTTTTACTTGATATAAAACGTAGAGGTTCTTCAGGTTAAAAAACTGCAGGAAATGAGAATAATTGCGGTTGATGATATGCTTCATCCCAACACGGTATGCTTTCATGCCCACATCCATATACTTAATGAACTTATGAAAGCTGCCGGGTTCAAAGGATTCGAGCTGTTCCCTCATCTTTGCAAGATCAGAGGTAAAAAGCAAATCCTTGCCATCAGGAAAGAAAAGCCGGTAAATCGGATCCATTCTGAACAGCTCCAGTTCTTCATCCAGTTCCTTCCCTATCTTTTTGTAGGTGGTCTCGTAAACATCACGCATCATCAGGAGCGTAGCCCCCGTATCGAATCGATGACCATCAATTGTCATTGACCCACAACGCCCGCCTGCAAATTGATTCTTCTCGAATATTCGCACGGAATAGCCCTTTTGAGCAAGATAAAGGGAAGTAGTAATGCCTCCAATTCCTGCACCAATGATGATCACATCTTTCTTTGTTGGCACTTTGGGGTTATTTAATTAAAAAGACAACTCAAATATACAAGAGTTGCATGAATAATTAAATATCCGATGGCTTAATAATCAAGTTGGGGGAAATGGTCTCTGCAGATCTGAAAATTAATATATCATCAACTTTTCTACAGATACATGCTCTTCTGACTTAAAGTAAAGGAAATACATGCCAGGTTTTAAGCCATCTAAATGGATTATTTGCCGGTTATTTTGCAATGTTCCGGTTCTTAAATCATGAACTGCCACTACGTTTCCGGCAGCATTTACTATATGAAGTTTAGCTCCTTTAACAGAAATATCGGATTCCACATAAATATGGTCTTTGGCTGGATTGGGATATATCCTGAGATTCGATTGCTCAGCAAAGGAATTAATGCCGGAAGGATTTGTGATGGTGAAATTTTCACTTTCATCTTCATAATCAACTCCTACATTGTCCTGTATAATTCGAATTCGGGCTTCTTCGGTTGGGTTTTCAGGGACCACCCAAGTGTATAACAATGTTTCAAGAGGCATATCCATCTGTAATTCCTCCCAGGTAGCACCACCATCCAATGAATAAAGAAGGTCCCAGTTTTGGAATTCATGTGGAACCAATACTTTCCACTCGATAGTTACTTCCTCGCCAGGATAAAAAGACTCTCCCCCTACAGGGTAGATAAGCTGTACATGTGCATGAACTATCAAGAGAGATAGAACCAGAATGCTTGTAACTATTGTTTTTTTCATAACATTTAAACAAAGGAAACTGATATTTGTTAGACAAGCATATCGATTTTAAACTCACAAAAAGTCACATCCATAGAACAGAATTGAACCATTCACTATTTTTATTGTTTGAATTAAGAACCAACAAAAAACCCAAACATGAAAAGAGTACTTTACCTAAGCTTATCATTGTGTATGCTTTTTGTATTTAACCCGGGAAGCTATGCACAAACCCTTGATGCTGAAAACACATACACCATCACAGGGAAATCAAAAAGAGGCACACTTGGAGATGCCTCCTATGATGCCGGACAGGGAATCTATTCGCTGGTATACGTGACCAAAGTCGACCGACAGGAAAGCAAAATTCCAGACCTACACTTTCGACAATGATTTTAATTTCCTCAACATGGAGGAGGATGAAGTTGAATTTGAGAAAGCAAAAACCAAATATAAGTGGTTTAAATACCAGGGAGAGCTTTATACTGTTGAGGGCTTGTATGTTGAGCCCAATCTGACAGGAACCCTTGTACTCAGACAAAAACAGATCACCTATAAGTATGATTGGTTTTTCCTGGGATATTATAAAGAAGTTGACGTCCTTAAAAAATTAAAACCCAAAGAGGATGATGGTACCAGGTACCATTATCTCAGCCATGCCGAAGATGATATAACCGGAGACGTTTATATACTCTGTGGAATGAAAGACAAGATCGGCAAAAATGCTGATGGATACCGTCACAGCAAAGAAATGGTTGTTTTGAGGTATAACCAGGAAGTGGAACTTATCAGTGAAACAAGCTTTTCGTTTGACCACCCCATGACCCTTGCTTTTTCAAGGTCCATTCCAAATGATGAAGGTGGTGTAGGAGGAATGTGCTTCGTATTTGCTCCACTGGGCGGACCTGGTATGGGCAAGGTGGCCGATCCTAATAAGAATAACTATACCTATGTGCGTGTGAATGCCGATCCTGCAGTGGTTGACAATATTCAATTCGAATCATTTGCCCCATATTGGAACATTAACGAGATGGTGATTGATGTGAACGATGATGTTTATCTTTTCGGAGCATCTGCCATGGGCAAGGATAAATATTACAATCAACTGCTTTCAACAACTAAGTTCAAAGCTGTACAGTTGATGAAAATATCCAATCATAATGTTGCTTATTTTACCGAAACCGACCTGGAAGAGTTTGATGCAAAACTCAAAAAACCTTCCGATCAAAAGAAATCACCTTCCTACGAAGGCAAGAAATTTGCCTTTGCCAATTATGCGCTTGCTTCCAACGGAGATTTCTTCGTTAGCGGACAGAATTATAAGCCCAGCAAAGAAGGGCCACAGTTTAACGATATTGTTGGATTCCATTTTGATGATAAGGGTATCCTGAAATCACAATACAGTGTTGATACCAAGGAGTCGAATAAGATTGCAAAAGCCAACGGCACCGAACAGTTTTTCATTGAAAATGCGAAAGGTGATAAGTTATACTGGTTTCAGCTCGAGATCGTAGGTGTTTCCATGGCCCGCGGAAAAATGCATGCTTATCCCAGTATCGGAAGCGTGACCCTTGATGGTAGCAATGTCAGTAATTTTACCTCATACGGTGGCGAAGAAGGTTTCTTCCTCGACAATTCATTTCCATACCTCGAAACTGATAAGGGGAATACCATTGTCTTTTTCGGATCGAACAAAAAAGGAAAAGACATCTGGTTTGCCAGGGTGCTGCTGGATTAAAACGTTTTGAATATTGACAAAAAAGCTTCGACATTGAGTCGAAGCTTTTTTTTTACTCGGTGGATTTTGTTTTAAAACCCAAACCTCAGGAACCCAAATACGAGTGAAACAACAGGGTTGTCGCTTTTAAACAAGGTAAGGATGTCCCTGCTGGCAAATCCCATTTCCCATAAGGTGCTTTCAGTATTCATTGCACGGAACGTAAAGCCGAGCGGGATATTCATTCCATAGCCTCCACCGTAAGAGAAACCGGCAGAAAGCTGGAACCATTTTGCAGGACTATATTGTGCACCTGCAGCATAATATGGTTCTAAATAGGCTCCGGGAAGGTCATTGTCGCCTAGTGGCATCAAGAATTCAATCCCAAATGCAAGTTCTTCCATTACCTGGTGATTGGCACCAAAGCGTAAATTCATGGGTGTCGACACTGTTTTGTTTTCAAGGCCCTCCCATTTACCCAGGTTGGTATTGTCGGCAATAATACCGCCTGATTCAGAAAAGATGTTGTAGTTATTAATTCCTGGTGTTTCTATCTTCCAGATTGGAACATTCTCTCCCGTATAAACATTCCCATCCCATTTAATGGAGCCCACATCATTCAATGAAATGGCCACCCTGGTCTTTTTATATATTTCAAAAGTAAGGCCTATATCGATCCCAAATCCCATACCGGCTGTCTGCCAGCCACTGCCTGTTAACTGTGATGGGGTTGGCTCACTGTACTTCACACCATAGGCCGGGCCAAGTGCCTGGTAGCCTTCAACCTGTGTAACCGATATGGAATTGTATTGCATAATCCCAAAACCCTGCAAAAGTTTAAGGTCGATACCGGCAAAAAACTTAAAGTTCTCCTTATTAACCAGTCTTCTGCCATATCCCAATACAAACTCATTATAAAATAAGTGGGAAATATCGGTTGGATTATACAGTTTTGAAGCTGCTTCCGGGTCCTTTGTATAACCTATAGTATCACCACTTGGCAAGATCACAATACTATCGAAATAAGGGGAATTATAACCTTCAAACAAAAATTCAGAAGCTTGTTCATTTAATGTACTGGTCCATGATATCCGCTGCCGAACAGCAAAAGCAAACCCTCCTATCTTTTCATCCTGATAGGAAATCCCAAAAAGGGTGTTTGATACATTGATCAATAGTTGGGTGTCGGTAAATCTCTTTATAGCATCATTTCGCTCGGTCTGACTGGTAAAGTTAGAACTCTTCCCGATCAGGTCGTTAAATACCATGCTCTTTGTAAAAGGCTCAGAATAAATTGACAAACCGAATTCAAATAAGCCCAGGTGCAATTTGTGATCATCCTTCATCCATCCAAGGTTTGCAGGATTCACTCCCAGGGTTTGATAGTCGTTAAGAGAAACAACTGAGAAGCCCGATCCGGTCGTGTTGAAAGCCCCGCCATCAAGCTGTGAATACACGCTTTGCGCTGCATACATCAGTAGCAGGCTGAGTAAGATTCTAATACCTGTTTTCATGATTTTGATTTTTGGGTTAATCAAAGAAATTATTGGCTAATTCATCATAAATATACGTAAACATTATTTGAAACTAAATACTAACAATATCTTTTTTTAAATTCCTCCACCGTTTCCGCAAATGGAATTATGGGTATTTTTGACATCAGCGACGAGTCAAGAAAAGGAAATTTTTACGTGCAACTAAACTGAGAATTATGAACTGTAGCTGTTTTCAAAAAACACGATGGTTGTTGGTATTCATGGTGATCCTTCTATCTTGTAATAATCAATCTGAATTAAACTACCCTCTTCCGGAATCAACCCATGTTCCGGCTTTGGCAATAAGTGTTGACAGCATAAAGGTTGTAGGGGATCTTGGTGATTTTTCAGTTGAAAAAACCACGAAAACAGAAACAGAAGGAGTACAGTTGATCACATTCACATTTACTTCTGAATATCCTTCTGAGTTATTGCCTGTCTCTATTCAATTTAATTTCCCATCAATAGATATTAACGGCTACTGGAATCCTACAACTGCTGTAGATAAGGTAAATTATTATTACAGTGGTGTCACTTCCAAAGCTTCGCGTTACGCTCCTGTTCTGGCATTTTATAACAATGCCTTAGAAAACAGGATCACCATGGCATTATCTGATGCATTGAACAAATCAGAGATCTCCTGTTACTTGAAAGAAGAAGATGTTTATTTCTATCCGGTAATGAAGCTGTTTCAGGAAAATATGCCAAAGACAAGTGCATACAGCATTACATTGCGAATAGATAACAGGACAATTCCTTATTATCAGTCGATTGATGATGTAGCCAGCTGGTGGGCAAGCAATCCGGATTACCAACCCATGAACGTTCCTGATGGTGCAAAAAAACCCATGTACTCCACCTGGTATAGTTACCATCAAAATATAAGCGCAGCGGATATTGTCAACGAATGTAAAATCGCGAAATCGCTAGGATGTGGTGCTGTGATTGTTGATGATGGTTGGCAAACCAATGATGGCAATCGGGGTTATGCATATACCGGTGACTGGGAGCCGGTTCGTACGCCAGAAATGAAAGCTTTTGTTGAGGCCGTTCATCAGGAAGGCATGCAGTTTATATTATGGTATTCATTGCCTTTTATGGGAGAAAAGGCCAAGAACTACCCGAAGTTTAAAGGGAAATATCTCAGATATTGGGAACCCCAGGGTACTTATGTTCTGGATCCCCGATATCCGGATGTTCGCGAATATATTATTAATACCTACAAAAAAGCGATACTGGATTGGGATCTGGACGGATTTAAACTGGATTTTATTGGTTGGTTCACTTCAACTAATGAAACAGAACTCACTAAAGAAAATGGACGTGATTTCGCCAGTGTCAATAATGCCACTGATGCATTGATGACTGAAATTACTTCCACCTTAACTGCCTTAAAACCCGACATCCTCATCGAATTCCGCCAGCCTTATATAGGCCCTTTAATGCGTAAATATGGCAATATGTTCCGGGGTGTAGATGCGCCAAACAATGCTGTTGCCAACAGGCTTGAAACAACCAATTTACGGCTATTGTCGCAGCAAACTGTCGTACATAGTGATATGTTTATCTGGAGAAGCGAAGAAGCTGTTGAACAAGCAGCACTCCAAATCCTGAATATATTATACAGTGTCCCCCAGCTATCAGTCAGGCTCGAAGAAATTCCCGATGATCATTTAGATATGATCCGCTTTTGGTTTGACTATTGGAATACAAACCGCCATATTTTATTAGATGGTGAATTTTTACCTTCAAGCCCGGTTGCCAATTATCCTTATTTAACTGCTGCGAATAATAATCACCAAATCACAACTCTCTATGAGGATATTTTTATTTCTGCCATTCCCGGAATTGAACAACTTGATATCATTAATGCCAAGGCAAGTAACGGTGTGGCTCTCCAACTGGATCAATCCTTTGAGGGAAAGCTGACAATTAAAGATTGCATGGGAGATATAGTATTTGATGAAGATGTAAACCTAGCTAAAGGGATTAACATTATAGAAATTCCAAAATCCGGCATGGCCAGCTTGAAGAAATAAATGACAGATATTTAACATTTTAACACTGAAACAAATCACTTTTCATCAATGATTTTCTCCAACACAAGCACCCTTCCCTGCAGACGTTCAATTTGAATGGGCTGGTCTATTTCAAATACCTCTTCCATCTGCATGCCTGCAATTTCAGGACTATATAAATGAACTTTTTGTTTATCCATTCCCAGAGCTTCCCAGTCGATGAGCAGAGCTACCATTTCATCCTTCTCTGACCATGATCCGATGGCAATTAGGACACGATCAGGATAAAGATAGGCCGTAGTTTTTATATTTTCTACATTGGTCTTTATGGGGCACCTATCCACCCAGTAGCCCAGCATTTCACTTTCAGCAATATTGAAATCTTCAAACAGTCTCCAAATGGCTCGTGGGTCTTTATTTCCATAAATCCTTGTCGTCATCCCGTAAACCAATCCTCGCCAGGGATGCCCACCACCTTCCAACATTTCACCGGTGAGACCAAAGGGTATCCCGGAGACTTCTGTAAGCCAGTAATCCGGGCCCAGGTCATATTCGAAGTATTCCCCAAACCACAGGCGTGTGATATAAGGCATATGCTCCATGTACAGGAAGGCACTGTTCAGGTAACCATCCCTTTCGTTGAACTGGTTGGCAGAATGAAGATCAATGACAACTTCACTTCGGTGCTTATGCAGCACATTTGCCAGTCTTTTGACTGTATTGCGGCTAAAGGCGATATCGTCGAGGTAAAGACCATCAATCTGCTGTTGTTCCGCCAGCCAATTAACTCCTTCAATGTAATAATTGGTCCAGCGCGAATTCCCTTTGTTGAGTATGGCAGCATCGTTTACTGAAGTAGCATGCCAGGCTGAATGGTAATGTGTCTGAAGATGTTCTTGCAACCAGCTATGTCCTCCACCTTTCCCGTCGTTCAATATCTCGTAACCAAGGCTCCTGAAAGCAAATAATTCGTGTGCTTTGTAAGTAAGCTCCCGAATGGTATTATAAAGTTTTACCTTGATCCCCTTTCTATGAGCCTCATCAATATAGGCTTTTTGCAGTTCGATGTTGTAGAAAGGATAGTTGATATACGGATTTATTTCATTGGCATGGTGTACGTTGACGATGGTTCCATTCCATGCTGCAACAGAATCAACAGGGACATACTTATGTACAAAGCGGGTATAGAAATGGGCTTTGGTGTCAATGAGTTTGAAGGGTGTGATGAGAAATCGTACATTGAAATGCAGGGTATCGCCTCTCAACATGTGGCGGCTTCCTGAATAATTTTCTATATCAACAAAATCCCCGTTTTCGGTGATACGGATGCCCCCCCTTCCTTCATTATACCATGATGTCGGAGCAATGAGAGGTTTCTGCCGGTAAAAATTTGTATTAAGTGGCCGTTCGTAGTTCTCATCCCGAAGTACATATTGAATTCCCTTATTGACAGTCCCCAGCCAGGCGCCCTCCTGATGTTTGCTTGCCACATCCCACTTCCAGTTAACATGGTTGGGACGCTTTCCTCCTTTATAACCCAGACCAAGAATATATTCTGCTGATTCTTTTTGTAATGGTAGATGAAGAATAAAATCCTTTAGTTCAACATCCTGTGTCGCAATCAAACTGATCTTATAGTCCAGCATGCCATCATATTCAATGGTGCCATTTACGCTCATTATTAAAGGTCCTGAATTATTGACAGTACTCCAGCTGGCCATTCCGGGTGAATTCAGGATGATGCTGTATTCCTCCGTCATCCATACCAGAGGTTGATTGTCATTGAGTATGACCTTAGCATTGATGGGTTCAGCAAGTAATGCTTCCTTAGTACTGCTCAAGCAAGTCATTTCAGGAGTGAAATACGAATAAATTGCAGCAGGAAAACCCAGGAGATCAAGTTCAAGCTCCCTTCCAAGGATTTGGATACTCCTGTTGTCAACTTCAAGCGGGACAAAAGGCTTTGCGATGAAATCTTTATCTGCACCTATCTTAGAGTTTATCCATCTTAAACGGCTCATATTTCCTGGATCATCATCTCCATGATCATGGATTTCCGGACCCTCTATTTGAAGGCAGATGAAGATAGTATCAGGTGGTTGATCTTCTGGCTGAACGATAACTTCCCCCCTATACTTTCCGGCCTTAGTATCGATTGGAACATCGATACCGCACCATAAAGCCTGCACTTCATTTTGGGGTATATCGAGGCGTTTCTTAAAGGGCTGGCCATTAAGATCGACACCGCCAAGATTGAAGCAGGTCAATGATGTTGCCGGCACCATATCATTTCTTGAAAGCAGATCTGAAAAGCTTAATTTAATGTTTCTAAGATCATATTCAGGTGACCAAATACCTATCTGGAAGGTATAGTAAATCCCCTTTTGTATTGTATCCAGCAGCCCGTTTGCCAGTTGGCTGCTGACCCAATGCTGTGGCAGATAATGAGTCATTATTATTGGCCGTTCACGATATTCCGGGAAAAGAAAATATGGTGCAGGATTATCATGAATAAACTTGATCACTTCACTTTCCGTAGCTATAACTTCCATAGGGTAAAAACTATGAAAATCGTCAATGGCCTGAGCACTTTGAATGTACGCAAATGGTAGTTGCGCTAACTTTTCCGGCTTGAACTTGATCAGATGACCTGTATCAGGTCTTTCTTCAGGACTGATGTAGGTGAGCCTCGGATAATAGCCGCCTGTAGAGCGATGGGGCAGGTAATATACATAATATCGGGATGATCCTTCAAAAGGTTCAAATGCCAAATGCCCGAATTCATTATTAACCTCCAGCGTTACCTTACTTGTCACCGGTGTACCGCTTTCCGCATCAACAATGATCACAGCCTTATCGGCAGGATCAATATCAGACCTCCGCCAGGGGATGACCACCTGTACAGGGCCATTTATAGTATCCTCCACTTCCAGAATAATCCTGTGGTTACCATTAGATTCAAATGGATATTTATAATCAGGATGGGGCCAGTACCCGATTTCGTAATTCATTTCATAGAGTTCCGTGGGCAGATGTTTTTCCCGGAGGTGGATATCTGGATCTATTTCCTGACTGCAAGATGAGAGAAGCAACAATAAAATGACCATGAAAGAAGAGTAGCGGATAGACATGTAGCTTAATTTTTATTCAAATTTCGACATAATTGACTGAACCTGCCTTATAGTTCCATCTCTAAATTATCCCAACCCATAACACTGCCCTCCTACGCTGAAGCTCCGGCAGGTAAAAAACCATAGGACGACACTGGAGCCCTCACATACAACAATTTCTCAATATTCATTACTTTAGATGCTTGTTGAATCCTGCCGATTCACTGTTGACGGATAATATATTGAAAACCATCAAGCTATAATATTATGAAAGAAAGCTTATTACACATCTCTAATACGGCTGACTACAATGTAATGCCTGATACGGGAAAGAATATCCTGGAGAATTTCATTGCTAATTTCAGAAAGAACAAAAACGAATATTTTGCCTGGGATGCTAATTCTGGCACGAGTACACGAAAGAGCTTTTTTCTTAAAGCATCAGTGGTATCTCGATTGATAAAATCTCGTGTAGATGGCAAGTATGTTGGTATTATGTTACCGGCATTGCAATCCACCACACTGCTGATCATTGCCTCATATATGGCCGGAAAAGTACCTGTGATGCTCAACTGGACTGTTGGTCATAAAGTGCTGAAATCATGTGCCGATATTACTAAACTGGAAGTGATCATCACTGCAGGGGCTTTTTATGAAAAGATCGAGGACCAGATCCCGGAAGATATTTCCAGGCGCCTGATGTTTCTTGATAAAGAGGTCAAAAATATTAGCCTTGGGATGAAGCTGAAAGGAGTCATGATGTCAAAGTTCCCTTCCTTGATCAACACAAAAATTGACGATACTGCAGTGGTGCTTTTTACTTCAGGGAGTGAAACGATTCCGAAAGCAGTGCCACTGACCCATGAAAATGTAGTCAGTAACCTGTCCTATGCTTTAAAGAATTTTGATATCCGGGTGAATAGTATTTTCCTGAGCTTTCTTCCCCCATTTCATAGTTTTGGGTTTACTGTCCTATCCGTTCTTCCTCTCATCACAGGTGTGAAAGCGGCCTATACTCCCAACCCAACCAATATTCGTGAGGTGGTGGATGTATTAAAGCACACCAAAGCCAATAATATCATTGTAACACCCACCCTCTTAAAGATGATCATGGAGCGTGCTTCAAAAGAGGATATGGCCTCCGTTGAGCTGGTCATTTCCGGGGCTGAAAGTTTACATAAGGATACTTTCAATCAATTTATGAAGCTAACAAGAAATCAATCTATCATCGTCGAAGGATATGGTATTACTGAATGCAGCCCGATCGTCAGTCTGACCCCTAAAGACAAGCCCAAGCTAAACAGCGTTGGGAAAATTATCGAAGGGCTTGAATGTCAAATCATCGATATAGACACAGAACAGCCGATTCCTCAAGGAAAGGAAGGAATGATCATGGTGAAGGGTGCCAGCATTTTCAATGGGTATATGGACGATGGCATTGAGGACCCATTTATGGAGATTAAAGGGGAGAAGTTTTATCGTACTGGCGACCTGGGTTATATTGATGAAGGAGGTTATCTCTTTATCACCGGCAGGCTCAAACGATTTGTTAAGATTGGAGGCGAGATGGTAAGCATGCCTTACCTGGAGAAGATCTTGCTGGAGAAATATGGCGAAGAAGGCAGGCAGGTATTGGCCGTTGAGGGGAGTGATAAAACAAAGGAGCCCGTCGTTGCCCTGTTTACAGTAAAAGAACTTGAGTTGAGTGAAGTCAATAAGTTCCTGAGGGATATTGGTGTTGCTTCCATCTTTAAGATCCGTGATATTCGTATGGTGGATGAGATCCCGCTCTTGGGCAGCGGAAAGACGAACTACCGTTCCCTGAAAGCCATCATTGAAAAAGATATTCAGGAAGATTAATGTTTCGCCCTTTGAATTCACGCTTATTTTGGTGTGAAATTTTGTATCGTCAATGACACATGTGATTGAGGTTTAAAAAAAAAGCCCTGCAGAACTGCAGGGCTTTGAATAGTGTGCCTATTAGGATTTGATCAGTTGATCTGGTATCTTTTAAGAATAGAAAATATTCCCATTTGAATTCAATGCCAGTATTTTATATAGCGTCTCCACCTACTGTTTCTGAAAGATCGTCAGAACCATCTCCAAAGAGCAAATCATCATCATCTGGTGGAGAAGGAGGACTACCTGGTTCTCCCGGATCCATTTCCAGTAGAATGGTATCTCCAGCATCATCCATATAGAAGACATAAAGCAGGCCATCGGCACCATATGCAATCATCGCATCTCCATTTACAAAGGTTCCTTCTGCGCTATATCCTGTTCCATTAAATGTTACAAGATAAGCCTTATCATCTGACAAAATATCTGGTGTATCATTATTAAATGTCCCACTCAAATAAATAGTACCATCAATACTGGACGTCATGCTAGTAATCACAAAATTAGACTCAGTAAATAGAGGATTCTCCAGATTATCCGACATGTCTTCGAACAGATTACCGCTGAAGCCAGTATTTTCAACTATGGTCCATCCACCATTATTGTTATCTGTTATCTGAACTTCGATGATCTCATTGAAGTATGGAGAGTTCGGGTCTCCATTATAATAATAATAAATACCATTAATGACTGTTGCTCCCACAGGAATTCCCTGTAACAAACCAATGTATTGTGATGGAAGATTATCATTTATGTTAACAGCATACAGTTGATTCCCGATGGCAAAATATAAATTTCCGGTTAATGGATCATAAGCTAATCCTGACAGCGAACCACCTGAAGCAATGTCTTCTGATAAGATCACATCGGCTGTATAAGTGCCACCATTGATAAGAACCAAACTCAGCTCACCACTCTCATTATATTGAATGGCATAGAAAGAATTGTTTTCAGGTACAAAGGTAGCACCACTGAAGTAGTTCCACATACCCCAACCTTTATCAAAACATTCATTTCCTTCAGCCCATGCGGTTTCATTTCCTCCATTTGTATTATTGACACAACAGTGGGCAGCAAGAGCCAAAAGATCATTTTCCGGGAAACCATCTGATGAAATTATGTAGGTATAAGTTGTTACTTCTGGGTTATGCGTTTTCTTATACGGAAACTTCCCTATTTTAGGAGCTCCCGGTTTATTGAGCGGCATGTCTTCATATGTGCCCGCATATACATGTGATTCATTCATGGTCCATCCACCTGTTAAGGTATAGGTAATATGAAAATAACCATCTTCAGTATCAAGATAAGTTACAGTACCAACATTAATATGCTGGCCTGCCATTAGGTCAACGGTCATCACATAATCCTTTAAAGTGCTGGGTTCCACGGGATTTACGACCTCGTCTTTTGAACATCCTGCAATTATTGCAATTACAAAAATGAGTAAAAAAAGCTTTTTCATAACATAAAAATTTAATGATAGGTTTATTTAAATTATTCTTGTTATCCCTTGATTTTCTTATGTATACGTTTTAATTCCTGATAAGTTCCTGAAACTCAAGTCTAATATACGGTGCCAGTGAAATAACAGCCCGTCAAATTATACTGAATTGATCTAAGTAATAATACCGTTGGACTCCGTAAAATCCCTGGATGCAGGCATTAGATACAAGATTAATGCTTTGAATATCAGTGAAATATAAGGTATTGGGAAATTATTTAGAAGGAAACTAAATTGCAGAATGTCAGGGAATATTACACTAATCTACCATCCATACTTATCAGCCAGATACAGAATAGCCGCCATACATCCAACACCAAGCTGCAGTTCCCTGATGTGTACTTTGTCAAAAGTATCGTAAGCGGAATGATGCAGGTCCATATATCTTTGAGAGTCTGTACGGTATCCCATTAAGGGAACCCCATGCTTTTTGAGCGGGCCAATATCAACGCCGGATCCACCTTTGCTAATATAATGGATCCCATAGGGTTCAAGCAAGCTTTGATAGTCAGAAATAATCGCTACAATTTGATCAGGAGCATCCACCATAAATCCTTCAGGCGTAAATCCACCGGCATCGGCTTCTAAAGCAAGGAAGTTCGTAATCTCATTTTCTTCTGAATACCTGGCATAGGCAGCCCCACCCGACTGGTAAAGTTCTTCATCCATGAACATGATGGCACGGATGGTCCTTTTGTTCTCCAGTCCCAGTTCTATGAATATTCTCATCACGTCAGCAGATTGCACACAACCTATCCCGTCGTCATGTGCTCCGGGACTGTTGAACCATGCATCAATATGACCTCCTACCACAATATACTCATCCGGATATTCACTTCCCCTGATATCAGCAATCAGGTTAAAGGAAGTAATCTCCTCAATATCTTCTGCATCAATGATCATTTTTACCTGCAAGTTGGCATCGTCTTTTAATGCCCGGCTAAGGATATCAGCATCAATGGTGCTGATGGCTGCACAGGGAATCTTTTTATCATTGAATCGTGTTGATCCGGTATGGGGGAAGGTGTCAATCCTTGTTCCCACCGACCTTACGAGCACCCCTGAAGCTCCCAGTTCTGCAGCAAGTGCAGGGCCGCGGGAGCGCTGATCCACAGCGCTGCCATAGATCCTGAAAGTATTCACATGTTTCATATCCACCGGTCTGTTGAAGAAGACGATCTTATCCTTGATCATTCCGGCATCCAGGGACTTAAGATCCTCCAATCCCTGTACCTCAAGGACATTGGCGATTAGTCCCTCCTTTGATGTTGCAGGAGACGGTCCCAGGGCATCGGCCCTGAGTTTGATTTCTGTGTTGTCCGATAATATCCTAACCGCGGTATGATAACATTTCCAGGCCGGGGTCTTGAATTCTTGTAAGAAAACAGTATCTGCTCCCAATTTTTCAAAATAATCCCTCATATAATTCACGGCGATGACCGATTCATCAGAACCCAATAGTCTCCCGGAAGCATGTTCGCAGAGGTAGGCCAGGTTTTGATAGGCTTCATCGCTCAGGAGTACGTTGTCGAAAATTTGCCTGATCACTTTTTCGTCGGGATCCTGGGAAAAAGAAGCATTGATCATCAATGCTGTCAGTATAAAGAGGAAGATGGGTCGCATGCTTTTTTGTTTATAAAAATAACTAAATAATTGGGATCTGTTTTCATTGTCCATTCTACATTGTCCATTCTACATTGTCCATTCTACATTGTCCATTCTACATTGTCCATTGTCCCCGTTTCTTATTACTTTTATTGATACAATAAAATTTATACCCATGAAATCAAGCACTACTAGAATTCTCTTTTTGAACCTGATCCTTGCATTTTTTATATCTACAACGATTCAGTCCCAGAATTATGTCTCTACCTATGCCGGAACAGGAAGCACGGGCTTTGTGAATGGCGATACAAGTGTTGCCAGTTTCAACAAACCTTTTGGGATTTGTATTGATCCTGAAGGGAATCTGTATCTCGCTGATGCATACAACAACTGCATCAGGAAAATAGGGGTCGATGGGCAGGTAAGCACCTATGCTGGTACGGGAAGTGCTGGCTATCTTGATGGCCCAGCAGATCAGGCCAAATTCCGCCAGCCCATCAATATTTGCCTGGACGTTGAAGGAAATATGTATGTGTCGGATTTTTTGAACCAAAGGATCCGGAAAATCTCCACAGATATGATGGTGACCACCATAGCTGGAAATGGAGATGATGGTTATCTGGACGGGCCGGCCCTGGAGGCCATGTTCAATTATCCCCGGGGAATATGTGTGGATGACACTGGCAATATTTATATCGGTGACAGCTGGAATCACCGTATCCGTAAGATCTCTACAGATGGTATGGTCAGCACTTGGGCAGGTGGAGGCGAAAGCATTGGTGTACAGCAAGATGGGGATTATGTTGATGCCAGTGACACTGCAGCGCGTTTTTGGACTCCCTGTGAGTTATCCATTGATCAGTTCAATAATATTTTCGTAGCCGATGCTTACAATCACCGTATTCGTAAGATCGATCCGGCTCGCATGGTGAGCACGGTTGCAGGCAGTGGTGGGATTGGTCCCGACTTCGGAGGATTCCAGAATGGATTCGCTGACACAGCCCTTTTTAAGGTGCCAACTGCATGTCATGTTGCTTTAGATGGAAGCATTTATGTGGGAGATGGCCTCAATCAAAGGGTGAGAAAAATAGGTACAGATCATATGGTGTCTACTTTTGCCGGAAGTGGAGAAACAGGTTTTGAAAATGGTGTGGATTCATTGGCCACATTCGATTTCCCCAGGGGAGCTGTATTTGATTATAACCTGAACCGCTTATATATTGTCGACCATAACAATCATGCTGTCAGGATCATTCACATAGAATCCGGGGTCGGGATCATTGATCTTCAAAAATCCGGGCAGGGAAACATTTATCCAAACCCATTTATCCAGGACACAAATATTGAGTATGAATTAGCAAAACCAGTACAGGTCTCCATCTCTATTTATGATCAGCTGGGAAAACAGGTTGAAATGATCGTAGACGAGTATCAGCAAGAAGGCAAGCATGTGATATCATGGAAATCTGACAATCTGCCTGGTGGCATCTATTATTGTGTATTGAAAACAGGTGTCGAGTTGCAAACGATGAAAGTTATTAAGCTTGAGTAGAAGTATTCTCATTGGTCATGGTTAATTGGTCATGGTCATGGTCAATGGACAATGTTATTTAAGCCTATAGATCTTCATCACATTCTTCATGACCTCATCAAAGTCGATGTTGAGATCGATCAGCTTGCCTGAGCGAATGTCAAACACCCAGCCGTGGACTTCTATTTTTCGTTCCTTGCTTTCCCTTTGTACACTGGATGTTTTGATCACATTAATGCACTGTTCCTTTACATTTAACTCGACCAGTCGTTTATATCTTTTGTCTTCATCAGTGATTTGATTCAGTTCATCTTTATGGAGGCGATAAACATCCCTGATGTCCCTTAGCCAGGCATTCAGGATACCCAGGTCGTTGGCTTCCATGGCTGCTTTAATGCCTCCGCAATAGTAGTGTCCGCATACGATGATGTGATCCACCTTTAAATGTTTAACAGCATAGGCTATGGCCGATAATATGCTTATATCGGTGTTGGGAACCAGGTTGGCAATATTCCTGTATACAAATACATCACCCGCATGTACGCCCATCAATTCCTCGGCAGCCACCCTGCTATCGGAACAACCGATATAGAAAATATCAGGATTTTGACCCTTGCTCAGGTCGTTGAAGTAATTTGCATCAAGATTGAGTTTTTCCGCTACCCAGTCTTCGTTGTTTTTAAAAATTTCTTTTATCTCCATTTAAGGGCGTTTTAAATCGCTGATAAATATACAAATTATAGAAGATCCTACACCACCAAGATAGCTTGCTATTACCCTCACAATTTTGACCGGGGCATTTTGTTCGCTCCTGAACAATTCCGTATAATTTGGGTAAAAACTATCCTATCCACAGTTTTGCACTCTTCACATACACCTTTATATCAACATGTTATACTTGATGGCATAACTTTTGAGTATACCTTTCCATAACGATTGATCATCTTGATCAAAGTAATCCTGATTATCTCCTGGGGCTTGTTTACAGCCAATCATTAAAATAGGAGGTTAATATGTACAAATTAAATTTTTTAAGCAAGGGCTTGGGATTTATTATTATCCTGCTCCTTGTATTTCAATCATGCCGGTAAAGATGAAGAAGTTGTTCCGGTACTACCCTCAGCTGATTATCAGCGGGCAGAAATCACAGAGATCACCAGCTTGGTTGTATTCACCTGAGATGACATTCAGCAGTTGCTTGATGAAACCGGATGACGACTTTTCGTTTGTCATGTACATTCAGTAGAAGCTTTCTCTGTAAAGTATTTCAGTGTTGATAGAATGGCGACATTATCCTTGTTTCCGGAGCCATGTTTGTCCCGCAAACATCCGTAATGGCATTAATGAGCATACAACATGGTACAGAAACCAAGCGTGATCGTGTTGCTTCGGTGTCTCCGGAAAACTCCACTGAGGGAATCGTTGGTCTACTATCGGCATCTATGGGATATCTGACCATGGTTCCTGACTATCCGGGATTTGGGGTTTCCACTTGCATGCACCCCTATCTTCATGCAGAATCCTATTATTCCCAGTGTGATCGATTTCGCAATAGCGGGAAAAACATACCTGATTGAACAAGAGGTTATCTTCAGGGATGATTTATTCCTTATGGGTTACTCCGAAGGAGGACTTGTGAGTTTGCTAACACAGAAAGTCATTGAAGAGTCTTACCAGGATGAATTCGATTTGAAAGCAGTAGCCCCATAGCCGGTCCCTATGACCTGAAAGGCATGTGCGACAAGATCTTCCAGGATGGGTCCTATAGTACGCCGGCTTATGTAGCTTTTGTTCTGACAGCCTATGACAAGATCTATGGATGGAATATCCTGGCAGTTTTTTCAAAGCACCTTATGCCACCATGATGCCCGGGCTGTTCAATGGTACCAAAAGCTGGGGGGAGATCATCAATCACTTCCCGGCAGCCTTAAGGAACTCATGCATCCTGATTTCATCGCCCAATACCCTTATGCCGAAATCTTTCACAATGATCTTAAATCTTCAGGCTTTTTATCAGCAATAAATGAGAATACACTGCTAACTGGGTACCTTAGGCTCCTGTTCATTTCTTCCATGGAGATTGTGATGAATGTTGTCTGTTGCTCGAACGCGATATGTGCGAATGGATGCTTTTATTGCCAATGGTGGCAAGGATGTTCAGCTCACGATTATTTCGGGAGGTGATCACGAAAGCTCAGGACCCATTGCGATCAGGGGAGCACTGGAATGGTTTGACAGTTTTCAGCCAGACCAATAAGCTATATTTATTATTGAAAGGCATATTCCCAAGAGCCCATATACATTTATATGGGCTTTTTTATTGCTGATACTCATATGATATGTCACCTCACAAAAACTGCCCAAATAAAATATAAAGCAGTTATTTAACAAGTCGTTAACAATGAGGTGCTTCCAGAAGGGATACATTTGCAAAAATCTCGCAAACTAACATACTTATGAAAACAATATACTTAACATTCATTCAGATTATTTTTCTCAGCCTGGTATTAAGCGCCCAGCAGACTCCTGAGAGAACAAGCATTCCTATGCTTGGCGATGCTGCTCCTTCATTTACGGCAGAGACCACAGAAGGCAAAATTACTTTTCCAGAGGATTACCTGGGGAAATGGAAAATATTATTCAGTCATCCGGCAGATTTTACTCCTGTTTGCAGTACTGAAATCCTTGACCTGGCAGAAATGCAGGATGAATTCAAGAAATTGAATGCCCAGCTGGTAGTACTATCCACTGATGGCCTGAACAGTCACCTGGAATGGATTAAATCGCTTGAGGATATTCAAGAAAATGAGGGAGAAGCTGTTGGTATCGATTTTCCCTTTGTACCCGATATTGGGCTGAAGATATCAAGCCAGTATGGCATGATCCATTCAAATATGAGTACAACCAAAACTGTAAGGGGTGTATTCATAATCAACCCTGAGAACATGATTTGTGCGATGTTCTTTTATCCATTCACCACAGGAAGAAACCTGGAAGAAATCAGGCGCACCCTTATTGCATTACAGGAGTCGGACAGGCGTAATGTGCTCACTCCATCCAACTGGGAGCCAGGTGATGATTTTCTTATTGAAGGTCCCGCATCACAGGAGGAAGCAGAAAAGATGGAACGCAAAGATGATCCTTCGCTTTATTCAAAAGACTGGTATCTCTGGTACAAAAAGAGCAAGTAGTCATTGGCCATGTAACATTCAACATTGCTCATTGTCCATTTAAATTTATACCATGAAAAATGGACAATGGGCAATGGACAATGGACAATGAATCATATTAGCTCCTCCAGCTTTTCCCTGGCAACATTGGCCTTCTCATAAGCGGTAATGGTGTTTGCCTTTAAGGTTTGTACGGATCAAACTAAAAAGCATTATCTTTAAAGAAATGATCATTGATCTCTATTAAAGATGAAAACAAAAAGCTTGAAGAAACACCCCTTTTTTGCTAAGGTTATGCGCCCCTTTATAACTGGTCTATTAGCTATTTTCCCGCTTGTGATCACCATCGTGGTAATTGCCTGGTTTATAAGTTTTCTTAAAAACCTTTTTGGCCCGGATAGTAATGTGGGTGAGATTTTGCAATCTGTCGGACTTAATTTTGTCAGAAATACCAATGTTGCTTATTTGATAGGTGTTGTTTTAACACTCATATTGATCTATATCCTGGGCGTCATGGTACAGGCAGGATTGAGGAAGCAATGGAATATCGTGACCGATAGCGTGATGACCCGCATCCCTGTTATCAAAACGATCTATGATGCATCTAAAAAGATAATGGCCCTTTTTGATAATAAGGACACACCGGAAATGAAATCCATGAGTCCTGTGATGTGTTACTTTGGAGGTGAAGGAGGAACAGCTGTGCTGGCACTTTTAACCACCCAGGAAATCATTACTATTGACGGCAATGAATATTATTCAATCATGATCCCCACTTCACCCGTCCCGATCGGGGGAGCTATCCTGTATGTTCCGACAAAGTGGATTAAAAAGGTCAACTTTGGTATCGACGGATTGGTGAATATTTATGTTTCTATGGGAGTAACAGGACCGGAATACTTGCAAAAGAAGCCACCTGAAGAAAATGTTGGAGAATAGTCAAGCTATTCACCTGAACAAGCATACCTACCTGCTTACAGAGCGTCTTTGTTGAAAGAACTTAGTTTCTCTTTAGCCAGCCTGGCCTTCTCATAATCGGGATCGGCATCTTTCCAGATATCCACTGCCCTTACAAGATATTCCAAGCCTTTTTCTTCATCATCCATATCAAGATATAACAGGGCAGCCTCATAGTTATTCAGTCCATTGAAAGAGCGGAACTTCAGGGCCTGTTGAATTTCAGCCTCTGCATTCTCAAAATCACCCATCATTCGGTAGCATCTTGCTTTTCCACGATAAAAAGCATATGTTGTTGCATTCATCTCCAGGCAGCTACTGTAATATTCTATTGCTTCATCATAATTTCCTAGAAACTCATTTATCCTGGCCTCAGTGTAATGGATGTTTGCCAGCAGCATTTCTTCCCCGAACGCCTCTATCAGCTCTTCAGCTTTACTGATTGCTTCACGGGCTTTTGCCGTATCCCCTGTTTCTGCATAAATAAACAAGTAGCCAAACGGAACAATATTTTGGATCGACTCATCAATGTTTTCATGTACACTTTCCAATATCTCTGTGGCCTCTTCAATTTTCTTTGCATATATGTAAGGTTCGATCGACATCACCTGGTATACCATGTACTCTTTAGGAATAAGTAAACGGCTGTATATTTCCATCTTAAGTATATACTGCTCCAGCGATTTCTGCATCTGACCTGTAATCAGGTAATAGTCCTGTAAGGCATCGTAAACACCTGGACTATCCGGTTTCGACCTGTTGACCATAGGGCGTCTGTGAATACATCAAAGGATTCTGAAAAATTCCGGAATGAAGGAATGTACGACCAAGATCCACTGTTATAGAATGTTCCTCAGACGGATCAGCCAACAATATCGCTCTTCATAGTACTTACTTGCCATTTCCATTTGCCAATGCCACGATAGTAATCACCTAAATTTTGGTACGATTCGGCCTGCTGAGGTAACTTTTTTATAGATTATAATATACAAGCGCTGAATCATACAACCCAAGCTGAAAGTAATAATCACCCATTGAGCTAAGCATATCATATCGCTCGGGATCGAGACGAATAATGGTTTTAAATTCACCAATTGCCTCCTCATACATGTTTCTAACAACATAACGTGAACTAGTTTAATGCGCAGTAATATCATTAGGGTAAAGCTCAGTCCACATACGCAATACGGCCAGGGCTTTTTCGGTTGCTTTGTTAAAACAAAATACACATATTTGGTGCTGAATTGCTGTCTTTCTGGCAGTTTATGTATGTGGTCCCGGGCTATTTCCAGCGCCATTATCGACGATTCAGTATCGTTGTTTTGGAAGTATGACACCCCCATTATGACATAGGAAAGGGCAAATTCAGGATCTTCTTCTATCGCCTTATTCAAGTTATCAAGATTCACTCCATTGCTTCTCAAGGCTCGCCTTCATGGCTTTAGTGAAGTAATATAAGGCCCTTTCTGAGCTGGTGAAAATATCGTTGACTGGCAGGTCAATTGTTTCAGAAATATGTGATTCAGGCAATCCCATCCCTTGTTTGATCTTTACGGAAGTTCATCAACTATTGCAAAAGGGTTATTGCTGCGTATGGTATAAGTCAGCTATCTTCTTTGTTAACTTGGTATCGTATAATTGTGCCTCCAGGACCAGTCCGTCATCCTCCTTTTCAAGGATTCCTGACACAAAATAATTTGCATGCCTTTCTTCTGCCATTCGCTTCATCAGTGTTACCGGTAAGCCCACACCTCTAGGGTATCCGGCTTCAACCATTTTGTGGAAGTCGTTAATTGCAGGAATAGCCCATATAAAGAGATCCTGTGAAAGGTCATACTCCAGCATAGCAGGTATGCTATACTGCAGATAAATCATATTGGAATCCTGGAGCTGCTTTCCATATTGAATATAAAAATGCTTTTTCGGTATTCATTTTTCAAGATAACTTTTTCTACTTTCTCACCATTCTCATTTTCTAATGTGACCTTTGTTGTCATAGCGCCGAGGTCTTTACCATTGAATACAAACACAAGCACAAGAAAAGCCACAAGAACATTAAGCGGCAAGCCTATGAGCTCAACTTTTGTCCATTTGCTGGTATCCTTCCTCCATGGTAATATCACATTAGGATTATGCTTGGAACGAGCGACAAGAGTATATACCAAACCAGATTGGTAAGATGTGGAGACAGCAAATACTCCTTCACCATAAATCCTATCCCCATTTAAGCCGGTAAGAAAGGATAAGATATATGGCTGTAATTTGAATGACTCTTCCTGCCAGAGGTCTTTGAAAAATGGCACTTTTTCCTGAGACTATCTGTAATCTCCGAAACGATCTGAAAGATCTCGATGGCCTGGTCAACGCCTTTCAATTCTTTTGACCCTATCGAAACAGTAAGTATATCTCCCTGGTTTCTGATCTGGCTTCTGACATCTTTCGAAATACATATCCCTCCGGCAGGTGCAAGTGGTTCTATCCTGGCAGCAATATTCACAGCGGAACCAAACACATCCCCATCTTCAAAAACAACATCTCCTATGTGGATTCCAGCCCTGATGGTCAGTTCTTCATCTTTCAGCTTTTCCTGCACCGCCATGGCAAAGCGGACCGCCCGGTTTGCACTGGTGAACATCATCATAAGACCATCACCGATCTCCTTAATGACTTCTCCACCAAATTCCTTAACCATTGGAAAGATGATCTCCCTTTGCCTGGAAAGGAGTTTCATGGTGCCTGCTTCATCGGTCTCCATTCTTTTGGTATATCCTACGATATCAGTAAAAACAATGGCTGCTAGTTTATGGTCTTTCATAATGGTAAGATAATAATTGTAACAAAGCTAATTATTTATCCAACACCACTTAAGAGTATGTTTATTTCTTCTTACCCTTACTTATCAACCTGTACTTAAACCCCATACATATCATTCGTTGATTTGTTATTCCTGAATCAAAGTTTCCGTTGCACAATAAGCTTACAACGTAATTCTTCTTGATAACAACATCTGCCTCGGCATATAGGCCAAACTCGGTAGCCCCCATGACTACTTTTGTTCCATCAGTCTTGCCAAGGCCACTTCCGAGCCCTCCTTTCATGAGTGGAGCCGGGCTGCTTGAAGGAAATGAATTCCCGTAATTATATTCTGCGAAAAAATACTCATACGGGCCAACGCGTAAATGAACAGATGGCATCTGATTATAACAATCATAGATCATCTGGTCAAAAATCGGTTGACCACCATAGCCATCATGAGCGTTATTATTGCTGGCATACCGCATATTGCCAATCGTAACTCCAAAGCCTATACCCACCCAGTGCCAGTCCATCTGGATCATGGGGCAAAATCCCTTTGAGATGTAATATTCACTATATGCCGATTCAGCATCAGTTTCATGTTCAGTGCTCCCAAAGTAGGAGGCCCCGAGATGAAGTTTTTTAAATTTACCGAACCTGAAAACATATTTAGCCCCCAATGCATATGTCATGAAAGTATGTCTTCTGTCGTGGTAATCATAGACCGGAACATAAACATCATGTTGGCCAGTACCGCACAATGTTGTTACAGTTTCCGTATGGCTGTATGCAGTTCCCATATATTCCCTCACTTCATTGTAGAACCTTCCAAATCCAGCCCCAATGCTGAACTCAGCATAAGAAGGAGGATTTGATTGATCATCCTTTATTGCTGTTTGTCCCATAAAAACAAATCCTCCCAGGATAATAAATGGCAAGCTCCACCTTATCACGGGCATCGTTAATGATTTATAAGATCTCCAGAAGAGGAACAGCATTATTGGTATCGCTAAAGAAAGGATCATAAATTTCTCTATATCCTCCAACCATCCCCACTGTGATACCAGGAGGAGGGTAATGAGGAAAAACAATGAATAGTGTCTCCAGTTGATCTTTCTATTTATGCTTATAGAAACCTGGCTATTAAAGTATCTCTCCCTTAATATTATCAAAGCAGATATGATTATTATTGCTATGATAATTCCCCATTGGACAAGCTGCAATCCCATGAAAATCTGGCCGACCACTCCATTGGCCATAGGATCTTTGAAAAACTCTAAAACAAACCTCAAAATGCCATAAAGCAGAATTGTAAACAGGAAGAGATTGCCTTTTGACTTCCAATAATGCCTGCTTCGGTATACCAGTAAGGCAATGAGCAAACAGCCAGTGATCTGGTATAGCTGTGTTGGATGAACCGCTAGCGCAAGAACCTGATCAGAGGATATCAATCCGGAATGAAGGTGATGATGGTAGGCTTCAGAATTCTGGTCATACTGTATTGCCCAAGGAAGCTGGCAGGGCAGTCCATGGCAACAGCCGCCCATCAGGCAGCCAATCTTTTGTACCGCAATAGCTACTGGGAATGCAATGGCCAAGTGGTCGAGCAGGGGTTGTTTGAACTTCAGCCATTTTACTGCAATAAAAGCCCCCAACAGTAAGCCAAGAATTCCTCCCAATATATTTTTCCCTGTCGGGATTGAATAGTTATTTCCAATCAATAGTTCATGCCATCGATCCGGATTTACAGTAAGTAATTTGTCGCCCAGAATAAAAAATACCAGGCAGCTCAAGGTAATCAGAAGCATACTTCCCATATTATACTTTTTACGGTATCCCTTGATCAGCAGGATGATTGCCCCGAAGGCCAGGGCAGCCATATATGTAATGGAAAAGATCAATCCTCCGTGTTCTGTTGAGATGATAAATAGTGCATTCATGGCAAATGATTTTGGGTTCATACTCACTAGAACAAAGCTAAGTATGAAGTCGCTGGTTATCAAACTGCTGAATGCAATACGAAAGGTAAAATATTGCAGGATTTAAGATAAAGTCAGACAGGAAGTAGATTTATTTGCATTAAATGCAAATATGCTTACTCAGATTCTTGATAAGCAATAAAAAGCATGTACAGCAAGAGAAGTCATGAATAAATTTCTATGATCATGAAATTATTTATCGAGCATCATTCGTACCTCAAACTCTGCGTAGGATTGGCCATGGCAGACCTGATGGTGCGGTAGCTGATGGTGATCAAGGCGATGATGGTGGCGATCAGGAAGCCATACAGGAAATCAAAAACTTCAATATTGATCCGGTAGGGATAATTCTGGAGCCAGTTGTCGGCAACCCACCAGATGAGCGGAACGGCAATCACCGAGGCAATGACTACCAGGATGATGATCTCCCGGGCGAACAGGTACCAGATCCTTCCAACCGATGCACCATAGGTTTTTCTTATCCCGATTTCTTTCGTACGCTGAGCGATGGCAAAAGAGGTCAGTCCATACAAACCAAGCGCTGCAATGATAATCCCGATGATCGCAAATAATACAGATAACTGTCCGTTTCTTTTTTCTTCACGATACATCCGTTCAACATGCTGATCCATAAAAAAGGATTGCATGGGTGAGCCGGCAGTAAATGACCCCCAAACCTCTTCGATGTCACCGACAATATTTGTTGACACCCCACCTGCCAGGCGTATGCTCACATAACCCCAGTTGATGTCCTCGCTTTTAAACCGGATCATATAGGGTGTGATGGGATAGCGTAATGACTCATGGTGAAAATCCTCAACAACACCTATTACAGGCATAAATTCAAGCGAATCAATATCATCGCCAATGAGGAAGCGAGTTGCAAAAGGATCATCCTCAAGCATATAATGTTTTACAGCAGTATGATTAAGGATGCAACCATCCAGATCACCAGTGCTTGATTCATCAAAGAAATCTCCAGATTGGAGGATGATACCATAGGTTGCCAGAAAATCAGGATCGGTCCAGGTTGTATTCAGGAGAAAAGATTCTTCCTGCCTCCCCTTGATGGTATACCCATTGTTATTATTGTTTCGTCCGGGGACGGCAGTCGAAGCTGAAACAGCCTCCACCCCCTTTACATTTAACAGCTCCTCTTTGAAGCTATTGATTTTTTCGCCCACCGCACTGGCATTCGAAATCACAAAAACCTGGTCTTTGTCAAAACCCAGTTCTTTATTCTGCATATAATTCAATTGCCTGAACATGATGATGGTACTCACTATAAGAATAATGGAGATGGTAAATTGGACCACCACCAGGACAGCGCGTAATTTTCCGTTCTTTTTGCCACTGCTAAAACTCCCTTTCAGAACCTTATTGGGATTAAATGATGACAAATAAAATGCAGGATATATCCCGGCCAGAAAACCTACAATCACACACAGGAAGATTAAAGCTGGAATAGTATACCAGTTTTCAAAGTAATGCACATGCAGATCCAGGTCGAGCAGGTTATTGAAATAAGGCAGCGCCAGCTCCGTGATCAACAAAGCCAAGACAAGAGAAAAGAGAGAGAGGATAAAGGTTTCTGCAAGAAACTGTGCCACGAGTTTTCCCTGCGAGGAGCCACATACTTTCTTAATTCCAATTTCTTTTGCGCGTTTTATTGCCTGGGCCGTGGAGAGATTCATAAAATTCACAGCCGCTATGATGATGATGAGTATGGCGATGCTGCCAAAAATCCACAGGTATTTGGGATCATTTGCAGGCTTCAGCCCCTGTTCGATAGAGGGATTGAGGTGAATATCGGTAATTGGTTGAAGATACAGCCTGTATTTATTCCCGGCATCGAAAAACTCCTCCATGGTGATCCCAAAATATTGTGTGATAACTGGTCCAATATACTTCTCGATCATGGGGGCAAAGCGGGCATTGACATTCTCCGGCAACATGTTGGGTTTGAGCATTACATAGCTATCAAAGCTGTTCGACAGCCATTCATCATCAGTAGATCTGGGGTTGGTCATGAATGAGCCGATGGCTGAAGCCCGAAAGTGTGTGTTCTCTGGCACTTCCCCCATGATTCCAGTCACTTTATAATGGGTTTCATCATTGCCGATCTTGAGCATCTGGTTGATCGGATCCTCGTCGCCAAAGATCTTTTTAGCAGTACTTTCTGACAGCACCACATAATATGGCTCGGACAGGACTGTTTCAGTATTTCCCCTGATCAGTGGAATGGAGAAGAACTTGAAAAAAGTAGAATCAGCCTCAAGAAAATGATCCTCCACAAAAAACTTCTCTCCGTACTGAATATTCCTTGGTCCCCCACCGTTCAACCTGAGAAATGACTCCACCTCTGGAAATTCATTGAGCATGGTTGGCGCAATGATAGAAGCCGTTGATGTAACCTGCACCTCCTGCCCGCCAAGCTTTCCATGCAGAATTACCCTGTAAGTACGGTCCTTATGCTCATTATACTGGTCATAGCTCAGCTCATAAAAAATAAAGAGCGCAATGATAATGGCACACACCAGGCCAATAGAAAGACCCAGGATATTGATAATGACAAATGATTTTTGCTTTTTCAGGGAGCGAAAGCTGTACTTCAGCAGATTATTGATCATGTTAAAATGCTAAGATTGTTATAGAATTGTGAGCCATGAGGCCTTCATTATATCTAAGACGCATAGATGAATCATATGTTACAATTATTAGTTATTAGATATGGCATCACTGAAATAGGGAGCTGTTGAACAAGAATTGATTAAATTGGCTCAGCAGATCACTGGAGGTGAAAAGATATGAATGACAAATAATAAATTATTAATTTCACCTTTTTATATTCAAATTGTAATAAGACCCGACAGGACATGTTCACATTGCATGAAGTAAATAGCCCGAAATCAGTTAAGCTCTTTCTGGATTTTCCTTCCAAACTATATCGTAATGAGGCCAATTGGAGCAGACCCATCGACGATGATATCGAAAAAATATTTGACCCGAAGAAAAACAAAAAATTCAGAAAGGGAGATGCAAAGCGGTGGATACTGAAAGACCGGGACAACAAAGTTGTTGGCCGGGTAGCAGCTTTTTATGACATGGAAACTGCCAAAAAAAACAAGCAGCTAACAGGTAGTCTTGGTTTCTTTGATTGTATAAACGAGCAGGAGGCTGCAAACATACTATTTGATGCCTGCCGTGATTGGCTGAAAGAACAAGGGATGGAAGCCGTGGACGGCCCGATAAATTTCGGTGAGCGCGACAGCTTCTGGGGCTGCCTGGTAGATGGCTTTCATGAGCCGGTCTATAACATGCCCTATAATTTCCCTTACTACAAAGACCTTTTCGAAGCATACGGTTTTCAAAACTACTTCAATCAGTATACCTATCTCCGTAAGATCAAAAAGCATGGCTTCACTGATGAGATTGTACGAAAGGCCGAAAGGGTATTTGAGAATCCCGACTACACCTTTGAAACCTATGATGATTCTAAAAGGGAGAAGATTGCAGAAGATTTTGCTTTCATCTTTAACGCTGCCTGGGCCAGGTTCCCCGGGATCCCAAAAACCTCCAAGGCCCACAGCCTTGCACTCCTGAAGCAAATGAAGCCGATCATGGATGATCGTCTTATCATTATTGCATATTATAAAGGAGACCCTGTTGGCTTTTTCATCATGATGCAGGACATATCACAAATCACGCGCAATTTCAACGGTAAGCTAAATCTAATCAACAAGCTCAGGCTGATGTTTCTTCTTAAATACCGGAAGCGTGTAACACGTATTATCGGAAGGCTTTTCGGTGTGGTTCCCGAGCACCAGGGAAAAGGGATTGAAGGAGGGCTTGTCGTGACATTCGAAAAGCTGGCCACTACGCCTGGCTTCCCATACACCGACCTGGAACTAAACTGGATTGGGGATTTCAATCCCACCATGATGAAAGTATGCGAACAGATCGGGGGAAAGATATACAAAACTCATGTAACTTTCCGCTACCTATTTGACAGGGATGCCACTTTTGAAAAGGCCAAAAAAGTGAATATCTAGGTTTTGCTGGGAATCAGGATAGTGTATCCCCTAGCTATACCTCTGTTATTCATGAATCATCATGAACAATTTTCTAAAATATTGGTTTATAGTTAGTATATCATAGATCCAAATCAACAGATTACTAATAAGTCGAAGAGATAATGTCTGAACAAATCCGCCAGCTGGCAGTCATTATGTTCACTGATATAGCAGGTTACACTGCCATGATGGGTGAAGATGATTCGAAAGCTTTCGAATTGCTTAAGGTCAACCGCAAACTCCATAAGAAATGGATCGACCGCTATAGTGGCAAGTGGCTGAAAGAAATGGGCGATGGCGTACTGGCCAGTTTCTCATCCGTTTCGGATGCCATATATTGTGCAGGGGCGATTCAAAAGGAATCTGCTGAGATTCCTGGTCTGAGCTTGCGAATAGGCATACACCTTGGTGAGGTAATTGTTGAAGTGGGAGATGTTTTCGGAGATGGGGTAAATATCGCTTCAAGAATAGAATCCCAGGCTGAAGCCGGTAGCATTTATGTGTCAGACGTTGTTTACCGTAATCTTACAAACAAGAAGGGTATTGCTGCTGCCTTTGTGAAAGAAGAAGTATTAAAGAATGTCAAACATCCGGTCAGGATCTATGAAGTCAATGTTGACCTTTCGGATGAAAATGCGACAGCAAATAATTTCTCAGATAAACGGATCCGGGCAAAAAGAAGATCTGCATGGAGGGCATGGAGAAAACCTTTTGGGATTGCTGCACTTGCTATTGTATTGGTTGCTTTCGGATACTTTATTTTCGGATGGTTGGGCAACAGTTCAACAGAGAGCAGCAACGAATTGAAAACCGTGATCGTGCTGCCATTCGAAAATCTAGGCTCGCCGGATGATGATTACTTTGCAAAAGGCATTACCGATGAGATTACCTCACGCCTGAGCATGATCAAGGGACTGAGCATTATTTCACCCTTAAGTGCTTCCCGCTTTAAAGAATCCGGCAGATCAGTAGAAGAAATGGCCAAAGAACTGGATGTAGATTTTGTACTGGATGGTTCCATCCGCTGGGATAAAGGCAACTCATCAGATAAGGTGCGTATTACGCCACGGTTAACAAGTATGTCGAACAACCGCCAGGTTTGGACAAACAATTATGACCGCGACCTTGATCAGATCTTTGAAGTCCAATCAGAGATAGCAGAAAGGGTAAGCCAGGCACTTGATGTAACCTTGTTACAATCTGAAAGGCAGTCGCTGCAGATCAGATTAACTGACAATATCCAGGCATATGACTTATACCTTCAGGGCATTGATGCAACTGATGAAATATCCGCTTCACAATTTCGCATTGCAGAAGAATATTTTGAAGAAGCCATTGCCTTAGACTCTGATTTTGCTGCTGCTTATGCCAGGCTAGGAGCCAATCACGCTGATCTGTGGTGGCATTATTTTGATCGTGACAGCCTCAGGCTCATTAAAGCAAAAGCGAGCATTGACAAAGCCAATGAGTTGAATCCCGACTTGTTTGAGGTGAAGCTTGCCAGTGGACAGATCCATTATCATGGTTTCCGTGAATATGATGAGGCGCTGGAACATTTATTTGAAGCGCTTGAGATGAAGCCAAACAATAGTGAGGTACTTTCATATATAGCCTACGTTAAAAGAAGGCAAGGACTTTATCACGAGTGTATAAATTATATGTTGCAAGCCTATGAATCAGATCCTCTGGCAGGGAATATTGCATTTACCCTGGGAGAAACTTATGAACTGATAAGAAACTATGATCAGGCAATAAAATTCTTTGATAAAGGCATCAGTCTTTCACCCAATTATTATGGGTCCTATTCGCAAAAAGCAGAAGTAGTTTTTAATTCAAGCGGCGATATTGAAAGATCAAAGCGTATTCTTCAGTCTTCCTTAAATAAGATTGAAGCGAAGGAGTTAGCCATGTTTGATTTAGCAAATTTTCATTATGTAGACAATGAATTCACTGAAGCGCTGTCGGTATTGGATCAAATCAAGGCCGAGGATCTGACAGAGCAGTTTAAATATCACTCCAAGTGTCACTTGAAAGCAGACATTTATCTTAAGATGGATGAACCACATCTTGCCAGGGCATACTATGATTCTGCAAGGATATTTATTGAAGACAAGATCAGCACAAACCCAAATGAGCAAAAATATCATAGTACACTGGGAATAATATATGCCAGGTTAGGAATGAACAAAGAAGCGATTGAAGAAGGATTGCTGGCGACACAGCTCATGCCTCAATCCCTCGATGCCTGGGCCGGATATGGCAGGCAGGTCGACCTTGCAAAAATCTATGCTCTTACCGGAGAACAGGAACTTGCATTTGAAATGATTGATTACCTGCTTTCAACCTCCGGGAATTTCTCCAAAAAGGCTTTAGAACTCGATCCGGTATTTGATAATTTGAGGGGTACTGCAGAGTATATTGAAATTCTTCAGAAATAATTGTGATCACGATCTCGATGAAGACCATGAAAAATTCTGCTAATTTTGCACAATACAATCGTAGCACAATGCCAGCAACAGAATTCCTCATCACCAAGATCATTGCCACCTTAGGGCCTGCCAGTTCTGACAAGAAAACCATCCAAAAACTGATCGAATCCGGAGCACGGGTATTCAGGATTAATTTTTCACATGGTGATTTCAGCAACTATGACAAGCTTATAGAGAATATTCGGGCTGTTCAGAAGCAAACCGGGATTTATGTTTCCATCATGGGGGACCTGTCGGGACCAAAGATCAGGGTAGGAAAAGTTGTTGAGGGTGGTGTAGCTCTTAAAAAGGGAGATAAAATAAGTTTTATTAAAAAAGACATCATCGGTGGATCAGCCAGCTTTAAAAAAACATTTTCCACTACCTTTCCCTCTTTCATTGATGAGGTAAATCCGGGTGAAAAAATATTGCTGGATGACGGCAACATAGAATTGAAATGCCTGAATAAAAGCGGGCAGGGAAAAAATGCTGTTTTAAACTGCATTGTGAGGGCCGGGAAGTTGTTGAGCAGTGCCAAGGGCATTAACCTGCCTGACAGTGATCTCAGTGTTCCTTCCCTCACTGAAAAAGATAAAGCATGCGTGGCTTATTCCGTAAAAAAGGAACTTGACTTTCTGGCTTTAAGTTTTGTACGTAGCGGCAAAGACATTAAGGTGCTAAAAAAACTTCTTACCAGCTTGCATGTCAGGCCCAAGGGCCTGGATATTACCGGGGGTGATCTTGGATTTTCAACCTTATATGATGACACCTATATCCCGGTGATCAGCAAGATAGAAAAGCCGCAGGCCATTGACAAGCTGGATGAAATACTGAAAGAGACTGATGGGGTGATGGTGGCACGTGGTGACCTGGGTGTAGAGATGGACCTGGCAGAGGTGGCCATTCTTCAAAAACGTATCGTTAAAAAATGCAGTGAATATGGCAAGCCTGTAATCGTGGCCACACAGATGCTGCAAAGCATGATTAATGAAGCTGTTCCCACTCGGGCAGAAGTCTCTGATGTAGCCAATGCCATCATCGACAAAGTTGATGCAGTTATGCTGTCTGGTGAAACTGCCGTTGGTGAATATCCTGTAGAGTCGGTGAAGATGATGCAGCGCGTGGCCCGCAAAACCAATGCCTATATCAAAACCCTGGATGAGGTTTCAGAAAAACTAATTAAATATCAGGGGCCGATTAATCGAAAAGCGGCCATGGCCAGGGGAGTGCGTCAAATGGCACATGATATGAAAGCAAAGTTTATCGTTACCTGGACCCATTCCGGAGGGAGCACGGTATTCCTTTCACAACAAAGGATGGAGGTTCCGCTGATTGCCTTCGGCGAAAATGAAAGAAGGTTAAGGCAAATGTCAATCCTTTACAGCATTACCCCGAAGTTCATGAAACAACCTTCCTCGGGAAGCAAGTTTATTGCAGCTGTCGATCAAATGATGCTGCAGTACAAGTGGGCCCGCAAGGGCGATCCCATTATTATCGTAGCTTCTGAACCCATCACTAAAAGAGGCATCACGAACAGGGTGGTGATCCATTTTATTGGTGAGCACATTGATGAAGAAGATGGAATTCTTAGGAAATAATTCCGATCTGCTTAACACCAATCCCTAACAGATATTAAAGGTATTGTTTGCCTGTTATTCAGCAAATTGTAGCATGAAATTGGCCGTATTCAGGCTGATAGCATCGAACATCTCCTCGATCTCATTAGTATAAGCAGCATCCGGCCCGAGCAAAGCATCCTTGATAAGAAATTTATTATAGTCATAGTTGCCTGCATCGAAATAAGTGGCCAGCACACATCCAACAGAGCTTAATCCACATAAATACAAGGTATTGATTCCTTTATCCTTGAGCAGGCTATCAAGTTCCGTTTTATTAAAAGCACTCCCGTAAGTCTTGATGATCATTGGGTCGCTTTCCTCCACATTCAGGCTTTCAGGAAACTGAAACTCTTCAGTGCCGGGCTCAGGACCCCAATCTTTGCTGGTATGATATACACGGATGACTGGCAAGTCGTAATGCTTGAACAAATATATGGCCCAGTTCATCATTTCCAGTGCTGATTCCTGATCATCCTGCGACATCATTGGGAGGTATTTATTCTGCACATCAATCACCAGCAGTGCCGGAACCAGAACCTCTTTCTTGTCTTCCTGAGAAACAGCAATTCCGGCAAAAATCGCCAGGCTAATAATGCTAAGTAATATTTTCTTCATGGTTTTTATTTTAATATTATGAAATAAACCTATGTAATTTAAAAAATAAAAATAAGCCTAATTATATTCCCTTCCCGCTAAGATCCTGTATCCTGACTCACTTTGGATCATAAAAAAACCCATCCACCCATATTGTGTGTCTTCATCTCCCTGATCAATTTCTATTTCCATCATTATTTGATAAATAGTGTCATTGATCTGAGTACTGCTACGATAGCTAAATGCCGGAGGAAAGGGGTGCTTATATTTCCAGAAACCACCGGGGTGAGCGACCTCGGGTTTCTCTTCATTTATAAAAAAGTTGCCTGAAAGAAGTTCTTCTAACTTAATATCAGAACCTTTCAGATTATAATACCGGCTGAGCGTTTCCCAATCAGATGCTAATAGTAATTCCCGGATAATTGGAATAGCGCTTTCAGGGCTTTCAAGATATAATGCATTCATGTTGTTGATTTCCGTATTGTCTTGTGAAAATAGCAATGTTGTAATACTAATTAGTCCAAGAAATACCACCATTGATCTTTTCATAAGGGATCATTTAGTTTTAATGATCTTCTTCATCCCTGATTCATACCCTGCCCTTACCTGAACAAAATATACTCCTGCAGGCAAGCCAGAAGAATCCCAAATATATTGTTGCATTCCAGACTGATCATCCTGTAAATCAGAATGCATTACTATTTGTCCAAGCTGATTGAATATGGTGATTTCAGCATGGCTTTTTTGAGAGATATCAAATTCAATCGTAGTGAGATCAGAAGTGGGGTTGGGGTATATATTCACTCCCATTTGTTCATTATTAATTCTCTCATAAAGGTCAGGGATCTCTACTGCTCCCCCATTTCCTGTATGGAGAATATTCCCGCTATTTCCTACCACCCAGCCATTATCAGTATCGGTAAAATGCATACCATTCAGTCCCCAGATTGTAATTGCTTGAGGATGCCAGCTTGTCCCGCCATCCTGAGTATAAAGCAGTGCGGTACCAGAGCCTGCCACCCAGCCATTATCCATGTCGGTAAATTGGATATCGTATAACCAGGCATCTGTATTGCTCTCCTGCTGAGTCCAGCTATCGCCGCCATCCATTGTATGCCAGATGGCTCCATTCTGGCCGCAGACCCAGGCGTTCAGGTCACCAGAAAAAGTGATTGATTCCAGTGTGTCGCTGGTCATTATTGACTGGTTTGACCATGTATCCCCACCATCAGGAGTATATAATACCAGCCCCTGGTCCCCAACCACATAGCCTTTTGATGCATCAAGAAATTCCAGGTTTCGTAGCTTCAGGTTTGTTCCGGTTTTCTTTTCCACCCAGTTCGCTCCACCGTTATCCGTATAAAGTACGATCCCATTTTGTCCGCAAATCCATCCTGTATTTGCATCGATGAACTTTACATCGTACAGCCAGTTAGTGGTAAAGCTATTTTGTGGATTCCATGTTGATCCACCATCTGCAGTATTCAGAATAACACCGGGGCTTCCGACCGCCCAGCCTGTCATATTATCTGCAAAGCATACACTTTCCAGCCAATCAGCTAAAAAGAGCGACTGGTTCATCCAGGTCTCGCCACCATCTACTGTATGTTCAATGATGCCTTCCATACCAACCACCCATGCATGATCGCTATCCGTTGCAAAGATTTCCATGAATGCATGTCGTGTACAACAGCTCACCATATCCCAGGTAAGCCCTGAGTCTGTGGTTTTGGTTACTACTCCACTTAGCCCTGCAATTACACAATTGTCAGCATCAAAAGCTTGTGCCGATTCAAGCCATACAGTGGTCTGTGAGTCTTCCAGTTCCCATGTTTGTCCGCCATCAGTGGTATGGAGGATAATCCCATTACTCCCGGCTACCCAGCCATTGCTGGCATCGGCAAAGTCGATCCCCCACAGCGTTTCTGTTGTTCCGCTGATCTGCAGGTTCCAGTTCTCACCGCCATCCGTCGTATGAAGGATGTTTCCTCCAACACCTGCTGTCCATCCTGTCAGCTGATCGATCATGCAAATATCCCACATGGCTACATCCAGGCCGGCAGAGTCTTGTTTATACCAGTTCTGGCCACCATCTTCAGTATGCAATATGGTGCATCCTGGAGGGGCATTCCAACCGGTTCCACCCACAGCCCACCCCCTGTTCTCATCAGTGAAGGTAACGGCATTTAGATGATACGACGAATCGATTTGGTATAGTTCCCATGTCTCTCCTCCGTTACTTGTTTGTACCATCACTCCCCAACGGCTAACTGCCCATCCATGATCCATATCGGTGAAGAAAACTTCGCGGTATCTGCATTCTACCGGGCTTTGCTGCATTTCCCAATGTTCACCTCCATCTGTGGTTTTCATCAAAACACTTCCGTGCCCTGCTGCCCAGCCATTCATATTGTCGAGAAAAAATACTGACCTCAGGCGATGCTCTACAAAAGTTTGCTGATCCTCCCAGCTCACACCACCATCAAGTGTATGAAACAGTGTGCCCAGCTCACCGGAGGCCCATCCTTCATTGTCATCAATAAAAAAGACATCAAAGAAGTGATTGGCGGTGGGACGTGGGTTTTGCCATTCCCATTGGGCAAACAACAAAACTGGGATGAATACAATAAAAACAAGCATTAGAATTTTTCTCATGATCATGGTGGTTTGGGTTAAGGAAAGTAAAGATAAGGTAGTGAAGAGCAAAAGTCAAACCTCCTATCAGCATGACTTTCTTTTGTTAATAAATGACATAAACACGTCAGCAGAAAAAAAAGAAAGAGAAGTATTTACGATTTTACTAATTTTATGCCCTTAACAAATTGAATACAATTTAAATCTATTATTATGACCATTCGAAGAGTTTTACCTTTAATTATTGCCTTATTGTTTTCCACATATTCTTATTCACAGCTGCCAGAAGACTTTCCTGGAGTTACAGTTACTCAATATGGGGATGCTGCACCCGGAAATGTATTCCTCTCAACCTCGGCTAGCGTTGAAGGCACCGGTTATTATGTATTCTTGCTCAATAATGAAGGAGAGGTTCAGGGCTATAAAGAATTAGATGGTGATTATGCCTATGATTTCAAAATGCAACCCAACGGGATGCTTTCGTATGCACAGTTTATTTCTCACCACTCTTACACTGGTGGTGGAAACGTATACCATGTGCTGCTGGATCAACAATTGACCCAGGTAGACAGCATCCAGATGAAAAATGGATATATCGCTGAAGCACATGATTTTCAGTTATTGCCAAACGGACATATGTTGATGTTCGGGTACTATCTAACCCAGATGGATCTCAGTGAATTAGTAGACGGTGGTTTCCCTGATGCTAAAGTCTCAGGAGGTATCATTCAGGAATGGAATGCTGATGGGGATGTGGTCTTCCAGTGGAGAACCTGGGATTATTATACTCCTGAAGAATATCAATGGGGAGCGCGCGCTAACAGGCAAACTGTAAGTGCATTTCACCTAAATACCATTAACCTGGATATCGACGGGAATATTATAGTTGCCACCCCTTCGTTTAACAAAAAACTGAATAGAAAGACTGGGGAGATTATGTGGCACTTGGGAGGATACGAAAATGAATTTTCGTTTGTTGGTGTTGATAGCACTACTGGTATCGGATATGTAACAGGCCACGCCTTTTATCGCATTGATAATGGCAACTTCCTGGTATATGATAATGCTGGGCGTACAGGAAGCAATAAAAATTCTGAAGTTCATGAATTTCATATCGATGAGATCAACAAGATAGCAAGCTTGATCTGGACTTATGCCTATCCTGAAGATTTCCGGGCTTGGCACAGAGGTAATGCACAACGCCTCCCCAATGGAAATACAATGATTGGCTGGGGTGGAGCATTAAGTGGTGATACCATTCCGACTGCTACTGAAGTGGATGCAGATAAAAACATTGTCTGGGAAGCGAGGTTTGATGCTCCGACCATGGAAAGTTACCGGGCGTTCAGATTTCCCATGGGCGACTGGAAGCAAGCAGATGCTGTTGAAATAGAACTTGCTGAAGGTAACAGCTATGAATTTTTCCAGGGAGATACTCTTTATACCGGTGTTGATGTTGACATTACTACCCTGAATGGTTTTGGATACAATGAGCTGACTGTGAAAACTTATGATCAGGCGCCTCAGTATCCGGCATTTTCAGCCTATGGCCCCATGCTCCATGCCAGAAGGGTAACTCTTCAGGCATTCAATATGTTGTGGAATGGAAAGGTCTATCTGGAAGCCGCAAGCTTCGATATAAATAATCCTGAAGAAATAACAATATGGCACAGACCACAGGCAGGACAGGGTGAATTCAGTCCTTTAAACACTATCTATAATTTTGTGACTGGAAAAATAGTTGCCGACATTGATGTACAGGCTGAAACCATCTATGAACTGGCATTTGGATTTTATGACCTTGAACCAGAAGCTTATCCACCCATGCTCCATACTCCTGATAACAATGCCAGTGTATTTTATGAAGATCCGCTTTTTATGGAATGGTCGCCTGTTGGACAATATATTCACTTTGACCTGGAGATAGCCACAGATATTGGATTCACAGATATAGTCGTTCAGGAGTACGCCAGAAAAGAAACCTATTATAATTTTACAACACTGGAAAAGGAAACCTATTACTGGCGGGTAAAGGCATATACCAATAGCCAGACAGGACTACTGGTAAGCGATTGGTCGGAGACATACTCATTTGATGCCTCTGAGGCAGAAATTGAATTGACTGCTCCAATAGGAGCTGAAAAATGGGAGTATGGCTTAAAACATTTCATTCTGTGGGAGGATAACTTCCAGGATGATGTTATCATTGAATTGTTCGCCCAGGATAGCATAAGCTTACTGGACACACTTCATTCAGTCATTGATGAAACAGCCAGTGACGGAGCATACCAATGGGAGATCCCGGTTGATACCAAAAAAGGTTGTAAGTACAGGATCCGCATCAGTGATTTAAGCACTCAGCTGGTCGTTGCTGAATCACCACAGTACTTCTCAATCACTGATACTACCGGTGATGATGGTTGCAGCAATTCAATTGATGATAAGATCAATTTATTAAGCGACTTACAGCTTTATCCTAACCCGGCTCATGATCATCTTCAGGTTAATTATACACTTCTTGAGACTCAGTCAATAAGCATTACGCTCTATACCATTCAAGGCAGGGAAGTGATGAATGTTTTTGAAGGAGTACAAGTTCAAGGGTCGCAATCTTTCGATATCAGCTTAAACCAATTACAAAGCGGTATTTACCTGCTTGGCCTAAAGACGAATTCCGGAATGATCCATCGAAAGATCGTGGTGCAATAGATTACTTATTTTTTCATGAATTTTCGGGCTTAAGAGAATACTTTAAGCCATGATAATTCGTACCTTTGAATTCAGGTACGCTTATTCATCTTAAGACTGTAGCATGAAAAAGACATTCATCTCGATATTTTTGCTCTTATCTTTGAGCGCCTTTTCTCAGATTAACGAACTAAAGCTGGCATCCGACATCTGGCCTCCATTTACCAATGTTGAAGAGGAAAAAGCTTTTGCGATGGACCTGGTGAAAGAGGCACTTAGCAGGACCGGAATAAAAGTTGATTACTCAATAATGGAATTTGATGATGTCATCGCAGGTATTGATGGCGGTGAATATGCCGGCAGTGCTGCACTCTGGCTTAATGATGAACGTGAAGAGAAATACCTCTTTTCAGAACCATACTTGCATAATCAGTTGATCCTTGTAGGAAGAAAAGGAAGTGACGTCAGTGCTACTTCATTTGAAGATTTTGGTAATAAACGAGTTGGCGTGGTTGAAAGTTATGCTTACGGGGTTGAAGGCAGTTCTGATCAGGTAGAGCTGGTGCCGGGGGAGAGTGATCAGCAAAACCTTGAACGCCTCTTATCGGAACAGATCGACTATATGCTGGTGGATGCATTACTGATCCAGTACCTGCTCAAATACCAGGTGAATGACGTGACCGAATATCTAGAAATTGGCCAGACCCCCATCATGGTCAAATCACTGCATTTGGCTTTACGTAAAGATTGGGTTGGAGCAGATAGCATTATAGCGGGTTTCAATGAGGAGATCAAGAAGATGATCGCTGAGGGAACCTATAACAGGATCCTTGAATTGAACTGGCTCCGTGCTGATATGGATGGTGACGGGCAGATGGAGTTGATCCTCGACGGCAATGCAGCCGGTACAGCCCCTCCTGAATATGCCTATGGGGTTTATTCAGATCAGTCGATGGTGAAGAAAGCAAACAATCCGGAACGTTATTATATCAACGGAAAATTTTACAACAGCTGGGACCAGGTACCACAGGAATATAAGACTGAGATGGTGATGAATACCCAGAATCCGAAGGATGTAGGGATCAAACTTAATTTCTAATTCATATAACTAATCAATTTCGCAGGCATGAGGTATTCGCGGATCGCGTTTGTACTTTTCCCAGTATTGCTGCTTATTTATAGTTTTGCAACACCTCAAAAGAACATCTCCAGGGGTGGAGAACTGCCTGGCACATATAATGATCTTTTTGCCGGTTCGGGCGCCTGCCTGATGTGTCACAACTCTCAACTTAACCAGGCTGGTGAGTCGGTCAGTATTATTGCTGATTGGCGCTCAAGCATGATGGCAAATGCTGCTAAAGACCCGTTCTGGCGGGCAAAAGTGAGTCATGAAGGCCTGGTGAACCCAGGGCATAAAGAGGTGCTGGAGGATGTTTGCACCCGTTGTCATGCCCCGCTAGGGAATAAAAATGCGCATTATAATGGACACCCCCTGTATTCTATCAGTGAAATGGAGGGGGACCCACTGGCGCTGGATGGTGTACAATGTACAGTCTGTCACCAGATAAGTTCAGAAACGCTGGGTGACTTTTCAGGCACATTTGAAATCGGTGATCAAAAAAGGATATTCGGCCCATACCAGAATCCTTTTACCATGCCTATGATCAAAAATACAGGGTATACACCAGAATATACTGCCCATATTACCGATTCACGTGTATGTGCTTCTTGCCATACACTCCTTACTAATTCAGTAGACAATAATGGACAGCCTACAGGAAATGAGTTTGTGGAGCAGTCGGTTTACCAGGAATGGGAAAATTCTGTTTACCCTGCTGCCAATGTGAGCTGTGCCACATGCCATGTACCCAGGATCAATGATACTGTGGTGATTAGCACCATGCCACCATGGCTCAGTGGGCGTACACCATTTGGTCTGCATCATTTTCAGGGAGCGAATGTATTTATCAATTCAATATTGAAAGAAAACAGTGAGGAGCTTGGGATTACTGCATCTGACTCTCAGCTTGATTCAACGGCAGCAAGAAACCTGAGGTCATTGCAAGAGCACAGTCTTGAAATTGAATTGCTGGAGCTTGATCGAAGTTCAGACACACTATTTGTTGATCTGTCCATGGAAAATATCAGCGGACATAAGTTCCCAACCGCTTATCCAAGTCGCAGGTTTTTTGTTGAGTTGATCGTATTCGATGCAAATAACCAGATCATTTTTCATAGCGGTGCCCTGGATGAAGATTATCAGTTGCTGAACGAAGACATCACTTATGAAAGCCATTTTAACATGATCAATACCGAAGACCAGGTGCAGATATACGAAATGGTCATGGGCGATATTAATCATGAAGTGACAACCGTACTTGAACGTGCAAATTTTCAGCTGAAAGATAACCGCATTCCACCGGCAGGCTTTACTACTTCACACTTTGCCTATGATACTGTTCCCATTGTTGGTAATGCTGAGGAGGATGATGACTTTAATAAACTAAACAGTGTAGAGGGTAGTGGCAAGGATATTTTGCATTTTCATATCCCGGTGAATGGGTACCAGCAAGCCTTAAAAATAAAAGTAAAATTGCATTACCAGACCGTTACATCAAAATGGCTGGAAGATATGTTCACTTACACTTCCGCAGAGATTGATCTCTTTAAAGAATACTTTGAAAGCGCTAATAAGGAACCTGTTTTGATCGCTGCCGACTCCATTTTCAGCCAGGCCATTAGTATCAGGGAATCGATAGAGGACGAATTGCTGATCTTCCCCAACCCTGCCGATTCACAGATTACTATATCAAGCGGGGAGGATGCTATCCGGGAAGTTGTCATCTATGACAATCGGGGCAAAATAATGGATGAAGTGAAGTACAACGGGGTTTCAGGCGAAACCACAGTCTTACAACTCAATCATCCCTCCGGGATATATTTTATCAAAGTTGTTACCGAAAAAGGAATGATGGTAAGGAAGCTTGTCTTAAGATAAAACTAAGGCTAATTACCACCTAGTTTTATTATCAGGCCTCCATTGAAGTCGCCCTGCAGTGGCGCAACTACGGAACTCACCCCTACCCCGGTGCCACCGGTTCCGACATACATCCCAACACCACCAAAGAACATGGGCATCATCAAACGTCCACGTAACATGACACCTATACGCTCCGAAAACATGATCTTGACTCCAAGACCCATATTAACTGAAAAACGCCATACATCCTGGAATGATCCATCAGATGGGCTGAACCATGTGGCTCCAAGCGAGAGGGAACCGAATGGCGTGGCCATTGTTTCCTGTTTATAAAACTTAGAAATACCCCCGATATGAATATAGTTTGTTGCAAGGTTTGTTTCCTTGTATTCCAAATCAGAATAGCCAAAAGAAGGTTCAAATGAAGCTTTACTATCCATCCTGGTATAATTGACCTCAATATCCAGGAAGTCATGGATGGGCACCAGAATTGAAGCCCCGTAGTCCAATCCGTTTTCAATCTTCAGCTTTCCTTCGTAGTAATTAACACTTCCCCCAAACATATAACCCGCAAAAGGTACTATTTCAACACCCTGAGCAAGAAGTATACTAGGAAATATAATGGCAACTAAGAGTAATTTGATCTTTTTCATGCTAATAATTAAAATCTATGGTTTGTAAATGTTTTGAACTGGTTTCAGTGTTTCAGGGTTACAGTGTTGAAATTATGAAAAACTGAAGGCGCAAAGATATTTGAAATTCCTTTCGGAAAATATTATTGGGATGATAATTCTTAAAAAGCTATCAAAAATCAATATTCAAAAAGCTGTCAAACTCTTCTACAAACTGACTCACATGAAATCCGTCAACAAGCCCGTGATGAACCTGGACTGATAATGGGAGCCAGGATTTGTTATCCTGTTCGAAGATCTTTCCAAAAGAGATCTTGGGGATGGAATCACCATCGCCATAATTCCTGGGATGGCTTAATCCGGTAAAGCTGAACCAGGGAAGGGCTGAATAATGGATCACATCCGGTCTTTCCGGAGCAGTAAACAAGCCGCTTAATCCCCTGACGCGTTCAATTTCTTTATTTAGTTGGGATTGGAAAATTCCAAAATCCTCTTGAAAATCCACCTGGGCAAAACCAAAAGTTCCGTCATCGCGGCCGATGGTCGGGGAAGCATGGACAGCATCGTATTCATAAACATCCTCGCCCTCTATCCTGTATCGAAATTCCTTAACCATATTTGAGGCCTTCATCGCATTGAAAAGGTACCATGCGAATATTGAATGATTCGCATCTCTTGCCTTTTGCAAGCCAGCTGTACAATCTATATTCATGCTCAGCTGATAAAAAGGCTCATCGAATTTCCGGAAGAATTCAAAATGCTCTTTTCGGTTCCAGCTTTTGAGGTCGAGTTTAGTTCTCATGAAAAACAAAAGACTTTAATTTACCGGCTGCGCATTGAGCAGTTTCAGGTAATTATTATGCCTGTGCTGAGTTAATCCCCAATAATTATACCACTGGAGCGTATCATGTGGATGTATATTTCCGAGTGTGTCTTTAGGAGGAAAACTGCCGATATAAATCTGATCAGCCAGCTGAGCATATTTAATATGATTATTATCTAAAAAGTCATCCATTAAATCGATCAGCAATCTGTACTCCCATGGAACAGGGGCAGGAATATTATTAATAACAAGGCTGTCGTGCCTTGCCCAGAAGTAAGGAACGATGTCAAGGGAATTGGCAACCATGTGAAAGTATCCTGTAGCTGGTATCGAATTGGTAAAATTGGTTTTGAAGATCTGGTTGCTCACTGATGGTCCGGCAAAAGCATATATTTCCACATCATATCTATCGACCACCCCACTGCTTGTAATAAACCAGTATGCCAGTAGTGGAGCAAGTGCACCTCCCTGGCTATGACCGGTAATAAACATCTTCTTGTTTCCATTATCCGGCAGAGAGTTCAGGAAGCCTTCAACCGTTTTTCCTGTGACCGGATCTTTGACTATCAGCAGTGAATCCAGTCCACGCATTGATCCACGTGCAATTGAATCTCCAGGCAGGCCATATGTAAATGGAACAAAATGGAATGTTTGAAAATCCTGGATGATATCATCTATGGATTTGACATTGGTACCCCGTACCACCATGGCATAAGACATAGGGCTGCTTGTTGAATCAACCACGATATAAACCAGGTTGGATTTGTTGCCACTGATTCCCGGGCCCCATGCCAGTTTCCAGTTGCCACCGGTGGCCAATGCGGTGTTCTTGAGTTGGAAAATGATTGAATTTTTTATCACTGAATCTACTTCGCCTTCGGCGATGTAAGCAATGGCTGCGAGGGTCATGATCTCAGCGGCTTCATCTACAGCATACCCCTGGTCTGGCAAGGGTATTGGTTCCAATATTGATTCTCCGTTTTTTTTACAAGCAAAGAAAACGAGGATGGCCAGGAGTAAAAAAAATGAAAGTTTTATTTCTTTTTTCATGTTATAAACTTACTAAAAATATCAAGACAAGTACGATATGTGTTCATTGAGCATATATCGTTTAGCATTTATCATTTAGCATGGGTTATCAAGAATGCACAATGTAGAAAGACCAATATCGTTGTATATTTGCGTATTAAATAAACTATTTATAAGCAGCATAATATGAATAAGTCAATTATTGGTTTTCGTTTACTATTTCTTGGAATTTTGATTGTTTCCATTCTTGGTTCATCATGTAAAAAGGATACTGATGATCCTGCCCCAACACCTCAACCTGAAAATCCTAAAAATTATGCAGGAACAACTGAGCAGGATAATCCGGCCAAGTTTGGCACTGCTGAAATTGGCGGAACTCGCTTTCTGGTCAGTTATGAGATCAGCCTCGTATATTTTGACACAGTGCATCAGCAGTCCTATCACGAGGACCTTTCTGCAGCCATCAGCTCAGGTATTGTTCAGTTTAATGGAACATCCTTCCAGTTTACCGATGGTAACCTTAGCCTCTCAGGTACGCTAGGGAATGGCGATGAAAACCTATCAGGTACCTATGACTGGAAATATGATGGTATCAATACCTACGCAGGCATGTTTAATACTGTGAAGCAGTAAAATGGTTCAACCCAAAAAGGGATATTTCAGAAGGAAAAACCTGCCTTGAAATTAAAAAATCGCAAGGTTTCTGCGAAGCGTTCATAATGGTACTCACCTCCACCTGGATAGGCCGGATCAAAATAATAGTTATGATAGTCAAGGAATGCCATAAGCAGACTTAGGAATAAGATTATCTGTTTTTTTTCATGATTACCTTAGTTTTTTCAAATCAAATTTAAAGTAATTCAAACAATTCTCTTTTATTCAAAATTAATCTTTTTCCTTTTTTTATGTTCTTTCTTTAAAAGAAAAAACCAAAGAATTTAAGTCTTCAAAGGCAATTTTCGAATCCGCTAAATCGGTTTCAAAACCGCTGTTATTTTTCGCTTCATGCTTGTCCCGAGTACTCGGGACGCAATTCCCGCTCAAAATTCAGCTATTGCTGCTGAAGACTTTCAGTACCCCAAACTCATCCTCGATATAAATGCGAAGCATTTAAGACCCGGGCGCAGTTTGAACCCCGAGTATTCGGGGTGAAAACCTTGACCGGGGATGTCATTTTTTTGGTATCCTGCCTGCCGGTTTACCCGCCGTAGGAGGGCAGGCAGGTTTTTTGGACAAGCAAAAAAAGTACATAAAAAAAATCGAAATCCGACCATCACATTCTAAATCATAAAGTCTAAATACTAAAATCTCAATAAAAAATGCTTCGCCAGGATGGCGAAGCATTTGAATGTATTAATCGAATTATGAAAAATCTAATCTTTCAATATTAGAACCTGAAACCCAATTCAAATTCCCACTGGTTCATTTCCAGATCAATGGTTTGGGCGGGGTCAAATGGATTTGGTCCTGAAACCTTGTTATTCATAGCATGTGTTACAGCAAAGTTAAGTGCATGGTCTTTGATCTCTTTGGTAAACCCGAGAGAAAAATGCATATCGTTTACTGCAGGTGCAAGGATATTGAACATCACCTCTGATTCCTGGATCGGGTTTGTTCCATATGAGAAACCCGTTCTGAACTGCCATGTTTTTACACAGGCCACTTCAACACCAAGTTTGAAAACTGTCATGTCTTCCCATCCGAAGCCGGCACCATTTTCATCTCCCAGAGGTACCCAGTTTGGATTAGGCTGGAACAGCATTCCCGGTTCCGCAGGTACAGTTGGCACCATGGGCATCATCTCCTCAGGTTTCATGGGGTTTGCAATGGATTTTACTTTGCTGTACATGATCTGTTTCACATCAAACATGATGGTAACTTTTTCATCAATGGTATATGATACACCTGCCTGCCAGTTACATGGGATGTCGAATCCACCTTCTTCAGCAAACAATCCTGCATATTTATCCAACTTCGACATTTTGATCTTAGGCTGCCATGAAGCACCGAGCCTGAATCCATCAAATAATTCTCCCTGGTAACCGATCTTCACACCAAATCCCGTTGAGTTATCCACACCATTATTGGTAACATAATCCATACGATTAGGAGTGCCAAGCATTTGTGTAAGCTGAGGACTGCCTGCCATTCCCATATCCCGGAAAGCCTGTAATCCTGTGGCCTCAAAAGTCTGGTAAACAAATACAGGTGATACACCAATACTATGTTTCCCAAGCTGAATGGCATAGGTTAAGGAGATGAACATTTGCTGGAGGTTCACTCCTGTTGGCTGGGTGACATTGGTCATTGGATTTGGTTGTCCGGTAGGCAATGGATCTCCAAAAGAGTCGATAATAGCACTGTAATAGGTTTTTGTCTCATAGGTAGTGTTCATGCCACCATTACCATAGAAATTGAAACCAAGGTTATGTTTTTCGCCAATCTTGTAACTAAAAGCGACCGCCGGGATCACAAAATACTTCTTATCGCTCTCAACAGTTCCTTCGGCAAGTCCGAATGCCATGAAACGTGGGTCATTAACAAAGCCGTCAGGGCCCATATAACCCCATTTGTCTGGAGTAGTTGCAGCTCCTGTTACAGTATACTTCCTGTTCGGGTTAAAAAGCCCTACAGAAACTTCAACGCTCCACTTCTTATCAAGAAATGCCAGTCCGGCAGGGTTCAATGCTGCGCCAAAGGGACCCTTATGAAAGGCTATACCGGCTCCGGCCATTCCCTTGCTCTTAGTACCAATCCCATTACTGAAATAGCCATCGGTGGCATTTGCATCAGGAGCATAAATCAGGCTGAGCATAAACACTGCCATAACAGCCACACATAATTTCATTGTTACTTTTTTCATAATATTTGTTTTTGGTTTAAGATTATTTCTCCTCAACTTCTGTAATTCCCAGCATAAAATCTTCAATGTTGCCAGGGGTACTCATGATCTTCATGAAGGTTCCCATTCCCAGTTCGGGCCAGTGCAGGGCGATCCTGTACCTGCCGTGAAGCATGCTAACCTCATTGCCTTGCAATATGATCTCATAAGGCATGGCGGCCATGTGGTCTGCCCCTATAATTGGCAGGAACCTGGCTTCGCCATCTTCCGGATCAAGCAGTCCGATGCCAAAAACAGCGACTTCCTGCTCAGGATAAACCACCTCATACACCTTCACGGTATTTCCTGTTCCGGCATCCAGGTTCTTCCTGATTACCGACAGTCCTTCTTCAAAGGAATCATATTCCGTCAGATCTTCCGGATCAGTAAAATAGGGCATCATGATCTTATATCGGTAATCGTCCAGATCATCCCTGTCTTCGTATCCGCCAAAAGGTTCAAAGTCATTGCCGATAACTGATAAAGCATCTTTTACATCCTTCGCCATAGCTTCCAGCTGCGGAAGATAGGGATCGATGCCTTCATAGAGATATGCATAAAAAATATACTCAGGGTTGATCATCGACACGTCGATATTGCCATCGTTATTTTTTAAGCCCACCTTCATTACACTTGCAAGTGCTCCCCTGTCTTCAAACTTCAGACTGATATCAGCAAAGTCTTTGCGGGTATAGCAAATCACCATCAGGCTATCATTGTTTGCCGGATTGTATTCGCCAATAATCTTGAAATCTTTCGATTCCAAAGCATCCCTTACACTTGCAGCAACATCAGACATATTGCCTTTTACAGTTGCCACCTTAAAGTATGGTGAGTATTCTTTCTCTTCAGCTCTTGCCGAGGTAAAAAACAGCAGAACGAAACAAGAAAGGAATATTGATTTAAGTATTTTCATAAACGTTTTTCTTTAATGAGGTTGAAATGAACTATTAAGTAAAGATGATCTGTGTGTTCTCACCTCCGCACATGGCGTAAAAATCTCCAACAGTAATGATATCAATGACTTCATCCCAGAGATCTTCTTTCTTCAGTTTGAACATTTCTGCAGCCATTTTGCAGGCATAGATTTCGCCACCACCTGCTGTGATCATTTCAAGGAATTCACCTACCGGTGGAATGTCCAGTTTATCCATTTCCTTTTTCATCATCCAGGATACCCCGGCTTCAACGAAAGGGATAGCACCCAGAAGAGTTGGGAAAGGCAGTCCGCCGGGCATCCTCATTGCAGGATTTCCCACGGTGGCTGTTTTGATCTTATTCATTTGTTTTTTGGTGATGGCATCAAGGCCAAAGAATGTGAAGAATACTTTTGCTTCTATGCCTTCCATCACGGCACCATTGGCCATAACAAGGGTAGCATAAACATCTTCAATAGTGCCTTTAGCGCATATGATACATACCTTTTTCAAGGGATTTTCTTCTTTTGTTACCATGATTATTTTTTTAAAAGATTAAACACAACTGGCAGGCTTAGGAATCCCTGCTATTCTTGATGATTTTTTCAATGGCCCACCGGGAAATAGCTGGTAGAGCTCTTTGATATTAGCAATTCCTGAATTGCCGACCTTTCTTATTGAGAGTGATTCTCCAGCAAGGAATTGTTCCCTGAGATAGTTCAGAACTGCGAAATGCGTATCAGTTAGCTCAATGCCTTCTTCCTTGGCAATTTCTTTGGCTACACCCTCATTCCATTGTTGCGGATCAGTAAGGTAGCCTTCTTCATTTAAGGTGATGTTTACACCTGCAATTGTTTTTTCCATTTTATTTAAAGTTTAGATGTTATTGATTATCATTTTCTGGTTTTGACATATTCTGCATGAATGAAACCATGAAGCCAATGGCGCGTTTCATTTCAGGTTTGTTCATTTCCCGGATCAGCTTCCACACCGAATACTCAGGAACAGCCTCCATTTCAAGTCTGCTGAAGATCTTCACTGCATTATTGACCGATTTCAGCATTTCCGGCTGAGTCAGACTTTTCACGGTTTCGAGCATGGGAACCACATTGTCGGCCAGCAATTGAACATCCTCTTTTGAAAAGTGGGTTACAATATTATCGATGATGTTACCGGCCTCGGCGAAGAACTCGAAATAGCCCTTTTGGTCAAACTCATTAAGCTTCTTAATGAGGTCGATGATCATCTCATTCATGATAGGGGATGCATCTTTCAGGAAATCTGCCGTACTTTCAAAAGTATCGAGCACGCCATTGATATTCCTTACATTCCTCATGACTTTCAGGGCGACCATCTTGATATCTTCCGGATCAACTTCGATCGAGCGATTATCAAGCTCCATTACTGCCGAGTCGTACATGTCTTTGCCAACGATAGATACATCTGAGATGAGGTCATCAACCGATTGCGATTTGAGTCTCTGTTGGTTCACATATTCCAGGATAAGGTCAACCTTATCGTTCAATGTGTTTATCTGTATTTGGATATCCTTTTCCATAATCATTACTGCTTAAAGGGTACACGTTTCCCGGCGAATGTCATCTCTGCTTCTATCGGCATATCTTTGCCTTTCAGAAGAATATGCCAGTAGATCCATCGGAACATGATCTTGCCATAGTGATTCATCTTGGTGTTTTTCAGTAGTCCGAAAGGTCCTATTCCCGGCAATGGGAACGTTCCGGGCAGTGGCTCTGTATCATAGTTGAAATCAATCAGCGCACCTTTTCCAAAACCGGTTTCTATATAGCAGTTTGCATGCCCGTCGAATTTTGCAGTGAGTGGCCTTCCTTCAATGGCATTCATGAAGTTATCGAAGAGGATTTCCCCGGCAAAGTGTGCTACTGATCCGGCTTTTGAGGTTGGAATATCAGCAGCATCGCCGATCACAAAAATATTTTCAAACTTCTTCGATTGCAGGGTTTCTTTATTTGTTGGGATGAAGTTCAGGTCACCGGCCAGTCCACTTCTCTCTATCATTTCTGATCCCATATTGACAGGAACTATGGTGAGTATGTCAAATGGCACTTCCATCTCATCATAAGAAACTATTGCCTGTTTATCGTTGTCGATCTTTTCAATGTAGAAATCAGGGATTACATTAATATTCTTTTCTTTCAGCAGCTCCGACAGCATTTTGGTAGCTATTGGCTTTGTGAACGCTCCCGACATTGGTGTAACCAGTGAAATCTCAACCTTATCCCTGATCCCCTTTTTAGTAAAATAGTCATCTGCCAGGCATACAAATTCGATGGGTGCAACCGGGCATTTATAGGGAATCTCAGAAATTGCCATCACCAGTTTTCCACCTTCCCAGTCTTTAAAGAAATTATGCAGAGCCACTGCTCCTTCGATGGTGTAGAAATCAAAGATCTTTTTTCGCCAGAGTCCTTCGGTCAGTCCGGGAGTTTGGTCAGGCCTTGTTTCTGCCCCTGTGGCAATAACCAGGAAATCATAATGGAGTACTTTCCCCCCATCCAGGTGAACCACATTCTTTTCTCCTTCAATCCTGTCGATATCAGAATAAATGACATTTACTCCCGAAGGGAAAAAATCTCCTTTAGGTTTGGTCACATCATTTTTGGTATATGTACCAAATGGGATGAATAAAAAGCCGGGTTGGTAATAATGCGTTCTGTGCTTATCAACAATGCTTATTTCCCATTCCGATCTGTCAAGGGCTTTCCTGAACTTATTCGCCATCATGGTACCGGCAGTGCCCCCTCCGAGGATCAATAACTTTCTCATTTTTGAAGTGTTTAGTATTAAAAATGTATATATGTTGTTTCTTTGATCTGTTAAAAGTATAACACCGAAGTGATGAATGCCCGGTAGATCATTATGATATTTATCATAGTATGATAAAAATCATACCTTTAATCCTTATTTTTGCCTTAGTAAATATGAAAGAGGCCCTGAATAAATGCGATTGTGAAAAGTGCGACCTGAAAGATCTGTTTTATCGGAATGTAGATGATGAACTGATTGAGCTTGTATGCAATACCAAGGTTGAAAACAACTATAAACAAGGTGAGGTCATCATTGAGGAAGGGAAACTGATCGAAAGTTTTATCTACCTCAAAAGCGGCCTTGTAAAGCTTTTTAAACCGGGAGAAGATGAGAAAGGGCAGATCATCATGATCGCCAAGCCTTTTGATTTTGTCAGCCTTTTAAGTGTATTCTCAGATTCAAATTATAATTATTCCGTTACGGCCCTTGAAGACTCTGTTACCTGTAACATTAAGTTGGATGATATCAAAAAGATGATCCATACCAATGGAGATTTTGCCCTGAGCATTATGAAAAAGATGAGCATCGTTTCAGATATGATCATTCTGGAGTCACTCACATTGAGAAAGAAGAATATCCACGGCCGTGTAGCATACATGTTGCTGTTCTTTGCTGAGCAGATATATGAAACTGATTATTTTGAACTCCCCGTAAGCAGAAGAGAGATGGCTGAGTATATTGGCAAAACAACGGAAAATGTGATTCGAACACTTTCCGAATTCAGGAAGGATGGGATCATCAAGATCTTTGGCAAATCCATAGAAATTATCGATAAGCGGAAGCTGCAGCAAATCTCAGACTTTGGGTAACCGAGTTCACTCTTTTAAATTCCCGATTATTGACTATATTTGGATTGAAATCAGACATTTCACAGATTATTTACTTACGCTCTATAAATGAAGCAGGTCGGCCTTAAAGGAATTTTATTTTCAGTATTAATCTGCCTGTTTTCAGTTCAACTCGACGCACAGACCTTTAATCATTGGATGCGCAATTTTAATGAAGAATCATCCTTGCTTGCCGGAGCAGTGGTTGGCGGAGGGTCAGGCCCCAGTGCTATTTATTATAATCCTGCCAGCATATCTGAAATTGCAGAATCGAAATTATCATTTCATGCCAGCTTGTTCTCATTTAACTTTTTCAAGGTAAAAAATGCACTCGGTGACGGCATTGACCTGAGCAGATCGATCATTGGCATCGAGCCACGCTTTATTTCCTATATGATCAAACCAAAGAATAATTCCAAATGGAATTTAGAAATAGCACTACTTAATAATCAGAAATATAAGGTCGACTTTATACAGTCTGTCGATAAACGGGTAGATGTGCTGACACATGTTCCCGGTGATGAGCGGTATTTTGCAATGTTTCAGTATTCAAACACCTATCGCGACGATTGGGCTGGTGTTGGATGGTCATATATGTTATCCAAAAGGCTTTCCTTTGGGGTTAGTATGTTTGTCACGATCAAGTCAATGGAATACTCTAACATTATGACTGTTGAGGCATACCCCATCGACTCAAGTACACAAGTAGAACCGGGGAGTGAGTACTACTCTGCCAGTGCGCTTACTTCTGATTATGTAAAATACAATGACTATCGCCTGCTTTGGAAATTGGGCTTACTTTATAAAACAGAGCGATATAGTTTTGGCGTTTGTTTTACCACTCCTTCCATAGGTGGGATATATTCGGATGGGAAAAGGGTTGCCAGGGAGCAGAAGCAAACCAACATCCATGATCCCGAAACAGGGAAACCTATACCTGATTATGTGATTACTGACTACCAGGAAAAACGGAATGTTGCGATAAATCACAAATCTTCCTTGTCTTTTGCCGCTGGATTTACCTGGCATTCTGTGAACAAGTCCAAATCATTGTACACTACTGTAGAATATTTTGGGGGACTTGATCCGTACAGATTGGTGCAGGCTAACGAAAGCCCCGACCTCTCATCAGGGAATGTAAGCGGAACTATTGCTGCCAACGAATGGTTAACATTTGTGAGTGGTGCAAAACCTGTAATAAATGGGGCGATCGGTTTCAGCTGGCTTATTAAGGACGACCTGAATTTGATGACCGGCTTCCGAACAGATTTTAATTATGTAAAGGACTTCGATTATAGTCCGTTTGTTGAAACAAGTGTGCTAAAAGGGCTTTATGCTAATTATTATCATATTTCGGGTGGTTTATCCTATACCGTAAAGGGTATGGAGTTTATCACAGGCCTTCAATACACCATCGCCAGTGAAAAAAATCAAAAACAAATCGTAAACGTATCCGATCCGGTAGAATTCAATTACAACGAAAAGGCTCCCCTGCAAGGCGATCGCCAGAATTCCATGAGCATGTTTGTAAACTCTGTTAGTCTGTATGTGGGGGCCTCATTTAACTTTGGGGGAGATAAGTAAGCACAAAATCCTAAACTGGGAAATTCGAAACAATCCCTAAAATCCAATTTTACAAATTCAAGTGCACATCACCCCCTTAACCCCCAACCCCCTTTTCCCCGAGTACTCGGGGTCAGGGGGAAAGTTAATTAGAATTTGGAATTTGGAGAATTAAACCTTGTTTCGAATTTAGGGTTTAGTGCTTAGGATTTATTTAACGGCAGATCCACACCATATCCTTTCCTCTTGTCCTGGTACTTTAGCAAAAGGGCAAAAACAAGGCCCAGAAAACTTAAGCCAATAAAGAGCAGCATGGTGGGTGTGTAGTTCAAAGTTTCAGCTCCGGCAGGATTTGTTCTGTCGAGAATCTTCCCTGCCAGGAGGGGTACACCCCAAAGTCCCAGGTTCTGTATTGAATACATTAAGCCATAGGCAGTCCCTATCTGTCTGTCATCCACCAATCTCACCATTGAAGGCCACATGGCTGCCGGGACAAGTGAAAATGCCACACCCAGCAATATCATTGGTATATGAGGGCTTATGTTTGTAAAAGTAAAACTCAGATGGACCATTAACAATACCAATGACCCGATGATCATGGCAGTAGCAGCTTTGCCATAGCGATCGATCATGTAGCCGAATAGCGGTGTAAAGATCAGGGTGCCAAGTGGAAGAAGGGATGCGATCTGCCCGCTCGCCTCATAGCTCATTCCAAACTTATTCAGCAGGAAATCCGGGGCAAAGGCATTAAAAGGGAAAACGGCCGAATAAAAGGTCACACAAATAAGGGCAATATACATGTAGGCACGGTTACCAAACAGATCGAATACATCTTTGAATTTAAACTTGCTCTGTGCTCTTATTAAAAGCTGATTGCCCGATCTGCTTGTCCAGCTTCATGTCGAACAGTATATAAACCATAAAGGCAAGGAGCCCGGTAATTACAAGAATGGCTGCCAGCCAGATGGCTGTATCGAGATGCGCGCCCCCATCAGCCAGCCTGGGTGATAACTGTAAGGCAGCAAAAGTTCCCAGCCGGCCGAAGCCCACCTTCAGGCCAAATGCCAGGGCCAGGTCTTTGCCTTTGAACCATTTCACCAGGATCTTGCTCACCACCACTATACTGGTCTCAGCCCCCAGGCCAAAAAAGAATCGGCCCAACAGCATCATTTTCAGTTCCGGAGAATATGACGGTAAAAAGGATTGCATCATTCCATAACCCAATCCTCCGGAAGTATAGGCCTTTGAGGCTCCATAGGCCGTAAGAAAAGCCCCCAACGCCATGAAAAAGACGAACATAAATCCCGTACGTCGGATCCCCAGCTTATCCAGGATGATCCCGCCAATCACAGCCATTAAGAGGAAATGTATTCGGAATGGAATAAAAGGATACAAACAGACCGTAATCCGTATTGGAGAACCCAAATTCCCGCGTCATCAGGTCTTTGAGCGTGGAAAATGCGTCGTAAAAATAGTAGTTTACTGAAAGTATGAATCCAACCAGGATGAGGATACCCCAGCGAACCCAGGGTTTTTCATTCATCGCTTTCTTCAATCGTTCCATAGCTGCTTTTTGATGCGGCTAAAATACGATAAAAAAAATCTATTCCTGAATGTCATATGTCAAGCCATCATCCCTTAATTTAAACATTTTCATGTTTGAAAAATCAGCTTCATCACCATGAAGAATTGTAGTGTAAAAGTTCTTGATATTGCGACTTTTGGCTGGCATTTCACCGACGAAATAAGTATGCGAAACCCATGTAGGCAACTTAAATCCAACCGCTTCTGTGAAGTTAATATAGAAGGCATTTGATGCTAAGGGGGGTTCCACAGGCCCTCCAAGTTGTTTATGAGCTTTTGTAAACATTCTGGCCCCTCTCAGGTTGAAATCTTTCTCATTACTGATAATATAGATGCGTCTGGATATCTTAAGTTTTTCAACCCAGACAGCATGATCTTCCTGCTCCACTGCCGCAGCATTTATAATGATATTGTCAAATAAGTTACTGTCAAGCCCACCCAATATATCTTCTTTAACCGCCTGTTCAAGATAATAATTTCCTAAGCTGTGCATGAAGAGGCTTAACTTATTGCCTTTTGGCCAGATATAGGACTGTTTATACTTCTGTATGATAAGCAGTAGTTCCCTGAAATGGGCAAGCCCATCAACTACATTCATTCGCGAGTTTTGGTAGTTATTCAGACCATTCTGTGTATCTTTTTTCGACGGCCAACTGAACACCAGGACCTTTACATGATGTAGATTCTGAACCTCCAGGCCCCTCACCGCTGCATCGACAGGAGCCTTACTATCGCCATGGATTAGCAAAAGCCAGTCAAAACCAGGCTGGCGAAAAAGAGTGGGTAATGAAAGATTTGTTCCTCTGTAACAGTAGAGGCTATCATCCCTGGCCTCAACAATAAAAACCTTAAGAGAGTACCTGTGATCGATCTCATTCCTGAGGATCATCCAGTCCTCCTGTATGGTATCGATCAGCCTGTTGGTTATTAATGGCATGATCGGGTCTGAAATACCAGAAAGCTTATACTTACTAATATCGTGCTGAGCATTAAGATTATAAGCCAGGCAGAAAAATATTAGCAAAGAGTAAAACCATTGAAGACGAAACATATATTCATCATTTGTTTACAAGCTAAATATACAAAAGTCTTTTTGAACTAAATGACCATCACCAATCCACCTTATAGCAAATGACCTTATTCATGAAAAATGAAGGTATATATAGCATCCCTGTTTCATGAATATATTCGAAATCGGCAATGTAGATTCCCTGATTCTTGAGATCAAGAAGCTTCTTTACATCTCCATTCGCTGAAACCAAATATAGTTTTCCGTCCCAGAGTGAAACCAGTAGCTCATCATCCGGTAGAGTGCGGATGCCATCAATAAATCCTGGGACAAAGGCTGCAATTACTTCCATTTCTTTTGTTTCAAGATCAAAGGCTTTGAGCCGCTGATCGCCACTATTTCCAACATACAGTTTCCCATCAACGATCTTGAGGGTATTGGGGTCAAGTACCTCCTCTCCTTCCAACCAGGTCTCTGCTTCACCCTTAATAATTCGCCAAACCACATTCTTCCTTGAATCAGAAACATATACACGTCCTTTTTTATCAACTTCAATATCATTGGGAAACATGGCTTCGGGAATTGGAATATGCTGAATCACTCGTGCAGTTTTAAGGTCCGCAATGGCAAAACCTCCTTTTTCTGCCACATACAGTTTATCATCATGTATGGTCATCCCCAAAGGATTATCCAGGCTGTCGATATATTGAAGATCGATGATCTCACCGTCGTGTGAAAGTTTCGAAATATACTGATCCCTCCCGGAAGTGGCGCGTGTGAACTGATCAAAATTTGTTACATATAGGACATCCCGTTTAGGATCGTATAAAACTGATTCTGAGACAGAAAATACAGCTTCCGTTTCCCAGACCTTTTCTAATCTCTCATCAACCAGAATATCTGTTCCCTGGAACATAAAACCCCAGCCGCCAAAACCTTCACCCATCATCAGCATGAGTTCATTATTGCCTTTTTCAAGTGGAAGATAAATGACATCGTTCAATCCGATAAGACCCAGAAAGGAAAGGTCACGTGATTGATAAGTGCTCACCCCTGTATAATAGATTTGCCCGTTCATGAATACGGAGATAATATCACTGTATCCAAAGCTAAATTGCTTAACCATGCTTTCATCAGCATGTATGTTGGTTTTAACAAAAACGGCATCCCCTGTGCGATAGGTTCGTGGATATATTTTTGAAAGATTCACCAGTCCTGATGCCTCTGCTTTGACCGGAGTCCATGTCATTTGATCCAAAGACTGATCATCGGGGTGTTTTTCATAGTCGATCTCGGCAAAATTCAGGATTTCTGATACTGCCCAGTCAGTAAGCATACCATATGGTTCATCTGCTTTTCTTTTTGGGGGCATATCAGGAATGTCTTTCTGAATTACTTTGAAATCGGCGAAATAGGACATCCCCATATTGAAGGTATTGATGATGATCCCGCCTGAGCTGATGCCATGATCGAGCCTGGAAATATACAATGCTGCTTCATCAACATCATCAATAAAGATCCGTGCCTGATCATTCATGATCTCCATGCGGATGTGTATCCATTGTTCATGGGGTAATTCGTAGCCGGCAGTACATCCATCTCCATGAAACAGCTGCCAGCAGCTGGCACCTTTATGTGCAGGTGCATATTGCAGCACGTCGTCATACCAGATCCTGTGTGGCCTGATATAAAACTGTTCATATTCGCCCCCTGGCCTGACCCTGAAATAAACACCGGGATATGTGCGCTCGCCTGTCACTGCCAGGTCGAATTCAATGATCCCATTGGTGAATTCTATGTCGTTGAGGCTTGCCCTTCCTGTAAAACAAGTTTTACCGAGGTATTCGGTCACTTCACCAGAAGCAATGGTCCAGCGATCTGAATCAAATGGGATCAGCTTGTCCTGGGCCTGAATTATACTAAATGAAAATAAAAAAAGTACGAGGAAAGATCTTTTCATAATACAGGGTTTTGGTTTGACAGCCATGATGGTTCAACGACCATGCCACTCTTGCAGCATGCTCATTATAAGTCTAATAAAGGCAATACATAAAGAAGAACTGTTCCCTGGCGGACAGCAGGGTGTATGATTATCGGACAATTGTTAGAATGTACTACGTACAAGGTATTAGGTACAACGAGAGTTCTTAAATTTAGAATGATTATTGAATGATTATTTTTCTGTTTATCACATGCTTATTCCCGCTGATGCTTAATAGATACACTCCTTGCGGCATATTTATATCCATTGCAGATAATTCAAAATGATGATCCCCTTGAGAAAGCCATCCATCATGAATTTGATGTAATTGTTTGCCCTGAAGATCAAATAGGGAAATATCGTACTCCCCTTCCTTTAATTCGTCAAATGAAATCGTGAAATTATCTGATACCGGGTTTGGAAATATATTCAATGCTTTCGCCAGTTCCTGTTCATCTACAGAGGCAGGAGCAGTATAGGTGATGGTCAGAACAGGTGCATAAAATTCACCGCCAAATTCCCAGGAACAAGCTGCTTTCGGGTAATCATCATCCAAATAATTAGATGTCCCTGAAAAACGGAATACCATCGGATTATTTTTCACCCAGCCCTCCATGTCAATAACCTTCTGAACGATCGATTTAATATTATGGGTTCTTTGGTTTGGGCCCGGGACAAATGCCTGCCACTCCGAAACAGCCCACAATTCAGAATGAGTATTTTCCCGGTCGCTGATATTATAGTCAACACTCGTAAATGGCAGGGGATTGGGGTTTTTTTCACAAGAGACCTTTATACCTGTTGTGTCACTATTGGCTTCATAAGCGTAAAACTGAATATAAGCTGATTCAATAGTAGATCCCTGTGGTATCGGAACTGATTGATACCGAAGCCCAATTTTGTAATACCTACCAGGCTCCCAGGAGTGTCCCATGAATAGATTCTCTGCATCCACAAACATTTCACCAACAGGAGGCCAACCAACGTCAGCATTATAAAGTTGGTATGCATCATCATTCCCATCTGTGATGTACAGATTTATTGTTTCCTGGGCATTCAAAAAGCTGAATGAAATGCAAATAAGAAGTAATAGTAACTTTTTCATGACATATGTTTTTGGGTTAACATATGCTAAGATACAAAATCTGAGGGCGAAAGTCCAGAGAAAAGTGTTGAGTGTTGAGTGTTGAATGTTGGGTGATTAAAAGTTCAGGTTTACTCACCAGAATCAGGCATTATCCCCTTTACAAGCCCAACGCCTAATGCCCATCGCCCACTAGATTATTATCTCCGCATCACTGGTGCAGAGAACTGGGATGCAATGCTCATTCATCAGGATGGCCTCTTTATCGGAATCGGCAAAATAGGCATTTTCCTGTGTAGGATTAACCATGATGGAGATCAGTTTTGCATCCTGCTGTTTGGAATAGATCAGGGTCTGCTTGGCAAAGCCTACGGAGAACACATTCTGGTCTTCATCAACACGTTTAAAACGGATACCCTTTTTAGCAAAAAGCTGTTCGGCAAGCACGATATTTTCACGCAATTTGTCTGTCTGCTCAAATCCGGGTTTACTTATCGAATAAATATGAATCTCGGGATCGCAAAGGCCGGCAATGATATACATGGCCTCGATCTTTTTTTCATATGCATCATGGCTCCCAACCGGGAAAATCGTGGTCTTGAATCCATCTTCCGGGATGGCTGAGTCTTTTTGTACAACAAGACAAGGAATGGGTATCCTTTTTAGCAATTTCAGGATGTCCGGCCCGAAGAGTTTTTGTCGCAAACCCTGGCGGCCATGTGCTCCGAGGATCATCATTCTGAATGCACTTTTAGATGCTATTTCAGGGATCACATCAAAGATGCTTCCTTCCTCACAGATATAGTCACAGAAGATCTCGTTAGAGGCATTGATCTTTTGTGCCATCTCATTCAGTTTTTCTTCACATTCCTCTATAGTCATCCCTTCGTCCTCAAACACATGAATCAAGCTAATATTGGAATGCATCTTTCCTGCAATATATACCCCGAACTCCACAGCCTTATCTGAAGCTGCAGTAAAATCAACCGGTATCAGTATTCTACTTTCAATCATCCTGTATTGTATTTTGTTATTATACGTGAAACAAATATACTCAATATCTCAGGCGAATGACCATGTTTTTTCTTAATATTGTGTTAAAATGGAGAGCATGAAGTTTGTAAATAAGTATGGCCCATGGGCAGTGATTGCCGGTTCGGCAGAAGGGCTTGGAGAAGCCTGGTCGAGGGCACTTGCCCAGAGGGGAATGAACCTGCTCATGATAGATCATCAGGAAAAGAAACTTCACACCCTGGCAAAAAGCCTGTCAGATGATTTTAATATCGAAACTATTCCCATATTGATTGACCTTTCGAATGCCAAGGCTGCAGAAATGATCATGGAAGAAGTAGTGAAGTTGGATTGTCGTCTGCTTATATACAATGCTGCCTACAGCCAGATCAAAGCATTTATCTCCCATACATCTGAGGATCTTGGTCAATTCATAGCTATAAATATTTATACTCAAATCAGGTTTGTGCATGCTTTTTCGAACTACCTGGTAGAGAAGGGGAATGGTGGCGGAATCATCTTAATGTCATCGCTGGCCGGACTAATTGGCATGCAACTGGTGGCGCCCTATGCAGCAAGCAAAGCCTTTTCGTGGAACCTGGCAGAAGCGATCTCCCATGAACTAAAACCTTATGGGATCGAAGTCATGGCCTGCATCGCAGGGGCCACGGCCACACCTGCTTACCTGAAAACAAATCCAAAATATAGCCGCATTAAACCTGCAGTAATGAGCCCTGAGGCAGTGGCTGAGGCAGCACTAAAAAAGCTTGGCAAGAAAACCTTATTTATTCCGGGCTCTTCAAATCGCTTTAATTATTTTGTTCTCACAAGACTGCTCCCAAGGAAACTGGCTTCCCTTCTCGCAAATAATACCATGAAGAAGATGTATGCTCATTTAACAAACTGATATGAAATTAAGATCCCTGACTATAATTGTTGCCCTCCTGCTTATCATCATATCGGCAGGATGCGACAAAAAGGAAGCTAAGCTTCCCAACATCATCATCATTTTTACCGACGACCAGGGTTACGCAGATCTTGGATGTTATGGCGCCAAAGATTTTGAAACCCCGAATATAGACCGTCTGGCTGATGAAGGCATGCGCTTCACCAGCTTTTATGTATCAGAAGCAGTGTGCAGTGCATCAAGATCTTCGCTTTTGACCGGATGTTATGCCCAGCGAGTGGGAATCCGTGGGGCACTCTCTCCTTTTGCCATGACCGGCCTTAACAGAAATGAGGAAACTATTGCATCCGTGCTAAAGCAAAAGGGATATGCAACTTGCATGGTAGGCAAATGGCATCTGGGTAACCTTCCTGAATTCTATCCAACAAATTACGGTTTTGACGAATACCTCGGACTCCCTTATTCCAATGATATGTGGCCTGTTGGATATGACGGAGAGCGGCTTACTGAAAGATATAAAAGCATCTACCCTGAGTTGCCGCTGATAGAAAACGACTCGATCATCGGCTATTTCAAAACCCTGAAATCACAAGATAGCATAACAGGAATTTATACCCGGAGAGCGATCGATTTTATCAAAAGAAATCCTGAGCATCCATTTTTTCTCTATCTGGCACATAGTATGGTTCATGTGCCCCTGGCAGTAAATGAAAAATTCAGGGGATCCAGCAAACAAGGCATGTACGGTGATGTGATGCAGGAGATCGACTGGTCAGTGGGGGAGATCATTGAAACACTTAAAGAGCTTGGCCTGGATAAAAACACCTTGATTATATATACAAGTGATAATGGCCCCTGGTTGAATTTTGGCAATCATGCTGGCTCTGCATTTCCGCTTCGCGAGGGGAAAGGCAATGCCTGGGAAGGGGGCGTAAGGGTTCCATGCATTATGTATTACCCTGAAATAATTGAGCCCGGGATTATAGTTGACAATATGGCCTCAACCATGGATATTCTGCCAACCCTGGCCGCGCTTACCGGATCTGCACTGCCCGAAAAAGAAATCGATGGTGTTAATATTTTACCCTTGCTGACAGGCGAAGACGGAGTAAATCCGAGAAATGAGTTTATTTATTTCTACCAGGGGGGGCTTAATGCCGTCAGGAGGGGAGACTGGAAGTTAATTGTTCCGCACAAATACCGGTCATATGCAGACGTTGAGCCTGGCCGGGATGGATTACCTGGTCCCTACAGTAAAGGGGTAGCCGGCCTTGAACTATATAACCTGAAAGAAGATATTGAGGAAAGCCGGGATGTATCCGCCGCATATCCTGATAAAGTGAAGGAACTGCTTGTTCTTGCTGATAGTGTAAGGATGGCCCTGGGAGATGGGATCACTGGAATCCGGGGAAACACCAACCGATCCCCCGGTCAGATCAGGATGTCAGAAACGATCACTGATCATCAAGCAAAAGAAAAGAAATATAAATTAAAGCATAAGCCCAGACAAAGATATTCTGGTGGAACTGAATATGCCCTTACAGACGGCTACCTTGGATCGCTGGAATTTACAGACGAAAGCTGGTTGGGGTTTCGTGGAAATAACCTTGAGCTAGTTATTGACTTTGGTGAGCGGATAGTTTTTGACACCATTGAGATCAGCTTCCTGGAGAATCAGGCATCCTGGATCTTCCTTCCACTCAGAATAGAGGCCTTGATATCAAATACTCCTGGAGATTTTATTCGTATCGATAATCAGAATTTTGGAAATCTTAATAAAGAATTGGGGATTTCCCGTCATACTTATTTCTATTCCGGAAGGCAGGAAACCCAATTCCTGAAGATCATAGCCAGGAGTGCCGGGACTTGTCCTGACTGGCATCCTGGCAAAGGGGAGAATGCCTGGCTGTTCATTGACGAGGTCATTGTCAGGTAGATATATCCCTCTCACATATATTTGCTTTTAATATATCAATATATTATCTTTGAGATAATCGCGAAACTTCGCATGAAAATGTCATGCTAGATTGTCTATTAACCAAAAAAACCATAGCCTATGAAAACAAAATCTACTTTTTTATTTATTAGCTTTTTAATGGCATCTATTTTCGTTGGAGCACAATCAACACCTACGGAAATCCTGGCTCCATACGGCCCTCCCCCTGAAGCAAATGTATGGCATTATTTCACTATCCCTCTGACAGCTGAATCTTTCAATGTTGATGAAATGACTTTTCAAGCTGTGCTCGCCAACGTTACTTCATTCTGGGTGAGGACTGAAATGCATAGCGGAGTTGATGTAGCCGGACTTGATGAGGTGCAGGTTGGATCAATGTATTTTAGTGACTTTGATGCTTCTTCTGAAGGATGGAGTTCTGGTGGAGATGGCACCATGGAATGGATGCCTACAGGAGGCATGTACGGAGGCTACCTACAGATCGGTGATTGGGCAAGTGGTGAATGGAGCTACCTCATAGCCCCAGTCACATGGGCTGGCGACTGGAGTTCCTTAAACGGACAGAACATTGAGTTCTGGTACAAGACTGACCATCCCAGCTATGCTGCAGAAATAAAAATAACCACAGGGCAGATCGACAGACTGGTATTAAACACTTTTGTAAGCAATACTATCCTTCCTGATGATTCAGTATTGGTTGAACTGGAAATAATACCAGCCCCATTAGAAGACATTACTGTAACTTTCACTTCATCAGATCAAAATTGCATCCAGGTACCTGGTCCAGTTACAATACCGGCTAGCTTGATCACAACAAGTTTTTATTTTGTTGCTGCACCAGGTGCTGAAGTTGGTTGCCAGTCGGTGATCGAGGCTAAGTCTCCCGGCTACCTCACTTCAAGGATTACAATGATGGTGCTTGACAATTACGGTATCGATGAAGAGGATCTGTCTAAAGCAGTTAATATTTTCCCGAATCCATGCGATGGCAAATTCATGCTTTCCAACACTTCAACTAAAAGTATTCAACAAGTGTTGATGTATGACCTTTCAGGAACTGCCATTTTAGACCTGAAAGGGAGTGACCTCAGCAATACAGAGATCGATGTCACGGGCAATCCTGCTGGGATATACTTCTTGCGGGTGTTTGTGGAGGGAAAGATTGTTACTTCGAAGGTTATTATTAAGTAGTACTAAGTACTAGGTACTAGGTACTAGGTATTACGACTTGAAAGCATATTGACCTCACAGGTCCATGGACCTGTGAGGTCAATATTTTATTTCAACGGCATGCCATTCATCCAGGGTGCACCGGCATCGATGAGTTTTTGCTCAAATGCAGGGATCATTTCATCTACCAGGATTTTCAGGTCAGGTTTCAAGGCTTCGAATTGCTGCTTGGCCAGCTCAAGGCACATGATTTGCGTACCCGTTGGACCATAATTCAGATTATAGGCCCCTCCGGCTGCTGTACCCAGTCGTTGACTTACAGATGGATAATCGTACACACTGAAGTCCCTCTTGGCAGGATCACCCCAGATTTCCTCACTGAATATGGCCAGTTGCCGTTTAATTGCATATAATTCTTCATACAGATCACCAGCTGGTTCAGGCATACGTGAAAGAGCAGTTTCGAAGGCCTTTACTTTTTTCGTGGCCTCATCAAATACTATCGAGGCTGCAGATGTGGCTTCGTTCATCAGGTTAATTTCTTTCCTGAATGCCTGTGCATCCATATCATCCATGCCTTTTAACGCTCCTTCCCTAAAGCTTGATCACCTCAAATTCTAGCGGGCCGGCAAGCGCTGTGATCACCCCCTCCTGTTCTTTGGCAAGACTTACAGAATAAGTTCCAGGAATAACATAGGTTCCAGATCGGGTCCAGCTTCGTGATGATGTTTCCCTGTGGATATCGATCGCACCCCATGCAGGATATCTCAGATCCCACGCTATCCTGTGGAAACCTTTAGCTGTAGGCCCGGTGATCTTTCGAACTACATTGCCTTCCTTATCCCGTATGGTGAGCCATATTTTGGGTTTCTCTTCCAGCCGTTCCTCTTTCAGTACTTCCCATTCGGGGAATGTTAAGGGTTCCTTTTCCTTTTTTAGCTTTCCTTCTTCTTTCTTCCGTTCGGATTTCTTTGTTGTATAACTCTCTGCAAGATGGTATGTGATCACGGCTCCATAGGTGGGGTTCTCGGCAGTCCATTGCTGTGATCCCTGCGATCCGGCACCAGATCTCATAGAGTACATCCAGGCATCCCTGACAGGATACAGGCTGGCTTCCTCCTTTAGTTTTTCCTCTGTCACTTCACGAAGTGGAGCAAAGTCATCAAACACGAAAAAACCTCTTCCAAAAGATGCTCCGACCAGGTCGTTGCGTTCCTTATGAATAACAAGGTCACGAAATGATATGGTAGGTATCCCTCCCTTCAGTTTAATCCATTTTTCTCCAGCATCCACGCTAAAAAAGATTCCGTATTCGGTAGCGAGAAAGAATAATTCAGGTTTTACATAATCCTGGACAATTCTCCAAACAAGATGTTTCTCCGGAATATCACCACTCATCGATTCCCAGCTATTTCCTCTGTCACTACTTTTAAAAAGATAGGGTGTAAAATCACCGTACTTGTGGTTGTCCATGGCAATATAAACCGTGTTCACATCAAAAAGGTCGGCTTTAATATCGTTCACAAATGCCGTTTCAGGAACATCCGGCAGGCTTCCAACTTCAATCTTCCGCCAGTTTTCTCCCCCATCTTCGGTTACCTGTATTAAACCATCATCGGTGCCTGCATAGATGAGGCCTTCCAACAATGGAGATTCGGCCAGAGAAGTAATGCTGTTGTACTGCGACATTGCATCCACATCCCAGGTAGCATCTACGCTCCAGGTTTGCTCCATAATTGGTAAGGTGAACCTGTGCTGGTCTCTGGTAAGATCTCCGGAAATAGGGGTCCAGTTGTCACCCCTGTCGTCCGATCGCCATACCCTTTGAGAAGCAAAATACAGTCTTGTAGGGGAATGAGGACTTACCAGGATTGGTGAATCCCAGTTGAACCGTTCGTTGCTTTTCTCCTGCCAGGGGCTGTGGCCTGATGCTGACCGACTCACCAGTAATGAGATCTACCCGACCGAGGTAACCCTGTTGTGATTCACAATACACAATATCGGGATTTCCGGGTTCGGTGGCAGGCTGGTGTCCATCACCTCCATATATCATAGACCAATCTGCATTGGTGATGCCCTCCCATCTGTCGGTCTGTCCAACACCCCCCTGTGTGCCATTGTCCTGGGTACCACCAAATATCTGGTAGAAAGGCCAGGCGTCATTTACGGCTACCTTGTAGTATTGTGTTACAGGGAGGTTGGCAATATACTTCCATGTCTTGGTTCCGTCGAAACTTTCATATACACCTCCATCGGTTCCTATCAACAAATAGTCAGGGTCATTGCACCTGAATGTCAAAGAATGGTTATCGGAATGCTTACCTCTTTCATTCATGCGCTCGAATGTTTTACCTCCATCTTCTGACACCTGCACCCTTACATCGATCAGGTAGATTTTATCAAATTGATGTGGACTGGCTACCAGTTCCTGGTAATAGTGCGGGCCTGTTGCCCCTGATACGGTAGGTGACATCTTTGTTCCAGGAAGCCCCGCAGTTATCCGTACGAAAGATTCCGCCTGTTCTGTTGTCGAGTTCAACAGCTGCATATACCACATCGGGCTTTTGGGGGGAGATGGCCAGGCCGATCTTTCCTTTATTTCCTCCCGGGATTCCCTTCTTCAATTCTACCCAGGTGTCGCCACCATCTGTTGATTTATGTATACCTGATCCCGGTCCGCCCCCCATATAAGCAGCTACATTCCTATGGCGTTGCCATGTTGCTGCATAAAGTACATCAGGGTTCCGGGGGTCCATAACAATATCTGTTGCCCCAACCCATTCATCATCGCCCAGCATTTTCGTCCAGGTCTTTCCTCCATCGGATGATTTATAGATCCCCCTTTCATCCCCTTTATTCCACAAAGGCCCCTGGGCAGCCACCCAGATAATGTCAGAATTTTCAGGATGGATCAATATTTTTGAAATATGCTCGGTCTTTATCAGTCCCATGTTTTTCCAGCTTTTGCCGTCATCATCGCTACGGTAAATACCGTCTCCAATCCCAACATGCCTTCCTCCAACATTTTCTCCAGTACCGACCCAGACAGTATGATGATTATTGGGATCGATCGTAACACAACCTATGGAATATACCTTCTGACCATCGAATATCGGGGTCCATGTAGTTCCTGAGTTCACAGTTTTCCAAACACCACCTGAGCCAACAGCCACGTACCAGATATTCTGATTTTCCGGGTGTATGGCAATATCAGCAATCCTTCCCGATTTCATGGCCGGTCCAATATTCCTGACCTTGAACCCGGAAAAAGTTGATGAATTCAATGGTGATTTTTCTTCTTTATCCTGGCTAAAGCCGGTAAAAGTAAAGGCGAGCAGCAGTATGCTACTCACGATAAGGAGTAATGCTTTTTTCATGGAAGTAAGGTTTTTAGTTCATCCAAAGCTAAGAAATGATTTGGAATTTATATCAATTACAACAAAGAGTATTTAGGAAAGGTTTAAACAAATGACTAAAATTCTTGAATTAGGGCTGTGGATATAATATCTTTGTTCCTACACCATCAATAAATACGAATTATGAAACCTATTAATCGAAGAATCTTTCTGAAGTCTTCTGTGGTACTTGGTGGCACCGCATTAGGTGCCTCCCTTCTGCCAAAATTTTCAAAAGCCGGACTTTTCACAGGTCCCGCAGATATTGTCAGTATCCCGGCAGCTGATCCAATGCAAAATCTTCATCGGGTACTGGAACCGTTTGGCGGAATAGGATCATTTGTGAAAGCCGGGCAATCAGTGGGAATCCTGGCTAACAGTCCATGGGTGCACCCTGGATATTATTCCCATCCTGATATCGTACTCAGCCTGATGAAGCTTTGTAAAGAAGCCGGGGCCGGAAAAATTATCTGTTATAAACCCGTTAGGGAAGGATATTGGGAAGAAAGCAAGTATTTTGAGGAGATGAAGCCTGTTCTGGAAGAAGTGGTTTATGGAGAAGAAAGGATGACAATCGATATCCCTAAAGGGAAATTACTTAAGTCGGCCGATGTATTCAGCATCTTCATGGAGTCAGATGTTTTCATCAATATCCCTGTTGCCAAACACCATAACGGGACTATATTCTCTGGAGTACTCAAAGGCTTGATGGGTGTTTCATCCAGGGATACCAACAGGTATATGCATTCTCCTGATGGAGAGTATACATATTCCAAAGAAGAATACCTGTCGGGCTGTATTGCAGATCTGAATCTGATCAGACTGCCCGACCTGTCCATTATGGATGCCAGTATTTGTGCCATCAATAACGGTCCCAGGGGACCGGGAGATACTACATCACCAGGTCGCATCCTGGCCGGAACAGACCCGCTCGCCATGGATGTTTATGCTGCCAGCCTGATCGGCATGGAACCTGCCGATATCTTTACTTTCAAGGTCGCCAGTGAGCATGGGCTTGGAAACAATGATCTCGACAGCATCAAAATAGAATTTATAGTATGTCCCACGGAAGATTTAATAATCCGGTGGTTGCTGCCCTGGCCGGGTTCAAAGACTTATTCAGAAAGCAGGAATTTTCAGACCGATTAACGGAAACTGACCGCTTCGATGGCAAGACATGCCTGGTGACCGGAGCCAACTCCGGCCTTGGCTTTGCAGTGGCTGTTGATATGGCTAAACGAGGAGCCAAAGTGATCTGTACAACACGCAGGTTCAGCAGGAAACACTTGAAAAGATTAAAAAACAAAGTGGATCAACTGAGGTTGAAGTGCGTACACTTGACTTGAGCAAACTCGACAGTATACATGATTTTATCGATGGCCTTGTCAAGGATGGTATCAGCCTCGATGCAATCGTGTTGAATGCCGGCGTTGCCTTGCCGAAAGCGCGAAAGACCGAATCAGGACAGGAAGAAATGTTCATGGTAAATTATCTTTCCAATGTGATGCTTAGCACCTTATTGCTGAACAAAGGGATAGTTTCCAGGGGTAATAGTACTAAAGAATTTAAGCCCCGCTTTCTGTTCATTTCATCCGACTCACACCAGGGGTCTTCCTTCGTCGATTATGATGAATTCGGGAAGTATATTGATTATGGGGTAAAAAAGGGCATCTCCCATTATAGTTATTATAAGTTGGTCATGAACACCTATGCTACTGAACTGTCGCGGCAATTGAACAAGGATGGTGTGGATGTTGGTGTGAATGTCATCTGCCCCGGGCCTGTACATTCTGGCATCATCAAGGAAGCACCCTTATTGCTCCGATCTGTTATGGGAGCCATCTTCAGGGTGATTTTCCGCTCACCCAAAAAGGCAGCCCTGCCGGTGGTATACATGACCATCACTCCTGATTACGAAGGCCGGACAAATGAATACCAGCATATGTTCAAGCCAAAAAAGATGGATGAGAAGATTTACCTTCCTGAGGAAGGGGAAGAAGCTTTGGGAAAGGTCGTATGAGCTTTGGGACTCTATAGATCCCAGGGGGGAAGCACTAAATTCTAATATCTAAACTCGAAACAAATTCGATTCTCCAAATATCTATATTCAAATCATCTCAACCCTGTTCCCTCTCTTCTAAAGGAGGTGGGGACTTATAATAGTTTGGAATTTGAAATTTAAGAGATTAGTTATTGTTTAGGATTTAGGAATTAGACTTAGAATCTTAAAAGGAAGAAGCATCGCAACTTCCTTTTTATACTCAGCATATTCCGGCCTCCTGGCTAATTCTCTTTTCTCCAGCATCGGGATGCTAATAAACAGGAACATGAAGGTCACTGTGAGTGGTCCTGCGATGGTCCACCACTGATCATAGCCGGCAGAAAGGGAAAAGAAGAACAATCCCCACCAGGTAAGGATCTCCCCCAGGTAGTTCGGATGCCGGCTGTTCTTCCATAAACCACCACGCATCAGTTTCCCTTTGTTTTCATGTTTCATCCTGAATTTTTTCATCTGCTCATCGGCAATATAAGCAAGGCCAACTGCCATGATCATGGTGACCAGTCCAATAAAAAACCAGATATTTATTCCAGTCCCGGGCCCCAGAAGATCTTCACCATCGACATACAGGCAAGAAGACCATGATGGTCGGGAACAGATGGATGCCCAGGAAGCTGATAGGCCAGTACAGTTTCGGGAAGTTCTTCCGGAAATCACGGTAACGCCAGTCTTCATGCTTCATCCCCGGCCAGCCACGATAAAAATTCAGTGTCAGGCGCAATCCATATAGGAAAACCATCAATAATACAATCATCCCCAGCAATCCAGATCCCTGTAAAGGCCATGCCAGGAAAACTGCAATCACAAAGGGTTGCACGCTCCAGTATGGGTCATACATGGAAGAGTTATTGAATATCATGGAAAAGATAAAAACACAACCACAGTCCCGATCACATCGGCCATCAGTATTTTCCATAAGAATGTGCATTTCCGGCATAAATTGCCAGCTATCATAACCGTGAAAATTGCAATAACATAAATAAAGAAGGTATAATAATACTTATAGCTCTGCTCATAATATCATTATTCATATGTATTTAAATTCTCCCCCTTAACACCTCACCCCCCTTTCCCCCTCTCCTTGAGGAGGGCCAGGGGTGAGATAGCTTTGATTTTTCTTTCCCGGGCTAAAACCCGGGGTTAACACTATTTGACCCCTCCGGGGTCGATTTCAAGCCTATTCGTACTTGTTATAATTACTTTCAACAGATCAACACAACATCCAACACCCAAAATCCAACATCTATCATCATACAGTCTGATAAACTCATACCCATTCCCCGACCATTCTAAAAAACGTTTCATATCCTCCATGCTGATCACCAGGCTGGCTGTATTGATATTGGGATGGAAGCTTACGCTTTCTTCTTCCATAAGGTTCTCATCAATGAAAAGATAAACATGATCTTCTGCATCATTTATCAATCCAAAAAGAGATACTGATCCTCCTTCAAGGCCCAGGTATTTCTTCAATCGTCTTCGGGCTTGCAAATGTCAGTTTGCCTTGCTTAAGCCTTTGCTCCAGGTCACGGATATCGAGTTTATAACGATGATCACTGATTACCAGGTAGTGTCTGTTGCCTTTATGATTTCGAAAAAAAATATTCTTGCAATGAGCCGAATCAATATCCTTCCAGTATTTTAAGGCTTCCTCTACCGTAGGGCCCGGCGGATGTTCATGGTATTCATAGTTGATTTTCAACTCATCGAGAAGCTTATAAAGCCTGGGATCTCCGTTCATTTTCGAGTGTTTTCGGCAAAGATATGAATTACATAACTTTGCGAAAAACAAATTTTTATGAGCGGACAGGCCCGATATTAAAGTCTTTGCTTGCTTCACAGATTCTCGTGCTCGATGGTGCCATGGGCACCATGATTCAGCGATATGGACTTAACAGAAGAAGATTTCCGTGGTGAACAATTTGCCGAACATCCCCGGGACCTGAAAGGAAATAATGACATTCTATCATTGACACAGGCCCATATTATCAGGGAGATCCATGAGACTTACCTTGAAGCCGGGGCCGATATTATTGAAACCAATACCTTTAACGGCACTTCTATCTCCCAGTCTGATTATGGGATGGAAGCCTATGTTATGAGATGAACAGAATTTCAGCGGCGATTGCCATGAAAGCTGTATCTGAAATTTAGCGGACAGGACCCGGGAAAACCCCGTTATGTGGCAGGTGCCCTTGGACCCACCAATAGAACGGCTTCGCTTTCACCTGATGTTAACGATCCTGGCTATCGTGCCATTTCTTTCGATGGGCTTTACACAGCCTATTATGAGCAAGCAAAAGGCCTGCTCGATGGAGGGGCTGACCTATTGCTTGTTGAAACCATTTTCGATACCCTGAATGCCAAAGCAGCACTCGTTGCTATTAATGATCTGTTCAAAGACAACGGACATAAAGTACCGGTCATGGTATCCGGTACTATCACAGATGCCAGTGGCAGAACCCTGTCAGGCCAGACCCTGGAAGCATTTTTATATTCCGTTTCCCATATCGATATGTTGAGTATCGGGTTTAACTGTGCCCTGGGTGCCAAAGAACTTCGTCCTTTTGTTGAAGAACTGTCGGATAAGGCTCCTTTCTACACCAGCGTATATCCCAATGCCGGATTGCCAAACCAGTTCGGCGAATATGATGACACACCGGAAGAGATGGCACCGCTCATGAAGGACTTTCTTGATCAATCATTTTGTGAATATCATTGGAGGCTGTTGTGGTACAACGCCCGACCATATACGTGTTTTTGCTGAGCTTGCAGCAAATTCACCTGCAAGGCAAATACCTGTACGAGACAATACGCTTCAACTTAGCGGACTGGAACCACTGATGGTATTTCAGGGAAGTAATTTCATCAACATCGGAGAGCGGACCAATGTGGCAGGATCCATGAAGTTTGCCAGGCTGATACGTGAAGAAAATTATGAAGAAGCATTGTCGGTGGCCAGGCAGCAGGTTGAAAATGGGGCTCAGGTGATCGATATCAATATGGATGATGCCATGCTTGATGCAAAAGAAGCCATGGTCTCTTTTCTGAATATGCTGGCTGCAGAACCCGATATAGCCAGGGTACCTATCATGATCGATTCATCAAAGTGGGAAGTGCTGGAAGCAGGATTGAAGTGTCTCCAGGGCAAAGCCATCGTGAACTCTATCAGCCTGAAAGACGGGGAAGAACTTTTCAAAGAAAGGGCGGCAAAGCTTATGAACTATGGCGCTGCAGTCATCGTGATGGCCTTTGATGAAAACGGACAGGCCGCTGATTATGAAGAAAAGATCCGCATTTGCGAAAGAGCATATAAAATACTTACCAGGGAAGTCGGCTTCTCACCAAATGATATCATTTTTGATCCCAACATCCTGACCATCGCCACCGGAATTGAGGAACACAACAATTATGCTGTTGACTTTATCAATGCCATAAAGTGGATCAAAGAAAACCTGCCACATGCAAAAGTTAGCGGCGGGATAAGCAACCTCTCATTCTCCTTCAGGGGTAATAATACCGTTCGTGAAGCCATGCATTCCGCATTCCTTTATCATGCTATTGCAGCAGGCCTGGATATGGGAATTGTAAATGCCGGCATGCTCCAGGTTTATGATGACATCCCTGCTGACCTGCTCAAGCTTGTGGAGGATGTGATCCTGAACAGGAGAAAAGATGCTACTGAGCGGTTGATAACCTTTGCCGAAAATCTCAAATCAGGATCCTAAGGCTGAAGAGAAAACAGAAGAATGGAGGGAAGCATCAGTTGAAGACCGGCTCAGACATTCTCTTATCCGGGGAATCATGGATCATATTGATGAAGACACCGAAGAAGCCAGGGTAAAATACAACTCGGCTCTGGAGGTGATCGAAGAAACCCCTCATGGATGCCATGAATACCATTGGCGACCTTTTTGGTTCAGGCAAGATGTTTCTCCCCCAGGTAGTCAAAAGCGCCAGGGTCATGAAAAAATCTGTTTCGTACCTGGAACCATACATTCAGCAGGAAAAGAAAAGCGGAAAAAGAAGCCGGGATACTAAGAAAATATTACTCGCTACAGTAAAAGGGGATGTACACGATATCGGTAAGAACATTGTTGGCGTGGTGCTGGCTTGTAATAACTATGAGGTGATCGACCTGGGAGTGATGGTGCCTTCCGAAAAGATCCTGAATACGGCCAGGGAAAAAAATGTGGATGTGATTGGCTTAAGTGGACTGATCACCCCTTCACTGGAGGAGATGGTCCATGTTTCCGCTGAGATGAAAAGGAAAAACATGGATATTCCTTTACTTATTGGCGGAGCAACCACATCTGAAATACATACAGCGGTGAAGATCGCCCCGGTATATGACCATCCTGTCATTCAGGTAAAAGATGCATCCAGATGTGTGGGTGTTTTATCGCAACTGTTTTCAAATGAAGCTAAAACAGCTTACGTGGAAGGTATTGCATCAAAATATGTGTCGCTCCGTGAAAAACATGAGGCCGGCAAGGCAGAAAAGAACCTGATCAGTTTGGAGGAGGCCAGATCAAACAAACTTAAAATAAACTGGACCGAAGTAAAAACGGTGAAGCCCCAATTTATTGGCCAAAAGGTTTTTCATGATTATCCCCTGGAGGAGATCAGTGCAATACATCGACTGGACTTTCTTCTTTCATGCATGGAAGATCAGTGGTAAATATCCTGCAATATTCGATGATCCTGTAAAAGGAGAAGAAGCCAGGAAACTATACGATGATGGACGGGAGATGCTACAAAAGATCATTACGATAAGATGCTTCGGGCAGAAGGAGTGATCGGATTTTATCCGGCAGCATGCCCTGGGAGAGGATGTACTTATTTATACTGATGAGGACAGGAAAAAGTTCAAAACATTAGCCTGCATTTCCTCCGAAACCAGGAGAGGAAACAACAAGCATGTGCCGAATCTTTGCCTTGCCGACTTCATTGCTCCGGAGAATCAGGCATTAATGATTATATAGGAGGGTTTGCTGTAACTGCTGGTATTGGCATTGAAAAATGGGTAAGCATATTATGAAGAACAGGGTGATGATTATAGCAGTTTCATGCTGAAGATCCTGGCCGACAGGCTGGCGGAAGCTTTTGCCGAAATCATGCATGAAAAGGTGAGGCTGGAATTCTGGGGATATGACCAGGAGGAAGATCTTGATGTGAAAGAACTATTGAAAGAGAATTACAAAGGTATCCGACCGGCTCCCGGCTATCCGGCCTGCCCTGAGCACTCAGAAAAACGAATCCTGTTCGACCTGCTTGAAACAGAAAAGAATACCCAGATCAGTCTTACGGAAAACTTTGCCATGTATCCGGCAGCATCGGTAAGTGGATATTATTTCATGCATCCCTTCTCGCAATATTTTAACCTTGGAAAACTTGACAGGGAGCAAATTAAAGATTATGCAAATCGGAAAAAGCATTGCTTTTGAAGCGGCTGAAAAATTGCTCAGGCCGAATATTGGATATTAAGCATCTTAAGCGCAGCTGGTTGTTGTCGTAATACTTAATACCTGATACTTGGTACAAATAGTAAAAACTTTCCGACCTTTGTATTGTTAAGTACCACATGCACGTTGTTGAAGCCATAGAAAAAGCCAAGGGAAGCCCACTTGTTCACCTTTGAGATCCTGCCACCTGAAAAAGGCATGGATATTCAGTCCATCTATGATACCATCGATCCACTGATTGAGTTCGATCCCAAAGTTTATTGAAGTTACTTATCACAGCGAGGAAGTTGAATTCAGGGAACATAAAGATGGAAGCATCGAAAGGAAAGTACTTCGAAAACGGCCGGGTACCGTTGGGATCTCTGCTGCCATCAAGTTTAAATATGGCATCGAGGTGATCCCGCATATCATTTGTGGTGGCTTTAATGTTGAAGAAACAGAAAATGGACTTATCGACCTTCATTTCCTGGGGATCAATAACTTGCTGGCCATAAGGGGCGATAACCTGCCCGGAGAAAAATTCTTCAGGGCCACAAAAGGAGGGCATCATTATGCTTCTCAGCTTATCAGACAGATCATGGAATCTTAACAATGGCATTTATCAGGATGAAGAACTAAAAAACACTGCCCCGACCGATTTTTCGGTTGGAGTTGCCGGTTATCCTGAAAAGCATGCACGAATCACCCAATATGCAGGCCGATATCAAGTACCTGAAAGAAAAAATAGATGCCGGGGCCGACTACATCGTAACCCAGATGTTCTTCGACAATCAGCATGTATTTTGATTTTGTTGAGCGTTGCCGGAAAGCCGGCATCAAGGTCCCTATCATCCCCGGACTAAAACCCATCTCCACAAAAAGCCAAATACAATACACTTCCTAAAACCTTCAGCATCTCCATCCCTGAAGCTTTACAGCTTGAAATTGATAAGTGCAAGGACAATAAAGAGGCCACGCCAGGTTGGTGTTGAATGGGCCATCATGCAATCAAAAGAGCTTGTTCGCCAGGGGCGCTCCGGTGATGCATTATTTCACCATGGGGAAATCAGATAATATCAGGCAGATTGCCAAAGCTGTTTTCTGAACAGTTTTTCCTTCACGTATCGAGAAAATAAAAATGTTTTCATACCTTTAATGGGTCACGAACCCAATAAACCCTTTTCTAACCATTTTTAAGCTTGAGAAAATTTCTAATCCTGTTTCTGTGATTGTATCCTTCATGGTATTCTTGGCAGCCATGTGCACTGAGGATGATGATAGAAGAATTTATAGATCCATGTAAAGAAACTGCATTATCATCGACTATTGATGTACCATATGTTATTTCAGCCTATATATACTATAAGGATAACGTACCTTATGAAGGACCAATTCATTTTAAAGTTTACAAGACATATTGCGATGGTACTGTTTCCGGAGAATATTACCTGACTCATATCCCAAGCGATGCCAACGGAAGCTGGTATCTCAGGGATGTTATATACTTATACTTATGGAAATTCTGATGACTTAGTTTGGACGACTTTTACCTTTGAAAGCCCTACATATGAAACTCATAAAGAAATTGGTGCTTTCTCTTATGGCTTCGTCCAGCAATATTATAATTATGCTGGACCCAATTGAACACACATTTCAGATCCATCTTCCCTGGGATTCTCCGGTACCTAAGAAATAAATATTCTATCTTCAAAATTAATGACTGGATAGATACGCCTATCTATTTAGCTTTCATAAATTCCAGCTCAGTAAAATAGAAATCAGGATTGGGAATATCGATCTCCATTTCGACTACTTCCCCTTTGTCATTGATAATGAAATTCACCAGACCTGATGGCAGTGAGGGAACATCTTTCATCTCGATCTTCCAGGTATTGTATTGCCAGTGACTGAGTGTCCGAGGTAAATATCTGTAGGGACCATATCAAGCATCATCTGATCACCATCCATATATACTTTCGCATCACCGTACATCTTACAATTATATGTTCCCATGTATGCTTCTATTGGCAGGGTAGGCTTTGAATCCTTTACACTTTCTTCTTCGGCTTTTGCCTTAGCCTTTTTCTTATATTCATCCCTGCCGCTCATCATGCCAGGAAGTCTCCGCTCCAGTCTGTTTCCACATCTGAATCCAGCATCACATCAAGGGTTTTATACTTCAACGGATAATACAGGCTGCTGTTCTTATTTGTTAGAAACACCATTGCCAAGATTTTCTTCAGGAACAAAAGTTGTATTGGAAATGAATCCATCGTATCCGCCACCGTGTCCTAGTACTTTCTTCCCATGGTAATCGAACATTGCCCATCCAAGTCCATATGCTTTAAAATGGGTTGAAGGCCAGTTTTCGCTCCGACCATGAACTTACTCCCTGCGGATTGTCAGTGTCCCACATCTCGTAGAAGCACCTGCTGCTAATAAGTGTATCCCCATCAGGAGTAATCCCTTTATTCATTTGAAAGATCAGCCATTGCGACACATCATTCACTGAGGAAATCATACCGCCGGCAGGAGCTATATTATCCCAGTTCAGCCATTCGATTGTAATCAGTCCATCTTCAAAATCATTATGGGGCAGGATACATTTTCCATTCCCTGCAGGTAATGGTTGAAGCTACTGTTCGATCCATATGCAATGGATCAAGAATGCGTTCCTTGATAAAATCATCCCAGCTCATTCCCGTAACTTCTTCGATCACCAGTCCTGCAGCTATATACATGATATTGCTGTATCCCCAACCATCCCTGAAGCCAAATGTTGGCTCCAGGTATTTGGCTTTCTGACAACTTCTTCCCTGCTGAGATCACTTCCGTACCATAAAAGATCTCCGCTGAAAGTCTTCAGTCCACTACGATGTGTCAGCAGATCTCCGATCGTAAAGTTATCCGAAACATAAGGATCATATAGTTCAAACCAGGGGAGGTAATCCCTTACCTTGTCGTTCCACGCAGTTTTCCTTCATCGATCAGCATGGCTAGTGCTGCTGATGTAAATGCTTTTGAGTTCGATGCAATGGCAAACAGGGTATTGCCATCGACTGGCTCTCCTGTATTCACATTAATGGTTCCGTATCCTTTAGAAAAAACGATCTCTCCATCTTTCACAATGGCAACGGCCATTCCCGGAACATTCCAGTCGGTCAGTGCCTGTTCATAATAGGCATCCAGATGCTTAAGTTTCTTATCAATATTTTTTTGTCAAACACTAATAGAACCATATACTATTAGCAATGAGAATAACTTTTTCATATCCATTATCGATTTATTTGAAGGTCGTAAAGTAGTTTTTTCAATGAGGTTTAAACTTCGTTTGCCATCTCCCCGGTATTAGGAAATATATGCAAACGAAGGTACCACAATTAAGAAAAGGTTTACGCTACAGAGCTATTGCTCTGAATTCCACAAAGGAAGCCAACTAGCCTTTCAGAGATGTATTTAATAAATGACTTCATCAGTACAGCTACATTACAATATCTGTACATGTACCCCTATCACGCTAAAAACAAATCACTTAAACAAAAAAACCGCTCTCAATGAAAGCGGTTTTAAATAGGTATTCTATTCAGTTACTGCAACCTGGTACGCAATTCTTCAACTATATTTTCATACTTTCTAAGTACCCTGTCCCATTCCCGGAACAGCTCATCACTTTTTACTGAGGTTCCGGGCGCTTTTGACTCCTCACTCACCAGCTTTACTTTGTATGCCAGTGGATCTGAGTTACCAAGTTTCATGATCACACGGGAGCGTATAGTATTTTGCTGAAAAGTGTGTGCAACCCATGATGTCCGCAAATATCCGGTTTCACGTCAGTTACTTCAATCACATCAAAATAGATGTGACAATCTGGCTGAGAAGCTTCCAGGCATGTATCTCCTCCAGTGATCGTTTTTATCTCAATGTCGATGTTTGCTATATCAGTTTGTACGGATGCATCGTAGGCATCATCATGAACCATCTGGGCATAATATGATTTTGGAGGAGCTGCTGATCCTTTCTTATTGCAGAAGTTAATGGTTTCGTTAAGAAAACCTATTTTTTCTGCCCTTACGGTTACACAGCTATTGCTGAATACGATCACTTCTACCTGTCCGTTACCCATAATTTACCGTCGATATAAATTTGGGCATCCGGTTCAGAGGTGCTAAATATGATCTTCTTTTTCCCTGCAAAAGCACTACTGCTAAACCCAATGAGCAAAAATCCCATTAATGCGAATAAAAAAGTTGTACGGATTGTTTTCATAATCAGGATATAAGTATTTGGTAATTATCTCTTTTCAGTCGATCTAAGGCAAATATAAGATATTTTGCCTTCCATGCTCAGTAAAAAATGCTTGGCCGCCAGATGTAAATAATTATTAGATACTATATAAAGAACAAGGTTACTCCTCCCACACTGATAAAAGCACCGAGGACCTCCAGGATGGTCACTTTTTGTTTAAAGAACATCACCGCGGGTGGTATGATCAGGATAGGGACGATGGCCATCAGCGTGGAGGCTACGCCTGTTGAGGCATACTTTACAGCTATCAAAGAAAATGATACTCCCAGGAAGGGGCCAAAAACGGAACCAATACCAGTGCCTATCATCCCTTTACGGCTTTTAAATGCATTTCGGATAAGATGGCCTTTATTGAGCACAATGACGATGAGTGCGAATCCGATCAGGCCAGCAATGATCCTGATCTGGGTGGCAGCAAAGGCATGATAGTCTCCCATGCCATATTTACTGAGTACGAGGCCTACAGCCTGTCCCAGGGTACCCCCAAGTGCATACAATATCCCCTTGATTGGATACGATAACCTGACCTTCCTGCCATTTTCTCCTCCCCTGCTGAATATAGCCATCGCAATGCCACTAACGGTAAGCACCATCCCTGTAACTTCAAGCAAGGTCATTGATTCCCCTAGGATCATCCAGCCGATCAGGGCAGTGATGGGTGGCACAAGGGTCATCACCAGCATAGCAATCCTGGCACTGATGGCTGCAAATGCCCTGAACAAAAAGTAATCTCCAAAAACGAAGCCCACCAATCCCGAAACCGATAGCCAAACCCATGCATGAGTACTGGCATCGGTTGGGAAAATATAGCCCCGAGCAATCAGGTTGAAGATAGAAAGAAAAATAAATGCCAGCACCAGGCGGATCATGTTCACAGCAAGGGAACCAATATTCTTACTGGCAACCTCAAAAGCCATGGCCGTGATGGTCCAGAAAACAGCCGTGGCAAGGGCTGCAAGTTCACCGGTATAGTTTGAGAAATCCATCAGGATAGAAAGGCTAAAGGTAGGATAAAAAAAGACCTGTGAAGTTAAGGAACCTCACAGGTCAAATATTAGGAAAGCATCATGCTTATTTCATAATAACAAACTTCTGATAAACAAATGATCCGTCTTCTGCGATCATTTTAAGGGTATAATATCCATTAGAAAGTTTGGAGGTGTTCAATACAGTCTTGTTGTTTCCGGATAGTCAGGGTCTGCGTATTGTCAATCATAACCTGGCCAGTCTGGTTCACTACCTGCATTTGTATGCTGGCATTCTTTTCTGAATACAGCTCTATGTTCAGTGTTTCGTTTGCAGGGTTTGGATAAAGGTTAACTTCTTTCATGAATGACTCTCCGATACCAACAAATTCGTCAATCGTGACAACAAATTCGGTGGCTATGCCTTCGCAATCAGCTGCCGACATTTCAGTAAGATTCACATATCCAGTACCCATACCTCCCCATGTTACTGTGATCTCGTGGGTTCCCTGTCCATCGGTAATATCACCACCTGTTACTTCCCAGGTATAGCTGGCCTGTGCATGATCAGGGCTGGAATATACATGATCAGGAGTATTTTCGTAAACATAATCCTCTCCTGAAATAACCGGAGCAGGAAATTCATTGACAGTAACTGTCATAGGATCTGATACTACTCCATCACCACATTCGTTGACACCCTGTACTGTGATAGTCGCATCGCCACTGAAGCTTGAGCTCCATACCACAGTTGCTGTGAGATCAACAGCTGTAAGTGTTCCTGCTTCAGAAGGATCGAGTGTCCAGACATAAGTTTCTGCATCTGTTGCGCCAGTAGATGTATAATATGTTGTTTCACCAACACAAACTGAAGCATCTCCAAGGGGATATCTGCCTGAGCAGGGAGGTCAACAGGATAAATAAAAGCAGTCCCATGCATTGTAAACTCACAGTAATTTGTAAACCCGACAATGGTATAAATACCCTCAGTTGTCTTGAAACCAAAGCTCAGGGCTGATCCTGTACCCGCAATTACGTTTCCAGTTGATACACCGTCGAGTAATAATTCATAGTCAATGCCTGATTCAGATCCTTCCAGTGTAACTTCAACACCTTCTGTACCTACACAATAACTACTTCCGTCAGACATCCAGAACGGAGCTGGGACCATTTGAACAGTCGTTTGAAATGCATCTGATAAAGATACCCTCACCACATTGGTTTGCTGGTGTAACTGTAATATCAATTGTACCCATATAGTCAGGATCGAGATCCAGTGTCCCTGTGGTTGAGGTTCCTGTGATTGTACCAGCAGAAGGAGGATCAATAAACCAGATATATGATTCAGCAGTGGGAGCCCCTGTTGTACTAAAGCTATTTCCTGCACTACCTTTACAAATACCTGTCGGACCGCTTGGTGTGGCTGCCTGACCTGGAGTGGTGATTACCTCAATATAATCTTCCAGGAGTAGTGTGCTGGTTTCAGTACCATCATCAACAAACAATGTCACATCATAAGTACCAGGGGTACTATAAGTTACTGTAGGATTCTGTTCGGTGGATGTGGCTGGAGTTCCGCCCTCAAAAGTCCATTCCCATGCAATGATGAGGCCAATGGAGTTGTCATAAAAATCAACTGGTGTATCTTCACAGGCCTGTACAGTACTACTGCTGAAAGCAGCTGAAGCTGCCAGTGGAATAAGGTCTGGTTGGGGCACCCAGTTTCCCTGGAGAATTTCATCGTCGCCTCATTTTGTAAGAATGCTGTGAACTCAATATTGTCAGCATTCCATCTAGGGTCAATAGTAAAATTATAATCGATTACCAGCTGATCGCCGCTACCAAAATCAATGTCGGTACCAAAATGATCCGGGTACATTTCTCTCATTACCCACCTACACTCTGACTGCCCCTGCCATGAATATGGAACATGATCTTCACACAGGACAAAGTGTAATGTAAGGTCGTTCGGAGGAGTACCGTTTACCAGGTCCAGTACCACACTTATGGTATAATCCAATCCGTCATTCTGGCCAAATATAGATACCGTATAGTCACAAGGTATAGCAAGCCTATTTTCCACTAATGGCCAGTAAAATTCATAGGTTGTACCTGTGGCAGAGCCATTAACGTATGTAAGGACTCCATCAAACTGTGAGTGAGGTATACCCCCAACATTGTATAAATTAGCCCTGTGTAAAGTAGCAGCTGTTTGAAATGGATCTCCGCCTACATGATAGGCTATTGGTGCAATATCATACCCATTAGCAATAAGATCCTCTATTCCCTGGTGGGCACTCGGACACCAGCCACACCAATCGGCAGTGAAGTTTTCAATAACCACCCTTTGCCTTGCAACTGGCTGTGAAAATGCAGCTATTGTTATGATTAAAACAAATAGTGTCAAAAATAGTTTTTTCATGGCTTAAAGATTTTAAAGTTTGATTTTGAGGGGCTAAGATAATCACTAATAAATATACATATGTAATTAATACGATAAAATAGCCTGTTTTTTACTTATTTAAACTGATTTTAAACTATTTTTTAATGTAATCCTGACTGAATAAAAATACTATCAGCCTATTGCCATATTCTCATCCCATTGTTGCTTTGGAGGAATAGCTCCTTTATGAATGCCTTCAGCAAAAGCATCCACGCACTTACGAATATCATGGTGATAGCCTCCTTCAAGTACTGCAAAAATATCCGGGAAAGCCCTCCTCAGCCTGAATGCACATTCATAAAATCCCCTGATAGAATAGTTCAGGCCCAGCAAACGGTCGTCAGCATAACTATCAAATCCAGCACTTACGGCAATCACATCCGGGTAAAACTTCCTGTGCAAGTGAAATGGCCTTATCAACAACTTCCAGGAATTCTTTATCTCCTTTGCCCGCATATATGGGAAAATTAGCAGTGAATCCTTCACCATCTCCCTGGCCAGTCTCTATGCTGAACCCGGTATATGGAAATGCATAATGCTGGTGAACGGAACAATAAAAAACATCACTCCGCCATAAAAGATGGATTGTGTCCCGTCTCCATGATGCCCGTCGATATCAAAAATGAATACCCTTTTACCTTCGTTCACAAGCTTTTGAGTGGCGATGGCTATATTATTAAAAAAGCAAAATCCGGAAGCGCGCTCATTGCCAGCATGATGACCTGGAGGCCGGATGGCAGCAAAGGCGCTGTTTTCTGCCGCCATGATACTTAAGCCCACGGCAGTTTTAGCAGCTTCCCAGCTATCATTATTCAAACTGACTTCAGCAAGGACCTGCTGGTTTATACAGGCATTTCTAATGCTTTCAATATAAGCCGGGCTATGAATCAGACCAAAATATGGTTCACCATCAGCTTCTGTATCGGGAAGATCGCCGAAATCAGCCAGCCTATAGGCACCTTCAGCCTCGCTTTCAATGTTATGTTTCAGGAATTTGCTATTATATAGAATCTCCATGTCCTCCTGATTTGCAGGCAAATTTATAAAATATTCAATACAAGATGCTTCCAGCATCAGATATACTGAATAGCTTCGACCAAACATTCTTTATATTCAAGTGTTTCTTCATAAAAGGAATAATGAAAATCGCATTTCATATATTTATCATACTAATCAGCATTTTAATGGGATCACAAAATAGTTATGCAACCGAAAGGCTAGATTCTGCCACATTTGCATCCGGCTGTTTCTGGTGTACGGAAGCAATTTTTCAGGAAGTGGAGGGTGTTTCAAATGTTGAATCTGGATATACTGGAGGTCATGTAAAAAACCCATCTTACCGTGAAGTCTGTAACGAAACCACCGGGCATGCTGAAGCCATCAGGATCACATATGATCCTGAAATGATCAGTTATGCAGAACTCCTTGAAATTTTCTTCATGATGCATGACCCAACTACACTGAACCGGCAGGGAGCAGATGTTGGCACTCAATACCGCTCTGCTATCTTTTATCATCATCCCGAACAAAAAGAAGAGGCTGAAAGGATCATTGAGGCGCTAAATGCTGAAGGCATATGGGATGATCCTATCATTACGGAAGTCAGTCCTGCCAAAGTCTTTTATAAAGCAGAAGACTACCACCAGGATTATTTTAACAATAACCGAACAGCTGCCTATTGCAACTTCGTGATCGTTCCGAAAATTGAGAAATTTAAAAAGATTTTTGCGACAAACTGAAGTAAACAATAATTTATTTGTCCCTTTTTTTCAATTTAACACTCCAACAGACTAGATTCCCCGATCTTTTTCTACCTTTGAAAATCCTGCTTCCTACAGGGTTTCATTTATCAATCATTAAGCTATAAATAATGAATACCACGCTTTCGAACGACTTCAATATCCAGTTTCTTGGTGCTGCAGGTACCGTGACCGGTTCCAAAACCCTTATTCGGGCCAATGGCAAAAAGATCATGGTAGATTGTGGATTATTTCAAGGACTTAAACACCTCCGCGAGTTGAACTGGCAGCCCCTTCCTTTTGATGCCTCTGAGCTGGATGCAGTCATTCTCACACATGCGCACCTGGATCACACGGGGTACCTGCCCAGGCTGGTCCACCAGGGATTTAAAGGACCGATTTATGGTTCAGCCCCAACCTGCGAAATCACCGAGGTTTTGCTTCTCGACAGTGCCAAAATACAGGAAGAAGATGCCGAACATGCCAACAATAAAGGTTATTCGAGGCACAAGCCGGCAAAACCACTATATGATCTTGAAGATGCCCGGAATACACTCCCATTACTAAAATCGCATCCCGAGGATAAATGGAAGACTATCGGGGAGGGAATCAGGTTCAGGCTTCAGAATAATGCCCATATTATCGGGGCTACTCATGTAGATATTGAAATTGATGGCAAAAGAATCATTTTCTCCGGGGATATCGGACGAACCGACGACCCTATGCTTGAAGTACCGGACAGGCCGGAAGCAGCCGATTACCTGGTCATCGAATCCACTTATGGTGACCGCATACATCCCACGGTTGATAATGAAGAGCAGTTCCGGAAAATTTTGCACGATGTATTGGAAAGAAACGGAATACTGATCGTTCCCAGCTTTACCGTTGACAGGGCACAGGATTTCATGTACCTATTCTGGAAACTTGAACAGAAAAAAGATATCCCCGAAATTCCTATTTATCTCGATTCTCCCATGGGTATTGATGTTAGCAAGGTATTTAATAAATATTATAAATGGCATAAGCTCGGACCAAAGATCTTTGATGAGGTATTCAGGAATACTAAGATGATCAGGTCGTATAAGGATACCATTAAGACAGCTGAGGATAAACGGCCTAAAATTGTGATTGCCGGAAGTGGTATGATGAATGGGGGAAGGGTGCTGACCTACCTGAAAAAACATATCGGAAATCCTGAATCTACCATCATCATCCCGGGCTACCAGGCAGAAGGTACCAGGGGAAGAAGTATTCATGATGGGGTTCATGAGATCAAGATCCATGGAGAATACTATCCTGTACGTGCCCATATTGAAGATATCCGGACCATGTCATCACATGCCGATCAAGCGCAGATCATCGACTGGCTTTCCGGCCTTCAAAAAGACCCCTCATGTATTTTTATCAATCACGGTGAACCCAAATCATCGGATGCCTTGAGAATTAAAATCAAGGATACTTTTGGTTGGGAAGTTAAGATCCCTCAGCTTGAAGATACTTTTCAGCTCTGACACCTGAAAAGACCTATGATTTATTAGAATCTCCATACTTGATCTAAACGATTGAAGCTTACAATTTATTGATCAAGTATTCTACCGGAAAAGCCAAAAAATATTTTTTAGCATTTATTTTCTTTACTTAGAATTTTGCATTTAATCAAGTATTGCTTATATTTGGGCGAACGAACAACTTTTTATTAACCAAAATTTAACTACACATGAGAAAATTTACACTTACTGTGCTGGTACTTCTTGTATCAGTTTTCTTTTTAGGACAATCTGCTCTTGGACAGGCGTTCACTAAAACTGTGAATCATGTTCAATACACACAGACTGCCAAAGTGACCCCACCTTCAAGTACCTTTGAAATTGCAGACATGTACACTTGCGATTTTGAAGCTGAGGTTGCGTGGACATTTGAATTCACACCCTGGACGGTACTTGATGTTGACATGTTCACTACTTATTCAATGACCGGCTATACCTGGCCCCACGCAGGTGAAGCACAAGCTTTTATTGTATTCGACCCGGCAACAACTGATCCGCCACTAACTGAGCCCGAAATCCAGGCACACACTGGAGCACAATTCGGCGCTTGCCTGGCATCAGTTCCATCCGGAGGCGATGGCAACGACGATTGGTTCATTTCTGACATGGTAAGCTTAGCAGCTGATAGTGATGGAGCTTCATTTACATTCTGGGCAAAATCGTATACCCATGATTATGGCGCTGAAAGATTTAATGTTGCGGTTTCAACCACAACACCTGATCCTGCTGAATTTACAGTGATCTCAACAGCTCCCTACGTTGAAGCTCCACTTGATTGGACAGAATACGTTTACGATCTTTCAGCTTATGCAGGCATGGATGTATATGTTGCTATTCAATGTGTAAGTAACGATGCTTTCATTTTCATGATCGATGACCTGGTCATTAATCCAGGTGGTGGTGGTGGAGAAATGTGTGATGACTTCGACAGCTACACAGCCGGTGATTTCCTTTGCACTCAATCTACCATGTGGACCACATGGGATGACAATCCAGGTGGAGACTATGACGGATATGTAAGCGATATGTATGCATCTTCTTCTCCAAACTCTTTGGGTATTGACCTTGCAGTTATCGAAAGTGACATTGTTACCGACCTTGGTCAGAAAACCACTGGTATGTGGGAAATTTCACTTGACATTTACGTTCCTGATGGTGGCACCTGGGGTGGCTATTATAACGTAATGCAGGACATGACGCTCTTTGGCGCTGCCAACGAGTGGGGATTCCAGTGCTTCTTCAAATCAGATGGTACAGGATATTTCCAGCAGGCTGACTTCACACAGGTAGATTTCACCTATAACCTTGCTGAATGGAATAGCTCCACTGTGGTTGTGGATCTCGACGATTCTACCGCCTACTATTATATTAATGGAAATGAAGTAGCTGTGTGGCAATGGAATAATGACGGACCCAATATGCTTGGTGCTGTTGATATTTATGCTACTGCCGATGGTAATGACGATCCTTACTACTTCATCGACAATTTCTGCTTCAAGGAATTTGTACCTGCTCCCCCCTGTGATGATTTCGACAGCTACACAGCTGGTGATTTCCTCTGCACACAGTCCGATAGGTGGACCACATGGGATGACAATCCAGGTGGAGATTATGATGGTTATGTAAGTGATGCAATGGCTGCTACTGCGCCTAACTCTCTCAATATTGACCTTGCAGTGATCGAAAGTGATATTGTTACTGACCTAGGCCAGAAAACTACAGGTTCATGGGAAATTTCACTCGACATCTACGTTCCTGATGGTGGCACCTATGGTGGATATTACAACGTAATGCAGGATATGACTCTCTTTGGCGCTGCCAATGAGTGGGGATTCCAGTGCTTCTTTAAATCAGATGGTACTGGTTATTTCCAACAGGCTGACTTCACTCAAGTTGATTTCACCTATAATCTTGCTGCATGGAACCATTCTTCATTGATCGTTGATCTTGATAATGCTCAGGCATACTACTATATCAATGGAGTGGAGGTTGCTCAGTGGTTATGGAATAACGACGGACCAAATATGCTTGGTGCTGTTGATATTTATGCTACTGCCGATGGTAATGACGATCCAATGTATTATATCGATAATTTCTGCTTCGTGGAAGCTGAACCTATGATGAACTGCGATAATTTCGACAGCTATACAGCTGGTGATTTCCTCTGCACACAATCAACACTGTGGACAACATGGGACGACAATCCAGGTGGAGATTATGATGGATATATAAGTGATGCATTTGCATTATCAGCACCTAATTCTCTGGAAATTGACCTCGCAGTTATTGAAAGTGACCTCATCTACAACCTGGATCAGAAAACAAGTGGTAGCTGGGCAATCTCGCTCGACATCTATGTTCCTGATGGTGGCACCTATGGTGGCTACTATAACGTTATGCAGGACATGACACTCTATGGTGCATCCAATGAGTGGGGATTCCAGTGCTTCTTCAAATCAGATGGTACAGGTTATTTCCAACAAGCTGACTTCACACAGGTCGATTTTGCATATAATGTTGCTGAATGGAACCATTCAGTCCTTTATGTCAACCTTGACGATTCAGTAGCTCAATATGAGATCAACGGATCTATTGTCAGCACATGGCAGTGGAACAATGATGGTCCAAATATGCTTGGTGTGATTGACATCTATGCTACAGCTGATGGTAATGACGATCCAATGTACTATATCGACAATGTATGCTTCGATGAGCATATTGGGGTTGGTATCGGTGATGAGCCATCTGCGGTTGAGCAAGATATTACAACCAATATCTATCCAAACCCGGCTAGGGACCGTATCACAGTAGAGGCTAACAGTATTATTGATGAAGTCATGATATACAACAACATGGGTCAGTTAGTATTTTCAGGACAATTCGATAATGATCAGATAACAGTGAATACTTCAAACTTTATCACTGGCATGTACATCGTACAGATTGTAAGTGGTGATGCTGTTGAAGTCCGCAAACTTATTATTGAATAAGTTTAAGGGGTAGGATTATCTATAAAAGGGGCTTCGGCCCCTTTTTTTTATGGCATGATTCCTGTTTATTGTATATTTGTCACCACAAAATAACCCTCTTTATGAACAGGATCTTGTTATCAGTTATCGGCATCTTCATTATCGGGTCTGTATTTTCCCAGGTGGTGAGTGAATCAACGATCAGGAAATTTAATATCGGTGTTGGCATGTATGCTGATATCTGGCAGGGGCAACCCCCTGACATGAAAACCCGTACCATCAACCAGGGTGCACAGGTATTTGGAATGTATAATTACAGAATCAAAGAAAGTAAGATCTATCTTGCTGGTGGTATTGGTATGGGATTTCATAACCTATACTCTGATAATTATATCGATGATGTGAAGGCTGATTCTATATCCTTTCTGAAGATCCCTGACGACCTCAGTTATAAAAAGAGCAAGGTAGCCCTTGCCTATATTGATGTTCCAGTGGAATTCAGAATAAGAACTGAAAAAGGGTTTCGGATTGCTTTTGGATTTAAGTTCGGATTCCTGATTAATTCCCATACAAAGTATAAAGGGAACCGGTTTCATATTGCAGAAAATGGAACTGTTGTAACTGATGAGGTGGATGTTAAGGTGAAATCGAAGGACATACAACATCTTGAAACCTGGCGTTACGGGCCAACTTTTCGTATTGGATATAAATGGTTTAATGTAACTGTTTATTACCAGGTCTCTAAAGTCTTCAAAGTAGACAAGGGGCCAGAGCTTTATCCTATATCCGTAGGAATAGCGATCATACCTTTCTAAATCATTACAATTCAGAAATAAAATATCAACAGGAAGGTTGTTAGAAAACCGATGATATATCCGGAATATACCTGTGCCTGGGTGTGAGTGCCTGCCCTTAAGCGGGCAAAGCCTACTGCTCCACCAATTAATATAGTTCCCGCGATCAGCCAGAGAAGGTCGATAAGTAACACTGCCTGTAAGCTTATCAATATTCCCAGCACTCCCCCGATCGATATTGTATGTGCACTGATCTTCCAGAAGATATTGATCAGTAGTGTAAGTAGGGCAAGTATGCTGGCACCCATCAAGCTATAATAATAGACAGGTGAAATATTGATCTGCCAGATCAAATAACATGACAGAAAGAAGAAAATACTTGTGGCAATATATGGATACAGGCGCTCATCCCTGCCTTCAATCGTCAGACTTTTTACAAGATTCAGGCGATACATCCCATAGAGGATGATCAGAGGAAATATGGCTGACGTGATCAATACAAGGACAATGATCTTCCATTTTGCATCATCCGGTATCATGAGTGCAAAAAATACATTCAGGTTCATCAGAACTGCTATGAAATAGGTCGGTATCAGGAGTGGATGGAAAATAATTGATATGATCCTTGCTATGCGTAATTCCATTTCAAAATAATAAGCCACAAATGTAGTGCAATTCCGGCAGAATTGATCAGAGTTCCTTACGAAGCCTGGCAACGGGAATGTTGAGTTGTTCTCTGTATTTGGCTACCGTACGGCGGGCAATATTGTAGCCCTTTTCTTTGAGAATATTGGTAAGTTGTTCATCGGTGTGAGGCTTCGCCTTGTTTTCATTATCAATACAATCGCTGAGTATCTTTTTAATTTCACGGGTAGAAACCTCCTCTCCCGACTCTGTTTGCATCGACTCTGAAAAAAAGCTCTTCAATAGGAAAGTCCCAAATGGCGATTGTACATATTTGCTGTTCGCCACCCTTGAAATAGTGGAAATATCGAGATTAACGATATCAGCAATATCTTTCAGGATCATGGGTTTCAATTTGGTTTCATCACCTGTAAGGAAATACTCACTTTGAAATCCCATAATGGCATTCATGGTAACAAACAATGTATTTTGACGCTGACGAATAGCTTCCATAAACCATTTCGCCGAGTCAATCTTTTGTTTCACAAACATGAAGGCTTCCTTTTTCTGCTTATCCTTTTTGTTTTCAGCATAAGCTTCCAGCATATTCATGTAAGTTCGGCTAAGCCGCAACTCCGGTGCATTTCTTGAACTAAGGCTCAGTTCCAGCTCACCATTTGTATTATTAATAATAAAATCGGGAATTATATAATGGTTTGTTTTGGTTGTTTCACTGAGGGAGTTCCCGGGTTTAGGATTGAGTTTAAGCACTTCTTTCAAAGCATCTTTAAGCTCATCTTCGGAGACCCTTGCCTTTTTCATGATCTTCTCATAATGTTTCTTTACAAACTCATTGAAATAGTTGTCAAGGATCACTATGGCTAAGTCAATGGCAGGCTGGTCTTCATCTTGCTTACGTTTTAATTGTATCAGCAGGCATTCCTGCAGATTGCGTGCGCCTACCCCTGCCGGGTCGAATTCCTGCACGATCTGCAAAACTTCCAGAATTTCATCATCTGATGCGTTGATATTCTGGGCAAAAGCCAGGTCGTCAACCATAGCAGCAATATCCCTCTGCAGGTAGCCCGAATCGTCTAAATTTCCAATAATGGTTTCGGCAATGCTTTTTTGTTTCTCATCCAGAATCCTGAGTCCAAGTTGAGATAGGAGCATATCCTGGAAGCTCAAGCCTGAGGCATAGGGGATCTCCCTGTGTTCATCATCTGATGACTGGTTGTTCGTGCTGGTTTTATAGGATGGGATCTCATCGTCCTGCATATAATCATTCAGGTCAAACTCATCCTCTTTGCTGTCGTATTCCTCTTCCTGGCTTGATTCTGCTGATTCATCATCCCTATCGATAGTTTCTCCCTGCTCGTCCTCTGTTGATCCAGTTTCTTCCAAAGCCGGGTTTTCCTCTATTTCCTGCTTTATCCTTTGCTCAAGTGCCATGGTGGGAATCTGAAGCAGCTTCATCAGCAGTATCTGCTGTGGTGACAGCTTCTGTAAAAGCTTTTGCTGCAGTCGTTGATTGAGCATGATTCAGATTCAGTTTTGCAATGATGATTCTATCACCGAAAATAATAAAATAGCAACAAAAAACCAATATAAATAAACATGAAAAGAAGCCTGAATTATCAGAATTCAGCATTTTGGGGTGTCCTGGGGAATGGAATCACGTCACGAATGTTACCCATACCGGTAATAAACAGCATCAGGCGCTCAAATCCAAGTCCGAATCCACTATGCGGAACTGTACCAAATTGCCTTGTTTCGAGAAACCACCACATGCTGTCAATAGGAATGTCCATCTCTTTAATGCGTGATAAAAGCTTATCATATTCTTCTTCACGCTGTGAACCACCAATGATCTCACCGATCTGTGGAAAGAGCACGTCCATGGCACGGACAGTTTTCCCGTCATCATTCTGCTTCATATAAAACGCCTTGATATCTCTCGGATAATCTGTAATGATCACAGGCTTGTTATAGTGTTTCTCGACAAGGTAGCGTTCATGCTCTGATTGCAGGTCGACCCCCCATCCTTCAATGGGATAATTAAACTTTTTCTTTTTATTATAGTTGGAGTTTCTGAGAACATCAATGGCCTCAGTATATGTTATTCTCTCAAAATCCTCTGCCATCACAAACTGCAGTCTTTCAATCAGGTCCATAGGAGAGCGGTCGGTGGCTTTTTTATGCTTTTCCTCATCTTTCAGGCGCCTGTTCAGAAATTCCAGGTCTTCACGACAGTGGTCAACAGCGTACTTCACCAGGTATTTTAGCATGTCCTCAGCAAGGTCCATATTGTCATTGATATCAGCAAAAGCAACTTCAGGTTCTACCATCCAGAATTCGGCAAGATGCCTGGAAGTATTTGAGTTCTCTGCCCTGAAGGTAGGACCAAAAGTATACACCTTTGTCATGGCCAGGGCAGCCAATTCGGCCTCCAGCTGGCCTGACACTGTCAGGTTGGTTTCTTTTCCAAAGAAATCCTCTTCATAGTTTATTTCCCCATTATCCTTGAGTGGTGGATTCTTCGGGTCAAACACACTCACCCTGAACATTTCTCCTGCTCCTTCAGCATCAGATCCGGTTATGATCGGGGTATGAATATTATAAAATCCTCTATCGTTGAAGAATTTATGTATTCCGAAGATCATGGCATGCCTGATTCGTGTAATCGCACTGAAAGTAGAAGTGCGAAATCGAAGGTGTGCTTTTTCCCTGAGAAACTCCAGGCTGTGCCTTTTGGGTTGCAATGGATAAGTGTCGGGGTCAGCAACACCCAATACTTCAATATGCTCTGCCTGTAGCTCATTGGATTGTCCACTTCCGGCCGATTCAACAAGAAGTCCGTCAACAGAAAGAGAAGCCCCGGTATTGATCATGGCAAGGACATCCTCACCTATCTTTTCCACATCGGCAACTATCTGAAGGTTATTTATTGTTGAGCCATCGTTCAAGGCTATGAAAGCCACATTTTTACTTTGTCTCTTGGTCCGTACCCAGCCTTTGGCATTCACCCTGACATTCACTTTATCGGACCCTACAAGGTCAACAATATCAATTCGTTTCACCACTTCGTTGTTTTGATGGTTTATATCTGGCAAAAATAATCACTTTTTTGTTCAAGTAGCTACACCACCGAATATTTCCCTAAATGCAACTAAAAATATTAAATTTGAGGAGTAAAAATGGGGAATTAATGAGCAACAAACTCAATTTCATTAAAGAAGTTAGCAGGCCGGCATTGATTGCCGGGCCATGTGCAGCCGAAACACGTGAGCAGGTGATCACTACAGCTGAAGCACTATTGGGTATTCCTGGGCTCATTGCTTTTCGTGCAGGCATTTGGAAACCCCGAACCCGTCCGGGTGATTTTGAAGGTGTTGGGGATGCAGGTCTTGACTGGCTTAAAGAGGTGAAAGAGCGTTTTGGCCTTAAGCTGGCCGTAGAAATTGCCATCCCGGCACATGCCGAAGCTTGCTTGAATGCAGGTGTTGATGTTGTATGGATCGGTGCCCGAACAGTGGTCAGTCCTTTTGTTGTAGATGAGATTGCAAAAGTACTTCGTGGGTGCGACCTCTGTGTGATGGTTAAAAACCCGCTCAACCCTGATCTTAGCTTATGGGCTGGGGGTATTGAGCGTCTGCTTAAAAATGGCATTACAAACCTCGCTGCCGTACATCGTGGCTTTGATGTTTATTATAGTAAACCTTTCCGGAACATCCCCTTATGGGAAATCCCCATCGAATTAAAAGGCATCTTTCCCGAACTTCCGATCCTGTGCGACCCCAGTCATATTGGAGGTCACCGGGATTATTTGCCGGGCATTTCTCAAAAAGCCCTTGACCTGGGCCTGGATGGTTTGATGATAGAAGCCCATCATGATCCTGATCATGCGCTTACCGATGTGGCACAACAACTTTCCCCTGGGGAATTAAAAAAGATCATTGCTGGCCTTAAGGTCAGGAAACAGCACGCTCAAGAGGCTGATGCCAATCTTGCAAAATATCGTACTTCTATTGATGAGCTGGATGAGCAGTTATTAGAGATCCTCTCAAAAAGGATGGAGGTATCAGAACTGATCGGGAAGGTTAAAGGAAGAGCAAAACCTGGCACCATTTCAAGCAGAGCGATGGTCGGCAGTTATTGAAGACCGGCTTAAAAAAGGTACTTCCCTAAAACTTGATGAAGAGTTCGTTAAACGTTTGTTGAACCTGATTCACATGGAATCCTTGCGTAGGCAGGAATAGGGACTGCAGGTCAAATCCAGCGTTTTCGTTTGAAATATAGCAGCATTACCGCTACGATAACAACCATGGAAACCAGTACAATAAAAAATGAATTGGGGTCATCCTGCAATGGAAGTCCTACATTCATTCCATAAAGTCCGGTGATAAAGGTAAGTGGAAGAAGTATGGTAGAAAAGAAGGTAAGTACCTTCATGATGTCATTGATCTTGTGTGCCTGCAATGAATCAAAGGTTTTTGAGAGCCCTTCGATCAGCTCCTGGTAATCCTCGGTCATATCCCACATCTTCTGATAGTAGTCAAGGATGTTACCCCAGTAATCCTCCATATTTTCAGCATAACCTTCGATCTTCCCAATCTCGAATCGCTGGAATAGTGGCAACTGAGGCTTGAAGATCGTATTAAGGAGGATAATATTTTTTCGCGTGATAGAGATCCTTTCAATGGTCGCCCGGGCCTTCATGTTAAACAGTTCGGTATTTAGAAATTCCACATCATTACCCACCTTCCGGAGCAGCACCATCGTTTCGCGCATTAAGCGTTCAAGAATATGGTAGAGAAGGGCATCACTGGTACCGATCTCAAAATCTTCATTCCTGGCCTGTTGGTCCTGGGCTTCCTTAAACATACTCATCACCACCCATGGTGAACTGCCCATTGTGATCACATAATCCTCTCCCCAGAAAACCTTCACTTCCTTGGTTTGGAGAAATTTTCCCGATTTATCGAAATTTGGAAAATGCAGGATCATGAAATAATAGTCATCATAGATATCCACCTTCGGACGCTGGTTCAGCTTCGAACGGCAATCTTCCAGGTCAAGCGGGTGAAAATGGAAGTTATCCACAAAGAACTGAAGGTCATTCTCATCCGGGTTTAGGACGTGATGCCATTTGAGGGTTCCTATTTTGATGGTTTCTATCATCTCCTGATCAGCGATTATAATAGTTTTAGCCGGGATTTCCCGTCAGGGTTCCCAAAAGTAAAAAAAATTGGGATAAAGCGAAATCCCGCTGTATAATTTTTAAACGTCAAAGTGGGCGCAAGGTTTCCTATAATGAATACGAATTGAACCTGATTCAGGATAAAACGATATCTCACAACATCTATCAGTTGTCAAAGCCCTAACTTTAAGTACTCTAAGTACTCCAAGTACTTTTTACTTTACTTCCAGGTGAATGTAGCTAAGATGTGTTCGATGTCTTTCTTGAGAAAATCGATAACAGGGGCGAGGGAATCGTTATTGGGCACCACATCGAAATACAGGGCGCCGCGCACAAAATGCTTTGTGCTGTCGGTAATGAAAAACTGGCAGGGTGAAGCAGCACCCATTCCATCTATATGATATACAAGACCATAGAGGTTTTTGCTTCTGTCCAGGATGAGTGAATCGTTGATCCCGCTGGCCTTGGGGATATGTTTCATCACAAACTCCCTCGAATCTTCGAGGTACTCTACGAGGTTGCCGTCCACTTCCTTATAGCTCAGATGGATCCTTCCTTTAAAGTCGGGAAATTCGATGTTCATCCAGTAAGGTTCCTCCGGAGCATAAGGATCAGGGAGGAGGTCGGCGTATACAGGGTATTCGAAAGCATATGGGAAAGTTGTATCAAATGCAGTATACTCATGTGCCGGTAAAGCGATCCGGAAGTAAGCCCCGGGGTTTGGGTGTAGCTTTAGGGATCATTGCATGCTGTTATAAATAGCATCGTGATGATGAATCCCACAGGCAGATGTATATTTATTCATTCATCCTCCCTGTTTAATTTTTACCATGACCCTTTTGATCCTTTTCAGATCCACTTCCACGGCAATAAAAACATAATTACGGAATGCTGTCTCTTCATTTTTCTTGGGAATCTTTCCTTCAAGTTCCAGTATGAGCCCGGCAAGGGAGTCGGAATCGCCTTTTACTTCATCGAAGATATCATCATCTTCCTCCACGATCTTGCAAAAGTCGTTAATGGTCATTTTCCCTTCAAAAATATATGTTCGATCATCGATCTTCTCAAACATGAACTCTTCTGTTCCTGAGTCAGATTCATCGGTTATCTCCCCCACGATCTCTTCCAGTACGTCTTCCAGTGAAACGATGCCAGAGGTTCCTCCATATTCATCGACGACAATCGCCAGATGGATCTTTTTCTCCTGAAATTCCTGGAGCAGGTCATTTATCTTTTTATTTTCCGGAACAAAAAATGCATCCCTGATAAGGTTTTGCCAATCAAATTCCTCCGATTTTTCAAGATGGGGCAGCAAGTCTTTCACATATAAGATCCCCCGTATATTGTCAAAACTTTCCTCGTAAACAGGCACCCTTGAGAAACCTGATTCTACGATAACTTCCATCACTTCAGTGAAAGCAGCCTCGATCTCTAGTGCGATCACATCCACCCTGGAGCGCATGATCTCCTTTACTTCTATATCGCCAAATTTCACGATTCCCTGCAGTATCTTCTTTCCCTCTTCTGGTGTTGATTCCCCGGCTGTTAGTTCAATGGCATCTGACAATTCGCTTCTTGACATGATATGGCTCTTTCGCTCAAGCTTATTTTCAAGGAATGCTGTCGATTTTACCAGGAGAGAACTGAACGGATAAAATATATTGATCAGCACCTTTAATGGACCTCCCATGATCCTGGAGAATCTCTCCGGATATACACTGGCATACATTTTTGGCAGGATCTCCCCCAGCAAGAGGATAAGTGCTGTGATCACCACTACCTGAATCACGAAGGAGAGGATGAGATAGCTGGCAAGGTTAAACCAGAGTGAGACAATAAAGGTTGAAAGAATAACAATGGCAACATTCACAAAATTATTTGCGATCAGTATAGTGGCAAGCAGTCGTTTAGGTCTTTCCAGAAGTTTTAAGATCAGCTTATTTCTCTTGGATGTTGATTCCCGCAATCGATCGAGGTGTTGAGGACCCAGCGAAAAGAACCCGATTTCCGAACCGGAGATCATTGCTGAAAAGAATAAGAGTACGATCAATACCAATAATGATACAAGAATCGTAAATGAGAATGGTTGAATGAATGCATCAAGGATCACGGTGAATGCAAGGTAAAGACTGTCAGCAGGATCAGGGACTTCCAATGATTTTATTTTTTCCAGCAGAATGATATTAACTGTTTCTCTGCTGTTTATATACAAAAATAATAAAAAATCATACCGCTACCAAACCAGCAGCGGTATATATTTCATAGGCAAAATTAAACAATTTCCGATAAAGCAAATAAAAGAGCATTAAGGCTCAAGCAGGAGTTTAGCCCCGTTGCGAGTCGGAAAGATTAAAATGGCAGGTCATCCTTCTCATCACCCGCATTTGCCTCCGGGGCTTTTTCTTCAACCTTTGCCGGGGATGAATCTGAATCATCGCTATCGCGCCTGCCACCAAGCATGGTCAGGTTATCACCAAGGATCTCTGTGGTGTATCGTTTGTTTCCATCTTTATCATCCCAGGAACGTGTCCTGATCTTCCCTTCGATATACACCTGGTTTCCCTTCTGAAGGTATTTCTCGGCAATTTCGGCAAGCCCACGCCACAATACTATATTATGCCATTCTGTTTGGGTAACCCGCTGGCCTTCCTTGTTTTTATACGATTCGGATGTTGCCAGTGTAAAGTTGGCAACTTTTGCTCCATTCTCAAGCGTTCTCACCTCCGGGTCTTTTCCTAAGTTTCCCACCAGGATTACTTTATTGATTCCAGCCATGTTTCTCAGTTTTAATTTAGTTTACAAATTTAATTAATTTAATGATGCTTCCTCATAACAAGACAAGCATTGTTGCAGTGGGTTTAACTATTAATACCTTTTTTTGAAAAATGTCACACTTTTTTACGAAAATTTTGAGTTTTAAGTGTTGGGTGTTGAGTTGATTTTCGATTTATCCTCCTTTAAAAAGCGATCTATGAGACGGGAGACGGGATATTTATGAATGTCATTCAAAGGAATGATCTCCCAGCTCGGGTCTGCATTATAAACGTCTGTCGGTCCTAATTCAATAAAGTAAAATTTTGAAAAGATGGTCCTGTGCGTGAGTTGATGTTTATATGGCTTACTGCTCCGTATGATCTTCACATTCTCACCAAACCACGACCTGTATAATGAACTAAGCTGTAATTTATCGGTGTCAAATTCGGTCTCGGTTTCTATAAGTGGAAACTCATAAAGATTTTTCCAGATATCTTCCTTTGTGCGTTTTCTCATGATCACACCTCCTTGCTTCCCGGGGATGCGAACAACGAAGTAAGAGAAATACCGCTTGAGGGGCTTTTTTTTCTTTTCCAAAACTGGCAGCAAGTCAACCATGCCCTTGCAGTATGCCTGGCATTCTTTTTGAAAAATGCATGTTGCGCATGATGGATTTTTTGGAGTACACTGTAGCGCACCAAATTCCATTACAGCCTGGTTAAAATCCCCTGGCCTGTTTGGATCCAGTTTATCAGTCATGACTTGCCTCACCTTATTATATAGCGGGGTCCCTGTCAATTCTAAACCATAAATTCTTGAGATCACACGTTTTACATTACCGTCAACAACAGCAACTGCTTCTCCAAAAGCAATAGATGCAATGGCAGCAGCAGTGTAATCACCAACACCTTTGAGTGTTTTTATCTGCTTGTATGATGATGGAAATACTCCATTAAATTCATTCATGAGCTGCTTCGACGCAAAAAGCAGGTTCCTGGCCCTGGAATAATACCCCAGCCCCTGCCAAAGCTTAAGCACCTTTTGTTCGGGCGCTTTTGCAAGATCCTCAATGCCCGGGTATTCAGATACAAATCGCTGATAGTAGGCCATGCCCTGCTCTACCCTTGTTTGCTGCAATATTACTTCCGACAGCCATATTTTATATGGGTCTTGTGTATGTCGCCAGGGGAGGTCGCGGCGACTGCTTCCATACCACTGAAGTATTTGTCCGGTGAAGTCCATTTTAGTTGGGAACAAATTTATTTAGAGTACATTAGAAAAAAAAATTTAATCCCAGAAAACTGTTTTGATTTAAAAAAAATTATATATTTGCAGCCCATATAAGAAAACTAACGTTTAACTACTTTAAAAAATATATCATGACAAAAGCAGAAATCGTAGCAGATATTGCGAACAAAACAGGAATTGAAAAAGTTGCAGTACAAGCAACAGTAGAATCTTTCATGGAAGCTGTAAAAGGATCACTCATCAATGGTGAAAATGTATACCTGAGGGGATTCGGCAGTTTTACAGTTAAGAAAAGGGCGCAGAAAACCGGAAGAAATATTTCAAAAAACACTACCATCATCATTCCGGAACATTTCATCCCTTCTTTCAAGCCTGCGAAGACCTTTGTCAATGACGTGAAAAAAAGTGTAAAGTAATCGTCTAAAAGAAACTACTATGCCAAGCGGGAAAAAGAAGAAGAGACATAAGATGTCGACCCACAAGCGTAAGAAACGTTTGAGGAAGAACAGACACAAGAAGAAATAAGCGTAGCAATTGCATAATGTTGAGTTTGAAGCATTATGCAATTGTTTTATTTTTCCGACCCTACCGCTTTTCCATGCCGCCTTTCTTGTTTTTTTAGATCATTGATATATATTTTTATCAGTGGTTTGCGTTTTAAAACCATACTACCGTGGAAAAGGAATTGATTATTAATTCGTTTAAGAATGAGGTAGATATTGCTTTGCTGGAGGATAAATTCCTTGTTGAACTACACAAAGAAAAGCTTGACAATAACTATGCAGTAGGTGATGTTTATCTGGGTCGGGTGAGAAAGATCATGCCCGGTCTTAATGCAGCCTTCATTGATGTTGGCTATGAAAAAGATGGCTTTTTGCATTATCTTGACCTGGGTCCCCAGGTAAAGTCACTCAACAAATTTATCAGGCATGGCTTAACACCGAAAGGCCCCTCTCCGGATATCACAAAATTTAAGCTTGAGTCGGATATTGAAAAAACCGGGAAGATCTCACATGTGCTGAAAACTAATCAGCAGATCGCTGTTCAGATTGCCAAAGAACCTATCTCCACCAAAGGACCAAGAATATCATCAGAAATATCATTTGCAGGAAGATTCCTTGTGCTGGTGCCATTCTCTAACCGTGTTTCGATATCACAAAAGATTAAAAGTGTTGACGAGCGAAACAGGCTCAAGAGGCTTATCCAGAGTATCAAACCAAACAATATGGGTGTGATCATCCGTACAGTGGCGGAAGATAAACTGGTTGCCGAACTTGATGCTGACCTTCAGAGTCTTGTTAAAAAGTGGACCATCTTGTCCAGGAAATTACGCGGACTTAAACCACCCAGCAAGATTGTGAGCGAAATGGACAGGACAACTGCTTTGCTCAGGGATGTGTTGAATGAATCCTTTAACAGTGTCCATGTAAATGATACGGAACTATATGAAGAGGTCAGAAATTATATTGGACGGATCGCACCCAATAAGGTTGATATTGTAAAACTTCACAAGGGGAAGACACATATTTTCGAGCATTTTGGTATCGACAAGCAGATCAAGGGTTCCTTTGGAAAAACCGTTACCATTAAAAGTGGGGTTTATCTGGTTATTGAACATACCGAAGCTCTGCATGTGATCGATGTTAACTCCGGTCATCGGGTGAATAAGCAAAATTCGCAGGAAGACAATGCCCTGGAGGTGAACCTGGAGGCTGCAATTGAAATTGCCCGTCAGCTCAGATTGAGGGATATGGGAGGGATCATTGTTGTTGACTTTATCGACATGCTGGATTCCAAACATCGTCGGGCATTGTACCAGCGATTTAAAGAAGAAATGTCGAAAGACCGTGCTAAGCACACCATCCTTCCACCAAGTAAGTTTGGTCTTGTGCAAATCACCAGGCAGCGGGTTCGTCCTGAAATGACCATCGAAACCCTGGAGAAATGTCCATCGTGCAATGGCTCAGGTAAAATAGGGCCAAGCATCATCATCACTGATGAGATTGAAAACAATATCAAGTACCTCCTGCAGGAACAAAATGAAAAGCAGATCACCCTTGAAGTGCATCCATTCCTGCATGCCTACATGACAAAAGGTATGTTGTCGTCGCTACGCTACAAATGGCAACGTAAGCTTGGTAAGAAAATCAAAATTAATAAAAACAGCAACTTCCATTTCCTTGAATATCACATCTACGACAAGAATGGAGAAGAGTTGAAGATATAAGATAAAAGATATCTGATATCTGATATCTGATATTTGAAATTTGAAGTTTGAAATTTGAAATTAGATATAATCCTATATGGAAACTGTAGTTAGTGGAATCAGGCCGACAGGTAATCTGCACCTTGGAAACTATTTTGGTGCGATGAAGAACTTTGTTAAGATGCAGGAGAACAATCGTTGTTTTTTCTTTATTGCGGATTATCATTCTCTTACGACTCACCCCACCCCTGAAGACTTGCACGGGAATGTGAAAAATGTTCTTGTGGAATACCTGGCAACCGGCATCGACCCTGAAAAGGCTACCTTATATATCCAGAGTGATGTACCTGAGGTTTCTGAACTCTACCTTTTGCTGAATATGAATGCATATCTCGGAGAGTTGGAACGCTGTACATCATTCAAAGATATGGTCAGGAAGCAGCCTGATAATGTAAATGCCGGTTTGCTTACATACCCAACCCTCATGGCTGCAGATGTGATCATACATAAGGCTGCTAAGGTTCCTGTAGGCAAAGATCAGGAGCAAAACCTTGAAATGATGAGGACCTTTGCCCGTCGTTTTAACCACATGTTCAAAGTTGATTATTTTCCTATTCCCCAGGCCTACAATTTTGGTGAAGCCCTGGTGAAGATCCCCGGCCTCGATGGTACAGGCAAAATGGGTAAATCAGAAGGGGAAGGCAATGCGATCTTTTTTGCTGACACCCCCGAAGTGATCCGTAAAAAAGTGATGAGAGCTGTTACCGATAGCGGCCCCACCGAGATAAACCAGCAGAAACCTGAAGCTATTCAAAACCTTTTTACCTTAATGGAGGTGGTTTCTAAACCTGAAACAGTATCATTTTTCGACGAAGCCTATAATAATTGTACAGTGCGATACGGCGACATGAAAAAACAACTCGCGGAGGATGTCATTGCCTTTACAACACCCTTCAGGGAAAGGATCCTTAGCCTGTCAGAAGATTCTGCATACCTGAAGAAGGTAACGAGTGAAGGCGCTGAGGTGGCCAGGGAAAGTGCCCGAAAAACCATTCGGGAAGTAAGGGAGATCATAGGATTTAAGTCGTTTTAATGCCCGAACCTAACGTAATAAAACGGGAAGAAGAAACCGTTGTTCTCATTGGCATCAGCAGCAAACAGGATGATCGCCGAAGTGCAGATGAGCATATTCATGAGCTTGCCTTCCTGGTGGATACTGCCGGAGGGATTCCCATAAAGACCTTTCAGCAATCCCTCAATCACCCTGACCCCAGAACTTTTGTCGGATCTGGGAAGCTGGAAGAGATCAGGCACTTTATCAAAGAAAATGAAGTTGATATTGCTGTTTTTGATGATGAGCTCAGCCCTTCACAGCTTCGGAACATTGAAAAAGCATTGGAATGCAAAATACTCGATCGCAATAATTTGATCCTTGATATTTTTGCAAAAAGGGCGCGAACAGCCCATGCTAAGACACAGGTGGAACTGGCACAATATGAATATCTGCTTCCCCGGCTTACACGTATGTGGACACACCTTTCCAAACAAAAAGGTGGTATTGGAATGAAGGGGCCCGGTGAGACTGAAATTGAAACCGACAGGCGTATTATTCGTGATCGGATTGCATTGCTAAAGAAAAAACTTATTCTGATTGATAAACAGAAAGTAACCCAGCGCAAAAACCGTGGCAAGCTGGTCAGGGTAGCGCTGGTGGGTTATACTAATGTTGGGAAATCAACTTTGATGAACCTGCTGAGCAAATCAGATGTGTTTGCTGAAAACAAGCTTTTTGCCACGCTCGATACAACAGTGAGAAAGGTGGTTTTACAAAACCTGCCATTTCTCCTGACCGATACTGTAGGATTTATCAGGAAACTTCCTCATAGTCTTATTGAATCCTTCAAATCAACACTGGACGAGGTCAGGGAAGCGGACATCCTCGTGCACCTGGTCGATATTTCCCATCCTGATTTCGAAGATCAGATCAAAACAGTGAACAGCACACTTGCAGAAATCAATGCCTACGATAAACCATCCATCATGGTTTTTAATAAGATAGATGCCTACCGTTTCATTGAAAAACAGGAGGATGACCTTAGCCCGATTGAAAAAGAAAATTATTCTCTCGACGATCTGAAAAAAACATGGATGGCAGATGCTGAGTACAGCAGTGCTTTTATTTCCGCTAAGAAAAGAACCAATATTGCAGATCTGCGACAGCTGTTATATGAGGAAGTGAAAAAGATACATATTAGGCGCTATCCTTACAATAGCTTCTTATATGATATTCCGAATGATCAGGATGACATCTCTTGATGATCTTGAGCAAAAAAAACATTACATATTCCTTCTATATTGTCCGCCGACTTCAAATAATGCATGGGAGATCTGTCCGATCGAGCAATATTTTGCTGCTTCCATGATCCCGGCAAAGACATTATCATTATGTGCTGCACGTTTTCTCAGGTCTTCCAGATGCCTTGCAGCTTCTGTTTCCCATGTTTTATGCAGATCTTGTATCGTATTTATTTGTTGCTCTTTTTCAGTTGTCGTGGCCCTGATCACCTCACCGGGAATTACTGTTGGGCTGCCTTTTGTTGACAGAAATGTATTCACACCCATAATTGGAAGTTCACCAGTATGTTTCAGGGTTTCATAGTACAGGGATTCTTCCTGTATCTTACTCCGCTGGTACATGGTTTCCATCGCACCCAGCACCCCTCCTCTTTCTGTGAGTCTGTCAAACTCCATCATCACTGCTTCTTCCACCAGGTCGGTCAATTCCTCTATGATAAAAGATCCCTGGAGTGGGTTCTGGTTCTTTGCCAGTCCCAGTTCATGATTTATGATCAGCTGGATGGCCATGGCCCTCCGTGACCGATTCTTCTGTCGGGGTTGTAATGGCCTCATCATAGGCATTGGTATGCAGTGAATTACAATTGTCGTATATGGCATAAAGGGCCTGCAGGGTGGTCCTGATGTCATTGAAATCTATTTCCTGGGCATGCAATGAACGTCCTGAAGTCTGGATATGGTATTTAAGCTTTTGTGAACGTTCGTTAGCCCCATATTTCAGCTTCATAGCCTTTGACCAGATCAGCCGGGCTACCCTTCCAAGTACAGAATATTCAGCATCGATCCCATTAGAGAAGAAGAAAGACAGATTAGGTGCAAAATCGTTAATATCCATCCCTCTCGACACATAATACTCAACATATGTAAAGCCGTTTGCCAGCGTAAGTGCCAGCTGTGTTACAGGGTTGGCCCCTGCTTCGGCAATATGATAACCAGAAATAGAAACCGAATAAAAATTACGGACATAATTCTCATTGAAATACTCCTGTACATCACCCATCATTTTCAGGGCAAAATCTGTCGAAAAGATGCAGGTATTCTGCGCCTGGTCTTCTTTCAGTATGTCAGCCTGTACCGTTCCGCGTACCCTGCAGATGGTATCTGCTTTGATCTTATTATAAGTTTCCTCCGGCAAAACCATATCACCCGTTACCCCAAGCAACATCAAGCCGAGGCCGCTATGTCCTTCCGGGATAGGTCCATTATATTTCGGACGTTTTGATGCCCTCTCCTTATAGATGGCTTCGATCTTTTTTTCTACTTCCTTTTCAAGTCCCTGTTCACGGATATAGATCTCACACTGCTGATCAATGGCCGCGTTCATGAAATAGCCCACCAATGTAGGGGCCGGCCCGTTGATGGTCATGGACACTGAGGTCTTTGGATCAACAAGGTCAAAGCCTGAGTAGAGCCGTTTGGCATCATCCAGGCAGGAAATGGACACACCGGCATTACCGATCTTACCATAGATGTCGGGCCTCAGATCAGGATCACGGCCATATAGTGTTACGGAATCAAAAGCAGTGGACAACCTAATGGCTGGCATCCCGAACGACAGGTAGTGGAAACGCCTATTGGTACGCTCCGGGCCTCCTTCACCAGCGAACTGCCTGGTAGGATCTTCTCCTTCACGCTTAAATGGAAAAACACCTGCGGCAAATGGGAATTCACCAGGTACATTCTCCCTCAATACCCATTTAAGGATATCTCCCCAACCCTTGTATCCTGGCAAGGTAATTTTAGGTATGCTGATATGCGAAAGTGACTCTGTATGAGTCTCCACTTTCAGCTCTTTATCCCTTACTTTAAAGACAAACTCCTTTGCTTTGTAAGCATTTCTCTTTTCATCCCAGTTCCTGATGATCTCCATATTGCGAGGATCCAGGTTCAATTCTTCTTCCTTAAATGCGGTATCCAGAGCATCGTGTGCGTCTTGTTTATCTTCCAGCATATTTCTGGACTCACGAAGAGCATAGATCCTCTGGGCCACCTCGGCCTGTTGATCGGCCCACTCATTATAATTTCGTATTGTTTCTGCTATTTCAGATAGGTATCGTGTTCTTTTCGGAGGGATGATGTATATCTTTTCCGACATTTCATCGCTGGCCACCATACTGGTCTTGAACTTGCCACCTGAGATCTCATCTATTCGTCCCATGACGGCCCGATAGAGTTGATTTACTCCTGGGTCATTAAATTGCGAGGCAATGGTCCCGAAAACAGGCATGTCATCGGGATTGGCATGAAACAGCTGATGGTTACGCATATATTGCTTTTTCACATCACGCAGTGCATCAAGGGCTCCCCGCTTATCAAATTTATTGAGTGCAATGATATCCGCAAAATCAAGCATATCAATCTTTTCAAGCTGTGTAGCGGCCCCGTATTCGGGAGTCATTACATACATGGACAGGTTGCTGTGATCAATGATCTCCGTATCAGATTGACCGATGCCTGAAGTTTCCAGTATGATCAGGTCGAAGCCCGCAGCTTGTAATATTGTTTCAGCATCCTTTACATATTTCGACATCGCCAGGTTAGATTGCCTGGTAGCCAGTGAACGCATATACACCCTTGAATCGTCAATAGAATTCATGCGTATCCTGTCACCAAGCAAGGCACCACCGGTTTTTCTCTTCGAAGGATCCACAGAAATGATTCCGATGGTCTTTTCAGGATAATCGTCGAGATACCGACGAACAATTTCATCAACCAGCGAGGATTTCCCTGAGCCCCCGGTGCCGGTGATCCCCAGAACAGGAGATCCCTTGGTTTTCTTAGCCAGATTATCAATCGAGGCCCTGACTTCATCCGGATTGTTTTCGGCTGCTGAGATCAATTGAGCAATGGCATAAGCATTTTTACTCTCAATATCCTTTATAGATACTTTGATGTCCTTTCCTGTAGGAAAGTCTGAATTTTCGATCACATCATTGATCATTCCCTGCAAACCCATATGTCGTCCATCGTCGGGCGAATAGATCCTGGCAATACCATAATTGTGTAATTCTTCCATCTCTTCCGGAAGGATTACTCCTCCGCCACCGCCAAAGATCTTAATATGCTCACAACCATTCTCCTTCAGCAGGTCATACATATACTTGAAATATTCCATATGCCCTCCCTGGTAGGAAGTGATGGCCACCGACTGAACATCCTCCTGAATAGCACAGTCGACTATTTCTTTTACCGATCTGTCGTGGCCCAGGTGGATCACTTCAACCCCGGTTGCCTGTATGATCCGGCGCATGATATTGATGGCAGCATCATGCCCATCGAAAAGAGAGGCAGCAGTCACCATCCGAACATGATTCTTTGGCTTATATATATCAGGCTTGTCGTTCATTTCTATCGTACAAATTTGGAATGCAAGCAAATATAAGAAATTTTGACCTCACCGGTCCCAGGACCTGTGAGGTCTAGTATTAATTTAAACATATTCTAAAAGATTTTATTCTTAATATTGTTTAGACTAACATGTGAAGCATATTCACCTTAATAGCAGGCACTTATGACTAAACAAATCGTTTTCGCAATCTGTATCCTGATTACCCTGGCCATATTTTCCTATACAGCATTTCGCATATTCCAGTTCTTTAAACTTACCAGGCCATTTCCTGTAAAAAACTGGGGAAAGCGATTTATGGTTATGATGACCGTTGCTGTAGGACAGACCAAGATCTTCAGACTACCTGTTGTAGGACTGATGCATGCGCTTGTATGGTGGGGATTTATTGTTATCCTGATCGGAAGCATCGAAATGATCATTGATGGGTTATTTGGGACAGAAAGGGTACTTGGTGTTTTAGGACCGGTATATGATGTGATCATCGCACTCGGAGATATATCCGCATTTGTCATCCTGATCATGATCGTTGCTTTTTTATTCAGAAGGTTATTCCTGCATGTGAAGCGCTACTCAGGTGTAGAAATGAAACATAAATCACACCTGGATGCCAATATCGCGCTCAGCCTGATCGGCTTGCTTATGGTCAGCCTCCTGGGTATGAATACCTTTTACCTGGTTTTTGCAAGCTCTGTCGGACACGAGATCGTGGGGACCTATCCTATAAGCTCATATTTCGCAGGATTATTCGGAAACCTTCCTGAGTCGCAGGCACACCTCTGGCATGAAGTCAATTGGTGGGCGCACATATTATTCATCTTTTTGTTTGCCAACGTTTTGCCATACTCCAAGCACTTTCATGTATTCATGTCGGTACCCAATGTATTTCTCAGCAGACTGGAGCCATTGGGCTATCTTCCCAATATGCCTGAGATCACCGATGAGGTAAAGCTGATGATGGATCCAAATGCGGCATTTGCTGAACCTCCGGCAGAAGAAGAAGGGCAGGTTTCCCGATTTGGAGTGCTTGATGTGGAAGATGTTACCTGGAAAAATTATTTAGACAGCCTGGCATGTACAGAATGTGGCCGCTGTACGGATGTTTGTCCGGCCAACACTACCGGGAAGTTATTATCTCCCCGTAAAGTAATGATGGATCTGAGGGCCAGGATGAAAGAGAAGGGGCCGGGATTGGTAAAAGATAAAAGCTATACCGATGAAAAATCACTTATCAGAAGTTATATATCTGAAGAAGAATTGTGGGCATGCACCACCTGTAATGCCTGTGCCCAGGAATGCCCGATTAACATTAATCACCCCAGTTTGATTGTTGATATGCGCAGGTATCTGGTGATGGAAGAATCGGCAGCCCCGGGTGAGCTGAATGCAATATTCTCAAATATTGAAAACAATGGGGCTCCCTGGCAATTTTCTCCCGAAGACCGTATGCTCTGGGCTGAAGGGCTCGAAGTACCGCTGATAGCAGACCTGCAGGCTGCAGGGAAGACTCCTGAATACCTCTTGTGGATAGGCTCAGCCGGGGCTTTCGACGACAGGTATAAAAAGGTTTCCAAAGAGCTTGTTAAGGTTCTCAACCATCTGAAGATTGACTATGCGGTACTGGGAATTGAGGAGGTTGACAGTGGTGATGTGGCACGAAGGGCCGGGAATGAGATGTTGTTCCAGATGCAGGCATTGATGATGATCGAGACCATGAATATGTATGGTGTAAAAAAGATACTCACAGCCTGCCCACACGATTATAATACTTTTAAAAATGAATACCCTGACCTGGGTGGTGAGTTCGATGTGATACACCATAGCCAGTTCCTTAGCAAGCTCATTAAAGATGGAAAGCTAAAGCTCAATGCAAATGGTTTTGCCGGGAAAAAGATCACTTTCCACGACCCCTGCTACCTGGGTCGTGCTAATGGAGATTACAAAGCACCCCGTGATGTTGTAGCTGCTGTTGAAGGAAGCATTATGGTAGAAATGAAAAGAAATAAAAGCTTTGCTCTCTGTTGCGGTGCTGGTGGTGGTCAGATGTTTAAGGAAGCGGAAAAGGGTGACAAAGAAGTGTTTCTCGAAAGGATTGAAGATGCCATTGAATGCAAAGCAGATGTCATTGCAACAGCCTGCCCTTTCTGTATGGTGATGATGACCGATGGCATCAAGTACAAGAATAGGGAAGATGACATGAAGAACTATGACATCGTTGAGTTGGTCGGCCTAGGGTTAGGAATATAAAATAAGGAATCACCCTGCTTAGGTCATAGATCCTAAAAATTTATTCTGGCTTATCATTTTTAGTGCGACATTTCCCTCATTCCGGTATTAATACATAAAGACCTTTATGTATGAATGCTAGCAAGAAGTATTTCGTTTACATGATAACGAATAAGTATAAAAACGTCCTCTATACTGGTATTACAGGTAATCTGAAGACAAGAATCCAACAACATTACGAAGGCAAGATCAAGGGTTTTAGCAGCAAGTATAACTGTAAATACCTTATTCATTATGAAATATTTGATGATGTTTACTCTGCCATTCAACGTGAAAAAACTATTAAGAAATTCAGGAGAGAAAAGAAGGATAAGCTTATTTTGATATTCAATCCGCAATGGGAATTCCTTAACAAGACCATCATTATGATTGATGATGAGTATTTATGATTATCTAAATAGTTATGTAGCTTGCTGGGGGGTCCCTCACTACGTTTCGGGATGACAAGGGAGCAAAATATAACAAAAGAAGGGCGCGGCGCTCAATAACTATCTTCATTGGTGCGCCGCGCCCTTCTTCCTCTATAAACAAGTCTTCTGTCATTCCGAAGGAACGAAGCGACTGAGGAATCCCCTTGTTATTTATAAGTCCAATCTTAAGATAACTCTACCTCACAACAAACTTTTTCGACGAAACCCCTCTGCCATCTACCTGTAAAACAAGCTGATACAGGCCTGCAGAATAATCAGAGACATCAATTTCAAGGAGTTGCTGGTCACTGGTCACTGGTTTGGAATACAGTTGCCGTCCATGCATGTCATAAATGTTTATTTCCCCATTAACTTCTGCATGCTGCAATCTGCAATATACATGTGTGCTTGCCGGGTTTGGATAGATATCGAAGACCAGTTCCTTATCAGGTTCCAGTTCAGACTCGCCAACACCTTCATCAAACAGGTAGTCGACCATAGAGAAAGTAGTGTCTCCTGCATCTGCATTGAATTGCATGACCGGGTATCCCATATCATTGGCCATGTACTTATAAGTGATGGAGGTATTGGTATTTGTTTCTATGAAGATCCAGAAAAAGATGAGCTTCGCCCATGCGGAGTCGATGGTAACCCTTACATCCCGAAAACGTAGCACTTCCCCACTCCATGCCGGTGTGATCAATTCCCCCCAGGCATCTACCCTGGAATCTAATGAGGTAACTATTTTGATCCGGAGAGAATCAACAGTTGGTTCGGGACTATCGATCGTTAAATCAATTGTTGTCGTCTGGGCAAGGCTATCCAGGTAGTTTACAGGAAAATCGAACATAACTTCTGGCGGATTGAAAGGAACCACAAGGTTCTCAAATATACTATAGCTACCTGCCGCCCCGTCAATTTGGAAAAGAGACGTATTCTTTGTTCCATAGGCCCAGCCTTCTAATCCCAGTCCCTCAACCATCCCTTCAACAGCTATGTTTGAACCCGGAAAGCTTGCGCCATGAGGTGTTGTTGCCGGATCAACAAAATTTATCTGGCTAACAGTATCCATCACTAGACCTGAAAAATCCCAATGCTGGTCTGGCCCCACAGGACCCGGATTAAATCCTGCCGGCACTATCGGAACACTGGCAAGTATGGCAGAATCGCCAACATCCATAAGATCATTGGATAAAATGGTGATCTGAGCATTGGAGTTCACTATGCAAAACAGGGCAATAATAAGTGATAAGATTCTTTTCATATCTTCCTTATTCTAGGCCTCACAGTTCCATAGATCTGTGAGGTGTGATTTATTAAGATGCCTTCATCTCCCTGATCGCTGTGATCAACTCTGGAAGCACTTTCTGGGCATCGCCAACGATACCATAATCGGCTGCTTCAAAGATCGGGGCATCCTTGTCAGTATTTACAGCCACTATACATTTTGAAGAACTTACACCGCCCAGATGCTGGATGGCACCTGAGATTCCCATAGCAAAATACAGGTTTGGTGCAATGATCTTACCGGTCTGTCCAACATGTTCTGAATGAGGCCGCCAGCCTTCATCTGATACCGGACGTGAACAGGCCAGGGCAGCACCCAATTCAGTTGCCAGCTCTTCGAGCGGACCCCAGTTTTCGGTGTTTTTCATTCCCCGTCCGCCTGATACAACGACTTCAGCATCTGACAAGAGTACTTTTCCGGTAATTTTATTTACATCCAGTACCTTGGTAGCAAAGTCAGCATCATTAAGGATGGGGCTGAATGCCTCCACACTTGCTTCACTCCCGCTTTCAATAATTTCTACAGAGTTCTGGAAAAGGCTTAGTATCTTCTTTTCAGATTTAATGACCACATTGGCAAAAGCTTTACCCGTGAATACTTTTTTACTCACAGTGAAAGGATCGAAGGATGCCGGTACGGCATTTACTCCAGAGGCAATTCCGGCTTTCAGCTTCACTGATACCCGTGGGGCCAATGCCTTTCCTGAAAAGTTATTTGCAAAGATGATCACCTGGGCGCCTTCTTTCTCAGCAGCCTCTGCAATAACAGAAGCGTATGCTTTATTGATCAGCATATTCAGTCGATCATCAGTGGCAGAAAGCACCTTATCGGCACCATAATTTCCAAGCTTCTTTAATTCAGCATCATCAACATTACCAATAGAAAGTGCGGTAACTGTTGTTCCTGACTGGCTGGCAATTTGTTTGGCATATGAGACCAGCTCATAGCTCAGTTTCTTGAATTTGCCATCCCAGTTTTCAGTATATACTAATACAGACATTATTTTAATTTTAAATTATAAATTTTAAATTCTGAATTGTAGCGTTTAAATTACTTTGGCTTCATTGTGGAGCAGGTCGACCAGCTCTTTCACATTTTCAGCATCAACCATTTTACAGGCTGCCTTTGCAGGGGGCAGGTCATAGCTGACAAATTCTGTCAATGCACCTTCACCTGCTGCTGCGATCACATTCAGCGGTTTTTTACGGGCCATCATAATTCCACGCATCGAAGGAATTCTTGGTTCAAGCGCGATCCCCTTCTGTACTACTGCAACAAATGGAACAGTGGTTGATAATGCTTCTGACCCACCATCGATCTCTCTATTCAGCTTAATATCGCCACCTTCAATATCGAGTTTGGAAACTGAAGATATGGAAGGCATATCGAGGAATTCTGCCAGCATACCTCCAACAAGAGAACCATTGTAATCGCTCGAATCAATACCACAAAGGATGATATCGTACGAATTATCTTTAAGATAGGCCGAAAGGTTTGAAGCTACAGCATAAGCATCTGCCGGTTCAGCGTCGATGCGAACAGCATCATCAGCTCCAATGGCAAGTGCTTTCCTGATTGTAGGTTCAGATGATTGCGGACCAACATTGATCACTGTGATCGTTTCAATTGCTCCGCCTGAAGCTTCTTTCAGCTCGAGAGCACGGGTCAATGCCAGTTCATCCCATGGGTTTATGATCCATTGTACTCCCGTGGCATCAAAAGTCGTGTTGTTATCCGTAAACCGGATCTTGGTTGTGGTATCCGGCACGTTACTGATACATACTAGGATTTTCATGTTTATGTTTGTTATTAATTAAATTGTTAAAGCTTAAATGGCTGGGCTTTGGGCGATAGGCGGTGGGCTATATGTAAATGATTCTGAATAACTACAAACTTTCCACTTGCTCAACACTCAAAACTTAACACTTAAAACTATTTAAGTATTGACCGCGAAATTACAATTTTTTGGATTTCTGAGGTACCCTCATAAATTTGGGTGAGTTTTGCTTCACGCATCAGTCGTTCCACATGGTATTCCTTCACGTAACCATAGCCACCAAGTACCTGTACAGCTTCTGTGGTGATCTCCATGGCTGCATCGGCTGCATACTGTTTGGCAATGGCACTTGCCAGTCCAAAAGATTGTCCGCTATCTTTAAGCCAGGCGGCTTTATATACAAGGTTTCTGGCGGCTTCGATCTTAACCGCCATATCAGCCAATTTAAAGGCAATGGCCTGGTGTTCGCAAATGAGTTTTCCAAAAGCCTTTCTTTCCTTGGAATATTGAATCGCCCTCTCCATAGCTCCTGCGCCAATGCCAATGGCCTGGGCTGCAATCCCAATCCTTCCCGCCTCCAGGGCCATCATGGCGAACTTAAAACCAAAGCCATCCTCCCCGATACGGTTTTCTTTGGGAACTTTTACATCTGTGAACATCACAGAATGAGTATCTGAACTACGCATACCCATTTTATCCTCATGGGGGGCAAGTGTAATTCCGGGGGAGTCTTTATCAACTATAAGGACATTGATCCCGTGATGTTTTTTTTCGGGATTAGTCTGAACAATAACAAGGTATATTGATCCTAGATTTGCGCTGGTGATCCAGTTCTTGGTGCCATTCACCAGGTAATGGTCGCCTTTATCAAGGCCCAGTGTCCTTTGGGAGGTTGCATCGGATCCTGCTTCGGGTTCCGAGAGGAGGAAAGCCCCTATTTTTTCACCTGTAGCCAGTGGTCTGAGATATTTATCTTTTTGATAATCATTGGCATACTTTTCAATGCCATAACATACCAATGAATTATGTACCGACAAGATCACGCTTGTTGCAGCATCAATCTTTGAAATTTCCTCCATCGCCAGCACATAGGACAGTGAATCCATTCCTCCGCCGCCATATTCAGGATCAGTCATCATTCCGAAAAACCCGAGTTCAGTTAAGTTTTTAACATGTTCGAGTGGCATTTCTCCTTTTTCATCCCTCTCCAGCACATCTTTTATCAATTCCCTTTCGGCATAATCACGGGCTGCCTGGCGAATCATTTCTTGTTCTTCCGTAAATGTAAAATCCATGGTAGCTTGCTTTGTTATGGCATGATAATATTATCTAAACAAAGATATTAAAATCATCGAATTTTGCAACAATATTAAGTGTTCACGAAGTGTGATAGAGGTGGTATTCAGAATTGCTTTTCGCCCAGCTGAATTCTTGCTTCTTCATACTCCTTAAGGATCTCTTCGATGATAAGAGCAGCTGGTTTTATATCATTGATCATTCCGGCTATTTGTCCAATCTCCAGTTCCCCTTCCTGCATGTCGCCTTCAAACATACCAAGCTTGGCACGGCCACGGCCAAGGAGTTCCATAAGCTGTTCTCTATTGGCTCCCCCATCTTCCAGTTCTTTCACACGAAGATAAAAATCGTTCTTTATCAGCCTGACGGGAATCAGCTTTTTAAAGCTCAGGGCAGTATCACCATCCTTCACAGTAATGACACTCTTTTTGAACATCTCATGTGCTGAAGACTCTTCAGAAGCCACAAAGCGACTGCCGATTTGCACCCCCTCAGCCCCCAGGGCTATTGCAGCCATCATTCCTCTTCCTGTGGCTATTCCTCCAGCAGCGATCAAAGGCAGCTTAATGGCATCCCTTACCATAGGGATGAGGGTCATGGTCGTAGTTTCCTCCATGCCATTGTGCCCCCCGGCTTCAAAACCTTCAGCAACTACGGCATCTACACCGGCCTCTTCACATTTCATGGCAAACTTCACATTGGCGATCACATGTGCTACCATTATTCCATGGCTATGGAAATGATCTGTCCATTTTTTAGGATTCCCAGCGGAAGTGAACACGATCTTCACCCCTTCTTCAATCACGATCTCAACCACCTCATCCATTTGGGGATATATCAGGGGGAGGTTCACCCCAAAAGGATTATTTGTCGCAGCCTTGCATTTCCGGATATGCTCCCGTAAGGTTTCCGGGTGCATTGAGCCTGAGCCGATAAGGCCCAGCCCCCCGGCATTACTAACAGCTGCAGCCAGTTCCCAACCGCTGCACCAGATCATCCCTGCCTGGATAAGCGGGTATTTGATCCCGAATAATTCAGTAATTCTATTCATGGCTAAATATTATTCCCCTGCACCTTGCACCCGTACCCAGCCCCAGCACCCAGAACCCAGTACCCGGTTTCACATCACCTTCTGCATTGCAGAAACAATGTTATCGGCTCCTTCCGCAATCTGAAGGATATTGGCATCCAGCATATAGCATGGTGTTGAAAAGAGATTCAGATTGTCGTCATAAACAACATCTCCATGGGTTGTAGTGATATGGGTCCCGCCCATCTTCTCTATGGCCTCAATAGTGCCAGGATCCTGGCCGATAGTGACTGTAGCGTCTCCAAATATCTTTGCCATCATAGCAGGAGCAATACACAGTGCACCGATAGGTTTTCCTTCTTCGTTTGTTTCCTTAACAGCCCTAACTACCTCAGCATTTACTTTTGCATCTGGTCCGTGAAAAGCCACCGTCGACAGGTTTTTAGCTACGCCAAAGCCTCCCGGAAATACCAGTCCGTTGAAGTCAGCTGCTCTATACTCTTTCAAATCCCTGATGGCTCCTCTGGCAATCCTGGCTGATTCGATAAGAACATTCCTTTTTTCGTCCATTTCTTCACCGGTAACATGGTTGATCACATGATGCTGCGGAATGTCGGGAGCAAATATCTCATAAGAAGCTCCCTGTTTCATGATCGCATATAAAGTCAGTGTAGCCTCATGTATTTCAGCACCATCAAACACACCGTTTCCGGCGAGTACAACTGCAAACTTTTTCATATTATGCTTTTTTATAAATAATAGCAATTACTGTTACATCATCTCCACCCATATTAACGGTCATGCCATATGGTTTTTCATCCGTCATCTTGATTTGAGCATTCCCGGCATTTCCGGTAAGCTGTTCCCAGATTGTTACTGCCATGTGTACTCCCGTTCCTCCGGTGGGATGTCCCCATCCGATCAAGCCGCCAGTAGTATTCATCGGTATCATGCCATCGCGGGCTGTATGGCCTTCGGCCACAAACCTGGCACCTTCTCCTGGCTTTGCAAAACCAAAGGCCTCTGTAGCCAATACCCCTGCAATAGAGAAGCAATCGTGTGTTTCAATGGTTCCAAGGTCATTGATAGTAATTCCAGCTGATTCCATGGCTTCATGTGCTGTTGCCTTGATACAAGTAACCTCCACCAGGTTGGGTGGATCCTCAGTAATATTCCTTACCTGGTGCCCGAAGGCAACAACCTCTACGGCCTGTTCTTTGGGAATACCAATTCTTTTCAATCCTTCCTCGGAGACAACTACTATGGTAGAGGCTCCATCAGAAACCTTTGAACAATCAAGTACGCTCAGGTTATCTACAAAAGCTGCTCCATTGGGTTTTAATTTCTTGTATAATGCATCCAAGTCAGGCACTTTGTTTTCATATTCCTGGGCTGTGTGGCACAACCTTGCATTTTCCATGGCATTCCTGAACCATCTTCCCATGCCTTCCCTGGCATAATCATAACCATATTTCTCATAATATGCTCCTGCCCTGTCGCTGAATTGTCCTGGAAAGAAATATGCATGCCCATCCTTGCGTTTTCCGTACCATCCAGCACCGGCCAACACATCAGCCCCATAGATGGCTTTCACGGTGTTTTGCACCTCCACACCCATGGTCAGCACAACTTCCGCAGTTCCTGCCATGACACTTTTAATTGCCGTAACCAGGGCAAGGCCACCTGATGCACAGGCCCCTTCCACCCTGATAGCGGGCTTATATTGAAGTTTCTCATCGATCATCGGAAAAAAACCTCCCAGGTGTGCCTGCTTGTTAAAGCGTGCCGCCATAAAGTTTCCAACAACACATTCGTCAACCTTATCAGGCCCACCAATCATATCGAGGGTTTTTTGTCCTGCCTCCTTGATGTAATGTTCAATCCCCGGCCGGGCTTCTTTAGGATGAAATTCGCTTCTTCCGGTTCCCATGGATATGGTATTGTAACCGGCAACCATATATATTTTCTTATTGAGCTTTGTCATAATTCTAAATTTTCCGCTGATTAGTCAAAATAGTTGTTTATCGGCCCGTAGGCATGGAAGAATCCTGTAAGCAATACAGTATTTACATCTTCATCATTATGGGCAACATTATCGGCTACCAGGGCTTTCCCGATGGCATTCGAACGTTTGCCATAATTTATAGCAAGCTTTGCTCCCATGGTATTCAAGGCCTTCATGTCGTTATAGAACTTCTGCAGCACTTCGTCCTTATTTTTCATGCGTACCACTTTTTTCCAAACAATGCCCTGATCAGGTGATTCTCCCAGTATTTCATCGATGTGCTGAAAAGAATCCAAACTGATATATTCTTTTGTTTCTGGATTGATCACTCCAACCGGTCTCCCACGCTCATACTTCAGGAAGCCGTCTTTTTGCGAACCATCCGAGTTCTGCCCACCTTTAACACCTTCATCAAATAGTTTGTCGAGCATAGGGCTGTGGAGGTTTTCATTATCGAGGAAAGGATTCATTACCCCCATAATGAATCTCACTACATCTATTCCTACATAGTCGATCAGCTGAAAGATGCCCATCGGCCTCACCAGGAAATCCTGTGTTACCTTGTTTACGGCATATATTGCTTCTGACAAGGACATTTCGGATGAGAGTTTTTCAACTTCAGTGATCCCATGCAATGCATCCCGCATGAAGTGGCCATTTCCAATGAAGCCGGCATAATCGTTCGATGGAACTACTACCTTGCGCAGGTTCTTTGCAAATTCATAAGCAAAATCTTTTGCTTCCGCCAGAGTTTGATCGGTCCAGATCAGCTCTACCAGTTTTTGTATTGCCGGTGGATTGTAAAAGTGAAATCCTATAACACGCCCGCCCAGCTGAGCTTCATTATCCAGTATATTGATGGGTACTGAAGAGGTGTTTGTAAAGAACCATGGTTTATGATCATTGTTGGCATCGATCTGTTTAAATATCTTAACCTTGAGGTCCTTATTCTCATTCACTGCCTCAAAAATAAGATTAGATTCATATGCAGCTTCCAGCCTGGTGGTTGGACGAACAATGGATACGACATCTACAATATATTGCTCAATAATTTCCGAATTTTCTATCAGGTCTTGACGGTCCTGATAGATCTTGCGAAGCGCAACTGTTTTCTTCTCAGCAATTTTAAGCACCTGGGCCCGGAGGTACTTCACTAGGCCTGCCAGCCCATCGTCAGATAGGTCCATGGCATTGAGCACAAATGTTTTATCCTTATTCTCCGGTTTCAGCATCAGGTCGGCTATTTCCAGGGCTGTGAGCAGAAGTATCCCACTGCCCATTTTCCCTGCCGCTCCCAGCACAGTTACATTTTGTAATCTCTCTTCGTATGTCATAGTGATATTGATATTTGTTAAAAAAAATCTTCGTTTTGAGTTTGAAGTGACTAAAGTGAGCTAAAGTGACTAAAGTTAATCAACTTCAAACTTTAGCTCACTCCAAACTTCAGGCACTTATTACCATTCGGGTTTTCTCTTTTCAAGAAATGCCTTCATGCCTGTTTCACCCTCATCTTTAAACAGGGTTCCAAACATATCAGCTTCCAGTTCTGAACCTTCATTAAAACCCTTAAGCATTCCTTGTCTCACCACCTTCTTTATCAGTTTTATCGCTTTTGGGCCTTTGGCAATAATTGTTTTGGCCATGCCCATCACAGTTTCCATCAGTTCATCAGGCTCCACCACTTTCTGAACCAATCCTATCCGCAGGGCATCCTCGGCACCAATCATATCAGCTGTCATCAGGAGATATAAAGCATCTCCCAGGCCGGTCAGTCTTGGTAGACGTTGCGTTCCTGCATAACCAGGAATAAGGCCAAGGTTCACTTCTGGTTGACCGAATCTTGCTTTGCTATTGGCTATCCTGAAATCACAGCCCATGGCAAGCTCGAGCCCGCCACCCAGAGCAAATCCATTGATTGCTGCTATGACCGGTATTTCCATTTCTCCAAGGCTACGGAAAGTGTTCTGTCCTAACCTGCTGAATGCTGATCCTTCTTCCTGTGTTTTGTCAACCATTTCCGCTATATCAGCCCCGGCAACAAATGATTTCCCTTCACCGGTGATGATCATCACCCTGACATCGGTCCTTTTACCTATATCGGCAACGACCTGGTCCATTTCGTTAAAAAACCTTGTATTGAGTGCATTCATAGCCTCAGGACGACTGATGGTGACCAATGCGATCTGATCACTGACCTCCACCTTTAAAATCTGTAGATCCATAATATCGGGGTGCTAAATTAAAGACTTATCAAATTTAAAAAAAAATGCCGTCTATAATCTATATTATTGCAAATAATTAGACGCAAACCGCATAGGAATCCTTACATCTAAAGATTTATATTTTTTAATATTTCAAGTTTGCAGAGGCCAATAGGCAACAAATTTGTAGTTTTGAGTGTTCTATTGTTAGAAATCATACAATGATCAAAGGAATTATTAGAGGTACAGTGACATTTTTTCTTGCTGCAATCGTATTGCTTGCAACAAGTGGGTTTACTGTATTTAAACATTCCTGTCTAATTGAAAAAACGACTGAGTTCTCTATCATAATTCCGGAATTCAATTGTGACCATAATGATCATGATCATGATCATGAGGCCATGCCTCATTCCTGCTGTAGTTTACCTGAATCAACTGGGTCAGAAACTTGTAGCACAGATAAGTGTTGCGATACAGACACATTCATAGTTAAGCTAAACATTACTGTTGATATTCAGGATTATAGCAAGAACACTTCCATCAGTGCTGTTGGTCTCCCTGAAAAGAATGAAGAGGAGATAAGCGCAAATGCGGAAGAAATCAATTGTATCATTGAGCGAAATGGCCTTCCCCCACCCCTGTCGGGGAAAGCACTCCATATTTTTCTTCAGCAACTCAACATTCCTGACGCTTCTGTTTGATTTTCCGGTATCATCCCGGTAATAGTATTCTCACTGCTATTTACTAATCAAACAATAAATTTCCAATGCGTTTTAAAACAATATTAACAATCATCCTTGCAGGTATTATTTCATTTTCTTATGCTCAGCACCTTGAGGGCATTGTTTATCATTTCGAGGAACATGAAGATGATGAGCATGGACATGAAGCACATACTCACCAGGAACCCTTACCTGGAGCAAGTGTATATTGGGCCAATACTACCATTGGCTCAACAACGAATAAAGATGGTGAATTTCACCTTGATTTCCCTGATTATGACGATCCTATTCTGGTAATCAGTTTTGTTGGATATAAGAGTGATTCGATCCATATCAACAAAGGACAGCTGAGATTGAGATCATTCTGAAAATGGACAACACCCTGAAAGAAGTGGTGATCACCAATAAGGCCTCCGGAACTTTTGTGTCAAGGCTTGATCCGATATATACCCAAAACATAACCGGGGCAGAGCTCCATAAAGCTGCATGTTGCAATCTGTCAGAAAGTTTTGAAACAAATGCCTCAGTTGACGTTTCATACAGCGATGCTGTTACAGGTGCAAAACAGATACAACTGTTGGGTTTAAGGGGTATTTACAGTCAGCTTATGACGGAAAATATTCCAAATTTACGTGGACTGGCCACCTCATTTGGACTTGGTTATATTCCGGGATCCTGGATGGAATCCATTCAAATATCAAAAGGAACATCTGCGGTGATTAATGGTTTTGAAGCTATTTCCGGACAAATCAACGTGGAGTATCTTAAGCCGGATGAGGCAGATAAACTTTTTCTGAATGCCTTTGCCAACATTCATGGTAAGATCGAAGGGAATGCGATCAGCGGGATCAAGATAAATGAGAAGTGGAGCACAGGCATCTTCGCTCATGCTGAAACCCTGACGAGAAAAAATGATGACAATGGGGATTCATTCCTCGATATGCCTCTCACCACGCAGTTTAACTTCTTTAACCGATGGAAGTATCTCCACAAAAACTTTAGCACTCAGTTTGGATTTAAGGTATTAGACGAGAAAAGAACTGGTGGACAAAAAGATTTTTCTACCGATATGGTCCGGGATACTTCAAACCCATACGGGATCAACATTAAGACCAGAAGGTACGAGGCATTCTGGAAAGGTGGATTCGTTCTCAAGAACCGGGAGGCAAGCAGTGTTGCCATGATCCAGAATTTTACACATCACAAGCAAAACTCCTACTTCGGACTGAATGATTATAATGCAGAAGAAAATAGTTACTACCTGAACCTGTTGTTTCAATCCTATATCGGTAATACCAGGCATAGCTTTACCACAGGTTTCAGCTTCGAGTTGAATAACTTCATTCAAAACCTGAATGACAGTGCATTTAACCGATTTGAGAGGGTACCCGGTATCTATTTCCAGTATACCTATAAACTGGATGAAAAACTCAGTATTATTGCAGGAATCCGCGGTGATTATCATAACATTTACGGCGCATTTGCTACACCACGATTTCATCTTAAATATACCATCACTGAGCATACAATCTTGCGCGCTTCAGCCGGATTAGGATACAGAACAGCCAATATTATTGCCGAAAATAATTCTATGCTTGCCACCTCCAGGAACTTGTTTGTTCTTGAAGATCCAAAACAAGAAAAGGCATTCAATGCAGGAATTAACATCACACAATATGTAGATATTATGGGACGGGAATTACGCATTAGCGCAGAAGCATATCATACAAGCTTCATGAACCAGGTCATCCTTGACCTTGACAGGGATCCACAAGCCATATATGTATATAATCTTGATGGAAAATCTTTTTCAACTGCTTATCAGGTGGAAGCCAGTTATGAATTGTTTGAAGGTTTAGACATGGTCCTTGCTTTCAGGTATAACGATGTAAAAATGACCACAAACGATGAGCTGCAGGATAAGGCATTACTTAACAGGTATAAGGGCTTGATTAACCTGTCATATGCTACCAATATGAACAAATGGCAGTTTGATTTTACTACTCAATTTAATGGTATGAGCCGGATTCCATCTACTGGAAGCAATCCCCTTGAATATCAGCGCAGCACTTCCGCCCCTGCATATACCATTATCAATGCACAAGTAACCAAGTACTTCAAAAAGTGGAATATTTATCTTGGGGGAGAAAACCTTACCAACTATAGGCAAAAAGACCCAATCATTGCGGCAGATCAGCCATTCGGGAAGTATTTTGATTCTTCTTTGGTCTGGGGACCTATATCGGGAGTGAACATTTACCTGGGTTTGAGGTTTACCCTATAGATAGATGATATCTGATTGATGATATTTGATATCTGATATTTGATATTTGATAGTGATTGATGATTGAAGAAGTAAATTGAATAGGAGGATTTTTATATGAAAACAGAAAGTATCATTGTAGAAAACCTGAAATGTCATGGTTGCGCAAACACCATTCGCAGGGAACTGGCCTGGATAGGTGAAGTGATCAGTGTTGATGTAGATGTCGATAAATCGCTGGTAAAAATTGATTACGCAGGTAAAAACAAAATGCGTGAGGTCTTTACCGACAAGCTCAGAAAACTCGGATACCCTGAAGTGGGTACCGGCAATATGAATCGTAAAATGAAATCATATGTCAGTTGCGCAATTGGCAGAATAAAATAAATAACTATGAAAGCGACAATTAAATTAATGTTTATCATGCTCGCTATTATTGGGTTTTCAAATAATATGAATGCCCAGGAAGCTGAGCCAAAAGAAAAAGAGATCAAGATACAGACAACAGCAATTTGTGGTATGTGTGAAGAACGCATAGAGTCGAATATGGCTTTTGAAAAAGGTGTTAAATCCGTTGAACTGGACGATAAGACCAAGATTGTAACCATTACTTATAAAACTGACAAAACAGATCCGAAAAAACTCAGGGAAGCCATCTCCAAGCTTGGATATGATGCTGATGATGTGGAAGCTGATCCGAAGGCATATGCCAAGCTTCCGGCTTGCTGCAAAAAAGATGTAGCCCCACATTAACAATATAAATCATTGTGTAGTGAATGACAGGCAGAGACTATATAAGGTTGCTCTTTGGCTTGCAATCATAACAATTGTTTACAATGTACTTGAAGGGCTGATTTCAATTTTTTATGGGATCAGTGATGAAACCCTGTCGCTTTTGGGTTTTGGGATAGATAGTCTTGTAGAGGTTATTTCTGGGGCAGGAATACTGCATTTGGTCATCAAGCTTCGTAAAACCGGAGATGAATCTCATGATGTATTTGAGCGAAGGGCGCTGAGGATTACTGGATCAGCTTTTATGCTTTTGACAGCTGGTCTTCTGCTTGGATCGGCATTTAATCTTATTGGGGATAAATCTCCATCAACCACTATTCCAGGTGTTGTAATATCTATAGCGTCTATCCTCACAATGTATTTTCTAATGAAATATAAATTAATAATCGGGAGGAGATTAAACTCAGATGCCATCATTGCGGATGCTTTTTGCACAAAGACCTGTTTTTATCTCTCGATCATTCTGTTGATTTCCAGTGCATTGTATGAACTTTTTAAAATTCCGTATATTGATATTGCGGGTTCACTAGGAATTGCTTATTTTGCATTCAGAGAAGGCTTGGAATCTTTCCAGAAAGCAAAAGGTAAAAAGTCTTGTTCTTGTAGTGATACATGCCATAATTGATAAGTTGATCATAACCAATACCATATCCTGAAGTAATAATAATGGGGCATAATCACCATAGGCATGATGAGGGCGGTGGCAAAAGCCTGCTGCTGGTCACTGTATTGAATATTTTCATTACAGTAGTTGAGATCATTGGCGGGATCATGGCCAATAGCCTTGCGCTGCTTTCCGATGCACTTCATAACCTCAGTGATACCATTGCCATTTTGCTGGCATATATCGCCCGGAGAGTAAGCCAGAGAAAATCCGATGAGAAAAAAACCTTTGGCTATAAACGCATTGAGATCCTGGCCGCCTTTTTCAATGCATTAGTGCTGATAGGTATATCTGCTTTCCTGATATATGAGGCCATACTCAGGTTTTATAATCCGGAACCAATAAAAGGCCTGCTGATGCTTGTTGTTGCCGGTGCAGGTCTGGTATTTAATCTTTTGGCGGTACTCTTGTTGAAGAGGCATTCGAAATCAAGTTTAAATATCCGCTCAGCTTATTTGCACCTGATGGGAGATACCCTATCCTCATTTGCTGTTATCATTGGCGGTATACTGATCTATTTCTTTGAGATCTACTGGGTCGACCCCCTCATTACCATTCTCATTAGCATTTATATCATCAAGGAAACCTGGGATGTTTTTCAACAGTCGGCCAACATATTGATGCAGGCCACCCCCCCGGGAATCAAACTCCATGATATCATCAGTGAATTAGAACAGATCGATGGTATAGAAAATATCCATCATGTGCATGTATGGGGCCTGAGTGAAAAGGAATTTCATTTCGAATGCCATGCTGATCTTGATGTCGACCTGAGTGTGAGCGAAACATCATTGCTTAAAGAACAGATGGCAGAAGTCCTCCATGATAAGTATCAAATAGGTCATCTCACTGTGCAATTCGAATATGGTATCATGCGACGATAAAAAAATAATTCACCAAAAATAATTTCATTTCCTTCTTTTCATTTATATTTGTTCGCAATTTAACGAACAAGTATGACAGACCGGGTTATTATTACAGAGGAGCAGGAAAAGATCGCAAGAATTGCAAAGGCCCTGAGCCATCCTATCAGGATCTATGTATTGGAATTATTATCGAAACAATCCTGTTGTTACAGTGGAGATATCTCAGATATCCTGCCCATAGCCAAGTCAACCCTATCCCAACACCTTAAAGAGCTTAAAGATGCTGGTTTGATACAGGGTGAAACTAAACCCCCAAAGATCAAGTACTGCCTGAATCGCCAAAACTGGGAGCTTGCCAGGAAGAAATTCGGGAATTTGTTCGGTGACTAATGCTTACAACTGAAAACTATAATTATATGGCAATAGATATCAAAGTCCTGGGCACTGGTTGCCCAAAGTGCAACAACCTGGAAAAGCTGACACGAAAAGTTGTGGAAGAGTCAGGCCTGGAAGCGAAAATCGAGAAAGTTGAAGACATCATGGAGATCATTGAATATGGGATCATGAAAACCCCGGCTCTTGTGATCAATGGCGAAGTAAAAGTGAGTGGCAGGCTGCCATCTGAAGAAGAATTAAAAGCATTTCTAACTCAATAATCAAAACTATGAAGAAACTATCTGTTTTTACAACATCTTGTTTAATCCTGCTGTTTGCGGTATTTACCTCCTGCAATAGCCAGACAAGCCAATCGGAGAATTCGCAATCTGCCCAGGTAGAAAATCAAGAGAATACAACCGTGACTGTATATTATTTTCATGGTGAACGCAGATGTGCCACCTGTAAAGCTGTTGGCAGTGTAAGTAAGCAAACGGTTGCGGAGGTTTTCGGTGACAACCCAAACGTAGTATTCGAAGACATTAATATCGACGAAGCGGAAAACAATGAGCTCAAAGATAAATTTGAACTCAGTGGTTCGGGATTGTTTGTTTTTGATGGAAAGAAAAAGGAAGACCTTACTGTCATTGCTTTCCAAAAAGCAGTTGCCAGCCCGGAAGAATTAACTGAAAAAATAGTTCTCACTGTTAAAGAAATGCTTTAACTCCCGGGGGCACCAACGGCATTAAAAAAACCTGAATGGACTATCTTCAGCATTTGCTTGATCAGTCAACATGGCCATTGCTTTCGGCTTTCATACTCGGGCTGATGATGGCAATCAGTCCTTGTCCGCTGGCAACAAATATCACCGCCATCGCCTATATTGGCAAAGACCTGAAAAATCGCAGGAAAGTTTTTTATAACGGTCTGATTTATACTCTCGGAAGAATAGTATCATATTCCACTCTGGGCATAGTCATATATTATGGGGCAAGTGGTTATAAGATATCCGATATATTTCAGGGTTATGGTGAACGCTTGCTGGGGCCTGTAATGCTCATCATTGGCATTTTAATGCTCAACCTGATCCCATGGGGGAGGCTTAGATTAGGTAAGGTTGACTGGGAAAAGAAACTCCGGATTGATTCAGGATCATATTTGAGCATGTTTCTGCTTGGGGTGGTTTTTGCCCTGGCATTTTGTCCATATAGTGGCGTCCTGTACTTCCTTATCCTGATACCTCTTACAATTGAAAGCAGCAACCTCTTGCTACCCCCGGTATTTGCCATCGCTACTGGGCTTCCTGTTATCATCGTTGCCTGGTTGATCGCATTTACCCTTTCAGGTGTTGGCAGTTTTTATGATAAGATGAAAACCTTTGAAATCTGGTTCCGTCGTATTGTTGCTGTCCTATTTATTCTTACCGGATTATATTTTATCTGGATTTTTAATTTTTGATCGCTAAACCATGGAATGGAAAAGAGAGATAAAGATTTTTGCATGGATGTTGATCGCATTCCTGGCTTTTTATTTCATGCCTTCTGGTACGGAGGTTTTTGACAATGCTGTTTCTGAAGCCTTTATCCTTCTCAGGTGGTATGCAAGAGAACATGTCTTGCTATGCCTGATCCCGGCTTTTTTTATAGCAGGTGTGATCGCTGTATATATCAGCCAGGGGACAGTTGCAAGATACCTGGGACCAACAGCAAAAAAATGGAAAGCATACCTGGTTGCATCTGTTTCAGGATCAATCCTTGCTGTATGTAGCTGTACTATTCTTCCGCTCTTTGCCAGCATTTATAAAAGAGGCGCAGGCTTAGGTCCGGCCATAGCTTTTTTATATTCGGGGCCTGCTATTAATATACTTGCAATCATTCTTACTGCAAGGATACTTGGTTTTGAACTTGGTTTTGCCCGAATCATCGGGGCTGTAGTATTCAGTGTAATTATTGGCCTGATCATGGCCATTTTATTCAGGAAGGAAGAGAAGAAGCGGGCAGAAGACCAGGCCGGATTTGTCCTCCCAAGCGGAGGCAAACCTATGTGGCAAATTGCAACTTTGTTTTTGTCGCTGGTGTTTATCCTTGTTTTTGCAAACTGGGGAAACCCAGGTCCTGAAAGCAGGGTCCTGTTTTTCATTTGGGTATATAAGTGGAAACTCACGGCATTATTTGGTATTGGCCTTGCAGGCATACTGATCCTTGTTCTTAGGATATCATGGTGGAAAGTGCTGTTGGGAATAATCCCAGTGATCATTACTGCCATCATATTCCCACTTGAGCCCATGATCCCGTTCCTGGCAGCCATCGTTGCACTTAGCATCCTCATCGCCATCACGCCTGGTGAATCCAGGGAATGGCTTGGAGAAACCTGGTTCTTTACCAAACAGATCCTGCCATTGTTAGCTGCAGGGGTGTTGATTGCCGGTTTTCTTCTTGGCGGACCTGATGGAAAGGGAATCATTCCTGAGCATTATATTTCTTCCTTACTAGGAGGAAACTCTTTTATGGCAAATTTCTTTGCATCCATTTTTGGTGCATTCATGTACTTCGCCACCCTGACAGAGATTCCTATTATACAGGGGTTGCTGGCAAATGGTATGGGCAAAGGGCCTGCCTTGACACTTTTACTTGCCGGGCCTGCCTTGTCCTTACCCAACATGCTGGTTATCCGCTCTGTAATTGGAAACAAGAAAACCTTGTATTATATCATCCTTGTGATCATCATGGCAACCATGTCAGGAATGATCTTTGGAGCCATTTAAATGAAAGAAATGAAAGTCCTGATCTTATGTACCGGAAATTCATGTCGCAGCCAGATGGCTGAAGGCTTCCTCAGGTCATTCGATAAAACACTGGAAGTACATTCTGCCGGAACAAGACCCGAAAAAGAAATAAACCCCAGGACAGTTATCGCTATGAATGAACTTGGGATCGACATGACAGGATATGCTCCGGAACATGTAGAAAAATATATAGGAACGTCATTCGATTATGTGATTAGTGTTTGCGATGGCGCAAAAGAAAGCTGCCCGGTATTTACCGGTGAAGTGAAGCAGCGTTTGCATATCGGGTTTGAAGACCCGGCAGATGCCAGCGGAACTGATGAAGAGGTGCTGACAGTATACCGCAGAATAAGGGATGAGATAGGCGAACGATTTTTTGCATGGTATACTGAGATGAGAAGTACTTAAAGTGACTAAAATGAGCACACAATCAAAAAAACGACTTTCCTTCTTAGACCGCTACCTCACCCTCTGGATATTTCTAGCTATGTTTATGGGTGTGATGTTCGGGTATTTATATCCGGGAATTAGGGATTTCTGGGGAAGTATGGTCTACAATGATACCAACATTCCCATTGCCATCGGGCTTATTCTGATGATGTATCCCCCACTGGCCAAGGTCAGGTATGAAGAACTCCCAAAAGTTTTCTCAAATGTTAAGATATTGGGCTTATCGCTTGTTCAAAACTGGATCATTGGTCCTGTATTGATGTTTCTGCTTGCCATCATTTTCCTTCACAACTATCCGGGATATATGTATGGTTTGATCCTGATAGGTCTGGCCCGCTGTATCGCTATGGTTATCGTATGGAATGATCTGGCAGAAGGCAGCACTGAATATGCTGCCGGACTGGTTGCCTTTAATTCCATTTTCCAGATATTGTTTTTCTCCCTGTTTGCCTGGATATTCATTACTGTCTTGCCAACATGGTTCGGGCTGGCTTCCGTTGAAGTCCCTGTAACGATCGCCATCATCGCCAAAAGTGTATTTATCTATCTGGGCATCCCTTTTATTGCCGGCTTCCTTACCAGGTTCATCCTCATCAGGGTAAAAAACAAAGAATGGTATCATAACACCTTCGTTCCTTTTATCAGTCCCATCACCCTGATTGCCCTGTTGTTTACCATTGTTGTGATGTTCTCATACCAGGGTGACAGTATTATCACATTACCCCTGGATGTGGTTCGTATAGCCATTCCGCTGATCATCTATTTTGTGATCATGTTTTTGGTTTCTTTCTTCATGGGGAAGAAGATTGGGGCAGATTATCCGCGCACAACCACTATTGCTTTTACAGCAGCTTCAAATAATTTTGAACTGGCCATTGCAGTAGCTATCATGGTATTTGGGATCAGCTCACAAGAAGCTTTTGCCACCGTCATCGGCCCATTGGTTGAGGTACCGGTACTTCTGGCCCTTGTCCATGTTGCTTTCTGGTTGCGTAAAAAATACTTCTGATTTCGTACTTCAAATATCAGATATCAGATATCTAATATCACTCCAGTCCTTTCACTTTTGGCTTCCCGGCTATAAAGTCCTTGAGGTAGAATGGCTCAAAGTAGGCCAGGTCTTCGAACTCCTCTGAGTTGAATTTCTCGAACGAAATAGAGGCCAGGCTTTCCGCAGAAGGGTGTATACCATCCAGGAAAACCATTCCCTTCGGATCGAGTATTTCCCGGCATTTTTCTGCTCCATCGCCAAAATAAAGGATTCGATGCCGTGATAATTCTTCATTAAATGAATCTTCATCTATGATCAGGGCCTCGGTTTTTCTCGCCTCTTTGTTTTCTATATCAAAAAGGGCTGTATATACTTCCATCCTCCGGGCATCGATCATTGGACAGAACAGAACATTTTCTCCCAGTTCCAATTCAGCCTTATTATCTAAAGCTGCCCTCAGGGCCATCGATTGTAAGGTAGGCACCGCAATAAGTGGAATGTCGAGGGCATAGCAAAAGCCTTTAGCGGCAGAAACCCCAATGCGCAATCCGGTATAAGAACCCGGACCCATACTCACAGCAACAGCATGAAGATCCTGCATACTAACATTTGCTTCCATCAAGGCTTCTTCAGCGAATACAGTTACTTTGGATGCATGAATATTTTTTTCGGAGCTTTCCCTGATCGCCAGGATACGGCCATTTTCTGAAACACCCACAGAGCAATACTGGGTGGCTGTTTCTATATTCAATATCAGGGACATAAAAAGGGATTTGAACGAGCTTCTTAGTGTTATTCTTCCTTGAAAAGGTCTTTCCTGTCTGTCTTTTTGAGCTCATCCCCATCCTTAAGGGTTTTCGAAATGAGGCTGTAGGGTCCTGTTACAATTTCACTACCTTCTTCGAGACCTTCCTTGATCTCAATATTGGCATTGTCCTGTATGCCGATCAGAACTTCTTTCATCCGGGCAAAGCCATCTTCATATACAAAGACCACTTCTACGAAGTCTTTTTTCTTATCCTTTTCATCAAGCTCAACGATAGCCTTTTGCATTGCATCAGTAGTATCCCTTGTGGTTACCGCACCAATAGGAATAATCAGTACATTCTTGGCATATTCTGTTCGTATTTCAACGGTCGCCGACATTCCCGGTCTGAGTGGGGAGAATCTAGGATTATCCTCAGGAATTAGGTTTGCATAGGATTCCGGGATAACCATGATCTTCACATCAAAGTTGGTTACCTGTTCGGCACTTACACCAATGGTATTGGCTGAGGTAGCGATCTCGGTAACAACACCCAAAAATTCTTCATTCAGGTACGCATCCACCTCTATCACACATGTATCATAAAGCGCAACCCTGACAATATCGTTTTCATTCACCTCCACATTTACTTCCATGGCCTGGAGGTTGGCAATTCGCATGATTTCTGTACCAGCCGAAAACTGTGAGGCTCCTGCAACCCTCTCCCCTTTTTCTACATTAAGTTTAGAAACTGTCCCTGAGTTGGGGGCAGAAACTGTGGTTTTGGTCAGGTTGTCATTGGCTTCACGAACTGTCGCTTCGGCACTTTTAATAGCAAATTCTGCACTGGCCACCGTTTGCTTGGCAGCATCTACTTCTGCTTTACCCACTTCATATGAAGCCATAGAGGCATCATATTCCGACTGGGAGATCACATCCTGCTCCCATAGCGACTTATTCCGCTCATATGATACCCTGGAGTTGGTAAATGAGGCTTTCGACTGGGCCAGGCGTGCCTTGGCATTGGCCAGGTTGGCAAGCTGGGAGTTCAGGTTAGCTTCAGCTCTTTCAAAAGCAGAAATATAAATTTCAGGATCGATTTTGGCCAGCAGGTCACCTGCCAGAACCTCATCTCCTTCTTTCACATATAATTCAACAACTTCTCCTGAAATATAAGGACTGATGATGACGTCCTGTGCAGGTTGTATTTTCCCATTTGCCGATACCGTTTCTATGATATCGCCAAAGGTCGCTTCTTCAATACTCACAGCAAGTCCTCGTCCGGAATTTCCTTTGTTAACAGCAAATATGATCAGGATGACCAAGAGGACAACTACAATGATGATCCAGGTTTTTTTCTTCTTAAACATTAGGCATCAGGTTTATCGGTTTTTATGGCAAGATAAGCCCGCCGTTACGGGATTAAATACCTTGCGAAGATATGCAACTTATTGATATAATACGCATGGGTTTCAAGCTAAAATCCTTACTCAATGGAGAGGGGATTACCCATGTAAAAGCTTAATATCGTTGTTTTAAAAATATAATCATACTTGGCTTGCAGCAGGTCAGACTGTGCAAGGGTCAGATCTTTTTTGATATCGTTATACTCAACAGAGTTTATAAGACCCACATCGAATTTCTGTTCAGCATATTTAAATGCCTCGCTCTGGGCTTCCACCTGCTTAAGGGAAGATCCATACCTTTTCAAGGCTGCCACTGCATCAGCATATGCCTGTTGAATCACCTTTCTCAGGTTGTTCTTGGTTATCTGCAGGTCGTATTCTGCACTTTCCTGGGCGATCTTTGCCCTGGTAATGCTGTTCCTTACCTGCCATCCATTAAAGATAGGTACGTTCAGATAAAACCCGACTGTCCGGTTGTTGTTGTCCTTTAATTGGGTGCTCCAGTCATTGACAACGTAATCCTGATATGTTGTAAAGGGCGCGTATACTGGCTCACCGCTTTCAGTCACCCCAATTTGTTCATAATTGGTGACAGGATTTTCTCCTACCTGGTTCAGTCCGGAATATCCACTTCCCCATGATCCTCCCAGGCTGATTATCGGGCTTTGCTGGCCCCGTGCAAGAGAAATGTCTCTTTGCGCAATATCGACATTCAGTTCTGCCAACCTGACCTCAGGCCTGTTGAGTACGGCATAGCTGTAAATCTGATCAGATGTAATATCGATGGACGGGGCCTCTACTGATCTCAGGCGGGGTACTTGAACATCAAAATCCTGTTCCACCGGATAATCGATCAGCTGCTGTAAAGTCAGAAAAGAGATCTCTAATCTGTTTTCAGATTCGATAACCTGGAGCTCTTCACGTGCAGCCTGTGCCTGCAAATTCAGCAGGTCGCCTTTAGCCAGGGTTCCGGCTTCAACCAGTTTTTCCATTCTCCTTACCTGTTGCTGGGTAACTGAGAGCTGCTCATTGGCTACCAATAGTAATTCCCTGTTAAAAAGGATATCCAGGTAATAGCCTGCAACAGTTAAAGAAATGTTATCCAGGAGGTCATCCAGTGAATATTCAGAATACTCCAGGCTCAGCTGGTTTCTTTTTATCGCATTGATCTTCTGCAAACCACTGAACAAAGTTATATTCCCCTGGATATATAAGTTGTCAGACCTTACCCTGTTAGTGGCAAAGGTATTGGTATACTGGTCGATGGTCCGGCCCCAGTTGTTCACAGTGCTTGCACCGGCATTGATGCTTGGCAATGTGTTGAGTTTGGTCTGCAAAACATTGGCTTTGTTTGTCTCCACAAGCAATACCTGCTTCTTGATATCGAGGTTATGATCAAAAGCATAATTGATACAATCCTCCAGCGACCACAGGGTCTGGGCCTTCATCTGGCTTGCACTCATGATCAGCATGATGCCTGTTAAAATTATCCCTGAAATTAACAGACGAGGGAATGTAAGTCCTCTAAGTGATACAATTTTAATCATTGTTATCTGGTTTTTAAATTTCACTATATGCATCTAAAAATATGCCACTTTGCTAAATATCTGGTTTGCAAACAATAGCAAACCCTTTCCATATGGTTTGTATTTAAAAGTGTTCGTTTTTTCAAGATTGCTGTTCATTACCGAACACTCTGTCTACACCTTCCTTTCAAACACCAAATGTATAAATTATTCACTACATTTGTTATGGATCTTAACAAGGGATCAACAGCAATTTCTTATCCTAAAATTAGAATCATGAAAATCAATTCCTTTTCCATCAGGCTTGGTCTTTTCCTGAGTATGCTTTCAATGCTTATTGGCCCATTGAATGGCCAGGTAACTCCCGGCGACAGTATTCATGCCATAAATTATGTGATCGACCTGCAAGAAATCGATGTTGATGCGCATACCATTACTGCAAACACCAACATCACCCTGGTACCATTGGTAAACGACCTCGATATCATTCAATTGCAATTAATGGACCTGACTGTAGATTCAGTGTTTGTTAATATGCAAAAGGTGACCGGTTTTACACATGCCAATGAGGTCATTGACATACCTCTTCAAGTCCCCATCTCTCCTGGAGATACTACCGATGTGCTGGTATATTATAATGGGGAACCTTTTCACGAAAGCTGGGGTGGTTTTCATTATTCAGGATCTTACGCTTTCAATCTTGGCGTTGGAATCAGCTGGATCCCTCATAACCTGGGAAAAGCATGGTTTCCATGTATTGATGATTTCACCGACAGGGCAACATACGATGTAAGGGCAACTGTTCCTAATACCAAGATGGCTATCGGTGGTGGAGAATTGGTCAGTGTTACCAATAATGGAAATGGAACCCAAACTTTTCGCTGGGTTCTCAATAATCCCATTCCAACCTACCTGGCATCAATTGCTATTGGAGAATATGCCCTTGTTGAGCATTATTATACCGGAATTGAGCGTGAGATCCCGATCACCTATTATGTAAGGCCATCCGACACCTTGAAGGTGCCCGGTACTTTTACACGCATGAACGAGGTTATGTCTCTCTTTGAGAATAAGTTCGGGGCCTATGACTGGCATCGGGTGGGTTATGTGGGTACCAACACCGGGGCTATGGAACATGCCACCAACATTGCATACCCGAATTTTGCCATCAATGGAAATTCCGGCTATGAAGACCTGTATGTTCATGAACTTTTTCATATGTGGTTTGGCGACAAAATAACCTGCGATAAGGCAGAAGAAATGTGGATCAATGAGGGATGGGCATCTTTCTGCCAATATTATTATACTGAGGTGCTCGATGGTGTTGAAACTTTTAAGAATGCTATGCACGACATCCATTCTGATGTATTGCGTGGATACCATACATCACTTGGAGGCTATCACCCAATGAATAATATCCCACAGGAATATACCTATGATGCCATTGGTTCATATGATAGGGGAGCTACAATGGTTCAGGCTCTGCGGGCTTACCTGGGAGATGATGTTTTCTTCGATGCCAGTAAAGCGATGCTTGAAGACCTGGCATTTACATCTATTTCCTCTTATGACATGGAAGCTAACTTCAGCAAGAATACAGGCGTGGACATGAGTGGTTGGTTCAACAATTACATCTATCACGGAGGAACCCCCCATTATTCAATAGATTCATTTACTGTGCTGCCTGTAACTGGTTCTTATGAGGTGACGATCTATGTAAAACAAAAGAGACACGGACCCGCTTTTGTTGGTGATGGAAATATCATTGAATTCTCAATCCTGGATCAGGAGTGGCATCGTTTTACCGACACTATTCACTTCGATGGAGAAAACGGGCATACCACGGTGATATCTCCTATTGCTCCCATTGAAGTATTCCTGGATCTTGAAGAAAGATATATGGATGCTACAGTCGATACCTATACTGAACTTGATGAGCTGGGTGAAGTCAGCTTCTCGGGAACCCAGTTCAGCATTGACGTTACAGAAATTACGGATTCTGTCTTCATACAGGCAACTCATCACTATGCACCACCTGATACATTTGCTGTAGCGGTTCCAGGCTTCCGCCTCTCTGATTACAGGTACTGGACCATCAAGACGGTAGGACCTGAATCTTTTGCCGGGAAAGGAAGATTTTTCTATAGTAAAAGCGGACTGGATAATACGCTTATACTCAGTGAAACTGATTCTGTTGTTATCGTATACCGTGAAGATGCCCGTATGGAATGGCAGGCCGTTGAATTTACGCAGTATGGTACCTGGGCAATCGGTTACCTGTTTGTTGAGGATATGCCCATGGGCGATTATGCTTTAGGAGTATGGGATATTTCAACATCTACTGAAGAAAGCATTCTGGAAGAAAAGGATAAGATCCTCAATGTGTTTCCTAACCCCTCGTCCGGAAAATTCAACTTTACGATTGGGACAGAAAATGCTGCAAGTCTGGAGATATATGCATATGATGGCCGACTTGTTGAAAATATGCCCATAAGTGAGCATGAAAAGCAATTATCATGGATTCCGAAGGATATTCCTAATGGGAATTATATTGCGGTATTGCGTGGAAAAAATGAACAGGTGCTCACCAGCAAGAAAATTGTGTATGTAAAATAATGTTTCTGTTTGCGGTCATTTCGAGCGTATGCGAGAAATCTATTGTTGAAAATAAGTCCAGATTTCTACCTCTGGTCGAAATGACTTCTGATAAATAACCCAAAAGGTGAAATACAACCTTCAACCCTTAATTGACCGTTTTGAAAGCCATGCCAACGCTGAAAAGGCCAGGCAGATGAAGGCATATGTGAAGGATCATTTCGATTATCTAGGACTTCCATCACCTTTGAGACGGGAATTAAGTAAAAGCTTCTATGCTGAAGAGGGATACCCCGAGCCAGATCTCGTCAGGGCAATCACTGAAAAATGCTGGAAGATGCCCTACAGAGAATATCAATCCTTTGCCATGGAACTGATGGTTCGGATGAAAAAGAAGCTGGGACATGATGCGATCTATCTGTATGAACAACTCATAACTGATAAGAGCTGGTGGGACAGCATTGACCTTATTGCACCATCGCTGGTGGGATATCATTTTCTGGAATACCCAGAGGAAAGACTGGACTATATTAATAAATGGATTGCATCCGGAAATATCTGGCTTCAGCGGAGCTGTATCCTATTTCAACTGAAATATAAATTGGATACCGATACCAGGCTTTTAACAAGCATTATCATGGAGCTGAAAGATTCAAAAGAATTTTTCATCAGGAAAGCCATCGGTTGGAGTTTACGTGAATATTCAAAAACTGATCCGGGCTTTGTTATTCGCTTTGTTCAAAACCATGATCTTTCAGGACTAAGCCATCGTGAAGCCCTAAAATGGCTTGAGCGTCAATAAACTTTCGTTTACAGTGCTGCAAAAAGCTTTTTCACATACTTTTGCAACTGATTTTTGAGTTAAGTAGTTGAAAGAATATTGCTTGAAGATGTGGTTGCGCTTTATCCTGCTCATTTTACTGTTTTTCCCGATCGTTTTCTCCTGTAATAACGCACCCGGTGTTGATGAAGCGGATTAATGATTTACCATAATATGAAGTTTTATGTGACTCGACCTCTGCACGTTTGAAAGCAGAATGGATCGACAGTATTTTTACAAAAATGTCGAAAGGATATTGGTTCAATGGCGCTGTGGCATACCTGGAAAAGGGCTGCCTTATTTATCAAAAATCCTTTGGACTATCGAATTTCAGAACCAAAGACACGCTCAGCATCCACTCCCCCTTTCAGCTGGCATCAGTTTCCAAAATGTTCGGGGCCATGTCTGCCATGATCCTGAAAGAAGATGGGCTGCTTGACCTGGATGCTGATATAAAAGAATATATCCCTGATTTTCCTTATGACAGTGTCACTACCCGGATGCTATTGACTCACCGCTCCGGGCTAAGCCGTTATATGTCGCTGGCACATGATCAATGGACGAATAAAACTGTTCCGATGACCAATAATGATATGCTGGCCCTATTTGAAGAACATGTACCCGATCCCTACTTTTTACCCGATCATGGCTTTCATTACTGCAATACCAATTATGCCCTTGTTGCGAGTGTGGTAGAGGCAATATCAGGTAAATCATATGCCGACTTTGTTCAGGAACACATTTTCGATCCCCTGGAGATGGATAATTCCTTTGTTTATAATATGAATGAAGACAGCGTGGTTTCCTTTTATGTTGAAACGGAGGTGATGGGACATACATACAGGGGCTGGCGGCCGATCAGGGTGCGGAATGAATACCTGAACGGGGTAACCGGCGACAAGGGTATTTACACCAGCATTGAGGACCTGGCTAAGTTCGACCAGGCCATTACTGCAAATCTGCTCGTGTCTGACTCAAGCATGAAAGAGGCTTTCACAAGGGGCAGTGCAAAATACTGGCGTCGAAAAGATAATTATGGGTTTGGCTGGCGTATCAGGGAAAGTGAAGACAGCACTGCGTTTCATTTTGGCTGGTGGAAAGGGTACCGGGCATATTATATCCGGGATATGAAAGCTGCTAAAACACTCATCGTCCTGACCAATAAGGATAAGGGGCCGGGCTCATCCATATATTGGAACATCGTGCATGATACATCACACATGGTACAATTTGTGGAAAATTAATGATGAGCTAGTCCCGGATCAGGTGGTAACCAGCTTAAAGCCCACACCATGAACATTCAGCAGCTCCACTGTTGGATCCATTTTCAGGTATTTTCTCAACTTTGTGACATACACATCCATGCTTCGGGCATTGAAATAAGAATCATCCAACCAAATTTTATTCAGGGCCACAGAACGGTCGACAACCTCGTTGAGGTTCTGGCAAAGTAATTTCAGCAGTGCAGACTCTTTTGAGGTTAGTTTAACCTCCTCCTTACCCATGCTGAGGATCTGACGGACAAAATTAAATTCCATTTTGCCCAGCTCATATATGTCGCCTTCGGGATCATTCTCTTCTTTATAGCTTCGGCGTAGTATGGCTTCCATGCGGGCCAGTAACTCTTCCATATTGAAAGGTTTGGTGAGATAATCATCAGCCCCAATTTCAAAGCCCTTCAGTTTATCTTCCTGCATGGACTTTGGCTGTAAGAAAAAGGATGGGTACTTTTTTATCGATATTCCGGATCTCCTTTGCAAGTGTAAAGCCATCCTTCACCGGCATCATCACATCAACAATACAAAAATCATATTCATTCTTGTTGAACTCAACAAAGGCTTCCTGTCCATTGACACAAAGGGTAGCCGGATAGCCTTTAGCTTCCAGGTATGATTTCAGGATGGTACCCAGGTTTTTGTCATCTTCCGCCAACAATACCTTTACTTTTTCATTATCCATAGCAGTAATTTATGATTCGTAAGGTAAAAATACGTCAAATTTTGTTCCTTTTTTCAGTTCGCTTTCCAGCCTGATGCTTCCCTTATGATATTCCACCATAACTTTCACATAACTCAATCCCAGGCCAAATCCTTTGAAATCATGTAGGTCGCCCATGGGCACTCGTATAGTTTATCGAAAATCTTCTTCTGGTTCTTTTTGCTGATCCCGATGCCATTATCCTCAATTGAGATCATGATGCCTGTGTTTACCGTTTGGGTACTCACCCTGATCAGTGGTTTTTGTGGAGTGTATTTATTGGCATTGTCCAGCAAGTTGTTGATCAGGTTGGTAAAATGCACCTTATCGGCATTGATCTCTGATGGCTCGGCCTTAAAATCCCTTAATATTCTGCCATCCTTGATCTGGACCTGTATCCCGATTTTATTCACTACATCCGTGATCACTTCATGAATATCAAACCATTCTTTATTCAGTTCAAGTTGTTTCTTTTCAAGTACGGCCGATTGTAGGATCTTTTCAGCCATAGCACCAAGGCGTATATTTTCCTCCCCAATCACGCCAATATAAGACTCATATAAGGCTGTTGTTTTGGCTACATCCTTATCCTTCAGCGCCTGGCAGGCCAGGGAGATGGTAGAGATAGGTGTTTTGAATTCATGGGTCATATTGTTGATGAAATCATTCTTCATCTCCGATATGCGTTTTTGCCTGTATACGGTCAGTACGGTATATGTAAAAGAAAATATGATAATTAGCAGCAAAGAAACGGAGATCACCAGCAGCCCGGCCATCTGTCCGATCAGGAAGCCTCTTTCATTGGGAAAATAAAGCATCAGGTAATCCGGTTCTTCCAGCAAATCGCCCGGAAAGAGTGTAAAGGCATAGGCCTTCTCGAGCAAAACAGCCGGATGACTACCTTCAGTTCTGAAAATCATCTTTCCCCTTTCTGCACTGAAAACACCAAATTGAAATTTTGCAGATATGCTTTTCTTGTTTAACTCATCCCTTAGCAATGAATCTATCAGATTGTAGGTAAGCCGGTTTTCAATCAGTTCAATATTCTCAGGGATCCTGGCCCTGTTATTCTTTTCCAGCCTGAGCACTACGCCATCCACCGCTTCATTTACCGACCTGACAAAGTTGGCCTGGCGTACTTCCATGGCGTTATTGATCCAGTACACCTGAACAAATACCAGGGCCAGTAGGGCCAGGCTCATCAGCCCAATAATAAATATGATCACTCTCCTGTTCACTAAGACAAATTTATGCTATGATGCGGATAATCAATTTGCTTTAACTTTTTTTAACGTTCATTAGTGTTTGTTAACATCTGTGGCATGATATTAGATATACTTTTGTTTCGGATGCTAATCCAATTTTACGTACCATATTTCATGTTAGTAAACATTGTGCAAAAAATCTTATTTCATGAATTTGGTTTTTGGTTTGACAGCGCGGTCCGGTAAAGCCGCGCTGTTTTTTTGTGCCTGGTAGGCACAAAAAAACAGGTCTTCTATCTTCTTCATCTTCTATCTTCTATCGCCTTTTACATTCTACCCTTAAATATCTCCCTCCTCAATCAATCTTCTCATTCACCATACAATTGATATGGTTACTGCTTGATTATTCTTTACGTACTTTTTTGCTTGTCCAAAAAAGTACCAAAAAAGGACATGCCCGATCAAGGTCTTCGAGAATGTCTTGATTTTCCAATATGCCTTTTCTCTCAGACTGCGCTCGGGCAATCCCTCCAAGAAGATATTTTATTTTATCATGCATATTAAATGAAAATGTCCACATCGGAGACTTATATCGATGGCTCCGGGGTTTTTACCCTGCGTGAAAAGATAAAATTGTAATTTCGCATCAATCAAATTTGTAAGCAACATGAACAACATCACAATAAGCATCGACCATATCGAGGGCATTGTTTCCAAAGCTGAGGTATATGAATTCAGCGATGAGATTAAACAACATTTTCAATCTCTGACCGGTAAAACAGGAAAAGGCAATGATTTCCTGGGCTGGGTTGACCTTCCTGATCAGCTGGATGAGGCATTTTTAACATCCATCCAGGAAAGTGCAGTCAAACTTGCAAGCTTATCCGACATTATTGTGGTGATCGGTATAGGTGGATCCTATTTAGGTGCAAGGGCAGTGATTGATGCGCTGAACCATCAGTTTGCAAGCCTGCTCCAGGGCGAAAAGCCATTGGTATTATATGCCGGGCAGAATATCGGGGAAGACTACCTGACAGAGCTTTTGGAGGTTCTGGATCAAAAGGATTATTCCATTGTGGTGATCTCAAAATCAGGAACAACTACTGAACCGGCTATTGCTTTCGCATCTTGAAAAACCACCTTGAAGCAAAATACGGGAAGGAAGAAAGCACTATCAAGGATCGTTGCCATTACGGATAAGGAAAAGGGCGCTTTGAAAGAAGTGGCCAGATGAAGCGGTTATGACACTTTTGTGGTTCCCGATGATGTTGGTGGAAGATATTCCGTGCTTACAGCTGTTGGATTATTGCCCATTGCTGCCGCCGGTTTTGATATTAAAGAATTGGTGAGAGGTGCTGTGGATATGCAAAAACTGGCTTTTAGCAATGGCGATATGGATTCAAACCCTGTGATGATGTATGCAGCAGCCGAAATGCGCTTTACCGGAAAGGGAAAACCATTGAGATCATGGTGAGCTATCTTCCTAATTTGTACTATATGACTGAATGGTGGAAGCAATTGTATCGGGGAGAGTGAAGGCAAAGAAAACAAAGGTATTTTCCCTGCAGGGGTTGGATTTACCACCGACCTGCATTCCATGGGACAATATATCCAGGATGGACTTGAGAAATATTTTTGAAACGGTTATCTCCGTTGAAAAAACAAAGCATATCCTGCTTGTACCTGATGATGAATCAGATGCAGACAAGTTAAATTATCTCGCGGGGCGGAAGTTCGACCAGGTAAATAAAATGGCAGAGCTTGGCACCCTGATCGCTCATGTGGATGGCGGAGTTCCAAATATCAGGATCAGTATTCCGCAAATAAATGAATATTATATGGGGCAATTGATCTATTTCTTTGAATTAAGCTGTGCTGTTAGTGGATATATCCTGGGAGTAAATCCCTTCGACCAGCCTGGAGTGGAAGCCTATAAAAAGAATATGTTCGCTCTTCTGGGGAAGCCGGGATTTGAAGAAGAAACCAAAGCCATAAAAAAACGCATTGAGCATGAATAAAACACGGCGCCTTTCCATCTTATTTATCATAATAATATCATCCTGCTCCAGCCCTGGACCTGCTCTGCCAGGCTGGCTTGAGGGAGAATGGGAAACAGGAAATATTAACGGGTTTGCTGGCGAAATCTGGTCGATTCATAATGATACCATGATGAGCGGACAAGGCCTTGCAAGTGCTGATGGGCGAATCATTGTAACTGAAAATATTTCCATATTCATCAGCAAGGGAAAAATGTACTATGCCGCAAAAGTTTCAGCCCAAAACGATGGGAATGAGATTCTTTTTAAGGCAATCCTTATGAAAGAAGATCATCTGGTATTTGTAAACCCGGAGCACGATTTCCCTACAAGGATCGTTTACCTTTTGCAAGACAGAAATAAGCTTGAAATAAATATTTCGGGCAGGGATGAAGAAGATTCCAGAACAATTGAATTACATAGAAATGAGTGATAAATTAATTGACCTGATTAACCGCAGGCAAAGCGTTAGGCGATACGCCGACAAGCCAGTTGAAAAAGAAAAGCTGGATCGCTGCCTGCAATCAGCCCTGATGGCTCCTTCAGCCTGTAATGCACAGCCCTGGAGATTTATTGTTGTAGATGATCCCGTACTGGTTAAAAAAGTGGCAAAAGAAACCTGGAACAAGCTCGTATCCTTCAATAAATTTGTGGAGCAGGCACCTGTCATCATAGTGATCACCATCGAAAAGTCACCACTTGTGCCAACAGTAGGAGGCATTATCAAAAACAAAGAATATCCGCTTATCGATATTGGAATTGCAGCAGAGCATTTTTGTTTGCAGGCCACCGAAGAAGGCCTTGGTACCTGTATGCTTGGATGGTTTAATGAAAAGTCTGTTCAAAAGCTCCTGAATATTCCCAAAAGCAGGAGGATCGGCCTCTTGATCAGCCTGGGATATGAGCCGGAAGGATATAAACAGAGGGAAAAAATCAGGAAGGATCCTTTGAAGGTGGTTTCGTATAATAAATATTAGAATATTGATTGAATATTGAACATTGAGCATTGAGCATCGAGCAATAAGTTCAAATATCAAATTATTCAGATGTCAAAAAGGCTTTATAGTTCTCTAACAAGCCTTTCAATTACAACCGGAAAGTGTTTATGCTCGAGCACATGTATTCTCTCTGCAATAGAATCTGCAGTATCCTCCGGCAGAATATTGAATCGTTCCTGCAAAATGATCTCCCCATCATCATATACTTCGTTAACATAATGAATGGTAATGCCGGTTTCCTTTTCCCCTGATTCAATTACTGCTTTATGAACCCTGTCACCATACATTCCTTTCCCGCCAAATTTGGGTAATAATGCCGGGTGAATATTCACGATGCGCCCTTTCCAGCTGTTCAATATGTTTTGGGGAACCAGCCAGAGGAAGCCTGCCAGAACAATAAATTCGATCCCAATATCACGCAGGATATCATGCACCTGATCGGAATCATAAAATAACTGACGATCAAATACATATGCCGGAATTCCAAAATCAGCAGCCCGCTGGAGTACAAAAGCTTTATCATTATTCGTCAGCACCAGCGAAACCTCGATGTTTTCTATATCTTCAAAATGCTCGATTATTTTTTGAGCATTGCTTCCACTGCCGGAAGCAAATATGGCAATCCGTTTCATGCTGCTCTTTTTGGTTGAATTATAACCGGTATTTGCTTACCCAAAGTTACATTTTCTGCCATTAATCTGAGTTCAAAAGGCCTTGAAAGTGCACTTATTTGTAATTATTTGGTTCTGTGCGCTTTATAAAATCAAAATATCAAAATTATTATATTTCTTTTGGTTTTTCATGTTAAAATTGCTTTCTTTGCAGCCTTGTATAACCAAAATTTTAAAGATATGTCTGACATTGCAACCAGAGTAAAATCTATCATCGTTGACAAACTCGGAGTTGACGAAAATGAAGTGACGGTTGAAGCGAGCTTCACCAATGATCTCGGTGCCGATTCACTTGATACTGTTGAATTGATCATGGAGTTTGAAAAGGAATTCAACATTGCTATTCCCGACGATCAGGCAGAAAAGATCGGATCTGTTGGAGAAGCCATCAAATATATTGAAGATAACGCTAAGTAATCATCTATATCCTGCTGCATGGAGCTGAAAAGAGTAGTTGTAACAGGTTTAGGCGCCCTGACCCCATTAGGCAATACAGTCGAAGAATACTGGAACTCATTGCTTAATGGGACCAGCGGTGCTGATAACATTACCCATTTCGACGCCAGCGAGTTTAAAACCAAATTTGCGTGTGAAGTAAAGGGCTTTGATCCTCTTGATTATTTTGACCGTAAGGAGGCTCGCAAGTACGACCTTTATGCTCAATATGGCCTCGTTTCAGCTGATCAGGCAGTGGTTGATTCCGGAGCAGACCTTGACACCATCGATAAAAACCGGGTTGGAGTCATTTGGGCATCCGGTATTGGAGGGATCACAACCTTCCAGGAAGAGGTAAAAGGATGGGCATTGGGCAATGGTATTCCACGCTTCAATCCCTTCTTTATTCCCAAAATGATCGCCGATATCGCAGCAGGTCATATATCCATTAAGTACGGCTTTAGAGGGCCTAATTATGCTACTGTTTCCGCCTGTGCATCCTCCGCAAATGCCTTTGCCGATGCATTTAACTATATCCGCCTGGGTAAGGCTGATATGTTTGTTACCGGTGGATCAGAAGCTTCGATTACCGAAGGTGGTGTTGGTGGCTTTAATGCCATGCATGCTATATCCACCAGGAATGATGACCCCAAAACAGCATCTCGCCCCTTCGACAATGACCGTGATGGTTTTGTGTTGGGTGAAGGCGGTTGTGCCGTCATTTTTGAAGAATATGAACATGCAGTAAAAAGGGGAGCTAAGATCTATGCTGAAGTAGCAGGAGCAGGACTTTCGGCAGATGCTCACCACATGACATCCCCCCACCCTGAAGGATTGGGTGCCAGTCTTTCGATGAAAGCTGCCCTGGAAGATGCAGAAATGAAGCCTGAGGATATTGACCATATCAATACCCACGGAACATCTACTCCCTTGGGAGATATTTCGGAACCACTGGCTATTCTAACAAGCTTTGGCGATCATGCTTACAATATTAATATCAATTCAACCAAATCCATGACCGGCCACTTGCTTGGTGCAGCCGGTGCCATTGAAGCCATTGCAACCATCCTGGCAGTTCAAAACGATGTTATCCCTCCGACTATCAATCATTTTACTGATGATCCGAACATTGATAATAAACTGAACTTCACATTCCATAATGCTCAGGAAAGAGTTGTTAATGCCGCATTGACCAATACATTTGGATTTGGCGGACACAATGTTTCACTGATCTTTAAGAAGTTCGACAAGTAAACATATTTTGAGCTTTCTCAAAAAATCTTCATCCCAAAAATCATCTGCTAAGGACCTTTCGCGGTCTATAAAAAATATTTTTGGTTTCCGAGCCGGAAATCTTCACCTGTACAAGCTTGCATTCAGACATAAATCAGCCAATAAGGACGTAAATGGCATCAAGATCAACAATGAACGGCTCGAGTACCTGGGCGATGCAATCCTGGGGTCCATTATCGCTGACTATCTGTTTAAAAAATTTCCATATAAAGATGAAGGCTTCCTGACCGAAACACGTTCGAAGATCGTTTGCCGTTCCAACCTTGATAAATTAAGCCGGAAATTGGGTATCGACCGACTCATCGAATCAAGTGCTGATACTAAAAATGCTGCGAAATCGATGAGAGGCGATGCTTTTGAAGCATTCATCGGTGCCTTGTTCCTCGACAAGGGTTACGATTACACCAAAAAGATCATCATTAAACGGATTGTCAATATCCATATCGACATTGATGCCCTGGTGCTTCTTGATACAAATTTTAAAAGCAAACTGATTGAATGGGCTCAGAAAGAAAAGAAAGAAGTTGAGTTCAGAGTTATCAGTGAACGTGGGGAACAGAACCACCACCAGTATGAGGTAGAAGTTTATGTAGATGAAAAACCCATTTGCCAGGGTATTGACTTCTCTATAAAGGGTGCCGAAAAGATCGCAGCAGAGAAAGCCTGCAGCGCGTTGATCCCAGATTGATCACCCAAACACAGGCAGAACGCGCTGCCTATGTGCAATTTTGCATTTACATTTTTTACGTACGATTGATTGCTTGTTTTGCAGTTTAATATTAGGACTGCGAATTACACATTGAAATTAGAAAATTGTATCTGAAGAATTGTAAATTAATATCTACTTTTATTATCAATTAATCTTACCGATGGTCAAACGAAAACAAATCCTCAAAATTGGACTGGATATTGATATCAGTCTTATCGGGATTTCATGCCATCTGAAATTTTATCGTTTATCATTCGCCATGGATAAATACTCTGGGGTTTTACTTCAGGCGAATTGATGACTTTGAAATCCCCGGACAGGAAAATAACCCAGCCTTTGCTATCCGTTTCTTATCTATGAGGACTCTGATTTCAAAAATGAATTCTGCCTGGTTGGCAATCATCATCCACAGGGGAAATTTGTTCCTTCACTCCGCCAGGTCGATTTTTTCCTGATGTCCCGTAATCCGATTGAAAAGGATATGATGACTAGTATTCTGCAAAAGATCAGGAGTATTTCACAAGTAGTAGCCGCTTATGAAGATGCAACCCATTTACGAAGGATATCGATCTTTTACTGGAAGAAATGGAGCTTCATCTTATATTGCCTGGAAAACAATTTAAAGCATAAAAGCTGCTGGGCCTAAAATCATAAGCCTTTTGATGCGAAATCAAATGAGTAAACTGCTCCTTTGCACTTATAGAATTTTAACAAGTGTTTTATCCTTAATTTTAATATTTTTGCCTCTTAATATCAACAGGCACTGCCCCTAATGAATAATTATACTATGAAACGTATTCTTCCTTGATCTTAATCATATTCCTGATCTCATGCACTAATCAGCGGCCGATCAAACTCAAACTGAGTCTAACGAAACTGAAACCGAAAGTGCTGCTCAAACTGACATAGTGCCGACAATAGAGACACGGTCAAGTTATCCTTTGACTCCTGAGGATGATGCTGAATAAAACCTGGGAGTTCATATACAGATTCGGCGAACAATGATCTTGCAGTCCTGTTCCGGAAAGGAACAACTGCTTATGATAATGATGATTTTAAAGGAGGTATTCGAAATATTCGAACAGATCATTGAAAAACATCCGAACTATTGCCAAGGCCTACTATAATCTTGGTGTAGGTCTATTTCATGCTTGATCAGTTTCCTGATGCTATCAAGGCATTTTATATGGCATTAAAATTAATCCCGGCAGACCCTCTTGCTCATTCAATATCGCGGAAGGGTATTATTATATGATGGGGGATTACAAAAATTGCCTGACTGATTATCAAGGTGGTTGAATTAAAGCCCGATGATCCCGTGGCATATTACAACAGGGGAACTGCCAAGGGCAGGACTAATGATTTCCTGGGTGCCATCAAGGACTTTGACAGGGCCATTGAGCTTAATCCTGACTATGCGGAGGCGTATTATAACCGCGGACTTCCAATTTTTACCAGGGCAGGTTGCATGATGCCTGTTTCGACTGGAATAAGGCACACGGCCTTGGACATTATGAGGCAGAGAAGGCCATCCGAGCTTATTGTGAAGGAAAGAAGGAATAATTATTCCACTGTCATATCATATTTTATTCACCCGCTTAAATAAAAGAACCATGGATGCCATGAAAAAATTCTCACCAGGAGAAGTATCAGAAAATACATTCAAAAAGCTGTCCCTGAAAAGGATCATAAGAGAGCTTGTGAATGCCGGGATGCATGCTCCAACTGCACGCAATCTTCAACCCTGGCATTTTGTTGTGGTTGATGACGGGATTCGATCGATCAGCTGGCGATCGCCCATCCGCATGCCAAAATGCTGAAGGCAGGCTAGCCTGGCCATTCTTGTCTGTGGTGATAAAACCATACAGGAAGCTGAAGGCTATATCATTCAGGATTGTTCCGCAGCCACGCAAAATATAATGCTGACTGCCCATGCACTTGGCCTGGGATCGGTATGGCTTGGAATGTATCCCACGGGAGGAACGCATGCAGAAAGTCAGTGAATTGCTCGACATCCCTGGTCATATTCTGCCTGTAGCCCTGATTTCGATTGGCTATCCGGATGAACTTAAAGAAACGCCCGGAACGGTATAAGGAGGAGCGAATACATAGGAATAATTTCTAAGAAAGAGGAATCTGTCAGTAGTCCTTCGGGTTCCTCCGATAAATTCTATTCTGCTAAAATCAGGACCTTATTCTTCAGCACTTCGATCACACCCCCATTCACTTCGAAGAACTGCTCTTTATCATTAGTCATCCTTGATCTTGATCTTGCCTTTTTTCAGGACGGAGATCAGTGGGGCATGGTTGTTCAGGATCTCAAATGAGCCATCGATACCCGGAAGCTGCACCAGGCTTACTTCTCCTGTGAATACAGACTTATCGGGACTTATGATCTCAAGCTTCATGTTGATCGATTTATTTTATGCTTCCGCTTCAGCAAGTAAGCGTTTGCCTTTCTCAATGGCTTCTTCAATGGTTCCAACAAGGTTAAATGCTGCTTCAGGGTATTCATCCACTTCGCCGTCAAGGATCATATTAAATCCCTTGATGGTGTCTTCAATAGAAACCGTTGTTCCGGGAATGCCTGTAAACTGTTCAGCCACGTGGAATGGCTGTGACAGGAATCGTGATACCCTTCTGGCTCGGTGAACAGCCTGCTTATCCTCTTCCGACAATTCTTCCATCCCCAGGATGGCAATGATATCCTGCAGTTCTTTATAGCGTTGCAGGATCTCTTTTACCGTTGTGCTGTATTATAGTGCTCTTCACCAACTACATCCGGACTGAAAGGATCCTTGATGTTGAATCCAGTGGATCAACTGCTGGATAAATACCCAGTTCAGCAATCTTACGGCTGAGTACTGTAGTGGCATCAAGGTGAGCAAATGTTGTAGCCGGAGCCGGGTCGGTAAGGTCATCAGCAGGAACATATACTGCCTGTACCGATGTAATGGATCCCCGTTTTGTGGAGGTGATCCTTTCCTGCATAATCCCCATCTCGGTAGCCAGTGTAGGCTGATATCCAACAGCTGATGGCATCCGGCCAAGTAGGGCAGATACTTCGGATCCGGCCTGTGTAAAACGGAAAATATTATCGATAAAGAAAAGGATATCGCGGCCACCTGACTTTTCATCTCCGTCACGGAAATATTCAGCAAGGTCAGTCCTGAAAGCGCTACCCTGGCACGTGCACCGGGAGGCTCATTCATCTGACCAAACACCAGTGTTGCCTGTGATTCAGCCAGCTCTTTGCGATCAACCTTGCTGAGATCCCATCCCCCTTTTTCCATATCTTCGGTGAACTCCTTGCCATACCTGATAACACCTGATTCGATCATTTCCCTGAGCAGGTCGTTCCCTTCACGGGTACGTTCTCCAACGCCACCGAAAACCGAAAAGCCTGAATAACGCTTTGCAATGTTATTGATCAGCTCCATGATGATCACCGTCTTTCCCAACACCGGCACCACCGAAACAAACCAATTTTTCCACCTTTTGAATAAGGTTCGATCAGGTCGATCACCTTGATCCCTGTATAGAGTACTTCTTTTGAGGTCGACAGGTTTTCAAACAGTGGTGGTTCACGGTGAATAGGGTATAGTTTATCAGACTTAACATCACCCAGCCCATCGATTGTCTTTACCAATCACGTTGAACAAACGTCCTTTAATATCCTCACCTGTGGGCATTGATATAGGCCTTCCGGTAGAGATCACATCCATTCCTCTGCGAAGGCCGTCGGTTGAATCCATCGCCACTGTTCTTACGGTGCTTTCGCCAATATCCTGCTGGCATTCGAGAACGATTACGATTGCCATCGTTATTGGTCACCTCCAGAGCATCATAAATATTCGGAAGTTGTGAGTCATCATCAAAGGTAACGTCCACTACCGGACCGATAACCTGTGAGATAATTCCTTTTGCTTTTTCACTCATAATCTTCAGGGAAATTTTTCGCAAAGATAAAATATTATATGCATTTTCATGGAACCCTGGGATGTGATTTTTTAGAATTTATATAAATAAGGGGCTGTCGGGCGATGGGCACTAGTAGGTTTATTAGCTACCTTTTAAAAAATTTTCGCTGAAAAACAATCAGATATGATTACTCCTGTTGTAATTGCTGAGTCGGCGATATTAAAGACCGGGCGGAAGAAGATGAAAGCATCACCTCCTTTCCAGGGAATCCAATCCGGGTAGGTTCCATGGAGGATTGGGAAATAGAACATATCCACTACCTTGCCATGAAGGAAGCCCCCGTAACCTCCACCCTCAGGCAAAAATGTTGCCACGGTATGAAAGGCTCTCTGTGAAAATATGACCCATAAAAGCGCTGTCAATGATATTCCCCAGAGCACCAACAAATATCAGGGAAACGCTGAATACCAATCCCTTGTGTGAGCGGGTCCGGGACAAGTGGACCAGGTACCATCCGATAAGGGATACTGCGATTATTCGGAAAATGCTGAGGGCAAGTTTACCATAGCCCCCGCCCAGGGTCATTCCAAAAGCCATCCCTTCATTTTCAGTGAAGTGAATCAGAAACCAATCGCCAAAAACCGAGAACTCCTGTCCAAGAACATATTGGTTTTTACCCATACCTTGAATACCTGGTCAATAAGTAATACAACGAAAATGGTAATGATGATTAAATATGACCTTTTCACAATTTGACTGGTATTATCGGAAGTAGTATTGGACCTTTTACATTAAATGACCACTAATTGTACTGATTTAACTTTGCATCGATGCTGAGTGTAGCATGAGGTACACTTCTCAGGCGTTCTTTGGGAATCAGTTTTCCTGTTGCCCTGCATATGCCATAGGTTTTATTTTCAATCCTGACCAATGCATTTTCAAGGTTTTGGATGAACTTCTCTGGCGTGCAGCCAATCTGCTGTTTTCTTCTTTCGACAATACCTGGTATCCTTCCTCAAGTACCTTAAAAGTAGGAGAAGTATCATTGGTACCATGATCATTGGCATTGGTATATGCTTCAGTAAGCAATTGCAAGTCATTCCGAGCTTTTTCCAGTTTATCCTCAATGATCGCTTCTTGAATTCCGCCAGTTCTTCATCAGAATACCGCGTCTTTTTCTCTTCAGTATTTTCCTTCTTTGCCATAACTCTGGTATTTAGATTGACACAATCAGACCTTTTCTATTATGAGCTTGCTTCAAGCTTGTCAGCCAGTTCCACCCTGATAATTTCATCTTCAGGAAGTTTTTCTGTCAGATCAAGCGATTCAGCCAGGGTCTCTGAACAAATATAATTATAATTGTTCTGGATTGCATCACTTATTTTAGTGTTTTTTTCAATTTTCAAGCCTGATCTTATCTGTAACCTCAAAACCTTTGTCTTTACGCAGGTTTTGAATCCTGTTTACCAGTTCACGTGCGATTCCTTCTTCTATTAATTCAGGAGTTATGGTAACGTCCAGGGCCACGGTCAGTTTGCCCATACCGGCAATCAGCCAGCCCGGAATATCCTGGGTGATGATCTCAACATCCGAAAGGAGGATCTCCACCTCCTGCCCTTCAATATTCAAGTAGATATTTTCCATCCTGTTCGATCTTTGCTATATCGTCCTGGGTAAACGCATTTACCGCTGCGGCGATCTGCTTCATCATCTTGCCATATTTCGGCCCCAGGGCCTTAAAGTTGGGTTTGATGCTTTTTACCAAGTACACCGGCAGTATCCTTCAGGTATTCAACCTCTTTCACATTCACTTCAGAAAGGATCAGGTCTTCAACAGCCTTCAACTGCCGTTCAAACTTCTTATCAAGCACATGGGATCATGATCTTGTTCAGTGGCTGTCTGACCCTGATATTGGACTTTTTCCTGAGCGACAAGACCATGGATGAAAACTTCTGAGCCATTTGCATGCGCTCCTCCAGGTCCTTATCGATCATGCTGTCATCCTTTTCCGGGAATTCAGTAAGATGGACAGAATCCATCTTTTCTTTTCCTGTTACCTCATTCAGGTCGATAAAAAGGCGTTCGGTATAGAATGGGGCAATGGGTGCTGAAAGTTTGGCCACCACATCCAGGCATTTATACAGTGTTTGATAGGCTGAGATCTTATCCTGTGTGTACTCACCTTTCCAGAAACGCCTTCTGCTCAACCGAACATACCAGTTACTGAGGTGGTCATTCACAAACTCAACAACAGCACGTCCGGCACGTGTCGGCTCATAATTATCATATGCCTCATCAACATGGCCAATCAGGGTGTTCAGCTCTGAAAGGATCCAGCGATCGATTTCCGGACGCTCATCAACAGGGATATCATCTTCAGCATAACTAAATCCATCAATATTGGCATATAGTGCGAAGAAAGCATATGTATTATAAAGGGTTCCGAAGAACTTTCTTTGTACCTCCCGAATATTGTCACTGTCGAACTTCAGGTTATCCCAGGGTTGAGAGTTGGTAATCATATACCAGCGTGTGGCATCCGGTCCGTATTGATGGATCGTTTCAAATGGATCCACGGCATTCCCCAGCCTTTTCGACATTTTATTTCCATCCTTGTCCAGGACAAGGCCGTTCGAAACGCATGTCTTATAAGACACTTTGTCGAAGAGCATCACAGCAATGGCATGCAATGTAAAGAACCATCCACGGGTCTGGTCTACACCTTCAGCAATAAAATCTGATGGGAAATAATCCTCCAGATGTTTATTTTCAAATGGGTAATGGAACTGTGCATATGGCATGGATCCTGAATCGAACCATACGTCAATCAGGTCAGGTTCACGTAACATCTTTTTGCCCGTTGGTGAAACCAACACGATCTTATCAACAAATGGCCTGTGCAGGTCGAAGGTATGATAATTTTCCTCCGACATATCTCCAGATTGGTATCCAGCCATTGGATTTTCATTCATAAAACCGGCTGCAATCGACTTTTCAATTTCTTCATATAGCTGATCGGCTGAACCAATACAGATCTCGTCGCTTCTGTCATCTGTAACCCAGATCGGCAATGGGGTGCCCCAGAACCTGGATCTCGATAGGTTCCAGTCGACGAGGTTCTCGAGCCAGTTGCCAAAACGTCCGGTCCCGGTGGCAGCCGGTTTCCAGTTGATCGTATCATTCAACTCCATCATCCGATCCTTATAGGCTGTGGTTTTTACAAACCAACTGTCGAGCGGATAATACAAGATGGGCTTATCTGTACGCCAGCAATGAGGATAGGAGTGTTCGTATTTCTCTGTTTTAAAAGCCTTATTCTCTTTCTTAAGCTTAACTATGATATCAATATCAACCGAATCATCAGCTTTTTCAGGATTATAATCTGCAGCATATTCATTCTTCACATAACGGCCGGCAAATTCGCCCATGGCCTCGATAAATTTTCCCTGTTTGTTGACCATTGTGAGCGAACCGATTCCATTTTCCCTTCCAACTTTAAAGTCATCAGCACCAAAACTTGGTGCGATGTGAACGATCCCGGTACCATCTTCTGTGGTCACAAAATCGCCGGTTACAACACGAAAAGCATCCCCATCTTCGGGTTGGGCATATGGCAGGAGCTGCTCATAGTTGATTCCTTCAAGCTCAGACCCACTATATTCTCCAAGCACCTTGAAAGGAATCGCTTTCTGACCGGGTTCATAATCTTCCAGATTCAGGTCAGCATTTTTTTCAGGAAAATAATTCCCGAACAAATCTTTAGCCACAATCACACTGATCGGTAGTCCAGTATACGCATTATAAGTCTGAACGAGTAGATACTTGATCTTCTTCCCTACCGCCAGGGCTGTATTTGAAGGCAGTGTCCAGGCAGTGGTAGTCCATGCCAGGAAAAATGCTTCATTGTCGGTAGCTTTGAACAGGAAATCAGATTTTTCATCCTTCACCACCTTGAATTGAGCCACGACAGTCATAGTCTTTCACATCTTTGTAGCAACCGGGTAGGTTCAACTCATGAGAACTCAGTCCTGTTCCAGCTGCCGGGGAATACGGCTGAATGGAGTAGCCTTTATAAAGAAGTTTTTTATCGTAAAGCTGTTTCAGTAACCACCAAACTGTCTCAATATATTTATTATCGAAAGTAATATATGGGTTGTCAAGGTCGACCCAGTATCCCATTTCAACCGTTAGATCATCCCAGAGATCTTTATACTTCATCACCTCAGTGCGACAGGCCTGATTGTATTCTTCAACGCTGATCTTATTGCCGATATCCTCTTTGGTGATGCCGAGGGTTTTCTCTACGCTCATCTCCACAGGGAGTCCATGGGTATCCCATCCTGCTTTACGATCAACCAAAAAGCCTTTCTGGGTTTTATAGCGGCAAAAAATATCTTTAATGGCACGGGCCATCACATGATGGATGCCCGGCTTTCCATTGGCTGAGGGAGGTCCTTCATAAAATACGAAAGGCTCTTGGCCCTTCCTGATCTCGAGGCTTTTCTTAAAAACCTCATGATCTTCCCAGTACTTCCCGATCTCCTTGCCGGTTTCGGTAAGGTTCAACTGCTTATATTCCCTGTATTTCTTTGCCATCGATATTCTTATCGTCTGTTTTTAACGAGGGGCAAAAATAGGAAAAATAATTGAGATCGTACTATGTGTCAGGTATTAAGTATCGCACTTGCCACCAAGGCACTAAGACACTAGGTATCACCAAGAATAATAAAAGATCTTTGTGAATCCTGGAGCCTTTGTGGCTTTGTGGCAATTTTCGTAAAACTAAATCGAGAATTTCCAGGCACAGTAGTATTCCGCCGGATGTGGATCGGGAGGACAGGCGATGCATTCAGTCTTGATGCGGGAATCGATAGTTTCGGCAAAGCGGGTATATTCTACCATTCCTCCTGATTTACATGGGTAATCATCTAAACCCTTACGTTTGCGCGCCAGCTGTACCCGACATTCATTCATACGGAAAATAAAACTGTTCGCTGTTTCTTCGGTAAACGATTGCTTGTTGATATAAGCATAAAGGCGGTATTGCAGGGCCTTCTTCAGGCCTTCCAGGCCGGCCTGCTCAGGTAATCCAAGCATGCGTTTTATCGACCAGGCCTCCATGGGTGAGAAGTGAGCCCAGGCACTATCATTACAGCGCTTGGCCTCATTCATGCCATATTCGAACTCCACTGCTTGAAACCAAACCCCGTCATTGGCCAGCCAGTTGATCGCTGCACCCTCCATTAGCTCATCCAGCTTTTCCTCTGGAAGGTCTTTCACAGGATTCGGGATTCCATTTTCATTTTCAAAGCCGAGGATCTTCCCTAAACGCTTCATCTGAATAGTATAGCTTTTTTGCCATGCAGCATCCAGGGCTTTATACGCTTTTTCACTCCCCATCTGGTGCTGTACTTCAGCAAACCAAATGGCATGATGCATCATGGTGCGGTGAAAGAAATCGAGGATGAGTTTTGCTTTTGCCGCTTTTGATAGTTTCTCAGTCTGCATTTCTATTTGGATAATTCGTGTTTAAATACGGTGTTTGTCAGGATGGAAGTCATTATATCAACCGGAACACCTGTGTCATAGTTATTCAGGATCTCCCTTACTTTATCTTTCATATCATCCTCGCTTTTTGTTTTAAGGATCACATCTTTTAGCTCTGTGAGTTGTGAGCCTTTCAGCTCATTCTGCAGAGCTTCAATGATGATATGAAAAAATTTATCGTCTTCACCTGTTTTATCGGGGAGACCAAAGGCTTCAAGTTCTTCAATTGAGGCTTCAAGGATCTTCCGTCCCAGCTTCTTACAACTATCAAGATAGGAAGAAGAGCCACTGGTATCGCGAAGCGACCAGGATGAATAATCATATTCAATGCTTTCGATCTGCCTGATCTTTTCAGAAGTATCACCAAAGATGCGTGCCAACATCACGATCGTGAATTTTTTCCACGCTTCCAGGTCAAAATCCTTGACATCAAGTCTTTCGATCTGTTTTCTTAATATGCTTATTTCCTTTTTTGCCATAATTCCTATATTACTTAGTTACTGGTTTCTGGTTACTGGTTTCTGGTAAATACCAATTAATGGTTACTAGTTACCAGCAGCCAGTAACGCTCTTGTAAATTTACAAATTCATATGGAACTCAGCTCAATTATTTCTATCTTTGAGAAGAAGGCATTAGATGAAGGCTGAATTTAACCCGAAAACATGATGATTACTTGCAAACATAACCGCTGTTATGCATTTGCAGCTTATATATTGATCTTGACATTTCTTTTGCCAGCTTTCTCATATTCGCTGTCAGCCCAAAATGATCATATCGTATGCTTTGTGTATCATCGTTTCGGAGATGATCGATATCCATCTACCAATATTTCAACAGATGTGTTCAGGGAACAGCTGGCTTATCTCAAGCAAAATAACTTCACGGTATGGACCATGGGAAATGCTGTGAATGCGATGAAGAGAAAAGATCTTATTCCTCCCCGAACGGTGGTGTTGACTATCGATGATGCCTATCTTTCCTTTTATGAAAGTGGTCTTCCGATACTGGAAGAATTCGGATATCCGGCTACACTTTACATCAATACAGCCAATGTTGGAAATCCCGACTTTCTCAGCTGGCAACAGATCCTGGATTCGCGAGAGCGAGGCATTGAGATCGGAAATCACTCCAATGGACATTTGCATTTTCTGGATATTTCTTCTGATGAAGAAAGAGAAAGCCAGTTCAGCACCGACCTCCTTGCTGCACAATTCCTGTTCGAAGAACAGCTGGGGGATGCACCCTTGCACTATTCATATCCTTATGGTGAATATGATGAGGTGATGGAGGAAATCCTCATTGAAGAAGGTTTTGAATCCGCAGCCGCTCAGCATTCCGGGGTACTGTCAGGAGAAACAGATCTTTTGAGAGTACCACGTTTCCCTATGGGGGGACCATTTGCAAGTTTGAAAGGCTTTATTCAAAAATCGCAGATGCATCCTATCTGTGTCATCAGCAAGTTGCCCGAGCAGATCGTAATGCAAGAAAACCCACCAGCCATTGAGATCACTATCAAAAGCGACTGTATAGAAGTAGAAAATTTACAGTGTTTCGTAAATGGCCAGCGCAATTGCATCACTGAAATGCAGGAGGGACCTGATTATGTCAGGGTCAGGATTGTTTCCAGGGATATGTTGTCAGGCAGGCGTTCTCTATATACCATCACAGCCCCTGCTAAAGATGGTAAAGGCTGGTGCTGGTATTCTCATGTTTGGGTGAATCCTGATATTCCGGAGGAATAGATTATGGATTATGGATTATGGATTATGGATTATGGGTTATGGGTTATGGGTTATGGGTTATGGATTATGGATTTCAGAACAGAAATTAGATTGATTTTTCCATGTTAATCAACACATCTCCAATAATCACTAATCATTAGGAGGTCATCATTCCAGGCGGAGTGCTTTCACATCCTTCCGTTCTATGATCTTCCCAACAGGATAAAGATTCTTCTTCTCATCCCAGTATGGAGATTTTGAATAGAACCAGTTGAGCATGCCCCATTGATTCTTGCTAAATTCGGGATCTTCCTCTTTTTTCTTTTCAAATTCAGCTTGCAGGGCTGGATCTGCTTCAAGCATTTCCCTGGCCAGGGTTTCCATCACATAAGTTTCGGAGTATTCTTTTTGTTCGAAAATGGCATTGAAAAAGCCCCAGTAAACATATGAATCAGGTGCTTTGGGTTCAAGTATGTTTGCAATGACCATGGCAGTGCGTTGGTTCATGTCAACTACAGCAGAGCCTTTAGGAAAGCTGACTGTATCACGGAACGATTCATATTCGATATTACTCATAGCAAAGCGACTTTCGTAAGGGCCCCTGCTCCAGCGTGGGTTATTGAAACGGTATTGCTCAACCCAGATCTCAGTATCTTCCTGCAGGTAATTGATCTCGACCCCATGCAGGGCCAGGCGATAGATCACTTCATACCATTGTTGCGGGATGATATAAGCCTCCGGGAGTTCAACCTCCGCTGATGGTATTGATCTGTTGAACCATGGCAGTTCATAAGTAATGGGCTTATCGGGGTAATACTTGAACCACTTCCCCCCTGTCAGGTCACTCTCCACGATATCATATTCAACACCTTTAAACTCTACCATCACACTGTCGCTGTCATCTCTTTTCCAGCGTACAGGGTATGGCCTGTCGCGGAAGGCAGCATCGGCTGTTGTTTTATCCGCCACCTGAATGATCAGTTTGAATTTTTTATAATTCTTATTCAGGAATTCTGCTGAAAATACAATCAAGGCATAGGTGGCCTCCGTCCTGTCCTTATGCGGTTTCAGCATATGGGTTTCTATCAGCAATCCGGGCCTGTTCTGTATGGCTGTATAGCCCTGTGACAACCTCGGGGAGGCAGGACCTGAGCGCAGGCCGCTCTGGGGATCGTGCCAGCGACGGAAACTCACATAAGGGTTCATCAGGTGCCCGGCAATGTCCATCTTCCCCTGCACATATGGCAGAAACTCCTTCTTCTGCCAACGTGTGATCATGGGATCCATGGTCCCGAATATTTCCATCATATAAGTAAGAACATATTGATAATCTGCCCCGTCGGTTGTATGACAGTCGACAAAGAAATCGGGAAGCCAGGTGTTGAACATCTTCAGCCAGGCATGCATTTCGGGAGTATCAGCCTTCAGAAAATCCCTGTTCAGGTTCATGTTTTGAGAATTGGCTCGCCAGCCCATCTCTTCCGGGCCATTCTGATTAATGCGGTTATAGGGACCAAAACGATTTAGGCCGTCTACATTAAAGACAGGCAGGAAAATAAAAGTTACATGCTCGAGTAAAGGCTCATATTCCTTAGTAATTGCAATATCACGCATTAGCATGAGAATGGCATCAGTACCTTCGGCTTCTCCGGGATGTATCCCTCCTTCAATAAGCATGACCACATCACCAGAAGCACGCACATCCTCCACTGTCGACAATCCGGTTTTATTGATAATCAGGATCGGAATCTCATATCCGCCTGCACTAACCCCAATCACTTCGTAATGAATCTGCGGTGATGCATCGGCAAGCCTCTGACTATAATTAATCACTTCATCATAAGTAGCGGTCTTCAAGCCATTGGAAGCTTCAAAAGTTGTTATCCATGATATTTCCTGTGCAAATAGTATTACAGGAAGAATTGCTATAAGAAAAAGGAATGTTTTGTATTTCATTTTATTCAGTTTGTTGTACCTCCCAGCCATAATCAACGTACTCCCAGCAAAAGTCATCGCCATTGGCATGAACCATTAAAAAGCCTTCCTCCACATTTTCGTTGGGTCCACTCCACCATCTTCCCGAAACTGCTCCAACAGTAATGAAATGCGTACCATAGACCTCTATATCTTCGAGATAATGCAAGTGTCCCTGCAAAACTATCTTCAGATTGTAGCCAGAAAAAAGGTCAAGGACCTGCCTGGCATTTTCAACTACCAGTCCATGGTATTCTGGGGCGTATTCACCATAAAGGATCTGTGTAAAAACGGTGATGAACGGGATATGCGTAGAAATTACTATGGGGGTTTCAGGATCCACCTCAATCAAGTCTTCTCCGATCCAGGCTAATTGCTCTTCATCGATCATGCCAATATATCTCCTGTCTTCGGTTTCCATAACTGAATTCAAGACTATAAAATGCCATCCTTTATGGTCAAATGAATAATAGGTTTCGCCCAGTCTTGATTCAAACATGCCAAATCTGTATTCAGGGTGATTGGGGTCAATGCCGCTTCTCTCATAGATACCAAAAACCTCATGGTTCCCTAGGGTATTATACACGGGCATATTGAAATCTTGCACCACCTCATCATATAATTTATACAGACTGTCGGCCCTTCCATATGTCACGCCAAGAGCATCCATAATAAGGTCGCCTCCGGTGATCACAAAATCCGGCTTTAAAGCATTCACCTCGGTAATAGCAGCCATAAAGCCTTCGGTGGCATTATTTTCAGGTTGAACATGGATGTCAGTCATGAAAGCAAAAGTGAATCCTTCCTCACAGGGTAAATTCTCTTGCTGGTTACAGCTAAGCAATACTGAAGCCGCGATAACAGTTAAAATGACATAGGCGAACTTTCTCATAATGTGTAAATTTTAAAATGGCTGAGGGTATACACAAAAGTAGAAAAATACACGGATTTCAGCTATGCCGGCGTGATATATTTGTTAAATTTACCGATCATTTAAAAACTCCGTTTATGTTTAGAAGAATCTCAGGACTGCTTGCAATTTTATTTTTTGCAATTCTTGTCCAAGCAGACCCGGTCAGTGAGTTGATCCGGAACTCCGGCAATGCCAAAGACTATCCAGGTGCCGGTAAACTTATTATTTTCGACAGCACCTTTTCCGATGTTCAGGAAACTGGGCTCACTTTTGTCTATACCCATCGATTATACAAAGTGCTGAACGCAAATGGGGCGCTCGACTTGAGTACCATCACCTATGGCTATGACCCCTTATCTGCATATGTAGAGATCAGGAAGGTGGTCATTCATAAGGCTTCAGGAGAAAGCATAGAACTCGACATTAACACAGTAATGGATTATCCTGCTCCTGCACGAGCCATTTACTGGGGAGCCAGGGAAAAAATGATTGAAGTGGGACGATTGGAAACCGGGGATGCCCTCGAAGTTTTCCTCTTCAGAAAAGGATTTACATATGCCCTGCTTTACGGAGGCGATGATGATAAATACATCCCTCCTATGCGCGGACATTTTTATGATATTATTGAGTTCTGGAGCAGGGACCCAATGCTTGAAAAAGTATATCGTACGGCAGTCCCAAAGGATAAACTTGTACAATATGATGTGTACAATGGAGAGGTACAATCATCGGTCTGGCTTGATGGCGACAAAATGATTTATACTTTCAGCAAGAAAGATATCTTACCCCTGGTCTATGAATCAGGGATGGTGGCTTTTTCAGATGTTGCACCCAAACTTTTGATCAGTTCAAGTCCCGATTGGTATGCCAAGTCACTTTGGTTCTATAACGTAAATGAGGATTTTGGAAGCTTCGATGTTAGTCCTGAAGTGAAAGAAAAGGTGGATGAAATACTGAAAGGAAAAGCCAAAACAGAAATGGACTCCATCTCTTTGCTGACTCACTGGGTGGCCGATGAGATTCGTTACTCTGGCATCTCCATGGGTGAGGGCGAAGGATATACGCTTCATAAGGGAGATATGACCTTCGTCGACCGATGTGGCGTGTGTAAAGATAAAGCAGGTATGCTGGTCACCATGTTGCGAGCGGCAGGATTCGAGTCTTACCCCGCCATGACCATGGCTGGTTCAAGGATAGACTATATCCCTGCCGACCAGTTCAACCATAGTGTTACTGTCGTAAAGCTCAGAAATGGAGAATACAAGCTGCTTGATCCCACCTGGGTCCCATTCTTAAGAGAACTATGGTCGAGTGCCGAGCAACAGCAGAATTACCTGCTAGGCGTACCTGAAGGTGCTGACCTTGGCGTTACTCCACTATCTCCCCCTGAAAATCATTATTTCAAGCTCACTGGCAGTTCTGTGATCAATAAGGATGGCAGTATGGAGGGCTCCCTGGTCCTGAAAGCTGAAGGACAGTCAGACGGTTCAATCCGGGGAATGTTTACTCGTACATTTAAAAATTCCTGGGAACAGAATGTTGAAAGGGAACTAAAAAGGCAATATCCTCTGATGAGCATTACAAATATTGAATATGACGACCCTTATGATTACCTGGCAGGACCGATCGAGCTGAAGATCAGCTATAGTATTCCAGATTTCGCCATAGTCACCAATAAGGAGATCATTTTTACGCCATTGATTGTATCCGGAATCTTCACTCGTGCAATGGGGCATATGTATGTAAATGTCGATCCAACTGAAAAGAAATATCCTTTCCGTGATCGTTGTTCACGCCTGGTGGAATTATATGAGAACATCAAGCTGCCGGCCAAAGTCACGGCAGTTTATTTGCCCGAAGCAGAAAACTTCACTGATAAACCTGCTGCATTTGAGGGTGGTTACAAAATCTCAAAATCAGGCAATGCCCTGATGGTAAATGAGAAAGTAACACTAAGCAAGAGGATTTATGAAACAGAAGACTGGGGAGCATACAGAAAGGCTGTTGCAGCCCAGCAAAAATTCTCCAGGGAACCGGTGATCCTTACAATCAATTAATCTGACCAAAGACCAATATGATGAAAACAATATCAAAATACTTAGTGCTCGTTCTGGCGTTTTTTATCTTTCAAAATGCGTATGCACAGGAAGGTGATGCAGTATTTAACAAGATCGTTAAGGAATATACCCTGAACGGGGATGGCAGCACTGAATACCGGGAATACAAGGAAGTACAACTACTCAGTCATATGAGTTTTCATCGCCTGTATGGCGAGACTTTCATTGTATTTGATCCCGAATACCAGGAAATAAAGATCAATGAAGCATATACCATTATGAAGGATGGGACCAAAGTGTTGGTTCCTGATAATGCCTTTAATGAAGTACTGCCCAGGGCAGCAGCTCATGCTGCACCCTACAACAGGCTCAGGGAGCTGGTAATCACACATACAGGACTTGAGGTTGGAGCTACCATATATCTTGATTATACACTAAAAACAAAAGCAGGCTTCGTTTCTACTTTTATGGGAGAAGAGCTTATAAATGACCTTGTCCCTATTAAAGAAAAGTTTGTGGTCATTCGTATTCCTGCAGAGCAGGAATTGAAATATAAGGTGCTGAACCTGCGTACCTCGGCTGATGTAAGCCAGGAAAAGGGGATGAATGTATATACCTTCAGCTTTAAAGCACTACCGGCATCCACCCATGAATGGGGTACTGATGACGAGCTGTTACCCCGTTTATTTTTCAGCACAGCCAAAGACCTCGCCAGGGCTTATTTCCCCTTTGTATCGCAGTCAGCCTTCACATACCAGGCCAATGCTGCCATGGAAGATGCTGTACAAAAGATTAAGGATCAAACTCGTGGTGGACTAAAAACCATCCTGGCTATACAAAAGATGGTGGTAGATGAGATAGGAACATGGAACCTTTCTCTTGAATATACCGGATTTAAGTGCCGTACACCTGAAGAGGTTTGGAATTCAAATGGAGGCACCCCTCTCGAAAAGAATGTTTTGTTTGCTACCTTATTGATGAAAGCCGGCTATAGAGCTGTTCCCGTGGCCATCATCCCTGATAAGTACTATGACCCGAAAGTGGGTAGCCTATATACCTTTGAAGGCTTCGCAGTAGAGGTAAGGGATGGCAAGGGCAAACCCATTTATCTCTCTGCCACGCACAAATCACCACAGAGTATTGCAGTGAGCCAGAGCGGAAAGAAATTCCTGGTTCTTGATGGTGCTATTGAGAGCCTGAAAACATCTGACTCCGAACAGGAAATGGCGGAGATCATTTATCATGGGAATGTAATTCTGGATCAGGCCAATACGCTCAAAGGAGAGCTGACTGTTGAACTCAAGGGTGCAGCCAACCCATATCTTAGCTTAAGCCTCGACACAGCTTATGCTAAAAGATATGCCAATGGGGTAAAAGCTGTTAATCTTCAGGACCTTAAGATGAATGAAAGCATGTTTGAGCTTGAAATTGACAAGGCCAAGGCAGTTGAAGAATACGGTGGATACCTGTTCTTGAATATCCTATCATCACCTTTTGGGATCTCATCCTGGGGTTTTAATTACATCGAAGCAGGCAGGCAGGCACCCATTAAATTGAACAAAGTGATCCATGAACAGTATCATTATATGATCAAACTTGCGGATGGTGTTGAATTAATTAGTCCGGAGGTTTATATTGATATTGAGAATGCCATTGGCAAGGTGAAGATCAGCCTGAGGCAGGAAGAGAATGTTGTTTATTCCACCCGTGAGATCGAACTGAAGAAAGACCTGGTTCAATACAATAAGTTTGCTGCTTTCGAAGAGTTGTGGAAAGCATGGATGAATACTTCATTGCAAAAAGTGGTATTAAAAAAGGCAGACTAATGCTGCAATGAAAAGACTTTTTGCAGCCATAAAGATCCATCCGTCTGAGGCTTTTTTGAAGCCTTATCATGCCTTAAAAAACAGTCTTAAAGATGAGACGATCAAATGGGTTGATCCCGACAATACTCACATTACCTTGAAGTTTTTCGGAGAAACCCCTGAACATCATATTCCTGCCATTCAGATGGCTTTAAGGAAGGCTGTTAATAATGTATCCCCTTTTGAATTCAGCATTCACAATACCGGTATCTTCGGGAGCTCTTACAATCCCAAAGTGATCTGGTTTGGTATAGATCCCAGGGAAGAGATCATCCGTTTGTCGGAGAATATTTTGGTAGAATTGGAACAGATAGGTTTTGCGCGTGACCGCCAAAATTTCGTCCCGCATCTCACAATAGCCAGGATAAAAAATATTGAGGATAAAAAGTTCTTCCAGGCGGTAATCGATAAACACAAGGAATGCTTCATACAAAAAGAAGAGGTGAGTGAATTTCACCTCTTCGAGAGTATTCTTCAGCCCCGGGGGGCTAAGTATTCTATTATTGACAGTTATGCCTTCAACGATTCCTGAGGAACAAGGATCTATATCTATGGCTTATTTCTTGGTCTGATGTTTTTCCAGGAAATAGCTGATCACCAATGCGAGGCCTCCAAACAGAAATACCATTGAGAAATATGACACTTCTTCTTCAAGAGTTGTTGTAGCTTCCAGAATGTTTCCGATCAGGATACCAACAGCAACACCGATCAACAGCAATCCGTAGCGGATGGCAGCCAGGCCAGGTTTCAGGTCATTAAACACGTTTGGATCTGCTCCTTTTTCAAGCAAGGTCATACGTTCTTTCTTTTTTACGCCCAGGTAGACGATTCCATAAATAAATCCGAAGATTATTAAAAGAACAAATATTGGAGTGAATTCAATCATTTTATTAAGTTTTAAAGGTTTGTAATCCGGTTTCTGCTTCTTTGACGCAAATTTTGTTTCCCGGTTACACCTTTGAAAGTTTTAAGTTTTAAGTTTTGAATTTTGGGTTTTGGGTGTTGGATTTTATGTTTTGAATTACCTTTACACTATGATTGAGATCGTATCATTCACTATTGGTGACCGGCCTGATTTAGCTGAACAAGCAAATCAGATCAGGCAAAAGGTATTTGTGGAGGAGCAAAATGTTGATCCTGTACTTGAATATGATGAGCATGAAAGTATGGCTTTACATTATCTTCTTAGTGTTGAAAGCATGCCTGCAGCCACTGCCAGGTGGCGGGAAACTGACAAAGGCATTAAGCTGGAAAGGTTTGCTACGCTCCTTTCACATCGTAACAAAGGCCTGGGGGCCATCCTGCTGCAAGACATCCTGGAAGACGTCATACCATTGGGTAAAAAAATCTATCTCAATAGCCAGATTAAAGCCATTCCCTTTTATGAAAGACATGGGTTTATGAAGATAGGGGAGAAATTTACGGAAGCCGAGATTGAGCACTTTGAGATGATCCTGCAGTAGAAGATCAAAGAACGAACATCGATTAACGAACGTCACATTCTAAACCCTAAAGCATAAATTATAAAGTCTCAGTTTTCTATAACTTTCTTATAGTGCTCATACCTCTCGAAGATCTCCACCACAAAATTATAGGTTTCTTCACCGCGGGCATAGCCATACTTAACTACCGAATCGCGGTAATAAACAGGGTTTGATTTGTTCAGGATAAAGAAATCCACATTATCGGTCCACACATTGGGATCCTTGCCATGTTTTTCTGCCAGTCGGCGCCCATCATATATATGTGCTATGCCAACATTATATGCAGCCATCACAAACCTGATCCGCTCTTCAGGATCTTCGATTTCAGGAGGAAGTTGCTTGTCGAGCCAACGCAGGAATTTAATCCCGGCCCTGATCTGATCTGCCGGTGGAGAATTGGTATCTATACCATAGATCTCGGCTGTTGCAGGCATCAGTTGCATCAAACCAAAAGCTCCGACCCAGGAAGTTACTTCTGTTTGGAAGCGCGATTCCTGGTAAATCAGGGAGGCTATTAGCCTCCAATCCAATTCATAGATGGCACTCAGTTCCCTGATGATCTCATCATACTGTGAAATCTTGCCCCCTCCTATTGAATGATATTCGCTCTGGGCTATATTTACTGAACGTGGATTGTTAAAGTACTTATTATAAACATAGCGTGATGCTGTGCTTTTTTTATAGCTCACCATCCAATTATTGATCTCTAACCTCAGGCTGTCATTCCCTTGCTTCACTGCCCATGCCACATGCTGAGGAAAACTCAGGGGGGTGTTCACATCAAGATTAGGATAATACTTTTGGTTCACCTTGGCGATATGTTCATCAGCAACAGTGAATTCAATCTCTCCTTCCGCCACTGCAGTGATCAACTGTTCTACCTCTCTTTCCGGGTCTACATGGATGTGGATGGAATCACCGATCTCATTAGCCAGTATAGCCAGGCGATCAGCAAAAACGGTCCCTTTTTGTACAAACACCTCCTTCCCTGCCATTTCAAGGGGATTTCGGATCAGCTGATCCTCTATTTCATCCCAGGTGCGCATTTTTCTCCAGTTTTCAGGTTTCCGTTGCACCAATACCTGTTTGGTTTGCAGCTGGGGAATGGTAAAGTCAACGATTGCCTTTCTGCTGCTGGTTACAGTTAAACCCATGGCGAGCAGGTCTACCTGCCCCTCATCCAAAAGATCAAAGGCTTGATCCATATCATTGCTGATCACAAGTTTAAGGTTAACACCAAGGGCTTCGGCAAATTGCTGGAGCATCTCAAACTGATAGCCCATGGGTTCTCCCCTGTATATAAAATAGTTTGTCGAATTATAATCGGTAATGGCAATCAGGGTATCACGATCAAGGATCTGCTGGAGGCTGGGATCGAGCTTCACCAGCTTACTATCTTCCAGGATGTCACTTATTTTGCTGTCATGCCCATCCAGGCATGACAACAGAATGAACATCAGCGCTGTAATCAATAACGCAGGGACAAATATTGGTTTTGTTCTTTTCAAATCGTACACCAATGTAATAAATAAATTTGAAAGGACTGACTTCTATGGAAATCAAATTCGATGTTCGATGTTCGATGTTCGATGCTCGATGCTCGATGCTCGATGTTCGATGTTCGAAGGAGATAGAAGATAGAAGAAGTAAAAGGAGATCAGGCGACCTTACGATACCTCCACACCGCCAGTGTATTCAACAATACGGCCAAAACAAGCAGGGAATAGAACTGCCTGGAGATATCATTGAATACCGATCCTTTTAACAACACCATTCGCATTACGTCAATGAAATAGGCAATGGGATTGACCTGGTTCATCCATTGTGCCCATTCTGGCATGCTTTGAACAGGAGTAAACAGCCCACTCATCAGTATAAAGACGATCATAAAGAAGAAAGTGAGAAACATGGATTGCTGCTGTGTATTTGTCAATGTTGAGATGAGCAATCCCAGTCCAAGGGCCACCAACAGATATACTCCGGCTACAAAGAAAATCAGTCCGATGCTCCCAAGCATAGGAATGTCAAATACTAGCTTTGCAAGGATCAAACCAAATACTAGCTCAAAAAGGGCTATAAACCAAAAGGGGATCAGCTTACCAAGGATGAACTGGTATTTCTTGATCGGTGTGACGTTGATTTGTTCGATAGTGCCCATCTCCTTTTCCCTCACGATATTCATGGCCGAAAGAAATGCAGCGATAACCGTTACCAGCAATACCAGGATCCCGGGTACCATATACGTGAAATAATTCAACTCCGGGTTATACCAGAATGCACTGCTGATCTTGATTGGTTCGGGAGTTTGTCGCAATCCCAGCTGTTCAACAATGATGTTGGTATTATAATCCTTGATAATGTTAAGTGCATAGGCATTCATCAAGCTGGCTGCACTCCCGTTGATGGCATTTGTGGTGACATGAAGATGGGCTTTCCTGTTAGTGATAATCCCCTTCTCAAAATTCAGTGGAATTTGAAGAATCTGGTCTGCCTCATTATCAATCACAGCCTCCTCTGCCACTGCAAATGATCCCGAAATATTCACCACGGTAAAGAAAGGTGATCCCTTGAATTTGGCTGAAACCTCTCTTGAGGCCGGACTATTGTCCTGATCTACAATGAAGAGGTTTACATTCTTGATCTCAAAAGTGGCAGTAAAAGACAATACCAAAAGCTGGAAGATCGGAATAATAAATATGATAGGCAGCATGGTCCTGTTCCGGACAACCTGGATAAACTCTTTCTGTATTATATATAATATCGTCCTCATGGCCTATTCAAGTCTGATCTTAAATTTTCTTACACTAACACCTATAAAAAAGAGGGTCATCCCAAAGATGATCAGGGTTTCCTGCCAGATATGAGTTAACCCTACACCCTTCAACATGATGTCCTTCACAATGATGATAAACCACTTTGTAGGCATGATGTTACAAAGCCATTGCAGCACTTCCGGCATGTTTTCAATAGGGAAAATAAATCCCGACAGGAGAATAGTGGGTAACATTAAAGCAAACATCGAGATCATCATGGCAGTTTGCTGGTTGTTTGAAATCGTTGAGATCAATATGCCCAACGACAATGCCATGATGATGAAAAGCATGCTTTCGGCAAGCAGCAAAACAAGGCTTCCCTGAACCGGCATCCCAAAAACAAAAAATGCGAGTAATAAAATGGTGATGGCATTGACAAAAGACAGTAACACATATGGGATCACCTTGCCTACCACGATCTGAACAGGTTTCAAAGGGGAGACCAACAGCACTTCCATGGTTCCCAGTTCTTTCTCTCTCGCAATGGAAATGGAAGTCATCATTGCGGATACAAGCATGAGTAAGATGGTGATCACCCCCGGCACAAACATAAATACGCTTTTCAGTTCAGGATTGAATAGCATCTTATAATCAGTGCTGATCTCAATGGGCATTCCTTTTTCACCCAGCTTCTCTGTCATATAATTATAGATAATGCCCGTGGTATAGTTCATCAGTAGATTTGCAGTATTGGGGTCTGAGGCATCTGCAATGATATGGATGGATGCATCCTGATCCTTCTCCAGCTTTTTGGCAAAACGATCCCCGAAGATGATCACCTCCTTAATAATGCCTGCTTTGAAAGCCTCTTCAATTTGTTCTTCATTTTGCAGGTTTTCGTTCAGGATAAAATATTCGGAAGAGATGATCTTATTGCTCAATTCAAGGCTCATATGGTCTTTAGAGTAATCAAGAATGGCGATCTCCGCATCTTTGATCTCAGTGGTAATGGCAAAGCCGAAGATCAGTACCTGCACAACAGGCATTCCGAACAGTATGACCATTGTTCTTACATCCCTGAAGATGTGATAAAATTCTTTTATAATAAAGCCTTTCATAGATTAAGTATTACGTACTAGGTATTAGGTATTACGTAATGATTTTTGTAGTCCGAATAGCATATTTTGAATTCGATTTAATTTCTTTTCTAATTCTCTAAAAGACTCTCTGGAAATGTATCCCAGTTCATTTGAAATCACCAGTTGAGTTTCAAGCTCATTACAAGATCCTGATGCTATAGATATAAATCTACTAAAGTCAAGATTTGTGTTTTTTCCCGCACCTTCTGCAATATTTGAAGGTATTGAAACAGCTGATCTCCTTATTTGGTTTACTAATCCAAATTGTTCCTTTTTTGGATATTTCTCTGTTTTCTTATATATTTCCTTTACCATTTCAATTGACAATCTCCAAGCATCCAATTCTTTAAATCTATGCATCGTATTTAGTATTAGTCAAAAAATTTCTTAGTACGTAGTACCTAATACTTAATACTATTTTTACAATTTTGTTCCTCTTGCAAGCTTAATAAAAACTTCTTCCATAGAAGCTGCATTAAATTTCTCTTTCAGGTTTGCTGGAGTATCCAGTGCCGCAATCCTGCCATCAACCATAATGGAAAGACGTTGACAGTATTCAGCCTCATCCATATAGTGTGTAGTTACAAATACTGTGATGCCTGAAGCGGCAGCTTCATATATCATTTCCCAAAATTGCCTGCGTGTTACCGGGTCTACCCCACCAGTAGGTTCATCCAGGAATATGATCTTGGGATCGTGCATGATGGCCACGGAAAATGCAAGCTTTTGCTTCCAACCCAGTGGCAAGGAACTGATCACTGAATTCTTCTCTTCCTCCAGTCCAAGCTTTTGAAGGTAATGCGCTGTTTGTTTCCTTATCTCCCTGGCCGACATCCCGTATATTCCGCCATAAAAACGAAAGTTCTCTTTAATCGTCAGATCCTCATACAGGGAGAACTTCTGGCTCATATAGCCAATATTTCGCTTTACCTTGTTTGATTGGCGAGAAACATCAAAACCGGCCACTTCGATATTGCCTGAAGTCGGCATCAATAAGCCACAGAGTATTCGTATCGCTGTTGTTTTCCCTGCACCATTCGCTCCCAGAAATCCAAAAATTTCTCCTTTCTTCACGAAAAAATTAAGATTATCGTTGGCAACAAAGCTTCCAAACTTTTTTGTGAGGTTCTCCACCTGGATGATATGGTCTTCTGTGAACATGCTAATCCTTTTTCATCAGATCCATAAAACAATCCTCTATCTCCGGCTTGATGGCCATAATTTCTATCTTTTCATGACCTTTAAGGGAAAGATTTTCTTCCAGGGCAGATTTGTTAAGCTCCATACCTTGTGGAGTATAATGGACTGCAGCACCAAAACGAAAAGCAGAATGGCAATCCTTCATCGTTCTCAGGTCCTCTACAAGTTTAAACATCTTGCTTGTCGTGATGGCAGCTAGAGGCTTTTCGTGTGCTTCAATTATACCACTGGGAGTATCAATACTCATCACCCTTCCTTCCTGCATCAGGGCTACCCGGTCGCACATAGCAGCTTCGTCCATATAGGGCGTCGATACTATGATGGTAATTCCCCAATCTTTCAGGCGTTTCAGCATTTCCCAGAATTCTTTACGGGACACTGCATCAACCCCTGTTGTTGGCTCATCAAGAATTAGAATTTCAGGTTTGTGAATCAGGGCACAGGAAAGGGCAAGTTTTTGTTTCATCCCACCACTTAATCTCCCTGCCAGCCGGGTCTTAAAAGGCTCTATCTGTTTATAAATATCTTCAATCAGATAATAATTCTCCGCAATTGTGGTCTTGAAAATACTGGCAAAGAATTTCAGATTTTCTTCAACCGAGAGATCCTGGTACAAAGAAAACCTTCCCGGCATATAGCCCACTATTCTTCGGATCTTCTTATAGTCTTTTACAACATCCAGTCCATTAACACTGGCGCTGCCCTGGTCAGGCAAAAGCAGGGTTACCAGTATTCTGAGCATGGTCGTCTTTCCAGCCCCGTCAGGCCCAATACAGCCAAATATCTCTCCCTTGTCGACGCTAAGGCTGATGTCCTTGATGGCATCTACTTTTCCATAGGACTTGGAGAGATTTTCTATACTGACTGACGGCTGGCTCATTAGGAACTAGGCACTAGGCACTATTCACTTTTAACCCTTGTCCAATAGGTTGTTTTTCCTATCAGTGATATTCCTATAAACCCCCTGATCTTAAGCAGGTCATACTCTTTCATCACAATATAGCAGCTGTAAGTCTTTCCGGTTTTGGGGTCATAAATATCTCCTTCATCCCATTCATTATCTCCGTCCCATTCGAAATCAGTGAGCAATTGAATGCCAAGAGAGGGGCGTTTTTGAAGCTCCTCATCTGGATTATGTTTGTCGAGTTTTGGCTTTCCTGTTTCTTCATCGATGGGAAACTTATACCAGATGGTCTTCCCAAAATATAATTCTCCCTCTTTGTAAATCTCAATGTGGGCATCTTCATCCTCATTCAGCCAGACTCCTAGGAGATCATCCTGCTGGAATTCCTGAGCACTTACATTTGTCGCAATAAAAAACATAGCTGCCATCATCATCAATAAAATCCTGAGTTTTTTCATAATCATTGTTTTTGTTGTTTTCAATTTGAAACTAATATACACCTAAAAGTTAACTTCACCCGGCATACCAATTTTTATGGAGCCATTATTCTGAACCAAAATTTTGACTGCATATACAAGGTTCACTCTTTCATCTTTCGTTTGGATTGTCTTTGGTGTGAACTCCGCACTGGAGGAAATCCAGCTGACGGTACCGGTCAGAGTTGAATTTTCTTTCTTTGTTTCATCGATCTGAATCTGCACTTCCTGTCCGATCTTGATATGTGGCAGCTGGTCACCGCTCACATATACTTTTAGCTTCATCCGGCCAAGGTCTGCTATTTTATACAGGGGTTTACCAGGTGCAGCCACTTCACCTGCTTCGGCATACTTGGTAAGAACAGTTCCATTAAGCGGGTTTGTCACATGGCATTTAGACATTGCTTCCTGTACTTGCTCTATCTGAACAGCCATCGTTTCTATTTCTGCCTGGACCTGTTGTTTCTGTGATTTTATTGCTGTGATCTGTGCCTCTATCAGATCAATGGCCCCATTGATGTCATCAAGTTGCTTTTGTGTTGCTGCACCATCCCTGAAGAGCTTGTCCAACCTGTTCTTATCGACCATCAGGTTATGTTTCTGCTGCAATTGTACTTCCATCTGAGCATTGATAGTCACCAGGCGTGTCTTTACAGCTGCAATGCCCTTGATCAGCTGTTGCTCTTTCAGGAACAGGTCTGTAGTATCTATAAGCCCGACAATCTCACCTTGTTTTAGCTCCTGTCCTTCTTCAATACTTAAGAAAAATATCTCGCCCTGCGCCATGGCCGAAATGACTACTTCCGTGGCTTCAAAATTTCCGTATGCATCAGATCTGTCGCCATCGCTATTGCATGCCACCAGGCCTGTAGTGAAAATAAGGATCCAAAAAATCTTTTTCATATCATGTTGCTTTAAAGTATTCCTAATGTGGTGAGATAATCCACTTTTGCTTTGGCCAGTTTAACCCTGTGTACTTCCATGTTCAATTTGGCCTGGGCTTCTTCATTTAACCTGCTCACATAATCTGAGGAGGTAATCACACCATTGTCGAATTGAGATGAGGCCGTGCGGGCTATATTCATCCTGAGATCGATCACCTCAATGTCTTTCATCATGAGGCTTTCAAATTTTCTTATATCAGCAAGATGCTGCTCCAGGGCAATGTTCAGGTTTTTATCAAAGGTTTGCCTGTCACGATCAACAAGATCCTGACGTAAACCCAGTATCTGTTTTTCTTTTTTATTCTGGTTCCAGTTCCATATCTGCCAGTGAAGGCGAGCTCCTACAATGCCATAAGGAGTCCATTTGTCTTCCAGGAAATTCAAACCGGGATTTCCATATCCCAGCTGGCCAAAGCCGGAGAATTTCGGCCTCCAGGTACTGGTGATCATATCTTTACTGTCTTCCAGGATGGATTTTTGCATGTCGTACATGGCCAACTCCGGCCTGGCGGGATTGTAAGCTGCCGACGATATTGCATGTTTTGGCAAGTCCAGAATGATCGATTCCGGAAGCTCTTGTGAAAGCAGCTCTGAGAGAATATTGATAAAAGCCTCCCTTTGTATTAGCGTTTCTTCCACTTGCTGCTCCACCCTGATGATCTCTGCCCTGAGTACATCCCGGTCTGACGAAAGTGCAACACCATATTCAACCGCAGCATCTACATCCTTAAGCTTATTATTTAGTTCATCAAGCAGAACTATTAGCAACTTTTCATTTTCCTGCATGAGAATAATGCTGAAATAAACGGAATTGATGCTTTCCTTTAAATGATGCATTTCAATTTCCACCTTCTGCATCTCAATTTCATAGCTTGCCAGCTCGATCTTTTTCTGACTGCCGGTTACGCCTCCATCATAAATTACCTGCGACACATCCATGGTGAACCTATACTGATCTTTTGGTGGTACAGGTGTATTGAGTGGGGCTGGTGTAACATACTTATCTATCGGATCAGGAAGATAAAATGGGGGGATCTCAACATCAACCTTTGTTACATCTGACTGGTAACTTGCCTGTCCGTTGATCTGCACCTGTGGAAGATAATTGGCATTCAGTTTCTTTTGCTGGATCTCACTGGCGGAGTTTAATAATCCTGTCCGTTCGGCGGCAGGGTAACTGCTCAGGGCAAGTTCATGGCAAAAGCTGAGCGTAAGTGTATCAGGTAGCTGTCCATAAACAGCCATTGAGAACAGCAATCCGGTGATCAAAATAAAACGTTTCATCCTTTTCTTATTGCATTTAAAATAAGTTGGGGGACTTCCTTTTTTCTTTCCTGCAGGAAGTTATTATATGCCTCTTCATCGTTATTGAATATCATCCTTTGTATCAAAGGGCGGGCTGCAAAAGGAAATATGCAAAGCCCTAACAGGTTCACCATAAAATGGCGAGGGTCAGCCAATACGACATTTTCCTTTTCAAGCGATTGGGTGATCTTTCCAATCATAATCTCAGGATTGATCCCTGCCTCCCTGATCAAGTCTACAAGATGCTGGGGGTTCTTACTTAACTCCTGCATCACAAAAATGGGGATGAGGGGATTTTCAATGAATACATCAATGTATCTCTCAACAAAAGCATTTATCTTCTCTTCAAGTGTCATATCCGACATGAAGATCACCCCAAGGTGAGGGATAAACTGGCTGAAGACTTTCGAAAATATTTGATCAAACAACTTTTCCTTGCTTCTATAATAATAATGCAGAAGCGATTTGTTTATCCCGGCAGCCTCAGCGATCATCTGCATCGTGGTTCCATCATAACCATTTTGTATAAACACTTCCCTGGCTACATTTAATATATGCTCCTCTGTGCTAATATTATTATTCTTCATTATTTTGACCATCTAGTTTAACTGTATTATTTAATCTTTTGGTTAAACCAATCAGACAAATATATAACTCTCAAAATCAATTGTCAAGGATTTTTTGATATCCCCTGATGTAATCCCTGCATCTGTCTTGTATACAGAGGCTTATCCCAATACGGAAATATGCCGTATTTTTGTGTTATGCGAAATGCCCGGGCATATCTGCTAATCTTTCTTCTTTTGATTCAGGCTCCTCTGGAGGCTCAGCAAAGTATGCCTTGTGATGATTGGAAGCTCGAGGCCGGAACGGACCTTTTACCCTTCGACAGCATTTCATTTTCCATCAGGATGATCAATAGTGATATCATGGAGGATGCACAGATCGGCTTTTGTCCGGCAGGCATAGAGCATTCTTCACCCAATGATGTGAAAAAGCGGAAGCCGTTTAGATGGACAGTAAAATACAACAATATATACCTGGAAACCGCCGGTGGGATTATTGTCGAGGGAATGAATGAACATGGGTTCTCAGCTTCCTTGATGTTTCTTGAGGATAGCAGAGTAGCAGAGAAAGAGAAGAGGCTTATTCCCCTGGCAGCTTCCCTGAGTGTAAACTTCTTTATCGACCACTTCAAGTGCATCGACACAGCTTTGCTGGCGGTTTGGGATATCCGGATATTTGACGATGTGGGGCTGGATTGTGGCTGGCCTTTCAGATTAATCTTACATGACTCCACTGGGGCGACGGCCTATATAGAATATGTTGAAAAGAAGCTCCGGGTTTACACCCCTGGGCCGCCAGCCCTCCTTGTGAGCGGACCTGAATATGCACGCCTGATCACCATAAAGCATCTATCTGATTCTATTCCGCAAACCCAGGATGAAAAGCGCTATCTTGATATACTGAAAACAAACGACAAGTCTGATATTTCCACTAAACTCCTCCAGCATTATGACGAAAACTACATTGACTTTCCATACGGAATATTAAGAGATCATATGAACAAGGGCATCATCATCATGAATCCCTCCTCCGAACAAAGAGTGTATGATTTCAGTGAAATTGGTTTTATTCAGGGTGAAGTATACTATGAAAAGATATTTTAAAGCTCTGACAGCCTGGTTTTGATCTTTGATGCCAGGATGTCGATGGCAACATGATTCTCTCCACCCTGGGGAACGATAATATCGGCATACCTTTTCGATGGTTCAATAAATTGCAAGTGCATGGGCTTGACAAAAGTGTGGTAATGCCTGAGAACCTCCTGCACATCCCTTCCCCTTTTCACAATATCCCTCTGTATGATGCGTGACAGCCTGTCATCATCATCAGCATCAACAAAAGTTTTTACATTAAACCTTGCCCTGAGTTCAGGGTTGGTAAAGATCAGGATGCCCTCCACAATGGTCACTGCCCTGGGCTCCACCCTGATGGTATCCTTTAGGCGAGCACATTCCACATAGGAATAAGTTGGCATATCGATAGCATGGCCATCCTTTAAAAGGTCGAGGTGACGGGCCAGCAGCTCCCATTCGATGGAGTCGGGGTGGTCAAAATTGATCCTTTTCTTTTCTGCCGGAGGGAGATGGCCGTTATCCCAATAATAGGAATCCTGGGCAATGACTGAAACGCTTTCTTCAGGCAACAACTCTATGATCCTGTTTACCACTGTAGTCTTTCCGGATCCTGATCCGCCCGCTATACCAATTATTAACATTTGAATATAATTTGTGCTGCTAATATAAGAAAATAGTGAAGCTACTTTGTTTTTGGTCAAGGGTTTCTTTACCCTCCCCTATCCCCTCCCTGCTAGCAAGGAGTGGGAATAGTATTTATGGATCAACCATTCTTAATCTTATTCCCTGCTCCTCTGTTCCTTGTTCTATATTTTATATTCAAAATATGGTAATCCCCAAAGCTCCCACACTTGCCATTATAATGCTCCATATTACATTCCCGATCAGAGACCAGATGAGCAGGCGCTTTGTATCCCTCACGATGGTGATCCCAATGGCCATTCCCAGTGCAGGTCCAAATACGCCCGGCAGCAACAATCCCAGTCCGATCACACCATATTTATTAAGGTATCGGTGCATCTTAGCTTTTGACTTGCCAAGATATCGCTCCCCCCGCTTGCTCATCACATACCGCTTCACTTTATTCCCAAAAATGTAAACAAGGGTTGTGCTGGTGGCTGAAGCAAGGATGATGGTGATGGCAATCACGGCAGGACTAAATCCATAGGCCAGGCCAACAGGAATTGCCATCCACAGGCCAAAAGCGCCAACGCAAAACAATATGAGCAGATGCCAGAAAACCATGTTAATCCATGAGATTAAATTGCTCTTCGAAGATACTAAAAAGATGATGTTCCGCAGGATTACTTTTTGTTCCTGTCTTCACAGAATTCTGTCAGTACGCCAAAGGTAGATTTTGGATGAAGGAAAGCAATATCCAGGCCTTCAGCACCCCGGCGTGGCTGCAGGTCGATCAGCCTGATGCCGCTTTCTTCAGCTTCCTTCAGATGGGATTCGATATCTTCGACGGCATAGGCAATGTGGTGTATGCCCTCGCCTCTTTTCTCTATATGTTTTCCAATGGGGCCATCCGGGTGGGTCGACTCCAGGAGTTCTATTTTTGTTTGTCCTATTTTCAGAAAAGCAGTCTTCACTTTCTGGTCTTTCACCTCTTCGATGGCATAGCATTTCGTACCAAGCATCTTTTCATAAAAAGGAATGGCTTCATCAAGGCTCTTAACGGCAATTCCAATGTGTTCAATATGAGATGGTTTCATTACAGATACCTTTATTGTGAAATTTTTCACCAAAGTATAGTAAATTTTAATTCTAAAAAAAGAACCGGCCTTATTTTTTTATAGAGCCGGTTCTGCTTAATGGTTTATAAAGAATCCTATTCGGTCAGTTCAAATTTAACTTCCAGCACCATGCGGGATCTTACCTTGTTCCCTGATTGGCTTGCAGCTTTCCATTGCTGATCAGTTAGCTTGATCAAGCGGATGGCTTCCTGTTCGAAAACTTCATCAGTGCTGCTCAGGATCTCCATTTCGCTGATGCTACCGTCTTTATCAATCACAAATTCTACATATACAGTGCCTTCAAGGCCTTCTGCCAGTGCATCTGATGGGTAGATGAGGTGTTTCAAAATGAAGGCCTCCACACCAGCCTTGTTTCCGGTGAACTCCGCCATCTTTTCCACGAGGATGTGTATATCATCCGGATCATCTTCACCCGAAGCATCCACAATTGAAAGGCTGAGCTCTTCATGTGCCTGTGTCCTACCTGCTCCTCCCCATAATTTTTGAGATGAAGTTTTTGGCATGCCATAGCTTGCCACTCCACCTACAGCGCAATTGCTCACGCCCTCAGGCAGTGGCAGGGGCTGATGAACTGTTGTATAGGTTCCGTCTTCATTGCGCAGCTGGTTGTCGATGGCTACGAAGGAAGTATACTGGGTAAGCAGGTTATATTTCAGGCCCAAGGCTGTGATCTCTCCTTCCAGGTCGTTGGTATACATGTTCAGTGAAGCATAATCATCAAGCACCTTGATCTTTTCCCTTGCCCAGAGGTAAGTCAGTGCAGCATTCCGCTCATCAACAGCAAAATCCTTTATCGCCAGGGTCTTGGTATAGGCTCCCTCACCTGATGTGCCGGTGATATTAATGCTTCCTTCAGCCTTGCCTTTGTACTTACCGAAAATGATCAATGGGCGTTCGGCAAACACATCGGCCATGGAAAGGGGTTCAACATCATAAACGTCAAAGCCCTCATATGCTGTTTCAATGTTTGTCAGGACAGGGAATTGTATATATTTCCTGAACTTTTCCGCAGCAGCCATGGCATGTTCTCCCGATGTAACCACAAAGGGTGTACCCATTCCGGCATGAGCCATGCCTTCGATGAGGAAACGGTTAACGGATGATCCGATACCGAAGGGGAAGAAATTGGCTTCCCCAAGATTATTCCTTATCAGGTCAAAGGCTTCTTTCTCCACCGAAACATAACCATCGGTGAGGATCACAAAGCTTCTGGCATATTCCCTGCTCGCTTTGAATTTCAAACTCTCTTCTGTTCTTTCCAGCGCCAGGGCCCTCTTGAGTGCAGGCAGTAACTCTGTTCCACCTCCGCCATGTTGCTTGTCAATAAAAGCAATTCCCTTGCTGATGTTAGCTTCTGTAGCCCCAACAGACTGCTCTGAAAACAGGCTTGAGCCCCCGGCAAAAAGCAGGATATTAAAACAATCGGTCGGTTTGAGCTTGCCCAGCAGGTTTTTCATGAGTTGCTTGGAAACATCCAGCGGATAGCCGTACATAGAACCCGAAATGTCAATGATAAAGACATATTCCCTGGGGGGGATCTGTTCTTCTTTCGGCCTTGCCGGAGGCTGGATCATGGCCAGGAAAAAGTTCTCATCTTTACCTTCAAAAAGCAGCAAACCGGATTCTATCTTTCCCCCTGCCAGGCGGTAACGGATGATCACATCCTTATTTCCCGAGGCTGCATTTCCCTCCTTCAGTTTCAAAGTAGCCAGGGCAGGGTCATCATAAACAATATTCATATCATGAGTATTGCAGCTGACTTCCTGTATGGGCATGCCGGCTGAGATGCTGGCCTTGATGTCAAATGCATAGAGGGGATCAAGTCCTTCAGCCGTATAAGGATTTTGTATCCACTTATCGGTATTGGATGCCAAGTCTTCTGAGTTGTTCGAATACCTGGGGCCTACCACGCTTGGATAGACGAATTCGTATATCCCTTCTTCAGGAATGAGCAATTCGGTATAGCTCATCTCCACCAGGATCTCATCTCCCGGCATAATGTTGGCCACATTCATGGTAAACACATTGGGTCGTTCCTGCTCCAGCAATGAAGCACTCTGGCCGTTTTCGCGGGCTGCTTCATAGGCTTCACGGGCTTTCTGTCGCTCCTCTATCTTTGCCACAATTTTTCTTTCTCCGATGGTCATCTGCATGCTATAGACAGCTGCCCGTGTGGAGGCAGGGAAAACATAAATGGCCTCAATGGGTTTCTCTCCTTCATTTTTATATACCTGGGTGATGGTCACATCGGCGATCACACCGGCAATCCTGACATCGGCTGAAGTAGACAGCAGCGGGATCTTATCCGTGCCAGGATCACCGTTGGGGATCATGAAATAGGGTGAGAGGGTCTTTTCCTTTTCAGTTTCTTTAAATACCTGCGACTTTGCAGGTGAATAAGCCAGTATCGGCAGGGCAAAAATCAGGCCGGAAAGGGCATGCATGCCCATGTGAATCAATGTTCTCTTTTTCATAGTTGTATTTTTTAAGGTTATTGTAATTTGAATTTGAATGGGACGACCATCATTACCCTGACGGGAATACCTCTTTGTTTACCAGGACTCCAGTCGGGCATGTTGCGGACAGCTTCAAGCACGATCTCATCAAGCCCACCGCCTATTCCTCTTTCTAGGGTCACAGTGGTGACCGTGCCATCCTTTTCCACAATGAAGCCGACATACACAGTCCCCTGGATATTGGCTTCTTTGGCCATCTGTGTATAGCTTGCTTTTGAGTAGAGGTAGGCATACAGCGCTTCATTCCCACCGGGAAATTCCGGCATCTTTTCTACCACTCTGAAAGGAATATCTACATCAGTTCCATCAGGTTCATCAATGGGATCGAATGTATATTCCGGTATAGAATCCTGGGGATCCGCTTCCGGATTAAAGAGTTCCACATCCGGTACCTCAGTTGTATTATCCACCTCTTTTATTACAGCAACTGGCTGAATAATGGGTTTGGGAGGTTCCGGTTTATCATGTTTTGTGATGATGATCAGCTCATCATCGATAATGCCGACACTGCTCCGGGTAAAGCCTTCCAGTGTAATGTCATAGGTCTTCCACTCAAAGGCGGAAAGCACCACGATGAGGGCAAAAATGAGCCCGATCAGGAAGAAGGTTTTTCTTTGTTTTTCAAGGCGATCATGCCTGGTTTTTGTTTTCATGGTATAAGTTTTAAGATTATACATTAAGCGCGTTTACACCAGGATGATGCATGGGTACGTCAGATTCCATAAAAAGTGTTGAGTTTTGGGTGTTGAGTGTTGAGTTAGTTTTAGGTTTTAAGTGTTAGGTGTTAGGTAATTTAATCCTTTGTGAAACTTGGTGCCTTTGTGGCTTTGTGGCTATTATAATTCATCATCCATAATCATTTTTCATACATTTACAGAATCAAGTTTAAACAAGTCTTGCAGGAAAGATGAAGTACGAAGACAATCCCCGGAGCATCAAGTATCATGTGAAACAGTACCTGCTGAACAATGCAGCACTGTTCAAAGGCAAAAAGATCATTGATTTTCCGGCGGGCAATGGGGTAACATCAAAACTATTAAAAGAGGTTGGTGCAACACCCATCCCCATGGATCTGTTTACCGAATATTTCGAACTGGATGACATGGAATGCATGCGAGCGGAGATTCGTTCAGGCCTTCCACTGGAAGATAAAGCAGCAGATGGAATGATCTGTCAGGAAGGGATGGAGCATTTCAGCGATCAGTTTGGTGCCTTTAAGGAATTTAACCGGGTGCTAAAGCCAGATGGCCTGCTCCTGATCACTACACCCAACTACTCAAACCTGCGTTCAAAACTGAGCTACCTGCTTTCTGAAAGCGAACGCTTCAACTCAACCATGCCTCCCAATGAGCTCGACAGCATCTGGATGTCACAACAAAACATCAGCAGCGAAATATATTTCGGGCATATTTTTCTGATCGGGATTCAAAAGCTTCGGGTGCTGGCAAGACTTACTGGCTTTAAGATCAGGGAAATCCACTTTACCAGAGCCAAGACCACATCCTTGATCCTGTTTCCATTTTTTTATCCCTTTATCCTGCTTTCAAACTGGATCACCTACAGAAAGAACCTCCGCAAGAACAAGGATTATGACGAGCGGACCAAGAAAGCGGTTTACCGGGAAGTGTATGAACTATCCATCAGCCCAAAGATCCTTGTCGGAGGGCATTTGATGGTTGAATTCACAAAGGAAAAGGATGCTACTGAGGTATTCAACAGCTTAAAGAGCAAGCACAAAGAGTTTGGGGCTACCTAATAATCTAATAATTGCACACAAAATAGAATTTATAAGACTGATAGAGATTTCTCGGCTTCGCTCGGGATGACAAATTGCTCATTAAACCTAAGGATATATTTCAGAGTTCAAAGTTCAGATATCAGATATCAAAGTTCCTTAATGGCTTTAACCCCCGGAAGCTCTTTCCCCTCTATATACTCCAGCATGGCTCCCCCTCCCGTAGAAACATAGCTCACTTTGTCTTTTAGATGATATTTATTGATAGCGGCTACCGAGTCACCTCCGCCAATCAATGAAAAGGCTCCTTTCTGGGTTGCTTCAGCAACAGCTTCAGCGATCGCTTTAGTGCCTGCTTCGAAATTGCTCATCTCAAACACGCCCATGGGGCCGTTCCATAGAATGGTAGAAGAATTAAGGATGGCTTCAGTAAAGGATTTGATGCTTTTTGGACCAATATCTAAGCCCATGAGGTTGTCAGGAACTGCATCTGCAGCAACGATCTCCCTGTCGGCATCATTGTCAAACTCATCGGCAGCCACAGTATCTGCAGGAATATATAAGTTCACGCCAAGTTCTTTGGCCTTATACAGGGCTTTCTTTGCAGTGTTGACCAGATCTTCTTCCACCAGGCTTTGACCCACATGGCCGCCCATAGCTTTTATAAAGGTAAACATCATCCCCCCGCCTATGATCATATTGTCGACCTTGTCGAGGAGATTGTTAATGATCTCTATTTTCCCTGAAACCTTTGCTCCTCCCAGTATGGCAGTGAATGGCCTGCCCGAATCATGTAAAACCTTATCGATGCTTTTCACCTCATTCTCCATAATATATCCAAAGAGCTTATCTTTTGGGAAGAACCGTGCGATAATGGCCGTTGAAGCGTGTGCCCTGTGGGCCGTGCCGAAGGCATCATTTACATACACATCAGCCAGAGAAGCCAATTTCTTTGCAAAAGCCTCATCTCCCTTGGTTTCCTCGCCATAAAAACGCAGGTTTTCAAGTAAAAGCACTTCACCTGGCTTCAGCACGTTGGTCTTTTCTTTTGCCTGTTTGCCTATGCAATCATCAGCAAATTGCACTTCCATTCCCAGTTCCTTCGACAGGTATGGGAGAAGGTGTTTCAGAGAGAATTTATCTTCAGGGCCGGTTTTGGGTCTGCCCAGATGTGACATCAAGATAACCGAACCACCGCCTTCAATAATTTTACGGATGGTAGGCAATGCGGCATCGATCCTTGTCGTATCAGTAATATCAAAATTATCATTAAGGGGCACATTGAAATCAACGCGGATAAGCGCCTTTTTGCTTTTGAAGTTATAGTTATCAATCGTATTCATCACAAGTTTTTTTTATTTCCAGAGGTATAAGGGTCCGATTGCAAAATTAGGAAAAGGAACCCAATTATCACTACATTTGCTTTAAGCAAAGCTAACATAAAGATGACAAAATTTCCCGGGATCATAAAATCCAAACTTCCCCGTACAGGCACTTCCATATTCGCTGTCATGTCACAGCTTGCCAACGAGCATAATGCCATTAATCTATCCCAGGGCTTTCCGGATTTTGAGGTTTCCGAAGAGCTGATCAGTCTTATCGATCATTACATGAAAAAAGGGTATAACCAGTATGCTCCCATGCCCGGGGTCCCTCTTTTGCGGGAACGAATTTCAAAAAAGATTAGTAAATCCTATGGGATCACCTATGATCCCGACAAAGAGATCAACATCACTGCCGGGGCTACCCAGGGCATTTATACGATCATCGCAGCCATGGTGAGGGATGATGACGAGGTGATTATTTTCGAACCTGCTTACGACAGCTATGCCCCCGCGGTTGAACTTTGCGGAGGCATCGTGAAATATGCAAGCCTCGAAGCACCTGATTACAAGATCAGTTGGCCGGAAGTGGCACGCATGGTGACCCACCGCACACGCCTGATCATCATCAACAGTCCACATAACCCTACGGGATCCATCCTCAGGAAGGAAGATCTCCTCGCCCTGCAGCATCTGACAAAGAAAACAGATATCACGGTGCTCAGCGACGAAGTATACGAACACCTGATATTTGATGGTGAACCGCATGAGAGTGCATGCAAATATCCTGGCCTGGCCGAAAGGAGTTTTATTACCGGGTCATTTGGTAAAACGTTTCATGCCACAGGTTGGAAGATGGGCTATGTGCTGGCACCCGAAAACCTGATGAAGGAGTTCCGGAAATCACATCAGTTTGTAGTGTTTGCATGTAACACACCGGTTCAGCATGCCATTGCTGAGTTTCTTGGCAAGGAAAAAAACTATCGAGACCTTCCCAGATTTTATCAAAAAAAACGTGATCATTTTGCGGAAGCTATCAGTACTTCCCGCTTTAATATTGTCCCCTGCCATGGTACCTATTTCCAGCTGGTGGATTACAGCAGGATATCAGATGAAAGTGAGATGGACTTTGCCACGAGGCTGATTAAAGAATATGGCATTGCCACCATTCCCGTATCACCCTTTTATCATATGGGAGATGAGAACAAGGTGCTCAGACTTTGTTTTGCCAAAAAGGAAGAGACCCTCGATAAAGCAGCAGAGATTTTATGCAAGATCTGACCATAAGCCTGATCCAGACTTCCCTGAGCTGGGAAAATCCGGAAGCCAATCTACAGCATTTCGGGAATATGCTCTTAAGCATACAGGAAACTACCGACCTGATCATCCTTCCTGAGATGTTCAATACTGGCTTTACCATGAACGCCTCTTCCAATGCCGAAGAAATGGAGGGCATGAGTATGCAATGGATGGTCAATGCTGCCCATGAAAAACAATGTGTTATTTGTGGCAGCCTGATCATCAGGGAAAATGGGGAATACTATAATCGCCTGATCTGGATGAAGCCTGATGGGGAATATGAGCATTATGATAAGAAACATCTGTTCAGGATGGGTGATGAACACAGGCATTTTTCAGCTGGAGATAAGAGGTTGATTGTAAACCTGAAAGGCTGGAAGATCATGCCCATGATCTGCTATGATCTTCGCTTCCCGGTATGGAGCAAAAATGAATTTCGGGATGGCGCATATGCCTTTGACCTGTTAATCTATGTGGCAAACTGGCCTTCAATCAGGTCCCAGGCATGGACCTCACTCATTACCGGAAGGGCAATTGAAAACATGGCTTATGCAGCCGGAGTAAACAGGATCGGAGAAGATGGACGTGGATTTGAATATAACGGAAGATCAATGATTGCCAGCCCTGACGGAAATACTTTGCTTGAAATAAATCCCGGTGAAGAAGCAATATCAACAATGATATTGAAGGCCAACCCAATGATTCAAATACGCTCGAAACTGGGTGTAGGTAGAGACTGGGACAGTTTTCAACTCCTTTAAAAATATTAAATCGAATAAGAATTACAGCACTTATTTGCTTTTTACTATTTGTTTGTATTAATTTGGCAGCCGATTTTAAGATCTACACATGAATATTGTTATAGCAGGCGACGGAGAAGTAGGATTGCACCTGGCCCAGGAATTATCTTCCTTTGACAACCAGAACATCACCATTGTGGACCCGCATGAAGACCTGATCAAACAGGTTGAATCTCATACGGACCTGATGGCTATCACCGGTGACTCTACATCTATTGATGTTTTGCTAAGTGCCAATGTCAAAAAGGCCGATCTGCTGATATCAGTACTTCATGATGAGCGCATCAACCTGATTACGGCTGCACTTGGGAAGCAATTGGGAGCAAAGAAAACTATTGCCAGGATAAACAACCTGGAGTACCTGCGGCCCGAAAATGAAGACCGGTTCAAGAATATGGGCATCGATGCATTGGTGTGTCCTGAAAATATCGTTTCCGAAGAGATCACTAACCTGCTCAGCCAGACAGCTGCCACTGAGGTCTTTGACTTTTCAGACCGTAAGCTTTTCCTCTTTCTGATCAAGCTGGAAGAAAATGCACCAGTTGTGAATAAATCCTTGAATGATGTTGTATCGATGTACCCACACCTCGATTTCCGCGCCGTTGCCATTCATCGGAACGGTAAGACCATCTTCCCAAAGGGAGATGATCAATTCATGGTGAATGATCTCTCTTATGTGGTTACGAAGCCAGGGGGCATCGACGACCTGCTTAAACTTGGAGGCAAACATAGGATCGATATTAAGAATGTGATGATCGTAGGTGGGGGGCGAGTCGGACGTACAACTGCCAGAAAGCTTGAAAACAGCCTGAACATAAAACTATTTGAGGTTGACAAGGAGAAAAGCCGGCAATTGGCAAACCGCCTGGAACATACATTGGTGATCAATGGGGATGCCCGCGACATACAATTGATGGAAGATGAAGATATCCGTGGAATGGATGCTTTTATTGCAGTAACCGACAGCTCAGAAACCAACATACTGTCGTGCCTGCACGCCAGGAAATTCGGCGTAAAACGCACCATAGCCCTGGTTGAAAACATTGATTATATCGACATTTCCCAGAACATCGGGATTGACACCATCATCAACAAAAAGCTCAGTACGGCCAGTTACATCGTAAAATACACGATGCAAGCCGAAGTTACTTCTATCAAATGCCTCAGTGGTATTAATGCTGAAGTGATGGAGCTGGTGGCCAACCCACATAGCACGGTTACCAAAAAGCCCATCAGGGACCTGAATATGCCTAAAGGGGCTATCATTGGCGGGATCATTCGTGGAGAAGACAGTCATATTGCTGTTGGTGACTTTCAGATAGAACAAGGTGATAAGGTAGTGGTATTCAGCATGCCGGAATCCATTCATAAAGTGGATAAACTGTTCAACAACAAATGAAAGATTGGAAAGGCATCAATGTAAAGGTGATCATCAAGGTGATCGGATTCCTTTTGGTGATAGAGGGTTTTTTTATGTTTGGCAGCCTGCCATTCTCCCTTTATTACGGTGAGCAAGAAAGCCTGGCCATCCTGTACTCAGGGCTGATTACCATATTCACAGGTGGAATATTATGGTTCTCTACCAGGAAACATCCAAAAAACATTGGCCGAAAAGAAGGTTATGTAATCGTTGCCATTACCTGGATCATCATTTCCCTCTTCGGTACGCTGCCATTTCTTTTAAGCAAGACCATTCCTAATTTCACAGATGCATTTTTTGAGACCATGTCGGGCTTTACTACGACCGGGGCTACCATTCTTACCGACATAGAAGCCACTCCCAAAGGGATTCTTTTCTGGAGAAGCATGACCCACTGGATCGGGGGCATGGGGATCATTGTTTTTACCGTAGCCGTCCTTCCCATCCTGGGCATCGGTGGAATGCAGCTGTATGCTGCAGAGATGCCAGGTGTAACAAAAGACAAGCTTCACCCCAGGATCACCGCCACAGCCAAAAGACTTTGGGCAATTTATTTGATCCTGACCGTTACTGAAGCAATTTTGTTGATGCTGGGAGGAATGAACCTCTTCGACGCCCTCTGCCATACCTTTGGGACTGTAGCCACAGGTGGTTTCTCAACACATAACTTAAGCATAGCTGCATTTTCACCCTACATACAGTATGTAATCGTTGTTTTTATGATCCTGGCCGGGACAAACTTTACTTTACATTACTTTGCCCTTCACGGACAATTGCGAAAAGTATGGAGAAGCGAAGAATTCCGATATTTTATTTATCTCATCAGCGCAGGAACAGTCATTATTACACTTGTGCTGGTATACAATAATTATGGAGGGTCCTTTGAAGAAGCCTTTCGTCTTTCCCTCTTCCAGGTAGTTTCAATAATAACCACTACAGGCTATATCACAGATAATTACCTGAACTGGCCGGGGATGATATGGTTCCTGATCATATTAATGATGTTTGTTGGTGGTATGGCAGGATCAACCGGTGGTGGCATCAAGGTGGTTCGCCAGCTACTTTTACTTAAAAACAGCCTGCTCGAGCTCAAACGCCTGATCCACCCACAAGCCATAATACCTGTGAGGATGAACGGAAAAGTTGTTTCCCAGGACATTATCTTCAAGGTGATGGCCTTTTTCCTCATTTATATCATCATCTTCATCATCGGTTCAACCCTGATGGCCTTGATCGGGCTGGATGCGTCATCCGCCATTGGCGCCACCGCTGCAACCCTTGGAAACATTGGGCCTGGAATGGGTGGTGTTGGCCCGGAAGACAATTATGCCTTTATCCCTTATTTTGGCAAGTGGGTGCTTTCTTTTCTAATGCTGCTGGGACGCCTGGAGCTATTTACTGTCCTCATTCTTTTCTCCCCGGCCTTCTGGAAAAAGTAAACCATCAGCAGGAAAAATATTATCTTTGAATCTGATCGATATAGAAAACCCTGTATATGCCAAAGCTTTCAGCTGTTATCATCACTCTTAATGAAGAACGGAACATTGGCCGCTGCATTGATTCCCTGAAAAATGTAGCAGATGACATCCTGGTGGTAGACTCTGGGTCCACTGACAAAACAGAGGACATCTGCAAAGAAAAGGGTGCCAGGTTTTTCTACCATAAATGGGAAGGATATATAGAGCAGAAAAACCATGCCAATGGCCTGGCAGAATTCCCGTACATCCTGTCCATTGATGCCGATGAGGCCCTTTCTGATCAACTCAGGGAATCGATCCTGACAGTGAAAGATAGTTTCAAGGCGGATGCTTATGAGATGAACCGCCTGACCAATTATTGCGGTAGCTGGATCAGGCATGGTGGTTGGTACCCCGATCGTAAATTACGCCTGTTTCATCGTGATAAATTCGAATGGGGCGGGGAGCACATACATGAAAATGTGATCCAGAAGCAAGGGAATGTCAGCATTGAAAGATTATCCGGTGACTTGCTGCATTATTCCTACTATAACATTTCCCAACATATTGCCCAGGCCAATCATTTTACCAACATGACCGCTGAACTGGCCGTTGAAAAGGGAAAAAGATCAAGCATGCTGAAGATTGTTTTCAGCCCTATGATAAAGTTTATCCGGGACTACATCATCAAACTTGGATTCCTTGATGGCTATTATGGTTATGTGGTTTGCCGGATCTCTGCCCAGGCCACATTCATGAAATATTCCAAAATCAGGCAGATTAAAAAGGCAAAGAAAGCCTAAACTTGATTTATGAGGGAACTTCACAGCATTATCATCAGCCGTACAGATAGCATTGGGGATGTCATTCTTACGCTTCCGGTAGCGGGAATGCTTAAAAAAGTATATCCCAAGGCAGAGCTGATATTCCTGGGAAGATCATATACACAGGATGTGATCAGAGCCTGTGAACATATCGATCGTTTCCTGAACTGGGATGAGATAAATCAATTAGATAAAAATAAGGGAGCTGAGGCATTTCGTTCGGTGAATGCTGATATGATCATCCATGTATTTCCAAGGAGGGAGATTACCCGACTGGCCAGAAAAGCAGGAATACCTGTCCGCATGGGCACTACCAACCGTTTGTATCATTGGGGCACATGTAATCGGCTTGTCAGATTGTCAAGAAAGAAGTCAAACTTGCATGAAGCACAGCTAAATCTCAAGTTAATAAGAGGGATCACTGGCAAAGGAACTGTCGCGCTTGAAGAAGTGAGTCATCTTTATGGCCTAAGCAAAACAGAACCACTGGAAGATAAATTTCAGCAACTTATTGAGCCCGGAAAGTACACACTCATCCTCCATCCCAAATCAAAGGGCAGTGCCAGGGAGTGGGGATTTGATAATTTTATCCGACTTATCGATATACTTCCGGAAGAAGAATATCAGATCTTTATTAGTGGTACGGAGGATGAAGGTGCAATGATGTCTGAATCCGGCATCTTTGCAAATGCGAAGGTCACGAACCTGACAGGACAGATGTCGCTTAGCCAGCTGATGAGCTTTATCAGGGCCTCCGATGGACTGGTAGCCGCCAGTACCGGTCCCCTGCATCTGGCAGCTGCACTTGGTATTACAGCCATTGGAATATATCCTCCCATCAGGCCAATGCATCCCGGAAGGTGGGCACCTATCGGCGATAAAGCAACATACATCGTTAAGGATAAATTTTGCAATGATTGTAGAAAACAGGGAGCCTGCCACTGTATGGCTGAGATCAGCCCTGAGGAGGTTAAATATCTGCTCAAGTAAATATGTGTTGAATTTATTAGTATTATTGAGCAAACAAATAACAGGAGTTGGGAAAGATTAACAAGAATATAAGCTCAAAGGAGCTCCTCACCCATTTATATTTCTGGGGACTGGTGTTGATGATCATTTCAATACCACTTTCAAAATTCATGATGAGTGTGGCACAGTTTACTTTATCGGGCATACTGATCCTGGAGTTTATGTCCATGGATAAAGTGAAACGCTTAATCACGCGCTATCCCATCTACATAAGCATATTCCTTTTCATCCCAGCTTTTATATATTGGATGACTGAAAGCCTTGTAGCCATATTTGTCAAGTTCTTGCGAAGAGAAAACCTGCCCGCCATTGTCTTCTCGTCTTTATATCTCCTGCATGTATTTGGGCTTATCTTTTCGGTAGATTTTGATTACGCCCTGAAAGACCTTCGCATCAAGTTGCCCCTGCTCGTCCTGCCGGTGATCCTGTCCATATCCGAATCTTTGAACTGGAAAAAATTCAGGACCCTCATGCTATTTTTTGTTGCTGCTGTTGTTGCCGGCACTTTTATCAGCACCTATGTACTCTACACCAGGGATGTGGATAACCTGAGAAACATCTCCCTCTTTATTTCACATATCCGATTCAGCCTGCTCATCAGTATAGCCATATTCACCCTCGCCTTTTTCGTTACCCAACAGTCAGGATTTAATAATTATATGCGGATCCTGTTCCTGGCATTGCTGGGCTGGCTCGGTTTTTATTTGCTATTATCCGCTTCTATTACAGGAATGGTTGTGTTATTTATCGCAGTTTTCATTATGGCTGTTCACTATACCATGAAAAAGCGAAATGTATATTCACGCATTGCAACCGTTATCCTTCTGCTGTCACCGGTTATAATATTGGTATTTATTATGGGTGTCGTCACCGATGTTTACAAGGTACATAAGGTTGACCTATCCAATCTTGATAAGTTAACTGCCCAGGGGAACTACTACTGGCATGATACTACTAATCTTCAAACTGAAAATGGTTATCATGTTTGGTTGTATGTAGCTACTGACGAACTCAGGGAGGAATGGAACAAAAGGAGTGATCTTGATTTCGATGGGAATGACAGCAAGGGTCAGCTTGTAAAATTCACCTTGATAAGATATATGAGTTCAAGGGGCCTCAGGAAGGATGCTGAAGGGATTCAGCATCTCTCAGAGGAAGACATTGCCCTGGTAGAGAATGGGGAGGCCAGCTATCATTACCATGAGCGTTCTGTATTTTACGTCAGGTTGTATAAGATCATCTGGGAAGTACAGCAATATTTGAGAACAGGAGATCCGAGTGGATATTCAGCCATGCAGCGTGTCGAATACTGGAAAACATCTTTTCAAATCATCAAGCAACATCCTGTTTTTGGGGTGGGCACCGGAGATATGAATATAGCCTTTGAAAGGCAATATGAGATCATGGACAGTCCCCTGAAACCAGAATTCAGGTGGAGATCGCATAACCAGTTTCTATCTATCACCGTTGGTTTTGGACTAATCGGCATTATATGGTTTTTCGTAGTGCTAATATATCCGCCGCTGAAAACAGGCCGCATGACTGACTATTTTTACCTTGCATTCTTTGTGATCATGATTGTCTCGATGATATCTGAAGATACCATAGAAACCCAGGCCGGGGTAACCATCTTTGCATTTTTTACCTCCCTTTTTCTTTTTGGAAAAAAAACCAAGAACTCAATATAATCAGATATGGGTATTGATAGTAGTGCTGGAGCAGTGAATTGGCTGGTGATAGTAAATCCAAATGCAGGGAGCAGAAAAGGAGAGAAAGACTGGCCCGGGATAAAGGAATTGTTATCAGAGAATGGATTTACATATAATGCTCTCTTCACTGAAAACAGGAACCACGCTATATCCATCACCGCTACAGCCATTGAGGATGGTTACAGAAAAATTATTGTTATTGGTGGAGACGGGACCCTGAATGAAGCTGTTAACGGTGTATTTCGACAAAAAGCCTGCCCACCTTCCGACATTATCATTGGCATGATCCCGGTAGGAACCGGTAATGACTGGGGCAGGATGTATAACATCCCCAAAAAACACAAACAAGCTGTTAAAGTCATTAAGAAGGAGCATCTTTTTACCCAGGATGTAGGTTTTGTCAGCTTTTATGATGACGCAGGGAGGCAGGAACGATATTTTGTCAATGTGAGTGGCCTTGGCTATGATGCACTTGTTGCTATGAAAACCAACCAGCTGAAAGATAAAGGCAAGGGAGGAACATTTTCATATACTCTCAACATATTTACAGGCCTGTTCCAGTATAAGAACACCCACTTTGATATTGAAGTTGATGGAGAAGAAGTGTTCAGCGGGAAGGTACTCAGTATGAATCTCGGGATTTGTAAATACAATGGTGGCGGGCTGATGCAGGTGCCCAATGCTATTCCGGACGATGGCCTTCTGGATGTAACCGTGATCAAGGCCATTTCAAAACTCAGGATCATAAGAAATGTGGCAAGACTATACGATGGCTCCTTTGTCAAGTTGAAATTTGTAAACACATATAGAGGAAAAACCTGCAAGATTGTGTCCCGTCCGAGAGGCACAGTCTTTCTTGAGGCAGACGGGGAATCCCTGGGCCATTCACCACTCGAGTTCTCTGTCATTCCAAAGGCTCTGAATTTCATTATTCCCAAACCCGGAAAAGGAGAATAAACAATCTCTTATATTTCTTTGTTATTATACTTAAGATTTATCAACTAATTCATTTACAATGGAATTTCCTGAAATTAATTATCTGGCTGTACTTGTTTCTGCCTTAGCATTTTTTGCAATTGGAAGCCTATGGTATTCACCTGTATTATTTTCAAAAATCTGGATCAAAGAACTGGATTTTAAAAGTGAAAATGTGAGCAAACAAAACATGGTAAAGACCTTCGGTGTATCGTTTTTACTGATGCTGATCATGGCCTTCAACCTGGCAGCCTTTATCGGAAACGGTATGGGATGGCAGTTTGGGATGACCGCCGGCGCCCTAACAGGGATTGGCTGGGTGGCACTCGCCATGGGTATAAATTATCTCTATGAAAGGAGATCATTCCGTTTCTGGCTGATCAATGCCGGGTATATGGCAGTGTCATTCACACTGATGGGAACAATAATAGGAGCCTGGCAATAAAATTATTTGGGGCTCTTAGGAAGTGTATTTTCTATCAGCTCAAGTAATTCTTTCAGGGCATCCTCTTCAGGGATGTTCTTCAATATGGCTTTGCCTTGATGGTAAAGGGTGACTTTGCTATTCCCGGCCCCTACATAGCCATAATCAGCGTCGGCCATCTCACCCGGACCATTAACTATGCAGCCCATCACGGCGATCTTAACATGCTTCAAACCTTTGGTGTGTTGCTTGATTTCCTTCAGCACTTTCTCTATATCAAATGAGGTCCTGCCACAGCTTGGACAGGAGATGTATTCTGTACCGCTTATACGTACCCCTGTGGCCTGCAATACATTGAGCACCAGGTCAGGATAATGCTTGCCCGACTCACCCGAAATGCTATATTCATTAACTTTTGATTTCAGGATAAGGTAAGACATTTCTGCAGCTGCCATGATTGTCATTTTTTCATAGTCATGGTCAGGATAGTTCAATTGTATTAACTCGGGAGCACCCACTATTGCTTCTGAAATCAATGGCCTTGGAGGTTTTTCCGATCTCCTGATATCGTCATAATGATCCCTTAGCTTTTGGGCCACAGGAATCTCGGCCACCGGATCCTCCGTCAGGGATACCCTGATCGTATCACCAATTCCCATCGCTAATAAAGGCCCTATCCCTGCAGCTGAGCGGACCCTTCCATCCTCTCCTTCACCGGCCTCTGTCACGCCAAGATGCACCGGATAATCCATCCCTCTGAGTACCATTTCGCTCACAATGTCCTGATTTGCCTTTACCATGGTTGGGACATGACTTGATTTCATAGAAACCACCAGGTCATGAAAATTGTTCTCGCTGCAAATTTCAAGAAACTCAATGGCTGAGGCGACCATGCCCCTGGTGGTATTGCCATATTTCATCAGTATCCTCTCTGATAAGGAACCATGATTTACTCCTACCCGAATAAGCGTCCCATGTTTACTGCAGATGTCGATGAGGCGGATAATGCCTTCCCTCAGATCTTCAGGTGGATCAATTGCTTGAAGCTGATTCCTTTCCTTTGACAGAAAAAAGGACCTGTCCAAATAATTGCCCGGGTTTATTCTGATCTTGTGTACAATGCCAGCCGCTGCTTCAGCTACCCTGGGATTAAAGTGTATATCGGCAACAAGTGGGATATCATAACCCCTGTTCTCCAAATGAGTACGGATCATTCCCAGTTTATCCACCTCCTTCATATTTCGGGTAGTAATGCGGACGATTTCACAGCCAGCCTCAAACAATCCAATCGCTTGTGCGGCTGTTGCAGCAACATCCATGGTCGAAGTATTGGTCATGGATTGTATCCTGACAGGCATTGTGCCTCCCAGCGAAAGATTGCCGATTTGCAGTATCCTGGAAATGTATGGATGTTGATCAGTCATAAGTTAAACAGTAGGCCGATTATGAATTATTCAATTTAAGTTCCGGGCAACCATATTGCTAAATTACTATTCTTACAATAAATAAAGGAAATAATAGTTTATCATATTACCATAAAATTTGGCTTAAAAGGCTATTTTTGACAAACTTTCTTCCCGTTTATTTTATCCTTGAAGCTACACGGGTTTGTTTTAAGAAATAACAATTGCTGATGAAAATATACCGATATACAATCCTGATTTTTCTTTTAAGTTTGCTATTCACCACAGCCTCCGGTCAGAATGCAGGCGTTGGACAATGGCGTGACCATCTTCCATATAACAATTTCAAAGCCGTTACAGAAACTCCAGATAAAATATTTGGGGCAACACCATATGCCGTTTTGACTTATAACAAGAACGACGAATCGATCGAGCGTTTTACAAAAATCAATGGCTTGTCCGATATTGACATCAGCGATATCAGATACAGTGATGAGCTACAAACGGTTGTACTTGCTTACACCAATACCAACATTGACCTTTTCAAGGATAATTACATTATCAATATCCCCGATATCAAAAGAAAACCAATTCTTGGAAATAAGGTGATCAACAAGATCACTTTCAGGGGTGATTATGCCTATCTCTCCTGTGGTTTTGGCATCGTAGTGCTGGATGTAGTCAGGGAAGAAATTTTTGATACCTGGTATATTGGCCCGAATGGTAGTCAGATCAATGTTCTTGATATGACATATAATGATACTTCGTTTTTTGCGGCAACCGAAGACGGTATCTTTTATGCTTCCGTATCTCATCCGAACCTTGCAGATTTTTCGGCATGGACACGGCTTGTCAATTTGCCTTATTCATACTATGAATATAATTACATTGAATCTTATGCCGGATATATTTTCGCGAACCTGAAGGAAGGCGGAAATGTTGATCAGGACAGCATATATTATTATGACGGAAACACCTGGACTTATTTTCCTGCAGAGGGATTTGGAGGTGTTAGCAATATAAAGGCCTCCAAGGGAAAACTGCTTATTTCACTTGACTGGGGTGGTAAGGTGATCGATGAAAATTTAGAGGAGGAAATACTGATCTGGAATTATAATCCGGGCACCCCAAACATGCATGACGCAATTTATAGCGGAAATGGAGAGATATGGGTGGCAGATGGCAGAAGCGGTCTTGTAAAGTCCTATGCTGATGGATGGGAAAGTATGAAGATTAACCCGGGAGGGCCAGGCAATGCCAGTGTATTTTCATTGACAGCTTCTGAGAACAGGGTTTGGGTGGCACCGGGGGGATATACCAGCACATGGAATCCTCAATACCTGAATTACGGTGCATACCGCTTCTCAGATGAGGAATGGTACAACATCAACAGCCTGACTAATCCTGAATTACTTGATATCAGGGATATTGTAACTATTGCAGTGAATCCCACAAACATTAACCAAACTTTCTTCGGGGTATTCAGAAACGATGTTGGTGTTCTTGAAATGAACGGAGATGATATCACCAACAGCTACACTGCAGAAAACAGTGAGCTTCAGATATGGGAGGCTGCCGGCACCATTGCCACCGTGGGTATGGACTTTGACTCTTTCGGAGGCCTTTGGGTATTGTGCTCCGGGGCAGACAAGCTGCTGGCAGAAAAAAAGAGTGATGGCAGCTGGGCTTCTTATAGTCTTGGAGGCAGCGCATCCGCTGTTGACTGTAGTGATTTGATTGTTGATTCTTATGACCAGAAATGGGTGATATTCAGGCATACAAACAGCAACCCGAATTATATAGGAGTTTATAATGAAAAGAATCCTCCGCAAGATCAGCTGAGGCTGCTCAGGGCAGAAACCAATGTTGGAAATATTCCTGGATCCAATGTGTTCAGCATTGCACAGGATCTTGATGGAGAGGTTTGGATAGGGACTGATGAAGGAATCGCCATCTTCTATTCCCCTTCAACCATTCTCACTTCCAGTGATTATGACGCGGTGAGACCCCTGGTGAATTTCGACGGATATGTTCAGTATCTTCTCGAAACAGAAACCGTCACTGCAATTGCTGTTGATGGCGACAACAGGAAATGGATCGGCACCGACCGTTCAGGTATTTTCCTCTTATCACAGGATGGGACAGAACAGATCTATCACTTCACAGAAGAAAACAGCCCGCTTTTTTCAAATCAGATCATCGATATTGTGATCGATGCCAATGGTGAAGTCTTTGTTGGAACATCAAATGGGATCATTGCTTATAAAGGAACGGCTTCTTCAGCAAGCGAAAGCTATTCTGAAGTATATGCATACCCAAACCCTGTAAAAGATGGATATGACGGATGGATTGCCGTAAAGGGGCTGATGCAGGATTCAGATGTGAAGATCACCGATATTAATGGAACTTTGATTTACTCCACGCGCTCAGAAGGAGGACAGGCCGTATGGAATGGACGTAATTTCGATGGCAGAAAGGCACAACCCGGAGTCTACCTGGTGTTTGCTTCAAATGAGGATGGGAGTGAAACTGTAGTGACCAAAATCCTTATCATTGACTGATCCAATTCATTTATCTTAGCAAAATGATCCAGAAAACCCGTGGAATCGTTTTGCATCAACTGAAGTATTCTGAAAGTAGTTTGATCGTTAAGATCTATACTGAATTGCTCGGCCTTCAAACCTACCTGGTAAAGGGTGCACACTCCAAACGCTCCGCATTTCGAAACAGTCACTTTCAGCCCATGACCCTGCTTGACCTTGTGGTTTATTACAGGGAAAAGCATGAATTACAACATATTCGCGAAGTAGAGATCGCTGAGCCCTTCCACTCCATTTCATCAGATCTTCGAAAAAGCACCATTGCCCTTTTTCTTTCAGAAGTATTGAGCAAATCAGTAAATGAAGGAGATTCGAATATCGAAATGTTCTCCTTTATAAGCTCCTCTCTCAAGTTTCTCGACATGCAGGATGAGGGAATTGAAAACTTCCATCTATTCTTTCTTATAAAACTGAGTCTCTACCTTGGGTTTCACCCCCGGGGAAACCCGGATGATGATGGAAGATACTTTGACCTCAGGGAAGGGAAATATACCCCCTTACTGCCCTCTCACACCGACTACCTTGAGCATGAACTTGGTTCAATATTATATTTGATCAGTAATATACAGGCAGGAGAACTGGCGTCTTTAGACCTGGACAGAACGATCAGGACTGAATTGCTGAATAAGGTGCTGTTGTATTACCAGATCCACATGAGTGGCCTGGGTGCCATCAAATCGGCAGATATCCTGAGAGAAGTTTTTCACTGATAACTTTCCAGAAGCTGTATAAGAATTTGTTTCAGGCGGATCTTTATTTCTTCAATATCCTGCAATGAACCCAGTTCTTTTTCCATAGATGTGACGCCCTTATCAACAAAACCGCAGGGGTTGATAAAGCTGTAATAATCCAGCATTGTATTCACATTGAAAGCAAACCCATGCATGGTCACAAAACGACTTGAGCGTACTCCGATCGCACATATCTTCCTGCTTGCCGGAGTGTCTGTATCCAGCCAAACGCCACTCGCCCCCTCTAATCTCGATGCCTGTATTCCGTAATCCCGGAGAAGTATGATGATGGATTCTTCAAGTAGATCAATATACTTTCGAATGCCGAGCCCAAAAGATTCAAGATCCAGGATGGGATACCCGACGATCTGCCCCGGTCCATGATAAGTAATATCACCTCCCCTGTTAGTTCGGGAAAATGTTACTCCTTTCTCTTTTAGCATCTCATTATTGATCAGTAAATTGGCTTCTGACCCGCTTTTCCCCAGCGTATATACATGAGGATGTTCACAAAACAACAGATAATTGGGTACGCTTTGACCTGCAGGATCTTTCTTTTCGGAAATTATTTGTTGAAATAACTCTTCCTGGTAATCCCATGCCTCTGCATAAGCAATCTTCCCAAGGTCTTTATATATAATTTCTCTGCTCATGCATTCATAGGTTTTTCGGGAACATGTTTTTCTGCCTTATAGGAGGACCTGACCAGGGGGTGGCTTTCAACATGTGCAAAGCCTTTCTTCAGTCCTTCCAGCCTGAATACTTCAAACTCTTCCGGAGTGGTATAAGAAGTCACCGGGAGATGGTCTTTGCCTGGCTGCAAATATTGTCCAAGAGTAAAAACTTCACAACCTGCCAGCCTCAAGTCGTCCATGGCTTGCAATATTTCTTCTTTTGTTTCACCAAGGCCTGTCATGATCCCTGATTTTGACCTGACCCCAGCATTACTGATCATACGAATAACCTCCAGGCTCCTGTCATAGGAAGCAACACTTCGTACCTGTGGGGTGAGTCTTCTTACCGTCTCAAGATTATGCGAGATCACTTCAGGTCTGGCTTCTATTACAATATTTATCAGGTCCTCTTTCCCTTGAAAATCAGGGATCAATGCTTCAATGGTAATCCCGGGATTTTTACTTTTTACAGCCCTGATGGTGTCTGCCCAAAGGCCTGCCCCGCCATCTTCAAGATCGTCGCGATCAACCGAGGTTAGCACACAATGCTTCAATTTCATGAGCCTGACCGACTCTGCCACACGTTTCGGTTCTCCAGGGTCGGCAGCTTCGGGTTTACCGGTTTTAACATTGCAGAACTTGCAGGAGCGTGTGCAAATATCTCCCAGGATCATCAATGTGGCTGTGCCACGCTCCCAGCAATCACACATATTCGGACAGCTTCCGCTTGTGCATATCGTATGCAAGTTGTGTTTGTTCACGATCTCCTTTACCCCGAGGTATTCTTTACCTGAAGGTACACGGATCTTTAGCCAATCCGGTTTTTGCCTTTTCCTCTTTTTTTCCATCTTACAGGCTGCAAAATTAGGAATTAAAAGTTGGTTTAAACACAAAGGACACAAAGGATCTCACAAAGGACACAAAGGAACCGTGGCAAAAAAAGGCTAAATTTGCAAAAATTTTTATGATGAGTCAGGAATTAAGCGAACAGGAACAAATAAGAAGAAATTCCCTGCAGGAACTCAAAGCCCTGGGTATAGACCCATATCCTGCTGATACCTATGAAGTGAATGTGACCGCTTCAGAGATACTGGAAAATTTTCCCAAGGATGAAAATTCCTTCCAGGAAATCAGTATTGCAGGTCGCATTATGGGCCGTCGCATTATGGGTGCTGCCGCATTTGTAGAGCTTCAGGACTACAGTGGTAAGATCCAGCTGTATTTCAAACGCGATGAGATCTGTCCGGGAGAGGATAAAAGTTTTTACAATATCGTTTTTAAGCGTCTCCTTGATATTGGGGATATCATTGGTGTGAAAGGTTATGTATTCACCACCCAGATGGGGGAGATCACCATTCATGTGAAAGAATATAAACTGCTCAGCAAGTCCCTGAAGCCGCTGCCGGTAGTTAAAGAAAAGGAAGACAAGGTCTGGGATGCTTTTACAGATGCCGAACAAAGATACCGTCAGCGTTATCTCGACCTTATTGTAAACCCTGAGGTACGTGAAGTTTTTGTCAAGAGGGCTGAACTAATAAACTCCATGCGAAATTTCCTGAATGAGAAATCTTACCTGGAGGTTGAAACCCCCATTTTGCAACCTTTATATGGTGGTGCTGCAGCCCGCCCATTTAAAACCCATCATAATAGCCTCGATATGACGCTTTATCTGCGCATTGCCAATGAGCTGTATCTTAAAAGGCTTATTGTTGGTGGCTATGAAGGCGTATATGAATTCAGTAAAGATTTCAGAAACGAGGGAATGAGCAGGTTTCATAATCCTGAATTCACGCAGATGGAGCTTTATGTTGCCTATAAAGATTATGAGTGGATGATGAACATGGTGGAGGAAATGGTTGAAAAAATCGCGATTGACCTTCACGGAACAACCAAAGTAAAGGTTGGCGAAAATACTATCGACTTCAAGCGGCCATGGCAACGTTACTCAATGCTGGGGGTGATCAAGGAATTTACCGGTATTGATATTTCGGAAATGGATGAAGCCGGACTCAGGGCCACTGCCAATAAGCTTGGAGTAGAGATCGATCCCAGCATGGGTAAAGGAAAGCTGATCGACGAGATCTTCGGAGAGACCTGTGAGGCAAAACTAATCCAGCCCACTTTCATTACCGACTATCCGGTAGAAATGTCTCCGCTGGCAAAAAAACACCGCAGTGAAGAAGGTTTGGTAGAACGTTTTGAGGCTATTTGTAATGGCAAAGAGCTTTGCAATGCCTTTAGCGAATTGAACGACCCCATCGATCAACGCAATCGTTTTGAAGAACAGCTTGAGCTTGGCAAGAGAGGAGACACAGAAAGTATGGTGCTTGACGAAGACTTTCTGCGTGCCCTTGAATATGGCATGCCCCCAACAGCCGGACTTGGAATAGGCATCGATCGCCTGAGCATGATCATGACCAATTCAAATTCCATCCAGGATGTGTTGTTTTTCCCACAGATGCGCCCTGAAAAGAAACAGGAAGCTTCGGCTGATGAGGAATTCATTTCCCTGGGGTTTCCTGCAGAATGGGTCTCCATTCTTCGTGAAAAAGGATTCAATACTGTAGATGAGTTAAAAGAAGCCAATCCAAATAAACTGGCCAATGACCTGAACGGTCTCAGGAAAAAGAAAAAGCTTGATATTGCTGCCCTTAACCCTGCAGATGTTGCAAAATGGCTTGGAAATTAAAACTGGTAGCTTATACCTCCGCTTATAATTCCATTGTAACCAAAGCCTGATTCAAGAAAAAATCCGAGGTCTTTTCCAAAGCGCACACCAAATGCGTTCAGGTGGAATGCAAAAAGGGTACCGCTTGGCAATGCCAGGTCTTCTCCCCCGCTAATATTCTTTCCATCAACAAAAGAAACTCCAAAAGACAGGCCAGAATACATGCTTATTTTTTCTTTACGGACATAATGGAAATCAAATCTCAGCATCAGGGTGATGAATGAATCAGACCACTTAAAGTTTCCCTTCACTTCACCATCCTTAATAATATCCAGGCTATTGGTATACTTTGAATAGGACCCACTTATTCCGAGTTTTATTTTCTCACTGAGAAATCGATTATATCCAGCTGAGATGATTCCAGTCATCCCTGTTTTAGTATCTGAATCGTCGGTAGTAAACAATGTATGGCCAAGATCATTGAAGAAATCATTTGTTCCATCATAAAATGCTTGAGCCGACACGAAACCTGGAGCATAGGAAACATAAATTCCGTTATTCTGATCCTGGGCTAAACCGGGTTTGCCCATAACAATGAACAGGCAGCTTAACAGAAGAAGTAATTTGGTTTTGTTCATGACAGCAAATTTTCGTTAATCAAATATAGGTATTAATCGAATATATGGAGTGGGATCCTTTCTTTCATTGTATGATACTTGTGAATTCCAACAAGATTCATAAATTTGCACGCCTTTAAATACAATGTATTACATATACGTTCGTTAGGTATAAATCAGCATTTAAACTTATTTAATACTATGAAAAAGTTAACTATTATTTTTACAATCCTACTCCTGACCATGGCTAGCGGACTGATGGCCCAGAATTTGAATTCAGCAGGAAAAGCCTATAACAATGCACTTGAGCTAACACAGGAAGGAAAGATCCATAAAGCAATTGAATCCTATGCTAAATGTGCAAATATCTGTGCTGAACTTGGTGAGGTTGGTGAAGGGTTGAAATTACAGGCCGAAACCAAGATCTGCAACCTAAACCTGAATATGGGTATTGAAAAAATCATGGCTAAAAGTTATGATTCTGCGATCGTTTTGCTTACAGAAGCTGCTAAATACGCAGAAATAATCAATGATGCTTCAATTGCCCAGAATATAAATACTTATTTTGCCGATGCTTATACAGGAAAGGGCGATGGCTTTTATGAAAGGAATAAGTACAAAGCAGCAACAGAGAATTACAACCAGGCTATAATGTATGACTCTTCCTATGACAAAGCTTATTATGGCCTGACCCTGGTTGCAATAAGAACTGAAGACGAGGGTTTGCTAGAAAAGTCAATAAATAAAGTTGTTGAATTCGGAACAGATGCAAACCTTATAAACAAAGCTAAATTAGCTGCCAGCAATTATTATTTCAGCTTGACTGAAAATGCTATTCAGAAAGAGAACTACAAGATAGCTTCTGCAATGGCGTCTAAAACAATTGCATATAATAATGCTAATGCTGCTGGATATTATTACCTCGCTCTTTCGTATAATGAGCAGGAAAACTGGGCCAACGCTCAAAGAGCTGCTCAGGCAGGATCTATTATAGCCCAGGAAGATAAATCAAATATCTTTTTCGAATTGGGTCGTGCCTATGAGGGCTTAGAAGAAAAGGAAAAGGCTTGTGATGCATATGGAAATGTTATATCCGGTCGATACAAACAGCTTGCCATATATCAAAGCAAACAGGTGCTGAAATGTGAATAATCTTATTTAATCCCCTCAATAACCTCCACTTTTCATCAGGTGGAGGTTTTTTTATTTCATCAATTTAGTGCTTATTCAGGCATATTCTTATTTTTGTTGCAATGATGCCGGGACTTCCCGTTAATCAAAAAGCAGTTTCATGGCCAGAATATTCTCAATGTTTTCCCTTGTTACAGCTGTGTTTTTTGTTTGCACTGGCCTTCTGAATATTCATTCATCAGGAGTGCCTCTTTCATTTGTCGAACCCATTGGCGTTGAATTATTTGCAGCAAGTATGGTCGACAGCAAAAGTATAAATCAAGAGGCAGCAGATTATAGCACGTTGGACCCTGAAGAACATGGTCGATTGATTGAGAAATACACACGATGGTTTATCATTATCATACTTATTCTTTCCCTGCTTTTGGTGATCCTGGCCTTTTCAAAGTTATTTGCACAGCGAAAAGCGAACCACATATTAGCCCACCAGCGTAATATCCTTAAGAAGACCCTGATGGAGCAGAGGATCAATGAGGAGAAATACAAAGCACTGTTTTCTCAGGCGAATGATGCCATTTTTCTGATGGATCATGAAACCTTTATCGATTGCAATGATAAGACCCTGGATATGTTTGGATGCAAAAGGGAAGAGATCATTGGGCAACCACCCTATAAATTTTCGCCACCTATCCAGCCCGACGGAAAGAAATCAAAGGACAAGGCAATTTTACTTATTGAGCAATGTCACAAGGGAGCACCACAGCGATTTTATTGGATGCATTCAAAACAGGATGGAACTTTGTTCGATGCGGAAGTTAGCCTGAACATGATCAAGCTTGAGGATGATTACTTTATCCAAGCTATCGTGAGGGATATCAGTGAGCGGGTAAGAGCAGAAAGAGAAATGGTCAGGGCCAGGGAGAAAGCAGAAAAGGCAACAGAATCCAAAACATTTTTCCTTGCAAAAATGAGTCATGAGATACGAACAATGCTTGGAGGGATTACCAGTTCAACCCAGCTGCTCATGAATACCAAGGTGAATAAAAACCAATCGGAATTATTGGATATTATCGACATCTCAGCTGATAATTTGCTAACTATCGTGAACGAGATTCTGGATCTTTCAAAAATCGAAGCCGGAAAAATTGATATTGAAGATCACCCTTTCAACATCAGCAAAACACTGGAGGAAATCATAAATTCCTATCTGCCCGAAGCTAAAAAGAAAGATCTTTCACTTTACCTCAGCATCCATCACAAGCTGCCTGAATATATCTCTGGTGATGAGCTCCGCCTGAAACAGATCCTGGCTAATCTCCTTTCAAATGCCCTCAAGTTTACAAATAAAGGTAGTGTTACACTTGACGTTACTATTGCTTCTGAAGATGAACAAATTTGTACGATTGCTTTTAAAATTATAGATACAGGCATTGGTATTCCCGAGAATAAGATCAAAGATATGTTTGCCAAATATTCTCAAGCTGATGTGTCAATCAGCAGGCGTTTCGGGGGAACAGGATTGGGTTTGAACATTGTTTATAGGCTCATGAAGCTGATGAACGGAACCATTGACGTAAAAAGCAAACTAAATAAAGGCACACAATTCACTGTTCATCTCCGATTTAATAAAACAGCGTTTTCCGGCCCGAAAAAAGAACCCGGGGACGTTACTCCACTGAAAAACACTATAAAGTATAAGGTGCTCCTAGCCGAAGACAATATTATTAATCAGAAGATTACCCTGATCAACCTTGAACAGCTTGGGCATGATGTTGACCTGGCAGTGAATGGTAAGGAGGCCTGGAAGAAATACCAGGAGAAGGAATATGATATTATCCTGATGGATATACAGATGCCTGAAATGGATGGCATTGAAGTAACCCACCTGATCAGAAAATATGAGGCTGATTATCCGTCAAAGCAAAGAACCAGAATTATTGCCCTTACTGCGAACATCCTTGGCCAGGATGCAGACTATTGTCTGTCGGAAGGCATGGATGAATATATCTCCAAACCCTTCAGGATTGAAGACATCCTGAAAAAGCTGGAACCCAACCAAGCTTCAGAATAGCAGGCTTGCAGGATAAGTTTACTTTTTGATCACTTTAGTGGAAGTGATAAAGTTATCGCTGCTGATGATCACATGATAGATCCCCGACGGACAATCCTGCCCATGATGATTGGTGCCATCCCAACGAAGCTGATGTTCTCCTCGAAAATATTGTTTATCAGCAATGGTTTTCATCAAGCTTCCCCTGATATCCAGGATATCAATCTGTACATGCTGATCATCCAGCAAATTGAACTTAATATTTATCCTGTCATCAAACGGATTTGGATAAACCCCACCAAGCTGGATGGGATCTTGTACTTCACTGATATCTGAAATAATATCCTCATCCACCATGATCAGAACCTCATGATCACCTCCTTCAGATTGGATGAACATAGTATCCTGCACAAAGTCGACTGTATTGTCAACCGGGATTGCTATGTACACGGTCAGGATAAGTGAATCTCCCCCTAAAAGATTATACGGGAAAGTAACTAAAGGCTCTGCATACCAGTAGAAACTATTTACCCCTTCCATGTTAATGTGGTCGATAATGACATCTTCATCACCATCAGGATAAATTCTGACCTGCTCTCCTTCAAAAGCCTGTTGAACGTCTGTATATAATAAAGTATCAGGAGTTACTATCAATCCTGGTATGGGAAGCAGGCCCTCTTGTATCAGTGTAAATGTAGCAGATTCACCTTCTCCGGCGATGTCTATTATACAAATTCTTGTGGCTGAAGTATTCTCATCATAACTAATTGTAAATGTACCGTTATTTGATCCGCTTGTTGGGGAACAACTTACCCAGGAGCAGGTATCGCTCACTGTCCAATTTACATTGGAGCCTACAGAAACCGGAAAAGAGCCGGCGCTTGAGCTTACATTATTATTTGTTGGGGTTAAAGTTAAATATGGAACTGCAGCTGCCTGTATTAGAGTAACAGTTGCTGTTTCACCGTCTCCCTCAACGTTTATGATACATGTTCTAGGTTCCCAGCTAGTGTTTTCGGTATAATTAACGGTAAATGTGCCGTCATTTGACCCGATGGTTGGGGTACAACTTACCCAGGAGCAGGTATCACTCACTGACCAATTGACATTTGAACTTACGGTTACCTCAAAAGATCCTGCCATTGAACTTACATTTTTATTCGTTGGGGCGACTGTAAGGTAGGGGGTTGTCTGTATCACCGTAAATTGATGTGGATCGGGTGCTCCGATGAATGGATGGTTTGCACTTCTTCCGGATTCATCAGCAGCATGAATATAATAATTCACCACCGTGCCATGTTCCTGGTAAGGAATCATCCCGGTATAGAGGTTGCCAGATTGCAGGGTCATCGTCACAAATTGATATGCCCCCCCATTAGATTTGTAGTATAATCGAACGGAGTCAGGATATATATTCGCGGCTGAGTATGCTGTGATACTGGCCGTAATCTCATATTCATCTTGTAGTGGAACATCGCCTGACAATGGCATATGCTTGATTTTCAGCATGCCGATATCTGCGATTCCCTTGGTACGGCAATGTAAAGCATCGGTATTCTCCCAGCCTCCATACATTACTCCAATAATCTCATATCCCGGCATGGCTTCCTCATAAGCTGTAATGGCCTGGGCATCGTGAGTACTTCCTGTGATGGGTACAAAAACCCTTTTATTCAAAATCAGTGAATTAGTATATGGGGTATTTGGAGAATATCCTGGGGTATATACCCGGTACACTTCATAAGGCATTCCCCAATCACTGATCGTACTGGCAAAATAATCTGCTACATATTCAAAATCCTCATAGCGATTATCACTTGGTAATACTGAACCTATAAGCACTTTGTTTTCTCCCAGGAATTTTCCCCAGCAGTCGATGTGCTTGATATAATCTCCAAGTGGATCCAGTAAAACATGGTACTCGCTCACTCCAAGATAATCATCAACCATCTCGGCGATCTCAGTATGGCTCATATTTGTATTTTCTTCCCAGATGAGGTCAGTGGATGCTGCCTGCTCTATACCGGTACACATCCAATTACCTCCGGCACCTTCCAGATCCATTCCAAAGAGATTAATTCCCAGGTAATCTGCTACTTCAGAAGGAATGTCGTTATCATCCGGTCGGGGTCGGTTATATGGAAAATCACAAACACCAAATTCCTCATTCCCATCAATCACAAACCATGGACCATAATCGCGGGTCCAGTAAGAATTTGAAGGTGCCAGAATAAAGTCAATATTGGCCATATTGGCGCCATTGCTCTGATAGGTACTGGTAACTGTTGATTGCTGACTGGAGTTTGCAACGATTGTGGTAACTTGGCAATCCTGCGACATCTCTGCTATCAGTGAAACCGGGAGCCCGAAGGGGTAGCGCACCAAAACGCTTTGCATTTGTTCATATTCCCCAATCATGCGAACAGGATGTATGGGGGGATCAGTAGGAATAAAGTTCTTTGCATTGATATTGGGAAGTTTCATTTCCTCTTCGCTGAGGTAATGCATCTTCTTCCAGATAGGAATTTCCTGAGCCCTCACATGGGCATTAAGTATGATTAGTACTGTTAGTATAAGCAGGCTGATTCTCTTCATAAATCAAGTGTGTTTATAGCTTAGATAGTGCTTTGTGAATTTGGTTGGTCAAAATTAGACTTTTTTTTTAAGTTTTGAGTGTTGGGTGTTGAGTCCTGCCGGCAGGCAGGCAGGGTTGAGTTTTTTGAAAGTTAAAAAAATCAAATTATTCTATTCTTTATCATTATTTTCCAGCCCATTGCCCAATGCCAAAAGCCTAATGCATAATATTAATTTCTTTCTTATCTTTGCATTAACAAATCAATACAACCATGATCAGTTTATCAATTATATTAGGCATGCCCGGTTACTGGCAGATCATTCTGATCGTGCTGGTAGTATTATTGCTTTTTGGTGGAAAAAAGATTCCGGAGTTAATGAAAGGCATTGGCCGCGGAACAAGGGAGTTTAAGAAAGGCTTGAACACCGATGAAGAAGATGAAGAAGAAGGCAAGGACGTAGCCAAGAAAGAATAGGCAGACTTATTTAAGCCTGAAGAGTTTAGATGAACAGGGAATTCGGGTATCTCTCAGGATACCATGTTCCCTGTTTAATTTTTAAATCCCTCCGGGAAATTATCCCTCTTTTTTTAGAAAAGCCCCCCAGTAATAAAATTTGCACGAAATTTGCATGCAAAATAAACATCCATTTACGTTATTAGAACATGATTGCTCCAAAAAGAACGCCTATTATAGCCTCAATAATATTAAGTTTCCTTATCTCAGTTGCTGTTTTCGGGCAGGATCCTCCTTCCGCAGATACTTCTGCCATTAAAGTAGAGACAGCAGAAATATACCTCGACAACACCATGATCGCCGACACGCAGGACCTAGGCCATATTATCTGGAAAGACTCCCCGGTAGTAGCTATGCTCGACAGCCTGTCAAATTTGAAATATTATGGTGAGATAGAATATATAACCGATCCCGACAGTCTGAATGTTTATGGTTTTTCAAAAAAAGAAATCCCTTCTTATCCGGATTCAGTGCTTGCATCCAGGATAGAAGCCCTCAACAGGGAAACCACCATAGAGCTGGCTTTTAACACCAGCGTAAAAAACTACATCTACCTGTATGCAAATAAAAAGCGGGAGCTTACTTCCAGGATCCTGGGACTTGCAGAGATTTATTTCCCCCTGTTCGAAGAACAACTTGATCGTTTTGACATCCCCCTTGAAATGAAATACCTCGCAGTTGTAGAGTCTGCATTAAACCCAACAGCCGGTTCCTGGGCCGGGGCAAAGGGATTATGGCAATTCATGTATGGAACAGGTAAGGTATATGGATTAAGGGTTACTTCCCTGATAGATGAACGCTACGACCCTTATGAAGCAACTATTGCCGCCTGTGAACACATGAATGATCTTTATGATATTTATGGCGATTGGTCGTTGGTGATGGCAGCCTATAATTCCGGGGCGGGTAACGTGAACAAAGCCATCCGAAGGGCAGGAGGCATCAAGAGCTACTGGGCCATATGGCCTTTCCTGCCCAGAGAAACCAGGGGTTATGTGCCTGCATTCATTGCTGTATACTATACCATGACTCATGCCGCCGAACATAACATCTACCCGGTACACCCCGGCATCTTGCATCATGAGATTGATACCGTTACTGTGCATGATGTACTGTCGTTCGACCAGGTTAGTGAAATGTTGGGTATTCCGATGGAGGAGGTTGAAATGCTCAACCCGCTTTATAAAAAAGGCATCATCCCCTATGAAGATGATGAGCGATTCTTCCTGCGACTCCCCATAGCCTATATTGGGGATTTTATCAATAATGAGCAAGCACTATATGCCTATAAAACCACCAAGGGTACTGAAAAAGAAAAATTACTTGCCGAGATCAAAAAAGCGCAGGAAAGGACCATACACGTAGTACGCAGTGGCGAGAACCTGGGGCTGATCGCCCGCAAATATCATGTTTATGTGAGCCAGCTGAAAGCATGGAATAATTTACGCAGCGATAACATTTACCCCAGACAAAAACTCGTGGTTTACCCATCAGCAAAATATAACCCTCAAGCAGTTCGGGCTACTTCAACAGCCAGCACTTCCCCTTCTCAGGGTGGCACGCATATTGTACGTAGTGGAGAGAACCTGGGCCTGATTGCCCAGAAATATGGCTGCACGGTATCCCAGATCAAAACATGGAACAATCTCTCAAAGAATACCATTCAGCCGGGACAAAAGCTGATCGTTAGCAAATCAGCGACGAATATAAAGCTTGATGAAAATGCAGAATATGTTTACCATACAGTGAAGTCGGGAGATACACTTTGGGATATTGCCAAAATGTATGATGGGGTAACGGTAAACCAGATCAAGCAGCTGAATAACATCACCAACGCCAGGCGCTTAAAGCCTGGTGATAAGATCAGGATTTCGGTGAAAAGATCATAAAAACCAATAAATATGGACTTCAAACTATTCAAGCACCGGACATTTTGGATGCTCCTCTCCACAGTGGCCATCTATTTTCTCATATCCTGTGAGGCCAAACCCAGGTATGACAGATCAACAGGCAAGACAAATGAGATCCTTGTAATAACAAATACAAAGGCCCAGTGGAATGGGGAGGTCGGTGCCCCCATCAAGCAGTTTTTTGAAGAACCCTTGCCAGGGCTCCCACAGCCCGAACCCAGGTTCAGACTGTTTAATGTTGCCGAAAAGGACTTCAACAAGACCTTCAAGCCAATGCACAATATCCTGATCATCGATATCAATGATCAGTTTGCCGAAGCCCTGGTAGAAACAAGATCAAATTTTTGGTCGAAACCACAGCGGGTGATCAAGATCACTGCCCCTGATGTTGAAGCCTTCTACAGGGCTTTTGAAGAACATAAAACAGCATTCCTGAAGGCTTTTAATGAGCTGGAGATCAAACGTACCAATGAACAGTTTCAAATGGCACGTAGTGTAAAAATGACCAACATTTTGGAAGAGCAGTTTGGATTCAAGATGCAAATCCCAGGTGGTTTTGTTGTCGGTGCCCGCGACGAACATTTCATATGGCTAACCCAGAGTATGCATAAGGTGAAACAGGATGTTGAGCTGGGCATCATTATATATGAGCAGCCCTATACTGACACCAGTGCTTTCGCCCCGGAAAAAATTCTCGCTTTACGCGACTCACTAACAAAAATATTCATTCCAGGTCCTAGTAATGGATCATACATGATACTGTCGACTGGCTATATCGAACCGGTCTTTGTACGAATAGATGATTTTGTTTCAGGATTTGCAGTGGAAACACGAGGACTTTGGATGGTAGAGAATGACTTCATGGGTGGGCCCTTCATCAGCTATACTTTCGTGGATCCAAGCCTGGAGCGCATCATTACTGTTGATGGGTACGTTTATAACCCTGCCGATCTTAAACGTAATTTCATCAGGCAGTTGGAAGCCATTTTTCACACAATAGAATTTACTGAAAAGTAGCCAGAGAAGGTGCTAGGTGCTGGGGGCTAGGTCCTGGGGGTTGGATGTTGGATGAATATAAGATAGGCAATATCAAACTTCAGATATCAGATATCAAATATCATTTACTCTTTCACATATACAGCCGTGATGGTGCCATGCCTTACACTGCTGGTATAAATGATCTTATCACCATTAAATTTTCCAAGTTCAATTGCGTCGTTCAATCCATCAGCTTCCAGTCGGAAGCTTAGCCTGTCATTATCAGAATTAAAGGTCCAGAAAGCATCTGTCGTATAGCCATCGATAGAAAGCGCCATGCTGTGATCTTCATTCAGGATGAACTTGGTAGTTTTTGTGGAAGCAATGGTCTGATCAATGCTTTGCAGATTGGCCAGGCTCGAATCAACGTTGGCTACTACACTTTCAGTAACCCAGGTACCAACAAGCTTATCTTCTGTTGAGCCACAGGATACGATGAGGAAAGCTGTAATAGCTACTAATATTAAAAGGCTGGAAATACGAATACTTTTCATAGATGAAATAGTTTTGGACAAATGTACAAAATCACTACTGACCTTGCACAATAATTTAAATCGATTGTCATCCCTAATCCAAATCAAAAAGGTCGATCTCGTGAATAAAGTCCCGTTTGAGGATGGTCTTCCTTCTTTTCGATTGTGCTTTTTTGGCCGCATGTTCAAGTATGACTTTCAGCCGGGCCTCCGCAGCCTCAAATGAGTCAGCGCTGATCTTCATATCGAGCGATTTCGCCAGCGCACGTATACCTGTTTTATTGATTAATGACATGATTGGGTGGTTTAGGTTACTTTACAAATATAGGAAAAAAGGTGTTAGGTGTTAGGTGTTAGGTGCTAGGTGGAAATCCTAAATTCTAATTTTCTAAATTCGAAACAAATTTTAAACTCCTAAACCCAAGTTCTAATTAAATTTCAACTTCCAAATGTCAAATTACAATGCACCTCACCCCTGTTCCCCCTCTCCTCAAGAGAGCGGGGCGAAATGATATTGTATTTTAGAATTTTGGACATTTGAATTTGTTTAGGATTTAGGTATTAGGATTTAGAGTTTAAAAAAGCCCGCTGTTAAAAAATCAGCGGGCTTTTGCATTATATATATGTATAAGATTGACTAGTGAATTTCAACACGCCTGTTATTTGCACGGCCTTCGGGTGTATCGTTACTATCCATCGGTTTTTCTTCTCCGAAACCTTTCATGCTGATACGTTCAGCAGGTACACCTTTAGAAACAAGGTAATCAGTTACTGCCTTTGCCCTGCGCTCTGAGAGGCCCTGGTTGTATGCAGCTGAGCCCGTATTATCAGTATGACCGGCGGCAATAATGCTGATCTCTTCATTATTCAATAATTGATCGGCCAGCTTGTCCAGCTTTTCTTTATCCTCAGCATCGAGCCTGGTAAGGTCGGTACCAAAATAAACGATCACATCCATCACAACGGGTGGTGGAGGTGGTGGAGGACAACCATCAAATTCAGGTACACCGGGAACCTCAGGACAGGCATCCAGGTTATCAGGAATACCATCACCATCGGTATCGGGGCAACCTTGATATTTTTCAGGACCGGCAACTGTCGGACAAGCATCATCTTTATCGGGAATGCCATCACCATCGGTATCAGGACAACCAGCAAATGCGGCCAGACCTGCTACAGTCGGACATTCATCCAGCTCATCTATAATGCCATCGCCATCGGTATCGGGGCAGCCATCAAATTCGGCCAGGCCAAACACCTCGGGGCAGGCATCCACTTCATCAGGAATGCCATCGCCATCGGTATCAGGACAACCGCCGAACTCTTCAACACCAAAAACTTCCGGACAAAGGTCATCCCTGTCGGGGATACCATCGCCATCGGTATCAGCCTGTTTGCCGGGGCAAACCCTGAAACCAAATGAATAGTTCAGGTTGTCATTGATGTTGTATGTCCCTTGAAAATGCTCTGAATTGGGATGATTATATTCCTTTTCATCTGAATCAATTCCAACAAGTCCTTCATAAGCAACTTCAGCATAGAAACCGAATGACTTGATGAACCAGATGTTGAAACCAAGTCCGCCATTATAGGCAAACTTGAACTCCTGTGCAATGCTGGCTCCGCCAATAGTAGCATAAAGGTACGGATCAAATACTTTTTCATAGAGGAAACGCCATTGAGCACCAAGATTGATGTCGAAGAAGAGTTCCTTGTCCTTAAAATAAGGATTGTCCATTTTTACCGTTGAGAACTGACCGACAGCGGTCCAGTGTTTTGCCAGGTAAAACCCGGCTGAGATCCTGATGGGAACCCCACCATGATTCCAGTGGGCATCGGTAAAAAGTTTGTCAAAATGTTGCGGAACAACAAAGTCGTTGAAATACGCTCCGGCACTGATTGTCCACTTCTTGTCATAAAGCTGTGCAGACAGGCTGAATGCCGTTAATGTAAATACCACGACCAATAGGGTACGGATTGTTTTCATACAATAAATTTAAGTTTATACTCAGGTTTAGATTTCTCGTTAATCAGTATTACCAATACAAATATAGGGTATAATCAAAAAAGAAGCAAACAGATACCGAAATCTTCATTGGGTGCAGGGTTCTGAGGGCTAGGTTGATAAATCATAAATTCTAATCTCTAAATTCGAAACAAATTCCAAACCTCAAATTCCAATTCATTACTCTCCTGGATCCAATGCATATTCTCTTCAAGTGAACAATGTGAATGCGACATTGTTATTTAGGGTCCCAGGCATGGCACAGCGGTTCTTTCTTATTGGAAAGACATAAAAGCTAAATTTATTATATTGGATAATAAAAGTCTGGTAATCAAACACATTCTTTAACAAAGCATTAACAAACACCTCATCAATTTGGGTGTATATTTACGACTATTAAGAATAAATCTAAATAAAATAATTACGATCATGACAACAAAATATATATTCTTTCTTCTATTACTATTTGCTACGAACGCAACTTTTTCCCAGGTAGCCATTAATTCATCAGGATCAGATGCGGCCAGTAGTGCCATGTTAGATATCTCTTCATCTAATAAAGGAGTACTTATTCCTAAAATGACAATTAATGATATTAGTTCCACCACATCTCCGGTAAATGCCCCGCTTGATGGATTGTTGATATATAACACTGGAAGTGTTGATGTTGATGAAGGGTTTTATTACTGGTCGGGCTCACGCTGGAATCTGATGACCAACGACCTTACCTCCCTGACAACAACACAGCTTAATCAATTGTATGAGACGGCTGAGTTATATGAAAATAATGATTTTGGGTCTCCCACTTCTATAGATCTTGATTTGTCCTCTAATTACTATGGCTGGATATCTGCCTCAGAGGGGGAGAAATTTGGTGCTACTTCCACTGATATTACTGACCCAACGGCTGACAAAATTATCGTTGGAGAAGATGGTTTATACGATATAAAACTTTCTATATCCTTTGGTGGAAGTCAGAATGTCCAGGTAAGGGGAGTGGTCTTTCTTACTCCCAGCGGAGGCTCTGCTGCCCCGACAAGGATTCAGATAGTCAGGAAAATCGGTTCTACCGGTGACCTTGGTTCTGCAACCAGTCATGGGCTTATCAGGCTGAATGCCGGTGATGCACTGGACGTCCGTTTTAATGCGACAACAAATAATGAAAGAATTGATATATATACTGCAAACTACATTATAAATAAAGTCGGGGAACTATAGGATAGAAATCATTTCTGAAACTAAAGAGTTCCTTCCTCTCTCGCTTCGCTCGTTCAGGAATGATGAGATCCCTGCCTGCCCTCCGTCGGCGGGTTAACCGGCAGGCAGGCTATTGATAAATGATTATTAAAGATTGGTAGTGGATAGAGGTGAATTTAGATTGTAGTTTATTTCTGACTTCGCTTTTCAGATTTCTGATTTCCTTTGTATGGTACATTGAAATGAATGAATTTCAACGTTCTTATTCTTATTCTTATTCTTATTCCTTATTCCTTGTTCCTTATTCCTTGTTCCTTGTTCCTCTGTTCCTTGTTCCTCTGTTCCTCTGTTCTTTATTCGTTACTGCTTCACCATCTTCATAACACTCACTCCTGCCTCACTCCTCAGCACAGCGTAATACATACCACCAGGCAGGTGACCGGGTGACCATGTGACAGTGTGAAGGCCTTGTGGTATCGAGCTATATTCAGCATGATGAACTCTTTCTCCTATTACATTGTATACTGTAAATTGTATATTGGATATTTCTTTCAGTTCGTATTCTATGGTAGTTGAGATGATGAAGGGGTTGGGGTAAGCTGTTAAAAAACGCTGGGGTATTTGCTCCGGGATACCTATCCACTCACAAGCATCTTCCACTTCTTCTTGAGTATTGCATCCTGTCGCATTGTTGTATATTTCAATGACACCATTAGGACTTAGCAGATAATCACAAATACTTTTTACTTCGCATGTGGATAATGACGTGTTATCATATATGTACAAACTATCAATAGAGGATGCTGCAATATTATCAAGGCCGTATAAGCTGGTCAATAATGGATTGTTGATAATCCTAAGGTCTCCATTAGCAATTGAGAAAACATTACTTAAGGCGCTAATATCCTGAAGGCTTGAGTTCCCATCAATATCAATTCCATATTTTATAATACTACAATTATTTAAGCCTTCAAGACTGGATAAATTTGAATACTTGATGTTAAGTCTACCTGTCTGTGTCAAATTCTCGAGGCCATTGAGATCTGTTAAACTTTCATTCTCAACAATTGAGAGGGAACCATTGTTAACCACCAGATTTTTCAGGCCCGATAATGAATGCAAATTTTCAGAGTAGCCTATCCATACCTGGCCGGTAGTATCAATATTCTCAAATCCACTTAAACTTGAAAGAGAATGACCGCAAACCCCGATACCGCCGGATTTCGTAAGCTTACTCATGTCTGTAAAGTCAACCAGTGAATCTTCACAAATGGACAAAAGTGATGTCACTGTTGTAAGGTTATGTAGCCCATCAAGTGTATTTAGTGAATTCCCCCCAATGAAAAGCATGTTTATTGTAGTCAGATTATCAAGTCCAGATAAACTTTTCAAGCTCGGATTAAAATGTAAATCAAATGAATTACCCACATGGTTTAACATCTCAAAATCCTCAATGCTGTTTAAAAGCGCATTATTTCTTATTTCAAGGTTATTACCAACAGATTCCAGACTGTTAAGGCCTCTAACGGCAAGAAGGGCATCGTTTTCGACAATCCTAACACTCCCCCCAACAGCTGTAAGATTGTTAATTCCCACCAGATTAGTAAGGGCAGGATTTCCTATTACAACAAAGTTGCCCCAAATAGAATCTAAAGCGCTTAGTCCTGCTAAATTGGTAAGGGAATTATTACCTTCTATCTCCACCATGGCTGAAACAAAATAAATATTATTTAATCCCAACAAATTGGTTAGAGAATCATTCAAATTAATTCTTAAAAGACCATCAATTGAAGTTATATTTTCAAGACCAGATAGGTTTGTGAGTGCATCGTTATTAAATATATTTAAGTGACTACCAATGGTATTCAGATTATTAAGACCATTCAGACTGTTTAAAGAAGAATTGCCCTCATACAATCCTATATATAATCCCTCCCCTATATAGTTAATATTATCTAAGCCGTTTAAATTGGTCAGGGAGGGGTTATCATCTATAAGTAAGCCTCCTCCTATTCCTGTTAATGCTGATAATCCAAGTAGATTAGTGATGCTGTCCCCATTAATTTCAACACTCCCCTCTATCTCGAAACAATTGGGGTGGTTTATCTGAAAGCTATCTATCTGTGCTTGGGCATTGAATGTGATGCCCTCAGGGAGGCATGATTGAGACAAAAGCATTGATGGTGCGCACAGCCAAAGGAAGAACAATAAGCTAATAAAATAACGCATGACAGAAGGAGTCTCTATTGCTAAGGTACGAATAAGGGTCACGTTTTGCAAGAATAGGTGCGATCCGATGGAGGTCCTTCCTGAAGGTTGACTGCAAATAGCAATAGGGTCCTTCCTCCCTTCCTCACCTACGCCAAGGCTTCGGTGAGCGCAGTCGTCAGGATGACAATCCATCTAGCTGGCACTAGAAAATAAATGGTACATGTAAAATGTAAAATGTCGAATGGACAATGAAGAAACTTCCATGTTCTTATTCCATGTTCCTTGTTCCTCTGTTCCTCTGTTCCTCTGTTCTTCATTCAAACCTCTTGTGGTGTGGAGGCTTAAAACTTCACAGCTAATGTTACACCATCTCGAGAGGTTTTTATTTTCAGTGCATGTTTCTCTGACTTGTTAAGTTTCACCCCTGCCTTTTTGATGTGTGACGTTGCTACTGCTATAAAGACAAACCCTACAGTGGCAATACCGGCACCAATATAGACACCTGTAAGATCATTATTAAAATTGTTATTATCTTCATGTAAATCGGCGGTTGCGACTGCGACCAGACCTCCAGCTAACACTAATCCAAACCCGATATAATAATTTTTGGATGCTAACTTAAACTCATCCCCTGCGGTGCGTTGATCTTTTGGGATTTTCTGTGCTGTGGCACTAAGGGCGAATAGGACTATTAGAATAATGGAAATTATTTTCATCGTAACAAAGATTGTCTTGTAAATATATTAAATATATATCAACTTCAACACAAGGCGCTTAAAAAAGCATCCATGCAAATTAATAGGATTTGAAGCAGTTTTCTCCTTCAGTGGTAATGTGATAGTATTCTGATAATAGAAGAGCAATTTGCTAACAACCCCTCGACAAAGTTATTCCCTTTGGTCATGAGCTCCCCCGAATACTCGGGGTCGGTTCGCTTGGGGTGACAGCTGAAACTTAAAATGGAACATGAAAAACGGGCAATGTAGAGTGGACAATCAAAAAACCCAGCTGAAATCAGCTGGGTTTTTTGTAGCCCCGACAAGAATCGAACTTGTATCTAAAGTTTAGGAAACTTCTATTCTATCCATTGAACTACGGGGCCCGGAAAATTGTCAATTCTGTATTCTGTATTGTCAATTTTTGAATAGCGAGTGCAAAATTACAAATTATTACAGAAACTGCAAGGAATTATAACTTCCAACTTACAAGAAACCAGTGACCAGCAGCCAGAAACAAGTTACTGATAGCTGGTTACTGGCTACTGGTTATGAGTCTTTTGAAACTGTGTTTAGATCAAGCCTTGTTTGTGTTTCTCCCCGATCACCTTCAGCATGTCGATGGTCATCTCAGGAAGCCTGAACTTCGGATCCCATCCCCACTCGGCACGGGCAGCACTGTCGTCCATGTTGTTTGGCCAGGTGTCGGCAATGGCTTTCTTGGCCTCGCTGATATCATATTCCATCACGAAATCAGGAATGTGCTTTTTAACTTCAGCAGCGATGATCTCCGGATCGAAGCTCATGGCCGATACGTTAAAGGCATTGCGGTGGATCAGCTTTGAAGGATCGGCTTCCATCAGGTCGATGGCGGCATCCAGTGCATCAGGCATATACATCATGTCAAGAAAAGTTCCCGGAGGCAAGGGGCAGGTGAACTTCTTGTGTTTGATGGCTTCATAATAGATCTCAACGGCATAGTCGGTGGTTCCACCACCTGGCAATGTCACGTTGGAGATGATACCAGGATAACGCAATCCGCGGGTATCCACTCCGTAACGTTTGTAATAATAATCGCTCAGCAGCTCACCTGCAACCTTGGTCACACCATACATGGTGGATGGGCGCTGGATGGTATCCTGCGGTGTGTCATCAAGTGGTGTAGTTGGGCCGAATGCTCCTATGGAGCTTGGGAAGAAGACGGCACAGCCATGCTCACGGGCTACCTCAAGCACATTGTAAACACCGTTCACACCTACATTCCATGCAGCCTGTGGCTTTTCTTCAGCAACGGCCGAAAGCAATGCAGCCAGGTTGTAGATGGTATCAATATTATACTTCTTTACCACATCAACAATGCGATCAGGCATGGTGGCATCCACCATTTCCAGTGGGCCAGAATCAACCACATCCTGTGTGGGCATGGTTTTGCGGTAACCCGCAACAATGTTGTTGGCGCCATAGATCTCACGCAGGCGCATCGCCAGTTCAGAACCTATCTGTCCGGCTGTTCCGATGATCAGAATATTTTTCATATGTGTTGGTTTTGTGTTTGTTATTTAATTCACAGTATTGGACTGCAAAAGTAATCAAGAATATTGTATATCGAAAATTGGTCAATGAAAATGTTTTCTTACCCACCCCCGGCCCCTCCCTGCTGGCAGGGAGGGGAGGTTCCCCCTCCTTACTCGTAGGGAGGGGGATAGGGGGAGGGTAAAATGATTATTTAGACTCAATCCAATAAATAGGTAATAATTTATCTTTTATATTTGCAGTCCTTGTTATAAAATAAACAGTACTCACATAAAACCATACGGATATGTACGGAAAAATCAAAGATCACCTTCAGGAAGAACTGAAAAACATCGAAGAAGCAGGCTTGTTCAAAGCTGAACGTATAATCATCTCCCCGCAGAAAGCCGATATCCAGATCAACACAGGCCAGGATGTGCTGAACTTCTGTGCCAACAACTACCTGGGACTCTCCAACCATCCCAAACTGGTTGCTGCTGCCAAATCAGCCCTCGACTCCCATGGTTATGGAATGTCATCAGTACGTTTCATCTGTGGAACACAGGATTTGCACAAAACCCTGGAAGCCAAGATTGCTGAATTTTTCGGTACGGAAGACACTATTCTCTACGCTGCCTGTTTCGATGCAAACGGTGGTGTTTTTGAACCACTGCTCGGACCTGATGATGCCATCATCTCCGACTCCCTGAACCATGCGTCTATCATCGATGGTGTGAGGCTTTGTAAAGCACAACGCTTCCGCTATAAAAATGCTGACATGGAAGACCTGGAAGCAAAGCTGATCGAAGCCAAAGATTGCCGCTTCAAGATCATCGTCACCGACGGTGTGTTCTCCATGGACGGCAACGTGGCCCCGATGGACAAGATCAATGAGCTTTCAAAGAAATACGATGCCATGATCATGGTTGACGAATGTCATTCAGCAGGAGTTGTTGGTGAAACCGGACGCGGTGTAACTGAACTCTTCAACATCCGTGGTGAAGTAGACATCATTACCGGCACCCTGGGTAAAGCTTTTGGTGGTGCTATTGGTGGTTTCACTACAGGTAAAAAAGAAATTATTGAGATCCTTCGCCAGCGTTCACGTCCGTATCTCTTCTCAAACTCCATCCCTCCCATGGTGGCCAATGCAGGCATCGCCATGTTCGATATGATGGCTGAGACTACAGAGCTGCAGGATAAACTACACACCAACACTGAATATTTTGTAGAAAAAATGGTCGCTGCGGGCTTCGACATCAAGCCCACCAAGTCAGCCATCTGCGCAGTGATGCTTTATGATGCCAAGCTTTCACAAGACATGGCCTCCGAACTGCTTAAAGAAGGGATCTATGTGATCGGGTTCTACTTCCCGGTTGTTCCAAGAGGAGAAGCCAGGATCCGTGTTCAGCTGTCAGCCGGGCACGAACGTGAGCATCTCGACAAATGTATTACCGCCTTTACGAAGGTGGGAAAAGAGCTGGGTGTTCTTAAATAATTTTTTAAGGACATGCACATTCCGGTTTGGTCCGGCCCCGACAGGGGTCGGGCTTTTTTTTTATAGAAGATAGAAGAATGAAGAAGTGGATAGTAGAAAGAGATTGAGATTTTAGAAGGAGAAGTACTTCTTCTCTCATCTATCGCCTTCAACTATATTCTCTCTCCTTATTCCTTTTTCAATTTTCTATACCTTTGCTTAGTAATTCTAAATATAATGGAGAATAAGCTTTTCATATACAACACCCTCAGCAAGAAAAAAGAAATCTTTGAGCCACTCAACCCACCCCATGTGGGCATGTATGTTTGTGGCCCAACGGTATACGGTGATCCGCATCTCGGGCATGCCCGTCCAGCCATCACCTTCGACCTGGTATTTCGCTACCTGCAACACCTCGAATATAAGGTAAGGTACGTGAGAAACATCACTGATGTTGGGCCACCTCGAGAATGATGCAGATGAGGGGGAAGACAAGATTGCCAAGAAAGCACGTTTGGAAGAGCTTGAGCCCATGGAGGTAGTACAGTATTATACCAACTCCTATCATGCTGCTATGCGGGCACTCAACGTGCTGGATCCTTCTATCGAACCACAGGCCAGCGGACATATCATTGAACAGATGGAAATGATCAGGAAGATCCTGGAAGCCGGGTATGCTTATGAATCAGCAGGATCTATCTATTTTGATGTTGAGAGATACAATAAAAACAATCCTTACGGCATCCTTTCTGGCAGAAAGGTAGAAGAGCTTATGGCCACCACCCGCGAACTCGAAGGTCAAGAGGAGAAGAAGAACAGCTTCGACTTTGCCCTCTGGAAAAAGGCGGCACCGGAGCACATTATGCGCTGGCCTTCGGAGTGGAGCGATGGCTTCCCCGGCTGGCATATGGAATGCTCTGCCATGGGTACACGATACCTGGGCGATCAGTTTGATATTCACGGAGGAGGCATGGATTTGCTGTTTCCCCACCATGAATCAGAGATTGCCCAAAGCGTGGTCGCGAATGGCAAAATGCCCGTGCGTTACTGGATGCACAACAATATGATCACCCTGAACGGCCAGAAGATGGGCAAATCCCTTGGAAATGCTGTTTCCCTGGAAGAGTTCTTCACAGGTGTAAATCCAATTCTTGAACAGGCATATAGCCCGATGACCATCCGTTTCTTCATGATGCAGGCACATTATCGCAGTACACTCGACTTTTCCAACGAAGCCCTGCAAGCTGCTGAAAAAGGCTTTCAACGCTTGATGGCTGCAGTGGAGGTTCTTGAAAAGCTTCAAGCCAATGGAAAAGCTGGTGAGTCAGTCGATATAGCTAAGCTGAAAGAAAAGTGCTACGAGGCCATCAACGACGACCTCAACAGTCCCATTCTCATCGCCCACCTCTTTGATGGTGTCAAAATCATTAATTCAATCAATGATGGAAAGATGAAGATCGATGAAGAGAATCTTTCTATGCTAAAAGAACTTTTTCTGGTCTTTGTGAATGATATTCTTGGCTTTAAAGCGGAAACAGAAAGCTCCACTGACGACAGCCTGACAGGCCAGCTCATCGACTCTCTCCTCGCCCTCCGCCAGGAAGCAAAACTGAATAAAGACTTTGCTACGGCGGATAAGATCAGGGATCAAATCACTGCCTTAGGAATCACATTGAAGGATACCAAGGATGGAGTTGAATGGTCTCTTTAGTGAATAGTGCCTAGTAGCTAGTTCCTAGTGCCTAAGGGTAATGTAAAGCGGTTTAGTTTTTTATTTGTTTAGTGAGTTCTTCTTTGCAGTTCTTACGCTGCTGATAAAAATCGCTACCAGCTCTCCATTTTCTTTTTTCAATCGTTGAACCTCTTCTCTATCCGGGTTATTTCTCAGAGAGCTTAATATTTTCAAGGAGATCAGTGTTTCATGAAGTTCTTTGAGAGATAGTTTCATCTTGTGAATAAAATCTTTTTTTGATTCAGCATGAAGTGCTTCACCATAATTCAATGCCGGGGAAATTCCCGATCTTAATATTTGATCAGATATGGGTTTTAGTTCTTTGAATTTTTGAAGTTGATAGCCCAAATTAACAATCCCTACTCCAAATTCAATCAGGCGATCTTCCAAATTGGCATGCTTATGCTTCTGTGTCATACCAATTAATACCCAAATTTGGAAAATGTCACACTTTTAACTTAAAAAATATAATAATAATTCATTCCAGATAGGCACTAGCCACTAGGAACTAGGCACTAGGAACTAATGAAGAATAATTCCAGAAGGTCATTGTGAAATGATGAATTGTCTATTTAGTACACACTAAATAATAATTCTTTTTTCCTTTCTGAACAAGAATATATTTCCCATTCAGCAAATCAGCTTCTGAAACAACAAAGTCTTCGGTGATCTTTTCTTTGTTTACCGAAACTGCATTGTCTTTGATCATTCGGCGGGCTTCGCCTTTTGATGCAAAGATGTTGGTTGATTCGGCCAGGAATTCGAGTATACCGGTTCCGGCTTTGATGAGGTCGGCAGGCATTTCGCTCTGCGGAACCCCTTCAAAAACACTGAGCAGCATATCTTCCGAAAGCCTTTTCAGGGTTTCAGTAGTGCCTTTGCCAAAAAGGATCTGGGATGCTTCCACAGCCGCATCATAATCTTCCACGGAGTGGACACGGATGGTGAGCTCTTCTGCCAGTGCTTTTTGCAGCGGACGCAGATGAGGCGCTTCTTCATGCTGCTTTTCGATGGCTTCAACTTCTTCTTTTGAGTTGAGTGTGAAAATGCGTATCCACCTGGCCGCATCTTCGTCGGAGGCGTTCATCCAGAACTGGTAGAACTTATATGGAGAGGTTTTTTCAGGATCGAGCCAGACATTTCCTGCCTCTGTTTTTCCGAATTTCCCACCATCAGCTTTGGTGATGAGCGGACAGGTAAGAGCATATGCTTCACCACCAGTTTTTCTCCTGATCAGCTCTGTGCCGGTAGTAATGTTGCCCCACTGATCGGAGCCACCCATTTGAAGGCGACAGTTGTTGTTTTCAAAAAGGAAAAGGAAGTCATAAGCCTGTACAAGCTGGTATGAAAATTCAGTAAAAGAAAGGCCTGTTTCAAGGCGTGTCTTCACAGAATCTTTGGCCATCATGTAACTTACAGTGATATGCTTACCCACATCACGAACAAAATCCAGAAAGCTGAAGGTGCTCATCCAGTCATAATTATTGACCATCACAGCTGCGTTTTCACCACCTTCAAAATCCAGGAATTTAAGCAGTTGTTCCTTTAATCCTTCCTGGTTATGACGGATGGTTTCTTCATCCAGCAGATTGCGTTCCTGTGACTTTCCGGAAGGATCTCCAACCATGCCTGTAGCTCCGCCAACCAGGGCGATCGGCTTATGTCCTGCCAGCTGAAAGTGCTTCAGCATCATGATCGACACCAGGTGACCGATATGCAGGGAGTCTGCAGTGGGGTCAATACCTACATAGGCAGAGGTCATTTCTTTCTCAAGTTGCCTTTCCGTTCCCGGTGTCATGTCGTGGATCATCCCACGCCATTTCAATTCTTCAACAAAGTTCATCTTATTGATTATGAATTATGAATTATGGATTATGGATTACAGTTCGTTCTTCGTTCTTCGATCTTCGGTCCTCGTTCTTCTTTAGCTCACCTTGCTCCCCGGCTCAAACTCATCCTCAGGAGAGATGAATGTAAGCTTGCCATCTGTATTTTCGCCCATCAGGACCATGCCATTCGACTCAATGCCACGGAGCTTTCGCGGGGCCAGGTTCACCAGGAAACAAGCACTTTTCCCAATGATATCCTCCGGTTTATAATACTCGGCAATACCTGAAACCACTGTTCTGACATCTACACCGGTATCTACCTTCAGCTTGAGTAGTTTCGTTGTTTTAGGTACTTTTTCTGCTTCCAGGATCTTCCCTATCCTGATGTCGATCTTCGAAAAATCATCAAAATCGATGGTTTCCTTGGCAGGTTCAACGGTCTGTTCATTCATTTCATTGGCTTTTTTAGTATCAAGCAGCTTTTGCACCTGTGCATCAATCACCTTGTCATCGATACGTTCGAAAAGGTATTCAGCTTTATTTAGCTGATGGCCGGATGAAAGCAATTCAGGATTACCGGCATCATTCCAATGAAGCGTTTCCATGTTCAGCATTGCAGTGAGCCTTTGCGCTGTGAAGGGGAGGAAAGGCTCGCAGAGGATGGCCAGGTTGGCACAGATCTGCAGAGAAATGTTCAAGATAGTTTTCACCCGCTCCGGATCCTCTTTAAAGATCTTCCATGGTTCCGAATCGGTCAGGTATTTGTTACCCAGGCGTGCCAGGTTCATCATCTCTGCCTGCGACTCCCTGAAACGGAATGCATCCAGGCTGCCACCGATCCTGCCGGGGAAGGTCCTGATCTCCTCCATCACCTTCTTATCCTCTTCCTTCAGGCCATTCAGCTCAGGCACTTTGCCGTCAAAATACTTCTCGGTGAGCACCAGGGTCCTGTTTACAAAGTTGCCGAAGATGGCCAGCAATTCATTGTTGTTCTTAGCCTGGAAATCCTTCCATGTAAAGTCATTATCCTTTGTTTCCGGTGCATTGGCAGTGAGTGTATACCTCAGCACATCCTGCTTTCCGGGAAACTCTTCAAGGTATTCATGCAGCCATACGGCCCAGTTCCTGGAGGTGGATATCTTATCATTTTCCAGGTTCAGGAATTCAAATGCAGGCACATTGTCAGGGAGGATATAGCTTCCCTCCTGCTTCAGCATTGAGGGGAAGATGATGCAATGAAACACAATGTTGTCTTTTCCTATGAAGTGGAGCAACCTGCTTTCTTCATCTTTCCAGTATGGTTCCCAGTCTTTGCCGTTTTCTTCAGCCCATTCCCGCGTAGCGGAGATATAACCGATGGGGGCATCAAACCATACATACAACACCTTGCCCTCTGTATCCTTCAGCGGAACTTTCACTCCCCAGTTCAGGTCGCGGGTTACTGCCCGGGGCTGTAAGCCATGATCAAGCCAGGACTTACACTGACCATAAACATTCGATTTCCAATCATCCTTATGGCCTTTCACGATCCAGTCGTTGAGCCAATCCTCGTATTTATCCAGGGGAAGGTACCAGTGCTTAGTTTCTTTTTGTACAGGAACATTTCCTGTTAATGACGATCTGGGGTTGATCAGTTCTGATGGACTGAGAGAGGTACCACAATTTTCGCATTGATCGCCATAGGCTTTCTCATATCCGCAACGCGGACAGGTTCCTGTTATATACCGGTCAGCAAGAAATTGGTCATTGTCCTCATCATAATACTGCAAAGAGGTCTTTTCTAAAAAATCTCCCTTATCGTATAGAGTAGTAAAGAATTCTGAAGCAGTTTCATGGTGAATGGGGGCGGAAGTCCTGGAATAAACATCAAAAGAGATCCCGAAGTCGGCAAACGACTTCTTGATGATCGCATGATACTTGTCGACGATCTCCTGCGGGCTTACGCCGAGCTGTTGTGCTTTGATGGTGATGGGCACGCCATGCTCATCCGATCCTCCTATAAAAAGCACATCAGTCCCTTTCGATCTGAGATAGCGCACAAAGATATCGGCAGGTACATACACCCCTGCCAGGTGCCCGATATGAATAGGCCCATTGGCATATGGAAGGGCTGAAGTGACCGTGTATCTTTTAAAGTTTTTCTTTTTATTTTCCATTTTCCCCGCTGAATTGAATGCAAAGATATAAATTTGTTTCATCCACCGAAGCTTTCCGCGAGCGCTGAAGCTACTCAGCGGAGGCGCTAGCGAAGGTGGATAAGTGGCAAGAATTACCTGTATTTTAGCTTTTTACACAATATTGAGAAAAAATCTATGCGTCCGTCCAATCTAAAGCCCGGTGATAAAGTCGGTATAGTGGCCCCGGCCAGGAAGGTAAGCCGTGAAGAGATGGCTCCTGCCATTGATATTCTGCGCCAATGGGGATATGAGGTCGTGGAGGGAGATCATCTTTATGGAAGACCTCCACCAGTTTTCAGGAACAGACCATGAACGTGCAACCGACCTCCAGGCCATGCTTGATGATGCTTCGATCAGGGCGATCTTTTGTGCCCGGGGTGGCTATGGTTCGGTCAGGATCATTGATGAGCTGGATTTTTCAGGTTTCATTCAAAATCCAAAATGGATTGTTGGTTACAGTGATATTACAGTATTCCATTCACACATCAACAGGCACTTTGGCATCCAGACCCTGCACGGGCCCATGCCCATCAACTTTCCGCCGGACCGGAAGGTGAAAGCAAGCCTGCAAAGCCTGAAAGAGATCCTGGAAGGAGGCTATCCTGCGTATCATTTCACATCTCATCCTTTCAACAGAAAGGGAACAGCTTCCGGAATGCTCTGCGGAGGAAATTTATCAATGCTTTACAGCCTGGCGGGGACAGAATCAGACATTGATACCGAAGGGAAAATATTATTTATTGAAGATCTCGATGAATACCTTTATCATATCGACCGCATGATGCAAAACCTGAAACGCTCAGGAAAGCTGGAAAGCCTTGCAGGGCTTGTGGTTGGTGGCATGAATGACATGAATGACAATACCATTCCCTTTGGCAAAACAGCCTATGAGATCATAGCCGAAACCGTAGCTGATTATCATTTTCCTGTAATTTTTGACTTCAAAAGTGGGCACATTTCCGAAAATCTGGGACTAATCATTGGAGGGTATGTTGAATTGGAGGTTGCAGAAGAATGCAGCCTGCGTTTTACCTCTCTGTCTGGCTAAGGAAATGATTTAATCCCTGTCAAACCCCGAATAGTCATTTCGAGTGAAGCGAGAAATCTGTACCAGCAATTTATGACAGATTTCTCCCGATGGTCGAAATGACTTGAAATATTCTTTAATAATTGTTTAATGGCAAAATCACAATGGCTGAACACAATGAGCTCGGTAAAAGCGGCGAGGAACACGCTTGCGATTACCTGATCAAGAAGGGTTTCAATATCCTGGAAAAGAACTGGCATCATAATAAAGATGAAATCGATCTGATTGCCATACACGATGATTACCTGGTCATTGTTGAAGTAAAAACCAGGAGCAATATGTATTTCGGCGAACCCCAGACCTTCGTCAACAAAAAGAAACAAGCCTTTATGATCCGGGCAGCCAATGCTTATATTTTGAAAAACAATATCCACCTGGAAACCCGCTTCGACATCGTTTCCGTGATCCTCTCAGGAAACAAGGTGAGCATAAAGCATATCGAAGATGCCTTTTATCCAACATTATAGCTGATTACAATGATAAATTGATACAGTATTACGTATTAGGTACAAGGTATTACGACATTGCATAAGGTTAATTTCTCAGAGAATAAACTTTTCGTAGTACGTAGTACGTAATACCTGGTACTTAATAATCGTATCTTTGCAAGCAATTCAAAATCAATATGAGCGAAGAAAAAAAAGGTGGGAGGGAAAAGCGTCAGAAGCATGGTGATTATTCCTCTTTCTATCATAAACCAAAAAAGGAGGCCAAGAAGAAAACTTCCGAAACAGACAAACCCAGGAGAAGTAAAGAGGGGAAGAGAGAGGAGAAGCCTGATAAAGTCAGAGACAAAGGATACCGGAGAACGGACGATGGACTGATCAGGCTGAACAAATACCTGGCCGATGCAGGCGTTTGCTCCCGACGCGAAGCAGATAAGCTGATCGCCAGTGGTGTGGTAAGAGTTAATGGAAAGACAGTTACCGAACTGGGAACTAAAGTTTCTCAAGACGACAAGGTCGTTTATGGCGGACAGGCACTCAGGCGAGAAAAGCTGCGCTACCTCGTGTTAAATAAACCAAAGGATTTCATTACCACTACCGACGATCCCTATGAGCGAAAAACGGTAATGAGCCTGGTAGATAAGGCTTGTGATGAAAGAATCTATCCGGTAGGGCGTCTCGACAGGGGAACAACAGGGGTATTGTTATTCACCAACGATGGAGATATTGCCAAAAAACTCACCCATCCCAAACATGGGATCAGAAAGATCTATCATGTGGTGTTGAATAAACAACTGACCAAGGCAGATCTTGAAAAGATAAGTACGGGTATGGAACTTGACGATGGTCCGATCAGGGTTGATAGGATCTCCTGGATCGAGGATGGCTTAAACAAAAAAGAGATTGGAATTGAATTGCATTCCGGAAGGAACCGGATCGTAAGGAGGATATTTGAATCATTAGGTTATAAGGTACTTCGTCTCGATCGTGTCGTATTTGCAGGTATCACCAAAAAAGACACACCCCGTGGCAGATGGCGTATGCTGAGTGAAACGGAAGTGAACATGCTGAAACGCTTGCCCAAATAGTCCGGGGCAATTCCTTAACGGATAGAATCTTTAAATTTTTCAACAGTGTGTTGCAGCTTATTGAAAAAGCGGCTTCGCTCTTTGGCGCCTGTGCTGCTGATCAAATGAGACTGTTTGATCAAGCCCCTGAAATAGTTTTCTAAATAGCCCGTGAATGTTGGGTTTGTAGTAGTAAGTAGGCTTAGCACATTAAATGTCAGGTAAGCGTATGAAACATCCGGGGTTTTCACCAGGATGCTGTTATCATTCAGTACGATCTCATTTTCATACATTTTAAAGGTGCCTTCCACACCAACAGGATCCTGGTCGTGTAAAAATTTAAATCCCAGTTCAGCCTGCTTTTTAATATGTTTCAGCCATTTCTCCAGCTTATCACAAAGGTTAAGTACCTCATCCTTGGAGTCAAAATATCCTGCGATCCAGTAATATTCGATCTGCCGAAGGGTAATGTAAAAAGTATCTTCATTCCATATCTCTATGGTTGGAATAGAATTGGAAGCAATGAGCATCTTTTTTCCTGTTTCATAGATCTCCTCATCTGCCTCATCCAATTTAAGCCTCTTCCCCTCAAACTCCGGAAACCTCAAGAGTGTTTTCTGGTAAAAGAACATCTTGAAAGCCCCGATCTCCGGAAAATGAAAATAGTGGAAGAGTGGCGGGTCTTTGGCAGCATAGATGATCTCCTTTTCCTTGCCTGATTGATCCTGTTAAGATCATTCAGAATGGTTTCCAGCCATTGCTTTATCCTGATCTTTTCAGACTCGACGGCATGGCAATTAAATACCACATTATTGGTTTCTACATTCAGGAAAGTATCGATGGAAAGCCCGAATTTCTCATTCAGGAGGATCAGTTCTTCCAGGGTAAGGGGCTTATCACCCCGAATTCTCCTGTAGGCACTATCATAGCTGATCCCTAATAACTCCGCAATTTCATGTACAAATGAAAAGTTATCGGGTAGCCTGTGTTTTATTGCCTGAAAAAGGGCTGTTTGTATCTCATTGGCCTGTGCCACAATGTAAATATATGACAATCAGGAGCAAAAAGCAATTATCAGGATAAATGTGCAGTATTTGAAAGTATCACAAAATATGCTTGTTAAGAGATAATTCTGCAATATTTAATACAAATCTGATTTGCATACAGTGAATTTGCAAAAATCAATAAAATCTCTCAAGAAAGTATTGATGATCAATTTTGAAAAAGACCGCCTCACAACTAATTTTGGTGTATATGAATTTATATCGCTCAATCATGAAAACCAAAAGCCCGTTTATACCAACAGCAATAATAGCGATGATAGTTTTGCTATGCATATCCTCATCCTGCTCCTTCTACAGGGTTGTGCCGCAAGATCAGTTTACCTCCCAGTCGGTTATGCAATATGAAGATGCAGGCAGATACCTGATCCTGCATAGAAGTGATGAGGCCTGGCATATGTCAGACATTCAATTAAACAATGACAGCATGCTTGTTAAACTTGATTTCAACCTGGGATATCACAGCAACTATTTAAATCCAAAAATGAAGGGTCTGAATGAGTTTAAGAAAAAGAAGGAGCCTGATGTGATCAGGGAGGTACACTTATACACATCAGATAGCAGTTTCAGTTATTCGATACGATTATTTCTCTCCCAGTATCAGCTATTGACTCAGCCAAATACACTGAATATGCGCAAGCCCCCTCCAGGGCATCGATTGCAGTTCCTGTAGTTTTTATCCCTGTTATTGGATTTACTGCATTAATATTATACACCGCAAGCCAGATGAGGGGCTTCTGGTACTAAAGCTTATTGAACGACTTTTCTTTCCTTTATTGAATATTTCCTCCCGGGCCCAAGCAGGTAGAAGCGCTCACTACCTGCCGGCAGGGGGGATATTTCTGGTCTTTCGATCGACCAGTCTTCTTTATCACGGATAAACTTGCATTCAGTGCCATCATAAATAGCCACAAAGCTCTCCCCAATCACCTCAAAGGTATCGGCATGTAACACGATGGCTGTGTTTTCATCCAGCCCTATGCCCAGCAATTTGGGATGGGCTTCAAGTATTTCAAGGATATCGAATTGCCGGTTCAATGCCAGCAGGTGTTGGTCAATGGCGCAATTGCTGATCAAAGCAAGGCCTTCCTGGTGATCACCCATCATCACCACATTTGTTTTGGTATCGCCCCTTACCAGGAATGAACCCATGATAGAAGCCCCGGCTGAGCTCCCCCCTACAACACCTCCTCGATCAAGGAGATTCAGTATTTCTTTATGTGTAAGGGTATTCAGATATGAGTCAGCCAGGCGCCATTGTCGACCGCCCGTAAACCAGAGGCCATCAGCTTCTTTTATTGGTTTTACAAATTCATCTGTGTTGGCTTCCTCCGGATCACGCGTATGTAGAAATGTGATGTTCTTAATTCCATTCTCCCAGAACCTTTTTTCGATCATCTCCATACCCTTTGCATCAAGCAGGTATTCATCACTACCTGCAGTAGGAATGATGATAATCTCAGCATCCGGCCCCCCGGCCAGATCAAGGAATTTTGCATATATGGCGGGGTCACTCAGGCTACCACCAACAATCACCAGGTGCCCGTTTTCAGGACCTTTACTTATACGTTGCTCTTGCTCATGTTGAGAAAAGCATGTCGTAATAAAACACAGTAATATAATGACGGCAATAAGTGCTTTGTAACTCATATTGTTAAAGGTTTAGGGATACAAGTGAAAGGTACGAAAATAAATCAACCGGCCTGGCTGATCTTATGAAGGAGATCCATTTTCAGTAGCTTGATCATTTTCCCATCCACCTCAATGATGCCATCTTCCGAAAAGTCATGAATGATCTTGGTGACCGTCTCACGAGATGTGCCAATGTAAGCACCAAGCTCTGTTCTGGTCAGGGGAATCTCAATAATATTATTGCCATAAATATGTTTAGAGAAATAGATCAGTGCATCAGCGAAGCGGGCATTCAGCTGCTTGTGGATCTTATCAACGAAAATATGGTAGTGTTCAACAATATCTGTACTGAGTGTCTTCATCACCTCAAGCGCAAATCGTCCGTTATTTTCAATCAGAAACTTATATCCGCTGTAATCAATAAAACAGGCAACAGTATCGCTCAGCGTTGTTACTGCATAGCTATGGATCTTATTGGCAAAAACATCTGAAACACCTACAAAAAGAGGAGCCTTGTCAATTTTGAGGATCTCATCCTTGCCATGGCTTCCTGTCAGATGGATCTTAAAAATCCCGGACTTAATAAACACAATGTTCTGCGTGAACGTACCTTGTTTAATGATGTTTTCATGCTTCCGGAATTGGATCTCTGTGCTATTGCTGCACAGAATTTCCATTTCTTCATCGTTAAGATTGAATACAGAACTTGATTTAACTGCACAATCTTTACAACTGTTCGGCTTATTGTTATACTTCTCTGTCATGCCTGGCAGCCTTATCATATTTAATCCTGGCTAATATATAAAATAGTTTAATATGTCACAAAAAAATGAAAGATAATTCACATTGTTTCGAAAACAATCAAACAGGTATTTTTTTGTTTAACGGTTTTAAAAGTGCGTACTTACAACCAAACAAAATAAGTTATGGAAACTGAAAAAACTGTTCGCCGCTTTGGCTGCTGCGGTATGTATTTGATTTATGGATGCCTTGGGGCCATGATACTCACCTCGCTGGGATCTCTCATATTCCTCTTCGTAATCTGTGCCTGCTGATATAATAGCCCCACCTTACCGTCTGAAGCAAGCTATGATTTAAGCCTTGCCAGTATATTTTCTTATCATTAACAGATCGGGGATGCTCTCCAGGAGTATACTAAAATCTTATTTTTGTAAACTACTATTCGCCAAATAAGTTCCCAGAATAAATTTTGCTAACTTCGCCGTTATTATTTTTTTAAAAAAATTATTGATCTTTTATTGAACTTATGTGTTAATACTATATTAACTATTAATCTGCTGAATTTTTTTAATCAAAAACAGATCTATGAAAAAACTTAACTCCGCTTTTCGCCTAATGCTGTCAGGACTACTCATTATTGGAGGGTCAATCACGCTTTTTAGCCAGGTTGACGATCCTAACCTTGACAGAATTCCTGAAGACTTCCTTCTTCACCAGGAGAACAGAAGTCCGATGCTAAGTACGGTATATACAATTGATGGCTATGATAATTATTATCTCGGCATTGATTTTGCCGAAGGTCATATCAGTGAAAACCCGCTTGCTCCCGGTGAATATTTTACTGCATTTAACATCGACGAGCCCCATTACACGACGGATGGCTACGATTGGTTTGATTCCAATGTTGCCTGGGGGGGATACACCATACGGGGAGACCCTGTAACTGCCTATGACGGTGATGGCAACCTTTATTATGAAAGCATGTATGGTTCACCTTCGGGTTGTGTGATTGTAAAATCAACTGACAACGGACAAACATGGTCCAGTTCGGTGGTCGCCATTTCCGGTGTCGATAAAAACTGGTTGGCTGCCGATCAAACTGACGGACCTTATGCTGATTACGTTTATACTACCATGACCAGGAGTGGTGGTGGCAATTTTGCCCGAAGCACCGACCAGGGTGACTCATTTACAACTACTTTCCAGCCCGGAACACAATCTCTGCCTGGCATGATGGTGTGCGTTGGAGCATGGAACGCAACCGATGGCGGAGCAGTATATGTTGTTACCAACTCAGGAAGTGCATTCGCCTCGACATATTCTTTTTATCAATCACTTGATGGTGGAGCAACCTTTTCACTTAAATCGCAGCAAAGTTTTGCAAACTATGTCGGTTCCAATGTGAATAACAGGAACTCTGTTTCAAATATGCGTACCCGGCCCTATCCCTTTATCACTGCCGACAACAGCAATGGTACTTATCGTGGCAGGCTTTACCTCATCTATGCTTCTAATGAACCGGCCGGCAATGGAAACAACCCTGATATATTTTGCCGATATTCTGACGATGGCGGAACTACCTGGTCATCAGATATTACCGTAAATGACGATCCTGATTCAGAGGATCATGCACAGTGGCATCCAGCCACCTGGTGTGATTACGAAACTGGCCGCCTTTATGTTCAATGGATGGACACACGTGATGTGCCAACAACCGACAGCGCATTGATCTATGCTTCCTATTCTGATGATGGAGGACAAACTTTTGTAGAAAATCATGCGATCTCCAATGAAAAGATGAAGATCAACTGTAATACTTGTGGGGGCGGGGGAACTCCAAGATACCTGGGCGACTATAATGCCATTGTATCTAATGAGGTTACCTCTATGTCTACATGGGCAGATTTCAGAGACGGCAACTTTAAATCATTGACTGCTTATTTTCCTGACTATGCCATGGAGATTTTGCCTGCAATAGGCACAACCAGTGGTGGCACAGCTAGCTTTACAGCCGAAGTACCTTCCATTAAAGGATGGACGGAGGATATTACTTTTAGTGTAATTGTAGAAACACCTGCATCAGGATCTTTCAATATTGATTTCCCAAATGGAGCCACCCTATCAAGTTTCCCGGGAAGTCTCCCAATCGAAATTAGTGTTGTGGGAGGTGTTCCGGAGCAAATGTATGATTTAACCCTCACAGGAACAGGACCCAATGGCACACCTGTACATATCAGGACAGCCATTGTGAACGTAGTTGCTGGGTCAGCACCAACTGCAGATTTTGAAGCCAGCGAAACAATATTTTGTGCTGGAAAATCTACAGACTTTACAGATCTGTCAAGTGAAGCTCCAACATCCTGGTTGTGGACTTTTGATGGTGGCACTCCATCAACATCAACAGATCAGAATCCACTTGGTATTGTTTATTTCACTCCTGGTATGTATGATGTTACCTTAGAGGCTACCAACAGTGTTGGCAGTAATAGTCATACAAAGCTTGATTATATTGAAGTAATGGTATCGCCACCAGCCCCTGTAAGTTCAGACCAGGAGGTTTGTGTTGGAGATACTGTCCCCGACTTGATTGCAACAGGAACTATGATACAATGGTATAGTGATCCGGATCTGCTTGTCCTGGTCCATGCAGGAGATACATTTTCAACCGGAGAAACCGGTCCTGGTATATATTTTTACTATGTGACCCAAACAGGCGGAGGCTGTGAAAGCCTGGCCACCATGGTGACCCTGACGATACACAACCTTCCTTCTGTTGCATTCACACCCATTCCTGATGTCTGTCTGAATGATGCGGCATTTGCCCTTAGTGGTGGATTACCAAGCGGGGGAACATATTCCGGGCCAGGTGTCAGCGGTGGCATGTTTGATCCTGTGGTAGCAGGTCTTGGAACCCATACCCTGATGTATGAATATACTGATGGCAATACTTGTACTAATTCAGACAGCCAGACCATTACGGTCAATGACTATCCACATCCCGACCTGGGTCCTGACTATTCTGTTTGCTCTGATGAGTCGGTCATCCTTGATGCTACCACCGTCGGCGCTACTGCCTATGAGTGGTATCCCGGTGGAGAAACCACGGCTTCTATAACCGTCGACACAGCTGGTTATGGCCTTGGAACCCATATGTTCATTGTTTATGTAACTGATGGCAATATTTGTCGTGGATCCGATACCGTAATGGTTGAATTCCAGGATTGTACTGGTATTGGTGAGCTGGCAGGCATAGAGGATATTAATCTGTATCCAAATCCCGGCCAGGGAGAATTCTCTTTGCAGATCAATACTAAAAAGTCCCTCGACCTGAACATTAAGGTGTATAACAACAGGGGTGTTGCCGTATATGAAGAGCAAGACCTCCGCATTGATAATTCAGGGCTTGTAAACATAGACCTTACATCCCAGCCGTCCGGCATATACATGGTAACAGTGTATAATAAGCAGGGCAGGTGGATTGAAAAGCTTATTATTCGAAAATAAATCCGGATCACTAATTTGATCCATCAGGTCATTTCGACCAAAGGGAGAAATCTGTCTTTCATACCTGGGTACAGATTTCTCGCTTTACTCGAAATGACTTTTTTGTTTCTATCCAAGAAAACTTTATAAGCAAGAAAGCCAAAATATCTTCGTAATTTTGAAGGTAATACAGGAGGTGAAGTGAATAGTCCCAGGATCATTTTTTCTGTCATCATTTTGTTGTTTCTCATCATTGGCGGCAATAGTTGGGTGTTTTCCCAGGAGAAAGTATCACCCGATACAATTATTGTTTACGCTCCTTACGACTCCTTATTTAATGAGCTGGATGAAGTTGTGATCACTGGAACGAGGGTTTCAAAAAGGATCATCGACATCCCCTATTCAGTGGTAAGGATAAATAACATGAGTTACCGCTACGACAAGAGTGCAGGTGTGAATGATGTTCTCCCCGCAGTTCCCGGAATGTTCATTCAATCACGATATGGGAACCACGATGTAAGGATCTCCATCAGGGGATTCGGCAGTAAATCCAATTCGGGCATCAGGGGGGTACGGATATTGCTGGATGATATTCCGGAATCAGAGCCGGATGGGCAAACCCGGATCGAGGCGATCGACTTCAACTCTATTGGCAGGATCGAGATCGCAAAGGGAAATTCTTCTTCCCTTTACACCAATGCGCCAGGTGGCGTGGTTAACTTTATAAATGATATTGATTTCCCCACTTCATTCCTTAAACAGTTTAATCAATTCGGTTCGTTCGGCCTGATGAGAAATGGGCTCAAGTTCGGCATCAGGACCGATAAATATGCTTTTTTGAATACCTACAGTTACCAGCAGTACGATGGTTTCCGCGAGCATAATAGTGAGCACTGGCATATTCTGAATACGGTGCTTGAAACGAAACCCTCAGAAAACACATCGCTCAAAATCCTATTCTATTTCGTGGATGGCATGATCCGGCTTCCCGGCTCCCTCACTAAAGAAGAGTTTGAGCAGGATCCTTTCCAGGCCGATCCCCGTGCTGTAGATCGTGACCTTAAACGCCTATCGACCAAAGGCAGGTTGGGAATACGTTATAACGCCAGCTTTGGAAAGACGCTGAATAATGAAATTGAGATCACCACCTACGCCACCATGAAGTACTTTGAAAGGACTTCACGACAGTACAGAATCATCAATAGGCAGGGGTTTGGGCTGACAGCCAGGTATACTAATAAAGGCCGAATCGGAAGGTCATCAAATGAATTTTCAGTCGGAGGCGATTTGCTATTTCAGCCTGCAAGGACTGAATATTATGACAATATCAGCGGACAAAAGGGGGACCAGATCCTGCAGCTGACGAATGAAAAAATCGGCAATACCGGCTTTTATATCTCAGACAATTTTGAGATCCTAAAAGACAAGTTTTTTGTTTTGCTGACCGGAAGGTATGATAATGTAACCTACAAACTCAGCGAAGAAACCCTCCCTTCACGTACCGACAACAGGAACTTTGCTGCATTCACTCCGAAGCTGGCCTTTAATTATAAGCTGGCCACATGGATTTCCTTGTATACATCATTTGGTTTGAGTTTCGACAGCCCGGCGAAAAATGAACTGGAGAGCCTTGATCCTACAATGCTGTACAATCATGAGCTGGAGGCACAGGAATCAAAAAATCTGGAATTGGGTATCAAAGGATTTTTGTACAAATACGAGCGATATTTCTTCCGAAAAATCCTATTTGAATTAACACTATTCGACATATGGATCAGTAATGAGATCATCCCCTTTGAGGTTTTCGGGGATGTGTTTTTTCGGAATGCTGCCAAAACAAATCGTCGCGGAATTGAACTTGGATCCAGCCTTGAGATTGTCAAAGACCTGAACTTCACCCTGGCATATACTTACTCCAACTTCGTTTACCAGGAATACAATGCCAAAACCATAGAGGTCGACGATGAAGGAAATATTGAGGAAGAAGAAAATGATTTTGCCGGGAACATTGTCCCCAGTGTTCCTGAGAACAATCTCTACCTTGCACTTTCATATGCCTATCCGTTCCACAGGAATGTGAGTGGATTTATAAAATTCAGCTATACAGGTGTAAGCGGTCTTTGGGTAGATGATGCCAATTCCGATAAAACAAAGGCATATAATTTATTAAATGGAGTGTTGGGCCTCGACATGGAATTCGGGAAGCTAAACATCTTGCTGTCGGGAAGCATGAACAACATGCTGGATGTGGTTTATGTTGGCTTTACCAACACCAACTCAGCCGACAGGAGGTTCTACGAAGCTGGAGAACCGAGAAACTATTTTGCATCCCTTAGCCTGGGGTATCGCTTTTAAACAATGAGGAAACCGCATATTTATATCAACATAGTATTATTCCTGTCATGCTTTACCATGATGGCCCAGGTCGATCATTTGAGCTTTGAACCAGAGGAAAATTTCAGGTTACATCCAGGGAGTGTAAACCAGACAGAGGTATTTATTGTGAATAACCCACAGGATCACAATATTCTTTTTCTTCCTGCAACACCCTTTCATTTATCCCATTCTTTGTGAGTGAGGGCATATATGTTTCAATGGATGGGGGGGCTCCTGGCAGGGCAATGATACCTGTACCGGTGAACCACAAGCATTTCATGGGGGCGATCCGGGTATTGCCATCGATAAGAATGGAACATTTATCCTTACCCGATTGGGCAGGTCACCATTTTCAGGATTGTATTCTCACTTCTCAACTGACCAGGGATTGACATGGTCGGCACAACAGGTAATCTCTACTGACGACCTGGAAAGGGCCTCTGTGGCCACGGATTATTTCCCTTCAAGCCCTTATTATGGAAGAACCTATGCTGTTTGGGTAAAGTTCGCACCGCCTTTCCCCATGATGATGGCTTATACAGATGACGGTGGCATAAGCTGGACTGATCCTAAACAGATCAACAACCCTCCCAACAGAAGTGCCGGAGGCGATATCTGTATAGGGCCGAATGGTGAGGTTTATGTTTGTTGGGCAGGAGTTAGTGATGTTTCCCCCTTTAAGGAAATCCATGTTGGCTTTGCATCCTCAGCAAATGGCGGGGCCGACTGGAATATAAAAGAAAATGCTTTTAGTATGAATGGCATTACCGGCCTGCTGCCCGAAAAAGGAAATATCAGGGTGAATGGCCTGCCTGGAATAACTGTTGATACTACTTCCGGCGAAAGACAGGGGTGGATCTATATTCGTAACGGGGCAAAAAAACCTGCCTCCTGCAGGTACCGACCCTGATATCATCCTCAACCGATCGGAAGATGGAGGCATTACTGGTCGGATGCAATCAGGGTAAACCAGGACATTCCTGATAACGGCAAAACACAATTTTCCCCTGCAGCACATGTCGACCGTTTCGGTGCATTGGATATCATCTTTTATGATGACAGAAATACTACATCCGACTCGGCAGGAGTATCTCTTGCACGTTCCACTGATGGTGGGGATAGCTGGATAGAATATGAGATCAGTGACCATAACTACAAACCCGAACCCATTGGCGGGCTTGGCCAGGGATACCAGGGCGATAATATCGACATCACCTCCACCGACAGCAAGCTCTGTCCGGTGTGGATGGACAACTCAAGTGGTGTATACCAGATATGGACTGTGCCCATCGACTTCTCCTCCCTGAACTCCCTGAGAGAAACGATACAAAAAGAGTCTTCGTTTGAATTACTGCAAAACAGGCCCAACCCTTTCAATGGACGCACAAGCATCAGGTATTTGCTTAAGGAGGCTGCACAAATTATATTGAGCGTATATGACCAGTGGGGAAAAGAGATTAAGGTTACTGGTAGATGGATACTTCCCGGGCGGGGAAGTATGAAACTCATTTTGATGCAGGAAGCTTATGGGGATAAAGCCCGGTATATATATCTGTTCCCTGAGTGTTGACGGCCACTTCAAAGCTGCAAAATGGTATTCTTACCTTAAAATCAGTTTTTGTGAAGCCAAAAACTTGTTCCCTGACTATCTCTAAGTGTCAAGCTTGCAAATGTATACCCCTCGCAGGAAGACCGGAAACATCTACACTGACCAGGGTTTCTCCACCTGAAAGATCATTCAGAATAATCTTCTTTACAATCCTCCCGTAGTTGTCAATGAATTTTATCTCTCCCCCTCTCCAGTTCTCCCCCTCTCCAGTTCTCAGGTCAAACTGAACTACAAGCTGTTGATATGCAGGATTGGGAAAGATCCTCATTCCAATATCCAATCCATCATGTTCCTCAACTCCCACTCCCTGGGGTTTATATTTAATAAATGCTCCGTGATAGCCCACAGCATATCCATGGAGGCTATCCGGAAAAATCATATCAAAAATGGAAACATTTTCCGGACATGGGATCTGAGTCCAGCTGATGCCTGCATCCAGGCTGTAGATCAGGTTTTGCTGGGGCCCTAAGGGTGCCCAGGCCTCTGTATTATTCCTGAAATCAATGTCGAAGGCATTTCCCGGCATCGACAACTCTTCATAATCCCAATCGACACCACCATTACTTGTTCGTATCATGGCTACACCATAGCCCTGATCCGGATCGCCTCCCGCACCCTGAACATTGAGCGGGCCAAACAAATGCATCCCATGCACTTCATCGGCAGGGGCATCTTCATTATTGATGGGATACCAGATTTCTCCACCGTTGGATGTGCTCCAGGTAACACCGGCAATATCGAACATCCCCCCACAGGCATAGCCATGATCTTCATCATAAAAATACACATTCAACACAGGGAAAAATGCCAGGGCACTGGTGTCAATAGATGCCTGGATCCAGCTTTGTCCTCCATCAATTGTTTTTACCAGGGCATGCGGACTTCCGCCCATCCATCCCGTCAGGGAATCCAGGAAAAGGATGCAATTCATAAAGATATTGTCTTCAGGATAAGGCTCTGCAATCCATGTTGCTCCGCCATTGGTGGTTTTAAGTAGTAAGGTGCCAAAAAAGCCTGTATAGTTCCATGAAGATGCCCAGCCAGTTTGCCGGTCAAGAAAAAAAACATGAACGATCTTGTTTGCAGTTCCTGCATCCTGTACTGTCCAGCTTTCTCCTCCATCATTAGTATGAACAATAGTGCCTGTATCCCCCACGGCCCAACCATAAAGACTATCGGTAAAATATACCGATCGAAGGTGTTGCTCCGTAGGTAAATCAACAACTTCCCAGCTTCCCTGGGCATGGGATGTGGTAAATCCTCCGGAAACTAAAATAAAGAAAAACAGCGCTATTATTCCTTTGTTCGTCATATGATGTATGCAGGCAAAGTTACAAAAATTAAAACCTTTCAAATTCCGGTCCAAGCAGGCTTTACATGCGAATTATCCCTATCTTTATTCTCCCTAAACGCATGCACACATATTGTAGGATCAACTTCACCCTTAGGCCATGGAAACCCAACATTTTTCCTCCGTTGAGCAACACTTTTATGAAAAAAGCAAAATTTCAGGCAGTAGGGTCTTTATCCCTTATATTGTTGTTGAAAATTTCCCACAGTTAGGCTTTTTAACTGCATTGCGATTCCTGGAATGGGTGTCAGAAAACCCTGATGGGATTATCAGTCTGCCCACAGGAAAAACACCGGAATACTTCATACGATGGGTTAGGTTCCTACTGGATCACTGGGATGATGAAAAAGGGAAATCCATCCGCAAAAAATATGGTTTAGGAGATATCAGCAAACCTGGTCTGGGAGGATTACACTTTGTACAGATCGATGAATTTTATCCCATTGATCCAACACAGCACAACAGTTTCTCCTATTATATCAGCGAATATTATATTAAGGGTTTCGGGTTGGACCCTGACAAAGCCCTTATGATCAATACCGATGAGATTCCACTTTATGAGGGTCGCTCATACCGGGATGTATTCCCTGATCAATGTGTCGACCTGTCATTAAGATATCGTGAAGCCGCCAGTACCTTTGAGGAAATTCAGAAGCAATCAATCCTGATGATCGATGATTGGTGCGCATCCTATGAGCAAAAGATCAGGGAAAAAGGTGGTATTGGTTTTTTCCTTGGTGGCATTGGGCCCGACGGCCATATTGCTTTTAACATCCGTGGATCTGATCACTATTCAACTACCCGATTAACGGAAACAAATTTTGAAACACAGGCTGTTGCTGCCGGTGACCTTGGGGGGATAGAAATAGCCCGAAACAGGCTGGTGATCACCATTGGGCTTCGTACGATCACCTACAAAGCTGATGCTGTGGCAATCATCATTGCAGCCGGGGAAGCAAAGGCAGATGTTATTCAGCATGCCATGGAAGAAGAAGCAAGCATTGCCTATCCGGCCACGGCCTTACATAAGCTCAAGAATGCGCGTTTTTACCTCACGAAAGGAGCCTCGGTCAAACTCACCGACAGTATTGATGCATATTACAGGGACGGTGAATGGACTCAGGTAAAAACCGAACGAGCAGTGCTGGACCTGGTGAAAAAAATTGATAAGTATGGCCATCATCTCACCCTCAATGACCTGAAATACGATGAGTATTGCAGACTGATCCCGGGGATTAATAAAAACACCATTGATGATGTAATCGGAAGGTTCAAGGAGAAGATCAGGCGGGGAATGATCAAAGAAAAAGAGCAGCGGTATTTCCATACTGGTCCCCACCACGACGATATCATGCTCGGGATCTTGCCTTCTGTGGCACAACAGCTGCGCCAGGCATCCAATACTTTTGACTTTACCATCCTCACCTCAGGCTTTACTGCCATTACCAATAAGTTCATCATCCATGCCCTTACTGATATTCTACAGTTCATGGGTGAGGGTAAGATACAAATGCTCAACTATCCCGACTTTTTTGAAACGGGTTATAAGCTAAAGTGGGATAAAGATGTGTACCATTATCTCGACAAGGTGGCATCAGGAGAACCCCATGAAAGAAGACGGGGCTTGAGTCATCGTATGGTCAGGGCTATTGTTGATATTTATCAGGTGCAGGATGTTGCCTCCCTCAGAAAGAAAGTAAAGGGAGTGATCAAGGAACTTAAGGATGCCTATGACGGTGAAAAAAACTCTTCCGAGATCCAACAGTTAAAAGGAATGCTGCGCGAATTTGAAGAAGAGCTGGTATGGGCTCACTTTGGCGTTCAGGTGAAAAATGTGCATCATCTGAGGCTGGGATTTTACACCGGCGACATCTTCACTGAACAGCCTGTGCCGGAACGTGATGTCATGCCTGTACTGAATATGCTGAAGAAGATCAAGCCGACGATTATCAGTGTAGCACTTGATCCGGAAGGCAGCGGGCCCGACACACATTATAAGGTGCTGCAGGTAGTGGCAGAAGCCATCCGCATGTGGCAGGATGAAGAAGGAGTAAATGATCTGCGTATTCTTGGATACCGGAATGTCTGGTACCAGTTCCACCCTGCTGAAGCAGATGTGATCGTGCCGGTTTCCTTAAACTCCCTGGCTATTCTGGAAGATGCCTTTGCCGATTGCTATCTGAGCCAGGTGGATGCTTCTTTTCCAAGCTACCGCTTTGATGGGAAATTCAGCACGCTTTCGCAGCGGATATGGATCGAACAGATGAAACACATCCAGCTGCTGCTTGGGAAAAACTATTTTTATGAGAATGACAACCCCCGGCTGCGGGCTGCTCATGGATTGGTCTTTTATAAAGAAATGGATACCGAGACCTTTTTAGGCTATGCAAGACAGTTGGAGGAATCAATGCAAGGCAACTTATAATTAGTACTTCACTGGCGGAGCAGAAGCTTCAAACTTCAAATATCAGATATCAAATATCAAGAAGGGGCTGCACTAGGTACGCCCCTTTAATGCTGTTCTCTTAATTCACAACCAGCTTCCTATTAAGCAGGTCTTTTCCAAGCTGCATTTTGACAATATAAATGCCTTTTGGCAATCGACTGATGTCGATTTGGGTCTTGGAATCCGATACAATTTGTGTAATGAGCTGCTGCCCACTGGTGTTTGAAATTGTCAGAAAAGCATTTTGAGATGGCGTGTTTGCCAGATCAATTGTAATGATGGAATATGCAGGATTTGGGTAGATGGATAAGCTGTTTCTCTGTTTCTGCTCATATACGGATACCAGCTCGCAAGCCGCTTCAACCTCCGCTTTGTTTTTACAACCTGTGGCATTATTAAGAATGGTGATACCGCCATTGGGATCAGCCAGATAAGTGCATACGCTAATGACTTCACAGCTGCTCAATGAGGTGTTGGAATAAAAGGATAAGTTGTTGATTGAAGCCGCATCAATATTATCCAATCCGGACAGGCTATTCAGGGCATAATTGCTTCTGATGGAAAGGTCTCCCCCGATAGAAGTTAAGGCTTCCAGAGCCGTCAGTGAGGCCAGAGTATCGTTATATTCAATTAAAAGAGAGCCCCCTACAGAAACAAGACTTTCAAGCCCCATCAGGCTGGACAGGACTGAACAATGTTCAACTTGAAGACTATTTCCTACAGAGACCAGGTTATCAAATCCTGTAAAATTATCCACCTTGGCATTATAGCCTACATAGAAATCACCTCCTATTGTGGTCAGGTTATTCAGCCCATTAAGGCTGTTCAGCAAATTATTCGTGCTGATGACAAGATCCCCTCCTACGGAGGAAACACTTTGAAGTCCTGTTAGGTTTAACATGACATAGTTCTCCAGAAATACCAGGTTGCCCCCGACCGAAGTCAGGCTTTCCAATCCCTGCAAGTTATAAAGTGTCTGGTTGTAAAGGAAGCTAAGATTGCCTGTGATAGACGTGATCTTATTCAATCCATATAAATTAACAATGCTGCCACCACTGATTACCACATCTGCATCTAACTCAGTACAATTGGGGTAATAGGTTTGAAACTCATTGATCTGGGCCTGCGATGAAAAGATGATCAGATCTCCTGGTGGGCATTGCGCAAAAAGAAGTGTTTGGGTCAGAACGATCAGGATGCTAAGTGTAATGTTTTTCATTGTTTTGAATATTTATTAATCCGGTCTTGTCTGATTCTTTACCAGATATAATTATACAATAATAGATCTGGTTTCCAAATCTAAAATTAAATTCACTTGGAATTAAGGGTAGGTAGGTTTAGGTTTGGCTGACTGGGCGCTTCCCTCAAGATCAGCCGTTTGCAAAACTACTAAAAATTTTAATTGAGCATGCAGAATTTTCTGTTTGGAACTTGGGGCTTTATTGTTTGGTGCTCTATAATAGCGAGTGGCACACAGCCAGGAGGTCCTTCCACCGCTTCAATCATCCACTGTAGCATTAGCGAAGGTGGAAAAGCTCCGCGACTCTCCCGCCTACGCTAAAGCTTCAGCGGGCGATGCAGGATGACCGGTAGTGCTTTACTGGCGAAGCAGAAAAACTTCAAATATCAGGTATCAGATATCAAATATCAAATATCAAAAAGTGGGTTGGCAATCGTTGATCTTAATAACAACTTTTGGTAATTTAAATTTTTAAGCATTTTGAAGTCCTCCATCATGAATTTCAAGGTGTATCAATTTGCCTGACGTTTAATTGGATAGAAATTTCCTATCTTTGATATCATTCTAACTACTTAAAATTAAACACATGAAAAAACTATTACTATTATTAGTGGCAGCATTCTTTATTATGGGTGCACATGCCCAAAATGCTACTGCAAGAGTTCAAGTGGATGCTCAATTGAAAGTTCTTGAAAGTGAATATCAAAGAGCCAATTCCACCATGCAGAACAATGCCTCCAATTATACTAATGATTATAAAGCAAGTGGCAGGTGACATTGTGAAAGTTCCTGTTGGAATAGCGCATAGCCAAAGATCTTTTCGTCGTGAAGGATATAGAGTTATTATCTTATAATAAAGATCTGGATTTGATAAGCTATGTCTTTTATCCTGGATGAAGAAACTTATCCAGGTATTGCTTTAAGTGACGGATCTGTTGGAATCTTCTATTCCGAGGATCATGGCCTGACATGGACCGGACCTGTACTTCTTTCAGATTTAAGCGCTGAGAATTGCGTAATTATTACTTAACAGGTATTATTTATAACCCAAGCGGCAATGCCGTTGTAGCAAATGCTTATGGTGTGTACCAGGGTGTTGCTCCTGATAATCCTAGGCACCTGGCAGATTGGGACAACCAGGCGTTCGGATGCAAGTACCTTTGGTGGTGCTAATTATTTTACCGAATATTTTGAAAACACGCATGATATATGATGGATATTACAATCACTTTGGATTAACCCAAAAAGAAGATATCATAAAGTGCTTTAATACTTATGACTGCAGGAGGACTGGGCTGCTTTTACATCAATTTAAATTGGAAGATATCACAGGAAATTACAATGGTACCGGATTTGACTGGGTTACTGGAAGATTCTGTCTATACGATATGCCTTTTGATCTTAATCTGGTGATGATGCCGTGTGGGCTGGTAAATGGACCTTTTCTGATGTAGGCAGCAGGTATTGTTTGGTCAGATGATGGCATGATTGGATATGCATGGATGGCTGGTGCAACTATGAAAATGCGGAAACCGGTTACCAACCAATTGTTTTTAAAACCACTGATGGCGGAGGTAATTGGGATAACTTGAACTTGACTTCCTAGGATGATGATTGGCAGGAAGTTCTTTTAAACATGGCGCAGAAGAGCCCACAGATTGGTTAATTTTCCCCTGTCAGAGATACTATGTGAAGAATTCACAGATTTTGCTATTCCATGGTTCAATGCTACTGCAGGTGCAGTTGATGCTGATGGGAATTTGCAATTATTTGGTGATGTGACAAGCCACTATCATGACTTTCTTAATGACTGGGATAATTATGAATTTAACAACGAAAATATTGGTTCCAGATATAATCGCGCTGGTAGTATCTGTTTAAATTCACCATTGGAGATGAATTAATTGATATTATGTTGGTTGATTCATTGATGTCAAATGCCGCTCAATCCCTTACTAGTGGAACCAAATGACTCATTGTATTGTGGCACAGATGGCTGGCTGCACAGACTGCAACTTACTAAAGATGAACGCTCAGAAGAATTCTTTGTAACATGGACCGATTCACCGGAAGGAGATCGTGTTAGTGGAGAATTATAAGCCTGATTTAAAGGGTTGGTCTTATAATTTAACTACTGGCGAACATACAGATGCTGTTTGCTTTACTTGCGGTACAACATTTCCTTTTGAATATTACTGGTATATCCAGGCAGCTGAATATGCCTATTATAATGCTGATGATGAAACTTTTACTGTTCCTATGGTGAATGCTGTTAATATTGATGATTTTTATACTAACACTAGTTGCCTCTGCGGATGCTATTCATGTTCAATATGTAGACTGGTATAACATTCGATGCAATTGTACCAATTCCTGTTGGTGTAGATGAATTTTCAGGACCATCAAACATCAGTGTTTCTCAAAACCTGCCAAATCCGGCTACAGCTAATCACAACCATCGAGATTAGCAGTGAAACTGTTGCTTCGGTTACTGTTGAAGATTTCAAATATTATCGGACAAACTGTTTGCACAATAGATGCCGGTATCATTAACGGAAACATGAGCGTTAACATTGACGTAAGCAATCTTGAAGCAGGTGTATATCTCTACACGGTTACTATTGCAAACGAACGCGTTTCAAAAAAAATGATAGTAAAATAATCACTTGATATATTATGTAAAAAGCCATCACCGGAGGTGGTGGCTTTTTTTATGCTTTCACCTCAGAAGGAGCGGTAGTGCTTGACTGGCGGAGCAGAGAAGTTCAAATATCAAACTTCAAATATCAGATAACCTGTCCTGAGCGAAGTCGAAGGATCAGATATCCTATCTTTTGTTAATAATTTCCCCCAAATTGTAGACATCGTAGTTCGAAAAAGAACCGAAATAAAAACTACTTTTGATCACAAAATAATCTATAACAGAATAAAAAATGGCGCAACAATATTTAGATCATTCAAAAGCAATTTTAACTTCTGATCGTTCAAATTTTAAAGGAGGAAGCAAAGGTTCGGGGATTATCTCTTTATTCGGGTATCAAAACGAATATGATCTTAGAGAAGGGTATCCATTATTGACTACTAAAAAGATGGCTACAAAATCTATGTTTCATGAAACAATATGGTTCTTAAGGGGAGATACAAATATTAAATACCTTGAAGACTATAACTGCCCTATCTGGAGGCCTGATGCTTTTCAGGGCAATCTTTCCGGAATGCAAAAAGAAGGACTTTTTCCTGAAAGTCTTGTAAAGTATTCACCTGATTGGGACAAAGCAATGAAAGAATATGGTCAGAGAATAAAAGAAGATCCTGATTTTGCAGAAAGATGGGGCGATGCTGGTCCGATTTATGGGAAACAATGGAGAAGATGGGAATATTTTGATCACGACAAAGGGAGCTTTGTTGAAATTGATCAACTAGAGAAACTAATAAATGGTTTAAAAAAGAAACCTACTGGAAAAAAACACATTGTTGATTCATGGAATCCCGGAGACACCCCTAACATGTCCTTACCGCCTTGTCATGTTCTTTATCAAGCCACTGCTAATGAACAAGGCGAATTAGAATTACAACTTTACCAGAGAAGTTGTGATCAGTTTTTAGGTGTTCCTTTTAATATAGCCAGTTATGCTGCTCTTACCCAGATAATTGCTCAAGAAGCAGGGATGGTCCCGAAAACATTTATCCACACCTTCGGTGATTCGCATTTTTATGCCGGTATTGGAAAGAGAACCCAATGGCACGGAGATAATTTCAAGAATTTACAAAAAAGAATACGGAATGTTTCTGCAAGAGAAGGATATTTAGAAGTAGTTGAATGGATTAATAAAAATGCTCCCGGTGACGGCAATGAAGAAAAATATGATCATGTAACCGCAATTCTTGAACAATTATCAAGAGAACCCAGGCCTTTACCTAAATTACAAATTGCAAAAAAACCTTTTGATCAGCTAACTATTGATGACTTTATTGTAGAAGATTATGACCCTCATCCTCCAATCAGAAGGAGTATGGCTGTTTAACCAACAAGTATTTTGGAAGAATTAGTATTTGCTTTACCAACAGATGAGCTATGGAAATTATTAACCTATAAAGAGAAAGGGTTAATAAAAGAAAATAGTGATGTGTTGAAAGTGGTTATTCAAAATGGTCTGTTCCGCAAAAGGAGTGAATTGGAAGAAGACCCTTCCTTTAAGCAAATTATTCCGTATGCAGTTATTTCCAATCAAGAATCATTTTACTTATTTAATAGAACATCCGGGCAAACAGAAAAAAGGTTACACAATAAATTCTCTTTAGGAATAGGTGGGCATATGAACCCTGGCAACTCAAAGGAATCAAAAGAAAAGTATCTGATCAATGAATTAAAAAGAGAGTTGTTTGAGGAGGTCAATCTATTAAATACATGTTTAATAGAGGATATAGCATTTATTGGCTTTATTAATGATGATACAATTCCGGTTGGCCGCGTTCATATAGGGCTATTATTTATCATCCATATATCAAATAAAGATGTTGATATTAATGAAACGGATAAAATGACAGCAGACTGGATTGATAAAGCTGATCTAGCTGAATTTTATGAAGGGATGGAAACCTGGACTAAAATTGCATTTGATTATTATATTAAATGATGGGGGTACTTCCTTTGCATCGCTTCGCGCTGCTGCTCTCCCGCCTCCACCAAGGTTTCGGCGGGCGATGCAGGATGACCGGTAGAAGTAACACTGCATGATAAACAAAGCTGGCGGCTTTGTTGGAAAGTCTTCAGTAGCAATAGCTGCATTTTGAGCGGAATTGCGTCCCGCCGAAGGTGGGACAGTGCATGAAGCGAAAAAATGTCAGCGGTTTTGTCCGAGAAAACGAGGATAAAAATTGCCTTTGAAGACTTTGATTCTTTCGTCCTTTCTTCTAAAGAAAGGACATAAAAAAAGAAAATTCTGCTCCAATACCTTGGCCGCATCACCCTGGCGGGCCTACGCTTCTATAACACAAGCTATAGCGCACAAGATATTTTCGTAATTTTATACAAACCAATAAGATCACGTGCCATAGCAGCGGCCGTTGGCATCCAAAATAGACAGAATATATTCATCATGAAATTAATTTATATATCGTTTCTTGTGATCATTTTCCCACTATTAGTTCATGGTCAACAAATTATATATGTAACTACTCTTCATGATTCAATAAATGAAACCTCCGGCTTAATTTACCTGAACCAAAAGCTTATCACGCACAATGACTCTGGAGGAGAGCCTATATTGTATGAATTTGATAGTATTTCGGGACATGTTTCCCGTGCGGTTTTTATTAGCAACGCCACCAATATTGACTGGGAAGATTTGTGTTATGATAGCACATACATATACATCGCTGATTTTGGAAATAATAATGGATCAAGAACAGATCTGAAAATATATCGCCTGCCAATTTCAGATTATTTAATGAGCACCAATGATACCGTTACCGTTGATACGATAAATTTCAGTTATTCAGATCAAACGAATTTTTCTCCGGGTCCATTCACGACGAATTTCGATGCTGAAGCTTTAATCTCCTGTAATGACAGCTTATATATTTTTACTAAAAACTGGGGTAATTATTGGACAAATATTTATGCGCTGCCAAAAACACCAGGAACTTATCAAATTGAAAAGATCGACAGTATTAACGCCCAAGGTCTTGTGACAGCTGCCACTTATAATTCTGCAATAAATACCATTCTGCTGACAGGGTATACGATCATTTCGCCTTTCTCAATAGAAATAAGTGGTTTTACGCCTGGTCAGTTTTCTGGCGGAACAGTTGAACGATATTTGCTTGATCCACCAACTGGTTCTTCCATTCAAATAGAAAGCATCTCGTTCCTGAATCAAAATCAATATTATCTAACAGCAGAGGAAAGCCCTACCGGGGATCCAACTCTTTATAGGCTTAATACTAATTATGCATTGGGTTTTGAAGATCTTGAAGAAAGGAATGATCTTATTTATCCCAACCCTGCTACGAACACAGTTCATATTAGAAATAAGGATTTATCAATTGCGAAAATTTATAATTTGCAAGGGGATTTACTAAAAACATCAGCCAATAAACAAATTGACATCTCGGACCTTCCTAAAGGCTTATACATCTTCATTATTAAAAGCGTACGCACAAATAGAATTATAACCACAAAATTGGTCATTAAATAACGTATGCTAACAACAAATAACCACTTGTTTTCCCGCATTCGCGGGATGAGTGTTTAGTATTGAGTGTTGAGTTAATTGGGGATTTGAGATTTGTTTCGGATTTAGGAATTAGGATTTAGTGCTTTTGGAAGTGAGGTGCACAGTGCCAGGAGATCCCTCGTCACACCCTCAACTTTTCTCCCACCTTCGCTTTTCATCATCCGAGCCTTGGCAAAGGATAAAAAGCTTCGGCGTGCGAAGCAGGATGACCGGTAGTGCTTAACTGGCGAAGCAGAAAAACTTCAAACTTCAAATATCGGATTTCAGATTTCATATTTCAAAAAACTTTTTTCTAAATGATATAATGTAAAATTATAATATGAAACCATTATATATCGTTCGTATATAGATGATTAAAAAAGCGATCATCTAATCAAGCTAGCAGACAATAGAGACTTTTAAAGCAAAATATATTATGGAAAAGTTTAAAATGACAATTTTCGCAATTTTAACTTTAAGTATAATTTCTTGTTCAAACAAACCGACAATTGAAGAACTTCAAATATTTGCAGCTACAGAATCTTATTCGGAAGATTCGAATTTAGATACGATAACCAATAAAAAAGCTTTGATAATTGTTGCCCATGATGACGATGACTGCATGATGTCAGGCACAATAGCTAAACTAACAGCAAATGGCTGGACAATCAAACAGCTATGCTTTGAGACGCATAATATGCCCGGAGGGGATAGAAATCCTGCACATATTATTTGCGAGGGTTCCGAAAAAATATTGGACGACGGGCTTTATCGCCCGGGGAAAGACACGGTAAAATACCCTTATATGCCGATACCCTATGAAGAGATTAAAAAACAGTTTCTTCATGAAAAAGTGGCGAATGCTTTAATAACACAAATAAATGAATTTAATCCTTCTGTACTGTTCACGCTTGATAACATAAAAGGAGGGTATGGTCATCCGGATCATATTTTTTTAAGTCAACTGGTTTTAGATTTATTCAATGAAGGTAAAATTAATGCGCAATGGATTTATCAGAGTGTTTTAACAAAACACACAGAAGCAGAGATAGATAAATTGATGACACCTAAAATGGAAAAATGGGGTTATCCACAGGCAAGTCCGGCTGCTAACGCATTATATGGTATTGACGGAATGCCTGAAGCAGACGTTCAAATTAATATCACAGACCAGGCAGAAACAAAAATGACCTACTTAAGGGCATACCCGGAAAGTGTTAGAAAGAACCTTAGAAAATTTCTAATCTACTATGAAGAGTTTGACGCTGAAACTTACTTCTCCGTTTGGGATCGGGAGTTTTTTAGAGTTATCGAAAAATAATACCAAACCACTGTCAAAAAATATTTGTACTTTGATGCTTGGGTGCAAATCGCCAGGGCGGTTTTTCCGCGAATGCGGAAAAAGTGTTGAGTGTTGGGTGTTGGATTAATTTGGAATTTTCAATTTGACAGTATGGTATTTGTTTGAAATTTGGTGTTTGACAGTTTGGAGTTTAATTGATGGGGGTCCCTCCTTTGCATCGCTTCGCGCTGCTGCTCTCCCGCCTCCACCAAGGTTTCGGCGGGCGATGCAGGATGACCGGTAGTACTTAACTGGCGGATCAGAAAACTTCTGACTTCAAATATCAGATATCAAATATCAGATATCAAAAAAAAGTTTCTAGAATCTAGTATATTCTCTTAGAGCAAATGAGATACAAGAATATAGAAAAGGTCCAGTTGGTTCTTCCTCCTCCCAGAAGGCCAGATACGATTACTACCAAATTTGCAACATTGCCTCAGCCTTTTGCTCGCTATGCCCGGGAATTTATCTTCTGGCTGGCTGAGAGGGCTGTATCCAGTGACATGTTTGCCACTATGCTTAATGGTCTGATTCCGCATCAGCCTGAGAAACAAGATAAATATATAGCCAAATTTGCACGATGGCCTCAGCCGCTGGGCATTGTATCTGTAGGGACTTACATCAGGCAGAATAATCCTGGTGTTGAGGTAGAGATTCTTGATGGAAACAATGTTCTCACCCTAGATCAGGTGATTGACAAGCTTGATGCTGATGTTGTGGGTATTTCAACAACAGCCGGTGGTTATGATCATGCTATTAAAGTGGCTGAAATTGCAAAGCAAAAAGGTGCAAGGGTAATCCTGGGAGGAGCTGCTGCCACTCCACTTGCAAAGGAGATCTTAAAATACTATGACTTTGTAGATGCTGTGATCAGATATGATGGCGAGATAGCTTTTTCAAAGTATGTTGCCGATGAACCATTAGGTTCAATAGAGAATCTTGTTTATCGCGACAATCATGAGATCAGGGAAAATCCTGTAAAGCTGCCATGTCTTGACAAGCTTCCACCACCAGACAGGGATCTCCTGGATATGGAAGTGTATTTTAAGAACAGTAAAGATCCTGCATATCCGATCTGTGATCCATTTAAGAGACCCATGAACATTTATTCCCAGAAAGGATGCATGTGGCGCTCACAGGAAGAAGGCGGCTGTGTATTCTGCTCAGTTCCTTATTATGATCTGCGGCTTAGGAAGCCTAAGCTGGTCTGGGATGAGATTTCATCCCTGGTCGAGAAATACCAGGCAGATTTCATCTGGGATCCGTCTGATAACCTTGTAGGAGACAAAGAGTGGTTCAAGGCTTTCTGTGCGGCAAAACCAAAGCGATTAAATATCCCTTACACCAATTATGTTGATGCCGAAAACATAGATGAGGAAACTGCCAGCTTACTTGCTGAGTCTGGATGTGTCAGTGTCTTTGTTGGTATGGAATCAGGCGATCCTAAAATGCTGGAAAGCATGAATAAAAGAGCAAAGATCGAGGATAATCTAAGAGCCATGAAGTTGTTGCAGAAATACAGGATTGGTGTGATAGCTGGTGTTGTAGTCGGGGTACAGGGTGAAAGCAAAGAAAGCCTGGAAAGAACAATTGGATTTCTAAAGAAACTTACAGAATTTGACAACTTTGACAGGTTTGAGTGGGGAACCCTGATCCCTTTTCCTGGCTCCAAGGCAAACAGCATGCTGCGGGAGCATCCTGATCTTAAAAACAAATACGAAGACTTTGGCAACAAAAATTACCTGTTTCAGTTAGTTTGCATGATACAGGACTGGCACAGGCATTATTGTGAGATCAACTTCAATGACATTCTGGAATTTCAGGACAGGGTAGTTCAAGAGGGCTTAGTGCCTTATGAGATGACCATGTTCCAGAGACGCTCATGGTCCGGCACACCTACTAAAGTATTTCTTGAATAGAATTATTCCTGTGATATTATACTAATGGTGGACTTTCTGCCAAGGTTCTGCAATACGCTGGAAGTACATTAAACTGATGCTCTGCGAATCGCCAGGAGGTCCTTCCTCCGCATCTATCATCCACCGTAGCTTTCCGCGAGCGCTGAAGCTACTCAGCGGAGGCGTTAGCGAAGGTGGAAAAGCTCTACGGCTCTCCCGCCTTCACCAAGGTTTCGGCGGGCGAGGCAAGATGACCGGTAGATCTTAACCAGCGGAGCAGAAAACTTCAAATATCAAATTTCAAATATCAGATTTCAGATTTCAAAAAGGACCAATTAAACTTTTGTATATTTGAGTGAATCACATTTAAACAAGTTGGCATATATAGAAAAAACGTCATCAACGCAAGTGAAACCCATATTGTTCCAAAACTAACTACTCCTATTCGACTTCAAGAGTATGGTGTAGGTATTTTTAATGCCGCTTTAACCAAATCAGCCTTAAAGAAAGTATTAAAGAAACAGTATGTGACGGTTAATAATGTTATTGCTACTTCCGCTACTTTTATAAATGGTGGTGAAACCATTAGCTTATCCATTCCAGAAGAGGTCAGTCCTAAGAAAAAACTGGTCTTTCCACTTGAAGTATTATTTGAAGACAATCACTTAGCCGTGATTCATAAACCTGCAGGTATTTTGGTGAGCGGAAATAGTTTTAAAACCATTGCCAATGCCTTGGCTCAAAACATCAAACAAAGTAATCTTCCTGATGCTACAACACCACAAGCTGTTCACCGATTAGATTATCCAACCACAGGTATTTTATTGGTTGGGAAAACGAGGAGTAGCATTCGTGCTTTAAATAAAATGTTTGAAGACAATGAGATTAAGAAAACCTATTATGCCATTACTATTGGTGAAATGGAACATCGGGGAAAAATCATTTCAACAATCGACGGCAAGAAATCACGATCAGAATTATACACTAATCAAAACCGTTCCCTCAAAAAAATTCGGCAAACTCAACCTGGTGAAATTAAAACCTAAAACCGGGAGAAGACATCAGTTACGCATACATCTGTCACGTATCGGAAATCCGATATTGGGAGATAAAGAATATGGAATTGAAAATTTAATTTTAAACGGAAAAGGATTGTATTTACATGCCTATTCTTTAAAATTTATACATCCGTTTACAAATGAAATAGTCCATCTAAAAGATGAACTTCCTCAAAGGTTTAAAAAAATATTTTTTCAAATAAAATAGTAAATCCGTTTGCCAGTACTATAATGGCAATTGATATTCCAGCCATTGTCAAGATTAAAAATAATTATGGATTATGAATTATGGATGATGGATGGGGTGCGGGGTACGAGGGGCAAGGGACGGGGAAATGGTGCTTTTTAATGGGGAGGTGCAAACGCCAGCAGGTCCCTCTCCCGAGTACTCAGGATCGGGATGACAAGTGCAATTAACTGGCGGAACAGAAACTTCAAACTTCAAATATCAGATAACCTGTCCTGAGCGAAGTCGAAGGATCAGATTTCAAATATCAAAAAAGGGGCGCACCTTGTGCAGCCCCTTTGGGGGTGGAAGTTGCAGAATAGAAATTTTATATCTTTACTAATAAACGTGTTTTTATCCAGCCTATATTGGTATGTATGGTTACCAATGGGGTACATATAAACACATTAGATATAATTAAGCACTACACTCAATGTATCCATATCACAATAAAATTAAGCAACGAATTAAAAACAATGAACTAATCGGGTATGAATATGTGGATGAATACAAATCAATAAGCCCTTGTCTGCTTTTATATTTTTCTACAGATCCCACGATCAGACCTATTAGAAGGCATCGATTTGAAGAATATGAATTGATTCTACCGAGAAATCTAAAAAAGTAAGGAAGAAATATTATCCAAGATTAAACACATAAAACGGAATGATTTATAGGCTTATCATATTCTTAGCACTCAATTTTGGTGCACTTGCAATAGGGGGGGTATTTACAGGAAAAGGAGTCCCGTCCGAATGGTATATAAGTTTGGCTAAAGCTCCATGGACTCCTCCAGGATGGGTCTTTGGAGCTGCATGGACTACAATCATGATTCTTTTTGGTATTTACATGGCGTATGCGTGGCCAGTCATTGAGAACAAAAAACTCCTGGTTGGTTTATATGCAGCTCAATGGATATTGAATGTAGGATGGAACCCAACTTTCTTTTATTACCACAATGTTTCAGCTGGGCTCTTCATAATAGCAGGACTAACCCTACTTGTTGGATTCTTTCTATTCTATTATTGGCCAGAGTTAAAATTAAAATCTATATTGATTCTCCCGTATGTCATTTGGTTAATGATTGCTACATCATTGAATGCTTTCATATTATTAAGAAATTGATTTGAAAGAAAATAAACTGCACCAAACAATACGTAAAGCCAATTATATCTGGTATCCACAAAACCATTAAACAGAATAAAGCCCCCAGCCCTTACCGAATAAACCACCGGTTTTCCCCGCCATAGCGGAAAAAGGTGTTGGGTGTTCCGCCTTCGTTAAAACTTCGGCGGACGAAGTGAGTGATGGATTAATTTGGAATTTGGAGTTTGACAGTTTGGTATTTTTTTGAAATTTTGTGTTTGACAGTTTGGAGTTTAATAGAAGAGGTGCTGCATGATAGCGAGGTGCAAAACTGATGGGGGTCCCTCCCCCGAGTACTCGGGGTTCGGGATGACAGGTGCGCTCAACTGGCGGAGCAGAAACTTCAAACTTCAAATATCAGATATCAGATATCAAAAAAGGGGCTGCACAACGTGCGCCCCTTTTTTACCGCTCCTCTTTTTTGGTGGAAGTTGCAGCACCAATATTTTTTATCTTTACTGATAAGCTGTTTAATTAAGTCAAAACCCCAATAGAGGATTTTGAAACATAATAGCACATATCATTACCATTACAACCCCAATTTAGACATATAATGATAATAAAGGTGAATCAATAAACAAGTTATAGAACATAGCCCCACCCTAACATTCCAAATCTTCCTTTGCAAATAATTGTAGCAGGTTTTTGATTCCTTCGGAAATCGAATATCGCACAATCGTGCCATCGTGCAAGCCAATAATCCCAAAGCTGATCCTACCCGGTATTGGCACAGAATTTAGGGCGAAATGTTGTGCCAATTTCAAGTCTGCGGAGAGGCATTTCGCCCATGGGGGCGAGAGGTCAAATTCTGCGCCAATACCTTGGCGCATGGCCCGCAGGCGGTCCTACGCTTCCATAACAGCTCCTCATACCGCATGCGCCAGATATTTTCGTAATTTTAGCAATGCGGCCGAAAATGGCCGCACGCTGCATAGCCGCCAAACGTTATGTTTAATATGCCTATTTACATAATAGAATTGGGATGTATTCACAGGCTGGAGAATAGTTTATAGATATTCAGTAAGATATTCCAATCATAAAAACTGTTGTGATTGGTTTAAAAAGTTACCACAAATCATAACGTATTTCAATAAAAGAATTTACCTGACAACCCTGTTTAATGGGATAGTTCGAAATAGTCTCATTATTTGATTACTTACTATGGTACATTTTGCATTTTTCTTGATTATCTTTATGGAGTAAAAACTATGCATTATGAAAACATACTACGTTAACTATTTTTACACTTTTGTCTGTTTTGCTTACTGGGATCTGTTGCATTTGGACAAACTAATTTTACAGTCACTTTTAAAGTCGACATGAGTGAATCCGAAGAATTTAATCCGACAACAGATGAAGTATATATCTCTGGTACATTTACTGATTGGGAGAAACCCGGCGATGATCCGACCTATAAATTAATACTCGGATTGGACCTAAATGTTTATGAACTTACGCGTGGAAGTGGATTCTGGGGAGATCTTGTATAAATATTTTCGTGTTATCAACGGCGAAGCAAGTTGGGATAATGATGAATGGGAGGGTGACCCCAACCGTAGACATCATCCTTACGGAAGAAATCAATTTATAGTGATTACTGGAGTGATAAACCTGTAGCAGTATATTTTTGGATTGATTTGATGGAAGTGGAGGGTTTCAATCCGGCGATAGAATTTCTATATATTGCAGGAAGCCTGGCCAATAATTGGGCTATGCCAGGTACTATCCCCCAATACAAGATGGCTCCATTTGGTGAAGTCGATGACTATATTTATACCCACGGTCTGTATTTATATCAAGGTGATTATGAATATAAATATTACCGTATTATTAACAATGAACCCAGCTGGGACAATGGTGAAGAACTTGTTAGTGGAAATCGCATGATAACTGTTATTGATACAACATGGATGACAGTGAATGATGTCTGGGGTGTACTGTATTCCCGGTATTTTTGAATCCAAAACAAGGGCTGAATATGTTATTTATCCGAACCCCGCAAGCGGACAAGTTGAATATAAATGAATTATCTGATGTTAACAGGATTGAGATAATCGATGTCACCGGAAAACTAGTCGAAGCTATTGAGATAAGCAACTTTAACGTAACGATAAATACATCTGACTTGAAAAGTGGTGTGTACACAGTTGTATTCTACACTGATGATGGTGTACTGACCTCACAGTTTGTAATCAGGTAAAACCCATTTATTGTTGACTTAAAAGCATTTCAGGAATCACAGTCTAAATCAATCGGGGCCTTCCTGTCATTCTTCTTACGGCATTATATCAGCTGGAGATTGATATAAAACCATAAAAATACATTGAATTCGTCTGTAGTAAAAAGAATAAGTGAGTAAATTTACAGACTACCTATTTATTTGAAATAAATAAAATGAAGTTTGATTAAAAGGGAATTTAGAATAAATACTAAACATAACACAGGCTAATATCGCATCCCGAGGACTCGGGACGCTTCATAGCCCCATCCGTTATCAACAAAATAAAAGGAAATAAACATGGTAGTAAATTCACTTAAAAATCTATTGATTTATTCTATTATGGCATGCAGTTGTTTGAATAGTATTTATGCCCAAAAGACCATTGTTAATCTCAAAAAAAACAACCAATATTCACATAAGAAAAGCACCTATCAAATTGGACTTGAGGATTTGGATATGGATGGGGATTTAGATGCCGTGTGCGCCAATATGGGATATAATCATAGTCAAATATTGTTCAATGATGGGAATGGTAACTTTACAGATTCCGGTCAAAAACTCACTCAACAGGGTCATGGTGTTGGTATTGATGACTTAAATGGTGATGGCAGTCCTGATATATTTATTGTATGTGCGGGTTATAAAAGCGAAAATGAAGAAAAATATAATGAAATCCCTAGCAAAATTTATTTTAACAACGGTAAGGGGCAGTTTTATGATAGCAAGCAAAACCTTGGCGATGAAAAGTTTAGTGGTAATGCAATACAATTAGCTGATATGGATTCCGATGGAGATATTGACGCCATAATAGAATACAATTCGGCAGCAAATATTTTGTATTTGAATAATGGAAATGGAGAATTCACCAAAAGTGACGTTACAATTCCTAAAAATCCACTGCTTCTTGATGTGGATAATGATGGGGATATGGATATATTCTCCAGACAAGTAGGAAGTGGTTTCGAATCTCTAATTAATGATGGGGGGAACTTTATGAAATATTGGACTATGAAAGACACTACAATAATTTATGGTTCTTTTGTATCCGGAGATATAGATAATGATAACGATTTGGATATCATATTAACAAATGGCACCCGTAATTTTAGTACTCCCTCGAAAATATTATTAAACAATGGAAAAGGGATATTTACTTATAGTGAACAAAAACTATCTCCTGCTATTTTTGGAAGAATTGGGATAGGAGATTTAAATGGTGATGGCTCATTAGATCTATTTATTACAAGTTTAGGCGAAGCAAACAGAATCTGGTATAATGATGGAAATGGGAATTTTACAGAGAGTGATTCTATAATCGGAAGCAAAAATCTTTTTCAGCGTCCTATAATTAAAGATCTTAATAATGATGGGATTAATGATGTTTTTATTTCAAATTTTGATGGTGGTTCCAATGAATACTCTAATGAAATTTGGTTAAATCAACAGAAATAGCACATTCTGTTGATAACAATAAATATAGGTCATTGGGCGGATTGGCAAAATTGAAAATGAGAACATTTAATAAAACATATTGCGGTTTGATAGGTAGGTGTTTCAAAATGCCCAACGCCCCATATTAGAACCGCTAGGTGGTATTTTAACGAAGACATCATCCTAAATTAATTCATACTGTCGTAATTTTGAAAGAAAATACATGATATTACTTTTATTCTATTTATTTCTTGCTCTTGTTGTTTCATTTCTTTGTTCTATAATGGAAGCCGTGCTTCTTTCAACACCACAATCCTTCTTGATTGTTAAGCATGAAGAAGGAAATACCTGGGCAAAATCATTTGTTGATTTAAAAACCAATATTGACAAGCCTTTATCTGCAATTTTATCATTAAATACCGTAGCACATACAGTTGGTGCCGCTGGAGTTGGAGCACAAGCAGTTAAAGTATTTGGTGAAGCTTCTTTTGGAATTATATCAGCTATTTTAACAATTTTAATTCTAGTAATTACCGAAATTATTCCAAAAACAATTGGAGCCAGATATTGGCGAAATCTAGCCATGATTTCTTCTCGAATTATACAAGGTATGATAATTATTACCTATCCATTGGTTGTAATGTCAGCAGTCATTACGAAACTTATTCAAAAAACAGACAAGAGCAAACTACTAGCCGAGAGGAAATTGCAGCATTAGCAAATATAGGAGCAGATGAAGGTGTTTTTTCAAATAATGAACATAAAATAATTCAAAATTTACTTCGGCTCAAAAATGTGAAAGTAGCAGAAATTATGACCCCAAGAGTTGTTGTTGCTGTTGCCGATGAGAAATTATCCTTAAAAGATTTTTTTAAGAATAAAGATTATCTAAAATTTTCACGTATTCCTATATATTCAGAAAATGAAGAAAACATAACAGGATATGTTTTTAGGCAGGAAGTTTTTGAAAAACTAGCCGAAGACCAACATGAATTAAAACTGAAAGATATTAAACGAGAGATAGTTATTGTTCCATATAGTATAGAACTTTTTGCTTTGTGGGAAAAACTATTGGAAAAAAAAGAACATATTGCATTAATTGTAGATGAATATGGTGGTTTTGACGGAATTGTAACAATGGAAGATATTATTGAAACTTTGCTAGGTCTTGAAATAATTGATGAAACCGATACCATAGTTGACATGCAAAAATATGCAAGGGATAGGTGGAAGAAAAGACAGGCGAAATATAATATAATCGACAGATTAAATACACAAGACGAAGAAAAAACTCCACCTAACAATGTATAAAAATAATAGCTGTGATAGCAATTATTTCAAGGATTGTAGCCCACTCAAACTTTTGTATCAGCGGACAGGAAACTGCTCCGCAATCCCTTACGTCACATACCCTCGACCGTTAAAACAGAATTAGATTTCAAAACGTGACCAAATAAAGGAACGATTTTATTCCGGTCCCAGGCAACCGGGGCGGGATTTCCGCATTCGCGGAAATAATTATGGATGATGAATTATCCTCTTTCGCTAGCGCCTCCGCTGAGTAGCTTCTGCGCTCGCGGATAGCTACAGAGGACACAGTGGATGATGGATGGGGAATATAGTGATGGATTAATTTGGAATTTGGAGTTTGACAGTTTGGTATTTTTTTGAAATTTTGTGTTTGACAGTTTGGAGTTTAATAGAAGAGGTGCTGCATGATAGCGAGGTGCAAAACTGATGGGGGTCCCTCGTCACTTGCTACGCTCGCTCCGCAACTCTCCCGCTTTCGCTAAAGCTACAGCGGGCGATGCAGGATGACAGGTGCGCTCAACTGGCGGAGCAGAAACTTCAAACTTCAAATATCAGATATCAGATATCAAAAAAGGGGCTGCACAACGTGCGCCCCTTTTTTACCGCTCCTCTTTTTTGGTGGAAGTTGCAGCACCAATATTTTTTATCTTTACTGATAAGCTGTTTAATTAAGTCAAAACCCCAATAGAGGATTTTGAAACATAATAGCACATATCATTACCATTACAACCCCAATTTAGACATATAATGATAATAAAGGTGAATCAATAAACAAGTTGTGCTTAATACAGGAGAAAAGAAATGACACTTGAAGATTTAGGATATAATATAGAATTGGAAAATTACCGAAAGGACCAAAATCTTGATTCATTTGGAGTGGGACGAGTTATTTCCGAACACAAGGAAAGATACGTTGTAAAAACTACCGAAAATGAATATGATGCTGAAATAATCGGAAATTTAAGATTTTCGGCACATAAAAGGTCTGATTTCCCTGCTGTTGGTGACTGGGTTGCAATTTCTGAATATGATGAAGATAAAGTACTTATTCATTCCATTTTTCCAAGAAATACCATCATTGAAAGACAAGCAGTTGGCAAACAAGGCGAAAAACAAATTATAGCAACAAATATTGACTTTGCTTTTATTGTACAAGCAGTTGACAGGGATTTTAACATCAACCGAATAGAAAGGTACCTGACTATTTGCAATACATCCAACGTAAAACCAATTATCATTCTCAACAAGATTGACCTGATAGAAGATAGAGAATTAACAAAGTTGATTGCTAATGTTCAAGATAGAATTAAGCAAGTACCTGTAATTACTATAAGCAATGAAACCCTAATAGGAATCGATAGACTAAAAGATAAGTATCATAAAAGGTAAAACTTACTGCTTGTTAGGTTCATCAGGAGTAGGAAAATCAACTCTTGTGAACAATCTTTCAGGTAAACAATTTATGAAAACAAACACAATTAGTACAAGTACAAACAAAGGACGACACGTTACAAGTCACCGTGAATTGTTGGTTCTCGAAAATGGAGGGATTTTAATTGACAATCCTGGAATGAGAGAAGTTGGGATTGCAGATTCAACAGATGGATTAGAAATTACATTTGAAACAATAGTAGAACTATCCAAAGATTGCAAATTTAAAGATTGCACACATACAACAGAAATTGACTGTGCAGTTATAGCAAGCGTAGAAAGTGGAGAAATAGATAAATCGTCCTATGAAAACTACTTGAAAATGGAACGGGAAAAAGAACATTTTGAATCGACTGTTGCTGAAAAACGTAAGAAAGACAAGGATTTTGGGAAAATGATAAAAAATTACAAAAAGGACAAAAAATTGAACAAGTACTAAGCACAACAAAGTATAAAAATAATAGCCGAGATTGTATTAAATATGAACATTGCAGCCCGCATAAAATTTGCAGTAAACTGAAAGTTTTTACTTCCGCTTTCGGCTACTCTTCTTACACCAAACGTTAAACTGAATAAGATTTCACCCCTTGACCAAATAAACCACCGTTTTTCCCGCATTCGCGGGAAAGTGTTGGGTGTTCCGCCTTCGTTAAAACTTCGGCGGACGAAGTGAGTGTTGGATTAATTTGGAGTTTGACAGTTTGGAGTTTAGTGAAGGGGTGCTTTATGATAGGGAGGTGCTAACCGCCAACAGTTCCCTCCTTTGCATCGCTTCGCGCTGCGGCTCTCCCGCCTCCACCAAGGTTTCGGCGGGCGATGCAGGATGACCGGTAGTACTTAACTGGCTGATCAGAAAACTTCAAATATCAAGTATCAAGTATCGAGTATCAGATATCAAAAAAGGGCCTCGCACTATACTTATGTCATATTTAAACCAGAAATAAATAACTAAATTAATATGGTGGCGACAGAGCAAGTGTAAAGATTTGATATCAATCTTTGATACAGCGGACACTGAAACCGAATCCCTTGTTGTTGCCAAAGTCACGATCCACTATCGGATTATTATAGCTGAGATAACGATTCCATGCGCTCGTTGCATTACCATCAGTTGATGACCACCATAGAGCATGAAGGTTGGTATAATAGAAATAACCATCGCTGTAACGATAACCTCCTGGCAGACCTGCAAACATAAACAGACCGGAACCATTGCCAATACCTGACCATCCGGTCGTTGACTTAAGATTAGTTCCTGCATTAAAACCCCTGAGCCCATAAAGGTTCCATATTGGATCTCCAATTTCATATAGACTGTCTACTGCCCCCTCCAACACCTTCCATTCCTCATCCGAAGGCAAATGCCAGTCAGGGGGGCAAATTCCCTGGGCTCCTGATTGTGTGGAATATGTCATCATCTCATCCCACTGGTAAAGACCGCCGTATTGATTACATCTGTTTGTATCATTATAATAACAGTATTTCTCTATAATTCCATTGTCCGTCATTTCTACCATTCCATTAATCATTATTCCAACATTCAGGTTTTCTTTCAGCCAGCATTGGCTGAAAATTTGAATGGTATTATACACCTTCCCTTCGTATTCCACCAAGGGTGTTCCCGGGCAGGGGATATTTGTGGCAAATTGGAAGGCATAAGCATGGCTTTCCTCCGGCTTGTCAAGAAAGCCGGACTGCAAACCACCGGCATAACCGATGTACAGCAGTTCATCACCGGGGTTGAAAACAAATCCCTGAATAGTTTTCTTTATCATTGTCTGTGGAGATGTGTACTCACCGCCTATGTATTCAAGTGATTTCGAGCCTCCTGGATTACCCCCTGCCTGCAGGATCTTAATACTGCTATTGTTTCCCCTCCATTGTGCCGTGAAAAAATATAGATTTCCACCTCCGGGTGTGAATCTGAAGGCATGCATCCCTTTATCTAGAGTCCTGCTAGATTTTAATATAATCCTTCCCAACATGTCTGCAACAATCACGCTAATGTTGTCCTTTTCAGGCACGAACATGGTAATCTTGGTCTGGTTTGTAACGGGGTTGGGATAGTTCTGGAAAACCTGAAATCCTTTCATCTTATTTGAAATTTCAGAAATACCGACATAATTTACAGACAGCACTGTATCGGGATAATACAACACGGTATCACCTCCCAGGGTGCGGTTGACCAACCTGATACTGTCCATCTGAATCCAGGCAGTATCATTAACAGAAGTAAACGAGAGGTCTATCGAAGGCTTCTGACCAAAATTCACAGAGATCATCATAAGGCTAATGATCGAAAGCACGAATAGCTTTTTCATCATATTTAATTTTATATCCTTGCGAAAGCAAAAAGCTTACCCGGAACAATTTATAACAGTATAAAATTAAATAACAATCGATTTTAAAACCAACGGGATTTTACCGCCTAACGTAGAAAAACTACGAATGATGATTTATGGATAATGGATGGGGAATATAGTGTTGGATTAGTTTGGAATTTGCAATTTGACAGTTTGGAGTTTTTTTGAAATTTGGTGTTTGACAGTTTGGAGTTTAATAGAAGGGGTGCTTTTTGATAGGGAGGTGCTAGCCGCCAACAGGTCCCTTCCTTTGCATCGCTTCGCGATGCTGCTCTCCCGCCTCCACCAAGGTTTCGGCGGGCGATGCAGGATGACCGGTAGTACTTAACTGGCTGATCAGAAAACTTCAAATATCAAGTATCAAGTATCGAGTATCAAAAAAGGGACTCGCCTTTGCCCGCCATAGCTTTAGCGACGGTGGGGTGGCCCTTTTTTGTTGCTCCCTTTACAACCGCCGTAGCCTGTGCCACCGCTGAAGCTATGGCGACACGCGGTTGGCGGAGGTGGTTTCTTTTTTACCCGCCGGAGTTCCGAGCACTCGGGACGAAGGTGGGGCGGAAGTTGCAGCCAAAGAGACCTCACAGGTTCTTGAACCTGTGAGGTCAGGTCTTAAAAGATAATAAGAGAACAGAGGAATACTATATCTAATACAATAACTGCTTTTGTCTTCTATTATGTCTAGGTTCTTCAACTTTATAAAAATACTTTCAATACATATTACATAAGGTCTGAAAAAAATGGTATTTCTAAAAAAAACGCACAACTGTCTGAATAAGAGGCGTATGGTTTTTATTTATTGTTTGGGTTGTTACTGCTCGATTGAATATTCATATGGAAGCCAGTCTGCAATTCGCTGTCGAGCCATCTCACCACTCCATTTAATCCCGGGACTGAATAATCCCGATTCATCAAAATAAACAAACTCCTGAACAAATTCAATAGTGCTTTTACTGTTGTTATATTCTATTAATATGTTAGAGGTGAATCCAAGAAATTTATTTTGTTTATCATCTTGAAATACGATTGTGTCAAGATTGAGAGTGTCATACGATGGACTTCTAACTATAAATCCTGAAGAATCTAACTGCCCAGACCAAAGTACTCTGAAAAAGTGCATTCTTGATCCTAAATAGGTGTGTTCTCTTCTGCTTTTATAAAATTGAGTCTGTGCTTCATCATCATTAAGATCCTTAATGAATATAAAATTCCCACTAAAAAAAGTAGCTTGAGTTTTTTTATAATATTCAAATCTATCTAGGAAATAAGTGATTTTGTATCCTAATGCCGTATTCTCAATCAAAATTGGTTTCAACGCATATGCCTTCACCGTATCATCATCAGAATCATAGTTGAAGGTAATATCATTTTCATTCAATATATTACATCCATGCGCATTGGCAGTAGTGCCAATAAATTCTTTTCTAAACAATCTTAAATTTCTTCTTCTCTTCCTTTCCAGAGATTTACCACTAATAATAACATCTTTTAATTCATATAACTGGGGTTCCAAATAAATTATCAACGGTTCAGTAATAGAAAAATCAGTAAGAGTAACAGAATAGTAACCTATACAACTTACTGTTAATGGCATTGATCTATTTTCTTTCGAGATATACAACTCGAAATTTCCATTTTGATCTGATAAAGTACCAACAAAGGTTCCATTAAAATAGATTGTTGCAAAGCAAATGATATTGTTTGTTTTCTTCTCAAAAATGGTTCCCTTTATAACCTGACTAGAAGCAGCCAGGTATAGATTGATGAATAGAAATAAAAAGAAAATTCTCATAGTAGATTTTTAGCACTAACCGATAACGGCCGCTGCTATGGCGCGGTTTATTGATTTTTATAAAAATACGAAAAGTGGGAGGGGAAGTCAACTATGGGTTGGGGACCAAATAATGGAACGATTGTTTGGGGGTCTAAAAACAGGGGAGGGATCGGTACATAAAAAAGCTGCAACTCCCCCCAAAATCACCGATTTTTTTAAATGAAGAGTTGCAGCTCCCGAAAGCCTTGATACATAAAGGTGTTGGATGTTGAGTGTTGAGTGTTGGATGAATTTGGAACTTGACAGTTTGGAGTTTTATTGAAATTTGGCTTTTGACGGCTTGGAGCTTAATTGATGGGGGTCCCTCGTCACTTGCTACGCTCGCTCCGCAACTCTCCCGCTTTCGCTAAAGCTACAGCGGGCGATGCAGGATGACAGGTGCACTCAACTGGCGGAGCAGAAACTTCAAACTTCAAATATCAGAGTTCAGATTTCACATATCAAAAAAGGGGCTGCACAACGTGCGCCCCTTTTTTACCGCTCCTCTTCTTGGACTCGAACCAAGGACCCTCTGATTAACAGTCAGATGCTCTAACCAACTGAGCTAAAGAGGAAGGTTTGCTTTAAAAGCGAGTGCAAAGATAAATATTATCCTTAAAAAATCAATAGTTTTTTAAAATATCTTGTCAGCTCCGAGCTATGATCCTGAGCTTAATAGTACAATATAAAGCGAGCTTGTTATCCGCTATTCGTTAACAAAATTTTCGAACTTCCATTCACATAATCGCTTGAAACGATAAAGAACATTGGATGTTACCCTGTTATGGATTCTTTCCCATATCCGGTTAAAGAGGGTTCGTCTTTTTCTTTTCTTACCATAAAAGTTAAAGCTCACCATCATGAAAAGTTGCGACATTTCTGTTTCTCCCCTATCGGGAATAGACGACCTAACGTATATAGAAAAGACACCAATCGGGTATCCTCCCTTGCACTCATAAAGCAGATACCTGGCATTATCAAAATCTGAGTCTGCCGGAACCTTTTGTATGCGTATGGCACTCAAGTCAAATAGGTGAAACAGGTTTGTACCCAAAAATCGTTTCGTAACCCCGAAAAGGTATATTTTTATCTGTTCCAGTTTGTTGTCCTGCAAATCTACCCTTGCAATATGGTTAGGCCAACAAATGGAGTTACCGCTCCATGCCAACAACTCATCAAATACATAGCTGGCGGGAGTTTCTATGCCTACCCTGTGAAGATTGAGCATCTTGTAACTTTCTACATCTATACCGGTTCGTTGTAGGATACTTTTGCCCAGACTAACCCTGGCATCAGAATTAGTCTGTTCTACCAATGTCTTGAAAGGTGGCTTGTGAAAAAGATAGTACTTAAAATCAGTAAAAGTGTTGGTGCTGCGAACAGGGCCACTATTTTCCTGCTTCATTTTTATAAAGTAATAAAATCAGCTCATTCTGTTAACGTGGCCAAAAGTACAACAATTATTCATCTTGAATCATTAATGATGTCTGTCTTTGAACGTCAAATTTGTATTATCTTTGAGTTAATAGTGCTGATCTGATTATGAAAGGCATACTACAGATGTTAACCCAAAAACCAATCCCATGAAAAAGAGAAAATTCTTCCTTTGCATCATCGTGCTATTGATCATACCCTCTGTGAGCCTTGGCCAATGGCAGGCCGATATGAACATGGCCAGCAGTGCCGCCCCCGGAGATCAGTACAAAGTTTATTCCGACCTTGTCCAGTACCGCTATGAATTCAATCAAGACGGGATGGATGGGGTTGTGATCACAAATCCATCTACCAATGTTACAGCCGTCATGCTGGTTGGTGAAAAGAAAGTACACTATACTAAAAGTGATGGCATGATGAGCGCTATGAACGATCCCGTGCAGGCTTATAACGCAACTAAAATATATGGCGAAGAAAAGATCCTTGGTGAAGAAAATATATCAGGTTATGACTGCATCAAGAAGGCTATATACTATGATGGAAAGGTATTATATACTCAATGGTTTTCTGAAGAGCTGAACTTTCCGGTAAAATTGGAACAGAACCTTGGGGAAGAGATTGGTCTCGTGCAGCTTGAAAATATAGAAAAGTGGAAAGTTGACCCTTCATTCTTTGAGGTTCCTGGCGACTATATCGAAGTAGATGAGAACCTGAATCCCGTGATTCCAGAACCTGATCCACCAAAAGAATGGATGAGCAAAGAGGTGGCTGTGCCTGTCGATATGATAGCAAGCCGGGGAATGGAAATCAGTGTGCCGATCGTTGAAACGGTATACCATAAATTCATCGTGAAAAACACCGGCGACACCCCTGCAAAATTTATCTACCACATATATCAAGATGGTATTGAATTACCTGACAATGTTCAGGGTCCTGAAGATCGCAGAACCGAGAGAATGTATATAGATGAAGATTATAGGATGACCCACAACTGGAAAGCCGGACAGGTTATCCTCATTAAGGTTTATGAAGGTAATGTAAATCTGAAGATCTTTAAGGAATAATCCCTTATGATGATCCGTTTGGTTTAATATTCTGGTTCACCCTGAACAGGTTTCCGGGATCCCATGTGTTTTTAACTTTTACAAGTCTTTCCCATACCTCCGGGGTATATGCCTCTTTTGTCCTGTTCTCCCCTTCATCGCTTATGAAGTTCACATACACTCCCTGGCTGAAAGCCTTTGTTTCGTCAAAGAAACCCTTTGCCCATTTCATGCATTTTTCATCGTCTGCAGCTTCACGCCACCTGGTATGAATATTCATGACGAAAGGGGTGCTTCGGTGCGAAAATGCTGTTTCATCAGCACTCACCCTGGAAGGAACTCCCTCCATATGTGGGATAAACACTTCGCACTCGCCGGAAGGCATTTTGGATGCATAATCGACTATTACATCAGTACAATCATCCGATAAATTCTTTAAATGATGCGATTTCCAATAGTTTCTTGCCCCATGATCAACCAGGCCATCAAAAGCAGATTGCCAGCCCACCCATGGATGCATGGCAGAACCATCACCCAATGTTTCTCCAAAATCACGAACAGGCTGCATCAGTCCTTTCCCTTTTTCGTCATCACCCAGGTATACAAAGGGGACAAGCACAACCATTTTCCCATGATATTGCTCAGGAATAAATGGTAATGGTGGAGCATGCCTGATTACCAGCCATACGGTCATCTCATCAGGCATTGTTTTCACAAATTCCCTGTGAAACCTGATATATTCCTTTGCATCTTCGAATCGCTTGACGATCGGACCGGAATAAACCTCTGTTCCAATATCAGCACATTGAAATTCAAAATTGGTAACAACACCAAAGTTGCCTCCTCCTCCTCGAATAGCCCAAAACAAATCAGTGTTTTCATCTTTGCTCGCATGAACAATATCACCATTGGCAGTCACTACCTCTGCCGATAAAAGATTGTCTACTGAAAACCCATGCTTGCGGCTGATCCATCCCATCCCGCCACCAAGGGTCAATCCGCCAACTCCGGTGTGTGAAATGATACCTGATGAAACAGCAAGCCCATGTTCCTGTGTTGCTTTGTCAACGGCTCCCAGCAGGCAACCACCTTCAGCTTTTGCTGTATTGTTGTTTGTGTTTACCTCCACACGCTGCATCAATGAAAGGTCGAGCATCATGCCATCATCACATGAAGCGGTTCCTGCCGAATTGTGCCCTCACCTTAATGGCCATCAGAAGGCCATTCTCTCTTGCAAAATTTACAGCCCTTACCACATCTGATGCGCTCTTGCATTGTACAATTATGCCCGGCTTTTTGTCAAACATCCCGTTCCATATCTTCCGTGTTTCATCATAGTTGCCATCACCGGGAAGGATCACATTTCCGGAAATGGCTGAATTTAATCCTGAGGTATTTTCTGCATTTGGTACCATCTTATTTTTGTTTTAGTTCATCCCTTTTAGAATTTAATCGTGACATGACGCTGTGAAAGTAATTCTTAATACGCTGGCTTACTGGTTTTTAACATATCTTTAACACAATGAAAAAAACCCCGCATTTCTGCAGGGTGTGGATATAAAGGGCCGGGAAGCAGCTGAAAAGATTGCGATAAGGACAGCAATCATCAGGAGAATGGAAATGATTATTTCATTCTTAAGGCCAGGTAGCCCAAACTCCAAACTTCAAAATCCAATTCTCAACATAATAAAGCCCCCTCGCCTTCAGGAGAGGGGGTTTGGGGGTGAGGTGCATTGAAATTTGTAATTTGAAGTTTGTTTAGAGTTTAGGGCTTAGAGTTTAGAATTTTACCCTTGTGCAACTACTGAGCATTTAATGTTTCCGCGATCTCTTTTTTCTTTTCTTCAGAAAGTTCAGCCCTGGATGGATTTTCCACAAGGGTTCTGAGCTGATCAGATAAGATCGCATTCTGGTCCTTGAATGCACGACAAAATTTGCATCCCATCAGGTGCAGTTTAAGCTGGGCATTTTCCTTGCAGGTAAGTTTTTGATATTCCTTTTTGGTTATTAAGAAAGTCGCTCTATCGCACGAGAGCATCAGGCGATGCATCGCATTGTTCATCCATATTTTTGCCTTCTCTATCATTTCAATTCTTTAAACCATTTATTTTCAACACATTCGCGAAGCTGAAGCCTTGCCCTGTGCAAGAGCACCCATAAGTTGGACTCCGATATTCCTAATTCCTTACAAATTTCTTCACTTGAAATATCTTCCAGTGTTTTCATGCTGAAGGTGGCGGCCATCTTTGCGCCTAAAAGTGATATGCAGTATTGTATCACCTCCATCAGGACACCATCATCATCTTTCAAAGCATCATCATCCCATGGGGAAGGGGCATGATCGCTGAGCCAGGTACCGTCATGCATGCCTCCCTGATGAAAAGGCATCTCAAATGATTCTGGTGAGTGATTCCGGATTCCTCGACTGCTTACGATAATAATCGATCACCTTTCTTTTCAGGATGGAGACCAGCCAGGTCCTTTCTGAACTGCCTCCCCGGAAATTATCACGGGCCTGGTAAGCCGATAAAAGGGTTTCCTGTACGATGTCCTCGGCCTGTTCCCGTTTGCTGATCCTTGAAAAAGCATACGAAAAAAGGTAATCTCCATGCTCGCTGAGCCAGCGTGATGGATCCAGATTGGGCTTATGGTTATCTTCTGCTGTCAAATCAGCTTGATTGCCGGATAAAGATAGTTATTATCGTATTAGGTATCAGGAACTACGTATTACGAAAATATATTCCCCTCAATATATAAACCTTCAAATTTTTATCATTACTCTAATCGATATCCGTCGTAATACCTAATACCAAATACGTAGTACCCGGTATTATAATTATTTGCATCCCATATACTTATTTTGTACATTTACCCTATCTCATTATAATAAGGTTGACGGGTCTTACTATTTTGAGTTCCTGCCAGATCACAACTTGATCCTTTAAAACCATTCATTATATGAAACACTTAAAACCATTACTCGTGGTAATTGCTGTTTCTCTTGCCTTCACAGGGTTCTCCCAGGAGCTGCCCAGACATGTGTTCAGTGCAGGAGGCGGCTATTACGAAACGGCTGTCATTGAGGCTTCCTGGACTATCGGCCAGGCAGGTCCTCTGGCAACAACCTACCATCCAGCGATTATCCTCAGTTCGGGATTTCAACAACTCGACGACCTGCCGGTAAGCGTTACGGAAATAAATGAGGAAGGTGAATTCCTTGTTTATCCCAACCCATGCAGTGATTATGTTCAGCTAAATGCAACATTTGAACTGCCTACAGGGGTCAGCTATACGCTGTATGATTTCAGCGGAAAGGCATTGATCAGTGAAAAGTTGTCAGGAGAAAACTCCTATCAGGAGGTCATCGACCTGAGTAATTTACCGCCGGGAATGTATAACCTGATGATTATTACAGCCTCCGGCACTGACAAACAATTTAAATCAATCAAATTAATCAGGATGTAACCAAAAAAAATAAACCTATGAAAAAGATTAGACTATTAATGTTTATAGCAGCAGTTAGCTTTGCTATGATTGCAAGCGGCCAGGTACCGCAGATGATCGACTACCAGGGCATGGCCCGCGACGGCGCTGGAACTCCCATCGCCAACACAATGATCAGTGCCCGAATGTCAGTTTACCAGGGTCCACTTCCGGGAACAATGATCTATTCAGAAAAACACACACCATTAACAAACTCTTACGGTTTGTTCCACTTCATGATCGGTGATGGAGCAGTATTGTCAGGGAATTTTCTAACCATCCCCTGGGCCACCGGCGATTTTTATATCAAAACCGAGATTGACCCTAATGGAGGAAATACCTTCATCGACATGGGTATGAGCAAACTGGCCACAGTGCCCTTTGCCATGTATGCAGCGCAGTTCAGGTGGTGGCGGAAGCAGCCCCTGGCTATCAAATGGTCCGAGATATCTATTTTAACACCGGATTTGTAGGCCATCGGTACAGATAGCCCTGCCAGCACTTTGGACGTTATTAATGTCCGCGGAGACGCATACAAACTTGAATGCTCTATCTCATGCATACTTTACGATCGGCTGATGGTCGGGAACCAATACGTGGTCTCTGCCATGCACTGAAACAGGCAGCGCAATGTTGCATGGCTTTACTGGAATCCCCGCCTCCCAGGCTGTGTTCCTTTATGAAAACGGTAACCAGACCATGGCATGGAAAGGCAACAAGGTCGGTATCGGGGTAATTGATCCCCTGGTTAAGACCCATGTGGTTGAACAAAACTCAGCTGGTGCTAATGGAACAGATCTGGGTGTGATGTACAGCCCAACACAAAATCTCGCACCTGCCTTATTTGGCTGGTCAGAAAACAATACCTCTGATATTTCCTATGGAGTTCTTGGTCATGCATACTCTACCGGTTCAATGTTTAATGAAGGAGTATTTGGTGAAGGTGGTGGCGGTACCAATAATAACTACGGTGGCTATTTTGCTGGCATGGGGCAATCAGGTTCTACTTATAGTATGGCGGTATACGGTGATGACATGGGGGCAGCTGCAAATAATTATGCCGGTTGGTTTTCAGGTGATGTCTATGTAAGTGGTACACTCGGAAAGGCTGCAGGTAGCTTTAAGATCGACCACCCGCAAGATCCGGCAAATAAATTCCTCATACACAGCTTTGTTGAAAGCCCTGATATGATGAATATCTATAATGGTAATGTTGTAACAGATGTTGACGGTATGGCTACTGTTGCCTTGCCTTCGTATTTCAATGCTGTGAATATTGATTTCAGGTATCAACTTACTGTTTTGGGTGAATTCGCACAGGCTATTGTGAAAGAAGAGATCTCCGGTAACGAGTTTACTATACAGACCAACAAACCGAATATTAAAGTCAGCTGGCAGGTCACCGGGGTCAGGAATGATCCATATGCTCAAGAGCATCGTATCAAGCCTGTAGAGGATAAACCCGCTCACGAAAAAGGACTCTACCTGCATCCTGAACTTTATGGAAAATCTAGTGATCTGGGATTCAAAACAGGCGTTCCACGTGCTGAACGAATTTCTTATAAAGGAACTCCAGTAAAGGAAAAAGATCCGCTTACAGAACCAGTGCAGAAATAATTCATGCTCTGGGAACTATTCTGAAATAAATCTAAATGCACCTCACCCCCTCTCCTGTTGGCGAGGGGGTTTTTAAATTTTGAGATTTAGAATTTGAAATTTATTTAGAATTTAGTTATTAGAATTTAGAATTTCACCCCATGGGGCTTATTATTTCCTAATTCCCTATTTTCCTAAAAGAGATCATCTTCGAGAAAATAGTATCGGATATGATCTTTTTATAGTGTTTCTTTTTAGGATTGAAGAGATAATAACTTTGATTATCTCCCTCTATATCACGTATCTTGGAAGTGATCTCCTGAAGTTTAGCCAGCTTAACAACATCACCCGGATCCATAGCATATAGTTCAAAGCCAGCACCATCTTCATTTAAGCGTAGGATATAACTGACCCAGAACTTCCCCTCTTCAAGGAACAGCGGTGTACTATAAAAATAATGGTCATAATATTCCTTCAATACTGAAGAATCAGAAAGATGCATCTTATCCGGGGAATGAAATTCATCAGAACTATAGGCAAATGAGTGCTCATGAACATATAGCGTATCTCCATCACCATCCAGATATATCCCCTGAAGTGAGGTAGGTATTTCTTTTAATGGTCTTGACTTTTCGGGGTTGAGGCTCCAAAAAGATCACATGATCACATGAAGTGAGCAGAATCAGAAATACTATAATTGTGAGAAAACGCTTCATTTGTTTCCGTTTTTCTGCTGACAAAGTACCAAATATTTTACAATTTACCGGTCTTCATACTTTCTCTCACCAGTATCCAGGGGAACACGGATAACATTTGGATCGGGAACCACCAAAGTGGGATAATTGCTGTTATAGTTTTCGAAAGGGTTTGTTGCCCTGTTAAAGTCCAGTACAAGCTTGTTTCCACTGGCAGGAGCCTGAACGATAAGGTAACGCCCGGAAGCAAAAGTAGTTTTGGGCGGTGGGCCTGAGGTTTCGTCCATAAATGGAATAAATAATGTTTCCGGGGAATTGCTGAACTCCGGCATATCAATGTTTTTATATACAGTCAGATTATATTCTTCCTGCCCAATCTGACAACTTACCGTACCATAATCATAAAGCTGCATTGTTCCGCCTTTGCTTGTTGCTACATTGACAATTTTCATGGGCTCATTGCGTGTCAATTTTCCTTTATATACATACTTACAGTCGGTTGGGTAATAAAACAAACCATTGAAGGCTGAAATATCAGATGCAGAAAAGGGCTTGTCTGGATTCTTAATGATCCATTGGTTTTTCTTGGTTCTAAATTGGTTGTTTTCAGTATTACAGTCATATTCCTGTCCGTATACACTAATTCCAGTCAAAAATACCATTGCAAATAAACTGAATACTCTAAATAGGTTTTTCATTGGTTCCCGGGTTTAATATGAATATTAATCAAATATAACAAATGCATCCAGTCAAAGCAAATGAGCTATTGGCTGTTGTTTTGCTGTTTAATAAACGATAGCAAAATTTATTTGTTCATCTTATCATAACTATGAGGCAAAATATTCGTACAAATGATCAAAATGAATGTGTTGTATGTTTAATACTTACTTTTGAAATAACAGCATAAATAATTCTTGCAGATGTTGAGGTTTTTTTCAATTTTCTTTATCGGTTTTTCACTTTTTTGTCTGGCCGGTACCCTAAGTGCCCAGAACCGGCATTTCAGTGATAGCCTGTTCAGGGAACTGGAGGGTGGAAATATTGATACCAACACCTTCTTTGAATTATGCCACTGTATTAATAACGATCTGTATAATGATCCCGATCAGTCGATGGAGGATGCAAAGCGTGTATTGGATATCGCCCTTTCTTCTTCATATCACAGGGTAGTCCCACGAATGATCATGTACCAGGGCATCAGTCATGACCTGAACGGACAATATGATTCTGCCATCATGATGTATGATTCTGCCCTGTCGATGGCAATAAAATATGACCTGAAGGAAGATCAGGGCAACATCTATAATAATTACGGGATCGTTTATTCCATCATGGGACAGCTGGAGCTCTCCCTGGAATACTTAATGAAGGCCCTTGAAATTTTTATCCAGACAGAAGATTCATTGAGCATGGCCAAAGTTTACAACAGCCTTGGGTCCAGGTACTCAGAGATGGGAATGAATGATCAGGCCATATACTACTATGAACAGGCCATCATCATCAATGAAAAAAATGAAGATCACAGTCGGCTGGTGAAGAACTATGGAAATATCGGAACTGTTTACTCTGAGCTTGATGAGCACGAAAAGGCCCTGGAATATTATACCAAGGCTTTTATGATACAAAAAGACCTGGATAATAAGGTTGACATGTCGATCACCCTGTCAAATATGGCAATCACCTACAAAAATATGCAAAAATTCGGCCTGGCCCTTTCATTTGCCGAGCAATCATATACGCTTGCCCTGCAGACCAATGATGAGATAGGCAAGCTTGTTTATTTTATTACCACTGCCGAAATTTACAGAGACCAGGAATTTTATAAAAAATCACTTAAAAATTACCTGCTTGCTGAAAGCATGGCTAACAGTCTTGGTGCCAGGCAAAATCAATTGGAAATTTACGATGGACTAGCGGATATATATTTCAGGCTTGGTGACTTTGAAAATGCCTACTTGTACAAGGAAAAATATAATGAAGAGCGCCTGAGCCTCCTTGATACGGAAAAAAACAAGGCCCTGGAAAAAATCAATGAATTTGAAGATGAACAGGTGAAGGCAGAGATCGACCTGCTCAATAAAGACGCGAAGATACAGGACCTCATGATCAGGCGACAAAAGATCATCAGAAATTCTGTGGCAGGACTGGGTGGGGGAATTCTCCTGTTAGCTCTCTTACTCTTGCACCGCTACCGATACGTGCGAAGGACAAGGAATACATTGGCAGAAAAGAATGTGATCATCCAGGATGAAAAGGAGAAGTCGGATAAGCTGCTGCTCAATATTCTCCCTGAAGAAACTGCTGAGGAGCTTAAAGAAAAAGGGAGCTCCAAAGCAAGGAGCTTTGAGATGGTGACTGTTTTGTTCACTGATTTCGCAGGTTTCACAAAGATGGCAGAGGTGCTGAGCCCTGATGAACTGGTGGCAGAGATCGATCATTGCTTTAAAGCTTTTGACAACATCATTGCCAATTACAATATAGAAAAGATCAAAACCATCGGTGATGCCTATATGTGTGCAGGAGGATTGCCAATCCCCAACAAAACAAACCCTTCTGATGTAGTACGCGCAGCCATGGAAATTCGTGATTTTATGCTTGCGCTAAAGGAAAACAGGACCAGCAAGGGCCTTCCTTACTTTGAGATCAGGATCGGCATAAATACAGGACCTGTTGTTGCGGGGATCGTTGGGATTAAAAAATTCCAGTATGATATTTGGGGAGATACCGTGAACATCGCCTCTAGAATGGAATCAAGTGGGGAAATCGGAGAAGTGAATATCTCGGGTACTACCTATAATCTGGTCAGGAAGACAGTTTGAATGTGTCCACAGGGGGAAGATCGAAGCCAAGCATAAAGGTGCTGTGGACATGTATTTTGTTAAAAAGGCACTCCCAGGTGCAGGCCAAGCATAATATGCTGCCCTTCTTTTGCCCAGGAATACTCCACGACCGGCCCTAAATGCAACTTTCCAAGATCAAACTCATAGCCTGTTTCAATATGGGCAGATCCCACAAATTCACTATCATGATCTATATAAGTAAGGCCCGGACCGGCACTGACCCACCATCCATGGATAGGGCTATACACCATCATTAAATGTAGTGTATAATGCCTGTGATCACCAAAAACGAATGCAACGACCAGGCGAAATACCAAAACGCTTCATTTTACCGGGCAGTCTCCGATAATAATGTAAATGAAATCCCAAAGACGTCCCCTGCTCTTCCAACATAAAAACCGCACCAATGGCTCCACCAACTTCATTTTTCATTTCAAAGTGTCCATGGCTTATATGATCATGATTATGATCATGTTCTTCAGCCGCTTCCTGAGAAAATGAAGCTGGTATAACTAAAAGTAAATACAAAATGAAAAGGCTGGCTTTCATGTTTCTCATGTTATAATGGTTCCGGTTTCGCGGTATTATAAAGTTATACATAAACAATGAAAGCCTGCCTTGTGTTCATTAAGAATATTAATTATTAATACGCTCCGCCTTCTTGCCAAGTCTGCGCATCCAGCTCCAGTGCGTAAAGAATAAGATACAGACAGATAATGATCAATATGCCATGAATGTATATACTGCGCATTGAATTATGTTTACCCTGCGTATACGGTCATCCTTTTCAGCCTCATACATGGCTTTCAGGGTTGCGTCATCAGGAGACCATGTCTCCTTATCACCCTGGGATTTTAACATATCCATTTTATAGTTTTCAAATGAGGCTATACTTTCCTTATTGTAATTATTGCCGGCATATAATGGATCGCCCAGGTCCATCACAGCAAAAATAATCCCGGCAATGGCAATCAGAAATGTGATTACCGCTACAAGGCATACGGCATAACCGTATATGAGTGGGGCTTTAGATTTCTTTTCCATGTTTTTATAATTAAAGTTTAATAATGAGAGAAATTAGAATGGCCTGGAATAATATCTAACATCAGCCACCAATACGTCTGGCGGAGCATATAATCCCATACCAGGAGATCCAGATGCCCTTGAACAGAAACGATCAAGTTCTTTCTTTTTCTCCATATACTCTTCAGCAAGCGGCTGATCTCCAAGAATCCTTCCACTGATCATTCCCATCATATTGTAGACATAGGCTTTTATTGGCCCAGGTGCATCCGGATTCAGTTCAAGGTATCGCTTGGATTCATCTATTGCTTCCTGACCCAGGCTTTTGTCTTGTTTTTCCATCGCACTCATCATGCATGCTCTTGCAAGATCAATAATGATAATGCTATTCTCGGGATTCAATGAAACAGCTTCATCAATATATTTTTTGCCATTATCAATGTCTCCTTCGAGCAGGTAAGCCCGACCCAGTTCTTCAGAAATAATGGCGTTGGCACCATTAGATTCATATGCTTTCTGCCAGAACAGTCTAAAATCGGCATACTCATCTATAAACATGGCCTGTGCCCTTAAACCTTGCACAGGGTCACATTCTTCCAGGACTTTAGCAAAATATTCAGCTTCAGCAAGATCTCCGCCCATTTCTTCAGGTAACATAGAATATATTTCTGATAAGCTGACCAGGGTTGGCACAAAACATGGATCCAGTTCCAGTGTTTTCTCATAGGCTATGAATGCTTCATTGAGCATCTCCCCAATGTCTTCCTGACCCATCATCAGAGCAATATATACAGCTAAGAATTTACTGCGCGCATAGTAAGATGCATAGATCATGTTTTCAGGATCCAACTCGGTAGCTATTTTTGCATCGGCTACTACATCCTGGATCGCCTTTACGACGTCCTCAGGCCCACTGACAAGCTTACTACCCTCGCTGAAATGCTTTATGGCCCTGGCCCGCTCATAATATGCCATTGCATTGTCAGGATGTGCCAGGATAAATTCATCCAGCATGGCAATTGCTGAGTCAGCATGTCCGCTCATCCGGACTTCATAGGCAGCCATCACTTCGTTGTCAGCCTGTCAAGGCTGTGCAGCTCAGAACAAATACCGATAAGCTTATGCAGCCAAGCAGCATCATACTGAGCATGATTGGTTTCTTTTTCAATTCTGTTTTTTTCATAGTTCTTTCCTCCATTAAAATTTGTTAATTAGGTTTTTCTTTTCTTATGGTTACGCACTGTAACCGGGATTTTATATAGTTTTCATAAATGCGCTCAATGCATTACGAAACAGGATCGCAAGGACTACCGTCATCAATCCTCCGGGTATGGGAAGAATGGCTTTTGCCTTATTTTGAACAGACTCCACATTCACCCCTCCCCTGACTATCGGCACCATTCGCTCGGGTTCTTTTTTTGATGGAACCTCTTTAACCAGGTTTGAGTAAATATCAATGATGCAGACACCTTCTTTTAACCAGCTGGCCTGCACATATTCTGGTTCTTTGGTTACCACCACCAGGAAGTCGGCTCTTGAACAATACTCTATTAGTTTTTGTGATTTTCTATTGACGATTGTTAAAATGCAATCATCGGGCACTGCCTTGATAAAAGCTGATCGGGTAACCATATTTACCAGCTGATTTGAAAAAAATTCCTCATCCAGCAAAAGCACCCATTCATCATCTTTTTTGACTTCGATCTCGTTGCTTCTGAACAGCTCATATAAGGCTGTTGGCAGGCACATGGGATAGAGATCCTCAGCTATATCCGGCATCAGGGTCTTGAGCATATTCTGCGGATGAAAACCTTCAACCTCTTTTTCCGGATTAATCCTGTTCATGATCCTCACAGGGATAAGATGTGATGGCAGGGGCTGGAGCAATACGATGGCGTGAACCTCATTGTTTTTGTTCAGCTCATCTATTCGTTGAAATAATTCCTCTTCAGTGATATCGTCCGGCTGGGTTTCGTTAAATACTTTAAACCCTATTTGCTGGGCTAAATTTATATGAAAGGGGATATTGTATTTCCCCAGCGGAACACCCATAAAACCTATAAAAGCAATTCCGGGCTTTTTATCATGTTCCTTTTCTAATCTGGCGATCTCAGATGAAACATACCCCAGGATCTGATCCTTCAGGGCAATGTCTTTAATAATTTTTGTTTCCATGATTCATAGTTAAATGATGCGCTCATGTGTTATTTTCCAAATTTTATTACAAAATCAACATAGGGGATGCCGATGAAGAGCACCTCCACAATATCTTTGCTATTGATAAATCCCAGGTCTACACTCATCCTTTTACCGGAGAATCTAACCCCGTAGGAAACGGCTAAATAATATTTATTGTCTGTATCAAGAGGGGCCAGCCAGTTTTCTGACACGAACCAGATTTTCTCAGAACACCTGACCATCCCCCCAAGCATAATGAAGGGTTTTTCTTCAAAGCTCCCATCTACAAAGCCCCATCCCAGGCCGCACGTAAAATTGCTGTTATAAGTCCCAAAAGTGCCCAGTCCATAAACTATTCCTGCAGAGAAGTTATTGATCTGGGTCGCATATATTCCTCCTGCCCCAACATGCACATAGTCATGTACTTTGAAGCCGGTCTTGGCATTAAAATTCAGGATGGGGCTCCAACCATCACCGAAGTTTGCAAACATGCTGATAAAATCAAATCCTCCACCGATGGATAAATTATCCAGAACACCATAGTTAAACATGTTGGCTACGATATAGATATTCTGATAATATCCCTCTCCTTTCTTTAAGGGAATGGCGGTGGGCGCAAACAATAAACGGGTGGCATTGGGATTTTTAAACCACAGTGATTTCTTTACATCTGCTGATGCATCGGAAGAGATCATTTTGTCGATCTTATCTCTGCGGATACTGAGTTCACCCAGGTCAGGCAAATCCATTACAATGATGGAGTCGTTCTCAGATATGATCGTTCCGGTTAGCCTGGTACCATCCAGCAATTCAACTTTGTATTTTTGTCCTTGTTCATCTTCGGCCTGGATCACCTGACCAGAAGTATAGTCCTTGACAAGGTATAAGTCTATTGGAGTATAGTTCAAAACACCACTGGTATCGCATTGTTGGATTGTAATCAGCTTATTCTTTTCGTCTATCGTTGAGATCTTACAGGCGATCACTTCGCCTGACTTCATCCACAGTGTATCTGAGATACAATGGCTGAGGTCTTGTGCCCGAAGAGTCATCCCAAAAAGCAGGATGATCAGTGTAAGGATTCGCGTTTTCATCTGTGCTGAATTTGATTCTTAAATCTTCTCGAGCCAGATTAATGTTATGCGTTTGGTTTGCCTTAATGCCTCAAAATTAATGGGGTACGCATGTCAAACAAAATTGATTTGCGGGAGGGAAGTCTTGAAATTTGCAGTTTTTGCAAATCCGGAAGTATCCTCGGTATGATGAATTGCAAAATTTACTAATCGGAGGGCTTAATTTGCCTGCTCTGGGAAATTATTCAAAAAATAAATAAAGGAATACTATTGCTGCTCCATCCTTTTCCTGAATCCTTCAATAGTATGAAGGAGTTTATTAAAGAAACGATTTCTTTCCTTGGATCCGGACACACTGATCTGGTTGGATTTTCTGATAAGCTGGTTAAAATAGTTATCTACGTTCAGGCAAAATGCGGGGCTCTTGGTAATTAAAAGACTCAGTGTATTGAAAGTGAGATACACTGTTGTGGTTTCATCCCTCCTAACCAGAATTGTATTGTCGTTCAGCACTACTTCATTTTCATACATACTGAAAGTATTTTCCAGGCCTTCAGCCGGTTCACCATAGAGAAACTTAAAACCGCACTCGGCCTGCTTTCTGATATGCTCTACCCATTTTTCAAGTTTATCACATAGATTTATAACATCATCTTCTTTCTCAAAATAGCCTGATACCTTATAATACTCTATCTGCCTGAGTGTAATGTTAAAGGTGTCTTCGTTCCAGATCTCAATGGTTGGGATCTTGTTGGAAACAGATAAAAGTTGCCTTCCCATATTGATGATCTTCATATCAGCATCATCCAGGCGCAGTTTCTTGTCTTTAAATTCAGGGAACTGGCAGAGGGTCTTTTGCCAGAAAAAGAGCTTGAATGCTGCAAGTTCAGGGATCTGAAAATTATGAAACACTGGCGGATCTTTGGCAGCATAAACAATCTGCTTATTGGAAGCCTGTGCAGTTTCTTTTGTATCTGCCAGGATGAGGCCCAGCCATTCTTTCATCCCAAGTTTTTCCGGCTCAAGGGTGAAATAATCAAAAACTATTTTATTTCCATGGCGTTTGAAAAGGGTGTCGATCGAAAGGCTATATGAGTCAGCAAGGATATAAAGATCCTGGATATCCAGTGCTTTTTCTCCACGAATACGTCGGTAGGCACTATCGTAGCTAATGCCAAGCAATTCGGCGATCTCATGAACAAAAGAAGCATCTGTTGGTAGACGTTCTCGTATCTCTTCAAAAAGTGTTTTCTGGAAATCGGGTACCTGCGCCATGGAATAAATATACAATAATATGCCGATGAATGCAAAACCATGAAGATGTTGGGTGTTGGGTCCTGCCTGCCGGCAGGCAGGGTTGTATGTTGAGTGTTGGATGCTGGATGAATTATTCGCTTAAAAAGTTCTTTAAATTTGTTGGTCATTTTCACTGCCTACTGCCTACTGCCTACTGCCTACTGCCTACTGCCTACCGCCTACCGCCTACACATTGCCCAACGCCCAATGCCCAACGCCTATATTTATTAACTTTACCTCATGCATTTTACCAATGCCATTGTACGCACCCCCTGTGAAAATATAAGCGAGGGGCTAAGTTCTTCAGGTTTGGGGATCCCGGACTTTTATCTTGCCTTGTTGCAACACGAACAATATGTGAACGCACTTCAGGCTTGCAAACTTGATGTTACGCTTCTTCCTCCGGATATTGAATACCCCGACAGCACCTTTGTTGAAGACACTGCATTACTATGTAAAAGTGTTGCGGTAATTACAAATCCGGGCGCCCCATCACGCAGAGGAGAAGTATATGGCATGGAGACAAGCATTAAAAGGTTTTATAATAATATTGAATACATCCGTTCACCAGGAACACTGGAGGCCGGAGATGTGATGATGTGTGGGGATCATTTTTTTATCGGGCTCTCTGATCGGACAAATATTGAAGGAGCTGAACAATTGATCAGTATCCTTGAAAAAAATGGTATGACAGCTGTGATTGTTGAAATATCGGGCATGTTGCATCTTAAGTCAGGGGTTTCATACCTTGAAAACAATATATTGCTTGCCGTGGATGCCTTAGATAAACATCCTGCTTTCCATCATTTCGACATCATTCCAGTACCTGACAATGAATCTTATGCGGCCAATTCTCTTTGGTTGAATGGGACGGTACTTGTACCTGATGGATATCCTGTAACATTAAAAAACATAGTGTCGGCCGGTTATGAAACTATTGTTCTTGACATGTCTGAGTTCAGGAAGCTGGATGGAGGGCTGAGCTGTTTATCATTAAGGTTTTAGGTGTTAGGTGTTGAGTGTTGGGTGAATTTTTAATATCTTCGTATTAACGATATTAACAATAAACCAAAACCCATGGAACAACAACAACAACCCTCAGCAAATGGCCAACTGATCGCCATAGTAAGCTATCTTTCCCTTATCGGCTGGATCATTGCATTTGTTTTGTATCAAAACGACAAGTCGGAGCTTGCCGTTTACCACCTCCGTCAGTCGCTCGGAATAAATATCATTGGGATTATCGGATGGGTGATCTTCTGGATCCCGATCATAGGCTGGCTGGCAGCCATTTTTCTTTTTGTGCTCTGGATCATGGGACTTATCTCTGCAGCCCAGGGAGAGACCAAACCCGTACCCCTGATAGGAAACTTTATTCAGGATATTTTTAAAGGTATCCAGTAGAATAGAGAACAGAGGAACACCCCTTCGTCTTTCAGACTTCGGGTTGCAAAGCAAGGAATAAGAATAAGAATGGTGAAGTGAATAATTAAATTTTCATCCAACAACCTGTCCTGAGCGTAGTCGAAGGATCCATAATCCATAATCCAACATCTATATTACCAGGCTACACTCGAAAATGGATATGCATTCGGGAATTGTGGGTTGATCACATACTTGCCTTTATTATCGATCCAGCCCCATTCGCCACCTTTTTTTACCATTGCACGTGATTTCCCAAATGGGCGGGCTTTTTCAAATTGAGGGTTCACAATCCATTCGCCCTTGCTGTTCACATAGCCCCAATCCTTCTCTTTCTTTACAGCTGCTTTATCATTTGAGAAATCTTCCACATCAGTAAACTGTGGGTTCACAACATAATTGCCTTTAGCGTCGATAAAACCCCATTCCTTGCCTTTCAGTACTCCGGCCAGCTGGCCTGTAAAATCCCTGGCTTTGAGGAACTGGGGATTGATGATATAATTCCCTTTATTGTCGATATAGCCCCATTCTTTCCCTTTTTTTACTGCAGCGAGGCCCTCACTAAATTCCCTGGCATTATCAAATTGTGGGTTGATCACATAGGTTCCCTTGGTATCAATAAATCCCCATTCTCCACCTTTACGTACCATGGCAATGCCATTATTAAAAGCCTCCGCTTTTTCAAATTGAGGATTGATCACCCAATTTCCCTTATTGTCAATATAGCCCCACTGTTTGTCTTTTAGTGCCGGAGCAAGCTTTTCTGTAAATTGATTCACTTTGTCGAACTGTGGATTGATAACATAGGTGCCTTTTGGATTAATAAAACCCCAGTCACCTCCCGAATTTACAGGAGCCAGGGCACCAACAAAATCCTCGGCATCTTCAAATTGTGGGTTGATCACCCACTTGCCCTCACTGTTAACATAACCCCACTCTTTATCTTTCTTCACTGCAGCAAGACCATTATGAAAATCCCTTGCATGATCGAACTGGGGATTGATCTTGAAATTCCCTGCCTTATCAACAAATCCCCACTCACCGTCTTTCTCAACGGCAGCAAGGCCTTCACTGAAATCATTTACATGTGCAAACTGAGGGTTTATCACCCACTTACCTTCATAATTAATATATCCCCATTCTTTATCTGCCCGGGCACGGGCCAGATAATCCTGCGAAAAACACGTATTCACAATGATCAGACTTAAGATTAACAAGGAAACTTTTTTCATAAGTGTAGATTTTAGGTTAATGTGTGAAACAAATATAGGAGATTTTCCAAAACCCTGAACCCTGTACCCTGTACCCTTATTACTATTTAAAAGCAATATAGATTACTAAAAACCACACATATTAAGCTATATAGATAGCGAATTTTTTATAATTTTCGCCCTCTTAAACTGAACCTATGTCTGAAAATCTTTGCCCGAATATTAATACCTGCAGGATGGTATCAACAAGCATTGTTATACCTGACGTTAAAAAGAAGGAAGAATACCTGGAATTGTGGTGCAGGAAAAATGAAGAGGTGTGGAGCAATTGCACACGATTCAATACCAAGAAATCCCTGGGCTTTTGTCCTGATTTTGTGCTTCCTAACACTCCCCTCAGCCTCGATGAGATCATCGATAAGTTTGAAGAAGAAAACGAATAACCATTTATAACCAAACCTTATGGCAACAATAGAAATTGAAGGCAGAACATTTGATGTTGACGGTGATGGCTTCCTGTCTGATCCTGAGATCTGGGACAAAGAGGTTGCACGCCTGATCGCTAAACACGACGGCATCGAAGAAATGAATGAAAAGCATTGGGCTATTGTAGATATTATCCGGAAGAATTGGGAAGAAAAAGGAATGGCCCCCATGGTACGGACCATATGCCAGGAAACAGGGATACGGCTCAGGGAGATCTATGAGCTCTTTCCCCTCGGTCCTGCAAGGGGTGCCTGCAGGGTTGCAGGATTACCAAAACCTGATGGTTGTGTATAATTAATTGCTTATTATGATCTGGTATCAATGGGTGGCAATTATTGCCTTTTTCATCTGTTTGCTTAGCTGTGTTTATCACTTCTACAGGATCATCAGCCTTGGCAATCCTCCGGAATATGCCAGGCGCGCTGGACATATTGGAAAAGCTGTTCGCTATTCTTTCACCGGGGCCATGAGTCCGAAAGTGAAAGAATCGGCTTACATGCACATGCCTACCTACATTGCCGGGATCATTTATCATATTGGTACCTTTCTGGCTATATTATTATTCTTCCTCCACATTTTCAACATCTGGCTGCATGGCTGGATGAATTGGGCGGTGGTGGCCATAATGGGTATTTCTGTCATCTGCGGAATCGGCATCCTGATCAAACGGCTGACAAAACATGAACTGCGTGCTTTGTCAAACCCCGACGATTACATTTCCAATATACTGGTTACCGACTTTCAGTTGATCACTATGCTCTTATATATCGATGCCAACTTTGGCCCTGCATATTATATTATTGTTTCCCTGCTGCTATTATATTTTCCCCTGGGAAAACTGAAACATGCTGTTTACTTCTTTGCTGCCCGTTATCACCTTGGATATTTTTATGGCTGGAGAGGGGTGTGGCCGCCTAAGCCCATTAAAAAGTAAGACATGGAAAAGCTCACTGACGAGAAAATCAGGAAAGGCCTTGAGGTGCTGAAGCGGGATGTCGGAAGCAAGCTGCTCACCCATGTCAACGCCTGCGTGCATTGCGGTCTTTGTGCCGAAAGTTGCATTTATTACCGATTGAAGCCAGATGAGCATTTTGTACCAGCTAAAAAAGTGGATATCGTCTCCTCTGTTTACCGGAGATATAACACTATAAGCGGAAAAGCCTTTCCCTGGCTCACCGGAGCAAAGAAACTCGATGATGCCAGCATTGAGGATATGGTCGACTTGCTTTTTGGAAGCTGTACCATGTGCGGACGCTGTAATAAACATTGCTCTGTTGGCGTAGATATCGAATTCCTGATCCGGACCGGTCGCTCCATGCTTGCAGAAATGGGTTATGTGCCAGAAACACTGCAAAAGACTGTCGATACTGCCATCTCCACCGGAAACAATATGGGCATCGCTACCGAAGAATTTGTGGATACCCTGAAGTGGCTTGAGGAAGACCTGCAGTTTGAAGTGAACGACGACAAAGCCATCATCCCGTTAGACGAAAAGGGGAAGGATATCATGTATACCCTTAATCCCAGGGAACCGAAATTCTTTCCGCTATCTATATCAGCCATGGCCAAAGTTTTTTATGCCGCTGATGAAAGCTGGACCATCTCCACTAAAATGTACGATGTGACCAATTATGCCTACTTTTCAGGTAGCCTTGAAGAGGGCAAGGTGATTGCGAAGCGCATGGAGGATGAGATGTTGAGCCTGGGATCAAAGCGTTGTGTCCTGGCCGAGTGCGGGCATGGATCACGTGCATTCCGATGGGAAGCTCCCAACTATCTTGAAAAAGAATTTGACTTTGATGTAATTACCTCTGTAGAATTGCTTGCAGAATATATCCGTGAAGGCAGAATCAAGGTTGACCCTGAAAAGAACCAGGAGCCGGTTACCCTGCACGACCCCTGTAACCTCACCCGTGGTGGGGGTATTTATGAAGAACAACGGTATATCCTGGAAAAATGCGTGAAGAACTTCGTGGAAATGACACCATCCGGAACAGATAACCTTTGTTGTGGTGGTGGTGGCGGACAACTTTCCATGAGCGAGTATAATGAACGGAGGATGGGTATAGCGAAATTGAAAGCCGATCAGATCAGCGCAACAGGGGTCACCGTAGTGGCAACTCCCTGTCATAATTGTGTTGACCAGCTTATGCAAACCAATGCCGCATACAAGCTTAATGTGAAGATCAAGACCCTGGCAGAGATCGTGGCAGATGCCATCGTGCTGGAACACTGAAACACTGAAACACTAAAATATAATGAGCAACTTAATCTATCTTGATAATTCGGCCACTTCATTTCCGAAACCAGAAGTGGTTTATGAATTTATGGACAGTTTTTATCGCACAAAAGGTGTGAGTCCCGGACGCTCAGGCTTTGATGCAGCCATAGAAACTGAAGAGATTGTACAAAATGCCCGAAAATTGCTGGCCGGGATATTCAATGGAGATGATCCGAACAGGCTGACCTTTAGCTATAATGCAAGTGACTCCCTCAATATGATCATTATGGGCCTGGCCGAAAAAGGCGATCATGTGGTCACCACCATGTTGGAACACAATTCTGTCCTTCGACCCTTGCATCATCTTGCATTAAACGGAGTAGCGGAGGTCACCCATGTGCCTTTCGACAAACATGGCTATGTACATCCCGACGACATTAAAAAAGCCATCCGTAAGAACACAAAAATGGTTGTTGTAAACCATAGCTCCAACGTGATTGGGACAGTGCAGCCCATTACCGAGATCGGAAAGATCTGTAAAGAGGCTGGTGTATATTTCGTGGTAGATGCAAGCCAGAGTGCGGGTGCCATTCCCATTGATATAAAAGCTATGGGCATAGATGCTCTTGTCTTTACCGGCCATAAGTGCCTGATGGGGCCAACAGGAATCGGGGGTTCTTATATCACAGAAAATCTGCCCATAAAAGGAACCCGCTTTGGTGGTACGGGTGTGCGTTCGGCACAGAAAACACACCTGGCAGAGTTTCCCTACAGGATGGAGTGTGGAACCCTGAACATCATAGGTGTGGCTGGGCTGTTCGCAGGAACAAAATGGGTGCTGGAGCAAGGTATAGAAGCCTTGCATGCACAGGAGATGAAGCTTTGGAATAAACTCAAAAATGGGATAAAAGACATTGGAAATATCACACTATATTGTGCTGATGACCCTGCCAACAGGAATGCGGTCCTTAGTATAAATATCGATAAGTTTGACTCTGGCGATGTAGGTACTATGATGGATGTTGATTATAATATTGCCTGCCGTACCGGTCTGCAATGTGCACCCCTGGTTCATGAGGGAATTGGAACAGTCGATATCCATGGCACTGTCAGGCTCAGCATTGGGCCATTTAATACCGAAGCACATATTGATGCCGCCATTGCGGCCCTGGAAGATATTGCCTCTATTCCCAGATAATACAAAAACATTGTCATTTCGACTGTAGCAAAGCGTAAGGAGAAATCTGTTAAATATATTCAGCTACAGATTTCTCCCCGTGGTCGAAATGACCCAGGTTAAAATCTACCCGGAAACGCTCATTATCCTGTAATTATCTATTTTTGCCACTTGAATTCCAAAAAAAGAATAAATATTATGACAAAAATAATTGGTCTTGGCAATGCCCTTGTGGATATCATCGTATTCCTGGAAGATGATGTACTCCTGGAGGAACTTGAATTACCCAAAGGCAGCATGCAACTGGTAGATATTAAAAAGTCAGGCAAGGTGAGAAGTGCCAGCGAACACCTTGAGTCATCTTTTGCCTCCGGTGGGTCAGCAGCCAACACCATTTATGGCCTGGCCAGGTTGGGGCTCGAAACAGGCTTTATCGGTAAGACAGGAAAAGATGATTATGGCAGGATCTTCAGGGAAGACCTTGAAAAAAGCAATATCAATCCGGTGTTGTTTTTAAGTGATACTCATTCCGGAAGGGCAGTTGCCCTGATCAGCCCCGACAAGGAACGCACTTTTGCAACTCATCTAGGTGCTGCAATAGAATTATGTGCACAAGACCTGTCTGAAGAACATTTCTCCGGATATGACTATTGTCACATTGAAGGCTATCTTGTTCAGAACCATGAATTGCTTGAAAAAGCACTTCGCCTGGCCAAAGAAAAGGGGCTGCTGGTTTCTCTCGATCTGGCAAGCTATAACGTGGTAGAAGAAAACCTCGAATTCCTTAAATACATCGTTGAAGAATATGTTGACATTGTTTTTGCCAATGAGGAAGAGGCAAAATCATTTACCGGAAAAGCCCCGGAAGATGCATTGAACGAACTGGCTGCAATTTGTGAAATTGCCGTTGTAAAGATTGGTAAAGATGGCTCAATGGTAAGGAGCGGCGATCAGATCTACAGCATCCCCGCCATCGATGCCGATGTTGTTGACACCAATGGGGCCGGGGACATTTATGCTGCTGGCTTTCTTTATGGCCTTAGCCAGAAATGGCCACTCGACAAATGTGCTATGATTGGAGGCATTCTCGCGGGAAAAATCATTGAGATCACCGGAGCCAGGCTGGATGAGGAAGGGTGGGAAAGGGCTCTTAGGATGATTGAGAATCTATAAGAAGTTTGGGTCTGTTCCATTTATCATTGAGCATTTAACATTTAGCATTTAGCATCTAAATTTAATCCAACATCCAAAATCCAACATCCAACATCTTTTCGTTTTTATTATTAATCAGATTTTTATACTTTTGCAGCCCTTTTAGGGCAATCTTTAACTAACTTAAGACAACAGAATCCATATGAAGGCCTATCAAACGAATGAAATTAAGAATGTCGCTATTTTAGGCGGTGCCAAATCAGGTAAAACAACCCTCGTTGAGAGTATGCTCTTTGAAGGTGGCCTGATCAAGCGGAGAGGATCCGTAGATGATAAGAATACTGCATCCGACTACAGGGAAATCGAGCTTGAACGTCAGAATTCCATTTCTTCAACCGTATTATACACCCTGTACCAGAATAAAAAGATCAATATCATCGACACTCCTGGCTTTGATGACTTCGTGGGTGAAGTGGTCTCAACACTCAAGGTGGTTGATACAGCCGTTGTAGTAGTGAATGCCCAAAATGGTGTTGAGGTGGGGACTGAGTTGGTCTGGCGACTGACTAACAAACAGGGTACGCCTATCATTTTCGCGATCAATCATCTGGAACATGAAAACTCAAACTTTGATGAGACCGTCAACCAGATGAAATCAAACTTCAGTGCTGGTATCACTGTTGTGCAGTATCCCGTAAATGCCGGTATCGGATTTAATTCTTTCATCGATCTGATCAAGATGAAAATGTTTAAATATGCCGATGACGGTGGAAAAGCAGAAATTCTTGACATCCCTGATAACGAAAAAGACAAAGCCACAGAAATGCAGGCAGCCATGATCGAAGACCTTGCTGCCAGCGACGAATCACTCATGGAAATCTTTTTCGAAAACGGCACCCTTTCTGAAGACGAAATGAGAAGCGGGCTTAAAACCGGTCTAACCACAAGGAACTTCTTCCCTGTGATGTGCATCAATGCGAAGCATGATATGGGTGTTGACAGGTTGCTTGAATTTATAACAAACAATGCTCCATCACCTGATGAAATGCCGGCAATTAAAACCACCGGTGGGAAAGAGCTTGCATGTAAAACATCTGATCCCGCAACTGCCTTTGTTTTTAAAACAACCATCGAATCTCATCTTGGTGAGGTTACATTCTTAAAACTCTATAGTGGGGAGATCACTGAAGGCATGGACATGAACAATGCCGAGAATTCGACAAAGGAAAGGATCTCACAATTATTTGCTTTCTGTGGCAAAAACCGTGAAAAACTTGACAGGGTATATGCTGGTGATATTTTCGCTACCATTAAACTAAAGAATACACATACCAACAATACCCTTAATTCACTCAAGGGAGGGGATGATTCAATCCCTGCAATTGAGTTCCCAAACCCTAAATTCCGTGCAGCCATCAAAGCAGTTAACCAGGCTGATGATGAGAAACTTGGTTTGGCACTCAACGAAATGCATAAATCTGATCCCACCATTATTGCCGGGTATTCGAAAGAACTCCGTCAGTTGATCGTGGAAGGACAGGGCGAGCTGCACCTCAATATTATGAAGTGGCACCTCGAAAATCAATATAAGATATCTATCGAATTCTTTACACCTAAGATCCCTTACCGAGAAACCATCACCAGGGTATCTCAAGCCAACTACCTGCATAAAAAACAATCTGGTGGATCGGGCCAGTTCGGTGAAGTATATATGCTCATCGAGCCCTATACAGAAGGAATGGAAGATCCTAAAAAATTCAAACTGAAACAACAGCTAAAAATGTCTTCCGTTAACCCGCTCAGTATCATTAAGGGTGACTCTGAGGTTACCGTTAACGTCAGGGGCAAGGAGGAAATTGAACTCGAATGGGGCGGTAAACTTATTTTCTACAACTGTATCGTTGGTGGTGCCATCGATGCCAGGTTCCTTCCTGCCATTCTCAAAGGGATCATGGAACGCATTGAGCGTGGTCCCCTCACTGGCTCTTATGCCCGTGATATCCGCGTAATGGTATATGATGGCAAGATGCACTCTGTCGACTCTAATGAAATTTCCTTTAAACTGGCAGGCCGGAATGCTTTCAGCCTGGCATTTAAAGAAGCCGGCCCGAAGATCATGGAACCAATTTATGATGTGGAAGTGATGGTGCCCGAAGATAAAATGGGTGGCGTTATGACCGACCTGCAGGGACGTCGTGCCATCATCATGGGTATGGATGGAGGCTCTATCAAAGCCCGCGTGCCACTGGCAGAGATGAACAGGTATTCAACAGCCCTGAGTTCATTAACAAGCGGACGCGCTTCTTATGAGATGACCTTTGCGGAATATGCACAGGTACCACCTGATGTACAGGATAAGCTTCTTAAATCTTACGAAGAACAAAGCGAAGAAGAATAAAAACAAGCCCTCCGATCCGGGGGGCTTTTTTTATTTACAATTTTGCTTGTACGATGCTGATGTTCATGCTTTAACATCCCCTTTTCAATAATAATTCGCTTTTTGCTATTTTTCATATTAACTTTGTATATAAGGTAACTTATATATAGAAAAGGCGTATACATAGTTTTAAGTTATCTAAACAGCCCAAAAACGACCAAATTTTTATAGCCATGAAACATTTTACCCTCCTGGTTTTATGCTCAATTTTACTTTTTGGTACAGTCCGCTCACAGGAATGGATACAAGACCTTCCTCAGGATAAACTGGAAAGTGGAACACTTAGTTTTTTTGAAATACAAAAAGCCTTTTATGATTATTGGGAACCTTTCAATGTAGACAAAGGGTATTACATGAAGGATGGGGAAGAGGTAAAGGTCCCATATTATAAATTATTCAAGCGATGGGAATGGTACTGGGAGAATAGGGTTGACCCTACAACAGGCGAATTCCCCGATAAGAAAGAACTTGATAAGTATTATGCGTCTTTAGCAGATGATAATAAGAGCCTGGCAGGTAATTGGACCAGCATGGGGCCAAGTACATCTCCTGGTGGATATGCCGGCCTGGGAAGAATCAATTGTGTTGCCTTTGTACCAGGAAGCACAACTGAATATTATCTAGGTGCTGCTTCCGGGGGAATCTGGCACACAACCAACGATGGCTCCACATGGACGGTGCTGAATGATGACCTATCCGTTCTGGGGGTGAGTGATATTCTTGTGATCAAACCTGTGGTAGGGCCAAATACCCTCTATATTGCAACCGGCGACCGCGATGGTGGATCCATCTGGTCGCTTGGAGGCCAGCAAAGCAATGATAATAACAGTGTTGGTGTAATGAAGTCTGTTGATGGAGGTGCGACCTGGACCACAGCTGGCCTTAGCTTTACTGCCAGTCAAAAGGTGAGGGTTAATCGATTGCTGATGGATCCAAATTCAGCATACCAAACAATATATGCCGCCACTACTCAGGGATTATACAGAACACTGGATGGGGGAGCTAACTGGTCTCTCATGACGTCGACCGCTTTCATCGATATGGAATTTCGACCAACATCCCCTGGCACAATATACGCTTCTACGGAAGGTTCTACCACAACATCTATATATCTTTCCACTAACTATGGGGTGACATGGAACTTCATTACAAGCTACTCTGGGAAAAGAACAGAACTTGCTGTAAGCTACAATCAACCTCAATATGTCTATGCTGTTGTAGCATCAGGTAGCGGAGGCCTGCTGGGTGTCTATAAATCAATTAATGATGGCGCAAGTTATTCCCAGGTTTTGGATGGAACGATCAACGGCAACCACCTCTTAAATTGGTCCTGTGATGGTACGGGGTCAAATAACGGGCAGGGAAGCTATGACCTTTGCATTGCTGTAGATCCCAATGATGTAAATACAGTATATATAGGTGGTGTTAATACATGGAAATCTACTGACGGTGGAGCCAATTTCAATATTGTAAATCATTGGACAGGATGTGGATCACCAAGCTTTGCCCAGGCCGTTCATGCCGACAAACATTGCCTGGCATTCCAACATGGGACCTCTACCCTGTTCGAAGGAAACGACGGAGGCCTGTATAGAACCTCTGATGGCGGAGTGAATTGGACACACTTATCCAGTGGAATGGCCATATCACAAATCTATCGAATGGGAGTTGGGCAAACCAATGCTGATGAAATTATTATTGGCCTGCAAGACAATGGTAGCAAATCCAGGCTTAATGGTACCTGGACCGATGTATACGGAGGTGATGGATTTGAATGCATCATAGATTATACTAATAAGAATACCCAATATGCTACATTGTATTATGGCGAGGTCTACAGGACTACCAATTATTGGAATTCGAATACACAAATTACTTCTGGTGGTGGTTCATGGTGTACACCTTATCTTATTGATCCTACCAACAATCAGACACTATATATTGGCTATTCTGACGTATGGAAAAGTACTAATCAGGGTAATTCCTGGTCACAGATCAGTAACCAGGGGAGCTCTGATAAATTCCTGTGTATGGCAATCTCCGCAAGCAATCCATCCTACATTTATGCATCAACTGATGTATGGTCCGGTCAGACCAATATCTTTAGAACCACGAATGGAGGTGGTCCCGGTCAGGCCTGGGCCAATATCAATTCAAATCTCCCCGTGGGCTCATCAAATATTACCTATATAACTGTGAAAGATGATGATCCCAATCACGTATGGGTTTCTATGGGTCAGTATAATAGCTACGGAGTATATGAAACAACAAATGGCGGGGCCAGTTGGACTAATATTTCAAGCGGCCTTCCAAATCTTCCGGTCATGTGTGTAATTCAGAACACCCAATATGCAGGTGTCGAACTATATGCAGGAACTGATGTTGGGGTATATGTAAACAGGGATGGTGCCGGATGGATTCCTTTCAGCAATGGTCTGCCCAATGTCGTAGTAACCGAGCTGGAGATTTATTATGATGCAACCCTACCGATAGCAAGCTTTATGCTGCCACCTATGGCAGGGGGGTCTGGTCAAGTGACCTATACAATCCATATTTACCCCGGTGGCTGATTTTTCCGGAGCTCCAACTATTGGTATCGCACCACTTGCAGTGAATTTTACTGATCTCTCACATAATCCAGTCGCTAAACTGGGACTGGGATTTTGGTGATGGGTTCAGGGTAAATCACATCTACCTTACAAAATCCTGTATACATTTATAATACTCCGGGCCTACATACTCTGTCAACTTAGTTGTTACAGGAGCCCTGGCGGCAGTGATTCAGATAACTAAAACCGATTATATCGCATGTAAACTATCCTGCACCCATTTGCTGATTTCATAGCCGATGTTACTTCAGGTGTGGCTCCACTGACGTAAACTTTACTGACCTGTCTGTTGACTCGGTGAATACCTGGAGCTGGGACTTTGGTGATGGGGGGACCTCCACCGAACAACACCCATCGTATGACTACGCAACTCCGGGAATGTATACTGTTTCACTTACGGCTACAGGACCTGGAGGAAGCGACACTCATGTGAAAACAGATTATATTACGGTTCATTATCCTGCTCCATCAGCAGCATTTTCAGGATTGCCAACATCAGGCCCTCCCCCGCTTAATGTCACCTTTAACGATCTTTCGGCCGACTCTGTAAATACATGGTTGTGGGATTTCGGTGATGGAGGAACATCAGGATTGCAAAATCCTACACATCAATATGCGAACACCGGAACATACACAGTTAGTCTTACTGTGACTGGACCTGGAGGAGATGATGTTGAGATCAAACCCGATTACATTACAGTTTCAAGTTTACCTCCTCCTCTTGCAGATTTTAGCGGAAACCCCCTGTCCGGTCTTTTCCCATTGTTGGTAAACTTTACTGACCTCACCGTTGGTGATGTTACTCAATGGAAATGGTATTTTGGTGATGGTGCCACTGCTGCCACACAGAACCCTGCACACACCTACCCGAATTCCGGGAATTATACGGTTAGCCTGAAATCAACAGGGCCAGGAGGCTCTGACTCCATTGCAAAGGTGAATTATATTACTGTTCTTGTAGGCCTTGAAGAACTCAACACTGAAACCCTCAAGGTTTATCCAAACCCATGCACCGAATATCTGATGATCAGCTCAGATGAAGCCATTCATTCAATCAAAATGGCTGATATGGTAGGTAATGTGGTGAAAGATAAGCTGATCCAATGTCCTGCACCTTGCAACAGTAAGATCAATATGATCGACTTACATGCAGGAATATATTTTTGCAGGATACAAATGGAAGATGGCCGTCTGGTGCTGATGAAAGTGCTGAAGAAATAGGAGATTACCACATCAGCTCAACCAGCTTCCGGTAATCCTCTGCTGATAATTTGTGGTGCATACCACTAACATTATTGCTTTGCAAAACAGCAATAATTTCTTCCTTACTATATGAACCATAGGAGGTTTGTGATAATCTCACCGGGCTCTGAATACGGGTAAAATAGGCTTCTAATGCCCTGATCGTTTCCTCAACACCTGACACGCCAAAGAGGTTATAACCAAGATGGACTATCCTTTCCCCTGCTTTGTCTTTTTGTAATTTTAGCCATGCAGGGTATGCTATAGAAAGTGATGCTCCATGAGGCACATCATATAATACCGACAATACGTGGCCTATGCCATGTACGCCCCACTCACCTGATGCCCTTCCGTACATGGTCAGGTTATTGAGTGCCATGGTTGCCGCATACATAATACGTGCACGCAGGTCATAATTCCCAGGATCATTCATCAGTTGCGGGCCATATTCAATCGCCTCTTTGATGATCCCAAAAACAAAACGGTCTGAAAGGCTTGCATCTCCCTTCCCAAAATAAGCTTCCAGGGCATGGGCGATCAGGTCAACGATCCCAAAAGAAGTATAATCTAAGGGAACACTAATGGTATACGTTGGGTCAAGAAATGAAACAGCCGGGTACATAGGGGGATATCCGAATCCCCTCTTTTCTTTTGAATTATTGTCCTGAACCACGGCAAAGCAGTTCATCTCCGTGCCAGTGGCAGCCAGGGTTAAAACAGCAAATATGGGCACGCCATCATCAGGAGTCTTGTTGCCTTTTACGTACTCCCATGGATCAACATCACCCTTAATGCCAATAGCGATGACCTTTGCCGAGTCAACTACGCTGCCACCACCCACAGCTATAATCAGGTCGATATCCTTGCTTTTTCCAAGGGAAACCGCAGCCCTGACATCTTCTATGAGTGGATTGGGCTTAATGCCCGAATATTCATATACTTCAGCACCAGCCTGCTCAATCTGATCCATAACAGCATCATAAATCCCATTCTTCTTTATAGAGCCTTTACCATAAACAAGAAGGATCCTTTTGCCGTAGGTTGATATTTCTTTCGACAAATTCTTAATAACATCACGTCCGAAATATGCCTTAACCGGGTTATAGATTTCAAAGTTTTCCATCATTCATTATTTTATAATGTAATCACGCCGCTGCCTAAACAACGCTTTTTATCTTCATCATAGATCACCCCAAACTGTCCGGGAGCCACACCTGAAATTGGATTATCGGCAGAAATAACCATTAAATCACCCTCCCTGCTGAACGTTCCTGAACTAAATTCCGGCTGATGCCTGATCTTGAAAGCAACCTTTTTAGGAGATGTTAGATCAAGGGGATGCTCAGCATTGATGAAATGAAAATCGGCCAGCAAAACCTTGTCACTGTATTGTGAAATTGGATCATAACCATTGGAAATATAAAGGATGTTCTCCTCAAGGTCTTTCTTTACCACAAACCAGGGACCCTGGCTCAGACCAAGACCCTTTCTCTGACCAATGGTATGAAACCATAAACCCTTATGTTCACCCCAGACCCTTCCTGTTTCCAGTTCGATGATCTTTCCGGGATTTTCCCCTACATACTTCCTGATAAAATCATTGTAATTGATCTTCCCCAGGAAACAGATCCCCTGGCTGTCGGGGCGATTTGCACTCGGGAGCTTCATCTCCTCAGCAAGACCTCTGACTTCCTTCTTCCAGAGATTGTTGACAGGGAACATTGCTTTCGATAATTGGGTGTAAGTGATTTGTCCTAAAAAATAGGTTTGATCTTTCTGCGTATCCCTGGCAGTCCCCAGGAAAAATCCCTGCTCATTTTCAATCACCGATGCATAGTGCCCTGTTGCAATCTTATCAAAATCTTTACCGAACTTGTCTTCAAAACTGCCAAATTTGATCAGGCGGTTGCACATCACATCCGGGTTAGGAGTCAGCCCTTTCTTAACGGTGTCGATGGTATAACTCACCACTCGGTCCCAATATTCCTTCTGCAGGTCGACGATCTCCATCTTCAAACCGTACTTCTTTGCGATCCAGGTGGTGATCTCAATATCTTCCTCCGAAGGACAATCCATATAGCCGGGCTCATCTTCCATGGCGATCTTGATATAAAAGATCACAGGCTCATAACCCATCTCCTTCAATATGGGTATGGTGACCGAGCTGTCGACACCACCGGATACTAAGGCAGCTATATTCATCCTGCAAATTTAGTCTATTATAACAATCTCATCCACAAATATCCATGCCGGTTTACCAGCCCCACTATGCCATTCGGGAAGGATAACATTTTTTGCTATTACTTTGATATATCTGGTCTCCAAATCATTGTATTCTGCCTGCACTGAAATAATTTCTACCTGGTCATTCTTTTCAAGACCATTGCAAAACTCCCTTGTGATATTCATATAATCCTGTCCATCCGCTGATGTGAAAAATTCAATTTTCATTGGCGGGAAGATCCAGTTTTGCTGATGCTGAAGAAACCCAACCCTGACCTCTGTGATTTTCCTTAGCTCTCCCAGGTCAATTTCAAAGACAAAGTCGTCACCCCTAAATCCACACCATCCATCAGCTGTATATGAATAGGCCTGTCCTTCCGGGTAAATAATGCCGTCGGTCAGGCAACCCGGGCTTCCCGGATACCTTTCTGAAGGATCAAATTCCAGAATATAGGCCTTCCCTTTAGCAAGATGCGATATTTTTTCTGGACTGACAGGCAGGTATTGCTCCGGCATGGTATCCTGGTAATGAACCCGAAGTCTTTCCAATTCGTTTTTCATCTCCGCCAAAACTTTTGAATATTCAGGATCATTAAACAGGTTGCTCATCTCATAGGGGTCCGCCTCCAGGTCATAAAGCTCCCACTCATCAACATCAAAATAATAGTGTATCAGCTTATACTTTTCTGTTCTTACTCCATAATGGCGCTTTACGCTATGAACAGCCGGATACTCAAAGTAGTGGTAATACACAGATTCACGCCAGCTTTCCGGTTCTTTCCCCTCCAGTATCTCATGAAAGGATTCCCCCTGCATATCAACAGGAGGATCCACCCCTGCCAGGGTGAGGATAGTGGGGGCAAAATCTGCATTGTTGATCATGTGCTTATCCACTCCTGAACCGAGGCCCGGAGCAGAGATAAGCAAAGGCATTTTATGGGCTTCATCATACATGAAGCGCTTATCATACCAGCCATGCTCACCCAGGAAAAAGCCCTGGTCTGAAGTATAGATCACTATGGTATTTTCATCCAGGCCAGATGCTTTCAGAAAATCCAGCAATCGCCCAATGTTCTCATCCACAGTATGAATACATGATAGGTAGTCCTCCATATACTTCCTGTATTTCCACTCATCAATGGCAACACTATCGTTGGGCAGGGCATTGTATTCATTTGCCCTTTTGATGTAATAGGCTTTCCAGGTTTCAAAATCCTCTTCAGCCATCCTGTTGCGGGGATTTTTCCAGCCGGTGCCAAAAAACAACTCCCTGTCCGAGCCTTTCTTAAGAATGTAATCTTCAGGCATTTTTAAGTCATAGTCGAGCGACATATGCCTGGCAATACTCATCTCCTGTTCCCTGCTTGCAGCACTTTTACCCAGATGCTGATCCTGTAGATTTACAGGAACCGGAAATGCCTTATCCTCATATATATCTAAATGCCGGATCGCAGGCTGCCAGCTTCTATGGGGGGCCTTATGATGAAGCATCAGGAAGAAAGGCTTGCCGGGGTCTGTATTTTCTATGAATTCTATGCCCTTATCGGTGATGATGTCAGTTACATATCCTTCTATAGAAATCTTTCCTTCCGCGCTGATAAAATCAGGACGGTAATACTGGCCCTGGCCCGGCAATACAATCCAGTAATCAAAACCTGTTGGCTCACTTTTCAGGTGCCACTTCCCAACCATCGCTGTCTGATAGCCTTCTTCCTGAAGGATTTTTGGCAGGGTTTGCTGACTACCGTCGAAACTTTGGGAATTATCTAATATCCCATTCATATGGCTGTATTTCCCTGTGAGGATCACTGCCCTGCTGGGAGAACAAATGGCATTGGTACAGAAGCAGCGATCAAACCTGATCCCATTTTCAGCAAGGTTGTCGATGTTAGGGGTGTTGATCAGACTGGTACCATAGGCACTTATGGCTTTTGATGCATGATCATCCGACATGATAAAAATGATGTTTGGAGGGCTGGGTTTCTTTGCCGGGTTACACCCAAACAAAAGCCAGGCCACCCACAGGATGTGTATAAACTTTCTCATGTTTGACAACTATTGATCATTTGATCTTATCAGGATTCTTCGAAACAAAGCTTTTCCAGCTCCCGTATTGCTCTCCACCGGCAGTGGGTTTTCGTTGAAAATAATGACAAACAGCCACGGCAAGCCCATCAGTGGCATCCATATATTCAGGGGGATCCTTAATCAATAGCAAGGTGGTTAGCATAGCTGCCACCTGTTCTTTGGATGCATTTCCTTTTCCTGTTATGGATTGCTTGATCTTTCGCGGGGAGTATTCAAAAATGGGGACGTCAAGGCTCAGGGCCGCAGCCATGGCCACACCCTGTGCGCGGCCCAGTTTCAGCATCGACTGCACATTTTTACCAAAGAATGGTGCTTCTATTGCCAGCTCATCAGCTTTGTATTCAGAAATCAACGCGCTGGTGCGTTCAAATATCTTTTTAAGTTTTAGCCCGTGATCGGGTAACTTTCCAAGCTTGATCACCCCAAGGGCAATCAATTCGATTTTACTACCTTTATGGTGTATTAACCCGTAACCCATAATATTGGTTCCCGGGTCTATACCTAATATGATGCGATCATTTTTCAAAGCTGCGTTGCTTAAGCAAGGCTGATGAAAACAAAAGTACGTAAAACATACAATTTTCTGATCAGGTTGCTGATTATCCTCGCTACTTATGGGTTCATCTATTTCCAACTCTTTTATGAACGTGATATACAGGCTGTTTACCAAACTTTCCTCGACAGCTTCAGCAATGGCTGGTTTATCAAGATGGCCATTCTGGTCTTTCTTCTCATGTTTCTTAACTGGGGCATTGAAGCCTTGAAGTGGCAATTCCTGATCCGGAAAATAGAAAAGATTAGCTGGCTAAGATCGTTTAACGCAGTGCTGACCGGGGTTGCCGTCAGTTCATTTACACCAAACAGGGTGGGTGACTACTTTGGCAGGGTATTTATTCTCGAAAAGGCAAATCGTATTGAAGGTGTATTTATTACCATCCTGGGAAGCATGAGCCAGCTCATGGTCACTTTCCTTGCAGGCACCTCGTGCATATTTATTCTGTTTCTGAGCTTTCACCAAACCCTGCTTCCTTATTTCGACATTCCCGCATACTTATATACCTACTTTTTATGGGGCGGAGGAGTATTGATCCTGGGGCTTGATGTTTTATTTATTCTGCTGTTTTTAAACATTTCCCTGTTCAGCTCACTGGCAAACAGACTTAAAGGCAAGGTGCTTGAAAAATTTACATCCTACATTCATGTGCTTTCAGCCTATACCATGTCTGAATTGCTGAATGTGATCATGCTGAGCGTTATCCGCTTTATTGTTTTTTCTGTTCAACTGTATATTTTGCTCTGGGCATTTTCTGTTGAGCTGCCGTTTATCCAGGGCATGGTAATGATTGGAGTGATCTTCTTTACCATCACAATCATTCCAACGGTGGCCATTACCGAGCTTGGCATCAGAGGATCGGTTTCGCTCTTCATCATCGGTATTTATTTTGGAAGCCCTCTGGAAATGCCAGCCTCTACGGCCATGGGAATTGTTGCCGCATCCACAAGCCTGTGGATCATCAACCTGGCTATCCCGGCCCTGATTGGAGCCATATTCGTATTCAGCCTTAAATTCTTCAGGAGGTCAGCCAATGAGTAGCTTTGAGCTGGTCATTATGCTTGTTTCTCTCTTTAGCGGAACCGCCTATACCATCCTTATCATATCTTTTACTGTCGGTTGGATCAGCTTGAAAAAGGCACCCAACGATAAAGCCTCTTCAATATTTATTAGTGTTATTGTGCCCATAAGGAATGAGGAGGCCCACATTGAAACACTCTTGCAATGCCTCTTTGCCCAGGATTACCCAAAAGAACTTTTAGAGATTATCATGGTGGATGATCATTCAACGGATCATTCGCTTGAAATCATGAACAGATATGCTACCCATCCGGAGATAGCAATATTAAATCCTGGCCAGGAAATAAATGGCAAAAAGAATGCGATTGATCTGGGGATAAGCCAGGCAAAAGGAAACCTGATTGTTACAACAGATGCTGATTGTATCGTTGGTGAGCATTGGCTCAAGACAATTGGCAACTACTATAAGGATAAGAAATATACCATGCTTGCAGGACCTGTGGCCATCCATAAACCAATAGGATTTCTTGCCTCCTTTCAGGCACTTGAGCTGCTAAGCCTGGTAGCCAGTGGAGCTGGGGCAATTGGAATTCATCAGCCCATCATGTGTAATGGAGCAAACTTCAGTTATAATAAGGAAGCCTACCTGGAAGTTGAAGGATTTAAAGGGAATTGGCACATCCCTGGCGGGGATGATATGTTTATGATGGAAAAAATAAACATGAGATATCCCTCAGGTTCCATTGGCTTTGCGGCTCATCCAGATGCCATTGCTTATACAAATGCTTCTACTAATCTAAAAGCATTTATAAATCAGCGGTTTCGATGGGTAGCCAAAAGCCCGGCTTACCGAAATCCTTTCCTGATAACATCTGCAGTGGTGGTTTTACTATTCAACCTTATCCTGCTATTGAGCCTGATCGCTTCCATTTTTTCATGGCAATCTCTCCTGATCTTTGGCGCCCTTTTTATCTTAAAATGTATCATCGACTTCCCCTTATTGTGGATGGCCAGTGGCTTTGCCAAGCAACGTCAGCTGATGGCATTCTATATTCCCTTTCAGCTCATTTACTTCATTTTCATCAGTCTGAGCGGGATCCTGGGAAACCTTTTGTCATTTAGCTGGAAAGGAAGGAGGCGGCAGTGATCATATCATCAATGTTGGTGATCTTGATGTTCTTTTTCTCACCCTCAAGCAGATAGATCTTTGTTCCAAAGGCTTCAGCAACATTTGCATCGTCTGTAAATGATTCCCTGAAGGCTTGCTCGTAAGCTTTTTTGATCAGGCCCACATCAAAAACCTGCGGTGTCTGTACCAGTCTGAACTTATCACGGTCGATCGGGCAGGATTCATCGCCCCTGACTTCCCTGATAGAATCTGTAAGAGGAACCGCCGGAACAGCATTCCCTTTTTGTGAGGCAAGTTTAAAACATTTAGAAATCAGCGAAACGGATACCAGGGGGCGAACGGCATCATGAATAGCCACCAGGCCATCTCCTTCGATAAGCGCCAATCCATTCTTTACAGAATCAAAGCGCGTTTCTCCCCCTGGACAGATAAGCAATTTATTATCAATTTGATATTCCCCTCCCATCCGGGCCCAGTAATCTATATAATCCTCTGGCAGCACCAGTATAATATTCATGTTTTTTGAATAATCTGAAAAAGCTTTGATGGTATGAAATATAATTGGAAAACCATTCAGTTCCAGGAATTGTTTTGGAACATCCGAACCCATTCGGGAACCTATTCCTCCCGCCGTAATTATAACGTATTTAACAGCCATCAGTCTACGGCAACCAGCCACCAGTGACCAGTAACCAGCAACAAATATACAAGAAACTAAGGTTCAATTTAAATGATAAGCATGGCATCACCGTAGGTGAAGAACTTATACTTTTTGTCTACTGCCTCTTTGTATGCTTCAATAAGGAAGTCATACCCGGCATAGGCTGCCACCATCATCATCATAGGGGATTGGGGTAGGTGCAGGTTGGAGATCATTGCATCTGCAACATGGAAATCGTAGGGCGGAAAAATAAATTTATTTGTCCAGCCATTGTAGGGTTTTACTTTACCGGTAATGGAGACTGTTGTTTCCAGTGCTTTCATGGAGGTTGTCCCCACCGCACAAATTTTATGCTTTCCTTCTTTGGCTTTATTCACCAGGTTGGCATTGTTTGCGTCAATGATCACTTCTTCCGAATCCATTTTATGCTTGGTGAGGTCTTCCACCTCTATGGTCCTGAAATTCCCTAATCCAGCATGCAGGGTGATTTCCGCAAAGGAAATTCCCAGTAATTCCAGTCGTTTCATCAGTTCACGGCTAAAATGCATTCCTGCTGTAGGAGCGGCAACAGCCCCCTCATGCTTGGCATAAATGGTCTGATACCTTTCTTCATCTTCAGGCTCTACTTCCCGCATGTGTATTTTGGGGAGTGGTGTTTCGCCCAACTGATAGATGGTTTTCTTAAAATCTTCATAGGGACCGTCAAAGAGAAAACGCAAAGTTCTTCCCCGTGAGGTTGTGTTATCGATCACTTCAGCTACCAGGGCTTCATCTTCTCCAAAATAGAGTTTATTCCCTATGCGGATCTTTCTTGCCGGATCAACGAGCACATCCCAAAGTCTTGTTTCGCGGTTCAGTTCGCGAAGCAGAAAGACTTCGATTTCTGCACCGGTCTTTTCCTTGGTGCCGTGCAAACGAGCAGGAAATACCTTGGTATTATTAATGACAAATACGTCACCATCATTGAAATAGTTAAGAATATCGATAAATGATTTATGCTCTATCGTCCTCTCCTTCCTGTTCAACACAATCATTTTTGATTCATCCCTGTTGTCGTGCGGGTGATTGGCTATGAGTTCTGGAGGTAAATGAAATCTGAATTGCGATAATTTCATTCTTTGTTGTTTATTTAAGTCTTCAGGAAATGAAGATGCAAAGATACATCAAAATGCGCAATTTGTCAAACCTATCCCCTATAAATTAAGCACTTTCGGGACATTTTGGTAAATAACTACCGGAATATTATGATTACTTTTCTCCCTGCTTGATGAGAATATCTTCCAGTTGGGAAATGTTGATGGCGTCTTCAACCTGAAAATCACCAATCCGTGTTCGGCGCAGAGAGCGAATGTAAGCACCGGATTTTAAGGATTTTCCAAGATCAAAGGCCAGAGAGCGTATATAGGTGCCTTTGCTACATGATACCCTGAATGAGGTTTCAGGAATTTCTGCACTAACAATTTCAAACTCGTGTACTTGCACTTCCCGCTCAGGTAATTTCACTTTTTCATTCCCCCTGGCCATTTTGTATGCCCTGGTTCCATCAACCTTGATCGCTGAATAAGCCGGGGGTGTCTGGGTGATCGTTCCAACAAATCCGGCGGCAGCATTAAGGATTTGTTCCTTGGTAATATGGGCTGTGTCAAATTCATGATCAACCTCTGTTTCCGCATCATATGATGGGGTTGTGGCTCCCAGAAAGAGAGTGCCGGTGTATTCTTTATCGAGGCCGGTATATGAATTTATTTGCTTGGTGGCTTTCCCAACACAAACCAGGAGCAGTCCCGTGGCAAGAGGATCAAGGGTTCCGGCATGACCCACTTTGATCTTTTTAATTCCCAGATGCTGACGCATCATATGCCTGACCTTGTTTACAATGTCAAAGGAGGTCCATTCGGCAGGTTTGTCGATGAGTAATATTTCCCCGGCAGGGAAATCATATGTTCGCCCGGCATCCATCTTATCATTAAAAAGCTGCACTATAAATAATGGCAGCAGAACCTATAACAAAGCAATATACGGCAAAATAGATCAAGTTGCCTTTTTTAACGATGCCGATCATCCACCTGCAGGCCAGGAGACCTGATATGAATGCCGCCAGGAAACCTATCCCAAGGGGCACCAGCCCGATACCGTCTGCAGAAGTCATCCCTCCATCATAAATATCTTTGAAATTAGCTCCCAGGATCGGGATCAGCACCATCAGGAAAGAGAATCTTGCAATATTGGCTTTCCTGTTTCCAAGCAATAATCCGGTAGAAATAGTGGCACCGGAACGAGAGATCCCTGGTAAAACAGCCAGCGCCTGTGCAATCCCAATGATGAATGAATCGGCAAATGATATCTTTCTTTCGTTGTGCTTAATAAGATAAGTGGAAAGCAGAAGCATTGAAGTAATAATCAGCATAGAGCCGACAAACAGCACATTCCCTGTAAAGAATCCCTCGATCTGCTCTTTAAAAAAGATGCCGAGGATGATCACGGGGATCATCGAGATCAAGATCTTGGTAATATATATGGTTTCCTCATTCCAGCGAAAGGCAAACAGTCCTTTTAAAAGCTGGAAAATATCTTTGTAAAACACAACCATGGTGCTCAATACGGTGGCCCCATGAACCACAACTGTGAACATCAGGCTTTTCTCAGCATTAACACCGAGAATAGCTTTACCCAATTCTAAATGCCCGCTGCTGCTGACAGGTAAGAACTCGGTCAGACCCTGGATAATTCCAAGTATCAATGCTTCAAGCCAGTCCATGAACTAAGGGAAAGATCAATCTTTAGGTTTTTTCATGATGGCAAAGATCTCAATGATGTATCCTGCCAAAATCAGTATTGGTGCAAGAGTCATCCTGCGAAAACTAAAAATATCTTCGCTGAATACGTTTGGATCATCGGAACCTCCACCAATCATCAGTAAGAATCCTACAATGATAACGATCAGCCCAAGAACAAGTAGCTGATAGTTTTCTTTACCAAAAGTAAAGGCAACACTTGAATCACCGGCAGGCTTTACATTCCCCCTTGCCTGCCCATCAGCCGCTTTTTCAACGGCAGGCTTTATCTTTTTGGTCGCTTGCTTTTTATGAGTAGCCATATGATCTTAGATTATTTGTCAAAAGTAAGTGAAAAATAGCTTTATTAGCAGGTGTTTAACAAATTTTAATAGTACAAACGGTCAACCTTTGCCCTGAGGTATTTTTTCACAGCAAACCATGTTGACAGATAGGTAAGCACAATTCCCGTTAACAAAACAAGCCCAAACAGGGTAAATAGCAATCCCATGTCCTGAAGGTTTACCAATTCCGGCAATTCTTTTTGGGAGAAGTAAACCAGTAGGCCGAGAAAAATAATTGCAATAAAGGCCGCATATATGCCCTGCAGCACACTGTCCAGAGGAAGGGCCTTCGGATAAAGCCCCCCGTTGCGCCAACAAGTTGCATTGTTCTGATAATAAAACGCTTTGAATAAACCGACAGGCGTATGGTATTATTGATCAGCGCAATCGCTATCACAAGCAATAACACACTAAACCCAAGGATGACAAGGCTGATCCTGCGAATGTTCCTGTTAATAAGGTGCACCAGGTCTTTCTGGTAGTAGATTTCTTTTACATCGGGATTGGCCAGCAGTTCGCTTTCAATCATCTCCAGGCTGTCAATATTGGTATAATCAGCCCTCAGTTTAAGCTCAATGGATGGAAGCAGAGGGTTATAACCCAGGAAGCCGATAAAATCCTCTCCAAGTTCTTCTTGTAATTCTTCGGCAGCTTGCTCCGGGGTAATATATTCAGTGGATTTCACAAACCTGGAGGCATCCAGTGTTTTTTGTAACTGCACGATCCCTGCTTCCCGTACATTTTCTTTCATGATGATAGAAAAGCCAATATTTTCCCTGACATAATCCGAAAGCTTCTGCGCATGTAATACAATCAACCCAAGCAAACCCACCATTAGCAAAACAAGGGTAATGCTGATCAGGGCCGTAGCTCTAGACGATTGCAGCTTCCGTCGCTGATAAGTTTCATCTCTTTTACTCATTAAGGCAAAGTTATGGTTTTTTCCTAATTTCGCATGCTGTATTTAGAAGCGATTATAGATGGAGTATAACTTTAACGAAATAGAAAAAAAATGGCAGGCCTACTGGCAGCAAAACAACACATTTGCTGCTCATAACAGTCCTCCAAACCAAAATATTATGTCCTCGACATGTTTCCCTATCCTTCAGGGTCCGGATTGCATGTAGGTCATCCCCTCGGATATATTGCATCCGATATTTATGCCCGTTATATGCGCCACAGGGGTTATCAACGTGCTACACCCCATGGGATATGATGCATATGGCCTTCCGGCAGAGCAGTATGCCATTCAAACAGGCACACACCCACAGCTTACTACTTACAAAAACATCGACCGCTATCGGGAACAACTTGACAGAATTGGGTTTTCATTTGATTGGAATCGTGAAGTAAGGACCTGCGATCCTCAGTATTATAAGTGGACACAATGGACTTTTATACAGTTGTTCAAGAGCTGGTACAACAATAAAACAGATAAGGCAGAGCCAATTGATGGGCTCATTGATACCTTGTCGCATAAAGGCAATGCAGGGATTGATGCTCCCTGCACAGCATGTGATCTGATCACAGCCGGGCAATGGAATGCCATGGATGAAAAACAGCAACAGGAGGTCTGATGAACTACCGCCTGGCATACCTCTGCGATACCTGGGTAAACTGGTGTCCTGAGCTTGGAACGGTGCTTGCCAACGATGAGGTAAAAGACGGCGTTTCGGAAAGAGGCGGACACCCGGTTGAGAGAAAGCTGATGAAACAATGGTCGCTACGCATTACGGCCTATGCCCAGCGTTTACTCGATGGACTGGAAACTATAGAATGGACCGAATCTCTGATGGAGATCCAGAAGAACTGGATCGGGCGTTCAGAAGGTGCTGCTGTTAATTTCAGCATTAAAGGCCACGACAAAGTACTGGAGATCTTTACCACTCGTCCAGATACGCTTTGGGGAGCTACTTTCATGGTGCTTGCCCCAGAGCATGAGTGGGTTGAAGAGATCATTTCCCCGGAAAAGAAATCGGAGGTGATGGAATATGTGGAAAGGGCTAAAAACCGCTCTGAACGCGAACGTGCTTCTGATGTAAAAAAGATCTCCGGGGTATTTACGGGGGCTTATGGGATTAACCCGATGAACGGGAAAGAAATTCCAATCTGGATTGCTGATTATGTTTTAATGGGATATGGCACCGGGGCCATTATGGCTGTGCCAGCTCACGACAGCAGGGACTTTGCCTTTGCACAACATTTTAACATCCCCATCATACAGGTTGTTGCCCAGCCGAATGAGGAAACAGTGGATCCGATAAGTCTGGGAAGATTCATATGATGCCAAGGAAGGGGTCATGATCAACTCCGGATTTATCACTGGCATGGATGTGAAAGAAGGCATCAGTGCAGCAATCGACAAGCTGAAAGAAGATCAGATTGGTTATGGAACGATAAACTTCCGCCTGCGTGATGCGATCTTCAGTCGTCAGCGATATTGGGGTGAGCCATTCCCGATATATTATAAAGATGGGATGCCATATGCCCTTGACGAAAGCGAGCTGCCGCTCGAACTTCCTGAAGTAGATAAGTACCTGCCCACCGAAACCGGAGAACCCCCTCTGGCCAGGGCAAAAAACTGGGTAAACAAGGATGGCTTACCCGCTCGAAACCAATACCATGCCCGGCTTTGCCGGATCAAGCGGATACTATTACCGCTATATGGACCCCCATAATGATGAAGCATATTTTTCGAAAGAAGCCAATGAATACTGGCAGGATGTCGACCTCTACATCGGAGGTGATGAGCATGCCAGCGGACACCTTATCTATGCCCGGTTCTGGAGTATGTTCCTCTTCGACATCGGCCTCGCCTGCAAGGCAGAGCCTTTTAAAAAGCTCATTAACCAGGGTAAGATCCAGGGCCGATCAAGCTTTGTATACCGGCTTAAGGGAAAGCAAATACCTTTGTATCTGTTAACCTGATAAAGGATTACGAAACCACCCCTATCCATGTTGACATCAGTATGGTTGATAATGATATCCTCGACCTGGAAGCATTTAAAAAATGGCGTCCGGAATTCAAAGATGCTGAATTTATTCTGGAAGATGGAAAATATGTGTGCGGCTGGGAGATCGAGAAGATGTCGAAGTCCAAGCACAATGTTCAAAATCCTGATGAGCTGATCGAAAAATATGGTGCTGATACCCTCAGGCTCTATGAAATGTTCCTGGGGCCTCTCGAATATCACAAACCCTGGGATACCAAGGGCATTGAGGGAGTGTTTCAGGTTCATTCAGGAAGCTATGGCGCCTTTATCATGACCAGGAAGATGAAACTTCGCTAGTTACCGATGAAGACCCTGCTGCCGAAGAACTACAAAATCCTTCACCGGACCATTAAAAAGGTTAGGGAAGATATTGAGCGCTTTTCTTTCAATACCGCTGTCAGCACATTTATGATATGTGTGAACGAACTGGCTGAGGCTTGGCTGCAAGAAAAGAAGATCCTGGAACCACTTGCTTTACTCATTATCACCATATGCACCACATATTGCCGAAGAACTCTGGCAACAACTCGGACATGAGGAACATCTATCATATGAAGACTTTCCCGAATGGGATGAAAAATTCCTTACTTGAAGATACCTTCCTCTATCCGGTTTCTTTTAATGGAAAACTACGGTTTAAAATAGAATTTCCGATCGACATGCCGCAAAGAAGAAATTGAAAAAGCGGTGCTTGAAGCCGAAGAGGCACAGCGCTGGCTGGAAGGCAAGACTCCCAAAAAAATTATTGTAGTTCCCAAAAGGATCATCAACGTGGTGGTTTAAGGTTTTTTAACTTTGACGGCATGCTTTTGGAATGCTTTTTGAACATGAGCGTAATAAACAGACTAAGATGAAAAATGCAATCATAGTTGTATTGTTTCTTGCTCTTGCTGGTCCCTGCCGGGCATACTTGCCACAGGATTCATGTGCGCAATATGTGGACGAGATTCCTTTTCAAAGAGGTGAATCCGGAAAATACCGGGTATATTATGACTCCTGGATCACCTCCGGAATCTCGGCAGGCGTCGGACTTATCAGCATTAAAGAAGATATACAGCAATTTCAATGGGCAGAAACACTCTTCATCTTGAAGTGATTGGAAAATCGGTTGGGCTTTTCAACTGGTTCTTTAAGGTTGATGACCGTTTTGAATCCTATGTGGATGAAGAAAACCTTCTTCCTTATCATTTTATCCGTCGAACACGTGAGGGGTTTTAGTTATGAAGATGATGTAGACTTCGACCATGAAAATCTTATTGCAAAAAGCAGGAGGGCCGAAAAGGCCATCCCTGCTAACGTAAAAGACATTGTTTCTGCATTCTACTATATGCGCACGATCGACTTCGCGGATGCTGTAGCCTGGTGCAGGAATATCTGCTCAATTTCTTCCTCGATGACTCCGCATATGTGAGCAAGATCATCTACCTGGGACAAGAAATTGTTGAAACATCACTCGGAAAATTCCGCTGCCTGAAATTTAAACCCATGGTTGCCCAGGGAGAGATCTTTCAGGAACCATACCCTATGACGCTCTGGGTAACTGACGACAGAAACAAAGCACCTATTTTGGGTAAATCAGCAGTGATTGTTGGATCTGTGAAAATTGAACTGGTTAAGATTGAAGGACTTAAATATCCGATGGAGGCAAAGCTTAATTGATGAGCCCTCCAAACTGCCCTTTCTCTTTAATACTGGCAAAGCTAGAACGTCTCAATAATCATGTCTGACTCATCATTCATGCCTTATTATTAAATTTGCTTGTGGAATAGTCCCCTTTACTGCATCATTAATTAAAAGCACGTACCTAATACGAACAATATGAAAGCTAAATATCTGAATTTCTTATTCCTCTTTGGATTTCTGGTCTCCATGAGCGGGCTGTCAATACAAACTGTTGTGGCAGAAGGTGCCATCCCTCAACTTGATTATGACAAGGAATGGAAGACAGTATATGACCTTGAGTCCCAGGGGAAGCCAAAATCAGCTATTGATATAGTGAAGAAAATATTTGAAAGGGCGAAAAGCGATAAGAATGAACCCCAGATGATCAAAGCCCTGGAATATAATATCAGATTGCTTTCCCGCTTCGAAGAAGCACACTTTCAAAAAGGTATCTCCATGATCCTTCAGCAGCTGCCTGTTTTTACACAGCCCTCCGTACAGATCTTGCATTCCCTCCTTGCCGACCTCTATATGGGATACTATTTCGCTAACCGACATTTGATCCTGCAACGGACCAATGTTATCGAATACGAACTCAATGATATGGCTACATGGGATCAGCTACGTTTTGCAGAAAAGATCTTTGATGAATTAGGCAAATCACTTGAAAATCCAGATCTGTTAAAAAAGATCCCATCAACAACTTATACTGATATTATCACTGTGGGGGATAGTTTGCATGTGTTCAGGCCCAGCCTGTTTGATTTGCTGGCGCACCAGGCCCTGGATTTCTATCGCAATGATGAATTCATGAGCAGCAGGCCGGCAGTCCGTTTCGAGATTGATGATCCCCAGATGCTGGATATTGCCGATGCATTTATCAAACTCTCTTTAGCCGAAAAAGAAAGCTTTTCGCTTAAGTATCATGCCCTGAAACTGTACCGGGAACTGATTGCTTTTCATCTGAACGATAAAGATCCGACAGCCCTTATCGATGTAGATCTAAGTCGTTTGAATTTTATTTTTATCCATGCCATCTTCGATGAAAAGGACAAATTGTTTCTGCATACCCTGGAGCAAATGGAATCGAAGTATATAGGTCATGAATCTGTATCTGAAATTTATTTTCAGCTTGCCACACAGTACAATCAGTCTGGCGATAAATATGATCCGAACATCTCGGAAGAACATAAGCGCGACAAGCTTATTGCGGTGCAATACTGCGAAAATGCCATCAAAGAATTCCCCGATGCCTATGGTACGGGGCAATGCAAGCTGTTGCTGAGACAGATACTCACGAAATCACTTGACAGCCAGCTTGAGTATGCAAACCTGCCTGGGAAGCATATTCTCTCCACCCTGGGATTTAAAAATATATCCAGCATTTTTCTTCGGGTGGTTCCCTTGGATCCTGCCGAAGACCGGCAGCAACGGTTGAGCTGGAATATTGAGGCAAAGCTTCAGAATTATAAGCAAATCAGGCCAGTGAAACAGTGGTCAATTGAGCTGCCTGTTGATGCTGACCACAATCCCCACAGGACAGAAATCGCCATTCAGCCCCTGACTGAAGGGTATTATGGTTTATTGATCTCTGATAATCCTGAATTTGATAAAAACAAAGGGGTGATCAGTATCAACAACTTCTGGGTAACCAATCTGAGCTATATAAGCACTGAAAAAGAAAATGGCGACCTGATGTTCTATGTCCTGGACAGGGCTTCCGGGAACAAGATGCCAAACGTAATGATCAATGTTTATGAAGAGTTCTACGACAACAGGAACCGTGAGTATCTTTTGAATGAAAAGGGTAGTTATCTGAGTGATGCTGACGGATCCTTTATAATTAAATCTGTAAAGGGCTATTCGAACCGGCTGGTTCTTGATTTCATGACAGACATTGATCGTTTCACATCTCCTAATTTCTTTTACATTTCATCTCCATATAAGCAGAATGAAAGACCAATAAAACATACACATTTCTTCACCGATCGCTCGATTTACCGTCCGGGACAAACCATTTATTTTAAAGGTGTCCTGCTCGAACAAAGCGGGGAGAAATATGAGGTTCTTGCGAATGAAAGTACAACAGTCCAATTCTTCGATGTAAATAACCAGAAGATCTCCGAACTCCAGCTGCAGACAAATGAGTTTGGTTCATTTAATGGGTCATTTACAGCACCGATTGGATTGCTAACCGGAAAAATGCGTATTCAGAATGAAACAGGGAATGTTCGCATTGCTATTGAAGAATACAAACGTCCCAAATTTGAGGTGGTCTTTGATCCGGTAAAAGGCAGCTATAAGCTCGACAGTAAACTTACGGTTAAGGGAAAGGCCATGGCATATGCAGGAAATCCCATCGATCATGCCCTGGTAAAATACCGTGTAGTCAGGAATGTATATTTCCCCTTCCGATATTACTGGTATGGCTATTACCCTCAAGCCAATCCGGCAGAAATTGCCTTTGGTGAAACACAGACAGATGATGATGGTTCTTTTCAGGTTGAATTTACTGCCATCCCTGATCGCAGTCAATCAAGCTGGCTCTCTCCAGTATTTAACTATACTGTTTATGTAGATGTAACTGACATTAGCGGAGAAACCCATGCCGGGGAAAAAACAGTTTCTGTAGGGGAGAAATCCCTCCTGATAAAGCTCGACATTGCTGAACAGCTTAACAGAGAAGAAGCACTAAGCTTTCCCCTGAAAACAACCAATCTCAACGGGGAGGAAGAAGCTGCCAATGTGGATGTAAAAATTAGCAGGCTGCAATCGCCCGACATGGTTTTGCTAGACAGGAAGTGGGCCAAGCCAGACATCTACCTGATCAATGAAACGGAATTCGGGGAGTGGTTCCCAAATAAAACATACAAGGATGAAAATGATCAATCCGGGTGGAAAGAATTGAAAACCGTCTTTGAAGAAAGCATCAATACAAAGGATGTTTCCACGCTTGAGCCCGATGGAATCTCAAATTGGAAAGTTGGGGTCTACAAAATAGAAATGAGTGCAGAAGATGTATTTGGTGAAACAGTAAATGTGACCCGATTCTTCACCTTGTTTTCAAGTGAATCCGACCAGCTTCCACGGTCGCTTGCTGAATGGTTCGTTCCCCTGAAGCAAAATGCAGAACCGGGAGAAAAAGCCCTTTTCCTCATAGGCTCTGCCTTTAAAGATGTGAAAGTTCTTTATGAATTAGGCGGGAAACAAGGTATTCTCAAACACGAATGGCTCGACCTCAATGATGAGCAAATGATCCTTGAGGTTCCTGTCAGAGAAGACGATCGCGGTGGGCTCGGCCTCAACCTGGTTTTTGTCAGTCACAACCGAAGCTATGATTATACCATAAATATAGACGTCCCTTATAACAACAAAGAGCTTGACATTTCATTTGAAAGTTTTCGTGATAAGCTGCTTCCCGGACAGGAGGAGCAGTGGAAAATACGGATAAGATCATATAAGGGAGAAAAGGTAGCGGCCGAAATGCTTGCCAGTATGTATGATGGCAGCCTTGATGCATTTATTCCACATCATTGGTATTTCAATCTTTTCAATTTTTACTACTATCATAATTATTGGAATGCTCATAATGCGTTTGCCGAAAACTCCGGCCAAACATACCAGGAATATCAATCCTATGAATCTCCCCCATCCAGGTCATATGACTTCCTCAATTGGAAGGGAGTATATAACTATGGCTTTGGCTATGGAAATGTACGCCTATCTGCAAAGGATAGAAGCGTGAGTGGTATGATGCAGACCATGGATGGTGAATATGATGAGGTTACCCTGGCTGAAGCATCAGCTGAATCCGAAGAGGGTATGAAAGATGAGGATAAGTATATGCCTCCACCGGCGGAAGAAGGCCCTGATCAGCATGAAGTCCCCATTAGAAAGAACCTGCAGGAAACAGCATTTTTCTTCCCCGACCTCAGAACCAATGCCGAGGGGGATGTTATCATCAGCTTTACCTTGCCAGAGGCGCTTACCCGCTGGAAAATGATGGGTTTTGCATATACTAAAGATCTGAGTTCGGGTATCATTACCAAAGAGCTGGTAACCCAGAAGGACCTGATGATCATACCTAATCAGCCCCGTTTTTTCAGGGAAGGTGATGAGATCTGGTTTAGTGCCAAGGTGGTAAATATGTCGGAGAAGGTTCTTCAGGGGGAGGCCCGCCTGGAGCTTTTCGACGCCATCAGCATGAAGCCCATAGATGATCTCTTTGGAAATGAAAACAAAGAACTTAGCTTCTCAGCTGGAGTAGGGAACAGTAGTGCCGTTTCATGGAAACTGAAGATCCCTGAGAATTCAGGACCAGTATTGTACCGGGTGATTGCTGTATCGGGTGATTTTAGTGATGGTGAAGAAATGGTGATTCCCGTTTTGAAAAACAGGATGCTGGTAACCGAGTCTTTACCCCTGCCTATCAATGGGAATGAAACAAAAAACTTTGTTTTTGATAAGATGGCCAGGGCCCAAAGCAATACACTTAAAAATTACAGTTATACCCTTGAGTTCACATCCAACCCGGCCTGGTATGCGGTACAGGCACTGCCATACCTGATGGAATATCCATATGAATGTTCTGAGCAGATCTTTAACCGGGTTTATGCCAATGGTATTGCTGCTCATATTGTGAGTCAGCATCCGAAGATCAAAAGTGTTTTTGAGAGCTGGATCACCGAAAGTCCGGAAGCCTTGCTTTCAAAACTTGAAAAGAACCAGGACCTGAAAAATGCATTACTCGAAGAAACCCCATGGGTGATGCAGGCCAAAAACGAATCTGACAGAAAGAAACGAATTGCCCTGCTTTTCGATCTGAACAAAATGGGCCATGAGCTCTCCTCTGCCTTGAACAAGTTGCAACAAAATCAACTTGGAAATGGTGGGTGGCCCTGGTTTGCCGGTGGACAGGACAACCGGTATATCACACAGTATATCATCAGTGGAATGGGTAAAATGGCACAACTGGGTGTACTGGATAAAAATGATAAGCGCGTAATAAAGATGCTCAGGGATGGGATCAGATATCTTGATGAACGGATGTTTGAAGATTTCATGCTGATCAAGGATAAACATCACGGATTATCAGACAAAAAAATATGTCAGGCGCACCCATATCCAATATTTGTATGCAAGAAGTTTCTTTGCTGATGAATACTATCTGCTTGAAAAGCATAAAGAAGGCTTTACGTACTTCAAGGAGCAGGCGAAGAAATTCTGGACCGAACAGGACAAATATGTGCAGGGGATGATCGCTTTGGCATTACATCGCATTGGTGAAAAGCCCACTCCAACAGTTATCATGGCATCGATCAAAGAACATGCATTGTATGATGATGAAATGGGCATGTACTGGAGGAACAATGCCGGATATTACTGGTATGAAGCACCTATTGAAACCCAGGCCCTGCTCATTGAAGCCTTTGATGAGATCATGAATGACATGGCTTCTGTTGAGCTGATGAAAACCTGGCTGTTGAAGCAAAAACAAACCCATGACTGGGAAACGACCAAGGCTACGGCAGATGCATGTTATGCACTTTTGATGCGGGGTGCAAACCTCATTGCTGAAGAAGGTGAGGTGAATATCACTATTGGAGGTGAAATCATAGATCCTGATGAGATAGATGGTGTTGAAAAAGGAGGCAGGAACAGGATATTTCCAGCATAGCTGGACCGGTAGTGAGATCACCTCAGAGATGGCCAACATTACAGTAACAAAGTCCAATGATGGGGTTGCCTGGGGAGCAGTGTACTGGCAGTATTTCGAAGATCTGGACAAGATCACTGCGCATGCTTCACCGCTGAGCATTCAGAAGAAGCTTTTCCTGAAAACCTATACTCGAAGAAGGGCCGGTGCTCACCCGGTTAATGATGGCGATGTACTTAAACCGGGCGATAAGCTGATCTCAAGGATTGAGATCAGGGTAGACCGCGACATGGAATTCGTTCATATGAAAGATATGCGTGCAGCAGCCCTTGAGCCTGAAAATTCAGTTTCGGGATATCACTGGCAGGGTGGTATGGGATATTATGAAAGCATCACGGATGCTTCGGTCAACTTCTTCTTCAGCTACCTGCGAAAAGGCACCTATGTGTTTGAATATCCACTGAATGTTACCCAGCGAGGAAGTTTCTCCAATGGCATCTCCACCATACAGTGCATGTATGCACCGGAATTTGCAAGTCATTCAGAAGGTGTGAGTATAATAGTAGAATAAGTTATAATATCTGATATCAGATATCTGATATTTGATATCTGAAGTCTTAAATCCGCATCTCCCAGGAGGGGCCCGGTGAGCCTATCAAAATTAACATTGTTCACAACCATTGTTAATAAGATGTTGATACTTGGGCATGTATAACACTTGACAGCCCCTGCTCTTTTCACTATATTTGTTTAATACCAGGTGAGCGATAAAGGGCTGGCTGGAGTCTGCGAAGGCAAGCAACGCTGAAACCGAAAGGCGGAGGCAGAGTAAGCCGGGGACGGGTAAAGGCAGGGGCAGAAAAGGAACGAAACTCGCAAGAGTGGAGGGAAAGCGAAGCTCAGATGCAGAGGCGACAGGACCGCAAGGAAAAGGAACCAAAAGTATTAGTCGCAATAACAGTAATCTGGCATGAACCGGACGCTACGGCAGAAGGGAAATGGCGGAGGTGGTCTCGCAAAAGCGGCCTTCGCGTGTTTTTAGTGCGTTATTTATCCTGCTTCAGATCTCTGTTAAACTTCTTGCTGATATTCTTCAGGTCTGAAATTCCATCAGTGGGTAATGATCCTCTTAAGTCCTTATTAACGTCTCTGATGTTTTTTAATCATACAGTTCTTTCAGCAGGAAATCCTGGCTTTTCAGCTTCTGTTGTTTCCTCTGCCATGGACCAATCCTCGATCTTTTTGATCTTAAACGACAGCAGACAGCTGTCGACAAGTTGTTGAGTTGTTTGTCTTCCCTGGTAACATATATGCGGTTCTTCTCCCAATTTTCACTTAGCTCATAGGGGGAACTCAGCAGATCAGCACAGGTCGAACGCACCTGCTCCATCTCATGGTTGATGAAATCCTTTTCATCACACTCACTTCCCTGTGATATCATTTGATGTACTCATCAAATATCATCTGGTAAATAGCATTGTTAAATCCAAGGTCATCAGCTTTAATCGCAGTTACAAGGTATTTTCCTACAGGCAAGGCATCGCTTCGGTTAACATGCTCCCATCGTCTTCTTCAGTTTCACCTGTTCAAGGAAGATCTCGCCCTTACCATACTGTAGCAACAGCCGGATGATCTCCTTTTCCTGGAATTCACTGTTGGTGTGATCAACATCCCTGGGCTGAGGAAGTGATTCCGGTATCCTGGTCGGGAACATATTCTCCCTGCTCCTGCTGCTCCTCCTGATCTTTCTCCTGATGATCTTATTCAGCTCATTGACCAGGATCTGCTCAGGGGTATCCAGCAAGCTGCTGCATTCCTTGATATAAACATTGCGGTAAATGCCGTCGGGGATGAGGGAAATGGTTTCTACGATCTCCCTGATCAGGTTGGCCTTTTTCACCGGATCACCGCCAGCCTCATCCAGCAAGCAGGCTTGTTTTGAAGCGGATAAAATCTTTTTCCTGTGCCAGGAATTCTTTGGTTTCGGCAGTACGGTGATTCCTGACATAGGAGTCGGGGTCTTCATCGGGCGGAAACATGATGATTCGCACATTCATTCCCTGCTCCAGTATCAGGTCTATCCCCCGGAAAGAAGCCATGATGCCGGCCTGGTCGCCATCATAAAGGATGGTGATGTTCTTTGTAAATCGTTTTATAAGCCGATCTGATCAGGTGGTTAGTGCCGTACCTGAACTGGCAACCACATTCTCAAAGCCGGCCTTGTACATGGAGATCACATCCGTATACCCTCCACCAGGTAACACTTATCCTGCCGGATAATCTCCGACTTTGCCAGGTTCAATCCGTAAAGAACATTGCTTTTATTATAGATCTCCGACTCGGGAGAGTTTACATATTTTGGCTTGTTCTCTTCCTTGGTAAGGATGCGGCCGCCAAAGCCAACTACCCTTCCCGAAAGGTTATAAATAGGGAACATTACCCTTGCCCTGAACCTGTCGTAGCGTTTTTTATCATCCTTTTCAATGGTCAGGCCAGTTTTTACCAGATACTCCAGTTTATAGCCGCTGGCCAGACAATGTTCGGTAAACGCATCCCATTTTTCAGGACTGTAACCCAGTCCGAACTTCTCAATGATATCCTTGTTGTAATCCCGTTCTTTGAAGTAAGAAAGCCCAATGGATTTACCCTCATCCGTTTCAAGAAGCTGCTCATTGAAATATTTCTGAGCAAATGCATTCACATGGAAGAGCGCTTCCCGCTCATCCATCTTTTCTTTCTCTTCCGGAGTCTGCTCGTGTCTCCTCAATCTCGATGCCATACTTTTTGGCCAGAAAACGCAAGGCCTCAGGATAGGTATAATGCTCATGCTCCATGAGGAAGGTCACTACACTTCCCCCTTTATTTGAACTGAAACACTTAAAAATATTTTTTGCCGGAGATACGAAGAAGGAAGGATTCCTTTCTTCCGTAAATGGACTGAAACCCTTATAATTCTGGCCGCTTTTTTTCAGGCTTACAAATTCACCGATCACCTCCTCAATGCGGGCGGTATCCATGATCTTGTCGATGGTTTCTTTGCTGATGCGGGCCATAGTTGAATGCTTATTGCGAAGTTACAAAGAAAGTAGATAAAGTACTTAAAATACTTAGAGTACTTAGAGTACTTAGATATTAATACATGAGTCGTGCCCCTACAGGGCGCATAATTTCAATGAAGAATATATTTTTTATCGTCGCCTGGCCCCGAAGGGGCCGGATGTTGATAAAAAGCCTGGCAAATATAGTTCAGCGCCCCATAGGGGCGCGACCATAGATTCAACTTCTTTTTTTCTCAAAAAATAATTTGAGCAGGGAAGAACATTCATCTGCCAGCACTCCCATTGTAACGATGGTTTTGGGATGCAAAAGATGCTGCCCGGATAAGGGAATATCCACGTTTTTCATCTGCTGCCCCATAAACCACACGACTGATCCTGGTCCAGAAGGCAGCCCCGGCGCACATCACACATGGCTCCAGGGTCACATAAAGTGTGCATTCATCCAGAAATTTTCCTCCCAGGTATTCCGAAGCAGATGTAAATGCCTGCATCTCGGCATGCGCAGTAACATCAGTGAGTTGTTCGGTTAGATTATGCGTTCGGCAATGATTCGCTCCCCGCTCACTATCACTGCACCCAACAGGCACCTCATCAAGCTCAAAAGCTTTTTCTGCTTCCTTCAAAGCCTCGCGCATGAAATATTCATCATCAAAAATGATCATAGGGCAAATTTTTGAGTAAAGTTAATACTTCTTATGGGACGAGGGACGAGGGACGAGGGGCTGGGGACGAGGAATTGTTTATTTCTGATTTCAAAGTTCAGAGTTCAGAGTTCAAATATCAGATATCAGACTTCAGATATCAGATATCAGACTTCATTTCACCGTAATCCCCATTCTCTCCATAAGTATACTGGCATTCATATTCCGGGCAATGCCACTTTTAAGCAGGTAATCATATTCCAGCCTGTCTTTCTCGATGATGATCTCGAAGCACTTGTTCTGTACGTTTTCGGGGAATAGTGTTTCCAGCTCGCCCAGGGAAAGGTCGTGAGTGGCAATGATGCCTGAGGCTTTCAGGGAGATCAGCTGCTTGACCAATGCCCTGGAACCACTTTGCTTATCACGCGAATTGGTCCCTTTCAAAATTTCATCCAGGATAATGAAGATCTGGCTGCCTGATTTCAGCATATCGATGATCAGTTTCAGGCGTTTCAATTCAGCATAAAAATACGATTCATTATTGGCAAGAGAATCGATGGTATGTATGCTGGTAACAAGTTCGACGGGAGTGTAGATATAGGAGCTGGCACAAACTGGTGCCCCGCAGGAAGCCAGCATCATATTTATCCCTATTGTACGCAGAAAGGTGCTTTTGCCTGCCATGTTGGCCCCGGTAAGGATGGTAAAATTACCCCATCCCTCCACTATATAATCATTACACACCCTGTTCCGGACATGGATCAGTGGGTGTCCAAGGGCTTTCGTTTCAAAATGAAAGCCATCCATTTCCCTGATCTCTGGAAATATGTATTGAGGGTTATTGTGACATATCCAGCAAGGGAAATATAAGCATCGGTCTCTGCCATCACACTGAACCATTGCGGCAACTGGTCCTTATACTTTTGCTGCCAGCTCTCCAGCCGGATCGACTGCCTGATATCCCAGAGAAAGAATATATTCATCAGGAAGCCTGCCAGTAAGTTCAGACGGGTATCAAAAGCATTGGCGATTTTAGCCAGCTGACGAATTGCTTTCCCGGCACTTCCCCCTCCGGCCTTAAGCTCTCCCTGCAGCTTCTGCATCCGTGCTGACGTAAATGATTGCTTTTCGATCAGTTCAAACAGGCCGCTATATTTTTTCAGCACCAGGTATTTTCTGCTAAGCATATTGTGTTTTAGATTCACCTTGCGGTGCTTTATGCCGGCAAACATAAGTGGGATGATCAGGTAAGTAAGAAACTGCCAGAATGTGATGGTCCCGGTAAGCGAAAGTATAAATGCACCCAAATTGATGATTGGGATCAAAATGATAAGCACTTTGAAAAACAGATGCTTAAAATCGCTTGGGGAGCCTACCCAGTTCTCAAGACCCCTGACATCTTCTGCCTGTTCATCAACCATTAAACCCAGGACACGAAAATCCTGTCGCCAGTCCAGCATAGATGAAAGATCAGCTACAGCCTCCTGTCTGCCCTGGATCTCTTGAGTTGATTTTTCGATATAGGTAAACATAGCGGCCAGGCGATCCTTGCCCGGAATGGTAGATGTCCTGTTCATATATTGAAATAGACTTCCTTTCCCGAACAGGTCAAGATCGTATGAAAAAAGGTGGTCCATATCAATATATCCTGCACCATTATCCAATCCATCATATTCCCAGTCCATCTTATTCTCTTCTTCCCTGTTTATCCTCACCAGTAATTCCAATACGGCTTTGCGCTTATGAAGAATACTGTGTTTTCTCACCAGGAAGGCAAACACCAGGGCACCAGGTCCCATCACAATCCCAAATGCCAACCATGTCCAGGATGTTGACAGGTATATCATGATGATCCAGGCCAGAAAGAATAGGATCCTGAACAAGCCATAGCGTTTAATACTCTTTGAAACAAGCTCTTCTTCAGAAGAGTATTTCAAATGAAGCGCTTTATATTGTTGTTTTATTTCTTCCTGTGTCATGCATTTTGTTTTTTAGGATCATCCCCACTATTAATACCAATGAAGCAACGATAAGTGCAGGAATGAAAGAGGCCTTGATCTCGATTTTATCAGGATACAGCATCCCGGCGACAAAAAACCCCAGGTTAACAATAAAACCCGAGATAATGCTGGTCAATGCCTGTTTTCTGTATTTTCGTGTATCCCTTTTACTAAGCGCCAGGATGGTGATCGGGGCAAATATCACGATCGTGGCCAGACCGATCACCATCAGGTCAACGATGTGTGGGAAGACCAGTGCCATGAGCATGGCCACTATCCCAAAAACAAAGGTTGTGGTGAGTAATTTCTTCCGTTCAAGTTTAATATTGCGATCTTCTTTTTTCTTCCATCCGCTGAAATCCCTGACAGCTGATATTGATATCAGGTTCAGAAAGCTGTCACCAGACGACATAAGTGCCGACAGCAATCCAACAACGGCAAAGGCCAATACAAATGGCCCTGCATGGCCCTCCAGGAAGATCCACACTGTCTCTTTTGGATCAAGTGCATTTCCGCTGCTAAGATATACCGCCATCCCCACCAGGGGGAAAATAATATAGAACGGCAACATGCCCAGTCCTGACAATATCGTTACCCTTCTGGCAACTTTTTCACTTTTTGCCGCAAGCAGACGCTGCCAGATATCCATCCTAACCATTACTGATGGTGCCAGGAAAAGCGGCAAGCCAATAATGAAAGTCCAGCCGTAATGGCTTCCATTCAGAAAGCTGCCAGGCAGTTCTCTAAGCCGTGTAAACGCTTCTGTGTCGGCATGTATGCCAGGAATAAATATGAAGATGATCATCAATAAGATCACTATAAATTGTATGGTATCGGTGATGATCACCCCTGAAAGACCGGCAATGGCTGTATAGGCAATCACCACCATGCAGGAAATGATGGCCGCTTCAAGATAGGCAATATTGAAGGCGAGTTTTAAGAGGGTTGCCATGCCAACAAACTGGGCCGCCAGCAGAAAAAAGAAGATGAAAATATTTACACCACTCACCACAGAGGAGAAGCTCCGTGTAAATACAGGATCTTCTTCCTTCGTAAAATGCCTGTTTAAAAATTCAGGAAAAGAGTAGAGGTTCAGCTTTCTCCCACGTGAATGGATGCGGGAGGCATAGAAGGACACCAAAAAAAACCCAATCACATAGGCAATGCCTATGCCAACAGCGGCAAATCCCGACTCATAGCCCATGGCAATGAGACCGATGGAGGTACCTCCACCGATGAAGGTGGCCAGGGTGGTGAATACCAGGGGAAGGGTTTTTGTATTCCGGTTATTGACCAGGTAATTGTCTATATCACCTTTGCGTACATGGCGAAATGCAAACCATGCAATCACAATCAGATAAATGGCGATCCAGAATATAAACCAGTTCATTGAAGGTTGGCAACCCCTTTTTGCTTATTTAACGATCGTTAATTCGTCGATGATGTTTTGTGCTCCGGCATATTTATCGATAATAAACAGCACATAACGGATGTCGACATTAATGGTCCGTTGCAAAGCAGGCTCAAAGGCAATGTCGCCGCTCATGGCTTCCCAGTTTCCATCAAATGCCAGGCCGAGCAGTTCGCCATCGCCATTGATGACCGGGCTTCCTGAATTCCCTCCGGTAATGTCATGATTGGTCAGGAAACAAACAGGCATCGTACCATCAACACCATAAATGCCATAATCTTTGTTTTTATAGAGCTCCTTCAGTTTATCCGGAATCACAAATTCCCAGTTATCCGGGTCTTCCTTTTCCATGACTCCGTCGAGCGTAGTGAAATACTCATACCTCACCGCATCTGCAGGATAATAATCCTGTACTGTTCCATAAGTCAGTCGCATGGTGAAATTGGCATCCGGATAAAATACTTTATCGCCGTCCATTTCTCTCAGTCCTGCAATAAATAATCTTCTTCCTTTGGCAAAATAGTCGTCAGCCGCCGACATCTTTTCAGCAATCTCCTTATAATTGTCGCTGAACGTTCTTATAGCCTGGTAGGCCGGGTCTTTTGCAATTTTTTTAGCCTTCGGGTCTTCCAGAAATGCCAACACCTTTTCCTTGTTTGAAAAAATGCTTTTCTCGAATACCATGGCTGCCCAGTCTGTAAAGTCGCCATCATTCCTGGTGCCCAGCTTTTGCAGCTCCTCAGGTTGCTGATCAACCGGTACGTTCAGATAATATATCTGCATCATCTTTGCCAGCATATTCTGGTCGATGGTAGCATTGTAGTTTTTAAAGAATCCTTCTGTAGAAGACTTTAATCTCGCAATAGTCTTATCGATATCTTCCTGGCTGGCATCCTCTTCCATTTGTTTGCGAAGTGTTCCAAAACGTCCGGCAAAACCCAGGATCTCACTTCCCCTGGAAATCGCTTCGCGGTAGTACCACCGGGAAAGATTGTACTCTCTGGTGATTTCAAAGCCTTTTTTAATATCAGGCAATGCTTCCCCATATTTGGCTTTCCTGGCAGGTGTGGTGTTTACCCACTTGGTAAAGCGGTCTTCCAGCTCAACCTTCTTATCATAAACCTTCAGGCGCTTCAGGCCCTTGGTCTGGCCAATATAGTATTTCCAGTAGTTAGCAGTACCTGCATATTTTGAAGCATATTGAATTCTTACTGCATCATCGGCATCCATTCCTTCACGCATGATGGCCAGTTTTTCTGCACGGATGTTTACAATGGTCATATTAGACTCATCCACGGCCAGCTGAACACCATAAGAGGTCAGGTACCTGTTGGTCCCACCGGGATAGCCTAGAATCATGGCAAAGTCGCCCTGTTTTACACCTTTCGCCGAAACGGGCAGAAAATGTTTTGGTTTCAGAGGAACATTGTCTTCTGAATATGACGCCGGTGATCCGTCAGGAGCAGTGTACACCCTGAACAATGAAAAATCACCTGTATGACGGGGCCACATCCAGTTATCGGTGTCGGCACCATATTTTCCGATGGAGGATGGGGGTGCGCCCACCAGGCGAACGTCCCTGAAGATCTCATAAACGAAGAGGTAAAACTCATTCCCCCTGTAAAAGCTCCTCACCGAGGCCCTGTAATCATTGCCATCTGTAGCCTCCGCCTGGATTTCCTTCCCAATCTTATTGATGGCCTCATTGCGCTCATCTTCTGTCATTGCATCGTTCAGGCCAGATAGAACCCTTTCTGAAACATCTTCAATGCTTACCAGGAAGCTTACACTTAGCCTGGGATTGACAAGCTCTTCTTCTTTGCTCATCGCCCAGAATCCATCGCTCAGATAATCATGTTCAATAGTACTGTGAGATTGTATCGAGCCATAGCCACAATGGTGGTTGGTGACCAGCAATCCCTCTGGTGAAATGATCTCACCGGTACAACCTCCACCAAAAATGACGATGGCATCTTTCAGGCTTGAGTTGTTAATACTGTAAATCTCTTCTGCCGTAAGGTTCAGTCCCATTTCCTGCATGTCGACGTAATTCAGGCGTTCGACCAGAAGTGGGATCCACATGCCCTCATCAGCTTTCGTGTTTGTTGAAACCAGCATCAGCAGGCCGGTCAAAAAAGTAAAGTAGTTTTTTCATAGTGATTAATTTATTGTTTAACTGTTATGTTGTAAACTTGCTTATTGTTCTTTTTTTCTTTGATATTAATGTCATTTCGTGCTTGTGCGAGAAATCTATTTTAGTTTCTAACAGGGAATAACAGATTTCTCCCTTCAGTCGAAATGTCTTACGTTATATACGAAATAACTAATGCTTTAATTTTAAACCTTTAAACTAACTCAACACTCAAAATTTATAATTCAAAACTTAAACGTATTTATCCCCTTTTTCAATCTTCACATCATTCACGATCTGGCGGATGTGTTGTTCGTCGGATTTCCTGCAAATTAGCAGGGTGCCTTCCTCCTCTACCACGATAAAATCTTTCAGCCCATTAATCACCACCAGCTTATCAGCTGGCATATTAATGATACAATCTTCCGTATTGTATACCATCACATTTTTACCTGAGATGGCGTTTTGTTTGTCGTCTTTTTGTCGGATATCGTGCAATGAACCCCAGGTTCCCAGATCAGACCATCCAAAGTCCGATATCCTCACATAAACATTCCGGGCTTTTTCCATGATCCCATAGTCGATGGAGATGTTTTTGCAAACCTGGTAGGTTTCGTTTATAAAACTTTCCTCTTTGCGGGTATTGTACAAATCCATCCCTTTTGCAAAAAGCTCATCCATTTCTGGCAGGTTCTCCTTAAAAGAACTCATAATGCTCTTGAGTGACCACACAAAGATCCCCGAGTTCCATAGAAAATCACCACTTTCCAGGAAAGTTTCTGCGAGTTCCTGGTTGGGTTTTTCAGTAAAGGTCTTTACTTTTCTTATTTGTCATCATCTGCATAGACTGACTCTCCCTGGTACTGTATATAGCCATAGCCTGTATCAGGCCTTGAGGGTGTGATCCCAAGTGTAACAAGCCAATCATTTTCCGATGCAGCTTTCAGGGCACATTGCAGGGTATCAATAAATTCTTCTTCCTTCAGGATGATATGATCAGAAGGTGCAACAACAATGCTTGCTTCGGGATTTTGCTGCAATATTTTATAATTCGCATAGGCGATACAGGGCGCAGTATTCCGCCGCATAGGCTCACATAGCACCTGTTCCTCTGAGATCTCCGGAAGCTGGTTTAACACCAGTTCCTTATAAATTCCATTGGTGACGATCAGGATATTTTCTGGTGGACACAAACGGGTAAGCCGATCAAATGTTTGCTGGATCAGTGTTTTCCCGGTTCCCAGGATGTCGATGAATTGTTTAGGGTGTGAGCTACGGCTCATTGGCCAGAAGCGGGCACCAATACCCCCTGCCATGATCACACAGTAATAGTTTTTATTCACTTTCATAATTCCGGTTTTCGGGTATGGACTTACAAATGTATTAAATTAATCAAAATTTCTCAGTTTCCGGGGGCTCAAGGCAACTCAACACTAACAAGCGGGTTCACCAAATAAGTCTTGTTGTTGTCCAGGCTGAGGCAACGGTATCTTTTCCTGTTGAGCTTCCCTTTTTTAAAGGTTTTTCCATTAGGCAGCATGAAGATACTTCCTTCATCAATAGCCTCCAGGGTCAGGCCCGGGTCGGCGTCATATTTTTGAAGTGTCCGGCTAAGATTCAGGTCTGAGCCACTGGAAGCATAGGATTTGCTGAGATAGTTGCGAAGTGCTGTTTGAATATCTTCCGGGAAGATACTTGCTTTCCATGAAGGGGGCCATCAGCTGGCGATAGGTTTCTTTCCATTCCTTGCCATGTGCCTTTACTTTATTGCGGTACTTTTCCCAAACCAGCAGATGAGCAATTTCATGCACAAGGGTGATCAGAAATGCATAGCTATTCAGGTCATAGTTCACCGTGATCTGGTGCCCTTTACCATTTTGTGGGGGACGGTAATCACCCAGTTTGGATGATCTTTTCTTCGATACTTTAAGGTGGATATTGTACTCCTGCAGCCAGTCATAGATCTGGTCTACTGAATTTTCAGGAAGATATCTGTTAAGGATGGTTTTATACTGCTCCATATACATATACCACGCCCGTAGCAGCCGGCTTTACGTATGACCAGGACGGGCAATCGCCACATTTTTTCTTTTTGCCCGATTTTCTCTGACCATACCTGCTGGAAGCGCAGGACGCCAATAAAAAACAGGCAATTAGTAACACAAAAAATAACTGAATGGGCCTTTTCGTTCTATTTGCTAACACATTCATGCTGCAAACCTAACGATAAATTGGTTAAAAGCGTATTCTGTTACCGGCTCTTTCAATCGGCAAATCAACAAAACGGCCAACAAACTAAATATTATTATTAGCATAAATTATCAACCTCTATGATCAGGCATTTTGGCAGCTATATCCTTTTGATGTTTCAGGTTTTCCGGAGACCCGACAAGTGCAAGGCCTTCTGGAAGCAGCTACTGGTGGAGTTTCAGAGCCTGGGTGTTGATTCGCTGGGCATTGTGGCCATTATTTCTGTATTTATGGGGGCGGTAGTAGCCCTTCAAACCGCATTTAACATCGACTCCCCGCTGATTCCTGCATATACCGTTGGTTTCACTACCAGGCAGTCTATGATCCTGGAGTTTTCACCAACCGTGATCAGCCTGATCCTGGCCGGAAAAGTAGGCTCCAGGATCGCTTCGGAAATAGGTACCATGCGGGTAACCGAACAGATCGATGCCCTGCAGATCATGGGCGTGAACTCAGCCAACTTCCTGATCTTTCCAAAAGCAGTTGCAGCCATGTTGTTCAATCCCATCCTGATCGTGATCAGCATGTTCCTGGGATTTTTGGCGGCTGGCTGGCCTGTATCTGCTTCCGGAGTTATCACATCTGAAGATTATATCGAGGGCATCAGGGCCTGGTTCGATCCCTTTACCATCACCTATGCCCTGATCAAAACCGTGGTTTTTGCATACCTGATCGTGACCGTTTCGTCCTATCATGGATACAGGATCTCCGGGGGAGCCCTCGAGGTTGGGCGGGCCAGCACAAAGGCAGTGGTATACAGCAGCATCCTGATCATCATCTTTAACCTTATCCTAACCCAATTACTACTGGTATGATAGAGGCAAGGAACATATCCAAGTCGTTTGGCGACAAACAGGTGCTGAAAGATGTTTCCGTCAGGTTCGAACCGGGAAAAACAAACCTGATCATCGGGCAAAGCGGCTCCGGAAAAACCGTGCTGATGAAATGTGTGGTCGGGCTTGTTCGATGTTGACAGAGGAGAGGTAGATTATGATGGGCAGGATTTATTCATCCATGAAGCTCAAAGAAAAGCGGAACCTAGACAGGAACTTGGAATGCTGTTCCAGGGTGGCGCACTTTTCGACTCACTCAGCGTTCAGGAAAATATGATGTTTCCCCTCAATATGTTTACCAAACAATCCTTCAAGGAAAAACTCGACAGGGTGAATTTTTGCCTGGGGAGGGTCAACCTGGAAGATGCCAACAATCTGATGCCTTCCGAACTAAGCGGAGGAATGATCAAGCGGGTGGCCATTGCAAGGGCCATCTCCCTCAACCCAAAATACCTCTTTTGTGATGAGCCCAACTCCGGCCTGGATCCTAAAACTGCCGACACCATCGATAAGCTCATCAGTGAGATCACCAAGGAGTTTAATATGACAACCATCATCAACACCCATGACATGAACTCTGTGTTGAATATCGGTGATAATATCGCCTATATCTATGAAGGTAATCTCTGGTGGGAAGGACAAAAGAATACCGTGCATGAAATCCGACAACAAAGAGCTTAATGAATTTATTTTCTCAACAGAACTCACCAAAAGGATCAAATAATGAACTGGCTCGATATTGTACTGGCAATTCCCTTGCTTTGGTTCACGTATAAGGGCTTTCGCAATGGTCTGATCATCGAGCTTGCTTCCCTTGCAGCCTTGATACTGGGTATCTTTATTGCCCTGCATTTTTCTTTTTATGCTGAAGATTATCTGCGTCGAAAACTTTGAAATTGCCGACAAATATCTTTATATCATTTCCTTTGCCATCACCTTTATCATTGTTGCCCTACTGGTTTTTCTGGTGGAAAGATCATTCATAAGCTGGTGAGCATCGTTGCCCTGGGCTTTTTAAACAGGCTGGCCGGAGGTATTTTCGGTTTTTTGAAAGCAGCACTTGTATTGAGTGTGATCCTGTATTTCTCAATGGTTCGACTCAGATTCAACATTTCAAAGCAGGATGTGAAAGAAGAATCCATGCTGTATGAACGCATTGAATCCATTGTGCCCATGATCATACCCAGGCTGGATCAGTACAAAATACAGCATGCCGGATAAAGATGATCTGCCGCATACAGTTTGATCTAATCAGCATGCTCTCCTGCAATCTAACTACTTGGTACAAAATTTGGTGCAGTTGATGTGAACATGTTCCTTTACCTCATGCTTAAATCTCTCAGAAGACCCCAAAAAAAGAAGCTGCATCTGCTAATTTAACAGATGCACAGCTGATCAGTGCTTATGTTTCTGGAGGAAATATCGGATTCCTTCGGACTGCTTTTCGAACGTTATACACACCTGGTATTTGGTGTTTGCATGAAATACCTCAAAAACACCTATGATGCAGAGGATGCTGTGATGGGGATTTTTGAAAAACTGATGACCGACCTGAAAAACCATGAGGTCAGGGATTTTAAGAACTGGCTGTACAGGGTCAGCAAAAACCATTGCCTGATGATACTGAGAAAAAGTAAGATAAAAGACAGGGCTTGACGAGGAAATGACACAGGAAATGCAGCAGGAATTTATGGAAATCCTGTTTGGAGAGCATCTTCCTAGTGAAGAAGCCGATGAAAGGGCATTTTAATATCTTTACATGATGCCATAAATGCCCTGAGGGAAGAACAAAAGATCTGCATTGAATTAATGTACTTGGAAAATAAATCTTACCAGGAGATCGCCGAAGATAACGGGTTATGACCTTAAAAAAGTTAAGAGCTATATACAAAACGGGAAAAGAAATTTGAAAAACATGTTGGTTCCCAAATGAATACTGACTACATAATGATGAATTGTTCAACAGTTCGGGCTGCCTGAGCCAGAACGCTCTCGAGCATTATCTGAAGCATTTGCTTCATGATGAAGATCTCAAAGCAGTTGAAGATCATCTTGCAAGTTGTCCTTTTTGTAAAGATGCTTTGGAGGGCATTTCGCAATTAAACCTCAGCAATGATGATCCTGCTGTAACAAAAGCCTCTATGATGAGTTCATCATCTCCCGGGCTGATGGAAAGAAAGACATCTTATTCTCCCGGCCTTGGCACATACACCAACAGGGTGAACATGCGCTTGAGGAGTCGGTTTGGATATGATCCGTCACGAAGGAGTTCATCAAGAGGTGGTCCTTCTCTTCGAAATCTTTTTATACCTGCAGCCGCATCCATCATCATCCTGGTGGGGATCATTGCTTATTTCCACTACTTCTTCCCGGAACGCCAACAGTTGGCCATGGCGGAGCAGGAAGAAGTTCCTACAACGGCTCAAAAGAAGGAGCTTGACGAAGAAAGCATTACCGAGCCCTCAGCGACCGTTGTTGGCGGGGTTTTCAAAGACGATCCTTCCCCCGTCATAGAAGAGACTGAGATTGCAGTTGATGCAGGTGAAGATCCGGTTCCGGACGAAGATATTGTTGATATCGTTGTGATAGATGATGGGGCTGAAGTTGAAATAGATGTGCTTGTTAGCATACCAGAAGAGGAGGTCACCATCGCCCAACCCGAGGCCTTAGATGAAGCCGTAACCATATATGCGGCAGAGGAAATGGCTGGTGCAGGAATTTCAGATGATCCTGCCTTATCAGCTAAAAGCAGGGCAAAGGAGGGGCAGCAAAAATCAACAAACGGCATGAGCCTGGTCGCAGCAGATCAGGAACCCAAATATCCGGGTGGGGCAGACTCTCTGTACAGCTTCCTGGAAAGGAACCTTCTTTTCCCGATTAGTACGGATAAAAGTGAAGAGCCAAATATGGCTGCACAATTCACCATCACGAAGAAGGGACGTATAAAGGACATCCAGCTTATCCTTAGCGGAGGCGAGGAAAATGACAATGAGCTTATCAGGGTACTTCAGCTGATGCCCGACTGGATTCCCGGAATTCAGGATGGAAAAACTGTTTCAGTACAATATACTTTAGGAATTCATATTGACAAAGAATAGGCTTTGCCGGAACACTATATTTGTATATTTGCCGCATGATACTTGTCACGGGCGGAACAGGATTGGCGGGCTCCCATCTTCTCCTTGAACTTACTTCACAGGGCAAACAGGTCAGGGCATTGCGCAGAAAAAGCAGCAAGACAGACTTTGTTGAGCATGTATTTCATGCGTATGCCGAGAATCCCGGGAAACAACTTCAGCTCATCAATTGGGTGGAGGGGGATGTGCTGGACATCTTCTCCCTTGAAGATGCAATGGATGGCGTGAAGCAAGTCTACCATAATGCTGCGATGGTGTCATTTAATCCTGGGGACAGGAAAATAATGCAGCGGGTAAATGTTGAAGGTACGGCCAATGTGGTAAACGCAGCCCTGGGAAAAGGGGTTGAAAAGCTATGTCACATCAGTTCCATTGCAGCACTTGGAAGAGCAAAGCAAGATGGAATTACCGATGAATCAACCGCCTGGATAACATCAAAGCATAATTCATATTATGCTATCAGTAAATACAACGGGGAGCGGGAGGTATGGCGGGGAACCGCTGAAGGATTGGATGCAGTGGTGATCCTGCCCTCAATTATTCTTGGCCTGGCCGATATCGGTAACGGAAGCATGCAGCTTTTCAAAACCATTATGCAGGGGCTCCCATTTTATACCCCCGGAACAAATGGCTACATCAGTGCCAGGGATATTGCCAGGGCACAAATATACCTGATGGATAGCAATGTGAAGAATGAAAAGTATGTCGTTTCTGCAGAAAACCTGAGCTATAAAGAGGTGCTCGGTATGATCGCTGACGGCCTGGGAAAAAAACGACCGGGATTAAAGGTAAACAAGCCTATCGCTTTTGTTGCCCGATATTTCTTTAAAATAAAAAGTCTCATTAGCGGCAAGCCTCCTATCATCACAAAAGAAACGGCTGGAACAGCAATGCGTATATATCATTACAGCAGTGAAAAATTCATTGCTGTCAGTAATATGAAGTTTGATGGGATCAAAGAAACAATCGACGACATTTGCAGCATTTTTAAGAAAAATAATTTCTTCATCAAATAATCTTTAATTTTGCCTGTAATTGAAAATTAAAAGCAAACAATAATATTTCTACGGATGAAAAAAACAGCCCTGATCTACTGGCCCAAAAAAGGAAATGTGGAAAATACCGCAGCCAAGCTTTCTGCTCAATTTGCAAAAGGCACCATCGATGTATTCACCATTTCTGAGGTAGAAGTGGAAAATTTATCAAATTATGATCTTCTAATCTTTGGTGGTTCTACTATTGGAGCTGATAACTGGGAAGATGTTCATACCAGCAAGTGGTATAGCTTCTTTGAAGACCTGAAAACCGTGAACCTTGAGGGGAAACCATTTGCTATTTACGGCCTTGGCGACCAGGTGCTGTATCCTGAGCATTTTGTTGATGGCATGGCGATTATCCGCGATGAGATGGTGGCAAGGGGCGCAAAGCTTATTGGCCGGTGGCCAATGGAGGGATACGAACACACTGATTCAAAATCAATTGATGGCGACCATTTTCTGGGCCTTGCGCTGGACGATGATCATCAGTCCGAACTTTCCAATGAAAGGATCGATAAGTGGGTTAAAATGCTGAAAGCCGAACTGGGTATCTAAACCAGAGGAATAGGCTTCCACCCATTTTCAGAATAAATATACACTTCCTTATAAGCAGTTTCGGCCAGTATTTGCGCAGTTTCGCTGAGTAGCAGGCTGACCTCTTCCGGTTTATGGGCATCGGAACTGATGGTGACAGGAATACCCATCTTCTGCATTTCTTTCAACACCTCCATTCCGGGAAAAAGAGCGTTTGTTCTTTGCTTATACAAACCCCTGGTATTCACTTCAACGATGATATCAGCTTGCTTTATAGCTTCCAGGCATTCCATGACCAGCCTGAAATACCATGGATCTTCTTCAAGGAAATATTCATCCCGGTTATGCATTTTGATCTTGTCAAGATGACCAATCACATCCGGTTTTTGGGTTTCTGCCATTTCAATGAGCTGGTGGAAATAGCCACTCACGGCCGTTTTGATATTACCCCCGAAATAGTTTTCCAATCCCTCTTGCCAGATGCTGCGATCAGGTCCGTCGATGAACCATCGGTCCCCCTGTTCGTTCTTCACATGGTGCACGGAGCCTATGAGGTAATCCAGCCCGTAATCCTGTTTAAAAGAATTAAAATCCTGTGTGACTCCCGGTATATAATCTGTTTCAAGTGCCAGATAAACACGGATTGCATCCCTGTATTTATTTTTTATCTCTAATATTTCCCGAACATATTCTTCCAATGATGAGTGATCCTTTATGGCGAACTTATTCTCAAAAGGTACAGGGGCGTGTCCCGAAAAGCCGATAGATTCAAGGCCGGCTTCCAAAGCAGCGATCACATATTCTTCCGGGGCAGAAGAGCCATCACAATAATGCGTGTGTGTATGGAAATTGTGTTTAAACACAGCTGAGAAATTTTTGGCAATGATAACTAAAAACGAGGGATCTTCGATATTCGATACTCGAATCTTCGATATCCGATCCTCGAAGGAGATAGAAGAGAGAAGAAGTTTTTTGCATTAATTGTGATTAATACAAAAAAGAAGGAGAGCGATGACCAATCGCTCTCCAAACCCAAATCTTAAAAATTATCAAAATGAAAAAATTAACCTAAATGTTAACCGTTTCATGTATTTATACCTAAATCAGCCAAAAGGTAACCCGAAAAAAGTAAAAAGATTTTAGAAAAAAAAAGTCAGAGGTGATTTCGGTTCTTCCACGCACTCATAATGAGCCCATTAGGCATTGTCGACAATTTTATACAACTTATCCGATCTTCGCAGGAAGGCTTGAATTGGAATTGAACAAACCTCTCCCTGCTTTGCCATTTGTGTCTTTTTTTCATCAACCCTGATCTCCTCCACCCGGTTTTCAACAAGCCCGGTTGTTGGTCCGATAATATAAATATCATCCCCGCTTTCAAGTGTTGTTGCTTCAACAAGTACCTCGGCCACCCCTATCCTGGTGAAATAGTTGGTAACCTTGCCAACATAGATCTTTTTCTTGCTCGCCTGGCTACCGTATTGTTCTGACCATTCACCCAGCTTCCGGCCCAGGTAGTAGCCATCCCAAAATCCCCTGTTATACACCTTTTCGAGTTGCTCATTCCACAGATTCGCTTTCTCTTTCGAAAAGGTACCGCTAAGACAGGCATCCGCAGCCTCCCGGTAGCACCTTGTCACGGTTTTAACATATTCGGGTGAGCGGCCCCGGCCCTCGATCTTCAGCACCTTCACTCCTGCGTCCAGTATCTTGTCCAGAAAATCAATGGTTTTAAGATCCTTGGGCGACATGATGTATTCATTATCCACTTCCAGCTCCAGTCCTGTATCTTTATCCTTAACCTGGTAACTTCTGCGGCAGAGCTGCATACATGCTCCCCGGTTGGCTGAATAGTTCATATTGTCGAGGCTTAGGTAACACTTTCCCGAGACCGCCATGCACAAAGCTCCATGCACAAATACCTCGATCTTAATCTTTTCTCCCCCGGGCCCACAAATATTTTCTTTTTCAATGCCATCGGTGATGGCCTTTACTTTGTCGAGAGATAGCTCCCGGGCAGTAACCATGACATCTGCAAAGGCGGCATAAAACTTCACTGCTTCAAGATTTGTGATGTTGGTCTGGGTCGACATATGAACCTCCATACCGACTGATCGGGCATAGGCGATCACTGAGTGGTCGGACGCGATAATAGCACTGACACCATATTTCATGGCCGCATCAATGACCCCCTTCATCTCCCCGATCTCTTCGTCGTAAATTACAGTATTCAATGTGATGTACGACAGAACCCCATGTTCTGTACAAATCCTTGTTATCTCCTTTAAGTCGTCAATGGTAAAATTCTTTGATGACCTTGAGCGCATATTCAGCTTTCCTATCCCAAAGTATACTGACCCCGCCCCACCCTGGATGGCAGCCATCAATGATTCCATGGAGCCAACAGGCGACATGATCTCAATCTCATTTGAAAACTTTTTTTGTTCCGGCATGTTTACAAAATTAACAATTCAGTATTAATCAAGAAACAGCTGTCATATAAGTCATATGTAAGATTCTTATATCTTTGTGTTTCATTAAATATATTTCCCATGAAAAGACTGATCATTACTTCCTTATTCTTATTCTTTGCAATAATTTCATTCGCCGATGAGCAACCATTGTGGATGCGCTACCCGGCCATATCGCCCGATGGAAACACCATCGTATTCTCCTACCAGGGAGATTTATATACTGTTTCTGCCAAAGGCGGAGAGGCACGCTTGCTAACAATGCACGAGGCCTATGATTATGCACCGGTCTGGTCGCCGGACGGGAAACATATTGCTTTTGCTTCTGCCAGGTATGGTGGATTTGATATTTTCCTTATCCCGGCAAAGGGTGGCAAGGCAAGAAGGCTGACCACAAATTCAGGCAGTGAGATCCCGAGCTCCTTTACCCCTGACGGGAAACACATTGTATTTGGAGCCATCCTGCAGGATGATCCAAACAATGCCCAGTTCCCAACAGGCGCTTTTACTGAATTATACAAAGTCAGTATCGAAGGCGGAAGACCTGAACGCATACTGTCAACATCAGCCCTGGATGCAAAATACAGTGATGATGGGAAAAAGATCCTTTACTATGATATCAAGGGATATGAAGATGACTGGAGGAAGCATCATACTTCTTCCGTCACGCGTGATATCTGGCTATACAATACAGAGACCGGCAAGCATCAAAAATTAACCAGCTATAATGGTGAAGACCGGTATCCGGTATTCAGTCCCGATGAGAATACGATCTATTATCTCAGCGAAAGATCCGGCTCCTTCAATGTCTGGGCCATGCCAATTACAGGTGATGGCGAATGCAGGCAGATCAGCTCATTTGAAAATCACCCCTTACGGTTTTTGAGTATTTCAGACAATGGCATCCTTTGCTTTGGATACAACGGAGAGATATATACAGGTGCTGCGGATGGAGATTTTGAGCGCCTGAATGTGGGTGTTATTGGAGACGAACGCAACAACCCGGTCACCTTTATGAAAGAGCCCAAGGGAGCCACCGAGGTCGCTGTTTCTCCCGATGGAAATGAAGTAGCATTGATCATTCGTGGTGAAGTATTTGTTACTGCTACGGATTTTAACACCACACGACGAATTACCAACACCCCACAACAGGAGCGCTCGGTCAGCTTCAGTCCTGATGGCCGCTCCTTGCTTTACGCTTCAGAACGTGACAGCAGTTGGAATGTTTACCAGACCAGCATTGTGAATGATGAAGAGCCGTACTTTTCAAATGCTACCTTACTTGAAGAAACAACGGTTATTGCCACTGAAAAGGAAGAGTTTCAGCCCAGTTATTCCCCCGACGGGAAAGAGGTGGCTTACCTGGAAGAAAGGGAGATCCTGAAGGTAGTCAACCTGGATTCGAAAGAAAGCCGTATCATCTTGCCAAAACGGTTCAATTATTCATATGCTGACGGAGATCAGCATTATGATTGGTCGCCTGACGGGAAATGGTTCCTGGTTGAATATTCGGAAAATTCAGCCTTGCATGCTGATGTAGGCCTGGTAAATGCTGATGGAAAACAAGAGGTGATCAATCTTACCAAAAGTGGCTATGGGGACGGAGGCCCACTCTGGATGATGGATGGTGAGATGATGATCTGGCGTTCCAGACAGGGCCGGGTATCCGGAGTCATGGAAGCTGGGGTGCTGAAGCCGATATTTATGGCATGTTCTTCACCCAGGAAGCTTTCGACAAATTCAAGCTAAATAAAGAAGAGCGTGAATTGCTCAAAAAGAAAGAAAAGGAAGAGGAAGAATCTGAAGAAGGGGAAAAAGAAGGGGATAAGAAAAAAGACAAGGGTAAGGACAAAGAGGAGGAAAAAGTAGAGCCTATTGAGATAGACTTAAAGAATATTGACGACCGCAAGCTTCGCCTGACCATCCATTCTTCATTTATTGCCGATGCAGTGATTACTCTGGATGGTGAGAAGATGTATTATCTGAGTCGGGGAGAGAATGGTTATGATCTCTGGGTGCAGGATTTTGTTAAAAAAGAAACCAAGCTGCTCGTGCCCCTGAAAAGCAAACGAGGAGGTGATCTTTTCCTCGATAAAAAGGGAGAGACGCTTATTGTAAGCACTGGAACGAGTATTATGAAGATCGGGGTGAATGACAAGAAGCAAACCCCCGTGACTTATATGGCAGAATTTTATCTGAATAAACCTGTTGAAAGAGAATATATGTTCGAGCACGTTTGGCGCCAGGTGCAGAAGAAGTTTTATGATCCAGCATTGCATGGTGTGGATTGGGATTTCTACAAGTCAGAATATCTTCGTTTCCTGCCCTACATCACCAACAATTATGATTTTGCTGAAATGCTGAGTGAGATGCTGGGTGAGCTGAATGCTTCACATACGGGATCAGGATATAATTTCAAGGATCCCCATGCTGACGCAACCGCCAGCCTGGGCTTATTTTATGATTTTAATGCAGAAGGTGATGGCCTGCTCGTTGCTGAAGTACTGGAGAAGGGGCCATTTGATAAGGCCGAGAGTAAGCTGAAAGCCGGCATGATCATTGAAAAGATCGATGGAATTGAGATCAAAGAAGGTGAAGATTATTACCCATTGCTGAACCACAAAGCCGGCAAGCCTGTATTGATCAGTATTTATGATCCTTCAGAAAACGAACGCTGGGACGAAACCATAAAGCCTATCAGTCGCGGCCAGGAATATGGATTATTCTATGATCGCTGGAAGAAAAACCGCCGCCTGGAAACAGAAAAACTATCAGATGGCCGCATCGGATATGTGCATGTGCGTGGGATGAACAGCAACAGCTTCCGTGAAGTATACTCCGAAGTGCTTGGCCGAAATTATCAAAAAGAAGCCATCATTATCGACACCCGTTTTAATGGGGGTGGATGGCTGCATGATGACCTGGCCACCTTCCTGAATGGAACCAAATACGCCAGCTTCTGGCCCCGCGGACATGAAGATTATGGTGGGGAACCACTGAACAAATGGTACAAACCTTCTATTGTGCTGATCGGAGAAGGCAACTATTCTGATGCCCATGGATTTCCTTTTGCCTACCGGGCAATGGGTGTTGGTAAAACTGTTGGGATGCCCATCCCGGGAACCATGACCGCTGTATGGTGGGAGGGCCTGCAGGATAACAGCATGTACTTCGGTATACCACAAATCGGGGTAAAGGACATGGGGGGAGACTACCTGGAGAATAAACAGTTTGAACCAGATGTTAAGGTAGTACAGGATTACGATGTGGTGATTACTGGCAGGGATCAGCAGCTTGAAAAAGCCGTTGAGGTGCTTTTGGGAGAGCTCGACTAAATTCATGATTTATTAACATTATCTTTTTAGCTATGAAAACATTCAGATCACTAATACTTGTCCTTTTTAGCTTTTCTATATTCCTCTTTTCATCCTGCGATCGGCAGCCTGAAGAGCCAAAAGCCAAATATGTATTTCTCTTTATTGGAGATGGCATGGGCCTTGCCCAGGTTATTGCTGCCGAGGGTTTTCAATCAGCCATGATGGGTGGGGAATATGTCCCGCTGAGTTTTCGTCAGTTTCCTGCTACAGGCTTGAGTACAACCTATGCAGCCAATAGATTTATCACCGGTTCTGCAGCTGCGGGAACAGCCCTGGCCACAGGAAATAAAACCAATATTGGCAGGATCGCTATGGATACATCGGGCACTGTTCCTTTTGAAACCCTGGCCGAAAAAGCTAAAAAGAAAGGCATGAAGGTGGGCATCATCAGCAGCGTGTCTATCGACCATGCCACACCGGCTGCTTTTTATGCACATCAGCCCAGCAGGAGCATGTATCATGAGATCAGCCTCGACCTGGCCGGCAGCAATGTAGATTTCTTTGGTGGTGGCGGATTTAAAGATCCCGTTCGGGATGAGGTGGATGCGCTGGAGCTCGCCATTGAAAAAGGATTTCAATACATCAATGATGAGGCATCATTTCGGGCCCTGAAACCCGCTGACAATAAGGTCTTGTTTATCAACCCCGAGCTTACCGGTGGAGCCTCTATGCATTATGCGATCGACCAGCCAGAGGGATATATCACCCTTGCTGAGATCACGCAAAAAGCTATTGAATACCTGTATAGTGAAGATGGCTTCTTTATGATGGTGGAAGGCGGAAAGATCGACTGGCTGTGCCATGCAAATGATGCCGGGGGTATGGTTCTTGAGGTGCTTGATTTCTCTGCTGCCGTTGAGGAAGCCGTTAAGTTCTATCATCAACATCCGGATGAAACATTGATCGTTGTTACTTCTGATCATGAAACCGGTGGATTGGCACTCGGGAACCAAAAGATGGGATACGGTTCTGACTACCACCTATTGTCAGGACAATCTGTTTCCGGAGATGAATTTAATCTTGTTTTATCAGATTGGAGAAAAGACAACCACCTGAATGAAAAGGGCTTTAAGAAGATGCTCAATCTTGATCAATGAGTCCTTTGGCTACGGGGGTGAAGATGGCTCTTTTCAACTTGATAAGGATGAGAAAGAAGCCTTGCACCAGGCATTTAAAGCATACGACCTGAGCCAGGAAGGTGAATATGCCAACTACAGCCCGCTCACCTACCAATCGACCCAGGTATTAACCAGCAGGGCCGGCCTTGGCTGGACCTCACAGTCACATACGGCTGTTGCTATACCTGTTTATGCACTGGGTATCGGACAACAGTCTTTTGCAACTAACCTGGATAATACAGATATTCCGAAACTGATCTGGGAAACGATCGAATAGGGTCCCTGGCTTAATCCTCTTCTTTCTTTAAATTTACTTTGAGGTTCAGCTCATCAAGCTGTTCTCCTGCAATGGGTGAAGGAGAATCGATCATCATGTCGCGACCTGCATTGTTCTTTGGGAATGCAATAAAGTCGCGTATAGAGTCCTGCCCACCAAAGAGTGCCACCAGGCGGTCAAAGCCAAGCGCGATCCCTCCATGAGGAGGTGCGCCATATTCAAAAGCGTTCATCAGGAAGCCAAACTGGGCCTGAGCCTCTTCATCTGTAAAGCCAAGCAGGCTGAACATCTGCTTCTGCAATTCTTTATTGTGGATACGGATAGAGCCTCCGCCAATTTCCACACCATTAATGACAAGATCATAGGCATTGGCACGAACGGCTCCCGGATCACTTTTCAGCAGATCAACATCTTCCTGTTTGGGAGAAGTAAAGGGATGGTGCATGGCATGAAATCTTTTTGTATCCTGATCCCACTCCAGTAAGGGAAAGTCGACCACCCAAAGTGGCTTAAACACCTTTGGATCCCGCATTTCAAGACTGTTGCCCATTTCAAGGCGAAGCTCAGAAAGCTGCTTCCTTACGGCATCAGTATCCCCTGACAATACCAGCAAGAGGTCACCGGCACCGGCACCAGCTTTTTCGGCCCATAATTTCAGGGCATCCTGGTCATAAAATTTATCTACAGATGATTTAAAAGTACCGTCCTCATTGCATTTTACATATACCATCCCCTTGGCCCCAATCTGTGGTTTTCTAACATAGTCGGTAAGTGCATCCAGCTGTTTGCGGGAATATTCAGCACATCCGGGAGCACAGATGCCCACCACCAGTTCTGCACTGTCAAATACATTAAATCCTTTCCCTTTGGCAACATCATTGAGTTCGGTAAATTCCATCCCAAAGCGGATATCCGGCTTATCAGAACCGTAGCGTTTCATGGCTTCGCTATATGGCATTTGAGGAAATTCATCCACCTCCACATCCTTGACCTTTTTCAGAAGATGTTTGGTCATGCCTTCAAAAGCGCTGAGCACATCTTCCTGCCCGACAAAGGCCATTTCACAATCGATCTGTGTGAATTCCGGCTGACGGTCCGCACGCAGGTCCTCATCCCTGAAACATTTTACCAGCTGATAGTAGCGGTCATAACCGGCAACCATCAGGAGTTGTTTGAATGTTTGCGGTGATTGAGGGAGGGCATAGAATTCACCCGGGTTCATCCTGGAGGGAACAACAAAATCACGTGCCCCTTCCGGGGTAGATTTGATCAAGTAGGGGGTTTCAATCTCAAAAAAGCCTTCCTGGTCGAGATAATTCCTTACTGCTATAGCAATGCGATGACGCAATTCCAGGTTCTTGCGTAATGGTTTTCTCCGCAGGTCGAGGTAACGGTATTTCATCCTTAGTTCCTCGCCCCCATCAGTTTCATCTTCAATGGTAAATGGCGGTACTTCAGAGGCATTCAGGATGTCCAGGCCGCTCACTTTTACTTCAATTTCCCCTGTCGGGATATTTGGATTTTTTGATTCTCTTTCGATTACCTTTCCACTGGCAGAAATTACATATTCCCGGCCCAGGGAGCGCACTTTGTCAAGCAGCTCTTGAGGTGTATCTTCTTCTTTGAACAAGAGCTGTGTGATGCCGTATCTGTCGCGCAGATCAATCCAGACAAGGGCGCCCTTATCCCTGACTTTTTGTACCCATCCGCTGAGCTTAACTTCTGTATTGATATGGTCGGCCCTTAATTCCCCGCAAGTATGTGTTCTGAACATATTTTTATTGTTTCAATCCGGCTGAACGCCCGACGGTTTAACAAGTCTGCGAAATTAATAAATATTTTACTGCTTTGATTTGGTTGGAATATCAACTCCCACAAAAACGATCCCATAAATATTAGATTCACGATAGTCATCAAAACCAACAAGGTTGGCAGCATCTACAAGATTGGTTAAACCATAATAGAAGCGTGCCCCGATTGACAGGTGCCACTTTTTATTTTTGTCGAGGGGAAGCCTCCCGCCAATACCGAGCGCCAACCCAATATCATATGGTTTATAGAATTCATCTAACCTGTCCTCAAAAGCGCCACTGGTTACCACGCCCAGTGTGTCTGTGATCTCCGCATTTCCGGCAGCGGTGGCATTCATAAGGAATGATCCATACACCCCGCCTTCCAGGAAGTAATTATGGTTTTCGTTGAAAAAATACTTGTCCAGTACCAGCAAACTGATATATCCCAGGTCTTCATTGGCATCTGTGATCACCAGTCTTGACCCATCGTCAAATGTAATATCAATGTCCTCCAGTCGACATCCCAGTGAAAGAATATCAGCTCCGAACATAATGGTATTTCTTCGTCCGACCGGGAGGGTAAAGGTGGCCCCAATGGCAGATGCCAGCTGCATCCTGCCCCCCTCAATATCCCCATAAAGATTGCTGATTCCGAATCCAATATGCCATCCGAATGTTGGTGAAGGTTTGGCAGGGTTCAAATCAGGGTCCTTTTCAAGGGGTTCTTTCCTTGGCTCACTTTTCTCGAAAGTGATGGTTTTTCCGTTTTCATAAACGACTTTTTCTACCTGCTCCCGGGCAATGGAGAAAACAGGGCCGTTTTGCTGAGCATACTTCTTGTATTTGATCACCCCGGGGGAAATATCGATAACTACGGCTTCAATGGTTTCCCCGCTATATTTATGGATAACATCCTGCGCCTGCACAGATAAGGCAGTCAAAAAGAGAATAAATATGAATAATAATGCCCTGATTCTCATATATCAAGGCTAAAAATAAGCAAGAAGGGGGAGATTAGTCTGACTTATAAAAGGTTTTTATTAACATCAGTTCCTGGTGGGTATATCAATCCCCAGCTTCAGCACTCCGTAGAAGTTCTTTTCATTGAATTTTTCGTCACCTCTGGGCCTGGCAATATTGATCAGGCCATAAGCCACCCTGGCTTCAATGGTGAAACAGCTTACCGCTTTGTTCCCAAGTCGAACCCCTATACCACCGGTAAGGCCGAAGTCAACGGGTTTGAAGTCATCGCTGTTAGACTCATCAATTTCGTTATGTTCTTCTTCTTCCGTTCCCGGAACTTTTAGCTGGTAATTGGCCTGGAATTTCGCCTGCGAGAGGAAGGCCAGGTAAAAACCTCCATTTACATAATAGGTCCTTTTTTTGTCGAGAAAGTATCGGTCCTGAACCGTCAGTTTAAAATAATTAAAGCGTTGCTCAGCCTCGTCAAGGTTCAGCACAGTATCGTTATGTTCATAGGTCTGAGGTGTGTACTTAAAGCCCTGAAAAGTATAGGCCCCCTCAAAATGAAGGCTGTTTTGTTGTGACAATGGCATGTTGAAGCCTGCCCCAAAAAGACCTGTCAGGCGCTTATCTGTGATTGCCAGGGAACCAAGAACGGTGCTCAGGCCCATCCCACCCCATACTTCAATAATGGGTGATGGGAGGTCTTTCTTTTGCTTTTCTTTCTTTTGTTTTCCCTGGGCAAAGCCATATGGCACCGCCATAATAATGATCAGGAGAAGGATGCTTATTCTTTTCATTTTAGCTGCTTTTTGCTTTTTGTATAAGACAATTATTCAAGACATTAGGTGCCCGCAAAAGTAAATGTATTCCGGCATATAATTAGTCGTCTCCCAGAAATAATATGCTGCCACCATCAAACAGGGGTCCCTTGTAAAGACTTATTACTTCGTAATCGAGGGCTGAAAGATATTCTTTGACCTTATCACCTTCCGGATATTGCTCAAGAGAGCCGATGATAAACACTTTATTGTCATAAATCCCGCAGCAACCCCCGAAAAAGCCATGTTTAAAGCCTTCGAGTAAAATTCCCTCAGGATTTACATACAGGCAATCTTTTCCGAACCTGTCGAGGACCCTCTTCACCTTTTCATCGGAGGTAATGAAATGTTTGTTGTCAAGAGCCAGCAGGTTGCAGCGGGTATATCCCTGGTCAACATGAATAAGGTCGGCATCCTCCGCCAGGCGGGTGATCACCGAATCGGTATTCCTGAAATTATGGATCAGAAGCTCTTTTGTTGATACGGCATTGTAAGCCGATGATGCCGGGTATTTTTCTCCTACGTCTTGCTCTCCTTTAGTGTATTCTATACCGGCCTGCTCCAGCTCCTGAAAGCATTTATCCGGCAGATTGGGGGCAACAACAAGCTTTCCGGAAATAAGGTGAAAGAAAACATCAGGATGGCCCGAAATCGCTTCATAGGTAATGCCGGTGGTTTCCAGCTCTATGAGCTTCCCGTATTCTTTCAGTTTATCTTTTGCCTGCTGTGGTATTTTTTTATCAATGATAATGTACATGATGCTCCCTTGCTGTTAAACTTTCATCCCTGAAAAAAACTACTGTATCATAGAACTCCAGTAAGGCTTTTTTATTTTTCGCGGCGTAGCCGATGGCGAAATTAAATTGTTTGGGAGATACATGGAGTTCAAGGCGCTTATGTGATGAATCCTTCATTAGGGGGGAAAGTTCCTCTGCCCAGATCTCCGTCATGACCAGCTCCCTGAAGGCCTCATGAAAAGGCCCCGCTACCAGTTCATCTCCTTTGATAAAAGCATCTGAAGGATGCAATCCCATCTTGATCACCTTTACGCCCCCCTTCTCGAGGATTTTAAAAACATCTGCTGAGCGCTGAACGGCTTCATCCATTGATAAAGGCATGTATTTCCCCTCCCTGTAAAGCTTTGCCAGGGTTGTGCCTTTAATAACCAGTGTGGGGTAGATGCGGGCATCTTCGGCTTCGAGCTCTGCAAAAGTTTCGGCTGTTTGCACGTCATACTCGGGCGTGTCGCCGGGCAGTCCGATCATCATTTGCAACCCGAGGCGGATATGGGCACTCCTGATCATTGCTGATGCTTTTAAGGTATCTGCCACAGTGTGGCCACGGCTACTTGCCGATAATACTTCATCCACCATCGACTGCGCCCCAAGCTCCACCGTGCTGACCTTATATTTTTTCAGGATCTTCATCACCTGTTCATTGATGTAATCCGGTCGTGTTGAAAGGCGAATGCCATGAACCCTGCCTGATTTCACGTATTCTGCTGCCACTGCAAGGTATTCTTCCTGTACATCCACCGGAATACCTGTGAAGTTTCCCCCAAAAAATCCGATCTCGATCTCTTTCCTTCTCCCGGGGAAAGAAGCCAGGTGTTTCTCGATAATGTCAGAAATTTCTTTTGGTTGAGGCATCTTCAATTTACCTGTGATCTTATGCTGATCGCAATACAGGCATCTGAACGGACAGGCGAGTTCCGGGATGAAGATGGGAATGGTATAGTGCTTGACATTCACGGGTTTGGTATTTTAATTGCTAAGTTATAGTAATTATGGATTATGGGTTCTGGGTGCAGGGGACTGGGGACTGGGGCTGGGGCTGGCTATCCTAGATTTTGGATGTTGGGTGTTGAGTGTTGGATTAATTGCGAAATTTACTAAATACAATGTGTCGATTGATTTGAATTTCCCGATAGCGCGCATCTCCAGATGCGTGCAAATGTCAGCTCGTTTCCAAACGCGTAAGGATTCAGTATGTAAGGTGTTGTGAACCCAGCTGGTGCGCGTCTCCCGACGCCAGCGGGTCTTTAAAATTCAAAACACCATCCATAATCCATAATTCATAATCCATAATTGCTGTACTTGATTATGGCCCTGTGATGTAGTATATTTACACCACCAACGGGGAATCCTTCCATTCTTATGCTCTGCTTAATCAAAAGCTATTAATCTAAAAATAGTGGAGCTATGAAAAAAGTCACTTTTATCCTAATCCTAATATTCTGATTCTTAATTGGAACTTCGCAATCCTGCTTACCTGAAGGTATTGAGTTTAAAACGCAGGCACAAATAGATAGTTTTCAAATTAATAATCCAGGATGTACAGAGATAGAGGGGGATGTTCAATTCCGAGGGGGTGACATTTCAAATTTTTATGGGTTATCTCTTGTTACCTCAATTGGAGGTAATCTGGGTTTTGGAGGGCCGGCAGGAAATAGTATGGCAAGTTTGCAAAACCTTGAAGGATTTGTAGGTTTGAGTTATATTGGTGGAAGTTTATATATAGTTAATTAACAACATTAGATTCATTGGAAGGGTTAAATAATTTAAACACAATTGATTCTGGGCTCGTTATAGGTCACAACATGTTCCTTACCGACATAACAGCATTGGAAAACATTAATACGATTAATGGTGATTTAATAATAGTAGATAATGAATAATTAGCTACCTGCCATATTGAAAGCATATGCAACTATATGTCAAATCCAAATGGCACTATTGATATTCACGATAACGCCACTGGTTGCAATACCAAACAAGAAGTTGAGGAAGCCTGTGAATCTGCTTCAGTGGCTGAACAGCTTCCCAAGACTAAAATATACCTATTTCCCAATCCCGCAAGTCAAGAGTTCAATATAATAGCTGAAGGTTACACCATAGATGAGTTAACCATATACAACCTCACAGGTCAACAGGTAATGCATGCCCGTCCTGTTAACGGGAAGGTTTGACATCTCACACCTTAAAACAGGCATGTACATCGTGGAGGTTACTGTTGAGGATATTAGGATTAGGCATAAGTTGTTGGTGCGGTGATCACAGAATCAGCGAAACTATCAAAAGAAATGTTGGATGTTGGGTGTTGGATGTTGGATGAAATAATCCAAACTTTAAAATTCAAAACACCATCCATAATCCATAATTCATAATCCATAATCGCTGTACTTGATTATGGCCCTGTGATGTAGTATATTTACAGGACCTTCCTTATGCTCTGCTTAATCAAAGGCTGAACCTTAACAGTAGGGTTATGAAAAAAAATTCAATTGGCTTTCTCATTATTGTATTGATTGTTTTTTCATGCAAAAAGGAGAAGAATGAGGCAAATGAGTATCCAAATGTGGATGATTTCGTTGCAGAAATGAAAAGAGGGTGGTATGTTGCACATTATGATCCCTATGGATATGCGTCACACGAAACATATGCTTTTGATGGAGATTCAACCATTACAATCGGATATAGTGGGGATTATTGTCATATCGATGATTCAATTCTTTGCACTCTGGAAGGAATAGAAAACATACAATATTGGAATATCATGGGTTCAAACAACAATCTTCAACTTGAATCTCAAAACTTATGTGGGGGGAATAATCACTATGCTTTCCAATATACAAATTACAGAGCCATCGAACAACTGGCTCAGGGTTATTATGTTATGACTGCTCGCATACAATTAATTGGGCTAAGTGATACTATTACTTTATTCCACTGGGATTTACATATTAATCCAAATCCTAATTATACGAAGATGTATTTTCATTTGGATGATTGGGACCAATATTTCATTTTACATCCTCTTAATTAAATATTAATTCTAGCTGGTGCGCGTCTCTGACGCGTGCAATTATTTCCTCGTCTCCTGACGAGATAATTGATATTATCACATAAATATTATTAAGCTTTTACTGGTGACAATACCACATAAATAGAATAAGATCCCTTGTTCAGTTCCGCAAGAAACTATGCTGATCCAGATTTTATGATCGATGTAATCATAGAACGTTCACAGCTCATTACATACTAAACCTTTGCGCGTTTGGAAACGCGATGACAGTTGCACGCGTCAGAGACGCGCGCTAGCGGGTTGGATGTACTTGATTATGGCCCTGTGATGTAGTATATTTACACCACCAACGGGGAACCTTCCTTATGCTCTGCTTAATCAATGGCTATTAAACTTAAATAGTGGAGCTATGAAAAAATTATTATTGGCTTCTTTCATCCTCATTTGGGGATTCCTTTTAGTGTCGGCACAATGCCCTGACAGCCTTTATATCACTACTCAATCCCGGATAGATAGTTTCCAGATTCTATATCCGAATTGTACAGAAATCGAAGGGAATGTAACCATACATGGATGGAATATTGTTAATCTAAACGGATTGAATATGCTATCTTCAATTGGGGGAGGGCTTAGTATCCGGGAAACACAAATCAGCACATTGACCGGATTTAATAACCTGTCCAATGTTGGGGGTGATTTAAGGATAGGAGGTAAAGATTGGTATTTTGGTGACTGTTACGGAAACCCATTATTGACCAGTTTGACAGCTTTGAACAGCTTGGAATATATCGGTGGAGACCTTATTGTCAGTTGTAATAATTCCTTGACAAATCTAAATGGATTGGAAGGTCTAAGTTCCATCGGGGGTTGCTTAAATATTAATTTCGACGATAATATAACAAGTTTGACGGGACTGGAAGGGCTGACATACATTGGGGAATGTATTACAATAGCGCGTAACGATGTCCTGACAAGTATATCAGCGCTGGAAGGATTAGTTTCTTTAGATTTAGAATATCTTAGTATTCAGGGAAATAATTCTTTGGCTAGCATGACAGGACTGGAGGGATTAAATTCCACTGGAGGACTCACAATTTACCAAAATGATTTACTGACCAATCTTACTGGGCTGGAGGGATTAACTTCCATAGGAGAAACGCTTATAATATCTGGTAACAAGTATTTATCCAACTGCGAAGAAGAAAGTGTATGCGCTTATTTGGCAAGTCCAAATGGAGAGTTTGAGATTTGGGCTAATGCAACTGGATGTAACAGTCAAGATGAAGTACTGGATTCCTGTGAAGCTCATGCAGGAATATATGATAATATTCATTACAAGAGCGAATTGGTTTTGTACCCAAACCCAGCAAGCCAAGAGGTATACATATCCACAGATGATGGCAGAATAGTTAATGAAATCATTATTTTCACCCTCACAGGTCAACAGGTATTGAAAGCCCGTCCGGTTAATGGGAAAGTGGACATCTCACACCTCCAACCTGGCATGTACATCGTGGAGGTCACTATCGAGAATACAAGGCTCAGACAGAAACTTCTTGTTCAGAGGTAAGTGTTTCATATAATTTTATAGGGGGGGGACTCTGAACTTCGAACTCTGAACTTTAATTTTGGACTGTGTCCCCCGTAGCTCGCGGTAATTACTAAATAAGGATAGCAGGTAAAGAAAAAGCTCGCCTTCGCACGTCTTGTCAGACATGCTATGGCGAGCGAAGGTGGAGCATATCGGAGTCGAACCGATGACCTCTTGACTGCCAGTCAAACGCTCTAGCCAACTGAGCTAATGCCCCATAGGGACGGCAAATATACAATTAATTTGAAAATCACCAAGGGTATATTGCTTTACAACCAAGCTTATTTTGGATTACATTTGTTATGCTGATTTAATACTTCTGCCATGATAAATCTCTTCAAGTATCTTAAAGTCTATTTTATCCTTATTCCCACAATTGTGCTTTTCCCAATAAGCTCGCAAGCCCAATACTCCCTCGATTTCAACGGGGAAGGGGACTATGTTTCTCTCAATGGCTCCGACTTCCCCCCTCCATGGAGCGTGGAGGTGATGGTAAACAAGAATGAGACCGACAATTACCAGCATCTGCTCACCAGTACTGATGGGAACAGTGGGATACGTATCGAACAATGGTGGGGTACCAAGGTGGGATTTACTCATGCGGGTGTCATGGACTGGTATTTCAACTATGTGTGTCCGATTAGTCAGTGGGTACAGTTATCGATCACCAACGACGGGACAGACACTAAACTTTATGTTAATGGCAGTTATAACAGTATGGTGAACGCCTCTATCGATTTCCCCATGAAATGGATAAGCAAGAATACCAACGATGCCTCCCTAAACGCCAAGATAGATGAGCTTCGTATCTGGAATACTGTTCTTAGTGAATCTGTGATATCCCAATATTCAGGGCAAGCCGTGGGAACCAGCCATCCGAATTACGCCAATCTTCTTCACTACTATAAATTTGACGAAGGATCAGGAAACACCTGCTATGATTCGGCCGGAACCCTCCATGGTACCATTCATGGAGCAGTGTATTATATCGACACCGATCATGACGCCGGTATTAATAAGCTGGTAGCACCTGAAAACAATCCCGATAATTATTCCTGGGCAGAGCCCCTGATCATTAGGGTAAAGAATTTTGGGTATCAAGACATTACGGAAGATTTCGATGTATCCTATACGCTGGATGGGGTGGTACAGGAAACCTTTACCATAGAAGCCGGAACCACGCCATTTCTTTCCAATCAAACTATGGATATTGAATTTACCCCGGTAAATATGAATACATCCGGTTCCTACAATTATAAATTCTTCACTTCCCTGCCCGGGGATGAGAATATGAACAATGATACGCTCACAGAAACACTGGTGAGCAATTCAACCGTTATTGGAAATATCACTGCTTTTCAGCTGGATACAAACACAGCCCTTTTTACCTGCGGGAATGCTAAGATCAGGGTGATCTTCTATAAAGAGGATATGTTCAGGATATGGCTGGCACCTACCGGCAGCTTTAGCAATCCGGCAGGTGATCATATCGTGGTCAGCTATGACTATCCACTGATCTCGGTTAATTCTTCGGATGAAGGCGATCATTATCTTATTACTACAGGAGCCCTGTCTCTCAGGGCATACAAATCACCCCTCAGGTTTGAGCTCTATGAAAATGACAATGCTACATTGATATGGAAAGAGTACCAGGGACTGGATTTCGGAACCAAAACCTTCCAGTACCTGGAAAGCCACAATGATGAATATTTTTATGGGGGTGGCATGCAAAACGGTTATTTCTCGCACAAGGGAAACAAGATCAAGATATCCAAAGAGATTGAACATTGGGATGATGGAGCAGTACCCAACCCTGTTCCATTTTACATGAGTACGTATGGATATGGCGCTTTCCGAAATACTTTCAAAAAAGGAGAGTACGATTTCAAGGATATAACGGGCGCATCCCACGAGGAAAACCGCTTCGACTGCTTTTATTTCTACGGGCCTTCACTTAAGGAGGTGCTCGATGGCTATACTTCTCTTACCGGAAGGCCGATACTGCTTCCTCGTTGGGGACTTGAGCTTGGTGATGCCGATTGTTATAATAAAGACGGGCAAACAACACCCGATGTTATCGAACTGGTGGCTGATGAATACCGCAATCACGACCTCCCCGGGGGATGGATACTGCCCAACGACGGTTACGGCTGCGGATACACAGATCTGGAATACGTGGTGGAAGAACTACATGAAAGAGGTTTCTACACAGGGCTCTGGACAGAGAATGGGGTATCACAAATAGCCTGGGAAGTGGGTACGGCAGGTACACGCGCCTGCAAGCTGGATGTAGCCTGGGTGGGCTCAGGATACCTGAATGCCCTCAACGCATGTAAAGCCGCTTATGAGGGTATCGAAGACAATTGTGATGAGCGAGGCTTTGTTTGGTCGGTATGCGGCTGGGCAGGCACCCAAAGGTATTCTGTTGTATGGTCGGGCGACCAGTATGGTAGCTTTGAATATGTACGCTTTCACATCCCTACATTTATTGGTTCAGGCCTTTCGGGATACAGCCTGGCTTCCAGTGATGTTGACGGGATCTTTGGCGGAAGTGGTTTAAGCTATTTACGTGACCTCCAGTGGAAAACCTTTATCCCCGTTACCTACGCCATGTCGGGATGGGCAAATAATGATAAGCACCCCTGGAATTATGGTACATCTATAACCGACATTAACCGCAAATACCTGAAACTTAAAATGCAGGCTGACCCCCTATATGTACACCTATTGCAACGAAGCTTATGAAACAGGAACACCTGTTGTGCGCGCCATGGTCCTTGAGTTCCCCGATGATCCGGTATGCATGGATAAAACAACACAGTACCAGTTCATGAGCGGGGAATGGATGCTTGTAGCCCCGGTGTATAAGGCCTCTTTTGATCGCGACAGCATATATTTCCCAGAAGGGAAATGGATCGATTATTGGGATGGAACTGTATACGAAGGATCACAGTTCCTTAATGATTACAATGCTGATCTGACCAAATGCCCGGTATTTATCAGGGAAGGGGCCATCATCCCTATGTACCCGGAAATGCTGTATGATAATCAGTTCCCAAAAGATCCGCTTACACTCGATATTTATCCAAGTGGATATACCATATTCGAGTTATATGAAGATGATGGGATCAGCAGGGAGCACCGTGTGGGCGCGTTTACCAAAACCATGATAATTTCGAGTGGGCCTGAATTCGGGCAAGATGGACAGGTTGCTATTACTGTTGGTGGATATAGCGGGGATTATAATGGCAAGCCTGATGAGAGATCTTATAAATTTGAGTTACACGTTCACAAGAAACCAGATGCGGTATACCTGAACACTGATGCCCTGCAAGAATACTACTCCCTTGAAGAACTCCAAAGCGCAGAAGATGGATGGTTTTATGATCCGGCTGACCGACTCGGTATTGTGCATGTTAAGACGCAAACCTTAAGCACCGATACCTCTTTCGAAGTAATCATCGATGTACCTGTAAAAATTGGGGAAAACCTGGAAGAAAGAGGCCTGAAAGTCTTTCCCAATCCAACAAACGGGATGGTGAGGGTAAGCAGTGAAGAAAGTGCAATAATCGATATTAAGGTTTTTGATATGGGGGGTAATCTGATGGAAGAATACCCGATAAATATTCATGGGCAAACAGCCGATCTTGATCTTTCCTCGGCTCTGGCCGGAATATATGTACTGGAAGTTAAAACCAACAAAGGTTTATTACGGCAGAAGCTGGTCTGTCAGTAGATCAGGACCTTCTCTACATAACAATATAGACCATTTGAGAATTTAATGAAATATTCCCGCTTGTTCTGAACCCAGCTTTATTCGTTCGTGATCAATCGTTTTTACTTCGTCCGCTCATTCCGATCAACCCGGCCATTGTCATAATGCCCTTCAACAGCTACCGGCTTGCCATCCTTCATGATAAATTTCAACCTGAAATAATCGATTTCTGCAAATCCAAAGATCTCTTTTGTGATCGGGATCATCTTCATTTTCGGGCGGTCCTCACGCTGGTAATATAACTCTCCGTTATCCATAGAAATTACCCTTGGGCCATAGGTGCCGACATAAGCCTTCATGGTTTTTTCCTCCAGAACAACTGGCTCAACCCTGGCTTTCAATCCCTGGTGAGCCCAGTTCAGGGCAGTCTTAATATTGTCATTCTGCTCCGTCTTCATTAAGCTGTCAAGGGCCATCATATAGGCAACATCCAGGGCCATGGCTTTGCTGGTCTTGACATGTGGTTCAACACCCGTACCCTCCCAGTTGGTCTTAGATATCGGGTTAATGGCCCTCCCGAAGGGAACCCTGACAATAAAGTTATCGTTGCAGATAAATGCTGCCACCGGATGGGCTCCCCCGCCTGTTGTTTCTCCAACAATGACCGCACGTTCCATATTTCTAAGGTTATAGGAAAACTCCTCTGCCCCGGAAAACGTCCGTGAACTGGTAAGCACATAGATGTCGGTTTCTGTAAGACGTTTTCCCGGTACGTAGGTCAGTGTCCAGAATTGTTGGGTTTGGTCATCCTGGCGAATATAAAATGAATTTAAATGCTCACTGTTATCAAAAAAGTAAGTGGTCATGAGCTGGATCAAAGATGGACTTCCACCTCCGTTTTCAGTCAGGTCAATGATGAGGGCATCAGTATTGGCCAGGAAGTTCATGGCTGCCACGGCAGTCGGCCCGGCAGCTTCAGCATCCTGAAAGCTATTCAGTTTCAGATAGCCGACATTCCCAGGGAGTATTTTGATCTTTTGAAAATCGTAATTGCTAAACTCGGCATATCTCCTTTCCATATCCTCCAGCTCAGTATTGTTTTCATCTTGCTCTGCATTCCTCATCATAGCTATGCGTTCAGGCATAAACATGACACCGATATGCCGATCGTTGTTTACGGTTAGCAAGTCATCCGTTAAGACCCGGGCATATTCATTCGGGTCAGAAATTTCATCATATTTCCCTGCTTTTAAATTTGCCAGCAGCAGGTCGCCCATTTCTTTGGCTTTGTCAGCAAAAATATAAGTGTCATTCATAAACTTGGCTATGCTGTCGACCACCTGTGATCTTTCCTGTGCATCGATCTTGATGCTTTGTTCCTGCGTATACCCCGCCTGGTAACTTAAGAAGAGTATCAGCAGCATAAAGAATAAATTTTTCATGGTTTTCATGGTTAATAAATATTTTAGTGAGTAATAATTAACTGCATGGCCAATGAGCATCGGCCGGTTTTATCGATGAGACCCGGATGATCCTCAATGATCTCAAATCCCATCTTTGTGTATAACTGTGTGGCTTCTTTTAATGCATGATGCGTAAACAGCATGATTGATTTATAATGCATGCTTTTTGCATTTTCAATGACATGCACCAACATCCTTTCCCCTAATTTCTGTCCCCTAAAATCCTTCATAATGGTAAATTTCGATAGCTCACATACCTGCTCGTCAATCTTTTGTAAAGCATAAGTGCCGATAATATTTTCTCCAGCACGTAAGAGATAAATCTTGCCATCATGATTAATGATTTTTTTCACAGGATCTGATAGAACTTCGCTGTCATGATCCGATATTTCCAGGTAAGTGTTGAGCCAATCTTCATTTAATTGTCTGAAATCATTCAAATACTTTATGTCAAAAGCAATGAACTTAAATTCGTTTGCAGCTCCGCCGCTGAGTCTTTCCACCACTCTTTCATAAGTACTTTTTTGCTTTATGGCATTTTCTATTCCTGCAATATGCTCAATCAGGTGCGGGTCACTTTCGGCCAGTATTTCAATGGCCGATTGCTGGATGGCATCCCAAACAGGTGCGAGGTCTTCAGCCAGCTTTTTCCCTTTTGCAGTAAGGCGTACCAATCTTTTACGCTGGTCTTTCTTATCTTTCTTTGATGAGATCAACTGTTTCTTTTCCAGGCTGTTGATCACCTGTACTGCTGCCGGATGGGTCTGGTTGAGCTCACGGGCGACCTCGGTCACCGAGACTTCCTTTTTTTGGAGGACCAGCTGGAAAAAGGTAAACCACCTGGGTTCAAAGTCAACACCCTGGTCTTTGTAGATCCTCGATACGTCTTTCATCAGGAGTTCACTCAGGTTTTTGATCCGGCTACCCAGGGCCATTGTCCCCAATTCTTCGATAAAATTCATGCCAGTTTATGTAAGTGCTTACATATTTATGCCAAATTCATGCCAGATGGCATAATATCCTGATTTTGTATGTAATACGAAAGATGATTGGACTTGATTAGTGATGATTCTGTACTTAATTTGAACATTTGTTGTCCATTTCTGAACATCCCGGAAAGTGCAGGTTGATGTGTTGAACAAATAGCAGTCTGTCCCTCGACTACGCTCGGGATGACAAGGCCGGAGTCTAGTACAGAAATAAGGGCGCGGCGCTCCATAGCTAGATTATATTTGTGCGCCGCGCCCTTATTCTTTTAAAACACAATTGGTTGTCATCCCGAGCGGAGCCGAGGGATCCTAAACATATTTATCAATAAGAGGTTCTCTTAAAAATAAACAAGCCATCATCCCCATAAACCAGCTCCCACATGGCTGATGCTTTTAATATATCTATCTCTGAGATCAGGGCTTCTTTGCTCAACGGGTAGGCTCCTTCTTTGGTGGACACTACAATATATTCCGCATCCCTGATGATCGGAAACTGGTATATGTGATCCCTCAGGGCAAGGTGTGGAAGAAAGGGAGCCTGGGAGCTGACAATAGCATCAGCTGGGATCAATTTCAAAGCATGGTGTGCCTGTTGCACATCATAATTTCGTGTATAATGTTTGCCGTCATAGATCCTGATCCTCGATTTATCGGTATACATGATCGTATGATCCATGATCCTGAACGTGGCCGCCAGGCAGCCTGTCAGGGCCAGGATGAGCAGAACTTTTCGGAACAGGGGCTGTTTGAAAGAAGCAATGCCGCTAAAGATGCCAATAGCCAGCACCGGGGCAAATTCGATGGAGTACTGTGCAGAGATCCCCCACATTGAAATGTTATCATGGAAAAACTTCTGGAAAAAGAGCGGGATAAGCATGATGAGGTATGCTGGCTTTCGAAGCAAGATATAAAGTCCTGAAACCATCAGGAGAACAAGGAACTCAAGTTTAACATAATCCCCGTTGGGATGGCCGGTATGATTGATGAAAAATATTTTAACGGCTTCTATCGGATGTCTAACCAGATAAATGAAAGCCTCAGAGGGATTGCTCCCCAGAAAAGAATAATGGAAGTGCGGATATGTCATTTTATTCGACAAGGCCGGCATGACCACCATTGTGATCATGATAAAATAAAAGACGCAAAAGGAAAATGCGATAAGCAGAAAGTAGCGCCAGTATGGTTTCCTCCAATACTCAAACAAGAGGCCTAAACACACAAAAGCTATCCAAAGGGACACGTTTTCTTTGGAAATAAGCATGGCCAACAACAGCAAGCCGCTGGCAACGGCCCTCCTCTTTTTCATCCAATAAAAAAACCACGGCAAAAGTGAAGCGGCTATGGCATTGCTGTGATAGTCGAATGAAAGGGCAGAGATCAGCCCGAAAAACAGGTAAAAATATATTGTGGCGGGTAAAGCAATACTTATTTGTCTTCTCCGACAGGAGAAAATACCGATGTACCCCTACCCCTCCCAATAAAATAAACACGATCTGTACGATGAGCAGGGTATAGCTCCCGAAGAAGAGTGAAAAGGGAGAGAAGATGATGAGGTATAGATCGAAGTGATCGGCCAGCAGGTTTTCGCCCAGTTCTTTGAAAACCGCACTATCATTCCACTGGAAGTGGAAATAATCGTAAAGGGCATTGGTGTAGGCGCCCAAATCCAGGGCATAGGTGCGGAAGCAATAGTGGTTCACAAGGGAAATCAAAGAATATACTATTGCGAAAAAAGCAATAACAATGAGTAGCTGTTTATTTTCCCCGGAGATTTTCATTTGTTTGCGATAAAGTTAAGGATATTCAGTAAGAGTATAGCTGGCGCGCGTCTCCAGACGCGTGCTTAATATTTGCGCGTTTGAAACGCGCTATTATCAGGCACTCGTTACAAACGAGCGCCAGCCACCTTATAATTTCATTAACTTGCGATAAAATTAAACCCATTTACATGAAATATCTATTCTTTTCACTCCTCATGATCTCTTCATTCATCCTGTATTCACAAACAAAAGAAGAGGTTGAAATAAACTCGTTCATCGACCAGTGGCACCGTGATGCAGCCAATGTTGACCGTGAAGCCTATTTCGATAAGATAGCTGAAGATGGCATTTTTATCGGAACAGATGCCACCGAGATCTGGACCAAACAGGAATTTTACGACTGGGCTGAGCCACAATTCACCAATGGCGGAAAGGCATGGAATTTCACAGCCACAGAACGGAATATATATTTTGGTGATAAATCCAAGTCTGTGTGGTTCGATGAGCTCCTGTCCTTTTCCGGAGGTATTCTCCGTGGCTCAGGCATCCTGGTAAAAACAAAAAAGGGATGGGAAATTGCCCACTATGTGCTTTCCCTGCCTGTGCCCAATGATAAGTTCGGGGCTGTGCTTGAGGCGATGAAGGATGAAGAATAGAGAATAGAGAACAGAGGAACAAGGAATAGGGAATAAGAATTAGAATTAGAATTAGAATAAGAATAAGAAGGATGAAGGAACAGGTTTATTGTTAATTCCCGCTTCTATATTTCGTAATACGTAATCCCTAATACTTAATACCTTCCCCTTATCGTTATTTTCCTTTATATTGGCACTGGAAAACACATCTCACCCTGGAAAACAAAACATATACCGACGGGAAAGGTCTCGACAGGAATAGCTTTGAAGAGCTCTTCAGGAAGAACTTCAAGGGGCTGACCTTCTTTGCATTGGAATATGTGAAGGACCATGATGCTGCCAGGGAGATCGTGCAGGAGGCTTTTGCCAACCTCTGGGAAAAAAGAGCTACAATTGAGCCTGACAGGTCGGTAGAATCCTACATGGGAACGAGCGTGCGCAACCGCTGCCTGAACTACCTCCGCGACCATAAAAAATTTGACCGCAGCATACTGGATATGGAGGGCCTGGACCAGGATCACAACTATATGGAACAGGATCACCTGGTAACCAATGAGCTGAAGGCGAGAATTGAAGACGTTACTGCCAGCCTGCCCGACAAATGCAGGGAAGTATTTCTGCTGAACAGGGTGGATAACAAAAAGTACCAGCAGATCGCTGATGAGCTCAATATCTCGGTAAAAACAGTGGAGGCACAAATGTCGAAAGCATTGAGGATCATGCGCGACAAGCTGTCTGAATTTATTAGCGTATTTATTATAATCATAGAAATTTTTAAAAATCAATAAGGGTAAGGGAAGCTTCGTGTGTATATTTGATAAGAGCAATGGATAAAAACACCACATATTACGAAACACTGATCACCAGCTACCTTTCGGGGGAAGCTGGGGCAGCTGAAGTATCAGAGCTGAGCACATGGCTCAGGGCTGATGCCGCCAACCTGCAGCTTTTCAGGGAACTCAGGAAGAGCTGGTCCCTTGCAGCAGGCAGTGGTGATGGAAAATACCATTGATCTTGATAAAGAATGGGCTGAATTAAGCAAGAACATTGGAATTACCGAAGCCCCTGTCAGCAGGAAGATTGAGCCGCAAAGCAGGCATAAATTTATTCGTATCGCTGCCGTATTGTTATTGCTCATCGTTCCATCCATCACATATTTCCTGGTTTTTTATGAATGGCGGTGAAGATATTCTTATCGCCGATCAACAGGTGGTGGAATCAACCCTTCCAGATGGGACAGAGGTTGCCCTGAATGCCGGCTCCAGCCTGCATTATCCATCCAGCTTTAAAGGAGATGAAAGAAATGTATCCCTGGAAGGAGAAGCATATCTTCGATGTTGCCCATAACAAGGAGAAAGCCTTTGTGATCGATGCAAATGAGATGGAAATCAGGGTGCTGGGAACTTCTTTCTACGTAAACACCAATGCAGCAGATAATACCATGGAGGTGGTGCTGATGTCGGGCAGTGTTCAGCTGGATTATAATGGCAAGCAAATGTTACTGGAACCGGGTGATAAGGCTGTTGTGCTCACTCAATACGGTGAGATCGTTAAACAGGAAAACCGTGATCCCAACCTGCTGGCCTGGAAAACCCGCAATCTCCGCTTCGACGACACCCCACTGAATAAAATTATTGATATCCTCAAAAAGGTATACCATAAAGATATCGTACTACTGAACCCCGAAATAGGCAATTGCCGTATAACTGCTACCTTTGAAGGTCAGTCGCTGGAAGCTGTGCTGCTTGTCCTGCAGTCGACCATTGACATTACAGCCCGGCCAAACGGCGATATGATCGAACTTTCGGGTAAAGGATGTCAATAAACCGCATTTTGTCCACAGGGAGCCAGGCATACATAAAAAAGATTGTACTCTTGTTTGCAGCGATGCTGCTTGGTACCACATGTCTTTTATCCCAGGACCTATCCCGTAGAATTACAATCGTAGCTGAAAACACTCCCCTGGAAGAGATTATCCGGGAAATCGAAGAAAAAGGAGAGGTATATTTCTCCTACAGCCCGCAATCCATCCCGGCATCATTGCCAGTCAGTATTGATGCGCAAAACAAATCCATCAAATACATCCTGAAACAGGTACTCAAAAAGAATGGCATTAAATATGACCTGGTGGAAAACCATATTGTACTCAGAACTTCAGGGGAGGAAACAGGAGGGATTATTTTGATCGATCCTGCCAATCATGAGCACTATACTGTTTCCGGCTATTTGAAAGATAAAGCGACAGGTGAGGTGCTTATCGGGGCCCATGTATATGAAAAAGAAACCTACACTGGTACTACCACCAACGCTTATGGTTTCTACTCCCTTACTTTACCCGCAGGGGCACACCAAGTGGTCTTTTCTTTTATCGGCTATGAGCCTATAAATTTTACCTTTTTGCTCGACAAGGATAAAAAGCTGAACCAGGAGATGAAGGAGAGCCCGATGACCATGAAAGAGGTTGAGATCATCGGAAGGACTGATCAGCCATTATTCCTGAACGATCAGATCAGTGAGTTTCGATTTAGCAGCAAAACCCTTTCAAAGCTACCGGGCATTACCGGTGATAAAGACATTATCAAATCCCTTCAGGTGGTGCCGGGCATTGAATCTTTCGGGGATGGCTCCTCCCTCTTTTTTGTGCGGGGAGGTGGCAGTGACCAGAACCTGATCCTCGTAGATGAGGTGCCGATATATAATGCATCACACCTGTTTGGTTTCCTGTCGGTGATCTCACCGGATGCGATCAACGACATGGAGGTTTTCAAGGGCGACTTTCCTGTAAAATACGGAGACCGCTTATCGTCGGTGGTTGATATCAAAACCAAAGACGGAAACAAGAAAGCGGTTTGGCTTTGGCGGCAATATCGGGCCATATACCTCCACCCTTTCCATTGAGGGACCGCTCATAAAAGAGAAAAGCTCATTTTACCTGGGAGGAAGGTTTTCCACCCTGCAGTGGTTGTCGGATCTTTACATTAAAGACCAGGACAGTTAAGGTGGGATTCTTCGACCTGAATGCCAAGCTTACCTTCAAATTGAATGACAAAAACCGTTTGTTCGGGACTTTTTACATTGGAAACGACCAGCTGGAGCGAAAAACAAATTCATCCATTCAAACTTATGGTATCGGCTGGTATAATGTGCTGGGGACCATCCGATGGAACCATGTCTTCAACAAAAAGCTTTTCTCAAATACCACAGCATATATTACCCGTTATCAATATCTTTTATACCTGTCGGAAGATCGTAAGGAATACTGGAATTCATCCATTTCAAACATCAGTCTGAAAACCGACTTCAGCTGGTTCCTAAACCCCGACAATACTTTTACCGCAGGTTTTAGCATCAACATCCATTCACTGGATGCGGGAAACATTAACCTGAACGATGAAGCCCTTGCCAAAGAGATCCCGAATTATAACTGTGTTGAGTATACTTTTTATGCGGGCAATCAGCAAAATATCGGTAAAAAGATCAGTCTTGCGTTATGGCCTCCGCTTACCCATCTGGCAGGACCTTGGCCCTACCACGGTTTACTATTTTGATGGCAACTATAATGTGATCGACACCTTCGATGTTGAGAAAAACGCTGTATATTCGTCTTTTGCCAGCCTGGAGCCCCGCATCAACATCACCTACCTGCTTTCTCCCGGCTCTTCCCTGAAGGCAGGATACAGCAGAACAACACAATTCCTGAACGAACTCAATAACAACATCAGTCCTTTTACCTCTCTTGCCGTATGGGTACCGGCAGGGCCCAACATCAAACCCAGGAAGGCGGACCAGTTTTCATTGGGGTATTTTACCGGTTTTTTTAATGAAAGAATAAAATTTTCGGCGGAGACCTACTATAAAAGCTTCCAAAACTATATCGATTACGCGCCCCATGCCAACATGCTTTATAATCCCCTGATCGAAGGGGAGATCCGTAGTGGTAAGGCCTGGTCGTATGGCCTGGAGATGATGTTTCGCAAACCCTTTGGTAAGCTTACAGGCTGGATAGGATATACTTATTCAAGGATATTTGTTCAAACTCCAGGGGTGAATAATGGGGATTCATATCAGCGCCTTTCAGGACAGGCCACACAATATCACTGTGTTTGTTTCCTACGATACAAAAAAGCGATGGGCATTCTCTGCCAACTGGATATTGCTTAGCGGGGCGGCCATCTCCACGCCTGTAAGTTTTTATGATTATAATGGCTATGTGGTTCCTGTTTACGGGGAAAAGAACAACGACAGGTTACCGGTCTATCATCAGGCTGGACCTTTCGGCCAACTTCAGTCTCAACAAAGACGAAACAAAACGCTACAGGCACAACCTCATATTGAACCTGTACAATGTATATGGCCGGACAAACCCATATTTCGTCAGCTTTAACAGGATACAGCAGGGCAATGGCGATTTTACTGTGCCAGCCGATCATTCACAGCCACAGGAACTGGTGCCAACGGCATTATCTGGTTTCCGAGATCATTCCATCCATTAACTATCAATTCAAATTCTGATGAAAAGTTACTGGAAATATATCGCGCTGATCTTGCTGGCCGCCTGTGTAAAGGAGGCTGAGTGGAGCGTGCCCGGAGACGGAACCAATAATATTGTTGTAGATGGGATCATCACCAACGAAGCCAGGGAACAATATATATATGTTCATTACGAGAAATCAAATCTCAACGAGCTTCAGGTCGCTGTGAGTGGTGCTGAGGTTATTATCAGCAACGAAGAATCAACCTATCAGCTTAGCGAGGACCCACAGGAAGAAGGAAAGTACATCACAGACAGTGTGCTTGTGGCGCAGCTTGACAAAAACTATTCACTGCTCATTTTACACCAGGGAAATATCTATAGTGCGCAGGCATATATGGTTTCCGGAGAGACCTTTCCGGAACTAAGCTATAAGCAAAATGAGGACGATGAGCTTTACCATATTGATTATGTAGCCAGCTCTTTCGAAGCAGAAGACCCGGCCATGTGGGAAATACTGATTGATTGGTCGTCGGTGCCCGGATATGAAACTGAAGATCCGGAAGCCTGCAGGAAAAAGCTGCTCTTTTATACGCTGCCGACCCTGGATGTAAGCCAGGTGTTTGCTCCTTGGTGGAGAAGATATCTTTTCCGGCAGGAACACTTATCGACCAGCGTCGTTATTCCCTCACTCCGGAGCATGCGGCCTTTGCTCGGACTCTATTGCTGGAAACTAGCTGGCAGGGAGGCGTTTTCCCCTCCGATCCTGCCAATGTAAGCACAAATTTAAGTGATGGGGCATTGGGATTTTTCGGAGTTTGTGCCGTGAATTCGCTCTCCCTTACAGTAACGCCATAAAAAAATACAAACTTTAAATAAGGGTAAATGGAAAAGTTAGTGTACTATTTAAAACAGATCATGATGAATCCGCAAAAAGCCTTCAAATTATTCTTTGTCTTCCTGCTGGCAGCAGTGGTGATGACAGCCTGTAAAAAGGACGAGCCGGTAGAGGTCCCTCCTGACTCAGCCCCGGTGCAGCAGTTATCACAGGATGATAATGCTGTTGAGGAAAATATTGACGAGGCCACTATTGATGCCGGTCAGATTCTTTCGGGCACTTTTAAATCAGGCAACATGGGCATTCCCTGTGGGGCTACGCTGGATTCAACAATCATTGTGAATGACACCATCATTTACATGCTGACCTATGACGGTTTAAATTGTCAGCAAACAAAATACCGTACAGGGCAGGTACATATTAAGATCAAGCAGAACACCCATTGGTTGTTCCCCGGTGCTTTTCTCACCATTCATTTTCATAACTACGAGGTGACCCATGTCATTTCAAATAATAAGATAGTGATCAATGGCATGTCGCGACTAGAAAATGTGAGCGGAGGGATTCCTGCATTACTTGGAAATGGCTTTAGCACTGTTATTCACAAGAACACAGCGCATGTCCACATCTCTTTTAATGGCAAACCGCCCAGGGACTGGCACCTTACCAGGATGCTTGTTTATAGCGGCCAACCCGGAAACCTGATGCTGGCTGTGAATGGCTTTGGTTTTAACCAGGGTTTTAACAACCTGCTTTCTTGGGGTACCGATCGCCATGGACAGAAGTTCTTTACGCAGATCGGCGAATCTGTGGTATTCAGGGAAAGCTGTCAGTGGTTGCCCACGGCCGGTGAACAGATCTACACCATCCCTGCCACCGACCTCCATGCAACGGCCACCTTTGGCTATAACAGCAACAATGAGCCCATATCTGGATCAGAGTGCCCGACGCGATACCGTCTCGACTGGCATCAGCACGGACAATCAGGAACAATATTTTTACCCTTACAATAAATAACAGCAAAAAAATACAAACCACTAACTTAACACAACCCCATTATGAAAACACGGAAAATGATTTTTGGAATGATGCTGCTGGCAGGACTGACCATCCTTTATAGCGGCTGTACAAAGGATAAGAATTCAGATCCTGACCCCCAGTATTCCAACGAAAAAGAGGTAAATGCAACCAAAGACGATGCCCTGGCCGACAAGCTTTTCAGCGAGCTGACCGACATCACTGATGAGGCAATGCGGGGAAATGATAAATCATACAAGGGCATGGTGCTGGATACCATCTTTATGGGACCCTGCGTAACAGTGACCATCGATACCCTGAGCTTTCCCTTTACAGTAACCATTGACTTCGGCGAAACCAACTGCCAGTGCAACGACGGCAAATGGCGCAGGGGTAAGATCCATGTTGAACACTCGGGCTTTTACTGGGCTGTCGGAACGGTCATCACCACTACGCTTGAAGATTACTTTGTAAATAATCACCAGGTGATAGGGACCAAGACTGCCACCAACCAGGGGCCGAACACTTCGGGCAACCCTACATGGACCGTTCATGTTGACGGCCAGGTTATTAAGCCTGATGGCGGAGTGATTACCTGGGTTGGAGACCGCATGCGTGAGTGGAGCGAAGGACATAACACACCTTTTAAATGGTGGGATGATACCTATACGCTGACTGGATCACACAATGTAGTTGCTGCCAACGGATCAACCCTCTCAGCTACCATTATCCAGGGAATTGAGTTTTCACTGAACTGCTACTGGATCAAAAGCGGCATCGTTGAGTTTCAGCATTCTGATCTTCCGCTGATCGTTCTTGATTATGGTGATGGCAACTGCGACGACGATGCTATTGTGATCATCAACGGCACTGTATACCCTATTAAGTTATAAGCAACCTCCTTCTCCTGCAATGCAGGAGCAGCTCTCTATAAGCTCCATTAAACACGGACAAAGGCCTCTGATTCAGGGGTCTTTTTTTTAATGTACCAGGTACAAGGTATTAGGTATTACGAAGTACACTGTTCATAAATACCTTTTCACCCTCGTAGTGCGTAGTACCTAATACCTAATACTCTTTACTATCTTTGCAATACATTTCTGAATCATGCGAAAGTATTTTGTTTTAGCCAGCCTCCTGCTGTTCACCCTCCAGTCGCACGGCCAGTTCCTCCGTGGAGATCATAAAAAAGCGATCGCCATTGAACACAGGCCACTGGCAGTAGCCCTCTTCGACCTGGCAGAAGCTGAGAATGAATGTGATTCTATTTACATGAACTGGTACAATGAGACGATCAAAGAGGTTTTGCCAAAATACTGGACCCTGAACGACAGCATTATTTTTAAGAGAAAAAGCTGGATCCGGTCTGTCATTGCATCTAAAAGTTACGATTATGCCATCTTTTCTGCCCGGCCCACCAGGGAAGGACAGCAAAGCTCCAATGAAATAAATTGGTTTAAGTCATTTACTTTTATGTTGTTCCTGTCGGAGGATGGCAGGCGTTTAAGTGCTGATATTGTTGATCGCAATTCCCCGATAATCCCCGACACCGATATGAGCGGACAGCTTTTAAGGGGAAGATATATATTCAAACTATCATTTAATAATGCCTCCCTGTCGGAAAACGACCTGGTATTTGCCCTGAAGCAATTCGAAGATAAGGTGGGCCTGGCTATTCTTGATAAAAAGCCCAGGGGTGGCATTTATGCCAAAAAGATCCCAAAGGCTGTTTCATCTGCATTAAAAAACAAGACATTGCTAATTCCCGATGATCTTGATCCGGAGGGCATTGATAAAGATGTTGTATCAAAGTATTACGATCATCCTTTTCGCATTGCTACGCAGCAAGAAATTGAATCTGCCATTAGTTCCGGGGCAGAGAACACTGCCTACCTGCATTACCTCTGGTCGGACCATGAACGTATGTTCCTGGGAGCTGTGATCGATACCCAAAGCGGACAACTCCTGGCTGTGATGACTCCCGGATCTGCCAGGCTGACAAAATTTGATTGCCTCCCGGCAGGAGTTTCCTATCGCAATCAATTGCAAATGAAAGTGAAGAAGCTGAAGGGGCTTTCGCGGGCCATAAAATGAGAGAGATCTGAAATCTGAACTCTGAAATCTGAACTTTGAACTTAGGCCCTTCGTAATACGTAGTACCTGATACCTTGTACCCTGAAAATCTATTTTTCAGGAATCGTATAAACAGTCTGGGTTGGGAAGGCCATTTCGATCCCAAGCTCCTCAAAACGTTTCTTGATCTGCATGTTCACTTCAGTCTGGGCGCCCATAATGTCGGCATCTTTCTTGATGTAATAGATGAACAGTATCCCCAAAGCAAAATCACCGAATTCAGTAAAGCTGATCACGGTATTTTCTTCCAGGGATTCGTTTTCATCTACTATGGCCTGCAGGGCTTTCATTCCATTCTGGATCTTTTCTGCCGTGGTTTCATAAACCAGACCAAGCTTGAGTACAACCTTGCGATGTGGTTCTGAGCTTACGTTCTCTACCATGCCGTCGGTGAACTTGGAGTTGGGAATGGTAACGATCCTGTTTTCAAGTGTCTTTAAACGTGTACTTCTAATGCCAATCTCCGTAATGGTACCATCGAAGCCATTGATCTTGATCCTGTCGTTGATGATAAATGGCTTGTCGGTGAAGATGGTGATCCCTCCAAAGAAATTCGCCACCGTATCTTTTGCTGCCATCGCCAGGGCAATACCGCCAATACCCAGACCTGCCAGCAGGGCACCTACATTATACCCGGCATTGTTCAGGGCGATGATAATACCAAGTATCCATATCGCTGCGCGTATGGCCTTTCGAATGATGGGCACGATCTGGTCATCGAAATCCCCCTCTGTCTTCTGTGTAAGCGGAACGATGTATTCTTTGATGATAGCATCAACCAGCCTGGCCAGCAACCAGGTGATGGTCAGGGCGATAACTACCATGTAAACATTATGTATCCAGGCTTCTATATTCTCAGGAAAACTCAGCTGGCCTGTACCTATCAAAACACCTATTACTGTGGCAATGACCACAATGGGCTCTTCAAGCATGTCGACCAATATATCGTCAAGCTTTGTCTTTGTTTTGGAAGTTAACTTTTTAACAACTTTTCCGAACAACCAATACATTGCTTTGGCGGCAACCAGGGTGCCAACAATAATGAGCAGAGCAATGGCCCAGTCGCCAACGGTATTGTAATAAAACTCTTTTGCAAAAAATTCTTTCATGATATTAAAGTTTAGATTAATCAGGGTTTTAACTCCTGCCATAAGCATATGAAGCTGTGGCAAAATTTGTGCACAAAGATATAAAATCATACGCGAGCTTCATGCAGATTTCCAATTATGATGCGGGAATTCTATCTTTGTCTGAAATCATCTCTGAACAATGAAAGAAAAAGCAAAATACGCAGGCACTTACCAGGTACGGGTTGGTGATATCAATTATGGCGGGCATATGGGCAACGGCAGGGTGCCTTTCGTTTGTCATGCATTATACCATCCTGAGGGATGAGGTGGTAGGTAATGAACGGAAATACAAGATGATCGCTTTTGATTATGATAAGCGGCGTGTTACGAAGCTCCCGAAACCATTAATCGAAAAATCTCATATGATATGACGCCCTTAGCCTTTACCCTTTATCCTTTATCCTTTATCCTTTAGCCCTTAGCCCTTAACCCTTAACCCATAGCCTACCGCCCAACGCCTATCGCCTATCCTCTAATGTGTGAAGCGGGGAGCTCAAGATAAACGGCTTGTCCCAATCCATCGATCTCTATCCTGACCTTTTTCTTGCCCATGATCTCCAGCAACTCACCGCTGATTCCCCGCATGGGGCCGGCAATGATATCTACCCTGGAGCCCGGCTCCAGTGTCAGCTCAACATCCGGCAACTCCTGCCCGGTATCAACAAACTGACGAATGGCTTCTATTTGCTGAGGCGGGATGGCTACGGGTTTTCCCTCAAAAGTGATATAACGTACAGCCCCGGGTGTATTTAAAACATCGTAATACTGGGCTGCAGTGATATGAACAAAGAGGTAGGATCTGAACAGTGGTTCTTCAACCCATTTTTTTCTGTCGCTCCACTGTTTAAGCACTCTGAGTAAGGGAAGGTAAGCGTCGATGCCTGCCTTGATCAGCAGGCTCATAGATCTGCTTTTCTGCCCGTGAACGGGCATATATGGCATACCATGTTTTTATTGCTGGATCAGCTTGCATATGAACAGATGCAGATTACAGATCCAGAGTTTTCAATATAGGATGATAATCCCCTTTTAATCCGATAGGGTCTGTTGTTCTAATATTGTGAACGATCTCTATGCTTTTCCTGGCCTCCGGATCCCAAAACCGTTTCCACCCAGTATCTTCTTATAGCTTTCGGTATGAAGATCGGTGAACCCACCACTGAATTCTATTTCTTCTCCTTCCATGGTGATCGATCTGAAGGTTGCCATGCCCATCTTTCCTGGCTTCTTCGGGGATGGTTTCCTTTCGAAGGCTGAGGTACCAGCGCACCCTGGCTTTTTCCAGCTCAAGGTATCCTGCAGCAGTATCTTCCTTGGAAACATGAACATCATTCTTTTTTATGTCCCCAAAAATCCAGGTGAGCATGTCAAAAAAGTGCACCCCGATGTTTGTTGCTACTCCACCGGAACGATTCATATCCCCTTTCCAGGAAATGAAATACCAGCGGCCACGGCTGGTGATATAGGTCAGGTCAAGATCATATACTTTGTCTTTGGGTCCATTTTCAACCTGCTCTTTTAGCTTAATGATAGAGGGATGAAGGCGCAGCTGAAGAATGGTATAGATATTCTTTGCCGGATTCTTTTTCTATTTCCGACAGGGCGTCTACATTCCAGGGATTCAGAACTATGGGCTTTTCGCAGATGGCATGAGCCTGGTTGCGCAGGGCAAGCCTGATATGGGCATCATGCAGGTAATTGGGAGAGCAGATGGAAACATAATCGATCTTTTGCTTCCCTTCCCGCCGCAACTTATCCATATGGCGATCGAAGCGTTCTGTTTCTGTAAAAAATGCCGCTTCAGGGAAAAAGCTGTCGATGATACCCACGCTGTCGAACCTGTCCAGGGCTGCAACCAGATTATTGCCGGTATCTTTGATCGCACGCATATGTCGGGGAGCAATATAGCCGGCTGCCCCGATCAGTGCAAAATTGTGAACTCCATCCTGCTGGACCATGGTATTGTTTATTTAAAGTTTACTTACTTGATCGTTCTTTAAAACGTATTCTTCCTTGCTTTCCGGGCAAGTGGCCTTCCCTGACTCGTCGAAACGCAGGCGATGGCCATATTCGCTCATCCATCCTGCCTGTTTGGCCGGGCAGCCGATCATCAGGGCATAATCAGGCACTTCTGTTGTAACAACCGCCCCAGCAGCTATAAAAGAAAATCGGCCGATATCATTCCCACAAACGATGGTGGCATTGGCACCAATCGATGCTCCCTGCTTAACCAGTGTCCTGTCGTATGCACCCTTTCTGACCACGGCGCTCCTCGGGTTCTTGATATTGGTAAAAACCATGGAGGGCCCCAGGAATACATCGTCTTCACAGATCACCCCTGAATAGATGGAAACATTGTTCTGCACCTTCACATTATTTCCCAGCACAACATCATCTGCCACAAATACATTCTGCCCCAGGTTGCAATCCTCGCCCAGGACACTTGTACCCATCACATGGCAAAAATGCCAGATCTTCGACCCTTTGCCAATGCGGGCACCTTTGTCGATGATGGCACTTTCGTGAGCAAAATATTCTTTTTCCATAAAATCGAATTCTCTATTAAACGATCATGCCTACACCAACCGTGGTGTTGGTTGCCTCATCAATGAGGATAATGGCACCGGTCTTCCTGTTCTGTCTGTAAGAGTCGTAAAACAGGGGTTTGGTTGTCCGCAGGCTTACTCTGCCAATCTCATTCAGGCCAATATTTTTATCATCCGGCACCTTGTCCAGGGTATTCACATCAACCTTATATTTCACATCCTTTATCATGCAACGGGCATCGGCGGTAGTATGTTTAATGGCATACTTTCCATCGAGCATCATGGGCTTTTCGCTCATCCAGCACATCATCACGTCAATATCCTGACCAACGCTGGGACCATTATTCTCTTTCACGATCATGTCGCCACGGCTGATATCGATATCGTCTTCCAGGGTGATGATCACCGACATGGGCGGATATGCTTATTGAAGCTCTTCAGTATGGTTGATGATAGATTTGATGGTAGATGAAAAGCCTGATGGCAGCACCTTCACCCGTTCACCTACCCTGAACACACCTCCGGCAACCCTGCCGGCATAACCCCTGAAATCGTGAAATTCATCACGCTGCGGCCGGACCACATATTGCACCGGAAACCTGCCATCGATGGTGTTATGGTCGCTGCCGATATGGATATTTTCAAGTATATATCTCAGGGTTCCACCCTGATACCAGGGCATATTTCTTTGATTTCTCCACCACATTATCGCCTTTCAGTGCACTGATGGGAACAAAACGTACATCTTTTACAGCAAGCTTGGCGGCAAAAGCACCTGAAGTTCTTTTTGATCCTTTCATATATCTCTTCATCATAGTCCACCAGGTCCATTTTGTTCACGCAAACCACGATGTGCGGGATCTGAAGAAGGGAAGCAATAAAGGAATGCCTGTATGATTGTTCTGTAACACCGTTCCTGGCATCGATCAGGATAATGGCAGCATTGGCTGTAGAGGCACCAGTAACCATGTTCCGGGTATACTGCACGTGGCCCGGGGTATCGGCAATGATAAATTTTCTTTTGGGTGTGGCAAAATAACGGTAAGCCACATCGATGGTGATACCCTGTTCCCGTTCTGCACGCAAGCCATCGGTAAGCAGGGAGAGGTCGACAGTCTCGTTGCCTTTCTTGATGGATGCCCTTCTTAACGGCCTCCATCTGGTCTTCAAATATTGATTTACTATCGTAAAGCAGGCGTCCGATCAGTGTACTTTTTCCGTCATCAACACTTCCGGCTGTGGTAAAGCGAAGCAATTCCATATCGAGATATGCCTTGCTTGAAAATTCTTTTTCATCTTCATCATAATGCGATTGTTTTCAATGATTAATTCGGCACCGCTATTAAAAATATCCTTCTTTTTTACGGTCTTCCATGGCCGCTTCCGAGCGCATATCATCTGCCCTTCCGCCGCGTTCGGTAATCCTTGTGGCAGCAATTTCCTGGATGATATCTTCCAGTGAGTCGGCTGATGATACGGTAAGCCCTGTACATGAAATATCACCAATGGTACGGCACCTGACTTTCGCTTCTTCACTTTTTCGTCCGGCTTCCTTTTCATAAAGTCAGCAGCTGCACAGCCATACGCCATCGCGGTAAAAAACCTCGCGTTCGTGGGTATAATAAAGGTTGGGAATATCAATATTTTCCATATAGATATACTGCCATACATCCATTTCGGTCCAGTTGCTGATCGGGAATACCCTGAAAGTGCTCACCCATATTTTTCTTACCGTTGAAGATGTTCCACAGCTCGGGGCGCTGGTTTTTGGGATCCCACTGTCCGAACTCATCACGGTGTGAGAAAAAGCGCTCTTTGGCCCTGGCTTTTTCTTCATCCCTTCGTCCACCACCAATGGCTGCATCAAACTTATTCTTCTCAATGGTATCGAGCAGTGTGGTGGTTTGCAAGAGGTTACGGCTGGCATTGTAACCCGTTTCCTCCACCACCTTTCCATCATCGATACTTTCCTGTACCGAACCCACGATCAGCTGAGCACCGATCTTTTCAGCAAGCTCATCACGAAAAGCAATGGTTTCTTCAAAATTATGCCCGGTATCGATATGCACCAGCGGGAAAGGGAATCCTAGCAGGCCAGAATGCCTTCACCGAGAGGTGTACCAGCACGATGGAATCCTTGCCCCCGGAAAAGAGCAATGCCGGGATTCTCAAACTGCGCAGCCACTTCCCGCAAGTACGTAAATCGATTCTGCTTCCAGCTCCCTCAGGTGATTCAGGTTATATTTTTTCTGCTCTGTCCATAGTCACTCCTTATTTTTCGTCCATTGTGATCTTCGGAATAATGTATTCAATGATCTTCTCAACCGATCGCCGACACAATTTCTGTCGGTTTTAATTTCAATGTCAGGATCTACAGGTGCTTCAAAAAGAGCATCTACCCCTGTGAAATTCTTGATCTCCCCGGCCCGTGCTTTCTTATAAAGCCCTTTCACGTCGCGCTCTTCACAAACCGATACCGGAGCATTGATATATACGCTGATGAAATCATCTTCACCGATGATATCTTTTGCTATTTGCCTGATCTTTTCAGTGGGGCTGATAAAGCTGTTAATGGTGATGATACCGCAGTTGATAAACAGTTTTGATACCTCGGCTATCCTCCGGATATTCTCCAGTCGGTCTTCAGGAGAAAATCCCAGGTTATTGTTGATCCCGGAGCGGATGTTGTCACCATCCAGCACCTGGCAAATGAAACCTTCCCTGTGAAGCACCTCTTCGATGCCTTTGGCAATGGTTGTTTTTCCCGAACCGGATAATCCGGTCAGCCAGATCACCTTCCCTCTCTGATTGAGCAGGTTTTCTTTATCTGATCGCTGAAGGATCTTATTAAATACCGGGTAAATATGTTTATCCGCTTTTTCCATATATTTGTATGCACTGGATTTTTCTGCAAAAGTAAAAGAAAACTCCCAATAATAAAAGCGGGTGCAGGCCTGCGGCAAAATCTGAAATGTGAGGATATGAATTACTTAGATACCATCGTTGTCATCATCGTCCTTATTTTCATTGTCATATCCCTTTACCGCAATATCGTTGGTCCGGGTTTTACTTTTTCCATTGGTGTGATCGTCCTGGGCCTGTTCGGGATCCTTACCCCGAAAGAGATCATGCATGGCTTTGCCAATGAACAGATTGCCATTATCCTCTTGCTGCTGATTATCGGCGACATGATCCGAAAGACCTCGGTAGTAGCCATCCTCTTCGACAGGATGTTCAGGAAATCAAGGTCTTATAAAGGATTTATCTGGCGGATGGGCGTTCTGGTTGCCGGCTTTTCTGCCTTTCTGAACAATACCCCCCTGGTGGCCATCATGATGCCCTACCTATATCGCTGGGGGAAAAAGAACAATATTGCTGTTTCCAAACTCTTGATCCCGCTTTCCTATGCCGCCATCCTGGGTGGTTGCGCCACCCTGATCGGGACCTCCACCAACCTGATCGTGAATGGGCTTGTGGAAGACCAGACGGTTTTTCCGGATTTTAAGTCATTGGGCCTGTTTGATTTTTCAATTGTTGGGTGTGCCCATGATCGTGATCGGGATGATATACCTGATCTTTTTTTCAGAAAAGCTGCTCCCGGTAAGAAAGGATGCCATGGAGGACTTTTCCGCCAAATCAAGGGAATATATGGTAGAGGTGATCGTCAGGAAGGGTTCGGATATTGTCGGTAAAAGTGTTGGTGAAGCAGAGCTGCGTAACCTAAAGGCCTTGTTCCTGGCAGAGATCATCCGGGAGTCGGAAGTGATCCGCCCGGTTTCACCTGCCACACTGATCACTGAGGGTGATACCCTTATTGTTTGCCGGCGACACGCAAACCATCGTGGAGATGATCGACTCTGAATCCGGCCTGCAGCTTTCACAGGTGGGGATGTTTGTAAAAAAGCCCCATACGGAGGTGATAGAGATCGTGATCTCCCATAACTCCACCCTGGCATCCAAGACTGTAAAAGAATCCAATTTCAGGGGGAAATATGATGCAGCCATTATTGCCATTCACCGCAATGGGGAAAGGATTACCGGAAAGATCGGAGAGGTCAGGCTTATTGCCGGTGATGTATTGTTGTTGCTTGTTGGCGATGACTTCAACAGCCTCTCTTCCGAAACCCTCGATTTCTATCTGATCTCCAAGATCAAGGATTTCCGTAAACTGGAATGGTATAAGGTTGCTGTGCTGCTTGGCGGAACCGGCCTGGCCATCTTCTTGCATGGACTGGGGATCCTTAATTTATTCCTTGGCCTTACTTTCCTGCTGATCATCTGCATGGCTACTAAGATCGCCTCTCCCAAGGATATCGGTAAAAGCCTCGACCTGAACCTGGCCATCATCATTGCCATGTCACTGGCCCTGGGCATCGCCATGGTAAAGACCGGCCTGGCGCACACTATTTCCGAATACTTCATTACAGCCCTGGAACCACTGGGGGTGATTGGCCTGCTCACGGGGATCTTTGTCATCACCAACCTGCTTGCCTCTTACATTACCAACAAGGCCGGGGTAGCCCTGATATTCCCCATTTCTATCACCGTGGCGCTCGACCTGGGCCTGACCGATCCAACCCCATTTATTCTCGTAGTAGCTTTTGCGGGAGCAGCGAACTTCATCACGCCAATAGGATACCAGACCAACCTCATGGTTTATGGCCCGGGCGGATATGCCTTCAAAGATTTTATGAAGATCGGCCTGCCGCTCACCTTCCTTTACATGATCGCAACGGTGAGTATACTTTATTTTTATTATCTGGCGTAGGGGGAGACTGTGTGATTGTACTTCCGTTTAAAGATGCCTAAAGTGAGCTAAAGTGCCTAAAGTTTGGAGTTTGCTCTCGTCCCATTCAACCATATAACACTGTAGCCATGTAGCCATTTATCCTTTAAGGATGCGTTTTACAACTCCCGGTTTTTCCATATCGCGGTCGTCGGTATAGTAGCCGTAGCCATAACCATAACCATAGCCATAGCCGTAACCATAGCCGTAGCCATAGCCATAACCATAGGATGATTTGCTCAGCTTCACATCGTTGATAAGAATGCTGATATTGTGGCATTTCACGTTTTTCGATGTCCTTGATGATGGAGGCAAATACCTTTTTATTGGTATAGCCCTGCCGAACCACAAAAAGATTGTTGTCGGCATATTTCATCAGCAGGAAGGCATCGGTTACCAGGCCCAGTGGTGGGGTATCGATGATGATGTAATCATAAATTTCCTTTAGTTCTTCGAAAAGCTGATCTGTTTTCTCTGATGCAATGAGCTCAGAAGGATTGGGCGGTACCGGGCCTGCCATGATCACATCCAGGTTTTCAACAGGAGATTTCTGGGTGATCTCTTCCAGGGTGGATTTGTTGATCAGGTAGGAGGATATCCCCACCGTATTGGTCAGGCCAAAGTCCTGGTAGATCTTCGGTTTGCGAAGGTCGAAGCCCATCAAGAGCGTCTTTTTGCCATACATGGCAAAGATGGTGGACAGGTTGATCGATACGAATGTCTTGCCGGCACTGACCATGTCGGAAGTGATCAATATGCATTGTTTCTCCTTTCCCTTTGCCATGAATTCCAGGTTGGTCCTGATAGAGCGGAATGATTCGGCAATAGAAGATTTGGGTGATCCCGAAACCACCAGGTTGGTGAGCTTGGTGCTGTGCAGGATGTGGCCAATGATTGGATACTTTGTCAGCTTCTCCACATCTTTCTTATCAATGATCTTATCGTTTAGATAATCCCTTAAGAAAATGAAGAGGAATGGGATGATAAAACCAAAGAAAAGGGCGATCATGTAGTTGAAACCTCTTCTTGGGCGTATACCGGGCTTTGTCCTTCGTTCATGGCCATGTCGATGATCTCCGAATCAGGGAATGATGATGCCAGGGAGATCTGGGCTTCTGATCTTTTCTGCAACAAATAAGTATATAGGGAATTTTTAATCCCAAACTGCCGTTTGAATGTTAAACAGCTCCCGGTCCAGATGCAGGCAGGTCGCTGATCTTGAACGTATAGCTCTTCTATCCTATCATCAATCGATTTTATGGTAATATTGGAAGTACTGATGATGTTGTTGATGCTTACCAGCAAGGTTTGTCTTGGCCAGGTCGATTTTTCATTCAGGCCGAAAGGTAAGGGTTTTTACCGGTGGATGTCGAAAGCAATTCAACCCTTTCCGCATATAATTCCATGAGGTTCTGTATCTGCCCGCTGATCACTTCGTCTTCGATGCCTGTAGGTGGGCGGGATCATCATATCGTTTTCATCCTTTACTATATACTCTTTCAGGTTGATCATAATATTTGCCTTTACCAACATGGCAGCTTTCTCATTCTGAAGCTCATAAAGACTGGTGAAAATAGAAATCGGTCTGTGTTTCGAGATTCATCACCTTGTTTTCAGTCATAAAGTCGCGGAATTCTGCTTCAGAACTGCTGAGAGAATCTTCCAGTTTTACCAGCTCCGGTCTATAAAGGCAGATGGTATTTTCAGAGGTCTTGTTTTTGTCCTCCAGCTCAATGATCAGGTATTCCTTCATCACCAGTATTGAGGAAGTCTACCATCTTGTTGATGTTGGCCCCACGGAGCGATAAGCCTGATGATGGAAGAGTTTTGCGCGATGGGCTCAACACCCACGCCGCGGTAGAAAGCGGGTGAGGTAATCAATGTTGTTAAAAAGGAAACGTACTGCTGCTCTCATTGTAGTCGGGATCATACAGATCTGTTTTAAGCATCGTAAAAGTGAAATAAGGGGTTTCGATCTTTTCCCCGAAGCGATGTGTCGCATTGTACTCGAGCAATGGCACCGACATGCCGGGCACCACTTATGGGCTGTATAATTGTAATACCTGATGTTTTCACCCTGCTGCACTCAGTTCAAACTCATTGTTGCCCAGGGGGAAATGAATAAATTCGAGGCCGATGGGCTGCGGAACTACTGAATCAAAAACTACATCGTATAGGGCTGTTTTTATACAGTTCTGTTGTTTTAAAGCTTTCCTCTGCATAATAAGAAACATAGAAATCCAGCTTTTTGATCGCTCGGTTGCACCACGGTATATGACTTGATCACCACGATCTCGTTTTGGATGTTGTTTTGCACCCTGCCATAAGAGCCCATCCCGATCATGGTTTGGGGATCGACCTTTTCAGGGTCATTGATCAGCATCCGCGACGACATCTCATATACCGGGGTAGCATATTTATTGAAAAAATAGGCGATGGTCAGGGCGATTATGATTGATAATACAAAGAAATACCAGTACCTGAAAAACTTCAGGAATATGGCTTTGTAATCAACTGACTCTTCTCTGAGATCGGGATTATATATAGTTTTCCTGTTCGGTCATTCGTTATGATTAATTAGTAATGAATAAGTATACCACGAGTAATCATGGTCGATATGATGGAGAATACCAATCCGTAAGGGAATTGGTTGACACAAACTGTTTGGCCTTGATGGGCTCAGCATATACAATATCGTTTGGTAGCAGAAAATAATAATCCGATTCGAGTATGCGCTTATCGTTCAGGTTTACCCGTACGATCTTTGATCCGCTTGCCAGTTTGCCTGATGATGGCAATCTTGTTCCTTTTTGCAAAATCAGTCATAGTCGCCCCCCATCGAAATAGCTTCAAATATGTTGATGTTGCTCTGGTACACATCATATTTTCCGGGACTCTAAAATTCTCCCAGCAAGGTGATCCTGAAACTGGCCAGTCGACGATCACCACCGGGTTTACCAGGTATTCCGACAGCCGCTTTTCCAGCTTAACTGGATCTCTTCGGCAGTCTGGTCTTTCACATAAATATATCCCAGTGATGGAAAATGAAAGTATCCGGTGTCGTTCACCAGGTAGCTGTTCAGGTAGAGGTTAGATCCTCCTGCATTACCGCTGCTGGAACCGCTTACCTCATTAAAGTAGGTGGTGGATTTTTCTTCCAGGCTGTTGATCTTGATATAGAGGTTATCGCCGGGCTGTATCTTATAACTCAGCGAACGGTCGTTCTTAAAAGCGTACTGCCGAATCTTCCTTCGGCATATCCTGCAGGTAGAGTATTTTCTTCTGCGGAACGCAGGAAGCGCATGATAATCCCAAATAAGATCAGGAGGAAAAAATATTTATTCATTTTCATTGCCTGGCGTGTTTTTGATGCCTTTTGGCACTTCCGCGCAAATGTAGTCGATTTTCTATAAAACCCATAAAAACAGGGGGGTTAGCGTATTATTATTAATAATTAGAATACTTATACGCAGAAATGCAGATATTGTTCTGTTAGTTAATGGGGGCTGGGGACGAGGGACGGGGTGCAGGGGTGGATGGTTACATGGCTACACGGTTACATGGCTAAATGGTTACATGGTTACATCGCTACACGGTTACATGGTTACATGGCTAAATGGTTACATGGTTACATGGTTACATGGCTAAATGGTTACATGGTTACATGGTTACATGGCTACACGGTTACATGGTTACATGGTTAAGTGGTTAGGTGGATATTTGGTCTAATCCTGTACCTGGTACCTTGCACCCTGCACACGGTACCTGATCACACGTTCGACAGCGCTGTGTCTAGCCTTTCAAACCTCTCACTATAATCATCCATCGACCTTTGGATGATCTCATGGGCATCTTTCACATCGAAAGTATGGGTGATCTCCACATCCCGCTCTTTCCCCGGAAGGTCTTTATAGGTCAGGAAATAATGCTTCAGCCGGTCAACAACCAGCTCCGGACAATCCGTGATATCTTTATAGTTCCCGTAAACAGCATCATTATTCAGCACAGCGATGATCTTATCGTCGGACTCGTTGCCATCCAGCATGCGGAATCCTCCGATCGGCCTCGCCCTGACCAGGATATCGCCATGCACAATGTCTTTTTCGGTGAGGATGCAGATGTCGATGGGGTCATTGTCGCCCGCAATACCCTTTCTTCCGGTTCTTTCCATGCAAAAATCAGCCACTCTTTGTCCACTGAATGTTTGTGGAATAAAACCATAGAGGGCAGGCACCACATTTGAATATTTTTGCGGGCGGTCGAGACGCAGATAACCCGAAACCTTATCCACTTCATACTTCACCGTATCCGTCGATACCATTTCAATGAAAGAGATGATCACTTCAGGTGCTTCACTGCCGATATCAACACCATGCCAGGGGTGAGATTTATAGCGCAGGCCCATCAATCGGCCAATGGGATCCATGAGTTTATTTACCATGATGGATTGGGTTTGTGGTTTGTTGCAAAGGTAGTAAAATTAGCAGTCGGAGTGCTTAAAGTACTTAGCCATTTAACCATGTAGCCATGTAACACTGTAACCATATATTCATAAAAAAGCCTAGCGCTTAAGAGAATTACACGGCTGTACCTATAAGTGTGGCGGGGGTGCAATCCGTTACTTTTACCTGTACATAATCCCCTTTTTTGTAGTTTTCTTTCGGAAAGACCAGGACCTTGTTCTGGCTGTTTCTGCCCATGAGGGAGTCTTCTGATTTTTTTGAAAAGCCTTCTGCCAGTACTTCAAAAGTTTTTCCAACATCCCGCTGATTGCTTTCAAGCGAAAGCTTTTGCTGCAGCGAGATGATCTCCTGCAGCCTGGCTGATTTTACTTCTTCAGTCACATCATCATCCAGCTTCTTTTGTGCAAGGGTGTCGGGGCGCTCGGAGTATTTAAACATAAAGGCATAGTCATAGCCAACATCCTCCATGATGGATATGGTATCCCGTGGTCTTCTTCTTTTTCGGTGCAGAAGCCTGCAATGATATCGGTAGAAATGGCACAATCGGGAATGTATTTATTGATCGCTGCGATCCTGTCGAGATACCATTCGCGGGTATATTTTCGGTTCATCAGCTTCAGGATGTGGTTGCTGCCCGACTGCACCGGCAGGTGGATGGCATTACATATATTATGGTGTTTGCCTATGGTTTTAAGCAGCTCGTCAGAAATATCTTTGGGATGTGAGGTAGCAAAGCGTACCCTGAGCAATGGGTTGACAGCTGCCACCTGTTCCAGCAACTCATAAAAGCTGATCTGTTTTCCGTCTTCTTCCCAGGTATAGGAGTTCACATTCTGCCCCAGCAGGGTGACTTCCCGGTAACCTTTGTCGAACAGCTCTTTTGCTTCTCCCAGATGATGGTTTGCGGATCCCGGCTCCGCTCCCTGCCGCGGGTAAAGGGAACCACGCAATAGGAACAGAAGTTCTCGCATCCCCGCATGATGGAGATGAAGGCAGTGATGCCATTCTTGTCGAGCCTTACCGGCGTGATGTCGTCATAGGTTTCTTTTGTGGAAAGGATCACATTAATGGCTTTCTGGCCTTCGTCGGCCTGTGCCAGCAGCTGCGGAAGGGTACGGTAAGCATCCGGTCCCAACGATCATGTCAACCCCATCTTCCTCTTCGAGCAACTGTTGTTTCAGTCTTTCAGCCATGCAGCCCAGCACGCCGATCTTGACAAAAGGGTTTTTGTTTTTCAGGGTTTTCAGCTCACGTAAACGCTGGCGCACCCGCTGTTCGGCATGATCGCGGATAGAGCAGGTGTTGACGAAAACCACATCTGCATCTATGCTTTCATCACAGATCTCAAAACCACCATCCTGCATGAGTGATGCCACGATCTCGCTGTCAGAAAAATTCATCTGGCAGCCATAGGTTTCTATATAAACTTTTTTTCTTGCTTTCAAGCGTGCTAATAATTATCTGAAAGTAATGATTCTTTCATTACCCCTCTGTCCCGCCAGGGCGGGACATCTCCCCTGCAAGCAGGGGAGTTTATCAGGAAATCCCGTGGCAAAGCACGTGATTATATTCAATATTCAGGGCAGCAAAAATACAGAAAAAACCATGCCCCGATTAAAACAATTCTAAGGAAATATTGTTGCTTCCATGTCTGTAACATGTTAATTATATTACTTTTGTCCCGAATTTTTAGGGGACATTTTCCAATTTGAGGTATTAATAGGTATGGCAACAAAGAATCTGGTTATCGTTGAGTCACCCGCTAAAGCAAAGACCATTGAACGCTTCCTGGGCAAGGATTTCATAGTGAAATCCAGCTTCGGACATGTGATGGATCTTTCGGAGAGCGACATTGGAGTAGACATTGAAAACGGATTTATTCCGCAATATAAGATTGCAAAGGACAAGAAAACGATCGTCAGCGATCTGAAAAAGCTTGCTGATGCTGCTGAAACTGTCTGGTTAGCGACTGATGAGGACCGTGAAGGGGAAGCCATATCCTGGCATCTGGTGAACGCCCTTGAGCTGAATGTTGATGAAGTGAAACGCATTGTTTTTCACGAGATCACCAAGACGGCCATCACCGAAGCCATCAGCCATCCACGCAATATCGACCGTAACCTGGTGAATGCCCAGACCGCCCGCCGGGTGCTGGACCGCCTGGTAGGTTATGAGCTTTCTCCCCTCTTATGGAAAAAGGTAAAGCCGGCCCTTTCAGCCGGACGCGTACAATCCGTTGCCGTACGCCTCGTCGTGGAAAGGGAAGAAGAGATCAAGGGCTTTGAAACAACTTCTTCTTACCGTATTACAGCCAAAGTTCACCCTGAATGGCGGAGATGAGAAGACCTTGTTGTCGGCAGAGCTGCCCAAACGATTTCCTTCGAAAGAAGAAGCAGAGGCCTTTTTAAATAAATGTATCGGTGCCGACTTCAGTGTTGGCAAGGTGGAGAAGAAGCCCGCCAAAAAATCCCCGGCTCCGCCTTTTACAACCTCTACCCTGCAACAGGAAGCCAGCCGCAAACTCGGCTTCCCGGTGGCTTATACCATGCGGATTGCCCAGCAGCTTTACGAATCAGGGCATATCACCTATATGCGTACCGACTCGGTGAATCTTTCCAATATGGCGCTTGCTGTTGCCAGGGAAACCATCACCAAAACCTGGGGAGAAGACTATGTAAAGACCCGGAAATTCCAGACCAAAAGCAAGGGGGCACAGGAAGCCCATGAGGCCATTCGTCCCACCTATATCAACAATCCCAGTGTTGATGCCGACAAGCCTGGCAAGAAACTATACGACCTGATCTGGAAACGGACCATCGCCTCACAAATGGCAGATGCACAGCTTGAAAAGACCAATGTTGATATCGACATCTCCACCATGGCCGACAAGTTTATGGCCAAAGGCGAGGTGGTAACATTCGATGGTTTCCTGAAGGTATATATCGAATCAACGGATGATAATAATAAAGATGAGAACGGCCTCATGCTGCCGCCCCTGAATAAGGGTGATGTGCTGTTGGCCGATAGCATCCTGGCCACCCAGCGATTTACACAGCACCCGCTGAGGTATACCGAGGCCAGCCTGGTAAAGAAAATGGAAGAGCTTGGCATTGGAAGGCCATCTACCTATGCCCCGACCATCTCTACCATACAGAAACGGGAATATGTGAAGAAGAACGACCGTCCTGCCATTGAGCGCAGCTTTGTGCAGCTCAGTCTTCAGGGCGATACCATCAGCGAAAAGACCAATACCGAAAAGGTGGGTGGTGACAAGGGCAAGCTCCTTCCTACCGACCTGGGAACCGTGGTCAACAGTTTCCTGATGCAATACTTCGATAACATTCTCGACTACAACTTTACTGCTGATGTTGAGAAGGAGTTCGACCGCATTGCCGATGGGCAGAAAGAATGGAACGAGATGCTGGAAAACTTTTACGGACCTTTCCATACAAGAATTCTTGAAACCCAGGAAACCTCCAAGAAGTTCAGTGGTGAGAAGTTGCTGGGTGTTGATCCCGAAAGCGGAAAGAATGTATATGTGAAGATCGGCAAGTACGGCCCTATGGTACAGCTGGGCGATACCAGCACAGAGGAAAAGCCGCGTTTTGCCGGCTTGAACAAAGACCAGAGCATTGGTGAGATCTCGCTCGAAGATGCCCTTGCACTCTTCAGTTTCCCAAAAACCATTGGTGAATATGAAGGCAGTGAGATGACCGTGGCCCTCGGAAGGTTCGGTCCTTACGTGAAGCACAGCAACGCCTTCTATGCCCTCGAAAAGACCGACAACCCGGCCAGCGTGACCCAGGACAGGGCCGTTGAGATCATCGAGGCCAAGCGGTTGGAAGAAAAAAACCGCATCATCAGGGAATATGATGAAAACAAGGATGTGAAGGTTCTGCGTGGACGTTACGGCCCTTACATCTCCATCGGGAAAAAGAACTTCAAGATCCCCAAAGGCACCGAGCCTGAAGGTCTCAGCCTGGAAGACTGTATTAAGATCTCTGAGGATCCTAAGAATGAGCCCAAGAAACGCAAAGGCGGGAGATCAAAAAAGGCATAAGCTTTTTTGCTTGTCCAAAGTCTTCTATGTACTTTTCCCTTGATGGAAAAGTACCAAAAGATCAAGGCTGCATAAAGTTTTGTTGATTTCTACGATTTCCTTTACTAAATTACCCAAACTCCCCCGAGAACTCGGGGTCAAACATGGGTAATTTTACGCTCATGAAATCTTGAAATACTACCAAAACTTCATGAGGCCGGTCCTTTAAAAGCTTCGCATTTATTTTTTTTTATTGGTTTAGATAGGCTGATTCAGAAATGAGATCGGCTTTCGGTTTATTCAAAAGTCCTCAGGCTCAGAGTGGTTGCAATGGGAACAGGCGGTGAGAGGGAGTTGCACAGGAGGGGGCTGTGTGTTGGGATAGGGAAGGTTCTGTTTCCTGTTCCCTTGACCTTTTTGGTTCTTTTTGGTCAAGCAAAAAGAACATAAAAAAAGATTTTTTCTTGTACTTTTCCCTTGATGGATTTTCCTTTTGTACTTTTTTGCTTGTCCAAAAAACCTGCCTGCCGGCAGGCAGGATCCAAAAAAAGACATCCCCGGTCAAGGTCTTCGACCCTGTTTTGTATCTCACAGTAGCCTCATCAATCAGACTGCGCCCGGGTCCTTAAATGCTTCGCATTTATTTGAAGTATCAGTTTTAAATATTAATCGTTTTCAGCAGACAGGAGGAAATACTATCCTTGATTTATGAGTTCATACTGTGAGGGTGGCTGCAATAAGTGCTTCGCTCCTCGATTTTCGATTTTCGCTCCTCTTTCTTCATAGTTTTCACTTATCTTTGGGCATCATAAAAGCAGAAGATGGACATTGCAATCTATTTTAAGGCTGTTGACACTGATGCCGTGTTTGGCGATAGTGATTTTCCCGGCAAGCGATACTCAGAAATTGTAGATATCCACCGCCACGAAGGACGTTTTCCTGATCTTTCCGATACCGACATTGCCATTTTTGGCGTGCTCGAAGACCGCAATGCCGTAAACAATGATGGATGTGCTTATGGTGCCGATGTGGTACGCAAGCACCTTTATAATTTATTTACGGGAAATGAGCAGGTGAAGATCGCCGACCTGGGCAACATCATACAGGGACATACGGTTGACGACACCTATTTTGCCGTGACCAACGTGGTGGAAGGCCTGGTGATGAACAACATCATCCCGGTGATCATCGGTGGCGGACAGGACATGTGTTATGCCGTATACCGTGCCTATGAACAGCTGGGGCAGATCATCAACATTGTGGCCGTGGATCCCGATGTTCGACCTGGGCAACGACAGCAACATTATTGATTCCCAGTCGTACCTGAGCAATATCATCCTGCACCAGCCCAACTACCTTTTCAATTATACCAATATCGGCTACCAGAGCTATTTTGTAGATAAGGAGGCGGTGGACCTGATGAACAAATTGTATTTCGACACCTACCGTTTGGGCAACGTGCGTGAGAACATGGATGAGGTGGAGCCCGTGGTGCGCAATGCCGATATGGTCAGCATCGACATTTCTGCTGTGCGTTCTGCCGACGCCCCGGGCAATGGCAATGCCATCCCCAACGGTTTTGCAGGGGAAGAGCTTTGTCGTATCGTACGCTATGCCGGTTTGAGTGACAAGCTGTCGTCGATCGGCTTTTATGAGTATAATCCGACTTATGACACGAGAGAGCAGACAGCTATGCTCATCAGCCAGGCCCTGTGGTATTTCCTTGAGGGCTATTACCAGCGCAAGGACGACTACCCGGCCCGTGCCCGCGACAAGTATGTGAAGTTCCATGTGAAGATCCAGGACCATAAGGAAGAGATCATCTTTTATAAAAGCAAGCTGAGCGAGCGCTGGTGGATGGAAGTGCCGGTGGAGACCGACCTTATGACCAAGTACGAGCGCCACTACATGGTTCCCTGTTCCCACTCCGACTACCAGAACGCCATGGACAACAATATCCCTGACCGCTGGTGGCAGGTGTATCAGAAAATGCTATAGCATTTTTAGTACTACGTATCAGGTATTACGTATTACGAAACTTCAAATATTCAAATATCAGGTATCAGGTATCAGATATTAGTCCGTTATTTCACCATTTCCATCAGTAAATCCTCTTAAAATGAATCCTGTAGCTTGACGCAGCGGGGCTTTTGATTTATCTTTATAAGACACGACCGCCAATAGATTTTCACGCCCGAATCCTTTCCCGAATCTTTCCGACCAAAGACTGCTAATAAGTGAGCTTCGGTGCACTAAGGTGCCTAAAGTTTGGAGTTAAAATTCATGCCTATGCAAGATTCAGCTAAAAGAATAAGCCCATCAGCAAATCAACTTTTTTTCGAAAAAGGGTGTGACAATTTTGAAAAAAAGGTATTAATCAATAGGGAGATGGCAGGAAATAATGATGAAATATTAATTGAAGGGATTAAAAAGCAAAACGAAAAAGTGATTGCTGAGATCTATAGTCGGTTCTTTCCCTCTGTAAGACACTTCATTTACAGAAACAATGGCAGTATTGATGATGCCAGAGACATCTTTAATGATGCAATGGTGGTGATATTAATGAAGGCCCGGGAAAATACCCTAGACCTGAAATGCTCTCTCAAGACTTATGTTTATGCCATTTGTCGGAATCTATGGCTAAAAAAGATCGGGATGGAAAAAGCTGACCTTATCAGCTACGATGAAATACAGGATAGCATGGTCGGGGCCGATATAATAGAAGAAACGTTTTTCAACTTTAGCAGGGCCCATCTGCTGTTTCAAAAACATCTGGTTAAAATGAGCCCCACCTGTCGGACCCTGATTCAACATTTTCTTGATGGAAAATCTTTCAGGGAGATCACGGAAATTATGCAATATGATAATGAAAGCTATGCCAGGAAACGAAAATACAGGTGCATTAAAATCCTGGTGAGAAGGATAAAATCTGACCCTGACTACAACTCTATATACGATGACGACCATTAAAAAATATCTGCATTCTTTCGAAGCCTATGTCAATGGTGAATATGGTACCATTGAGAAAAAGGCTTTCGAAAACAATCTAGAGCAAGATAGTGCGATGCGGGCTGCATGGGATGAGTATCGCCTCATGATGGATGCATTTGCCGACAAAGAAGCTATCCGACTCAGACTTTTGTTGAATGAAGCATTTCACAATGACATGGCAACATCAAAAGTTTAAATCCCTCACCACTAACTTATGGTTTCGTCTATCCGCGGCAGCCGTAATCATTATTATCATGGGGGGCTTGCTATATTTTTTCTGTTCCAATGGGTTGCCAGCTACACGTTTTACCGAACAACCCTTACTTATTACTGGCGATTCTGCACTAATCATACAAAATGAAGATGTCAGCGACAGCATTTTTGGGGAGGGCAGGGTGGCGCCCAAAATAGAGACCGAAATCCAGCCCGGCTCCGAACAGCTCGCCTCTATCTATGATAAAGAAGAATACCAAATTTCTCCTGTATTTGCTGAATTGCTACATAATGTTTATCGCAGCAACTGGTTTAGGTTAACAAGCCCGGAAGACTCGGTATTCTTTTCAACAGGAGACAGTCTGATCTTTTCCTGGGAAACAAACATTGAGGAGCCGCTGTATTTTGATATCCTGGATAGGAATGGGACGGTTGTTTATAGACATCCTGAAAAAGTGACAGGCCCATGGTCTCATTCCCCAGACCTCGACCCAGCAATATATATGTATCGATTTGCAACGGGAGATCAGCCGGTTTGGGTGGGGGTGATGGTGCTAGTTGAGTAATGAACTATAAATGAGATGGTTATTCATATTTGTCATCCTTATTGTCCCTACATCGCTTTGTGGGCAGGTAGGGTTAAGCGCATTTATTGAATCGGTATTTTATGAGCCGTACTTAATTGTTGGCTACAATTATTACCATCAGAATGATTTTGATTCAGCCATTTTAGTGTATTCAATCCCTTACTTTCTAAGTTCAGGACAACAGTTAAGGGATGTAAAAGAGCTTCCTGATGATACAAACAATCCTTTTGCCAATTGCATTCTGTGGGATTATTTAAATATTAATCTTGGCAAGGTATATTATTATTTGGGTGATTATAATAGGTCTAAATCTTTTTTACTAAAAAACTCGTTAAACTCTGGTGTTTCATCATATTCTCAAATCTTTGAGGGTAGCAGAAACTATTACCTAGGACTTGTTTTTAGCAAGCAATATGATTATGATAAAAGCCTGCTTCATTATTTTAAAAGCCTAAGCAATTTTAAAAACTATCCTGGTAAAAACTCATACTTCATTGGTCTGTTATATTGTGATATTGGAAATGTATATTATAATTTAAGCAGCTATGAAAAAGCTATTGAGTTCTATGAAGCTTCAAAACAACAGTTACTTAATCAGGACACACCTGATTATTCTAAGATCTCCATCATAATTAATAATATTGGGTCAATCTACTATAGAAACGATAAATTCCATTTGGCAATTGAATATTATAAGGACGCGATCAGGATGCAACAAAACTCATGTATCGACAATATTGATCTCTCAATGTATTTAAATAATGTTGCTGGAATTTATTTATTGATTAATGAGGTTGACTCTGCTGAAAAATATTATTTTAAAAGTTATCAAATCAGGCGAGATAGCCTAAATGTCAAAAGCCTAATGGTTCAATCATATAACCAGATGGGCACCTTAAATTCATTTAAAAATAATCCTTTCTTAGCGATAAGGCAATTTCAGAAGGCAATTATATTAAATGCATTTGATTTTACAGATACTTCTTTCTTTTCAAATCCCAATCTTAATCAAGTGTTGGATTATAGGATATTTGGGGTTTCACTGTATTATAAGGCCATTACTTTTTATACATTATCAATTATTGAAAAGAAAGAAACCTCAAAGTATTATAATGCTTCATATAATACTTTTAGTCTTTTGCTGGATTATTTTAAGTTTATATATGTAAACCAACTAACTGAGGATAATTTTGAATATTTCATTTCCTTCAATCGAGAGGTTTTGAATGCTATTATCGACCTCTTTTATGATAACAAACAAATTGAGGATTCTCTATTTTTCTCTTTAGTTGAAAAGGGGAGGTCAATTTTTCTTTACCAGTCTCAAATTGAGTCTAGGGCAAAAGAATTTGCAAATGTGCCAGAACATTTAATTCTTGAAGAAAAAAGAATCAGAAAAAAAATAAGTCGATATAACCTCAAAATTCAACTTGCTCAAAATGAAAGATTCGCAATAGAAAAACTAGACGATTTCGTTTTTCTTGTAGCTGAGAGAAATCATTTTGTTGAAAGCCTTGATTCCCTAATTAATGTATTTGAGACTAAGTATCCGAAATACTATCAGCTTAAATATGATTTTTCAACTATTCCCCTTGATTCTATTCAAAATGAATTGGCGAAAAATGAGGCCATTGTGGAATACTACTTTTCTGATTCAATTCTATATACTATAATAATTTCGCAAAACTATTTCAATATACATCATCAATGGATCGACAGCATTTCTATTTTAGTAAGAAATCATATAAGAGGAATTAAATTTTATGACAATCTCTCTGTCCTGGAAACCGGAGTTGAACTATATGAAGTACTAATGGGGCCCATTAGCAAGTATTTAGATGATATCACTAGAATTATTATTGTTCCTGATTGCAATCTTTCCTCTTTCCCTTTTGAAACACTAATACGTCCCGGCAGAAAATCAAGTGATTATCCTAACTATCTTATTGTAGATTTTGATATTCTTTATCATTTTTCTTCGTCTCTTTGGTATAAAAACAAGAAATACAAAAAAGCAGACAGGGGGCATGATGTCAACAGTCTCCTGGCTCTTGCACCTATTTTTTCCCAGGAAACCTATTCTTCTTATGCTGGTAACATATCAACTGCGCATTTGCCATATTCTGAAAATGAAGTTAAAGATATTGAGGCGCTTTTTATTGACAAAAGGCATCCCGTTCTGGCACTATATGATGAGCAAGCCTCGAAACAATCATTTTTGGAGAATGCATCAAGTTTTTCAATTATACATTTAGCAACTCATGGAATTTACAACAACGTTTTTCCAGAACTCTCTGGGATTGTTTTTTATAACAATCTCTTCACACAAAGAAATGATTGCAATCCTCAGTCTTCAAACGTTGATATTCTAAATATTGATGAAACCTATAACCTATCAATTAACGCAGCTCTGGTAGTTTTAAGTGCCTGCATGACGGGGGTCGGAAAAGACATTAGCGGAGAAGGATTAATCACATTGTATCGAGGATTCTTTTTCGCAGGAGCAAAAAATATAATATACTCACTTTGGAGTATTCATGATAAACATACTTCTAATTTTATGAAACTATTCTACAATTATGTATTAGAAGGAGTTTCGTATGCTTCCGCCTTGAGAAAAGCAAAACTTTCATTCCTTGCAAATGAGAAAACAAGACTTCCAATATTTTGGAGTAATTATTTAATTTTAGGTAACTAATAAATTATTGACATGAGAATATCAAATATAGTAGTGTTTGCTTTTATAATAATATTCCTAAATAATTGTACCACCCCCATTAGAGTCAACAATGAGTTTAAGGCCAATCAGAAATTAGTTACACTTTGTAAATTATGGGGATTTCTTAAATATAACCATCCGGCAATTGGCAAGGGTGCGCTGAACTGGGACAGTGTTTTGTTGGTAAGCCTTGATCGGGTTTCTGCTATACACAATATTGATTCTCTGAAAAATTTCTATGATAAATTTGTGCCTGCAATCAGCGTGAAAGATTCTCATTTGGTATGCCTGGGAGACAGTGTTATAATTGCTAATAAAAATCTAAACTGGATTGATGATACGAATACATTCTCATATGAAACTATCAAAAAGCTTAAAGATATTTATAGAAATAACGATCCCTTTGAAAACAAATATTTATCATCAAATCCATGGGTTAAGAATCCTGTTTTTGACAATGATACATCATTTAATAACGTTATTTCCCCTGATAAAAACACCCGTCTATTATCTTTATTTCGATACTGGAACATCATAAATTATTATTATCCGTATAAATATCTAACTGAAACGCCATGGGAGAATGTACTAAAGGAGTTTATTCCTATTTTCCTAAACACTGACAAAACACTTGATTATCATTTAGCGGTCTGTATGCTTACGGCTAAGATTAATGATAATCATGCTTACACAACCAGTGATAGAATAGTTGATTATTTAGGTCATCGATTTCTGCCTGTTAAGTTTAAATTCATCCAAGGAAAAACTATAATCTCCGAAATTTACTCAGACTCACTGGCTCTGATTAATAATTTAAGAGTAGGAGATATAATAATTAATCTTGATGGGGTTAGTATAAATGTTATTCGGGATAGCCTTTCTATTTATTTTTCGGGATCTAACCAGGCTAGTGTTCAAAATACAATAAGTTTTTATTTATCGCGATCTTCAAATAGCCAAATAAGGCTATTACTACAGCGCAAGGATACAGTAATATTGGTAGTCTCTGATACATACGAAAGAAGTGTTCTATCTAAAGAGCGGCGAAAAAAGAAGTCCAATAATCCCACTAGGGTTATTACTAAAAACACAACCTATATTGACCTAAGCAAGCTAACCTATGACAATGTAGATTCTGTTATTTCCAGTGTTTTAGTATCAAATGTTTTAATACTTGATCTGAGAAAAAACTGCAAATTTATTTTGCATAATATTACAAGTATTCTTTTCCCGCATATGGTAGCCTTTTACACTTATACTACACCTTGGTATGAAAACCCAGGTTTGTTTTGTTATCATTTGGGAGAGATGACTGGACCTGAACAAGAAAATCCAAATAGCTATAACGGAAATATTATTTTACTGTTTAATGAAAATACACAGAGTATTGGAGAATTTACAGCTATGTCATTAATGGTGTTTGAAAATGTAAAAACAATTGGAAACACAACCGCGGGTGCAGATGGTAATGTGTCAACAATATATTTACCCGGAAATATAATAACCCATATTTCCGGGATTGGTATCTATTGGCCGGATGGCAAACAAACTCAGAGAATTGGAATTTCTCCAGATATTACTATATCTCCTACTATAGAAAGTGTACAGTCTAATAAGGATGAAGTATTGCAATCTGCTATCAGTTATGCAAGGTCAATAGCGCATTAAAATCTATTCGTTACAGGGTTCTCTCAAGGAAGCGTTTGTCACACATGTGCAAGTGTTAGCATTTCTAGTAACTGTTAGGTGTCCACCATTTACATTTGCTAAAGACTCATTCCTCAGCCTAGCAATCGT
>CAVWDP010000001.1:0-34642 GCA_963753835.1 uncultured Bacteroidales bacterium | reverse complement strand
GTATTGATCTTAGGCAGCTATTTTATAGGAAAATAAACATAGGTCTGCCACCTTGAAGTATCGGGCTCCATGGCAGGATCAGTCATATAGACTTCCCATGGCGGACCGGCATTTTCCAGCTTCATCACCTTGATATATTGTTCAAGGGCTTCATATACCGGAGCAATTTCTTCGTATGCACCAAAGTATAAAGCTTTCACGGCCTTGCCTCCGGGTGTATTTGTGGCCTGGATCACCCCTTCTCCTTCAATAGCTTCGGTGAGTGGCAAGCCAACTTCCATCAGGATCATGCCTTCCGGATCCCAATTGTAACACACTGAATAGGGATGAGCAGTCATTTCTCCTCCTTTTCGCATCGCATACATGAATAACATAGGCATATAAGTTTCCATAAATGGGCCTATTTCATTAGCGGTAACCGAATCTTTTACTGATATGGCCGGCATAGAAGCCACTTCCACAACCTTAATCCCCGGATAATATGGCAATGCCTCACAAAGCGCTTTCAGGTTCTCCAAACCCAGTTCGAAGTCCGCTCCAAGATCGGAGTCAATCATTAGTCCGTAATAACGATAAAGAGGATTATACCCCAGATCACCGTCAGCAGTCCAGGTAAGCAGCCGCTCATCACCTTCCTTCTCTATGGTCATATTAATGGTCATCTTCTGACTATGGCCCTCGAAGCCAAGTTCCCACTCAATCATCTTCAATGGGACCATCTTGGTCACTTTCATCTCTCCTTTTCCCATTTCTTCTCCATCCCATCTATGTACCGCACCAATCTCGCAGCTTCCTATATTTTCAATCACGGCAGTCGAATCCTTGTCTTCCGGCCAGGGCGTCCATAAATCCCAGTTTTCGAAATCACAGATCATATCATAAAGAATGGTTTTATCAGCATTGATCAGTTTGGTCCGTTCAACATGATAGGATCCGGGTAACAAATAAGCCACTCCGATAAGCAAAACAAGCAGAACGAGCAGCCAGATAATGATTCTCTTAAGAATTTTCATGGTAGTATAGTTAATATGTTCGTAGTGTAAAGATATATAATGAGAAAACCTTTGTAAAGGAATGTTAATAAAATGTTGCTTGTTACTGGTTACTGGTCACTTGTAACTGGTGACTTGTAAGTGTAAATAAATATCATAAATCAAACAGCCAGAAACCAGCAACCAGTAGCAGTCTCATTTTCTAGCCATATTCTCGATAATCTGTCTTCTCATCTCATCTACTTCTCTCTCTCCGGGATAAAGAAAAATTACCAGAAAGGTATTCTCAAAATAGCAATCGATCTGCTGTTCTTTGCGGTCTTTCACATGGAAAGAGCCCCGAAGAATCAGTTTTGGATCGTGGTATTTACTGCTGTTCATAAAAAAATCTTTAGCAGCATTGTACTTTTCAATGCAATCCCCTTCATTCTTATATTCCAGAACGAAAATCTTCAGGTCAGGATAAATGGCTGCAGCGCCTTCTTCGTAACCAAAAACATCTTTATAATGGAAACTATAAATTGATGACAGGCCCAGGTTTCCTTTAAAATACACCACATTTTCTGCTTCTTCATTTGAAGCATCCACGACTTTCATTAATGATGGCTGCGGAAAGGAAAACTCAATTTTTGAAAACAGGCATCCTGCCAGATACTGAAGCTCTGTATCTTCCACATCGTCGTAATAGATATACACCATGTAGTTTCCTTTAATAAATTGAGAAAATCCTGCTCCTGATCTCCCCTCAACGCCTGCATGGAAGGGTTTTGCATTAGAGGTGGCAGTCATTGTATATATCCCCCAGGCTGCCTCAGGGCTTCCCATATCGTAGATCTCTACTTTGATTGGATCTGCACCGGGCTGAACAATTTCTACAGCCAGCACCTCAATAAATCCAAACTCATGATAGAGTTCTGCTCCCCCATTGATCAGGTTAAACAGATCATCACCAGCATAAAGAACAGGTTCTCCGTACACCTCAGATCCCGGGCAGGCGCTGTCGGGAAGAATGTCGTAAATAGATTCCTGGGCATTGGTGCCCAGGCAAGATATTGTAACTATTATATAAAATAATCTCTTCATTAATTCTTAATAAGTGCCTAGTTCCTGGTTCCTAATTGCTAGTGCCTATTTTCAGTGAATAATTTAATAACTTATAATTAACTCAACCCTCAACACTCAACACTCAACACTTTTATGAAGTTTCAACAACATTAACCTCACTCAAATCATAAGACCCAAGTCCCATCTCTTCCGCTTTAATCAATGTAACCACATCTTCTGCGACCATATCATTATAGGATACGCCCAGTGAATCCATGGCCACCAGGTTGGTGCCTGCAAAAACTTTATCGAGTTCGATCGTCTCACCAGGACCTGAAGGCCCATTGGTAATAATGAATTCCGTGGCATCGCCAATGATGAGATCGGGTTGCCTTATAAGGTTAATATCGGCAATACACTGCGCCAGGAAGTCCGGATCATTGCGTTCACCGGATCCCAAGTGATAAAAAACATTGGTTTTCCGAGTGCAGAAACCCATGGAATTCTTCAGGGCGCCGGTATATATTGTACCGGCATGATGCTTGGCTATAAAAACATTGATCAGCACATCCACTTCCTCCCATGCCTTCACCACTTCGACATCCTTTAGTGATATTGCTCCTTCAATTGCAGGTATTTTCTTCCAATCCTCATCATTGAATTCGGCCGGGAAGACATTACTTTCAACTTGTGAAACATTTTCAAAAAGATCTTTCATATTTTCATAATACTCACTTCTTTCCCAGTAAGCATCCTCAATGTATTGCAGACTCAGTACTTCTTTAGCGCCTGCCTCAAAGCACATCTGCAAAACGGACAATGAAATATCAGGACTCACATAGGCTCCTTTTTGTTCAAATCCTGCATTGATCAGCAATCCCACTTTAGACCCCTTGGGCACGAATTTCTTCATTCCCCCCAACATCTCTACGGCTTTTTTGGTATTTCCAAAGTAGTCAGATCCAGTAATGACAGAGATGTCAGCTTCTTTGCCACTGATGCCGGCAAGCACTTTACTGCCCAGCACGGATGTTCCCATGAATGCAGCCGCACCTGAGGCGGCTGTTCTTTTTATGAATGATCGACGGTCCATATACTATAATTTAGGCCATAGGCTTTAGGCGATGGGCTATAGGCTATGGCGGTGGGTATAAAAATAATATAATATTCTTATATCTCCAATCTTCCTACCAACCGCCCATAGCCCACCGCCTATCGCCCCAAAAAAAAGCCACCCCAAATTGAGATGGCCTTTCATAATAGCTTAAGTAATAAATAGGGAGCGGAATCTCTGTCTTATTTGTCCTTATCTTTTTTCTTTTTTTTCTTATCCTTATTGTGGTCGTCGTCATGCTCAACTTCCTCTGTGAGAATGAAAACCTCTTTCTTTTTTATAATTTTCACATCTTCACCACCTTCGCCTGTAGTCACAATGATCATTTTACAGCTGTCTCCTTCGATGTGTTCCATCATGATCTCATGTGTCATTTCTGCATCTCCATCACTAGTCCAAACCATCACATCTTTGTGTTCGCCGTCACCATCATCAATCTTGATGGTATATGTGATCACCGAATCTCCATCGATCTCTTCAACATGAACATCGGCCGATTTGGAAATAATCATTTTATGCTCGCCAGAGTGTTCTTTATGGATGCAATCGGATGATTTCAGCACAATGGTCATGGTGCTGTCACCGCCCTCTTTCGTAACCCAAACATTTTGCTCTCCTTCCGATCCAGCCTCAATCTCAACGAATACATCCCCTTCTTCATCACCATCAATTGAATAGAAGTATCCTTTTTTAGTTGTGTGGGGGGCTTTAATGAGATAAACATTCCCCTCAGCATCAAGGTCCAGGTCGATAGTAATATTCTCCATTCCATCAAGGAGTTCTTCATCATCAATCAGGGCACTCCAGTCCCCATCAAAATCCTCCGAGATCGTAAAACTTGTATCTAGGGCCAATTTTCCGTTTTCTTCTTTCATTACTTTGACCTTGATCACTTTTTCTTCTTTTTCCTCCTGGGCATTTGCCAGGCTAAAAGTAAAGACTGCCAGAACCAGCAGGATTAAGCCTTTTAGTAACATGTGTCTGTTTTTCATCATCGTTGTGAATTTTTGTTTAACATTTACAAGGCAAAACTAATTATCCCCTGTAAACGATTGGTTAAAAGAAGGTTAAAAAAGGTTAAGGAAAGGTTAAAGAATAATGAACATGGAACAAGGAATAAAGAATAAGAATATGAATAAGAATATGAAATATAATCCTTATATCGAATATCATTCCCCTCCTTGCTCGCAGGGAGGGGTTAGGGGTGGGTAAATTGCTCGTTAAATGCTGGTTAAAAAAGGTTAAGGAAAGGTTAAAGTTGTTATATCCAAGACATTATTTAATAATTTTGGACTCATGAACAGGCGTTTATTTGTATTCGTGATTTTTTTGATGGGCATCTCCCTGGCGGGGATTATCCTCTTGCAACTTTTCTGGATCAGGAATGCCATCAGATATACGGGAAGAACATTTTAACAAGACTGTAAATGTAGCCCTCAGGGCAACTGCCGACAAGCTCGAATCGCATGAAAATATCCTCCTGCTCAATGACCGCATCAATAGCTTCAGCAAGCCAGGAACCATCGAAATACATACCGATAGCATGGATAATGCCTATATTATCCACAATGATTCCATGATAACAACTTCATACCAGTATAATATCGCAGCTGATGTTAATTCTGATTATGTCGTTGGAGTCTGGACCGAAGATGGAGATAATGTTGCATTCCAGGAGTATAAGCACGAAGTCAGGATCGACAGTTTAAAAAATACGATAGCAAGGGTGAAAGCCAATATTGAGATCGACAGTCTCAGCCAGTTTCTGACACACGATATCATATTTGTCGGTCAGGAAGGCGATACCATTAAGGAAGGTACTGAGGATGGCTATGTTATTATTAAAAAGGCCAAAGATCTGAATGAGGCCTTCATCAAGATGGCTTATGAGATCGAATCAAAGCCCTTGCCTATTATCGAAAGGGTGGATTCAGCAGTGCTCATAGACGTATTATCAGTTGAACTTTTCAACAAAGGGATTCATGCCCCTTTTGAGTGCGCTGTGATGCAGATCGACACGGCCAGGCTTTTCCCGCTTACAACTTCCGGATTTGATATTGAAGATATTGACAAGAAATATATCGTGAGCATATTTCCGAATGAGTTGATCGGGGAATCAAATTACCTGGTTTTGCAGTTTCCCGGACGGAATATTCATTTGCTCAAATCAATGGCCTGGACCCTGGCGGGATCCATGTTGTTAACGATCGTCATACTGATCACTTTTGCCATCACGATTTTTATGATCTTAAGGCAAAAGAAGTTATCCGACATCAAATCGGACTTTATCAACAACATGACACATGAATTTAAAACACCCATCGCTACCATTTCCCTCGCAGTGGATTCTATCAATAATCCCAAGATCATTTCTCAGGAGAAAGAGGTAAGGTATTATACCGGCATAATCAGGGAAGAGAACCAGCGCATGAACAACCAGGTAGAAAGTGTGCTTAGAATGTCACTCCTTGATAAGCATGACCTGGAATTTAACTATATCGAGTCCGACACTCATGAATTAATTGAGCAGGCCGTAGCCAAAGTTACCTTGCTACTCAATGAAAGAAATGGATCTATTAATCTGAATCTCAACGCATCTGATCCAATATTGATGATTGACCCTGATCACTTTACAAATGCCATGTTGAACCTGCTCGATAATGCCATCAAATACTCTGAAGAGGATCCTCGTATTATTATAAGCACTAAAGACACCATCGGAGGATTGCTGATAAGCATTAAGGATACAGGTATGGGCATGAGTAAGGATATGCAGCATAAGATCTTTGACAAGTTCTATCGTAAGAGCAGTGGAAATATTCACAATATCAAAGGCTTTGGTTTGGGTTTAAGCTATGTTAAAGCCATTGTAGATGCTTTGGGGGGGACTATCAGTGTAAAAAGTGAAATGGGGAAAGGCAGTATATTTGAGATCATATTACCAAGAAAATGAGTAAAAAGCTGAGCATATTCATGGTAGAGGATGACAAGAATTTCGGTGCTGTCATGAAATCCTACCTGAGTCTTCATGACTATGAGGTTGAATGGGTAGATGATGGAGCTTTAGCCATGCAGGCATTTGAAATCCGGCCTTTCGACCTGTGTATCCTTGATGTGATGCTTCCACATGTTGATGGATTCACTATTGCAACAGAGATCAGGAAGAAAAATGAACATGTTCCCATCATATTCCTTACAGCCAAGACCCTGAAGAAAGATATCCTGGAAGGTTTCCGTATAGGAGCCGATGATTATATCACCAAACCTTTTGATTCAGAAGTATTGCTATTGAAGATCAAAGCCATCCTGAAAAGAAACAGTGCTTTTCAATCATCCACCTCACAGGACGAATTCCAGATCGGAAAATATCATTTTAATGCCGCCTTACGTACCATCACCTCAGATGGTGAACATCAAAAATTATCACCTAAGGAAGCAGAACTACTCAGGATGCTATGCAAGCATAAAAATAAGGTCCTGCCCCGCGAGGAAGCCCTGATCAGCATCTGGGGCGAAGACAGCTACTTTACCACCCGTAGTATGGATGTATTCATGAGCAAGCTCCGAAAGTACCTGAATGATGACCCATCGGTAGAGATCAGCACTGTGCATGGAAGCGGATACATTTTGAAATCTGAAGTTTGAACTTTGAAATCTGATATCTGATTTTGAACCTAACTCCAATCCCTGAGTATTTCAGTCGTAGTACGTAATACTTTGTACCTGGTACTATTTATTAGTATATTTAATGCTCGAATCAAGATGAGGGTTATATGAAGATTTGCCTCAGGATTTTTCTCCTTATTTTTCTGCTAATGGCAGTATGCATATCGCATTCCCAGGATGACAATTACGAGTGGTGGAACAAGAAACATAACTGGGATGGTGTTACCAACTGGGCAAAATATCTCATCCTACTCCCCTGCTTACTTCGGACCCAATGCCCTTCCTGTTCCCGAGATCCGAAATGCACTGATTGAAAAAAGGGTTAATCTCGAAACAAGGGCTGATCTTCACTTCAGCAAAGGCGACAATACACAAAATCTTTTTTTGCAACTGGTTTATCCATTCTGGGATGGACGGATCGCGGTATCCCTATTTGGTGTACCCATCGAACATTTCGAAATGGATACGATAACAAGGGATGAGCGGGCCGGGCGTGACCTGGAAGCAGAGGGCTATGCTGCAGGTGATTTATATGTAAGCACCATGATCCAGTTGTTACGTGGTCATAAAAGCTGGCCTGACATATTATTGGGCATCACACTACGAACAGCCAGTGGTGGCAATGTGGGCAATGCCAGGTATACTGATGCTCCAGGGTATTATTTTGACCTGTCGGCCGGTAAAACCTTTTTTGCTGATTTAAAAGTCTCCCTGAGACCATATGTGATGTTTGGTTTTTATGCATGGCAGACCAATCGTGATGACTGGCGGCAGAATGATGCTTTTCTTTACGGCCTGGGATTATCCCTTTTTAATGAAAAGTTCGAGTGTAATGCCAAATATGGAGGATATAAAGGCTATATAGGCAATGGGGACTCTCCCATGGTCCTCAGGGCAAATGCCCTCTATAAATTCCCAAAAACACATCTAAAGCTATCTTTTCAGCAGGGCCTGCAGGATTTTGACTATTCAACTTTTAGCTTTGGGGCGATTTTTTTCTTTAAAAAGTCAGTATTGTATTAAATTGAATAGTCCCTCGACTACGCTCGGGATGACAAGAAATCTCAATTTATAGGAGGTTCTCCTCTACGCTCGAACTTACCTTTTTTGTCGAACGGAGTCGAGACTTCAATTTGGTATATGTCTTTTGTCATGCTGAGCGAAGTCGAAGCATTGCCTCTTAATTAATAAATTAATTTCACAAGCCTTGCAAGGAAGAAGAGGACGACCAAAAAGAAGATGATCGCTGCCCCGGAAGGGATATCCCAAAGGTAGGAAAGGATAAGCCCGGATATAGTTCCCAACAGTGCGATGAGCACTGAAAATATCATGATATTAAAGAATCTCTTCACAAACATATTGGCGATGGTTTGTGGTATTGTCAGTAACGAAATTACCAGGATAATGCCAACCACTCGGATATTAAATACGATGGTCAGGGCCACCAGACCGATCATGATGTACTTGATCAGGTTTACCGGTAAACGCCGGGCTCTTGCAAACTCTTCATCAAAGGCTATATAGAGGATATGTTTGAACTGCAATGTAAAAAATACCATTATCACTATGCAAAGTCCCAGCAAAAAGTAAAGGTCTGTTGAGCTTACGGTGAGTATGTTGCCGAAAAGGTACGACATCAGGTTGGGGGCATAACCCGGTGTTAAAAACACGAAAATAACTCCTATGGCCATCCCCAGGGCCCATAATATGGCTATGGCTGAGTCCTCCCTGATCTCGGTTCGCCGTGATGTATATTCAATGCCAAAGGCTGATAAAACTGCAAATACCGCTGCCCCCAGTATCGGATTTATTCCGAAATAGTATCCCATGCCTATCCCTCCAAAGGATGCATGGGTAATTCCTCCGCTGATGAATACGATGCGTTTGGAGACAATATATGTACCTATGATGCCGCAACTGATCGCTGCAAGCACGGCAGCCAGCAATGCATTTCTGAAGAATTCGTATGTGAGTAATTCAATCATCAGTGTTCATGGTCATGTTTACCAAGTACCGTATGCGGCACATCACCATGAGTGATGATCTGCACCGGGCAATTATAAGAAGCCAGCTGTTTATCAGTGATGATATTTGAAGGATGGTAATGAAGATGTTTATTTACACAGGCGATACTCTTAATATAAGAAGTAATGGTCCCGACATCATGCGAAACCAATAGGATGGCCATCTTATGGTTGAGTTCCCTCAGCTCTTCATACAGCTCTTTCTCAAAAAGATTATCAACATAGGTATCTGGTTCATCAAGGATAAGCAAGGAGGGTTCCGAGATTAACGACCTGCAGAGGAAGACCCTTTGCATCTCCCCTCCCGACAGCTTTCCAATGGGTTTTCCTTTGAGAGAAGTAATCCCCAGGCGCTCCATCCAGTAGGCTGCTTTTTCCTTTTCCTGCTTTGTATGCTTCGAAATCAGCTTCTTTGTAGCATGAAGTCCAGACAGGATCACATCCTGGACTGTTATAGGAAATTTCTTGTCGAATTGATGTACCTGGGGAAGATATCCGATTTTACTATTCCCGGTATCATGGGGCAGATAGTAGTTGATCTTTCCTTTCATTGGCTTTATCAGCCCCAATATCAGTTTGACAAGGGTAGTCTTTCCTCCGCCATTAGGTCCAATTACACCAATAAAGTCGTTTTTCCTGATCTCAAAACTGATGTCTTCAAGTACAGAAGTACCATCCAGTTGTACTGTGACATGATCAATATTAAGAAGGGCCTCTGTCATTTACTGAATGAGTTTTTTAAGCTGAGACTGATAAGTTTAATTTCTTCAGGCCAGGTTTCAGAAAGCGGGTTGATCACAACTACTTCGCCATTAATTTCCCTTGCAATGATCTCAGCATTCCTCTTATCGAATTCCTGTTGCACAAATATAGTCTTTATCCCTTTCTCCTTTGCCATATCAATGATCTTCTTCAAATGTGCAGCTGAGGGTTCTTTACCCTCATATTCGATAGATTCCTGCAGAAGTCCGAAATCATCAGCAAAATAACCAAGCGAAGGATGAAAGATCAGGAAATGTTGTCCCTGGAAGTCTGATAATTCATTGTCTGCATATATTCCAGTTTTTTCTATCTCAATCAGTAGTTCTTTATAGTTCTGCTGAAGTTGTTGTTGATATTGAGGAAATATCTTTATCAGCTCAGCATAAATCTCAGCTGCCATTATATCCATATTGACTGGCGACATCCAGGTATGCGGATCAACGCCCTGATGAGAATGATCACCATGTTTTACTGATATCCCCCTCAGCTTAAGGCCCTTTGATAGATCCACCACAAGCATTTCCGGATTGATCTCTTCCATGCGCTGCATCCATGCTTGTTCGAACCCAATATGGCCGATTCTGAAATATAACACGGCTTCTTCAAGTGATTTCATTTGGGCTGGGCTTGCTTCCCAGGTGGCAGGACTTGCACCCGGAGGAACCATCACGACAACATCAACCAAAGTGTCAGCAATAGAACTGACAAGGTACTTCTGAGGAAGAACACTCACCGCGATCACGGGCTTCAGTACGTCTTTTTGTTCGGTTTTACACGAAACGAGGATAATCAGGAAGAAAATAAGGAGAATTCTGTTCATGGTCTGGCTTTTTGCAAATATAATTCTAATATTGTGTATGTCGGTTGTATTTTTTCGTTCCTGGCCACTGGTTTCTGGTCACTGGCTAATGAAATATATTATAGTAACCAGAAGCCAGTAACCAGTAACTTCATTGAGATAAAAATATTATCATTGCACAACAAACAGCTCATTATGTTCACACCCGACACCAGGTACACCCTGGAATTTACTATCAAGTCATATGATGTTGATGCCAAGAAGCAGGCGTCCCTGCAAGCCATTTGCAGGTATATGCAGGAAATCGCTGCCCTTCATGCCATTAAGCTTAAACTGGGGTTTCACGACATGATGAAAGAAAACAGGGCCTGGGTGCTGGCACAGATGGTGATACAAATGGAAAGGTACCCGAGGTTCCAGGAGCAGATTTATGTTAAAACCTGGTCGAACGGTCCCGATGGCAGGTATGCCATGCGTGATTTTGAGATCACTGATGCTGACGGGAATGCCATTGCTAAGGCGAGCAGCACATGGTTTGTTGTAGATATTAAAGAAAAATCGATCTGCCGCCTTGATAATTATTTCAAAGGTTATGATTATAATAACATTTCCTATGCAATAGGAAGAAAACCTGATCGCATAAAACCTTTTCAGGAAGCAGACCAGGAGCTGGACATCCAGGCCAGGTATTCTGATGTTGACATAAACGGACATGTAAATAATGTCAGGTATGTTGACTTCATTCTTGACATATTTCCTTCAGAATTCAGAATGAAACACAACATCCGGGAAATCGAAATGAATTTTCTTAAAGAGGCTAAGGATGGGAATGTATTAAATAATATGCTTAAACAAGTACAAGAAGACCAGGAGTACTTACATTGTTTGTTTAACAGGAATGATGAAAGGGCCTCATTTACAGCTAGAACAATATGGGATTAATCCCTTATGCATCTGACCGATAATGCAGCTTCATCCCATTGATAGGACCTCGAAATACCGTCCTTGTCATGTTTCAGATTGCGCTTGATTGCATTATGGCCACTGTCATGTGAGCGACTCCAGAAATGTGCTTCTTCACCCTCCTTTGCGAAAGAAAGTCCTGATTCCCAATAGCCCGATGCCAGGGCTTTGAATCCATAAAGATTGTTTCCAATCCCACCCTGGATCCAGCCCAGGCGGGCTTTTAATCGCTTTCCGGCATCAAATCCCCTGAAAAATGTATTGTCCCACTCAGGGTCATCAGAACCATAATGACTGTCGGTAAAGCCTTCAAGTTCTTTCCATTCCTCATCATTGGGAATATGAAATCCAGTTGGACAAATACCTTTTCCCCATGGTCCCGGGAAATAATTCATCATCTCCTGCCACATATACAGACCGCCATACTTCTCACAATTCAGACTATCATTGTCATAACAATACTTTTCGATGATCTCATTATCAGACTGTTCTTCCCCTTCCGGGATCATCATCCCAATGTCGATGTTCTCCTTTAGCCAACATTGATTTCCAACCGGGACCAGATGATATATCTTGCCTCCATAAGGTATCGTTACAAAGCCCTCACAAGGGTCAGGCGTAGTTGAATGAGTAACAACCAGGCTCACGACAGTATCGGCCGTCATACCATCCGTATCCATTACTTCAAGAGTAATATGGAAATGCCCTGTGCGATAATATTTATGTTCGTAAACTTCCTGCATTGAGAACTCTGTGTCCCAATCTCCATCGCCTTCAAAGTCCCATCGAAAGAGAAGCTCATTGCTTTGATCCTCCTGATCATAACTTGCTGAAGCGTCTAAAGTGAATATAGTGTCAGTAGTGCCAGCATTTGGTGTGAAGCTGATTATTGGCACAGGTGCCATTAGCTCAACAATAGTATCAACCAGTATGATACTGATCATATCCGTAGCCACTGACTCTCCTTCGATAGCTTCTGCCTTGACAGTATGCGGCCCTAATTCCCATCCTTGCGTATCCCAGGTGATTTTAGGAGAGATTTCACTGACTTGAATTTGAAATGCACTGTCGATTGCAAAAACGACTTTTACCTGCTCAGCAAATCCAAGCACTTTGGCTTCAACCGGAATCAATGTTCCAATCTGAATTTCTTCTTTATCATGAGGGGTGATTATTTTGCATTCTTTTGGGGAGGAATTTTCATCTACACTTTTTTTACAAGAATAGAAGACGAATATGCTTGTAAGAAGGAATACTGATATGATCCTCAGATATCTCATTTTCAACTACTTATTTGCTGCGATTTTCCGGCAATATTCTCCGATAGGAGCAATATAAAGTTACAAAAACACGGATATCTTATACAAACTGCCAAAGCATTGTTATCAATAGCTTGTAAATACAGATTTTTAACGATATTTGCTTCCGATTTATCCTTCATACATGAAAAGAGATAAACTTATCGGTGCTTTTGCAATCAGCCTGGCAGCTGCTTTCTGGGGTGTGGATGGCGTTGTGCTGACTCCCCACCTCTATAATCTGGATGTTGCCTTTGTGGTGTTCATGCTGCATGCACTTGCATTCCTGATTATGAATAGCTTTCTTTTCAAGGAGTACAATCAACTCAAGCGTTTTAATAGTTCTGATTTATTAACTTTCTTCCTCATTGCTTTGTTTGGAGGAGCTATTGGCACCATGTCAATGGTGCATGCCCTGTTCCTGGTCAACTTTGAAAAGCTCACTATTGTTATTTTACTTCAAAAGCTTCAGCCTGTTTTTGCTATAGCCCTGGCTGTGATCTTCCTTGGGGAACGAATGCGAAGATTTTATTTTGTCTGGGCATCACTTGCCATCGTGGCAGGTTACTTTCTCACCTTTGGTACTAGTTTACCTAACTTCAATACAGGCGATAATACACTTGAAGCCGCCCTCTTTTCACTTTTGGCTGCATTTTCATTCGGAAGCTCGACAGTCCTGAGTAAAAAGGTCCTTGGAAAATACAGTTTCCATACAGCCACTTTTTATCGCTATGGTTTTACAACACTCATCATGTTGGTAGTGATCCTGTCGACAGGCTTATTTTCAGAATTTGAGAGTATTACGAATCAGAATTGGCTCATTTTCATAATTATTGCCATAACCACAGGATCGGGGGCAATCTTCATGTACTATTACGGCTTAAAAAAAGTAAGGGCCGTAATTGCCACTATTTGTGAACTATTCTTTCCTGTTACAGCCATTATCCTTGATTACTTAATCAATGATCAAAGGCTATCATGGGTACAATGGATCAGTGCATTCATCATGCTCTTCGCCATTATTAACCTGAATATCTCCAATTCACGCCTGGCTGTCAGGAAATAATTCTATCTTTAATTCATAAGATTTCAGGAAATGAAGATTAAGGCCGACAAGGATATTGTACTTCACAAAGTCAAAGTAAAAAGTGCGGAGGATATTTTCGAATGCATCGACAATTCAAGGGACTTTCTAAGTCAGTGGTTGCCATGGGTTGAAACAACAAAGACTTCGAAAGACACTGAAAAATACATTAAATCAGTCGTAAATACTCCTGGGGCACACGAGGAACTTGTATTCGAGATCAGGGTCAGGGAAAAGATTGTTGGAATGATAGGAATGAAAGACATCGACCTGATGAACAATAAAGCTGAGATTGGATACTGGCTTGGGGAAGATGCAATAGGAAAAGGAATTATGATACGGTCCTGCAAAGCCCTGATCACCTATGCTTTTGAAGAGCTGAAATTGAACAAGATCTGGATCAGGTGTGCAGTTGAGAATGTAAGATCATGCAATATTCCTAAACAACTGGGTTTTACCTTTGAAGGCATCGAAAGGCAGGGTGAAAAGCTTGGGGGAAAATATATTGACCTGAAAGTATACAGCTTGCTAAGGAAAGAATGGGGTGAGAAAAGTACTTAGAGTACTTAGAGTACTTGGAGTACTTAAAGTACTTGTAATAATTGAAGTTCAAAGTTCAGATTTCAGAGTTCATGGTAATCCATAATCCATAAATCATAATCCATAATTCATAATGTTAGAACCGATCAGGGAGTATTTTGTTAAGGATGGGCTTGTGATGGAGACCTGGCAGTTTGATCCTGAATGGAGCAAAGGCAGGAAGACGGTTTATGAGGTGATGCGGGTGATTGATGGAAATCCTCTATTCGCTGAAGAACACATTGACAGACTATTTCAATCAGCTATCAAGACCAGAATTAAGCATATCTCCGATCCTCAGATAATCAGAGAGAGTATCCACCAGCTGATTCAAGCCAATTCATCTGAAGATGGAAACATCTTATTATGTCTTGTCCCTGGAGAATGAAAATGTACATATACTGACATGGTTTGTTGATCACTACTACCCTACTGATGAAGATTATCATTCCGGAGTGATTTTGAAGAGTCTGAAAGCTGTCAGAAAGCAACCCAATGCCAAAGTATGGAATAAAGATCTCAGAAGCAGGGTACAGCACCTGATTGCTTCAGGCGATGCCTATGAAATACTGCTGGTAGATAAAAAGAATAATATCACCGAAGGAAGCAAATCAAATATCTTCTTTATCAGGGGAAGTGCTGTTTTTACTCCCCCTGAAAATAAAGTTTTAAAGGGTATCACCCGGCAGAAAGTGGCGGAGATCTGTGAAGAGAAGCTGATCCGCGTAACAGAAAAGGAAATTCCTCTGTACGAAATTCCTTTTTATGAAGCAGCATTTATTACAGGAACTTCACCTGGCATCTTGCCTGTAAATGCAATTGAGAACCACCGGTTCAATATATCAAATGAAATTATGAAAAAACTGATGGCAGCCTATAACACACTTGTGCGTGAGGCCACCATCAGCAATCGCTAGATGGTTAATTAAAAATATCTGGGTGTATCCAACTTGCGTTTAAACACAGGGATATCAAAGCCAATGAACAACTCATGTGAGCCCTTGTTATACTGGCTTAATTCGCTGAGGAATGTATCATATGAATAACCGATGCGCAAACGATTCTTCACGAGTACTTCCACAAGGAACACGAGAGTTTTTTCAGTTCGATAAGAAAATCCTATCCAGAATACCTTTCTTATCATCAGGTTAGCGTTAAAATCCATCTGAAACGGTGAATTCTGCACATATTTTGCAAGTATAGATGGTTGTAACACCAGGTCATCATTCAAGGTTATTGCTATTCCGGCCATTCCGTAGAGCTGTCTCAACAACCTGTAAGAAATCTCTTCATCGTACAACTCCTGTGTGCCGATATCCTGCTCGAAGAGATTTTTAGTCGAAATGCCTACATAATAGTTTTCGGTGTAATAGTATAGACCTATATTGGCATTCACAACAAAGTTTTTACCTGATTCTCCTGTAAGAGCAACATCATTTTCTTGAAGCATTGTTATCTTGCTCCTGTCGACAGACATGTATTTGAAACCAAACTGTAAGCCAAACGAGAGTTGCCCAGGGCCCCATTTGATCTTATATGAAAATGCACCGACAGCACCGCTGGTTTGCAATGGTCCCAGTACATCGGTATATCCATACAAACCCAGTCCTAATTTTTCATTCCGTAAGGGGAATGTATTGTGAATGTTACAGTCTTTGGAGCACCATCCATGCCAACCCATTGCTGGCGTCCAACCAGGGCAATGCTTAAAGCATCCCTGGTTCCTGTATAAGCCGGGTTGATCACCAGTTTGTTGAACATGTACTGGCTGAACAGGGCATCCTGTTGAGCATATAGACAGCTGCCGGCCATTAAAAAGACGATCGTTATTAGCTTTCTCATGATATGAATATTATGGCGTGTTTAAACTTTATTTACCTGATCCCTCAATATAAATCCACCCTTTGATATACTTCTCCTGGCCCTCGTACAGGATCTTAATAAGATAGTAATAGGTTCCATCGGGAATTTTCTTATTTGCCCCGTAGGTCCCGTTCCAAAATACATTCTTATTATCATATCCATTCAATTCCTCGATGATATCTCCCCAGCGATTGAAGATCACCACCTCATTGTAGGGATATTTCTCAATACCACCTATCGTCCAGGTATCATTGATTCCATCACCGTTAGGTGTAAAGCCATTATAGACTGTGATGTTATCTTCTATATTAGCGAGTGGAATTACATGAATATAAACGCTTGCAGTATCACAAAGAGGAACTGCATTGTCACTACATATGTAGTAGCATAATGAATCCTCGCCACTATAACCATTGTAAGGTGTATAAGTAAGCGTGTTATCGCTGTTTATAATGGCTATCCCGTTATAGGGTCCGGCACAGAGGTATGGTGTAACCACCAGTCCGGAAGGTATCACGTCATTATCCATTATCGGGATTACAACAGGATAATTCACATAAGTGGTATCATAATCATCCACAGCAACCAGGCCTCCAGGTCCGGGACCCTCTACTTCAACAAGAACAGTGTCCCTTCCAATACATCCCGTCAGGTTATCTGTAACAGTTAGTATGAAATAGGTATCCTGGAATAGTGGGAAAGTAGTTGGATTCTGAGCATTGGAATTTATAATATAATCACCAGGTTCCCAATCCCATGAATAATTCCCGGAACCTCCTGAAGCTGTGCCATTCAGTTGGGTCGCATCCCCTTGTTCAATGGACTGATCTTCTCCAGCAAAAACAATGGGAGCAGCGTTAATACCGATAACAACTGTATCGCTCGCAGAACCACATGAACCGTATCCAAAAGCAGTAAGTGTTAGTATTGCATAACCATCTGCTAGGTCATTCGGACCGGCATAATAAACTGGTTCCAGTATAGTGGCATCGCTAAAAGTCCCGTCACCAGAACTGGTCCACAACAAAGCAGAATAGTTCTCAGCATCGGCATCTGTGATCTGGAATTCTTCTCCATAACAGATCACTCCTGCATCCCCTGCTTCTGCTGTCGGATAGGTATATATCTGTAAGCTCATAGCATCAGATACATCCTCACAGCTGCCATTAGCCTCAACAGTGATCACCAGGATAACACCGCCGCTGGAGATGTCGATCGGACCCGGTAAATAAACAGGATTAACTATACTGGAATCGTTGAATACACCATCACCGGAACTGGACCAAATGATCCTTTCGTATCCTGAGGCAGTGGCATCAGCCAAAGTATATGAATCCGTTTCACAGATATTAGCATCGGCACCAGCAAAAGCCTGAGGTGCTTCAGTTACAGTAAGGGTCATATCATCGCTAAAGTCGTCACATGTCCCAATCCCAACAGCTGTGATTGTCAGCACTACACTGCCATTGGCAATGTCATTAGGACCAGGCATATAAACCGGCTGCATGATGTTGATATCATCGAAAGTTCCATCACCTGCAGTGGTCCATATGATGCTTTCATAGTTCTCGGCATAAGCATCCTCCAGTTCAAATCCAACACCTTCACAGGTTTCCCCGTCATCACCGGCAATTGCAAAGGCCTTCCCTGCAATGGATAACAACATATTGTCGCTTACATCAGGACAGCTTCCATCGCCATAGGCGGTGAGGGTAAGCAGCACGGTTCCGGTGTTTATATCACCGGTTCCCGCTGTGTAGATAGGAATCAGTATTGATGGATCATCGAAAGTACCGTCGCCTGAAGTAGTCCATAACAATGCCGAATAATCAGATGCTGTAGCATCGATAGGCTCGAAAACATCTGTTTCACAAATCTGCGCATCAGGCCCTGCATCTACTTCAGGAAGTGAGGTTACAGTAAGCAGAAGTGTATCACTAACATCCGGACAGTTGCTCATTCCACTAGCAGTGAGTACAAGTGAAACAGAGCCGACTGCTATATCGTTGCTTCCCAGTGTATAAACAGGTGTCAGGATGGTAGCATCATCAAAGAAGCCATCCCCTGTTGTTGTCCATAGCAATGAGTCAAAATTACTGGCACTGGCATCGAGGACCTGGTAATCGCTATCCTCGCAAGTTTCGCCATCAGCACCCGCATAAACTTCTGCCGATGGCCAGATGGTCAGTACCATGAAGTCCATATCATCCGGACAATAGCCATCACCATAAGAATATAGTGTTAATACAACCTGCCCGTTCTCAATGTCAGAAAGACTTGGTGTATAAGTAGGATTGATAATGAATCTATTATCCCATGTTCCGGATCCATCGGCTGTCCATTCTATGCTGCTATAGTTTATCGCTACGGCTTCGGTGACCTGGAAGCTTACTTCGCTTTCACATATCTCTTTATCAGTGCCGGCATAAGCATATGGGAGCTGGCTAATAGAAAGTCTCATCAAATCAGAAACATCTGCACAGGATCCATTGCCAAAAGCCGTCAGGGTAAGGTCAACACCTTCATTTAGAATATCATCCATACCAGGGTAATATTCGGGATGTAGTACAGAAGGATCACTAAATGTACCGTCTCCTGAAGTGGTCCATAGCAATGATGAATAGTCTTCTGCATCAGCATCGTTCAGGACATAGGTTTCAGTTTCACAAATATGTGCATCCACACCTGCATATGCGTAAGGTGCAGATGTGATGGTCAATGTCATGGTATCCGTCGAATCCGCACAAGAACCATTCCCCAATGCTGTTAACGACAGGAAGGCACTTCCATAGATCTTATCTCCGTTACCAGGATAATATGTTGGATTTAGCGCAAATGGATCGCTGAAGGTACCATCACCTGAAGATGTCCATAACAAGCTCGCATAGTTGCTGGCCGTAGCATCCACCAGATTAAAGGTATCCGTCTCACAAATCTCAGCATCCGGTCCTGCATAAGCAAGCGGTGCAAGCGTGATGGTCAATTCCATATCATCGCTTTCATCCAGGCAGGATCCGTTTCCAAAGGCTGTGATCGTAAGTGTGACCAGTCCATTGCTGATATCTCCTGTTCCCGGAGTATATGTTGGATTCAGAATGGCATCATCATCAAAAGTACCATCACCGGAAGTGGTCCATAACAACCCGGCATAATCAGATGCTGTAGCATCAGCTAGCACATACATACCTTCAGTTTCACATATCTCATCATCCGGCCCGGCATATACGCTGGGAGCAGTTGTAATCGTAAGCATCATTACATCACTGCTGTCTCCACATGGTGTATTTCCATAGGCAGTTAGTGTCAATGCTGCATACCCTACGATGATATCACCTGAACCTGGTGTATATATTGGGTTAAGCAGGCTTGGATCATTGAAAGAACCATCTCCCGCTGTAGCCCATAATAATGAGGAATAATTGGCTGCAGTTGCATCAGTTATCTCATAAGTGTCATACTCACAAATCTCCGCATCTGCTCCTGCAAATACGGTTGGGGCAAGCGTAATGCTTAAGACCATATCGTCGCTGACGTCAGGACAAACACCTGCCGAACTTGCGGTAAGGGTAAGTACAACGGTTCCTGCGGCGATATCCCCTGTCCCCGGTGTATATACAGGGTTCAGCACTGCATCGTTATCAAAGATTCCATCTCCGGAAGTTGTCCACAGCAAGGCTGTATAATCGTCGGCTGAAGCATCCCAGAGGGCATAATCCTCATTTTCACAAATATCAGCATCCGCTCCGGCATACACCTGTGCAATCTTCCAGATTGTAAGGACCATGAAGTCACTGGCATCCGGACAGACACCATCACCGTAAGCGGTTAGGGTCAGGTTGACCTGGCCAGTCTGGATATCAGACAGGCTGGGTGTATATGTCGGATTGTCAATAGATGTGTCATCGAAAGTACCTGTTCCATCTGTAGTCCATAACACAGAAGTGGCATTGGTTGTGCTGGCCCCGGCAAGGGTATAGCTTCCGTCAGTCTCACAGATCTCATCATCCGGGCCTGCATCAGCAATAGGTTGCAGGCTGATGCTGAGCAGCATGGTGTCAACTGCATCCACACAGGATCCATTGGCATATGCTGTAAGGATAAGAAATACGGAACCATTCGTAATATCATTGGCACCAATAGTATATGTAGGATTAAGAATGGCTATATCATCAAAGGAGCCGTCACCGCTGGTACTCCATTCCAAAGAGGCATATTCTGATGCAGTCGCATCAGCAAGCGCATAGCTGCCTGCAGTTTCACAGATAGATGCATCTGCACCGGCATAAGCGACAGCTTGTCCGGTGATGGTAAGGACCATATCGTCAGATGCATCCGGACAGATTCCATCCCCGTAGGCGGTCAGGGTAAGAACCACAAACCCACCATTAATATCATCCTGGCTTGGCGTATAGGTTGGGTTCAATACAGTTGGGTCCGTGAAGGTTCCCGTACCTGTGGATGTCCACATCAAAGCGGTATAATTCGTGGCTGTAGCATCTGCAAGGGTATACAAGCCAGTTTCGCAGATCTCTGCATCAACACCTGCAAAAGCAGTTGGCTGATTAGAAATAAACAAGGTCAGGTCATCGGTCACATCAGGACAAGTACCATTTGCAAAAGCAGTCAGGGTAAGTACAACGGACCCTGCGGTAATGTCACCAGCTCCCGGTGTATATACCGGATTTAGCAAGCTGGCATCGTTGAAGGTACCGTCACCGGCTGTTGTCCAGTCCAATCCGGTGTAATTCAGGGCAGTTGCATCCAGGGGCTGGAAGGTGCTTCCTTCACAGATGGATTCATCTTCACCCGCATACACCTGTGCAGCTGGCCAGATGGTAAGGACCATAAAGTCACTGGCATCCGGACAGGTACCATCACCGAAAGCGGTCAGGGTCAGGTTGACCTGGCCAGTCTGGATATCAGACAGGCTGGGTGTATATGTCGGATTGTCAATAGATGTGTCATCGAAAGTACCTGTTCCATCTGTAGTCCATAACACAGAAGTGGCATTGGTTGTACTGGCCCCGGCAAGGGTATAGCTTCCGTCAGTCTCACAGATCTCATCATCCGGGCCTGCATCAGCAATAGGTTGCAGGCTGATGCTGAGCAGCATGGTGTCAACTGCATCCACACAGGATCCATTGGCATATGCTGTAAGGATAAGAAATACGGAACCATTCGTAATATCATTGGCACCAATAGTATATGTAGGATTAAGAATGGCTATATCATCAAAGGAGCCGTCACCGCTGGTACTCCATTCCAAAGAGGCATATTCTGATGCATTGGCATCAGCAAGCGCATAGCTGCCTGCAGTTTCACAGATAGCTGCATCTGCACCGGCATAAGCGACCGCTTGTCCGGTGATGGTAAGGACCATATCGTCAGATGCATCCGGGCAAATACCATCCCCGTAGGCGGTCAGGGTAAGAACCACAAACCCGCCATTAATATCATCCTGGCTTGGCGTATAAGTTGGGTTCAATACGGTTGGATCCGTAAAGGTTCCTGTACCTGTGGATGTCCACATCAAAGCGGTATAATTCGTGGCTGTAGCATCTGCAAGGGTATACAAGCCAGTTTCGCAGATCTCTGCATCAACACCTGCAAAAGCAGTTGGCTGATCTGAAATATTCAATGTCAGGTCATCGGTCACATCAGGACAGGTACCATTTGCAAAAGCAGTCAGGGTAAGTACAACGGACCCTGCGGTAATGTCACCAGCTCCCGGTGTATATACCGGATTTAGCAAGCTGGCATCGTTGAAGGTACCGTCACCGGCTGTTGTCCAGTCCAATCCGGTGTAATTCAGGGCAGTTGCATCCAGGGGCTGGAAGGTGCTTCCTTCACAGATGGATTCATCTTCACCCGCATACACCTGTGCAGCTGGCCAGATGGTAAGGACCATAAAGTCACTGGCATCCGGACAGGTACCATCACCGTAAGCGGTAAGGGTCAGGTTGACCTGGCCAGTCTGGATATCAGACAGGCTGGGTGTATATGTCAGGATTATCAAGAGAAGTGATCATCAAAAGTACCCGTTCCATCGGTAGTCCATAATACAGAAGTGGCATTGGTGGTACTTGCCCCGGCAAGTGTATAGCTTCCGTCACGTCTCACACATCTCATCATCCGGGCCTGCATCAGCAATAGGTTGCAGGCTGATGCTGAGCAGCATGTCATCCACGGCATCAACACAGGAGCCATTTGCATAAGCTGTCAATGATAAGAATCACGGAACCATTGGTAATATCATTCGGCACCAATAGTATATGTAGGATTAAGGATAGCTATATCATCAAATGAACCGTCACCGCTGGTACTCCATTCCAAAGAGGCATATTCTGATGCAGTCGCATCAGCAAGGGTATAGCTGCCTGCAGTTTCACAGATAGCCGCATCTGCACCGGCATAAGCGACGCTTGTCCGGTGATGGTTAGGACCATATCATCAGATGCATCCGGGCAAATACCATCCCCGTAGGCGGTCAGGGTTAGGACCACAAAGCCACCATTTATATCATCCTGGCTTGGCGTATAGGTTGGGTTCAATACAGTTGGATCCGTGAAGGTTCCCGTACCTGTGGATGTCCACATCAAAGCGGTATAATTCGTGGCCGTGGCATCCGCCAGGGTATACAAGCCAGTTTCGCAGATCTCCGCATCAACACCTGCAAAAGCAGTAGGCTGATCAGAGATAGACAAGGTCAGGTCATCGGTCACATCAGGACAGGTACCATTTGCAAAAGCAGTCAGGGTCAGTACTACGGACCCTGCGGTAATGTCACCAGCTCCCGGGGTATATACCGGATTTAACAAGCTGGCATCGTTGAAGGTACCGTCACCGGCTGTTGTCCAGTCCAATCCGGTATAATTCAGGGCAGTTGCATCCAGGGGCTGGAAGGTGCTTCCTTCACAGATGGATTCATCTTCACCCGCATACACCTGTGCAGCTGGCCAGATGGTAAGGACCATAAAGTCACTGGCATCCGGACAGGTACCATCACCGTAAGCGGTCAGGGTCAGGTTGACCTGGCCAGTCTGGATATCAGACAGGCTTGGGTGTATATACAGGATTGTCGATAGATGTGTCATCGAAAGTACCTGTTCCATCTGTAGTCCATAACACAGAAGTGGCATTGGTTGTACTCGCCCCGGCAAGGGTATAGCTTCCGTCAGTCTCACAGATCTCATCATCCGGACCTGCATCTGCAATAGGTTGCAGGCTGATACTAAGCAGCATGTCATCCACGGCATCAACACAAGTACCGTTTGCATAAGCGGTCAGTGTCAAGACCACGGACCCACTGGTAATGTCATTAGGTCCAAAGGTATAGGTAGGGTTAAGGATTCCTGTATTATCAAATGTACCGTCACCACCGGTACTCCATTCCAATGAGGCATATTCTTCCGCAGTCGCATCAGCAAGGGTATAGCTGCCTGCAGTTTCACAGATAGCCGCATCTGCACCGGCATAAGCGACAGCTTGTCCGGTAATGGTTAGGACCATATCATCAGATGCATCCGGGCAAATACCATCCCCGTAGGCGGTCAGGGTAAGGACTACAAAGCCACCATCAATATCATCCTGGCTTGGCGTATAGGTTGGGTTCAATACAGTTGGATCCGTAAAGGTTCCTGTACCTGTGGATGTCCACATCAAAGCGGTATAATTCGTGGCAGTAGCATCTGCCAGGGTATACAAGCCAGTTTCGCAGATCTCTGCATCAACACCTGCAAAAGCAGTTGGCTGATCAGAGATAAACAAGGTCAGGTCATCGGTCACATCAGGACAAGTACCATTTGCAAAAGCAGTTAGGGTCAGTACTACGGACCCTGCGGTAATGTCACCAGCTCCCGGTGTATATACCGGATTTAACAAGCTGGCATCGTTGAAGGTACCGTCACCGGCTGTTGTCCAGTCCAATCCGGTATAATTCAGGGCAGTTGCATTCAGGGGCTGGAAGGTGCTTCCTTCACAGATGGATTCATCTTCACCCGCATACACCTGTGCCTCCGGCCAGACTGTAAGTATCATTGCATCACTGGAATCCGGGCATATCCCATCGCCATAGACTGTAACCGACAGGAGGATCTGCCCATCCTGAATATCAGACAAGCTTGGTGTATAAACCGGATTATCAAGTGTTTGGTCATCGAAAGTTCCTGTTCCATCCGTGGTCCATAACACTGAAACAGCGTTGGTAATAGTAGCCCCGGAAAGGGTATAACTTATGTCGGTTTCGCACATTTCATCATCCGGACCGGCATCCGCAATTGGTTGTCTGGAGATATTCAGTGTCAGGTCGTCTGAATCGTTCGGACAGGCATCACTGTAGGCTGTAAGAGTTAGTACAACAGAACCATTAATAATATCTGTAAGGCTGGGAGTGTATGTTGGATTCAGTATGGTGGGATCATCAAATACACCAGTACCACTTGAGGTCCACAGTGTCGCAGTGTCACTTGCAACACTTGCTCCGGGAATGGTATAACTTCCAGCTGTCTCACAAATCGTATCATCTGATCCTGCATCAACAATTATAGGTGCATTATAAGTGATATTCATATCACTTGAGTCTATACAACTTCCATTAGTAACTACCCATCTGAAAGTTGAAATTCCATACTGAAGACCCGTTATAGGTGTATTATAGGCTGTGGGATCACCTATAACGGCAAGAAGGCCGGCCACCTGTGTCCAGACCCCTGTAGCAGGGAATGGATCAACTGCGGCCATTGTAGTAACATCCGGCCCACAAACCAACTGATCAGGGCCTGCATCAGCTATAACTGACGGAGTAACCGTAATATTTATCAATACCGTATCACATAATGAAATTGCGGCATCATCACACACAATAACTTCAAGTTGATCTGCACCACTGAACGATGAAAGAGGATTGTATGTGAAACATAAATCACCAGGAACAGCGTCAGTGATTGTTGCACCACTTCCTGTAGTAACTACTACCGAACTAAGATTAATTCCATCTCCATCCGGGTCAGTTGCCGTAACACAGATGTAGAGAGGAGTGTTTTGGCAGGTTTCAAGCCCGTTAATTACGCCCCCCAAGTTTGGGAAGCCATTTGCTCCAGTTATAACAGGAGGATTGTTTGGTTGTGCAAATGCCTTCTGTGGGCCTGCAACAGCAAGAATAAGGAATAATGAAAGAGATGCAATGATTCCTCTAAGTGGTAAATACTTATTCATATCTTTAGATTTACAATAACTCTATTACATTGAGTAATAGAACATTAATAAGAAAAATACGAGATTTTCCCGCGTCTATTTAGCGCGATATAAAGATCTGGATATGGAAATCAGATCTGGGTGATGCCTAAAAGCACCCTTGGTTTATAGAACAATAATAAGGAATTATAAACCTCTTTCCAAATTATTTTAAAAAATATTTATTAAATTTCTAATTGATGAAATAATATATTTATTGTTAATTAGTTAGTAATCAATATTTTAGAATTAAATATTTGGAATTTTCAACTGACTAAAAATCTTGTTTGATAAATACTGAATTTGCAGTCCGTTTACGGCCCTCATACCATAGAAAGTGAAGGTCCAGGGACCTGTATGGTACACAAAATTATCACCGATCAGGAAGTGCACCTCCCTGCCATAGGCTTGTCCGTGGTGATATAAACGAGATTTAATATTTAGCGGACTGGTCACGTAAATCGAATCCATTTTCACATCGTGGGAAGCACAATAGGCATATATCGACTCAGGCTGTCCATCTACCTGAAATATGCAAAAGTAGGGCTGCTATACTCGTAGAAGCTGTTATCTTCCTTCTTGCAGGAGATTAATATTAATAAGCCAGGCTTATTAGGAATGATCAATAAATTTTACTTTTCATCATTGTTTTACAAATATATAAATATAATACTCTAACTTATTGCCACTAGAGGCACTGAGGACACTAGAGTACCACTAAGATATATTTATATTAAAATCAGGTAACTCCGTGCCTTTGTAACTTTGTGGCTATATAATTCATAAATTAGCCTAAACTAATTCCAGCATTATGAGAATCACAATTTCTTGTCTTTATTATATTTCTTTTAATTTATCACTTATTTAATTGCACAAGAATTAAATATCAGTGATCCATGGTTGAGTAATCAATGCGGAGGCAAATGATCCATTATATACAACATATACGGCCAGTATGGAACGTTCAGGCTTTATGGTGATAAAGGATATAAAATGGATTACTGGTCAACAGAAAAGCCCCTAGGCTATGCTTCCGATCAATCAGGCAGCATGTATTGCATCTGGAAATTCAATGAAGTAGTGGTGGATAAGATCCCTGAATACCACCAGGCGCCCGTCATCATTGCATCTTTCGCATGATATGGCCCTGAGCAAATACCAGCCCTGGCCGGGTGTTGATGTACAGGAATGCTACATGGTTTATTCATCGAAAACTGCCCTGGTGGATATGCAAATTACAAACCATACATCAGATAAGATGGAAATTGAATCTATCCCGTGATTGAATTCGATCGGGATTCCCTTTGTATTGATGCGTATAATGATGAAAACAATGCACTCTATCCAGGCATTATGAGAGCCCTAAGCGACTGATCAGCAACCTCTATATTTCCGGTGGATATTTTAAACACTGGCACGATATTTTTGCATGCAACCAAGACTTATATTCCTTCGGTGCTTACCAGGGCCCTCCGGATGCTTTTTACAATATTAATTAAAACTGATTTTTATGCTGATGACAGAGATGATAAACTGAATATGAAAACAGCTGGCTGCGCAAGGTATATTGCCCTGCATGTTAAAAAAACTCTTGTTCCTGGTGAATCTGTGAATATTCGCTACTTGAGGGGCATGCAGTCGTTGGATGAAGAGGAAGTAGACTTGAAAGAAGAAGCCGCCAGGGTGCTGGATTTGGCATTGCAGCCATTTTTGATGAAAACATCAGCATGTTTGCAAGCGTACCGCGGTTTAAGGCCATGAGCAGGGAAGAAAAGATCATGTATATAGGTGCTTTTAATTTGGTGAGGGGCTGCATGCTGCCTCCTGCCGGAGAAACATCCCATAACTTTTATGTCTTTTCCCGGGAACCCCTCTGGGGATGGGGACACGGACACCAGGTGCTTCATGAATCACTCAGCATGCTTGCCTATGCATTTCTGGATGCTGAATCTGCCCAGGAATCCCAGCGCGTATATATGGAGCAACAAGGGGAAGATGGCCTGATCGCCTATCGGCACGGACCACGTGGCAGAGGCGAATACCCACACTATAGTAAAATACACGGAGATACCATGGCCACCACATCGGCCCCTTTTTATAACTGGATCAATTATGAGATTTATAGTGTTAGCCGGGATAGTTTATTTCTTGAAGAAGCTTATGCCTCAGGTAAAAAATATATCGAATGGCTGCTTAATAATCGTGATGCTGATGGAGACGGCCTGCTGGAATGGGGACCATATGGTATCATAGAAAATGTGAGAGACTGGTACAATGCAGTCTTCCAGGTTTCAGCTGAAAGGTACCTTGATGTCGACAAAGAAGATATTTCAGATGAGCTGGAATGCCTTGATTTAAACCTGATGGCTATTAATGAAATTAATTATTTAAGTAAGATGGCCATAGAGCTTGGCTTTAGAGGATGATATGTTATACTGGAAAAACCTTTCTGTCAAAATGTCAGGCATGATTAATGCAAGATGTGGAACCCTGAGAGCGGTTTTTATTACCATATCAACCGCATGGATGACTCATACTTCTTTTTGGAGCGTGACCTGCGCCGACAGGAGATCATCGGGTTCCTGCCTATGTGGGCCAATGCCTGTGATACAGATCAGGCTGACTTATTGATCGAAACCCTCACCGATACAACAAAATTCTGGAGAAAGTACGGTGTCCCCACCCTGGCAGCTGATGATCCATGGTATAGTCCCAATGTAGATTATTGCTGTAAATGGAACGGCCCGGTATGGTTGCTATGGGATTATATGGTGTTCAGGGGACTGATCAACTACGGATATGATGATCTAGCCATCGAACTGGCCGATAAAATGATTCTGGCAGCTAGCACACAGCTTTCAAAGAACCATAATTACTGGGAAAGCTACAGCCCCGACAATGATGTGCTCAATTGCCCACCGAACTATATCTGGGATGCGATCATTGCGAGGGTGTTGATTGATAAATATCAATTAGTAAAATAGTTTTGGATTTTGAGTGTTGGATTTTGAATTTAATTTTAATTTAAATTATTTCTAACCACAAAGGATACAAAAGTAAGCACTAAGTACGCGAAGGGTTCCCTTAGCGATCTTTGGGTGAATCTGTGCGCTCTTTGTGGTAATAAAAAAATCCATCAACATTCTCCATTCTTCCTCAATCTCCATTAATCACTAATCTTAGGACACCATCACTCAACTAGGCACTAGGCACTTATGTAATTTCTTTCTGCCGATGGGAATTCACAAACAACATATCCCCTACCAGGTCATAACCGGTAAATAATTCCGTTCCAAAAGCCTTGATATGCTCTGCCCTGAAACCGATGATGGTGAAGCCAGCTTCGGCCGAATGCTCATTGATCAAGCACCTTGCTGCTTACATTCTCATCCTTTTTAATGATCTGGATATTCTTCTCAGTGATCGGGATGCGGCCGGATTTTACTAGTTCAAGCAGATTCTCCCTGGTCTGCTCCAGTTCTTCTTCCTTACAGATATCAAAGATCTTGATATTGCTTTTCTGCCAGTCGGGATGGCCTGAAATAATATAACTCAATAGGATCATCAGGTTGGAGTTCTGGTAATCGAAACTTCTGATCCATACATGGATACCTTTTTTAAAGTTGAAACGCTTATGAGAGCTTCCCAGGATGCACAGATCATAATTGCCTGCTTTCACCAGCTTAAAGTTATCGAGGATCTGTTCCAGCTCCTTTGGATTGGACTTATCATATTCAAAAACCATCATATTGTTATCCATACCTGATATGCCGGGCAATTGGATGGTCTGCGCAATGGCGGAGGTATAAGAAGGCGAAATGAGTGTATCGATATATACATTATTTTTCCGAAGCTCAGCTTTTGCAATAAGCTTATCAAGCATTTGCTGAGCAGCATCATTGGTCTGCTTGGAATAATAACCTTCGATCAGGTGAATGTAGGTTGCAAAGCCATACTTATGGGCAATCCACTCCAACAAATAAAATGCCTCTTCGCGTATAAAACTGGCACTGGAAATACATATGGCTGCAGGCCGCCATTCTTCGCTTTTCTTTATCCTGGTTGATTTCTGCAGGTAAACCTGTAATTTTCTGTTGAGTTGAATGATGGCTCCCCTGAAAATAGTTTGCAATCCCCTTCTTTCCTTATGATAACGAGTGATAATAATGTATATCAGGATCATACCTCCAATAGCAACAAATGCATAAATCCAGTTGATCTTAAACATCAGCCATACGCTCATCAGGAAACCAACCAGGGAAATATACCAGCGTGACCGGAAGGTTGGCCTATACGAAGGATCCGAACCCCAATGGTTGAGAAAAGAGATTAGACAGAGCGCACCGTAAGTGACCATAAAAAACATGGATATGATCTCCGCCACCATGTTCACATTCCCCACTGCAACAAAAACAAATGCGATAACACAGGTGACAAGGGATGCGTTAAAAGGTTCATTGTTTTCCTTTTTCCCACGCGACAGGAAACGGTTCACCCTGGGAAGCGGAAACAAATGATCGTAGGTAAGTGCCTGTAATGTCCGAGGAGCAACCATTACCGATCCGATAGCCGAGGATATGGTTGATGCAGCCAGGCCAATAGGGATCACCCAGACTCCCCATATGGCAATTTTGCTCATGATCAGCTGCTCGCCTACCAGGTCTTCAGGACTGGCGGAGACAGTTAATTTCCAGGCAATAAAAACATAAGTGATCATACCAATGAAGGTGGCGATCAGTGTTCCCCTGGGTATCGACTTACGAGGGCTTTTGAGGTCACCTGATAGTCCTACTCCGGCTGTCATTCCTGTAAACGCTGGAAACACGATGGCAAAAACGATAAAGAACTGGTTCGCATTGCGGAATGAACCCGTGAAAAACGATTGAGTATGTTCAGATGCATATTCTGTTGTTCCTGCAAAGAACAGGACCAGGGAACCAACCAGGATTATTACGATCACAATGAGTGCTTTCACACCCATATTAGCCCCCCTGATGAGGATCAAAGCCGTTAATATTGCCATGGCAGGCAAGCTGATCACCTGCTTAGGCAGATCCATGCCATGTACGTTCCGCATCCACTCAAAGAAAGGCTCAAAAGCCTCGGTAAATGCGATCACGTAAAAGGCCACACTGATGGCCTGGGAAAGATATAGGGCGAGTCCGATGGTTGCCCCTATATTTAAGCCAAACGACCTGGAAATGATAAAATACTCCCCTCCCCCTTCAACACGCTGGTTTGTAGCGATCTCCGAAATGGCCAATGCTGTTGGGATGGTCACCAGGTGGCCAAGCAATATGATCGCCATCACGCCCATAAATCCCAATGAGCCTACAGCAAATCCAAAACGAAGGAATAGTATGGCTCCAAGTATGGTGGATATGGCCGTAAAAAATACCGGGCCTGTACCAAAACCATGTGATCGTTGTTTCTCCATTTGGGTCAAAGATAAGATAATGATTATGAATTTAAATTGATATTGGATTATTTCCTGAATTAACCGATTCAACCGATTTAACAAATTCAACCAATTCAACCAACCTTGCCCGCCGAAGCATTGCGAAGGTGTGTTCAACCATTTCAACTATCTCTATTTTCAAGTCATTTCGACAGAAGCGTAGCGGATGGAGAAATCTGTTGTGTTTTATAAAAATAGATTTCTCCCTTTGGTCGAAATGACAATACGTTATAAATTATTAGGATAAATAACTAACTTTGAATTCAAATCTGCAGCCCATGGAAGCATTAAAAAATATTTTTCTTATTCCTTATTTGCTTTTACTCGTTAGCACCACGGCCTTTAGTCAAAAAGGTGTACCTGATGATTTCTGCCTGACAGATGATGAATACAGGCTGGCTGAGCTGATCAACGCACACAGGGTAATCAATGGGTTGAAGGAAATTCCTGTTTCAGCTTCCCTTTCCTTTGTTGCACGCACGCATGTGATCGACCTGTACACCAATCACCCCGACACCAGCATCTGCAACCTGAATAGCTGGTCCGACAAGGGCGATTGGACCCCATGCTGCCATAATAAATGGGTGCCACAGGCAGAATGCATAAGGAATAAACCGGGCGAACTGACAAATTATACTGGTGAAGGCTATGAACTCACTTATGCTGAGGTGTTTAATACCAATGCCGATACTGTATTTCGATTCTGGACAAAGATAGATGAGTCAAGTGCTTTCCTGCTCAATAAAGACCAATGGGAAAAGAAAAGCTGGCGTGCCATGGGTGTTGGCATCTATAAGAGTTATGCTGTAGTCTGGATGGGACTGCGTACTGATGCGCTTCCATCACCGGAAAAATGTTCAGGAAAACAAGTTCCCAGTGAGCAGGCCATCAGACCTGCAGTAGCTGCTGGAAGCATACCTGTGATCAGCAGCCGCACAGACAGGTTCTATGTGATTGTTGCCAGTTTCCAATCAGAAAACGATGCCCAGAAAGAAGCAAAGAAGTTCAGTAATGTGGATGGCTCAAAAGTCCGTATCCTGAAAAATAACCAGGGACAGTACCGCATCAGCATCAACGATTATCCTAACCTCGACGAAGCCAAGCAGGGAAAAGAAAAATACAAGAATAGCTTTAACGGGGCCTGGATACTTAACTTTTAGGCTTGAAATGTGAGCTTGATAATTGATACTAGAGACTTGATATTGGCAATGTAATAAATCGGTCCGCAGCTTAATTCCATGCACTTTGCACCCTGAACCTATACCTAAATACTTCCTTCATCTTCGAACCAATATCGGCCGGTGAATCCACCACGTGAATCCCACATTCACGATCATAATTTCTTTTTTGGCTTCGGCGGTATCGTCTTTACCTCCGATGATGGCACCAGCATGGCCCATAGTTCGTCCTTTTGGAGCAGTAGCACCGGCAATAAAACCTACTACAGGCTTTGTCCCATGTCTTTGATCCAGTAGGCAGCATCGGCTTCCATATTTCCACCAATCTCACCAATCATCACGATTCCTTTGGTTTCAGGATCGTTCATAAATAGTTCAACAGCGTCTTTGGTAGTAGTGCCAATGATAGGGTCTCCGCCAATACCAATGGCAGTTGTCTGGCCAAGACCCATTTTTGTTAATTGATCAACTGCTTCATAGGTCAAGGTCCCCGAGCGGGACACAATACCTACCTTCCTTTTTTATGAATAAATCCCGGCATAATGCCCACTTTGGCTTCCCCAGGAGTAATCACACCCGGGCAGTTAGGACCTACCAAACGACAATCTTTATCTTTTAGATATTCTTTCACCTTGACCATATCAGATGTAGGAATTCCTTCTGTAATACAAACGATCACCTTGATCCCCGCATCGGCAGCTTCCATCATGGCATCTGCAGCAAAAGCTGGTGGTACAAAAATCACCGATACATCAGCTCCGGCTTTTTTAACGGCATCAGATACAGTATTAAAAACCGGATGATCTAAATGCGTTTGTCCGCCTTTTCCCGGCGTCACCCCACCAACTACATTTGTACCGTATTCGATCATTTGGGAAGCATGAAATGTTCCTTCTTTTCCTGTGAATCCCTGGACAATAATCCTGGAATCTTTATTGACTAATACGCTCATTATTTACTGAAATTGATTTAGAGCGCAAAGATAATGTTTCTTTTTAATTACAAAATATTCACCTCACCCCCTAAATCCACCTCTCCTAAAGAAGATGGGGACTTTAAAACTTAATATTCTTTTTAAAATTTGAATTTTGAAATTTGAATTTGTTTCGGATTTAGGATAATAGGATTTAGAGTTTTTTAAGTAATATCTTTGTTGTAAATCTAATATCATTATATAATAATGGCAGTATTAACATCCCATCGACACCATTTGCGCCCTGGCAACCCCACCGGGAAGCTCTGCCATTGCGGTGTTGCGTGTATCAGGGAAGAACACATTCAAAGTAGCTGCAAAAGTTTTTAAAGCAAAAAAAAAGGCTTTGATATAAAAAAAGCAGATACCCATACCCTTCACTACGGAACTATACAAAGCAAAGATGATATCATCGATGATGTGCTTCTGTCAGTGTTTAAAGATCCCCATTCCTATACAGGCGAAGATGCTATAGAGATCTCATGCCATGGCTCGGCCTTCATCGTACAAAAGGTCCTTGCATTGCTGTTGGATAGCGGATGCAGGATGGCACAGCCTGGAGAGTTTACCATGCGGGCTTTTTTGAACGGCAAGCTAGACCTGTCGCAGGCCGAAGGTGTAGGAGATCTGATCGCTGCTAATTCGAAGGCATCACACAGGCTGGCCATGGACCAGATGCGAGGTGGTTTCAGCAAAAAGATCAGGGGACTGCGTGATCAGCTGATGCAGTTTGCTTCACTTATTGAGCTTGAGCTTGATTTCAGTGAAGAAGATGTGGAGTTTGCTGACAGATCAGCACTTAAAAATTTATTGGTTGAGATCGATACCGAAGTAAAGCTGCTGGCTGATTCCTTTGCAGATGGTAATGTGCTGAAAAGTGGAATCCCTGTGGCCATCATCGGCAAACCCAATGTGGGCAAATCTACTTTGCTGAACGCAATTCTTAACGAAGAGAAAGCCATTGTATCTGATATCCCGGGAACCACCAGGGATGCCATAGAAGACACCATCGTGATCAATGGCATGGCCTTCAGGTTTATCGACACGGCGGTTTGCGTGATTCGGGAGATAAGATTGAGACCATCGGCATTGAACGTACATACGAAAAAATCCGACTGGCAAAGGTTATCCTATATTTATTCGATATCAACGATACGGATTGCATGGAGGTGGAAGACAGCCTGGAGGAATTTACTCGGCAACTGGGTGAAGAAGACATGCAGGAAAAGCATTTTATATCTGATTGCTAACAAGATCGATCGTCTGGTAAGATGCCGAAGCATTTTAAAAATCTGGTGGAGTTTGAATGTATCTTCGTTTCAGCAAAGCGAAAAGAAAATATCTCAATGATCTCCGACAGCCTCGTGAAAGCTGTTTCCCTCGATCCGGAGGAAGAGAGTGTGATCGTGTCCAATGCCCGTCATCATGAAGCGCTCACCGGCGTTTTGGAAGCCATTAATAGCATTGACGAAGGTTTCGCCAACGACATCCCCTCCGACCTCATTGCCATCGACATCCGCAAAGCCCTGCACCATCTTGGTGAGATCACCGGGGAGATAACGAATGATGAGCTACTTGGTAACATCTTCTCGCGTTTCTGTATCGGTAAATAAC